>JAMDYG010000002.1 GCA_024160085.1 Serratia symbiotica | reverse complement strand
GTACCGGTTGGTAGGGCAAGGCAAGAAGATGTTCCGCTGGCGTCTACCTGAAGGTAATCCCTATCTGAAGACGGAAGCCAGAAACACATACACATCAGGCTACACTGAAGTGGAAATGGCGTTATCTGGCGGCGATGATGGATCTTTTCCCGCAGGATGATTAGCTGGAGTCTGTCGGCAAACGCAGATACAACGCTGATAAGTCGGGCAGCATTACGGCTAGCCTATGAGAGTCGCGGCCAGACATCGAATGTGATGTTCTACGGCAATCAAGGAAGCCAGTATACCGAGTTGATATATCAACAACTTCTCTGGGGTTACAGAATAAAGCAAAGTGTCAGTAGGCGTGGAAACTACTGGGATAACAGCCCAAACGGAACGCTTTTTCCGTATCCTGAGCCAACAAATGGCTACCGGGATGGAGACGAGTCTCAGGAGCAAATTGGCCAGTATATCCTGAATTATTACAACAATGTCAGACCCAATCATTACAATGATGGGCTAACACCAGAAGAATCAGAGAACAAATATCGTTTTTCTTACCATAAAACCGTGGCCAAGTTTACTTGACCACTACAGATTCAGTTTCCTAACCATCAATATAGTTGACATCTAATAGGGGGGATCTCATTTCAAATAAATAACGCTAATAAAAATGCCTGAAAGGCGATCCTATTTTAACTGGATGCTATCCTGACTTTAGCAGAAGAGTTTTTTTAGAAAAGGATTTATAAAAGCAATGTTACCTAACGCTGTCTCGTTTCATACAAAACTGTTTGTATGGATGCTTATTGTAACGCAGTTTAATTTTCCTTTGGCCGCTACCGCTACAGGCACCCTGAATGGGTCAAAGGTTGGCAGCGATAACCCTTTCCTGAAAAAGCCAGCGGATACATCCTTGCAAACGCAGGTGCATATCCTCTCCAGCGGCGAAAATAGCGCATTACTAGCTCAAAAATATCACATGACATTGGAGTAGCTGCGTAAACCTAATCAGTTTCGCACCTTTGCGCACGGTTTTTAGCATCTATAACTTAGTGATGAGCTGGATGTGCCGCTGGGCTGGCACCGCTTCCCGAAATCATATGGAATGATGCAGCCATCTCTAAAGCGGCGGAAAAACATGATGATGGGCAGTTACAGAAAATAGCGAGTTTGGCCTCACAAATGGGGGGATTTCCTGTCCAATAATCCAAGGGGGAGGGACACCGCAGCAAACAGAGCCAGAGGAACGGTAAATAGTGTAGTCAGCTGCAAGACCAAGCAATGGCTGAACTAGTTTGGTACTGCTCGCGTGCAGCTTGATACCGACAAAAACTTTTCCCTGAAAAAATCACAATTTAACCTGCTGGTTCCTTTGTACGAATAAAAGGATATACTGGTTTTTACCCAAGGTAGCCCGCACCGCACTGATGACCGAACCCAGTCAAATATCGAGGTAGGATTCCGCCACTTTTCACCCAGCTACATGCTGGGCGGCAATGTCTTTGGTTATTATGATTTATCCCAAGAACACGCACGGGCAGGCATTGGTGTAGAATACTGGCGTGATTTCCTGAAGATGAATGCCAACAGCTATAGAAGTCTGATAGGCTGGAAGGATTCAACGGATGTGGAAGACTATGAAGTTCGTCCCGCCAATGGCTGGGACGTGCATGCTGCAGGCTTGGCTACCCTCACTGCCTCAGCTTGGCGTGAAACTGGCGTATCAGCAATATTACGGTAAAGAAGTGGCACTGTTTGGAAAGGATACCCGGCAGCACAACCCCACACCCTCACAGCCTGGTTAGACTATACCCCAGTTCCTCTCATCACCTTCAGTACGGAACAGCGTCAGGGACAGCACAGCAAAAGCGACACTCATCTGGGTATTGAGCTGCGCTATCAATTGGGCGTGCCTTGGCATCAGCAGCTCAATCCAGAGGTAGTGGCAGTGATGCGTATCCTGGCAGGCATCCGCTACGACCTGGTGGCACGTAACAACAATATCCTCCTGGAGTACCATCAGCAGCAGGTGATACACCGGCAAACGGCAGAATAGGTAAGCGGTTATACGGGCGAGTAAAAGTCGCTGGGCGTATCGGTGACCAGCAAATACGATCTGGCACACATTGAATGGACGGCACCGACATGGCTTCAGGAGGTAAAATCGTGCGGGTCGGCGCAGATTATAGCGTAGTACTACCGCCGTACCAGAAAGTGGGGCGATAGATAAACACCTACCTGTTGAGTGGCGTAGCAGCGGACACCAGGAGGAATCGCACAGAGCGCAGCGAAATCAGGGTCACGGTACTGGCCCTAGTGATCACTGAAAGTCATGCCGCGCAGGAAAACTCGGCCATCATGCGCGATCAGGACAACTACGTGGCTGGCCGCGAGATGAATGGTGACAGTGACGCGCTCAAGGATACGCAGGGTAACCCGGTCAGCGGCCAGTCAGCGGCCCTGACCAATGACAGCGTACAGGTGGCCAATGCGACTGACGAGGCCACGTCCTGGACAAACGCTGGGAACGGTACCCACACCCGCATCTATACCGCGTAACAGGCAGGCAGCGACCCGAAAGCCACGCTGCAACTCCCTAGCTAGGCGCTGCCCCAATAGCTCACCCGCCTATGCAATCGGCTTTAAGCAGACAGAATTTACGCTTGAACTCAACAATGGCAATCAATCATCAAACTATACTTGGGAATCAGATGCATCATAGGTCGACGTGAACAATGGCGTGGTGACCTTCATCGATAGAGGATCTGGAAAAAAGTAACTATTACCGGCACCCCGAAAAGTGGAGAGGGTAACGCCATCACATACGACTTCACTCTGAAAAGCTGGTTTATCAACGACAACGATACAAACACGACGTGGGCTAATGTAGATAGTTACTGCAGAGGCCAATCCGGCTACAGATTAGCGCCGATGCATGAATTGAATGGAAATTATAATCAGAGAGGCGGTAGCCGTGGTTCCATGACATTGGCATGTTTCTTATCGCAATGTTACAACAGGAATAATATTGGATCGAACTGCGATCCTGTTACAAGGCCTTGCAATCATTTTATCGGTTAACTGCTGCCGATAGATCAGTTCCAAAGCATCCCAGAGGCTTTGTTGAATAAATCAGAGTGAGCTGACGGGATGGCTCCCGCTGCACTGGCACACCAGTTATGCGATCCAGGTGCTGTCCGGCATTCCCAGCAACGTTATCCGGTTCAGCGCCTTAACCATCGCCATCCGCTTCACCCACCTGCGCGTCATAGTCTCCGCAGGCTCAGATGGCTGCCCAGCAAGGTTTTTAATACCGAACATCACCGTTTCTACCACTGAACGACGGTTATAGCCCACTTTTCTTTTCCAGACATCATTGCTGCCACTCTGATGCTGATTCGCCACCGCGTGGTTACACTCGAGGTATTTATCCGGCCATTCAACGAAGCCCTACAAAGCCCGGAGCGGCAGGTTGAACACACGCTTCATCATCAAGATCGTGGTAATTGCCATATCGGTGTAGTGAAGTGGCCGATCACTATACTTGGGATGTGCGCTGTCGGTTCATGCAGCAATAGCTGACTCGTCTAGCTATATCGTCAGCGAACCGCGATTCCTGAGCGCCTTTATTGTAGGCTGACCAGTTAGTGATTTTAAACTTTTGCTTTACCATGAGAACCTTATGTTGAAACGACCATAACAATCAGATCAGTCAGTCATCTAAAAGTTAGATTTATTCAACAAAGCCCATCTTAGAGAGAGTTCTTTCTGATATAGTTAATATGCAATCAAGATATGTTAATGAATATTAGTCTCATCATAAAGTTTAGAGGAATTTCAAATGCCGCTACCGTCATTTAATGAAATGCTAGAGAAATCATTTTTACTCATAGTAAGATAAACCCTCAGTTTTATTTGTGAATGGTTTTTCACAAGCTTTGTGCCCTCAATATATTTAATTATAGATCATCATTTGAAGATGCTGATTTTGGCACTATTGAATCCGAAAAAAACAGATGTGATTAGTAAAGACCAAGACACCCTCAAAAACTCACCAATCAAGATTATATCAAGTAAGCACCATGAGAAATCTAGCTCAATAAAGTCCGAAGAATATAAGTGTGCAAAAAATTTATTTCGCAATTTGAAAAATATTCACACTTATTATAAACTGCTACTTTACTGGATTATCAATAAGAACGAAATTCAGCCAGAAGGATTTATCACTAATGATAGTTTTTGGTCAGATAAATTTTTGTAACCCAATAAACAAAACTATTTTTTCTTCATGAGGTTATTCATATTTATAATGATGGTGGTTCAGTAAGAAAACATACTTTTAAGGTAGATAGAGATATCAGTATTATTTAGCAAGTTGAGAAAAGTTTAGGTGAATGTAAGTTTCTGTTATTTTTGTCCGAGTCAACATATAAAAAAATTAGAAAGAATTAGACATAACCATTATCTTAATAATTGCTACGATGCGTTAGGAAATATCAATGGGACTTTGCTTATTCATGGGCATTCAATCGCAGAAAATGACAAATACATTTTTGACAAAATAATTGATGGCTAGGTTGATAGGGTTTTTATTAGTATTTATGTGGTTGAAAATTCTAAAGATAATACTAGCATAATTAAACTCACTAAAAGATTTATTGGCCAGAAAAAAGATATCAAATTTTATGATGCTGAGACTGCACCTATCTGGTCCCCAACAAAATCTTGAGTGTCAAGATCTCTACTTTTTATATAGAGTACAATAAAACTAAAATCATTATGCATATATGTGGATTAATAATGAAAAGTAAGCGCCAATCAGTTATTACATTAGGCTTATGTGCATATTGATAAACCTTTAATACCCTACCTAAAATTAAGCAATTACTAAAAAACTTACCATTATGATAAATATTATTAGAATTACGTCCTCCGCCTATTTAGTTAACAATGAACTATAGATTTTTCAAAGATAGACAAGCTTACATCTTATCCAAAATATCTTGAATAATTTTGCTCACATAAATACTCTGTGCACCAGTCAGATAGCCTTATCAATTTTTCAACTGCTGTGCATCATAAGCATTCGGTTAGTAGTATCATAAACACATCATGTAACTTTTCATAAAATGGCATGCTGCCCGGGGATTTCACAGACATGATAAGCTTCTTCAGGATGCTGTCGCTGTAATGGTGGGACCTTCTGCCAACGGCATGTGCGTAAACTTCTTCTTGCACACGTTTCTGATTTTAGCTCCAATAATGTCTTAAACATTAGGGCTATCTTTACATATTAGATATTTGTTAGCGATCTATTCCATCATTGTCAATTGATACTGCTCAAAATTTGCTGCTTGCATAGAAATTTAGTAATCTGGGCATATTGAATGAGTATCTTAAAATGGCGTGACGATGGCCAGTGACTGGAAAAAAGAATTACATAAGTATGAAAATGGACACAGCTTTGGCAAGGATTTGAAAGATTCTTTCAGAATAGCATGTTCTGCGGCGGCGTTGATTGCATCTTTTATACCGGATTCAGCTTCTATAAAGAAAAAAGCAAAAAGATGGTTTTCGTGATGGTGCCAAAGGTTATGGCTAGTATATGGGCTATTCTAGAATCAATAAAAATTATTAGGGACTGCCAGCAAACTTCCTGGCAGTCTTGAAAAAAGGTTTAATTTTTAGAGAATTCTTTTTACACCGGATTTACGGCCTCCCCAGCCATGGCTCCCTATTTTGGCCAGCTTGTTGTGCCTGATCGTCCCCCGGCCCCCTTGATAAACCATTCCGCAATTCTTCCTATTTTGACACCCACCCAACCTAGCATGCACCCCCACCCAGAACCAAGGAAATACTACGTACATCATTCCCAATACAAGATTCATGATCCAACCATCACGAGGAGAGCTCAGGAAATCCGCAATGGGCACCTCCGATGCCAGTCCACTTGCAGCCAGGCTGGAATACAAAATGGTGATCAACCTGTCGTCCAACCAACCCGACAGTTCCCACCAGAAGGTAATGAACTGCAATGCAAACAGTGCAAACGAGATAGTCACAATCGTTTTAGGATCATAGGTGCTGAACATCACCAGTACTGGTATTACTATGATGATCATCATTTGCAGCAGCGTCTGGATCATCGTCATCGCCTGCTTTAAGGCGTCAAAGCCCGGTAAAGCCTCCACTTGTTTCATACCCAGTCCGATAAGTAGAGGTGAAGCGCGACAAGCTGTTCCCAATACCGCTAGCAGTGTCGCCTCTGCCAGCAATATAAGTTACACCGCTGCCGGACTCACCAGCCGCCACCACAGTGCTGAATCTTCCCATTGTGAGCCAGGAAACTGACACTGCATCTCTCTTTACTCGTGCTATCGCTGAAGCTCGCCTGCGCGCGTTTACGTAGCCAGACGTTGCTGTCTGACCACCAGGTCTTGTGCGGGTAGGATATAGCCTCCCTGACCGGTATTAGAGTAGCCACTGTCTCTACTGTCGTCGTACGGCTATTGGTGACGGTCGTCATGGGCGTGTAGTCGTCGTAATAGTCAGAGGTATTCAGAAAGTAGTCGCTGCCTATCCAACCCACAGAGTTAATGTGTGGCATCACTTAGTTGGCTATTGCTAGTTACTGGCAGGCTATTCATCATATTATAACCGGATTTCGCTAGGTCCCGGGTAGGCTGAATGGCCTATTGACCTTTGCCCCCGCATTTCTATCTCCCTATCCAGGTGACGCCTTCCTCGCCAGTGGCTTTTTGCAGCTTCTAGTAGCTGAAAACGGCATCACCGCCACTGGTGGCTACGATATCCTTATACTCTTCGATACTCTTCTGATACCTCCTCCTGCTGCCACTTGCTGCCAAGGGTTTAGTTAGCCAGCCTTTTGACATGTTCTGGCAGTTGAGCTATTCCTTGTCAAAGTTAATACCCGCTTGCAGCACACTGTTGGTGAGCATTTCATACAACCTGGGGTTAGCGCACTGGATAGCCATCGCTGGCATGCTCATCACCGCGCCGGTGGACCCTTGAATAACATTGCCCATCAGGTCCTCTGGTGATGCCGTTAAGCTGGTTGCCCACGGTCGTTTTCAGGTCGAAGCTGCCGCACATCAGGTCACTGCTCCAGCCGCCGTTCAGCCCCTGGCGTGACATGTTGCTGCGGCTCAGCGGCGATGAAATCACCGAACCGCCATCAATGGAATAGAAAAGACCGTCATTAATGGCACAATTGACCGACACGCCGGACGAAGAGTGCTCAGTGTCAGCAGCCAGTGCCGACACTGATGCCACGGTGAACAAGGCAAGCGCCGTAAAGGACCAGCGCATAGTGTTTCGATATGTCATGGTTTATGAGCCTCAGAAAAATCGATGCTGTAAAGGAATGTTTAGCCGCGGCGTTTGCAGCAGCTGTATGGCTGCCAGAGCGCCCAGTCATAGTTACCGTTATGCGCAACCTGGCCCACTGCTATCAGGAAAGACCGCACAACGCTGTGACAGCTGCGGCGAAAGGCGCTGCCACTTGTGGTTATTCGTGCCGGTGTTTTCCTGTACGGGTTCCGGTAGCCAGTAGCCTGGAGAACGCTGGCCGGTTAGTTGACCGTAAACATGTAGTTGCCCCTGGCGAGTGATAATTTCTGCCACCCGCCGCACCACCACAACCGCCGCTGACTTATAGCTATCAGTCTGTGTAACAAAGCCGCTGCGGGGATACACGTTGCCCCATATATTGCCGGACAGCATGCTGCCGATTTCGCGGCTGCCAGTTATGAGCGCCTCCGGATAAAGCTACTCCGGCATATCGGTACGCCAGACGAGCGCATCAAGGGCGTGGCGGCGCTGTTGCAGGAATAGCCGGGAACCATTCCGCCGATAATCTTTATCGCCGGATGACCATACGCATCACCATAGTAAAATGCAGATTCTGCCTGTGCATGCCGGGCGCTTTCATCTCCTGGCAGCCCCTACCGTTTTCCACGCCTGCCGCTCCCCCAAGAAGTGCACTTTCATAGGCGGAGACAACAGCTTGCGGAATAAAATACGTGACCTTGACGGATGTTTTGACCGAGCAACTAAACGGCGTGCAGAACAGCCAGTAACAGATGCTGCTGATGCGCCAGCTAATGCGATCCATACTAGCGGCACTGGCGAGCAAGCTGGCAGTATTGATACTGTCCGGGGTGCCAGTGCAGGTGATTGGCGAAAGAGTGTCATGCTCATCGGGCTTTCTCCTTCCAGGAATTCAACTGCTGCGTGGCCACGGCAATGTCGGTGGTACCGTAGACTACCCACTTATCGTCAAACACCACGGCAGGATATTTCTCCAACCACAGAGACTAGGCACGGGTGTGATACTAGCATAATACTTCCCGACAAGTTGCTGTTGGCGCTGCTGAAAGACATGCGAGGCTATCACTGCCAGCGTTTGCTGCTCTGCCTGCGCAGAGTCAGCTGGCAGTTTGCCAAACAGCTGCGCCTGCAAACAGTCGGGGGCATCAAGAGTTGCACAACGGTAACGTCCGCAGCGTACTCACTGACTACGGGATGCGTGCTGTCGGTATAAATAACGGTGCCAGCAATGGTGACGGAAGAAAGGAACAGTGCTGCCAGGCAGCAGACGAGTAATTTCATCAAGAACACTCCCAGAGTGAGTAACCACTCTGGGTGCGATCTGCGGCGCATCAGGTCAGTAATCAACTATAAGCACGAATCTGATAATTCCTGCAGCGACTCCAGTCCTACAAACCCAGACTGCCCGAGTCGATGAAATTCCAATTGCTCTGGAGAAAATCAGAGAAAAGGCAACGTAGCAAGCAGAAGCAGAAAGTATCCAAGCTAGTCAACGAATGCTTGAAATAAACGATAGCTTAGTAAGATGATCGTTATAAAATTCAGAGTCATTACAATGAATGATGGCTATTAGTACCGGAAAATAATGAGGTTCAGGAATGAACGGGTTAAATTAGAGTATTAGATAGCATTGTAGCCAAATTAAATTGACAGATTAGCCAGTTTCGATATCCTTTATCATAATGAGTCGAAATTTGGCACAAAAATCATGGTTAATGATAAGCGCCTTAACAAGCTATCGTACTAGTCTCCGCCTAACAAATACACAATACAACAGCATCTCCCGACTATGTCAGCTTGATGGTGGAAAAATCACTATGAGAGCGTGGATTGCTCAGGCAATCAACGAAAGAATTCATCGTGACATTGAGCGTGCAAATACCCACCTGAAATACACCAGGCATTCAGAGCGGTGTTTTTATGAGTTTTTTGCCGGCGGCGGGATGGCCCGCACCGGATTGGGTGCTCAGTGGGATTGCCTCTTTGCTAACGATTTTAGCCCAATGAAAGGCCATGCTTACAAGAGTAATTGGAGCGGTGGCATAGATTTGCTGGTCGAAGATATAAATAACATCACTAGCGCACAACTCCCCGCACAGGCAGACCTGCTATGGGCATCCTTCCCTTGCTAGAATCTGTCTTTGGCTGGCGTTTATAAAGGGATCGGCAGCGAAGATGACCATAATCAGACCCGTTCTGGTACATTCTGGCCATTCTAGCGACTTATACGGAATCTTATGGATGAAAGGCGAGCCAATCAGATTATCGTGCTCGAAAATGTCTATGGCATCATGACGTCAAATAAAGGGAAGGATTTTACCTCTATAGTGGCCGTTCTATCCGATGCAGGCTACCGTTTTAGTGCAATGGTCGTAGATGCCCAGCACTTCGTGCCGCAATCGCGTTCCCGTGTTTTTATTGTGGCCATACACCCCTCAGCAAAATTACCTCAGCATCTCATTTCCCCGACTCCCATTAGTCAGTTGCATCCAGAACGAATAGTCACCGCTTTTAATGGGCTGTCACAAAAAGCGCAGCAATCATGGCTATGGTGGAATTTACCTCTGCCTAAAGAGCGATTGACGACGTTTAGTGACATCATTGATGAGAATCCAGAGGGTGTAAAATGGGACAACGCAGAAAAAACCAGGCAATTACTGGCAATGATGACCCCTGTTAACCTTCTTAAAGTTTAGTCAGCCCAGAAATCTGGAAAACGTATTGTCGGAGGACTCTACAAGCGTACCCGGATGAATGATAACGGCGAAAAGTCCAGCGGGCAGAAGTCCGATTCGATGGCATTGCGGGGTATTTGCGTACCCAGGCAGGGGGTTCCAGCCGTCAAAGTATCCTGGTCGTTGAAGGCTATAAGATAAGTTCACGTCTTCTATCCCCAAGAGAAGCATCTCGCCTGATGTGGCTACCAGATATTTATAAGCTTCCTCATAATTATAATGATGCCTATCATATCGCTGGCGATAGTGTCATTATGCCAGTGGTCCGCCATCTTGCCAGATTTATTTTTGAACCTGTACGAGTCGTACAATGCTTTATCTGCTCAGAAAAAGGTTGCGGTAATAATGGTAATAAATGGACCTATTGCAGCTCTGCTGGTCATCAACCGGCACGTACTTGAGAAACAAAAAGCAGGAACACTGGAGTGGCCGTTAAACAGCGATGACTGTAAGACAGGTAAACAGGGTCAGGTGAAAGAACTTGGTGTCCCGGCTACACAAAAAGTGTTAAGTGAATACGGGCTCATGCTAATGTTAGCCAGCGAAGGTAGCTGAACCATCCGCGGTAGCATGCAGCTCATGATGGACTACATCGAGTTACTGAATCAGCTCTACAAGAACAATGGGACCTTAGATCTGCTTGCATTCGAGTGTTTCTGGATTGCTAAAGCCAAAGACTATTTTGAACGAAGACCGTTTATTTTGAGCATCGATCCACTATGGGGAGTTCGCTGTGCTATCCGCCACTTGCTGTCACAAGCACAGAACAGGCAGAATGAATAAAGGGACAGGTTCCAAGTTCGTTGGTAGTCTGATGCAGCATATGGTTGGGGCCAAACTGGATGTGCTGCTGGGGGAGGGGAACATCAAGCATCACCACTCCAACTAGAATTATTCCGGTTCCAGCCGTCATGGTGATTTTGATTACGAAGACGTGGTGCTGCATATCACTAACATGCCAACGGAAGCACTACTAAGCAAGTGCATTACAAACCTGGAGGGTGGGTACAAACCGCTCGTTATTACGTCCTCTAAAGGTACTGTTGTATTAGAAGCCTTACTTAAAACCTTCGGAAATGGTGCATACGACGGTCGTGTTGACATCCTTGATGTTTGAACAATTTCTCGCATCAAATGTCATTGAGCTCAGTAGGTTCAATGCTGCTGGCCGTAAGGCATCGCTCAGTAAGATCATCGAAGCTTATAACTGCATTATCGAAATAGTCGAATATGATCTCAGCATGAAGATAGAATTGGTAGATAAGTAAACGCTGTCTCTATACTGCCCGCACCCGCCACAGCATGTCGGTGGCATCGGGTACGCAGATATTCTAGCGGAGTCCGGTCCTGAACTCCGCCTCACCCGGCCACAGCGTATTGCCAGCGACGGTGATAAGGATATCCAGCGTTTTATCATGCACATTTGCAAGGTAAGCGGCCACGCAGCCGCGTCGGCCAACGCGGTGCCGGATGGGCCGACAGCAGCACCGGTTGCTACAATCGGTTGAGGATTTCCCCCTGCAACTGCTCAAACGACTGGCGATCAGACTAGCCAATCGATGCCGTACCCTATGGCGACACGGTAAAAATAACGGAAGCAATCAGTGCCTTGTCAGGGAGAATCCTCAGCGGTGTCATGGTCAGCTTTTTCATTATGTCCTCTGTCAGATAACCATACACGACTCTCGTCTAGACGCCGCGCAACATAAGAAGCAGCCTCAAGCTCTGAGTACTGATATTCATTCATAATCGACCGCCTTTCGGCTTTATCTTCTTTTTATGTCATCCCCAGTGCCCAGATACAGGCTGGGCGGCACGGCACGAAACAGCGCCTGTACCTTACGGGATAAGATCACGCCCTCGGTATGTTTTCTCGGTAGTTTGGTGGCTGACAGCAGCATGGTCTTTTGCTCATCGGTCAGCCTGCCCCACCTCGTACGGTGGTATGACAAGACACACCCACCATTCCGCCATATTGAGCATCTTTTTGCTGTATCTGGAAAGTCCGACAGGTTTTGGGTAAACAGCCATAGCTAGGCACCGAGCTTACGCCACATCTTGACGATCTTGGTGCGTAAGGCACCAGCAGCGGGTTGGCGGTGACGATATGCGCTTCGTAGATCGGTACAAGGGGTTCTCTTTCACTGTGCTGCTCGCGCTCGGCAATAGTGTTGATGGTATTAAGCAGAGAGATAACCGTTACCGCCATCTGGACCTCATACCATTCTCGCGCGATATTCTATAGCGCATACATCAGGTCTTCCGGCAGCATCTAGTGGTTTGCGTCAAAAGCGGTTCTGACAGCAATCAGTATCACCTCGCGGATCATACCGCGATCGGCGCGGATCATCCTCGCTTCCTCCGCCTCCCCTCCTCCCCGACGGTAATCATCTGGTGTGCCGCAACCTCCATCTCACCCAGCACGTTACGCTCTTCATCCTTGCCCTTATCGTCTTCCACATTCTCATCAATACCCGGAACGCCTCTTCGCTGACAAGCCACGCATCCGGCTTTACCTGCATCAGCAGGTGTGAATCACCAAACGGAGCCAAAGAGATCACCTTGCCGGGCTTGATGCTGACGCGGTGTACCTTCAGCCCCAGCGAAGCGCAGTAATCCCCAAACAGGCCAAAGCTGTTGCCCTGCATCAAGCAGGAAGATACGTGGCCGATAGATGGCCATCATCTGCGCCAGCTCATAGGGCATGGTGTCTGACTTACCGGCACCAGTCGGGCTGAACAGCAGCTTGTGCACGTTCTGTGTGCAGTCATTTTTATTCAGCGGATCGACACACAGTGGGCGGCCGCCGCGGTTAAAGAAGGTAAAACCCGTATTGCCAGTGCCGGTATCGCGACCGTACACCGGTGCCAGGCAGGCAAAGTTCTCGACAAACATCAGGCGCGTATACCAGTGATTGCGATCCTGCTGTGGGTTAAAGCACATCGGCTTGGCACGCAGGTAACTACTGAGCGGCCCGATATTATGTTCCTGGTTTACCGGCTCCAGGCTGCAGTTCAGCAGTTTGCTGCCGATGTCGAGATAGCATTTGTTCAGCGTTTCCGGGTCCTGGGCCCTAATCAGCAGCGAGATAGCCGCGCGATAGATATAGATCTTATGCTTGTTCCCCAGGAAGGTCCGCGTTCTGGAGGCATCCTCGCGTGCGCGTAGCGAGTCGACGTTCTCCCACATCGAGTCGATGCTCAGACGGGAAAAATTCTCCTCGATCCTGTCCTGCGGCTGGATAATCAGCGTCAAAATAGTACCCTGCGGCAGCAGATCCATGATGGCGTTAATGTTGTCTCGCCGCGTGTTACCTCACCGGTCAAAAAGCCAGTGGACGGGGAATTGCGCAGGCGGGAAATCAGTACCGCCTTGTGAGCCACATTATCAAACCACTAGACACCTTTCTCCGCATCGCTGCGCGGACGGGTGAACCACAGGCTTTCGCTGAAATCATTGAGTAGCAGTAGTGGTGTCTACCGGGGAATCATCACTGTAACGGGTGCAGCGATATAGCGTCGCCTTGTTAACCCACTTCGGTTCTGGATTGAACCAGCGCAGCAGTTAACTGTGGATCTGCTTGCCATTCTGTCGCTAGCTCTGGATGCTAGCACTACTCATGGCAGCAGTCAGGCGGCCGCACACCTGATTCAACAGCAATTACAGTGCCATCGGGTCACGGTATGGGGTTTCCACCTAGAGCGATAAACCACCATGCGGGTACGGCGCATCTGACCACCTAAGGGGCGGCTACAGTCACCGCGTCAACCCCCTATTCAACGGCGACATTTGCAGGTGGCGAGCCTGTTCGCAAAGCCAGGCCTCAGTAAAACGTGGTCCCCTTTGCCCATGTCTTGACGTAGCCCCTGACCTTATCCATGTAACAGACAAGGTCAGATTTATCCTGGCAGTAAAACTGCAACACCCACTGATGTGAGTCGAGCTCCGGCAGGATGTCCTGCAGGGTGTTCTCCACCACGTCGTGAATCTTTGCCAGCCGGGACGCGCGGGTCGACCCTCTGTGCCAACAGTCGTAATTTCATAGACCGCACCTACCAACACGCCGTCATCAAGCAGCGGACACTGGTGTTCAGCGAGGTACCCCCCATGGCACATGATTGATAACAGACGTCGCAGTGGCGTACAGGCTCGCTTCGTTAGAACGCGTCAGACGTCCATCGTCCATTTCGGGTCAAGGGTTGGTAGCCGTTAACAGAAAACGGCCCGTCGCCATGCTGGTGAGCGTCCTGTAGCGTTTGCCTGCGGCGGAAAAGATGAATGTCATCATAGATCCTCCGTGCGCTCACCGGGCAACACATAGTGCACCTAACAGTAGAAAGGAAACACGGTGCTGTAGCCCGGGACCGGCGTGTTTCCCTCTGCTAGATGCGGGAATACATACATCACCATGTCAGGATTGGGCAGGCGGGGAAACGTCTGCTGGATATCGTTTTCCTGGCCACGGCTGAGCTGTTGCGCGTCTGCTGTGCACGCGTGCGTTCGCTGTCTGTAACCGACATGCGCAGCGTGGTGCTGCTTTCCACCGTGGCGCGCGCGTGGCCGACCTCACCCGCTTTCCACAGCGCCAGCATGGTACTGTCTCACCCGGGGCAACATTTCGTCTTTCAAGGTGCTACAAGCCTGCAAGCATGAGCGACATGGCCGCCACACAAGCATAGGTGGCCAGAAGCTTGTGCCGGCGCATCCCAGGGTTGTTATTTTGCATCATGTTCCCCATCAGCCCATCCCCGTGCCGTTTCCGACCAGGCTAAAGTCATATTTCACCTTACGGCTCCTCTTTTCATAATCGATTGCCAGTTGGCGCGTGATATGCATCGCCACTTTCTGGCTATTGGGTACGTAGACGGCATCAAAAGTCTGGCCATAGCGTGCCTTGACCTAGTCAACGGTTTCTCGCATGCCGCCGGAAAACGCCTTGCCCAGCACGGCCTGACCCGCATTGCCCGTCAGGATGGCGGTGACGCCGCCATTACCGTTGGTCTGGGTGGTATTCTGGTTCTGTGCCAGCGTTTCACCGGCCGCTCCAACGGCGGCAAATACGGCGAGGTAAGTCAGATAAGTAGGGGCATTACTTTTGCACGCATCGGAAATACAGGGGATGCTATTGTCGTCCGATAGCCAGCCGATGCTGTTGTTATTGCCGCTGCTGCCCTGGCCATTCTGATTACCGCTGCTGCCGTTCAGTGATGGCAGAGTGCGAACGGTGCCGTCAGTAAAGACGAAGGTGATACTGGTAATGGCACCGCATACACAGGATAGCGTCCAGTCACCGGTTGCAGTTCCTGACACGATGGCCCACTGCACGTTAGGCAGCTCTATGCCGTTGGCCGTGAGGTTGTCTTTGCCAATCATTACTTTGAAGGGGTACGGATCGGTGACCTTGCCGTCAACAGGCACGCGCCCCAGTAGCGCCGTAATGGCCTGGCTACCAACTAGGGTGGCGTTCTACGCTCCGGAAGGGTATAGACCGGATCAGTGGCCTTCTCGGCCGCTGGCAGAGCATATCCTGTACGACCAGCACCGCTGCGCCGCCTGTTTGGTGGCATCGCTTACAGCGCCAAAGGTGCTGGCAAAGGCAAAGCTGGTGGCATTATTGCTGTTACTACTGCCCGATAGCGGACAGCCGTTGGCATCAATGGAAATGCCATCATTCGACTCTACCCACTTCAAGCTATCTGACGATAACGCGTTATTGGCACCGCTCAGTCCGTTGTCATAACCCAGACCAACCGGAATATCGTTGCCGGGAGCAGTATTTACTAGCCACTGTTGTACTGGCTACACCACTTTTAAGCTGGTTTATAAGCTGATCACAACCTGCGCACTCAGATCGGTCACCTGCGTGCTGAGCTGTGAACGCTTCTGCACCTCTTTAGCACGGGCATTGCCCACGACCTGGCTTATCTTTTCATCAACATTGCGGTAAGTCTTTTTAAGCGCCTTGTTTTCATCGCTGAGCTTTTTATTGTCATCAGCGAGGCTATCTAGACTATCATCCTGCACCTTATGGAAGTTGCCCACAATGGTACGCAGAGTATCCTGAGGCTAATCCCCATCAATGCCTAGGGATTTCAGGTCTTCTGGCGTCAAGTCCTTTAACTTCACGTGGGTATTTTTCTGCCTACCCGTGGTCTAGCTGCGGCTTTCAGAGCAGGATTTTACGCCGAGCATGATAGTGCCGGACAGCACCAGGGAAACGGCGATCTTCACTAACATATTTGAACCAGGTGCTTTCATTTTTTTACTCTATTGCTGCCTTTAACCGCCTTTTGCATTGCCGGTTCAGTGATAAATGCCCCCTCCGGCCGCTCGGCGGTCACCAGATACAGCACGGTAGTATCTTCCGGCGCGCTAGCACGACCCAACCAGCAGTGCTGGAAGGTTGCCGTGACGAACTGACCTTTCAGCACCAGCGGATCGAGGATGACCTTGTCCGCAGAACGGTTAAGCACCTGTAGCGCGATCACGCTACTGCCCTGAAGGCTCCTCCAACCCGCCATAGGGTAAAGGGTCACCGGTTCGGACGTCCTCAGCGTGGTGAGGGGAGACGGCAGCTTGAGAGAGACTGGGCTGATACCCGCCAGGTACCGCTTCCACCGTACGCGGTTGGCCGTACATGTTCTGCGTCGCATATTATGTCACAATACCACAGACAGTGGAGCGTGGAGCTTTGCTAGCTTACGGCTGTCCCCCACTTCGCGCTGGGATTACTGGCGGGCGTTGCTGTCACCGCTGACCGTCTGCTTGTCGTTCGCAGTGGCATTGGCCACCTCACCGTCATAGACAAGCTTCACCGGCTCGCGCGTCTTTTTACCGGGTTCGGCGCTAACATCGAGCAGAATGATTTCACCGTTTTCCTTGTTCTGCAATTTAAGGCGCGTTACCCCGTAAACGTCTCCTTTGCAGCAAGATATACCACGCCGCCGGTGCTCTGGATGCGCAACTTGTCATTCAGTGACGGCGGGAAACTCACGCGAATATTTTTATCTACGAAAACGATGCGCTCCTAGCCGACAGTCAGGGGTATTTGCAGCGGAACACGCGCCTACTTCATCAATTCTACAGCCCGTGCTGCACTTGACGTCAGCAGCATAGCCAGCAGTATCAGAGAATATCTTTTCACTTGAACGCTCCTGACTTTTCTCCGGTTCAGGCTGCTTGATAGCCTCCAGACGCTGTGGGATGGCAGCATAGCAGCAGTCCAGCGCCAGACTGAACGGGGAGGTTGCCTTATCGCCACCCCAGCAGCGCACCACCTTCAGCGGATAGCCGCACCAGCGCCCGTTTGACCGGTTTGGTGTGGTAATACTCATCCGCCACCAGGTCGAGCCAGGCAATCCAGTTATCCTGATCGAGCAGGGTAACGCTGCGGCGGCTGTAGCCACAACGCGGGATTTCATACACCACACGTACGCGATCGCGCAGCTCGTCGCTGTTCTTACGCATCTGCGCATCTTTATTGAGAAAATCCTGACAGGACGGCGGTCAGGTAAGCACTCATCTGTGCAATCTTTGCTAGGTAGCCCACCTCACCGTTTTTTTGGCCATGCGTTGAGCTGCTGGAAGATATAGAAAGCAAAGCTGTATACTGTTGACGGCGGCACCTCCCACCATTTACGGGTACTTCCAGATCTCAAATCAGGCGGATTGTGGATGGTGAGCTCAGATGGCGCACGCATCCATCCTATACCGGTAATCAACATGCCAGCGAACAGCAATACGCAGGCAATGCGCAACGAAAAGATATGATTATCGCGTGCGGTCATACCGTCGTTACGAAACCAGCTCATGCCTAACCTACACCGCGTTTGACTGCCGAGGTCCGTTTCTAACCCCCACGTCCAGCTGTCAAGGATCAACGAGCGCGGCAGCGCGGCGCCTTGAGGCGCCGCCAGATATAGTTCTCCGGCTTGCCACGTTTGTAGCCGGCAATCCAGCCACCGCCAAAAAAACCACAACTAGTGGCGCCAACAGCATGCAGATGGGGAACACCAGCCATCCAATAAACAGTAACAGCGACAGCAGCACGGCTAGCGGAATGCCGTACAGTATACCGATGATGGCGGCCAGCAGAAACTCGGTCCAGGATCCCTTTACCGCGACGGATATCGTGGAAGGAAGTAATAACAGCGTGAACCACGGCGAGAAACGCAGCCACGCAGACCAGCAGGCCGAGCGCCAGACCGCCCATTTGATTTAGCCCATGACGGTGTTATAGGGGTCCCCGGTGGGGTCCCCCACCACCCCCAGGCGGTAAAAAGAAGCAGGACAATGGCCAGGGAACCCAGAATCAGCGTGTTAAGCTATACAGGCGCCAGGATGTTACCGATGCCGGCACCACAACCGGAGAGCTGGGATCCGTTCATCGCCATAATGGCTCCTCGGCACGGTACTATACTAGCCGCTAACCGATGCAGAACGGGATGGGGGCTGGGCTGGGACCGTGACGGCTCCAGGTAAGTGGAAATACCATGCTTCGCTTCATGATGGTGATATCGCGCGTAGCCTGCTGATAGTAAAAATAAAAATGGGCATGCTGATCCTAGTTGGTCACCACGCGTGCACGGTCAAGACTGGCCAGTACCCGATCAAGTTGACGCTTCACCAGTGCCAGCTCGTCTTTCTTAGAGGCCTGACAATGCAGAGCGCTGGCCAGCAGCAGTAAAAGAAGGGGGTTGGGTGTGACGCATAGGCGGCTTTCCCGGGTAACTGATGGTATGGAGAGTGACGCAAAGCTGCGGGGGTACAGCTGGAAATTATTATAGCTTTGGTAAAAATAAAACTGTTGGAGGACAATAACGACTAGAGATATTTCTTAAATGAGGCTATGACCACCGCTAGTTACCTACCAACCAGCAGTGCCGAAGGGAGCAGCAGCAAGTTCGGCCACACGGCTGTCGGCCATGCCAGATAAAACATACAGGGGCCATACAGCGCCGATTTGATAAAGCGTTTCGCGTAGTGATACACAAAGCTCGATTCATATTCTGCCCCGTATCGTCGCAGGTCGCGCCGCACCAGCCCCTCCACCGCCACGGTTATCACGACCAGCAAGAAAAGCGGCAGGCTTAGAAACAGGATCATCACCCGGATAAAGAAAATCAGCGTGACCCATATCATTGCCTGCAGGTACACGCCCAACCCACTCACCAGTGAGGCCCCAGCCCATTGAGCGCGGGAATAATCCCTCTGCCTTCCTCGCTCAGCGTTTTAAACGGCTGCAACCTGCCGCTGAGTCCGCCATCTACAAAAAACCACTGCCAAACAGCGTAATCCCGATGACTGACCGTGGTCACCGGGGTAGACATCAGCAGGCTGCTGGTGTGTCCTTCAGACAGCCAGCGGCTTTCCGCCACCATCACAAGATAGCTATGCAGCCCCCTCATCCGTCCACAGCAAGGCGATACAGACATACTCAATCAGCAGGCTGGCTAGCAGAGAGCCTAACAAAATACCGATAAGGCTAATTGGCAGATCCCACAGCAGCAGGCCAAACGGCCCGGCCCGCTGCTCTGACGTGCCAGTGCGCTGCCGCCGGTCATAATCGCCATTATGGTGCGACACCCCTCCTACGAACGTCATATCACCGCCGGTCCACCAGGTTTCTTTGGTGTGGTAGTTTTTCTCCATGTTATCGGCCAGTTTCTCAAGACTTGCTGGCATATGCGGATCATCATTATCGGCCGGCAGCGGCATGCGGATTTTCCACAGCCGCCCACCTTCCAGCAGCGCATAGGCTTGCCCCTTGGGCAGGTTGATGATATCAGTTAGGCGGCTTATCATCGGCACTTTGATCAGGATCATCTGGTCATTTACGTTGCTGTTAATGTCCGTTTTCTTACCAGGACGCGATACGTACGTCACACCGGAGGTCAGTGTTTTCTGATACACATCGACGTCGGGAAGTTGGTCGATGAGCAGCATGGCGGTATTTTTCTCCCGCACGCGCAACATCACCAGGTTGTTGAAATTCCCCACCATCTGATTCGCTTTGGCCGTGCTGCTAACGTGTGCCTTAATGTCGGAGAGCGTCTGGGTATATGCAGTCACCTGAAAGCCCGCCCCGCCCCCTTTGTTGATAAGCCGGATAAACTCATCCCCCCCATCAGTTCATTAAACTCGTTGCAGTGCAAGTTGATGGCCACCTTGCCAGATCTCTCCTTGTCCTCATCGCCAAGACGCCAAGACCAAACTTATAGACGTGCCATCCCTGGGACACCAGATCGGCGAACATTCTGTTGCTGACGCCGTAGCGACCACTGGGGTCGGATATCGCATCAAGACCAACGTAAACCACGCTGCGTGCCTTGATGATGTTGTACTAGTCCAGTATGGGCCGGGGATCGTCAAGATTGGTGTAATCGGGTGCTAGCAATGCCGCGGTCTTGCCGGTGGTGAGTTTCTCCAGCAATGTCAGCAGTGACGCGACGATTTTATCGAAGCAGGTGCGGCCGTACTTGACGACGCTACGCAGCCCATCCAGTACCGGATCCCAGAGCTTTTTGCCCCCCCCGATGCTCAATGCCGGCCAGCATAAAGGGGGGCAACTGGCGTCGCCGCTCGCTTGGCTGACCGATTATTCTTTTTTACAGGCGTCGTCGTTTCTGGTTTGACAGCTTTCTGCGTAAGCTGTCGGTTTATCTCACCTAACGCTGCCGCGGACTGCTGAACATCATGCTCAAGCGTACTGATGCGCGTCAGCACCTGCGCCACGTCCTGGCGGCTGGCCGATTCAGCATCACGCAACTTCTGCAGCACTTCACGCAGGGTGGCCTGTACTTCGCTATTTGACTGCACCTCAGCCGGGAGTTTCGCCAGCTAGGTAACCTAACCTGCTGTTCGAGTGTGTTTAGGCGCATTTCCATGGCGGTGACATTTGAGGTGAGCTAACTAATTTAGCCATTGCGAAAGGCGGCATCAAGGGTATTGACACGAATAGTCAAGTTCGAGATTTCCTGAATTATGACGGTGAAAGCAACGACAGCACCGATAAGCGTGATGGCAAGTACAGTCACACCACAGGTGCGGGTTGTCATCACCGGCGCTACTGCCTGTTGAAGGGATATCTTTCCCGACATAATGAGGTGATCATAACGCCACAACCTGTCAGCCTTCTTCGCTGAACGCCACCTCCTGCCACGTGGAGTTCTGTCGGGGTAGAATGACGCTGAATAATCCGTCTCCCGAACTGCTGGCGGTGCTGATCTGCAAGCTGACCGGGAGAACAGCGAAATGATAAACCTCCCGTCAGGCACCCGTATTTGGCTGGTTGCCGGTGTTACGGATATGCGAAAATCGTTCAACGGTCTGGGCGAACGGGTGCAACACGCCTTCGAGGAAAATCTCTTCTCTGGCCATCTGTTCATCTTCCGTGGTCGTCGTGGCGATATGGTTAAAATCCTCTGGGCAGATGGGTACGGCTTGTGCCTCTTTACCAAACGCCTTGAGGAAGGCTAGTTCGTCTGGCCCATGGTTCAATGATGGTAAAATCGCCATTACCCGCTCACAGCTTGCCATGCTTCTCGATAAACTGGACTGGCGGCAGCCGAACCCCCCGCTTTAACTCGCTGACAATGTTGTAAAAACACCATGACCCCATTATAACCATGGTCATGGAACACCACTATCTCACCCACATCGCAGCCCTTGAAAAAGAGCTCCGACAGAAAAATAACAAACTCAGCCTCGTGGAAGAGACTGAGTCCTTCCTGAGCTCGGCGCTGTCCCGTGCAGAAGAAAGATAGAAAACGAAAAGCGGGAAATAGAGCATCTACGTACGCAACGCAACTGGAAAAGCTGCACCGGATATTGTTCGGTACCCGCTCTGAAAAACTTCGCCGACAGGTGGAAGAGGCTGAAGCGGTGCTGAAACTGCACGAGCAGGCTGGTGACCGTCACAACGGTCGGAAAACGACCCGCAAGTTCCCAGTCAGCTTCGCCAGTCCCGGTATCGTTAGCCACTTCCCGAACACCTTCCGTGTGAGATGAACCGCCTTGAGCCCGTGGAAACCGGCTGTCATAAGTGCGGAAGTAACCTTAAATATCTCGGCGAAGTCAGCGCAGAACAGCTGGAAATGGTCGCCTGCGCTCTGAAAGTAATCCGCACCGTCAGGGTGAAAAAGGCGTGCGAAAAGTGTGACTGCATTTTTGAAGCCCCCCTCGCGTCCCATTGACCGCGGCATCGCAGGGCCTAGCCTGCTGTCCCAGGTGATGACGTCAAAATACGGCTAACACTTGCCCTTGTATCGTCAAACTGAAATCCTAGCCCGTCAGGGCGTGGACCTGAGTCGAGCCTTGCTCTCCAACTGGGTAGATGCCTGCTGCTGGTTAACGGCACCGCTGAACGAAGCACTGTACCGCTACGTCGGATACCCGCAAACTTCATACCGACGATACGCCGGTGCCAGTGTTGTCCCCGGGTAGGAAGAAGACGAAAACTGGGCGGCTCTGGACTTATGTCCGCGATAACCGTAACGTTAGTTCATCAGACACACCGGCGGCCTGGTTTGCCTACTCGCCGGACCGGCAGGGAAAACATCCGCAACAACATCTTCGCCAATATAGTGGCATGTTGCCGGCTGATGCGTGCGGCGGTTATGACCAGTTGTTCAATGCAGAACGTGAAGACGGTGCACTGATCGAGGTTGCATGCTGGGCACACGCCCGTAGAAAAACCCATGATGTTGTACATCAGTACCCAGGATGCCACGGCCGAGGAAGCCCTGAAACGCATCGGTCAACTCTACGTTATAGAGGAAGAAATACGTGCGGCAGGACGGAAGCAAAAGGTAGTCAGGCAGTCAGAGACGGGACCGAGCTAAACCGTTACTCGACTCACTACATGAGTAGATAGTGGATAAAAGCGCGACGCTGTCGAAAAAATCCCAGTTGGGTAAAGCGTTAGCGTATACGTTGAACCAATGGGATGCGTTGTGTTATTACGCCGATGATGGGCTGGCGGAACCTGACAATAACGCAGTGGAACGGGCGTTGAGAAACATCTGTCTGGGGAAAATTATATCTTCTTCGGCAGCGACCATGGTGGTGAGCGCGGCGCACTGCTGTACCACCTGACCGGTACGTGCAAACTCAACGGAATCGACCCGCAGGCTTATCTACGTCATATCCTGAGTGTACTGCCGGAGTGGCCCCGTATAATAAAGTGGCCTAACTTCTGCCCTCAAAAGTGGATCTCGCTTCTCATTAACCGTCAATACGGCATTGCCTTTACGCTTACTCTAGAACAGCAGTGCCATGATCTCTTTCAGTTGTTTAGATAAGTATGCAGCTTAGCTGGATTGGATAAGCGATCCATCATCAGGGTGATACGTCCCTATTTCAGCGCTTCGGTAATGGTTTCCCAGTCGAACCGTATCAGTTTCTCGGCGTAATCCTGGTCGGTACCTTCAGCCACCAGCTTGTCAAAGCACACCAGCGAACCAGCCTGCAACATGCCGCACAGAATGGTTTGCTCGCTCATTAGGTCGGATTTCACCTCGGCGACGAAGGAGGAGCCTAGCACGCCGGCTCGGTGGCCACCTGTTGTCGCCGCCCAAGCCTTAGCAATAGCCATATCCTCGCTTTTCGGATCGTTTTCCGGGTGAACTGCAATCAGGGTCGGCACTACGAAACCACGTTTGTATTCTTTACGTACTCACAAAAGGAGTGCTGTTTGTCCGGCGTCAAGTTAACCACTAGGTCATCCTGCGGGATCAGCTCTTCGTGGCTACCTACATTAAAACCGTTTTCGCTGGCTTTACGCCATGAAGCACACTTCTCGTAGATGGCTTCCTGGCGTGGCGCATAAGCCATATTCGGACATGAATCATGCATGTTTAAGCCCTCGTTCAAGCCCTACGCACCACAGCCAACAATCACCACTTTTTACCTTTCATGTAATCCTCTTCATCAGCAAATTCGTCGCGTGCCATAAAGCAGCAGTTGACCCAATTATGCCAACTGCTGTCGCAGGTTCAATGAGTTGAAATAGTTAGCCATGATGATACTCCAGTCAGATGCTGATTCGATTTAGGTTATTGATGTTATTTTCATACCCCCGCTATGTCTATGCAAAGAGGCGTTAAACTCACTGTATCGTAGGAAATCCATTGCTTAAATTGATATATTACGAACGTTATATTGCAATTTATGCAACCCACTTACCGCGAGTGTGACGATATGAATTTGTGTGATTTAAAGCTGTTCTTCCATCTTGCTGATAGTCACCACTTTGGTCGCACTGCCAAAGCGATGCATGTTAGCCTGTCAACGCTATCCAGCCAGATCCAGCGGCTGGAAGCGATCCTTGGGCAACCGCTGTTTTTACGTGATAATCACACGGTGAAGCTTACCGATGCCGGCGAACAACTTAAGCAGTTTGCCTGGCAGGCGTTGCTGCAATACCAGCAATTGAAACACGCGCTCGGCTAACATGGCTCTTCGCTAAGTGGCGAGCTGCGGCTGTTCTGCTCAGTCACCGCTGCTTATAGCCACCTACTACCCATCCTCGACTACTTTTAAACGCAGCACCCACTGGTGGAAATTAAACTGACCACGGGTGATGCTGCCGATACGGCCGACAAAGTGCAGTCCAGTGAGGCTGATCTCGGCATCGCTGGCCGGCCAGAAACCCTGCCAACCAGCATAGCGTTTACCCAAATCTGCAAAATCCTGCTGGTTCTAATCGCCCCGGCACTACCCTGTGCAGTGTACACTCAGGTCTTTACCAAGCAGCCCATATGGGCCGATATTCCTTTTATCCTGCCAGAATACGGCCCATCACGAAAACGCATCGCACTGATCCCCAGTGTGGTGGTGGATAACAACGGCCCGTAACCGGTGCTCCAGCGTATCTCACCATTGGAAAATGTTTCGATGGTCGCCCCCTTTGAACTGGGGTGGTTGCGTAAAAAAGAAACGCCTCAGCGATCCGTTGATCAATGCATTTTGGCGTTTACTGCCATCATAATTAGGCAGCGCGTTGATGCTGAAAACCCTGTCTCCGTTAAACCCCTGGGGTAGGCCACCTTTATATCAGCACTGCAAAAAAAGTGGAACACCGGGTTATCAGTTTCATCGTGGCAGTCATAGCCAAGCGCCTGCAGGTGTTGTTCAAATTCAGGTTCGGTCTACGACAGCTCAAAGCCCGCCAACACACGGCTAAATTCGGTGCCATGGCTGCGGTAGTGGAACAGCGAGATGTTCTAGCAGGTACCCAGCGTTTGCAGGAACTTTAACAGCGCTCCGGATGTACGCCTACCGACCATGTAGCGCACATGCAGTTTGGCCATTTCATCATCGGACAGATCTACGACCTAATAAGCCGCCACGATTTAGCTCGTCGATGATCTCTAGCCGCTCAGCATGGCCGCTCATCAAACGCACGCCGACGAAAATGCAGGCGTTATTCGCATCAGCATAGCGGTATTTAATTCGGTCACCGTGCGGCCGCTTAGCAGTTAGCAGAACTTAAGGAAACTACCCTGCTGCTCTAGAATGGTTACCGCCAATAAGGCTTCACGCTGTTCGCCCAATTCGCAGCGCTCGGACACGTAGCGCAAGCCGTGGAAGTTCAAGTTGGCACCGGACAGCACATGCGCCAGGTGTTCACCCTGAAAGTTGTGGCGCTGCACATATTTCTTCAGGCCTAGCCAATGAACGCTAACGCTCCGGAAGGTTAATCGCGATGGCACGCACGTCCTCAAACAGATCTTTGACCGCAGCGCAGACGGCATCACTGTCTACGGTAATCACATCGTCTAGATATTGGCGGCACAAGCGGAAGGCTTCATCACCGATACGCTTCACCGCTACACCTTCGGCAAACAGCCAGACGCATGACATATCCACCGGCTGACCAGCGTTCAGCGCCTCCCATAGGCAGGCGGATTCCGCCGCTTCTACGCCGATTACCTTAATTTACGGCATCAATTTGTTTGAACAGCACCGCTACGGCGGTGGTTAAGCCACTGCCGACCGGCAAAAATACCCGGTCAAGATGTGCGTCCTGTTGCAGCAACTCCATCGCCAGTGTGTCCTGCCCGGCGATCACCATTGGATGATCGAATGGTGGCATAAAGGTCACGTCCTGCTATTGGGAAAGTTTGATCGCTTTGGCTTTATCCTCGTCAAAATTGGCTCCTTGCAGCAGCACTTCACCACCAAAGCCGCGTACTGCATACACTTTGATATCCGCAGTGGGTACTGGCATCACGATCAAGATTTTGATCCCCAGCCGTTTGCCGGAGAAGGCAACACTCTGCGTGTGGTTGCCCGCTGAGGCGATCACCACGCCACGTGCTTTTTGCTCTTCTCTTCGCCCAGACTGGAGATCATTGCGTAGGCTCCACGCAGCTTAAAACTGTGCACCGGCTAGATCTTCATGCTTTACCAGAATAGTGTTGCCCAGGCGCGCAGAGATCTTGTTCATAGCCTGCAAAGGGATGACCTGAACCACCCCATAAACTGGTGAGCGGAGCACCGCTCGCAAATATTGCGCACCGCAGGGGGCGTCAGGTAAGGGTTATGTGATACCGCCATGCCGTTATCCTCCCAGCTTGCTCTTGTCACACACTGTGCCTTTATCGGCGCTGGTGGCTAATGTTGCATAGGCACGCAGTACAAAGGAGATCTGACGCTCACGATTTTTGGGTGTCCAAGCCTGGTCGCCGCGCTCCAGTTCGGCTTCACGACGTGCAGCCAACTCGCTGGCTGGCACGTCCAGCACCATACTGCATTTTGGAATATCGATGTCGATCATGTCACCATCTTCAATTAAGGCAATTAGGTTGCCGTTGGCCGCCTCCGGTGAAACGTGGCCAATGGATAGACCGGAAGTGCCACCGGAGAAACGACCATCAGTGATCAACGCACTGACTTTACCCAACCAATTCCATCGACTTCAAATAGGTGGTTGGATACAGCATTTCTTGCATACCCGGCCCGCCTTTTGGCCCTTCGTAGCAGATTACCACCGAGAATAGCTTCTACTGCGCCATCCTGGCTTTCATAGACTTTTACGGAGCCACAGAACGTCAGGTTGTCTTTATCGACGCCAGCGGTTTTTACAATGCTTCCGTCTGCCGCCTTGTTGCCGTATAATACCGCCAATCCCCCTTACAGGCTAAAGGCGTTTTCCAGTGCTTGTGTACGATCGTCGTCCAACGTGTCCCACCGGCAGTCCTGCGAAAACGCCTGAGTGGTACGACGGATGCCCGCCAGGACAGCGCCGCGATACATCTTTTTGACCGCCTCATCCTGAGTCAGCATGATGTCGTACTTATCTAAGGTTTCAGGCAGTTTCATACCGAGGATATTATTGACATCGCGGTTCATCAGACCAGTGCGATCCAGTTCGCCCAGAATGGCTAGCACACTTCCAGCGCGGTGCACATTTTCCATATGGTACTTCTAGGTACTCGGTGCCACTTTACACATGTGTGTCATCTTGTGCGACAGACGGTCGATGTTTACTATAGTGAAATCAACGGCACCTTCCTGAGCTGCTGCCAACAAGTGCAACACGGTGTTGGTCAGAGCCGCCCATGGCGATACCATCGCCCATCGCAATGGTGTTGAACTCTTTAGCGATACCGCAGGAAGCCTCGATATGTTCGGCAACCAGCTTGCCTAAATCGCGCAAATGGACATAGCCCGTAACAAACTGGGTAAAGGAATTGACCACCGCAATAATCGTCTTGCCGAAATCGGCATCGGTCATCCCCCGGTCGCGCGCCATAATGCGCGGGCACCAGCCATGTTACGTCCATGGGTGGTGGTGGCAGAACGGTACTTAGGCATGCTCTTTTCACTCCAAATACATTGATTAAGGCGGCGAATAATCCGCTTTCTTATTTTTATTTATTATGAGGTTACCGAGTATAACCAGCCGTATTTATCTTCCGTTTTTCCGGTAAACAGGCCAAAGAACGCCTGCTAAATCTGTTTGGTCACCTGGCCACATGTGCTGATACCTACCTGGATACCATCAACGCTGCGCACCGGGGTGACTTCCACCGCCATGCCGGACATGAACACTTCGTCGGCTAGGTACAACAACTCATGTGACAACATCTGCCCACGCACTTCAAAGCCCATTTCTTTCGCCAATTTGATGATGGCATCGCGGGTAATGCACGGCAGGGCCTCAGAAGTGAACGGTGGGGTGTACAGCACACATTGTCTTTGACTTCGAACAGGTTTTCGCCAGCACCTTCAGAAATAAAGCCGTGCACATCGAGAGCGATGCCTTCCTGATAACCGTGGCGGCGCGCTTCACTACCCACCAGCAGCGATGAAAGGTAGTTACCGCCATCCTTGGCTGCCATGGGAAGGGTATTTGCCTCCATGCGCTGCCAGGAGTAAACCATCGCATCAATGCCTTGATCCAATGCCTCTTCACCCAGATAAGTTCCCCAAGGAAACTCCACGATGATCACATCTGTTTTATAACCGGCTGGCGGGTTGACACCTATGCCTACATCAATCGCCGACAAAACACCAACGGACGAATATAAGCGCCGACTAGATTGTTTTTACGCAACGTGACACAGTAGGCTTCCATCAATTCGTCAACGCTCTGCAACGCTCTACGATACTGGCATTCGATAGATCTTCGCCGAATCGTGCAGACGCTGCATATGTTCACGGTGATGGAACACTACCGGGCCTTTGTGGGAATCATAGCAGCGCACCCCTTTAAACACGGACGTACCATAGTGCAAAGCGTGCGAAATCACGCGTACCTTAGCTTCAACCCATGGAACCATCTCACCATTGAACCAAATATAATCGGCTTTCTTCGTTATTGTTGTATATCCTTCTTCCTTTGCGTTGTTGTGAGGATTATTGCTGGATCTAAACACAAGAGACACCCATCAATTTACTTAACTGGGATGACAGCAGACTAACCGAGCGCTGGCTGGTAACAGTTAATTCGATAAGTAATATTGTCAGTATTTAGCGCCGAAACCATATGCATGCTAGAAACCTGAAAACCACGATGACGCACGACACGCAATACACGCTATAACATTTCAGGGCGAGATTGCGCCCGGATCGAAAGTTGATGCTGCATCATGATATTCCCTCCAACATAGTATAATTGCCAGCACCCGGTGGCATTTAATGGTGAAATCACCGTGATGGGAGAACCCGCGGTGATAATGTTTATTATTAAAAAAACGATTGGTTGTGGTGAAACTATCCGCTATCTGAAACGCTCCTAATCTTCTCATGGTCGTGCTGTTATGGCGCGGAGTATTAGATAGGCTTTTGACATTCTGTAAAACAAAACATTTAAATCCTAACGACAAAAATTTTTGGAGATAGGTGTAGATACCTAATTACTGAAAATCTTTTTAGAGGTCAGTAGAACGCGCTACTTTGGCAGGGCTGCAGAATCCTTGTACTTAACCTAGTCTGCGGTCAGTTTCCGCATCTATCAGTTAGAAAACCAATTAGGCGCAAATTTATTCAACCATTACTGCAACAATATTCTCCTGACACCCGCTGGTGAGCGGCTACTCCCCCCCCCATGCCGAAAGTATGATAAACACCTAGCAATTAACGAAAAAAGAAGTAGTGCGAACGTTGCAGCATACTGAGCTGTCGATTGGTGATACCACTTTATTATGATTATCTGACCCCCTGGGTACAATCGCTTTATCAGCAGCGTAAGGCGCTCCAGTTAGGAATCCAGAGTGTCATTAGGCATTCTTTGGTAAAACAGCTACATGAAAGACAGCTTGATTTACTTATTACCATAGAGCCACCCAAGATGGGTGATTTGACCAGCCAACTATTGGGCAATTTCTCGCTGCGCCTATTCTCGGCCAGTCGCTGCGAAAAATAGGCACTAATGCCGTACATTAAACTGGAATGTGGTGCCAACTTTCAACAAGAGGAAAGCAGGATACAGGCAGGAGATAACGTTCCAATACTCACAATGACTTCCGTATCCCTAACCCGTCAGTTAAACTAGTAAACACTGGCGGCTGCGCCTTACTGCCCAGACAATGGGAAAAAATATCCGCAGTTGGTAGTAGTCAGTGAGATCCCACCTATCTTCCCGCCCATTGTACGCTGTCTGGCTACAGAACAGTGACCAGCAGACATTGATCCGGCAACTGCTAAAAATACCCTTAAATACCGCATAATGAGGCGCTATAACCGCTTCAGACACCGGTGGCGGTATAAACAAGAAAAATATGCTCATTATGCCGGTAAAGCAAAACAGTGCCCCTGATCGATCACCTTTAATAAGGTGGCAGTTACACACATAATTATTTACATGGCCTGCGTATTTATTAGCATACATTTGTCAATACATACTCGAAAGTCACTCTGTAGGATCCTGAATTTTGGCACTGCGTTTAATCACACCATTGACCGTTCGACAATATATTTATGGGTGATTTCTGCTGCGACACGCGTCTTTAGTTTAGCAATAGTATCATTCTCCAGAGTACGGCGGGCTTCTTTTTGCCCTTTCTTTTTACGCGCACCAGGAATGATTTTTCCATTTGCACTTTTACGGTCTTCTATCCGTTCAGTCAGGTACAGCTTAACTAAACCTTCAACCGTCAGCACTGCCGCTTTCGGTTTTTGACTCTCTTCTAATAACCGTTGCTTCTCATCTTTCAGCTTAGACGCTGGATAGTGCCCTTCACTTCTGATTAGTTTACGTTCTTGCAACTTCATACGGGCCATTGCAAGCGCAAGTTTGCGGAAAGCTTCCAATTTTTACCAGTGACAGCTTACTAGTCACCGGGCTAGTATGGCGGTAGAAAAATGTCTTAATACTAGAAGCGCCGCATGTCAAACACAAGCCCCGGTTCTCACCCCTATCGGCCTTGTTTTTGTCCGTAGGACTCATCATTTTGCTGACTTTGGATGACAAAGGCTTGCCTGCTGGTTTATCCGTCATATAAGATCCATTTTATGACTAACCAATTGATCTACTTAGGCTGAAATCCAACTTTTCTTGCCAAGTGCTGGATGTACGTTTATTCAGCAAAATTATACCATAACCTATATAACAACTTACACCTACACTTACTTACAAACGGATTTTGGTGATTTTTTATAACACAACGTGATACTTAATGATAACAACTAAAATCACAATTCACTTTAAATTCAATGGAGTAAACAAATTATGTCTATGGTTGACAGTAAGAATTTAGATTTCCGCACTCCAATGATGCAGCAGTATCTTCGCTTAAAAGCACAGCATCCAGAAATCCTGCTGTTCTATCGCATGGGTGACTTTTATGAGTTGTTCTATGACGATGCCAAACGCGCATCGCAGTTGTTGGATATTTCCTTGACCAAGCGCGGAGCCTACGCGGGTGAACCTATCCCGATGGCTGGAGTACCGCACCATGCGGTGGAAAACTATCTAGCTAGGCTGGTGCAGTTAGGTGAATCTGTCGCCATCTGCGAGCAGATCGGTAATCCAGCCACTAGCAAAGGACCGGTCGAACGCAAAGTAGTTCGCATCGTCACCCCCGGTACTATTACCGATGAAGCGCTGCTGCAAGAGCGCCAGGATAACCTGCTGGCGGCGATCTGGCAAGATACTCGCTGTTTTGGCTACGCGACACTGGACGTCAGCTCTGGCCGCTTCCGTATCGCCGAGCCACAAGATAGTGAAACTATGGCAGCAGAGTTACAACGCACCAACCCTGCAGAACTTCTCTATCCAGAAAACTTTGAACTGATGGCTCTGATCGAACAGCGTCACGGCCTGCGCCGCCGCCAATTGTGGGAATTTGAGCTGGAGACTGCGCGCCAGCAGCTCAATTTGCAGTTCGGTACCCGCGATTTGATCGGCTTCGGCGTTGAGCAGGCGCATCGGGCGCTGCGCGCCGCTGGCTGCTTACTACAATATGTCAAAGATACCCAACGTACCTCACTGCCACATATTCGTGGCATCACTATGGAACTACAGCAGGACGGCATTATCATGGATGCTGCCACACGTCGTAACCTAGAACTGACCCAAAACCTGTCCGGGGGTATTGAAAATACACTGGCGGCGATCCTCGACCATACCGTGACCCCCATGGGTAGCCGCATGATAAAGCGCTGGCTGCACATGCCGACCCGTAATATCAACGTGTTGAACGATCGCCAGCAGGCCATTGGCAAGCTGCAAGATCTATATAGCGATTTGCAGCCTTCACTGCGACAGGTTGGTGATCAGGAGCGTATCCTGGCGCGTCTGGCGCTACGCACCGCCCGTCCACGCGACCTGGCACGTATGCGCCACGCTTTCCAACAGTTGCCTGACATTCGCGCATTATTGCAAAATATGGATACACTACATGCGCAACAGTTACTGTCACAGGTTGGTCAATTCGATGCGTTGTTGGATCTGCTGGAACGGGCGATAGTCGAATCCCCACCAGTGCTGGTGCGCGATGGCGGTGTTATTGCCCCTAGCTACAATAGCGAACTGGACGAGTGGCGCGAACTGGCGGACGGTGCCAGCGACTATCTGGATCGACTGGAAATCCGCGAGCGTGAAAAGTTGGGGCTTGATACTCTAAAGGTGGGCTTCAATGGCGTGTACGGCTATTACATTCAGGTCAGCCGTGGACAAAGCCATCTGGTACCAATCCATTATATACGCCGTCAGACGCTGAAAAACGCCGAGCGCTATATCATTCCTGAACTAAAAGAGTATGAAGACAAGGTTCTGACTTCCAAAGGCAAGGCTCTGGCGATCGAAAAAAACTTGTATGACGAGCTGTTTGATCTACTGCTGCCACATCTGGCGGAGTTGCAGCAAAGCGCTGCTGTGCTGGCTGAGCTAGACGTGCTGACCAACCTGGCCGAACGCGCCGATACCCTACACTATGCTTGCCCCACGATGAGCGAACAACCAGGGCTTCACATTACTGAAGGCCGCCACCCGGTAGTGGAACAGGTGCTGAGCGAACCTTTTATCCCTAACCCGCTGTCATTGTCGCCACAGCGCCGTATGCTGATCATAACTGGCCCCAACATGGGCGGTAAAAGCACCTATATGCGCCAAACGGCATTGATTGTCCTGATGGCGCACATCGGTAGCTATGTGCCAGCCACTAAAGCCCATATCGGCCCAGTGGATCGCATCTTTACCCGCGTTGGTGCTGCGGATGATCTAGCCTCAGGCCGTTCTACCTTTATGGTGGAGATGACCGAAACTGCCAACATCTTGCACAATGCTACTAAGCACAGCCTGGTGCTGATGGATGAAATAGGCCGGGGCACCTCTACCTACGATGGTCTATCACTGGCCTGGGCGTGCGCTGAAAACCTGGCTAACCGTATCAAAGCCATGACACTGTTCGCTACCCACTACTTCGAGCTGACCACCTTGCCGGAGAAAATGGAAGGCATGGTCAACGTACATCTGGATGCGCTAGAAAACGGAGACACTATCGCCTTTATGCATAGCGTGCAAGACGGTGCAGCGAGCAAGAGTTACGGATTGGCGGTTGCAGCACTGGCCGGTGTACCGAACGATGTCATCAAACGCGCACGTCAAAAACTGCATGAATTAGAGTCGCTCTCCCACCACACCGCCGCTGGCACCGTTGATGCAACTCAGACGACGTCGTTGGATGAGGAAACCTTACCCGCAGTGGCAGCGCTGGAGGCATTGAACCCAGATTCACTATCGCCGCATCAGGCGCTAGAGTGGCTCTATAAGTTGAAAAATATGATGTGATCCGTCATGGATCGTAGACATAAAAAACGGTGAGTGTCATGCTCACCGTTTTTATTTGCTGTGGTTAATCATCTACGTTCGTTATTCGCGGAACAATGCCTCAATGCTAAGCCCATGCATCTGTAAAATTTCGCGCAGGCGGCGCAACCCTTCAACCTGAATCTAACGAACACGTTCACGCGCCAGACCAATCTCCCGGCCTACATCTTCCAACGTTGCCGATTCGTAGCCCAGCAGACCAAAACTCCTGGCTAGCACTTCCCGCTGTTTGGCATTCAGCTCAAATAGCCACTTGACGATGCTCTGTTTCATATCACTATCTTGCATGGTGCCTTCGGTCCCGTTGTCTTTCTCGTCGGCCAGAATATCTAGCAGCGCTTTCTCTGAATCACCGCCCAATAGCCTATCAACCGAGGTGATACGCTCATTGAGATGCAGCATACGACTAACATCACCTACTGGTTTGTCGAGTTGCTCCGCAATATCTTCAGAGCTCGGTTCCAGTCTGTGAGAAAGCTCGCGTGCGGTGCGCAGGTAGACATTAAGCTCTTTGACGATATGGATAGGCAGGCAAATGGTACGGGGTTGGTTTATAATGGCCCGTTGAATCGTCTGACATATCCACCAGGTTGCATAGGTGGAGAAATGGAAACCTCGTTCTAGGTAAAACTTTTCCACTGCACAGATCAGACCAAGAAGGTTGCCCGCCCCCTCTTCAATCAGATCAAGCAGTAACAAGCTACGGTTGCTGTAGCGGCGAGCAATTTTCACCACCAAACTAAGGTTACTTTCAATCATACGATGGCGGGATAGCACATCACCGCGCAAAGCACGCCGTGCAAAATAAACCTCTTCCTCTGCGGTAAGCAGAGGGGGGGGGAATAGCCAATCTCACCCAAATAAAGCTGTGTCTCATTCAATATACGCTGGGTAACACTTTGAGACAATAGTTCTTCTTCTGCTAAATAATTCTCGCTGCTCTCTTCTTCTAACAGTGCTTTTTCATCAAATGATTCAGCTTAAGTTCTATTTTGGTCGAAATACATATCATCATGTAACTCATTAACTTATAGCGTATTTTAGCTCATAAGTGGATCCTACCCGTGACACTGCGAGCAGAATACAACGTATTCTGCTCATTCTATCGCTGCGGAAGATAATGTAGTGGGTTTACGGATTTCCCCTTGTAACGAATTTCAAAATGCAAACGTACTGAACTGATTCCGGTGCTACCCATAGTGGCTACTTTTTGACCCGCTTTTACTTCTTGTTGTTCCCGAACCAGCATTGTGTCGTTGTGAGCATAGGCACTCAGGTAATCATCATTATGTTTGATGATGATTAGATTGCCGTAACCCCGTAAAGCATTGCCTGCATACACTACGCTACCCTCGGCGGTAGCGAAAATAGGCTGCCCAGCGGGGCCGGAGATATCGACTCCTTTATTCCCACCTTCTGATGAGGAAAAGTTATCAACAATCCTACCTTCAGCTGGCCATCTCCAACTGTTTATCGGCATGGTGCTACCCACAGGTAGGGCGGCTGCCGCGGCGATAACAGGAGACTCTGCGCTCGCTGCGGATAATACATTTTGTTTATCTGAATCATTAGAATGCGCGTTAGTTGAATAAGAATCAACCATTGCAGTTTGCATCTGGTTGCTGGATGGCTGTTTGGGAACGCCACCTTTGGTGGCATCTGTTGCCACCAGCATACCACCGTCTCCGTTGGCAGAATCATTACCAAGTTGAATACCTTGGCCTACATTCAGACTGTAAGGTTCGGGAATATTATTGCGCTGTGCCAAATCCCGAAAATCGTTACCGGTAATCCAGGCAATATAAAATAGTGTATCGCCGCGCTTGACGATATATGTATTACCGCTGTAGCTTCCTTTAGGAATCGACTCGTAGCTGCGGTTGTAAACAATGCGGCCATCAGAGCTAGTCTGCTGGCTGCCGACATTACCAGATGCAGCGTCTCCATCACCTCCCACGCTGCTGATGGGGGCTGGTGTCGATGTATTATTCGTACAACCCTCCAGCCACCAACTTAACAACATACACACCGCAACCCGGCGTAAATTCATTATTGGGATCCCCGTGCTCATGTTTCCCCCACCACAGCAATATCAGCGATGTATCCAATATTCCCTTTACATCGTAGCCGAGCTTTTATCTCTTTCTCAATTTATGCGATACAAAGAAGTTCCTAGCCGCTCCCTAAACGCCAGGTGACCTTCTACCAGAACATCAAAACAGCGCGCCAATGCTAATCAAATTAGCGCTGCCGCACCATAAGATAGGCAATTTTATTGAAAATCAGTTTTAATGAAATAATAAAACCTTATCCAAAGGTGATGTAAGTGCAACAGATCGCGCAGACGATAGAAGACCGGAAAATCGCTAGTCCAGTTCACCTCTTACCAGTGGCACAAAGCGCACCGCTTCAACGCTGTCGATGGCAAATTCATTGCCACGACGTTGGATACGTTTGAGGATTTGAGCTTGTTCCCCTAGCGGTAGCACCAGCATGCCACCATCGTCTAGTTGTTCCATTAACGCCTGCGGAATTTCTGTCGGCGCAGCGGTGACGATAATCGCATTAAATGGGCCACGCGATGCCCAACCCTGACAACCGTCACCATGGCGGGTAGATACATTATGAAGATCGAGCTGTTTCAAACGGCGCTTGGCCTGCCATTGCAGGACTTTAATGCGTTCAACGGAGCAAACGTGTTGTACTAGATGTGCCAGAATGGCAGTCTGATAACCGGAGCCAGTGCCAATCTCTAGCACCAGAGAGGTGGGCGTCAGGTTCAGCAGTTGGGTCATCCGTGCCACCATATAAGGCTGTGAAATAGTCTGGCCTGAACCGATAGGCAGCGCGGTATTTTCATAGACCTTGTGTTCAAACGCCTCGTCAACAAAACGTTCACGCGGCACAGCCTTGATCGCTTGTAGCAACCGTTCGTCCAGTATTCCCTGCTGGCGTAGCTGCGTCAGCAAAGTTTGCATACGCTTGTTCACCATTTCCCGTTAACCCTTGCATTGGTTAACCATGTTTTCACGACCTCCTGAGCCGTGTAAGCGGTTATATCCACCTGTAGTGGCGTTATCGCCACATAGCCCTGTTCAACCGCCGCGAAGTCGGTATCTAGCCCGGCATCAAACTTATCACCAGGTGGCCCAATCCAATAGAGGTTCTGCCCGCGCGGATCTTGCTGACAAAACACCTTATCGGCAGGATGGCGGCTGCCACAGCGGGTCACGCGGATGCCTTTGATCGCTGCCAGCGGCAAATCAGGTACATTGATATTCAGTATTTTTCCCGTACGTAGCGGCTCACGCTGTAGCGCCCGTAGTATGCGGCAGGTAATAATAGCGGAAGTTGTATAGTGCTGCTGACTGTTCAGTGACACCACTAGCGCTGGTAAGCCCAAATGACGTCTCTCCGTGGCGGCCGCCACGGAGCCGGAATAGATAACGTCATCGCCGAGGTTGGGGCCAGGGTTAATACCTGAAACCACGATATCTGGTGCAGGTTGCATCAACGCATTAACGCCCAGAAATACGCAGTCGGTCGGCGTACCCTGCTGCACAGCAATATCGCCGTTGGCTAACGTCAAGGTGCGCAACGGCGACTCCAGCGTTAATGCATTGGAAGAACCACTGCGACTGCGATCCGGTGCGACCACTTGTACATAGGCAAATTCCCGCAGCGCCGCAGCCAGCACCTGAATGCCTGGCGCGGTAACGCCATCATCATTACTCAGCAATATCCGCATCATTGCTATCCTGCCGCATGAATTAGATAACAACGCTGGTAGCGAAACAGCCTGCGGGCAACCAGAAGCGTAATTTAATGGTGACATCATCTCACCAAATCCACCGCATATTTTGCGGCTGCAACAGCAGGGCTTTGCGAGCAGGTTCAACACGCTTACGCCTTAAAAGCGTAAGCAAATCCGGCTGTTCCGCTAAGCATTGTTGTTCAAATTTTAAAGCATCCCCAGCGGTGCCTGGTTCTCCGTTACCGGGGAACGGAGAAGTGATGGTTAACTCACCAGCATCTAGACGCTACTGGGGCGTCTCTAACTCGTCTACTTTGGCAATGAGCCAGTTACTGCAGCCACTGAGTAGGGCATCTCCCGCCAGCGCAGTACGCGACAGGCCATCAGCCAGACGGCGACTGATAATATGATCGAACAGCGCACTACGGCTAACGGAAAGATAGAAAATGCACTTGCTACACTCTCCTTGACGCGAATTTCGTCATTGGCCTAACGTCGCGTCATCACCAGGTTATTGCCGCCGCTACTGAAACATTGGCTACCAAAGTAGCTCGGCACACCACCGCCGGCAATCGCCAGAAAGCGCCATTCAACGTTATCACTATCGGAAATTTGACGCAATATCAGCGTAAAAGAATTGCCTTTCAATGTGCCTATGCGTATTTTACGCAAGTGATGGGCGGTGCAAGCCAACACTTCGCAGCACTCCAGTGCAAACTGCGATAAATCAGGCGTTTTTTACCCGGTAGATGCAGGCAGAACCATTGTTCAGCCACCGCATGGCGATCTTTCAGCACTGCGTAATTGACGTAGTTGGCATGAATGCCAGCGAAGCGCACCAGGCGATCCCGCCACGAACTGGGTGTTGCAGCCTGTTTTGCGAATGTTAACCAAAACGTGTTCGCCTTCGCTGTCCGGTTCAAACCCCAACTCTTCTACTATCATGAAGTCTTCTGGGTTCGCTTTCAACATGCCAATGCTCTGCTGCTGGCCGTGCAGCCAGGTCAGATTGGCCATATCCATGCAGCTATTCCTTGATCAGTAAAGCGACGGCTTCGCAGGCAATGCCTTCGCCGCGCCCAGTAAAACCGAGATGTTCGGTGGTAGTAGCCTTGACGTTAACATCCTCTATATGGCATTGCAGATCTGCTGCCAGGAAAATACACATCTGCGGGATGTATGGGGCTATCTTCGGTTCCTGGGCAATAATGGTAATATCCAGGTTGCCCAAGTGATAATCTTTAGCGCTGATACGCTTCCAGGCTTGGCGCAGCAGTTCGCGGCTATCTACGCCCTTAAACGCCTGATCAGTATCAAGGAATAGCCTACCGATATCCCCCAACCCCGCGGCCCCCAATAGGGCATCCGTCGCCGCATGCAAGGTAACATCACCGTCTGAATGGGCTAGTAAACCGTTTTCGTAAGGGATGCGAACGCCACCGATTACCAGCGGCCCTTTGCCACCGAATTTATGTACGTCAAAACCGTGACCGATACGCATACTGCACTCCTTAGTTGTCCAACTGAGTCAAATAAAACTCGGCCAGCGCCAAATCCTCTGGCCGAGTTACTTTAATATTGTCCGAACGCCCACTCACCAGCAACGGATGATAACCACAATACTCCAGCGCCGATGCCTCGTCAGTGATAGTCACGCTTTCATCCAACGCACGTTGCAGGCAATGCTTGAGTAACGCCAGTGGGAATAACTGCGGCGTTAGCGCATGCCATAGCTCCTGGCGTTCAATGGTCTGGGAAATGGTGCCTAGGCTAGGCTCAGCACGCTTCATGGTATCGCGCACTGGCGAGGCGAGAATGCCGCCAACCTTACTGTGTTCTGTGATTGCCAGTAAGCGTGCAAGATCGTCGGCGTGCAAACAAGGGCGCGCAGCATCATGTACCAACACCCATTGCTGCGCATCACCCGCCAATTGCAGGCCAGCCAGCACTGAATCAGCGCGCTGCCGACCACCAATAGTGACACTTACCCTGGGATCAGCGGCAATCGGTAACTGCTTAAACTGTTGGTCTCCAAGGCTAATAGCGACTATGACCCGTTGAATGCGCGGATGGCGCAGCAATGCATTGATGGCGTGTTCAAGAATGCTGCGGTGGCCAATGGTTAAATACTGTTTCGGGCAATCAGCCTGCGTGCGGCTGCCAATACCGGCAGCGGGCAAGATAGCAGTGACCAATGGCAAGGTTATAGCGGGATTATTCATACGCTATTTTTGCACGTTGGCCTGCGAAGAGGAGAACACGTAGCGTTTGTATTGGTCGGGAACCAGACAATAGAAAGTTTCACCAGGCTTGATCATGCCCAGTTCATTACGCGCGCGCTCTTCGAGCGCTTTCTGGCCCTCATTCAAATCATCAATTTCGGCAAACAATAGATCGTTACGCGCTTTCAATTTAGCATTGTTGCTCCGTTGAGCCACAATGTCTTCATTGACCCGCACATAATCGTGAATACCATTTTTGCCCAGCCACAGTGAATACTGTAACCAACTGAGCAAGGCCAGCAATAGTAGCGTAAGTTTTCCCATCCCCGTCCCCTGAAAAACCGCCTAATCATCCCACAACTTTTCGTTGGACTCTACACTGAAAACGGCTTTTCAGCACCAATTTAGCCCACAGATAAGTATTTCCTGTGTTTAAAAGCAAAGAGCCTATCCCATTAGGCTATTTTATTTGCCATTTTGGCTGGGCAGTGCTCACCATCCTAATGGACTCCATATACACGCCGGTGGTTGCGCGCTATCCTGATCCAAACTGGCTGCAACATGTACACCTACTAGTATGGGTTCTTAACATAAAAACCTACGGTACAAACACCATAGGTTTTTTGAATTCAGGGTTCGATAATAGTCTTATCACGCAGTACGTATAATAATTGTGCAATCGAGTTCGTTACCAATTGTTGGCCATCAAAACGAATATCAGGTTATTGCGGTGCCTCGAAAACCGCATCAATTCCGGTGAAACTTCGCAGTTCCCCGGAGCGTGCTTTTTTATACAATCCCTTCGTATCGCACGCCTCACAAATTGCCAGTGGGGTATCAACAAACACCTCGATAAAGCTCACAACATCGAACATTTCGCGTATTTTTTGCCATTCGTCGCGGTGGGGTGAAATGAACGCCGTCAGCACTACCAGCCCGGTATCTACCATCAGCTTGGCCACTTTGCTGACCCGGCGGATATTTTCCCGCCGATCATCGTCCGAAAAGCCAAGACTAATGCTGACAGCGGCACAAACATGATATCTAGATCCTTTGGCAACTGGTGTAACACCGATTCTTGATAGTCCACTAAATCCATCTTGTTCACCGCTACCACTAGATGGCGAATGCCCAACAGGATAGCGATAAAGCTGTGCCTGCGCGAGCATACCTTTGTATGCGTTGATCAGCAGGATCGCCAGATCACAGGTGTACGCGCCGGTGGCCACATATTACGCGTGTACTGCTTATGCCCGGGAGTGTTGGAGATAATAAATTTGCGCTTTTCGGTCGAGAAATAGCTATAGGCCATATTAATTGTTAATACCCTATTCTCTCTTGGCCTGTAGGCCATACACCAACAGGGCCTAGGTCGAGTTTCTCACCTTGAGTGCTAATACGCTTGCTGTCGCTGTGCAGCGTAGACAGTTGATCCTCGTAGATCTAGCGCGTGTCATGCAGCAAACACCCGATCAGGGTGCTTTTGCCATCGTCAACGCTACCGCAGGTCAGAAAACGCAGCAGGCTTTTATTCATCCAGTTGCTCCTCAGAAATACCCTTGACGCTTTTTCAATTATATTAAACCAAATTGATCACGGTCGATTATCTGCCCCCTAGCGCTCACTGTTGGTAGAGACCAGCATTTCTTCGATGATCTCCGGCGGCGTTTGCTCCACCGAATCCACCGCACCGATTAGCGGCAAGCACCCCAAGGTGCGGAAACGCACCCTGCGTTGGTTGATCACTGGCTGATCACTTCTCTCTGCTGTAGAGCGATGCGATCATCATCCACCCATCAAAAGCATGCCATCGCGCTCCACCACTGGCCGTGATTTCGCCAGATACAACGGCACAATGTCGATTTTTTCTAGGAAGATGTACTGCCAAATATCCAGCTCAGTCCAATTCGATAGCGGGAACATGCGGATACTTTCGCCCTTGTTGATCTGGATGTTGTAGTTGTGCCACAGCTCCTGTCGCTGGTTTTTCGGATCCCAGCGGTGGAAGCTGTCACGGAAGGAATAGATGCGTTCCTTGGCACGCGACTTCTCTTCATCGCGGCGCGCACCGCTAAAAGTGGCATCGAAACCATATTGGTTCAGCGTTTGCTTCAAACTTTCGGTTTTCATGATGTCGGTATACTTGGTGCTGCCATACATAAACGGGTTAATATTTATCCGCTACCCCTTCCGGGTTTTTGTACACCAGCAGTTCGAAACCGTATTCCTGCGCCATGCGATCCCGTAATTGATACATTTCACGGAATTTCCACCCCGTATCCACATGTAGCAGCGGGAACGGCAGTCTACTGGGGAAAAATGCCTTGCGTACCAAGTGCAGCATCACCGGATTGCCAAATTTAGCGACGACTTCACTGATAATATGGATAATCTCCGCCTCCAACTGCCGCAAATGAGTGAGTCGTTTTTCATCCATATCCATTCCTTAAAAGCCTTTCTTAAGCAAAATTAATAACAGCCGGGCGCGATGTCTCTGCTGCCTGCGATTGCTGCTTAAACTAGGCGATTTGATGATGCAGTGCCACCACCTCGCTGATCACCAGCAGCACGGGCAGCGCTACCCGTTGAGCCAACTCTTCAAGTTGTTGCAGCGTGCCTATATGTGCACCTGCTGATCGGGCGCGCGCACCCAGACTTATCACCGCCACTTGCGTAGCAGCTACACGACCATGGGCCATCAGGCACTGGCTGAGGGCCGGCGTTTTCATAGCACCCATATAAATCGCTAACGTCTGCCGCGACCGAGCCAGATCAGCCCAATCCAAACCGTCGCCATCGGGGCGGCAATGACCAGTGATAAAGGTCACGCTCTGCGCATGATCACGGTGGGTCAGCGGAATGCCGGCATAGGCGGTCGCACCAGCGGAGGCAGTGATGCCCGGCACCACCTGAAACGGAATGTCCGCCTCCGCTGCCACCTATAGCTCTTCGCCACCACGACAGAAAATAAAAGGGTCACCTCCCTTAAGACGCACTACACGCTTGCCCTGCTGCGCCAACGCCAGCAGTAGACGATTGATCTCTTCCTGAATCATCGAGTGTGTACCAGCGCGTTTACCCATGCAGATACGCTCAGCATCGCGGCGCACCAGACCGAAATCGGGGATCTCGTTACTAACCAAATGGTCATACAATACCAGGTCCGCCTGTTGCATGAGTTGTAGTCCGCTCAGGGTAAACAACCCCACATCACCCGACCCGGACCACACCAAGGATATCTCACTATGGGTACTTTCGCCGCTTTAGGCAAAGCGGTGCAAATCCTGTTCTAGCTGTTATTCTGCCTGTGCAGTTTGGCCATTGGCTAACTGCGTAGAGAAACTGCCATCGAAGGTTTTCTCCCAGAAACGGCAGCGCTCGCTGATCGACGTCAAATGCTGTTTGACTCAGCCACGCCACAGCTCCCAACCACTTCCGCCATCTGACCCAAGCTGGCAGGAAGTAGCACCTCCAGCTTTTCGCGCAACATGCGCGCCAGTACCGGGTCCGTGGCATGACCGCTGGAAGAGACAGCGACTACCAAGGGTGAACGATCGATAATCGATGGGAAGATAAATGAGCAATGCGGCTAGTCGTTCACCACATTGGTCAGCAACTGGCGTTTGTCCGCTGCGGCAAACACCTTGGCGTTCAGCACACCGTCATACGTGGCAGCAATCACCAGGAATACTTCATCCAACTGGCAAGGCTCGAAAGTTCTTCCTAACCAGATAAGCAGCCCCTGCTGCCACTGTTGTTCAAGTTCGGGTAACAGCGACTGCGCTACTACTATGCGTATTTTATCTCCGGAGCGCTGAAGCAGATCGACTTTGCGCGTCGCCACTTCACCACTACCAACCACCAGCACCGGTCGTTGTTTCAGCTCAGCAAAAATGGGTAGGTAGTCCACAACAGCCTTTTCATGAATTATAGATTATAGAAAGATGATCTGACTATACGGGATGAGATTTAGCCCCTGAAATGACGAAAAGGAATGACTAGTTCAATATTGGAATAAGTAATGAAGATAAGGGGGAAATACCCACGCGAGCGTGGGGAAGACTGATTGATGCGTACCGCCTCCGACGCAAACTTGTCAGCATCCTTGTTGATATACAACGTGCTGCAACGCAGCAGGGTGCCGTTAAACAGGGTCACATTCTCTCCCCCTCCCGCAGCGCCCAAACTTCTTCTACATCCATTTTTTTCTGCTCACGCAGGATCACTATCACTAGGTTATCGTCACGCTAGTGGCTGCCTATCAGACCAGCCTGCTGCACCATGGTCTTGCATCTCCGGCCGGTACTCCGTACCCGCCTTCAGTTGCAAGATTTCCAGCGTATCCTTTCTTTCGAATCCCGAATCTTCACCGTGATGCGGGTGCCCATATTGGCGATGAGCGTCCAGATTTCGTCGCCCGCCGCAGATTTCAGGCGTTGTACCACCCTGCTCCCTGGTAGCGTGATTTCAGGGTCACGACCAGGAACCATACCAGCGCTACCGTGCAGAGCATGGCGAAGAGCGAGTCTATCAGCGTGGGTTGCCCGGGTTCCACGTCCCCAAATATCATCACCAGCACCTGTCTGGACAGGTCACCCGTCTTCTGTACGGCGTAGCTGATAGTCTGATAGCCCACGTCGGCGGCGAACACCGAGCAGGATACGGCGCACAGCAGCGCCACAGCTTGAAGGGGTTTCAGTAGCTTCATGATAAACCTTAAAGAATATGAGCGGATAGACAACAGAAGACTCCCGAGGGGCCGCAGACGGCGGGCGTCCCCCTTTCCTTGGACAAGGAGAGGGGGATGTCAAGACTGGTCAGAGGCTTTCGTAGTGAAAGCGGCAGGCAATTACCGTTAACTCACCGTCAGTGAAGCTATAAACGAGTCTATGTTCCCTATCTATACGGCGTGAATACAGCGCATGATTTTTGTGGTGACGAAGCTGATTAGGCTTTCCGATACCACAAAACGGATCAGCGTGAGCAGCCTTGATCAGCAATCGAACGCGTTCGTATACCTTGACGTTGTTTTTCTGCCAGCATTGGAAATCGGTGGCAGCTCGCCGGGTAAACCGGATCTTCAAACGTCAATCTCGACGATATACCCGCGTTCCAGTTCATCCAGAGACGCATTGATATGGGCGGCGTTCACCGGATTGCTGAAAAGGTGTAGCGTTTCAACCATAGCGTCGTATTCGTAGGCACCAATAATGATGACGTCAGGGGCATCCACGTTGCAAGATGCATACCTGCTCGGCGTTATCACTAACGCGCTGCATTGTCCCGGCGAAGTGTTTCCTCGCGTCTGTGAACGTTAATGCATGCATATGTCGCTCCTGTTACCTGTTGAACAAAGAATAACATCTGTACCTTTTAAGGTACAGATAAATCCACTATCGCCGTAAACCGGCAGTGAGTACCCAGCGATACCAGCGCTTCTCCCGCATGAAGGACTGAAACCAGCCATGTTCTGACGCCGAGATCTGCTGTGCTTCTAACTGCCACAGCCGGTAGTTTATCCTCAGTGCCTGCACGAAACCGATAGCCGGCAGGGCTGTCAGCCACATCAGCCCCCACCAGATCCACAGGCTGAAGCGATAGTGCCTGCATAGTGTCGAGTACGGGAAGCCGCTTTCCACCACGTCCTGAGACCAGTTGGCCGGATGTGATAGTCATCCCATCCACAGACTAGCACGAAGTGACAGTATGGATACGCTGCCAGAGCTGGGCAACATTGCGTCCGGTGAGCGCCTAACCTGAGAGATGTCAAAGACTAGCACCAGCACGTTAAGGGCAAACCGGCCTGCACGTTTCGCTATCAGTATGGGCGGTTTTTCCTCCGGTAGGCGATCATACCCCCTGCTTTTTGTCTTTATGACACGCCCCTGATGCATCAATATTAGTTGAAACAGCATGAAGGGATGACAAGTGCAGTATACTCAACGCGCACAGCGTATCAAGCTGGAATCTGTATCTAGCCAGGATATCGGCACGGCGCTATGGCGACATATGCTGCAGCCATTGACAAGGCTAGCATCTACCGGGCCATGGATTGATTTACCACTTACTTAGAACCTATCCCAGTAGGCGTACATTGTTACAGCTAGTTTGGAGCAGGGCAGTGTAGTGTAACAACCGGCGTGTTCAGGGAGAAAGTGAGCCAAATAAGCAGCAGACCACCTAAGTGCGCGTTTAAATAGTCCCAACCCTTCGGAGCACGCCCCAAAAACCGGGACTCCTCATCGTCAGGCTTTTTACATCGGCCCACTATGCCCGTCCCTTCCCTTGATTACCGGCTTCTGGCTCTGCGACACCGCAACGGTCAATGACCGGGCACAGCCTAGTCTTCATGCAAACCGCACTCGCGCTTCAGGCCGAAGAAGCAGGTTTCTTCTTTGCTCATGCCAGGTTGTTATTTTTGGCTGGTGTGGGTATCGCCGACCGACAAATAGCCTTGCTCCCACAACGGATGATAACTTAGACCGTATTTGGTCAGATATTGGTAAATCTTGCGGTTATCCCAGTCGATGATCGGCAGGATCTTAAATATCCCGCGCTGCACCGCTAGCACCTGCAAAGTGGCGCGGCTAGCGGACTGCTCACGCCGCAGGCTAGCAAACCGCGTTTGTGCCCCCCAGCGTTTCCATCTCCCGGTTTATCGGTTTAACCTTATTGATTTTGTTATGTTTTTAGATACCTTTAACGCCATGCTACCATAGCTTACCATAGCTTACCATAGCTTACCATAGCGCACCTCTTACCAAGCAGGAGACTGTTCAACACGGAACACCCGCAAGTTTAACTTCAGTTTGTCAACCAACTGATCGATAAATTGATAAGTTTCCGGGAACAGATATCCGGTATCGGTAAGGATTACTGAGATATCCGGCATGATACGGGTGACGAAATGCAGGCACACTGCCCATTGCTCAGCAGAAAGGGCTTCTAACTAGCCGTGTTCACTACCGCCAGGGACTGCCCGGATTTCAGCAGCGCATTTAGCTCCGCCGGATCGAACTCCGCCATACTTGCCTGCCTCCTAATGCTTGGAATATCACTATGCTTAGAACCTATCCCATTAGGCTATTTTATTCGCCATTTTGGCCCTGGGCAACTCCCCCTCCTTATATCCTCCATGAACACGCCGGTTGTTACGCTGCCCTGCTCCAAACTAGCTGTAACAATGTACGCCTACTAGGATAGGCTCTTATTTGGATTCGCTGACCAGGTGCCGAACTGCCTCAGTCCTAGAAATCCTGCGCCGTATTGACTATCGGCCGGACAATACCCGCGCGGAGGGTGAAATTGCTAAACCCTTCATTGGCATGGCTCTCTCGCGCCCAACGGCTAACCAGATAGTCGATCTCTTTCAGGGTTTCTTCTTCATTGATGTTTTCGCGATACATGCACGGAATGCGCGTGCCTTCATGGTTGCCACCCAAATACAGATTATAACGCCCTACTGCCTTGACCACTAGCCAAAGTTCCTCTAACAGCGCGCGGCCACAGCCATTTGGGCAACCAGTGATGTGCGCAGCACAATGTTGTTCATCACCTATACCATGCTGATGTAGTAGCCCTTCCACCTGGGTAACGAATGCCGGTAGGAAACGCTCGGCCTCTACCATCGCCAGCGGGTAAGTCGGGAATGATACGCAGGTCATCGAGTTCTTGCTTTGATCGCTGGCACTATCGTCAATCAACCGGTGTTCGCGCGCCAGTGCTTCGATCTTCACCTTCTCACTTTCCGCTATGCTAGCTACGATCAGGTTCTGATTGGCGGTTAAGTGGAAATCGCCCTGGTGGATCTTGGCGATCTCAGCCATACCGGTTTTTAGCGGATGCCATGGATAATCTAGCAGACGGCTATTCTTGATAAACAGTGTCAAATGCCAGTAGTTGTCGATACCTTTCACCCAACCGATGCGATCACCACGACCAGTGAAGTGGTACGGGAGGATCGGCGCAAAACGGATGCCAGCGCGTTTTTCCACTTTGGCGCGGAAGACATCCACCCAGACACGTTCTAGCGTATATTTGGTTTTGGCGTTTTTACGGTCTGTGCGGTTGCCCCAGTTGCGTTGGGTGGTGAATATCGCCTCCGCCGCTACTGCCAGCATATGCTCTAGCAGGAGATAGCCAAATTCGCTGGCTTGGCGCGCATAGGTCTTCTTGTTACCGTGCTTAATAGACAGGCTACCCCCCACCAACAGATTGAAACCCACCAGCTTACCGTTTTCAGCGATCGCCACAAAGTTCACGTCGTTGGCGTGCAGATCGACGTCATTTTGCGGCGGGATCACTACCGTCGTTTTGAATTTACGTGGCAAATAGATAGCTCCGAGGATCAGTCAGCTCCTCATCGGTGGTGGCTACCTTTTTCTGATCCAGCTATACTCCTGCGTAGGCGCGGGTACGCGGCAGCAGATGTTCGGAGATCTCCTTCGCCCATTTGTAAGCCTCCTGATGCGGCTCGGACTCCACCGAGTTAGAGGTACAAAGTACGTTGCGGTTCAAGTCGTTGGCGGTCGCCAGCGCATCAAGCCCCAGTTAGTTCAGCAACTGATGTACTGGTTTGACATTACCCTTAAGAATGCCGTGAAGCTGGAAAGTTTGACGGTTGGTGATGCGAATGCTGCCGTACAGCGTGCTTTCCTGGGCAAATTTGTCGATGTCCAGCCACTGCTGTGGGCTGATGATACCACACGCCACACGCCACACGCCACACGCCACACGGCAGACGGCAGACGGCAGACGGCAGACGGCAGACGGCAGACGGCAGCATAGCATCATCGCATAGCGCGGTTCCAACTTCTGCTCGGTGCGGATATCGCGGTCATCCCGCTGGTACATACTGTGAAAACGGATCAGCAGAATATTGCCACCGTTGAAACCGCCCGTTAGACCATCATTCAAATCTTCGGCGATAGTGCCACGCAGGAAGTGGCTTTCCTTCTTCATGCGCTCGGCGTCAGTCAGTTTGCCTTCAACCACCAGAGGCCAAGGGTTTTTATTACTCATCAGTAAACATCTCGCTGCTAACAGCGCTCAAGGCGCAGCTCACTCAAAAATCAATCCGCCTGCTCGGTATCCATGCCACCGTGCTCGGCCACCAGTGCTAGCTAGTAATGTGTTTCCCACGTCTTTCGCCATACAGTTGGCATCACTACAGACGTAAATGTGCGTGCCTTCCTGGAGCCAACGCCACACTTCTGCGCCATGTTCGCGCAGTTTGTCTTGTACGTAAACTTTATGTTGTTGGTCGTGTGACCACGCCAGATCGATGCGTGTCAGATGGCCGTTTTTCACATAGCGCTGCCATTCGACCTGATACAGAAAATCCTCGGTAAAGTAGTGCTGGTTGCCAAATAACAACCAGTTTTTACCACCAGCCCCGTCAGCATTAAGCTGTTGCATAAAGGCGCGGAACAGCGCAATGCCAGTGCCAGGGCCAATCATGATCACCGGTGCGTCCGGGTTGGCCGGTAGACGGAAATTGTCGTTATGTTCGATAAACACTAGTAGGTCGCCATCTTCTTCTAAACGATCGGCCAGGAAGCTCGATGCACCATCCGCACGGGCTCGGCCATTAATGTCGTAACGCACCACCTAACGGTGATATGAACTTCGTTTACGATTTCGGCCTGCGAGGGGGCGATGGAGTACAGAAGTGGCGTCAGTGGACGCAAGAGACCAATTAACTGCTCGGCGTTCAGATTGGCCGGGGCCTGACGTACCATATCGACGATCAGCGTTTTGTCGCGTGAAAGCGCCCCGTATTTATCGTTGTACTAGTTCATCCACCAACACCGGATCATTGTCAAACCAAATGCCCAGTACGTCGCCTGGTTGGTAGCACAGGTCTGAATCGCCAAGGTCGATCTCGATATGGCGCACATCCTTATCTGAACGACGGCCAGTAATCTTCTGTTTTAGCGCTAGTTGGACGGTCAGCAGTTGTTCTTTGCTGTAGGCGTTGTTATCAAGCTGAGCGACCACGCCGCTGGCCAGAGCACACCCGCTGCAGCGTTTCCACCGGCGCACGTATTTTTAACACCTCTACCAGCCGTTTGCGCCAGGTGGTGGCCAGTGTTTGATATTCCACGTCAGCGTCAACCCGCTCTACCAGCCGTTCAGCCCCCAGTTCAGCCAGTTTGCCATCAAAATATTTACCTGACTAGTAAAAGTTCTCATAAGAGATATCACCCAGCCCAAACACCGTATAGGCGGTGTCGTTAAGCTTCGGCGCTTTCTTCGAGAACAGAAATTTATGCAGCGCCACTGCTTCTTCTGCTGGTTTACCTTCCCCTTGGGTCGAGGCGACAATTACCAGCAGACGCTATTGCGCGATTTACTTGAATTTACAATCACCAGAGTTGATTAGATTGGCACTCAACTTGGCAGCCAGCAAATCGTCACGTAACTATCCGCTAAACGGAGCGCATTGCCGGTCTGGGAGGTGGAAATAATGGTGATGCTGGCAGCAGTAGGCGAAGTGGTCACGGTTCCAAGCTGTTAGTTAATCATTCCCTAGAGGTAGCCTGACAGCCACGCTAACTGCGTTGGCGAATACTCACCAATCGCTGCCTGCAAGCGCGCCAATTGTTCTGGCGTCAGCGGGAGCAAGGGGGTTGGAGGAACCTGAGTCGTCATGGCAGTACTTATGTCCTATTTATACTGAACGCTTATCCAAAGAGGCTTTCACTAGTATCAGTCGCTGTCTCTTCGTTCAGTCGGGTATACTGAAAAGATTAGGTAAGTTTGTAAGGTTACCGAGCAGATTAGTAATGATTAAATAAGGGATAGCAACAAATAATAACCAAAACGACTAAAGAACCTATTCTATTAGGCCTATATTGTTGCCGCCAGTTTGGATCAGGACAGCGCGCAACAATCGGCGCATGCAGGGAGACCGTGAGGAGGGTGAGCACAGCCCAGGTGCAAAGTGGCAAATAAAATAGCCTTATAGGATATATTCTAAGCTGTTTATTCGGTAAGAGATAACACTACAAGCATTAAAAAACGTTTTTATCTATATGAAATATAAAAATTTCCCTTCATTTCTAAATACATCTGATTAACCACTTACACGCCCAGCCAATAGGTGCTGACTCGCACCACATAAAAAATGTTAGCCGGGTAGAGCAAAGCAGTATAAATGGCAAACAGATGCACTTTCCGGTACTATTATGCGTTTTTTGAGTCAATATGAAGGCCGTAATAAATAATGGCAACCACACTGTTTAAATATTTTTAATTTGAAGCCACACACCATCTGCCACATGTGCCGGAAAACCACAAATGCGCTCGCCTGCATGGTCATTCATTTATGGTGCGTCTGGAAGTGACCAGTGAAGCGACTACCCATACCGGTTGGGTGATGGATTTTACCGAGCTTAAGGCCGTGTTCAAACCAATTTAGGAACGTTTGGATCACCATTACTTTAATGATATTCCAGGATTGGAAAACCCCACCAGCGAAGTGCTCGCCGCCTAGATCTGGCAACAGCTCAAACCCTAGTTGTCGAAACTGACGGCGGTAATGGTAAAAGAATCCTGTACCGCAGGATGTGTCTATAAAGGTTGAGATACTCTTTATCTTTCATGCTGCCACGTTGTTAGCAATGCACAATTTTGTCGATTATCTGTGGGCCTGCTCCCTTGGATTGCCACTATATTTCTATACATCTTTTATCACTTAACCCATTATGGGGCCGACGCCGCAGATATTCCAGTGGCGAACGGTATCCTAGTACGCTATGCAGATGCCATTTATTGTAGTGCTCGAATGCCATTGCAAGGTTCCGTTCCGTATCACCGTTAGCCCGTCAGGTTTTGGCATTATACCGATGTAGTCAGCTTCATCGTTTTGACGAAGCTTTCTGCTATTCCATTACCCAGTATGAACGTATTCAATAGCGATGATGCCGAATTCCCCCCATGAACGACTGCGCCTTAATTACGACGTAGCAACTATATCCCGCACCAGACTTCGGCGTATTTTGACCAGGCGAAGCGCGACCGCCATTGGAAGAAATAATGCAGCCGCTTAATGACTTGAGTAGCGAATAGGGGTTCGAGCCAGTATGCCGCGAATTGGATATTGCCCCAGCGACATACTCCTATTGCCGAATACTGCGGCATAGTTTCCGTAAAATTAGGCAATATTGAGGTACTTTGTGAGTCTGCATCGACAGCCGCCAATTACGTGCAATGCAGGTTGTAATACATAGACGGGTCGCATCTTCCTTCTTGCTAATAGGTTATAACGTGACGATATGGGGCTTTTTATCGTGTAATATTGCTAATCACATTTACGTACCACCGGATACTTCACTTCATCAGCACGCTACAACGCTTGATCCAACACCTTTATGCCACCGCTCATATTCACCTTAGGTGAGACCATCACCCAGGTTTTGACTGAACAACGGATCTCGTAGGTGCCACTGGTCTCGATCTGGCAACCATAGCCCTGCTGTTCGAGTAATGCAGTCAGCGGTACAAGATCGTAAATGCACAGTTCGCCACCGGTGATCACCACATTACGCGCGGTATAACCTTGCTGGCGCATCACTGCCAGCAACTGCTCGGCTGGGCAAGCCCGGGCGAATAAAAATGGCGGGCACACCGGTGAAAAAACCTTCACTCTGCAAAGTCTGGAATATCTCATTAATCGGGTACTGCATCAGTTTCTCAATCTGAAAAGGTAAAAATCAATTATCGCAGATCCCGCCTCGGCGACCAAATGGACAAAACCGTATTCCCGGCGTACGGATTAGGAGAATAGGAAGCTCAGCGGCTACATCGTCAGAACGAGGAGGAGGCTGGGCAACGTTTACTGATAGGAGTGACCCTAGACTCGTTTCCATTCCAAGCAAACCACATGAAGTTGATTAGTCGTAGAGTTGGACTAATCATGACTACTTGAAGGTTACGTCGATATTCGCTGAAGGAGTAAAGTGGCCGACTTTTAGGTCGGTGCTCAACAACAGCAAGTTGGCGAAAAAGTTCTTCTCAGCGCGGTTACCATTGAACAGACCTAGATCTACCGCGCTGTTCATCGTGATTGGTATACCTAGCGTTGTGTCCTGCGAGATAAATATGGCTGTTTTGATCAGGACATCTCGCAACCAGATAAACGGCTCCAACCCGTTCTATCTGGCGGTTTCCAACAAACTTAGCAAGGTAGCCAGTCGCTGTCCGGCAGATAACTACTAACCCGCAAACAACCAATTCTTTCGCCCCACAGCCATCGGGCGGATCGCATTCTTTATCCGGTTGTTATCTATTGGCACCAGACCGTCGTCCAGATAACGCAGCAGGGCAGGTCAGGGTTTGAGTATGTGCCTAATTGACTTGTAACTCCCTGACCCTGCTGAATTCCGGGAGTGCTAACTCAGTAACCAGGAATAAAATGCGCTCAGAGCAGGTTTTGCGTAACGTTGCCACCAGCGTTGTCGGTTTGTAAGCTTGCGATATTTGACTTTTAGTTGATACGGGGCGCGTATCTGGTTCAAGGCCACCTGAGCTACTTCGCCATTGTTGACATTAAACTGGTTGAAGAACTTGCGGCGCAAATGCGCTCAACAGGACGCCTCCTGAATGTCCAGCTGGGTGAACAGTGTCTTGTACCCGGTGTAATCGTCGACAACCAATGTCCCTTGCCAGCCCTTAAGCACGGCACTGCGGAGAATATATACCCCGGTGCGATGATAAATGGCTTACTGCCGGTACAGTGTCAGATGGTCGCAGAACTTGGTAATCACCACCTGAGCTAATAACCCGGGATCGGGTTGACCTTTGTCAATCAGTTGAGCGGGCAACAGGGCAGCATGAACCGTTTGACAGTTATTACAACTGTATTGCTGACGCCCATGGCTATGGACGACAAACCGAGCGGGAACATATTCCAGATGCTCGCTGACCTCATCACGGATGAATTGATATTCATCACATTAGAAATGCTACTTTTGCAGGTCATCTACAGTCACTTTTTGCCAGTCAATTCCCTTATTACTAGGGAACATGAGAGCGAGATACCACATGGCAAATGGAGCATAACGGACGCTTCTCTAGAAGAGTTAGTGATAACCTGTACAGGAATAAAGTCGGTGCGCGTGGCGGGGGCAGAAACCCGTGGTATCCAGTTTCTCAGACGGTTAAAGGGGAGGATGTCGTGTGGCAGCACATATTGTTTAGGCGTAAGCCCACTGAAGTGCCAGGTGTTGACGTGCCTAACCATGTGCTCAAGTGAGAAACGGGATGACGGTGTTGCCATAATAGACCTCTCGAGGATAACAGTAAGGAGGCTATGTTGTCAGGGCTGTGTTTTTTAAACCCTATGAGTTGGCGGAACGCTTACTTTTAATATTTATTTTTATATTCCATTCAATGCGTTTTATCCGCTTTTTATCTCCCTGAGTTCGGTTTGCTCAGGTGTTAGAGGAAGCCCCGGAGGAGTTTTACCCTGATGCTCCCATACGTAACGATTTAACCCGGCGGTTGATGGCAGATAGGATGATATTCATCACCTTCGCGGCCTCTGAATATGTGTAATTCTAATCGAGGCCCTATTTTGCCGCTTCAAGTTTAAACTCAGCAGTAAATGCTTTGCTCATTGGTTCACCTTTAAGCTTTTGAGATGAGCATAACAACCCAGGTAGCCAAATTCAGTTTGCCACTATAGTTGCATCCATTTTCTTCATTAATCTGATAATCTGAGAGAAAATCAATGCTAACGAACTGAAACACAATGGTAATATGAGTTCACCATAGGGTTACGCAGGACATGGCTAAACGGTTGGTGCTGTCTTGGCCGGCTGGGTAAAGTAACGGCGGTCTTCCCAGCGTAGCATGGTCAGCTTCCCGCCCCAGCAGCAGCCGGTATCAAGCCCGATAATACCTTCCGGGGTACCTTTGCCTACCAACGATGCCCAGTGACCGAAGATTAGGGTATAGCCAGCATCCGCTAAGCGTGGCAGTTCAAACCAGGGTTTCGATGGTGCAGGTGCCGTGTCGGGGGCATCTTTACAAATCATGTCAAGCTGGCCGTTTGGGAAGCAGTAACGCATGCGCGTCAATGCATTGGTACTAAAACGTAAGCGTGCCAAGCCGCTAAGTGCTGGCGTCCAGTTATTCGGCATATCGCCATACATGGTGTCCAGAAACAGTGGGTGACTGTTACTGCGCAGCACCGTCTCTACCTCACGCGCACAGATTTTTGCAGTCTCAATATCCCATTGTGGCGTAATACCAGCGTGCGCCATCATCAGTTTTAGCTCATCATCCACTTGTAGTATCGGTTGGCAACGCAGCCAGTTGATCAACTCGTCGGCATCCGGCGCTTCCAGCAGTTCGTTGAGGTGGTCTTTAGGTTTATTGCGGCTAATGCCAGCGTAGACTGCCATCAGGTGCAGATCGTGGTTGCCCAGCACTAGGCGAACCGCTGGGCCGAGTGAACGCACAAAGCGCAACACCTCCAGTGAATTAGGGCCACGGGCGACCAGATCGCCAGTCAGCCATATCCGGTCACATTGTGGGTTGAAAGAAACTTGAGCCAACAGCGCTTGAAGTTCAGTGAAACAGCCATGAATGTCGCCGATAAGGTAGGTAGACATAGTTAATGGATCAGTATAGGGATAACTAAACGGAACACGGGAATAGCACAGCGGAACAACTGACTTTGGTGGTCAACCATTTTGTAATGGCCTTCCATGGTACCCAACGGCGTTTCAAGAATGGTACCACTAGTGTATTGGAACTCGCTACCGGGCTGGAGCAGGGGTTGTTCGCCGATCACACCGATGCCTTGCACTTCGGTCTTGCGGCCGTTGCTGTTGGTGATCAACCAGTAACGGCCCAGTAGCTGCATGTTGAAACGGCCCAGATTGCAGAGGGTGACGGTATAGGCGAAGACGTAACGGTTTTCTTCAGGTATCGATTGTGATTCTACATAAATACTTTGAATCTGAATGCATATGCGGGGTGAATCAATCATGGCAACAACTCCTTATTGCTGCGGCGCAGAATTGTCTGAAAGCCAGTTAGCTAGCTTGCAGTACTGCACGACAGAAATATTCTCTGCTCTGAGCGAAGCATTGATGCCTAACTCAATCAACTGTACTGGCGTAAACAGATCGCCTAGGCTGTTGCGGATAGTTTTCCGGCGTTGGTTAAACACTTGAGTGGTTATGCGGCTTAGCATGTGCACATCACTCACTGGATTTGGCATTACGCTGTGTGGCACCAAACGTACCACGGCGGAATCGACCTTAGGTGCCGGGGTGAATGAAGTCGGCGGCACTTCCAGTACCGGGATAACGTTGCAGTAATATTGCGCCATCACACTCAAACGCCCGTAGGATTTGCTGTCTGGGCCAGCAACCAGACGGTTAGCCACCTCTTTCTGCAACATGAAGTGCATGTCGCGGATTGCCTGAGTATAGATGAAAAGGTGGAACATCAGTGGTGTCGAAATATTGTACGGCAGGTTACCAAATACACGCAACGGTTGGCCTGCCTGTTTGGCCATCTCGGCGAAATTCACCTTCATGGCGTCCTGCTGGTAAATGGTCAGCTTGTCTTTCAACGATGAATGGTTTGCTAGCCTAGCCGCCAGATCGCGATCCAACTCGATCGCCATCATGCGATCAATGCGTGCGCCAACTGGCTCGGTCAATGCGCCCAGGCCGGAGCCAATCTCAATAATTGCCTCGCCCGGTTGCGGGTGAATGGCAGAGACAATGCTATCGATGACAAATTGATCAGTTAAAAAGTTTTGTCCAAAGCGTTTACGGGCAAAGTGCCCTTGGTAGATTCTGTTATTCATTATAATTAATTATCATTTTAATGGCGAGATCCAAGGCTATTTTGAAATTACCAACATTAGCGCTGCCAGTGCCAGCCAGTTCCAGAGCAGTACCGTGATCGACCGAAGTATGGATAAAAGGTAACCCAAGAGTGATATTCACTGCACGGCCAAATCCCTGATATTTTAGTATCGGCAAAGACTGATCGTGATACATTGCCAGCACCTCATCGGCATGTTGCAGATACTTGGGCTGAAACAGGGTATCCGCTGTCAGTGGGCCGATCAGGTAGATGCCTTCAGCACGCAGTGCCTCAAGCGCAGGAAGGATAATGTCTATCTCTTCGCGCCCCATATGGACGTCTTTCCCGGCTTGCGGGTTCAGCCCGCAGACGTAGATCTGCGGATGGGGCAGGACAAATTTGGTTTTCAGATCCCTATCGAGAATGCGGATAACATCGAATAGGCTGTTCTGGGTCATAGCACCTGGTGCTGCTAGCCGTGGCAGGTGGCTGGTTGCCAATTCTACGCGCAGTTCTTCGGTGGCCAGCATCATATCATCACCACCCGATCGCAACCGCTGTGATCGGCAAAGAATTCGGTATGGCCGATAAACGGCATACCGGCGTCGTTGATTACGCCTTTATTTACCGGTCCGGTGATCAACGCGGCAAACTCACCGTTCAGGCAGCCATCGCAGGCGCGCGCCAGCGCTACCACCAAATCTGGCCCGATCCCGGCAGGTTCGCCGGGAGTCATCATGATACGTTTATTACTGGGCATGGCCATTGAGGATCTTCACATAGGCTTGGGCGCGCAGTTCTTGCATCCAGGTCTGCGCTTCTTCAGCAAATTTGCGGTTGAATAGCATGTGGTAAGCACGATTCTTTTGCGCGGCATCGGTTTTGTCTACCTGACGTGTATCCAGCAATTGGATCAGATGCCAGCCGAAGGCGGAGTGTACCGGTGCGCTAATCTCGCCTTTGTTCAATTTCAGAAGTGCATTGCGGAACGCCGGATCGTAGATATCTGGAGAGACCCAGCCTAGATCGCCACCCTGCAGGGCAGAGCCGGGATCTTGAGACAGGTGTTTGGCTTCATCGGTAAACTTGGTACGGCCGCTTTTAATATCTTGCGCTATGCTTGCCAACTTAGTGCGTGCCCAATCATCGGTCATCACCACTGAAGGTTTCAGCAGGATATGGCGGGCATGCACTTCGGTCACGGATACCGACTGGCTGGCACTACGGATGTCATTCACTTTCAGAATATAAAAGCCAACGCCAGAATGTATAGGGCCAACGATAATGCCTTTCTTAGCATTGACCAGGTGCTCGGCGAACAATGTTGGGATCTCTTGCAGCTTGCCCCAGCCCATGTTGCCGCCTTTCAGCGCTTGGGGATCGGTAGAGTAGGTGATCGCCAGTTTGCCGAAGTCAGCGCCTTTGTGCAATTCGCCCATCAGTTTTCTAGCTAGTGCTTCTGCGCTGTCCACTTGCTTCTGCGATGGGTTTTCCGGCAAAGGGAGCAGGATGTGGCTGATGTTCATTTCGGTATCGCTGACATTTCGGGCACCCACTTGCTTTGCTAGCGCTTCCACTTCTTGCGGCAGGATAGTTACGCGGCGGCGTACTGCGTTGTTGCGCACTTCGGCGATCAGCATCTCTTTACGGATCTGCAAGCGGTAAGTGTTATAGTTCAAGCCCTCGTAAGACAAGCGGTTGCGTAGTTGATTGAGGCTCATCTTGTTTTGCGCGGCGATATTAGCAATAGCGTTGTCCAGATCGGCATTGGATACAGTGATTCCCATTTTTTGAGCCATCTGTAGCTGAATATTATCCATAATCAGACGCTCAATGATCTGGTGACGCAATAAATTGTCATCTGGCAGTGGTTGGCCATCCTGCTGTGCATGGAGTTTCACCGATTGCAACAGGCCGTTGATATCGCTCTCCAGCACAACACCGTTATTCACAACGGCAGCGACTTTATCCACTTCTTGGGGTGCTGCGAACGCGGCATTAGCACAAACTACCAATCCGAGAATAAGCGTTCTCCAGTTCTTCATAACATTTCCCATTATATAATCCGCAAATGCGGGTGAAAGTTCTCGTTTTCAATGTGCTACCCAATATCAGAATGCGCGTTGGTACGGCAGTATACCGGAGCGCAGCATTTCCGTAGAGCCGAGACTGTGGTCGCTACTTAGACCACGTAGTTCGACATTAAAGGAAACTTTGTTGTTATAAATGCTGATATTGTTGCTGTTATTCCAGTCGGTGATCTTGCGTTCATAGCCCAGTGTTACCGACCAGCAGCAGGTGTTGTACTTCAGCCCCAGTAACTGATCGGCGGATTGCCTGGCGCGGGTATCGTAGTAATACGCGCCCACCACGGCCCAGCGATCGGCAATCGGCCAACTGCCTGTCACACCCACCTGAGCAATACCGTGCTGGTAGGCAGGGATTTGGTCGGTGTTTATGGCTGTCTGGATATATTCAGGTGTGGCATAACGGTAATTTAGTTGCACCACACGCTCTGGATCCTGGCGGTATCCCAGCACACCGTTACCCAATGAGACGCTGTTCAAGCGGGTATCATACTGCAAGCCGCCGCGTAGGCTCCAACGATCGTCGATCTTCCAATAGGTATCACCGGCCCATGACAAACTTCCGATACGATCGTTGTTATCGTAGCTTGTCCTATGGTCACCAGCACCTGAACGGTTGAAGTAGTAGATTTGACCCACGGAAACATTAAAACGTTCAACCAACGCGTCATCATAAATGCGTGTAGTTAAACCGCTGGATACACGGTTCTGCGAGGCGATGCGATCCAGGCCGCTGTATGTGCGGTCACGGAACAGACCGGAATAATCAGTTTGCAGCAGCGTGGTATCGTAGGTATAGATGTTGCTTTGATCGCGGTACGGCACGTAGAGGTATTGAACGCGTGGTTCCAAGGTATGGGTAGAACCTTCCGACCAGATCATCTGGCGTTCGAACACTAGCTTGCCGTCAGCCTTGAACTGCGGCAGCACGCGATTGACAGAGTCATCAAGATGCGGTGCCATAGCCTTATAATCATTAGTGCTATTTCGGTTGACATAATAGGTGGCAAAGTGGTCAGGAATGTTCTGCTGGTAATGGGATGCCAGCAGTTTAGCCTCGGTGTTCAGGCCGGCCCAGCTGTTAGTTAGTGGTAGATTGAGCATGGGTTCCAGATGCCAACGGGTGGCGTCTGGGCTGTACGGATTGATACTGTTAAATTTGGCTATCTGGCTGTATAGATGAAAGTCGAACGAGCCGAGATCATTTTTGTAGTAGTTCAGATCCAGTTGTGGCCGCACTTTATAGGAATTAGAATTAGAGTAGTCGGTGCTGTCGAAGATCTGGAACTGCTTGGAGCTTAAAATAATATTCCAGTTTTCATTGGCATAACCAAAGCTAAACTTCTGCGTGGCGTAGCCATCGGTGGTGGAACCATACTTCGAATCCAGATCGGTAAAGTATTTAGCATCGCTGACCTTGGTAAAATCGATGTTGAAACGCCATACCTGATCCATTAGCCCGTGGTGGTTCCAGTGTAACAACCAGCGGGTGCTGTTGTTAGCATTGTCTTTTTTGTATTCCTTATCGTTTGGTAACCAGTCTAGCGCCATCATTCCAGAGCCAGGCTGCACCAGATAGCGGAATTCGTTTTGCCATTGTAAACCGTGTCTCGACATATAATGCGGGGTAAGGGTGTCGTCATAGTTGGGCGCAATGTTCCAGTAATACGGCGATATGAACTCAAGGCCATTGTTGCTGCCGTATTTAGCGTTTGGGATCAAGAAGCCGGAACGGCGCTTATCGCCGATTGGCATTTGCATATAGGGGATATAGAATACCGGAACACCGCCAATACGCAAGCGGGCATTCCATACTTCTGCCACCTGCTCTGTGCGGTCATGGATTACTTCGGAACCGATCACGCTCCAGCTATCGTCTCCCGGCAAGCAGGAGGTAAAAGTACCGTTTTCCATAATAGTGTAACAGTTAGCGCCGCGTATCTTCATTTTGTTAGCTGTGCCGCGCCCCTGACGGCCGACCATCTGATAGTTGCCTTTATAGACATCGATATCTTTGGTATTCAGGTTTGACCAAGCCTTGGTGCCTGCCAATGTGATCTGGGGGTCGTTGTAGTGCACATCACCAGTGGCAGTCACAGTGCGCACCGCGTCCGCCTGCCCTGGATGCTGCATCTGGTTCAGTTCCACCTGCTTGGCGGTGAGGGTGCTGTTGCCTTGCTCGATGTTGACGTTGCCAGTGAACATCACACTCTGCGGATAGTCGGTATGCGACTCATCTGCATTAATGGTGATCGGCTGGTTGTCAGTATCGCCGATGACTAAAGTTTTGTCATAAACAGGAATGCCAAGCATGCACTGCTCAGCCAGATCAGCCAGAGCATGCTGACTGTAAAGTACCGTACAAATCATCGTAGCCAGCAGTGTTGGGAAACTTTTTTTCATACGTGGTTGTGGTATTCCGTCATCAGAGGCATCGTGTCCGGCAAACGGTCAGAGGCTATATTACTCATCTGTGTTGCGCTAGAGGTAATTCCTACCGTTTACTTGTATCTTCGTAGGCACAAAGATAAATGACAGGTATGATAATCCAAATTTCTGGAAAAATCGCTAACCCTGAGCTAACAGGCCAGGTATTGTGCGGCTTTCAGCATAATAATTGAGGAGTATATGCAGTATTGGGGAAAACTGCTTGGGGTCATCGCCGCCATTTGGCTTGGCGCGGGATTCTGGGGTGTAGTTTTGTGGTTGGTGATCGGTCATATGGTCGATAATGCGCGCAGCAATAAGCACAACCGGGGGTTTTTCACTGACCAGCAAACGCTGCGGCAAGGGCTGTTCTTTCGCACCACTTTTCAGGTGATGGGGCACCTGACCAAATCAAAAGGGCGTGTTACCGAAGTAGATATTCAGGTCGCCAGCTTATTTATGGATCGTCTGCAACTGCATGGCGAAGCGCGCATTGCCGCGCAGCAGGCGTTTCGTGAAGGTAAACAGAGCCAGTTTCCTTTGCGGGAGACGCTACAACAGTTGCGTAGCATCTGTTTTAGCCGTTTTGACCTGATTCGGATGTTTCTGGAAATTCAGTTTCAGGCTGCATTTGCCGACGGTTTGCTGCATCAGAAAGAGCGGCAGGTACTGTATGTCATCGCAGAAGAACTGGGCATTTCACATGTACAGTTCGATCAGTTCCTAAGCATGATGGAGGGCGGACGCCGCTTCGGTAGCGGCCAGCAAGGCAGTTACCAGCAGGCACAGCGCGGGCCAACGATGGAAGATGCGTGTAAAGTGCTGGGCGTCAACAGCCGAGATGATGCTACCACCATCAAGCGTGCCTATCGCAAACTGATGAGTGAGCATCATCCAGACAAGCTAGTGGCGAAAGGCTTGCCACCGCAAATGATGGAAATGGCTAAGCAAAAAGCGCAAGAGATCCAGGCGGCATATGACCTAATCAAAAATGAGAGAGGTTTCAAGTAACCGTACAGGCACTGCATGCAGAGCCTGCTGTCATTGAGATCAAAAGTCCGGTTCGGCGTGGAAATGCATTGGCGTATAAAACGCTGGATGGGTGAGGCGCAGCGTCTGCGCATGCATGCGCATGTAGTTGCAACCGCTGTGCTAGCGCTTGGGAGTTGGCGTAGAAACCATCACCGAGGATCGGATTCCCCAGCCGCCAGCATATGCACCCGTAGCTGGTGAGATCGGCCAGTGATCAACATCAGCTTCACCAGGCGCGGATCGAAAAAGCGGCAACCGCTCGATCCCGGCACGCCGTATAGTGCATTCATGATGATCTTCAACGCTTGATATAATGCCTTGTTGTGTTGGCGTTTAGCCTCCTCGCGCCCCTGTTAGATCTACTCGACGATCGCGGGTAGGCAGTATTTTCTGCGTGAGAAGCGCGCCTGGTGAAAACCGGGTACAGAATCGGCATCATTACCTGTGTGCAGCTATCAGCATCCCGCGACAGCACCCAATATTTTGTTTGCGCCACTCGTCAGGTGTCAAAACATACCTTTTGCCGTGGTCGGTTCGGCCAGGCGGAAATCAGCGGTAGCGCCACCCCCATTTATCTTGCACCAGATGGCCCCAAACGCGGGCGATATAGTATTTCTTCGGTTCGTATTCGCGGAACTGGCGCTTTAACTCACGCTAGGCGGCTTTGTTGAGCGCTACTATAATCACCCAGCAGCTGGTAGCCATGTCCAACCGATGTACCGCTTGGGCTGCTGGGAAGTCAGCCTGAATACGTGTCAGCAGGCTATCTTTGTTTTCCGGCAGCCGACCCGGTACTGACAGCAGGCCGCTGGGTTTGTTGACCACCATGATGTGTTGATCCTGATACAGGATAAGCATCGGCTCCTGTGGTGGATGGTAGTATTTCATCTTGGCCCCACTTGCAAAGGACTAGGCGGGATCTGTGCATCGCGCCAATTATTGGTGGGTGACCACCACTAAACGAATGGCGTCCAGCTGCCAACTGGCTTCATTGAGGTTGGCCAGCACTTAGTGGCGGTTGCACGCCAGCGCCTCGAATTCGTCATCGCGAATATTTGGGTTGACTACCTTCAACACTTCTGACCGTGCCAACTTGCTACTCAGTTTGTCGTCCGCTTCCTGCTTTGCTTGTTCAATCGCGGATACCGATGTAGGTCAACAGGACGTGATCCGTTTTTACTTCTTCCACTATGAGCTGCCATCCTTCATGGCTGCATACATGGCTGCATATGGTATCGCCTGGATTGAATATCACACGGGTGATCGGTGAATGGTTTCTGGCGTAGAGGAGGTTTTCACAGGTGGCGGGGAAAAACAGGGTGATTATGCGCATATCTAGTGCCACGATGGTTCCTAGTCCTAATTAGCTTTCCGTATCGCTAATCCAGAGTTGACCAAGTGTAAAGCATATATTATCGGCTCTATTTCTTGTCAGTAAGTCTTGTCACTGCGATGGAGCCACCTGTAATAAACCCAGTTTATTATAGGTTATATCCGGTCATTGACCGGGGTGGGTGTCACAGATCCTAAAGCCGGTATCAAGGCTAAGGGGCAAACCCGATAACACGGAGAATGATTCAGAAACTGGAAAGGGCGCTATGGTAATGGAAGGCGATGCGTTCGTCATCTTTACCCTGATAATTTTTTATCACCCTTAGGTGAATCATTCTACTATCAGAACAACCCCATCTGCCCGGTGACCAGCATAGTAAAATAATCATGCTAAAAGGCAGTATAGCGTCTGTTACCAGTTGCAGTTGGCGCTCCAGATAGTGGGGGTAATCAATGGCTGAATGCCGAGCTTCCAGTGGTTCCGGCCCGGAAACGGTCATCACATAATTGTTCCAGCCGCCGTTCTGATACTGTAACGGCCGACCCTGCTGGCGGTTGTAGTCGTCGGCGATACGTGAGGCACGGGCGTGCGGTAGCACATTACGCTGGTATTCGCCCAGCTTTCTACTCAGCCGCTTGCAGTAAATCATCGTCGAATTCGCCGTTCAGCATTTTGCTGACGTAGTAGCGTACATAATCCTGATAAGGCTGCCGTTTGAAGATGCGCTGATAGAGCTGCTGCTGGAATTGCTGTGCCAGCGGTGTCCAGTCGGTGCGTACCGTTTCTAATCCTTTATACACCATCTCCTCACTGCCATCGGCACGGATGACCAAACCAGCGTAGCGTTTTTTACTGCCCTATTCAGCCCCGCGAATGGTCGGCATCAGAAAGCGTGAGTAATGAGTTTCAAACCCCATCTCCAGCGTGTTCTCCAGCCCAAACTGCTGCTGCAAATGCTGTTGCTATCACTGATTAATCTGCTGCACCAGCAACTGGTTGATCTGTGCCGCCTGCTGCTGATCGTGCGGCTGTTTCAGTCAGACGAAAGTGGAATCGGTGTCGCCATAAATCACCTGATAGCCCTCGGCTTCGATCAATGCGCGCGTCTGACGTATGATTTCATGACCACGCAGGGTGATGGAAGAAACCAGGCGCGGATCGAAAAAGCGGCAACCGCTCGATCCCGGCACGCCGTATAGTGCATTCATGATGATCTTCAACGCTTGATATAATGCCTTGTTGTGTTGGCGTTTAGCCTCCTCGCGCCCCTGTTAGATCTACTCGACGATCGCGGGTAGGCAGTATTTTCTGCGTGAGAAGCGCGCCTGGTGAAAACCGGGTACGGAATCGGCATTATTGGGATGGAGCATGCCCCTTCCACCATCCCGACTGGATCGATCAAGAAAATACGAATGATTGACGGGTACAGGCTTTTGTAATTAATCACAAGCACCGAATCATACAGGCCGTGCTGCGGCTCCATCACGAACCCGCCGGGGCTGTGCTCTTCTAGCTGTTCACCGGGATTGGGTGCTACAAAACCTAGCTGGTGCATGCGCGGCATATACAAGTGGCTAAACGCCGCCACCGACCCACCGCTGCGATCGGCCGCTAGCCTGGTGACAGTGGCGCGTTCCAGCAGGAAGTTGAGTAGGTCGGTCTTGGCGAAAATACGTGTCACCAGTTCGCAGTCCTTACCAGATTCCAGCCGATAATCGCATCGGGATCATGCTGTTCCAACCACTGGTTTAACCGCTCCAGGATTTGTCGGCGGCTTACGCAATACTCCAGACAGAAATCCAGCGTGGCATCGCTGCCGTTGGCTGGCCTCAACATATAAACTTTCCTCTGACCGCAGATCTACAGTGCGATAGAGTGGCCAGCTGCCATTGTGAACCACACCAGAGCGGTGATGAAGCGTTCTATCAGGCTATTTTTTGCCATTTTGGCCCTGGGCAGTGCTCACCCTCCTTACGTACTGCGTGTAGGCTAGGCTTGTTGAACCCGCAAACAACCAATTTTTTCGCCCCACAGCCACCTGGCGGATCCCATTCCCTATTCAGTTGTTATCTATTGGCACCAAGACCGTTGTCAAGATAACGCAGCAGGTCAGGATAGCGTTTGAGTGTGTGCTTAACGCTTTGTAAATCCCTAATCCTGCTTGGAGTCCGGGCTGGCTAGACCTCGCGAGGATAATAGCAAGGAGTCCATGTTGTCAGGGCTGTATTTTTTAAACCATGTGAGTTGGTGGAACGCTTACCATTGAAGATGGAAAACTTGTTGTCACGGCAATCAGGGTGGCCATCTACAAAATTTTGGTGATGCCGCTCATTAGTGGAACGTATATTTTTCTATGAAAGCACCAATGACTCTTTCATGCAACTCAACGGAACGTAAGAAGCAGGGGGTCTTAATGGCCAATCTTTTGATTCCGAGTTTTCCCGTCACCTATATGAACCTCCGCTTTAATTGCAAAGACCTGTTGCAATAGCGTAGGAGTTATCACCTGTTCCGGTGTACCGCTGGCTACCACACAGCCTGCGAACATCAGAACTAAATGGTCACAGTAATGGCTGGCCTGATTAAGATCGTGCAACACTGCGACCACGCCACGGTTTTGCCCTATTACTGTCGATCACATAACAAGGCCATCAGCTCGATTTGATGATTGATATCCAGTCAGATCGTTGGCTCGTTAAGCAGTAGCAGCTGGGTATCCTGCGCCAGCGCCATGGCAAGAAATGCCCGCTGACGCCGCCCCCGCCCGGAGAGCTTGCACACCTGCTGAGTAGCCAACTGAGTGACCTGCGTTTGTTCTATGGCCGCTTGCACCCGTTGGCTATCCAAAGTTCCCATATAGCCAAATAGATTTAGCCACGGGCTACGTCCATAGCAAGCCAGTTTTTGCACGCTCATGCCTTCGGGAACCAGATGCTGTTGTGGCAATAGTGCCGGACGCTGACCCAGTTGGCGAGCTGACAGAGAGGCCAGATCCTCGTTTCCCAACAGAACCTCTCCACCCTGCGGGGTGAGGAGCAGGGCACAGCAGCGTAGCAATGTTGATTTGCCGCAACCGTACAGGATTATTGGTATATCCAGCACTTAGCGCGCGGTAAGTATCAGTGGCATTATCAACGAGTTCTCATTAAAAGCCAGAAAAATAAGGGGCACCTATGATCACCGTAAGGACGCCAGCGGGCAATTCCAGCGAGGGGTGTAGGGTGCGCGGTACGCGCCAGTAAATCAGCCAGCAGTAGCAACAATGCCCCGATCAGCATGGCTCCGGGGATGAGCCAGTGATGACGCCATCCCCACCAGGCGATAGGTCAGGTGCGGTGCTAGCAGGCCAATAAAGCTTAGCGGGCCGCGGAGCGCTAAGCTGATAGCTGCCAGTGCCACAACGCCAGCAGCAGGATAAGCTATTGAGCATGTCGCATGTTAATCCCGAGGGTATATTACGCCCGATGCAGGTCAGAGAAGCTCATGGTTTCACTGCTATAGCGCACTGACAGCAATAGGACGAGGGCTACCAACATCAACAGGATAGCCAGCGTCAAGGCGGGTTTCTTCACGTACGCCTCCTTACTAGCCAGAGAAACAAGGTGCGATCAGCACCAGCATCGCACCGGCGGGGAGTTCCACAGGAAAAGCAACTGCGCGCACTAGTAGGTCTGCCAGTAGCATCAGCACTGTGCCAAACAGCATACCTATAGGTAGCATGGAGGCGCAGATCGTTGCCGATCCAGGCGCGTACAGCGGCACTAGTATGCGAAGAAAAGCCACTGGCCCAGCAACGCTCACGCAGCTTCCCACCAGCAGAACCACAACCAGGTTGACCAGCAGGCGTAGCTGACTCAGGCAAATGCCGATGGTACGAGCGCTGTCATTGCTTAGCTGTAGCAGGTTCAGACGGCTGGCGAATAACCAGGCCAGCGGTATCCCATCCCCTGCCCAGCAGCATCACCACACCCCCCAGCTTAGACCGCCGACCATCGCTGACAGCAGTGCGATGATGTATCCTGCTACCCATGACGGATCGAAGGTGACGATGACAACCATCGCCAGTGATGCACCAGCGTTGATGCCTAGCAGTGACGGGGAAGATAACGGGTTACACGTCAGCATTTGCAGCAGGCAACCCGCTACTGCCCCAGGCTGGCACCCGGCAGTATCGCTACCAGGATGCGCGGTAGACGCAAATTAAGTACCAGCGCCCGTGACAAAACGCTAACCTTGCCAGGCAGTAGTACGGAGATAGCTTGTCAGGAACCGATCGACACTGGCGACCAACTGAACAGTGACAGCAAGAAGCCCAGCCAACAGGGCAAGCGCCCCCAGGCGATAAGCGGTCTGCCAGACATCATTCTGCTGGTGGCACTGGCTGGTGATGAAGGATAGCCACCAGGTCTGAGGCAATGTGCTCGGCGGCAAATATCCCGCACATCCGTGCCCAACTATTGCTATCAACCACAGCGACCTGATTATTCTGCGCCGCCGTCAGCATCTGCCACAGCGGATCTTGCTGCCAGTCGCGAATGATACTCTGTGGTCAGTAGTGAGCCACGATCAGCCAGTCTGGGTTAATCACTAGCAAAACTGCTCAAGGCTAATACTGGAGAGCGCCGCCTGATTGATCGGCGCAGAAACCGCCATGCCCAGCGCCGTCAGTACACTGCCGGTATAGGATCCACAGCTGTGTAAGTTGAACTGCTGTTCGCGCTAGGTGCCAAATACTACCTTCAACCCTTTAGGTAGTTGGCTAGCAAACTGTTGCATTTGCTGACGATGCAGCGCCAGGTGCTGTTGCATTTCAGTGTTTTTACCCAGAACCGTTCCAATGACCGCTGCCGATTGCAGATCCTGTTCGTGGGTTTCATTCCGTGATTTCAGCATCAAAGTATGGGCAATGCTAGACAGTTGACAATAAATACCTGCGTGTCGGGCGCTATCGGCAATAATCAGATCCGGTTTCAACACCGCGATGGTTTCCAGACTAGGATGAGCGCTGGTACCAACAGACTGCCACGGCTTTAGATAGTTGCACACCTAGGGCAGAATACGTTTCGGGTCGTTATCGTTCGATATACCTATCGTACTAACCCCGGCCTCCGCCAACGCATCAATAAAGGAAAGTTCTAGAACTACTACGCAGCCAGGGGGACGTTCGAGAGTAAAATCCCCCGTTACTGTCCTGAACCGATATCGCCTATGCGATGGAAAACCACGGCAGCAGAATGCTAAGCAGGACGCAGATAAAACGTGTGAACATGCCCTTTCCATGTGATAAAAAAACAGCAAAACAGGCCACCAAAGGTAGCCTCCCTGTACATGGGGTATCAGAACTTCAGTGAACCTTGCAGGTAAACCGAGCTCTGCTGACCGACATAGATCCCCTTATTGTTATCGTCATAGGTTCGGGTTTAAGTACTCATGGTCAAAGATGTTTTTCACGCCGACGGCCAGATTAAGGTTGGCATACTGTGGGCTGAAATCGTAGTTGGCGCGCGCCCCTAAAGCATAAAACTTGGGATACGACCTGTTCTACCATCGGCGCTTTTCTCAACGGTGTTGGCGTTGTTAGCAAACTGCGCGGACTGGTATTCACTGTTGAGATTAAAAGTCCAACTACCGGTGCGATAATCCATGCCCATCGTACCTTTATGTTTGGATGAAAAAGGCACCTGGTTGCCATGGTAGCTACCTTGTTCACGGATGACTGCATTGACGTAAGCATAACTGGTGGTAACTGAGAAGTTCTCAAGCGAGGGTGAAAGGTCGCCCATTTACCTATCTAGCTGTACTGCACGGTGCTGAATGAACTTTCGGTATTGACATATAGGTTCCAAGCGTCATTCAGATGGTAGAGCAGGTTAAACGCGGGCAGCGGCGCACTATAGCCAATATCCGGCTTTTACCCTTGATAAAGTTGTTCTGGATAAGACTGGATACGCTCGTAGCGCATACCTGGTGTCAGTGTCCAGTTACCCCACGTCAATACGGTCGTCACAATGTACCAGGCGTATGCCTGGGTGCCGTACTGGGTGTCCCGATCATACGGGCTGTTGCTGGTGGGCAGTTTTTCGCTGCTGGCCGGGATAGTGTAACGCAACTCGTGAGAAGATTAACTGACATACCGGTAACCCACACCTACCTCATGAGCGGTTTCCTCTAGAGTGAAACTCTGGCTATAATGTGGTTCGACGCCACGCACCCAATATTCACGCGGTAAGAGAGTCATGTTTTTGCCCTGATCCAAGTAGCCGCTACGCAAGGTATTAGTGTAGAAGGTCAAAATATTGAACTTGTGCTAGCTATCAAGCTGGAACTGATGGCCAAGACTGGCCAGTTTACGATAGCCCAAGAACTCATCATAAGGACGGGTTGACTGGAAACGATCGGTATTGTAATTCTCTCGCTACAGGCTACCGGGTATCTGCGCACGGCCTTCATAATATTACAGTAAACTACTGAAGGGTGTGAATATCGTTTCGGGGCGTAGCTGATTTTCAGTATCACATCATCGATTTTTGTTGCGCTGTGTTCGCGCTAGTCGCTGCCATGAGTACCGGAGTAAAGTAGCGCCGCCACGAGACCATTATTGGCGATGCCGACAATTAGCAGGTTGCCACTCCCCTTAGGGTTATTCTGGCTAGAGGTGGTCGACAGCAAGCCTTGCATTTCGGCTTTAATAGCAAAATTTTTCGGAATCACACGGGTAACAAAATTGACCACGCCACCTACGCTTTGTGGCCCATAGCGAACTGCGTCGCCGCCGGCCGCGCACCACATATACCGCGTCCATATTACCCAATGAAGTAGGGGCAAAGGATAGCTGTGGCTAGCCGTAAGGTGCATAAGGTACCGGAATGCCGTCCATCAGCACGGTAGATCGGCTATTCACACCAGGAATACGGTTCAGTGCTTCACGAACGCTGCTAGCTACGGTTTTGACAAAATCTTCACAGCGCAGTACGTCGCGTGCTCCAGCATGTTCGAAAGTATCATTTTTCTGGGCATCGGCCAGCCAGTCACCCACTACTGTAAGGGTGTCAGGAGGCGGCGACTGCTGGTAACATCTCAAGAGTAAACGCATGGTTTCCTAGGCATTTTGCCTGCATTTCACTGCCGTCTAGCAGAGCATTCAAGCCCCGTTATACGGAGTAGTTACTGTTCAACCCCGGACTAGTTTTGCCATGGACCATTGACGTATCTAGCGATATGGCGATGCCGGAGGTGGTGGCAAATTGGTTGAGCGCACTCTCCAGATCAGTAAGCGTAAAGGCAATGCCGTATTGACGGTTAGATTCCGTTGAGTTTGCACGTACCGGTCAGGTGGTACAGCAGTGCGCCGCGCTCACCACCATGGTCGCTGCCGAAGAAGATATAATTTTCCCCAGACAGATGTTTCTCAACGCCCGTTCCACTGCGTTATTGTCAGGTTCCGCCAGCCCATCATCGGCGTAATAACACAACGCATCCCATTGGTTCAACGTATACGCTAACGCTTTACCCAACTGGGATTTTTTCGACAGCGTCGCGCTTTTATCCACTATCTACTCATGTAGTGAGTCGAGTAACGGTTTAGCTCGGTCCCGTCTCTGACTGCCTGACTACCTTTTGCTTCCGTCCTGCCGCACGTATTTCTTCCTCTATAACGTAGAGTTGACCGATGCGTTTCAGGGCTTCCTCGGCCGTGGCATCCTGGGTACTGATGTACAACATCATGGGTTTTTCTACGGGCGTGTGCCCAGCATGCAGCCTCGATCAGTGCACCGTCTTCACGTTCTGCACTGAACAACTCGTCAGTATGAAGTTTGCGGGTATCCGACGTAGCGGTACAGTGCTTCGTCCAGCGGTGCCGTTAACCAGCAGCAGGCATCTACCCAGTTGGAGAGCAAGGCTCGACTCAGGTCCACGCCCTGACGGGCTAGGATTTCAGTTTGACGATACAAGGGCAAGTGTTAGCCGTGTTTTGACGTCATCACCTGGGACAGCAGGCTAGGCCCTGCGATGCCGCGGTCAATGGGACGCGAGGGGGGCTTCAAAAATGCAGTCACACTTTTCGCACGCCTTTTTCACCCTGACGGTGCGGATTACTTTCAGAGCGCAGGCGACCATTTCCAGCTGTTCTGCGCTGACTTCGCCGAGATATTTAAGGTTACTTCCGCACTTATGACAGCCGGTTTCCACGGGCTCAAGGCGGTTCATCTCACACGGAAGGTGTTCGGGAAGTGGCTAACGATACCGGGACTGGCGAAGCTGACTGGGAACTTGCGGGTCGTTTTCCGACCGTTGTGACGGTCACCAGCCTGCTCGTGCAGTTTCAGCACCGCTTCAGCCTCTTCCACCTGTCGGCGAAGTTTTTCAGAGCGGGTACCGAACAATATCCGGTGCAGCTTTTCCAGTTGCGCCGGTGATGACACGGTTGCTACCGTTGCGGGAAGGCGACGTGATATGCGGCATTCATTCTACCAGAGGCGTAGCCATTTGAAAATGAGATTGTCATTGGTGCCGTGTTCGCGGATAATATGAGCAACGCCAGCTTCGGGCTGAGAAGCCAGCTTGGCCATGCGCAGTTTAAAGTCATTTGTGTAATTTTTCCGTGGTTCAGAACGCCAGAATTGAGATGCCATAGTCAAGTGCCAGTCTGATTTAGGTGGGCGTCTAAGCTATCAGGATTGGTCAATTAGCTACATACCATACCGCACTGACTTTATACTTACAGCCGGAAAGAGGCCACTGCAGACAATCGGATGAACCGTCAGTTCTTGGCAGAGCAGACAGACCCGTTGTGGGTGTCAGACTTCACGTATGTGAGCACCTGGCTGATATATCGTCCACGATGGAAACGGCGTTCGTACTAGATGCGTTAGAGCAGGCGTTGTGGGCCAGACGCCCCAGAGGCACAATCCCATCACAGCGATAAAGGATCACAAGCAGAACTGCTGGCCTCGACTAGCAGCACGGACGACTCATACGACAGATTTACACTACCCTAGACCTCTCAGACAACGAGTAATGGCAGCATGACTACCATTGGGAACGTCCTCATAGCGCTCACAACGGTAAAATGTCGTGAGGCGCTACTCCTAACTTGCGGAATAAACGCCATACTCTGATATCGTTCAAGCGAACTATCAGCCCAATGAAGATCATATACCAGAGCAGAATTATAAGCTTAAACTTGAGATGAGAAAATTGAAAAGATGTCTATGAATCACACACATCATGAATTTCTTTCATTAACCCTATGTAAATAAATTTCACGTTTAACTTCAATATAATTTGAATATATCAAACCATCTCTCAACTGATAATTTTCTGCAACCATTTGCTGTAAGGTTTCTTCCTTTTTATTAATTTTTAATCTTTAGCGTTAGTTAGCGTAATTCCTGATTTAAATGTGGCATGCTTAATAAATAATGTGGCTAAATTAATACATTGCCCCATACTTTTGGGATCGATAATGGTATTTTTTTGCAGTATAAAATATAGTGAACTTTTCCCTTTCCCTCGATTATTCAATTTAGAGAATATTAATTCTGAAGTTTCAGTATTTTTATACAAATTTTTGTCTGTGGAAACAGAGAAAATATCACAGTCACTAGGGCTATTTTAAATCCCTACTTCAATTACACTAACTCGTATATTTTCATGTTTTATCTTTCCTTTAGTAAATTGATCTTTTAATACGTTTCTGAGGTACTTAACCCCATAATCGGGGTCTGCAGATGCAATACCTTGCATTTTTGCCATTTTTGTAATAGCTTTAAAACTCCCATCACTGCTTTTATTCACATATGTGAAAATAGAATTCAAGCAACTAAGATTAACAATTCTATTACTAATGTTATTGCTTTCTGATTTGTAAATAACAGGCAAGGTTAGAGTATCAAAAATATTAGAAGCCATGTTAGATTGAGTGTTTTTATTTAATAGCTTTGTAGTATGTAAGAGATCATATTCCTCATAATTATCTCAGATTGCATTACTAATTTTTTCATAGACAGTATTGTTTTTTGTAGAGCCGTGCATACCCCATTCATGACAAAAGCATAATCATACGGCGTAATAGTATTTTTCCCAATCTTTTTTCCATCGGCTCTACTGAGTTTTTATACGGGTTATTTTTCCTATTTTATCAAGTGTTTTATCAGATATATTTTTATTATTTGCTTTTAGCAAGATAGCTTGGCTATATATTATAATTACTAATCTATCTGAAAATTATATTACTTCAAAAAATTTATTTTATAACAGTAATTATCCTGTTTCTTATAAAAAACGATACTTTGTTCTATTTTAGAACTTAGCACTCCTGCATCTTTAGATTGTTTATGGATTCATACGGATGTTCATAGTTATATTCGCTCAGCCATTTCTCTGCAATTTCCCGCACCTCATGCAACGTTCTGAACAGGTAAATCCAGTATCTCTGTCCGGTCTGTCCGGTTGAAGCGTTCAATAAACACATTCTGCGTTGGCTTTCCGGGCTTAACCAAGCGTAAAGGAATAAAGGCTGCGGGAATAGCCACGGTAGCAGCGTCATCATAATGTGATGGTTAAGCCAGTAATAAAAAAGGCGGCCGGGTACAAATCGTGCTGCCGATAATAGTGCTGTTTAGTTAATCCGCTCTGTGTTACCAGGCGTCGAGATGCTGTTGCCGTTCAAGGCAGGAAGAAGACGAAAACTGGGCGGCTCTGGACTTATGTCCGCAATTTGTGAGAATACCATTTCACCATGCTTCAACTCATGGTCATTGTATTGAATAAAGGTAGCATGTGGCAGCAGAATTTTGTTAACAATGTGCGTTCGCCGGACGCTTACAGTGATTGCTTTGACTTATCCATAAAAAATTCCAGTATGCTTTTTAATCAGCATAACCTTGCTTTTCTAGTTAACGACTATTTTATCCGCCCACAATTATCGCTAATCTACCTGCTTCAGTTATTCAACCGTCACTGACTTCGCCAAATTACGCGGCTGATCAACATCGGTGCCTTTAATCAGTGCTACATAATAAGACAACAATTGCAACGGTACGGTATAGAAAATTGGCGCTACGATTTCTTCAACGTGCGGCAATGGAATGATGGTCATTCCTTCACTACTGACAAATCCAGCATCCTGATCAGCAAATACATACAACCGCCCACCGCGCGTACGCACTTCTTCAATATTGGATTTCAACTTTTCTAATAGCTCGTTATTCGGTGCTACCACGATCACCGGCATATCAGCATCAATCAAGGCCAACGGCCCATGCTTTAATTCACCTGCTGCATAGGCTTCGGCATGGATATAGGAGATCTCTTTCAGCTTTAATGCCCCCTCCATAGCGATCGGGTATTGATTGCTACGTCCGAGGAATAACGCGTGATGCTTGTCGGAGAAATCTTCCGCTAGCGCTTCGATAATGTTGTCCATCGACAACATTTTCTCGATACGTGACGGTAGCGCCTGCAAAGCGTGCACGATGTCATGTTCCATGCTTTCTTCCATGCCATTCAGGCAACCCAAACGCACCACTAGCATCAACAACACCGCAAGCTGAGTGGTGAAAGCCTTGGTGGAGGCTACGCCGATTTCAGTGCCAGCCTTGGTCATCAACGCCATATCGGATTCATGCACCAAAGAAGAACCAGCCACGTTGCATACCGCCAACGAACCGAGGTAGCCCAGCTTTTTGGACAGGCGCAACGCTGCCAGAGTATCGGCAGTTTCGCCAGACTGTGACAGCGTGATAATCAAGCTACCTGGTCGCACTGCCGATTTGCGGTAGCGGAATTCAGAGGCGATCTCGACATCGCAAGGTACAGTTGCCAGCGCTTCAAACCAGTAACGCGCCACCATACCAGAGTGATAGGAGGTGCCGCAAGCGATAATCTGCACATGCTGTACCTTTGCTAACAGTTCATCCGCGCGTGAGCCAAGCTCACTCAGGTTAATTTGGCCTTGGCTGAAACGCCCTTCCAGGGTGTTTTTCAACGCCAGCGGCTGTTCGTAGATCTCTTTCTGCATGTAGTGGCGGTACGCACCCTTATCACCGGCGTCATACTGCGCCTGGGATTCTATTTCATGACGTTCAATAGGGTTGCCTTGCTTGTCGAAAATGTTGACAGTGCGGCGAGTCATCTCAACCAGATCGCCTTCTTCCAGAAAGATAAAGCGGCGGGTTACCGGTAATAGCGCTAGTTGATCAGAAACGATAAAGTTTTCACCGACACCAAGCCCAATCACCAACGGGCTGCCGGAGCGTGCACCCACCAGTACGTTTGGATCACGGTTATCCATCACTACGGTGCCATAGGTACCACATATTTGAGGGATCACTCTCTGAACTGCTTCCAGCAGTGTACCGCTCTGCTTGTGCTCCCAATGCACCAGATGAGCAATCACTTCAGTATCAGTTTCTGAACTGAAGCAGTAGCCACGTTCGATCAGCAACTCACGCAGCGGTTCGTGGTTTTCGATGATACCGTTATGCACCACAGTAATGTAATCAGAAACATGTGGGTGCGCATTCGCTTCAGTCGGTTCACCGTGCGTTGCCCAACGAGTGTGAGCAATACCGGTGCCTCCGTGCAGTTCATGTTGTTCTGCGACTTCAGCCAGTTTTTGCACTTTGCCTACGCAGCGCAGGCGGCTGATGTTACCTTCAGTATCTACCACCACCAAACCAGCGGAGTCATAACCACGGTACTCAAGACGGCGTAAACCTTCCAACAAGATTTCTGCAATATCTCGTTGCGCTACTGCACCTACAATTCCACACATCAGCTATATTCCTAATTTAAACGCCCTCAGCGGCGTACTTTCACGATATCAAACTGATTTCACCATCATGCATCCTCGCTGCCATAGACATTGGGGATTTAGTATGTTTTTTATTGGATTCATTACCGGAACCCAACGCAAAACATGCTACTTATACCCATCACACTTTAAGTTACCTGTGCGTGAGCTTTTCTCGCTTACCCCAGTCACTGACGGGTATCAGCAACTGAGGATTAATCAACCTCATCCCTGAAGTTCAGCCTGTAACCCAACGCAAGCGCAGTTCAAATCGGTTTCCGACCGATTTTTCTCCGCGTTGCCGCCTTCCCGCAACTCAAATTATTTAGGGCATACTTTTTTAACCGGGCGCGCCCAACCCTGGATATGTTTCTGCTTGATGCGACTCAGCACTAGTTCGTTTTCGTCAATATCACGGGTGACCGTAGTGCCAGCAGCAATAGTGGAACCTTTGCCGACATAAACTGGTGCTACCAGTTGGCTGTCAGAGCCGATAAATACGTCGTCACTAATAATGGTTTTATGTTTATTAGTACCATCGTAATTACAGGTGATGGTACCCGCACCAATATTTACACCATCGCCAATCTCGGCATCACCTAGATAACTCAGATGACCCGCTTTGGAACCTTTACCCAAGTACGCCTTTTTCATTTCCACGAAATTGCCAACGTGAGCACCAGCAGCCAGTTTAGTGCCAGGGCGCAGGCGAGCAAAAGGCCCCACGGTGCAATTAGCTTCCAGTACCGTATCTTCCAGTACGCTGTATGGGCTGATCCCACAATCATTACCAATCTCGCAGTTTTTTAATACGCAGCCGATACCGATTTTTACCCGATCGCCTAGCTTGACAGTGCCTTCAATAATCACATTAGCATCAATAGATATATCGCGACCATAGACGAGTTCACCGCGTAGATCAAAACGTGCCGGATCCAGCAGCATAACGCCAGCTAGTAGCAGCTTTTCAGATTGTTTTGACTGGAATACCCGCTCTAGTGCTGCTAGCTGCAAGCAGTTGTTAACACCTTCGACTTCTCTTGGGTTCATTGGATGTACCGCCTCTATTTTTTTGCCGTCCGCATGAGCCAATGCGATGATGTCTGTGATGTAATATTCACCCTGCGTATTATCGTTGTTGAGCATATCTAGCCAGCACTTAAGATCGCTCCCATTGGCCACTAGAATGCCGGTATTTATTTCGTTGATCTGGCGTTGCATCTCACTGGCGTCTTTATGCTCAACTATGCCCACCACCTCTCTATTTTCGCGCACAATACGTCCGTAGCCTCTTGGATCGTCCAGTCTTACTGTTAGCAGACCTATGCCGCCCTGTGGCTTTGCAGCTAGCAGCCGGGTGAGAGTCTCAACAGAGATCAACGGCACGTCGCCGTACAGCATCAGCACGTCTTCATTATCGGAAAAATATGGTGCAGCCTGTTGCATCGCGTGCCCAGTACCTAACTGTTCAACCTGTATTACCCAGTTCAGCGCGCCATCAGACAAGGTGCTTTTCAACTGATCGCCACCATGGCCGTATACTAGATGGATATTTTGTGCACCCAACTTCATCGCGGCATCAATGACGTGTTGCACCATTGGCTTACCCGCCAACGGGTATAACACCTTGGGAAGATCGGAACACATGCGTGTTCCTTTGCCTGCGGCGAGGATCACTACACTCATTGCGCTGTTCGACATAAGTAACCTGATAACTCTATTTTGATAGGCAAAAATAAAACCGTTTAGTGACAAGATTACTACATATTTCTTTATACGAATCGAACACAGGCATTGGCTTATCACAAGCACTACCCGTTTTGCTCGGCAGTGAAATTACTGCTGATCATCGATCGTATTCTTACCGATATAAAGGAGTCATACACCACAATAATAGCCGATATGAAATGGTTATTTTAAAGCAAAAAAGTAACCAGAATAGGTCGCTTGCTTTCTTAAGTTTGGGTGCATATTACGCCCCGAAAATTACATTGCTTTTCTAGTTAACTCGATAACACGCAGTTTTGCGATTGCTTTCGCCAGTTCAGCGGATGCCTGAGCATAGTCTATGTCACCGTGAGAGTTGCGAATGTGCTCTTCAGCTTTATACTTAGCCTCTAGCGATCTCGCTTCGTCTAGGTCAGTGCCACGGATAGCCGTGTCAGCTAACACTGCAACCACACTCGGCTGTACCTCAAGTATACCACCTGACAGGTAAATGAACTCTTCTTCACCGTGTTGGTTAACAATATGCACCATGCCAGGTTTGATTGCAGTCAGCAGCGGCGTATGGCCAGGGAAAATCCCTAGTTCACCTTCGCTGCCTGTCACCTGAATCTTTTGCACCAAGCCGGAAAACATCTGTTTTTCCGCGCTGACGACATCCAGATGGTAAGTCATAGTCATATCACCTTCCTCTCAAGGCGTTACAGTTTCTTGGCTTTTTCCACTGCTTCTTCAATGGTACCAACCATGTAGAACGCCTGTTCTGGCAGGTGGTCATAATCGCCATCCATAATGCCTTTGAAACCATAGATGGTGTCTTTCAGCGATACAAATTTTCCCGGAGAACCGGTGAAAACCTCTGCCACGAAGAACGGCTGAGACAGGAAACGCTGGATTTTACGTGCACGGGATACCACCAGCTTATCTTCTTCAGACAACTCGTCCATACCCAAGATGGCAATGATATCTTTCAGTTCCTGATAACGTTGCAAAATAGACTGCACGCCACGCGCCACATCGTAGTGCTCCTGACCAACAACCAGCGGATCTAACTGACGGCTGGTGGAGTCCAGTGGGTTAACAGCCGGGTAAATCCCCAGAGAAGCAATGTCACGACTCAGAACCACGGTTGCATCCAAATGCGCAAAAGTGGTGGCTGGTGATGGGTCAGTTAAATCATCTGCTGGAACGTAAACAGCCTGTACGGAGGTGATAGAACCGGTCTTGGTAGAGGTGATACGCTCTTGCAGAACTCCCATTTCTTCGGCTAACGTTGGCTGATAACCTACCGCAGATGGCATACGGCCCAAAAGTGCGGAAACTTCGGTACCAGCCAGGGTGTAACGGTAAATATTATCGATGAACAACAGAACGTTGCGTCCTTCGTCACGGAATTTCTCTGCCATGGTCAAACCGGTCAGTGCCACGCGCAGGCGGTTACCCGGAGGCTCATTCATCTGACCGTAAACCAGCGATACTTTGTCCAGTACGTTGGAATCCTTCATTTCGTGGTAGAAGTCGTTTCCCTCACGCGTACGCTCGCCTACGCCAGCGAACACGGAATAACCGGAGTGTTCAATCGCGATGTTACGGATCAGTTCCATCATGTTTACGGTTTTACCCACACCAGCACCGCCAAATAGACCGATTTTACCACCCTTAGCAAACGGACAAATCAGATCCATGACTTTTATACCAGTTTCCAGTAGCTCCTTAGAGCTGGACAACTCTTCGTAGCTTGGCGCAGGACGGTGAATAGCCCAACGCTCTCCTTCGCCAATATCGCCTTTCATGTCAATAGGCTTGCCCAATACGTTCATGATACGGCCCAAGGTAGCTTTACCCACCGGCACTTCAATCTGGTGTTCCAGGTTGTTCACTTTCAAGCCGCGACGCAGGCCATCAGAAGTCCCCATTGCGATACAGCGAACTACACCACCACCTAGCTGCTGCTGAACTTCCAGCACTAATTTGTCGGTATCGTTCTCAACCTCAAGGGCATCGTACACTTTGGGTACGGCATCCTGAGGGAACTCGACGTCCACTACGGCACCGATTACCTGGATAATCTTTCCATTAGCCATCTTAAATCCTCTACGTAATTCGTTTACCTGTCATAGTTCAAATTGTCGGCATGCTGGCTGCTTTCCCGAAATCTAAGCTATCTATCTATGGTAATAACCTGGTTAAACCGCGGAGGCTCCCGAAACGATCTCGGTTAGTTCCTGAGTAATGCTGGCCTGACGAGCCTTGTTGTATATCAACTGTAGCTCTTTGATCAGGCTACCGCCGTTATCAGTAGCAACTTTCATTGCGACCATTCGTGCAGCCTGCTCACTGGCCAGATTTTCCATGACGCCCTGATAAACCTGCGATTCCACATAACGGCGTAGCAAGGTGTCAAGCAGCACTTTTGAATCAGGTTCATACAGGTAATCCCAAGGTGTTTTTTTCGGTTCTTCATTATCGGCAGACGGTAACGGTAACAACTGAACGACTCGCGGATCTTGGGACATTGTATTGACAAATTTGTTGCTAACAATATACAGCTTGTCCAAACGACCTGCGTCATAGGCTTGTAGCATCACTTTTACCGTCCCAATAAGATCCAATAGGGAAGGTTTATCCCCCATACCGGTGACTTGGGCAACGGTGTTGCCGCCCACAGAACTAAAAAAAGATGCTGCTTTAGAGCCAATCAATGCCAAATCGGTTTCAATGCCTTTTTCAGACCAGCTTTTCATCTCCATTAGCAGCTTTTTGAACAGGTTGATGTTCAAGCTGCCACAGAGACCTCGGTCAGTAGACACCACTAAATATCCGACGCGCTTAACGTCATGATCATTCAGGTATGGGTGCTGGTACTCCAGATTCCCTAATGCAAGGTGACCAATCATTTTGCGTATGATCTCTGCATAAGGACGGCTAGCCGCCATACGTTCCTGCGATTTACGCATTTTGGAAGCGGCTACCATTTCCATCGCTTTAGTGATCTTTTGCGTATTTTTCACGCTCCTGATCTTACTACGTATCTCTTTTGCGCTGGCCATATCTGCTTCTCCTCACTACTAGACGGCCTGCTGTCTTTCAACAGCAAGACCGTTCGACGTTACCAAAACTGGGTTTTCTTGAAGGTATCGAGGATGCCTTTCAGCTTGCCCTCGATCTCATCATTAAAGTTGCCAGTTTGGTTGATGTACTCCAGCAGTTCAGCGTGCTCGCAGTCAGCGTAAGCAGCCAATGCGGCTTCAAAGCTCACAACCTTCGCGACTTCAACATCGTTTAGGTAGCCACGTTCTGCGGCAAACAGCACCAGAGACTGTTGTGCAACCGACATCGGCGCATACTGTTTCTGTTTGAGCAGTTCGGTCACTTTCTGGCCGTGGTTCAGTTGTTTGCGAGTTACATCATCCAGATCGGAAGCAAACTGTGAGAACGCTACCAATTCACGATACTGTGCCAAAGCAGTACGGATACTCCCGGACAGCTTTTTCATTATGTTGGTCTGTGCTGCGCCACCCACACGGGATACCGATATACCTGGGTTGACTGCTGGACGAATGCCGGAGTTAAATAGGTTTGATTCTAGGAATATCTGACCATCGGTGATTGAAATTACGTTGGTTGGAACAAATGCGGAAACGTCACCCGCCTGAGCTTCGATGATCGGTAAAGCGGTCAGTGAACCGGTTTTACCTTTGACTGCACCTTTCGTGAAGGCTTCAACATATTCGGCGTTAACGCGTGCAGCACGCTCCAGCAAACGGGAGTGGAGATAGAATACATCGCCTGGGTAAGCTTCACGACCTGGTGGGCGACGAAGCAACAGGGATATCTGACGGTAAGCAACGGCCTGTTTGGACAGATCATCGTATACGATCAGCGCATCTTCACCACGATCACGGAAATATTCACCCATTGCGCAACCAGCATAGGATGCCAGATATTGCAGTGCAGCAGATTCAGACGCGGTAGCAACCACAACGATAGTGTTGGCTAGTGCGCCGTGATCTTCCAGTTTGCGCACCACATTAGCGATGGTGGACGCTTTCTGACCGATAGCCACGTAAACACATTTGATACCGGAGTCACGTTGATTGATGATCGTATCGACCACCAATGCAGTTTTACCGGTCTGGCGGTCACCGATCACCAGTTCACGCTGGCCACGGCCAACGGGGATAATGGCATCGACAGATTTGTAGCCAGTCTGAACCGGCTGATCAACGGATTGACGCTCAATAACACCAGGGGCGATGGCTTCAACCGGTGAAAAGCCGTCGTTTTCAACCGGGCCTTTACCGTCAATAGGTACGCCCAAGGTGTTAACAACGCGTCCCAGCAGGCCACGGCCAACCGGAACCTCCAAAATACGGCTAGTGCATTTTACCTTCATACCTTCGGTCAGATCCGCATACGGTCCCATAACCACGGCACCAACGGAGTCACGCTCCAGGTTCAATGCTATTGCGTAACGGTTACCTGGCAGTGCGATCATTTCGCCCTGCATAACTTCGGCCAGACCATGTACGCGGATGATCCCGTCGCTGACGGAAACGATAGTGCCCTCATTGTGAGCTTCTCTCACTACATTGAACTGAGCAATGCGTTGCTTGATCAGTTCGCTGATTTCGGTGGAATTCAGTTGCATGCTCCAGTCCCCTTAAGACTGCAAGACGTCTGTCAGGCGTTCAAGACGGCCGCGTACGCTACCATCAATCACCATATCTCCAGCACGGACAATAATGCCAGCCAGTACAGACTTATCAATTTTGCAATTCAGCCTAACTTTGCGTGATAGACGTTTTTCCATCGCACAGACAATTTTAGTCTGCTGTTCGTTGCTCAATACACTCGCAGAGAGCACATCCACTTCGATAGTAGATTCTAGCGAGGCACGCAGTTCGATGAACTGATGCAACACTGCTGGAAGAACCAGTAAACGTCCATTTTCGGCCATTATATGGATAAAGTTCTGACCATATTCGTCGAATTTGTCACCACAAATAGCAATGAACATCTTGGACAGAGTCTCCGGTGCAACCGCGCCAGACAGCAGTTCAGAAATCTGTTCATTACGAGTGACAAACGCCGCAAATGCCAGCATTTCCTGCCAGCGCTCTACGCTTTGGTGCTCAATGGCAAAGTTGAAAGCTGCTTTGGCGTAGGGGCGAGCTACTGTGACAAATTCAGACATCAGCCCTTCCTTCCTTACAGTTCAGCGACTAGTTTATCAACGATGTCGCTATTAGCAGCTTCATCCACGGAACGTTCGATGATCTTCTCGGCACAAGCGATTGCCAGCATTGCGACTTTCTTACGCAACTCTTCACCAGCGCGTTTACATTCGGCTTCAATTTCAGCCCGAGCTTGCGCCACAATTTTGTTACGTTCCTGCTCAACTTCGGCTTTTGCTTCATCCATAATCTGAGCTTTGCGTTTGTTTGCTTGCTCAATAAGCGCCTGAGCTTCTGCTTTAGCAGTTTTCAGATGATTAGCCGCATTGGCTTGCGCTAAGTCCAGATCTTTTTTCGCACGCTCTGCTGAAGCGAGACCATCAGCAATTTCTTTCTGACGCTTCTCGATGGTAGCCACAATAGGCGGCCACACATACTTCATACAGAACCAAACAAACAGAACAAACGCAATGGCTTGGCCGAGGATTGTTGCATTAAGATTCACAGCAAAATGCCTCTTTAAAAGTTAATAGTGTGGTTTCAGTGTAGATAACGTCTCTACTTCACGACGGCAAATATCACGTACAGACCAAGACCAACAGCAATCATTGGGATAGCGTCAACCAGACCCATAACGATAAAGAACTGTGTACGCAGTAGAGGTATCAAATCAGGCTGACGAGCCGCACCTTCCAAGAATTTCCCTCCTAGGATACCGATACCGATCGCAGCACCTATTGCCGCTAACCCCATCATCACAGCGGCAGCCATGTACAGCAGATTCATACTTAGGTTTTCCATGACATTCTCCAGTTTGTTTCAGTTAAAAAAGTGCAAGTGTTTTAAAAAATCAGTGTTCTTCGGATGCCATAGACAGATAGACGATCGTCATAACCATGAAAATAAAAGCTTGAAGCGTAACGATCAGGATATGGAATATAGCCCAAGGCAAGCTCAAAGCCCACTGTGACCACCACGGCAACAGACTAGCAATCAGGATAAAGATCAGCTCACCCGCATACATGTTGCCGAAGAGTCGCAGCCCCAGTGAAATAGGCTTGGACAGTAGGCTGACACCTTCAAGAATCAAGTTGATCGGAATGAATATAGGGTGGTTGAACGGCTGCATGGTCAACTCTTTAACAAATTTACCAACGCCTTTTATCTTGATGCTATAAAATAGAATTAGGATAAACACGCCCAATGCCATCGATAGAGTCACATTCACATCAGCAGTAGACACTACTCGCAGCGCAGGCAAACCGAGATAATGCTCACCAATGGTTGGCAACAGATCGATCGGCAGCAAGTCCATTAGATTCATTAGGAACACCCAGACAAATACGGTTAATGCTAACGGCGCAATAACCTTGCTTTTTCCATGGTACATATCTTGAACACTGCTATCGACAAATCCGACTATTAATTCCACAGCAGTTTGCAGTTTACTCGGTATACCGCTAGTAGCATTTTTTGCCACTTTGCGGAATATCACCAGGAAGAGAACCCCGAGGACAACGGAGAAAAACATCGAATCGATGTTAATCGACCAGAACCCTGTACCGATCCGAAGTTGCGTCAGGTGGTGACCGATATACTCCTGTGGAGTCAAGACTTCTCCTACAGACATGATGCCTCTTACCCTTGTTTAGTTAAGTTTAGTAACTGTTAATCATGGCAGGTGCCACTATCTGCACCACTAACACCGCTAAATAGGCCAAGCCAACCGGTATAAACGCCACCTTGAACACCCCAAGCGCTACGATCAAAAAAATGATAGTGCTTGCGACCTTTAAGCCACCGATGGCGAAGGAGAAGGAGAAGGAGAATGATCAAGCAACCCGACCAGACAGCGGCATCTGCACACCTGATGGCACAAGGTAAACAGCATAAACATTACGCTCGGTAACCAGGCAGCAAGGCCACCAACCAGTGCCGAAACGCTCCATTCCAGGTTCTTCAGCAAGAAAACAGTACTGATCAGAACAAACATCATCAACTAAAAACAGTAGTTTGAGTGCGATTTTCCCGCTGTAAACGGACACATACATGATGTTTGTTCTCTCTATAGCCAAGTGACGTATACAACTTTTTTATTGTTATGAGTCAAGCAGCAAAAAACGTGCAAATTATACGGCGGACACACACGAATTCAATAGATATGTAGAGAAAAAGCAAATAATTATTTACCATATTGCTATTTCAGGCTATTTTAACAAAAAAATGGGGGAATAATAGGGCTCATTTGTTTATCTGACCATTCATTCCTACGTTGAACTATGAAATGATAAACCGATCACAATAATGCCATTTTCTGACTTTATATCTGGTGGTTAATTAAATAGATTTTAGAGATTTAATCGGTAAAATAATATCCCTACAGATAATTTCCATAATAGTAAGGCGGAATGTTTCTCATATAATTACTAGTATGACTATATAGAAATAAGTTTATTATAGCTAATTATTCTCTTTTTAGTGTTAAGAAAAAGTAAAATAACCAAAAAGCCTATTATCTAACCTATTTCAGGATTATTTTGGCCTTTAGATTCTTAATTCAGCTGGTTTGATCAAGAGAAACATCAGTTTTCCTTAAGAATAACTAAATGGCGAACGCTAACCAGTTCAGGTACCTGCAACCGCACTACGGATTCAAGGTTGATGCCGTCCAGAAACTACGCCAGTTCTGCATCTGGATACACACCTTTCAGTGCATAGAAACTCCCTCGCCCTTTGACCGGAAAGTGATAGCACCAAGGACAGCATGTCTTGAGGCGAGGCGAAAGCACGGCTGATGACGCCGTCGAACGGCGGTTCAGCCATAAATTCCTCAACGCGGCTTTGCACTGGATCAATATTGTGCAGCCCTAGCTCATGCTGTACCTGATGTAGGAAGCGTACACGCTTACCCAGGCTATCCAGTAATGTAAAATGCGCGTCCGGGCGAACAATCGCCAATGAAATACCCGGAAGGCCAGGGCCAGTGCCTACATCGATAAAGCGTGAACCTTGCAGGTGCGAGTTGACAATGATGCTGTCAAGGATATGGTGCACCAGCATTTGATGAGCATCGCGCACCGAAGTGAGGTTATAGGCTTTGTTCCATTTTTCCAGCATGACAATGTAGCCCAATAATTGCTGTTTTTGCTGTTTAGGCAGTTTAATGCCCGCTGCTAAAAGCAACTAGTCTAACTTCTTTTGCACTACGTTTACCTCTGATTGTCGTTGAACTGCCAGCGACTCTGAGTTTGGCATGATGAAACGACAATGATAATCCTGGCTAGGAATTAGGAATAATGTCAGTAGTTGCTTGCTCGTCCAATAAACAAACGGCCATTTAAATACGAATTTTATGCGCTTCGACGCAGTAATCCTTGTTTCTTTAACCAAATCAGCAAAATTGATATCGCCGCTGGGGTAATCCCAGAGATACGCGAAGCTTGGCCAATGGAGTTCGGTTTATGATCATTTAGCTTGGCGATCACTTCGTTTGACAAGCCGGACACTTGACAGTAATCGAGATCTAATGGCAGAATAGTATTTTCATTACGCTGTTGTTTCTCGATCTCTTCCTGCTGACGAGCGATATATCCTTGGTATTTGACCTGGATCTCAACTTGTTCGGCAGCCTGGATATCCTCCAGCGCTGGCGAAAAAGCAGCCACACTAGTCAGCAACGAATAATCCATTTCAGGACGACGCAACAGTTCTTCGCCATTAGCTTCACGTGATAAGGGTGTCTTCAGCAACAAGTTAACCTGCTCAACATTCTTGGCATGCGGATACATCCAAATGTCACGTAGACGCTGACGTTCCTGTTCAATGTGTTCCAACTTCTCGCAGTAGCATGCCCAGCGTACATCATCCACTAAGCCTAAGTTGCGGCCTTTCTCGGTTAGGCGCAAATCGGCGTTATCTTCACGCAGCATAAGGCGATATTCGGCGCGTGATGTGAACATGCGGTAGGGTTCTTTGGTACCCAGAGTGCTGAGATCGTCCACTAGTACACCAAGGTAGGACTGATCGCGGCGCAGTACCCAACCTTCATCTTGATTAGCGTAGCGTCCAGCGTTGAGACCGGCCAACAACCCTTGAGCTGCAGCTTCTTCATAACCAGTAGAGCCGTTGATCTGGCCTGCGAAAAACAGCCCTTGGATAAATTTGCTCTCCAATGTTGGTTTTAGATCACGGGGATCAAAGAAATCGTACTCGATAGCATAACCAGGGCGAACGATATGGGCATTCTGCATCCCTTCCATCGAACGGACTATTTGCATCTGTACGTCAAATGGTAGGCTAGTGGAAATACCGTTTGGATAAATCTCATTGCTAGTTAAACCTTCCGGCTCAAGGAAAATCTGGTGTGTGTTACGATCGGCGAAGCGCATCACTTTGTCTTCAATCGACGGGCAGTAACGTGGGCCAATCCCTTCGATAATCCCGGAGTACATCGGGCTGCGATCAAGATTGTTGTGGATCACCTCATGGGTTTTTTCATTGGTATGAGTAATGTAGCACGTCCTCTGCTCTGGATGCTGGCTGGCGTTACCCATAAACGAAAATGCCGGCACCGGCGTATCACCCTGCTGTGGCATTAAGACGCTGAAGTTGATAGTACGTGCATCAATACGCGGCGGTGTGCCAGTTTTTAGCCGATTGACACGTAGCGGCAGTTCCCGCAGGCGTTGCGACAATGAGATCGCCGGAGGATCTCCAGCGCGCCCGCCTCTATAATTTTTCAAGCCGATATGGATCTTACCGTCAAGGAAGGTGCCTACAGTCAGCACTACTGCTTTAGCACGGAATTTCAACCCCATCTTAGTCACTGCGCCTACAGCATGATCGTTTTCCACGATAAGATCGTCTACCGATTGTTGGAAGATCATTAAGTTAGGCTGGTTCTCTAATGCGGTGCGTATGGCCTGACGGTACAACACACGATCAGCCTGAGCGCGGGTAGCTCGTACTGCTGGACCTTTACTTGCGTTTAGCATCCTAAACTGAATACCAGCATGATCGATCGCAGTAGCCATCAATCCGCCTAGTGCGTCAATTTCCTTCACCAAATGCCCTTTACCAATACCTCCAATTGCAGGGTTACAGGACATTTGCCCCAGCGTATCGATGTTGTGTGTCAGTAATAGAGTTTGACGTCCCATGCGTGCTGCAGCCATGGCGGCTTCTGTACCTGCATGACCACCACCAATGATGATGACGTCAAATTGATCGGGATAAAACATGTAACTGCACCTCGGTGTATTGCGAAAGATCGTGTTTGCCATGAGGTGGGAGATTCTACCCAAGTTTAGACGATTGACCAAGTGCCCAGGATCATCAGTAATTAAAAGAAGATCCTTTATTATATTTCTTATTAGGATTGCGATCTTCCGTGGGTAAGTGATTATTCATTTTTTATATCAGTAAATTAAAAGGAATCATTAACTGTGGATTATCAGTGATCCTATCAAAGATAAGCTGGGATCTAAATAGCATGTTATGCACATTCAATTAAGAAATATACGGTTATTATTGGGATAACTACTGCTTTTACCCTGCTTTTAAGCTTATTTATCCACAATTACTTGCATGCTATTTGAGCAAATTAGAGTAAATTAATCCAGTTTTTCACCCATTCCTCTGCTGGATCTTCTGGGATTTTGTATTCAGTCACGTCGATCTCAAATCGGCTACCGATCCTTGTTGCCCCTCTGGCGATCAGAATATTGTCGATCTGTTTGATCGCCCCACAAAAGATATCGTATTCAGAGCTGCCTAAGCCGACTGCGCCAAACTGCATGTTAGAAAGATCTGGCTGCTGGTTAGCGATCTGTTCTAATAGTGGCTGTAAGTTATTCGGCAGTTGCCCGGCACCGTGGGTGGAAGAAACCACCAGCCAACGGCCAATCAGGGGCAATTCATCTAGCTCTGGGCCGTGCAAGGTCTCAGTAGAAAAACCCTCTTTTTTTAACCTCTCGGCCAAATGTTCAGCAAGATATTCGGCACTGCCAAGCGTACTACCACTGATTAGAGTAATGTCTGCCATGAATGATCCCACCCTTTTTAAAAAGTGGCCATATTATACGTTGTGAAATAACTGGGATCTACTTGTGTATAATACGGGTATAATAACTGAGCGCTTAGGGTATAATGGTATGTGTGATGGGGTTCAGCAACGAGATCAGCGTTTCAGTAGACTAGATCTCATCAATGGTCTGGATCTTGTTGATAAGTACCTGTTTAAGTGTGTCTATCGATCGATCGGCGATAAGCAAATAGTGGAGATTGCCAAGGTGCTGAGCTTCGAATCAAAAGTCATCGACCGATACCGAAACTGCTTCCTTATTTAAGGTGATTGACGAACTGAAGACGGAAGGCTGCTGGATTGTCTATATATCGCACCGCTTGAAAGAGATCTTTGAAATTTGCGATGACGTCACCGTGTTCCGCGACGGTCGGTTTATCGTCGAGTGCCTGGTAAGCGAGTTGCAGGAAGATTAGCTTGTCGAAATGATGGTCGGCCGTAAGCTAGAGGCGCATTATCCGCGCCTTAAACTGCCGCGCAGTGAAAAATGCCTACAGATTAAACACCTTTCCGGTATTGGTGTCAACGATGCTAGATTTATGCTGTACCGTGGGGAGAGATCCTCGGCGTAGCCGGGCTTATGATTGCCGGGCGCACCGAGAACTGATGAAAATTATCTATAGCGCGGTGCCGCGCAAAGCCGGCAGCTTGACTCTAAACGGCCATGAGGTGATCGCCCATTCACCGCAGGATGGTCTGGAGAACGGCATCGTTTATATATCTGAATCAATACTCCGTCGATGAAACAGTCGATAGGCCTGCTCTCCGGCAGTAGTAATCAGCAGAAAGTGGCGATTTCCCGCTGCTTGATGACCCGGCTAAAGGTGCTGATCCTTGATGAACCGATGCGAGGTGTCGACGTCGGCGCTAAAAAAAGAGATCTATAAGTTAATCAACCAGTTCAAGAAGGAAGGGCTGAGCATCATTTTAGTATCTTCGGAAATGCCGGAGGTGATGGGTATGAGCGATCGCATCCTAGTGATGCACGAAGTTCATCTCAATGGTGAGTTCCCGATTGAACAGGCCACCCAGGAAGCATTAATGGCCGCGGCCATCGGTAAGCGGTACGGCGTAAAGCAGGAGTAATCAGATATGAGTTCCCAGACTATCGTAACGCACTGGTTCAGTAATGAGTGGCTGTTAGAGCAAAAATTCCTGATTGCTCTATTGGTGCTTATTGCCGTGGTCTCTTCCATGAGTCCAAGTTTCTTCACCCTGAACAACTTGTTCAATATTTTGCAGCAAACCTCGGTGAACGTCATTATGGCGGTGGGGATGACATTAGTGACTCACTTCCGTCATCGATTTGTCGGTTGGATCGTTGCTGGCGCTGACCGGTACGGTGACGGTCTTGATCAAATGCAGTAGTGGCCGTTGCGGCTGCTGCGTGGGCGCTGGGGTCGGTGATTGGTGCCTGCACCGAACGGGGTGATCGTCGCCAAAGGCAAGATTCGGGCATTTATCGCCACTTTAGTGATGATGCTGTTGCTACGTGGAGCCACTATAGTTTACACCAACAACGGCAGCCCAGTGAATACCCCCGGCTTTACCGACGAGGATGACTCCTTCGGCTGGTTCAGTATTGGCCGGCAACTAACTTGGCGTGCCCGCTCCCGATCTGGATTATGGCTGTCGTGTTTATCTCTGCCTTCTTGCAGCATCAAGAGTAAGCAATTTAGCCACCATGATGCTAGTTACCTCCATCAATAACCCGTTTTATGCTGAATTGGTGCACGGCGTTGAACGCAGCTGCTACAAACGCGGCTACAGCCTGATCCTGCGTAATACTGAAGAAGACGCCGCGCGTATGAACCGTAGCATTGAAATATTACTGCAAAAACGCGTCGACGGCTTGTTGCTGATATGCACCGAGGATCGTCGACCATCGCAGGATACGCTGAGCCGCTACCCTTTTTACCTGTAGTGATGATGGACTGGGCACCATTTAAAGGCACCAACGACATTATTCAGGACAATTCGCTGCTAGGCGGCAAGATGGCGACTAATCATCTGATCGCCTGCGGCTACCGCAAAATAACCTGTATTGCCGGCCCGCAAAATAAAACCACCGCTCGTCATCGCCTGGATGGCTATCGTAATGCGATGCGGCGCGCCAGTCTGCCTGTCCCGTTGGGCTATGAAGAGTACACTGCGACTTTAAATTTGAAGGCGTGGTTAACGCGCTATGCGTCAACTGCTGACGCTGAATGAGCCGCTGCATGTGGTGTTTTGCCGGTAACGATACGGTAGCGGTAGGCGTCTATCAGGCACTGTATCAAGTCGGAATGTCAGTGTCGTAGGACATAGCGGTGATGGGATATGATGATATCGAGTTAGCCAAATATTTGGCACCTCCTCTGAGCACCATTCACCAGCCGAAGGACTCACTGGGTGAATTGGCGATCGACTCGCTGATCAATCGCCTGCAAAACCGTGAGCGCAGGACTCAGGTGCTGGTATTGACCCCTTTTAAGGAACGTGCCTTTCAAGCCGCGTCTGAGCTGAGTGAGCTCGCCTCACTGGCTGGTGCTGTGAATACGCTTAAAGTGTTACCAGAAGGCGGTTTGCTGGGAGATAACACGGATGGCATCGGCCTATTAACCGATCTTGAACGCCAACAACTGATCTGGCCGCAGGATCACATTTTGCTGGTGGGAGCAGGTGGTGCAGCGCATGGTGTAATCTTGCCGCTGTTGTCCTTTGGCTGTGAACTAACGATCACTAACCGAACTTTCATCCGGGCGAAGGAACTGGCTCAGCTCTTCCAACACCATGGTGAGATCTCAGCGCAACCGATGGATCAGCTTGATCAGCACCGGCCATTCAATCTGGTGATCAATGCCACGGCTTCCGGCATCAGCGGTAAGATACCTGTGTTGCCAGTCGGTGTGGTCAACTGCCAAACTCGGTGTTATGACATGTTCTATCAGCAGGGAAGGACGCCGTTCCTCGCTTGGGCTCAGCAACAGGGGGCAACGGAGTTTGCAGATGGTCTGGGGATGCTGGTGGGGCAGGCTGCTCATGCGTTCTTGCTGTGGCACGGTGTAACTCCTGAGATCGAATCGGTATTGCGCTGTGTGCGTAGTCAGTTGGCGGCGTAAGCGAAGCACCTATTCCTGATCAGGTAATAGGTTCTAATCAGATAGCTTCCGGCAGGTATTCGTTTTTCCAGCGCACATAGTTGTTGGCAGAGTAGAGTAATCCACCCAACTCGGTGGCGGTCAGCTGGCAAACCTAGCGCGCTGGGCTATCCATATAGAGATAATCGCTGACCAGCCGTTAACCTGGTGTCACCAGGCTACCAGCACCAATCATCACATCATCCTCTACTACTACACCGTCTAGCAGCATCGAACCCATACCTACCAATACCCGATTGCCGATGGTGCAGCCGTGCAGTATGGCCTTATGGTCAACAGTAACGTCATTGCCAATCAATAAATAATTAGTAACCTTCAGGGTTATATTTCAATCTATGGGTCACGTGCAGCACATATCCATCCTGAATATTGCTGCGTGCGCTAATCTTAATCGCATTAACTTCACCACGAATGGCAACCAGAGGCCAAATACTGACATCGTTGGTCAATTCAACATTGCCGATCACTACGCTGGAGGGATTGATCATGACGCGTTGACTGAGTTTAGGAGAGTAATGGAGATAAGAACGTACTGCATCGGACATGGTAATAGCCTCATCGTGATCTTATTTATCGGCAATACTAGGCTTTGATGATGAAATTACAATTATTTATTTACGGCGACGGATTAATGGTATTTATCGCACAAGAACCACCCAAAAGGATGAGAAAGTGTGCAAGAAAAAAGAAAGATCAAAAAAGGAAAGGGGTTTTGCAAAAAAATTAGAACCCTACAATGCTCCCCCACTAGCCCGGTCGGATAAGCAAAAGTCAAAATAATGGTTTGACTCTTCATAGGGAAGGCGTAGTATACGCCACCTCAAGTTTGCCGCCGTGCTGCGGTCAATTTACTGTTCTTTAATAATTTATCAGACAATCTGTGTGGGCACTCCACAAGACGATATCACGTCCTACTATTGGGACGAAAAAATATAAAGTCTTGAAGAATGACTATCTGAAGTAACATTCATGTAGTAAATCTTTGAGCAGCGCTTCACAAGTTGAAGCGTATCAAGCTTTAAATTGAAGAGTTTGATCATGGCTCAGATTGAACGCTGGCGGCAGGCCTAACACATGCAAGTAGAGCGGTAACACAAGAGAGCTCGCTCTCTGGGTGACGAGCGGCGGACGGGTGAGTAATGTCTGGGAAACTGCCTGATGGCGGGGATAACTAGTGGAAACGGTAGCTAATACCGCATAATGTCGCAAGACCAAAGTGGGGACCTTCGGGCCTCACACCATCAGATGTGCCCAGGTAGGATTAGCTAGTAGGCGGGATAATAGCTCACCTAGGCGACGATCTCTAGCTGGTCTGAGAGGATGACCAGCCACACTGGAACTGAGACACGGTCCAGACTCCTACGGGAGGCAGCAGTGGGGAATATTGCACAATGGGCGCAAGCCTGATGCAGCCATGCCGCGTGTGTGAAGAAGGCCTTCGGGTTGTAAAGCACTTTCAGCGAGGAGGAAGGGTAATGTGTTAATAAGACATTGCATTGACGTTACTCGCAGAAGAAGCACCGGCTAACTCCGTGCCAGCAGCCGCGGTAATACGGAGGGTGCGAGCGTTAATCAGAATTACTGGGCGTAAAGCGCACGCAGGCGGTTTGTTAAGTCAGATGTGAAATCCCCGCGCTCAACGTGGGAACGGCATTTGAGACTGGCAAGCTAGAGTCTTGTAGAGGGGGTAGAATTCCAGGTGTAGCGGTGAAATGCGTAGATATCTGGAGGAATACCTGTGGCGAAAGCGGCCTCCTGGACAAAGACTGACGCTCAGGTGCGAAAGCGTGGGAGCAAACAGGATTAGATACCCTGGTAGTCCACGCTGTAAACGATGTCGATTTGGAGGTTGCGCCCTTGAGGAGTGGCTTCCGTAGCTAACGCGTTAAATCGACCGCCTGGGGAGTACGGCCGCAAGGTTAAAACTCAAATGAATTGACGGGGCCCGCACAAGCGGTGGAGCATGTGGTTTAATTCGATGCAACGCGAAGAACCTTACCTGCTCTTGACATCCAGAGAACTTTCCAGAGATGGAGAGGTGCCTTCGGGAGCTCTGAGACAGGTGCTGCATGGCTGTCGTCAGCTCGTGTTGTGAAATGTTGGGTTAAGTCCCGCAACGAGCGCAACCCTTATCCTTTGTTGCCAGCGATAAAGTCGGGAACTCAAAGGAGACTGCCGGTGATAAACCGGAGGAAGGTGGGGATGACGTCAAGTCATCATGGCCTTTACGAGTAGGGCTACACACGTGCTACAATGGCGTATACAAAGAGAAGCTACCTCGCAAGAGCAAGCAGACCTCACAAAGTACGTCGTAGTCCGGATTGGAGTCTGCAACTCGACTCCATGAAGTCGGAATCGCTAGTAATCGTAGATCAGAATGCTACGGTGAATACGTTCCCGGGCCTTGTACACACCGCCCGTCACACCATGGGAGTGGGTTGCAAAAGAAGTAGGTAGCTTAACCTTCTGGAGGGCGCTTACCACTTTGTGATTCATGACTGGGGTGAAGTCGTAACAAGGTAACCGTAGGGAACCTGCGGTTGGATCACCTCCTTATCCTTATCGATAAGATATTGATTTGTGTGGTGTGCTCACACAGATTGTCTGATGAAAGTAGCGAGTAGAGAATACCTTAATAGGCTTGTAGCTCAGCTGGGAGAGCGCCTGCCTTGCACGCAGGAGGTCAGCGGTTCGATCCCGCTTAGCTCCACCATAAAGTCCAAGTGCGTTGTTTCACTACTTCAGTAGTGTACTGGCAACAGAAAGTATTTTGTTCTTTAACAATCTGGAACAAGCTGAAAATTAAAAATGACGGCTAAAGCTTATCTCTGCGTAGAGGTATTGGGGTAAGGATCAAGCTGTCATAATGAGACACCTTCGGGTTGTAAGGTTAAGTAACTAAGCGTACACGGTGGATGCCTAGGCAGTCAGAGGCGATGAAGGGCGCGCTAATCTGCGAAAAGCGCCGGTAAGGTGATATGAACCGTTATAGCCGGCGATACCCGAATGGGGAAACCCAGTGCGATACGTCACACTATCGTTAAGTGAATATATAGCTTGACGAAGCAAACCGGGGGAACTGAAACATCTAAGTACCCCGAGGAAAAGAAATCAACCGAGATCCCCCCAGTAGCGGCGAGCGAACAGGGGCCAGCCCAGAACCTAAATCAGCGGGTGTGTTAGTGGAAGCGTCTGGAAAGTCGCGCAGTAAAGGGTGATAGCCCCGTACACAAAAATGCACTAGCTGTGAGTTCGATGAGTAAGGCGGGACACGTGACATCCTGTCTGAATATGGGGGGACCATCCTCCAAGGCTAAATACTCCTGACTGACCGATAGTGAACCAGTACCGTGAGGGAAAGGCGAAAAGAACCCCGGCAAGGGGAGTGAAAGAGAACCTGAAACCGTGTACGTACAAGCAGTGGGAGCACCGTTAAGGTGTGACTGCGTACCTTTGTATAATGGGTCAGCGACTTATATTTTTAGCAAGGTTAACCGCATGGGGAGCCGTAGGGAAACCGAGTCTTAACTGGGCGAAAAGTTGCAAGGTATAGACCCGAAACCCGGTGATCTAGCCATGGGCAGGTTGAAGGTTGGGTAACACCACCTGGAGGACCGAACCGACTAATGTTGAAAAATTAGCGGATGACCTGTGGCTGGGGGTGAAAGGCCAATCAAACCGGGAGATAGCTGGTTCTCCCCGAAAGCTATTTAGGTAGCGCCTCGTGAATTCATCTTCGGGGGTAGAGCACTGTTTCGGCTAGGGGGCCATCCAGGCTTACCAACCCGATGCAAACTGCAAATACCGAAGCATGTTATCACGGGAGACACACGGCGGGTGCTAACGTCCGTCGTGAAGAGGGAAACAACCCAGACCGCCAGCTAAGGTCCCAAAGTCATGGTTAAGTGGGAAACGATGTGGGAAGGCCCAGACAGCCAGGATGTTGGCTTAGAAGCAGCCATCATTGAAAGAAAGCGTAATAGCTCACTGGTCGAGTCAGCCTGCGCGGAAGATGTAACGGGCTAAACCATGCACCGAAGCTGCGGCAGCGGCGCTGATGCGTTGTTGGGTAGGGAGCGTTCTGTAAGCCGTTGAAGGTGCCCTGTGAAGGCTGCTGGAGGTATCAGAAGTGCGAATGCTGACATAAGTAACGATAAAGCGGGTGAAAAACCCGCTCGCCGGAAGACCAAGGGTTCCTGTCCAACGTTAATCAGGGCAGGGTGAGTCGACCTCTAAGGTGAGGCTAAAAAGCGTAGTCGATGGGCAACAGGTTAATATTCCTGTACTGAGTGTGACTGCGAAGGGGGGACGGAGAAGGCTAAGCAGGCCGGGCGACGGTTGTCCCGGTTTAAGCGTGTAGGGGTGGAGTTTTAGGTAAATCCGGAACGCCATACATAAACCCTGAGGCGTAATGACGATGCGCCAAGGTGCAGAAGCTGTTGATGCCCTGCTTCCAGGAAAATCCTCTAAGCATCAGGTCTCACCTTTAATCGTACCACAAACCGACACAGGTAGTTAGGTAGAGTATACTAAAGCGCTTGAGAGAACCCAGGTGAAGGAACTAGGCAAAATGGTGCCGTAACTTCGGGAGAAGGCACGCTAACACGTAAGTAATAGGATTTACTTCTAAAGCTGAAGTTAGTCGAAGATACCAGCTAGCTGCAACTGTTTATTAAAAACACAGCACTGTGCAAACATGAAAATGGAAGTATACGGTGTGACGCCTGCCCGGTGCCGGAAGGTTAAGTGGAAAGGTTAGAATGAAAGTTCAAAGCTTTGAAATGAAGCCCCGGTAAACGGCGGCCGTAACTATAACGGTCCTAAGGTAGCGAAATTCCTTGTCGGGTAAGTTCCGACCTGCACGAATGGCGTAATGATGGCTAGGCTGTCTCCACCTGGGACTCAGTGAAATTGAAATTGCTGTGAAGATGCAGTGTACCCGCGGCAAGACGGAAAGACCCCGTGAACCTTTACTATAGCTTGACATTGAATATTGATATTTAATGTGTAGGATAGGTGGGAGGCATTGAATCTGATGCGCCAGCATCAGTGGAGCCACACTTGAAATACCACCCTTTAAATATTAATATTCTAACCTAGTACCGTAAACCGGTACAGAGACAATGTCTGGTGGGTAGTTTGACTGGGGCGGTCTCCTCCTAAAGAGTAACGGAGGAGCACGAAGGTCAGCTAATCACGGTCGGACATCGTGAGTTTAGTGCAAAGGCATAAGCTGGCTTAACTGCGAGAGTGACGGCTCGAGCAGGTACGAAAGCAGGTCTTAGTGATCCGGTGGTTCTGAATGGAATGGCCATCGCTCAACAGATAAAAGGTACTCCGGGGATAACAGGCTAATACCGCCCAAGAGTTCATATCGACGGCGGTGTTTGGCACCTCGATGTCGGCTCATCACATCCTGGGGCTGAAGCAGGTCCCAAGGGTATGGCTGTTCGCCATTTAAAGTGGTACGCGAGCTGGGTTTAGAACGTCGTGAGACAGTTCGGTCCCTATCTGCCGTGGGCGTTGGAAGATTGAGGGGGTCTATTTCTAGTACGAGAGGACCGAAGTGGACGTATCACTGGTGTTCGGGTTGTCATGCCAATGGCATTGCCCGGTAGCTATATACGGAAAAGATAAGTGTTGAAAGCATCTAAACACGAAACTTGCCCCAAGATTAATCTTCCCTGGGTCTGAGAGGTCCCTGAAGGCACGTTTAAGACGAAGACGTGGATAGGCTGGGTGTGTAAGAGCAGCGATGCTTTGAGCTAACCAGTACTAATGAGCCGTGAGGCTTAACCTTACAACACCGAAGGTGTGTTATAGATAGGGGTAGAGTTATTTTCAGCGAGTTCCGAGATTGGTTCTAGTGGTTACGTGAGTAACGGCCAAAAATGAAACAGACTTTGCCTGGCGGCAATAGCACGGTGGTCCCACCTGACCCCATGCCGAACTCAGCAGTGAAACGCCGTAGCGCCGATGGTAGTGTGGGGTCTCCCCATGTGAGAGTAGGACACTGCCAGGCATCAAATAAAGTAGAAAGCCTCATGCGAAAGCATCGGGCTTTTTGCTTTGTGTGTTACCGAGAGTGAACGGTCGGCCTATGGGGGCCTATGCCAGGTGAAACGAAAGAGTCGGGAATACGTTAGGCGTTGCTTGACAGTGACTTGAAGGGGGAAGTGAGCAGGAAAGCCCGCTGACAGGGCCCGACATATCCCAGGCAAAGTCCTTCCAGCTCCAGCTGGTACCCCGCCCGCGCGACTGTCAGCACGACTGTCATATAGCTCTTTGTCGGCAGCAGCGATAAAATTCTGCACTTTATCTTTACCGGTTCAGTTGTCGTTGACCAGATGAGTACAGCCTATGGTGAACAATAATAAAGAGGAAATGGCTAGTAAGCAAAGCAGGCGCATAGTGAAGATATCCTGTAGCCATAGCGTATAAATAGTCCAGTATGAGCCGGGGTCTGGTGATAGCTGAATTATAGACGGATTACAGTATGCGGCTAATCAACTTGTCGAGGCGGATGCGTCGCAGACGGCGGATCAGCTTGCGCACCTTGCTAGGGTACTGCTGGATACTTTGCAGCTCTAGATGGTTTCCTACCACAGTAGTATGGGTACGGATGCACTCTAGCTCTTTATGCCGTTGTTCGCACATTTCCTGTTTAGGATCGTGGATTAGAATAGCGTTCTCCAGATCCAGTCGCCAGGCACGTGGGTTGAGGTTGTTGCCAGTGATCAGTTGCCACTCGTCATCTATCCACATACCTTTCAGATGATAGCTGTTATTGCCGTCTTTCCACAGGCGCACAGTCAACTGGCCAGTATCAATATAGCGCTGTAGGCGGCTGATGAAACGGCGCAGATTGATTTCATACAGATAAGGCAGCACACCAATAATTTTAAACGGCTGGTCTTCTGGAATAAAAAAATCGTTGGTGGTTTTGTCGCCGACGATGATTTCTACCTGTTTGCCTTGGTGTAGCAGATAAATGATGTTGCGCATCAGCCGCGCTGGTAGGTTGAAATAAGGCGTGCATAACGTCAGCTTCTGAGCGGTGCAGGACATTAGATGATGAATGGTGGTATTCAATACGCTTTGCTTGCCAAGACCCACCAGTGGAGTAACTGCCAGCTCATCGTTGCTCGCTTTATCGCGGAACTTATAACCGGTGCGCCGCAGGCTGAAACGAAACTGGCGGGTTTCGTTTTTGATCTCCGGGCTTTTCGGGCGATCGTCACGATCTAAACGCTGTACGGCACCGGCAGTCAGTAGATGCTGCTTAATGTAACCGATCATCGTCTCAGCCAGAACGGGGTTGGTAATTAATTGGTAGCGGTCATAACGGTATTTCTCATGCTGATGCAAATAGACATTGTTGATACTGGCGCCGCTGTAAATTACGGTATCATCGACAATAAAGCCTTTAGGTGGAGTACGCCCAGTGCTTCTCGAGTATTGACTGGCACGCCGTATACCGGCACAGACACGTTTTTTGGGTGCTGGTTTGCCATTGAACAATACCAGTCAGCATTGGTGTTAGTGGCAGCAGCACCGATACGCCCACGTTGTGCACGGTGCCAATCGACCAGAATGCAGATCTCTAACTTAGGGCGTAGCTGCTTGGCTTGATAAAGCGCGTTGAGGATCTCACGTCCGGCATCATCATGATCCAGATAGAGGGCGACCAAATAGATGCGCTGAGTAGCGTTAGCGATGGATGCCAATAGCTCGGTACGGAAGTCTGATGGCGCGTACAAAGTATGAATTTCAGCCAAAGATTGGGGGAGTTTGGGCAATTGTGCAAGGTGTTGTTGGTGTTTGCTACGTTTAAATTTTGACAACATCACAGTGCGCTTCTTCTCTCATAATGGGATGGCTGGAAGGCCACAGGTATAAAATATTAAATCGAATAGTCGGGCGATAATACCACTAGTTTCCCAGATTGTGCGTATGTTTTGACGTTAAGTGTTGGATTCTTATCACATTGCACACAGCTAACTGCCTGCCATTAGTATACAACGGTAGGATTAGATTGACGATGCCATCCTTAATCTGCACATCAATGTCAAAGTCTAGCCGCTGTGCTAGTGTGATCATACCGCGATTATTGGGCATGGTGATGCCCATTAGGCGGTGCATCCCGTGGGCAAGTGCATAGGCGATCATTTTTCTAGCAGTTGGCATCCAAGCCCCAGTCTCTTCAGATCAGAACGCACCAGTACGGCGAACTCCGCGTCAGTGTTGTCTGGATCGGACATCGAGCGCGTCACGCCGATGATTTCCTCACAGCGCACGGCCACAAATGCCATCTCTCGGTCATAGTCGATCTGCGTCATGTTAGCCAAATCGTCATGGGTAAACTCATTAATATCACTGAAGTAACGGTAGTAGAGATCTTCCTTTGTGACACTTTCGATAAAGTGCTTCAGTGCTGGTTCGTCCTCCGGCATGATCGGCCGATACAGGCACTGGCTGCCATCTAGATCACCTGTCAACTTTCACTTGTATTGACAGGCCGATATGCAGCGGATGATCGGCGATCTGCTTCGCGTCTAATTCGATACGTACCGGTAGGCGCTTCACCACTTTGATCCAGTTACCGGTAGAGCCACGGAGCGTACAGAAATGATTGCTGGTATCACCATCTTACTGACCATGGTGTATATCGTGTTCGTGAACCCCAAATTCTGGGCGCGGCGGGTATAGATACGCAGGCAGTGTTTGTGACAACCTGCCTGATCGCCGCATTCGGCAGTATCTTTATGGGGCGGGTAGCAAATCTACCGGTGGCACTGGAGATGGATCTGAATGCCTTCTTCGCTTTCGTGGTAGTCGGGGCAATGGGCATTTCATGGCAGGTGGGGATTAGGTCTATTTTCTGGGATGTCGTTGGTTTGTTTATCGGCATGATAGGGCTGAAAAATGCCGGTATTGTGGTAGCAAAACCGGATACGCTAGTTGACCATCGGGTAGCCTAACCTCACATAGCATGCTGTTTTGGGTACGCTCGGCTTCTTTATCATCGCCGTACTGTCTGCACACAATTTCCGTGCGGCTGTGCTGGTTTCCATCGTGGTGACCACCCTGTGATCGGTTGGATATTGGGCAATATGAAATGCGACGGTGTATTCTTTATATCACCGATATATTACCTCGGTGGTGGGTAAACTGATCTGGATGGTGTGATCTTTTCCTTTATGTTGGTTAACCTGTTCGATTACTACGGAACGCTAATCGGTGTGACCAACAAGGCCGGGTTGACCGACCACAAGGGTAAATGCCCGCGCATGAAACAGGCGCTGTATGTTAATAGCATAAGTTCGGTAATGGGTTCTCTGGAGGGTACCTCTGCCGGATGTCTCTGCCGTTACCGCCTATATTGAAAGCTCATCGGGGGTTGCTGTTGGTGGCCGTACTGACCTAAGAGAGAAGGTGACAGGGGTTCTGTTCCTGCCGGTGATCTTCCTGTCTGTCGCTATTGTCTGGGTATGGGTATGGGTGCCATCCTACGCCGCCGCTAGAGCACTGATTTACGCGGGTGTGCTGATGACCTATAGCTTTGGGACGGGTAAAATGGGATGACCTGACAGAAGCTGTGCCAGCGTTTGGATGCCGTTTAGCTTCTCGATCACCGAGTGCATGGCACTCGGATTTATTTCCTACTGTGTGATGAAGTTAGGCACTAGTTGCTAGCGTGAGATCAGCCCACCTGTGATGGTGGTAGCCTTGCTGTTTGTGCTGAGAATTGTCTGGGTAGACAGACATTGATGCGAGCAGGGCCTGACTGCTGAAGTGCTGCCGATCGTAATATACAACCACTATTCGCTTATACGCGGCAAATGGTTGCACCGGTTGGATCACGCCTTTGGGGGCAATCAATAGCGCGCCGGCGTAAAAATGCAAGTATTTTGCTATCAGATTAGCGGCGTGCAACGCTCCATGTCTACTGCCACTGAGGTAAACCTGCTTCATGTTGAGTTTTAATACTAGGGCTAATCGCTGAATTACTCGCTGAATAGCACTCTACGTGCTTTCATCATTGTAGTTAGACCAGAGAAAGCTATTTTCCGATAGCATTTGCGTTCCGTTGATCTCAATATAAGCCATGCCAATTTCGCTAAACAGCAACTATTTCTCTAGGCTAATGGTGGCTGCTTTGCAGTAGGCGTGCAGGAAAATCACCGTTGGCCAACCTTCGGGTAGCGGAGTACTGGTAGGCAAGAGTATAGCTAGCCTTACCTTCAAACTGATGCGCGTGCTGTATATAACGAGCCTTGGTGGCCGCCAGGATCGACCTATATAGGTGGCGCTGTGTTTGTATATTGGTGAAGAAGTCGTCTTCCAACAGATTATAGGCCGCGTTTGGCACTTAATTGCAGATAGCGTTTCGCCAATTCAATTTGCCCTTTTTCCGCTGAGTGGTCGCCAGTTTGTAAGGAGCCTAAACGTTGTGGTTGTCTTCACGCATTAACGTCAGGTACAGGGACATGGCCTAAAGTTTTTTATTTTCGTGACTTTGAGCGGGGAGCGGTAACCTGGCGTTCAACAGGTTATGCATCGGCAGCTAGATAGGCTCCTCTCCGGCAGGATAACGCATCTCGGTGGTTAGTATGGGTTGGGTGATTAGAGTGAACAATAAAGCTAAAATAAAAGAATGTATAATTTATAACTTTGATTTTTAATGAATTTTACCCAGGATCTAGGTATTTAGATTAGTGACCTAACGGATCTGTGTGGTGATAGCCTTAATCATGGCGTTGTAAGAACCTTCGCACAAGCTTCCGAGCAAGGTGACTATTTTGATGCTTGATATGGCATGGTGGTGCTTCCTTTAGCCTTCAAAATGAAAGGATTCAGCCCATAACCTAGATAAATATAGGCTAAACGTACAGGTGATAATAGGCAATGGTTGAATGTTTAGCTGACCTTACGGTTTTTAATTTGTCTGGTATACATTTTTGCAGATTGGTGTTGAAATATTTTCATTTGAACTTTCCTTGGCATGTACTGGTGTACAAGGCAAAACGCTGTTCTTGCTCATTCTGCGCATGACCCAAATTTCACCGCCCCTGTTTGCTACTCTTAACAGCTTTTTTGGGAGGAACTTCCCAGTTCCTGCTTATTCGACCAATTTACGTAGACTTTACGCTCAGTTTTTCCAAAGTGACATTAGGCAGAACATAACATTAAAGTTGCGCCTGTTTGGTCAGGCTGATGCCGTCAAACAGGGGGTAGTAGAACCTATTGCCAATAGCTAATACAGTTATTTTACGTATGACAACACCCCGTATTTTTTCACTTGGCGAAGTGAAGTAATAAAGAGCACTGTACTGCTGCACCTGCAAACATGTGTCAGTGCATATAAAACTGCGTAAAGTCATAGAATGCCAACAAGTGATGACGTATTTTGCGTCAGGAGGTAAATCATGATGAACAATATTTTGTTAGTTGACGATGACCGCGAGTTGACCTTGCTATTAAAGGAACTGCTTGAAATCGAAGGTTTTAACATCACCGTCGCTCACGATGGCGAGCAATCGTTGTCATTGCTGGACAGTTCTATCAATCTGTTGCTGCTCGATATTATGATGCCGAAGAAAACGGTATCAATACGCTAAAAGAGCTGCGTCAACACCATCATACGCCAGTCATTATGCTGACCGCACGCGGCAGCGAATTGGATCGCGTGCTGGGGTTGGAGCTGGTGCAGATGGCTACCTGCCTAAGCCATTCAATGATCGTCAACTGGTGGCGCGCATTCGCGCCATTTTGCGGCGTTCTAACTGGAATGAACAACAGCAGCATGTGGATACCAACGCCCCCACGCTGGATGTCGATGGCCTGCAACTTAACACCGGTCGTCAAGAAGCCAGCTTTGACGGCAAGGTACTCGATCTGACCGGCACCGAATTTACCCTTCTCTACCTGCTGGCGAATCACCTGGGCCAGGTGGTGTCGCGAGAATTGTTGAGCCAAGAAGTTTTGGGCAAACGCCTAACGCCATTTGACCGTGCTATCGATATGCATATCTCCAACTTGCGGCGCAAACTGCCAAACCGCAAAGATGGACATCCCTGGTTAAAAACCCTACGCGGGCGCGGATATTTGATGGTATCTGCAACATGATCAATCGGTTGACGGCACGTATCTTCGCCATTTTCTAGTTAACATTAGCGCTGGTGCTAATGCTGGTATTGATGGTGCCTAAACTAGACTCCCGCCAAATGACCTCACTGCTGAATAGATGAGCAGCGGCAAGGGCTGATGCTAGAGCAACATATCGAGGCCGAATTGCAAAATGATCCAGCCAACGATCTGATGTGGTGACATCGTCTGTTCAGGGATATCGATAAGTGGACACCACCGGGGCAATGCTTGATTCTAGTCACAAGTGAAGGGCGGGTGATCGGTGCGCAGCGCAACGAAATGCAAATCGTGCGTAACTTTATTGGCCAATCCGACAACGCCGACCATCCCAAGAAGAAAAAATACAGCTATGTCGAACTACTCTTGGCCCGTTCTTGATTTGCAATGGTGAAGATAACTACCAGCTTTACTTGATCCGCCCTGCCAACAGCCCGCAATCTGATTTCTTCAATCTGATGTTTGACCGCCCGTTGCTGCTGCTTATCGTCACTATGTTGATCAGTACTCCGCTGCTGCTATGGTTGGCCTGGGGCCCGGCGAAACCAGCGCGTAAGCTGAAAAAAGCCGCTGATGATGTGGCACGCGGCAATCTGAAGCAGCACCAGGAACTGGAAGCTGGGCTGCAAGAATTACGAGCCACTGGTGCTAGCTTCAACCAGATGGTCAGTGCACTAGAACGCATGGTTACAGCACAGCAGCGGTTGATTTCGGATATCTCGCACGAATTGCGCACACCGCTGACCCGCTTATAATTGGCCACCGCACTGATGCACTGCCGTCACGGTGAGAGTACCATGAGTTAGCTCGTATCGAAACCGAAGCGCAGCGGCTGGACTCGATGATCAACCATTTACTGCTGCTGTCACGTGGGCAGCACAAAAGCGAAGCGAACTAGCGCGTGAGCGGTTGAAAGCCAATAAACTGTGGTACGACATGTTGGATAACGCTAAGTTTGAAGCCGAACAGATGGGTAAACAGTTAGAAGTTACCTCCCACCAGGCCCCTGGATACTGACTGGAAACGCCAGTGCGTTGGACAGCGCGCTGGAGAATATCGTGCGCAACGCCTTGCGTTACTCGTACACACGCATTGCCATCGCTTTTAGCACCGACAATCGAGATATCACCATCGTCATTAATGACGATGGTCTTGGGGTTAGCGCGGAAGATCGCGAACAGATTTTCCGGACATTTTACCGCACCGATAAGGCGCATGACCGTGAATCTGGCGGCACTGGCTTAGATTTAGCGATCGTCGAAGCGGCGGTCAATCAGCATTGTGGCTGGGTGAAAGCACAAGACAGCCTACTTTGCGGCCTGCGGCTGGTGCTGTGGCTGCCGCTGCACTAGCCGCTAGATTCCAGCAAATTAATTACAGCGTGGTGATGGCCACCTGCTGCTCTTGCAACTTTACTTTGCCTTCTTTGCAGGACGCTAGACGATCGCGCTCTTTAGCAACCACCGCTTCCGGCGCGAGCGCCACGAAAACCTGCGTTAGCCAATTTGCTTTCGATCGAGGTAATTTCCGCATCCAGCTTGCTCATCTCTTTCGACAGACGCGCGATCTCGGCCTCTTTGTCGACAAAGCCAGCCATTGGAATCAGCAGTTCGGCACCCTCTATCAGCTTGGTGATGGAGAGCGGTCCTTTCTCACCAACTGGCAGCAGAGCGATGGACTCTAAACGCGCCAGACGTACGATAAAGCTCTGGTTTTGCTGTATGCGGTGTTGGGCGTCAGCATCGGCATTACGTAACAGTACAGCTAGCGGTTTGCTCGGTGCGATGCTCATTTCGGCACGGATGTTGCGTACCGCAGTGATCGTCTGTTTGATCCACTCCAGATCGTTCTGCGCCTGCGTATCTTCCAGCGTGGCGTTATACTCTGGGAACGGTTGTAGCATGATGCTTCTGTTTTGATCAGCGCCCATGGTGGTGCTGATCAGCGGCTCACGCGCTGCCAGAGAGTCTCTGTAATGAATGGAATTATCGGATGCGCTAGGCGCAGCAGCGCTTCCAGTACGCTAATTACGTGTGGCGGGTGCCGCGCTGTTCCGCTTCGCTGCCGTTACTCACTACCGGTTTGATTAGCTCTAGGTACCAGTCACAGAACTGGTTCCAGGTGAAGTCGTACAGGATGTTAGCTACCAGGTCGAAACGATAGGTATCCAGTGCTTCGCGATAGGCTTTCACCGTGCGGTTGAATTCGGCCAGTATCCAGCGATCCGCCAGTGACAGCACTTTCTCACCGCCGTTGAAACTGCAATCATGCTGTTCAGTGTTGATCAGCACAAAACGGCTGGCGTTCCACAGTTTGTTGCAGAAGTTACGGTAGCCTTCCAGGCGCTTTATATCCCAATTGATATCGCGGCCAGTGGAGGCCAGCGCCGCCAGAGTGAAGCGCAGGGAGTCGGTGCCATGTGGCTCGATGCCGTTTGGGAATTGCTTCTCGGTGCGCTTGCGGATCTTCTCGCCAACTGCGGCTGCATCATATTGCTCCAGTGCGTTTTTCCAGTAGATCTTCCAGCGAGATGCCATCGACCATGTCCAGCGGATCGATCACGCTGCCTCTGGACTTGACATCTTTTGGCCTTCGTCGTCACGGGATCAGGCCGGTCATATAGACGGTGTTAAATGGCACCTGGGGTTTGCCGTTTTCGTCTTTATGAAGTGCATGGTCAGCATGATCATGCGTGCGATCCAGAAGAAGATAATGTCGAAGCCGCTAACCATCACGCTGGTCGGATGGAAGGTTTTCAACGCATCAGTCTGCTCTGGCCAGCCCAAGGTGGAGAAAGTCCACAGGCCGGAAGAGAACCAGGTGTCCAGTACGTCTTCGTCCTGAGTCAACACCAGGTCGGCAGCTAGGTTATACTTCGCGTCGCACCTCTTCTTGCCGCTGCGACCTACATAGATTCTTTTCCGTTCACGCCGTACCATGCTGGGATGCGATGACCCCACCATAGCTGACGTGAGATGCACCAGTCCTGAATGTCACGCGATCCAACTGAAGTACATGTTTTCGTACTCGTTTCGGCACAAACTGATTTCTCTCTGTTCGACTGCTTCTACCGCCACTTTCGCTAACGGGCGGTGCGCACATACCATTGGCTGGTCAGCATCGGTTCGATCACCACGCCGCTGCGGTCGCCGTAAGGCACCGTTAGATCGTGCGGTTTGATCTCATCTAGCAGGCCCAGTTGGTCGAAAGCTGCGACCACTGCTTTACGCGCCGCAAAGCGCTCTATTCCGTGGTATTCGGCTGGGATCGCGTTGCTGTAATCGGTACAAATCTCGCCCAAAGTGTTGAATATTTCCGCTTCTTGACGGATAGCACCGTCGAAAGTAAAGATGTTAATCATTGGCAGGCCGTGACGTTTACCGACTTCATAGTCGCTGAAGTCATGCGCTGGGGTGATCTTCACACAGCCAGTACCTTTTTCCATATCGGCGTGCTCGTCGCCGACGATGCGGATGCGGCGACCTACCAGCGGCAGAATGATTTCTTTGCCGATCAAATCGTTATAGCGCGGATCTTCTTGATTGACAGCCACACCGGTATCACCCATCAGGGTTTCCGGACGGGTAGTGGCCACCACCAGGTAATCTTTGCCCTCAGCGGTTTTAGCGCCGCTGGCCAGCGGATAGCGCAGGTACCACATGGAGCCTTTGACTCGCGGTTCTCCACTTCTAGATCGGAGATGGCAGTGCATAGTTTCGATCCCAGTTCACCAGGCGTTTGCCTCGGTAGATCAAGTCTTCTGGTACAAACGCACAAACACTTCGCGTACTGCATTCGACAGGCCATCGTCCATGGTGAAGCGCCCGCGCTCCCAATCTACGGAGTTGCTCAAGCGGCGCATCTGACGGGTGATGGTACCGCCGGATCCCGCCTTCCACTGCCAGATTTTGTCGATGAAGGCATCGCGGCCATAGTCGTGGCGAGTTTTGCCTCTTCTGCAGCGATTTTGCGCTCTACCACCATCTGAGTGGCGATGCCGGCATGGTCGGTGCCAGCCTGCCACAAGGTGTTTTTACCCTGCATACGCTGGTAGCGGATCAGGGTATCCATGATGGTCTGCTGGAACGCGTGGCCCATGTGCAGGCTACCGGTGACGTTCGGCGGGGGATCATGATGCAGAAGCTTTCTTGCTGGTGTCGCCATTCGGCTTGAAGTAACCCTGATGTTCCCAATGATCGTACAGTTTCTGTTCGATCTCTTCGGGTCGTATGCGGTGTCGAACTGACTGTTTGTGTTTTCCATTTTATATCGTTATTCAGTGAGTGAGCGGCATAGCCGTAGTCAAATGGAAGCCGACGCTGCGATAGGCTTTATAACGGTCGCGCGCCAACTGTTTCAAGGTGTCTTCGTAAGGAACGAAGTCTACCACTTGATGGAAAGCAGTAGCAAAATCTGCAAACTGTAGTTGCAAAACGATCAGTAGATCTCGTGGGGCATTGCCGCGTTTACTGGCCAGCACAGCTCCACTGGAGCGCCTGAGTTTGGCCCTTCGCCGGCCAGATTGTGCGGCACGAACGTATGCGGTTCGCGCTGCCATAGCGCTTCGTCCAGCCGATGGGCCTGTTCTGGCTCTCACAGGCGATCAACAGCCGTTTGCCGGAACGCCAATGTTCGGCGGCAACAGCGCAGGCCACGGCCTCATGCGCGCTGAGCGTCCCTGTCGGTCGATCATGTTCGAGCAAATAGAACGTCGCCTGTTTCATCATCTGATTCACCGCTACCAATAAAAAATAGGGCACAACATGTTGGTTGTACCCTTTATGGGTCGGGGTGGAGAAGCCTACCCCCTGTGCTGCTGAGAAGATTATATACCCGATAGGTTTTAAGTGTCAGCCCGGCGGCAAGTTCCTGGGGTGGGCGTACGCAGCCAACAACGCTGCGGCTTGAAAATGAAGGATATTTTAATCGTCGCCATCTGGCCACGCTCTATTCAATAAGAATTGAGACAGTAAGCGCCACCGGCCGGCCGGTAGCCCCTTTAGCCTTGCCAGAACGCCAGGCTGTGCCAGCGATATCCAGGTGCGCCCAGCTGTACTTGCGGGTAAAGCGCGATAGGAAGCAGGCTGCGGTGATAGCCCCGCCTGGCCGTCCACCGATGTTCGCCATATCGGCGAAGATAGAGTCTAACTGCTCGTAGTATTCGTCGAGCATCGGCAAGCGCCAAGCGCGGTCGCCAGCCTGTTCAGCGGCACCGAGCAACTCGTGTGCCAGTAGGTTATGGTTAGACATCAGACCAGTTATGTGGTGGCCCAGAGCAATCACGCAGGCACCGGTCAGGTGGCGATGTCGATTACCAGTTCAGGATCGAAGCGCTCAACGTAGGTCAGGGTGTCACACAGCACAAGACGGCCTTCAGCATCCGTGTTAAGCACCTCTATGGTCTGGCCAGACATGGTAGTCAGCACATCGCCCGGGCGATAGGCGCGGGCACCTGGCATGTTTTCACAGCCAGCCAGTACGCCAACTACGTTCAGCGGCAGGTTCAATTCTGCAACGACATGCAAAACTCCGTACACGGTAGCAGCACCGCACATGTCGTATTTCATCTCGTCCATGTTTTCGGCTGGTTTGATCGAGATGCCGCCGGAATCGAAGGTCAGCCCTTGCCAACTAAAACGATCGGCTTCGCGTCCAGGATAGGGTTCCCCCTATATTCTATCACCGACATCAATGATTCATTCTGCGAACCTGCGCCCACCGCCAGATAAGCATGCATCCCCAGCTCTTTCATCTGCTGTTCGCCGATAATGCGGGTGGTGATATATGTGCTGAATGCGTCCGCCAGTTGACGTGCCTTTGAGGCCAGGTAACCAGCGTTGCATATGTTCGGCGGCATGTTGCCGAGATCTTTGGCCGCCTTGATGCCCGAGGCCACCGCCAGACCGTGCTGGATGGCGCGTTCGCCGCCAGCAAGTTCACGGCGGGTCGGCACATTGAACACCATCTTGCGGAGTGGGCGGCGTAGCTCCACCTTATTGCTCTTCAACTGATCGAAGGTATAAAGCGTTTCTTTAGCGGTTTCCACCGCCTGGCGCACATTCCAGTAAGTGTTGCGACCTTTACATGCAGCTCAGTCAGGAAGCAGACCGTTTCCATTGAACCAGTATCATTAAGGGTATTGATGGTTTTCTGAATAACCTGTTTGTACGGGCGTTCATCAAGCTCGCGCTCTTTGCCACAGCCAATTAACAGGATGCGTTCGGAGAGAATATTAGGCACATGGTACAGCAGTAATGTTTGCCCGACTTTGCCTTCCAGTTCGCCACGGCGCAACAAAGCGCTGATATAACCATCACTTATTTTGTCGAGTTGTTCCGCAATAGGGGACAAGCGGCGCGGTTCGAAAATACCGACGATAATACAGGCACTGCGCTGTTTCTCTGGGCTACCGCTTTTACACTGAACTCCATGTACTCTCCTGAATCTTAAAGACAAAGACAAAAGCTACGGCTAGAATGACCCGTTCCGTAACAATCTCCCGCCATATTATGTTAATTACTATGTTAACCTGTACGGTATACACTGCTATATTTTAGCGACGACTATAAGTAAGCTTCTATAGGACACTCAAACGACTTGATGTTGTAATACTATTTTAGCTGTGAAAAGTTGCCATTATGATGAGAATAAATGGCAGATTAACGATGAAGTTATCGATTTTCCTGCAAAAGACAAGTTTTCACAGGTGTAATAAGCGTGATCATCATAAGATATCTGGTTCGGGAAACGCTAAAGAGCCAAATCGCCATTCTATTCATCTTGCTTCTGGTCTTCTTTGTCAGAACCTGGTGAGGGTACTAGGCGACGTGGTAGATGGCGATGTTCCAACAAACTTAGTACTTTCTCTGTTGTTATTGGGTGTGCCGAAGATGGCGCAGCTAATTCTTCCTTTAAGTTTGTTTCTTGGCCTGTTGATGACCTTTGGGCGGTTGTATACCGAAAGCGAAATCACCGTTATGCATGCTTGTGGGTTAGGCAAACGTACTTTGATTATCGCCGCGATGATACTGGCGATCCTCACTTCTGCTGTGGCTGCGGTGAACGTGTTATGGGCCAACCCCATAGCCTCTAGCTACCAAGACGTGGTGGTGAGCGAAGCGAAGGCTAACCCAAGCATTGCCGGGCTGGTAGAAGGACAGTTCAAGCCTTCGCAGGACGGCAATGCGGTGGTGTTCATCGGCAACGTGAAAGGCAGCACCTTCAACAACGTGTTCCTGGCACAACTGAGGACGAACAGTACTCAGCGCCCTTCCGTAGTATTAGCCGAACACGGCAACATCAACCCACAAAAGGATGGGTCGCAGGTGGTGACGTTCTGACAAGGGTACCTGATTCGAGGGCACAGCCATGCTGCGTGATTTCCGCATTACTGATTTCAATAATTACAAGGCAGTGATTGGACATAGAGCGGTAACGGTGGATAATACCCAGTCTGAACAGATGTCGATGAAAACCCTGTGGCAGTCTGATAATCCGGATGCGCGCGCCGAACTCCACTGGCGTCTGACGCTGGTGGTCTCCGTGGTGCTGATGGCGCTGCTGGTAGTACCGCTCAGTGTGGTAAACCCGCGACAGGGACGTGTACTGAGCATGCTGCCGGCCATCCTGCTGTATTTAATTTTCTTTCTACTGCAAACTGTGCTGCGTTCCAATGCTGGCAAGGGTAAGCTGGACCCGATTATCTGGTTGTGGGGTGTTAACGTTGTCTCACTTTGCCATCGCACTGGTACTGAATTTGTGGGATACCGTACCGATGCGCAAGCTGTGTGCACGCTTGAGAGGAGCAGCCTGATGTTTGGTGTGCTGGATCGATATATCGGTAAAACGATTTTCAACACCATCATCATGACGTTATTCATGCTGGTGTCGCTGTCTGGCATCATCAAATTTGTTGACCAACTGCGCAGAGTAGGGCAAGGAGAATATACGGTTCTTGGCGCGGGGATGTTTACCCTGCTCAGCGTGCCGAAAGACATTGAAATTTTCTTCCCAATGGCGGCGCTGCTGGGCGCGCTGCTTGGCCTGGGTCAGTTGGCGGCGCGCAGTGAACTGGTGGTGATGCAGGCTTCTGGTTTTACCCGTATGCAGATCGCCGGCTCAGTAATGAAAACTGCTATCCCTCTGGTATTGCTGACCACAGCGATCGGAGAATGGGTAGCACCGCAGGGCGACCAAATGGCGCATGATTTCCGGGCGCAACAGATGTACGGTGGTTCGTTGCTTTCCACCAAGAGCGGGCTGTGGGCGAAAGATGGTAACGATTTTATCTACATTGAACGCGTTTCCGGCGAGAAAGAGCTTGCTGGCGTGAACATCTACCACTTCAACGACCGGCGCAGGCTGGAAACAGTGCGCTACGCGGCTACCGCCAGCTTTGAAGACGGCGTGTGGACGCTTTCGCAGGTGGATACCTCCGATTTGACCAACGAGGAGCAGGTGACCGGCACTCAGACACTAACCGGTGAATGGAAAACCAATTTAACCCCAGAGAAACTGGGGGTAGTGGCTCTGGATCCCACCTCGCTCTCCATCGAGGGGCTACACAACTACGTGAAGTATCTGAAGCAGAGCGGCCAGGAAGCCAACCGCTACCAACTGAACATGTGGAACAAAATCTTCTCGCCGCTTTCCGTGGCGGTGATGATGCTGATGGCACTATCGTTCATCTTTGGCCCACTGCGTAGCGTGCCAATGGGCATCCGCTTAGTGACTGGTATCAGCTTTGGTTTCTTGTTCTATGTATTATATCAGATCTTCGGCCAACTTAGCCTAGTGTACAACATGCCGCCGGTACTGGGCGGACTGCTGCCTAGCATGATGTTCCTGCTGATCAGCATGTATATGCTGCTGAAACGCAAGTAGCGGAGCTACAGACTAAGAAGGGAAAGGTGTGTTAGGCTATGCCTTCTTGTGTTGTTTACCAGCCCAATTGCGTTGGATAGATACCCGGTTAACCTGACGGTGGCGAAGGACTAATGAATCGCAAAGGTCTTGTGGTGAGTGGGTGCTTGAAGAAAGTGTGGATCATAACTGTGCCCTGACAAACCGGAACCTAATAGGCATCATCCTCGGTTGGTGAAGCCAGCAACTGATCGCAAAGGCTATCCCATAAAGAACTGGGGCTAAATTGGGTAAGGAAAGAAATCGGCCTTACCATGGGAGTCTGTGCGTTATCTTGCATTTAGGATAGGTGCGCTGACCGCCATGATGATTTCACAGAAAATAGCAAAGAGCAGGTAGGGGACCATGAAAATCGCCTCCCATCATGATTTTGGGATGTGAATAAGGATAACAGGGTGCCTTTGTCATCGTGTTGCTGATAGCAGAGTGCCAAAGTGAACTTGCCGACGTTTTTTTCAACACTTAACTTATTGAACAACGTATATAAGTGTTGCGCTCAGATCGCGGGAAAGTATAATGCACCCGTTTTCCGCATACTACTTCAGTGCCGAAGTGGCGAAATCGGTAGACGCAGTTGATTCAAAATCAACCGTAGAAATACGCGCCGGTTCGAGTCCGGCCTTCGGCACCATAAAAATATTTTTTCAAGTTTATTAACGTCTACTTTAGTTCTTAAAAATAGTAAGCCACTATCTAGTTTTCTTAGTCTGTTCATGTCTACTTACTTCTATCTACATATACCAACGAATTATGGTATAACTGGTGGTATCTTTGATTCGATTGATTTTAATGCCAACAATAGAGGTATCAACTGATGGCACTCACTGATATCAAAGTTCAAACAACAAAATCCACCGACAAACCCTTCAAACTCATAGATGGGTAGGGTATGCACCTGCTGATCAGCCCCAATAGTTCAAAATATTGGCGACTTCAATACCATTTCGAGGGAAAACAGAAAGTTTTAGCATTGGGTGTTTATCCAATATCTCTCTTAGTGAAGCTCGCAGGAAACAAGATGAGGCCAAAAGTTGGTATCTGATGGTATCAGACCCTTCTGAGAAGAAAAAAGCAGACAAGATCAAGCAAATCGAATCCCTGATATTCGAAGCTGTTGCAAGGGACTAGCGGTAGCTGTCAACGAAGTTGTCACCCTTAATAAGTTTTCAGGCTGCTTTTTCTGATGCGTTTTGTGGCTTATCCAGATTTAACATTACCACGCCTTCACGCTGCCATTGACGACATTGCCTTTTGACCACCAACCAGGTATGGCTTTCCTCGCCGCTTCATATACTGCTTTCATGTTTGCCAGCAGGCTTATATCTTTCCCTGGTGGCATTGTTCCGGTGTGACATAACCAATGCCGCTATACCGATGCGCTTCGTTATACCAGCGGCTAAAGCGTTCAACCCATCGTCTGGCTTCATCAAGTCCCGTGAAGCCCGCTGACGGCCAGCCCGGCACATGTTTTAACGTTCTGAACAATGACTCCACGAACAGATAGTCGTTACTGGCCCGAGGCCGACTGTGCGAACCCGTAATATTTAGTTCTTTCAGTTTTGCCTTTAACGTTTGGGACTTCATCGGCCCACCATTGTCGGCATGCAGCACCAGCAATTGCCGGTAGCATCGTTCTCGTAGCACTGCACGGTGCAGCAACGCAGTAGCATGCTCACCGTTCTCCTCTTCATAAACCTCATAACCAATGATTTTCCGGCTAAAAATATCTTCTATCAGGTACAGATAAAAATAACAGCCTCGTACCCGTGACGCGCACCACGTCACATCCCAGGTCTAGACCTGACATGGCGCAGTGGCATGGTAGCTGGTCGGCTTACTGATGGTTACCGGTGCCCTGATACTACTGCGATGAAGAACCTGACCATGGCACCGGAGTATCCGGTAAAACGTTGATTCGCTCGCCAGATAGATGCCATTGTTCGCCAGACGCGACGCGATCTGTGCAGGGGGTAAGTCTGGCATATTCCGACTGGTTACACACGGCTAAGTACCTGCCGTTCCTCCGCCAGCGTCAGCTTATTGCCCGGGGTCAGACGCACTACTGAGCGTGGTGGTTTCAACAATGACGGCAAAACGGGCTTCGCTCGACCATTGCTCAGTAGTTTTATTGGCTCCTAGCACCGGTTTCCCCTCCAGTCTAGCCTGATTACGCCAATTATACAGGGTTGCGTCAGAAACCCCCTCCTGCTGAGCCAGCAAGGAGACGGTCATGTTGTAAGGCGGCAATAATTTTGCCAATACTACGGATTTATGTTCCGGTGAATAATGTTTCATATCAGACTCCATTGCCCCCATTTAGATTTTCAATTGAGGGTGATAACTATCCTGACAGAGGGGGGAGCCGTAGATACAATCCATTCCACTTTTGGACACGGACGAGAAAGCACACTAGCAAGCATTGAAGAACTTAGTCCCGCAGAGCGCGATAATATAGCCAGTGTCGTACTTTTCTTGCGCAAAGCGGCGATGATATCCGCCGATATGCTAGTCATGATGTGAGGCAATACATATCTCCATACATATCAAATACCAAGTATTACTTAGTATATTTTCAAGACACACAGATGAGAATCGCGACAAGCCACACAAGAAATCAGGATTCTCATGCTACCTCATCGCTTAAAAGCCGCACGTTTAAAGGCTGGCCTGTCGCAGGAACGGTTAGGGATATTCTTGCCGGGATAGATAAATCGACGGCCAGTGCCAGTATGAATCAATATGAGCGCGGCATACACACTCCGGACTTTTAGCTGGCCTCTCTCGGTTAGCATCGGTGCTATACATTCCAGCTTGCTATTTTTATGCGGTAGAAGACGATCTGGCGGAAACGATTCTTGGATATTCAGACTCGCAGGAAAAATCAACCCAATAAGGGCTTTATTGAATAAATTGAACTTTTGCTGAGTTGAGGGAGCAGATCACGCATTCTCTGACAACGCAGGCAGTCCCGTGGCTAAGCAGAAGTTCATAATCACCCACTGGCACACTTATAACAAAGCGCTTATCAACCGCGGCTCCATGACTTTCTAGCTGGACGACGAAGCGATTAAGACGTGGTAAGACGCGGTATGAGACAGCCCCACCTTCAGCGCGAGGAATACCCCAGCGCTATTCTGACCTTGCCATCACTACCGTTTTGGTGATTAAACGAGTATTACGGCTGACTCTACGGGCTGCACAGGGCTTCATTGATTCCATTTTTACCCTGATGGGCGTTCCGCTGCGCTGTCCGGATTACAGCTGTGTCAGCAAGCGGGCAAAGTCAGTCAATGTCAGTGTCAAAACTCCCACCCGGGGTGAAATCACGCACCTGGTGATTGATCCCACCTGGATGAAGGTCTTGGGTGAAGGCAAATGGAAAGTCAAAAACACGGAAAAGAATGCCGCTGTATCTGGCGGAAACTGTATCTGGCCGTTGACAGCAAAACCAATTAAATCATCTGTGCGGACCTGTCGCTTAACAACGTTACGGCGGACGGCGCTTATGACACCCGGTTATGTCACAATGAAATGCGCCGTAAAAAAATCAGCGCCCTCATCATTCAGCGAAAGGGCGTGGGCTACTTGGCCCGGTGAGTACGCAGAGCGTAACCGTGCAGTAGCGAATCAGCGACTGAGCGGGAGCAATGCACGGTGGAAATGGACAACGGAATATAACTGTCGCTCTATAGCGGAAACGGCCATGTACCGGGTAAAGCAGCTGTTCAGAGGCTCACTGACGCCGCGTGACTACGACTGTCAGGTAGCAGAGGCTTTGGCCATGGTGCGTGCCCTGAACAAGATGACGAAGGCAGGTATGCCAGAAAACATTCGTATTGCCTGAAAATCCGACCAGCTACAGGGACGCTCGCTCGCAAATGCGTAATGACGCTACATCAGTCTGAATGATGCTGCGGTACTCCGCCGCAGTTGAACCTATTTTGGCTGAAACTGAGACGTCATCCCGGTTGCGTATCTGGGCAGACCATTCGTTATAACTTAACCCTTTCGCGCCATCTTCCTTATAGCGGAGGAAAAATCAGGATGATAAGGCGCGCTAACAAAACGATATTCAACGCCTCTTTCATTTTTACCCGTTAAAACAACCTGACAATAGAAGTCACGATCCATGGTTATGCTAAGCTGATAACATTCTGGGGGTGAGACGAGAAATAAGGTCGGGTCCGTAGCGTGGGTGGCAACCCCTACCAGTGCCCGCCGGGTTTGGCCGCTGGCAAGGCCACTAATAACCAGTGTGGTTTGTGGTGCCAGTGACGCTGCTGGGCTTTGCGCATACCACCCACGGAAATCTCCACAGTGCTGAAAACCTTGCAGCTTACTGCGCGCCACGCCCCAGATAGCCATCCCAGTCTTTCCATACTGGCTGCAACCCGGCATCACTGATGGCTTGTGCTACTTGTTGCGGTGTGCGGCTATCGTGTGGTTCGAACTGTTCCAACTCTGGTGGCACATCGTCGGCATAGCCACCAGGTTGGGTTTTGGAGCCAGCGCTGACGCTGTTAATTGCTATTGGGATCATATGATCGCGGAAAAATGCTGATTCGCGCGTTGACAGCGACAGCTCGACATCTGGGGCAAACAGGCGGAAAGCGCAAATCAACTGCACCAACTGCGGTTCATTCAAGATCGACGACGGTTCGATACCGCCAGCGCAGGGGCGTAGCCGTGGGAATGAAATCGAATAGCGGCTCTGCCAATAGGTTTGCTGTAGATAAAACAAATGTTCCGCTAGTAGATAGCAGTCGGTGCGCCAATTGTTAGAAAGACCGATCAGTGCACCCAGGCCAATTTTGTCGATCCCGGCGCGCCCCAGGCGATCCGGCGTCGCCAGCCGCCAGTGAAAGTCTTGCTTCTGGCCATGCAGATGGTGCTGCAAGTAGGTGGTGGGATGATAGGTTTCTTGGTACACCAGCACACCGTCGAGCCCCAGCGTTTTCAGCTCGGCATATTCTTGCTGCGTCAGTGGCTGCACTTCCATCATTAGTGAACTGAAATGGGCGCGGATCGCCGGGATATACTGGCGGAAATAGTTCATACCTACTTTGGCCTGATGCTCACCGGTGACCAACAGCAGGTGTTCAAAACCCAGCGCCTTAATGGCCAGGCATTCACGTTCTATTTCTGCCGCGTCCAGCGTTTTGCGCTTCATACGATTGCTCATTGAAAAGCCACAGTAAGTACAGTCGTTGGCGCACAAATTGGACAGATATAGCGGCACGTAGAAGCTGACTACATGACCAAAGCGCTGTCGCGTCAACTGCTGCGCGCGCTGAGCCAATGGTTCCAGATAAGCGGCGGCGGCGTGAGAAAGCAGCGCCATAAAGTCTTCGCGCGTCAGTTTGTCTACGCTCAGTGCCTGCTCCACGTCACATGCAGTTTTGCTGTTGATGCGTAGCGAAAGGTCGTACCAATTCAATTGTTGCCAGTGGTTACGGAAGTCATCGGCCATTACGGTGTTTCCTCAGACTGGCTGAGAAATGCGGTCAGCGGGCTGGAAGCGACGGCGTGACGCTGGCTGCTACCTAGTCCGGCCTGACGCGACAGTTCACCGGCACCCAGCGCCAAACGAAAAGCCAACGCCATTTGTACTGGATCGCGTGCTACAGCGATGGCAGTATTCACCAGCAGTGCATCGGCCCCCAGCTCCATCGCTGCCAGCGCGTGGCTCGGTGCACCAATACCGGCATCAATGACGATCGGTACTCTAGCCTGTTCGATAATGATCTCAAGGAAGTCACGGGTGCGCAGGCCACGATTAGAGCCGATAGGCGCGCCAAGTGGCATTACTGCCGCACAGCCCACTTCTTCCAACCGCTTGCACAGCACCGGATCGGCACCGCAGTAAGGCAGCACCACAAAGCCTTCTTTCACTAGGGTTTCTGCCGCTTTCAGCGTCTCGATCGCGTCTGGCAGAAGGTATTTTACATCGGGATGGATCTCAAGTTTTACCCAGTGGGTGCCGAACGCTTCACGCGCCAGCCGGGCGGCGAATACCGCTTCGGCGGCGGTTTTAGCACCGGAAGTATTGGGCAGCAGATTTACACCCAACTGCTGAAGCGGTGCCAATATGGCGTCATTACCGCCGCGCAGATCGACGCGTTTCATGGCTAGGGTCACCAACTGTGATCCTGAGGCGCGCAGAGCTTCCAGCATGATCTCCGAGGTAGCGAACTTGCCTGTGCCGGTGAATAGGCGTGAGGTAAAGGTAGTATCGGCGATTTTCAGCATGTCAGCCTCCAGCAATCGCTTGAAACAGCAGGATGTCATCGCCGTCCTGTACCAGATGGTAAGGCCAGTCGGTGCGTGGGATGATGGTTTGATTGATCGCCAAAGCACTACCCGGCTGGTGGCGTTCCAGTTGCTCAAGTAGGGCAGTAACACTGAGCGGCTGTGTCAGCTCCAGCGGCTGATCATTGAATATAATCTTCATATCTTGCCTCTGCATATTGGGCAGTCACTGGCTTGGCTGAGTTGTAGAGTACTCCAGTTTTGCTGTTTACCGTCGAACAGGCGCAGCCTGCCGCTGAGCGCTGAAGGTACGCCTGCTAACATTTTTATGGCTTCCAACGCCTGTAAAGTACCGATCACCCCGACCACCGGGCCAAGCACACCCACGGTGCGGCAGCTACGCTGTGGCTCGGTTTGTTCAGGGTACAAGCAGGCGTAGCAGCCATGTTCATATGGGGGTTCTATCACCAGCAGTTGACCGCTGAACCCCACTGCGCTGCCACTGATCAGCGGTTTGCTGGCTGCTACGCAGGTGGCGTTGACTGCATGGCGGGTTGCCATGTTATCGCAGCAGTCCAGCACCAGATCAGCGTGGGCAATAGCATCACGCAGCGATTGCCCCTCTAGCCGTTGTGCCAGCGGAATGGATTTTACCAGTGAGTTTAGCGCTTGTAACTGACGTTGCGCTAGTACGGCTTTGCCTTTAGCGGTGTCAGCACTGTGGTACAGGATCTGGCGTTGTAGGTTAGTGAGGTGCAGCTTGTCATCGTCGGCCAACAGCAGCGTACCAACGCCAGCGGCAGCTAGATACAATGATGCCGGGGAACCTAGCCCCCCTAGGCCGACGATCAGTACCGTCGCGCGTTTGAGCTTTTCCTGGCCCTCTAGGCCGATTTCCTCTAGTAATAACTGGCGGCTGTAGCGTAGGAATTCTTGATTGTTAAGCATCAGACCACACCTCTCCCTCAATCAGTCGCAACAACTCAGCCGTAGCCGCACGCCAATCCGGTGCCTTGGTAATGGCACTGACTACCGCCACGCTGCCAACTCCGCATGCCAACACTGCCGGCACGCGGTCGAGGTTGATCCCACCGATCGCCACCGTAGGGTATCCAGGCAGCCTGGCGATGTGGCGTTTTAGCGCGCTCAATCCCTGTGGCGCTGAGGGCATGTTTTTGGTATGGGTCGCAAAGATGTGCCCTAATGCTATATAAGAGGGTTTTAGCGCAATAGCGCGAGCCAGCTCGGTGTCATCATGGGTGGATACTCCAAGCCGCAACCCAGCACGATGAATGGCTAGCAAATCGGCGCTATCCAAATCTTCCTGGCCGAGGTGTACACCATAGGCACGGTGTTTGATCGCCAGTTGCCAGTAATCATTGATGAACAACCGCACCCCATATTGCTTACCCAAAGCGATGGCAGTGGCGGTATCCTCTTCCACCTGTTCACTTTGCAGATCCTTAATGCGTAGTTGAAGCGTGGCGACGCCAGCATCCAGCAGACGGGCGATCCATTCAACGCTGTTGACCACTGGGTACAATCCCAATTTGTGCGGCGTGTCGGGGAACGGAGTAGTGATATCAGTCATTGCTCATTTCCTCTCGCAGGTTGCTGGTGCGGTGATACAGCTCGCTGCCGTGAGAGCGGAACTCAGCGGACATTTTCTCCATGCCGTTTAACTGTACTTCGATTGGTTGGGCAACCTCCTTAGCGGCGGCATAATCTCGCACCTCCTGCGAGATTTTCATTGAGCAGAACTTCGGGCCGCACATGGAACAGAAATGGGCTACCTTGGCGGATCCCTGTGGTAGGGTTTCATCGTGGTAGGCACGGGCAGTATCGGGATCAAGCGCCAGGTTGAACTGATCTTCCCAACGGAATTCGAAGCGGGCTTTGGACATGGCGTTGTCGCGTATCTGCGCGCCAGGATGCCCCTTGGCCAGATCGGCGGCGTGGGCGGCGATCTTATAGGTGATCAACCCTTGTTTTACGTCTTCTTTGTTCGGCAGGCCGAGGTGCTCTTTTGGCGTGACATAGCACAGCATAGCGCAGCCGAACCAGCCAATCATTGCTGCACCGATGCCTGAGGTGAAGTGGTCATAGCCGGGAGCGATATCGGTGGTCAACGGGCCGAGGGTATAGAATGGCGCTTGGTGGCAGTGCTCTAGTTCTTCGGTCATATTGCGGCGGATCATCTGCATCGGGATATGTCCGGGGCCTTCAATCATCACCTGTACATCATATTCCCAGGCTATTTTGGTCAGTTCGCCCAGGGTATACAGCTCAGCGAATTGCGCTTCATCGTTGGCGTCTTGAATCGAGCCTGGGCGCAGGCCATCGCCGAGCGATAGCGAAACGTCATAGGCGGCGCAAATCTCACAGATCTCACGGAAATGCTGATACAGGAAATTTTCCTGATGATGTGACAGACACCACTTCGCCATGATCGACCCACCGCGAGAGACGATGCCGGTCAAACGTTTAGCAGTCATTGGCACATAGCACAGCAGCACTCCGGCGTGAATGGTGAAGTAATCAACCCCTTGTTCCGCCTGCTCTAGCAGAGTATCACGGAATATCTCCCAGGTTAGGTTTTCCGCTACGCCGTTGACTTTCTCCAATGCCTGATAGATCGGTACCGTACCAATCGGAACCGGACTGTTACGCAGAACCCATTCGCGAGTTTCGTGGATATAGCGGCCAGTAGACAGATCCATCACGGTATCTGCGCCCCAACGGATAGACCATACCAGTTTCTCCACTTCTTCTTCGATCGATGAACTCACCGCCGAGTTGCCGATGTTGGCGTTGACCTTCACCAGAAAATTTCGGCCGATTATCATCGGTTCTGATTCCGGGTGGTTGATGTTGGCGGGAATGATGGCGCGGCCAGCGGCTACTTCCTGACGTACGAACTCTGGAGTAATGTTTTCCGGCAAATTTGCCCCCCAACTTTGGCCAGAATGTTGCTGGCACAGCACCTCACTGTGGATGCGATTACGACCCATATTCTCGCGGATAGCGATAAACTCCATCTCCGGAGTGACGATGCCGGTGCGGGCATAGTGCAATTGGGTCACGCACTTGCCAGCCTGTGCTTTGCGTGGCAGCGGCAGGTGCTCGAAGCGCAGATGATCTAACCACCCATCCTCCAGACGCTGTTGAGTGAAACCGGAGCTGACCCCGCTAAGGGTAGTGCTATCACCGCGTTCTTCAATCCAGACTGCGCGTAATTTGGACAGGCCAGCGTGCACGTCAAGTGATGCTAGCGGGTCACCGTAGGAGCCAGCAGTGTCATACACCGGAATGGCTTCGTTCTGCTGGTACTGCGGGGTATCCGCGTTATTGCCGATCAATGTTGGGCTTAGCTGGATTTCGCGTATTGGCACCTGTACGTCGCTGCGCGATCCTTGCAGATAGATACGGCGTGAATTAGGAAAAGCCATCCCTTGCAGGGTATCGATAAACTGCTGGGCGGCTTCGCGTTGCGCTTTACGGGGGCGGGGGTTCTTAACGTTAGACATAGCAAGTTTCTTCCAGTGTGTTGGGTCGGGAAAGTTGCTTGCCTGGAGCTCGGAAGGAGTAATGATACTGGCCAGCGCTGCAGGGGCATCCCAAATCTGGAGACATCCTGTCTCTGGCTATAGATTAACTCTTGTTCCCTTCGCGGATACTAACCCGATCAGGTTCCGCGGATCCCGAATTAACGCTCTCAGCCCGGCCAATTTGTTGAATAAGTCAGGCACTAGGCACTCCGACAAGATGCCCTCAGTATAGTAGGGAGAATAAAAACTACAAGCTTATCCCCAGTATATTGCAAGGCATGAAATCTATCGGCATGCCCAAGCGTGGCACCGCGCAATGGGCAGAATAATGTACAATGGCGAGTAGATGATTAAGGGAGCCTCATAAATGAATGAGTTGAAGAACGATCGTTACCTGCGTACGCTGTTGTGTCAGCCGGTGGATGTGACTCCCGTATGGATGATGCGCGCCAGGCTAGTTATTATTTGCCGGAGTATAAGGCGACCCCCCGCGCCCAGGCCGGTGATTTTATGTCACTGTGTAAGAACGCGGAGTTGGCCTGTGAGGTAATACTGTAGCCGCTACGTCGCTATCTATGCGCTATATGCCGTAATCCTGTTCTTCGATATTCTCACCATTCCAGATGCCATGGGGCTTGGGCTATATTTCGAAACTGGCGAAGGTCCGCGCTTTTCTTCCACGATTGCCAGCCGTGCCGATGTAAATAAATTGCCGCTATTCGATCCGGAAGTGGAATTAGGTTACGTGATGAATGGGGTGCGTACCATCCGCCGTGAACTAAAGGGCGAAGTGCCATTGATCGGCTTTTCCGGTAGCCCGTGGACGCTGGAGACTTACATGGTAGAAGGCGGTAGCAGCAAGGCGTTTACCAAGCTGAAGAAGATGATGTACGCTGAACCGGCCACGTTGCACCTACTGCTCAACAAGCTGGCGGACAGTGTGATCCTGTATCTCAACGCCTAGATCAAGTCTGGCGCACAGTTGGTGATAGTGTTTGATACTTAAGGCGGCGTATTTACTGGCAGTGATTACCGTGAGTTCTAACTTGCACTATATGCACAAGATAGTCGACGGCCTGCTGCGTGAAAACGATGGCCGCCGAGTGCCAGTCACATTGTTCACCAAGGGGGGAGCGGCTAGTGGCTGGAAGCAATGGCATCAACCGGGGTTACGATGCGTTAGGCTTGGACTGGGCCACCGATATTGCCAATGCGCGCCGCTGCGTGGGCGATGATAAAGTGGCGCTACAAGGCAATATGGACCCATCGATGCTCTATGCCACGTCGGAACGCATCGGCCAAGAAGTGGAAAACATTTTATCTAGCTTCGGCCATGGTGAAGGCCATGTGTTCAACTTGGGCTACGGCATTCATCAGGACGTACCGCCGGCTAACGCTGGCGCCGATGTGGGGGGATTTGAGCAGGAAGGAGCAGTGACACGCGTAGCTATTGCTATCCTGCACTATCCGTCACTGGAGCTGGTGGAATATCAAGTCGCCCACATTGCCACTACCATGCCCTATATTCCTGGTTTCTTGTCGTTTCGCGAATCCCCAGTGTTACTAGCCTCCTGGCAGAAACTGCGGCAAAAGCCCGATCTGATCTTCGTCGATGGTCACGGCATCAGCGCTGACAGCACATTGGTTTAGGCGCAACGCTGTATGGCGGGCTACCGCCTTCCGGAACCATCACGCTGGGCCAATGCCATCGCCTTCTCGCCGCCTAGCCTTCCAGCACTGGCTACAGCAGCATCTAGAGGTGCTGCAATGGGCGATTTCGGGTACACTGTGGCGCAATTAACGCGTAAGAGAATAAATGATGCTACGTAACCCGATTTATCTACGTCTGAAAAGGTTGGAAAGCTGGCAACATTTGGCCTTTATGGCTAGTTTATGTGAGCGTATGTATCCAAATTACCAGATGTTCTGTCAGCAAACCGCGTTCGTCGATCCGGCAATTTACCGCCGCATTCTGGATTTGGTCTGGGAGACGTTGGTGGTCAAGGATGCCAAGGTCAACTTTGATAGTCAGTTGGAGAAGTTGGAAAAGGCGATACCCTCTGTAGAAGATTACGATCTTTATGGTGTTTACCCAGCGATCGACGCTTGTATCGCATTAGGGGAATTAATCCATTCATGTCTCAGCGGGGAAACGCAGGAGCACGCCATTACCGTCAGCGAAATGTCAATTCGTACCGTGGCGATGTTGGAAATGACACAGGCCGGTAGAGAAATGACCGACGATGAGTTAAAAGTTTTGCCTGCGATAGCAAAAGAATGGGACATCCAATGGGAGATTTTTCGTCTATTGGCCGATTGTGAAGAGCGTAATTTGGATCTGATCAAAGGGTTGCGATATGACCTCCGAGAAGCCGCAATAAGCAATATTGGGGTAAATTTGGCGTAATAAGGTAAAAAACGTGATTTAACGTCTGATTTGTCATGTCTTAAAGCTTCACATCCTTACCCAGTCTGGTCTACATTTGGGGGGTATTGAAAAAAGTGGCTATCGGTGTGTATATGCAGGAAAGTGCTGTCAACCAGCATATCCGTCGCACTCGGTGCTTTGCAAACGATAAATACACTGTAAGGATAACTTATGAATAAGACTCAACTAATTGATGTAATCGCGGACAAGGCTGACCTTTCCAAGGCACAAGCTAAGCTGGCTCTGGAATCCACTTTGGTTGCTATTACTGAATCTCTAAAAGAAGGCGATGCAGTACAATTGGTTGGTTTCGGCACTTTCAAAGTAAACCATCGTAGCGAGCGCACTGGCCGCAACCCACAAACTGGGAAAGAAATTAAAATCGCTGCTGCCAACGTGCCTGCGTTCGTTTCTGGCAAGGCTCTAAAAGACGCAGTGAAGTAATTTAGTGAAAAGATTTAACGAGAGAGCATGGCAATGTTGCCCCTTTTGTTTATCTGTCAGGTGCTCGTGGCTGTTGGCATCGCTGTCTGTCTAAGTGCCTGCAACTCCCATCTCTATATCCCCCGCTTTACTGCCAGCGGCTTCGTGGCCGATCAGGGGGTTATTACGCCTGTGGCGTAAAGATTATGACCAGTATCGCGCACAGGTGCTGCTAAGCGTCTACAGCCCCTACCGCAGGGGGCTGGGCACTGTCAACATGCTGTATGAATACCAAAACGGCGTACTGCGCCAAATCAAACGTAGCGACGTCGATAGTAATCGGGATTCTACCCAGCTACGCTTTGCCGATGACGGCACAGTGAGCTTTATGCAGCGCCAACTGGCGACCTGACATGAGCAATTGTCCAGCGACGAAATCACACTGTATCACAGTACCAGGCGCGGCGTCTCCTTGAGGTAAGTGATGCCGCCCTGAGCTCAGGCAAAGTGAAGCTGTTGCAAGGGCGTTAGCTGCGGTGTTAGGTACAAACCTGCGATGGTCGGTGGTTGAAACTGGGATTGAGTGCCAATTCCGAAGCCCGGATTGAACAGCGTGCGCGCAACAGCAGACAATCGGTGAATATCGCCTGGTTAAACGCGCTGAAAGGGCTTGCACTGTTGCTCTGGTGGCAAACGGCGACTTCTGCCGCTGGGAACCGAAGGAGGATCAACTCTATAAAAGTCCCCGCAGTGCGGAGCCTATAAGTGTGTCAGGTATTCAGATCACTTGCCGCGCGCGATCGCCCGATAGCCGATATCCTTGCGATAGAAGCTGCCTGGCCACTGAATGCCTGCCGTCAACTGATAAGCCCGTTGCTGCGCTTGTTCCACCGTTGCGCCTAGTGCAGTCACACAGAGTACTCGGCCACCGCTGGTCACCACCTCATCACCCTGCATGCATGTACCAGCATGGAATACTTTACAGTCAGCATATTCCTGCTGTGACAGCCCCTGAATGACCTCGCCGCTGTGGTAATTGCCCGGATAGCCACCAGTCGCCATCACCACGCCAAGAGCAGAGTGTTCATCCCAGTCGGAGGTTTTCTCGCCCAGTTTGCCTTCTGCCCCTGCCAGACACAGTTCTACCAAGTCAGAACGCAGGCGTAGCATGATTGGCTGGGTTTCTGGATCGCCGAAGCGACAGTTGAACTCAATCACTTTCAGCTGACTATCGGCAGAGATCATTAGCCCTGCATACAGAAAGCCAACGTAAATATTGCCTTCCGCCGCCATGCCGCGCACCATTGGCCAAATCACCTGATCCATGGCGCGTTGGTGGATTTCGTCAGTCACTACTGATGCCGGAGAGTAAGCACCCATGCCACCAGTGTTCGGTCCGGTATCGCCATCGCCGACGCGCTTGTGATCCTGGCTGGTGGCCATCGGCACCACATGTTCACCATCAACCATCACAATAAAGCTGGCTTCTTCACCGGCAAGGAACTCCTCTACTACGATGCAGTGGCCGGCGTCACCAAAAGCGTTGCCGGCCAGCATATCCTGCACTGTGTCTTCCGCCTCCGCCAGCGTCATAGCAACGATCACACCTTTGCCAGCTGCCAGGCCATCGGCCTTAATAACGATCGGTGTGCCTTTACTGCGCACGTAAGCCAGCGCCGGTTCAACTTCAGTGAAGTGCTGGTATTCAGCGCTGGGAATGTTGTGGCGTGCCAGGAAATCTTTAGTGAAAGCTTTGGAACCTTCTAATTGAGCGGCTGCCTGCGAAGGCCCGAAGATTTTCAGGCCAGCGTCCTGGAAGGCGTCAACCACACCAATCACTAACGGCGCTTCTGGGCCGACAATAGTCAGGCCGATATCATGGCTCTGAGCGAAGGCGAGCAGTGCCGGGATATCGGTGGTAGAGATTGCCACGTTTTCCAGCTTGGCTTCCAGTGTGGTGCCAGCGTTTCCCGGCGCGACAAAGACTTTATCCGCCAGCGGCGACTGGGCAACTTTCCAGGCTAGCGCATGCTCACGCCCGCCGTTACCGATAATCAAAATATTCATTAAGTGCTCCACGAATAGCATGCACCGTCGTAGCACACGAAATAAAAGGGATTAATGGCGTAAGTGGCGTATGTCGGTGAAGATCATCGCCAAGCCATGCTCATTGGTGGCGGCAATCACTTCGTCGTCTCGGATCGAACCGCCCGGCTGGATCACACAAGTGATGCCGATCTCAGCAGCAGCATCAATGCCATCGCGAAATGGGAGGAAGGCGTCAGACGCCATGGCAGAACCTTTCACTTCCAGATCCTCGTCTGCTGCCTTGATACCGGCGATCTTGGCTGAATACACGCGACTCATCTGGCCGGCACCTATACCAATAGTCATATTGCCGCGCGCATAGACGATAGCATTGGACTTCACGAACTTGGCCACCTTCCAGCAGAACAGCGCATCGCGCAACTCCTGTGCGCTTGGCTGGCGCTCAGACACTACGCGAAGATCGTCTTCATTCACAATTCCTAGATCGCGATCTTGCACCAGTAGACCGCCGTTAACGCGTTTGAAGTCAAGACCGGCAACGCGATGCTGCCACTGACCGCAAGCCAGCACACGTACGTTCTGTTTGGCCACCAGCACTGTGCGAGCTTCTTGGCTGATGCTGGGGGCGATAATTACCTCCACGAATTGGCGGCTGATAATGGCCTGCGCAGTTGCGGCGTTCAGTTCACGGTTAAAGGCGATGATACTGCCGAACGCTGAGGTAGGATCGGTCTGATAAGCACGCTCGTAGGCCGCTAAAATGTCGTCGCCAATTGCCACACCGCAAGGATTGGCATGTTTGACGATCACACAGGCTGGTTCGGTGAACTCTTTTACGCACTCCAGCGCGGCGTCAGTGTCGGTGATATTGTTGTACGACAGCGCCTTACCCTGCAACTGGTCAGCGGTAGCCACGGAAGCTTCTCGCACGTTCTCTTCTATATAAAAAGCAGCCTGCTGGTGAGTATTCTCACCGTAGCGCATATCCTGCTGTTTGATGTAGTTAAGTTTTAGGGTGCGGGGGAAGCGGCCTGAAGGCTGTTTGGCATCACCGTGGTAGGTTGGCACTAATGTGCCAAAGTAGTTGGCGATCATACTGTCATAGGCAGCGGTATATTCGAAGGCTTTAATCGCCAGATCGAAACGGGTAGCGTATTGTAGTGAACCGTAGTTGTTATCCATCTCTGTAATGATGGCAGCATAGTTGCTAGTCTTTACCACAATGGCGACATCTTGATGGTTCTTGGCAGCGGAACGTATCATGGTTAGACCGCCGATATCGATGTTTTCGACCGCATCTTCCAGTGAGCAGCCCAAGCGCGCTATAGTTTGGGCGAACGGATACAGATTTACTACTACCATATCGATCGGTTTAATGTCGTGTTGTCTCATAATTGTGTCGTCTTTGCCACGACGACCGAGAATGCTGCCGTGGATTTTATGGTGCAGGGTCTTGACTCGTCCGCCCATCATCTCCGGGAAACCAGTATAGTCTGAAACTTCGGTAACAGGCAAATTGGCCTCTGCCAGCAGGAGGGCGGTGCCGCCAGTTGAGAGCAGTTCAACGCCCCGGCTTAACAGTGCTTCGGCGAATTCAACAATACCGGCTTTGTCAGACACGCTGAGCAGAGCCCGGCAGATTGGACGAGGTTGTTGCATGGTTTTATCCCTTGGCTTTTGGAGTCGCAATATAAAGAGCATTACGTGAATTTCCACCTTAATAAGGGGCGGTTAGGCACAAATTAAGGTCACGCTCCCGTAAAGGGGGGGGAACGTTTTTATCGCGGGGGATTATAGCGAAAACGTTTGCGTGACGCTCGTAAATTTTACGTGTAAATAGCACCTGTAGATAAGCTTGTGCGCAAATGGGTATAAGGTAGGATGTTGCTGTGGAATTCAGCAAACAATTGTTTTTATTGAAAATACCTGTTGCGTTCTGTCGAGAACGCCCTACAATGCTCCCCCACTAGCCCGGTCGGATAAGCAAAAGTCAAAATAATGGTTTGACTCTTCATAGGGAAGGCGTAGTATACGCCACCTCAAGTTTGCCGCCGTGCTGCGGTCAATTTACTGTTCTTTAATAATTTATCAGACAATCTGTGTGGGCACTCCACAAGACGATATCACGTCCTACTATTGGGACGAAAAAATATAAAGTCTTGAAGAATGACTATCTGAAGTAACATTCATGTAGTAAATCTTTGAGCAGCGCTTCACAAGTTGAAGCGTATCAAGCTTTAAATTGAAGAGTTTGATCATGGCTCAGATTGAACGCTGGCGGCAGGCCTAACACATGCAAGTAGAGCGGTAACACAAGAGAGCTCGCTCTCTGGGTGACGAGCGGCGGACGGGTGAGTAATGTCTGGGAAACTGCCTGATGGCGGGGGATAACTAGTGGAAACGGTAGCTAATACCGCATAATGTCGCAAGACCAAAGTGGGGGACCTTCGGGCCTCACACCATCAGATGTGCCCAGGTAGGATTAGCTAGTAGGCGGGATAATAGCTCACCTAGGCGACGATCCCTAGCTGGTCTGAGAGGATGACCAGCCACACTGGAACTGAGACACGGTCCAGACTCCTACGGGAGGCAGCAGTGGGGAATATTGCACAATGGGCGCAAGCCTGATGCAGCCATGCCGCGTGTGTGAAGAAGGCCTTCGGGTTGTAAAGCACTTTCAGCGAGGAGGAAGGGTAATGTGTTAATAAGACATTGCATTGACATTACTCGCAGAAGAAGCACCGGCTAACTCCGTGCCAGCAGCCGCGGTAATACGGAGGGTGCGAGCGTTAATCAGAATTACTGGGCGTAAAGCGCACGCAGGCGGTTTGTTAAGTCAGATGTGAAATCCCCGCGCTCAACGTGGGAACGGCATTTGAGACTGGCAAGCTAGAGTCTTGTAGAGGGGGGTAGAATTCCAGGTGTAGCGGTGAAATGCGTAGAGATCTGGAGGAATACCAGTGGCGAAGGCGGCTCCCTGGACAAAGACTGACGCTCAGGTGCGAAAGCGTGGGGAGCAAACAGGATTAGATACCCTGGTAGTCCACGCTGTAAACTAAGTAGCTTAACCTTCGGGAAGGCGCCTACCACTTTGTGATTCATGACTGGGGTAAAGTCGTAACAAGGTAACCGTAAGGAAACCTACAGTTAGATCACCTCCTTACCGAAAGATATTGATTTGTGTGGCATGCTCATACAAATTGTCTGATAAATGTCAATAAGCAAGAAAACTCTTTCGTTGAAAAGTGCTAGAGGTAACTGAGTGGTTAACACCGTGGCTGCTTGGCTTTACTAGCAGAGCTGCACCTTTACACGAAAATAGCCAATCAGCGATTTGCTAGGCAACTTCTGTGTCCCCATCGTCTAGAGGCCCAGGACACTGCCCTTTCACGGCTGTAACAGGGGTTCGAATCCCCTTGGGGACGCCATTGTGATAATGAGTGGAAGACATTATCGCTGACTATCTCAAAGCTGACTTGCGAGTCGGGTTTGAGATAGTACTCTTTAACAATCTGGAACAAGCTGAAAATTAAAAAATGACGGCTAAAGCTTATCTCTGCGTAGAGGTATTGGGGTAAGGATCAAGCTGTCATAATGAGACACCTTCGGGTTGTAAGGTTAAGTAACTAAGCGTACACGGTGGATGCCTAGGCAGTCAGAGGCGATGAAGGGCGCGCTAATCTGCGAAAAGCGCCGGTAAGGTGATATGAACCGTTATAGCCGGCGATACCCGAATGGGGAAACCCAGTGCGATACGTCACACTATCGTTAAGTGAATATATAGCTTGACGAAGCAAACCGGGGGAACTGAAACATCTAAGTACCCCGAGGAAAAGAAATCAACCGAGATCCCCCCAGTAGCGGCGAGCGAACAGGGGCCAGCCCAGAACCTAAATCAGCGGGTGTGTTAGTGGAAGCGTCTGGAAAGTCGCGCAGTAAAGGGTGATAGCCCCGTACACAAAAATGCACTAGCTGTGAGTTCGATGAGTAAGGCGGGACACGTGACATCCTGTCTGAATATGGGGGGACCATCCTCCAAGGCTAAATACTCCTGACTGACCGATAGTGAACCAGTACCGTGAGGGAAAGGCGAAAAGAACCCCGGCAAGGGGAGTGAAAGAGAACCTGAAACCGTGTACGTACAAGCAGTGGGAGCACCGTTAAGGTGTGACTGCGTACCTTTTGTATAATGGGTCAGCGACTTATATTTTTTAGCAAGGTTAACCGCATAGGGGAGCCGTAGGGAAACCGAGTCTTAACTGGGCGAAAAGTTGCAAGGTATAGACCCGAAACCCGGTGATCTAGCCATGGGCAGGTTGAAGGTTGGGTAACACCACCTGGAGGACCGAACCGACTAATGTTGAAAAATTAGCGGATGACCTGTGGCTGGGGGTGAAAGGCCAATCAAACCGGGAGATAGCTGGTTCTCCCCGAAAGCTATTTAGGTAGCGCCTCGTGAATTCATCTTCGGGGGTAGAGCACTGTTTCGGCTAGGGGGCCATCCAGGCTTACCAACCCGATGCAAACTGCAAATACCGAAGCATGTTATCACGGGAGACACACGGCGGGTGCTAACGTCCGTCGTGAAGAGGGAAACAACCCAGACCGCCAGCTAAGGTCCCAAAGTCATGGTTAAGTGGGAAACGATGTGGGAAGGCCCAGACAGCCAGGATGTTGGCTTAGAAGCAGCCATCATTGAAAGAAAGCGTAATAGCTCACTGGTCGAGTCAGCCTGCGCGGAAGATGTAACGGGGCTAAACCATGCACCGAAGCTGCGGCAGCGGCGCTGATGCGTTGTTGGGTAGGGGAGCGTTCTGTAAGCCGTTGAAGGTGCCCTGTGAAGGCTGCTGGAGGTATCAGAAGTGCGAATGCTGACATAAGTAACGATAAAGCGGGTGAAAAACCCGCTCGCCGGAAGACCAAGGGTTCCTGTCCAACGTTAATCGGGGCAGGGTGAGTCGACCCCTAAGGTGAGGCTAAAAAGCGTAGTCGATGGGCAACAGGTTAATATTCCTGTACTGAGTGTGACTGCGAAGGGGGGACGGAGAAGGCTAAGCAGGCCGGGCGACGGTTGTCCCGGTTTAAGCGTGTAGGGGTGGAGTTTTAGGTAAATCCGGAACGCCATACATAAACCCTGAGGCGTAATGACGATGCGCCAAGGTGCAGAAGCTGTTGATGCCCTGCTTCCAGGAAAATCCTCTAAGCATCAGGTCTCACCTTTAATCGTACCCCAAACCGACACAGGTGGTCAGGTAGAGAATACCGAGGCGCTTGAGAAAACTCGGGTGAAGGAACTAGGCAAAATAGTGCCGTAACTTCGGGAGAAGGCACGCTGGCATGTAGGTGAATTCCGTATCGGAGGGAGCTGAAGCCAGTCGCAGAGACCAGCTGGCTGCAACTGTTTAATAAAAACACAGCACCGTGCCAACACGAAAGTGGACGTATACGGTGTGACGCCTGCCCGGTGCTGGAAGGTTAATTGATGGGGTTAGCCGCAAGACGAAGCTCCTAATAGAAGCCCCAGTAAACGGCGGCCGTAACTATAACGGTCCTAAGGTAGCAAAATTCCTTGTCGGGTAAGTTCCGACCTGCACGAATGGCGTAATGATGGCCAGGCTGTCTCCACCCGAGACTCAGTGAAATTGAACTCGCTGTGAAGATGCAGTGTACCCGCGGCAAGACGGAAAGACCCCGTGAACCTTTACTATAGCTTGACACTGAACATGGAGCTTTGATGTGTAGGATAGGTGGGAGGCAGTGAATCGTAGACGCCAGTCTGCGAGAAGCCACCCTTGAAATACCACCCTTTAATGTTTGATGTTCTAACTTTGCCCCGTGACCCGGAGCAAGGACAGTGTCTGGTGGGTAGTTTGACTGGGGCGGTCTCCTCCCAAAGAGTAACGGAGGAGCACGAAGGTCAGCTAATCACGGTCGGACATCGTGAGTTTAGTGCAAAGGCATAAGCTGGCTTAACTGCGAGAGTGACGGCTCGAGCAGGTACGAAAGTAGGTCTTAGTGATCCGGTGGTTCTGAATGGAAGGGCCATCGCTCAACGGATAAAAGGTACTCCGGGGATAACAGGCTAATACCGCCCAAGAGTTCATATCGACGGCGGTGTTTGGCACCTCGATGTCGGCTCATCACATCCTGGGGCTGAAGTAGGTCCCAAGGGTATGGCTGTTCGCCATTTAAAGTGGTACGCGAGCTGGGTTTAGAACGTCGTGAGACAGTTCGGTCCCTATCTGCCGTGGGCGTAGGAAGATTGAGAGGGGTTGCTCCTAGTACGAGAGGACCGGAGTGAACGCATCGCTGGTGTTCGGGTTGTCATGCCAATGGCATTGCCCGGTAGCTAAGTGCGGAACAGATAAGCGCTGAAAGCATCTAAGCGCGAAACTGGCCTCGAGATGAGTCTTCCCTGGGTCTGAGAGGTCCCTGAAGGCACGTTTAAGACGAAGACGTGGATAGGCTGGGTGTGTAAGAGCAGCGATGCTTTGAGCTAACCAGTACTAATGAGCCGTGAGGCTTAACCTTACAACACCGAAGGTGTGTTATAGATAGGGGTAGAGTTATTTTCAGCGAGTTCCGAGATTGGTTCTAGTGGTTACGTGAGTAACGGCCAAAAATGAAACAGACTTTGCCTGGCGGCAATAGCACGGTGGTCCCACCTGACCCCATGCCGAACTCAGCAGTGAAACGCCGTAGCGCCGATGGTAGTGTGGGGTCTCCCCATGTGAGAGTAGGACACTGCCAGGCATCAAATAAAGTAGAAAGCCTCATATCCACAATAAAATTGGCAATACTTTCTGACTGATTGATATCCAGTGATCTGATATTTAAAGCGACCTGTTGATAGCTAGCAACGGTGATGACAAATTCATCTAACATTTCCTCAAGCGGCCTGCCTATTTCTTCCTGGTAGAGAAAGACTTTACTGACTGGTTGATGTTTAAACCCCTCCACTAGAATCAGATCTACCTTGCTGATATCAAGGCGACTGGCTAGATAGCGCAGATCCAACGGCTGCTGAGCCGGCGTTTCAGTCATCAATGCCCAGAGCGGCTAACGCTGGCTACTAACGTCTAGTCGTCACCTGCTTTGCGTAATTCGTAGCTGTCTTTGCCCGGAAGATCGACATCCACATTGTGATAGGCATGCTTGATTAACCTGACTCTTACCTATCGCTGCTTAAAAGCAATGGAATTAATTGTTTAAGTAGAGTTATTTTCCCTGCTCCACTAATAGGCACCAATGGCCAGTATAGGAGGGGGTGAATTATTCATTGTGCAGACCTCGCTCCATCTGCCAGTGCTGGCTTCCTGGGTATTGAGGTTGTGGAAGGCCGACTGTTATCTTTTGAAAATGACTTGTTGTACGCCGATGCTTTCTAGGAACAGCATAAGCTTGCACTTACCCCTGAGCTAAATAATCGGCCAACTTCGGTGCCAGACTGGTATGTAGCAGTGCCAGTGTGGGGTGGTCACTTTCATGGTTAGGAACTTGGATCCGTTTTTTCCTTTATGTCAGGGTCAAAAGAGGGTGATAGGATCATGAGCTTCATCAGCTCAGGCAGCACGAGTTTGACGATTGGTTAAAATAACCACCATTTTGATGTCTGTACCAAATTTCAGGCAGAGTTTCCCTATGCCGCCTGCCGCGCAACTATCGCTCTATTTTGAACTCCTGCCGACGTCGCGCCAATAACTCTTCTGCCCGGATACCGGCTTCTGCGCTCTTTAATAATACCATCCTGCCTCCACATAACGCGCGCTGGTACGGGGATCCACATTGATAAATTTCTTCATCAGCAACGCAAAGCCCGATTTCTATGGTTTTTCCTTCACTTCAATCCCCATGGCGGTATAGACCTTAGGCAATAACTCACCGCGTTTGCGGTTGGCCAGAAAACGTAATGCCTGGCCATCTTAAAATGGCGTGACGGAATATGGCTGATATAGCTCCATATAGCCTCTCTTCCTCCTGGCTGAGTCGTTGCGTGCGGTGTTGCTGAGTCCAGGAAACGCGCATCATCCATAGCTGGGCGGCACGTAATTGATCGTATTGCGTAAAAGAAGAGCCAGCCGGTTTCCCGCTGCATTAAAAATAAAAGATATTTCCGGTTTTGGAGAAGCCATGCTGAGTAAATCAGCTCTACGCTTGAAAAAATATATTAGTGAAAGTGGTATTTTCTCTCGTCATGATGCCGATCGCTACATTGAACAAGGCAATGTTTTTATCAATGGCAAGCGTGTTACGCTTGGCGATCGGGTATTTCCAGGCGATATCGTCAAGGTCAATAGTCAAGTGATTGAACCCCCGTAACGAAGATAACCTTATCTTCATTGCGTTAAACAAACCGGTTGGCATTGTCAGCACCACGGAAGACGGTGAAAAAGACAATATCGTCGATTTTGTTAATCACAGTACCCGTATCTTCCCGATTGGTCAGTTGAATAGGGACTCACAGGGGATGATTTTCCTCACCAACCAGGGTGATCTGGTAAACAAAATCCTGCGTGCGGGCAACGGATATGAGAAAGAATATCTGGTTACCGTTAACAAACCGCTGACCGATGACGTTATCCGTGTTCTGGGGGAAGGCGTGCCGATGCTGGGTACGGTGACCAAAAGTGCAAGGTGAAGAAAGAAATGCCATTGGTCTTTCGTATTGTGCTGGTACGGTACAGGGGCTTAACCGCCAAATACGCTGTATGTGTGAATATTTTGGCTATGAAGTCACCAAGTTGGAACAAACCCGTATCATGAATGTTAGCCTGATAGGGCGGGCTGCCTTTGGGGGAGTGGCGTGATTTAACCGGCGACGATCGAGGGCAACTATTCAAATTGATTGAGGATTCTTCCTCAGAAGTGAAATCGGTGGAGAAAGCTAAACCTGCGGTGAAAAATTTAGCTGGCAATAATGGGCCGAGAAACGGCAATAGATTTGGCAGTAGCCTGGCTGCTCGCAAGAGTTTTACCTGGACTGGCCGCAAAAGAAAGGGCGATGAGCCTGATAAATGATGGCGGAGCACGCAATGCGCTCCATCCGTTTTATCCCCACTTCACCTTACTGGTTAGCCGCAATACACTCGTAACACTTCAGAAGACGGATGGTCATCGAACAGGTTGCTTTGATGGTCGGGTACCACTTTCGCCAATTTTTCAAAGCGGTTGATGAGGCCGTTGGGATCGACGCCGCGTTTTTTCCATCAAGTCGAATCAGTAGTCATCTGCAGTGCTTTCCTGCTACTGCGAGAACTGGGCATTGAGTAATTTAAACCTTATAGTTGGCAGGCATGCCGTTGATATTATCCCCCAGTGCTGCTGCGATTTTTGCTCAGACGTTTGTCAACGTGGTGCTGTCAGCACGCGCGATTTATACCTTTCTATCCATCTCTGTGCTGGATTTATCACTTAGGATTTTATGTCGTCATTGCTTAGCTTAGCGTCGCTACTTGGAAAACCTGTGTGCCAGATTGTATCACCGCCTCGGTATTCCAGTTTTAGCAACTGCTCACTAAGGAATCCTTATCGCTAACAAAGAGGTACGAATCTTAATAACGTTATCATCCCGTTATAATAATTAGAAAAGGGAGAATGTTGCTATAGAGAATAGATATTACCGCATGAGACTAGTATACGCCATGTGCGATAGATAAGGGCATTATTCCGAATAACTGTCTCATCACACTCAATTAGGGATTGCCGTTTTAATGCAGAGTCTGAGAAAATAGAAAACTTGACTGCTTTTTTAATCCAAATTGGAGTAAAACATGTCCTCTCGTAAAGATCTTGCCAACGCTATCCGCGCACTCAGCATGGACGCCGTACAAAAGCGAATTCCGGCCATCCGGGGCACCTATGGGGATGGCGGATATCGCTGAAGTCCTGTGGCGTGACTACCTAAACCACAACCCAACTAACCCGCTCTGGGCTGATCGCGATCGTTTTGTGCTGTCCAACGGTCACGGCTCCATGTTGATTTATAGCCTGCTGCACCTCACTGGCTATGACCTGCCAATGAGCGAGCTGGAAAACTTCCGCCAACTGCACTCCAAAACGCCGGGCCACCCGGAATACGGCTATACTCCTGGCGTCGAAACCACCACTGGCCCACTCGGCCAAGGTATCGCCAATGCTGTGGGTTTTGCCATTGCCGAACGCACGTTAGGCGCGCAGTTCAATCGCCCAGGTCACAACATCGTTGACCACTTCACTTATGCTTTCATGGGCGACGGCTGCATGATGGAAGGTATCTCCCACGAAGTTTGTTCGTTGGCCGGTACGTTGAAGCTTGGCAAGTTGACTGCCTTTTACGATGACAATGGCATCTCCATTGATGGCCACGTCGATGGCTGGTTCACCGACAATACTGCTGAGCGCTTTGAAGCTTATGGCTGGCATGTCGTGCGTAACGTCGACGGCCACAACCCAGACGCCATCAAGGCGGCAATTGAAGAAGCTCGCAGGTTCACCGACAAACCATCACTGCTGATGTGCAAAACCATCATCGGTTTCGGTTCACCGAACAAAGCGGGTAGCCATGACGTGCATGGTGCTGCGCTGGGTGCTGCTGAAGTGGCTACGACCCGCGAACAGCTTGGCTGGAAATATGCCGCTTTCGAAATCCCGCAGGATATCTACGCCCAATGGGATGCGAAAGAGGCTGGACAGGACAAAGAAGCTGCCTGGAATGATCGCTTCGCCGCTTACGCTAAAGCCTTCCCTAAGCTGGCTACCGAGTTCAAGCGCCGCATAAATGGCGAACCACCGGCTCACTGGCACACCGAGGCGAAGGCTTTCGTAGAAGGGTTACAAGCCAACCCGGCCAACATCTCTAGCCGCAAGGCGTCACAGAACGCGTTGGAAACATACGGCAAGCTGCTACCAGAATTCCTCGGCGGCTCCTCTGATCTGGCACCGAGCAACCTGACCATGTGGTCCGGTTCTAAACCGCTGAACGTTGACCCTGCGGGCAACTACATTCACTACGGTGTGCGCGAATTCGGCATGACTGCCATCACCAACGGCATCGCGCTGCACAGTGGTTTCCTGCCGTACTCGGCGACCTTCCTGATGTTTGTGGAATATGCCCGCAACGCGGTGCGCATGGCGGCGCTGATGAAATTGCGCAACCTGTTCGTATACACCCATGACTCTATCGGCCTGGGGGAAGACGGACCGACTCACCAGCCGGTAGAGCAGTTGGCCAGCCTACGTGTGACTCCAAACATGAGCACCTGGCGTCCATGTGATCAGGTGGAATCTGCGATTGCCTGGCAGTACGGCATCGAGCGCAACGATGGCCCGACCACACTGGTGTTTTCGCGCCAGAATTTGGCCCAGCAGCTTCGTACCGCAGAGCAGTTGGCGAACGTGTACCGTGGCGGGTACGTGCTGAAGGATTGCACTGACACGCCAGAAGTTATCTTGATTGCCACTGGCTCGGAAGTGGGCATCACGGTGGAAGCGGCGGACAAACTGACGGCAGCTGGCCACAAAATGCGAGTGGTGTCAATGCCCTCGACCGATGTGTTCGACAAGCAGAATACTGCTTACCGTGAATCGGTACTACCAGCGGCGGCGAAGTCCCGCATGGCGGTGGAGGCGGGTATTGCGGATTACTGGTACAAGTACGTGGGTCTGAATGGTGTCATCGTTGGTATGACCACCTTCGGTGAGTCAGCGCCAGCAGAGCAGCTATTTGAAGCATACTCTACCGCTGACGCCAATGTATTGAAGCTTTAATATAATGGAGAGTTGAGTCTTATGAAGAAAATTTGGTTGGCGCTCATTAGCACGGCAATGGCATTCAGTGCTATGGCTGCGCAGTTCAGCGATGGTGTTCAGTACGTTACCTTGGACAAGCCAGTGACTGGCGAGCCACAGATACTAGAGTTTTTTTCCTTCTACTGCCCGCACTGCTATCAGTTTGAGCAGAATCATGCTTCTGAGAACGTGAAAAAAGCACTAACTGCTGACACCAAAATCGCTAGATACCATGTTGAGTTCCTAGGGCCACTGGGCAAACCGCTAACTCAGGCTTGGGCTGTTGCGATGGCGTTGGGTGTGGAAGACAAGGTCAGCCCGTTGATGTTTGAAGCGGCGCAGAAAACCCAGACCCTAAAGACCTCTGATGATATCCGTAGCGTGTTTGTAAAAGCCGGCGTGAGCGCGGCGGATTATGATGCTGCTTTGAATAGCTTTGTAGTGAAATCTTTGGTGGTTCAACAGGAGAAAGCTGCAGAAGATCTCCGGCTACGTGGCGTTCCAGCCGTATTTGTTAACGGCAAATACATGGTCAAAAATGACGGCCTGGACACTAGCTCAATAGATGCCTACATGAAGCAGTTTGCCGATGTGGTCAAATTCCTCAGCCAACAAAAATAAGTGCGAATAAAAATTAACTCGCCGCGGCTCTCAGCCGGATTTTTTCTGTATGGACGTATTTTAATCGCACATTAAATTATAAATCTACAAGGGGTCATCGGGATATCAAGCGCCGCTATAATAGGGAACCGTCATTTGCTGTTTTTTATACAATCTATGTATTTTGTGCGAGGATAGTTGAGGTGCTGAATTTTATTAATGGTGTGATTAACGTTATATCCACAGATCTAGTAAAAGCTGATTATTATCAGCCAGTAAAAAACAATCTATTTAGTTTGTTTATTTAAAATATTTTTTTGTTTTCATCACAATTAAAGACGCATCGTTATAATCTGTGATTTTTTCTATACACAAAGTTACCCACAGAAGCGATGTTGCAGTACTTCTAGTACTATCACATCATTTTCATCTGTAATGCACACTAAAGTTCGTTTCTGGCGGCCAGCTATGGCATGCTTATCGCTATGTCTAATCACTATAAAGAAACACCATGGCCCAGATAGTAGAAAACCCATTAATCCTGGTTGATGGTTCCTCCTACCTTTACCGTGCTTATTACGCTTTCCCACCGCTGACCAACTCGGCTGGCGAGCCGACTGGAGCAATGTATGGCATGTTGAATATGCTGTGCAGCCTGCTGCTACAGTACCATCCCAGCCATGTTGCAGTGGTGTTTGATGCTAAAGGAAAAACCTTTCGCGATGAACTGTTCGCCGAGTACAAATCGCATCGCCCACCGATGCCGGACGATCTACGCACGCAAATCGAACCGCTGCATAAAATGATCAAGGCTATGGGGCTGCCGCTACTAGTTACGCCAGGTGTTGAGGCGGACGATGTTATTGGCACGTTGGCGCTGGAGGCTGAAATGGTTGGCCATCCAGTGCTGATTAGTACTGGGGATAAAGACATGGCACAATTAGTCACGCCGAACGTCACTCTGATCAACACCATGAACAACACCGTCCTCGGGCCGCAAGAAGTGTGCGACAAATACGGCATTCCACCTGAGTTGATTATCGACTTCCTGGCGCTGATGGGTGATGCTTCAGATAATATCCCTGGCGTGCCAGGGGTTGGTGAGAAAACCGCACAGGCGCTGTTACATGGTCTTGGCGGGTTGGATGTACTATATGATAACTTGGGGCGCATCGCTACGCTCAGCTTCCGTGGTGCGAAGACTATGGCGGCCAAGCTAGAGCAGAACAAAGAGATAGCCCACCTTTCCTACAAACTGGCGACCATCAAAACCAACGTTGAACTGGAGGTTTCCTACGCCGACCTTAACATGTCTGCGCCGGATATTGACGTGTTGCAGCAGCTATTCAAACGGTATGAATTTAAACGTTGGCTGTCGGATGTAGAAACTGGTTCCTGGCTGGAAAACAAAAAAGGGTCAGGAGTGAAAACCGCTAGTGTGGCGAAGTCGGCAAGTTCAGTGGCAGAAAAACTAAATGCTGCGGCGGAAGCCATGCTACCGCAGGATGGCTATGTCGCTATTTTAGACGAAGACACTTTCGTTGACTGGCTGCAACGGTTGAAAAAGGCCAACGTATTCGCCTTTGATACCGAAACCGACGGATTGGATACACTGAGCGCCAACCTGATTGGCTTGTCGTTTGCCACAGCACCGGGTGAAGCTGCCTACCTGCCGGTGGCGCATGACTATCTGGATGCCCCAGCGCAGTTGGATCGTGCCTCTGTGCTGGAAAGGCTTAAGCTGCTATTGGAAGACGAAAAAGTGCTGAAAGTCGGGCAAAATTTGAAGTTCGACATGGGCGTGCTGGCACGCTACGGCATTAACCTGCGCGGCATCGCCTTCGACACCATGCTGGAATACTACGTGCTAGACAGCGTTGGTGGTCGTCACGATATGGCCAACTTGGCCGATCGTTACCTGGGTCATAAGATCATCACCTTTGAAGAGATCGCCGGCAAGGGTAAAAATCAGTTGACGTTCAACCAAATTGCGTTGGCACAGGCGGCACTCTACGCGGCAGAAGATGCCGACGTTACGCTGTGGTTACATCTGGCGATGTGGCCGCAACTGAAGCAAAGTGCCGAATTGCTGAGGGTATTCAATGAGATTGACATGCCACTAGTACCGGTGTTGTCACATATCGAACGCACTGGGGTGTTAATCGATCCGGCTATTTTGTCGGTTCATTCTCAGGAACTGACCAAGCGGATTGGTGAGTTGGAGATTCAGGCGCACGAATTGGCGGGAGAACCGTTTAATCTGGCATCGCCCAAGCAACTACAGGCTATTCTGTACGAAAAGCAAAAGTTGCCGGTGATAAAGAAAACCCCAGGCGGTGCGCCATCAACTAATGAAGAAGTCTTGGCCGAGTTGGCGCTGGATTACACATTGCCGAAGGTGATCCTTGAGTATCGTAGCCTGGCAAAGCTGAAAACCACCTATACCGATAAGTTGCCGCAGATGATTAACCCGGTCAGCGGCCGGGTACATACCTCTTACCATCAGGCGGTGACGGCTACTGGGCGTCTCTCTTCCAGCGATCCGAACCTGCAAAACATTCCGGTGCGCAACGATGAAGGTCGGCGTATTCGCCAGGCGTTTATCGCCCCTGAGGGTTATCGCATCGTCGCTGCGGACTATTCGCAAATCGAACTGCGTATTATGGCTCATTTGTCGCAAGATACAGGATTGCTGAAAGCTTTTGCTGAAGGTAAAGATATTCACCGCGCCACAGCAGCCGAAGTGTTTGGCGTGCCGTTGGACAAAGTAGCCAGCGAACAGCGCCGCAGTGCCAAGGCGATTAACTTTGGGCTGATTTACGGCATGAGCGCCTTTGGCCTGGCACACCAGTTGGGGGTTCCGCGCGGCGAAGCCCAGCGCTATATGGATCGCTACTTTGAACGTTATCCAAGGGTGCTAGACTATATGGAACGCACCCGCCAGCAGGCCGCTGAACAGGGCTATGTTACTACCCTGGATGGCCGCCGGTTATATCTGCCGGATGCCCGTTCCAGCAACGGCATGCGTCGCAAAGCGGCCGAGCGTGCGGCGATTAACGCCCCGATGCAGGGTACGGCCGCAGATATTATCAAGCGTGCAATGATTGAGGTTGATGCCTGGATACAGGAACAAGGACAGCCGCTGGTACATATGATTATGCAGGTACATGACGAATTAGTATTTGAGGTGCATGAATCAGTGATTGACGCATCCAGCCAGCGTATCAGTGAATTGATGGAAGGTAGCACAACGTTGGCGGTACCGCTGAAGGTGGATGTTGGCGTGGGTGCTAACTGGGATGAGGCTCACTGATCTTCGCTGTTTTTGATCAATAAATTGTGTCAATGAACGACAAAAATTATTTGCCCTGCGAAAAAGTGATGCGGAATTGCCGCCGTAGGGTGTAGAGGTAATGTATTCTATTTTTTAGAATTTTTACTTCACGCAATCAGTTTTTGGCTGAATATCAACTGCCCCAGTAAGCATTAATGAGTGGGGCGCTTTTTATTGTAAAAACAGCACTAAGCCCTTTTCTTACCCGAATCACTTAGGATTAAATGCATCAGGATGCTTTCAGTTACCGCTTTTAAGGTATTTACTGTTGGTGTCTTCTTCTTTCGGCAGCACTTCCTGTAGGATATCATTAAACCAGATATTCAGTTTTTGGCTCAATTTGTCAACGCCGATTTTTTTCGTTGCAGAGAAGGCTTCAACTTGAATGTCACCCATAAACGGTAACACGGCTTCTTGCACCATATTGAGCTGGGATTTACGTGCGCTAGAGGCCAGCTTGTCTGCCTTGGTTAGCAGCACTAATATCGGCGTGCCGACATCGACCGCCAATTGGATCATCTGCTGGTCAAGATCTTTTAGCGGATGACGGATATCCATCAGCACTACCAGCCCTTTCAGGCAATTGCGCATTTGTAGGTATTCACCTAGCGCACGTTGCCATTTGCGTTTCATTTCTTCCGGCACTTCAGCATAGCCATAACCCGGTAAGTCTACCAAGCGATGACCCTCTTCGACTTCGAACAGGTTGATCAGTTGGGTACGCCCCGGAGTTTTACTGGTACGTGCTAGGATTTTCTGGTTCGTCAGGGTATTTAACGCGCTGGATTTACCGGCGTTGGAGCGGCCAGCAAATGCGACTTCAATACCTTCATCCCCCGGCAGATGGTGAATATCGGGCGCACTGGTGACGAAATGGGTCACATGATAGTTGTAATGCTTGCTGGTCAAAGTCTTTCGTCTCCTTGGAGATGGCTAATAGGTTGGCGATTATAACTATATCAGCGGTAAAATGATGCATTTCTTTGTTTTTAAGCAAGGGACGTCTATCACCGGAAGAAGAATTGGCGAAGCTGGAAAATAACGAACGTCTAGATGCATTACTGGATCGCCTTGACGGGCGCGATACGCTAAACGTAGAAGAGCAGGCTTACGTTGATCAGATGCTGGATCGCATCGATGTGTTGATGGATCAACTGGGAATTGAGTTAGGTGATGACAAGGAAGAAAAACAGGAAGACATTCTGAAACTGCTAAAAAGCGGTAACCCAAATGACATATTTTAACGCGCCATAGGGCTGTTCCTGACCATAGCCACACTCTTGTTGTGTTATCTGCTGTGGCTATTTAGTACACTACAGCTGCTATCTAAGCGTAAAGCGCGTTTGCGCAGTGCTTCCGTGGCCAGACAGTGTAGACCATTTACCCTCTCCGGACCGGTAGGAAAAATATCGGAAGAAGCGAGCAAGCATGTCATAACAGCCGATCGTCTGGGATTTAGCCCTGATCTAGAAATATAATTACTCAGGACCGCGTTATACCTCATACCCTACAGCACTAGAGTTTAACCAGAGCTACGACCGCGTGATGTTTCAACGTGACGCTGCGCGTTGCCCCAAACGTCCGCTGTCGCCGCTGTATGTACATATCCCTTTCTGCCACAAACTGTGCTATTTATGCGGTTGCAACAAATTGGTGACGCGCCAGGCGCACAAAGCTGAGGAATACCTACAAGTGTGTTAGCGCGTGAAATCGCTCAGCGAGTGCCATTGTTTGCAGGCCGCCAAGTTGTCAAGATGCACTAGGGTGGGGGTACGCCGACTTACCTGACCCAGGTGCAAATCAGCCGGCTGGTAGCACTGTTACGTCAGCACTATGATTTTCTGCCTGATGCGGAAATATTGATTGAGATTGATCCGCGCGAGATTGAGCTGGACATGCTCTACTATTTACGCAGCGAAGGCTTTAACCAACTGAGCATGGGCATGCAAGATTTCAACAAACAGGTGCAGCAACGGATCAACCGCGATTAGGATCTTATCGTCTAATCCTGGCGCAGCACTCGGCTCCCGTGATCTACCAGTGCTTCGGTCACTTTGCACATCATTCGGCTTTCCGGCGCAAAGCGATGCCAAAACAGCATGCGGCGCTGGTACATCCCTGGGGTCAGATCGATCAACTCGCCTGACTCAAGTTCTTTCTCAATTTGCAAATGTGGGATCATACAGCAGGTAGTGCCCTGGTGAGCGAGTTGCACGAAGGATTCGGACGAGTTCACAATATGGCGGGGTACGCTGCCCGGTGACAGGTCGAAGTTCTGCTGTAGGAAAACCTGATGCATATCGTCGAGATGGTAAAATGCCACTGCCGGTGCTTTCAGCAAAGCGTAGCGGGTGACGCTGTTAGGGAAATAACGTTCGGCGAAGCCCTTTGAGGCGACAAACAAATAGTCTAACGTGCCCAAGCGATCTACCAGGCTGCTTGGTGGTAGCTGCGGTTGAATACTTACCGCACCTACCACTTTGCCTCGGTGTAGCCGCTCTTAGATGCGGGTTTCATCTTCTACTTGCAGGTTCGGGTAGATGGGCGAAGTCGCGAGTACCGGCTTCAATGCTGGCAGCAGCCAAGTAGCCAGACTATCAGCGTTGACCACCAACGACAGCAGCAAGGGGCATCTGATGCCAGTGTCGTTGCCCAGCCACTCCTCTTCCAACAGAGTTCTACCTGATGCAACAGTGCCAGCAGCTTTTATCCCTGTTCGGTAGGGAGTGGCGGCACAGTACGCACTAACAGCGGCTAGCCGAACAGATTTTCCAGTTGTTTAATGCGTTGGGATACCGCTGATTGCGTGATACAAAGCTTTTGTGCGGCACGCTCAAAGTCAAAGCCGCGCTCACGGATCACCGCGTACATCGCTTGCAGCGTTCGATAGTTTGGGCGTTTCATCGGAAAAGATATCTCTTAAATTAAATTGATATCAGCACTATGCCACATTTTACGAGTTGTATAGGGGTAAAATCGTAGGAGCAGTTTGCCACCGGGCGGCTAAAAATGCGGCTTAAGGTAAAGAATAATGTTTCTGTCTAAGTGAACAACATCATTTTACCCTATAATACGCACAGGTTTTTGTAAAAAGGAAAGGGATATATTATGACGCATGATGAAATGAAAAAAGCAGCTGGTTGGGCCGCGCTGGAATACGTGATGCCGGGTATCCTTATTGGGGTCGGCACCGGTTCCACCACCAGCCACTTTATTGATGCGCTTGGCTCTATCAAGCACCAAATTGAAGGCGCGGTCTCTAGTTCTGATGCTTCCACCGCCAAGTTGAAAAGCCTCGGTATCCCTGTTTTCGATAGCAACGAAGTGGACTCGTTGGATATCTATGTGGATGGGGCGGATGAAATCAACAACTATATGCAGATGATTAAAGGCGGCGGTGCGGCGCTGACGCGTGAAAAGGTGATTGCCGCCATCGCACGTAAATTTATCTGTATCGTTGATGCCAACAAGCAGGTCGATGTGCTGGGCAAATTCCCGCTGCCAGTAGAGGTGATCCCGATGGCCCGATCCTATGTGGCGCGCGAACTGGTGAAGCTGGGCGGCCTGCCAGAGTATCGTCAGAACGTGGTCACCGATAACGGCAACGTGATCTTGGACGTGCATAATTTAATCATTACCGATGCTGTGGCATTAGAGAATCAAGTTAACGACATCGCTGGCGTGGTCACCGTTGGTTTGTTCGCCAACCGTTGCGCTGATGTGGCGCTGGTCGGTACGCAGGATGGCGTGAAGGTCATCGTATAAATCCCTGCAATCTGCCGGTGTTATGCGGCCTAGGAAATCTTTTGGCCGTATCATTCCTCGATTAAAATACCTTTTATTAAAATCGCTAAATTTAGTGATTTATATAACTTTTTTAGTGTTGAATTCCTAAAATTGATGTATAAGCTTTCCCCCCTGGCACTTTATACCAAAAATGACGGCATGACTGTACCTTGTGCTAGTAGCCAGTCAATCGTTTGTATTGCCGCCCGCGTTATTGAAGTCTGAACATAGGGTTGGGTAAATAGCAAAAGTATTATTGGAGAAAGAAAAGATTAAATTACTGTTAGTAGAAGGGGGTCATCAAAGCACGGTAGATAATTTGTGTGCTGCCGATTATACCAACATTGAATACCATAAAGGCACGTTAGACAGCGAATCACTGAGGGAATTGATCCGTGATGCTCACTTCATCGGTATCCGATCGCGCACGCATCTGACTGAAGAGCTTTTCGCCGTTGCCGAAAAGCTGGTGGCAGTGGGCTATTTTTGCATCGGTACTAATCAGTTTGAATTAAAAGAGGCGACTAAACGTGGTATTCTGGTGTTTAACGCGCCATTTTCTAATACCCGATCTGTGTTCGAGATAGTTCTAGGCAAATTGCTGCTAATGTTACGCGGTATTCCCGCCGCTAACGCCAAGGCACACCGTGGCGTGTGGCACAAATTGGCCGTGGGGTGCATATGAAGCGCGTGGCAAGAAGCTGGGCATTATTGGCTACGGGCTATATCGGCACCAAATTGGGCATTCTCTCAGAAAGCTTGGATATGAAGGTGTTTTTCTACGACATTGAGAATAAGCTGCCGCTGGGCAACGCTTAGCAGGTGTATCACCTGTCTGATCTACTCAATATGAGCGACGTGGTAGCGTTGCATGTGCCGGATACCCCGTCTACCAGAACATGATAGGGGCAGAAGAACTGGAATTGATGAAGCCGGGTGCCATCCTGATCAACGCCTTGCGTGGCGCTGTGGTAGATATCCCAGTATTGTGCAATGTGTTAGCTAGCAACCACTTGGCTGGTGCAGCGATCGACGTGTTCCCAGAAGAGCCGGCGACCAACAACGATCCATTCAACTCGCTGCTGTGTGAGTTCGATAACGTGCTGTTGACGCCGCATATTGGCAGTTCCATCCAGGATGCGCGCCAGGATACGCAGGAGAACATTGGTGATGAAGTGGCTAGCAAATTAGCTAAATACTCCGACAATGGTTCGACCATATCGGCGGTCAATTTCCCGTAAGTGTCGCTGCCGGCGCATGGGACAAACGCCAGCCGCCTACTGCAACTGCATATTCATCAGAACCGCCCTAGTGTGCTGACGCAGATTAACCAAATCTTCGCCGAAGAAGGGGTTAACATCGCCGCGCAGTATTTGTAAACTGGCTCAGAAATTGGCTATGTGGTGATCGACATCGAAGCGGAAATTGAACGTGCCGGTATTGCTGCGCTACGACGCATGAATGCTATCGAAGACGCCATCTGCAACCGTTTGCTGTTCTGATAGCTGCAGTGCGATAATGTAAAAGGCTGGGTTTATCCGGCCTTTTACTATTCGCTGTCTGGCCACGCCCAACTGCGTGTTGGGGTCAGGATCTCCGGCAGTGGAATATCCCAGTGTTCAGTCGGTAATTGTGCCACTTGCTGGCAGTCGTGAGCCAGCCCTATAGGGTAAAGGCCGCCGCTCCGCCAGTGGTGCAAAGTACGGTCATAAAAGCCGCCGCCCATACCCAGCCTTTGGCCAGTATCATCAAATGCCACCACCGGCGTCAGCATCACATCTAATTCTACAAGCGGCAGCACGCCACGCAGTTCTAACTGCGGCTCTAGAATATTGAAGCGGTTGCATACCAGCGGCGTATTGGGGGTATAACGTAGGAATAACAGGTAGCCAGTGCTAAACGGGTGCAGCACTGGCAGATAAATCTGCTTGCCCGATAGCCACAGCCGTTCGATCAGCGCAGTGGTGTCAAGTTCGCCATCGAAAGGCAAAAATACCGCAATGCTGCGTGCAGCTAAAATGCGTGGGTGCACAGTTACGCGTTCGGCTATTTTTTGGGCGGAGATGTGCTTTTGCTCGGACGTAATATTACGTCGTCGCCGACGAATTTGTTGGCGAATAGTCTGGCGTTGCTGTAAAAAATGGGATTGAAAAGGCATGATGTCGTCAGGTTTGCTCGGTGTGGGTTTCAGCATACATAAACCTCTGAGGAAGATAGATCTACAAGATGCAGTCGTAGGCTGTAACCCTTGAACCCATGGTTCAAGGTGAACGTTCTATCACAATCTTAAGGCTTCCCGGCGTACTGAGCATGCTCACCGATCGCACATCAACACATTCTGTTTGTACTAAATATCGGCTCAGGTGACTGACACGCTGACAAACATCTCAGAAAAATTTTTACTCACTATTGAAAATTTTATATTTCAATAGACTAAGTTATTCAAACTATGCATCCTGGCGCTCAGAGATACGTCCTTGTTCAAACAAGGCTTGCTCAATGGTCTGTTGCAGCATACGAATACGTTACATCCATGTTGGATGCATACTCTCGGATTTTTAACTGCTCTTGAGCAAGTTCGTGACAGACGTTCAATGCTGCGATAAAAACCAGTTGCTCAGTATTTGTGAATCTAGTGCGAACTTTAAGATCTTACAACCGTTGGTTAAAAGCCTCGTCCGCTGCCATGTTTAACGTATCTTGTTGTTCTGGCGGACAGTTGACTTTTAACGAACGGCCAAAAATTTGAATATCTACCGATTGTGCGGACATGCCACTTTCCTGCCTAAATTTCACGCCAGCCCCAACTTGCCTTTGTCAGCTTACCAAAACGGCCGCCACTAAAATACCTCAGTATCAAGTATACAACCTCTTGCAGTTTCTGGTTGTAATCTACCGCGTCGCACATTACCAGCCAAAAAAGGTTTCGAAATGCCTCATGACTGCCATTTTATCCCCGACTGACGCGGTGTGAGACTTGCCACATCACGATGATAACTTACCACCGGGGTGTTGCGATTATCTAGTATAAAAATGGATCTTGGTGGTAGCATAACATGAACCTATCCTGCCAACTATGATGAATGCACATGCCTACACATAACATATTTCCAAATTATTCATCTTTGACTGTAGCCCTCAACCAGAAGGCCATCGCGCTGATGGCGGCAGAATTGCACGGCCTGATCAGTGGCCTGCTATGCGGCGGTAGCCGTGACGCTAGCTGGCTGGCGTTGATCCACGATCTGACCAACGACGGTGTGGCTTTCCCGCAATCACTCAGCCCAGCCAGCCACTACAGCAACTGTACGAAACAACGCATAAAATGCTAGAAGATTATGGGTTTATGTTCCAGCCGCTGCTGGCGTAAGGTGAAACTGTCAGCGTGTTTGAATGCTCCAATGCACTGGCTGGTTGGGTTAACCATTTCCTGTTTGGGATTGGGCACATAATGCAACCTAAATTGGCGTAGGTGAAAGGTGAAGTCGGCGAGGCCATCGATGATCTGCGCAATATTGCTCAATTGGGCTATGACGAAGATGAAGATCAGGAAATGTTGAAACAGTCGCTGGAAGAGGTGGTGGAATATATACGGGTTGCTGCCATTCTGTGCCATACTGAGTTCACCCATTAGTCGCCGATAGTGCCAGAAAACATCAAACCGATGTTGCATTGAACGTCATATTGCCGTTCCACAGACGGTGAACGCGGAAGGATTGATTTCAGGAGAAGGTAATGACTCAGCAGAAATTCAACATCCGCCGCCGTATGTTATTGGCTAAAATGGCTCCGGCCAGCGCGGCGGTTATTTTCTCTGCTCCTGAAGTGACGCGTAGTGCAGATTCCAACTATCCCTACCGCCAGAACAGTGATTTTTGGTATCTGACCGGTTTCAACGAGCCGGAAGCGGTGCTGGTTTTGATCAAAAGCGACGAGACTCATAACCATAGCGTGCTGTTTAACAGGGTGCGTGATCTGATATCAGAAATATGGTTTGGCCGCCGCCTGGGACAAGATGCTGCACCGGCTACATTGGGGGTGGATCGCGCGCTGCCGTTCGATAACATCAACCAACAACTGCACTTACTGCTCAATGGTCTGGATGTGGTCTACCACGCGCAGGGCGAGTATGATTATGCTGATCGGATCTTGTATGGCGCGTTGGATAAACTGCGCAAGGGGAGCCGCCAAGGCTTTCAGGTGCCGCTGACACAAACTGATTGGCGTCTATGGTTACACGATATGCGGTTGTTCAAATCGTCGGAGGAACTGGCGATTATACGCCGCGCTAGTGAAATTAGTGCGTCAGCTCATACCCGCGCGATGAAAAAATGCCGTCCTGGTATGTTTGAATATCAACTGGAGGCGGAGATCCACCACGAATTTACCCGCCTTGGTGCCCGTTACCCGTCTTACAATACCATTGTCGGCAGCGGCGAAAACGGCTGCATACTGCATTACACCGAGAACGAATGTGTCATGCGTGATGGCGATCTGGTACTGATTGACGCAGGCTGCGAATATCAAGGATACGCGGGTGATATTACTCGCACCTTCCCAGTGAATGGTAAGTTCAGCCAGCCACAGCGAGCGGTGTATGACATCGTGCTAGCTGTGCAGTTGTGTGCGTTGCGGTTGTTTAAACCGGGTACCAGCATCCGCGAAGTTAACGACCAAGTGGTGCGCATCCTGATTACCAGGATGGTGGAGCTAGGGGTGATGAATGGCGGGGTGGAACAATTGTTTGCAGAGCAGGCGCACCGTCAGTTCTACATGCATGGCTTGAGTCACTGGCTGGGCCTTGACGTGCATGATGTCGGTTCTTACGGCACGCCGATCCGCAATCGGGTGCTGGAGCCGGGCATGGTGCTAACCGTGGAGCCTGGGCTGTATATTGCGCAGGACGCGGACGTGCCAGCAGAGTATCGCGGCATCGGTATCCGTATTGAGGACGATATTCTGATCACCGCCGATGGTAATGAAAATCTGACCGCTGGTGTGGTGAAAGACGCCGTCGCCATCGAAGTGTTGATGGCGGCGGCAAGGTAGAGCGAATGGGAGTAATTATTGTTGGCGGAGGTATGGCGGGGACGACCTTGGCGCTGGCTATCTCGGTGCTAACCCAAAGCAGCATGGCGGTGGATCTGGTTGAAGCTAACCACCCGGATGACCGTAGCCACCCAGGCTTTGATGCCCGCGCTATCGCGCTGGCGCAAGGAACCTGTCAGCAGTTGATGCGTATTGGCGTATGGTCAGCGCTGAGCGATTGCGCCACGGCCATTACCCAGGTGCACGTTAGCGATCGCGGTCACGCTAGCTTTGTTAATTTGCATGCGCAGGATTTTCAGGTCGCTGCGCTCGGCCAGGTTATCGAACTACACGATGCCGGTAAGCGGCTGTTTGCGCTGCTGGCGAAGGTACCTGGCGTGACGCTGCACTGCCCAGCGCGGGTGGTTAATGTAGTCCGCAGCACCGAGCAGGTGGAGGTGCTGCTGGACAGCGGCCAGCGTATCAGCGGGCAACTGATGGTAGCGGCTGACGGCTCGCATTCTGCGCTGGCACAGGCTTGTAATATACAGTGGCAGCAGAGTGATTACCCGCAGTTCGCTACCATTGCTAATGTCACTACTGCGGAAGATCCACTGGGGCGTGCTTTTGAACGCTTTACCCGCTATGGGCCGCTGGCAATGCTGCCAATGTCGCAAGGCCGCAGTTCGCTAGTTTGGTGTCATGCGCGAGAACAACACGAGCGGGTTGATGCTTGGGACGATAAGCACTTTATCAACGCGCTACAACAAGCTTTCGGCTGGCGTTTGGGGCGTATCCTAAAAGCTGGCAAACGTCATAGTTATCCGCTTAGCCTGCTGATCGCCAACCGGCACATCAGTCACCGGTTAGCTTTGGTAGGTAATGCTGCACAGACGTTGCACCCGATCGCCGGGCAGGGGTTTAACCTCGGCCTACGCGATGTAATGTCACTGGCGGAAACGCTGGCGGAAGCGGCGAATAATGACGAAGATCCTGGTAGCTATGCATGGCTGAACCGTTATCAACAACGGCGGCAACAGGATCAGCAAGCCACAATTGCGGTGACCGATGGCTTGATCCGTTTGTTCGCTAACTGCTACGGTTCGCTGGTCGTTGGCCGCAATCTAGGTTTGCTGGCGATGGCGCGCTTGCCAGTGATGCGCAATGCCTTCGCTAAGCGCGCGTTGGGCTGGGTGAAACGTTAGACTGACATCAGCGCGCTGCCCCGTGTAGTGCGTATTTAAGGAAATAAGCAGTATGCAATCATTTGACTTGGTTATTGCTGGTGGCGGTATGGTAGGGCTGGCGCTGGCCTGTGGCCTACATGGCAGCGGTCTACGCATTGCGGTGCTGGAACAGCGGCAGCCGGATATGACACCGCCGCAGGAATTGCCTGCGTTACGCGTCTCAGCCATCAACGCTGCCAGTGAGTGTTTGCTGCAACATATCGGTGTCTGGCAGGACATCCTCCAACTACGCGCCAGCACTTACCACGCGATGGAGGTATGGGATGGTGATAGCTTCGGCAAAATCACCTTTCGCGGTGATGAGTGTGGCTTTAGCCATCTTGGCCATATTATCGAAAACTCGGTAATCCAACAGGTATTGTGGAAACGTGCTGAAAGCTTGTCTAATATAACCCTGATTACCCCAGCTGCGCTCAAACAGGTAGCTTGGGGCGAGAACGACGCTTTTATCATGCTGGAAGACGTCCGTATGTTGAGTGCCAGGTTAGTGATCGCTGCCGATGGTGCCCATTCATGGCTGCGTCAGCACGCAGACATCCCACTGATCTTTTGGGATTATCGTCACCATGCGTTAGTAGCTACCATCCGCAGCGAAGTGCCACATCTGGCCACGGCGCGGCAGATATTCCGTGGCGATGGCATTCTGGCATTCCTGCCGTTCAGCGATCCGTATCTAAGTTCGATCGTCTGGTCAGTGACGCCGCTCAATGCAGAACGGCTGAAGCAATTGTCACCGGAGCAATTTAATCGCCAACTAGCAATGGCCTTTGACATGCGGCTGGGCAATTGCCGCTTGGAGAGTGAGCGCCTAACCTTTCCGTTGACAGGACGCTATGCACGCAGTTTCGCCGCGCATCGCTTGGCGCTAGTTGGCGATGCGGCGCACACGGTGCATCCGTTGGCTGGTCAGGGGGTGAATCTGGGCTTTATGGATGCCGCAGAATTAATCTGCGAACTGCGGCGCTTACAGCACCAAGGGAAAGACATCGGCCAGCATCTGTATCTGCGCCGCTATGAACGCCGCCGTAAGCACGGTGCTGCGGTGATGTTAGCCAGTATGCAAGGTTTCCATAAGTTGTTCGACGGCCATCATTCGGTAAAAAAGTTGTTGCGTGGCATTAGCCTACGGCTAGCGGATAGCCTGCCGGGTATCAAACCGAAACTGGTGCGTCAGGCGATGGGTCTGAATGATTTTCCGGAATGGCTAGCCAAGAGCCAATCCCAGTAGGCGTACATTGTTGCAGCCAGTTTGGATACGGACAGTGTGGAACAAGCTGAGCGTATAGAGAGTCTGTGGGGATGGTGAATACTGCCCAGGGCCAAAATGGAAAATAAAATAGCTAATGGGATAGGTTCTTAATCTTTCTGGCCAGGCTCCCAGCGGGAGCCTATGAATTTACCTGGTTTTCTTCAATCAATCTTCATTTGAAATAATCTCATTTCGGGTGTTTTTATCATGATTTTTTCTAATCCGCTAGTCGGCTCTATCAAAAGGCAGAATTCTCCGTATGTCACCGTCATGTTATATAACCCATTGTTTTTCCCGGCTAATTTTTATTTAGTGTCCTTAATCGCATTTTTAGTGAAAAACTCTACACACTAGCCCGCATTTTTCTGTACCTGAATATTATCGAGCCTATTTTAACTAATAGTTAATGAGGGCGTTCAGTGATAATTCCAGGGAAAGGTAACATCTGCGGTTATCAGGGTTGACCGCAATTTTGGGTTGCACCGGCGCAGCGTTTCTGCCGAGCAGTCAGTACGCCATGGTATCAGTGGCGTATTGTGTGACTGCCCCTATCTTCTAGCGATCAAATGGAAAAGGGAAAAAATGACAAAGCAAACCTCATTGTACGACCATCATATGGCGCATGGAGCGCGCATGGTGGACTTTCATGGCTGGATGATGCCACATTGCACTATGGCTCACAAATTTATGAGCATCATGTCGTGCGGCAGGATGTTAGCGTGTTCGATGCCTCCCATATAACTATCGTGGATCTACACGTAGCCTGTACCTGTGAGTTCATATGTTATCTGCTGGCGAACGATATCGCCAAGCTTACTCAACCTGGTAAAGCGCTGTATACCGGCATGCTGAATGACTCCGGTAGTATGATCGACGATCTGATTATCTATTTCCTCGCTGAAGATTATTTTTGCCTGGTAGTGAACTCTGCCACGCGCGAAAAAGACCTGTCTTGGATCGAAGCGCATGCCGTGCCGTATAGCGTATCGCCTGACGGTGCGTGACTATCTGGCGTTGATCGCGGTGCAAGGTCAACAGGCTCAAGAGCGCGCCGCCACCCGATTTACCCCGGAGCAAAAGCGCGGTTGAAGGCATGAAGCCGTTCTTCAGCGTACATATCGGGGATCTGTTTATCTCCACTACCGGATACACCGGCGAAGCTGGTTGTGAAATCGCCATGCCGAAAGAGTAGGCGGCAGGCTTCTGGCAGCAGCTACTGGCCGCAGGCGTCAAGCTAGCAGGGTTGGGAGAGCGTGACACCTTGCGTATGGAAGCGAGCATGAACCTGTATGGTCAGGACATGGACAAAGGCGTCTCACCGTTGGCCGCCAACATGGGTTGGACCATTGCTTGGATACCGGAAGATCGTCAGTTCATCGGCCGCTCTGCCCTGGAACAGCAGCGTTAGCTGGACAGCGAACAACTGGTCGGCTTGATCATGACTGAAAAAGGCGTACTACGACGCTATGGGCTGCCAGTGCATTTCACCGATGAAGTGGGCAGACACGCCAATGGGTAATCACCAGCGGTTCGTTCTCTCCGACTTTAGGCTTCATTCAGCATCTCCTTAGCGCGCGTGCCTACGGGTGTCGGCGAACAGGCTATCGTGCAAATCCGCAACCGTGAGATGCCGGTCAAGGTGACCAAACCCGGCTTTGTCCGTGCTGGCAACTCACTGGTTCACTGATGTTTATTGATTGATTCTCTCATTTCTTTAAAGGAGTAACTGGCGATGAGTAATGTGCCAACAGAACTGAAATACGCCACCTCTCATGAGTGGGTGTGTGACGCAGGTCATGGTGAATACCTGGTAGGGATCACCGAGCATGCGCAGGAATTGTTAGGCGACATGGTATTTGTCAATTTGCCAGAAATAGGCACAATCGTCTCTGCTGGTGACGATTGTGCGGTGGCGGAATCGGTGAAGGACGCCTCTGACATCTACGCGCCAATCAGCGGTGAAATCATTGCGGTTAACGACGCACTGGAAAGTGCACCGGAGCCTGTGAACAAGCGCAACCTACGGCCGAAGGCTAGCTATTCTGCATCAAGGCGTCCGACGTCGGTGAGCTCTGGGCAACCTGCTGGATGCTGGTGCCTATCAGGATTCTATAGACGAGTAATCAATATGACGTCCCAAACCTAGCGGGGCGTTTTAGATCAGGTAATATCCAGTACCACGCAAGCATTCAGGAATATGTGGCAATGACTCAGACACTAAGCTAACTTGAACACAGCGAAGCGTTCATTGATCGCCACATCAGCTATTCTACGGAACAATAGCAGGTGTTGCTGGCAACGGTAGGTGCACGCACGCTCAGCGCGCTGATCCAACAGATTTTGCCCGCAGATATTCATTTGCCGAAGCCGCTGCCGGTGGGCAACGCGGCTACGGAACATCAGGCATTGGCCGAACTGAAGGCGATCGCCTCGCAGAATCAGCGTTACAAATCGTACATTGGCATGGGGTACAGCGCGGGTGCTGACGCCGCCGGTGATCCAGCGCAACATTTTGGAAAATCCAGTCTGGTACGCCTCCTATACTCCCTATCAGCCGGAAGTGTCGCAGGGCCGTCGTCTGAAGGCGCTGCTGAAATTTCAGACTCTGACGAGCGATCTGACCTGCTTGGATCTGGCCCCCGCCTCGCTGCTGGATGAAGCGACCGCTGCCGCTGAAGCGATGGCGCTGGCTAAACGCGCCAGCAAGCTGAAGGGGGCTAACCGTTTTTTCGTGGCGGCGGATGAAGTGCATCCACAAATGCTGGACGTGGTGCGTACCCGCGCTGCAACCTTTGGTTTCGAGGTGATTGTCGATAAAGCTGAAAAAGTGCGGGAGTGGAAAGGGGTATTCGGTGTACTGCTACTGCAGATGGGTACCACTGGCTAACTTCACGATTACCGCGCGCGCTACTGGCCGAGCTGAAATCCCGTAACATCGTTACCAGCGTAGCCGCTGATATTATGGCGTTGGGTGCTACTGGTTGCACCGAGTGCTGATATCGTGTTCGGTTACGCGCAGCGCTTCGGCGTACCGATGGGCTATGGTGGGGCCGCATGCGGCTTTCTTCGCTTGTCGCGATGAATTCAAATGTGCAATGCCGGGCCGTATCATCGGCGTTTCCCGCGATGCGGCTGGCAATACCGCGTTGCGCATGGCGATACAAACGCGTGAACAGCATATCCTCCGTGAAAAGGCTAACTCGAATATTTGTACTTCGCAGGTACTGCTAGCTAACATCGCCAGCCTGTATGCGGTGTACTATGGTGCATAGGGACTGCAACACATTGCCGGGCGTATCCACCGCCTGGCCGATATTCTGGCCGTTGGGTTGTAACAAACCGGTTTGACGCTGCGCCATAAAACCTGGTTATACACCCTGAGGGTTGAAGTAAAAGATAAAACAGCGCTGTTGGAACGTGCACGGGGCTTCGGTATCAATCTGCGCACTGACATTCAGGGGACCGTGGGCATTATGCCGGAAGAAGCCACCTTACTCGAAAACGTGCAAACGCTGTTTACCCTGCGTGGGTGACAAATACGGCCTGGATATCATCGACACACTAGACGCAGCGGTGAGTAAAAATAGCCAGTCTATCCCGGCCAACTTGCTGCGCAAAGATCCGATCCTGACTCACCCGGTATTCAACCGCTACCACAGCGAAACCGAGATGATGCGTTACATGCACTATCTGGAGCGCAAGGATCTAGTGCTGAACCAAGCGATGATCCCGCTGGGTTCCTGCACCATGAAGTTGAATACGGCAGCGGAAATCATCCTGATCACCCGGCCTGAATTTTCTGACCTATACCCGTTCTGCCCACCTGAGCAAGCAGCGGGTTATCAGCAGTTGATCGGCCAATTGTCGCAGTGGCTGGTGCAACTGACTGAATATAACGCAGTTTGCATGCAGACTAACTCTAGCGCGCAAGATGAATGCGTTGGCCTGTTGGCGATCCGTCTTTACCACGAAAGCCGCAATCAAGTGGGTCGCCATATCTGTCTGATCCCAAACTCTACACAAGGCACCAATCCTGCTTCCGCCCAGATGGCAGGTATGAGCGTAGTGGTAGTAGCCTACGACAAAAACGGCAACATTGATCTGCATGATCTGCGTATTAAGGCAGAGCAGGCAGGCGACGTGCTGTCGTGTATTATGATGGTGACCTACCCATAGACTCACGGCGTGTATGAAGAAACTATCTGCGAGGTGTGCCAGATCGTGCACCAGTTCGGCGGTCGAGTTTATCTTGATGGTGCCAACATGAATGCCCAGGTAGGTATCGTTATGCCGGGCTATATTGGAGCAGATGTTTCGCACCTTAACCTGCACAAAACCTTCTGCATTCCGTATGGCGGCAGCGGCCCAGGCATGGGGCCTATCAGTATAAAATCACACCTGGCACCGTTTGTGTCTAGCCATAGCGTGGTGCAGATCGATGGCGTGACCACCCAGCAGGGCGCAGTATCCGCAGCGCCGTTTGGCAGTGCATCGATATCTTGCCAATCAATTAGATGTACATCCGCATGATGGGGCGGAGGGCTTGAAACAGGCCAGCCAGATGGCGATTCTCAACGCTAACTATATCGCTACCCCCCTGAAAGACGCCTATCCGGTGCTGTATACCGGCCGCGATCATCGCATGGCGCACGAATGCATCCTCGACATATGTCCGCTTAAAGAAGAGACCCATATCGGTGAAATAGATATAGCTAAACGCCTGATCGACTACGGTTTCCATGCGCTGACGATGTCGTTTCCGGTTGCTTGCACATTGATGGTTGAGCCGAACGAATCAGAAAGCAAGGTGGAGCTGGATCGCTTTATCAATGCCATGCTGCTGGCTATCCGCAGCGAGATCGACCGCGTTGCGCAAGGTGAATGGCCGCTGAGAGATAACCCGTTGGTGAATGCGCCATACGTTCAGGCGGAACTGGTCGGCTACTAGCAGCATGCTTACAGCCGTGAGCTGGCGGTGTTCCCAACCGTTAGCGTACGCGAAAACAAGTACTGGTACTGGCCAAGCGTCAAACGTCCGGATGACGTGTACGGCGATCGCAACCTGTTCTGTTCCTGTGTGCCAGTGAGTGAATACTAGGCTGTGCCTGCTCATTGCCTGCCAGCAGTGCCATCCTTGCATAGCCTAATAACAGTTTCGGCGAAATTTATATTCGGAGGGCATCACATTATGCGGTGCTTTTTTGTGCGGCTTACCCATATTCATAGTTTTATTTTAGACTACACGTGTACACTGGAATTATTCTTAACTTAAGCTGCGATGTGGAAATCTTAAGCAATATAGATTTTAAAGGATTTTGCTATATGGGAAAAAAGGGTATAGAAAAAATCAGCGACCAGAAAATCGCCGCTGTACCTCTTATCCTTGGGCGGAGGAGATTGCTAACAGCATCAGCTACGGCATTGGGCTGGTATTCGGCATTGTTGGCCTAGTACTGCTGCTGGTACGGGCGGTGGACACTGGCACAGACGTAACGGCCATCACCAGCTACAGCCTGTATGGCGTCAGCATGATCCTACTGTTTCTCGCCTCCACGCTATACCATGCTATTCTTCATCAGAAGGTAGGGTTGAACTCGCCGCTAGCCAAGGGGCTGATGGCGGTAATCTGGGGGCTAGCCTTGCTGGGCGTATTGTTTAAACTGGTCTTTGCCTATCGCTTTGAAATGCTATCGTTGGTAACTTACCAGACCATGGGCTGGCTATCGCTGATAGTGATTTATCAATTGGCGATGCATCTGGCGCTCGGCGGTGTGACTTTGTTGGCAGTTGGTGGGGCGGTCTACACCCTGTGGGTGATTTTCTACGCCTCTAAGCGCATCCGTTTCTGTCATATCATCTGGCGGCATGGCTTTATGCTCGGTGGCAGTAGTGTTTGCCACTTTATAGCTATCTACTTGTACGTTTGATCCCCGTTTTACGACCACCACATATCGTGTTGAACTCATACCTTGTTGCAGTCAGTTTGCATACGGATAGCGTGCAATAACCGACGCGTACTGGAGGTACGTGCGGTGTCCAGATGCAAAATGACAAATAAAATAGCCTATCGGGATAGATTTCTATGTGCTACAGTCACTCATCCAGCAGGCGTGATGTTACGGCTGCACTACTACGCCAGCTATCTATTAATCACAGACTGTTTTGCAGTATTGGATCGCTGTCCTATGCCTGGGGTTTAACATACTAACGTCTAAGACTCCAGCTTATAGGGCAGCTGCTTGATCGCCAACTGGCTGTTGGCGTCAGCACGCACTCGCAGCTTACTGCTGGCGTCTAGATCGTTATTCATCACCACCTGTACCCACAGCGTGCCATCGGCAAGTGTGCTGGCGGCCAGCACCGTGCCGGTGCGCCGCCAGTTCTCACCTAATTGCAGTTCCAGATCCTCTGCCGCCTGCGGTGTGCGCCCAGCTCTACCTTCCAGCCAGTACAGTGCGCGTTTGTTAGCACCGCGAAACTTGGCGCGTGCCACCATCTCCTGACCGGTATAGCAACCTTTGCTGAAGCTGATGCCCTGTAACGCTTGCAGGTTGGTGGCCTGGGGGATCAACTGCGCACTGTTAGCGTTGTCGATAATCGGGTAACCGGCTTCGATATCCAGTGCTAGCCATTGGCGGCTGTCGTTCAATTCCGTCTGATTATGCAGTTTGGTCACTAGCTTCTCGGCAACGGTGGTGGTAGTCACCAGCAAGAAACGCTCAGCCGGTTCGGTGAACTGTAGCAGGGTAGTATCACCTTCTTGCACCACCAGATGTTTGGCATCCGGCAAGATAGCGAAGGTACTTGCCAGCGCCGCGCGCGCCTGGAAACCGGCCACACCCAATAGTACCGCATGATTGTCGGCGGCGATGGTGACCTTGGAGAATACCGCGTACTTCTTGACTTCCGCCAATTGACTGCCCAGCACGCTGCGTCGCTCCAGATAGGCAAAGCCTTCCCCGCGATGGAAAAGGCGCAGGGTGCTCCACATTTTGCCCTTAGCATCACAGTGGCCGCACGGCACATGCTGGTCATCCGCCAGCGTGTCGATATCTGCCGTCACCTGGCCCTGAAGATATTTCACCGTATCCGGCCCTTCTAGCGTTACTAACGCCCAATCTTCTAACGAGATCAGCGTCAGGGGCAGATACCAGGAGGCGACAGGCTGACGAGGTGGGAAGGGAATGTTATAGATCATAGTAAGTTCCTACTCAGCGTTTAGCATAGAACCTATTCCAATAGAACAGGCGCAATTATTGTGGGCAATTTAGTAGCCTATTGGGATAGGTTCTCAGGTGTGTTTCCCCATAGTAAAAGAGGTGGCGAGCTTTGCAAACTGTTATTCGTGTTTGCATCTCCAGCAGAGCTTTTTAGGATATTGAGCGCTTTAGAATATTTTCCGCTGAGAATGTACTTCACGATGGTGATATCAAATTGTTATTCTAAAGCTTACGGTCAAGGGGCATCCTTTGTTGCTCGTTTTATATAGCGATGGCAGCGCTACGCAAAAAAGAGGTGAGTCATAACAATATGGATATTAACAACAAAGCACGCATCCATTGGCCTGCCTCCGTGGCATGCGTGAGCTGGACATCTCCATCATGCCATTATTCGAATATGAGTATGACCAATAAATGATACTGACAAGGCACTGTTTTTATCCGCCAGCTAGAGTGCGATGATCCCGATCTGTTTAACTGGCTGATGAACCATGGCGCACCTAAGGACAGCGAACTGCAAAGAATGGTGGCCCTTATCCAGTCGCGAAATAAAGCCCGTGGCCCAGTGGAGATGTGATGTCATCATTTCCAGGCGTACCCAATTATTCTCGTTGCTGAGGCATAGCGTCCTGGTACTGCTGATCCTTATTTCGCCTTGGCCAGCAGACTACGGGCCGATCTGGCTAGTACTGCTGATATTGGTGGTGTTTCAAGGTATCCGTAGCCAGAAACGCCTCGCCGCAGTGTGGTGCAAGTTGCGCCTGCTGGCGGACTGGCACATCAACTGGCATGGCCGCGAGTGGTGACTGGTGAAAAAACCTTGGATGACGAATTACGGTATATTGCTGACACTGCACCCCATGGAGGGTAACAAGTACCAGCGTCTGGGGCTTGTTTTGGACAACATGGAGAGGGGAAGAATGGCGATATCTGCGCCAACATCTGCTGTATCTACCAGTGAGCGATGATGAAGAAACCTGATGAAACTGATGCTCTAGCTGGTAGGGGATCAGTCAAAAATCGCTGGGACGCTGTTTCCTCCTGGAAGGCTCCGCTGCTGTAACCTGAAGGTGATACGTTGGTGCTGGGAGTGGTGCTTCTGGCAAAGCTTACACGATCGGTATGGTTACAGCAGTGGCTCTATCTCCAGCAAGATCTGTTCACACCACTGTTGCAGACGGTCTTCACTGATGTCGAACTGATTGACCTTATCAAGCACCAAGCCGCCGATAAAGTGCTTACCATCGGCGCTCAGTGCTTTGGGGCTGGTGAATTCGAAGCCATCAGTTGGCCAAAATCCGATGAACTGTACTCCTAGCGGGGATATATGATTGTGTAGCATGCCCAACGCGTCCAGGAACCATTCGCCGTAATCCAACTGATCGCCCAGGCCATACATGGCGACGATTTTGCCTTTTATTTCAAGCGTTATCATTTGCGGCCAGATCGCCTCCCAGTCTTCTTGCAGTTCGCCGAAATTCCAGGTTGGGATACCGAGGATCAGGATCGAGTAGTCTTCCATTAGCTTGGGGGAGACGTCTTTCAGGTTATGCAGGTCTACCAGGTCTTCACCTAGAATCTCTCGGATTTTTTCTGCCGCTATCTCGGTATAGCAGATGCTGAAGCCGTAAAATAGACCCATATTCATGTTTTAACCGTCATGTTGCCGTTGGTAGAATTGCATCGAGTATACCTGATTTGCCGCAGCTTAAGGCATAATGCCCAAAGAATAGGCTCCATGGACTTCAAGTTGCAGCTGGGCAGCAAGGGGGGGTAAATCCTTCCTACGAGCAGATTTGAGCGCTGGTTGCAACGGCCCCGAAAAGTCACCTGCAGCCAAAATGCGGCTGCTTGAAGACAAAAGGCAAAAGCGCAGAATAAGAGAGTATCGCGTGCAACAGCAAGACAATGCGCAGATTGAGCAATTCCTGGATGTGCTGTGGCTTGAGCGCAATCTAGCGGAAAATACGCTAGTCTCTTACCGGCTGTAATTTACAGGCGCTGCGTAGCCTGGCTTAACCATCAGAATATCACACTGCTGCAAGCGCAGGCGCTGGATCTACAGGCGTTTCTTGCCGAGCGAGTTGATGGCGGCTACAAAGCTACTAGTTCCGCACGCTTGCTTAGCGCTATGCGTCTCCTGTTCCAGTATCTATATCGAAAGAAGCTGCCGCAGCGGCTACCAAAGGATCTGAGCGAGGCGCAGATCGACGCCCTGCGAAAGCCCCTTGCGTTGATCAGCCGATCGAATTACGCGATAAAGCGATGCTTGAAGTATTGTATGCTACAGGTCTGCGGGTTTCAGAACTGGTTGTCCTGACCATCAGCAACGTCAGCCTGCAGCAGGGCGTGGTACTGGTGATCGGCAAAGGCAACAAAGAGCGGCTGGTGCTACTGGGCGAAGAAGCTGTATATTAGATCGGGAACTATCTGGAACATGGTCTCCCGTAGCTGGTTAACAGCCAGGCGCTGGGTATGTTATTTCCAAGCCAACGCTGCCAGCAAATGACCCGAAAGACATTCTGGCATCGTATCAAACACTATGCGATCCTTGCCGGTATCGACAGCGAGCGATTATCCCTGCATGTGTTACGGCACGCATTCGCCACCAACCTGTTGAACCATGAGGCTGATCTCTGTGTCTTACAGATGTTATTGGGACACAGCGATCTCTCTAACACGCAAATTTATACTCATGTAGCTACCGAACGACTGAAACAGCTACATCAACAACATTGCCCACGCGCCTGAAGGATTGAAACAATGAAAAAAGGTTTAATGCTGCTATCTCTGCTGGTGGCTGCGGTCACCAGTGCTGTACACGCCGATGATGCGGCAATCAAAAAAGCGCTCAATAGCCTGGGCATTCAACAAGCTAATGTGCGGCCTTCATCAATCAAGGGTTTGAAAACCGTTTTGACCGACAGCGGTGTGTTGTATGTGTCTGAAGATGCTAAACATATTCTGAATGGCCCGCTGTACGACATCAGCGGCAAATTGCCAGTTAACGTCACCAATCAATTTCTGGTCACTCAACTAGAGACGCTGCAAGATCAGATGATCGTCTATAAGGCACCAAAGGAAAAACACGTGATCACCGTGTTTACCGACAGCACTTGTGGTTATTGCCACAAGCTGCATCAGCAGATGCATGAGTATAATGATTTGGGCATCACCGTCCGCTATCTAGCATTCCCGCGTCAGGGAAGAGGCTCCCAGGTCGAGAAAGACATGCAGTCTATCTGGTGCAGTGCCGACAAAGCTAAGGCTTTTGATGCCGCCATGAAGGGCGATGCAGCAGTATCTCCGACAACTTGCAAAACCGACATCAGCAAACACTATTCGCTCGGTGTGCAGTTCGGTATTCAAGGCACCCCGGCAATCATTTTGGAAAACGGCATGATGATCCCAGGCTACCAGGGCCCCAAAGAGATGGCCGCCATGCTGGGGGCGAATCAGGTCGCGACCAAGGCGGGTGGTTAATCGCGGGTGAGCATCAAAATGCAACTCCGCCGCCGACTGGCGGCAGATGACAGCCAGCTGCCTGCCAACCTGCCCCCGTTGCTATGTCGTTTGTACGCGTTGCGTGGCGTTCGGGGTGAGCAAGAACTGGAACGTAGCGTCAAAGGCATGCTGCCTTGGCAGCTGTTGAGTGGCATTGACACCGCCGTTGGCATCCTTGAACAGGCACTGGTTGATTGCCGTAGTATCATGATAGTGGGTGATTTTGATGCAGACGGTGCCACTAGCACCGCACTGACGGTACTGGCGCTGCGTAGCATGGGGGGGGGCGTTGATTATCTGGTACCGAACCGTTTCGAAGACGGCTACGGCCTAAGCCCCGAAGTGGTGGAACAGGCGGCAGCACGCGGTGCTGAGCTGATCGTAACCGTCGATAACGGCGTTTCTTCTCACGCTGGCGTTAACGTGGCGCATGCCAACGGCATGCAAGTGCTGATAACTGATCACCACCTGCCAGGTGAAACCCTGCCAGCGGCCGAAGCAATCGTTAATCCCAACTTGCGCGGCTGTAAATTTCCCTCCAAATCGCTGGCCGGCGTTGGGGTTGCTTTCTATCTTATGTTGGCACTACGCGCCCGGCTGCGTGACAGCGGCTGGTTTGCACAGCGCGCGTTGGCAACGCCCAATTTGGCGGAACTGCTGGATCTGGTGGCTCTTGGCACGGTAGCCGATGTAGTACCGCTGGACACTAACAACCGCATTCTGGTTTATCAGGGCTTGCATCGTATCCGTGCCGGCAAGTGTCGGCCAGGTATTCGCGCGCTGCTCGAAGTGGCCAAGTGCGATGCGCGGCAGTTGGTGGCCAGCGATCTCGGCTTTGCACTAGGACCACGGCTCAATGCAGCAGGGCGGTTGGACGATATGTCGGTTGGGGTGGCGCTACTATTGAGCGATGATATCGCACAGGCGCGCGTGCTAGCTAACGATCTCGATACGCTGAATCAGACGCGGCGCGAGATTGAGCAAGGCATGCAGATAGAGGCGCTGCATCTGTGCGACCAGTTGGAACGCACAAGCACTGAATTGCCTTATGGATTAGCGATGTACCACCCAGAATGGCATCAAGGGGTAGTGGGTATTCTGGCTTCGCGGATTAAAGAGCGTTTCCACCGCCCGGTGATCGCCTTTGCCCCAGTAGGTGATGGTATCCTGAAAGGCTCTGGCCGTTCGGTGGCCGGGCTGCACATGCGTGATGCGCTGGAGCGGCTGGATATGCTAAGCCCCGGCTTGATGATGACGTTCGGTGGTCATGCGATGGCGGCTGGGCTGTCACTAGAAGAGGCTAAATTCGACGAATTTCGCCAGCGTTTTAGTGAACTGGTGGGCGAATGGCTTGATCCAGCAATGTTAGAGGGAGTTATCTGGTCTGATGGTGAGTTGTCGATGCAGGAGCTATCGCTAACCATGGCAGAACTGCTGCGCGATAGCGGCCCTTGGGGCCAAGCATTCCCGGAGCCGACTTTCGACGGTATGTTCCGCATCCTGCAACAGCGGTTGGTGGGTGAGAAACACCTGAAGCTGATGGTAGAACCGCTCGGCGGTGGGCCGCTGCTTGACGGCATCGCCTTCAATGTAGACACCACGCTATGGCCGGACAGCAGCGTGCGCGAGGTGGAACTGGCTTACAAGCTCGACATCAACGAGTTTCGTGGCAACCGCAACGTACAATTACTGATCCAATATCTTTGGCCGCACTAGTCTTGCAGGTAGTGATACGGGGTTGGGCAACGCAAACACCAGCATCATTTCTGACCGCCACAAAAACCGACCAACTTGCTATAAACTGGCGGTGAGATCCGTTAGAATTAGCGATTCTAACGGCATTTTGCCATCTAAGGCATCAACGTAAAAGAACGCAAAACCATGTTTGAAATTAATCCGGTAAAAAACCGAATTCAGGATCTGTCCGAGCGGACTGCCGTTCTTCGGGGGTATCTTTGACTATGACGCTAAGAAGGAACGCCTAGAAGAAGTTAACGCCGAGTTGGAACAGCCTGATGTCTGGAACAAACCTAAACGTGCACAGGCACTGGGCAAAGAGCGTGCAGCGTTGGAAGCCGTAGTAGCAACCATCGACCAACTGGCTCAGGGTGGCGAAGATGTCAACGGCCTACTAGAATTAGCGGTGGAAGCCGAAGATGAAGAGACCTTCAACGAATCAGTCATCGAGCTTGATCAACTGATGGTCAAGCTGGAACAGTTGGAATTCTGCCGTATGTTTTCCGGTGAATACGACAGCGCGGACTGCTACCTGGATATTCGGGCAGGTTCCGGCGGCACCGAAGCACAGGACTGGGCCAGCATGCTGCTGCGTATGTATCTGCGCTGGGCAGAAGCTAAGGGTTTCAAAACCGAAGTAATCGAAGAGTCTGATGGCGACGTTGCGAGGCTGAAATCCGCCACCATCAAAATTATTGGTGATTACGCGTTTGGTTGGTTGCGCACTGAAACCGGTGTGCATCGCTTGGTGCGTAAAAGCCCGTTTGACTCAGGCGCCCGCCGTCATACCTCATTCAGTTCGGTGTTTATCTACCCAGAAGTGGATGACGATATCGATATAGAAATCAACCCGGAGGATCTGCGTATCGATGTTTACCGCTCCTCTGGTGCAGGTGGTCAGCATGTGAACAAAACTGAATCGGCAGTACGTATTACCCATCTGCCAACAAATATCGTAGTGCAATGCCAAAATGGCCGTTCTCAGCACAAAAACAAGGATCAAGCATTTAAACAGTTGCGAGCTAAACTGTACGATTTTGAAATGCAAAAGAAAAATGCTGATAAACAGACGATGGAAGACAACAAGTCCGATATCGGCTGGGGTAGCCAGATCCGTTCTTACGTGCTGGATGACTCCCGCATCAAGGATTTGCGCACCAACGTTGAAACGCGTAACACGCAAGCCGTACTGGATGGCGATCTGAATAAATTCATTGAAGCAAGTTTGAAAGCCGGGTTATAAGGAATCAAAATGTCTGAGCAACAATCACAAGGCGTCGATCAGGCGCTGGATCTCAATAATGAGTTGCAATCCCGCCGTGAGAAACTGGCTGGCCTGCGTGAAAACGGCATGGCGTTCCCGAACGATTTCCGCCGCGACACCACCTCTGACAAGCTGCACGCTGCTTACGATAACAAAGAAAACCAGGAGTTGGAAGCGCTGGGTGTAGACGTTACCGTTGCTGGCCGCATGATAACCCGCCGTATTATGGGCAAGGCATCGTTCGTCACTTTGCAGGATGTGGGTGGCCGCATTCAGTTGTACGTTGCACTCGACGAACTGACCGCAGATGTCTACAACGAGCATTTCAAGAAGTGGGATCTGGGCGATATCATCGGCGCACGCGGCAAATTGTTCAAAACTAATACCGGCGAACTATCGGTTCATTGCGTTGAACTGCGTCTGCTGACTAAAGCCCTGCGTCCGTTGCCGGATAAATTCCACGGCCTTGCTGACCAGGAAACCTGTTACCGCCAGCGTTATTTAGATTTGATCGCCAACGAAGGATCACGCAATACCTTCAAGGTGCGTTCTCAGATAATGGCATCAATACGCAACTTCATGGTGGAACGCGGCTTCATGGAAGTCGAAACTCCAATGATGCAAGTGATCCCCGGCGGTGCCTCCGCACGCCCGTTCATTACCCACCATAATGCGCTGGATATTGACATGTACCTGCGTATCGCGCCAGAACTGTACCTGAAGTGTCTGGTCGTCGGCGGATTCGAACGGGTGTTCGAAATCAACCGTAACTTCCGTAACGAGGGCGTCTCGCCGCGCCATAACCCAGAGTTCACTATGATGGAACTTTACATGGCCTACGCTGATTACAACGACCTGATTGAACTAACCGAATCGCTGTTCCGTACCCTGGCCGAAAAAGTACTGGGCACCAGCTTGGTGCAGTATGGTGATGAAGTGTTCGATTTTGGCAAACCGTTTGAAAAGCTGAGCATGACCGAGGCTATCAAGAAATACCGCCCAGAAACTGATTTGGCTGATTTAGCCGATATGGGCAAAACTGTGGCTATCGCCGAATCTATCGGTATCAAGGTTGTAAAAAGCTGGGGGCTGGGCCGCGTTGTAACCGAAATCTTCGAAGAAGTGGCTGAAAGCCATCTGATTCAACCGACCTTTATCACCGAGTACCCAGCGGAAGTATCCCCCCTTGCACGCCGCAATGACCTGAACCCAGAAATCACTGACCGTTTTGAGTTCTTCATTGGCGGCCGTGAAATTGGCAATGGTTTCTCCGAACTGAACGACGCGGAAGATCAGGCGCAGCGTTTCGCTGATCAGGTGAACGCCAAAGACGCTGGTGCCGATGAAGCAATGTTTTACGACGAAGACTACGTCACTGCGCTGGAGTACGGCCTACCGCCAACCGCAGGTCTGGGTATCGGCATCGACCGTATGGTGATGCTGTTCACCAATAGCCATACCATCCGCGACGTGATTCTATTTCCGGCGATGCGCCCGCAGAAATAACATCACCTAGCCTAAGCTAACCGGTGCAGGCGGCTGCACCGGATTTTTCGCTGCACATGCTGCCCTATTGCACGCCAATTGCTTAAAACATAGATAGTTATGCGCTATCTCAGCTTGCCCGGTGCTGATAACTCGCTATAATGCCTAATGCACACCGATGCGGGTGTAGTTCACAATGGTAGAACGGCAGATTCCCAAGCTGCGTACGAGGGTTCGATTTCCTTCATCCCTTCCAAACTCAAGTCTCCTGAATTCCACCATATTCAATTTTTCCTAACAAGCAGTTATAGCATTCTATTAGTCAATTGAACTCAATAGTACTCCCTCAGGGTCAACCCTAATGTGGGGGTATGGATGGGGGTATAATTGTCCCTCCTGATGAGAGGTACCCCCAATGAAGCTGACTGCTCCGTCAGGTTGAAACTGCAAAACCCAAATAAAAGCCCTACAAAATCGCTGATGGTGGTGGTTTTTACCTACTGGTTAAACCCAACCGGTAAAAGATACTGGCGTCTCAAATACCGTTAGCTAGGTAAAGAGAAGCTGCTCGCTATTGTAGTGGCACACTGAATTTGGCCACCTAAACAGAGATGATATGCTCACCTCAGAACAATACTGGTTGCTCCAATGAAAAAAGAAATTTTAGTGCAGAGCTCAAACGTGAAGCGACTCAGTTGGTTGTCGATCAAAGCTACACTGTTGCCGAAGCAGCAAAAGCCATGGATATTGGTCTTTCAACAATGACACGATGGGTCAGATAATTACGGGACAAACGATAGGGAAAAACACCGAAAGTTTCTCCCATTACCACGGGGAAAATTGAAATACGTGAGTTGAAGAAAAAACTACAACGTATTGAAATAGAAAATAAAACATTAAAACAGTTCTCGTTAATCGGAAAACTCAGGGCGCATTATCCCATAGCTACACTCTGCCACGTATTTTGGGGTTCACCGCACGCAGCAGCTATAAATACTGTAAATGACGTCCTGATAAGCCGGACAGAAAGCATACATAGTTACGCAGTCAGGTTCAGGAACTATACAACATTAGTCATGGCTCATCCGGGGCAAGGAGTATCGCCGCAATGACAACGCTAAGGGGCTTCCTGATGGGGCGCAGGCTCTTGCCGACAGACTCATAAGAGCTGGGGCTAGTCAGTTGTCAGTAGCTCACTCATTACATGGCGAGGGGAAGCAGTTTAAATGTGTTTGCGATGTGAATTAACTGACCTAATGAGGTGAAGACCTTTAATAATCAGCGAAATGTAACGCAAGCTTGCCACATGAGCAGTAACTGAACCGTCCAGACGGATTGAACGGCTGCTGCATCTTATAACACAACCAAAATGGCTGGCTGAAGCGGCGCGGATCACGCTCTCATCAAAGGGGGCGCACACCCCCGGCGTTGATGGCGTGAACAAAGCAAAACTACAGGCCAGAATAGCTGTTGAACTGTCAATACTCAGAAAATAGCTTCTCTCTGGTCACTACCTGACCCTTCCAGCCATACGGTTTTACATCCTTAAAAGCAAGGGCAAACAGCGACCGCTGGGTGTCCCCGCGTTACGGGATCGTCTTATTCAGCGGGCAATGTAGATGACGATGGAGCCGATTCTAGGAGAATGATTTTCTTTTCATACGCTCTCGTATGGCTTCCTGCCTGAATGCAGCGTTTACCACGCGAGATCCTCCGCACGGTGAAATTACAGCTCACTGACTGTGGGGAAACCCGAGGACGCTGGGTTATTGAAGGAGATTTGTCCAGCTACTTCGACACAATGCATCATCGTCTGCTGATGAAAGCCGTACGCTGAAGAATTAGTGACTCACGTTTCATGGTTCTGCTGTAAAAACAATCAAGGCAGGCCATATTGATATCAGACTCTTTCGGGCCGCCAGTGGAGGTGTACCGTAGGGAGTCGTGATATCGCCATTGCTGTCGAATATCATGCTGAATCAATTCGATCAGTATCTGCATAAATGCTACCAGAGCAGGAAAGCCAGAAAGGATCGATAGTACTGGAATAACAGTATCCAGCGAGGCCGAGGTACTGCGGTCAGAGAAAACTGGCAATGGAAATTCGCCATGGATTATACTACCGCTATGCTGATGACTTCGTGCTCATCATCAAGGGGAGTAAAGCACAGGCTGAACATGAACAAGACTAAAATCACCCATGTCAATGACTGTTTTATCTTTCTGGGCCATCGGATCATCCGCAAATGCAGTCCGTTACGGCGATATGCGGGTGGTGTCGATAAATCCCACACGATAAGGCCAGAAACTTCGCAGCATCGCTGATGGCACTGACAGCACTGTTATCAGGCAATGACAGCTAAAGCAAAATCGATACGTCTGAGGTGCTCAACCGGAAACTGAAAGGCTGGGATACATTCTATCAGTTCATTGATTTTAAAGCTAAAGTGTTCAGCTATATCGACCGAGTGGTGTTCTGGAAACTTGCTCACTGGCTGGCTCGCAAATACCGTACAGGTATTACAACCCTGATGATGTGGTGGTGTAAATCACCGAAACTGGATCAGAGTAAAACATGGGTTTTATTTGGTAAAATCAATAACGGCAAGCTCAATGGTGAAATATTGGGTCTTCCGCAACTTGAGTGGAAGAAAATTAATGAAACTTTTTAGTTAACAATGATCTAAGCTGTTTTAAGTTATGGATACCGAGATGCCTCCACTTAAGACACTTTTGCGACTGCCTTGCGGGTAGCAATTTATCCGTCAATCCTTTGGCTCAGACGGAGATTTGCCAGTGTCAGCGAAAGCGGATCTATTGAACTTCAGCGTGTTGCAACAGGATGGGGATGGGTGCCGATACAGCAGCAATATATGAAGCCATTAAGTAGCGGGTAGAGTAATGGTGTAGTCTATGGCCATGTAAACCGACTAAAAATGCTGAAACTCCAGATGTATGGTCGGGCAGAGTTCGAGCTACTGAGACGACGTGTGATAAGTCCTCTGGCTTAAAAGGTTTCACTCAAGTTGAGGAAAACCTATTTTACATCGGTACTAATAAAAAGACATCAAAACTGAAGCCGACCTCAATAATATACTCAACTAGTTCGTTAAAATGATCGTCTAGGCGGCGCTCGCTGCCGAGATGGAATATCACCTCGGCTATGCTAAAAGAGCTACTGAGGGCAGCGGCACCGGTAACAGCCGCAGCCGCAACGGCTTCTCCCCTAAGACACTCACCTCACCGTATGGTGGGCTGGCCATCGAGACGCCCCGTGACCGCAACAGCGAGTTTGAGCCGGTTATTGTTCAGAAGGGGCAAATCCGGCTGACGGGCTTTGATGACCAGATTTTAGCTTTTTACGCGCAGGGAATGACCACGCGGGAAATCACCGGAACCTTTAAAAAACTTTATGATGCCGACGTCTCCCCGACGCTGATATCGAAAGTCACCGATGCCATTATTGACCGGGCAACCGCCTGGCGTAGCAGACCGTTAGATAATCTCTATCCCATTGTTTATCTCGACTGTATTGTCATTAAGGTGCATCAGGATAAGCAGGTTATTAATAAATCGGTGTACATCGCACTGGGTGTCAATCTGGAAGGATAAAATAAATATCTAGGCCCGTGGATATCCGATGCCGAAGGTGCCAGAACTTGGTTATCGATACTGACGGAATTAAAAAATTGTGGGCTGAACGATATCCTGATTGCCTGTGTTGATGGCCTCAAGGGCTTCTCAGACGCGGTCAATACAGTGTATCCGCAAACGAAGATCCAACTGTGCGCATTGTCCACATAGTGCGTAACTCATTGAAATACGTCAGTTGGAAAGACCAGAAGGCACTATGTGCCGAGATAAAGCTGATTTACCGTTCGGCAACGTAGGGAGATGCCCTGCGTGAGCTGGATGATTTTGAGACTCAGTGGTCAGAAAAATACCCGAGCATAGCCCCAATCTGGCGGCGAAACTTGGTTGATTTATCGTCATTTTTTGCTTATCCAACAGAGATCCGCAAAGTAATTTATACGACGAATGCGATAGAGTCGCTAAACAGCGAGATCCGTAAATCGATAAAGAAACGTAAGATATTCTCGCACGATCAATTAGCGCTAAAGGTGATTTATCTTGCAATAAAGTCAGCGTCAGAGAAATGGAAAATACCGTTAGCTAACTGGAGACAAGCTTTAAACCATTTTATAATTGGGTACCCGGAGCGAATGGATGGGTACTGACAAACGGGTGTTTACACAAAATCTGGTACAGGCCCGAAAAATTCTAAAGTGGTGGCTAGTTTTAGTCGATCACTACACATTTTGGCTTTTCATTGATCGCTCCTTTTCTTGGAAAATTGAACATGAATCTCATTTAACCGAGACTATTTTCCTCTTGATCGCTAATATTAAGCTGACGGCTCCCCCCTCTGTCAGGATAGTTATCACCCTCAATTGAAAATCTAAATGGGGGCAATGGAGTCTGATATGAAACATTATTCACCGGAACATAAATCCGTAGTATTGGCAAAATTATTGCCGCCTTACAACATGACCGTCTCCTTGCTGGCTCAGCAGGAGGGGGTTTCTGACGCAACCCTGTATAATTGGCGTAATCAGGCTAGACTGGAGGGGAAACCGGTGCTAGGAGCCAATAAAACTACTGAGCAATGGTCGAGCGAAGCCCGTTTTGCCGTCATTGTTGAAACCACCACGCTCAGTAGTGCGTCTGACCCCGGGCAATAAGCTGACGCTGGCGGAGGAACGGCAGGTACTTAGCCGTGTGTAACCAGTAGGAATATGCCAGACTTACCCCCTGCACAGATCGCGTCGCGTCTGGCGAACAATGGCATCTATCTGGCGAGCGAATCAACGTTTTACCGGATACTCCGGTGCCATGGTCAGGTTCTTCATCGCAGTAGTATCAGGGCACCGGTAACCATCAGTAAGCCGACCAGCTACCATGCCACTGCGCCATGTCAGGTCTAGACCTGGGATGTGACGTGGTGCGCGTCACGGGTACGAGGCTGTTATTTTTATCTGTACCTGATAGAAGATATTTTTAGCCGGAAAATCATTGGTTATGAGGTTTATGAAGAGGAGAACGGTGAGCATGCTACTGCGTTGCTGCACCGTGCAGTGCTACGAGAACGATGCTACCGGCAATTGCTGGTGCTGCATGCCGACAATGGTGGGCCGATGAAGTCCCAAACGTTAAAGGCAAAACTGAAAGAACTAAATATTACGGGTTCGCACAGTCGGCCTCGGGCCAGTAACGACTATCTGTTCGTGGAGTCATTGTTCAGAACGTTAAAACATGTGCCGGGCTGGCCGTCAGCGGGCTTCACGGGACTTGATGAAGCCAGACGATGGGTTGAACGCTTTAGCCGCTGGTATAACGAAGCGCATCGGTATAGCGGCATTGGTTATGTCACACCGGAACAATGCCACCAGGGAAAGATATAAGCCTGCTGGCAAACATGAAAGCAGTATATGAAGCGGCGAGGAAAGCCATACCTGGTTGGTGGTCAAAAGGCAATGTCGTCAATGGCAGCGTGAAGGCGTGGTAATGTTAAATCTGGATAAGCCACAAAACGCATCAGAAAAAGCAGCCTGAAAACTTATTAAGGGTGACAACTTCGTTGACAGCCACCTAGGGGACGCCGCTTTTGTCTTTTGCAACAAGGTACGCTCACGTATTAAAGTCCTGCGCTGGGACAAGTACGGGGGCCGGCAGTATCTTTGTCGTCTTCGTCAGGTCTACTTTATCTGGCCCAGGCAAGGTGATGTCGCCTGGATGCTGTCAACTGAGCAGGCCTACGGGTTGATTAAAGGCATCGACTAGCAGCGGGGTGGATGGCCTGGATTTAACCAGTTGGAAATAACGGAAAACCATCATTAATACATTGATTATCAATGACAATACGCTATTGCACTGATAAAACAAGGGCATGAATATCGATGTAGTGCTGGCCTCACAAAACCACGATGAACTGTGGGCTCTGGTGTTGAAATTATTCGTGAACCAAGAGCCGCAGACACAGCGAAGACAGACACTGACAGGCTATATCAAGCAACAGGAAGAGGCACTGAAAAATACCCGTCAGTAGCGCCCCAGGCGTAAAAGCAAAGCCTTCCAGGGGAATAGCGCTGACTGTTAGATGAAGATATCGAAATCAATGCCGCCGATATCTAGATCGAGCAGTAATTGGTCACGCTGTTACCTGAGCCAAAAGCACCAAAATATCTTCGACCCTGGCAATGGCAAACCCCACGCAGTTATCTGTGGATCTATATCGCCGCACAAGGTGCCGGGCGGGCGATAGTGCTTTATGATTGCCAATCTTGGGCACAGTGGTCAGTATGCCCGCGATGTGCTTGAGGGCTGGCACGTTACCCTGGTGGTGGAAGGTGATGCTGGTTACCAGATGTTGTTTGGCAAGCGGCTAGAGATGGTTGACACCGGGTGTTAGGTACACGCCCGGATTACGTTCTTCAAGCTGTTTACTGCCAACCCAAGCCCGGTGGCGAAGTTAGCTCTAGATACTATCTACTATCCATGAGTTGTACAGGCTTGAGCGCAAAATCAAACATCGATCAGCGGATAAAAAACGTCAATGGCGACAGCACTATGCCAACCCTCTGCTGGACGCCTTCGCCTTCTATCAATGGCTTTTGTTGCAACAAGCACAAGACGGCCCCCAACTTTAGGTTACGCAAAGCACTGGACTATCCCCTGAAACGCTGGTCAGCATTACTGCGTTATCTTGACGATAGCCACGTGCCCATAGATAATAATAGCATAGAAAAATGCCTTTGTCCGGTAGCCATAGGCCGCAAGAACGTACTCTTTGCCGAGTCGTTGCGTGCCAGACAACGGATGGCAGCTATCCTGAATCTGTTGGAAACCGCCAAACTCAACGGCTACGACCCGTCTATTTGGTTGCGTGATGTGCTAGCCGCTTACCTACCTGGCCCCACCATAGCCCCCAGAAAATATTACCCTACGCCGAAAACAGCTTTAGTTAATATCCGCCAGTTTATTACATTATTTTAATCATACAATACGATTTTGCCGTTCGGTTACCCTTTGTCTTTTTGTGGGAAATGTTAACTGAATGATCAGTGATTCTCAACTGGCGGGTTGTGTGCTTGATCTTCTACTTTCTTGCTAAAGCGCCGACGAATCACAAGAACACCGGTACGAAGAAGATCGCCAACACAGTGGCAGTAATCATCTCACCCATTACGCCAGTACCTACTACGTTCTGCGTACCGGAGCCAGCACCATTGCTGATAACCAACAGTAGTTACCCCAAGGATGAAAGCCATGGACGTCATCAGGATCGGACGTAAGCGTATACGTACAGCTTCCAACGTTGCCTCGATCAGACCTTTACCTTCTTTCTCCATCAGATCTTTGGCGAACTCAACGATCAGGATGGCGTTTTTCGCTGATAGGTCGATAGTGGTCAACAGCCCCACTTGGAAGTAGACGTCGTTATTCATGCTGCGCAAGGTGGCCGCCAGCAGCGCACCGATAATCCCCAATGGCAGCACTAACATGACCGAGAAAGGAACCGACCAGCTTTCATTCATATAACGCCGCCAGATACAGAAACACCACCAGAATCGAGATGGCGTACAGCACAGGTGCCTGGTTGCCGGACAGACGCTCCTGATAAGACATGCCAGTCCAGTCGTAGCCGATGCCGTTTGGCAGTTTGGCTGCCAAATTTTCCATTAGGTTTATCGCTTCACCGGTACTCTTGCTCGCTGCTGCCCGCCATAGAATTTCCATTGATGGCAAGCCAATTATAACGCTCTAAACGTGGTGAGCCGTGTTCCCATTTCTCCTTATAGAAAGCGGAGAAGGGAACCATCTGGCCACTGGAGCCGCGAACAAACTACTTATTAATGTCTTCTGGCAACATACGGAACGGAGCTTTAGCCTGTATGTACACCTTCTTCACACGACCACAGTCGATAAAGTCGTCAATGTACGAACCGCTCAACGCCGTAGCCATCGTGTCGTTAATGGTGGTGATGCTTGCCCCTAATGCCTTGGCTTTCTCCTGATCGATGATCAATTTAAACTGCGGTGTATCCTCCAGGCCTTTAGGGAACACGCCCACTAGTATATTAGGATGTTTAGCAGCCATACCCAGTAGTTGGTTACGCGCTGCGGTCAGTTTTTCGTGGCCTAAGCTCCCCTGATCGATCAACTTAAAATCAAAACCGGTTGCGGTGCCAAGTTCGATAATCGCCGGCAGGTTGAACGGGAATACTAAACCTTCTTTAATCTTAGAGAATGCGCCATTGGCGCGTTTGGCAATCGCCTCAACTCTATTATGTGTCCCTGGACGTTTATCCCAGTTTTTTGGGCTGATAAATAACAGACCAGTGTTTTGGCCGTTACTGTTGAAGCCGAAGCCTGCTACGGTAAACACCGATTCCACGTTGTTCTTTTCCTCGGTAATGAAGTAGTCGGTGACTTTTTCTAATACCTTGGTGATACGGGCCTCGGTGGCACTGGCAGGCAATTGCACCATAGGTCAACAGAAGGCCCTGATCTTCATCCGGCAGGAATGAAGAAGGCAAGCGCAGAAACAGTAGGCCCATGCCCACTACGATCAGCGGGTAGATCGCCAGATAGCGGCCAGTATTGCGCAGAATGCGGCCTATGCCATCGCTATAGTGGTTAGTGCTTTTTTCGAACATGTTGTTAAACCAACCGAAGAAACCGGTTTTAACCCCATGATCGCCTTTGGGGATCGGCTTTAGTAAGGTGGCGCATAGCGCTGATGTCAGGATCAGCGCGACCAGCACCGACAACCCCATTGCGGCCACGATGGTGATTAAAAACTGACGGTAGATGGCACCCGTCGAAACGCCGAAGAACGCTATCAGTACGAAGACTGCCGACAGCACCGAAGTGATACCCACCAGCACGCCATGGATCTGGCCCATTAATTTGCGCGTGGCTTCTTTCGGCGGCAGTCCCTCCTCTTCAGACATGACGCGCTCGACGTTTTCCACCACCACAATGGTATCGTCCACCAGCAGGCCGATCGCCAGCACCATACCGAACATCATTAACATGTTGATCGAAAAGCCGAATACCGAGAGGATAGCAAAAGTTACCAGCAGAACTACCGGTACTGCGATAGTCGGTATCAACGTGGCGTGGAAGTTTTGTAGGAACAGATACATCACCAAGAATACCAGTGTGATCACTTCAAACAGCGTTTTCACCACTTCGTTGATGAAAATCTTCACAAAGGGACTGGTGTCGTACGGATAAACCACCTTTATCCCTTGCGGGAAGAATGGCTTCATTTTAGCCAATGTGTCTTTTACACCTGTGGCCGTGTTCAAGGCGTTGGCACCGGTGGCGAGTTTAATAATCCCCAAACCTGTGGCCGGCATGCCGTTATAGCGTGCAGTCACTGTATATAGCCTTCGGCACCACGCTCGATATACGCCACGTCTGTTAGACATACTTGAGAACCGTCGATATTCACCTTGAGCAAGATCTTGCCGAACTCCTCCTACGAAGTCAGACGGGTTTGCGCAATGATCGAAGCGTTAAGCTGCTGCCCCGGCACGGGTGGCATGCCACCTAGTTGCCCAGCAGCGATCTAGTTGTTCTGCTCAGTAATGGCCGAGGTCACGTCCGAGGTAGTCAGTTGGAAGTTGTTCAGCTTGTTCGGATCCAGCCAGATACGCATCGCGTATTGAGCACCGAACAGTTGTTACTTCACCCACACCGGATGAACGGCTGAGCGAGTCTTTAATGTTGGAGGCCACATAATCCGCAATATCGTTTTTAGTCATGTTTAGTTCATCGGAAACGAAACCGGCCACCATCAGGAAGCTACTGCTGGATTTTTCTACTTTCAACCCCCGTTACTGCATTTTTTGCGGTAACAGCGGCGTGGCTAATAACAACTTGTTCTGAACTTGCACCTGTACGATATCAGGATCAGTGCCGGAATCGAACGTCAACGTAATGGTGATGCTACCAGAGGAATCACTGGTGGAGGACATGTACATCAGGTTATCGATACCGTTCATGTTCTGTTCGATAATTTGCATTACGGTGTCCTGTACCATTTTGGCGTCTGCACCTGGGTAATTGGCGGAAATATTCACCGCTTGTGGTGCAATAGTGGGATGCTGCGTGATCGGCAATTTCATTATTGCAAGTACACCTGCCAACATAATAATGATGGCGATCTACAGCGGCTTTCGCGGCGACACTACTACCGCTTCTGCATGCTTTGATACAGCGGTATCATACTTCTGCTTGCTGATATAGCGGGTATCCAACAATGGTTTGTAGCGGTTTACCGTCACGCTGGCGATAGAAGCACTGGATTGTGCCTTGGCCAAATCGCCCTTGTCGCGATCGTAAACAGCTTGATAGGTGGCAGGATCAATTTGATATAAGGACGTCCCGGCTTTGATATTGCTGCCTTCAACAAAGTTGCGTTTCAGGACGATGCCGCTGACCTGAGGACGAACTTCAGCGACACGATATGCAGCGGTGTGGCCAGTAAGGATCGCTAGTGATATTGAGAGGTGCGGCTTTTAATGTCACTACACCTACTTCTGGAACGGGTGTTGGATACCTTGTGTTGTTGGGTTTCCATATCGTTACATGCTGTGAGCGCTAAGCCGCCTGAAAGCATCAGAACTGCCGCCAGAGGCATTGACCCTCTGTTTTTGTTCATAAAAAACCTCAAGTGTCCGATTTCAAAATGATCAATGGATCACAAGCCTTAAAAACCATTGCAATATTAATGATATGTGCGCGCTATAGTACATACGTTAGCAAATGTATGTAAAACATAATCACCATAAATAACAATGTTATAGCAAGAAATGCCCAATAGTAAGCGCAAGCAACCTGACAGCATATCCTTGACGTTACGATGAGGGAATTTTCTGAACGTGGCGTTTTTGCAACGTTACTGACAGATATTGCCGCTGCTGCCGGAGTTACGTGTGGCGCAATTTACTAGCATTTAAAAAATAAGATAGATCTGTTTAATGAAGTTTGGAGATCTACAGGCCGAAAATAGACGATCTTGAGACAGAGTATCAGGCAAAGTATCCAGATATTCTACTGCGTGTTATCCGACAAACTATGATTTGCATCTTGACATCTATGGCTGAAGACGGTTACCGAAGAACACTAATGGAGATTATATTCTACAAATGCGAATTTGTCGGCGAAATGACGTCCCTGTTGGATTTACGCAAAGTGCTGAATCTTTCTTGTCTGGCAATAGGCATATGAAGGATAATTGCGTTTATTACCGCCAGTGCCTGCGCACTCGCCGTGCGGCGATAATTTTGCATGCTTACACTGATGGAAAACGGGGTATTTATGCTAGAAAGCTTCGATCTACAGGATAAAGTGCACGTGCTAGCGTACGTCTTTCTCGACATGCTCCCTCCTATTTTTTGTTCTAGCCTGCGGCTCGAAACGGGAGAGCTGGCGTCCCCATTGCCCCGCACCGACTGGCATCCTGTTTATGGGGGTCTATCGTCATCCAATTCATAAGCTAGATAAGAGGAATTTGTGTTGGTATGTTGCAATTTCTCTTGATAATCCTGTTTGACAATATCCAATGCCGCTAGTACGGTAGCTGGATCGATCTCGTTGCATTCCAGCGGATAAATCAAATCTATCGCTAACTGTAATATCGGTGAGGCATTTTCCAGAGACATAAAACCTACGTTTTATTGATTGAGTGAATAAATAACATGTTATACTGCTAAGTGTGATAAACATGGTGAAGGTGGGGGGTATTCATTAAAATAATGACTATTCGCAAACCTTTTTCTTTATGTTCTATGTTGCGCTAGATACGCGCTAGCACTTGCCGGCAACGCATTAGCCGTCCTGCCAGCATTGCCAGCTCATGCTGCATTTTTTTGCTGTGCTGCTAGCGTGCTCTGTTGCCTCAGCAGGCTTTCTCGATCTTAAATTATTGAACTAATCCGACGCTCATAGTCCTGATATTCGGCCAGTTTATGATATAAATCAACCGCTCCTGCCTTTTTCGGCTGATTTTTACGGCGGCAATCCGCCCTGGGTTGCCAATGCCCGCTTCAGGGCGGCGATCTGCGTCACCAATCTCTCGGCCAAATAAGCCACTTGATTGGTGCGGTTATCGCGGGCTGCGGTTTGCAACTGGGTGAAGTTCTTCTGCACCTCAGCCAGATAATCGCGCCGCCTAGTGCCGCGATTAGCGAACAGCGCAGCGTCAAAACGCGCTTGGAAAATGGGGGCGTCGCCACGTGGTGTCACCTCGTTGGCCAACACTGCGATTTGTTGTTCCAACACCTGCAATAGACGGTGAGTGTTCACATAGGCTCCATAATGGGTTCTGCTGGCGGTAAGCTTGCCCGCGATCTCGCTGTGAAACAAGCGCTGTTCGCATAGAGGTAAAGCGTGGCAAGTTATTCTGGTAGGGGCCATTGTTTTATTGGCCACACCTTTTTCATGTCGCCTATTATTAAAAATAATAAATGGGAACAGTTGCATTTGTTCGCCAGTTTGCATAAATTTGGGTGTTTTCGTGTATTAGGCTGCCCCCTCTATTTTCCCCTGTGATGGATTTCACCTATGGTAGTACGGAGCTTTTGGCAACCTGTGTACCCATATTTTCAGTTAGTCTCAATCAGGCAACGATTATGACCACGACAGCGCAGCAGCTTCAGCTTGTTAAAGACAGTATCAAAACCATCCCGGATTACCCCAAGCTGGGAGTTTTGTTTCGTGATGTCACCAGCCTGCTGGAAAAACCCCTGGCTTATGCTGCCAGCATTGAACTGCTGTCCGAGAATTATCGCACAGTAGGTGTAACCAAAGTGGTGGGTACTGAAGCGCGTGGTTTCCTGTTCGGCGCACCTGTTGCTCTGGCATTAGGTGTCGGGTTTGTGCCGGTGCGCAAGCCTGGCAAACTGCCGCGAACTACCATCAGCGAAAGCTACGAGCTGGAGTACGGCACTGATCAGTTGGAAATACACACCGATGCCATTTCCGTAGGTGACAAGGTACTGGTGATTGACGACCTGCTAGCGACTGGCGGAACCGTTGCCGCTACCGTCAAGCTCATTCGCTGTTTGGGTGGAGAAGTGAAAAATGCGTCTTTCGTTATTAACCTGCCAGATCTGGGCGGTGAGGTGTGTTTGAACACACTGGGTATCGAATGTTACAGCTTGATCAATTTCGCTGGTCACTAATCTGCATTACCCTATTACCACAATAGCCTCGCGGATCGCTATGGGGCTGTGTTAGTATGGTTCTCCAGATCACTCGACTTCTTCGGTATTAATGAGCTATCAGGTTCTTGCCCGTAAGTGGCGTCCTCAAACGTTTGCAGATGTTGTCGGACAAGAACATGTCCTGACCGCACTGGCTAACGGCCTTTCTCTGGGGCGGATTCATCATGCCTATTTGTTCTCAGGCACGCGTGGCGTGGGTAAGACCACTATTGCACGCCTGCTGGCTAAAGGGCTGAATTGTGAAGCTGGCATCACTGCCACGCCGTGCGGTCAATGCACTAACTGCCATGAGATTGAGCAGGGGCGTTTTGTCGATCTGATTGAGATCGACGCCGCGTCCAGAACCAAAGTGGAGGATATCCGTGATCTGCTGGATAACGTCCAGTACGCGCCAGCCCGTGGCCGCTTCAAAGTTTACCTGATCGACGAAGTACACATGCTCTCACGCCACAGTTTTAACGCCTTGTTGAAAACGCTGGAAGAGCCGCCTGCGCACGTCAAGTTCCTGCTAGCCACCACCGATCCGCAGAAATTACCGGTCACTATTCTTTCCCGCTGCTTACAGTTCCATCTCAAGGCGCTGGATGTCGAACAGATCCACAATCAGCTACAAAGGGTGCTGATTGCGGAGCAAATCACCAGTGATGCCCGTGCTTTACAATTGTTGGCGCGTGCTGCTGATGGCAGTATGCGCGATGTGCTCAGCCTAACTGACCAGGCGATCGCTTTGGGGCAGGGGCAGGTTACTACTGCCACCGTCAGCCAAATGCTCGGTACGCTTGATGATGAACAGCCATTGGCGATCCTAGAAGCGCTAGCCAGTGCTGACGGTGAGAAGGTGATGGCGCAGATTGCACAGTCTGCAGCGCGAGGTGTGGACTGGGAAAGCCTGCTGGTGGAGATGCTAGCGCTGTTGCACCGTCTTGCAATGGTACAATTGCTGCCTGCGATATTTGATAATCAGTACGCTGCCCTTGAACAGCGTTTGCATAAGCTAGCACGTACCTTGCCGCCCGCAGATGTTCAACTTTATTACCAGACAATGCTAGTGGGGCGTAAAGAGCTGGCCTACGCGCCAGATCGCCGCATGGGAGTTGAAATGACCCTACTACGTGCGTTAGCGTTTCATCCCAAAGCGCTAATCGCTGAGCTGCAAAGCGCGCCCGTGCAGATAATGCAGCCAATGCAAGCGCCACAATCTCAGGATGTGCCACCGCCATTAGGCCAAGCTGCTGTACCGCAAAATAACCAACAGTCAAATTTACCGGATTCCACCACCCAGTTGTTAAAAGCGCGTAGTCAACTGCAGCAGAAGGGAGCATTCATAGCAAAAAAGCGTAAACCGGTGGCGTTAGGAAGAACGCGGCCGGCAATCTCGGCGCTGGAGCGATTGGCTTCCGTGACTGAGCGCAGCCAGCAGCGTCAGGCAGAAAAAATTGTGCCGGGAAAACCAGTCAAGCCAGAAGCCTACCGCTGGCGAGCTTCAAGCGAGCCAGAGGTGGCTCCGGCGGTGCTAACGATGCCCAAGGCACTACGCACGGCGCTGGAGCATGAGAAAACCCCGGAACTTTCGGCCAAGCTAGTGATGGAGTCTATTGAGCGTGATGTCTGGGCGGAGGAAATTTCCAAGCTGAAGCTGCCAAAGTTGGTGCGGCAGTTGGCGTTGAATGCCTTTAAGCAGCAACAGGAAGCGGACAACATTTGTCTCCACCTGCGGTCTGCGCAATGTCACCTGAATTCGTCCTCGGCACAGAAGACACTGGCTGACGCGCTCAGCGAGCTATATGGCCGCCCGGTAGAACTGAGCGTGGTGGTAGATGATAATTCGGCGGAACGGACCCCGCTGGAATGGCGGCAAGCCATTTATGAAGAAAAACTGGCGCAGGCGCGCCAGTCTATCGTTGCGGATACCCATATCCAGACGCTGCGCCGTTTCTTTGACGCAGAACTGGATGAAGACAGTATTCGCCCTATTTAAACGTAAGCGCTGCGTACTGTGTGCAGCCTAAGTGACGAGAGACGACTATGTTTGGTAAGGGCGGTTTGGGCAATCTGATGAAGCAAGCCCAACAAATGCAGGAAAAAATGCAGCAAATGCAGGAAGAAGTCGCCAAATTAGAAACGACGGGTGAATCTGGCGCTGGTCTGGTGAAAGTGACTATCAACGGTGCGCATAACTGCCGCCATGTGGAGATCGATCCAAGCCTGATGGAAGACGACAAAGAAATGCTGGAAGACCTGATCGCCGCTGCCTTTAACGATGCCGCACGCCGTATTGAAGAAACCCAGAAAGAGAAGATGGCGTCCGTGTCCAATGGCATGCAGTTGCCGCATGGCTTCAAGATGCCGTTCTGATGCAAACTAGCCCGCTGCTTGAATTATTTATGGAGGCGCTGCACTGTCTGCCTGGCGTGGGCCCAAAATCAGCGCAGCGCATGGCGTTCCAACTGCTACAACGCGATCGTATCGGTGGCATGCGTCTAGCGCAGGCACTGACGCGTGCCATGTCGGCAATCGGCAACTGAGCCGATTGCCGCACTTTCACCGAGCAAGATATTTGCACCATTTGTGCCACAATCCACGCCGTCAGAAAAATGGCCAGATTTGCGTGGTGGAGACTTCTGCTGATATTCACGCCATTGAGAACAGACTGGACAGTTCGCCAGGCGCTACTTTGTGTTGATGGGGTTCTTGTCACTGCTGGATGGTATCGGCCCTCGTGACATTGGCCTTGATCGGTTGGGGCAACGGCTGGAGAAGGAACGTATTACTGAAATTATCCTTGCCACCAATCCAACGGTGGAAGGAGAGGCCACTGCCAACCACATCGCCGATATGCGCGGCAAATATGGCGTGCTCGCCAGCCGCATCGCTCACGGCGTGCCGGTAGGTGGCGAATTAGAGATAGTCGAGGCACCATGCTGTCAAATTCTTTGGCCGGTCGCGTCATGCTATCAGGTTCCCCTGACGGAGCCATTCGGCTCCGTAAACTATTATGCAAAAATTTCACGCCAGTCGCTTGAAAAACATCGCCCTGATCCCCACCCAATACGCATTATTGTGTGATTTTGGTAACCATTGTCTTTTGAGGTAATCAATGAATATGAAAGGTCAAGAAACCCGTGGGTTCCAGTCTGAAGTAAAGCAATTGCTTCATTTGATGATTCATTCGCTGTACTCCAACAAAGAGATTTTTTTGCGCGAGTTGATCTCCAACGCCTCGGATGCTGCTGACAAACTGCGTTTCCGTGCATTATCAGCGCCTGATCTTTATGAAGGTGATGGTGAACTGCGTGTGCGCCTGTCCTTTGATAAAGAGCAGCGTACACTGACCCTCTCTGATAATGGCATTGGCATGAGCCGTGAAGAAGTGATTGAGAACCTTGGCACCATTGCTAAATCAGGCACTAAGGCTTTCCTTGAGTCTATCGGTTCCGGCCAGGCTAAAGATAGCCAACTGATCGGTCAGTTTGGTGTCGGTTTCTATTCCTCGTTCATTGTTGCAGATAAAGTGACGGTGCGTACCCGTGCCGCAGGTGTCCCTGCCGATGACGGCGTGTTCTGGGAGTCCACAGGTGAGGGCGACTACACTATCGCTGACATTAGCAAAGAAACCCACGGCACTGAGGTCACTCTGCATTTGCGTGAAGGTGAATATGAGTATCTCGACGCCTGGCGTTTGCGTTCGGTGATCGGCAAATACTCCGATCACATCGCGCTGCCGGTGGAAATTGAGAGCAAAAACGAAGAAGACGGCACCATCACTTGGGAAAAGATCAACAAAGCGCAGGCTCTATGGACGCGTAACAAGGCTGATATCACCGACGAAGAGTACAAAGAGTTTTACAAGCATATCGCCCATGACTTCACTGATCCGTTGATCTGGAGTCTTAACCGGGTGGAAGGCAAGCAGGAGTATACTAGCCTGCTGTATATTCCGGCTCAGGCACCGTGGGACATGTGGAATCGCGATCATAAACATGGCCTGAAGCTGTACGTTCAGCGTGTGTTTATCATGGACGATGCTGAACAGTTTATGCCGAACTACCTACGCTTCGTGCGCGGCTTGATAGATTCCAATGATTTGCCGCTAAATGTCTCGCGTGAAATTCTGCAAGATAGCCGCGTCACCCAGAGCCTGCGTAGTGCCCTGACCAAGCGTGTACTACAGATTCTAGAGAAGCTGGCGAAGGATGATACTGAAAGCTATCAGAAATTCTGGCAACAGTTCGGCCTGGTACTGAAAGAAGGCCCAGCGGAAGACAACAGCAACCAAGAAGCGATCGCTAAGCTGCTGCGTTTCGCATCTACCCACAGCGATAGCTCGGCGCAAACCGTATTGTTGGAAGAGTACGTTAGCCGCATGGTTGAAGGGCAGGAGAAAATTTACTACATCACTGCCGATAGCTATGCCGCCGCCAAGAGTAGCCCACATTTAGAGCTGTTCCGCAAGAAAGGCATCGAAGTGTTGCTATTGTCCGACCGCATCGATGAATGGATGATGAGTTATCTGACAGAGTTCGACGGCAAGCTGTTCCAGTCAGTGAGCAAAGCTGATGAGGCGCTGGACAAACTGGCGGACGAAAATGAAGAGCAAAAGGCCGCCGAGCAGCAATTAGAACCGTTTATCGAGCGTGTGAAGACGTTGCTGGGTGAACGTGTGAAGGACGTGCGCCTAACATATCGCCTGACCGACACCCCAGCAGTGGTCATTACCGGTGCTGACGAGATGAGTACTCAAATGGCTAAGCTGTTTACCGCTGCGGGTCAGCAAGCGCCGGAAGTAAAATACATTTTTGAGCTGAATCCTGAGCATACCCTGGTTAAATATGCCTCCGATGTGGCTGATAACGAACAATTCGCTGAATGGATCAATCTGTTGCTGGATCAAGCACTATTGGCGGAACGCGGTACGTTGGAAGACCCAAACCAGTTCATCCGCCGAATGAATAAATTGCTCTCTGTATAATACAGAATCTATGCGCCCATGACTGACACGTTTAGGGCGCAATGCCGATTTTTTTCTGCATTTTCCCTCTTTTCCCTGAATTTTTCCTTATGATTTACAATTGATTTCCTTTGTGTAACCTTGAGCCACTTCCCCTTGAAATGATATGGTGGCGCGTTTTTGCCATTTTTTTAAAACTTAATACCCAAAAGGTTTCAAATTGCGGCTAGGCGGCAAATACATACTACCTTAGGTAAGTGACTGGGTTGGGTGTGAGCTACCAAAATGCTGCGGCTTGAAAGATGAAGGGAATAATAGCAAGGGGATTTACGCAATGCGTATCATTTTGCTGGGAGCTCCAGGCGCTGGTAAAGGTACTCAGGCTCAGTTCATCATGGAAAAATACAGTATTTCGCAGATTTCCACTGGGGATATGTTGCGCTCCGCCGTGAAGACGGGCAGTGAATTGGGCAAGCAGGCAAAAGAAATTATGGGCGCCGGCAAATTAGTGACCGATGAGTTGGTGATTGCTCTGGTCAAAGAACGCATCACTCAGGAAGATTGCCGCAACGGTTTCCTGCTGGACGGTTTCCCTCGTACTATTACACAGGCTGATGCGATGAAAGAAGCCGGTATCAATGTGGATTATGTGTTGGAATTAGATGTGCCAGACGAACTGATTGTAGATCGCATTATTGGTCGTCGCATGCATGTGCCATCTGGCCGCGTATATCACGTGAAATTTAATCCACCACAAGTGGCAGGTAAAGACGATGTGACCGGCGAAGAACTGAACATTCGCAAGGACGATCAGGAAGAAACCGTACGAAAACGTCTGGTGGAATATTACCAAATGACCGCACCACTGATTTCCTACTACAGCAAAGAAGCGGTAGCAGGTAACACCCAATATCATAAAATCGACGGTACTCGCAAGGTGAGTGAAGTGAGCGCCGAGTTGGCAACCATTCTCGGCTGATCGATTTCATTGCTTGCATAGCGCCAGACCTCAGGTCTGGCGTTTTTTTGCCATTCTTCCACCGAATTGTGATCGCCGCAGCTTGTAGCGTCCACGCCCTTTAATATCCCGCCGCAAATGGCGTATAACTGCCTGCATTTTCATCAGTAGCAGGGAGCTAGGGTATGTTCGGACAAAACAATTTTCTGGCGGAGGCCACCCCCACCGCGCGCCAGATTGTGCAGCGGGCGATGAGCATCATCAGCCACTCCGTCAACTTGATAGATAGCAATGGCGTGATCATCGCCTCCAGCAACCCGTCGCGCCTGTTTCAGCGCCATGAAGGTGCGGTGCTAGCGCTGACGGAAAACCGAGTAGTGTAAATCGACAACGTCAACACCGAGCACCTGAAAGGCGTGCGTCCCGGCATCAATCTGCCGTTCAGCTTTCGCAACTAGCGGGTGGGGGTGGGGGGTGATCGGCATATCCGGCGAGCTGACCGAGGTGCGTGCCTATGCTTAACTGGTGAAGATGGCGGCTGAGCTGATGGTGGAACATACGGCACTGCTGGATCAGAACCAGTGGGAAAAATGCTATCGGGAAGAGTTGGCGAACCAGTTGCTGCAGCCGCAGGTGAACATGACGTCGCTGGAGGCGGCCCAGCTATAGGCACTGATCGCCATCACCGGATTCAACGAGATGATCCTGCTGCGCCCAGCCTGTATGGCACAGGGGGCATGTCGTTCAAACCTGACAGAGAGCGCCACCCAGGCACTGGTGCAGCGACTTAAGCTGCGTTATGCCATACTGTTGTATCATGATTACCCGTTACCGGCGCTGTTGTGCGATCTAGGAGAAGACTGGCGCGCACACAGGAGCTGGGCCGCCCCTGGCAGGTATTGGGCGAGCAGGATGAAAAAGGAGTGCTGCGCGGCACCCTGCGGTACTATTTTCGCAAAATTGTGATCAAACGTAGACTGCCGCGCAGCTGCATATCCATATGTCAATACCCTACGCTACTGGCTACAGCGGATTGAAGCGATTACCTGACTAAAAATCAATCAGTTAACCGACTCGCTGCGGCTGTATATCGGCATGCTGAGGCACGACTAAGTTGTGCCAACCCACAATTTTGCCGCCGTTTTAGCAGCGGTTTTTTGTCGTTTCCTCTCAGGCTTATGGCCGCCGGCCAGGATAAGGTTGACTGCACATAAACCACGGGAAAAACAACAATGGCAACCGTATCCACTCTGGTGGCGTTAGCCGTCGCTATCGTCCTGATCTTACGTAAGGTTCCGCTGGCTTATAGCATGATTGCTAGAGCACTGGTGGGCGGGCTGTGCAGCGGTACCGATCTGGTGCAGACCGTCACGTTGATGATCAGTGGTACGTAGGGCATTACCAGCGCCGTGATGCGTACTCTGGCGTCTGGCGTGTTTCCGTGGTGCTGATCGAATCTAGCGCGGCACACACTATCGCCGAAACCATCGTGCGCAAAGTCAGTGAAATCGGGCGCTACTGGTGCTGGCGATAGCTACACTGATCCTAACGGCTGTAGGGGGGTATTTATCGACGTGGCAGTAATCACCGTGGCACCGATCGCGCTGTCCATCGCGCCGAAGGCTGGGATCTCACGCGCGGCGATCCTGCTAGCGATAATCGGCGGCGGCAAAGCCGGAAACATGATGTCGCCGAACCATAATACCATCGCGGCGGCTGACAACTTTCACGTGCCGCTTATCTCGGTGATGATGGCCGGTATCGTGCCAGGCCTATGCAGACTGGTGGTAGCTTATCTGCTAGTGCGGCACCTGAGCGGCCAGGGTAGCCGGGTGGTGGTAGCGGAGCTGCTAACGCAGCGCGTCGCTGGTGGCGATCATGCTGCAAGGACGTGATGATCACCTGCCTGACGCACACCAGCCTGGCTGCTGGCACCGCCGCTGTCCGGTGCGTTGATGTCGATGGCCACCGCCTCGACCACTACAGGCACCGCGGTGGCTTCCGGCGTATTCAGCAGCACGCTGTTGGAGCTGGGCGTCAGCGGGCTGGACGGCACGGCGATGATCCACGCCGCCGGTGCCACAGTACTGGATCACCTGCCGCACGGCAGCTTCTTCCATGCGACCGGCAGCAGCGTCAATATTGCGGTGCACGAGCGGTTGAAACTGTTGCCGTATGAAACACTGGAGGGCTTTACTATCGCGGCAGTTTCGGCGCTGATGTTGGGCATATTTAATTTGGCGGGATAAGAAAGAGTAATTAAAACGCTGAAGAAAGTGGGTCATAGCACCAGATTCTTTCAAGGAGATCCTGAGCGCGCTGGAGGAGGCTCTGGTGGGTGCGTCTCACAATCTGGAGGTTACGGCGCGCAAAGTAGCTGGCTATGGCGGCTGGCGCAGGGCTGAGGTCGAATGGTGCCATTATGGACGGTGCCTGTTGCTAATATCGGTTCCAACGAAGAGTTTTTCCGTTATAATAGATCACATTAGTATCTGCTGACATCCCGACCCAGAACAGGATGCCGGCCGGAAAGGTAACAAGGGGAACTGAGATGAAGTAAAGGAAACACGGCGTATTGCTGGTAAACATGGGTACGCCAGATGCGCCAACCTCATCGGCGGTAAAATGTTACCTGAAAGAATTCCTCAGTGATGGCCGTGTTGTTGACACCTCACCGTTGCTTTGGTGGGTGATTATTAACGGCGTTATCTTACCATGGCGATCGCCGCTAGTCGCTAAGTTGTATTAGTCGGTCTGGATGGAAGAAGGTTCGCCGCTGTTAGTCTACAGCCGCCGTCAACAACGGGCGCTAGTCGAACGTATACCGAACATTCCCGTCAAGTTGGGCATGAGCTATGGTTCTCCAATCCTGGCGGAAGCGATCAGTAAACTGCTGGCTCAAGACATCACTAACCTGGTGGTGCTGCCGCTTTACCCGCAATACTCCTGCTCGACCAGTGCAGCGGTATGGGACGATGTGGCGCACGCCCTTAAGGGTCATCGCTATTTACCGTCGATCAGGTTTATCCGCGATTACGCCACACACCCAGACTATATTTTTGCGCTACAGCAAAGCGCGTTGAACGCTCATTGGCTGAACATAGTTAGCCTGATCGCCTGATACTTTCGTTTCACAGTATCCCCAAGCGCTATGCACGTCTGGGGGATAATTACCCGCAGCGCTGTGAAGATACCCAGCGTGCGCTAACTACCACGCTGCCGTTATCTCCGGAACGGGTGATGATGACCTACCAATCGCGCTTTGGTCGTGAGCCGTGGCTGAAGCCATATACTGACAAAACGCTGCAAAGCCTTGTAGCGCAGGGAGTGAAGCATTTTCAATTGATCTGCCCTGGTTTCTCGGCGGACTGTTTGGAAACGTTGGAGGAGATCAAAGAGCAGAACCGTGAGATATTCCTCAAGGCTGGTGGCGAGAAGTTTGAGTATATTTCTGCGCTGAATGACGAATCGGCACATATTGATATGATGCAGCAACTGGTGATGGAGTGTACTTAAAGCCTATCCCAGTAGGCGCGTACATTGTTACAGTCTGTTTGGACTAGAACAGCGCGCAATCCTCGCAGCATACATGGCGTATGTGATGATTGTGGGCACGGCCCAAGGCCAAAATGGCAAATAAAATAGCCTTATGGGATAGGATTCTTAGTCATCGTTATGTCAGGCGTTGAGTCTATCACTATATCAGGCAAGAATACGCTAATATTTTAATTTCTGCCTGCTAATGGCCCAATGATTAACTATGGCGTTGGGTTGTGCTAAAAATAAAAGATCCCGCAAGGCGGATCTTATTTATCATCAATGTTAGCATTAGGCTGTACTTGGCAATGGCCCATGAGTGCCATTGGTGGTTGTTTAAACGCGCAGCAAGTCGCAGGTAATGATGTTGGGTAGGCCTAATAAGCATGTCACTTATGGGTACCTTTCCCTTTCGCTTTGATTATCGGCTTTTGGGTCTGTGAAGCCGCCACGATAGATGACCTAGATCAGGCAATTGCCGCCTACTTTCTCTTCTTCGCTCAGCCTATCCAATTTAAGGATGTTCAGCATGCTGTTGGTGATCTACAACTCACCTATCACCACCTGATTGGCCACGCGATCAAAAATATAAGCCACTTCATCGTCGTAATGTGCACTGTCGATAATCTCAATGTTTGGCCGTCTATGACAAGACGAGGCGACGATCTCGCCGGCCTCATAGCCATTCATGATGGTTAGCAGCAGCCAGCGAGCACAGTCGAAGCGTGCTAGATCCACCACCTTATGATTGGCGGCATTGCCATATACCGCCTTGATGTCCTATTCACGCAGCTCCTCAACGCGCGGGCGAGAGTTTTCAACCACGACCAGAGGAATATATGCCTAGGCCAGTTTGCTTTTGCTGCCTAGCAGGATACCGACGCGGCCATAGCCGACTGCCAGCACATGGTTGCACATCTCTACTGGGATTTGTTTCTCTTCTTCCACCGTTTCTTCCAGGATTCTGTTCTTCTATGATCTCGGTTTTGGCCAGACAGTCCTCCAGCAGAGTGAACAACAGCGGGTTGAGCATAATCGACAGAATAGCACCGGCCAGCACCCCAAGTTGCGCCCATGCTCCGACATCATCCCCAGCGTAATGCCTAGACCGGCCAAGATAAAAACGAACTTGCCGATCTGTGCCAGGATGGTAGAGATAGTTAGTGCGGTGCGTTTGGAGTGGCCGAACAGTCTCACCAGCAGGAATACGGCAGCAGATTTGCCAAACACGATAATCACCAGTGTTGCTAACACGGACAACGGTTCGTTGATTAGGATTATCTGGTCAAACAGCATGACGACCGAGACGAAGAACAACACTGCGAACGCATCACGCAGCGGCAGCGTATCGTGGGCCGCACGATAGCTTAGCTCCGATTCGTTCAATACCATGTCAGGTGAAAAAAGCACCTAACGCAAAGGAAACATCGAATAGCCTCACCGCACCGTAGACAATGCCAAGCGCCAGTGCCAAGACTGCTATGGTAAATTGCTCACGCGAACCGCGGTGCTAGGTGGTTTTGACAGTATCCAAGGCACTAGACGGCGACCGACCACGATCATCAAGGCGATAAAAGCGATGACTTTGCCAATGGTGATCGCCAGTTCCATCAGCAATTGGCTGCTGTAGGTGTTGACGTTGTCCATCATTTTGCCAAAAGCTGGCAACAGTACCAACGTTAGCACTATTGCTAAGTCCTCGACGATCAACCAGCCGATGGCAATTTATCCGCGCTGGCTGTCTATTAACTGCCGTTCTTCCAGTGCACGCATAACACCACGGTGCTGGCGGTGTACAGGCAGAGACAGAATACCAGTCCGGAGAGTAAATCCCAACCAAGCAGCGTAGAGAGCCCGATGCCTAGCAGAGTTGCAACCGCAATCTGTGCCATGGCACCAGGGATGGCGATAGATTTTACAGTGAGGAGATCTTTAAGCGAAAAATGCATACCCACACCGAACATCAACAGGATCACACCGATTTCCGCCAGTTACGGTGCCAATGAAGTGTCGGCAACAAAACCGGGGGTAAAATGGGCCAGCGAGTACCCCTGCGGCGAGATATCCCACCAGAGGGGAGATGCGCAGGCGGTTTGCCAACATTACGAGGATGAAGGCAAGGACTAATCCCCCGACGATCGTAGTTATTAGCGGTATTGAATTATGCATTCAATCTCCTTTTTGCTATATATCATAATAAGGGAAACACGCAACAAAGTCAAGAAAGATATATGCCCTAAATCACTCGAATTGCAGGAAGGCGACAACGCAGCAACAAATCGGTCGGAAACCGATTTGAACAGCGCGTGCGCTGGGACGTAGGCTGAGTCTCAGGCGATGACATCCGTCAGTGACAGGGGTGAGCGGGGCAAGCTCAAGCACAGGCAACTTGAAGTATGATGGCTATATAGAGTTTATTGCATTTGTTCACCAATTTTTGGTTAAATGCTAATTTAATATGAAAAATGGTGAGTTTCACTTTTGGTTTATCAATGGGTAGATTTTATATCTAATATTGCAAGTAACAGCTATTTATTAGATAACTAATATTGATGTGCTTAAGTTTATAATTTTCAGGTTTACTTTACTTTGTTAATCATATTTTCAGGTGATACGTAAGTAATAGCAATTAGTGGTAAAAAAACCGATTTCATCGGTTCCATACCATCCAACAAATAGGCGACAAAACCAAGAAGCGACATTGCCGCTGATCAGGAAGAACAATGGCTTCAGAGCGTGATTCAGTCACGTTTAGCGATGTTAATAATCTAGTGGAATAGGTGCCGACACAGATTTACTGCCGTGGCTGTGGCATCGCTGGCAAATTATTTTCGCCATACAGATGCAATACGCCTACCGCCACGACATAGTTGCCAGTTGGCAATGTCTCCAGCTTTTGACGCCAATCTTGGTTACGCTGATGCATCAGCATATCATACAGTAGTTCGGTACTGAAGGTGGTGGATAGCGCATCCCATGCGCCGCTGGGTTTGACGTTAAGCCACCAACTGATCATCGTCTGTAACAGCCGCGCGTTGGTATGCCAATGCTTAGTGTGTCGTGCAGTAGCATGATGCCCCCTCTCGGCAATTATTCCAGCATAGCGTACTGTTATTGCGTCCCTTCCAGCTTGATCACCCTTATGTGCTGTGATTTGGCCGCCTGTAATAGCTGGTAGTCTACCCCGTACTCGGTGAGCAGCTCTAGGCGCTGAGCCTTACGCGCTTGCATCATTAGTGCCACTTGCCAGCCTGGTAAGGTCGAAAATACGTGGACATCAGCCTCCAGTTCTTGACATAGCATCAGTAACTAGCGGAATTCATCGGTGGAAAGGCGATGCTCAAGCCCCGGATGCGGCTCGGCATCACCAAATGGTGAGGCGGAACCGGTGATATCAAACTCGACGATCAACGCATCCGCCTGTTTCAGGCGAATGATCCAGCCTGGTTGGCAACGGAGCCATATCTACCGTACCCATATGAATGCTACTCACCAGATGTAGTTGGTGGCCACCGCGCAGGTTGATGTCCAGTGCCAGGTAAGGGGCATAGCTGATGGGAGAAATCAGGCCGAGAAAAGTGGCGATATAGCGTAGCAGTTGACCCATATAGCGGGGCTCCAAGAAGGTATTTGCTTTCAAACTTGAGCGGTGAGGGGCCATGGTAGCCTCATGCTAAACACTCTCCGCCATATCAGAAAGTCTGAAAGAAAGATGTCGAAACAACCGGAGGCTATTTCTCACCCTGGAAGGGTTCCCCTTTAGGTTTAAAGCGCAACAGCTGATTAGCGTTGCTGACTATGGTAATATATGATAGGGCCATCGCCGCGTCAGCTACTACCGGGCTGAGCAGCGTACTGATGAGCGGATAGAGCGCACGCCAGCAACGATCGGAATGCCCAGCGTGTTGTAAATAAACACGCCGAACAGGTTTTGCTTCATATTGCGCAATGTCGCTTTCTATAACTCCAGCGCATAGGCGACACCGTGCAGGCTGTGGCGCATCAGGGTCATCGCCGCAGTTTAGATAGCGATATCGCTGCCGCAGCCCATGGCAATGCCCACATCGGCCTGCGCCAGTGCTGGCGCATCGTTGATGCCATCGCCGATCATCGCTACACGCTGTCCTTTCTCCTATAGCTGCTTGATTGCCGCTACTTTGCCCTCCGTCAGCACGCCAGCAGCACCGGCGTTACGCCGCACTCGGATTAGCTGTGTATCTGTACCTCTAGCTGATCGAGCGCTATCTGGTGCTATTGCAGCAGCACGGCGTTGCCCAGGAGCAGTTTTACACCGCCCACTTCACCGCTAATTCTGGCGCTGTGCAAAGTACGAAATTGCTCTACCTGTGGCAGTGTTTGCCTAGCGACGCGTTCTACGATGGCGCGCCCCAGTGGATGATGGGAGCTTTGTACCGGTTTTATCAAACACCAAGGTGTCTAGTTGGCTAGCCTGCTGCAATACATCAGCATCGCGTACCAGCACACCGAATTCAGCCGCCTGGCAGACACCGGCGATGATCAACACCGTAGTTGGCGATCACTAACGTATACCCCCACGGTAGCTGTTAGCCGAAGAAGTACCAGATGGTGGCGCTGATCAATACCACCACCACTACCGCTGGCATGAATATCGCGGATATGAGATCTGCCAGTTGGCCGATTTCCAGCTTACCGCTCTGCGCCTGCCGCACCAGCTTGGTGATGCGCGCTAGTATGGTTTTGCTGCCGCTGGCAGCAGCGTGGAATAGTATGCTGCTGTTATCGATCACCGTACCGGCATAAACGGTATTGCCCACGCTCCTTTGCTGCGGCACTGCTTCACTAGTTAGCATCGCTTTATCGAGCCACACGTCACCTTGCACGATCCCACCATCCACTGGTATGCGATCGCCGGTAGTTAGGCGCAGTATCATGCCGAGCTGCACCTCTGCCAACGGGATAAAACGTTAGCCGTTGTCGGTGACCAGCCACGCAGTGTGCGGTGTCAGATCCATCAACCGTTCCAATGCCTGCGAAGAGCGCTGACGCGCCCGTTGTTCCCCAGTGCCTGGCCCAGGTTGATTAAACCAATGATCATCGCGATAGCCTCATAATACAGGTGATGCTGCCGTTCATCAGCGCACGCCAAGCGTTACGGTAGAAATGTCCACCAGCAAATACCATCACCACCAAGGTAATGATACCGACGACTAGCCACGGGCTCTGAGTTTCTGGCGTCAGCGACATGCTGCCGCTGAATAGACCCCAGGCCAGCAGTGGTATACCCCCAGTGCTAGACCCAGCGCTGCCTGTCAGCTAAAATGCTTCATTAACGCTTCATTTTGTCACGCGCGGTTTGCTATTGACGCGCGCGGCGTTCGGTCTAGTCATGGATCATCCACGCATTGTAGCCAGCTTTTTCCACTGCCTTGACCAACGCTTACGAATCGGCAGTGCCGGTTACTAATGCACTGCGCTCCGCCAGGTTCACCCGCGCTTGCTCAACGCTGGGTACGCGGCCAGCAGCGCGTGCTGTACCTTACTGACGCAACTGGCGCAACTCAGACCATTAAGTAACAGTTACACGTCATCATCATTATTATTGTCGGTTGCCGGGAGAGAAGATGACACCGCTGGCTGAGCATCCGGCAATGAAGAGGTTGCGTTAGTCAATAGCTCAGTTTTTGCGGCGCTACCACTCGCCAAGTTGGCCTGATAGCCGGCATTTGCTACGGCGGCGATCAGCGCACTACTCGGTGCATCGCCGGTCACCTTGGCGTAATGCATGCTAACTTCTGCCTGTTAGACATCGCGGCAGCTTTCCAGGGCATGCTTCACCCATTGCGTGCAATGCATGCACGACAGTCCTTGCAACGCTAACAGGGTAGTTAGTGACATGATTCGGCTCCTCGCTCAAGAGCGGTATGTAAAGGTTGGCTGCTTAACCTGTTTTCACCAAGACTGGAGTTTAAACCTTCCATCAAGGAGAAGGTCAAGGAGTGAAATAAATATTAGCGACGTAGCAAAAAAACTGGCTTAACGCGCAATGCGATCCGCTTTTACGAAGAGAAAGGGCTGATAACCGCGCCGATGCCGATGCGCACCTACAATGGCTACCGCTGCTATTCTGCGCAGCATATCGATGAGCTGACGTTGCTGATCCAGATGCGGTAGGTGGGTTTTAATCTGAATGAGTGCCACGAACTGGTAGCACTGTTTAATGATCCGGCTCGCCCCATAGTGCCGATGTGAAAGTGCGTACCCTACAGCAGGTAGCGGAGATTGGAAGGCATATAAGTGAATTGGACGAAATGCGCTAGCGTTTACTAGCGCTGGTGGAGCAATGCCCTGGTGATGATGGTGCAGAGTGCCCCCCATCATCAATAATTTGGCGGGGTTTTGCCATTTAAAGCTAACGGCTAATGGCGCGGATCACCAACGTGACGCCTGCTACTGCGATCACCTCCACGTTAGTGCCTACCGGTAGATCGTCATTGGCCTGGGCGCGCCAACTGCTGTCGCCGATGTTGATACGTCCTATGCCGTTGTGTATTGCCTCGGTGAGTGTGGCATGGGTGCCGATCAACTGGCGGTTCCGCTGGTTAAGCATCTGTGCATCGTTGGGTGCCCCCGCTAGACGTTGATGCAGCCAGTACCACCACAGAAAGGCGACGGCAACGGTCAGCCCAGCGAATATCACCCCCTGCCATTCCCACGGCAACTGCGGCAGCAGCCAAACCAGTACGCCTACGATCAATGCCGCTACACCGCTCCACAACAGATAGCCGCTAGCTCCGAGCATTTCCACCGCTAGCAGTACCCCACCAATGGAAAGCCAGAAACCCTGAGGGTTTGCTGCAATCAGCAGTGTAGCCATGGTTATTTGCCTTTGCTTTCTTTCAACAGTTCGGCGATACCACCGACAGAGCCGAGTAAGCTACTGGAGTCTAGCGGCATCATCACTACCTTGCTGTTGTTGGACGAACCGATCTTTTGCAGTGCATCGGTGTATTTCTGCGCCACAAAGTAGTTCACCGCCTGAATATTACCGCTGGCGATGGCATCGGAAACTAACTGGGTGGCGCGTGCTTCAGCTTCAGCGGCGCGTTCGCGCGCTTCCGCTTGCAAGAACGCCGACTGGCGCTCGCCCTCGGCCTTGAGGATCTGTGACTGCTTATCCCCTTCGGCGCGCAGGATGGCTGCCTGTCTTACCCCTTCAGCCTCTAGAATGTCGGCGCGTTTAGTACGTTCGGCCTTCATCTGGGCGTTCATTGAGGCGATCAGTTCGGCCGGTGGGCGTACATCACGGATCTCAATGCGGGTAATTTTGACCCCCCAAGGATTGGTCGCCTCATCGACGATATGCAGCAGACGACTGTTGATGCTATCACGCTGTGACAGCATTTCGTCCAGCTCCATTGAGCCGAGCACAGTACGGAAGTTGGTCATGGTGAGGTTTACGATGGCCTGTTCAAGGTTGCTGACCTCATAAGCAGCGCGAGCCGGATCAACGACCTGAATAAAGCACACAGCATCAATGGCAACGTTAGCATTGTCGCGCGAGATGATTTCCTGCGAGGGAATATCCAGCACTTGTTCCATCATATTAATTTTCCGGCCAATGCGATCCATAAATGGCACAACCAGATTGAGGCCGGGCATCAGCGTTTTAGTGTAGCGGCCAAAGCGTTCTACCGTCCATTGAAAACCCTGCGGCACAATTTTTATACCAGTAAAGACGGCAATCAGCGCAACAACAATCACGATGGGAATAAAAGTAAGCATGGTGAACCTTCCTGTCAGACATAGGTGAACGAATATTACGCTAGCAGCCATGCAAAGACGAGTCATTCATGGATGGATGGCGAAGGAGATACCGAATAGGCACGTTCCAACGATTTTTATTTATTTCATGACGTTGTCCGTCTGGTGTTTAGGCAATCTTCAGTGGTGGTCTGTATTAATATTTGAGGCGCAGCAAGCCGCGCCTCAAATATTAATACAGAGCAGTGAATATAACTGGCGAGGGTATTTGGCGGCCAACGCATAGCTTGTGCCTGATGTGGCGAGAGTATCCATTAACGTCTTACGCGCATTGCCGTCGGCAGCATCCAGATCTCTCTTTAGGTGCCCCATCAATAGTTTCAGCGCTTCTTCATAGCTCCCAACCTGATGCAGTTGCAACGCCAATTGCACCGCTAGATCCACGTTCTCCGACTATTGCTGTAACTGCTGGATTTTAGGGGTGTTGACCACTTACTTCAGCAGCTTAATCTATGCCACTAGGCCCTGATAACGGGTATCATGATCTTGCAGTGGGATGGTAGCGAGTACCGCTTCGGCATCTTCAGTACGGTTCAGAGCGATTTGGGTTTCGACTAGCAGCTCGGTGACCTGAGCCAGCCTTAGATCCTCTTCCTTTGGCAAAAAACGCTGTAGAAATTCGCGAATGATCGTTTCCGACTGCGGGCCTTAGAAGCCATCGACTGGCTGACCGTCTTTTAACAGACACACCGCCGAGATGAAACGTAATCCAAATTAGACGGCGATCATTTGTTCGGTGTCACAATCCGCCTTGGCTAGCACCCATTGGCCGACATACTCTTCTGCCAGTTTCTCTAGCACTGGAGTGGGTTGCAGGTAGTATTGGCTGCGTTCTGAACAGAAGCAGAGCAGTACTGGCATCGATATCGATTGTTCTAGCGTTTGGTGCAGGTTATTTTCGTTAATATCAACAATTAAAGGATAAATGGGGGCGTGCCGGTATTCTTCAACCTCGCTGGCCAAATTAAATGATGTTGCGTAGTAGCCAGCCCATGCAGCGTACAGCGCAACACGCTTAGCGTGTGTGCTAGTAGAGTTACCGGATAACGCAGTTTGTCTCTGGGGCTTTCCAGCGCGTGGTGCAGCTTAGGCAGAATAGCCTATGGGAGAAGCCTCAGGCGTTTGACGATGCGGTAGTTATGCACTGGCTAGTCGCTCTGCGCCTGATTGGTATTCTGGGTAAAATGGGTGGGGATCGGCACTGGCTCAATCAAACTCACCTGAATGCCGCTGCTATGCAACTCCATGCGCAGCGCATCGGACCAAGCTTCCAGTGCAAACTTGCTAGCGGCGTAGGCACCACGGCTGACGCTAGATACCAGCCCCATCATAGAACTGGTCTTGATAATGCATCCTTCGCCGTATGGCAGCATCGCTGGCAACAGCAATTGGGTCAACTGGTGAGTAGTACTGAACAGGTTAGTGGCGAACTGATACTCCATTTGACGGCGTGAAATGCTGCTCATGGCACCATACATCCCGAACCGCCGTTATTGAACATGGCGTACAACTTGCCACCGGTAAAGGTGATTACTTGTGCTGTGGCACGTTCGACGCTGTCGCTGTCGTCCAGATCCAACTCAATGCCTTCCAGCCCAAGCTGGTGCCATGATCTCCACGTCCTGCGGTTTTCGGCAGGTGGCTAACACCCCTCGGTAGCCTCGGTTGTGCAGATCCTGCGCGGCAATCAGTCTAATCCCACTGGAAGCAGCCGGTTATTAATACCGCTTTGGACATAAGGTTACCCTCCATTGATGTGGCATATACCTCAAGCCAGCTTTTGCTGTGCCCAAGCCAGGCTGCTATGGTATTCAGTTGGCAACAACGATGCCAGCTTCTGCAACGCTTGCCGTAGCGCTACTGCGTCTAGATCATTTAGATTCAGATGGCCGACCTTGCGGCCAGCACGCACTTCTTTCTTGTACCAGTGCAGATGCACCAGCGGCAGTGCCAGCCACTTATGATTTACTGCGGTGCCGATCAGGTTGACCATCACCGCCGGGGTATTTACCACTGGCCTCGGCAGTGGCAGGCTAAGAATTGCGCGCAGATGCAGCTCAAACTGGCTAATGGAAGCCCCGTTTTGCGTCCAGTGGCCGCTGTTGTGCACACGGGGTGCCAACTCGTTAATCAGCAGCTGCTTGCCGACGATAAAGCATTCCATCGCCATCACACCAATATAGTTTAGCGTGTTCATGATTTCCGCCAGCATTTGCTCGGCGTGTTGCTGCTGCGCCTGGTTAGGCTGCGGCAGTGCTACGCTGGTACGCAGAATACCGTCTTCATGCAAATTGTGGGTGAGTGGGTAGAATACCGACTGGCCATAGTGGCCACGTGCGCCGACTAGCGATACTTCACCGCAGAAGTTGATACCCTGTTCAACGATACATTCGCCATAGGCATCAGTTGGCAAAGCATGCTGTTGGCCTGGGCGCAGACGCCACTGACCACGGCTATCGTAACCGCCGACGCGGCGCTTGACGATCGCCAGTTCACCCAGGGTTGAGAACACCTGTGGCCACTCGGCGGCGTTTGCTAGCAACTGCCAAGGTGCAGTGGGTAAGCCAAGTTGGTCAATTAGCTGTTTTTGCGCCAGACGATCTGCCAGGCGCGGGAAGATGTCACGGTTAACAAAACTTTTGTGGATCGCCAACTCGCGTGTGAGTGCGGTTTCTGACCAGCGCTCGATTTCGGCGGTGATAACGCTATTCTGATATGGTACGGCTTCCGGTGTGGCATCGACGCCAATGGGATAAACGCTAATGCCTAGTGGTTCGCCGGCCTGGCGCAGCATGCGCCCCAGTTGTCCGTTGCCCAGTACGCAAACCGGCTTCATGCTTCCTCCCGGGGGGATGGGTTGTTGTTTAGCACATCTTCAGTCTGCGCACGACGCCAATCTGCCAAACGCTGTGCCAACGGCGCATCATGTAGGGACAGGATCTGTGCCGCCAGCAATCCAGCATTGGCAGCACCGGATTTGCCGATCGCCAGAGTACCGACTGGAATACCGCGCGGCATTTGCACGATGGAATACAAGCTGTCAATGCCACTTAACGCGTCGCTTTGCACTGGCACACCCAGTACTGGAACCAGGGTTTTCGCCGCCAACATGCCCGGCAAGTGCGCAGCACCCCCTGCGCCAGCGATAATCACCTCAAACCCGTTGGCGCTGGCTTGTTCGGCGAAGCTGAATAATTTGTCTGGTGTGCGATGAGCGGAAACGACTTCAGCGTGGAACCGGACATCAAGCATGGTCAGTACTTCGGCTGCAAATTGCATGGTGGCCCAGTCACTTTTCGATCCCATTACAATTGCAATTTTCATTCCAGCGTGGCTAGCTGAAGCAGTGTTGGCTCTCATGGGAAGGCTCCTGTGATGGTACAAGCACGGCCGCATGGGCCGAATAATGAGGACATAGAGCATACCATGGGCGCACAGTAAGGAGAACGGTTGCGTTGCTGGTTTTCGCCGTCAACAGCGCGAATTTTTACTTGTACGGTTACTCTAGAATTTAGAATGGGAATGGGATCAGTTCGACGGCGTCGGTGCTGACTTTGATCATTGAGCCTTCGACGTGCCAGGCACCCAGCACTACACGGTGGGCCTGGCTATTATTCAAATCCAGCCGATGCATTGCTGGGCGATGGGTGTGGCCGTGGATCATCCAGTGCACGCCGTGATGCAGCATTGCCTGTTTAACCGCTTGTGGATTGACGTCCATGATATCTTCCGGCTTACATTGGTTGGCCTGTTGGCTACGAGCGCGCATTTTAGTGGCGATTTTCAGCCGCCAGCGCAATGGCAGGGCCAAGAATAGTTTTTGGATTAGTGGATTGCGCACCTTGCGGCGGAATTGTTGGTAAGTTTGATCGTCGGTACATAGCGTATCGCCGTGCAGGAGCAGAATGTGGCGACCATACAGTTCAGGCACTGTCTCTTCCGGCAGTAGTTGCATGCCGCTGGCGCTGGCGAAACGCTCGCCCAACAGAAAATCGCGGTTACCATGGATGAAATAACAGGGTACGCCAGCTTGTTGCAGCACCTTTAGCGCTGCGGCGATCTCATTGTGCAATGGTTCGGGATCATCATCGCCAGTCCAGGCTTCAAACAGATCGCCGAGGATATACAGTGCATCGGCGTGGATTGCATCGCGCTGTAAAAAACCCAGAAAACCGGCAGTAATTGCAGGTTCTTGTGGACACAAGTGCAGATCTGCGATGAACAGCGTACTCATACAGTGGCGATTATTCGCTGACGGTAACGCTTTTGATCACCACATCTTCTACCGGTATGTCCTGGTGCATGCCACTATGGCTAGTTTTCACGCCTTTGATCTTGTCAACCACATCCATGCCTGCAACCACTTCACCGAATACGCAGTAACCCCAACCCCAATTCTGGGTCTTTTCACTACGAAAGTTCAGGAAGTCGTTGTCTGCCACGTTGATGAAGAACTGCGCGGTAGTGGAGTGTGGATCGTTGGTGCGTGCTATGGCCAAGGTGCCGAAGGTGTTTTTCAACCCGTTGTTGGCTTTGTTTTTGATGGCTGCTTGGGTAGATTTCTGGTTCATGCTAGGCTCAAACTCGCCATCCTGAATCAGGAAACCATTGATAACACGATGGAAGATAGTATTGTCGTAAAAACCTGCGCGGCAGTAGTTCAAGAAATTTTCAACGGTAACCGGCACTTTGTCAGCAAAAGTTTTGATAACAATATCGCCATAATTAGTGTGGAAAGTAACCATAGATGTAGTCCTAACAAAATGAAATGAGACGTCACAGAGCTAGTAAACATTCAGACAGACCTTATAACATATCTCCCAGATTGAGTCAGCAGCCGCTAAATGGCGTCCTGCCCATGGAAAAAATAAATTTGTTATAACATCGCTGTCTATGGCTTATTTTTATCATTTCCTATGGGGTAGGTAGGTAAAACATGCATGATCTTGCATTAGAGAAGGCTTCAGGTTTCAATGTGCTACCGGGTTAGCCCCCTGACCACGATCACCATTTTTGTTATCACGCACACCACGGAATGTCCCGATGCTAAAGATTTTTAATACCCTGAGTCGTCAAAAAGAGGAATTCAAACCCATTGATGCTGGAAAAGTTGGCATGTACGTATGCGGGGTAACCCTATATGACCTGTGTCATATCGGCCATGGCCGTACCTTTGTTGCTTTTGATGTGGTAGCACGTTACCTGCGTTATCTCGGCTATTCGCTGAACTATGTGCGTAATGTTACCGATATCGATGACAAAATTATCCGTCGTTCGGCGGAAAACAATGAAACCTGCAATCAATTGACCGAACGTATGCTGGCGGAGATGCATGCCGACTTCGATTTGTTGTTAATTGAGCGCCCGGATCAAGAACCATGCGCCACCCAGCATATCGCTGAAATCATCGCGATTACCCAGCGTCTGATCGATCGTAATCACGCCTATGTGGCTAGTAATGGCGATGTGATGTTCTCCATCAACAGCGATCCACAATACGGTTTGCTGTCGCACCAGGCTTTGGAACAACTACAAGCGGGAGAGCATGTTGAGATTGACGATGTGAAGCGCAATCCGATGGACTTTGTGTTGTGGAAGATGTCTAAACTGGGTGAGCCGAGCTGGAAATCACCATGGGGGGCAGGCCGCCCTGGTTGGCATATTGAATGCTCCGCCATGAACTGCAAGCAGCTCGGCCCCCACTTTGATATCCACGGCGGCGGTTCGGATCTGATGTTTCCGCACCACGAGAATGAGATCGCTCAGTCCAGTTGCGCGCACGATGGCCGCTACGTCAACTACTGGATGCACTCCGGCATGGTGATGATCGACAAAGATAAGATGTCCAAATCACTGGATAACTTTTTCACCATTCGCGATGTGCTCGGCTACTATGATGCTGAGACGGTACGTTACTTCCTGATGTCTGGCCACTATCGCAGCCAACTGAACTATAGCGAAGAGAACCTAAAGCAGGCGCGCACTGCGCTGGAGAGGTTATATACCGCGCTGCGTGGTGCCGATGCTGATGCTCAGCCAATGGGGGGAGATGCGTTCGAAGCTCGCTTTCTCCAGGCGATGGACGACGACTTCAACACCCCGGAAGCCTACTCAGTGCTGTTTGAGCTGGCGCGTGAAGTCAACCGCCTGAAGAACAAGGACAGAGTGGCGGCTAACGGCATGGCGGCGACGCTACGCAAGCTGGCGAAGTTGCTCGGCCTGTTGCAGCAACAGCCCGAACAGTTCCTGCAAAACGGTGCGCAGGTTAGCGGTAGTGAAGGAGCGGAAATCGAAGCGCTGATCAAACAGCGTAATGAGGCGCGAGAAACCAAAAACTGGGAGCTGGCGGATATCGCGCGTGATCGACTAAACGAGATGAACATCGTGCTGGAGGATGGCCCCCAAGGCACCATCTGGCGTCGCAAGTAATGAGGCTTGATACGAAAGGCGCTGATATTAACGCCTTTTTCGGCACTGTTTCAAAAATCTGGGGGGTGATAAACTTATCTCTCCCCTTAGAGCTGAGGGAGCGGCACATGAACCTATTTAAAGGCCGGCATTTTCAGCGTGACATCATCCTATGGGCGGTACGCTAGTACTGCAAATACGGAATCAGCTACTGTGAGCTGCAGGAGATGTTGGCCGAGTGTGGTGTCAGTGTTGACTATTCCACGATTTATCGCTAGGTTCAGCGATATGCTCCTGAAATGGAAAAACGCCTACGCGGGGGTACTCTTGCGTAATCCTTCCGATTTTTGCCCGCGGCCATATTGATGAAACGTACGTGAATGTCAATGCCCGCTGGGCTTGTCTGTATAGCGCCGTTGACAGCAGAGGGCATACCGTCAATTTTTATCTTTCCTACTGCCGTAACAGTAAAGCCGTATACCGGTTTCTAGGTAAAATCCTCAACAACGAATCCTCAACAATGTGAAGAAGTGGCAGATCCCGTGATTTATCAACACAGACAACGCTCCCACCTATGGCCGTGCGCTTGCTCTGCTCAATCGCGAAGGTCTATGCCTGCCTGACGTTGAACGGTTTTGCCGCATTAAGGCGGCGTCAGGTAATATACAGTTTTTCTTAATGCTCCCGGCTAAGATGGGATGCGGTGTATAACGTCGACTTGGAATTTGATAAATTTGATAATCCCGACACGCGCTATATTCTTGGTTTGTACAATGGACAACTGGTCTGCAGTATGCGTTTTATTGGCCTTGAACAGCCCAATATGATAACTTACACGTTTCTTTCCTGTTTTGACACGGTTCCGCTTTCTCTCGAAGGCATAGAATCGAGTCGTTTCTTTGTCGATAAAGACCGGGCTCGGCAACTTCTTAGCGGGTGCTATCCGGTCAGCCAGGTTCTGTTTCTTGCCATGATTAACTGGGCTCGCCACAACGAACATAACGGTATTCACACCATTGTAAGTCGCCCGATACTGACAATACTGAAACGTTCAGGATGGCAGATCAAGACATTTAAAGAAGCCTTCCTCAGTGAGCGAGAGCGCATATATCTAGTATTTATGTCGACAGAAGCAGAGGATCGGGATCAGATGGCATCAGGGATCATCAGCGAATGCTGCTACCTACCCTGAGGAGTCAGTTATTACCTAGCCTATATCGTGTGATAAGTGCCAGCTCGACACTCTGCCGGGATCGCCTGGCGAGCATTACTAACGCCTAGCTTGGAGACAATATTGCCCATATGAAACTTCACCGTACTTACGGAAATACCTGCGATAGCGGCAATCTCACCATAGGTTTTTCCCATGCTAGACCAATAAAGAACTTCGTTATCCTGCAGGGTGAAAATGGGTTTTACCATATCCATATGATGGATGTCTTTGCCTACTGGATGAGCTTGCGCCGATAAGACAATACATTTATTCATTAATATAGATCAGTAATACCTGCATGGCCCCACTCTCAGACGTGATCCATACTTTCAACTCCCTTTGTTCGTTGTTGGCAATGATAACCGACAACAATGCAAGATTATTCATATGATCATGCAACACAAAAGTGAAGCCGTTGACGATATTGTAATGCTTGGCGAGGGAAAATATCTTGGTGAACTTCAGGTCAGACATCAGGGTAATATTTTCGTCCCATATAAATGTAGATGTACGCCTGAGAGCGGTCAATATTATAGGATCAGTTAGTTGAAAATTATTGGTGCGGTAGAGTTCAACCTATTCATCAGGATAAGTAGAAATAATAAGTAGATCTGACGGATTTTTTGCTGACAACCGTGTAAGCGTATTCAACCCTGCCAAATGAAGACAATTTTCTGTCTATATACCCCCGGAGCGTTTCCGTTATGGTCTGATTTTCATTTAAGGCAGAAAACGTCTTTGTTGAATAAATCGGATCCTGTGCGAGCGAGTGTCCCTGTAGCTGGTCGGATTTTCAGGCAATACGAATGCTTTCTGGCATACCTGCCTTCTTCATCTTGTTCATGGCACGCACCATGGCCAAAGACTCTGCTACCTGACAGTCGTAGTCACACGGCGTCAGTGAGCCTCCGAACAGCTGCTTTACCCGGTACATGGCCGTTTCTGCTATAGAGCGACAGTTATATTCCGTTGTCCATTTCCACCGCGCATTGCTCCCGCTCAGTTGCTGATTCGCTACTGCACGGTTACGGTCTGCGTACTCACCGGGCCAGTAGCCTGCGCCCTTTCGCTGAGGGATGAGGGCGCTGATTTTTTACGGCGCATTTCATTGTGACATAACCGGGTGTCATAAGCGCCGTCCGCCGTAACGTTGTTAAGCGACAGGTCCGCACAGATGATTTAATTGGTTTTGCTGTCAACGACCAGATGCAGCTTCCGCCAGATACAGCGGCGTTCTTTTCCGTATTTTTGACTTTCCATTTGCCTTCACCCAAGACCTTCAGCACGGTGAAATCAATCACCAGGTGCGTGATTTCACCCTGGGTGGGAGTTTTGACACTGACATTGACTGACTTTGCCCGCTTGCTGACACAGCTGTAATCCGGACAGCGCAGCGGAACGCCTATCAGGGTAAAAATGGAATCAATGAAGCCCTGTGCAGCCCGTAGGGTCAGTCGTAATACTCGTTTAATCACCAAAACGGTAGTGATGGCAAGGTCAGAATAGCGCTGGGGTATTCCTCGCGCTGAAGGTGGGGCTGTCTCATACCGCATCTTACCACGTCTTAATCGCTTCGTCGTCCAGCTAGAAAGTCATGGAGCCGTGGTTGATAAGCACTTTGTTATAGGTGTGCCAGTGAGTGATTCTGAACTTCTGCTTAGCCACGGAACTGCCTGCGTTGTCAGAGAATGCGTGATCTGCTCCTTCAACCCAGCAAAAGTTGAATTTATTCAATAAAGCCGTAGAAAGACTATAAAGCCGTCACCAGCGGGCTAAATAGTGTATCAGGCTCCGATAGAGGAAGCGGCGTTAATGGCGCTAGATACGTTCTACGTTCGCGGGCGTCTGGGACGATAAATACCAGTAGATAAGCAAAAGCTGGCGTGCGCACTGGGAAAATCTCAATACGTTCTTCGGCTACCCGCCTGATATTCGGAAAGCTATCTACACCACGAATGCGATTAAGTTGTTAAATGGCGTGATCCGGCAGGCGATAAAGAAACGTAAGGTGTTCCGGACAGATGACTCAGTGCGGAAAGTTATTTATCTGGCGATTAAGGATGCGTTAAAAAATAGAGTATGCTTATCCAGAACTGGCAGCTGGCGATGAGTCTTTTTATTGTCGAGTTCGGTGACCTCCTGAACGATCACCTTTAATACGCTAGCAATTACATAGAATTAGGGACAGGCTCCCGGAAGTATTTTAATTAGCATAGCAGCATCATTCTCACTTTTATCCCGCATTTTGTACTAAATAATTGGTTTTTGCGATAACATTCAGTCTATCTGTGCGCGGAAGCATTCATAAAGAATATAAAAATAAAATAATTAATGTGAAATCATGTTTGTTTTTAACATTTTCCATGTTGCGATTGTTTACACTGATTTTATTACTGTCATGTGATTATCGATGTATCACATGGCTATAGCGCTTAATCAGCGCTGTTTCGCAAAGTTATTCAGGAGTATGTATTAATCTACGTTCATTCTTGGCTGGAAAACTAGTAACATCTCTGGCGAAAATAGAGGTTGATTGCGTAACTCCTTTTTTTGGAGATTTTTCCTTGATCAGCTTTTTTCTTGTTGATGACCATGAACTGGTGCGCGCAGGGATACGACGTATTCTTGAAGATATCAAAGGTATAAAAGTTGTCGGGGAGGCCCAATGTGGTGAAGACGCCGTAAGATGGTGCCTTGGTAACGCCGTGGATATCGTATTGATGGATATGAATATGCCAGGTATTGGAGGGCCAGAAGCCACGCGCAAAATTGTACGTTACACGCCGGGTGCCAAAGTTATTATGCTAACTATTCATACTGAAAATCCGTTACCTGCTAAAGTGATGCAGGCGGGTGCCGCCGGTTACCTGTGCAAATGGGCTGCCCCACAGGATGTAATTAACGCCTTGCGATCAGTACATGCCGGGCAGCGTTATATCGCCTCTGACATTGCTCAGCAGATGGCGTTGAGACCGTTGGAACCGCAGAGTGAAACGCCGTTTAGTTGCTTGTCTGAACGTGAGTTGCAAATCATATTGATGATGACCAAGGGGAAAAAGTCTCTGAGATCTCAGAGCAACTGAGCCTCAGCCCTAAGACGGTGAACAGTTATCGCTATCGCATGTTCAGCAAGCTGAACATTAGCGGTGATGTTGAACTGACTCACTTGGCTATCCGACACGGGTTGTTCAATGCGGAGACGTTATTAAGCAGTGAGTAAGCTTTTTGATGCCAAAACATTTCTAAGCACCCTAACCAGCCAGCCTGGGGTCTATCGTATGTATGACGCCACTGGCACGGTTATCTATATCGGTAAAGCCAAAGACCTGAAAAAACGTCTCGCCAGCTACTTCCATCAACAAATCGCTAGCCGCAAAACTGAGACGCTGGTTAAAAATATTGCACAAATAGACATAACTGTGACACATACCGAAACAGAAGCGCTGCTGCTAGAACATAACTATATTAAACAGTACCAACCACGGTACAACGTTCTTTTACGAGATGATAAATCTTATCCGCTGATCTTTCTCAGTGCAGACAGCCATCCACGGCTGGCGATACATCGCGGTGCCAAGCATGCCAAGGGGGAATATTTCGGCCCGTTTCCCAATTCCTACGCTGTACGTGAAACGTTGGTACTGCTACAAAAGCTGTTCCCGATCCGCCAATGTGAAAACAGTGTATACCGCAATCGATCACGTCCTTGCCTACAGTATCAGATTAGCCGTTGCCTAGGGCCTTGTGTCGCTGGGTTGGTGAGTGAAGAGGAGTACCGGCAACAGGTGGACTATGTGCGCCTGTTCCTGTCTGGTAAGGATCAACAAGTGTTGCATCAACTGATTAATCAGATGGAAAACGCCAGCAAACGGCTAAATTTCGAAGAGGCGGCACGTATTCGTGACCAGATTCAGGCAGTGCGAAGCGTGACCGAACGGCAGTTTGTGTCTGGCGGCAGTGACGATCTGGACGTAATCGGTGTGGCGTTCAATGCGGGTATCGCCTGTCTGCATGTGCTGTTCATTCGCCAGGGTAAGGTGCTGGGTAGTCGCAGCTACTTCCCGAAAGTGCCGGGTGGTACTGAAATCGGTGAAGTTGTACAGACTTTTTTCTGCCAATTTTACTTGCAGGGTAGCCAGGCGCGCACCTTACCGTCTGAAATTCTGCTAGATTTTAATCTATTGCAGAAGAAACTGCTAGCTGAATCGCTTTGCGAACTGGCAGGGCGTAAAATTCAAATCCAGAACAAACCACGAGGTGACCGCGCTCGCTATCTGAAACTGGCGCGTACCAACGCGGTGATTGCTCTGGCTAGCAAGCTTGCGCAGCAGTCAACCTTTCATCAAAGGCTGGCAGAGTTGGCAAAGGTGCTGAACCTCTGTGAAATTAACCGGATGGAGTGTTTCGATATTAGCCACACGATGGGTGAACAGACGGTGGCTTCCTGTGTGGTGTTCGACGGCAATGCGCCGCTGCGCTCAGAGTATCGGCGCTATAATATTACTGACATTACTCCGGGAGATGACTATGCGGCTATGTCCCAGGTGCTGAAACGCCGCTATGGTAAAGCATTGGATAAGAAAAAAATTCCAGATGTCATCTTTATCGATGGTGGTAAAGGGCAGTTAGGAATGGCGATTGAGGTATTTGGCTCATTGAACGTGAGTTGGGATAAAAAAAAGCCGCTGCTAATCGGTATCGCTAAAGGTGCCGATCGTAAAGCCGGGCTAGAAACGTTATTTTTTGTGCCGGAAGGCGAGGGTATTTCGCTGCAGTCGGATTCACCAGCGTTACATGTTATCCAGCACATTCTAGATGATTCGCACAATCACGCGATTACCTGGCATCGACAGCGAAGAGCAAAAGTAAGAAATACTAGTTCATTGGAACTTATCGATGGCGTTGGGCCAAAACGGCGACAAATGTTGTTGAAGTATATGGGGGGGCTTCAGCCATTATCGAATGCCAGTATTGAGGAAATTGCAAGAGTGCCGGGTATCTCACAAGTACTGGCAGAAAAAATCTACAATGCATTGAAACACTGATAGCAATGTAGCAACATACTCTTAATTCTCATTCCAGCCAGATATACCGTAGTATGAGCATGATGCAATTGAATATACCGACGTGGCTTACCTTGTTTCGCGTAGTTCTGATCCCATTCTTTGTGCTGGCATTCTATCTGCCATTCACTTGGGCACCGATGGTTTGCGCTATCATCTTTGTATTTGCTGCTATAACCGACTGGTTTGACGGCTTTTTAGCCCGTCGCTGGAAACAAACTACCCAATTTGGGGCGTTTCTCGACCCGGTGGCGGACAAAGTGATGGTCGCCGTCGCGTTGATACTGGTGGTAGATTACTATCACATCTGGTGGGTCACCCTGCCAGCAGCCACTATGATTGCCCGTGAAATTATTATTTCATCGCTGCGAGAATGGATGGCTGAAATTGGCAAGCGTAGCAGTGTAGCGGTATCGTGGATTGGAAAAGTGAAGACTATGGCGCAGATGGTATCGTTGATCGGGTTGCTTTGGCGTCCAGAGCCTGCTACGGAGTATGTAGCATTTGGTCTGTTATACATCGCGGCGGTGCTGACTTTCTGGTCTATGTTTCAATATTTGAAGACTGCACGAAACTATCTGATTGAACCCTGATCAAAGCGATGCAAAAATCGGCAAACGAATATAATGGGCCAACAATTTTATTGACTCATCATGTTAGGTAAGTAGAATATATCGCATTGGATGGCTGCAAGCCACCACCAAAGATAGCAAAAAAATCAGCAATTTCTGATTAATTCGGGAATGGCTTAGTTGGTAGATCACGACCTTGCCAAGGTCGGGGTCGCGAGTTCGTACGAGTCTCGTTTCCCGCTCCAGATTCAATGAAGTCAATATTTCCGACTTTAGCCTGAAAAATTAAGCAAAGTTAAGGCGCGTTAACAAAGCGGTTATGTAGCGGATTGCAAATCCGTTTAGTTCGGTTCGATTCCGGAACGCGCCTCCATTTCCCCTAGCCCGGGTGGTGAAATCGGCAGACACAAGGGATTTAAAATCCCTCGGCCTATGGCTATGTGGGTTCAAGTCCCGCCCCGGGTACCACGTTGATTTATAAAGATAAATTAAACCGCCGAGAGGCAGTTTTTGTGCCTGCATAAAACACCAAATGTCAGCAAAGGTTTTCACCCTGAAGACCTTTGATGATCGTCCATGCGTCATTGACTGATACCTGATAGGTGCTAACATGTGCTTACGGTATACGCCATTGACGCATTGTCCTGCCGCACGTATTTCTTCCTCTATAACGTAGAGTTGACCGATGGGTTTCAGGGCTTCCTTGGCCGTGGCATCCTGGGTACTGTGATGTACACACATCATGGGTTTTTCTACGGGCGTGTGCCCAGCATGCAACCTCGATCAGTGCACCGTCTTCACGTTCTGCATTGAACAACTGGTCATAACCGCCGCACGCATCGGCCGGCAACATGCTACTATATTGGCGAAGATGTTGTTGCGGATGTTTTCCCTGCCGGTCCGGCGAGTAGGCAAACCAGGCCGCCGGTGTGTCTGATGAACTAACGTTACGGTTATCGCGGACATAAGTCCAGAGCCGCCCAGTTTTCGTCTTCTTCCTACCCGGGGACAACACTGGCACCGGCGTATCGTCAGTATGAAGTTTGCGGGTATCCGACGTAGCGGTACAGTGCTTCGTCCAGCGGTGCCGTTAACCAGCAGCAGGCATCTACCCAGTTGGAGAGCAAGGCTCGACTCAGGTCCACGCCCTGACGGGCTAGGATTTCAGTTTGACGATACAAGGGCAAGTGTTAGCCGTATTTTGACGTCATCACCTGGGACAGCAGGCTAGGCCCTGCGATGCCGCGGTCAATGGGACGCGAGGGGGGCTTCAAAAATGCAGTCACACTTTTCGCACGCCTTTTTCACCCTGACGGTGCGGATTACTTTCAGAGCGCAGGCGACCATTTCCAGCTGTTCTGCGCTGACTTCGCCGAGATATTTAAGGTTACTTCCGCACTTATGACAGCCGGTTTCCACGGGCTCAAGGCGGTTCATCTCACACGGAAGGTGTTCGGGAAGTGGCTAACGATACCGGGACTGGCGAAGCTGACTGGGAACTTGCGGGTCGTTTTCCGACCGTTGTGACGGTCACCAGCCTGCTCGTGCAGTTTCAGCACCGCTTCAGCCTCTTCCACCTGTCGGCGAAGTTTTTCAGAGCGGGTACCGAACAATATCCGGTGCAGCTTTTCCAGTTGCGCCGGTGATGACACGGTTGCTACCGTTGCGGGAAGGCGACGTGATATGCGGCATTCATTCTACCAGAGGCGTAGCCATTTGAAAATGAGATTGTCATTGGTGCCGTGTTCGCGGATAATATGAGCAACGCCAGCTTCGGGCTGAGAAGCCAGCTTGGCCATGCGCAGTTTAAAGTCATTTGTGTAATTTTTCCGTGGTTCAGAACGCCAGAATTGAGATGCCATAGTCAAGTGCCAGTCTGATTTAGGTGGGCGTCTAAGCTATCAGTATTGGTCAATTAGCTACATACCGCACTGATTTTACGCTTACGCTAATTTTGAGATGACCGGAATACTGTTTAGGGCAAGAAGCCCATCGACGTAAAATGCCTCAGGAAAAGATCGCCATTATTCAGCAGTCGATGGAGCTGGGAATGTAGGTATCCCATGTGGCCCGCCTACATGGCATTCAGCCCAGTCTGCTGTTCAAGTGTAAAAAGCAGTACCAGAAAGACTGTCTCGCGGCAGTAGCTGTTGGTGAAGAGGTCGTTTCTACTTCAGCGTTAGCCACCGCTGTGAAACAAATACGTGAGCTTCAGTGCCCTTCTGGATAAGAAAACAATGGAGAACGAGAGCCTGAAAGAAGCAGTGGAGTGCGGTCAGTCGCGAAAATGGATAGCGCATGCGCCCCGGTTACTAAAGGACAAGGAATAAAATAGCACAGGTTAGCCTGGCTTTAGGTGTGTCGCGTGCACAGTTATTCCTTCGGGTCGATCGGTCTCGTCGGCTAAGCAGGACGGGCGCTGTAACAGACGGAATGAGGAAGCAAATGAGGAAGCAGATTCACAACTGCTGCCACGTATCCTCACGATCATCAGCGATATGCCAGGTTATGGTTATCGACGGGGATGGTCGATACTTCGGAAACAGTCGCGCAATGAAGGGCTTCCTCCTCCAGTGAATGCCAAACAGGTTTATTGTGTGATGAGTGAGAGCCGCCTGTTGCTGCTACACGACAAACCACAATATCCGCAGCAGGAGCATAATGGTAAAGTCGAAGTAACAGAAAACGGGTTGCGCTGGTGTTCAGATGGCGTCGAGTTCGTCTGTGATGATGGCGGCGAAAAGCTGCGGGTGACGTTCGGGCTGGACTGCTGCGACAGAGAAGCTATAGATAGAGGGCTACCAGCACAGGGGGTTACGACAGCTGCACGGTACAGGATGTGATGCTGGGTGCAGTGGAAAAGTGGTTTGGTAATCAGTTAGCGAAAAAATCAATCCAGTATCTGACGGACAATGGTTCGGCTTACGTAGCGCATGAAACTCGCTGGTTCGCAAGGGAACTGAATTTAGAGCCGTGCACAACAACAGTAGTGAGCAGTCCACAGAGCAACGGTATGGCTGAACAGTTCGTAAAAACGATGAAAAGTGGCTATATCACCTTCATGCCAAAACCGGATGTGAGAATGGCGTTGATAAACCTGACGGCAGCAGTTCGTTCGAGCATTACAATGAAAACCATTCATACAGTGCCCAGGGATACCTCTCGCCAATGGAATACCGGAGCCAGCAGATAACGTTAACTTAGAGACAAAAGCTGTCTGGATATAGCGGGTCAAGATCACACCAATGGCCCTGCATGGCCGTATGTGGTTTGAAACACACACACGATTAGGGTATGGCGGGGATGCCAGTTTTACCTTAATTAACTGGCTAGCATTGGATTTTGAATGTCAGAGCGAGCGTTAGTCCAGTTTAGGGTGCTGATCGACCAACGTCTGTTTTTTATTTTCTAAATCGGCAATTTGCGCATTGATGTCCTCGATCTTTTGTTCGATGTTGTCATAGGTTTCCTGGAGCAGTTCTTTGGCTTCCATGTGATCAGAGGCGGCTGGGGGAGCACCGCGTAGCGGTTTGTTGGCAGTTTCTTTCATATATAGACCGGTAATCAGGCCGATCACTGCCACTACCATCAAATAGTAAGCCGGCATGTAGAGGTTGCCAGTGGATTCCACCAGCCAGGCTACCGCCGTTGGGGTAGCGCCAGCAACCAAGATTGAAATGTTGAAGGAAATCGCCAGCGTGCTGTAGCGAATATTCGTTGGGAACATTGCTGGCAATATGGAGGCCATTACGCCGGTAAAGCAGTTCAGCAGCACAGCTAGTACCAGCAAACCGACAAAAATTAAGCCAATCACGCTGCTGTTAATCAAAATAAAGCACGGGATAGCCAGCGCTACCAGACCAATGCTGCCGCCGATAATAAATGGCTTACGGCCAATGCGATCGCTGGTCAGGCCGATCACCGGTTGCACGAATAGCATGCCAATCATGATGGCGATGATGATTAATATGCCATGATCTTCCGAGTAGTGCAGATTATGCGAAAGATAGCTTGGCATATAGGTCAGCAATATGTAATAGGTCACATTGGTGGAAATCACGATACCTACGCACACCAGCAGACTTTTCCAATGTTTAGCTGCAATTTCTGTGAACGAGATCCTCGGCGTATTTTCGATGGCGTTGCGATCATTCTTCTCCATCTTGTCAACGTGTTGCTGGAACGCAGGAGTTTCTTCCAGTGCATGGCGCAGGTAGAGACCAATAATGCCCAGCGGTGTCGCGATGAAAAACGGAATACGCCAGCCCCAGTCAAGGAAGCGGGCTTCGCCAACGATGCTGGAAATCATCACCACGACGCCAGCACCCAGTACGAAACCGGCGATAGAGCCGAAATCAAGCCAACTACCCATAAAGCCACGTCTGCGATCGGGTGAATATTCTGCTACGAAGATCGCCGCCCCGGAGTATTCTCCGCCTACGGAGAAACCCTGCGCCAGCTTGGCCAGCAATAGCAGGATTGGTGCCCAGATGCCAATAGCGGCATAAGACGGGATTAGGCCGATGCAGAAGGTGCTCACCGCCATAATGATAATGGTGATGGACAGCACTTTCTGGCGGCCAAATTTATCGCCCATGGCACCAAAGAAGATACCGCCGAGTGGGCGGACTAAGAAAGGCACCGAGAAGGTCGCCAGCGCAGCAATCATCTGTATGCCAGGAGATGCGCCGGGAAAGAAGACTTGTCCGATGGCATAGGCTACGAAGCCGTATACGCCGAAATCGAACCACTCCATCGCATTGCCCAACGCGGCAGCGGTAATCGCCTTCTTCAGCTTGCTGTCGTCGATGATGGTGATGTCATTAATGTGCATCGGCTTATGACGTTTTTTTCTTAACTTCATATTATCGTCCCTTAATGAAACATTAGTTGTTCGTGAATTCGCAATCCCCATCCATTTTTATGTTGAACCATTAGTTTGGCTAAGCATATTGCTGTTCCAGGTGGCCAGCCTTCACTCTCTTCATGAAATGTGAACTGTAAACGCAAGCCCAATTTAAACGATATCACGCTATTTAGGGGACTAATTTTTTGCATATATAGCTTAACGTTATATCTTGCGGCGATCAAATTTGGTCTTTTTTCTTATAAATTTGCATATAAATAGATTGACGGTAAGATGCGTAGCCTAAATCAGTACTCAGCGTTTTAGCTTTTGCAAAAGTAAGGACGCGTTGGTTTTGGTAAAAACCACAGAGTACCATGAGTGAGTATAACTACATTATGATGTCAAACCGGATCGACCCAGAGCTTAATATCTATCACTATCCATACCATCTGCGCGCTAGCCTGGAGCAACTACCTAGTTCTCTGGGCGTATACCACATTTCTACGTAGAAGGTGCTTTATTAGCGTTGGGGTTAGCTGATTTCAAATATACCCGCCCATACTTGCTTCAAGTTGTCTAGGCGCTAGCTTAAGTGCCTGAGGTTCATTGATCCCCAGTGCAAGCACTGTTCAAATCGGTTTCCGACCGATTTGTCATTGCGTTACCGTTTCCTGTCACTCGAATTATATTAGGTATATATTGCTAGATTAAGGTGCGACAAGTGCTATCTGCAGGATAATTCTGTTACGGCCAGTCTTGCCGTACGACAAAAAAGTGGCTTCACTCGCTGACAATTTTTACGCCGATTTTGCTGACCTGATTGCCTGCCATTTCGGCAATGGTCCAGATCAGTCCCTCCCATTCTACCTGATCACCGATCACAGGCTCACCACCAATTAACTGAATGATGAACTGCCCAAGCGTCTGCTGATCGTTCACGTTATCCTGCAAGTTCAGGCCATAAAACTGCGAGATATCGCCCAGGCAGGCGTCTGATTGCAAGATGAAATCACCGAAGAAACGCTCGTCGAAGGTAATGGCCGGTGCTTGGCTGAACAGCTTACCTAGTACTGGCAAATCATGCTGATGGCCAATAACGCACAGGATATCTCTTTCACACAGCCTGGTGCTGCCGCTTGGGTGCAATAATTCTTTGCCACGGAACAGCGCGGCGATGCGCGTGTTGGGCGGCATTTTCAACTCGCGCAGTGCAGCGCCAACGCACCAGTTCTCCATCGACAATTGATAGACGAACTGTTCCCATTGATTTTCTGGATGTACGTCTAGCCCCACTCGTGAGATCGGTGTCAGCGCAGGCGGCACGATCACTTTGGCTTTCCTGGCTGCGAATGACAGCGTAGTGCCTTGCAGTAGCAATGAGACCAACACCACAAAGAAGGCTAAGTTGAAGAACAACTGTGCATTCGGCAACTCAGCCATCATTGGAAACACTGCTAGGATCACCGGCACGGCACCGCGCAGACCAACCCAGGCGATAAAGCCACACTCGCGCAGAGTAAAGCTGCGGAACGGCAGTAGGCCAATGAATACCGAAAGTGGGCGGGCGAACAGGATCATCCACAGTGACAGCAGCAGGGCGGGGATGGCAATTGGCAGCAATTCATGCGGATTGAGTAACAACCCCAGCACCAGAAACATGCCGATTTGGCTCAGCCAGGCCAGGCCATCGAAGGTTTGTACAATGCCATGGCGGTTGCGGATCGGCCGGTTACCTAATAGCAGGCCGCACAGATAAACTGCCAGAATGCCACTACCGTCCAGCGCCGTGGTCATAGCGAAGATGAGTATGCCGCCGCTACCGGCCAATAGTGGGTACAGACCTTCAGCCAGTTTGATATGGTTGATCAGCGTCAATAGCAGCCAGCCACCGCCGAGACCAAAAATGATCCCCATACTAAATTGCTGCATCAAGTGTAGCGGGAACATCCAGCTAAGGGTGGTTTCACCGGCGGCGATCATCGCGATCAGGGTAATGGTGAGAAACACAGCCATTGGATCATTGCTGCCGGATTCAATTTCTAACGTGGCGCTGACGCGTTCATTGAGACCTTTGCCACCAAGCAGTGAGAACACTGCAGCGGCATCGGTGGAACCGATGATGGCACCGATCAGCAGTCCTTGCAGCAGATCGAGGTCAAACAGCCATGCGGCTGCTATCCCAGTTATCCCCGCAGTGATCACCACACCGACTGTAGCGAGGGAAAGTGCTGGCCACAGAGCAACGCGAAAGGAACTGACGCGGGTACGCATGCCGCCGTCAAGCAGGATCACCGCCAGAGCTAGATTACTGACCAGATAGGCCAGCGGATAATTGTTGAAGACGATGCCGCCTGGGCCATCAACACCAGCCAACATGCCGATCGCTAGGAATATCACCAGGATGGGAATGCCGAGACGAGAAGAAAATGAACTCAGCAGAATACTTGAGCCTACCAGCACGGCACTGATGACGAACAGGCTGTTAATGGTGCTAGCATCCAAAATGATGTTCTCCTGAGGCTGTGGGAAAGGGCAGTGCTTGTGAGCACGGATTCCTGATGATAATGATAACGTGTTTAGTGGGTAAAACGCCAAGGCTGATTGACAAAACAATCAGGAATTTATTCTTATTTAATAAAGATACGTTGGGCAATGGCGAAGAAGCAATAGAATTCTCTCTTTTATCTATAGTTATCAGTCCAGTATATTTACAATTTGTTAATATTATTTACTTTCTATGAGACAGGAAAAGAACCAAGGTTCAGCGGCCCGTTTGCTTTCCAGCTCGGAGATGCTGTCAAGTACCCATCATGACTAGCATGGTTCGAGCGGCTTTGTTGAATAAATCGGATCCTGTGCGAGCGAGCGTCCCTGTAGCTGGTCGGATTTTCAGGCAATACGAATGTTTCTGGCATACCTGCCTTCTTCATCTTGTTCAGGGCACGTACCATGGCCCCAAAGCCTCTGCTACCTGACAAGTCGTAGTCACGCGGCGTCAGTGAGCCTCTGAATAGCTGCTTTACCCGGTACATGGCCGTTTCTGCTATAGAGCGACAGTTATATTCTGTTGTCCATTTCCACCGCGCATTGCTCCCGCTCAGTCGCTGATTCGCTACTGCACGGTTATGGTCTGCGTACTCACCGGGCCAGTAGCCTGCGCCCTTTCGCTGAATGATGAGGGCGCTGATTTTTTACGGCGCATTTCATTGTGACATAACCGGGTGTCATAAGCGCCGTCCGCCGTAACGTTGTTAAGCGACAGGTCCGCACAGATGATTTAATTGGTTTTGCTGTCAACGGCCAGATGCAGCGGCGTTCTTTTCCGTGTTTTTGACTTTCTATTTGCCTTCACCCAAGACCTTCAGCCCGGTGGAATCAATCACCAGGTGCGTGATTTCACCCCGGGTGGGAGTTTTGACACTGATATTGACTGACTTTGCCCGCTTGCTGACACAGCTGTAATCCGGACAGCGCAGCGGAACGCCTATCAGGGTAAAAATGGAATCAATGAAGCCCTGTGCAGCCCGCAGGGTCAGCCGTAATACTCGTTTAATCACCAAAACGGTAGTGATGGCAAGGTCAGAATAGCGCTGGGGTATTCCTCGCGCTGAAGGTGGGGCTGTCTCATACCGCGTCTTACCACGTCTTAATCGCTTCGTCGTCCAGCTAGAAAGTCATAGAGCCGCGGTTGATAAGCGCTTTGTTATAAGTGTGCCAGTGAGTGATTCTGAACTTCTGCTTAGCCACGGGACTGCCTGCGTTGTCAGAGAATACGTGATCTGCTCCTTCAACCCAGCAAAAGTTCAATTTATTCAATAAAGCCATATGAATGGATACAGCGTAAAAAAGAAAGGAATTACCGCTATATTTCCATGCCCAAAGTTGGCTAACAACAACCTGTTCATAATTCTGTGTCATTGCCTACATATTAAAGGTGAGCGTTTAGATAGTCGTCGAACGATAATAAAATAGAAGTGTTATGAATTCTGAGTCATTCAAGTTAATATTTATTCAAAAATAATAGTTCCTGTCCTAAACCTTTAATTACGACAAAGTCATTAAAATAATCTAGTCAGGTCATACCCTAACAGGGAAATATATGGTTTTAATACTTCCACCCAAACAGTTAATAGATTCCACACTCACCATTTAACCCGACCAAAAACGTGTTGAAATATTGAAAATAAATATAAAAACAACCACACTTAAAAGATCATTAAATTGCCCAACTTTCCTAATGAAAGCGGTATGTTAGAACTGCTTTATCTGGGATTAATAGATGTACAAGAAAAATGGACAATGCCAAATCAGAGCTGAAATTTGACATAATTGCAATTGGTGATTTATTTTAAGGGCCGTTTCGATAAAGCGAAGATATTCTAGTAATTTTAATGTAGCATAGACTTATCAACGCTCTTTGATGATATTGTGAAAAATCCTCACCTGCTTAAAAGCAGCTCGCAGCATAAAACAAACTGAAAATATTTCGGCGAAAGTTTTCTCTCGGTATTCTATACCCTTAATTACCTCTAAACATTACTCCGCTTTTATTTTCTGGTAAAAAAGAGTAATGATTGGCTTAAAATAAAAGTTGGTGCCGGGGAAGTGCTATCCCATAAAGAATCAGTTATTATCCCCAATACGCCGGGGAATGTAGTATCTTACCACGAAAAAATAGTTATGCTTATCATATTGAGGACGCTAGATTACTGTCTTATCCTTGCTGCTTTGATTACCAGACTCTACTATGACTCTATTACGATCGTTAAATAACTGCTTGCAAACTGAGAATACATGGCCCAAGTTCCCTCTTTCACTCGCTCTTTATTGCATCCACGTTACTGGCTTACCTGGTTCGGTATCGGTTTACTCTACCTACTAGTGCTACTGCCTTATCCGATTATCTATCAGCTCGGTACGTCGCTTGGGCGATTTTCGATGTACTTTCTGAAGCGTCGTGTCGCTATCGCCAAACGCAATCTGACGTTGTGCTTTCCGAATATGCCTCAGGCTGAGCATAATGCGCTGGTAGTGAAAAACTTCGAATCTGTCGGTATGGGTTTGTTTGAAACCGGTATGGCCTGGTTTTGGCCAAACTGGCGCATTGAGCGCTGGTTCCAGATCAGCGGTCTAGAGCACATTCAAAAAACACAAACTCACCATCAGGGCGTACTGCTGATTGGCCTGCACTTTCTGACGCTAGAATTAGGCGCTCGCATTTTCGGCATTCATAACCCAGGCATCGGAGTCTATCGGCCACATGACAATAAGCTGATGGATTGGCTGCAAACCTGGGGCCGCATGCGCTCCAATAAATCGATGTTGGATCGCAAAGACCTTAAAGGCATGATCCGCGCGCTGAAACAAGGAGATATCATTTGGTACGCGCCAGACCATGATTACGGCCCACGTAGCAGTGTATTCGCCCCGCTATTCGCCGTGGAACAAGCCGCCACTACCACGGGTAGCTACCTTCTGGTACGCATGGGAAAACCGGCGATTATTCCCTTCACCCCGCGTCGGTTGCCTGGTGGCAAAGGTTATGAGCTAATTATTCAGCCGGAGGTAGCACACTTTCCGTTAAATAATGAATTCGAGGCAGCCGCCTTTATGAACAAGGTGGTAGAGAAAGAGATCCTGATGGCACCGGATCAATACATGTGGCTACACCGTCGCTTTAAAACACGCCCGGAAGGTGCGCCTTCGCTGTACTGATGCCCCCCGGTGGCAACTTACTAAATGGGTCAATGGCCCGTTTACCCTATAAGCTATATCCTACAATTGCACGTGAGCGCCGCTGGCGATCAATGATCAGACAGCTTAGTCATACTCTCTGTGCATCACGCGTTTTCGTGCCAAATAAAGGTTAACTTTTTTCTTTAAAAATAAGATATAGCGCTTGTAAAAATTCATCAACCAGTTGATTTTTAATAAAAAATGTAAATTTTTGGCTAAAATAACACCATAACTCGCGTATTTTTCTCGATCCTTAGGCGCTGCGGCGTTGTCAGGTAATATACCTTAGGCAACCATCTTTCTTAAATACACATAAGCACCATCGCATCTGCTATAGCAATACGGCGTACTCTATTAGGAATAACATTATGCAATCCTCTATTAATAAAAAAGACAGCCGAACCTTCTTAGGTCATCCTTATCCGATTGGTTCACTGTTTTTCACTGAAATGTGGGAATGGTTCTCGTTTTACGGTATTCGCCCATTGTTAATCTTGTTTATGGCGGCCACCTTTTATGACGGTGGCATGGGGCTGACGCATACAAACGCCTCAGCGATCGTCAGCATCTTCGCTGGCAGCATGTATCTGGCTGCGTTGCCAGGCGGCTGGCTGGCAGATAACTACTGGCTTAGTCAACAAAAAGCCGTATGGTATGGCTCGATTCTGATCTCCCTCAGCCACCTGTCGATCGCCCTCTCCACCATCATCGGCGACAGTTTGTTCTTCATCGGCCTGATGCTTATAGTGCTCGGTACCGGCCTGTTCAAGACCTGCATCTCGGTGATGGTCCACACGCTATACAGCAAAAAAGATACGCGCCGTGACGGCGGTTTCTCACTGTTCTACATGGGCATTAATATAGGTTCGTTTATCTAGCCGTTAATTTCCGGCTGGCTGATCACATCATACGGCTGGCATTGGGGCTTCGGTATCGGGGGCATCGGGATGCTGGTGGCGTTACTGATCTTCCGCGTATTCGCGGTGCCAGCGATGAAATGTTATGACAGTGAAGTGGGTCTGGATGCCTACCTAAAACACTCCAGTAACCAAGAGACACGGCGTGGATGCCTGGCTGCTGACGTTGGCAATTGGCATGGCAGTCATTATCGCCCTGATCGCACAAGGCGTGATAGTGATTCATCCTGTGGCAGTCGCCAGCATCCTGGTGTACGTGATTGCCACATCGGTCACCCTGTACTTTGTGTCTTTGCCGGCCTGAACAGAAAGAAACGCGCACGTTTGCTGGTGTGCTTTATCCTGCTGGTTTACGCCGCTTTTTTCTGGTCAGTATTTGAGCAAAACCAGACGTCGTTCAATCTGTTTGCCAACGATTATACTCACCGCATGATCGGCGACGTCAAAATCCCAGCAGTATGGTTTAAATCAATCAACGCCCTGTTCATTATCCTGCTGGCACCAGTCTTTAGTTGGGCATGGCCAGTACTGGTACATAACTAGGTACACCTGAGCAGCATGAACAAATTTAGTATCGGCATTTTGTTTGCCGCTACCGGCTTTAACCTGATGATGCTGGCTGCCCAGCACGTGCTGGGCAGCCTGGCATCCGGCCTGATCGGCGGCCAGGTTAATGCCAATCAATTGGACATGCTGCCAAGTCTATTCGCCCGCCGTACTATCGCCTTGCTGATCTGTGCCGCTGTGCTGATGGTATTAATCAAGCCAGTGCGCGTCGTATGCTGGAAAATACCCAGACCAAAAGTAGCATTCTCTAGTAAAGTAGAATTCGGCAAAGAATCGTGGAATGCGCCTATACGCATTCTACGTCAGGGAACTACAGAACCTGCGGTTAACGCTGGCTCAGCAAGAAGATATGGGGCAACTACTGGTAGTGCTCACGCCAGACAGCACTTTCTGGTTGCTGACAGATGCGCTGATGCAGGCGCGACAACGCCACCGGATCACTCAACAGTTCTAGGCGTTTATCCCTCACCAGTTTTTTCGGCCCCAGATCCAGCGCTTCATTCACCCGCGCTTCGCGGTTGCGTTCAATCACCACGCGTAAATGGTGACGCGACGTTGCCAGCGAGGTGGACAGTGCATTGAAGGACGGGTTGACCACCGCGTGCATAAAACCGTTGGTTAGCGTACGACGGCGGTTAAGTTGCAAATATTGTTCAGTCGCCAGCAGTACGCACGGCGGTGAGTACTCTTCTGGTATCAGGAACAGCTTGGCACGCTTACTCTTCATGTCCAACGTCGCACGGCTCGACAGCACCGAGACGGCGATAGGATCAGCGAGAACACGATCGGCGACAGCCACCACAGGAAGCGCAGATCCAGCTTCGCCATGCCACCGGACCACACCAGGCCCAGCAGCATATACCAACCGTAGCGTTTGAACTCCTCGCCCCATGGCGTATCGTCGTCATCACGCTGCGGTGAATTCCACACCACTTCCCAACTAAGGAATACGCTGACCACGAACAAGGTATGGAACAGCATACGTACCGGTGCCAAAACAGCATTGAGAACAGCATTTCTAGCAGCATTGAGAGCAGCAGGAGGAAAGCGCCGCAGTACTGCTTAATACCTTTCACCTAAATCAATACCACACTGAGAAACTTCGGCAGGAACAACAACACTAGCGTGGTGGAGAACAGCACAATGGCCAGTTCTGGATGCCACTGCAGCCAAACCAGAAACAACTGCCGTGGCTAAAGGAAATGCGCCGGCTATACTAGTTTATTCACCACCTGCAATGCAGTAGACAGCGTCAGGAACATAAACCACAACAGTGCTGACAAATAAGATATGACACCAGTCAGGAACACTACACGGTGCACCGGGTGCATACCTTTTACTAGAAACAAGCGGAAATTCATCAAATTACCCTGACACTAACAACGATCACGCTTCAACTCATCCAGAAGGTTCGGTAGCAATTCTTCATAGCTGCCCGGCAGATCGTAGGCGATCCAAACACCCCATCCTGCACGGCACATCAACGCGGCTTCGACGAAGTCATGCGACAAAATCGAGCCAGCAAAAGCCCCCTCACCAAGCAACGGTGCCAACGCACAGTGTTCGATAAACGTCTGCACGTGGATGATGGCGTTATGGCCCTAGTAATGCGACTCGCCCAGTTGCCAAAAATGCAGCCCGGCGGTAAAACAGTGGCCTGCCGTACACCCGAGTGGCAAACTGCTGAATGCGTGCATACAGGGTATCTATGACAGCTGCCTTCTGTACCGATTGAATAATCCCAGTATTCGGGTTGTCGTCCATCAGTCACACCAAATCGGTAAGACATGTCCTTCTCATCACGCTATCGGCGTCTAGGATCACCAGATAGCTGTATTCACCGCCTTAACGGCGGCAAAAGTCGTCGATATTGCCGCTTTTGCGCTTCACACGGCGGCGACGGCGACGGTAAAAATGCGGCCACCAACATTGTGGCACAGCTCCATCCAAGATTTTTGCTCCGCCACACAGGTATATAGGAATTATCAACGAGGTGCGATGCGCCGGATTAAGCGTCTCATCACCTTTGATGGTGGAGGAAATACTGTATTTATCTTTGCTGATCAGCAACTGCAGGAAGCCCATCAGCGCAGTCCAAAATCAGGCAGACACCCAACAGAATAAAATGGCAAACAGGATCAGGATACCGGCCTGTAACACGTATGGCAGCAGTTGCAGCACGTATGGCATCAGCTCTTGGTTCCACAGGGCAAGCGGATTGAATAGAGCCCACCCCTGATACAGCAGAATGGTTTTCATGTACCAAGTGGCGATACCGGTTTGTAGCAGTATCAGTACCAGCAGCACATAGCGACGTATTGAACCCTCTGATCGCCAGCTCTCCTCCGCTGTAGCTTCCTTTTTAAAGGTACGGCGACGAGGCACTTTGCGGCTGCATAAAGCATGCCAGCGGGTTGGTACACCAGTCTTCAGGAGAAACATGCTGGTGTGCTTGATTGGAGGCGTTGCCTTAAGCAGAAACCGCCCTTGCGGGGCGGTAGCGAAATCGTCATCAGCGACCGCATCTGACCAGGCGCTTTTAATCCGCATCTTGACCGAAGCCAGCGCCACATTATTCGCCGACATGCTGTTGACGCTAGTATCAAAGGCCCCATCTGGAGATGCAGTGCCGCCAAATCCTGGGCTTCATCCGCCGCCAATTGGTCGCTGAACGCCTTTGACCATTCTTCAGTCAAAGGCATCGCCGCAAGATAATATTTAATAGCTTGAGTCGACTTATTCATTGGCAGGGAACTGATAGCTCCAGGTTTCCGATAGGGTCTTATCACCATTGACCAGTGCAGCGCGCATTTCTACTGGCTTATGGTTGTCTTTTACTTTCAGATGCAGCGTCAGACGCCAGCCTTTAGTCGCAGGATTATAGCGGATGTTGTTCTCTACCATCTCACCGTTATCGTCGATGCTAACCTGGGAGGCAACCGACGTACTGGCGTCCAAGCCTGTTAGCAGCGAGCCGACGAAATCAACCAGAAACGCCACGCTGCCGTCAGGCTCGCGGATCAGGTTAGACTGTTTCACTTCACCAGTAGGGCACAGGGTCTGGCTGACATAGGCGATACCCTGTTACTGCAACTTGTCTTCATCGCGTGTGAAGCGCAAACGGTAGTTCAGTGCCAATGGCGTTTTAATGTCCGGAAATACCTATGGGGTCCAGAATGCGACGATATTATCGTTGGTTTCATATGCTATTAGGATCTCCACCAGTTCAGTCTTACCCTTGCCCTAGTCACCACGCGGTTCGATCCAGGCACTTGGGAGCAGATCAGATCGTAACGATCGTCCAGATCTTGATAGTTCTCAAAGTGGAGGCCTCGTTGCAACAGGCCGAAGCCTTTAAGACTTTCGATGTTGAAGGTGCTGGTGGGAAAGATGTTTTGGATTGTTTAGCGGACGCCAGATCCACTCACCGTTGCCAGCGTGGATCGACAAGCTATTGGAGTCATGCAGCATTGGACGGTAATTTAACGTCAGCGATGGCTGGCCAGACCCAAACAAAAACATGCTAGTCAACAGTGTAATGCCCAGCTGCCTACTTTATCTCGCAGGAACACTTTGGACTCGACATCTACTATCGTATCACAACCAGGGTAGAACACAAAGCGGTAAGCACTAGTGGCACGCGGTAAATCCAGTAGCGCATAGAATCACTAGGCGCTTGTCGCCCGGCTTTAGGCGTTCAACCCAGAATTCACGAAAACGCGGGAACTCTTCACCAGATGGCAAAGTGGTATCAATCACCAAGCTACGCGCAGAAATCCCGTAAACCTGTCTGTCCTTTGCCCACCACACGGAAGTAACTTGCACCCATCAGGCTCATAATTTCATCGTACTTGCCCGCACTATTGATAGGGTAGAGGATTTTGAAACCGGCAGATCCTTCAACGTTTCAGGATCATGCTTACCTGAACCGAAACTGAAGTAGTTAGGGCTATAATATTGCGATACAGCTGTATCCAGAGACTAAGATGGCGATAGTTGTCTGTGAGAGTAAACTATTCCCCGCCTTTAGCTCTATTTCTCTCCTAATCTAGCGACATTGTGGCTGCGCTAATATAGTAATAAACCACACCTTTCCCAGCAGTCCTTTTACGACGTATTTCCGGGTGCAGGGATACCAGCTTTTCAAGGCGCATTCTTGCACCGTGAGGTATGTCCGGCATTCCCTCAATACGGGTGAATTCCTCTGCTGTCAGCCAGTCTTTTACCTCTTCAACAGAAGCTTCAAGATGGGTTGGTATAGCCGATACTGATCTCTTACTGCTCATATAAATTTCACCATATGTCAATGCTTTAATATGAAAACCCACAAATAGATATCAAAATAACTTTAAAGGTATCTATTGTTCGCATTTAATATCTATCCATGTACTGATTCCATGGAGTTAATACTGTGTGCAACTCAACAGCATCGCAGAAAAAGCAGAGCAAAGGAAAAGTTTAGGGAACTGGCATCGTGCCGATATTGTGGCAGCACTTCACAAGCGAGGGTTAAGGCTGGTGTCGCTTTCACGCGGTCACGGCCTTACGCCTCGTACATTAAATAACGCCTTAGAGCGTCATTACCCCAGAGCGGAGCGAATTATTGCCGGGGCTCGCTCTGGATACCATACCGGAAACATTATGTCCGGAAAAGTATGCCCTTAAAACTGGACCTAAAAGCAGCTAAAGGATGCAGTCATGGCAACCACCATCACTGAAATAACGGAATGTTTTGAGTATTTTTTTAGTTCTCTTTATCGTAGGGAGTTCGTCAAAACCCCGCGTCTGAAAGAATGTAACGAGCGGGAATTACTGCCTCTGGTACGTTGCTATTTGCTGGGTTGGTTTGCGGATAACATCTCCCCAGAAGTCAAAAGCAAGTTGCCAGAAACTGTATCCGGGCACGGGTATATTCATTTTGTCATTGATGATGTAGCCGTTGAATTTGCAGCACGTAAACCAACTGCGGCACGATCCAATGTCTCCACAACTGTAAATAGTACTGAAGTTAAAAAGTTGATGAAGCACGACGGCAAAGCATTGCTTGTGTACTGTTTGACAGCTTTGTTAAATAAATCAGATCACGGGCGAGCATCCCTGTAGCTGGTCGTATTTTCAGGCAATACAAATGCTTTCTGGCATACCTGCCTTCGTCATCTTGTTCAGGGCACGCACCATGGCCAAAGCCTCTGCTCTGCTACCTGACCATCGTAGTCACGCGGCGTCAGTGAGCCTCTGAATAGCTGCTTTACCCGGTACATGACCGTTTCCGCTATAGAGCGACGGTTATATTCCGTTGTCCATTTTCACCATGTATTGCTCCCGCTCAGTCGCTAATTCGCTACCACACGGTTACGGTCTGCATACTTACCAGGCCAGTATCCCGTGCCCTTTCGCTGAGGGATGAGGGCGCTGATTTTTTTACGGCGTATTTCATCGTGACATAGCCGGGTGTCATAAGCGCCGTCCGCCTCCGCTGAACTGATTTTTCTGTAGGTTTGCCGGGATTAATCCAGGGACGGCATCCGTAACGTTATTAAGCAACAGGTCCGCACAGATGATTTCATGGGTTTTGCTGTCAACGGCCCTAGATGCAGCTTCCACTAGATACGGCGACCCTGTCCCTAATTCTGTGTAACTGCCAGCGTATTAAAGGTGATCGTTCAGGCGGTCACCGAACTAGATAATAAAACGACTCATCGCTAGCCGCCAGTTCTGGATAGGCATACTCTATTTTTTTGACGCATCCTTAATCGCCAGATAAATCACTTTCCGCACTGAGTCGTCTGTCCGGAACACCTTACGTTTTTTTATCGCCTGCCGGATCACGCTATTTAGCGACTCAATCGCATTCGTGGTGTAGATAGCTTTCCGAATATCAGGCAGGTAGCCGAAGAACGTATTGAGATTTTCCCAGTGCGCACGCGAGCTTTTGCTTATCTGCGGGTATTTATCGTCCCAGACGCCAGCGAACATAGAACGTATCTAGCGCCATTAACGCCGCCTCCTCTATCGGAGCCTAATACACCATTAGCCCGCTGGTGATGGCTTTATAGTCTTTCCACGACACGTATTTCAGGCTGTTGCGCACCCTATGGATGATGCACAGATGGATATGTGTCTGCGGATAGACGCTGTTTATCGCATCTGGGAAGCCATTCAGACCGTCTAAGCAGTCAATCAGGATATCTCCTGAAGGACCCGGTTTTTCAGCTCTGTCAGCACGCTTAGCCAGAACTTATCCCCTTCGTTTTCTGCCAGCCACATGCCCAACAGTTCTTTCTGGCCTTCAGTATTAATGCCCAGCGCGAAGAATACGGCTTTGTGTTAATCACACTGCCGCCGTGAAGAAATTTTACAACAATACAGTCAAGGTAAACAATGGGATACAGTACATCTAGAGGCTGGTTTTGCCACTCTGTAACCTGCTCTTTAACCGCATCGGTGACCTAGACATCAGCGTGGGAGACACGTCTGCGTGATACGCGTCTGGTTTTTCTTTATTAGCTGCGGCTCGCGAAAGTGTTTTCACGGTCACGTGGCGTGTTCAGTTTGATTTCGCCATCGTCGCACAACAGCGTTTTAGAGGAATAGCCATTACGTGTATTTGAGCCGGATTTTAGGGAAATTTTCTCGTGCCCGAGGTAGTCGGTCAGTTTAGCCTTCAGCGCTGCTTCGATGGTTAACTTCATCAGCATGCGGGAAAACGTATTGAGATCTACGTCGGTTTTAAAGCCTTTCCTTTAGCAAGTTCAGCCGCGAGGGCTTTAAGTTTCTTTTCGTCCATAATTTACCTGTCTCCGTTACTGGAGTGAACATATCAAAAACAGGTAGATACATAATTTAAATTACAGTCTCCCGAGAACTATATTCACTCATCCAGTCTGGATTAGGACAGACGTAAATATAGCATGTTATTGGCAAAATGGCGACACTCTCTCATGGAAACACCCAGGAAATATTCCTGAGAATTTAGAGTTGCACATTTCTAGGCTAGTAAGTGGTGTCAATAATGGTAAGTCATTACCACCTAAGATATATAATGCCTATGACAGAACATGGATCCATATAAATAAAATGGGTCGTTATTTTTTATATCTTTTCATATTTTAGGATAAATATTGGAATGAAAGCAGTGTAACATCTGGTGGCGTCAGCAGTATAGACCAGCCATTGGTAACTGCTATGGTTATTCTAATCGCCCATTAAGCATAGGGCGATGGATAGACTAATAAGCAAAGAAGATGCATGAGTGAGTCAGTATCAAGCAAGTTGATACTGACTCACTTATCGCGTGTTTATCGCAGGAACTGTACATTTAAGCGGGGAGCAGAGTCAGAGTAGCAGAGCGCGTTCAGAATTTTGTATCACGTTAAAAATCATTACCACGTCATTATTTTATCGAGGCGACTTTCAAAATAAATCGCCACCTGGGACAATGTCAAATTATACCTTCGGAGCGGCATTTTCTATTTCTTCTGCACATTCACTAACCCCAGATTGAATCACTTGAGCAGGCTGTTTTCATTCGAAAAAGCACCTTTCTGATCTAAGATGGCTTAAGTGATGAACGGCTGGTGTTGCTCACTGCTGATCGGCCAGCGAAATTGATCGACTGTGGTACAAATCAGGACATTCGCCAGCCTGGTCTCTATGCCCGCCACCCGGCATTGGATCTCGATATACCCCGCCCGACGCCGAATATTCCGGCCAGTTGGCTGGTATCTGCTGTTGATAGTGCCATGACACGCCTACAGCAAGGTGCTTTACATATTTAACTGCCCATTTGCCGAACTGCTTTACAGTGGTGACGAACAGCGCTATGCCGAGTGGTCGGCGGCGCTGGGTGACTGGTGGCAAGATAGCCTCCCCTGGCTATGGGAAATAGATGAGAGCAGGGTGCATAAGCAGCCGGACTGGTTTTTCTGGCGACAAAAGCACGGGGTGATAGTGGCTGGACGTATGAGCGCTGAAGAGGACGCGATATTAGCAGAATGGGTCGAGCGGCTTGGTTGGTCGTTGATCGGTGATGTGCTATCGCAGACCGGCCAGCCGCTGCCCTGTGCCGATCTCTGGCTGGCTCAGCCGCAGGCGCAACGCATATTGCAAAACGCGCAACTGGTGCTGCAATTGGGCAGCCGCTTGATAGGCAAGCGCTTGCTGCTGTAATGGCAGGTGCGATGTCGTCCTGAAGAATACTGGATGATCGACGATTTACCGGAGCGTCTCGATACGGCTAATCATCGTAGATGTAGTATTCGTGCCAGCGTGGCCGCAGTGGTTAGCATTGTACCCGGCACAGTCAAGCGTACGCTTGGCAAGTGAGTTGGTACAGTTGGCGCACCGGCTGCCATAATTGCTGACGGGAAAGGGTCAGTTATTTCTCGGCAACAGCCTGCTAGTGCGTCTAGTTGATACATTGGGTCAACTGCTGATCGGCTATCCGGTGTTCAGTAATCGTGGTGCCAGCGGTATCGACGGTTTAATTTCCACCGCTGCTTGGTGTGCAGCGTGCTACCGCCAAACCGACCCTGGTGCTAGTGGGCGATCTTTCAGCGCTATACGATATCAATGCCTTGGTACTGCTGCGCCAGTCTTCTACGTCCATAGTGCTGTTGGTGGTCAATAACAACGGCGGCCAAATTTTCTCGCTGTTGCCGACGCCGGAAGCAGAGCGTCAGAATCTCTACTGCATGCCGCAGGACATGGATTTCAGCCATGTAGCGGCGATGTTTCGCTTGAACTGAACTATGCGCGGCCGGAAAACTGGAACCAACTGGCGCAGGCGGTTGAGCAGAGGCGGTGCCACAGAGGGGCAACGGTGATTGAACTATAGGTGCCGCCTAGTTAGTGATGGAGCTAAGAGCCTACGCTATCTCTGGTGCAGGGCGATACGCGTTTTGCAACCGGGTGAAGCGGGGCGCGTCCGTGGCTGATTTAGTTGCGCGGCTTGCTGGGACAACCACCATGAGATGAGTGGCGGGCGATCGCCGCGTGCTGTGCGCAATGGCTATCACTGGCCATCGATCTGCCTGGTCACGGTGATTCCGTTGCCGTTACCTACGGCGGTTTTGATGATATCAGTGCGTAAATCAGCGCTACTGTGCGAAGACACCACATTGAGGTTACTGGCTGGTAGGATACTCGCTGGGTAGGCGTATCGCCATGTATTACGCTTGTCATGGCCGACATAACGGTTTGCAAGGAGCCATTATTGAAGGCAGTAATCCAGGATTGGACTGTAAACAACGGCGTAGCCAACGTTGTGCACAGGATGCCGCCTAGGCTCTGAACGCTTTCGCCGCTAGCCGATCACCGAGGTGTTGGCATACTGGTATCAGCAGCAGACAGTGTTTACTGAAATCTGTCCTGTGCGCCGACAAGCGTTGATCACTGCGCATGCCAACAATAGCGGCTTGGCGGTAGCTGACATGCTGGATGCCACCTCATTGGGGCGACAGCCTTGTACCGCAATTGCAGCAACTGACGGTTCCACTGCGGGTACTGTGCAGCGAAAATGATGCCAAATTTCAACGGCTGGCGCGCCACGCCAAGCTGCCGTTGCGTATTGTGCTACGGGCTGGGCACAACGCATATCTGGTCAACCCGCAGGATTTTGTCACCGAGCTACAAGATCTTCTAGTTAACCCTGGTTAAGAAACCGAATTATGCTTTATCCACAACAAGAACTCGGATATGCCGCCATCGACTGGCAGGATTGCTCTAGAGCTTTCGACGATATCCTGTATCACAAGTCTCTACCGAGGGCATCGCTAAGATCACTATCAATCGGCCGCAGGTGCGCAATGCATTCCGTCTGCATACGGTGCGAGAGATGATCAGTTCGCTGGCCGATGCCCGTTATGACGACAGCATTGTCACCCTTATTCTCACCGGTGCGGGGGATAAAGCCTATTGCTCCGGGGGAGATCAGAAAGTGCGCGGCGACTATGGTGGCTATCGCGATGACAGCGGTGTGTATCATCTGAACGTGCTCGACTTCCAGCGCCAGATCCGCACCTGCCCCTGCCCAAAACCCGTGGTGGCGATGGTGGCTGGCTATGCGGTGGGTGGTGGTCACGTGCTACACATGATGTGCGATCTTACCATCGCGGCGGACAACGCCATCTTTAGCCAGACCAGGCCAGAGGTCGGTTCCTTTGATGGCGGTTGGGAGCATCTTATATGGCGCGTATCGTTAGCCAGAAAAAGGCGCGTGAAATCTGGTTTCTGTGCCGCCAGTATGATTCTGCAGCCGCGCTAGAGATGGGGTTGGTCAATACCGTCGTCCCCTTGGTCGATCTGGAAAAGGAAACCTTACGCTGGTACCGCAAAATACTGCAAAACAGCCCGATGGCATTGCGCTGCCTGAAAGCAGCATTGAACGTCGATTGCGATGGTTAGGCCGGTTTGCAAGAACTAGCGGGTAATGCCACCATGTTGTTCTACATGACCGACGAAGGTCAGGAAGGGCGTAATGCATTTAATGAAAAGCGTGCACCGGACTTCAGCAAATTTAAGCGTAATCCATAATGCATGCGTTGGATCGTAACGCGGTGGTTTACCGCTATTGCCTGCCGATGGAAGCGTGGGTGGGTACTTGTGCAATCAGCGGCTAAAAACTCGCGATGGCTTGCTGGTGCGTTTGTAATAGGGTGAACGGCAAGGCTGGGGCTAAATCGCGCCGCTGCCGGAATTCAGTCAGGAAACGCTGGCACAAGTGACTCAGGCCGCGTTGGCTTGGCAAAAAAGCTGGCAGATGGGGAAAGCACCCGCCGATAGCCCGTTACCCTTAGTCGCTTTTAGCCTCAGTTGTGTGCTGGCGGAGTGTAAGCAGCGCCTGCCACTCCAGGCGGATTGCCGTAATACTCTGCTGTACAGCGGTGATCCTGATAAATTGTTCCAGGTGCTAAGTGCGTCACCGGGCGAGAAGCTCGCCAAGCTAAAAGTGGGGCTGTATGAGATGGTGCGTGATGGAATGATTGTTAACCTACTGCTGGAAGCGTTGCCAGATCCGCATTTGCGGCTGTATGCTAACCGCAGTTGGACGCTCGCCAAGGCTAACGGCTTCGCCAAATACCTGAACCCGGTATGGCTCAAGCGTATCCCTTTTCTTGAGGAACCCTGTAAAACTCGCGATGAGTCGCGCGATTTAGCGATGGCGACCGACCTTGCCATCGCCTGGGATGAGAGCGTGCGCGAGGCAAATTTTGTGGTGCGTGCGGAACCCGGCGTGGCGGCGATCATCATTAAGCCCATGCTGATCGGCAGTGTGGATCGTTGCTGGTCATTGGTGGAACAAGCGCATGCTGCTGACTGACTTAGCGGCGGTGATCAGCTCCAGCCTCGAATCCAGCCTAGGGTTGACCCAATTAGCGCGCATTGCCTGCTGGCCGACACCAGCCACCGTACCTAGGCTGGACACGCTGAGGCTAATAATACAGGCACAAGTATTGCGCCCGTGGCTGGACAGCAAGCTGCCGCTGCTAGGAGAACAGATGCTGGAGTGCCTATGGTGTAGCTAAACGACTGGCTGTGGCGGCAATAGGCGCAGCTTCAGTCGCAGGCAACGGCACTGATCGTGGGACAGCAGCCAGTGAATTGGCTTGAGCTGCAACGGCAGGTAGAGAAACTTGCGGCGAATTTTCAGCATCAAGGTATCGAGCCGGGGAGTGGCGTGGCACTATGCGGGTGAACATGCGTTGATGTTCTTCGGCACTCAGCAAATTAAACAGTGCGCGCGGCTGGCTGTAGTAATCGTCGTCCTCGCGATGATTCCAGTGTTCAGCCCTACACCTTCAATACTCAACGGCGGTTCGCTGAAGTTCGGCTAATCCTGTAACAGACCAAAGCTGTTCGATTCGTAGGTTACCCTGTTGACACTATTACCGTCCATACGCATCGCGCCATCGCGGTGATAATTGTAGAACGGGCATTTTGCCGCGTTGACCGGGATCTAGTAATGGTTCACGACCAAACGGTAGCGGTGAGCATCGCCGTAGGAGAACAGAAGGCCCTGTAACATTTTGTCTGGTAAGAAGCTGATGCCCGGCACGATGTTAGATGGGTTCATCGCCACCTGTTTAACCTCGGAAAAATAGTTGTCTAGGTTGCGGTTCGGCTCGAAGAAGACAATATCGATCAGCGGGTAGTCGCCGTGTGGCCACACCTTGGTCAGATCAAACGGGTTATAAGGAGTTTGCGAGGCTTGGTGCTCCAGCATGATCTTGATCTGTAGCTTCCAGCGAGAGAAATCACCGCGCTCAATCGCCTCAAACAGGTCGCGCTACGAGCTTTCGCGATCCTTGGTGATGATGGCTTCCGCCTCGTTATCCATCAGATTTTCAATGCCCTGTTGGCAGATGAAGTGGATCTTCACCCAGAAACACTGGTTATCGGCATTGATGAAGCTATGGGTGTGGCTACTGAAGCCGTGCATATGACGATAGGATTTCGGCAGGCCGCGATCGCTGAAATCGATGGTCAATTGGTGCAACGATTCTGGCTGTAGGGAGAAGAAATCCCATTTGTACACCGGGTTGCGCAGGTTGGTGTGCAGATCACGTTTTACTACGTAGTTAAGGTCAGGGAATTTCAGCGGATCAAGCAGGTAGAACACGGGTGTATCATTGCCCACTAGATCCCAGTTGCCCTCTTCGGTATAGAACTTCATCGCGAAGCCGCGAATATCACGCTCGGCATTGGCAGCGCCGCGCTTGCCAGCTACGGTGGAGAAGCGGATAAACATGTCGGTTTTTTGCCAATGTCGAAGAAGATTTTCGCGTGGGTATATTGGGTAATATCGTGGGTGACGGTGAAGGTGCCGTAGGCACCAGAACCTTTAGCGCGCATGCGGCGCTCAGGGATGACCTCGCGGTCAAAGTGGGCCAGTTTTTATAAGTACTAAACGTCTTGCAGCAGCATCGGTCCGCGTTTTCCTGAGGTGATCACGTTATTGTTGTCAACAACCGGTGCGCAAGCTGTGGTTGGTCAGTCCTTTCTTGCTCATCATGTGCTCCTTATCGTATTTGGGTTAAGGATTGGGCGGTTTAAACGTTCAACATCATTATGTTGCCAAAGAACTATCGTCTTTAATCTTGGTTAATACATTATTAATAGTTGTAGACCTATTGAACGCTTACGGCAAATGGGTCTGAGTGATTTTTAGTATCGCCTTGGTAAGTTTTATTCTTGTTTTCACCGCCTTACATTTATTTTATAAATTAAGAATTTTTTGAGTTTTTATCCCTAAAGGAAGGTGACGCATTGGTATAGCCTGGTGAGGGTATTGGGTAAAAATTATTGACGGCCTTCTATCATGGAATGATCAAAAAATAGGGGGGGAATCGATGTTAAGAGTGGAGATGCTCAGCACCGGTGATGAGGTGTTGCACGGGCAAATTATTGATACCAACGCCGCCTGGCTAGCGGATTATCTGTTCGAGCATAGTATGCCAATAAGCAGGCGCGAAACAATAGGGGACAGCCTCTTTTCTTTGATAGAGACACTGCAAGAACGTAGCCACATTGCTAACGTGCTGATCGTTAATGGCAGTTTAGGGCCAACCAGCGATGATCTCAGCGCATTGGCCGCCGCTAATGCCTACGGCGTAGGGTTGGGTTGGTTGAACATGCCACATGGCTAGGCATGTATTGAGGCCTATTTCGCCAAGCGCGGTCGGCCGATGGCCGTCTCCAACCGCAAACAGGCGCAAATACCGGCTAACGCCGAGATGCTGGATAATCCGGTAGGCACCGCGTGCATTTTCAGTTTGCAGTTGAATCACTGCCTGATGTTCTTCACCCCCGGTGTTCCTTCGGAATTCAAAGTGATGATCGAGCAGCAGATTGTGCCACGCCTGCGCCAGCACTTTGCCCTGCCGGGAACCTCAGCTGTGCCTGCGTTTGACCATCTTCGGCACTTCCGAAAGCGATCTGACGGAGGAACTCGATGACATAGTGCTACCCCCAGACGTGGTATTGGGTTATCGCTCTTCCAGCCCGATTATCAAATTGAAGCTCACTGGCCCGCTAAGCCGACGCGCTGAAATGATGCTGTCCTGTAAGCAGGTGCGGAAGGTGGATAGATATCGCTATGGTAGCCATTCTGCGGTTAAAGCATGTGTTTCACTGGTTACCTGTTGTCTATATTACAATTTTGCTATTTATACCCGGCGCTTTTCAAACCGCAACCAACAACGCGGCAACTCGCAAGTCACAGGGGATATCTAGATGATTGCAGTCTATTGTTGTGAATCAGATATCCAGCTCGATGTCCGTTAGCGGCATACAACAACAGGGTAGGATCTCGCCGTCATTAATTAACGCCAGTGGTGGTTGGCAATAGGCCACTTCCCCTTTCACCAGCTTCAGGCGACAGGCACCACAGTAGCCAGAGCGACACTGGTACTCCACCTCAACCGCATGTAGTTCCAGTACCTCAAGCAGGCAGTATTCACTTTTCTGGCAGGTAAACTGCGTACCGGTAGTACGCAGCTTCACGGTAGGTGTCGCCATCGCTTATAACTCGAAATCGCTCAGATCATCGGCATGCACTTCTGCGTCGATCTGGCCAACCAGATAAGAGCTGACTTCTACTTCCTGTGGTGCTACCTGTACGTTGTCGGACACCAGCCAAGCGTTAATCCAGGGGATCGGGTTGGAGCGGGTTTTAAATGGCAGCTCAAGGCCAACTGCCTGCATGCGGATATTGCTGATGTACTCTACATACTGACACAAAATGTCCTTGTTCAGGCCGATCATGGAGCCGTCACGGAACAAGTATTCTGCCCACTCTTTTTCCTGTTGGGCGGCCAGCACGAACAGATCATAGCACTGCTGCTGGCATTCTACGGCAATTTCTGCCGTCTCTGGATCATCAGCACCGGAACGTATCAGGTTAAGCATATGCTGAGTGCCAGTGAGGTGTAGCGCTTCATCACGGGCAATCAATTTGATGATCTTGGCGTTACCTTCCATCAGCTTACGTTCCGCGAAGGCGAACGAGCAGGCGAAGCTGACGTAGAAGCGGATCGCCTCTAGCGCGTTGACGCTCATCAGGCACAGATAGAGTTGTTTTTTCAGTGCGCACAGGTTGACGGTGATGGTTTTACCGTTCACCTTGTGGTGGCCTTCCCCCAGCAGATGGTAGTAGCTGGTTATTTCGATCAGATCATCATAGTAGCCAGAAATGTCTTTCGCACGCTTGAGGATCTCTTCATTGGTGACGATATCGTCGAACACCAGCGCCGGATCGTTGACGATATTACGGATGATATGAGTATAAGAACGTGAGTGGATGGTCTCAGAGAACGACCAGGTTTCCACCCAGGTTTCCAGCTCCGGGATGGAGATCAGCGGTAGCAGGGCGGCATTCGGGCTGCGCCCCTGAATGGAGTCCAACAGCATTTGGTACTTTAGGTTGCTGATAAAGATGTGCTTCTCATGCTCTGGCAGTGCCTGATAGTCGATGCGGTCACGGGAGACATCAACTTCCTCTGGGCGCCAGAAGAAGGACAATTGTTTCTCGATCAGTTTTTCGAATATTTCATGCTTTTGTTGGTCATAGCGGGCAACATTGACCGACTGGCCGAAAAACATCGGCTCCAGCAACGGGTTGTTTTTATTCTGAGAAAAAGTGGTATATGCCATAAGCCTTAGTTCATCATAACGTGGCTAAATGAGGGGCTGGAAGCGCTCAATCCCAATTTGCTATCTTGCTTGCCATTTTGGCATTGGGCAGAGCTCAAAATCCTCACGTACTTTGTGTTCGCTCCAGTTTCTCCGCGCTGCCCTGCCTATGTCGATAACGCTTACCAGGCGTCGATCCCGGCCCACTAGTGTCACAAACACATTAGATCTTGCAGGCACCGCTTTCGCAGCCGTCATCATCGGCCTTGGCAGGGTATAAATCTCCTTGTATGTCTTCCGCACCGTCGCGGGTGTTCTGGTAGTACAGAGTTTTGACGCCGAATTTATAGGCGGTGAGCAGGTCTTTCAATAGCTTTTTCATTGGCACCTTGCCGCCTGGGAAACGGGTAGGGTCGTAGTTGGTGTTGGCGGAGATCGACTGGTCGATAAATTTTTGCATCAGGCCTACCAGTTGTAGGTAACCTTCGTTGTTTGGCATCTCCCATAGCAGTTCGTAGTCATTTTTCAGGCACTCATACTCCGGCACCACCTGGCGCAGGATACCGTCTTTCGACGCTTTGATGCTGATATGGCCGCGCGGTGGCTCAATGCCGTTGGTGGCGTTGGAAATTTGTGAAGAGGTTTCTGATGGCATCAGCGCAGACAGCGTTGAGTTGCGCAGGCCGGTTTCCTGGATCTCTTGACGCAGGGTTTCCCAGTCGTAGTGCAATGGCTCGTTGCAGATGACATCCAAATCTTTTTTGTAGGTATCGATCGGTAGGATGCCTTGCGAATAGCTGGTTTCGTTAAACCACGGGCAAGCACCCTGTTCCTGCGCCAAGCAGTTGGAGGCTTTCAGCAGATAATACTGAATAGCTTCAAAGGTCTTATGGGTCAAGTTGTTAGCACTGCCATCGGAGTAGCGTACGCCGTTCTTTGCCAGATAGTGGGCGAAGTTGATCACGCCAACGCCCAAGGTACGGCGACCCATCGCACCCTGATGCGCGGCTTTAATCGGGTAGTCTTGGTAGTCCAGCAGGGCGTCAAGTGAACGCACTGCCAAAGTTGCCAGTTCTTTCAAATCGTCCAGGTTGTCGATAGTGCCGAGATTGAAGGCGGACAGCGTACATAGGGCGATTTCGCCGTTTTCGTCGTTGACGTTATCCAGTGGCTTGGTTGGCAGAGCGATTTCCAGACATAGGTTAGACTGACGCACCGGCGCGATCTGCGGATCGAACGGACTATGGGTGTTGCAGTGATCGACGTTCTGAATATAAATGCGGCCAGTAGAAGCACGTTCTTGCATCATCAGAGAAAATAGCTCAACCGCTTTTACCTGTTTCTGGCGAATGTTGTCGTCTTGCTCATATTGGGTGTAAAGGCGTTCGAATTCATCCTGATCGGCAAAAAACGCCGTGTACAGTCCTGGTACATCGGATGGGCTGAATAAAGTGATGTCTTGCCCCTTGATCAGGCGCTGGTACATCAGGCGATTCAGTTGCACGCCGTAGTCCATGTGGCGCACGCGATTGCCTTCAACGCCACGGTTGTTTTTCAGCACCAGCAGGCTTTCCACTTCCAGATGCCACATCGGGTAGAACAGCGTTGCTGCGCCACCACGTACGCCGCCTTGCGAGCAGGATTTCACGGCGGTCTGGAAGTGTTTGTAGAACGGGATACAGCCAGTGTGGAATGCTTCACCACCACGGATCGGGCTGCCCAGTGCACGGATGCGGCCAGCGTTGACACCGATGCCAGCGCGTTGCGAAACATATTTCACAATGGCGCTGGAGGTAGCGTTGATCGAATCCAGGCTGTCGCCACACTCGATCAGCACGCATGAGCTGAACTGGCGGGTTGGGGTACGCACACCCGACATGATCGGTGTAGGCAGTGAAATATTAAAGGTGGAAATCGCGTTGTAGAAACGTTTGACGTAGTCCAGACGGGTTTCACGTGGGTAGTTAGAGAACAGGCAGGCGGCTACCAGAATATATAGGAACTGGGCGCTCTCGTAGATCTCACCGCTGACACGGTTCTGCACCAGATACTTGCCTTCTAGCTGCTTGACGGCCGCATAGGAGAAGTTCATGTCACGCCAGTGATCGATAAAAGCGTCTATCTGCTCAAATTCTTCAGCGCTGTAATCTTCCAGTAGAAGCTTATCGTACTTACCCATCTCTACCATGCGCATCACATGAGCGTGCAGATTCGGCGGTTCAAACTGCCCGTATGCTTTTTTGCGCAGGTGAAAAATTGCCAGGCGCGCGGCCAGATACTGATAGTCTGGTGCATCATGGGAGATCAGATCGGCAGCAGCTTTAATGATGGTTTCATGAATATCGGCGGTTTTGATGCCGTTATAAAACTGAATATGCGAACGCAGCTCTACTTGAGAGACCGAGATGTTGTTTAACCCCTCGGCAGCCCAGTCGATGACCCGGTGTATTTTGTCGAGGTTGATGCGCTCTTTGCGGCCATCGCGTTTAGTTACAAGCAGACTTTGGTTCATGCGGTGTGTTACCTGTCTATAGGGTACCCTAAGCAGAAGTGTAGTCGCTCTGCTCCATATGTAAACACTATATATATGGGATGCGTGTCGGTGAAATAACAAGATAGTGGGAAAATATGGCGTTTGCAAGTGAATAAGATTGTGGATAACTTGTGGTTAAGATATGGCTTTGGGTTGTGAGCGCGCGCTGTGGCTGGGGCGACAAGTTTATCAATATATGGATATTATTTTTATTTAAAACCCAAATATCTGGTCATTTGCCGTTTTATTAAACCTTAGAGAAAACGCCATTTTAGCCAGGATACGCCAAACCCCATAAAAATAGAGCCGGAGCTTGGGATGATTAACCTTCATGTTGCATATGAACCATGTAATTTACATCAACATTGCGGCCAAGTTTGAAATAATCGGTAAGTGGGTTGTAATGCAGGCCGATCATATGTTTTTCGCGCAGTGGCGTGCCGTCAACCCAGCCGATCAGTTCGGAAGGGCGGATGAACTTCTTATAGTCGTGGGTGCCCTGCGGCACCATTTTCAGGATATATTCCGCACCGATCACCGCCAGCAGCCAGGCTTTAGCATTGCGATTGATGGTAGAGAAAAACACATGCTCCCCCGGTTTCACTAGACGAGCGCAGGCATACACCACCGAGGACGGATCAGGTACGTGTTCCAGCATTTCCATGCAAGTAACCACATCGTACTGCTGTGTATTGGCTTGGGCATGGCTTTCCACCGTTTCCTGTACGTAAGTCACACTTACACCGCTTTCCAATGCGTGCAGACGGGCGACTTGCAGTGGTTCTGCCCCCATATCCAGGCCTATCACCTGCGCGCCTTCGTGTGCCATGCTTTCCGCCAAAATGCCACCGCCGCAGCCAACATCAAGCACCTTTTTGCCAAAAATGCCATCAGCGTGCTGCATGATGTAGTTCAGGCGTAATGGGTTGATACGGTGCAGAGACTTGAATTCGCCTGCCAGATCCCACCAGTGGGCAGCCACGGTCTCAAACTTGGCGATTTCCTGGTGATCGAAATTTTGTTGTGCACGGAGGGATGATTCTGCATTCATGGGCGTGTCTAGCTCTTGGTTTTCATTGTACGTATTATACATATTCCGGGCGCAACGCCGATGCGTTTTTACTGCACTACAGATGCACGACTCGCGCGAAATGGCGGCGTTTTTTTCCCGTAAAGCGTGCTTTATGGTATAATTTTGCATCTTTGCCACTATGGCTGTAGGCAGATGAATCATTAGTAGAGGGATAGCAGCTCCATGAGCGACCTTGCCAGAGAAATCATACCGGTAAACATTGAAGACGAGTTAAAAAACTCGTATCTAGACTACGCAATGTCCGTTATCGTCGGACGTGCCCTGCCAGATGTCCGTGATGGACTAAAGCCGGTTCACCGCCGCGTGCTGTACGCGATGAATGTATTGGGTAACGACTGGAATAAACCCTACAAAAAATCGGCTCGTGTCGTTGGGGACGTGATCGGTAAATATCACCCACACGGTGACACCGCTGTTTATGACACCATTGTGCGTATGGCTCAGCCATTTTCACTACGCTATATGCTAGTGGATGGTCAGGGTAACTTTGGTTCCATTGACGGTGACTCCGCTGCGGCGATGCGTTATACCGAAGTGCGTATGTCCAAGATTGCTCACGAACTACTGGCGGATCTGGAAAAAGAAACGGTGGACTTCGTGCCTAACTATGATAGCACTGAGCAGATCCCAGCCGTTATGCCAGCAAAGATCCCGAATCTATTGATTAATGGTGCCTCGGGCATTGCTGTGGGTATGGCCACCAATATTCCACCGCATAACCTGTCAGAAGTTATCAATGGCTGCCTAGCCTATATCGATAATGAAAACATCAGTATAGAAGGCTTGATGGCACACATCCCAGGGCCGGACTTCCCGACCGCGGCGATCATCAACGGTCGCCGTGGCATTGAAGAAGCCTACCGTACTGGGCGCGGTAAAGTCTACCTGCGCGCGCACGCAGAGATGGAAAGCAATGCCAAAACTGGACGCGAAACTATCATCATTCACGAGATCCCTTATCAGGTGAACAAGGCGCGTTTGATTGAAAAGATCGCCGAGTTGGTGAAAGAAAAACGCGTAGAAGGTATCAGTGCACTGCGTGACGAATCCGACAAAGACGGCATGCGTATCGTGATCGAAGTTAAACGCGACGCGGTGGGTGAAGTAGTGCTGAATAACCTATATGCGCTAACCCAGTTGCAGGTGACTTTTGGTATCAATATGGTGGCGTTGCATCAGGGGCAGCCGAAATTGCTGAACCTGAAAGATATTCTGCTGTCCTTTGTTCATCATCGCCGTGAAGTGGTGACACGCCGTACCATTTTCGAATTGCGTAAAGCCCGCGAACGCGCTCATATCTTGGAAGCGCTGGCTATCGCGCTGACTAACATCGATCCGATCATTGAGCTGATCCGTCGTGTACCAACCCCTGAAGAAGCTAAAGTTGCGCTAGTAGCTCAGGCTTGGGAACTGGGCAACGTGCGTGCGATGCTAGAACGTGCCGGTGATGATGCCGCTCGTCCAAAGTGGTTGGAGCCGGAATTCGGCATCCGTGATGGCAAGTATTATCTGACTGAGCAACAGGCTCAGGCGATTTTGGATCTGCGGCTGCAAAAATTGACCGGCTTAGAGCATAAGAAGCTGCTGGGCGAATATGAAGAGTTGCTGAACGTTATCGCTGGGCTGATTTTTATTCTGGAAAACCCGGATCGTCTGATGGACGTGATCCGCGAAGAGTTGGTAGCGGTCAAAGAGCAGTACAGCGATAGCCGTCGCACCGAAATCACCGCCAATACATCAGACATCAACATTGAAGACCTGATCAATCAGGAAGATGTAGTGGTGACACTGTCGCATCAGGGCTATGTGAAGTATCAGCCGCTGTCTGATTATGAAGCCCAACGCCGTGGCGGCAAAGGCCGCTCTGCCGCCCGCATCAAGGAAGAAGATTTTATTGATCGTCTGTTGGTGGCCAACACCCATGATACCATCCTATGCTTCTCCAGCCGTGGCCGCCTGTACTGGATGAAGGTATACCAACTGCCTGAAGCCAGTCGTGCTGCACGTGGTCGTCCAATCGTCAACCTGCTGCCGCTGGAAGCCAATGAGCGTATTACCGCTATCTTGCCTGTGCGCGAGTATGAAGAAGGACGCCATGTATTTATGGCGACGGCCAGTGGTACGGTGAAGAAAACTGCATTGACCGAGTTCAGTCGTCCGCGCAGCGCCGGTATTATTGCCGTTAATCTCAATGAGGGCGACGAACTGATTGGTGTCGATCTGACTGACGGTAGCAACGAAGTGATGCTGTTTTCCGCCAGTGGTAAAGTGGTGCGCTTCCCTGAAACGCGGGTGCGTTCTATGGGGCGTACCGCCACTGGTGTGCGCGGTATCAACCTAGGGGTGGGCGACAGCGTTATCTCGCTGATCGTGCCGTGTGGTGCAGGAGATATCTTGACTGTGACCCAAAACGGCTTTGGCAAACGTACCGCAATTACTAAATACCCGACTAAGTCGCGCGCCACTCAGGGGGTTATCTCCATCAAAGTGAGTGAGCGCAATGGTCAGGTAGTCGGTGCCGTACAAGTAGAAACCACTGACCAGATCATGATGATTACTGATGCCGGTACCTTGGTGCGCACTAGAGTGTCGGAGGTCAGCGTGGTGGGTCGTAATACCCAAGGTGTCACGCTGATCCGCACTGCTGAAGATGAGAATGTTGTCGGTCTACAGCGCGTGGCTGAACCCGTGGAAGACGAAGAGCTGGATAGCTTGGGAGCCAGGTGTAGAAGAGACGGGAGAAGAGGCGACACCGCTAGAAGATGGCGATGACACCGATACCACATACTAAGTGGGATGATAAGTACGTCTAAGTGGTGAAATACCATTGATACAAAAGGGCCTAGTGGTGATGCTAGGCCCTTTTTTAGTTACATGATTTAATTGCTAGGCTAATAAACCGCAGACTAAAGCTTTATTGATCGCGTGCGATGACGTTTACTTTTATATGGTATCATATTGGAATATTTAGCTTCTTTCTGAACTTCGCTGATAATATCCCGCTATCTTTTCAGGATGCTGGCAATTATGCTGTGGTCGTTGGGGGCGCTGCTCACCACCTTATATATTCTGAATATTCTGTATTAAAAAGAATCAGATATCCGCATGGAATACAACGCGTAGTTTGAGCAGGATCAGGGCTATATCCGTCACTCTATCGATATTATCCGCAACATCAAGTACATAGCGGAAAATCGCCCCAATGGTTTGGTCAGCAGTCAGGACATATTCACTGGCCTCATTCCCGGCAAAGGTCAGCCGCCGCAATTTTTCCCGTTGTCTCCAGGATCCAATTGTACGCTGAATCTCCCCTATCGTAGATCACTTGAGTCACTGAGCCGATTAATCCAGTCTTGGAAAGAGAACTTTGTCGCGGCCTATGATCTTAACCGGGTATTTTTTATTGCTAGCAATGGCCAGTACATGGTGAAACTGGGCGGCGGTAATGACGTGGGCAATCATGATAACGTGCTGAAATCTCTGCACGAACGTACCTTGAGCCACTACAATGCCATGAGTCATAGCAAAGACAATAATCTGTACTGGATAAGCCCCAGCCAACAGCGGCCAGATATTGGTTATCTGTATATGCTGACGCCAAAATTCAGTGCAGCTAAATCTCTGCTGTCAGCTTTAGTACTGTTTTCGATGGACTGGCTGTTTGAATGTAAAATGTTCTTGCCAGCGGAAGACAACGCTTTCCGGCTGGAAGAGCATGAGCAGTTCAACCGCAAAATTGTTGCGTCGGCACCAGTAGGTATCTGTATCCTACGCATCAGAGATGGCACTAATATTTTGAGCAATGAACTGGCACACAATTATATCAATCTGCTAACGTACGAAGACCGCGAGCGCCTATGCGCATAATCTACGCGTAGCAGGTAAACTTTGTCAATGTGATGTCCAGTAATAAAATAATTTGCAAATCAGTTTTGTGCATTCGCGCTACCGCAATGAGGATGTGGCGATCTGCGTACTGGTTGATGTCAGCGCCCGCGTAAAAATGGAAAAATTGCTGCAAGAGATGGCGGCGGCGGAGCAGGTCAGCCAGTCTAAATCGATGTTCCTGGCCACTGTGAGCCATGAACTACGCACACGGCTATACGGTATTATCGGCAACCTTGATCTGTTGCAAACCAAGACGTTGCCACAAAGGGTTGACCGCTTAGTCACTGCGATGAACAATTCTTCTGTGCTGTTACTGCAGATCATCAGCGATATCCTTGATTTCTCCAAAATAGAATCTGAGCAGTTGAAAATTGAACCGCGAGAATTTTCCTGCCAGGAGGTCATCACCTATATCTCCGGCAACTATTTGCCGCTGGTGGTAAAAAAACGTCTGAGATTGTACTGCTTTATCACACAGAACGTACCGGAACACATCTGCACTGATCCGATGCGGTTACAGCAGGTGCTGTGTGCTGTGTCCAACCTACTCAATAATGCCATCAAATTTACCGATACTGGCTGTATCATCTTACAGGTTTGCACCTACGACAGCTATCTAGAGTTCAGCGTGCGCGATACCGGTATCGGCATTCCAGAGAAGGAAATTCCCCGTCTATTCGATCCGTTCTTCCAGGTCGGCACCGGCGTTCAGCGCCACTTCCAGGGTACTGGACTGGGGCTTGCTATCTGCGAGAAGCTGATCAACTTGATGGATGGCGATATCGCCGTTATTTCTGAACCGGGGTTGGGCAGTCTATTCACCATCCGTATCCCCCCTCTCTTCAACATCCAATTCCCGATCCCGCAGGCCAGCGAAATTTGGCAGGGTAAAACGTTGTGGTTAAATATCCGCAACCAGCGGTTGGAAAGCTTTTTGATGGGGTGCTAGGGTGCTACGCGCCATGAGGGGCAGCAGGTCGTAACAAGCGATGTGATGATAAGCGACCATCCAATAATGGTTTATACTCCGTTGCTGGCATAGTTCTAGTTTTCGACCTCACACATTGGCCCCCCCGCTGGAAACCAGTTTAGGTTATTAGATATACAGCACCTCAACCCCGCGTTAAATTCTAGTTCGGCTCAACCAATAGTTTGGCGTTGGTAAACAAGGCAGCAGTACGCCGATGCCATTGCCCGTACCTGCTAAGGCTAACATATCAAACAATGGCAATATTCATTTGCTGGTGATCAATGATCATCCTATCAACCGTCAGTTGCTATCCGACCAGATCAGTTTACTGAGTTATCAGGTAGTCACTGCCAATGATGGTGTCGATGCGCTTGGCATAATGAATCACCATAGCGTTGATATCGTGCTGACCGATGTCAATATGCCGAATATGGACGGCTACTGGTTGATACAGCACCTGAGGCAGTTGAACGTTACCTTGCCGGTGATAGGTGTCACAGCAAATGCTCTGGCGAAAGAGAAACAGCGCTGTATTAAGGCGGGAATAGATAACTGTCTGCCGAAGCCAATATCGCTAAAAATGCTGGAACAGACGTTGGCCTATTACAGCCAGCAGGTGCAGCGGCAAATCCCGTTCCGAGAACTGAAAAGCAAAAGTCCCGGAGGGAGGCGTGCTTTTTAAAGAGCATGTGAATACCAGCACGATAATTCTCTGTCTAGTGGCGCCATGCTTATGGAAGACAGTTAGTTGAGTAAGGCGATGTCGTTCTCTACGCCCAGTTTCATCATCGCCGATTTCTTCTGGATGCTGATATTCTTGATACTGTGATTAAGTTTCTTGGCGATCTCGGTGACCAGAAAGCCCTTGGCGAACAGACGAAGTACTTCGCTCTCTTTTGGCGAAAGACGTTTGTCGCCATAGCCGTTGGCGCTGATTTTTTCCAGTATTTTGATTACGCTTTCTGGCGTGAACTTCTTGCCATTCTACAAGGCAGCCAGCGCTTTAGGTAGATCGGTCGGCGCGCCCTGTTTCAGTACGATGCCAGCGATGTCTAGATCCAACACTGTGCTTATTAAGATGGTAGGGTTGTTGTTCATGGTGAGTACAATAATCGACAACTGCTGATAGTGACGTTTGATGTACTTAATCAGGGTGATACTATCGCCATATTTGTCACCCGGCATAGAAAGATCGGTGATAAGTACGTTTTCGTCCAGCATGAACAAACTGTTGATCAGTGCAGTTGAGTCTTCAAATTCCCCAACCACATTCACCCATTCAATTTGCTCAAGTGACTTTCGGATGCCAAACAGCACGATAGGATGGTCATCAGCAATAATTACGTTCAGGTCATTTATGTTGTTGGCTACCTTGCTCTAGCAGTCTGCTGCTGACGAAAAAATCAATCTGACTAATATTATTCCCGATATTGCGTGTATAACCATCAGTGATGTGCTGCTCTAATAATTCACACAGTTACTTGCTGGGAAGCAGATTTAACATGGCAAACACGCCATTCAGGCGGTGTACGGTTTACGACAGCGCATGCAAATTACTGCTGCCTGTCTCAGTATACAGTTTTTTGACATCGTCGGGTACTGTCTCGACAAATAGGTTATGGTAATTGCTTTATTTAAATTGTTTTTTGTTTTTCATATGGTTGGATATCTTCGATATTCAGCATTAACGGGTTTTTCTCTTGTTCCGGGACGGCCATTTGCTATTCTAACAGCATCAGCACGACGTCTAGCATTACATCACTCAAGTTATAGTTTACTCGTATGTAACGTTTTCCTAGTTGTTGCTAGACCATTTTATCGCCAGCCAACAACAGCGTGTCATCATCTGTCCGCTGTGGGTTATCAGTCAGTAGTAAGTCATAATCGCAGTTGATCTGGCGATCTTCGTCGACCAGGCAATCAGCACTGTAAGCTTGCAGTTGCTCATTCACAATACCGCACACCTCTTTCGAGGTAATGTCCAGCAGTGCAGTGACACCATCAAGCAGCTTCCCCTGCTTTTCCGCCGCTTTTTTCTCCATTTCTATGGCGATACGAATGGTATGGCGGGTACCGATATCTACTTTGCTACAGATATTCAACTGACCATTGAGCTTGTTACACAGTTGGTTACACAAGAAGAAGGTAAGACCTGAACCATGATTAAAACGATCCATCTGCGTTTAGCTGAGGAAAGGATAGCTAAGGTTACTGATCTCCTCATCAGAGATGCTAGAGCCGGTATCATTGATGTGGAATATCAACCGATCCGTATGGCCTGTCTTATGATCGATCACCAGTGAAACCTTGCCATAGGCAGTAGTGGTGATGGCGTTATTCACTAATAACGAGATGACCTTGTGTAGCGCACTGGCATCGATTATGTAACGTTGATCGACATCCAGATGGAAATGGTTAAACATTGCCAGCCCTTTTTGATTGATCGATAGCAAGGCTTCCAGCAGCAACTCATCAATTTTATTGCTGATGATCACCCTATTGCTAGCGAAGTTGTATACCAGCAGGCCGCAAAGGAGACTGGTGATGATCTCCTGATTCAATGCGCGTTCGGCCTCTAGCTCAACGGCAATGCTCTCGCTTAGGGGGATGTATTGGCGGCGGATAAAATAAATGCTCATCATCGACAGCACCAACAATAGGAGATTGATAATGATCAACTAGATATTGTTGCGCAGCAGATCACAAGCCAGATTGAGTGCTGAAACGCGGTAAACCATCTTCAACGGTGTATTGGGAAGTGATGCGCTTAATTCTACCCAGTTGCCAGCCATTGTCACATAGGTGTTGAGAGCGTTTCCCGCAGTTATCGCGCTGTCATCTAAATCGATATTGCTTGGTTCCAACAGGAAGCTTAAGAGCGCCATATTGGCTGGGATAATATCGTTGATTGGCAGAACAAAGGCGATCACTTGTCATCATGGCTACCGAAGATCACCGCATCAGTTTTCTTGTGCATTTTTTCAACGTAGTAGACATTTGGTCGCAGCTTGGTCTCCCGCAAGCTGGGATCGATACTCATCTAGGGAACATTGCTGAACTTGTAGTAGATCTAATAGGTAATATAGCGATAATAACTATTGATGCGTTTTTGCAGCGCGTTAGTGATGTTGGTTAGCGCATATTTTTTCTACCAGCCAGGCATTAGTGTAGTTATAACCGTATAGACCGATGCCAATCGTCAGCAACATAATAAATAGCCAGAAGCTACGGGTAATATTACTTGAACTGATAGTTAGTTGTTTGTTTTGCATAATAGTTAACCGCGTGATCCTGAAATCAGCGAATGGCTGCTCTGTTGCTATCGGTGACTGCCAGCAACAGCGTCACAATGCAGGTAAAGCTACCGCCAGATTGGATAAAGCCGATTAACGCTGTACTGGCCCGCAGGACTACTGATCGGCAGTCCCACTTGCCGGTCGGTGGCATTCCCAGCATAGACCCCACACCGATGCACAGCAGCAAATCCAGAGAAGTATTGCCAAATGCCGATGTGTATCTTGTCAAATGGCACAATCAGTGTCCAGACGGAGACATAAAAGCCAGATGTGTGGCTATTTGATGAGGAGCGCGAGTATTCGCTGTTCATTGCACCAGGTGGATGTCATGTGGATGCCAGGATCAAGGGTGAAAACGCCCGCAAAAAAATCATGAACTATCTTTATCACAATCTGTGATCCGGGTAGAAAAAATTCGCGTTATCATCGTGCTGCTCTGGTGAGCTCGATATAACCTACACAATAAGAAAATAGGAAATTAAAATAAGAAACTGTGCTAATAAAAGATGATTTTTCTGAGGCACTCTGTTTATTTTAAATGATAGTACTCCTACCTTAATAAATAAAGCGTAAAAACCAGGTGATTAATGGGAATAAATAGCATCTCGGTAGTACTCACGTTTAATAGAACGCCTAGCATGCTTCTGGCCTATGCCCCATTAACGTCTGGTTAATGGTAGCGGAAATTCTGCCAAATCTCCTTGATACATCATTGTTTTTTAAGTTTTATGGGTATTGGTCAGGGTGGTAAAAACGCAATGCAAACCATAAGCATCGCGAACAGCTCCGGATCGATATACGCCTATGTGTCGTTGATAATTTCACCGTAGGCGGTTCTCGTGGGCTAAAATAGTGAAACCCAATGTGGCTATATTGTAACATTAATGAGAAATAACAAGAAAAAATAATAAAACTATTTGTTAATTATAGTTGGTTCGGGTAAATTTCGCTGCCATCTTCTATTAATATAAGAAATGAATGATGCCAGAGCATATTTCTACGTTATCAGTGGCCGCCAAAAATAGTAAACAGAGAATGACAATCGGCAGTTGTTTTATTCCGTTGGTGAAGCGTATTAATTTTTATATCGGCTTATTTGTCGGCCCATTTCTTCTGTTGGCGGCGCTGAGCGGAATTTTATATGCACTGAAGCTGCAAATCGAATCGCACCTATACGCACGCCAGTTGTATAACGACAGCAGAGGAACGGTGTTACCGTTGCAGCGGCAGATTAGTGCAGCTAAAGCGTTCGCCCCGTCGCATGCCGTGCTTTCCGCCGTGCGCCCCTCTCCTGTCGACGGCGAAAATACCCGGGTGTTATTCGATGTTGCCGGTTTACAGCCAGCGGAAAGGCTGGCAGTGTTTGTTGATCCGGTGACGGAGCAGTTGCATGGTATGCTGATGGCACCAGCGGCGTATTGCCGTTGCGTACTTGGTTGGATCAATTTCATCGAAGCCTATTACTGGGAGATTTGGGACGTAATTACAGCGAGCTTGCGGCCCCCTGGCTATGGGTTATTACGCTGGGTGGCTTGATCCTATGTGGCGCACGGCAATGTCGGCGGGCAAAAGCTTCTGGGAAAGGGCTGCATAGGCCGCATGAAAAATTCGGTATGCTGCTGCTGATAGGGCTATTGTTTTTCTCCGTTACGGGACTGACTTGGTCGCAATGGGCAGGGGGGAATATCAGCATGCTACGTCAACAATTCGGCTGGGCGACGCCATCCCCCTATCAAACGTACTGGGGAAAGAGCCTGTTGATGAACATGCTGAACATTGTGGGCATGAAATGCACCCGCCAATATCGTTGGCTCCGATCAATGGTACAGACTATAACCGCGCATTAGCCGCTGCGCTCTTGGCAGGTATCAAGGCAGCGAAAATTGAAATCAAACAGCTAACTCCTGGAAGAGCTTGGGCGGTGATGGAAATAGATCGCAGATTGGCCGACGCCGTCGCCCTCGATCCTGTGGGCATGGCTGTGGTCTAACGGGTCAGCTTTGCACAATATCCGTTAGCGGCGAAGTTGACGCGCTGGGGCATCGATCTACATATGGGAGTTTTATTCGGTCTGGCCAATAAACTGATGCTGGTGATGTTTGCCGCCGGGCTGGCGGCGATGGTGGTGGCCGGGTATATGATGTGGCGGCGCACCCGGCCAACATGGGTGGTGCGTCAATCCTAGCGATCCTCGCTAATGCTATTACGCAAAACGCCTATCGTCCCGTTACTGCTGATCGTGAGCTTGACACTGCTGCTAGGGTTTTTCCTGCCGGTGATTGGTATTATCCTGCTAATTTTTTTACTGTATGACCTGATACGTTATCAGCTAACAAAAGGGAAAAACGCATCGAGAGATAAAGTGAGATTGATCAAAAAGCCCTTTTAGTCACTTTGCCACTTTGTGAGTTCCACGGGTGAGTAGCGGAAAATCTATTCTCTGCCCTCAGACTGCTTATGGAGGGAACAATTTTGTTGAATAAATCAGATCCTGTGCGAGCGAGCATCCCTGTAGCTGGTCGTATTTTCAGGCAATACAAATGCTTTCTGGCATACCTGCCTTCGTCATCTTGTTCAGGGCACGCACCATGGCCAAAGCCTCTGCTCTGCTACCTGACCGTCGTAGTCACGCGGCGTCAGTGAGCCTCCGAATAGCTGCTTTACCCGGTACATGACCGTTTCCGCTATAGAGCGACGGTTATATTCCGTTGTCCATTTCCACCACGTATTGCTCCCGCTCAGTCGCTAATTCGCTACCACACGGTTACGGTCTGCATACTTACCAGGCCAGTATCCCGTGCCCTTTCGCTGAGGGATGAGGGCGCTGATTTTTTTACGGCGTATTTCATCGTGACATAGCCGGGTGTCATAAGCGCCGTCCGCCTCCGCTGAACTGATTTTTCTGTAGGTTTGCCGGGATTAATCCAGGGACGGCATCCGTAACGTTATTAAGCAACAGGTCCGCACAGATGATTTCATGGGTTTTGCTGTCAACGGCCCTAGATGCAGCTTCCACTAGATACGGCGACCCTGTCCCTAATTCTGTGTAACTGCCAGCGTATTAAAGGTGATCGTTCAGGCGGTCACCGAACTAGATAATAAAACGACTCATCGCCAGCCGCCAGTTCTGGATAGGCATACTCTATTTTTTTGACGCATCCTTAATCGCCAGATAAATCACTTTCCGCACTGAGTCGTCTGTCCGGAACACCTTACGTTTTTTTATCGCCTGCCGGATCACGCTATTTAGCGACTCAATCGCATTCGTGGTGTAGATAGCTTTCCGAATATCAGGCAGGTAGCCGAAGAACGTATTGAGATTTTCCCAGTGCGCACGCGAGCTTTTGCTTATCTGCGGGTATTTATCGTCCCAGACGCCAGCGAATATAGAACGTATCTAGCGCCATTAACGCCGCCTCCTCTATCGGAGCCTGATACACCATTAGCCCGCTAGTGATGGCTTTATAGTCTTTCCACGACACGTATTTCAGGCTGTTGCGCACCCTATGGATGATGCACAGATGGATATGTGTCTGCGGATAGACGCTGTTTATCGCATCCGGGAAGCCATTCAGACCGTCTAAGCAGTCAATCAGGATATCTCCTGAAGGACCCGGTTTTTCAGCTCTGTCAGCACGCTTAGCCAGAACTTATCCCCTTCGTTTTCTGCCAGCCACATGCCCAACAGTTCTTTCTGGCCTTCAGTATTAATGCCCAGCGCGAAGAATACGGCTTTGTGTTAATCACGCTGCCGCCGTGAAGAAATTTTACAACAATACAGTCAAGGTAAATAATGGGATACAGTGCACCCAGAGGCTGGTTTTGCCACTCTGTAACCTGCTCTTTAACCGCATCGGTGACCTAGATATCAGCGTGGGAGACACGTCTGCGTGTGATACGCGTCTGGTTTTTCTTTATTAGCTGCGGCTCGCGAAAGTGTTTTCACGGTCACGTGGCGTGTTCAGTTTGATTTCGCCATCGTCGCACAGCAGCGTTTTAGAGGAATAGCCATTACGGGTATTTAAGCCGGATTTTGGGGGAATTTTCTCGTGCCCGAGGTGGTCGGTAAGTTTAGCCTTCAGCGCCGTTTCGACGGTTAACTTCATCAGCATGCGGGAAAACGTATTGAGATCTACGTCGGTTTTAAAGCCTTTCCTTTAGCCAGTTCAGCCGCGAGGGCTTTAAGTTTCTTTTCGTCCATAATTTACCTGTCTCCGTTACTGGAGTGAACATATCAAAAACAGGTAGATACACAATTTAAATTACAGTTTCGATACGGCAGTTATGAGTTATTGGCTCTGGGTTTTATAAAATCATAATTATTCAAGCCCCAAAACTTAATTAACTGAACTAATGTACAAAGTAGTTCTTCCTTACCCTTCAAGCGAGTATTTAATTGACAGTTCTCATTAATACATTGTATTTGAAAATTTTTACAACGCAGTAAACTGCATGATTCATCTCCATATTTGAATATTATTATATATTGACACAAGGTATAAAATAGGAAAAACTGTTCATCGTACCCCTCTGCAGCTATAGCATGTCCAACACAGCTATTTTCATTGAATAGCAATGGTACACCAATTATCTTAATAATATCATTCAGATGATTAAAGCCACTTCCTTTTCTAGAAATATCATCTCTGATATTGGTATCAAATCATTATTGCTGAAATCACTCATCGAATCCAATAAATACACCAAGGCATTATAGGCCTTATAAAAACCATAATTCTCCTTAAAGAAAACCTTGAAATATTTTTTCATCTCTTCTATTTGTCGGTTAAGGAGTATTATTTTAGAATACTCCTTAAATTCCCCGTCAGCATCTGTAGAGCCACTTGCGAATATGTCATAATCTTCCTGAGCATAATAAACAGAACCATAGCATTCGAACAATTTCCTTTTGTCTATGCTATTTATAGCATATCTTTTATCATTTAAACCATTTAGTATCTTATATGATTCCTCCCCAGGGAATAGCGACTGGAGTATTAGTTCACAAATTGCAACCGAAATATTATCATTAACCTCATATCCAAAAATAAAATCCGCCACATATTTTACTACTAAATATGGTGTCTTAGGTCGTTCACTAACCGTTACAAATAAATTTTTCTCAATAGTGAAGGCCATATATTCATAAATACATATAGGGCCTACATCCACTGTTATATTTGTAATCCGAATTGAATTCCCTTGGAGTAATTAAATATGTATACTCCACTAAACATCTGCTGGAATGCTTTAATCTTTCTAGCATAGGCGTAATTTTATCAAATAAAATATCATCACTAAATGTAGACAAAGCCACCTTTCTTACGCCATACTTGTCTGATAATATATTTAATCACTTATTTTCGCTATCGCCGTATAGTGAAATGATTATTGAGGAATCACTACCTTCTCCATAGCATGGGAAACGCCTTATACACTACACTCTATTTGTTGTTATAAATCCCATGAGTAAGATGTCTAACCCAAGCACCAATACAACCCAGAATTGTTAAACCACTTATGGTAGAAATGTTTTGCAAGAAATGAATATACTCATGGACTAATGTTTAGTAGTCTTGCTAACTCATATTTTTAAAGTCAGTATCCGAATTTACTGTTATGGTAAAGTACCCAGGAAGATAATGACCTATAATTTCATATCTCAGTATTTCATATTTCATTAATTGCTCCTTGCTATGTTTTTAAATCATTAAACAAAATTTATGATAGATTTGATTAATTAGTCTTTCTCTATAAATTCCTATCTCATTTGTAGCTATCTAACCTGGCAAAATCACTGGTGTTGACGAGCATACAACTAGCCTCGCAGAGCCTCGAGTCATAGCGACATAAAGATGCTTGCATCCATATCTTCGGGCGCAGTTATAATTGCTACCTCCACTTATAGAACTTTAAGCAGCAATGTACTGCCAATGACACGCCGTGCCAGTAGTCGACTCTCATGGCGATTGCGTTCACGCTCATTTACCGTGGCTTCTGCAAAAGTGCAGCCTCCGGCGGCAGCCGACTATAAGGCGCGCAAACAGCAGCGCAAAATCTCTGGCCGATAGACTCGAGCATTTTCCTGGCGAGTCAGTAGGCACAACGCCTATGCCGCTAACGTAAAACTCGGCCCCTTCGCAAACGCCACTAAAGCAGCTTCTGCAATTGTCAGCGGGTGCGGGCTTGCCCTCTTCGTAGCGTCTCTAGGCGGGGCAACAATAAATACTACGAGGCCAATCCGGGTCATGACGCCTGCAGTAAGCCGCACCAGGCGCGTCAGGGCGGCAGTCAGACGCTGCTGAACAGTGATTTCTGCCTGTAACGGTACCCAGGCTATCTCGGCTAGCCCCTGGCGAAAATCAATGGCATTACCACTCAGCAACATTCTCTGGCAGTCCAGAAGCCAGCGACCGAGTTCTGGCACACCTACGTTAACCCAGAGCTATGGGTGGTTAAACTCACCTATTATCAGTGGAAAGTGAGCAAGTACGTGCGCATCCCAATCTACGAGCTGATTACCCCGAAAACCAAAAATATCCTGCATGGGGTCACCCAGTACACAGGTAGGTACTACCGTTGATAACGCTGTTACCAGTGCATGTTGCACTAAGTTACAGTCCTGGTATTCGTCCACGATGAGGTGAGCGTAACTGGCCGCCAGAACGTTATTGAGATGCCCCCTGCAGCAACGTGCAGGCAGCCATTCGGTATATCTGGATAGTCAGTCCCGCGCGATTCTGTAGTTGAAGAACCTCAACCGCTCAGCTCAGCCCACTGCGCACCGGAAACACCCCCACAAGAAGCATGGCAAATCTATCAATGAATGGCTATACGGTATGTCGTGGCCGAAATACCGGCGCGCGCTGCATACGCATACGCAGTGTTGTCACACCCGCGTTGGTGTGCGTGAGGATAAGCACCGGACTGGCTCCTATGTGCAGGGTCAGAGTATCTGCGATGATTTGTGTTTTACCGCAACCGGCCGGGGCCGCAATCGCCCCCCCGATAATATTTTAGCAGTTTATAGTCAGGCGGCATGGGCCCACCCGTAAAGCTGGTTAATCAACGTTTGAAACCCGGCATCGGACTTGGGGAGATAAGGGCTAAGGATATCGTGCGCCACACCCTCATACCGGGTCACCGATTTGAACCACCCATGTCGTCGATTACGCGCGGTAAGCCCGAGCAGTTGCCGCTCATGCATGATATGAGCAAGAGTGGCCTGACCGTTGGACTGCTTCTGAATATGCGCGGCTACCAGTTCCTATTCCATCAGCTAAAAATATTGCTTCCTGGTGCCAGTGGCTTTGAAGCCCTGAAAATGTTCGACACTTTCTTGCAGCAACAAGGCTCCAACTTGCTACTGGTTCTGGATAACGCGTATCGTATCCCAGTGGGGAATTTGCGGAATGTTCTGCACGCCACAACCTGTATCCATTTTGTGCTGCTGTGCCAACCTCACGACAATATCCGTCAACTGGAGGCCATAATCGGGCTTTAGCGAGAATCATTGCAGGGATGGGATATTAGACACAGTGGCTGCTGTAGTGACCGACCTCGGTGGTTTCGACAGTGCGCTGGGATATGAGCAGCTAAGGAGCTATACCGGAGAGGGTTGCCGCTTTGTCTACATCAAACTTAACAATGTCATGACTTTCATCGACCTTTCCGGCGAAGAGCTGTTTTATGAGATGGGTATTACTGTCGACAGTATGGAAAGCCTAAAACAGGCGACAGCTTCGGATTCTCTGGCACCTGTTCATAAATTCTGGGTACTGGATAGACTAGTTTTTTCCGAACTTAAAGACGGTGTTTCTGAGCAAATTGCACAGTGGCTGGAAGCGATGGAGGCCTTGCTGGCAAAACACACATTTGGCTACAAGGAACGCACGGCGTACACCATGAAACGGATGCTTTTTTATCCGAAAAGGGGGAAACATTTATGAAGTGCAAAGGCTGGCAGATGAAGCCTGCTCCGGTCTTCCAGACGAGGAGCATGCGCGTATTTTTGACTACACCCATGCTATTTCACTCTGGAGACTAAAAAGATACAAACAAGCAGAAACTCTGTGTCTAAGCATAGTGAGGTATTATGAACTTTTTGGCATTACCCTCCCACGATGTCAGGAACAATAATTCGAGTGAGCTGTGGACAATCATCAATTAACCAATAAATGTTCACGAACACATTAAACATCTCGCCGATGCTCTAGAATTACTCGCTAGAATTAACGGCGAACAGTGAAAATTATCACCGTATCTACGACTTCATGCAATGAAGTTCTATAACATGGTTGCCGCCTCAGAGTCTCTGGTACGAGTAAAGCAGAATTTGGAAGATGAGCTTTAAAAATGAGAGAATACAAAGGCGCGATCGAGGTGATGGAGCAATGGGTCCTACCGGTTGTCAATCAAGCCGGTCTTGTGCAACGGATGGTAAAGTTTCGAAGTAAGTATGCCGCCATACTTGCGCTCGCAGGGGAACATAAACAAGCAGAGGCAGAGATGCATCGACTAGAACCCTATTCTGAAGGGTTAACGGGTGAGTTGCGCCAGAAGTTTGAAAATCGGTCTAACTACATCGCCAGTTTGCTTACAAGGCGGATAAATCAGAAATAACTCGATTTTCGGGGTCATAGGCAGAAATGAACCTTGCCCCTACAGGTCGGGAATAAAGTATAAGAAATGTCATGGTGCCTGAGTACTGGCTTAAGTCGGGAGTATCTGGTAGCATGAGGTATTTCTAGCAATAAGCCTAGCAATGTCTACAACCTCGTCCCATATACCGGTATTTGTACACATAGTGCAATCAAGCGTTTTGCATTGATATTGCGGTAGCTAACCTCACATAGCAACAAAAGTAAAATGAGTACGTATATGAGTATATAAAAAAACACAAATACCAAAAAATTATAAATCAATAAGATACAATAAAAACCACCGTTCAACGTCTAAACTGGCACGGAGAAGACTAAGTGAATGCAGTTTCTGCAACCACTGGGCATCGTTGACATCATTCTTGCGACCGGGAACATTTTTTGCGTTTCTGGCATTAATGAGGATCACATTGAAACCTGCTGCTTCAAGGATCTCAAAAGCAGGCAACCAGTAAACGCCAGTAAACGCCGGTGGACTCCATGGCGACGGTCCGTAATGTGACAGGTTTTGAGTGTCAGTCATATATCCGCTGAAGATCGTCTGTGAAACTTTGAAAAGTCCTGACCGGCTCGGCGGAGTCAGCATCAGGCGGTACGTCGACAACGTGGAACTCAACACCAATATCAACGCCCGCAGCATAAAGATAGACAATAGATATTTGGGAGGATTTTTATGGAAATCTCCTTGCTAATTTTCGATGAACGAAGGAGGGTAAGATGGAGAAATCACCTTCCTGAACGGGATCAAAGTCACTACTATTAGATTCGCCACAGTCCCTGAGCCATATTTTTACGGGGTCATACCACCAAAAGGCCGACGGCTGCTTCCTTCGCTAAATTATCCTGCCAACTTTTCCGAGGAGTTTCTGAGACTCAGGATAGGGTTTTTCACACATGGATAGTTTTTTAATCTATCCCTTCCCATTTCAACGCGTTGAAGTCTTTTCTTACGCTAGCGTATTTCAATCTGCCCAGCTGTCATGGGCGGAGCTATGGGTAATTTTCCTCCACGTTCTTCTTTCAGTTGTCGAACCCACTTATCCATTGTAGATTTGCCGACATTCATTGCCGTAGCAGCGGAGGTAACGGTATAATGCTGATCGAGTACAAACTGGGCAGGTTCGAGACGAAAATCAGCGCTAAAATTATGTCTATTACATCCGGTCATAATGTCACCTATTTTGACTATGAGGCGATAATATTACCTCTATTTAGGTGGCCAAATTAACTATGCCACTATACTATGCTACTACAACCGGCAACCTACCTCTTTATTTGTCGTTAACTAATATTTCTGTGAAATATATTGTGAAAAATTACATTCAGCGAAACACTCAAACATCCATAGAGTGGAAATTACAAGGGTAAAATCAGATGCCCATTCAGCCGCCCTGAGACTCCTTGAGAGGCAAATATGATGACAAATTATACAAGGTTACGTTATGCTTAATGACACCCAGTGCCGTTCTGTTCTGCAAAGCATAGCACTATCGGTTCAAACTTAACGTCAAATCCAGCATGTTTGCGTTGGCCGAGTATTCATCTGTGAAACACAGGTAGAAAGCATTGAGAAATACGAGCAGGCACGTAAACATATAGCAATGAGGTAAACCCGGCACCGGCTAGTCAGTGAGATAAGATCCGCAAGGTCAATAATACATCCAACACCTTTGATCTTATTGCTAAATAGTGGTTACAGATGAAAGACCGGGCGGTAATCACTAAAATATGAACTGCCCCCTGTGTTTACTGGCTGCATACCCTAATTAGTTGCAGGTAACCGCATCCTTTAGTGATTCCCGTTAAAATACGCCGTAATACTGCTATTCAGAGAACCGCCATGCCTAAACTATGCACTCCCCTGAAGCTCAGTACCTCTATCACGTTGATGGTGTCCGCTATCATCATTTCGATGCTGCTGGTGGTGTATGTGTTGTTTTTTGTACAGATGAATGCCGAGGAGCAAAATCAATTGCGTCAAAAAGCCATGGCGATCGCTGATATATTGGCGTTTTCCTCCACGGTGGGTTGATGGCCTGGAGCAGAAAGATCACAGTGGAGCGATCCAGCGCTTTGCCGAACAGGTACGTCACAAAAATGAACTGCTGTTTGTGGTAGTCGCAGATATGAAGGATATCTGTTATTCTTACCCCAACCCCTAGCTGATTGGTCAGCATGTTATCAGCGAAGATCTGGAACCCGTGTTATATGGCAAAATTAACAGCGTAACCCATCACAGTATCTTGGCCCCAGCATTGCGAGTGCTAGTACCAGTATACAACGCACAGCAGCAACAAATCGGCATGGTATCACTAGGTATCACACTGGATACAGTTTATCAGATGATGAGTGAAAGCCGATGGATCATCTACTGGACTATCACCTTCGCCGCGCTGATCGGCAGTTTGGGCACCTTCTTTCTGGTCAGCAGGATTAAGCGCATCATATTCGGGTTCGGTTTTGAACCCTATGAAATCGCCAATCTGTTTGAGCAACGCGACGCTATGTTGCAGTAGATCAAAGAAGGCGTTATCGCAGTGGATAATCAGTCACACATCATCATCGTCAACAGTGAAGCCAAATGCCTGCTGCAACTGAGCGGTTCGGCGGAAGATCTGGTACTGGACTATATCTGGAAGAGGTGCTAACCAACGGAAAACCGCAGAGCGATTGGCAGATCAGACTCCACGGTAGCGAATTGCTGGCTAACATCGTAGTGGTGACGGTCAACAGACAGGTGATCAGTGCTATCGCTACCTTCCTGCAATAAAACTAAGGTCAGACGATTGATATAACGCCTAAATGGCATGGCACACTATGCTGATGCGTTGCGCGTGTAATCGCACGAGTTTATGAACAAGCCGCACGTCATTATTGGTATGTTGCACATGAGGAGAGCCTACTAGCAATTAGAAAACTACATCATCAACACCGCTAGCAACTATTAGGAAGAAATCGGCGCGCTGCTGCGTAAGATCCATTCACCTGAGGTGGCAGGTTTCATTATCAGCAAAATCTGCCGCGCCTGTGAGTCTTGCATCAAACAGACCCCTGATGAAACTAGCCTGCTGCCGGAAACCAACGATGTCGAAATGACCCATGTGCTAAACAGCCTATTAGGCAACCTGATCGAAAATACCCTCGACGCCATCAACGGTGTCGAGGGGCATGAAATAAACTTGAGCTTCCACCATTATGATAATCATTTACACCGTACCGTTAGTGACTGATGGGTCCGGCATAGATCCGGTGTGCTGCACGCATTTTCGAGCAGGGATTTTCCACCAAAGGAACGGAACGCGACATTAGCTTGGCGCTAATCAGCGGCCATTTGGAGAAACTGGGCAGCAATATTGATTTTGAGTCCGAACTAGGTGTACTGACCCAATTCTTTGTTCTTATTCCCTATCAGCTATAAGCAGGCCAAGAGCTGAACATATGATTAACGTACTGATTGTTGATGATGACCTAAGAGTGGCGGAACTGAACAAATACTACCTGAGTCAGGTGAGCAGCTTTCAGTGTCAGGCGATGGTCGCCACCCAGAGCCAAGCACGTACCCTGCTGGCTGATGCCAGTGTTAGCATCGATCTGGTGCTATTAGATATTTATATGCAATAGAATAACGGTTTAGATCTGCTGCCCAGTTTGCGCAAACTGGGCGAAAAAACTGATGTGATCGTTATTTCTTCAGATAGCGAAGTGAACACGATATAAAAAGCGCTGCATTACGGCGTAGTGGATTACCTGATCAAACCTTTTCAGTTCTCCCGTTTTAGAGAAGCCTTGAGTAACTACTAACAGCAGTCGCAAATTCTGGCACAGCGCAAATTTTCTCAGGCCGATGTCGATAGTCTGCTACGACGTCAACCCAGCCCTCAGGCATGCAACAAACTACCAAAGGGGCTGACCAGAATCACCCTTAGCACGGCATGTGAATGGATTGAACAGCAACATAACCATGGATTATCTACCGATAATCTGGCCAATGCCATCGGTATCTCGCGGGTTTTATGCCGCATATACCTGATCTATCTCGCGGATATCGCTATTCTCAGCACGCGCATTCTGTATAGGACTACTGGTCGGCCAGTATATCTGTACCAACTAAAGCCGTAAGCGATCGCGGTGCTGCAAGAATTCTGCTGGCCAATATAGGTATAAAAAACCCTGCAGAATCGTAAAGAATCATCGGGTAGCCAACACTCGTCTATAACTTTTTCATCCAAATAGCACTAACTTGTCGCAAAACCGTACAGCATGAAGCTAGCACCAGGTGTACTATTTGACGTCAACTACTCTAACCACCTAGAACCGCCCATAAATCTTTGTAACTTCCAACGTATTAAAGGTGATCGTTTAGATGGTCACCGAACTCGATAATAAAACGAGAGTATTAGAAATACTGTGTCATTCAAGTCAATATACTATCAAAAATTAATGATACATGTCTCACCCCTTCGATTTCGACAAAGCGTTTAATGTGATGACGTTATAGTTGCGACACAGAATAATGAACTCTCTCGATAAAGGCTGGGATCCGGCCTTTCAACACTGCTCAACTCGCTTAGACTAGTTCGATCACCTCAAAGCTAGCTTCACCACTCAGGTCAACGTTGTAATCAACACCCGCTAGGCCAAAGCCGAACAAGCGCAGGAAATCTGCCTTATAGCCCTGATAGTCCGTCAGTTCATTGATGTTATTATCGTTGATCCGAGCCCAGATTTCACGGCAAGTGTTTTGCACATCGTCACGCAGTTCCCAATCATCTAAACGCAGGCGATGCTTCTCGTCAGTTTCTGGCACTGTGCCAGTGTACAGTTTGCTGGCGAACAAACGCTGTACCTGCTCAATGCAGCCTTCGTGAATACCCTGTTCCTTCATAATTTTGAACACGATAGAAATGTACAGTGGCATAACAGGGATCGCAGAGGAGGCCTGGGTAACGACTGACTTCAGCACGGCAACATAGGCTGCCCCACCTTTGGCTTTCAGCTTCTGATCGATGGCTTGTGCTGCGCGATCTAGATCTTCTTTCGCTTTACCCAAGGTGCCATGCCAATAAATTGGCCAGGTCAGATCAGTGCCAATGTAAGAATAGGCAACGGTCTGAATGTTGTCCGCCAGCACGCCAGCTTTATCCAATGCGTCCATCCATAGCTGCCAATCCTGACCACCCATCACCTTGACGGTATCGGCAATTTCCTTCTCATTGGCTGGCTCGACGACGGCTTCTACCAGCATATCTTTGTTGGTGTCCAGCGCCATAGATTTATAGGGTTCTCCGATAGGCTTTAGTGCAGAACGCACCACCTCACCAGTTTCTGGCATTTTACGCACCGGGGAAGCCAATGAGTAAACTACCAGATCAATTTGCCCCAGATCCTGTTTAATTAGATCGATAACACTTTGGCGGCATTCATTGGAGAATGCATCACCATTAATGCTTTTTGCGTATATGCCTGCTTCTTTAGCGACCTTGTCAAAACCGGCAGAGTTGTACCAACCAGCAGAGCCTGTTTTGCCCTCGCTACATGGCTTTTCAAAAAATACGCCGATGGTGGCCGCACCGCTGCCGAATGCAGCATTGATACGAGAGGCCAGACCATAGCCAGTAGATGCACCAATAACCAGCACCTTCTTAGACCCATTTCTCAGTTCGCCGCGTGATTTCACGTAGGCGATTTGCTCACGGACGTTGGCTTCACAGCCTGCCGGATGAGCTGTAGTGCAAATAAAACCACGAATTTTAGGTTTAATAATCATAGTATTTTTTCTTGGTAGCTAAAACCTAAGGCTAATATACCTGATTTTCTCAATATACTTAAGATGGACACACGGCATAATCGAAACAAGCACCATGAATAAGCTTTATCGAATAAATCGAATTTTTAGGAGATTGACAGCTCGCTCTGATCGCTAAAGTCGTTTCAGCATCGGGTTACCATGTCAAAGCAAATGTTTAAAATCACCAACTGGTACGCCTATAAAAACGCATTCAGGCAGCATGATTCACTGACGGTATAGCTTGATGAATCTGCCATTGCTGTATGGACTGACAGTGCAGAGCCTGAAGGTTGTAGCCGACCGCTTCACTACACTGATATGGCTATCACCACGATCCTGATGATGAAGCACATGTTTAACATGTCTCTCCGGGCATTGCAGGGCTTAGTTAACTCGATTTTTAAGCTGATGGGGCGGTCGTTGCGCTGCCCGGATTACTATCTTGGCCATCCAGGTTAAGCAAATACCGTTAACATCAACACAAAAACGCCAACCCATGGCGAAATCTCGCACCTCGTTATTGACGCTAACGGTCTAAAAGTCTTCGGCTAGGGGAAATAGAAAGTCCGGTAGCATGAGGCTGATAGGCGCAGAGTATGGCGCAAGCTTCATCTGGACACAGACAGTGCGACACATGAGATTATCTGTGCCGATTTATCGCTCAGCGGAACGACAGATGCACTGGCGCTGCCGGGACTGATTAACCAGAACCACCGGAAAATCAGGGAAGTCTAGGCGGACAGCGCTTATGGCTACACCATTACTGTCATGATACGTTACTGAGGAAAAAAATCAGGCTACTTTACCCACCGCGAAGCGATGCGCAATACTGGTGCGATAAGTACCATGAGCGTAACCACGCCGTGGCGAATCATCATCTGAGCGGCAGCAATGATATCTGGAAAAAAGAAAGCGGGCTATCACCGTCGTTCAGTGGCAGAAACGGCGATGTTCTATATAAAAATAAAAATCTTACTGGGTGGTCATCTGGGCCTGCGGGACTATGATGCACAGGTTGGTGAAGCGATGGCGATGATCAAAGCTCTGAGCTGGGTAACGCTGTTGGGTATGCCGGACAGCACCCGGATCGTGTAACGGGCGTACCGGCAGAAGCCATACTGTCCGCTAACTCTAATTTATTCAATAAAGCCCCATAAACAGGCCAGTTAAAAGGCGTTGTAGCGGCGAGATTCCCTCTCGACAGAATCAGTCTTCATCAGCTAATACGATTGAAAAGTTAGCTGGAAATCCCCCAACGTTTGATAAGTTCTAATGACAGTAGAATATGTGGATGTGTGTAAAAAAGTGCACTCTATTGCAGAGTAAAGAGACGGATAGAAGATTTTATCGACAACGCGATAACTAATTAAATTATATTAACAAAAAATACCGAATACGATTCCTATATTCGGTATAGAGAAATGGCTCCTAGGAGAGACATGCGCTAAAAGTTGGCGTTTAGTGCATAATTTATCCAGCCATACTGTACTAAGCGTAGCCTAGCACACTATTTTTGCCAGCTATCAGCCTGACGCGTGATAATTTCATAACGGAATAAATATCTCGTCAATCATCAGCACCGAGGCAACTCACTCATCATTAAACGCTTAATTAACGCACAGTTGCTTGGCACGGTTACGGAATGGCACTAAGCTCATTTTATGGCCGGGATTGGCAGTGTCATCAAGCAGGATCACGTCCAAAAATGTTCATCAGCTTGTCTGCCGCCAGCAGGTTAGTCGCGGTTGCCAGCAGCGTAATACCCAGTAATATCGATTTCATATAATGACCTTATGGTTACTGTTCTCGACTAGATTTTCCCACAGTTCACTCACCAACATCCGGCAAGCCGTAATATCACTCGGTGTGTCAGTAAAAATTAGCCAAGATGTGGTTTCGGATCCGCTTTAGCTGCTAATTTTTACCTTGTCGTTTCCTCGCCGATGATTTTGATGCCGCAGGGAGGGAGATTGCGTTTGACGCCTACAGAGAAATTAACCACTGAGGATATGGACCAACAAACAGCATGAATACGTGAAAAGTGGGCAAGATCAGCAATAAGAGCGCACCTCAGGTGATTACCGGTGGCGCGGTTTTCAGAAAAAAAGCATCAAACTTGGCCGTTGCCGTTTACGCCAGCAGTACTCATTTTCTTTAGATCTTTATCGATAAAGAACAAACTTTTACCGCTGTTGCCTACCAGTGCCAGCTTATTCAACACGGATTTGAAGAGTTTCTCTTCCTCGTGCTGCTCGGCGACATACCACTGTAGGAAGTTAAAGGTGGAATAATCATGAGCAGTTATGGCTGCATGCGCCAATTCTTTGATCTGACGGGTAATTAGCTTTTCGTGTTCGTAAGTTTGCTGGAATACGCCTGCCAGGGATTCAAACTCAACCGGTGGTGCGGCGATAAAACCTAACAGCGGCAAGGAGCCAGTATCGCTCAGATAGTCGAACAAACGCTGCATGTGCTGCATCTCTTCATGAGAATGTTCTTTAAGAAACGCTGCAGCACCTTCAAAGCCATTGTCGCTGCACCATGCGCTCATTTGTAGGCACATGTTAGCAGAGTAGAACTCTAGATTTAGTTGTTCATTCAGCTTTTGGGTCATTTCTTGCGTTAGCATAAAGATTCCTTATTTTCCAGGTGGTAAATTTAATCACGCGCATTATGCATTGGCAAATAAAAAATAAAAACACTTTATTTATAAAACGTTTCCATTTAATTTTAAATAAATAAAACCAACGCATTATATAAAATAACACCGCTTAATTCGTTATGATAATCATTGCTATCTGCATTCAATTAAATAACGAATCGTTCTTATTTAGAAAAAATAAATTATATTACCATTCTAATGATAATTAGCTCTACCAGCGCAATAGGCTTATTTCTCCGGCACATTCGGCTTGCCAAGCACCGCCTGGTGCATTACCTTCTGCTCAGATTCAATGCGGCAATGGTAATAAGCATAAGATGAGTTACAATTTGGAAGAACTTTCCAAAGAAGATATGGATAAGGTGAACGTAGATCTTGCTGCTTCCGGCGTGGCATTCAAAGAGCGTTATATAACATGCCAGTGATCCCAGACGTGGTAGAGAGCGAACAACCGGCTTACCTGTATGGCTATTTCCATGAGCGCATGGCGTATTATCGCATCGAGTCGCATAAGTTTTTACGCCCTCCCTACGAGCCAAAATCCAAATGATAAAAAAACCCACTGTTCAGGCGGGCTGGTAGGTAACTCGACGGAGAACCGGTTAATATCCCGTACCATTTGCGTTCAATTGCCGAGCTGATCAACACAACCAGCTAGCCGCAGCATATAGGGAATAAGCGAGAATGGTGAGCACTGCCTAGGTCTAAAATGGCAAATAAAATAGCCAAATGGGAGAGGTTCTTATTCTAGCAATGCCAGAATAAAGGCATACTCCAGCGCAATATCCCTATAACCTTTGAAACGCCCGGACTTACCACCGTGCCCAGAATCCATATTAGTATACAGAAGCAGTTGGTGATTGTCGGTTTTTATCTCGCGCAGCTTTGCCCACACACTTGGCCGGTTTCCAATATTATACTTGCGAATCGTACAGGCTGGTTGTGACCAGCGTATGCGGGTAGTCCTGCGCTTTCACCTGATCGTATGGGCTGTAATGCTTGATATAATCATAATATGCCTGCTCATTCGGGGTTACCCCACTCGTCATACTTTCCGGTAGTCAACGGGATCGATTCGTCCAGCATGGTGGTCACTACATCGACAAACGGCACCTGCGCCACTACGCCATGGAATAGCTGCGGTACCTGATTAATCACCGAGCCTATTAGCAGGCTGCCAGCGCTACCGCCCATGGCGAACACCTGTTTAGCATTGCCGTAACCCTATGCGATCAACTCTTCCGTCATATCAATAAAATCATTGAAGCTGTTCTGCTTATTGAATAATTTACCGTCTTCATACCACCACTGGCCCAGTTCACCGCCGCCGCGTATATGTACCAACGCGAAGACAAAGCCGTGATCCAGTAGGCTCAGGCGGCTGGCGCTAAATACGGGTTCCATATTGCTGCCATAGGAACGTATATAGAAATGCTGCTGGTAATGGTCAATAGCGTATTTGTATTCTTTTCGGCGCGGCACTAAGATACACGGTGTACTATCGGCGCGGTCGGCGTCCAGCAGCAGGACTTCTGAGGTAGTGGTGCTGTTCAGATGGATCAGAATAAAATGTTCGGAGGTTGTTTTTCCAATCCTACGTAGGAAGTATCATCCCGCTCTTCATAAATCAGTTTATCATGCTGCGGATCGGTACCCACCACATGGCGATATACCTGATAAGGCAGCAGCGTTTTAGCATGCTTACGTACGTAATACACGCTGGAGGAATCATTAGTCCACTCAAAACTGCCAGAGGTATTTCTCAGTACTTCATCAGCCCAACTGCTGTCGCTCAGGTATTTGAAACGGATATCATACTGCCGACGCGACAGGAAATCTTCTGCCACTCCCAACATGAGGTTATCAGGGCTGACGTCTAACCCACCCAGAGTATAAAACTCATTTTTCTCAGCGTGCTGGTTACCATCCAACAGTGTGTCCCACCACTCACGTTCTGCTTCCGGCTGGCGCACATAAATGGCATATTCATTGCCCGGTTCGTAGCGGGTCTGGTAATGGTATGCGTTTTTAACATAGGGAACAGAATGATCCTTTTGAGGAATACGCGCCACCATCTCTTCATACAGCGTTTCGCGTAGAGCTTGCTGCGGCTTCAGCATCGCTTCTGTATAGGCATTTTCCGCCTGTAGGTAGAGTCCACCAGTATCGTATCTGCGGGTCTGCACGTTCGTCGTCATGCAGCCAATAATAGTCATCCACGCGCGTGTCACCGTAAATGGCAATGGGATAATAAGGGCGTTTTCGGCCTTGGGGGGGGGATCATCATCGCTACGTCATCCGCTGGCTTTAATTTAGGCAAGAGTGACACGATTACCCCAACTTGCCAAGCAACGCTAAGCGAGCACGCGCTTTTTATCGCTAACAACACTGCTCAATGCTACGGTGCCTTAATTTTTACGCTTCGGGAGTTTCTTTTCATCCTGCGCGTATTCCGCCAGTTCGTCACGCATCATTTGGATGGCTTTACGGGCGAACTGCGCTAGCGTGCGATAAAAATCACTGGTAGCGTGCGCAGTCAGATTGCCGAGGAAGCGGTCACACCAAGGGAGTAGGTACTCATTGAACAAGGTGATTTGCGCCTGAACTTCATCTTCTTGCGACTGATTTTCCAGCCAGGAGGTGGCCATCAGCAGCGAGCCAAAATAATCAGCCGGGGCCTCGCCTAATGGCATACCTCGCTGCTGCAAGAAGGTGCGCACTTGCGCTTTGCTCGCACTGGCAACATAATCCGGAGCGGAACGGCGACATACTAAGTTCGCTGCTGATAAACATGGCGTTAAAGTCGGCAGACAACAGCTTGACATCGCAGCCCCGCTATAGACGTATCAGCAATTCATCCTACTCCATTGGCCAGTGCTGCTGCTGCAATTTGCCTGCCTGGATTAACGTGAACAACGGTGTCAGCAGCGGATCCTGCGGATGGCGGTAGAACAGCATACCCAGCACATGGCAGACAACGGAAAACTCATTCATGATGATGCCTTATACCATGCATAAAAATTTGCCGGGACGATGTCACAAATCAGTCAATTTCGCAATTGCTGTCTACGCTTTGCCGACCTCATAGCCCGGAGATACCATAATCTTTATTAATAACCGTCAAGTAATACCTTTCCATTCAGCGATATATCTGTATTTGCAGGCGGGCAGCAACGCAGCTACAAATCGTCAGGGAACTGATTTAAACGGTTCTTGCACTGGGCTACAGGCTAAACCTCAGCGAGTTCGTGGGGATAGTGACAATACCCTTCCCTTTTATCTGACGGCTGGTGGCCTAACCAGGCATAGACATCGATTTATAGCTCGGCAAATCAGCAAATTACTGCAACTTTGGCTAATCAATTCGGTGAATGTCACAAGGGGGTTGACGCTAGCAGCAGATTCTCCTACATTAGCGCACGTCAAAAGCACGAGGTGTTATCAATGATAAAACGGTGAGGTGTCTGAGTGGCTGAAGGAACACGCCTGGAAAGTGTGTATACGCGAAAGCGTATCGAGGGTTCGAACCCCTCTCTCACCGCCATTTTCAACAAAAAAGCCTAAACGTAAGTTCGTGCTTTTTTGTTGTCTTTGATATACGCCAGTGCACAGCGTTGGCCGAGCTGATAGCGAGTACACAATCCCGACGAAATACGCCACGAAAAAGTAGCGGCCAGTAGTGCAGCAACGACGATAATTTACAAAGACAACGCTGTTGCTGATGTCAACTGCCTCTTCTGGCCATTCCTCCCCCGATCATGGCAGCCCCATAGCCCCATAACCAGTGTAGGGAGGGCGGCTGCCTCAGGGCGTTTTTAGTGCATTTTCAGGCGCGGGCGAAGCACCCGGTTAATGCTACCAACTAACATCATCAGGCCAGTTTTGATATAGCCATGCAGCGCCACCTGGTGCATGCGGTACAGCAAAATGTAGATGAAACGCGCAATACGCCCTTCCACCATCATAGAACCACGCATCAGGTTGCCCATCAGGCTACCGACAGTGCTGAAACGCGAAAGTGACACCAATGAACCGTGATCTTTGTACACATAAGGCTTCAGCGTCTGCCCGTTCATCAGTGCCAAAATGTTGGTAAAGCAGCGTGAAGCCATTTGATGTGCCGACTGAGCGCGCTGTGGCACAAAGCCGCCTCCCTCTTTCGGGCAGGCGGCACAGTCACCGATGGCAAAAATGTGAGGATCGCGCGTGGTCTGCAACGTTGGCTCAACCAGCAACTGGTTGAGGCGGTTAGTTTCCAAACCACCGATATCCTTCATAAAGTCCGGCACCTTGATGCCCGCCGCCCACACCATCAGATCAGCATCGATAAACTCGCCGCCCTGAGTGTTTAACCCACTGGCGTTTACTCTGGTAACCATGGTGTGAGTCAACACGCGTACACCAAGTTTGCTCAGTTCCAGATGGGCAGCAGCAGAAATGCGCGGTGGCAGCGCTGGCAAAATACGCTCACCAGCTTCTACCAACGTCACATTCAGCGCACTGTTGTCCAGGCTTTCAAAGCCATAGCTGTGTAGCTGTTTCACTGTATTGTATAGTTCGGCAGACAACTCAACGCCAGTAGCGCCACCGCCAATGATGGCGATATTTACCCGCTTTTTCTGCCCTGGGTACGCCGAATACTTCAGGAACAAATTAAGCATTTCATTATGGAAATGCCGCGCCTGATGCGGATTATCCAAGAAGATACAGTGATCTTTCACCCCTGGTGTGCCAAAATCGTTTGAGGTGCTGCCCAGCGCTATTACCAGAATGTCGTAAGTCAATTCGCGCGATGGTACCAGTTCACCCCCTTGCTCATCGCAAATATGTGCCAGTTGCAGCGTTTGCGTCTCGCGGTTGATGTTAGTCAGCGTACCTTGCTGGAATCTGAAATGATGGTTGTGCGCATGCGCCAGGTAGCTCAGCGCATCGACGCCGTCATCAAGTGAACCGGTGGCGACTTCATGTAGCAGCGGCTTCCACAGATGGCTGTTGCTGCGATCCACCAATGTGATCGCCGCTTTTCTCTTGTAGCCAAGCTTATTCCCCAAACGGGTCGCTAGCTCAAGACCACCAGCACCACCACCAACAATGACTATTTTCTTTTTTGGCGTTGTCAAAATACCCCCTAAATGTGAACCAACCATTATCCGTAAGCGAATGAAAAATATCCTTATAATACATAGGGTTCACCTGTAATAAACTGATTATTTAGTGCTAGAATAACATGTGAGGTTATTTGGTCATACCAAAATTGTGACCCACATCAATTTTTTTGGTTAAAGGCTTAACGCGAGGCTTTTTAGGGATTTTACTTCAATAAGTTAGCATAAAGTTACTCTACACGTCTCTAACCGCCACACTTACCACTCGCCAATGTTGTACTTTATGAGAATAACAGCCGCAGATTATTCCGATAAAAAGCAATAATTGCGGTTCCAAAGCTGTTATGAAGTTGTTAACTCTGCGCTTGATGACGACTACTGCCGACGCTCTAAGCATCGCTGCGCTAGCCTCATGACAGTATCCTACATTCGCGCAGCTTATGGTTCTTCCCAGCATACACTGAGCGTAACCAGTGCCTTGTATGCCTGCTGCCAACGTGCCGAGTCGCGTAATTCCTAGCGGGTGAACTGACCACGGTGATATAATCTTTTTAATTTCTCTGCTTTGACTGGGGAAAGGTTATCTAGCATGCTGACCGCACCAGCGCGGTTGTTGCACACCAAGATCATGTCACAACCAGCATCCAGAGCTGCCTGACCGCGTTCGGCATAGCTACCCATGATAGCCGCCCCAGTCATTGATAGGTCATCAGAGAAAATAACCCCATCGAACCCCAGTTCCTGCTGCAGAACTTACTTCAGCCAGTAAAAGGTGAACCGCTGGCTAGACGTGGATCGGCTTCAGTTTAGATGATGTGTGCCGCCGGCATGACCGCATCCAGCAATTGCCTGTTGATAAGTGTGCAGAAAATTGCCATGTCATATTCACGGATCTTCGCTAACGGCCGCATATCATGCGGGGTTTCTTTGTGCGAGTCGGTACTGACACCGCTATGGCCTGGGAAGTGTTTTCCGGTAGTTTTCATCCCAGAGCACCGCGCATTCCCTGGATAAAGCACTCGGCCATTGCCAGCGCTTGCTGCGGATCGCTATGGAACGCGCGTTCACCGATGTTGGAGCTACCGTGGCCAATATCCAGCACCGGCGCAAAACTGATATCGATGTCCTGGGAGATTATTTCTGCCGCCATCAGCCAACCCGCTTCTTGCGCTAAGTGACGACCCTGCCGCGAGTATCCTGCATCATAGCGAACGATTGCGCCGCTTACAAGTGGGTAAAGCCTTCATGGAAGCGCTGCACGCGTCCGCCTTCCTGATCCATCGCCACCTCTAAGCCTATCCTGCCGATGCCACGCGGATCTAGCGCACCAGTTCGCGCAACTGGGGCACGTCGTAAAAGTTACAGGTAAATAGGGATCAGCCCGCCAACCAGCGGGTGTGTTAAAATATCACGTTCTTCTGTATCCAGCTCATAGCTGGCAATGTCTAGCATTACCGGACCCAAGGCCACTTCATTTCATTATTTGATTTGCTTCACTCAGAACCTGGGGATGATCAACAAAAGCGCTGACTCAGCACTTCCCCCCAATGCAAAAATTTAGCATCGCCGCTCTGCTGCCAGTGCGCTTCAAACCACATCATCATCGGGTAGTCCACCCACGGTAACCAATAACTGCACTTGGGCGTGCAACCGGTCCTCATCCGGGGGTAGCTATGCTGCGTATAGTGCTGTAGAAAACACTGCTGCTAAACTCTAGCCCAATCATTGCTGCAAAACAGCGCGGCGATATCCAGCGCAACATCGCCATCGGCGGCGTACACTCCTAATCTATCAGCCGCATACCCGGCGGCACTGGTGATCAGGTTACCTGGGTGAATATCCATATTAAGCGGGTCCAGTTGTAGTTGCGTTGGCGGTGTTATCCGCAAAAATGCTGCTGACAACGCAGCCAGGCTGGGGTAAGACGCCGTTTGTCCAACTGCTGCCAATAGCTTACTAACTGTCGTTGTAAGTTCAGGCGGTAGCCACTGAGTGGCCTTCGATGCAATCCTGCTGCTATTGCTGCCAGTTCACCACATTGATTTAGGGCGTCGAACCCCCTCATTTGTAATACTCTTCCCGGTAAGCCATTCGACGATAATCCAATGATTACTCTGGGCTAAAACTTGCGGCCCTAGCCCCGTACCACAACGGCGCAGCAGCCGCGCCTTCTGTTTGTAGCTGACACCCAATGTGCTTTTCTCCGCAGTTTATTGGCGCGTCAACATGCTGATACCCTCCCCCCCCGCCAATACGCCAACTTTCACCTGTTAAACCCTGCACTGGGCTAAAATGACAACCGGGTATTCAACAATTGTCGCAGCTCAGCTTCAAAGTTTGACGGTGTCATTACCAGACCAAAAGATTTCGCCGGTTTGCACCAACATTAGTTGCATATTCAGCGTCGGTGATTTTACATCGCCGCTGAAGTCGCTGTACAACACGTACTGCGCGTTAACGATGCGCGCTAGGCTGATGGCCTTACTACGCGAGCCAAAGCTGTCCTCCGAGGATAAGCCCAGCTCCTGCCTGGCACTCGTCAGCCGTGCTTCCGGCACCACACTGAAGGTGGAGTTGGACTCCAGTGCTGTATGCAGCGCGGATGTCGCTCTCTCCGTTTGCAATACGCCATTGGTGTTGTTCTTCATACTGTCTACCAATAACAGGCTGCCAGCGGTAACCCCTTTGGCCTCCAGCATCTGGTTCACTAACGGCTGTAGGCTGCGGAACCAGTCAAACGGCTGTATTTTAGGCGGCTGCGGCACAACTTCACGGGCCGGTTGCTGAGGTTGTTCCTTCATGTCCGGTAGCGTAACCGATTCGACGTTATCTGGCGGTTGAAGGCGCGACAAACAGCCACTCAAGGTTAATGCGGCTAACGCCACCGATAAATACTTTTTCATTATTATTCCTTTCCAAGCTAGCTTATAAAACAGCTATCGATGCGCATATTTAGCATCCAGGTTACCGTTCAGAAAAGCGTGACAACATCGGCCCAAGCGAGTGGCCGCCAACCAAATGCATATGAATATGATAGACCTCCTGACCAGCATGGCGATTGCAGTTGAGGATCAGGCGGTAGCCATCTTCAGCCACCCCTTCCTGTTCGGCAATTTTAGCCGCAGTGGTGATCATTCTGCCCAGCGTCGCCTCATGCTTAACGGTCACATCATTGATAGTAGGGATCAGTATATTCGGCACGATCAAAATATGGGTTGGAGCCTGGGGTGAGATATTACGGAAAGCAGTAACCAGTTCGTCTTGGTAAACCACATCAGAGGGGATTTCGCGGCGGATAATTTTACTGAAAATTGTTTCTTCAGCCATTTGGGCGTTCCTTGGTTTAAACAGTAAGTTGTATGAGTGACAAATTCTACTGCTTTTAACTTGAATGCGCACTTTCCGCATTAGATGATGCTAAGATCACACAACCTGGCGAACTATGCCTGTTATTGCTTTACCTAGCCCCCAACAAGGGTCAGGCTGAAAGCTATTTTACCAGGTATGAATTTGATAATCTGTGCTCTTTGTATTAATTTTTAGGGGCGGGACCTCCAGTTCCGCAGCAGCCACCAGATTTATGTTCAAAGGATGCCTCACCATGGTAACCCGCACGCTAAATAGTCTTGCCCGCCCAGCTCTGGCCGGAATGCCGGATGAAGCTGAACACGCACTGCGCTTCATTCGCGCCCGTAAAGCGCAATCCCTTGCGTTATTCGAAGATTATGTCGAGCTGATCGCCGATCTGTTGCAGACTATGCGAGAAGCCAGAACTACTGATATCGCCCGCCGCTTTGGTGTCTCTCACCCTACGGCGATTAAGAACATCGCGCGGCTTAAAAGCGTAGGCCTAGTGGAATCGCGTCCCTATCGTGGGGTATTTCTGACTGAGGAAGGCGAACGGTTGGCACATAAGGTACGCCGTCGCCATCGGATAGTAATTGACCTGTTAGTCTGTCTGGGAGTGCCGACGAAAACCGCCGAGTTGGACAGCGAAGGGATTGAACATCACATTTCTGACGCCACTTTAGCTGTATTTAAGCAGTTCCTGCGAAAAAAAATGGCGAAGTGATCCCGAAATAAGCAGTAGCTTGCTGGGGGCTTTTTTTAGAAGCCAAATATATTCACTTCCCTATATCTGTCCCCTGTTTTCTACGTGACATTACGCGGTGTGCTATGCGGGTTTACCTACCTCGGAAGAAAAAATGCCGATCCCCCTTAAGTGATCGGCATTAGGCTTTTGCTTTCCTTTAAATTCCCTTGTCTGACTCATTGATTACGGATGTATTCGTCCATATCGGTTTTCAGGTTGTCAGACTTAGTGCCGAAGATAGCCTGAACGCCAGAGCCAGCGACAACAACGCCAGCAGCACCCAATTTCTTCAGGGTGGCCTGGTCAACCTTGGCGATATCGGCCACGCTGACGCGCAGGCGGGTGATACAGGCATCCAGGTTAGTTATATTCTCTTTACCGCCGAAAGCCTGAACCAAAGCGGCAGATATTTCAGAGCCGCCCCGCGTATCCTGCTCAGAATCTGTATCTTCACGGCCTGGTGTTTTCAGGTTAAGCTTGGTGATTAGTATACGGAAGAGAGTATAGTATACCAGCCAGTAGAGGATGCCGACGAGAGGGAACAACCAGATTTTACTGCTGTTTCCGCTAAGAACGATAAAGTCGATCAACCCGTGTGAGAAGCTAGTGCCGTCACGCATGCCTAATAAAATGCATATTGGGAACGCCAGACCCGCCAAGATAGCGTGGCTCACATATAGGATCGGCGCAACGAACATGAAAGAGAATTCGATCGGTTCGGTGATGCCGGTCAGGAATGAGGTCAACGCAGCAGAGATCATGATACCGCCGACTTTAGCGCGTTTTTCCGGTTTAGCTGAATGCCAGATAGCGATGGCTGCCGCAGGTAAACCATAAATTTTGAACAGGAAGCCGCCGGACAGTTTCCCTGCAGTCGGGTCACCCGCCATGTAACGTGGGATGTCACCGTGAAATACCTGACCTGCTACATTGGTGAACTCGCCAATTTGCATCTGGAAAGGCACGTTCCAGATATGGTGCAGACCGAATGGCACTAGCGAACGCTCAATCACACCGTAGAGGCCAAAGGCCACTACCGGGTTCTGATAAGCTGCCCACTGGGAAAACGTCTGGATAGCAGTACCGATGGGTGGCCAGATGAAAGACAGCGCGATGCCCAGCACGATAGCCGCCAGGCCAGAGATGATCAGCACAAACCGCTTACCCGCAAAGAAGCCCAAATACTCCGGCAGTTGGATGCGGAAGAAGCGGTTAAACATGTAAGCAGCGATGGTACCGGAGATAATCCCGCCGAGTACGCCGGTATCGGCCAAATGTTTGGTTGCAATCTCTTCGGCTGTTAGGTGTAGCATCAAGGGTACAACCACTGCCATGGTTTTCACCATGATGCCGTAAGCTACCACCGCCGCCAGTGCGGAAACGCCATCGTTATTAGTGAAACCTAGGGCAACACCAATAGCGAAAATTAACGGCATGTTGGCGAAAACAGATCCACCCGCTTCCGCCATCACATGAGAGACTACTATAGGTAACCAACTAAAGTTGGCGGAACCGACGCCAAGCAGGATACCTGCGATAGGCAATACTGACACTGGCAGCATTAGCGATTTACCTATTTTTTGCAGGTTTGCAAATGCGTTCTTGAACATAAATGAGTGTGCTCCTGAGTAATAATACTTTGCTACTTTTTGGCGATTATTCGCGCTGCAAGGGGGAGAAAACCCCGCAACTTAGGATGTCTGAGTACCCTTGAATTTATTATTTAGAGTAAAATAAATGCCCTACGTAATGTTTGCTGGTAATCACATTTCAATAATAGCAAAGGGGGCAATTTTAAAATCTCCTGTTTTTTATCATAAAAAAGGCGATAAAATAATCACTAAATGCCTTTAAATGGGTGAAAATATTACCCGTTTCTTCGATTAATTACGAGCTTAAAAATTATGTCAACGATGACTACTCAGCCCAGATCAAAGTTTGATATGAAATAAGCGTGAAAAATTGTTGGTAGTGGCTTCAGCCAAGTTTTCCAGGCTAATGCCCTTCAGTACCGCCATATATTCAGCCACATCGCGCGCATAGGCGGGTTGGTTTTCTTTACCCCGATGCGGCACAGGGGCCAGATATGGCGAGTCAGTTTCCACCAGCATGCGATCCAGCGGCACATAACGCGCCACCTCACGCAATTGCTCGGAGTTACGGAAGGTCACGATGCCAGAGAAAGAAATGTAGAAGCCGAGATCCAACAGCACTTCTGCGGTGGCGCGATCCCCGGTGAAACAGTGCAGCACCCCGCCACAGTCCTGCGCATTTTCTTCACGCAAAATCGCCAATGTATCGGCGCGCGCATCACGGGTATGCACGATCAGCGGTTTGTCTAGATCTCGGCCAATGTGAATATGCTCGCGGAACGATGCCTGTTGCGGCTCAAGGTTGTCTTTCTGGTAGAAGTAATCTAGCCCTGTCTCCCCCAATGCGACCACCTGTGCCGCCGCTGCCAGGCGGCGCAGTTCGCCGTAATCGTAGCCATCTTCCAGGTTTAGCGGGTGTACGCCACAGGAGAAGGCCACATCATCGCGCGCACCAATCAACTTAGTCATAGCCTGATAGCCCGGCAACGTAGTGGCAACCGCCAGTACGTATCCGACATTACGCGCTTTGGCCTTGGCCAGCGCGTCATCCATATTTTGGTGCAGGGTTCGATAATCCAGGCAGTCAAGATGACAATGAGAATCAACTAACAACATAATGTTTAACTCTTTTGCTTTACAGCGAATGAAGCGGGGAATAGCTGGCAGCACTTAGCATTTGCTCCCAGCCCAGTAATTGTTCGGTCAATAGCAGTTCGCGGTTAACACCAACTACACTGAGCAATTGATGGCGGCAGATCAACCATTGTTGCACAATTTGCAGCAACGAAATACCGCTCAGCCAACTGGCTAGTTGATGCACTAACGGCTGCTGATCTTGATTGAGTACATGGCTCGGTGCCCCTTGCTGCCATTTCATCGCATCTACCAACAGAGCGCACAACCAATATAGACGCTCCCCAACATCCAGGTGACTGAGCACTGGCAACAGCGACAGCATATCATACTGCGGCAAGGCAGCACTCAATGCACTACACAGGGCAATGCGCTGTTGCCAGCGCTCCGGTTGCAGCAATTGTTCAGCAGCGATTGGCGCGCCATCGTGCAGGCGCAGCGCAGTAAGGTGTTCGATCGGGTTACCTGCTGCGTGACGGCTTAGCCACTGCATGCTCAGTTGCTCATCCGGGCTGACCAAATGCCAATACAGGCAGCGGCTGCGTAGCGTCGCCAACAATCGTGAAGGCTCGCGGCAACCTAGTAGAAAATAGGTTTTTTCCGGCGGCTCTTCTAATGTCTTCAGCAGCGCGTTAGCCGCCGCTTCGGTCAATAGCTCGGCCTGGGAGAGCCAGATCACTTTGGCCCCTCCTTGCTGTGCATGGGAATATAGCCTCTCGATCACCTGACGGATCGGTTCGATACCTACACTGTTTTTGCCTTTTTCCGGCACCAGTAGATGGTAGTCCGGGTGGTTACCCGCCAGCATCAGCCGGCAACTATGACATTCACTGCAGATCTTCTCACCGTTACGCTGCTGGCAGAGCAACCAGCGGCTCAACGCGTAAGCTAGCGTATCGTCGCCATTGCCTGCGGCAGCATGCAACAGCAACGCATGATGGCCGCGCCCAGTGGCATAGTGCACAACCAACTGGTGATAGGGGATGTTCAGCCACGGATATTTCATTACACGCTTTCCTGCTGTTGCAGCCAGCGGCTGACGCAGGCACGGATAGAGACGGTAACCTGCTCCAGCGGTTGTGTAGCATCAAGCGTAACAATCGATTCATTTTGCGCTGCCAACGCTAAATAGCGTTTGCGCGTACGTGTGAAGAATGGCAATACCTCTTGTTCAATGCGATCCAGTTCGCCGCGTGCCTGAGCACGTTGCAGCCCAATCAGCGGCGGCAGATCTAAATAGAGAGTGAGATCCGGGCGGAAGCTCCCTAACACGGCATCGCGTAGTGAGAGCATCAGTTGCGGATCTATGCCGCGCCCACCGTCCTGATAAGCCTGTGACGACAGATCGTGACGATCGCCCACCACCCATGCACCGCGTTCCAACGCCGGCTTGATAACGGTTTCCACCAACTGCACACGGGCAGCGTACAGCATCAGTACTTCCGCCTTGATGGTCGGCAGTTCATTACCCACCCCACATTTGAATAGATCGCGCAATTTCTCCGCTAGCGGCGTGCCACCCGGCTCACGCGTAAAGACGATATTGTTGACACCATGCTCTCGCAACACACTAGCTACAGTGTCACACGCGGTGGTTTTGCCTGCTCCTTCCAGTCCTTCGATAACAACGAATTTACTTTTCATTCTTTTCCTTTGACCCCCGAAGGTAGGCATGCACCGCCTGGTTATGGCTCGCCAGGTTAGTGGTAAACGTATGACCCCCCTTACCGTCGGCGACAAAGTATAAGTAAGGTGTCTTGTCCGGGTTGGCGGCGGCTTTCAGTGCGGCTTCTCCCGGCATAGCGATCGGGGTAGATGGCAGGCCAGCAATCACATAGGTGTTATACGCGGTATTGGCTTCAAGATCCTTGCGGGTAATACGGCCATTATAGCTATCGCCCATGCCGTAGATTACCGTGGGATCGGTCTGCAAGCGCATGCCAATACGCATCCGGTTAACAAACACCGATGCCACTTTGCTATGCTCTTGCGGCAGCGCCGTTTCTTTTTCGATGATCGACGCTAAGGTCAGTAGATCAGTTGGTGTTTTATACGGCAAGCTGGTGTCGCGTTTATCCCACACAGCTTGCAGCACTTTGTTCATACGTAGGTGAGCACGCTTCAGCAAGTCGATGTCACTCATGCCGGCGGTATACCGGTAGGTATCCGGGTAAAACTGCCCCTCCGGGTTGCCACCCTGTGGCATGCCTAACGCAACGGCAATTTGTGCGTCGCTTTTACCCGCTAGCGTATGCTGCAAATATTTCGACTGTTGCAGCACTTGCAGCCAGTCGCCCAGACGTGAGCCTTCAATAAAGCGCACAGTGAACTGAGCTTCTTTGCCGCTGGTCAACAACTGTAGCATCTGGCGCACCGTCATGCCTGGGGTAAAACGATAAGTGCCGGCCTTAAATTCTGCTAGCTCCGGCTCCACCCACAGTAGCCATGGGAACCATCTGCCGCTGTGCACCAGTTGGTCACACATTAATAACCATGCTAGCGCCACGCGCCCGCTGCCAACTGGTAACTTGAATATCGTTTCCTGCTCGATGGCCAGTGGCGTATTGGCAAAGCGTTCAATCTTCTGGTAGCACCAGAACATCAGAGCCAAGGCCAGAGCAATAATAATGGACAGGATCTTTAGCTTTCTTTTCTTCATCAATTAGCCGTGATTAACGATGTGGGCGTAAAAAATCATACAGTTGGTGTAAATGGTAACGCCATGATTACACTGTATTAACCGGTAACAGCGGCATCAGCGCATTGCTCACCAGCACTTCATCGGCATCAGTTAGCGCTTCTAGTGGCTCGCTAACATAATGCAGGCTATATTCCGTGCCCATTAGTGGTTCGATCACGCGCCGCCGCATCAGACCGGCCACACCCGACTGACTTAGATCCGGCGTAAATACGGCTCTTCCCTTACGCCAGAAAAAATTAGCCGTACAGCATACCAGCAGTGTCAAGCACCAGCGCCTCGTCGGCTACCGTCTGGTCAAGATACGCGCGGATCAGCACTTGCTCCAAACGGTTAAGGTGCTTCAAGCCAGCTAGCAGCGGATTGCGCGCCAGTGGAACTGGGCTGAGTGCCAGACTAATGCCCTGCTCGCGTTACTGTTGATAATGTGCATGGTAGCTGCTGCGTGCCACAAGGCGCGTAGGGTTTTCACACCCTGCTGGGCAATAGCCACGCCCGCCGCTGCCACGCGTTAGTATCGCTTTAATCACACCGAGTGGGAGAGGTTTGGCCGCATGCACCATCTCCTGTTCAAAGGCAACCCGGTCGGTCGTGGGCAATATTAGCCGATGTGCGACTTGTTGCAGGCGTTCGATATGCCATGGCAGCATATCTACCTTACCACCCGTTATCCGAGCAGTAGTGAAACAACCATCGCCAAAATGCAAACCGCGATCGCTCGGTGCCAAAGCGTGATGTCTCTGCCCGTTTATCCAGTACATAAACTTTCCCCGGCCACGTTGGTTTTCACAAAAGAATATCTGGCACGTGTCGTATTAGTAGCAGCATGCCGGCTGATACGTGCAGATTTCCGGCTGATAGCTCATAAACGGATGTGGGCTTTTTTACTGGATATCATGTTCAAGCATAAAAAAACCAGGGCCAAAGTGATGACTCCGGATTGTCTCTGACTGGCGAAACTCTCAAGCACGTTTAAACGATCAACGTTAGGGCCAAAAATAGGCTTCCGATAGGTTACCAACAGCGTGATTACATTCTGCGGAAGATCAGCGAACCATTGGTGCCACCAAAACCGAAGGAGTTACACAACGTATATTGCATATCACTTACCTGTCGAGCTTCATTTGGCACAAAGTCAAGATCACACTTTTCATCCGGGTTATCCAGGTTGATGGTTGGCGGTACGGCCTGATCACGCAGCGCCAAAACGGTAAAGATCGATTCGACCGCACCTGCAGCCCCTAATAGATGGCCTGTCATCGATTTGGTCGAACTAACCATCACTTGTTGCGCATCAAGGCCAAAAACGGACTTCACCGCCTGTGTTTCAGCCTGGTCACCGGCCGGAGTCGAAGTACCGTGCGCGTTGATGTAACCAATTTGTGACGTGGTCACGCCAGCATCGATCAGGGCATTTTTCATCGCCAACGCGGCACCTGCACCATTTTCCGGTGGCGAGGTCATGTGGTAGGCATCGCTGCTCATACCAAAACCGAGCACTTCAGCGTAGATCTGCGCGCCGCGTCTTTTTGCATGCTCATATTCTTCTAGCACCATCATGCCGGCACCATCGCCAAGCACGAAACCATCACGGTCTTTATCCCAAGGGCGGCTGGCCGCCTGTGGTTTCTCGTTACGGGTAGACAACGCGCGCGCTGCACCAAAGCCGCCAATCCCCAATGGGGTACTGGCTTTCTCTGCCCCACCTGCTAGCATCACGTCTGCATCATTATAGGCAATGATACGCGCGGCATGGCCGATGTTATGCACACCTGAGGTACAAGCGGTGGCGATGGAAATACTGGGGCCATGCATGCCGTACATAATTGTCAAGTGGCCTGCAATCATGTTCACGATGGTAGATGGTACGAAAAACGGGCTGATTTTTCGCGGGCCACCCTCAGCCAGTGAATTGTAATTTTCTTCTATCAAACCCAGGCCACCAATGCCGGAACCAATAGCGGCCCCGATGCGGCTGGCATTAGCCTCGGTGATCTCCAGTCCTGCATCTTGCATAGCCTGCATGCCAGCAGCGATGCCATACTGGATAAAGGCATCCATCTTGCGCGCAACTTTGCGGGAGATGAAATCCTCTGAATTAAAATGCTTTACCAAGCCAGCAAATTTGGTCGCATAGGCGGTGGTATCGAAATGGTCGATCAGGCTGATGCCACTCTGACCGGCAAGAAGAGCGTTCCATGTAGACTCTACCGTATTGCCGACAGGAGACAACATGCCTAGTCCGGTTACAACTACTCGACGCTTAGACACGTTTGTCCTCCAAGGAGGGAAAATATGATACTAAGGATAGAAAAAACTTAGGCGGTCGAATGACCGCCTAGAGATGTTCTCTTACTGCTGGCTAGAGTTGTTGATGAAATCAATCGCTGCCTGAACAGTAGTGATCTTCTCAGCCTCTTCGTCTGGAATCTCAGTGTCGAATTCTTCTTCCAGTGCCATTACCAACTCAACGGTGTCAAGAGAATCCGCGCCTAGATCTTCAACGAAAGAAGCGTTGTTTAACACTTCTTCCTGTTTAACACCCAATTGCTCAACAATGATTTTCTTAACGCGTTCTTCGATAGTGCTCATACTCTTAAATTTCCTATCAAAACTCGCTTTCGCGATGGTTTTTGTAGTGTATAAAATGTTGGAAAAGATGCAACTCAATCCCGGCTGGTCAAACCACGATTTGACGCTATTTTGCGGTTTTTATCCCAAATAACGCAAATGGTTTTCGCATTTTTTAAATCATGTACATGCCTCCATTGACATGTAACGTTTCACCGGTGATATAGCCAGCCTCATCAGAGGCTAAAAATACAACAGCACTAGCAATTTCTTGTGCATCGCCCAGCCGATTGGCTGGAACTGATGACAAAATGCCTGCCTGTTGATCGTCTGTCAACGCCCGTGTCATGTCCGTCTCAATAAAGCCAGGAGCCACGACGTTAACGGTAATACCTCGTGATGCGACTTCACGTGCTAAAGACTTGCTAAAACCGATTAAACCAGCTTTTGCCGCCGCGTAATTAGCTTGCCCCGCGTTCCCCATGCTGCCTACAACGGAGCCTATGGTGATAACACGGCCAAACCGCTTTTTCATCATAGCTCTCATTACCGCTTTTGATAGGCGGAATACTGAAGTCAGATTGGTGTTTATGATATCCTGCCATTCATCGTCTTTCATGCGCATTAGCAAACTATCACGCGTAATACCAGCATTATTTACTAAAATATCGATTTCGCCGAATTTAGCATAAATAGTTGCCAGCACGCTATCGATAGATTGCGTATCAACCACGTTCAACATCAACCCTTTGCCGTTTTCCCCTAAATAGCTGCTGATAGCCTCAGCACCGCTTTCACTAGTCGCTGTACCAATCACTTTTGCACCGCGTACCACAAACGCTTTTGCAATAGCTCGGCCAATACCACGACTTGCACCAGTGACCAGAACAACTTTACCGTCGAAATTCATCATGTTCCTCTTTATTATTGCTCAAGCGCTGCTGACAAACTGGCGTGGTCGTTTACCGCCGCTGCTGGCAGGATGTCAACAATACGTTTAGTCAGACCGCTCAGAACCTTACCAGGGCCAGCTTCCAGCAGTAGCATCACTCCTTGTGATGCGATAAATTCTACGCTCTCACTCCAGCGCACCGGGCTGTAAAGTTGACGTACCAGCGCACTACGGATCGCTTCAGGATCGTTTTCGATGCGTACATCGACATTATTCACTACTGGCATCCGTGGAACGTTGAAGGCGACATCATGCAGCGCCACTGCCAACTTATTGGCCGCTGGCATCATTAGCGCACAGTGCGATGGCACGCTCACCCGCAGCGGCAGCACACGTTTGGCCCCAGCAGCTTTACAGGCAATACCTGAACGCTCAACTGCTTCTTTGTGTCCAGCGATCACCACCTGGCCTGGTGAGTTAAAGTTGACCGGGGAAACTACCTGCCCCTGAGCGGATGCTTCACAGGCTTGGGCGATCGCTGTGTTATCTAGGCCGATGATAGCGTACATAGCGCCAGTGCCTTCTGGCACTACCTCCTGCATTAACTTACCACGCAGTTCAACCAGACGGATCGCCGCTTTAAAATCCAACACGCCAGCGCATACCAGCGCCGAGTATTCACCCAGGCTGTGGCCAGCCATCATCATTGGAACTTTACCACCCTGCTGCTGCCAGATGCGGAAGATCGCCACCGAGGCGGCCAATAATGCTGGCTGTGTGTGCCAGGTTTTGTTCAGTGCCTCCGCTGGGCCTTGCTGCACCAATTGCCACAAGTCGTACCCTAGAACAGCCGAGGCTTCTCCGAAGGTTTCTTCAACGATCGGAAATTGTGCAGCCAACCCGGCCAACATGCCAAGGCTTTGTGACCCCTGACCTGGGAAAACAAAAGCAAATTTCATCATTTTTTCTTTTATTCCTGTCAAATCAGAATCGAACCAACGCCGATCCCCAAGTAAAGCCGCTACCAAAGGCTTCCAACAGTAGCAAATGGCCACGCTGAATTCGCCCGTCGCGCACTGCTTCATCCAATGCTATCGGAACTGAAGCAGCACTGGTGTTGCCATGACGTTCTATCGTCACCACCACCTTATCCATGCTCATGTCCAGTTTTTTTGCCGTGGCATTGATAATGCGTAGGTTGGCCTGATGTGGCACCAGCCAGTCCAGCGCACTGCGTTCCAGATTATTGACATGTAACGTCTCATCGACAATATTTGACAGTTCATTAACTGCAACCTTGAATACTTCGTTACCCGTCATGGTGACATAGGCCGGTTTGTCCTGATCCTGACGATCTTTAAACGGCAAGGTCAGCATGCCGCTATAGCTGCCATCGGCATGCAGGTGGGTTGACAAGATGCCTGGCTTTTCAGATGCGCCTAGTAGCACTGCACCTGCACCATCACCGAACAGGATAAGGGTACCACGATCTTCAGGGTTCAATGTCTGTGACAGAACATCTGCGCCAATCACCAGCGCATGCTTCACCGCGCCATTTTTCACGTACTGATCGGCCACGCTGAGCGCGTAGGTAAAGCCAGCACAAGCTGCTGCCAGATCGAACGCGGCACACGCCTTAATGACTAGCATTTGCTGTATCAGGCAAGCGGCACTAGGAAATGCGTAGGTTGAGGTGGTAGTCGCCACCACGATCAGTCCGATGTCCTCTTTTGCTACACCCGCCATTTCTAGCGCTTCTTCAGCTGCTTGGAAACCCATCGTCACTACGGTTTCATCAGCGGCGGCGATACGCCGCTCACGAATACCGGTACGCGTGACGATCCACTCGTCAGAGGTATCCACCATTTTTTCCAGATCAGCATTGGTGCGCACTTTTACGGGTAAATAACTCCCCGTACTGAGAATCTTTGTATACATGTACGATCAGTCACTCTTAGGTAATACAGCTTCAAGGCGCGCAGCAATCCTTTCAGAGACTTGCCGCTGCACCGCCTGCACAGCCTATTTGATTACGGCTGCAAACGCATGAAGATTCGCAGCGCCGTGGCTTTTAATTACGGTGCTGCGCAATCCTAACAGACATGCGCCATTATACTGGTCTGGGTTCAGGTGGCCGAACCGCTTTACCACCTATACTTGCAACCAACGGCTCAACAATTTTAACCATCACGTTTGCTTGCCACCATCTTTGGATGATTTCAGCAGTGATAAGAATACTCTTACTACTCCTTCCATGGTTTTCAGAGTGACGTTACCTACAAAGCTATCGCAGATCATCACATCGGTTTTACCGGTGCGCAGATCGTTCCCTTCAAGATAACCAATATAATTAATTGTCGGCGTATTCTTTAATATGGCGGCAGCGGCCCAGATATGATCCAGACCTTTAGTTTCTTCTTAACCAAGATTTAGCAACGCTACACGGGGTTGCGCGGTACTAACGACTTTTTCCGCCATCACTGCTCCCATCACCGCGAACTGCACCAGCATAGTGCTATCGCATTCGATGTTGGCCCCTAAATCCAGCACCACAGTTTTGCTGCGCAACTGGTTAAGGTATCACTGCCATTAACGCCGGACGCTCAATACCCTCCAGCGGCTTGATCAATAACTTCGCTAGTCCCATTAGCGCCCCGGTGTTGCCCCGCGCTGACACAGCCCTGAACTTTGTTATCGTTAATCAGATCTAACGCGATACGCTTTGATGTACCACGGCTGGCACGTATCGCTTGTGAAGGTTTGGCATCACCAGTAATCATTGACTCAGCTGGTATAACTTGCAATCGCGCCAGAAGAACTGGATCAGCTTTGGCAAGCAAGGGGGAGAGAGCGTCGGGATTGCCGACCAGTAGAAGGTGAAGCTGTACATTAGAGGCAAGTACCTGCAATGCAGCTGGCACTGTAACACGGGGACCGAAGTCCCCGCCCATTGTATCTAACGCCAAGGTTAGACTAGTCAAGGTACTGCTACTTTAGTTTAGCCGATAATCTTGCGGCCACGGTAGAAACCGTCGGCAGTGATGTGATGACGACGATGAGTCTCACCAGATGTTGCATCTACAGACAACGTGGTGGTAGTCAGTGCATCGTGTGAACGGCGCATGCCACGTTTAGAACGGGTTGGTTTATTCTGTTGTACGGCCATAGACCTTACTCCTCAATTACTTACGCTTTAAGCTGTCTAGTACGGCAAACGGATTTGGTTTTTCCACCTCTATAGGCGGTTTACCAAATACCCTCTCCGCCTTGGACACTTTACAGTGTTCAGATTCATGTACCGGAACAACAGGCAATGAAAGAATAATTTCATCTTCAATCATTGCCAACAGATCGACTTCACTAAATTCGTCAACTTCGATCGGTTCGTAGCTTTCTGGTAATTCTTCAGCCTGTTAATCATTGATGACTAGGCTAAAACAATGTGTTGTGTGAACATGATGTGTAAATGTGATACTGCAGCGCTGGCACATCAGGGTTATCTGGGGATTTACCTGCCCTGTTATCACCGCGAGGCGTTAGTTATTCGATATCAAACGACAACACTTCCTCGATATCAATATCCACACTGACCACAGAGTCGGCAACACGCGTAACCTGCTAAGGCGCACAGATACCTACATAATAGTCAGAGCGTTTCTGAGTGGTACGTACTGCATCAATGGTCGAGGGTAATTTTACCTTTTGCATAGGGCGCGCATACTAACGTTGTAGCAAAGCAGAGTCAAAGAAAAAGGCCGCAATACGTCACCTTTAATACTAATATTCGCTTTCACCATAGCCAACAGTTTAAAATAACGTACTTAGAGCCTATCTAAGTAAGCGTACATTGTTGCAGCCAGTTTGGACAGGGAAAGCGCAACATCTGGTGCGTACATGGCGTACGTGAGGAGGGTTAGCACTGCCGGATCTAAAATGGCAAATAAATAGCCTAATGGGATAGGGGCTGATTTCACACTATAGGTTAGTAAAAAATCATGCTTAAAATACTTCTAGCTTTCACGTCACTATATCGAAAAATACTGCTGGAAAAGCTGCAACTAGCTTTCTCCTGCGCCGCAGCGGAAGTGGATGAAACGCCACTGGCCGATGAAACCGCCGAGGCGCTGGTGTTTAGGCTGGCGACAGCAAAAGCTAAGGCACTGGCCAGCGTCTATCCCGACTACCTGATTATCGGTTGCGATCAGATCTGCGTGATTGACGGAAAAATTACCGGCAAGCCGCACAGTGCCGAAAACGCATGCACCTAATTGCGCCAGGACAGCGGCCAAATCGTCACCTTTTATACTGGTCTGGCTCTGTACAATAGCCGCAGTAGGCATTTGCAGGTGCAGTGTGAACTATTTCAGGTTCATTTCCTCATGCTGAGCGAAGCGGAGATTAGCGCCTACGTAAGCTTGTAGCAGCCACTGAATTGTGCCGGCAGCTTTAAAAGTGAAGGATTGAGGATTGCCCTGTTCGATAGACTAGAAGGCCGCGATCCTAATGCGCTGGTTGGCCTGCCGCTGATCGCGTTGCTCGCTGTGCTGCTGGCTGAAGGCGTCAATACGCTAGCCTGACTGGTTTATTTGGCGGTATGACGGCGCAACCTCTGCAAACATTGGCGCAGCACCCCATCTATCGGTGCTTTAATGCGCACGGTTTCACCGGTGGCAGGATGCTCGAAGTGCAGCACCGCAGCATGCAGGAACAAACGCTTGAGGCCAGTGCCAAGCAGTTGCCGATCAAACTCGCGATCACCATAGCGATCATCAAAAGCGATCGGGTGCCCGGCATGTAGCGCATGCACGCGGATTTGATGGGTGCGCCCAGTAATCAGACTGGCTTTGATCAGCGTAGCGAACTCGTAACGTGCTTCCACTTTAAAGCGCGTTTCTGATGACTTGCCTTCACTGCTAACGCGCACGATACGTTCACCGCTATGCAAAATGTTTTTCAGCAATGGTGCCTGCACCACCTTGCAGTGGGACTGCCACTGGCCGCGCACCAGCGCTAGATAGTCCTTTTGCATTACTTTCATCCGTAGTTGCTCATGCAGCGACTTTAGCGCTGAACGCTTCTTAGCTACCAGCAGCACGCCGGAAGTATTACGATCCAAACGGTGCACCAGTTCTAGGAAACGGGCTTCTGGCCGCAGTGTGCGCAGCCCTTCAATGACGCCAAAGCTCAGGGCGCTACCGCCATGTACCGCCGTACCAGAGGGTTTGTTCAGGATCAGCAGGTGGTCGTCTTCATACAAAATGCAGTTGGTCAGTGCAACTACTTTATCCAGTTTGGCGGATACCGGCACCACTTCTCGCTCAGCTATGCGCACCGGTGGTACGCGCACCAGATCGCCCGCAGCCAACTTGTACTCAGCCTTGATACGCCTTTTATTTACGCGCACCTCACCTTTGCGCACGATGCGGTAAATCATGCTCTTCGGCACACCTTTCAGGCGAGCGAGCAAAAAGTTGTCGATTCTCTGACCGGCTTCGTCGTCAGAAATCTTGATTACTTGTACTGCCGGATTGTTGATTTTCATGGTACGGAATTCTAAATAGAGCGTGTTAATAGCGCCACATCTTTTTCTGTGTTTAACCGTCTCTCTAGATAGCGGGTGAAAACTCGGCGACAAATAAGCAAGACAGTATGCCGATTTGAACGTTTGCTATTTCCCCCACCGTTGGAAAAGTCGCCTTGCTATAACGGCATCAGCAATGGAATAATGTAATTTCTTTCCGCGTTGATTCTAGTTACAGGAAAAAGGTGGAATTATGGATTTGTCTGATCGCGCAAAACGCAGCAATGGCATAAGACGTAATGCGAAATCACACAATTAGCGGGCTGCGGGCTGCTGGTTGTAGCTTGGGCGGCAAATGGAATCAGGTCTGTCAACATTAATCAGAAACTATTCCCCAAGTAAAATTGCTGTCTTTACAAAGAAATATCGGCTTACCGAAATAATGCCCCCTTATGCAGGCAACAACCGTGAGGTTGACGGCTTTGCAAGAAAATTTAGGGTTTTCGGTTCTGATCCCCGGCCATGTGGTTATTTTGCCCGCAGCTTTATCGATAATGTAAAAATAACGAGTAAGTTAAGATGAAAAGAATGTTGATTAACGCAACTCAGCGGGAAGAGTTACGTGTTGCTCTCGTAGATGGACAACGACTGTATGACTTGGATATCGAGAGCCCGGGCTATGAACAGAAAAAAGCGAATATTTACAAAGGCAAAATCACCCGCATTGAACCAAGTCTTGAAGCAGCATTCGTGGATTACGGCGCAGAACGTCATGGTTTCCTTCCGCTTAAAGAAATTGCCCGCGAATACTTCCCCAGTAACTATTCTTCCCATGGTCGTCCAAACATCAAAGATGCGTTGCGCGAAGGCCAAGAAGTCATCGTTCAGATAGACAAAGAAGAGCGCGGCAACAAAGGTGCAGCCTTAACTACCTTCATTAGCTTAGCAGGCAGTTACTTGGTGCTAATGCCGAACAACCCGCGCGCAGGTGGTATTTCCCGCCGTATTGAGGGTGATGACCGTACCGAACTGAAAGAGGCGCTTTCCTCCTTGCAACTGCCGTATGGTATGGGTTTGATCATTCGCACTGCCGGTGTTGGTAAATCCGCTGATGCGCTGCAATGGGATCTCTCCTTCCGTTTGAAGCATTGGGAAGCCATCAAGAAAGCTGCCGAAGGCCGCTCTGCGCCGTTTTTGATCCATCAGGAAAGCAACGTGATCGTGCGCGCATTCCGCGATTACCTGCGCCCGGACATCGGCGAAATATTGATAGACAACCCGAAAATTCTCGATCTGGCCAAAGAGCACATTTCAGCGCTGGGTCGCCCGGATTTCAGCAGCAAAATCAAATTGTATAGCAGTGAAATTCCTCTGTTTAGTCACTACCAGATCGAATCACAAATTGAATCAGCTTTCCAACGTGAAGTGCGCCTACCTTCCGGTGGTTCGATCGTTATCGACAGCACTGAAGCGCTGACTGCTATCGACATCAACTCTGCACGTGCTACCCGTGGCGGCGACATCGAAGAAACCGCGTTTAATACCAATTTGGAAGCGGCAGACGAAATTGCCCGCCAGTTGCGTCTGCGCGACCTCGGTGGACTGATCGTCATCGACTTTATTGATATGACCCCAGTGCGCCACCAACGTGAAGTTGAAAACCGCCTGCGTGACGCAGTGCGCCAAGACCGCGCACGCATCCAGATTAGCCGCATTTCCCGCTTCGGGCTGCTTGAGATGTCGCGTCAGCGTCTTAGCCCGTCGCTAGGCGAATCCAGCCATCACGTCTGCCCGCGCTGTAACGGTACCGGTACTGTCCGTGATAACGAATCGCTGGCGCTGTCTATCCTGCGTTTGATTGAAGAAGAGGCACTGAAGGAAAATACCAAAGAAGTTCACGCTATCGTACCCGTTCAGGTTGCCTCTTACCTGCTGAACGAAAAGCGTGATTCGGTCAGCGCGATCGAAAAATGCCAGGCTGGCGCGAAAGCTATTATCGTGCCAAATGATCAAATGCAGACACCACATTACTCGGTATTGCGCGTACGCAAGGGGGAAGAAACCCCTACTCTCAGCTACCTGCTACCGAAACTGCATGAAGAAGAAATGATGCAACTGCTTGAAGATGCATCGGCTGAGCGCAAACGCCCGGAACAGCCAGCGCTAGCGACCTTCTCATTGGCTGCTGACAACCCATTGCCTACCGAGGAACCCGTGATTACCCAATCGGCAGCCGCCATTGCTGTTGCCAAGCCGGGTCTGTTAAACCGCCTGTTCGGTGGCTTGAAGGCGTTACTCGCCTCTGAAGAGCATCCCGTAGCTATCGAAACTAAACTAGCTGAAGCGCCGCAGGCAGAAAACAACGTTGAAAACCGTCGCCCACAGCGTCGCAGCCGGCAGGGTTCTGGTCGCAAAGAGCGCGCTGAAGGAGGCCGTGACAAACGCGAAAATCGTGAACTGCACGAGTCTGGCGAAGAACCGCGCCGCAACCGCCGCAATCAGCCGCAAAACATACCGGTTGTCGAAGAGCCTGTATCTGATGAAGCTGCCAAGGGCCAACATGATGAGCAACAACAACGTCGTGAACGACGTATAGAACGTCAGCGGCGCCGCGAGGAAGAGAAGCATCAGGTTCAGCAGGAAGTAAAAGCGCAGGAAAGCACTGCTGTTGATAACGGTGAGGCACCGGAAGACAAACGGCAGACGCAAAACATGCAGCGTCGTCAACGCCGTCCCTTGACACAGAACGTCCGCCTACTGTCCTCTGAGGAAGAATTGGATCGCGCGGCGGAAGAACTGCTAGCACCAAAAGCACCAGTTGCCAAAATTAAAGAGGCTCGGCAGGAAAGCGTAGAAAACAGCGTTAAACTACTGCCGAAAACCATAGCTGCTCAGATGGAAGATGATGCCCAGGGCGATAACCGTAGTAATAACGAAGACGGCATGCCGCGCCGCTCACGACGCTCACCGCGCCACTTGCGCGTCAGCGGTCAACGTCGCCGACGTTACCGTGATGAACGTTACCCGCTGCAATCTCCCATGCCATTGGCCGGGGCTTTCGCTTCACCGGAGCTAGCGTCAGGCAAAGTTTGTGTAGGCTACCCGGTTGCTCAGGCAGCGCAGACGAAAGAAACTGAAGTTAATGCCAATGCCCACCAGACCACGCAAGACAATGTGCTAACGTCAGCAGAGGTCAAAGTATCTGTGAGCGATGATGCCGTTGAACCGCAAACCATCAATGTTGAAAAACCCACCTATGGGGTTGCAGCCGCATCCATAGTGCAATCAACTACCGTTGCCGTAATTGCAACTGAGGCAGCCCCCGCGGTAGCAGGGTTTGCAGAAGTGCAGACATCTGAGCCAATAATAGCCAGCGAAAAAGCCCCAGCAGAGATGGAAACGCCAATGCAGAAAGCTGCGGTTCCGGTCACTGCCGAACCGGCTTCAGCGCTGCAACAAAAGCCTCCGGTGAAAGTCGTGTCAAATACACTGTGTCAGCATATTGCTAGTGCACCGATGACCAAAGCTCCTGCGTTAGCTTATCTGCCAGAGGAACGCAAGCACAGCGACTGGCAGCGACCTTCACTCAGTTTCACAGGCAAAGGTACTGCTGGTGGACATGCGGCAGTGAACCAGGCTATGTCACCGGCCGCTAAACCGCAGACGATTAACGACTAAAGTTAGCCCGTTTAATAAAAACAGCCATTTAAAGAGATCCGCTCTATTGGACACTTTGTTTGGCAGTCTGATATAGCCTAAGCGCGGTATTGCACCGGGTTTAGGCTATCTTTTTTCACTCGCTTAATACCCAACATATCCAACTTGCCATCAACCTGGCTGATAAACAGTTGGAAATGCCTGGCTACACAAGGTTTATCCAGGGCTTCACTGCTAGCCCAACGCTTGAAGATATCAGGCTTTTACAAATCATGGAGCGGATCATTCTGTAGGTTACTCAACTTTTTGCGGCTTGGTTAAATAAGCTCATATCTTGCATCGCTGACGACAAACGCAAACTCAGGTTTCTCTTGTCGCCTAGCAATAACGCGTACTTCCATTTCTTTCCTCCTATCCAGAGGATAAAGACTAGGGGATCTGGGCGCTTAAATCACCAGGATCATTAAAATCCCTACGACTAGGTGGCCAATAGCCAATTGATTTTAATTTGGCTGCAACAAATAGATGCATCAAGGGCATTTTCCGCTTATCCTTACACCCTGGCGTGGATAACCCCATTATTCGCTTATACATAAAAGTTTTCTGACCGCCGGAGCCAGCAGCATGACTGTACAGCCCCAAGCCCTGAAAATTCGCCGCCCTGATAACTGGCATATCCATCTGCGTGACGGCAAGATGCTGAAAACGGTAGTGCCCTATACTAGTTAGTCAGGTGTTTAGCCGGACGGTAGTGATGCCGAACCTGGCTCCGCCAATCACCACTGTGGGCGCAGCTCGCGCCTACGGTCAGCGCATTCTGGCCGCCGTGCCGCAGGGCGACATCTTTGCCCCGCTGATGACCTGCTACCTAACTAACTCTCTCTCTGCTAACGAACTCGTTAACGGATTTGAACAAGGTGTGTTTACCGCCGCTAAACTGTATCCAGCAAACTCCACCACCAACTCCAGCCACGGCGTGAACGATGTAAAAGGCATTTATTCACTGTTTGAGAAAATGCAAAATAGCGGCATGCCGCTGATGATCCACGGAGAAGTTACCGATGTCGCTGTCGATATCTTTGACCGCGAGGCGCGCTTTATTGAACAAGTGATGGAGCCAATCCGCCTACAGTTCCCCGAACTAAAAATCGTCCTCGAGCACATCACCACCAAAGAAGCGGTTCAATATGTGCAGGAAGGCAATCAATTCCTTGGTGCCACTATCACACCGCAACATCTGATGTTAAATCGCAACCATATGTTGGTTGGAAGCATTCGTCCGCATCTGTTTTGTCTGACGATCCTCAAACGCAATATTCATCAGGTAGCGCTGTGTAAAGCGGCCACCAGCGGTTCAGATCGTTTTTTCTCGGTACTGACTCAGCACCGCACACCAAACACCGCAAAGAATCCGACTGCGGTTGCGCAGGCATGTTCAACGCCCCGAACGCGATATCGGCCTACGACACTGTCTTTGAGCAACTAGACGCGTTGCAACACCTTGAAGTGTTCTGCTCACTGAGCGGGCCGCGCTTCTGGCCTATCGGTCAATGAAGGTTTTATCGAGCTGCAACGCGTGCCGACAACTCAACCAGCAGAGATATCTCAGGGCAACGAATCTGTCATACCTTTCCTTGCTGGCGAACCCCTGAACTGGTCGCTAAATGGCTAATCTTTTTAGCGTTATTATTTTGCTCCCACAGAGGAAAACTATATAAATAAACAGTAAAATACTTTAGGAGCAAATATGCGTGTTGAAGTCACTATAAATAAAACCAAGCCGCTGCCATCAGGAGCTATTGAGGCTTTGACTATCGAGCTGAGCAAGCGGGTGAACTGCCAATTTCCTGACGCCGCAATTCAGGTACGTTATGCCAGTGCTAACGGGTTTTTAGTGCTACGGAGGAGGAAAACCGATCGGGATCTGATCGAGGAAATACTCCAAGAAACGTGGGAAAGCGCGGACGAGTAGTTCAGCACAGAATAAATATTGCAATGCTGTTTTTACCTATGCTTGCCTAGTTCTCCTTCTCCAGCTGTTTTGTTTTCGGTATCCCGCCACCCAACTCGTGTCCAACCATTATTAATCATTCAATTCACCGATAAAATTGGTGAATAAATATTTATTTTGCAAAATAAGTGGTGAAAAGCGCCAACAATGCAAGCAGATGCGTATACTGTAGTTTCTCTCATGATGATGAGCCGCATTTATCCCTCGTTAGTCACTCAGGGTAGTTGCTACTTACATAAGGGGTCTTTATTGACAGAAATGATTAAGTAATTCAGATACACCCGCTTGTTGGTTGTGATATCAGTATTGTCGATATTTACGATGCCATGATGATACGCCTTCATTACCTGTCTTCACTAGACCAAACGCCCGAAGAAGCTCAAGTAGATAGAAAGCTTTGGCTCACTACAGATATCGCTAGTCAATTAATCAACATATTATAAGCCGATATCGCCAAGATTCAGTCTACAGAGTATCAAGCTCACAATATAAGCAAACATTGATTCACTGAGCCAAAACCCGGAACGCCGTAACTATCTCGGCGCTTTTTTGCCTGAGTGCCGCACGACAGATGCATTGTCGTAGCTGACCTTTTATCATAATCCGCCAAGCGACATCTAAACAGGGAAAATAGGTACGTGGAATATGACTTAATTATAATAGGCAGTGATTCAGTAGGTGCAGTGATAGGCTACTATGCATCGCAAGCTGGCCTGAAAGTGCTAATTAGATAGCACCATGCCCCCACACCATCAAGGCAGTCATTACGGCAATACCCATATCATCCGGCATGCCTACGGTGAAGGTGAGAAGTACGTGCCATGGGTATTGCATGCTCAAGATTTACGGAATGCTTTGATCCAAAAAACCGGAGAAGCACTGTTCCAACCCTGTGGGGTATTGGAGCCGGATGCCGGTTTGCTGCGTTCAGAACGGACAGTAACTTGCCTGATTAAACTGACCAATAAAGCGCTAGCTGGATTTATATTAGCCCAGGGTTTGTATGTTCTTGCCTAGGGGGCAATGCTCACCATCCTCCCCTACCCCATGTACGTTGCCGTTATTGCGCGCAGTCAGTGTGTAAATTGGCTACAACAATCTACGCTCACTGGGATAGGCTCTAAGTTAACTCACTCCAGTGCTATTAAGCAAAACCACTGACTCATACTCTAAAGTAGTCACCATAGTTAAATTTATTCTCGATTTCCTGCTATCTGACGTTTGATGATTGTGCAAATATAACAAATAATGAGCAAGGTAAATAAGAACGATGCTTTGGAAAAACATCTCCGAAAATTGCGGTCAATTTCAGTGTTGATCTACGTGCTAGTGGCACTGATTGCGTACATTATGTTCGCTTTTGGTCTGTGGAGAATAACGCAGGGTTATTACTATGCTTGGTATCATCAGGCACAGAAGAACCATAAAGGTATTGGCATACTGCTAACTCGTCACAGACGCTTTACGCGTATCAGTAGCAGCCTGATTCAACTAACGCTGTATGTAATGCCGTTTAGCATTCTGATCAACGGCTATCTTTTCTACCCGCGGGTGGCTAGCCAATCAGCGTGTTCGGATAGTTTTAGGTTCCCACTACCATCAGCAGCATGGCCGAGCAAACTAGTATTACCGATACCCTTTACCTGGCATGGGACGTGATCGTGCTTTCGTTGCTGCATGGGCTGGATACCAAGCTGATTGGTCAAAGGAATGATCCTTGGGACGGTTACTGTGCTGGCTTTGAAGCCATCGGCAAGATCAAGCTGAAAGAATAAAGAATTCGGCATCATCACCGATCTGGTCCCAACTGCGCAGAACGTGGAATTAATTATTTCCGTTGAAGGGTGTGCGCGAGAAGTCATAAAAAATACGGCAATCGCCGCGCTCTTCATTATTTGGTCGACCCGGCTTTTTCTTGTGCTGGAAGGTGCATCGTGGTACGCAGTAGACCTTTCGCCTTATTAAAGATCTTTATGCCACTCCCACGCTTAGCGCGATGTTCGCGTTGCTCTTCACGCGGTAGCTCCAGCTCTTCGCGGCAGATCTCGCTGCAACAGCCTTCAAACTTGGCGGTGCAACTCGGACACTGAATAAACAACAGGTGGCAACCCTCGTTTTTACAGTTGGTATGGGTATCGCATGGTATGCCACATTGGTGGCAATGGGCGATCACATCATTAGTGATCTGTTCGCTCATTCTCTCATCGAACACAAAGTTTTTGCCGACAAACTTCAACGGTAGCCCTTTCTCTTTCGCCTTGCGCGCATATTCAATAATCCCGCCTTCTACATGGTAAACGTTTTCAAACCCGTTATGCCGCATGTAGGCGCTGGCTTTTTCACAGCGAATGCCGCCAGTACAGTACATGACAATGTTCTTGTCTTTGCTACCCTGTAACATCTCAACCGCTATCGGCAGTTGCTCACGGAATGTGTCTGAAGGCACCTTAATGGCATTTTCAAAGTGACCCACTTCATACTCATAGTGATTTCGCATATCGACAAACAGCGTATCTGGATCATTGATCATTTGGTTAACGCGATCGGCTGGCAGATATTCACCAACATTTGCCGGGTTAAAACTATCGTCATCAATGCCGTCAGCTACAATGCGCTCACGCACTTTCAGGCGCAACACCCAAAAAGATTTGCCGTCGTCTTCCAACGCGATATTTAGACGCACCTGATCCAGTGCCGGGTGTGAGGCAAACAACACATCTTTGAAAGCAGCAAAATTGTTTTGTGGCACGCTAATTTGCGCGTTGATGCCCTCTTTTGCCACGTAAATGCGGCCTAACACCTTTAGCTTGTCGAACTGGATATAAAGGTTGTCACGAAACGCTTTAGGATTGTCGATAGTAAAGTATTGATAAAAAGAAACTGTGGTACGCGGCTCGGTTTCAGCAAGTATGCGCGCCTTTAATTCCTCATTAGAAATTCGGTTATGTAACACTGGCATGGTGTACTTTCCTGTCTTTCGGTAGGTGACTGATTTACTGCACGGCGCAGATGGTACTCGAAAATAACGCGCTGTGCAGCATCTAGCCTGGGTAGGTGCCTGTGCGCTGGCCGAAACATTTGCACTCTACAGCAAGTTTGGTCATGCCCTCTTCTTGACTCTAGGGTTGCATTCCTAAACAGTAGTTCTGATCCCCATTTCCCACTACAGCAGAAAATCATCGCGGTGCAGGAATTGCCAGAGCTTAATAGTAAAACGCCTATATTGCATGAAATCAGAAGTGCGGGTTCAGTTGCAGTTCGGCAACGGCTCATCACTAATCGCTAGTTCTGGATTGGCATAAACACTGTTCATAAAACAGTGTTTATCTTCTGGATAGCTCGCGAGATGAAACTCAGCAATTCTGGGATATCCATCTTTGATAGCACCACTTCAATAAAAGATAACTGGCGACAATCTGCTACTTCGAGCAGTGCCTGCTGCAGTTGCTCCGGTTCAGTGACCTGCCGCGTCTGTACTGGATGTTCGTTGGCCAGCACCTGCAATTAATAGTGTCCAGTTCCACTGGGAAATATCATTGTAACGCTGTTCAGAGCCGCGGATTGCATGCTCAATGGTATTATATATACTCCTGGTTGTTCAACAAGAAGATCACTGGCTTAAGCCCATCCCGCAGCATCGATCCCAGTTCCTGCGCGGTAAGCTGCGCTGCACCGTCGCCAATCAACAGCACCACGCGGCGGTTCGGCTCGACAATCTGTGCGCCAAACGCCGCTGCCAAGGTATAGCCAATAGAGGCCTACAATGACTGGACGATAAATTTACAGCCTTGCAGCAAAGTCAGCGTAGCCGCGCCAAAGCAGGCAGTACCCTGATCGGCAAATACAATATCACCCGGCCGCAAAAAATCCTGAATTTGCCGCCAAAAAATGCGCTGATTGAGTCTGCTGCCGTTAGCATTCGGTAGTGTTAGGCGACTAATCACTGGCAACCGCCACTATTTTGCCAGCGATAGACTTAGCTGGTGCAGCGCTTCAACCGCTTCTTGCATCGGGATCTGACTGAACACCTGTTGCCCAACTCGTGCCTCGAATGGGTGGATAGTGATGCATTTCTCTACCGGCAGGTGGTGGCTGAAAACAGCAGTTATGATGTCAGTGAACAACCCCCCGACGTTGATCACTACATCTGCATCTTCTATTCATCGTTTAACTTGCGGAATGCTAGCCGCACCGAGGTAAGTGCCGGTAAAGCTGACGTGAGTTTCGTCTACCACGCTTTTGCCATGCAGCAGGGCGGAATGAGGCATCTTAACTTCATTCATCCATTTATTCAGCACCACGTCAGCATTGAAGCGAACTACCAAAAAATCCGCCAGTACTGAGACTCTGCATACTGACTGTAGTTTTTCACGAGCTGCCATGATAAATTCTTGCAGTGACATTTCAGACAGATTAGCCTGACACAACGTCATTGGTGCTGGCGATGAAACTAACGGCGTGTCTGCCACATTGCAAGGAAAAACCAGATACACAGGACGGCGCTCAAATAGTGCAGTGGGTCAGCAGCAGACGATCGATTTCTGCCTCAGATTTGTAGAGGGTCAGGCAAATCTGAGCGATAGTCACCTCTTTCGACATGCGGGCAAAATGACCGAAATCACTATCTCCCAGCGAATGATGCAGTAAATAGCCGGCTTACTGGGCGCGCCAACCACGTGGATCACCGGCAGGTATTCAGCATAGCTACCGGCGATGCCGTTCACTGCACTCAGTTCACCCATGCCGAAGGTTGTTATCAGCGCTGCCGCCGGTTTGCAGCGCGCATAACCATTGGCATCATAGGCAGCATTAAGCTCATTGGTACAGCCAACCCAAGTGATATGTTGGTGATAGATAATGTGATCGAGAAACTGTAAATTATAATCACCCGGCACACCGAAGAAATGTCGAATACCAATTTGAGCCAGACGATCGAGGAGGTAATTTGAAACGGTATATTTTTTACTCATTATAATAACCCACCTATAAATATGAATGGGCTTTGTTGAATAAATCAGATCGCTGTGCGAGCGAGCGTCCCTGTAGCTGGTCGGATTTTCAGGCAATACGAATGCTTTCTAGCATACCTGCCTTCGTCATCTTGTTCAGGGCACGCACCATGGCCAAAGCCTCTGCTACCTGACAGTCGTAGTCACGCGGCGTCAGTGAGCCTCCGAACAGCTGCTTTACCCGGTACATGGCCGTTTCTGCTATAGAGCGACAGTTATATTCTGTTGTCCATTTCCACCGCGCATTGCTCCCGCTCAGTCGCTGATTCGCTACTGCACGGTTACGGTCTGCGTACTCACCGGGCCAGTAGCCCACGCCATTTCGCTGAGGGATGAGGGCGCTGATTTTTTTACGGCGCATTTCATTGTGACATAACCGGGTGTCATAAGCGCCGTCCGCCGTAACATTGTTAAGCGACAGGTCCGCACAGATGATTTAATTGGTTTTGCTGTCAACGGCCAGATACAGTTTCCGCCAGATACAGCGGCATTCTTTTCCGTGTTTTTGACTTTCCATTTGCCTTCACCCAAGACCTTCAGCCAGGTGGGATCAATCACCAGGTGCGTGATTTCACCCCGGGTGGGAGTTTTGACACTGACATTGACTGACTTTGCCCGCTTGCTGACACAGCTGTAATCCGGACAGCGCAGCGGAACGCCCATCAGGGTAAAAATGGAATCAATGAAGCCCTGTGCAGCCCGTAGAGTCAGCCGTAATACTCGTTTAATCACCAAAACGGTAGTGATGGCAAGGTCAGAATAGCGCTGGGGTATTCCTCGCGCTGAAGGTGGGGCTGTCTCATACCGTGTCTTACCACGTCTTAATCGCTTCGTCGTCCAGCTAGAAAGTCATGGAGCCGTGGTTGATAAGCACTTTGTTATAGGTGTGCCAGTGAGTGGGTGATTCTGAACTTCTGCTTAGCCACGGAACTGCCTGCGTTGTCAGAGAATGCGTGATCTGCTCCTTCAACCCAGCAAAAGTTCAATTTATTCAACAAAGCCGCTGAAAGCTAAAAACCATCAGGTTATCGGCGTCAGCGAAATGTACAACTCTGAAAGCGTAGCCAGAAACAGCCGCCAATCGGTGATTAAAAATGGTTCAACAAGCGATGTGTGTGATTTGAGAGAGCCTATACACGATTCTATATAAAGGCTTTTTCTGATAAGAATGTAATTAAAATTGTGTCATTGCCTATTTTTGATATGTTCACTCCAGTAACGGAGGCAGGTAAATTATGGACGAAAAAAACTCACGACCCTTACGGCTGAACTGGCTAAAGGCCTTAAAACCGAAGCAGATCTCAATGCGTTTTCCCATATGATGACGAAGTTAACCGTCGAAACAACACTCAATGCTGAACCGACAAAGCAACCTCGGGTACGTGAAAAATGCCCCAAAATTGGGTTCAAATACCCGCAACGGCTATTCATCTAAAACACTGCTGTGTGATGAGATGATGGTGAAGTCGAACTGAATACGCCAACGCTACGTGACCGTGAAAACACCTTCGAACTGCAACTGATAAAGAAAAATTAGACGCGTATCACGTAGATAGACAGCCAGATTTTATCCCTGTACGCCAAAGGCATCGCGAAATCGTCGCTACGTTCAAAGAAATGTACGACGCAGATGTTTCATCCGTGCTGATATCTGAAGTCACCGATGCGGTTAAAGAGTAGGTCATAGAATGGCAGAGTTCTCCCTCTGGACGCACTGTATCCCATTGTTTATCTTGATTGTATCGTGATGAAAGTTCGTCAAGGCGACTCTGCGATTAACAATGCGGTGTTCCTCGCTCTGGGCATTAATACTGAAGGGCCAGAAAGAACGGTTGGGCATGTGGTTGGCTGAAAACGAAAGTGCGCATTTCTGGCTCAGTGTGCTGACAGAGCTCAAAAACCGGGGACTTCAGGACACCCTAAGGATTCCATGATGCGATAAGCAGCGTGTATCCGCAGACACACATTCAGCTTTACATCATCTATAGGGTGCGCAATAGTCTGAAATATGTATCGTGGAAGGACTACAAAGCCGTCACCAGCGGGTTGAAAACGGTGTACCTGGCTCCGACAGAAAAAGTAGCGCTAATGAAGTTGGATAAGTTCGCAGGCGTCTGGGACGATAAATACCCGCAGAGCAGTAAAAGCTGGCGTGCGCACTGGGAAAATCTCAACACATTCTTCGGCTATCCAGCCGAAATACGCAAAGACATCTACACAACCAAGGCTATCGATTCGCTGAACAGCGTGATCCGTGCAGCCATCAAAAAGCGCAAAGTATTTCCCGACAGACGACTCAGTGCGAAAGGTTATTTATCTGGCGATCAAGGATGCATCAAAAAAATGGAGTATGCCGATTAATACGGTGGCAGTTACACAGAATTAGGGACAGACTCAAGGCCTTTTCTGATGCGCGATGGCTTAGTAACCATCGCACACTTCTCTTATAATCAGCCGCTATATCTGTAATACTTCAAGGTACCTGTGCATTAGCTTTCCTCACTAACTCCAGTCACTGACTAGTGTCAGCGCCTAAAGATCGATCAACCTCATCTCTAAGGTTTAGCCTGCGGCCCAGCGCTAGCACTGTTCAAATCGGTTCTCGACCGATTTGTCACTCTGTTGCCACTTTCCTGCAATTCGAATTATTTAGGGTATAGTTAAAGATGCTTAACTACTGATTTATTGCCGCCCTACCGCTATAATTCCCCGCTTTTACTGCACCATTTGGGGCACCTTTAGCTACTGGCTTTCACATGGCAGCCCATCAAATTGCGGTTCGAAGACAGACGTATACTGAGCTGAAATCAAACCGAGACACACTATGTTCACACCAGAACTTCTTCCCCTGGCCGGAACGCTGAAAAATATGCGTTACGCCTTTGCCTATGGTGCCGATGCGGTTTGGTTTATGCTAGCCAGCCGCGCTACAGCCTACGAGTACACAACAACGAGTTCAGCCATGAAAACCTGGCGCAGGGTATCAATGAAGCCCATGCGTTGGGCAAGAAATTTTACGTGGTGGTGAATATTGCCCCGCATAATGCCAAGCTCAAAACCTTTCTGCACGATCTGAAGCCAGTGATCGATATGCGCCCAGATGCTCTGATCATGTCCGATTCCTGTTTGATCATGATGGTGCGCGAAGCCTTCCCGCAAATGGATATTCATCTGTCCGTGCAGGCCAATGTGGTTAATTAGGCAACAGTGAAGTTTTAGCAACAGATGGGGTTGACGCGCGTGATCCTATCGCGTGAGCTGTCGTTAGAAGAGATCGCTGAAATCTGCGCTCAGATGCCAGAGATGGAACTAGAGATATTCGTGCACGGCGCGCTGTGCATGGCCTACTCTGGCCGCTGCCTGTTGTCCGGTTATATCAACAAACGCGATCCCAACCAAGGTACTTGCACCAATGCCTGCCGCTGGAAATACCAGGCGCAAGAAGGCAAATAGGACGACATCGGCAACCTTGTGCCTTTGCATGAGCCGCTTCCAGTACAGACCGTCGAACCAGTGCTTGGCATCGGTGCACCCACCGACAAAGTGTTTATGCTGTCTGAGGTACAGAAACCAGGCGAATACATGAGTGCCTTCGAAGACGAGCACGGCACTTACATCATGAACTCCAAAGATCTGCGCGCCATCCAACATGTAGCACGCCTGGCGCAGCTCGGTGTACATTCGCTAAAGATCGAAGGGCGCACTAAATCCTTCTACTACTGCGCCCTCACCGCCAAGGTATGCCGCCGTGCCATCGACGACGCTAAACTCGACAAGCCCTTTGATCCTACTTTGCTCATTACTCTGGAAGGGTTAGTGCATCGTGGTTATACCGAAGGTTTCCTACGCCGCCATGTGCATGAAGCCCAGCAGAATTATGACTACGGTTCTTCGCTATCTAAGCGCCAGCAGTTTGTCGGTGAGTTTACCGGCCTACGGCGCGATGGCTGGGCCGAAGTAGAGGTGAAAAACAAATTTATGCTCGGCGATAACGTGGAAATAATGACGCCTAGTGATAATGTTCTGTTCACGCTAGAATGTATACAAAATAAAAAATGTGAGCCGATTACGGTAGTACCAGGCAATGATCATATCGTTTATTTGCCGATCCATCAAGGATATCGATCTCAATTACGCCTTGTTAATTCGTAATTTAACAAAAGAAAATAACGATAACGCGTAAAATCTTAATCGCCATCTTTTTGTGGTAATTTTTAGCAAATATTATATTTTGATCACATCAATGAGTTCGCAGTTTGGTTACCATCAGTTCGCTTAAAGAATAACAAAAATACTTGTTAGAAATATTATAACCCACCTCCTTAGCCAGCCTAATCTCCCTTGGGCTAGCTTTTTCTTAAGCGGTACACTTAATTTTTTATTTAAATGATACCAACCTTTTATTTAGATATATGAGTCCTACTATGGCGATGAATAAATCGCATAGCGAAATTATGATTTTATATCCTATTAATCTATGAAATTAAGAGCCTATCCCAGTAGGCGTACATTATTGCTGCCCGTCTGGACACTACCGACCACGCGCAACAACCGCAACGTACGTGAGGATGCTGAGCACTACTCTTACTCCAGGCCAAAATGGCAAATAAAATATCCTAATGGGATAAGTTCCATGTCAATTGCACAAAATAACCGCTACGTTTAAAGGCAACAGGCAGAATGAGTGGCGTGTTCTGATGGAGTACAATCAACAGGTCGTTTATCGTTAATCACTATCTGTTTTCAGACCGGGAGATATCAAGAATTCCTCAATTAGCACTAGCACTACTTATCATCAACGGAAAAAGGGCCAGCAAAGAAGAGCTGCGTCTCACCGTACACCAGTTACGCGCTGAACAACTGACCTTGCACGTTCGCGTCACCTGGAAGCACGGCGACGTCGCACGTTATGTTGAGGAAGCCGCCCAGCTAGGCGTCGGCACTGTAGTGTGGCTGGTAGCGGCGATGGCAGGCACTATCAGTGAAGTGGCCAGCGCACTGGCTCAGTTGCAGGTGCAGAGCGTTGTCCTGCCTTGGGCATCCTGCTGCTCGGCACCGCCAATGATTTAGCTATGGCCTGCAATATTCTGCTGGCACTGGAACCCGCGTTACAGTTGGCGATAAAGGGCTGCTCAGTGCCAATCGACTTGGCGAAAGTCAATAATGAACGCTATTCCATCAATATGGCTACCGGTGTCTTTGGCATCCACATCACCACCGAGATGCCGGAGAAACTAAAAGCGGCATTTGGCAGCTTCTCCTACTTTATTCACGGGCTGCTGCTACGCATGGACCGGTTGCAGACTGACCGTTTCGAAATCCATGGGCCGGATTTTCACTGCTCTGGTGAAGCGCTAGTTATCGGCATTGGCAATGGCAAACAGGACGGTGGCGGCCAATCACTGTACCTAGATGTGCTGATCAACGATAGCCTACTGCAACCGCGGCTGTTGATTGCTGACGAACCGCTGCCAGCGCTAGTGGCTGCATTGCTCAATGACGAAGAGAGCAAAAACATCATTAGCAGCGCGTTACCATGGCTTGAGATCAGAGTACCGCATGAAATAATTTTCAATCTCGATGGTGAAGAACCGCTAGTAGCCAGCATTTTCACATTGAGTTGCTACCGCAAGCCATCAAATGCCGCCTACCATCTAACTGCGCCCCCTACTGGGCTAATTGACAAGCACCGTCAGGAATGGCGGCAGTGCAGAAAAGAGAGCCTAGCTTGGCTCATGCAAATGGCATTTCCTCTCAATCGCGTCTATTGTTTCTTCTAGTCGCAGCAAGTTTAGTAGGCTGTGTTCCGTACTACTTTAACGGCTTCACCCACCGCTTTTATTATACTGCTAGTTAGAGACTCTGGGCTAACTAACAGTGTGTGAAAAGCTCAATCAGGAATATGCCATTACTGATATAGCAGAGATGTTAGGAACGGAAGCGGAAGACCTATTGCAATACCGCTATAGCACCATCCTCGCCGAAAACCTGTACCTGCCGGGTTACTGACTTTGTCGACCGGATCATGATTGACAATAACCGCCCTAATGCCGTACTGCGCTCCATGCAAACTCTACTCAATAACAGTCGGCTAGCTGGCACCAGCTCTACCTGTCGATTCTACCAGTCGATCAGGGAGGGCATTGAGCACTCCGCTGGAGTGCTATTCGCCGCCAACCCGCTGTACTTTGATCCAAAAAATATTGTTGAGTTGGCAATTGAGGCCGGCTGTAACTACGTGGCTTCCACCTACGGAGTGTTGGCTTTAGTTTCGCGACGCTATGCCCTCAAGATCCAATTCCTGGTCAAACTGAACCACAACGAGACCCTTAGCTACCCAACCCAGATCGCTTTCGAACGCACACATGAGTTGGTCCTGGTTACCGTACTATGGGCCTACCTGCGTAACCAGGCGTTCAACAAGGACGGTGTAGACTACCATTACAGTGCCGACCTAACTGACCAGGCTAACCATATCGCCGCTACACTCGGTGCCGACATCGTCAAACAAAAAATGGCGGAAAACAATAGCGTCTACCGTGCGGTAAAATTAGGCTATACCGATGACCGGGTTTACAGTAGGCTGACGAGCGATCACCCGATCGATCTGATGCGTTACCAACTAGTCAACTGCTATATGGGGCGTGCCTAGTTAATTAACTCCGGTGGTGCCGCCGGTGAAAACGATCTACAGGAATCGGTGCGCGCCGCCGTAATCAATAAACGCGCTGGCAGTATGGGGGCTAATCCTTGGACGTAAGGCGTTCAAGAAATCGATTAAAGAAGGCGTGGCATTAATCAACGCGGTGCAAGATGCCTATCTGGACAAAAAGGTGACTATCGCATGATCCAGGCAAGCGGCTTGCCTCACCCAAGCCTAATTCGTGGACTCCCTCCCCCTCATAAAGTTAGACACTAACTTAGTAAGGTGCAGTTTTTATGCCAAATCCTAAATATTCCCTCGAAACAAGACAGGCTGCCGCTAATCACTACTTTTTTGGAAAGGATGGGGCACAACTCACCCAAATGTTATAGCGTTAAAAAGAATATCAGTTCGCCGCTGGGCCAGGCAACTTCACGCCCTCTCAGCAATTCATCTTCGACAAGCTGCTTATCGTTGCGGACGGCGGCGTTGTTCTCAACGTCGGCGTCACCACCTGCAAAGAGTTGCTCAGTACGATTTAATCGCCATCGATACGCTGATCACCGATAAAAACATCAACTACGGCTATCTTGCCGCGCTACAGTCGGAAGGCATTAATATTATTTGGTAGGAAAGAATCTGCTGGTGGTGAATACCTTTGCTGCCGCTACCCGCAACTGAGGAATATCTTTGGGCGTTGCCATGCGCACCACAGGCAACGGCGCGGTCTGTATTGCAGTAGGTTCAGCAGCAATGTTCAGTGCCGGCTCAACCTCAACCTCCCATTCAACCAACCGGAATCCCAATGCTGACAATGCATCAACCAGTTACAGGTGATGCGCAGTAACCTTAGCTTGCACATGTTCGAATGCATTCAAATAGGCCTTGGTGAGCCGCTCGGCCGTTTCGTTGAAGTGTAATTTAGCGCTGTTAAGCCGGAAGAATTTGCTCTACCAATTCAGTGACTCAATATTGGCGTAGAAGTGCATGCAATAAATCCAGTAAGTAATTACCGTAACCGGTTTTTTGACCAGCGCCTGAGCCGCATACTGCACAGCATCATCATCCAACCAGCCATTACGCCAAGCGATCTCTTCTAGACAGGCAATTTTGAACCATTGACGCTTTTCTACCGTTTGTATAAAGCTGCTGGCTTCCAACAGGCTATCGTGAGTACCGGTATCCAGCCAGGCAAAACCACGCCCAAGTAGCTCGACGATCAGTTTACCGCGCTCCAGATATATCTGGTTAATACTGGTGATTTCCAATTCACCACGGGGTGAAGGTTTTATCTGCCTGGCGAACTCCACCACCTGAGCATCGTAAAAATACAGGCCAGTCACCGCCTAGTTTGACTTCAGATTAACGTGCTTTTCCTCAATCGACAAGGCGCGATAATTATCATCAAATGCTATAACGCCGAATCGCTCAGGATCCATCACCTGATAGCCGGCCGAATAGGGTTACACCAGCAGTGCGTGCCGCGACGCTTCTTAACTTGGGGCTGAACCCTTGACCAAAGTAAATATTGTCGCCCAGTACCAGGAAACTGGGTTCTCCGGCCAGGAAGGTTTCGCCGATCAGAAACGCTTGAGCCAATCTATCGGGGCTAGGTTGTTTGGCATAGTCAAGATGAATGCTAAACTCTTCATCACTACCCAGTAAATGCTCGAAGGAAGCCAGATCTTCTGGGGTGGAAATAATCAGAATATCCCTGATCCCGGCCAGAATCAGCACAGACAGCGGATAATAAATCATCTGCTTATCGTAAATCGGCAGCAGTTGTTTTAATATGCCACGGGTAATAATAGGATGCAAGCGAGTACCCGATCTGCCAGCTAGAATAATACTTTCCATACTCACTCCAAAAACCACTGCGCTCACTTGACAGTAGCGCAGCCTTAGATTTACTTAGTCGGATAGGCCCAAGCGTTCACCGCTATAAGAACCGTCCTGGACGTGCCGCCACCAGCTCTCATGGTGCAGATACCAGGAAACTGTTTTGCGGATACCGCTTTCAGTCACGTACCTGTGCGCCATCGCCGTACACCGGCAGTGACTTGCCAGCCCACTGCATTCAGGATCACTAACGGGATCAGCTTTTAGGGAAGTGATAATGGACATAGTTATTGGAGCAATTGGTGACGATAGTCGGCAAGCCATAGGTACGGCAGCCAAGCATGCACTAGATGGTCGCTATAAGCTTTGGAGGCCGAATACACAGGCTGCTTGGCGAGTAAGGCGTGGTTTCCGGTAAATAGCCCGTCTGTGCCGAGCAGATCGCCATACACTTCATCGGTAGAAATATGGTGGAAGCGGAATCCCGGCTTCTTCTTTGCACTTAGTGGCCGCCAATAATGGCGTGCCGCTTCCAGCAAGGTATAAGTACCGAGCACATTGGTTTCAATAAACGCCGCAGGGCCATCAATGGAACGATCAACATGGCTTTCCGCTGCCAGGTGTATCACCTTGTCTGGCTGATACTCAGCAAACACCCGATCCAGCGCCATGCAATCACAAATATCTACCTGCTCAAAAGCATAGCGTGCGTTATCAGCCACTAGCGCTAGCGACTCAAGGTTGCCAGCATAGGTAAGCTTATCACAACCACTACCACGCTATAAGTGGTTGCATTGATAATATGCCTTACCACTGCTTAGCCGATAAACCCCGCTCCGCCAATAATCAGGATACGTTTCAACGCTATACTCCTTTAGTATCAACAACCCAGGTTTGTTTTATCGCTTCTGGTTTAATGGCCTTGAATTGCTGGTGATCGACTAGCATCACCAGCACATCCGCCTGCAGCAATACGCCAGCCATGTCTTTTCAGAGTGACATCGCCCGCCAATGATTTCGGCAGTTGCTCAATAATGTGGCTCCACCACCGGGGTCGCCCCCACATGCCAGTCGGCGATCATATGTGCTACTTACACTACTGGGATTTCTCGTAGATTGTCGATATTCAGCTTGAAAGCCAAGCTAAAACAGGCGATTTTCACCTCATAAGCACGCTTGTTAGTGGCTGCCAAACAATCTACTACCGCCGCCTTCACGCGATCAACCACCCAACGCAGTTTACCGTCATTCACCAGGCGGGCAGTACGGATCAGGAGAGCCTGCTGCGGAGCCTGCGCTACTATAAACCACGGGTCGATGGCAATACAGTGACCACTCACGCCAGGGCCTAGTTGTAGGATATTTACCTGTGGGTGGCGGTTCGCTAATGTAATCAGTTCCCATACGTTGATGCCCTGATCAGCACAAATCAATGATAAGCGATATTTACATCACGGAAACTATTTTCCGTCAGTTTACACATCTCTGCGGTACGCGAATTAGTGAGCACGCACTCACCTTCGAGGAAAATATTGTACAGTACGCTGGCGCGTTCGGCACATTTTAGCGTCATACCGCCAATGATACGGTCATTTTGAATTAGCTCAACCATCACTTGCCCGGACAGTACACGCTCTAGACAGAGTAGGCAATGTTCACATCAGCCGCTTCACCGACCTGCTGCAGGAAGCTGAGATCACACTGTGCTTGCGCCAGCCACCGCGCCATCTGTTCAGTAGCACCACCGGTGAGGTAGATTCGAGGATCACCAGATCGCCTTGCTTTAGCTCCGGTGCCAGCTATTTCGCCGCTGCCTCAACATAGGATAGATCCGGCTGATGATCATCTTTAAACGGCGTTGGCACCGCGATCAAAAACACGTCTGCCGCCAGCGGTTTGGTCACCGTATGTAGGAAGCCTGTGTTAACTGCATCCTTAACCACATCACATTATCTAGATCCGGCTCTACGATATGGATCGCTCCACGGTTAATGGTGTCCACTGTATGCTAGTTGACATCTACGCCCACCACTTTCTTCCTGTGGGAAGCAAACGCTGCCGCCGTTGGCAGACCGATATAACCCATGACGATAACCAAAATAGTATTACCTGATGATTCTTTAGCGTTACGAGGATACGTTGACAAGCATGCCCATCTCTATAGGGGTTATGCGCCCGGCACATGGCGAGATATTCGTTCTTATCCGTCAATAGACGGGTTACCGCATCGACAATTTTTGCTACATCAGTACTTACCAGGTGCACCATACCCGCATCTACCGCTTCCGGGCGATCGGTGGTGTCGCGCAACGGATTGCCTAACGAAGGCACCTCTTCCTGAATGCCGCCTGAATCGATCAGGATCATATGGGCATTGGTCATCAGATAGACAAACGGCAAGTAATCCTGCGGATCGATCAATATGATGTTGTCGATGCCTTTCAGGATGCGGTTGACCAGCTCGCTGACGTTCGGGTTAAGGTGCACCTGGTGGTATACACCACCTGCACACCAGGATGATGACGTGCGATCTCCGCTAGTGCACTGCAAATGCGCTTAAACCCGCTGCCAAAGCTTTCGCGCCGTGTGCCCAGTTACCAGGATCAGCTTTTTGCTGGCGTCCAGAAACGGATAACGATGCGCCAAACTGGCACGCAATTCGGTATCGCCCAACACCCGGTCGCGTACCCAAAACAGTGCGTCGATCACCGTATTGCCAGTAACGAAGATATGATCGTCCGGCAGTAGCTCCAGTAGCAGGTTCTGGCGTGAGTTTTCTGTCGGCGCAAAATGATATATCGCCAATTGACCAGTCAGCTTGCGATTGGCTTCCTCCGGCCACGGTGAGTAGAGATCACCCGTGCGCAAACCCGCTTCCACATGCCCAACCCGGGATACGCTGATAGAATGCCGCTAGACTGGTCGCCAGCGTGGTAGTGGTATCACCATACACCAACACCACATCCGGCTTGAATGCTTCAAGTACACTTTTCAAACCTTCTAGAATATGGCAGGTGATTTCACTCAGTCCCTGTCCAGGATTCATGATGTTCAAATCGTAATCCTGTGTTATATCAAATAGCCGCAATACTTGATCCAAGCATCTCCCGATGCTGAGCTGTCACGCAAACTTTTGATTCAAAGGCTTCATACTGAGCCAAGGCATGTACCAGTGGTGCTATTTTAATGGCTTCTGGCCTGGTGCCGAAAACAGTCAACACTTTCACGGTGGATCTCTTTTGGTCGGCTAACCGCAGGTGTACCTGCAAATTGGACGTTTATGCGCCGATCAGAGAATTATAATATTACTCTTTATGCGCAGGGACGAGGCGCCAAAGTAATGCCTGCGCCAACCAAAGCGCCCATTGCGCCCTAAAGAACTAGCCAAAATACCCGCCGTGGACTATCACATCACGTTTCGCCGGTTCTTCTGGCGCGCGTAAATAACGGTAAGCCTGAAACTTTTCGTCCAACGCAGGGCCGATGCTTAGTGTTGTCAGCATAGTGCAGTTCTGGTCGTAATCCAGATCGTGGGCTGGGCCCGGTGGCTTGCAAACTTTCTAAACGCGCCTGTAACATTGGCTTACCTAAAAGGAAAAAATCGGAATCTGGCAACTATTCAGCGGGTGTGTCAGTTGTCTGCTGGCGTTTGATGCCCTGTGTTTTGGCAATTCTCAGAGCCTGCTGGAGGGTATTCAGCTCGCGTTTGTAGACTACTTACGCCACGGTTTCTTGACGTTTGACCTGCGCCTTTTATTAAGGTTACACGCGCAGCCCAAGTGCCTTGGATCTCTTTATTCAGATGAGAAGCCGCGCGCTGGCTGGTGAAAGCCACATATTGGCGCAGCAGGTGGTTAGCATCCGCCGCCGTTTCCGCTATCAGCTTCACGCTATCGTTTGGCGTCTTTTTGTTGTCACGCGGCGTGAACTTGATGTTGTTGATCAACTCGTCGAGCATAGCCACATCGGTACGAGTCACCCCTTCCTGGCGTTGTTTGTAATAATCGCTTTGTAACCAGAAATCACGGTGCGTATCTATCGTAGGACGCTAATTGCATAATGAATTCATTATAAGCTTCTTCAGCAGTGCCTGCCCAATGGTTAGTTGGCAGAGGCTGGCAACGCGCGTAAACTCAAATTACGCAGGAACTGCTGCTGTGAATAATAGCCCATTAGCGCATTCACTGTTGGCCGATCAGTGATGGCTCCTGCACTCCATTCCTCTTTAACCAGATAAGACAACTATCAGCGCAACCGCTGAAAACAATGCCACAATACCGATAATACATGGTTTACCGCACCACAAAGTACGATACGAGCTACGGATATCAAATTCGTTATCCATCGCCATGCCAGGGGTGGTCTTGTCAGACGTTTTTTCTAGATTCATCACTGCCCAAAAGCCCCTGGTTAAGATATTTGATTATTATCGAGAATGCCGCAAACGGCGTTTGATACGCTTAATATAACGTGCAATGCGCCAGGCACGCTTGATGCAGTAACCGTACAGGAAAAAATCAAGCAAAAATAATACCAACATAACCCACTTAGGAATAAAACTCAGTCGCTCGCCGATCACGCCGATGGCCGCCAGCAGCACTGCCACCAGAGTAATCAAAATGAAAGCCTGCCAGGGCGTGAAGCCAGCACGCATGATAATGGAATATGTTGACGGTCGGGGGAGAAAGGACGACTAATCCCTTTGCGTAAGTCAATACATGATCGCAACTATGTCCATCAGCGGTATAGCGATAATCCATAAAGCGGTAACGGGGGTGATCGAAGGAACATTCCCCTACGAGCTTTTCACCAGCATCCAGATGGTGGTGAAACCGATCAGCGTGCTGCCAGCATCCCCCATAAACACTTTGTAGCGGCGACCCAGAATGCCCAAGTTGAGCAAAATATAGGGAATAATGGCGGCGATCATGGCGAAACACCAAAACGCCAGTTCAGCATGGCCGCTCAGATACAGCAGAATGCCCAATGCGCCAAACGAGACGCATGATAATCCCCCCAGCAGGCCGTTAATGCCATCAACCATGTTAAAAGCAATTGATGGCCGCCAATACTGCAAACAGCGTCACCAGATAACCTAATGGCCCCAACTGCATTTCCCAGTTGCCTAACACATGTCTGAAACTGCGCAGGTAAAGCCCGGCGAAAATCATCATCACAATGCCAACCAGCGCCTGAACCAGCAGCGCCCAGATCTTAACACTAATATCAAAACGGTCATCCAGAGCGCCAACAAACACTAAAATACCTGCACAAGCAAGATAGAGATTTCCGTGTGCAATCGGTTGTTCAGCGATCAAGAAGGCAAAGCGCAAGCCAGCGTAAACAGAGATACTACTAACCAACGGAATCAATCGCTGATGACGTTTGCGGTAGTTAGGTTTATCAACTAGACCAATAGGTTTTGCTGCTTTACTAGCAACAAAAAGAAAAGCCAAGGAAAACAGAAAAACAAATAGAATCTCAGTACTCATAGTGAGTAAGTTCACAGTTAACAGATCTCTGTAGAAGATAAGGCAGCTTAACTTGAGCAACAAGACAAGTTGTGCCATGGTTCCTACTATCTTTCGAGACTGTAATTTAAATTGTGTATCTACCTGTTTTTGATATGTTCACTCCAGTAACGGAGACAGGTAAATTATGGACGAAAAGAAACTTAAAACCCTCGCGACTGAGAACTGGCTAAAGGAAAGGCTTTAAAACCGACGTAGATCTCAATGCGTTTTCCCGCATGCTGATGAAGTTAACCATCGAAGCAGCGCTGAAGGCTAAACTGACCGACTACCTCGGGCACGAGAAAATTTCCCTAAAATCCGGCTCAAATACACGTAATGGCTATTCCTCTAAAACGCTGTTGTGCGACGATGGCGAAATCAAACTGAACACGCCACGTGACCGTGAAAACACTTTCGCGAGCCGCAGCTAATAAAGAAAAACCAGACGCGTATCACGCAGACGTGTCTCCCACGCTGATGTCTAGGTCACCGATGCGGTTAAAGAGCAGGTTACAGAGTGGCAAAACCAGCCTCTAGATGTACTGTATCCCATTGTTTACCTTGACTGTATTGTTGTAAAATTTCTTCACGGCGGCAGTGTGATTAACACAAAGCCGTATTCTTCGCGCTGGGCATTAATACTGAAGGCCAGAAAGAACTGTTGGGCATGTGGCTGGCAGAAAACGAAGGGGATAAGTTCTGGCTAAGCGTGCTGACAGAGCTGAAAAACCGGGTCCTTCAGGAGATATCCTGATTGACTGCTTAGACGGTCTGAATGGCTTCCCAGATGCGATAAACAGCGTCTATCCGCAGACACATATCCATCTGTGCATCATCCATAGGGTGCGCAACAGCCTGAAATACGTGTCGTGGAAAGACTATAAAGCCATCACCAGCGGGCTAATGGTGTATTAGGCTCCGATAGAGGAGGCGGCGTTAATGGCGCTAGATACGTTCTATGTTCGCTGGCGTCTGGGACGATAAATACCCGCAGATAAGCAAAAGCTCGCGTGCGCACTGGGAAAATCTCAATACGTTCTTCGGCTACCTGCCTGATATTCGGAAAGCTATCTACACCACGAATGCGATTGAGTCGCTAAATAGCGTGATCCGGCAGGCGATAAAAAAACGTAAGGTGTTCCGGACAGATGACTCAGTGCGGAAAGTGATTTATCTGGTGATTAAGGATGCGTCAAAAAAATAGAGTATGCCTATCCAGAACTGGCGGATAGCGATGAGTCGTTTTATTATCTAGTTCGGTGACCGCCTGAACGATCACCTTTAATACGCTGGCAATTACATAGAATTAGGGACAGGGTCCATACTCTGATGCCGTTCAGGTTCAGGCAAGCTATCAGCCTGGAGAAGACCATATACAAGAACAGAACGACAAGCTTGAACCTGATCTGATAAAATTGAAAAGATGTCTATGAATAATCACACAAATTATCAAATGCAACACGTTCTGGGGTGTTTGACACTAAGGTTAAATCGCTTTATTAGGGTGGTACCTAAGCCTGATGATTTGATCACCGTGTATGATTAGTATCTCGTCACCGGGTATGATTTTGGCAGGCGTCTCGCTGGGCAGTGTTGCCCCGGCCTTTATCGAAGGCCAGTACCTGTTGCACATGGAGGATTTTGCAATGAAGCGCATTAACGCATTAACTATTGCTGGTACCGATCCTAGCGGTGGTGCTGGCATTCAGGCTGACCTGAAAGTGTTCTCGGCACTGGACGCTTATGGCACCTCGGTGATCACTGCGCTGGTGGCGCAAAATACCTGCGGCGTTCAGTCGGTGTATAACATCGATTCGGCGTTCGTCGCTGCCCAGTTAGATTCTGTGTTCAGTGACGTGCGCATCGACAGCGCCAAGATTGGCATGCTGGCCAATGCCAGTGTCGTCGAAAGGGTCGCTGAGAGGTTGCGTCACTACCGACCAGTGTTCGTGGTATTGGACACGGTGATGCTGGCGAAAAACGGCGATCCGTTGTTGGTACCAGAGGCGGTGGCCTCGATCCGCCGTGAGCTGATGCCGCTGGTCTCGTTAATCACGCCTAATCTGCCAGAGGCAGCAGCGTTGCTGGCCTGTAGCCCGGCGAAAAATGAACAGCAAATGCGCCAACAGGGGCGGAAGTTGATGGCGATGGGCTGCCAGGCAGTGTTGATGAAAGGGGGGCATCTAAACGAGGAAGAAAGCCCAGACTGGCTGTTTACCGCAGACAGAGAGCAACGCTTTAGTGCACCGCGTGTCGCCACCTGCCATACGCATGGTACTGGCTGCACGCTATCGGCTGCGCTGGCTGCGTTGCGCCCACGTCATGAAGATTGGGTTACAACGGTAGCGGCGGCCAAGGATTATCTGCAACAGGCATTGCAGCAAGCGGATACGCTAGAGGTGGGACGTGGTATCGGGCCGCTGCATCACTTCCACGCCTGGTGGTGAATTACCCTTTTGCCATCATTGTAGTCTAGTGAGATCCATGCGTAGCACTGTCAGGGTGACATAAGAATTCACCAAGGGAAAGGGCATGACAGGACAAACACACTTCTCTACGCCGTTTCAGCGCACGGGTTCAGCTTAGGCGCAGGCCGCCTTTGCCGCAGCCGTTCACAGGCGCAGACAGCACAGCGTTGCCATTCAGCCAGGCTAGCAGGTTTGTGCTTTGGTCAGTTCAATCATCTCCAACGTTTTGCGGGTGAAGGTGAGCAGGGCGTTGGTGTTACTCGTGACTCATCATCATTCCGTGCCCCGTGGTACGACAGCGTTGACTGCGCACGTTTTTATACGGTCTGGATCGAAAAAGCCATGCTGGGACGGTTTGACCACCAGTGCCTGTTAGCGCTCGACGATCAGAGATAACCTATTGGCTTTGTCAGTTTGCGGGATATCGCGACTCAAGAAGCGCGCATCGGCCTGTTGGCGGCATATCCGGTGGGAACAGGCAAGGGGATTGGCTCAAGGTTAATGACTACGGCCATCATACAATGCGTGCGACAGGGTGTACAACGCCTGCGGGGGGGGTGACCACCCAAGTCAGTAATATCGCTGCATTACGGCTCTATTAGCGACATGATGCCGTTATTAAAAGCACCGCGTATTGGTTTTATAGAGGTAGACATGATCCTATTTAATACTCCACCGGTTGTTGGCACTGAAATTGATTATATGCAGGCTACCATCAGCAGCGGCAAATGGTGCGGCGATAGTAGCTTTACTCACCGCTGTCAGCAGTGGATGAAGCAGCGTTTCACCAGCCCGAAGTGCTGTTAACACCGTCTTGCACCGCATCGCTGGAGATGGCAGCCATGCTGTTGGATATTAAGCCGAGTGATGAAGTGATCATACCAAGTTTTAACTTTGTCTCTACTGCCAAGGCCTTTGTGCTACGCGGTGCTACCGTAGTGTTTGTCGATATACGCCCAGATACCATAAATATCGATGAAAGCAAAATTGAAGCGGCAATCACCGAGCGCACTCGTGTCATTGTTTCAGTGCATTACGCCGGTGTTGCCTGCGAGATGGACAGCATCATAGCGTTGGCGCAGCAATATAACTTGTTAGTGGTGGAAGACGCCGCGCAGGGCATGATGTCTACCTACAAAGGCCAGGCGCTTGGCAGGCACTATCGGCCATATTAGTTGTTTCAGCTTTCATGAAACCAAAAACTACACCGCTGGGGGTTAAGGTAGCGCAATTTTGGTGAATGATCTGACGCTGGTTGACCTGACCTGGCAGAAGTTATCCGTGAGAAGGGCACTAACCGCAGTAAGTTCTTCCGTGGTCAGGTGGATAAGATAAATACACCTGGCGTGATATCGGTTCCAGCTATCTCATCTCGGATCTGCAAGCAGCTTATCTGTGGGGCCAACTAGAAGCCGCCGACCGTATCAATCAACGCCGTTTGTCGTTATGGAAGCAAAATACTACTATGACAGCTTGCTGCCACTGGTCAAAGCTGACCGCATTGCACTGCCGAACATCCCGGCAGCTTAAGTGTACAATGCGCATATTTTTTATATCAAGCTACGTGATATCGAAGACCGGACATCCTTTATCGACTCCCCGAAAACAGTCGGGATCATATCGGTATTCCATTACATCTTGTTGCATGCCCGCTATACCAGTGAGCAGTTTGGTCGTTTCGCTGGTGAAGACCGCTACACCAGCCAGGAAAGCGCACGTCTGGTGCGGTTGCCGCAGTTCTACACGCTGTACGATGCCGATCAATATAGGGTGATCAATAGCGTTCTGGGCTTCTTCACCCGATATGTCGTAGGCAAAATCATCAGTTTGGACAGCTGGCTTCACATTGATCAAAATCGGTGTAGGGCTATTGGTGGTGAAACTACTGGCGGTGGCATTTGGCCCTGGCGGTGTAGGGCAAGCAGGCAACTTCCGTCGGTTGATTACCGTACTGGGCGTACTGTCCGGTGCCGTGATTTTTAACGGCATCACCAAATATATGGCGAAGTACCATCAAGATCCGCTTCGGTTGCGTTTGGCTGTTGGCACCGCTTCGAGTATAGTACTGGGTTTCTCTACCTTGTTGTCGCTGGTATTCCTGTACGCCGCTAAACCCATCAGCATCGGGCTGTTCGGACATACCGACCATGTCGGCGTGGTGCGCGCCATAGCGTTTATTCAGATGAGTATCTTCTTAAGCTAACCTGTTTATGTCTGTGCTGAGGGGCTATCGCGATGCTATGGGCAACGCGCTAGTAGTGATCGGCGGTAGCCTGATAGGTTTGGTGGTTTACTGCTGGTGCTTTAAGCTGGGCGGTTATGAGGGCGTGCTAACTGTGTTGCCATCTGGGCTGGTACTGTGGCGGCGTCACTCCTTACCATGGCACTTTAGCGCTGTCGTGGGATAAAGCAGTGGCTGGCAATCTTAACACACACCCTTATGGCGGCGTTAATCACCTCGGTGACGCTGCCCGTGGCTTATGTGATGATGCGAAAGCTGCTGGCGGCGTATTATAGCTGGGATAAAGTGAGGATCTGGCAGGGCGTCAGCAGCATCTCTGATGCTTATCTGCAATTTATCACCGCCTCATTTACCGTGTATTTTCTGCCAACACTCTCAAGACTGACGGATAAAAGCGTCCTCTGACAAGAGATTGTACACTCACTGAGGTTTGTGCTACCAGCGGTAGCGGCGGCGAGTTTCACCGTATGGCTACTGTGCGATTTTGCTATCTGATTGCTGTTTTCTGACAGGTTTGTCGCGATGCGCGATCTGTTTGCCTGGCAACTGGTCGGCGACGTGCTGAAAGTCGGTGCCTATGTGTTCGGTTATTTGGTTATCGCCAAAGTGTCACTGCGTTTTTATCTCCTGACGGAAGTCAGCCAATTTTTGCTACTGATGGTGTTCTCACACTAGCTGATACCACTGCATGGGGCGTTAGGGGCGGCTCAAGCCTATATGGTAACCTACATTGTGTATTTCACACTCTGTAGCTGCTTATTTCTTATTTATCATATGCAAGTATGACCACACATGATCCACGCATTGGGATCTGATATCCCACATCATAATCAAACAGTGCTGCGTTTCTTTAACGACGTGCTGGTGCCATGGCTGCCTGCGGAATAGACGCGCTATTTTATGGTGGCGGCAAAAGATATGACCGCACTGGGTGAGTTCCCTACGTTAAGTATTGCTGCTTTTGCGGATAAAAAAGCCTGGCTCAGGCGGTGATTGCCCACGCCCAGGCCGATCGTTACGCGCGCTTCTTCTGGCACGGTCAGTTCAATGCGTGGCTGTAGTTAGCGCTGATGAGCGGTAAAATCAAGGCTCGCCAAGCCAGTTAGCATGTTTGGGGGGGGAGCGATCTGTACGAGGACGCCACCCACTGGAAATTACGCTTGTTCTATCGGCTGCGCCGCATGGCGCAAAGCCGCGTATCCAACATCTTTGCCACCCGTGGCGACATGCTCTATTACCCCGGCAACGCCATTATCGCGTGCCGGCTTCGCTACTGTATTTCCCGACACGCGGGGTTCCCGGCGCTGGCTAGCATCAATTACGACAAGATAGATTTCCAAGGGTTAGCGCCGATCGTGCGTGACTTCTACGTCTTTATCCCGTCCTGGCTGTGGCCGAGCTGCCAGGATGTGGTGCTAAATTCCGCCAACTACTTTACCTGGGAAGTACTGGACAATCATTCGGGCCTGGCTATCTCCCCAACGCTGATCGGTTAGCTAGTAGTGATGGGTGCGGAGGGGGGAGCGCTGTTTATTCTGCTGGGTGCGGTGCTGGTCGGCATGATCATCAAATGGTTCGACTGGTTGTACGAGAGGGGTAAAACTGAGCAAAACCGCTACAAGGCGGCCATTCTGCATGGCTTCTACTTAAGCACGGTGTTCAACATGATCATATTAGCACGTGAAGGGATTGATTCGTTCGCTTCACACGTGGTGTTCTTCGGTATCATTTTAGCACCTATCTAGTGCTGGCGAAGTTGCTTTACTGGCTTTTTGACACTGCCGGGTTGATCAGGACACGGGCGTTGCATAGACGTATATACCCGCCAAGTTGCCTGTGTGTTAGCTCACCTTGCTTATCCCAGTCACTGACGGGTGTTAGCACCCGGTGAGCTGCTGCGTGCCTTCCTGCAACTCGAATTATTTAGGGTATATAGCCCTCTCTGCGAACTAACGGCTTGTTGTAAGGGTAATTAATGATGGAAGAAAAGATACCGATTCTGAAGTATGAACTGCGGGGTTTCCAACTATGGGGATTCCATGATATTGCGCAATGCATCGACTTTCTGTTTGACAGTGGCCGGGTAAGGCAGGGCGCGCTGGTAACAATGAATGCTGAAAAGATACTGAAAGCGTAGAAAAGTCCAGCGCTGTGTGCACTGCTGGCTGACGCGGAATACAAGTATACCGACGGCATCAGCCAGCCCGGTACGCTCAATGCGCTGCAAATATCCGGGTGCTTGAAGTGTCGTGTCTGGCAGATGCCTGCTGTGTGGGAGGTGCTGATGCAGCGTGCTGGCTGCGAGGGCACACCGGTATTCTTGATCGGCGGCAAATCGAACGTATTGGCAGAGAAACCGAGCAGAAGCCGCGAATCCAGTAGAATGTTAACCTGGTGGGGTAGACAGGATGGCTACTTTAAGCTAGAACAGCGCGAGACGCTGTTTGAACGTGTCCATGCCAGTAGGGGGCGGCCATCGTCATCGTAGCGATGGGATCACCGAAGCAGGAGATGCCGATGCACGACCGTGGCAAAGTACATCCACGCGCGTTGTACATGGGCGTAGGCGGCACCTATGACATGTTTACCGGCCATGTAAAGCGTACGCGCCCAAGGTTTGGCAGAATTTGAGTCTTGAGTGTCTTTACCGGCTAATCAGCCAAACTAGCCGTATTCGTCGCCAACTGAAGCTGCTGAAATTTGTCGGCTACTATTACAGTGTTAAATTGTAAGCGACGATTAGGCCAACAAATGTAACTCTCAGCCTTAAAGTTATCTTCATTTATTCCATAAAGTTTTAAATTGCGGTTTGCTTATAGCGGTGAAATGAGAAACGATCCAGCCTGGAAATTATTTCTGCCCACTGGCACCTGATGCGCGATAGCGCTGAACGACGTTTGCTCGCCGTTACATTGCCATGGTCGACTAAAACCATCATCATCGGTCGCTGCCGGCAAGCAAACACCACCCGAAAATTATTGAGGATTTATGGCGTACAAAGAAAAACCGCAAGGACTGCCCAGGGGGCTTGAAGCCCGGCATATCGAGCTGAATCGCGTGGGGGGGACCATTGGGGTTGGCCTGTTTATGGGTTCTGCCAGCACGTTGAAATGGGCTGGGCCATCAGTACTGCTGGCTTATATCATCGCCGGGCTGTTCGTCTTCTTCATTATGCGTTCAATGGGCGAGATGTTATTTCTAGAGCCGGTGGCGGGTTCATTCGCCGTTTATGCACATAAATATATGAACCCTTACTTCGGCTACCTGACTGCCTGGGGCTACTGGTTTATGTGGATAGCCGTCGGTATTTCGGAAATCACTGCCATCGGGGTTTATGTGCAGTTTTGGTTTCCAGAGATCCCTCAGTGGGTACCAGCGCTGACTGCCGTGGCGATAGTGGCGTTGGCCAACCTGGTGGCGGTACGGCTGTACGGTGAGCTGGAGTTTTGGTTCGCCATGATTAAGGTCTCCACCATAATCGTGATGATCCTGGTAGGTCTGGGGGTGATTTTTTTTGGCTTCGGCAACGGCGGTATGCCGATTGGCTTCGCCAATCTGACGGATCACGGCGGCTTCTTTGCTGGGGGATGGAAAGGGTTCCTGTTCGCGCTTTGTATCGTAGTCGCGTCTTATCAAGGGGTTGAACTGGTAGGAATCACCGCTGGCGAGGCCAAAAAACCGCAGGTCACGCTGAAGCGCGCAATCAATAATATCCTGTGGCGCATCCTAATTTTCTATGTTGGTGCCATTTTCGTCATCGTCACCCTTTTCCCGTGGAACGGCATTAGCACCGCTAGTAGCCCGTTCGTGCTGACCTTTGCCAAGATTGGCATCGTGGCTGCCGCCAGTATTATTAACTTTGTAGTGCTGACTGCTGCACTCTCCGGCTGTAACAGCGGCATGTATAGCGGTGGTCGCATGTTGTACGCGTTAGCCAAAAACCGCCAACTGCCGGCTGCGCTGACCCTGCTTTCCGCCAGTGGTGTGCCAGTGAACTGTATTGCCGTCACCATTGTCTGCTTGTTGGTGGGGGCTGTGCTGAACTACATCATTCCTAATCCGCAGCAGGTATTCGTTTACGTCTATAGTGCCAGTGTGTTGCCGGGTATGGTGCCGTGGTTTGTGGTACTGATCAGCCAGCTATACTTCCGCCGCGCCCATGATAAGGAAGCGATAAAAACCCACAGCTTCAAGTCTATCCTGTTCCCTTATGTGAATTATTTGACCATCGCTTTTCTCCTGTGCGTGCTGGTTGGTATGGGGAACAACCCGGATACACGCGTTTCTCTGCTAGTGGGGGCCATTTTCTTGGCGGGTGTTAGCCTGTGTTACTTTGTGTTGGGTATGCATAAGAAATATCATCCGGCTTAAAAAATAGGCGGGAACGCGGCAATAAGCCGTAAAAGAGGCAGTGGATTACGCTTTCCTGCACGAGAGTGAGCAACGCGTAATCAAACGCAAACATTTCTGCGAAAAGCACTAGACAGAATTAGTGTAAATCCGTAGTATCCCCTCACACAACAGCGCTACGCGCCCGTAGCTCAGTTGGATAGAGCGCTGCCCTCCGGAAGCAGAGGTCTCAGGTTCAAATCCTGTCGGGCGTGCCATTAAGTTTCTGCGCAGGAAGTTTCTGCGCAGAATCTGCTGTGGTGGTATTATCGCATCAAGTTGAGACGTTATGGTGGCTATAGCTCAGTTGGTAGAGCCCTGGATTGTGATTTCAGTTGTCGTGGGTTCGAATCCCATTAGCCACCCCACCCCAACATTCAGAAAAATGTGTAAGCTGCTTTATGACTATGCGAAGGTGGCGGAATTGGTAGACGCGCTAGCTTCAGGTGTTAGTGTCCTTACGGACGTGAGGGTTCAAGTCCCTCTCTTCGCACCACACAAATATAAGTATTGTAGCTATTGACTATCTGCAGCAAAGCATCGGTGGGTATCGCAACTGTGACTGGTTTGGTACCAGTAAGTCGGAGATTCGAATCATCTCTCGACGACCACCTTCTTACTACAAACTTTCTCTATCAAAGCCCGGATAAAGCTACAAAAAACTGATTGCCCCAAGAGCGTAAATTAGATCAACCCACCGTTTTCTATTTCTTCGTAAAGCCACTCCTGATGCATTATAATCCATCCTCTCAAACCAAAAAAGATTAATAGCCAATGATAGCTGGAGATAGCGGATGTCACGCGCTGAAACCGGTATCATACTATGCACCTATCTCATCAGGCTACTTAATTTGCCATTTTGTCCCTGGGCAGTGCTAACCCGCCTCACTGACTCCTTGTACGTTGCGGTTGTTGCACGCTGTCCTAGTCCAAATGGGAAGGGCTCTATATATCCAAAATAGTTTTTGATATGCTTAATGGCTGGTAAAAGGGCATGATAATTATGGAATCGTGGTATTTACTTTATTGCAAACGCGGTCAGTTATCACAAGCGCAGAAACATCTGAAGTAACTGGCAGTCAATTATTTCACCTCAATCATCACGCTGGAAAGAATCGTGCGTGGCAAACGCATCGCGGTCAGCAAAACCCCGTTCCCCAACTATATTTTGTACTGTTCTACCTGGAGTGCATTCATACCAACTACCCGCAGCACTACTCGGGTGTCAGTCACTTTGTGCGCTTTGGTGCGCTGCCGACCGCACTATACCCTGTTGTTACTGAACCTGTTCCACAAGCAGGTCAGCCAAAGTTTGGACAATCGACAATTCTAGAAGGTGGTAAGCGTAAAGTCAGTGTGGTATGTAGCTAATTGACCAATCCCGATAGCTTAGACTCCCAGCTAAATTAGACGGGCACCTGACAATGGCATCTCAATTCTGGCGTTCTGAACCACGGAAAAATTACACAAATGACTTTAAACTGCGCATGGCTAAGCTGGCTTCTCAGCCCGAAGCCGGCGTTGCTCATATTATCCGCGAACACGGCATCAATGACAATCTCATCTTCAAATGGCTGTGCCTCTAGCAGAACGAATGCTGCATATCACGTCGCCTCCCCGCAACGGTAGCAACCGTGTCATCACCGGCGCTACTGCCTGTTGAAGGGATATCTTTCCCGACATAATGAGGTGATCATAACGCCACAACCTGTCAGCCTTCTTCGCTGAACGCCACCTCCTGCCACGTGGAGTTCTGTCGGGGTAGAATGACGCTGAATAATCCGTCTCCCGAACTGCTGGCGGTGCTGATCTGCAAGCTGACCGGGAGAACAGCGAAATGATAAACCTCCCGTCAGGCACCCGTATTTGGCTGGTTGCCGGTGTTACGGATATGCGAAAATCGTTCAACGGTCTGGGCGAACGGGTGCAACACGCCTTCGAGGAAAATCTCTTCTCTGGCCATCTGTTCATCTTCCGTGGTCGTCGTGGCGATATGGTTAAAATCCTCTGGGCAGATGGGTACGGCTTGTGCCTCTTTACCAAACGCCTTGAGGAAGGCTAGTTCGTCTGGCCCATGGTTCATGATGGTAAAATCGCCATTACCCGCTCACAGCTTGCCATGCTTCTCGATAAACTGGACTGGCGGCAGCCGAACCCCCCGCTTTAACTCGCTGACAATGTTGTAAAAACACCATGACCCCATTATAACCATGGTCATGGAACACCACTATCTCACCCACATCGCAGCCCTTGAAAAAGAGCTCCGACAGAAAAATAACAAACTCAGCCTCGTGGAAGAGACTGAGTCCTTCCTGAGCTCGGCGCTGTCCCGTGCAGAAGAAAAGATAGAAAACGAAAAGCGGGAAATAGAGCATCTACGTACGCAACTGGAAAAGCTGCACCGGATGTTGTTCGGTACCCGCTCTGAAAAACTTCGCCGACAGGTGGAAGAGGCTGAAGCGGTGCTGAAACTGCACGAGCAGGCTGGTGACCGTCACAACGGTCGGAAAACGACCCGCAAGTTCCCAGTCAGCTTCGCCAGTCCCGGTATCGTTAGCCACTTCCCGAACACCTTCCGTGTGAGATGAACCGCCTTGAGCCCGTGGAAACCGGCTGTCATAAGTGCGGAAGTAACCTTAAATATCTCGGCGAAGTCAGCGCAGAACAGCTGGAAATGGTCGCCTGCGCTCTGAAAGTAATCCGCACCGTCAGGGTGAAAAAGGCGTGCGAAAAGTGTGACTGCATTTTTGAAGCTCCCCCCTCGCGTCCCATTGACCGCGGCATCGCAGGGCCTAGCCTGCTGTCCCAGGTGATGACGTCAAAATACGGCTAACACTTGCCCTTGTATCGTCAAACTGAAATCCTAGCCCGTCAGGGCGTGGACCTGAGTCGAGCCTTGCTCTCTAACTGGGTAGATGCCTGCTGCTGGTTAACGGCACCGCTGAACGAAGCACTGTACCGCTACGTCGGATACCCGCAAACTTCATACCGACGATACGCCGGTGCCAGTGTTGTCCCCGGGTAGGAAGAAGACGAAAACTGGGCGGCTCTGGACTTATGTCCGCGATAACCGTAACGTTAGTTCATCAGACACACCGGCGGCCTGGTTTGCCTACTCGCCGGACCGGCAGGGAAAACATCCGCAACAACATCTTCGCCAATATAGTGGCATGTTGCCGGCCGATGCGTGCGGCGGTTATGACCAGTTGTTCAATGCAGAACGTGAAGACGGTGCACTGATCGAGGTTGCATGCTGGGCACACGCCCGTAGAAAACCCATGATGTTGTACATCAGTACCCAGGATGCCACGGCCGAGGAAGCCCTGAAACGCATCGGTCAACTCTACGTTATAGAGGAAGAAATACGTGCGGCAGGACGGAAGCAAAAGGTAGTCAGGCAGTCAGAGACGGGACCGAGCTAAACCGTTACTCGACTCACTACATGAGTAGATAGTGGATAAAAGCGCGACGCTGTCGAAAAAATCCCAGTTGGGTAAAGCGTTAGCGTATACGTTGAACCAATGGGATGCGTTGTGTTATTACGCCGATGATGGGCTGGCGGAACCTGACAATAACGCAGTGATTAGAAATTAGAAAGAAGTTTCCCTGCATAAATTAACCTCAAAATTATCAGGATAAGAAACAATAGATAGCAAACCAATGGTGTATCTATAAGGAACCTTATATGAAAAACTACTGTTGTCTATAGTCCCATATGTTTATTTTGTGATCTGAGTTATTTTAAAGGTCTTGCTCTGTCATTTTGATGATGACAATAACTGTTTCCTGGATAACAATTGGTTAACTAACTCTGAACCAGATAGGACATCCACGAAGCCTGATGAATACATCTCCAGCACCTAAATTTCACCTTGATAAATCCAGTAGACTGCCGCTCTATTTGCAACTAGTTAACTCTATAAAATCTGCAATTACTGAGGCGTGTTTACAGGCAGGCAATGTTCTGCCACCAGAGCGGGAACTGGCAAAGATGCTGGATATTACGCGTGGGAAGGTTCGTAAAACCTTACTACAGCTACTTAAAGAAGTCGTTATCATGCGTAATCAGGGAGTTGGTACATTTGCGCCTCATGTACGCCAGTTATTGCCGCTGTTGGAGAGTTTTAGTGAAATGGCTACGGCCAGAAGAGGTACGGTACAAAGTGAACTAGTGGGATATCTGCGGCGCTCATCCACACCGGATGAACGTAGTGTCTTGCAAATAACACTTAACACTGGATAATGGCGAAGTCGCGGAGCTGACCAGACTAAGAAAGGTTAATGGTATTACTTGTTTCCCTCCAGATTGCGATTTTACTGGCGCATTTTCTATATAACGTTAGTGAATTCAATGAGTCTTTGTATTGGCATCTAGAAAAGGTAGCACAGGTATTACGGGCAACCCAGCACTTCAGCGCAGCAATTACGGACAGTAAATTGGCACACTACTTAGGTACTGATGAGCATGAGACAGTTTTACTAGTGACCCGCGAACAGGCTTTACTCTTAACGATCGACCTATTGAATATACCCAAACCTGATTTCTTAACGATTACTGTGATTTTACGATTAAGCTACACCCGTAAAAATCTATAAATGCTCCTATCCATGATGGGTTAATGCTAATAAATTGAACATAATTTCAGCATCTGGAAAAACATGGGATTCCAGCCTAGGTGTGCCATGAATGCACCCTGCGGCAAATAAAGGTGCAATACTGTGCGAGAGATGAGGGTAGGCTCCTTGGAAGTGGTGGTCCAGACGCAGGCAGCTTTCAAACTACCATGAGCTGCTACCGTTAAGAGCGGTGGTGGTGAGCGTCAGGGAAAATGCGCAGTCAGATGCGTCATGTGTGTATTGTGAAGATAAACGAGAGTGAACTGTAGATACAGTGTCAAAAGGAATAAGATGATGTCAAAAATGCGCTTTCTAAGCGGTGCGTGATAAGAAGTCCAGCGGTTATTTGGTTACTAGCTGGTCGGCATCAGGCATATAGATAGCATAAGCACACACAACACAGGCTCTGGCATGGAACGAGGAAACCTGTCGTCTCGATGCGAAGGAAGCGGCGTAGAGCAGAAACCCTGCAAGCGCCTGAGTACCAATGCAGGGAACAGGGGCAGATGGTTCCGTAGTAGTGATCAAGCGCCTGTAATGGGCGTAGAGAGAAGGGGGAAGCTCCCTTGCGCCGGGGGGGGCCCCCCGATAACCACTATTTGCGAACTGCTACGCGCGCTCGTAAAGCATTTATCCGTAAAGCATTCATCTGGTGACTTTGGTTAACAGCGTTCCCGCTGGTGTACTGAACTGATGACAATAAAAATCAATGAGATAAGCCGGTTGCATGCCGGAACAATCTGGCGCTGGCTCTATGGGGTTAGCTAACGGATTGCCTTTCGGCTTTATGGCACAGGTACAAGAGTAGGCTTTGCTTAGGTTGGATAACAGCAGGTAAATAATGCTTTTACAGCAGATCTGCATAGGGTATATGCTTTCTTCATTGGCCGCTACGTAAAACTCGCCAATGAAGTGCAAAACAGACCGAAGGTGGATAAATCCTATGCCGGGTTGCTGTGGCAAGCTATACCATCTAATTTCGAATGGTGCTTGCGCCTATTTTTCACGTTGTTGGTGGTTACCGGACGTTGGCTGGCAAGATAGCAATATGTTGCTACCCTGAAAAGCTTAGGTGTTTTTCCTACTGCATAGGGTGACAGCCAGCCGTGCGGGTTGTTCGTCAGCGGCCTGCTGACGCAGCCAGCTTTCACGCATACCATGGTTTTGTAACCATCATTGGTCATATCCAGCATGCTAAATGACAATTCAACCCCAGGGTTCTAGGCGATATCACATCACTCATATGATGGTGATTAACTTCAAGGGTAAGTTGTAGCGCTGGATCTGTGATTAGGCTGAGAGCTTCCGGTTGGTTGTAGACACGGTCGGTCTGGCCGATAAACCGCGGGTTGCCAGTTTGACATGCTGGGAGAAGACCACCCGCCACTTTATCGATATAGCTGTCGCCAGGGCCAGCCACTTGTATCTGCACGATATCGCCGATTTTGGAAGTAGGTATGCAGCGCAGCAGTAGCCTGATAGTCGCCGTGCTTCTGGCTCGATCTCATATTTCACGCCCAACGTGAAGCGGGAAATCAGCGTAAAAACGTGCGGCCACCGCTTATAGGTTTGCTCATTGTCTTTCAGCGTGAAGGTCAGAATAACTCCGTTATCGTCCTCATCACGGCCCGTCAGGCACCAGGGCAGGGTGCGAACAAAACCATGGGAAGATTTTGTGCTACTGTGCCAAACCAAGGCCAGCAGTTAGCGCTAAGCCAGATTACTGGATTAGCGCTAACTGAGTTGCCAGGCTAATAGGTTGTGCGCTCTGCAGGGCAACAGCATCCTGAAACTTGGGATGGGAAATGACCACTATACCCAGTTCATCAAGCTGGTGCAGGCTGATATAAGGAGAGATTTGTGTTGTTACGGGCAGGCTAAAAATTTTCTCGTTCATTATTTAGCCTATTGTTCGGCTAAATACCAGCGAAGAGGGCGACATTGATGTCGCCATCTTTCACCAGCTTACCATCACACCATTATTTGGAGATGTGAGCGATCAGATCCAGAACCTTGTGGGAGTAGCCTGTTTCGTTGTCATACCAGGAAATCAGTTTCACAAATTTGTCATTCAATGCGATACCGGCTTTGGCATCGAACACGGAAGTCAGGGTTTCGCCGTTGAAATCGGTAGAAACCACATCGTCTTCAATATAGCCCAGCACGCCTTTTATCGAACCTTCAGCAGCATCCTTGATGACTTTCTTAATTTCTTCATAGGTGGCGGGTTTTTCCAGACGCACGGTTAGGTCAACTACCGATACGTTTGGCGTCGGAACACGAAATGACATACCGGTCAGCCTGCCTTTCAGCTCAGGCAGAACGACACCTACCGCTTTAGCGGCACCGGTAGAAGAAGGGATAATATTTTGGGAGGCACCACGGCCACCACGCCAGTCTTTCAGAGATGGGCTATCAACAGTTTTCTGAGTTGCGGTGGTGGCATGAACAGTGGTCATCAGACCTTCAATGATGCCGAAGTTATCATTGATAACTTTAGCCAGTGGAGCCAGGCAGTTAGTGGTGCAAGAGGCGTTAGAAACGATATCCTGACCAGCGTACTTTTCAAGGTTAGCACCACGAACGAACATGGGGGTTGCATCTTTGGACGGGCCGGTCATTACAACTTTCTTTGTGCCCGCCACGATGTGCTTACGTGCAGTTTCGTCAGTGAGGAAAATACCTGTCGCTTCCGCTACCACATCAACGCCCACTTCATTCCACTTGAGGTTAGCCGGGTCTTTTTCAGCGGTAACACGGATAGTCTTGCCGTTAACAACCAGATGGCTATCTTTAACTTCTACAGTACTGTTGAAACGGCCGTGAGTAGAGTCATACTTCAGCATGTAAGCCATGTACTCTGCATCTAACAGATCGTTGATTGCAACGATTTCGATGTCAGAACGTTCCTGAGCAGCACGGAAAACAATGCGACCAATACGGCCAAAACCGTTGATACCTACTTTGATAGTCATAATTCCACCAGCAATTGTTAGTGAATAAAGGATAGGTTATAAAATTACAAAAGCCTTACCAAGCGTCAAGCGGAATCGTGTTAATCTGTGCGGTAAACTAAATATGAAGGTTAATGTTACGCGTTTATTGCTCGTCCCGTTTGCGTGTCGCCTTATGCACCACTATATGGGGGGTAAAATGAGAAATATAAACTCAGCGTCTACAATAATTGTGTGATCAGAATAACATATAATTCTGGATTGACCTTTTACGCTAATCAGTTGGGCAAAAATCTCTGCACGAGTTTTTATTCTTTATTACAATAAATCGTTTTTGTTTAAATTTTACATATTCAGAGACATGTATAAATGCCTAAATAATCCCCACCATCGCGCTTGTTGTGCAGCAATTTACCGGAATATGGGGCCTGGCCTCGGTGCCTCTTTGAGTCATATAATATTGGATTTCATTCGATACAATGGCCAGCTGGTCTGGGGAGACCATTGCCTGTGTTGCGATCAGCCGTTATCCTACTCCGAGAGCAAGTATGATTCCGGCTGTGGCTGGCTGAGTTTTTATCAGCCACTATCTGATAATGCAATTCGTTATCTTTTTGATAATTCATTTAATATCCAGCGTATAGAAATTCGCTGTGGTCACTGTGACATACATCTTGGTCTCATGTATTCTCCGATGGCCCACAGCCAACAGGCGAGCGCTTCTGCGTCAACTCAGCTTCGCTGAGTTTTACCAATAATGAAAACGGTGATAAAACTGCCGGTTGAGTAGGAATTTCACTAATAAAATCGATTCAGCTAATTTTGATTGCGGTTAAGCAGCAGTTCATTGCCGAGCCACTGGTAAAACTGAAGCCGCAATAACAGGTAATGATGGCTTTAACCGGTCAGCAAGGAGAATGTAAGCGTGACCTGGGGGATCACTCGCGATAAATTGTGACAGGATATCCCCCCAACCTGTCATGTCTTGGTCGTTATTCACCGGTTGTAAATCGATACCGCAACCAACCATCGACGATTTCCATGGGGTGATGCCCCAATTCCATCCCCGTATGCTAATCGCTGATGCTCAGTTCTCCGCGCAGGTCTTGCTGCATCTGGCAGCGGATTTGCGCTGGCGTCATAGGTTGACTTAACAGATAGTGCAGTTTGGTCAACGTGGCCTCTACCGTCATATCAAAACCGCTGATCACTCCTGCATGTGCTAGTACATTGCCGGTGGCGTACCCTTCCATATTGACTCTGCCGGAAATGCATTGTGTTAAGTTGATCACTATGATGCCGCGCTCGGACGCATCGCGCAATTCATCGATTAGCTCGGCTTTCTGCGGTGCGTTACCTACGCCATAGGAACGCAAGATCAACGCTTTTACCGGCTGTAGCAAAAAGTTGCGTACTACCGCATCCGAAATACCTGGGTAAAGGGTCACTACACCGATCGGCTGCGGTGTGATGACATGCACATTCAATTGTCTGTTGCAGGTCGGGCTAGCGATGCCGTTAATACGGCGGATATGGATGCCGGCCTCCAAGAGCGGCGGCAAATTGGGAGAAGCGAACGCATCGAAACCATCGGCGTGAGCCTTGGTGGTGCGGTTACCACGGAAGAGTTTGTTATTGAAGAACAGACATACTTCGTTCACCGGATGATTGGCTGCCAGATACAGGGCGTTGAGCAGATTGGTTTGACCATCGGAGCGTAACTCCGCCAGCGGGATCTGCGAACCAGTCACGATCACCGGCTTGTCCAGGTTCTCAAACATGAATGATAGCGCTGAAGCGGTGAAAGCCATGGTGTCGGTGCCGTGCAGAATGACAAAGCCATCGTAGCGGTCATAATTCTGTTTAATATTATCGGCGATGTGTTGCCAATCTTGCGGTGTCATATCGGAAGAGTCAATCAACGGCATGTATTCGCAGATGGTGAAATCTGGCATTTCCGGCCGGTGGAATTCCGGCATCAGTGCGAGTTGATGCTGCAAATGGCCGGAAACGGGGATATAGCCTTGAGCGGAACGTTGCATGCCAATGGTGCCGCCTGTATAGGCAACATAAATGGATTTCTTTTGCATAGGTACTGTCTTAACCGAGATAAGATAGGCTGAATTATAGGGAGATAGTAGTAGAAAAAAGCCCGACGTTCGCCGGGCCGTGTAATTATTTATTAGCGGACTTCTCCGCAGGTTAAACAGAATGCATAGCGGTTTTGCGGGTCGTTCAGATTGTTAAACAACCCCGACTGTTCTTTTACTGTCATGGCTACGGATGCCAGTGGGGCGGGCAGTATCGCTTGGATCTCCGCTGGCAGCATGGCGTGAATCGAACCGCTGAAATTGCTAAGTACCATCTCTGTCAAGCTTGGGGTATCGACAAACCAGTTCAACTTCCACTGTTTTAGCTTGGCCAGCTCGGCCACTTTCTTCACGGCATCGTCGAAATCACCCAACTGATCAACTAACCCATTAGCCTTGGCATCACTACCCAACCAGACGTGTCCCTGAGCAATTTGGTCTACCTGCTGCGGTACCATTTTGCGCGCTTTAGCCACCAGATAGATAAAGTTCTTATACCCGTGCTCAATGCTTAACTGCATTATCTGTGAGAACGCCGGCGGCAGCGCTTTGGTAGCCGTAATATCGGCCAGTGGCGAGGTTGCCACACCGTCGGTGTGCGCGCCGATACTGTCCAGCGTTCGCTCATAGGTATTGATGATGCCGAAAATGCCAATGGAACCGGTTAGAGTGCTTGGGCTGGCGATGATGTAGTCGGCTGGCGTCGATATCCAGTAGCCGCCAGAGGCCGCCATGCCACCCATTGAGACCACCACCGGCTTGCCAGCAGCGCGGATTTCAGCTAGTTCGGCGCGGATCACTTCAGAAGCGCTGACGCTGCCTCCTGGGCTGTTGACGCGCAATACCACCGCCTTGATAATCGGATCCAGGCGCACTTGGCGTAGTTCTGCTGCGGTGGTATCACCGCCCACAGTACCAGGTGCCTGCGGCCCGTCAATGATGGCACCGTTGGCAAATACCACGGCAATTTCGTCACCCTGAGCATCAGCCAGTTTCGGCTGGTAGTCATAGATGCTGATGGCGTTGAAGTTATTGGCGCGCTTATTCCACCCGAAGGTTTTCACCAACTGGTCTTCAATGGCAGTGCGTGATGCCAGTTCATCCACTAGCTTGTTATCCAGCGCATAGCATGCAGTATCGCCGCCTGCCGCCTGCAAACCACTCAGCACGTTGTCGGCTCCGGGGAACAGTTGCTGCGGAGTGAGCTGACGGTTAGCCGCCACAGTATCCAAATAGTTTTGCCACAAACCACCGATCCAATGGCTATCCTCCTCACGCGCGGCTAGCGACATATCATCGCGTATCAGCGGCTCGACCGCCGATTTATAGGTTCCAACGCGGAAAATATGGGAGGTAACTTTGAACATCTCCAGCAGCGATTTGTAGTACAGATTATTGCTGGCGAAGCCACGCAGATCGACCGAACCTTGTGGTGACAGATAGATCCTGTTGGCATAACTGGCCAAGTAGTACTGCATCTGGCTGTAGCTATCGCCGATGGCAATAATAGGTTTGCCGCTATCACGGAATTCACGTAGCGCCTTGCCGATATAATGCAGCGAGGGATGATCGGCACCGCTAAAGTCATTCAACTGCAATACTATCCCGGTAATGGTTTTGTCATCCTTGGCTTTACGGATGCTGTTAACCAGCTCGAACAATGAGTTTTCCTGTAGTCGGTTACTGGAAGCGCTGAGCAGTTCACGCCCCCACTGGCGTACTTTATTGTTTATTGAAGGTTGATCGACCACTACGCCGCTTAAATCGACCAGCAGAGCGCCATGTTCTGGTATTGCCGGAGTGATGGAGTTTTGAAAGTATAGATAAATACCGCCGCCAACCAGGAGTAGTAATACCAAAAATAAATTAAGGATCAGTTCCCTGAGAAAATTCAGCAGATGCCATGTCCACCTAAATGTGCTGGTAAAAATTTGCCCTAATATGCGCATGTGCTCTCTCCAACAAAAGTCGAAAAATGTTCCGCTATCCTAAAGAGTGGCTGAAGAAATGTCGCTTTAAATCTTCGATCACTAACCGCATTAACGTGGCTGTTATATATCATTGAGCTATGCTAACGTGATCTTAATGAAAATTATTATCAGGAGATTTTGATGGATGCACTGCATCTTTTACTGAATCACCGTTCAGCCTCACGGCTTTCAGTACCAGCGCCCGTGGGGGAAATACGTCAGAATATCATCAATGCAGGACTGCGTGCGCCAGATCACGGAAACCTGCAACCGTGGCGGTTTGTGATAATTGAGAATCAAGGGCTAGAGCGCCTCAGATAATTGTTACAAATTGCTTCAAAACAGGAGAAAATGGACGAAATCGCGATCGAAAAGGCCGCTAAGGCACCGTTACGCGCACCTTTAATCATTGCTGTGATTGCGCACTGTACTAAAGAAACCAAGGTGCCACATTGGGAGTAAGTGGTATCCGCTGGCTGTGCGGTACAGGCGATGTAAATGGCAGCGTTAGCGCAGGGTTTTAATGGCATCTGGCGCACAGATGTTTAGGCTGAGTACCCACTGGTGCGCGATGCGTTCGGATGCCGAGAATAGGATATGATCGTCAGTTTCTTGTATTTGGGTACCCCAGAGTTGAAAGCTTCAAACAAAGTCATCGCCCCGAATAGTACGCCTTTCGTCAGCCATTTTTGATTATGCTGGTGGATATACCAAAATACCCCAGAACTGTGTTATTTCGAGGGGCTGTGAGGGACTGTGAGTAGATTAGGGCATTGTGCTATTTCACTGCTGTTACTAGGTATTATACCGGCACGAGGAGGATCTCGACACCTTCTATGGCTACACGTTTGGTATAAACCCTAAATAATTCTGGTTGTAGCAAAGCGGCAACGCAGCGACAAATCGGCTGGCTGCGAACCGATTTGAACAACACTTTCGTTATAACGTAGGCTTAATCTCAGGAATAAGGTTGATTAATCTCCAATTGCTGGCGCCCGTCAGTGACTGGGGCGAGTGAGGAAAGCTCACGAACAGTCAACTTAAAGTATGACAAGTATACGCAAGGTAAATAAAAACAAATCACATCCATGTGCAGGCAGCGGGTTAATCGACGGCCTGTGCTTATCAATCCCTTCGTCAAACGTTACCCTATGTTATCTTGAGTGACGATCATAGAAAGGAGTGCGCTTATGACATTGCCAGCTATTTGCTTGACCGAGTACAACTATATGGCGCTGGCGGCTGCGGCTGTAAAATCCTCACCGAAAGTTCTCGATACCATTTTGCACAGCACGCATAAAAAGCTTATCGATCCGCGTCTGCTGGTGGGTAATGAAACTCGTGATGACGCAGCAGTGTACGATATTGGCAATGGTGTTGGCATTATCAGCACTACTGACTTCTTTATGCCGATCGTATCCGTTTGATTTTGGCCGTATCGCCGCCACCAAAGCCATTAGCGATGTCTACGCCATGGTGGGGTAACCCAATTATGGCGATCGCTATCCTCGGCTGGGCCCGATCGCCGCGTTGCCGCCTGAAGTGGCACAGCGGGTGGTTGATGATGGGCGTTTCGCCTGCCAGCAGGCGGGCATTCCATCGACGCGCCAGAATCGATCTTTATCCTGGCTGTAACTGGCGTGGTCAATACCGCACGGGTGAAGAAAAAAAGCACCGCGCAGGTAGGATCAACACTGCTCCTCACTAAACCGTTGGGCATAGGCGTGCTGACCACCGCCGAGAAAAAATGCCAGTTGCGCCCTGAACATCAATGGTTGGCGACGGAGGTGATGTGTCGGCTGAATACGCCGGATGTAGACTTTGCTCAGGTGGTAGGGATAACGGCAATGACCGATATTACCGGCTTCGGGCTGTTGGGCTACCCGAGCTAGGTATGCCAAAGTTCTGGGCTACAGGCCACCCTATGGTTAGAACAGGTGCCTAGGTTGACGGGGGGGTAGAGGTTTACATCGCTGATGGCTGTGTACCGGGCAGAAGTGGCTGCAATTTTGATAGCTATGGTCATCTGGTGAGTGAAATGAGTGATTTACAGCATAAACTGTTGTGCGATCCACAAACATCCGGTGGCCTACTGCTGACGGTAATGCCGGAGGTGGTGTGGCAGGTACAGTCGATTGCCGAACGTCATGGCATTCAAATCGATGCTATCGGCGAGCTACACGCCGTGTGTTGTGCTGGCAAGGCCAGCTGATCACGGTCGAATAGTATGAGCGCTGATTTTGAGAATCGTCCGACGGTGAGATGGCTAGCACATAACAAGGTCTGTGCCGCCGTATGACGGCCATCCATCAATATCACTTCCTGTATAGGGTTTTCTGCGGGAACTATGCTGAAGTAAGAGAATTCCTGATGACGTATAGCCAGAAAAACGGTGAATAATGCGACTGTTTATTGCTGAGAAACCAAGTTTAGCGCGCGCCATTGCCGATGTGCTTCTTAAGCCTCATCGCCGTGGTGATGGATTTATCGCCTGTGGCAATAATGATGTAGTGACTTGGTGCATCGGTCACTTGCTGGAACAGGCACAGCCCGATGCCTATGACAGCCGCTTTACACGCTGGTCGCTGGCAGATCTGCCCATTATTCCAGAAAAGTGGCGGTTGCAGCCACGTCTCTCTGTCAGCAAACAACTCAATACTATCAAAAAACTGCTGCTTGAGGCCGATGAAGTTGTGCACGCGGGCGATCCGGATCGCGAGGGGCAACTGCTGGTGGATGAGGTATTGGATTATCTGGACTTAATGCCGGAAAAACGCCAGAACGTCCGCCGTTGCCTAATTAATGACCTTAACCAGCAGGCGGTGGAACGCGCGGTTAACCGCCTGCGTGACAACCGTGATTTTATCCCACTGTGTGTATCCGCGTTGGCACGTTCACGAGCCGATTGGCTATACGGCATCAATATGACCCGCGCATATACCTTGCTAGGTCGTAATGCGGGCTACGATGGCGTGCTATCGGTGGGGAGGGTGCAGACACCGGTATTAGGGCTGGTGGTGCGGCGTGATGAAGAGATAGAAAACTTTGTGCCGAAAGACTTTTTTGAAGTCAAATCGCATATTGTTACGCCTAAGGAAGAACGCTTTGTGGCGCTGTGGCAACCCAGTGATTCTTGTGAAGCCTATCAAGACAAAGAGGGGCGCTTACTGCATCGGCCGTTAGCGGAGCATGTAGTCAAGCATATTACTAGACAGCCAGCGCGAGTGATTTCCTATAATGATAAACGAGAATCAGAAATTGCCCCGCTGCCATTTTCTCTTTCGGCACTGCAAATTGAAGCCGCCAAGCGTTATAACCTCAGTGCTCAGCAGGTGCTTGATGTTTGCCAACGGTTATATGAAACCTATAAGCTGATCACCTACCCGCGTTCCGATTGCCGCTACTTGCCAGAGGAACACTTCGCTGAGCGTTTTGCGGTGCTAAACGCCATCAGCGTTCACCAGCCGGAAATATACCTGCAGCCAGTGATTAACAGTGAACGCCGCAATCGGTGTTGGAACGATAAAAAAGTGGACGCTCACCATGCTATTATTCCCACTGCACGCGCCAGCAAAGTTAACCTCACACAGGATGAGTTGATTGTTTACGGGTTAGTGGTTCAGCAGTATCTGATGCAGTTTTGTCCAGATGCGATGTTCCGTAAATGCGTGATTGAACTGAATATCGCTGGTGGTAAATTTGTCGCCAAAGCACGTTTTCTGGTAGAGGCTGGTTGGCGCACGCTATTGGGCAACAAGGAGCGCGATGAGGAGAACGAAGGGGCACCACTGCCGGTGGTGGCGAAGGATGATGCGCTGTTATGCGAACGCGGTGAAGTGGTAGACCGGCAGACGCAACCGCCACGTCCGTTCACCGATGCCAGCTTATTGTCGGCGATGACTGGGATTGCGCGCTTCGTGCAGGATAAAGTGCTAAAAAAAATCCTACGAGCGACTGATGGTTTAGGAACCGAAGCTACGCGAGCAGGGATCATTGAATTGCTATTCAAGCGAGCGTTTTTATACAAGAAGGGGTGCTATATTCACGCTAGCGAGGTGGGTCGCGCTTTGATCCACTCATTGCCTGAGATCGCTGCACGCCCTGATATGACAGCCAACTGGGAAGCCACGCTGACGCAAATCAGTGAGAAGTCTTGCCGCTATCAGGACTTTATGCAACCGTTGGTTGGCACGTTGCAAACGTTGATTTATCAGGCCCAGCAGAGCCGAGCAAGTATGGCATTTCGTAGGTTGCCGCCGCCTTCAACGGGCAGTAAAAAACGCAGAAAAAGCGCTGGTAAGGCGTAGGAGAAGAGTAAATGAAACGTGGATTACTAATGCTGGTGGTAGGTACCTGGTTGTTATCCGGTTTAGCCGTAGCCAATCAGCAGGATGTGGATGTGGTATTGCCGATTTCTCCAGATATCTGGGGCAAAAATGCGCATACCCAAGCTGCTGTTCAACCTTGCAACCGCTGTTGCATTTATTAGGATCAGAATTACTCCGAAGGGGCGGTGCTTAAAATCGACGGAGAGATGTTGCAATGCGCGCGAGATCATAACGTGGTAAGCACTCATCCCTTAATTTGGGTACGCCTAAAAAAGTGACTATGTCACTGATAAGCGGCATCGTCGGCCAAAAGCGGAATAGTCACAGCCTAATAACCCCGGCAGTTGCCTGGTCTGAATATCACAGCGCAAATTCCGCCCAGACTGGCGCATGGTCGGAAGGTTTCTCCATACTACGGATTTGGTAGTCAATGCCACTGGCAGTGCAGCGCGCCGCCAGTGAGGGGATGACCATGACCAGCAGCAGGTCAATGCGTAAGACCCGGTTGTCCTCGAACCCTTTGGAACGGTAATCGAATCATGAGAACTCGTCGTTGCATGTTGGGTTAGGCGTGGCGATAGGTATCCACCAGCCCCCAATTCAGCAGACAATCCATCCATTAGCGTTCTTCCGGCAGGAAGGAGCATTTACCGGTGCGCAGCCAACGTTTGCGGCTTTCTTCGCCGATATCAATATCAAAATCACTGTGGCTGATATTCATATCACCCATTACCAATACCTGCGCATCTACCGATAGATGCTGCTCAAGGTAAGTCTGTAAATCCTGATAGAAGCGCGCTTTGGTCGGGAATTTGATCGGATGATTGCGACTCTCTCCCTGCGAAAAATAGCCATTGATAACCATCACAGCGTACCACTGCGTAGTGGCTAGATCGGCCACGATAATGCGGCGCTGTGTGTCTTCGTGATCTGTCGGGAATCCGCGACGTACCACTAAAGGTGGTTATTTGGTCAGCAGTGCAACGCCGTAGTGGCCTTTTTGCCCGTGATAGAACACGTGATACAAATACTGGCTGACTTCTTACAATGGGAACATGTCATCGTGGACTTTAGTTTCCTGCAAGCTGATAACATCAGGCTGGTGTTGTTCAATAATTGCTACCAATTGATGTGGACTTGCGCGCAGTCCATTGATATTAAAAGAAACAAACTTTATGAGTGGTGCTTTTTTCACGAAAAAAATGTGGTGATAGTAGCAGAGTTTGGTGGGAAGTGTAACGCAGCCAGCGGCTCTGCCTCTGGCTGGCGATGGATTTATTTTGCCCAGCGATCGTATTTCTTTGGCTGATAATCGTCAAACTGACAGAGCAAGGTTTGGGGTGTTTCGCTAATATATAAAGTATCGAGATAATCGTGGCACATAAATCCATGATCGGCGACATGTCGTAGGAAGTCATTCAGCGGACGATAGAAGCCCTCTACATCCAGTAACCCCACCGGTTTGCTGTGATAGCCAATCTGCCCCCAAGTCCAAATTTCAAACAGCTCCTCCAACGTGCCGATGCCACCTGGTAGGGCGATAAAACCGTCAGCTAGCGCTGCCATTCGGGCTTTACGGGTATGCATATCGGAAACGACTTCTAGCGTTGTCAGACCTCGGTGCGCAGTTTCTGCCTCAACCAGGCGCCCTGGGATGATGCCTATGGCTTCACCACCTGCAGTCATCACTGCATCGGCGACGATCCCCATCAAACCCTTTTTACCACCACCATAAATTAAACGTCGTCCTTGAACAGCTAGCGTCTGCCCAAGTCGGCGGGCAGTGTCGGCATAAGCAGAGTTAATGCCTTCGCTAGCACCACAAAAAACGCAGATGTTATTATGCATGCACTTTTCCTTACGGCATTAAAGAAGCCAATGATATAACGAATTATTGGCCAGAGTTCAAGACACCACACCGTCCCATTGAGTATTCAAAGAAATATATAATGTCGATGTAAATTTTAGGATTGATTTAATAGGGAACGTTCTATTAAGGAATGCTTCAATACGGCGAACCACACAGAAAAAACTGTCGAATATTTTGAATATGGCGGTGGGGGCAGGATTCGAACCTTCGAAGTCTGTGATGGCAGATTTACAGTCTGCTCCCTTTGGCCGCTCGGGAAACCCACCACTAGCCTTGTTGGCAAAGCGCGGCGTATCATATCAAATGAAGCTCAGGTGTGAAAATGAATCGTTTGCTGAATTTTTATTCGTAGCAGCGCATCACTGAACGAAATGCACCGCTGTATTAAACAATTATAAGATTACCGTCCGATTACCGTAGACGAATACCTGCTGAGCCAATACATGACATATGGCGCAGCTCAACACGTTTTTCTCTACGTTACGGCCTGCAAAAATCATATTCTCGGTGGAGTAGGTGTGATCAACATTAATCACATCCTGTAGGATGATTGGGCCTTCGTCGAGGTTACCGTTAACGTAGTGCGCAGTAGCACCGATGATTTTGATGCAGCGTTCGTAAGCCTGATGATAAGGGCGTGCGCCGATAAACGCTGGCAGGAATGAGTGGTGGATATTATAATCACCTGATTCAGATAGTGTTGTACAAAGGATGGCGTTTTAACACGCGCATATATTTGGCTAACACAACATAATCTGATTTATGCTAATTGATCTTGGCTATCATTTAAAGATAGTGCTTTTCGCGAGTCAGCCCTTTATGGCTTACCAAGGTGGAAAGGAATGTCAAAACGTTCCACCAGCGTCTGCAAGGTAGCGTGGTTGCTAATGACTGCTGCGATTTCTATTTCAAGAACACCATAGGTGCTATTCATCAGCAAATCGCCCAGGCAATGGGCTTCTTTGGTGACCAGCAGGACAATGCGGTGGCGGCCTGTGTTGTTTCTCGTATTGAACCTTCTGGTAAGGTGGCGTCAAGATCGGCCAACAAGGAAAAATTCCTTCCAACTCGGTACGCATAAAGAAACGGTTAGTACGGTAGTCGACGAATTCGTTATTCTGCACAATATTGAGTTCATGCTGAGAGCAAATATGGGTGATCTTGGCGATCAGACCTTTGGCGTCTGAGCAAATGGTGCGTAAAACTTTTCTTTGTATGTTTTGGTATGGCATTGGTGCAAGGGTACGGGTCTGCTAATGAACGCCCTGATGGCGTAGAGTGAAGGTAAAATGTCAGTTGGCTAGTGCCCCGCAGCACTTCTTATATTTCTTCCCTGAACGACAGGGACACCGGTATTTCTACCCGGTTGCGGCTCAATACCGTTGATATAATACCAGTGTTGCTCAAGGTGACAAAAACGAGAACTCTCATGCATGGTCTGATGTTCGCCGTTGCCGTCGATGAATTGAGCGATAAATTCGACAAAGCCTTCGTCGGTATCCATGCTCTCTGTTTCTTCCACGATCGTCAGCCCAAGCCATTTGGTGTTTTTAAAACCGTCACCAATCACAGTACGCCATTCGTTGGCATGGCAGTAGGATGCCAGGTAGCGATCAGATAGTCGGCGTTGTGTTTGATGTAGGCAGTGAAGCGTGAACGCATCATCGTGCCTGGCATTGGAGCAGCACCCTTGGTATCGGTAATATAAAGGCCGCAGCAGGCTGTTATACTCCATTCTGCTGCCGCATGGGCATAATTCGGGCAAAATAACTCTAGGAAAGGGGATGCTAAAAGTGAGTTTAGCACATATGTTACCTAACATCATTTGCGAGTGACAATCTACTCTTAAAGCCTATCCCAGTAGGCCACATTGTTGCAGCCAGTTTGGACCAGGACAGCGCGCAACAACCGAATCGTAGAGGGAGTACGTGAGAATGGTTCGCGTGACTCAGGGCTAAAATGGCAAATAAAATCGTTTAATCAAAAGATTCCTAGGCTTGAGTAGAAAATTCATCTGGCAAAGGGTACGCGCTATGCGGCAAATTAAAATCGGGCAGGGATGGGTGCATAGTGGCGTACTGATCCGCTTGCAGGCCGCTTACCGTGCTTTAATGCGGTGTGTTTCCGCTGGATTGGCAGTTTTGTTGCCAACGATAAAAAGAAATAGTTATCAGTTCACAGGTGAAGGAAAAAATGTGCGTTCGGGATGTTCAAGCAAGCATAAGTGACCTTTTTGAGACACTATTACATAATGAAAAGGATGAGGCTGATGGCATTACCCTTGACTCACAGGCGCGTTTTGGTCGTCGAGGACGAACAAAATTTTCGTTCTGTGCTTGTTAGTTATTTGAAATCATTGGGCGCGGAAACTAGTGAGGCGAACAATGGCTTGCAGGCGATGAATGTGATGGATGACGTCAGGACCAATTTGATCCTCAGCTATCTTGCCATACCGGAAATGGGTGGCATTGAATTTGTAGAAAATTTGCGCCTACAGGGGGGCATAGATCCCAGTGTTGGTTATCTCGGCAACCGATAAGATGGCCGATATTGCCAAGGTGTTGCGGCTGGGTGTTCAGGATATATTGCTCAAACCGTTGACTGATATTAACCGCCTGCGCAAGTCGATATTAGCATGTTTGTACCCCAGCATGTTCACTTCTCAGGCAATTGAGGAGACAGAACTGTTTCAAAACTGGGACGCGCTGAGTAAACACTCTTCTGACGCCATATAACTGCTCAGGCAACTGCACCCACCGGCACAGCAGACCATTGCGCATTGCCGGATTAATTATCGACAACTTACCACTGATGAAAATCCCGGCTTGGTGCTGGATATTGCTGCTTTGTTAGATAAAGATCTGGTGTTATATTGTATCGATGTCAGCCTAGCGCGCGATAATGGCTTGTTAGCGACCTTACTGTTGCGCATATTATTTAATGGGTTGTTACAAGATCATTTGGCGAGTCAACATCACCGGTGGCTGCAAATGACCGTATTGTTAAAGCAAATTAATCAACTATTATGTCAAGGCAAGCTCGAAGGCCAATTCCCCCCTGCTGCTAGGTTATTATCACACCGAACATAAAAAACTGATTATGGTCCCCGCTGGGATGAACGCCAATGTTAATACCGGAGACAATCAGATCCAGTTGAGTAATGATATTCCGTTGGGGACGTTTGAAGCGACATATACCAATCAAATCAGCTAGCGCTGCGCAGCCTGGCAGTGCTAGGTATGGGGAAGCGGTGGCAGGTTGCGTCTGATGCTGAGTGCTGAATAAGTCAGTACTAATAGCATTTGGAAATGCGATATTCAGAATGCGTATTTTACCTAATATTGAGCGATTACCCTAAATTCTTTCTATTTGTGTTCGGACTAATGCTCGGTAACGATAAGCTGGTATACTCTTAAACGTTTTTGTATGGCATATAAAGCTCATAAAATTAACATATTAAGAGGGAAAGCAATGCCTGCTATAAATCGTAAAGTCAGAAAAGCGGTAATCCCGGTTGCAGGCTTGGGAACACGGATGTTGCCAGCGACTAAAGCTATCCCGAAAGAAATGTTGCCACTGGTGGACAAACCCTTGATCCAGTACGTAGTCAATGAGTGTATTACGGCGGGGATTATCGAGATTGTGTTGGTCACACATTCCTCTAAAAACTCAATCGAGAACCATTTCGACACCAGCTTTGAGCTGGAAGCAATACTGGAAAAACGCGTTAAGCGCCAGTTGCTGGATGAAGTTCAGTCGATTTGCCCCAAAGGCGTTACCGTTATGCAGGTGCGCCAGGGGGTGGCTAAGGGATTGGGGCACGCTGTTATGTGTGCTTATCCGATGGTAGGGGATGAACCGGTCGCTGTGGTATTACCGGACGTGATCCTTGACGAATATAGCTCCGATCTGGGTAAAGACAATTTACACGAAATGCTGCGACGTTTCGACGCGACTGGCATCAGCCAGATTATGGTTGAACCGGTACCACATAACTATGTCTGGAATTACGGCATAGCAGATTGCCAAGGCTATGAGTTGCAGCCAGGGGATAGTGCTCCGATGGTCAATGTGATTGAAAAACCGATGCTAGGCACAGCGCCTTCCAACCTAGCCATTGTTGGCCGCTATGTGTTATCCGCTAACATTTGGCCACTACTAGCGAAAACACCTCCAGGCGCAGGTGACGAAATCCAACTCACCGACAGCATTGAGATGCTGATGCAGAAGGAGACGGTAGAAGCTTACCATCTTAAAGGTATGAGCCATGATTGCGGCAACAAGCTGGGTTATATGCAGGCTTTCGTCCAATATGGTATGCGCCACGCTAGCCTAGGCAAAGATTTTTCTCAGTGGTTACAACGGTTGATAACCACTGCAAAGAAATAATTTATTGGTAATTTGAGAACTAGGATTCTCCCATGAAAGTTACAGTTTTTGGTATTGGTTATGTTGGTCTTGTGCAAGCAGCAGTGCTGGCTGAGGTCGGTCATGACGTTATGTGTATTGACGTTGATGAGCATAAAATAGAAAACTTGAAAAAAGGGAATATCCCTATTTTTGAACCTGGCCTGGCACCGTTGGTGAAGCAAAACTATGAAGGTGGCCGCCTGCATTTCACCACCGACGCAAAGTTAGGCATTGCTCACGGTACTATCCAATTCATCGCCGTTGGCACACCGCCGGACGAGCATGGTTCTGCCGATTTGCAGTACGTGACCGCCGTGGCGCGTACTATCGCCGAGCACATGACCGATCGTAAAGTTGTAGTTAACAAGTCTACCGTGCCGGTCGGCACAGCGAATAAGGTGTGTCAGGTGATGGCCACAACGTTGGAAAAACACGGCAGCAACGTGCCGTTCGATGTGGTGTCCAATCCGGAGTTTCTGAAGGAAGGGGCTGCGGTCGCCGACTGCATGCGCCCTGAGCGCATCGTTATCGGTAGCGATAACGAAAGCAAAGAGGTGATCGAACCTATTCGTGAGCTGTATGAGCCGTTTAACCGCAATCATGATCGTATGATAATAATGGATATCCGTAGTGCTGAATTGACCAAGTATGCCGCCAACTGTATGCTGGCGACTAAAATCAGCTTTATGAACGAAATGTCGAACTTGGCGGAAATGTTGGGTGCGGATATCGAAAAAGTGCGTCAGGGTATCGGTTCCGATTCACGTATTGGCTATCACTTTATCTATCCAGGCTGCGGCTACGGTGGTTCCTGCTTCCCGAAAGACGTGCAGGCGCTGATCCGCGCTGCGGAACACATCGGCTACCAGCCGAAGCTGTTACAGGCGGTGGAGCAGGTTAACTATAAGCAGAAATACAAGCTAAACAGGCTTATTAGCGACTACTTTGGTGAAGATCTGAAGGGTAAAACTTTCTCCCTTTGGGGGTTGGCGTTCAAGCCGAATACCGACGATATGCGTGAAGCGTCCAGCCGTGTGTTGATGGAGCAGTTATGGCAGGATGGAGCCGCAGTACAGGCTTACGATCCAGAAGCGATGCATGAGGTTCGGCGCATCTATGGTCAACGTGATGATCTCAAAGTGATGGATACTAAAGAGGCTGCGCTACAAGGTGCTGACGCGTTGGTGATCTGTACCGAGTGGCAGAGCTTCCGCGCACCGGATTTCGATATTATCAAAGGGGCGTTAAAGCAACCGGTCATCTTTGATGGTCGCAACTTGTTTGATCCTGAACGTCTTAAAAACCGTGGTTTTACCTATTATGCAATCGGCCGAGGCTCCTCTATTAAGACAGTAATTTAAGGGGTAGGGCATGAAATTCCTGGTTACAGGTGCCGCAGGATTTATTGGTTATCATGTAGCAGCGCGATTGTTGGCTGACGGGCATCAGGTTGTCAGTATTGACAATCTAAATGATTACTATGATGTGGCTCTAAAAATAGCTCGTCTTGATCTGTTGGTTAATAAGCCAAAGTTTCAGTTTATTAAATTGGATTTGGCTGACCGCGAGGGAATAGCGGCAATGTTTGCCGAGCATAATTTTCAACGGGTTATTCATCTGGCTGCTCAGGCTGGTGTGCGATACTCACTAGAAAACCCGTTGGCCTACGCTGATGCAAATCTTATTGGCCATTTAAATGTACTGGAAGGCTGTCGTCGTAATAATGTTGAACATTTGTTGTATGCCTCTTCCAGTTCAGTTTATGGCCTGAATCGTAAGCTACCATTTTCTACTGAAGATTCCGTTGATCACCCTATATCACTGTATGCAGCGACCAAGAAAGCCAATGAGCTGATGTCGCATAGCTATTCCCATTTATACGGTATTCCCACCACCGGATTGCGCTTCTTTACTGTATATGGTCCTTGGGGCAGGCCAGATATGGCATTGTTCAAGTTTACTAAGGCCATATTGGCGGGGGAGAGCATTGATGTATATAACCATGGCGAAATGTACCGCGATTTTACCTATGTTGATGATATCACTGAAGCCATAGTGAGATTGCAAGCGATTATACCTCAGGCGGATCCCGAATGGGTTGTAGAAGAGGGATCACCGACTACCAGTTCCGCGCCTTATCATGTTTATAATATCGGTAACAACACCCCAGTAAAGCTTATGGAATATATTAGTGTGCTCGAACAGGCATTAGGGATAACTGCGTGTAAAAATATGCTTTCGATGCAATCTGGTGACATTGTGGATACTCATGCAAATACCGCTGAGCTTTATAACGCTATCAGTTTTGAACCGGCAACTAGCGTACAGGACGGGGTAAAACGCTTTGTAAATTGGTACCAGGAATTTTATAAATTTCAATGATTGAGTAGTGTACAGATGCAGGGATAATAGAGTGGCTACGGCTAATTTTATACCTGTAATACAGATAATTCGCCGGAGAAACTTGATACAATATTTCAAGATATTTACCTAAGAAGGTAATCGTCAGTTCGGCTTATAATGTTGCAAAAAGGCTCCCCTAAGGAGAGCCTTTTGTATACGGAGCTAAGGGTTATCACAGCAGGAAATCATCCAGAGATTTACCTTGTTCTTCGATAGCTTTCTTAATCACTGCTGGAGTACGGCCTTGGCCTGTCCAGGTTTTGAGTTCGCCATTTTCATCTTTATATTGGTATTTAGCAGGACGTGTCGCACGCTTTGCTTTACCCGCTGCTTTAGTCGTCGCCATAGTTTGCAACAATTCATTTGGATCGATGCCATCAGCAATGAGCATTTCACGATATTGTTGCAATTTGCGAGTGCGTTCTTCAATTTCTGCTTGAGCCTGATTGTCTTCTTCGCGTCGTTCGTTCACAATAACTTCTAGTTTCTCAAGCATTTCTTCCAGTGTTTCCAGGCTACATTCTCTTGCCTGAGCGCGTAGAGTACGGATGTTGTTCAAAATTTTTAATGCTTCGCTCATTTGTCCTAGTCTCAAATTATATTGGTGTGGGTGTGTATAATAATAGAGTGCTCTTTTATTTTCTGCAATAGCTAAAATGGTCTTAATACTCAAATTTACCGTTTTAAAAAGTGGTCAATCAGATCTGACAAGCTAATATAGATAGGATTATTAAGTATTACTACTGTAATTTTAAGTCAAATTTCTAGTAGTTGTGGTATGTTGATTGCGTCAAAAGGCTTTTATGGATAAGTAATAGCAGTTCCGGGATTGGCGGATATACCGTTAAATATTACGCCAAAGTGTACTGTTTTGGTCATCTGATGATATTAAATACCTCAGCGCTGCCACTGATGCTTTTAATACGTCGCCATGACTATTCAACGTGCAGGTCGATAAGTGCACTATTCTAGGCATTAATGCAGGCATCTACATCAGAAATAATTAATAGTGCTGTCAGATAGTGATTATCCCGTAAATAGATGTATAAGTTAGGCTCTAGCGTAGAACGATATGTTTCATAGTGAAAGCGCATTATTACCTCAGGCAGGTTATTGTACTCATGAAGGCTAAGCATGAGGACTTGCTGTGGTACACTGACTGCCGAGAGTTAGATCTGAATATTTCTTATACTATTGGAGTTGCTGGCTCATGGCTCAACTTTATTTTTATTACTCTGCTATGAATGCCGGAAAATCTACCGCATTGTTGCAATCTTCATATAATTATCAAGAACGTGGTATGCGCACGCTGGTGTTTACCGCTGAAATTGATCACCGTTTTGGTATGGGTAAGGTGGGTTCGCGCATCGGCCCGTCCTCTCTGGCACAGCTCTATAATAACGACTCGATGCTGTACACTATGATCAGTCAGCAGCATCAACAGCAGCCAATTCATTGCGTTTTGCTGGATGAAAGCCAATTTCTGACCAAAGCGCAGGTAGAGCAACTATGCGATGTCGTAGACCAATTGGATATTCCGGTGTTGTGTTACGGCCTGCGTACCGATTTTCTGGGGGAGTTATTTATCGGTAGCCAATACTTGCTAGCTTGGTCAGATAAGCTGGTGGAATTGAAAACCATCTGTCACTGCGGAAGAAAAGCAAACCGGGTGCTGCGGTTGGATGAAAATGGTCAGGCAACGCGAGCTGGCGAGCAAGTGGTAATAGGCGGTAATGAGAGCTATATTTCTGTATGCCGCAAGCATTATAAAGAGGCTATTTACCCCCAAAATTGATGTGAGAAAGGTATAGCAGGAACGATAGCGCGTTTAGCTCGATGCCGATACTACCCACCATACGGATAAAAAACTGCCTTTCTTGAAAGGTAGCCATCTATAAGGGGGCAGTTCAAGAAGGTAGTTTTTATCGGTTTAATGCACGGCTACTTTCTGTAGCTTATTATCCCTATAGCCGTAACAAGAGCAACTGCTTATGAAATCATTTCACTAGACTCACGGCCATAGAAATTATCTAACAGGATTTGCTGTAGTTCGGCAATCATAGCAGTAGAGGGATTTCGGATGGTTATGCCACAACATGTTTTACGTTGGCTTCACGGCAGTTTTCTTGTTGATCAAGTGTACAGTGCTAGCGTATTCAGGGATGGAGTTACCCCCAGAAACTTCTGAGTGAGCTGTTGCCTTCATCATTATGCCTATATTTTTCCTACCGACGCTGAAAGTTGTTATTGAATAATTACCCTCATGCAAGGTTTGTCTGGCCTTCACTCAGTCGTTATGTGAATAACATTCCATCAGCAGGTATTCATTACCTAATTAACTAATTTGTTATGTAAATGTTTATTTTGGCGACGCGGCCATTAATACATATTATGTAACTATTTTTATTTATATTTAACAATGCCATGCAATTATTTTTAATGTTTAGCACCTTGTAACCTATGATAAAATAGGAACTCAGGCAATAAAAGAGAGTTTCTTAACATTTTTGTAAAATAAATTGGTGATGGAATTTGGCTTCTGCTAATTTTGAAACTTCCTTGTGGTAACTAGCGTATTGAGTCCTGAAAACAGGAACGATTTTTGTCTGCCTGTGCATTTATTTATAATTTTATAAATAAAAACTAAAAGGAGCTTCAACTATGCAGCAGACTATGAAATCTATGCCGTTAACCAGGTTGATTGCCCGCGTGCTGATCATCGGCAGCGGCATCAAGCAATAAAAAGGGAATTGCTGCTGAGTGATGCAGTGATATCGATTCGACGAGCCTATGATAATGAAAATGGAGCCTATCTATAAGCAATCTTACGAAGAAAAGCCTCTTGGCCGCTGGCATTATCGACGCAAGTGGAAGTGCTTTCACGGCTGAAGTGTCAGCAGGCGTACAGTTGGAAGAGAAGCAAGAAATCGTCAGAAACAACGGTACTAAAGTACAATCTCTGGATCCATATAAAATTGAAGGCGTGCCAGGGAATAACATCACCCGTGATCTAATTGAGGGCTTGGCCAATAATAGCCTAGACGGTTCTATTGTTCCTGGTGTGACAGAAATCTGGGATAACAAAGATGCTAAAGTATAGATATTCCATCTGCGTAAAGATGCGAAATGGTCCAACAGTAAGCTAGTCACTGTACAAGATTTCGTCATTTCGTCTATAGTTGACAGCGCCTGGTTGATCTGAAAACTGTCCCGCCTTACGCCAGCTATCTGCAATATGCTCATGTGGAAAACGTTGATGCCATCATCGCCTGTAAGAAAGATAAATAGACCCCAGGGGTGCAGGCCATCGACGATCACACCTTCCAGGCTACCCTAACTGAGCCAGTGCCTTACCTGGTTGAAAATGACCCCACATTGCGCGATGAAGCCGGTGTATCAAGCTGCGGTAGAGAAATTTTGCGAGAAATATGGACATTGCCAGCCAACTATGTAGATAATTGCGCTTAGTAAGCTGAAAGATTAGGTCGTTAATGAACAAATTATTCTGGAACGTAATCCAGAATATTGGGACAACACAAAAACCATCATCAATAAAGTAATCTTCTTACCGATTTCGTCGGAAGTGACTGACGTTAACCGCTACCGCACCGGCGAAATCGATATGACTTCCAGCATGCTGATCGAACTGTTCCAGAAGCTGAAGAAAGAGATCCCGTATGAAGTGTAGGTTTCTCCTCACCTCTGTACCTATTTTTACGAGATCAACAATCCATAGGCACCTTTCACCGACTAACGTATATGTAAAGCCCTCAAACTGGCACTTGATCGTGACATCATCACCCATAAAGTGAAAAATCAGGGCGACCTCCCGGCCTATAGTTTAACCCCTCCCGTTTAACCCCTTGCAAGAGATGGCGATGATCTTCCAAGACCCGATTACCTCGCCCAACCCCTATATGCGTGTCAGTGAACAATTGGTAGAAGTGCTAATGCCGCATAAAAAATGAGCAAAAGTGCTGACTTTGCCGAGTCAGTATAGATGCTTGATGCGGTAAAAATGCCGGAAGCACATAAACGCATGCGCATGTATCCATATGAAGTTCTCTGGAGGGTGCGCCAACGCGTGATGATCGTCGCTATGGCTCTGCTGTGCCGACCAAAGCTGTTGATCGCCGACGAACCGACCACGGCACTGGACATGACCGTACAGGCGCAGATCATGATGCTACTCAATGAGCTAAAGCGTGAGTTCAACACCGCCATTATCATAATCACCCACGATCTGGGGGGTGGTTGCCAGCATCTGCAACAAAGTATTGGTGATGTATGCTGGACGTACCATCGAGTATAGTAGCGCCCGCGAGGTGTTTTATCATTCGAGCCATCCGTATTCTATTGGCTTGCTGAATGCAGTGGCGCGTTTAGACACCGAAGGTGAGGCATTGATTACCATCCTCGGTAATCCTCTGAACCTGCTGTATCTGCCGCAAGATTGCCCGTTCCAGCTACGCTGTCCGCACGCGATGGCACAGTGCAAAAGCGCCTCACCGTTGGAACCTTTTGCGCAAGGATGTCTGCATGCCTGTTTTAAACCCCTGGAGGCGTTGATATGACAACGTTGACCGATAAGAAAGTGCTGCTTGAAGTGGCAGAACTGAAAGTGCACTTCAATATTCATGGTGATAAACAATGGTTCTGGCAGCCGCCGAAAACTCTGAAAGCGGTCGATGGTGTGACACTACGGCTGTTTGAGAGCGAAAAGCTGGGTGTAGTTGGCTAGTCTGGCTGTGGTAAGTCAACTTTCGCCCGTGCCTTTGTAGGCTTGGTGAAGGCTACCAGTGGCAGCATAACCTGGCTGGGTAAGGAACTGCTTGGCATGAAGGATGGATGCCTACTGGTAGCAAACCCGCAGCGACATTCAGATGATTTTCCAAGATCTGCTGGCTTCACTGAATCCTCGCATGACCATCGGTGAGTTCATCGCCGAACCGCTGCGCACCTATTAGTGAAGGACAAGGTCAAAGCGATGATGCTTAAGGTTGGCCTGCTGCCCAATTTAGTCAACCGCTATCTGTATGAGTTCTCAGGTAGGCCGTGCCTATTGCCGGTATGCTGATCCTGGAACCGAAGTTAGTGATCTGCGACGAACTAGTCTCCGCGCTGGACGTGTCGATCCAAGCTCAAGTGGTCAACCTGCTGCAATAGTTACAGCGTGAGATGGGGTTATCACTGACCTTTATTGCCCACGATTTGGCGGTGGTTAAGCACATTTCCGATTGTGTGCTGGTGATGTATCTGGGCCATACGGTGGAGTTGGGTACCTACGACGAGATGTATCACAACCAGCAGTACCCTTATACCAGAGCGCTGATGTCGGTGGTGCTAGTACCCGATCCAGACAAGGAGCAAGGCAAACAAATCCAATTGCTAGAAGGAGAACTGCATTCACCGATCAACCTGCCGACCGGTTGCGTATTTCGTACCCGCTGCCCTAACGCTGGAACGGAATGTACCAAGACACGGCCACTGTTAGAAGGCAGTTTCCACCATGCGGTATCGTGCTTGAAGATAGACCATTTATAATGTACCCGTCATCTTTCAAGAAGCAGCGTTGCTACCTGCACTCGGTCATGCGGACCATCCATAGGCTTCATCCCTTGCGGGGTGAGCGAACTGGGTGCCTAGCGAAAATTTGAAATCCAGGTGAGTATCATTGATTAATAAAAAATGCCGCTGACTCGTTGGGTACCCAATTTTTGGGATGCCGTTTAATTTTTTGGCGGTACTTATTTACCAGGCGGGGAAAAGGCTTACTCTTTCCACAGAATGTGGCACAGCTTTTGGTTTTTCTCGCAGCACAACAACACACGGGCAAATACATCGTTGATCGGTTCGCCATCGCTGCCCGCCAGGCCGATCACCACCTCGGCGAAGACATCTGGATCCAACTCAACGTCTACATGTTCCTGCTAGTCTTCCTACAGGTCGTATAACTCAGCGGCACCGCGTTGTTCAAACTACAAATTGAACAGCAAAATATTCGCCGGATCCAGATTGTCACCAGCCAGCGCCAAAAAGATATCGTAGGCTTGCTCTAATGTTTCGTCTTTGGTAAGGCGGGCGGTTTATTCAATTCCATAAAAAAATCCTGATAAAATGATTGGGAGCTATTTAAGTACGCGTAGTAAGGCTTTTATAGAAATGGGCTGAAAAAGTAGAATAGTCGCTCAAGCAAACGGTGCCAGAATGGCCGCTTTTGCCATTCTTTGGCGTTTAGCAGTGTTGAACGAGCGATATAGTCTTCTTGCACGCAGGCAAGATCGCTGCCAAAGCCATCATCGTCGATTACTAGCGTGATTTCAAAGTTTAGCCACAGGCTACGCATATCGAGATTGACGGTGCCGATCAAGCTGAGTTGGCCGTCTACTAACACGCTCTTGGTATGCAGCAGGCCACCGGTAAACTGGTAAATATTCACCCCAGCTTCCAGCAGCTCGGAGAAAAATGCCCGGCTAGCCCAGCGCACCATCGTAGAATCGTTGCCGCGCGGCACGATGATGCTAACCTTAACCCCGCGTAGGGCCGCAGTGCAGATAGCGTGCAACAGATCGTCGCTTGGCACAAAGTACGGCGTGGTCATGATTAATTGTTCTCGCGCAGAATAGACCGCCGTCAGTAGCGCCTGATGGATTAACTCTTCCGGGAAGCCAGGGCCGGAAGCGATCACCTGGATGGTGTGCCCGCTTTCCTGTTCGTACGGCATGATATTGGCATCAGGTGGTGGCGGAAAAATACGTTTGCCAGTTTCAATCTCCCAGTCGCAGGCATACACGATACCTATGGTGGTGGCTACAGGGCCTTCCATACGTGCCATCAAGTCAATCCACTGGCCCACCCCAGCGTCCTGCTTAAAATAGCGCGGATCGACCATATTCATGCTGCCAGTATAGGCAATGTAATTATCGACCAGCACTACTTTGCGGTGCTGGCGTAGATCCATGCGGCACAAGAAAACGCGCAACAGGTTAACCTTCAGCGCTTCGACAACCTTTATGCCAGCATGGCGCATCATGCTCGGATAGGGGCTACGAAAAAACTGCAAGCTGCCGGCAGAGTCCAGCATTAAACGGCAATGCACACCCCGGCGGGCAGCAGCCATCAGCGATTCGGCTACCTGATCGACCAGACCGCCAGGCTGCCAGACGTAGAACACTATGTCGATGTTATGGCGAGCTAATCCAATATCACGGATCAGCGCCTTTAGCGTTTCATCGGTGGTAGTGAACAATTGTAGTTGATTGCCTTTGACGCCATCGATGCCATGTCGGCGATTGCACAGTTGGAATAGCGGCCTGGCGACTGGGCTGTACTCGGTGGCGAAGATCCTGCGGCTTTCTTTCAGTTCATTCAGCCTGCTGGCGGTGGAGGGCCACATTGCCTTGGCGCGTTCGGCACGGCGTCTGCCCAGATGCAACTCACCAAAGGATAAATAGGCCACGATGCCTACAAGCGGCAGAATATAAATAACTAGCAGCCACGCCATTGACGAAGGTACTGCGCGGCGTTTCATCAAAATACGCAGCGTTACCCCGGCGATAAGCAGCCAGTAGCCGAATACCATAAGCCAATCGATTACAGTATAAAATGTTGTCATAAGGCTGAAAATTCCGTTTGCAAACCACACATGAGGAGTGTACGCACAGATCGGCAAAGGGGAAACCTTTTCTGGGCGCTGATACTGTATAATTATAATGAAGTTAAGAACGCACGCTGCGATTGTTGTGCGCTGTCCATGTCCAAAATGGCGGCAATAATGTATGCCTACTAGGATATGCTCTAAAAAATACAATGTGTCTTTGGAAATAGCTAGAGGGGTGTGCCAATCAAGGCTAATGAGCCAAGTAGAAAGTGCAATGAGATCGAAATGAGTTCCGATGCGCATGGACTAAACGGCCAAATTACGTTTTTTACGGTTACTGAGGGTTAAGAGTCTGTACCGCTTTCGGTCGGTGAATATCCTCAGATAACTCTTGCCTAAGCGCAATTACCGTTAGGCGACGTACGGCGTACATACTTCAGAATACAAATCCATAAAAAACCCACATAGTGGGCTACAAGGTATCATAAAGCAATATTTTCACTACTTAATGTGTCTATGTTGACCGACTTAAAATCTTTATTTAACACCAAAATAATTATTTGTCTATTATTTTTCTTGTATCTAAAATACCTGCTTAAACTGCTTGATCGTCACTTGCGCATAAACTCCGGCTGCAACATAGGGATCTTGCTAGGCCTAGGTTTTGTCATCTGCCAGCGTAGTGAGTTACGCGATCACTGTCAAACCAGTAAAACCTGCATTGCCGGGATCATTGCTATCGATAGCCAGGTTCGGCCCGGGCTACCACCAGGCGGCTAGCGCGTCACGCAGCTCTTGTAGGCGTGCCAGATGCGTCTGGCATGCTGACAGGCGATTCTCCAACGACTACGGAACATCTTGCGTGTAGATTAGATAAAGCATGTTTCACCTTTAAAATCATTGTTATAAACTAGATAAGTTAAGGTAATGTAAAAAGCCAAGTAAAGGAAACGCTTAAAACGCTTAGGACAAATTCTATTTCAGCTAAAGCTTACGCCTTGAAGCCGCAGGCTTTTATTCGTATAGTGCGCCGCACGGTCTAGATGAAAAAATAGTGGAACTGATTAGAGAAAAACTCCAACTCCCTGCGAGGAAAAGCAAACTGCTGTTGCATCCTTGCTGCGCTTCTTGCTCTGGTGAGGTGATGGAAGCCATTCAGGCCTCAGGTATTGAGTATGCTATTTTTTTACAACCCGAACATCCATCTACAAAAGAAATATTTGCTGCGCAAAGAGGAGAACATCCGCTTTGCCGACCAGCACGGGATAACGATCATTGATGCAGATTACGATACCGACAACTGGTTCGCCCATGATAAAGGTATAGAGCATGGGCCGGAGCGTGGTATTCGTTGCACCATATATTTCGATATGCGTTTTGAATGCACCCCGCCTTATACGCACATGAAAACGGCTATGATGCTATCTCCAGCTCCCTCGGCATTTCTCGTTGGAAAAACATGCAGCAGATCACCGATTGCGGTATCCGTGCCGCAGAAAAGTACCCTGATCTGCTGTATTGGGATTACAACTGGCGCAAGAAAGGGGAATCAGCGCGTATGATCGAAATCAGCAAACGTGAACGTTTTTACCAGCAGGAATATTGTGACTGTGTTTATTCACTGCGGGATACCAACTTGCACCGCCGCAAAGCGCAAGGGCGGACGCTGATCAAGCTGGGTGTGCTGTATTACGGCGACGATGAGAACGATAACCCACAACGATGAAGATAGCGTTGAGAAACTGTTTGAATCTGCGCATTGCTTGCCTCTTCCACCTACCCATGACGGCAGTTCGCTAATTTTATCCCAGCTAAAGACGGTTGAAGTGATCGTTTTCCTTTCGTTATTGAATATTATTGCTATTTGTATTTAAACTTGACGAACTAGAGGAAACAAAATCAATATGCCGCTAAAAAAGATGTTCCCTAATCGTCGTTTGTCAGTGCCGATTGTCATGTCCGTTGGCTTATATTGTGCCTTGGTGGAGAGATTGTTCTGTGCTTCCGCCAAGAGGAGGTGATGGAACTCCCCAAATCTGAGGATGCATTGATCAGCGTGATGATGGTCAATATCGCCCCTACTACAGCAGAGCCACCAGCGCAGAGCGAACCTGAGCCGCCTCAGGTAGAGCCTGTAAACCTGAACTGATGCCGGAACCATTGCCGAAGGCGATGCTGAAACCAACCGCAGCCAATAAAACCTAGGCCAAAGCCGAAACCAAAAGTTGAAAAGCAGATCAAGCTAAAGCCAGAAGAGGCTGGGATGCATGAGACATAGCTGTCCGAAAATAACGCGCCTGCTAAGTCAATCAGTCCCGTGCCTGTGCAGGGGAATTCACGCGATTCGTAGCCAAATCCGATCAGTCGGGTTGATCCTCTCTATCCGCCACGCGCCAGAGCATTGCAGATTGAAGGCAGCGTGCGGGTGCAGTTTGATATTGACAGCAATGGCCTCGTGACTAACCTATGCATCCTATCCGCTGAACCACGCAATATATTCGAGCACGAGGTAAAGCAAGCATTGCGCAAGTGGCGTTATGAAGCTAAAGAAGCAAAAGATCGCATTGTTAACATCCGCTTCAAAATGAATGGCATGACCGAAATAAAATGATCCCCATGTTGAACGGGTTATAAGATAACGCAGAATGCCGGGTAGGGGGTAAATTGCTCTCGTCATCCATCGCTTCCTACCTTTTTGTTTCTTCCGGCATGTGCCGATAAATGTAGATGCCGCTGATCAGGGTAAAAACCAGCGTTAGAGCAGTCAGGCCAAATACTTTAAAGTTGACCCATGTACTCTGTGGTAGCCAGAAGGCAACGTAGATATTTGCCAAACCGCATACCAGGAAGAACACCGCCCAAGCGAGGTTAAGATTGCTCCATACCTTGTCCGGTAGTGCAAGCTCTTTACCTAGCATGCGCTGCACCAACGGCTTTTTATGCACAAATTGACTGATCAGAAGAACCAGTGCGAACAGGCCGTAGATTACCGTCACTTTCCATTTAATAAATAAATCGTTATGGAACACCAGCGTTAGGGTGCCGAACACCAGCACCATCAGAAAGGTGATCAGTGCCATTTTATCTACCTTGCGATATTTCACCCAAGTGAAGAACAGTACCAGTACTGTAGCGACGATCAGAGCTCCAGAAGCTAGGTAGATATCGTACAGCTTATAAAAGACAAAAAAGATAATTAGCGGAAGAAAATCAGGAAATTGCTTCATAAATCAATCCATCATCTGTTCATCGGACAGCTATACCTGATCTATCAGGCTATTTGTATCGCAGGGAACTACTGATTATCGACGTTTGGTCGGCGTAATCCTTCATAGAGGACATAAAAACCAAAGGGCAGGCTGCTTTTATCGTTATCCACGTCAAATTAGCTGCGCAACAGAATATACAGGCGGAACAAATAAATAAGCAATAGAGCGGAAATCAGGTTACTCAGCGCAGTAATCACCAGGTTGGTGGCGTTGGGTGTTAGTAACGGTAAGTGACTAAACACAAAGAACAGAAGCAGCTTGGCCACCAGCCAGAGCACCATCGCCGGTACGATCACCCGTACATTGGCGAAGGCCAGCCTGCAGCTCAATTTGATCGAAGCGAACACGCCTTTTTTATCGGTGGTGGTGATGACCGATGCCAACGAGAAGGCTATCGCCATAATTACACCTGGTACAACTAACAGCCTTAGACCCAGTTGAATCATCAAACTGCAAATAAACAGCAGCAGCATCAGGCGCGGCAACGCTGGCGCAGAGCTACCGATAGCACACAGCGCGCTGGTGCGTTGCCCCTGGGATACCAGGCGCAACAGCGTCAGTATCCCGCCGATCAGCAGCGCATTGCCCACTAATGCGGAGAGTGTCGCTGCCGCCGATACTTTCAACAACATTAGCTGTTGTTCTGGCGTCATTTGGTGAATAAATTCCTGGATATCCATACTGGCTGATGCAGCAAAGTCACCTTTTGTGGCACTCAGGATCTTCAATATCTCGGCGTCAGTGCCTAAAATCTGGTTGAGCAGCACAGAGATAGACGCAGTCAACAGCGCCAACATTAAGATGCTGACTAGTTGGTTACGGAAAAAATTAAAACTGTCACGGTACAAAAAGTTGGCCGTGATAGGCATGCAGACTCCTTAGCGTCGAGAAAATAGAGGAAAATAAGAGGTGATTATACCATGTTACGTGCCGCTGTGGCACCCCATGAATCGCACTATGGCTGATTACTGTTTGCGTCTACTGCTATAGCCAGACTGATCGTCGGTGGAACGGTTGAAATAAACCTAACCAGGAAGTAACGGTTTTGCTGATTTTGCCGCCCAATTGTGATTTTATAGTTTAGATCAACTTTTGATCTAATAGGATGCTAGGTAACCTTGTTTTTGCAAGGAATTTGAGTTTTTACCCTTAATATGTGATCCCAGTGGGATTATCATACCCCGCTAGTCGTTATATTACCCAATAGTTAAAACCACATAAATTAAATGGATCATGAAAAAGACAACTCTCGTAGTGGCATTGGCGGCGATAATGGCTCCTATGTGGGTAAGTGCGCACCAGGCAGGTGATTTCATATTCCGTGCTGGGAGTGCGGCAGTGTGTCCAAAGGTCAGTTTAGAAAACGTATACTGGGGTTGGGTCGCTGGATGCCAAAAATGACCTTCAGCTTGGTTTGACCTTCGGTTACAGGGTAACAGACAATATCGGTGTTGAACTACTGGCAGCGACACTATTCCGCCATAAAGTCACGTTGGGTTAAACTGAACTGGCTACTGTGCATCAGTTGCCACCCACATTGATGGCTCAGTAATGCTTTGGTAACAAGCAGAACAAACTGCGATCTCATATTGGCGCTGGGGTTGACTACACCACTTCGATCCCTAGGTGTTTATGTTCGGGGCGGGTTATCGCTTCTGAAGATGCTAGAAATAGGGAGGCGTTGCGCCTCCCTGGAAGTATTATTTAAGTTGCATCACGTTCTCAACGGATTTTACACCTGCTACGCCGCGTGTTGTCTGCACCGCACGAATAGCATCGTCGTTTGAAGTAACGAAACCGCTTAATTGCACCCGCCCCTTGAAGGTTTCAACGCTTATTTCTCTCGATTTAATATTTTTATCACCTAGCAGCGCAGTTTTCACTTTGGTGGTGATCACTGTATCGTCAATATAACCACCCGTTCCCTCGAACTTCGCCGTCGGGGCGCAAGCACTCACTGCGCATGCTACAATAGTTGCCATGCACAAGGCTGAAATGGTTTTAAATAACTTCATAATGGCTCTCCACATTAATGTTACTGTAGAAACTACATTTAGATTTTGGTTATCACTTGTAAAAAGTGTGCATTACCCATAATAAAGAAATGTATAGCGAACAAAGGTAAGTATGAGACAAGAAGCGGATTTATTCAAATTCCAGATGTAAAAATGAACAAAATAGAGGTGATCAGCGGGCAGTATCTACTATGCCCGCTGCGATATGTTATGACCAAGTGGCGTCTTTCATGGCACTGACAAAATTCGCCACCCTAGCCAGCATCTCGATCGCATTAGCCTGATTCTGCCCGATAATCTTGCGGCGGTGCAGCATGGTATTCTCGCAGCTTGTTGATCAGATAATGCCGTGGCAGTTGAGCGCGGCTTTCGGTGCCAGTGACGTCAGCAAGCGACAGTAGGTAAGTGTAGCCACGACTATGGGAAGAAATTTCACGCAGCAAATCGTCATCGGCGTTTGGCGGGCAGATAAAGATTGGCACCATTCCGTGCCGTACTGTGGTGGCACGGAATGGTGCCGACTCTTCAAACGGCACATCAAACGTCACATCAGCAATCAGCACCGAGTCGACCTCTACATCATCACAGCGTCGATAAAATACATCAATGCCATTATGGAACATCAGATTGGCGTACATTAGCAGCCCGATTGGAAGGGCTGGATGTTTCTGGCTAATCGCCGTCAGCAGTTCGAAATATTGGGTTGGTGTGACGACGGCAGCCAACGTACGCAGTGACGCGCCGTGAATCGTCAGGATCGATTCAGGGTGAAATTGGAAACCACATACGCGATGTCGATCATTGCACACCGCCATCACTATTTTGCTAAAACGCGCGTTGACGGTGAGTTCGGCCGGGATATTGCTGCCAACTAGCGAGTGATAACGCGCTACCGACAATGGGTTCGTTATACCAGCGAATATGCCCTCATTATCGTGGCTAATCGCCGACGCTTTGCCATGTAAGACTCGTCCGCCTGCCCACAATATGGCTACCGTAGGCTTCCATAATAGCCTGGTAGCCGAGGCAGATGCCGATAATTGGTAGTTGGCAGCGCAGGCGTTGCAGCAATTCTGGCATGCAGCCAGCCAGCATCGGCAGGCGTGCCCATCTCTAGCGATAGCATCAGCACGGGGTATTCCATCTGCTGCAAGCGTTGGATAATCAACTCAGCAGCAATATGATTGCGATAAATCACTACCTGATAGCCATTGGCGCGCAATTGATCGACCAGGTTGTAAGTAAAGGAATCAATGTTATCGAGCAGTAAGATATCGGCCATTAGAACACCTCCCTGGCGTGATGCGCACTGGCGCGATGGCACGTAACACCTCACGGGCCTTATTACGGGTCTCACCGGCTTCTGCCTGAGAAACAGAAGCCGGTACTACACTGGCCCCCGCTTGCACCGTGGCAATGCCGTCTTCAACGTAGGCGGAGCGAATGACAATACATGTATCTAGATCGTCAGTAGCGGTGAAATAGCCTACCGCGCTACCATAGCTGCCACGGCGTGAACCTTCGGATGCGGCGATCAGTTACATCGCGCGCATTTTCGGCGCGCCACTCAAGATGCCCATGTTCATGCAGGCTTGATAAGCATGTAGCGAGTCTAGATCGCTACGCAGTGTGCCGACAATGCAGGATACTATATGCATAACGAACGAGTAGCGAACAACCTTGGTCAGGTCTGCCACATAGCGTCTACCCACTTGGTAGATGCGATCTAGATCATTGCGCGCCAGACAGATCGACCAGCATCAAGTGTTCAGCTAGTTCCTTATTATCGGTGCGCATTTCCAACTCAATGCGGCTATCAAGATCTAAATCTGGCGAGCTATCGGCCCGGTATCCGCGTAGGCGGGTGCCAGCGATCGGGTAGATCTCAAGCTGACGGGTATTGGCACTGTATTTCAGCGCGCTTTCCGGTGAAGCGACGAACAGAGTGAATTCATCATCCTGCATAAAAAACATGTACGGGCTGGGATTATTATCCTTCAACGTCTTATAAGCCGCCAGCGGTGCCAGGCAGGGCAGAAAGAAACGGCACAATGGCACCACCTGGAAGATTTCTCCTTGGCGAATTGCTTCCTACAACCTGCTGACTAGCGCACAGTATTCTTCATCGTTTTGGTTGCAGCCAAGTCGTATATTCTCTAGCCTCTTGTGCGGGATCAGTTACGGTGCGTGCGTTAATTGAGCCTGCAACTGTTCTAGGCGTTGTTGCAAATGTTATGCTTCCGCATGGTCTGCGGTGAACACGCTGGCTGGCACCTTCAGTAGCTTGAGCTATGGTTTCTGGTTTATCATCAGGTTGTTCCAATCAAATTCTGCCCATAAAAAAGCCCGTATCAGCGCGAGCTTTGGAAATCTGCATTGTCAGATGACAGCTATGCGCGATTACCCCTTCTGTAAAAGGGAGGTATGCCACCCACGAACAAGAGAAGTCATTGGCTTGATCATTTCAGCACCTTCTAGTAATTTTTATTCGACCTTATACTAGTTAACTAGTACATGAGGATGAAGTCAACCATCTTTTGCATAACGTTTAGTCGTTCAACTCATCATCATGGCACAGGCCAGTAGCAGAATAGATTTCCGTCTGGCTAACGATAGCGGGTATGATAGAAAAACAAGCCATTACCTTACCGGATACTTTGTTTTGACAGACAGCAACCCTCAGCCCTCTACTTTTACCCTATATGATCTTCACAGCCACACTACCGCCTATGATGGCTACCTAACACCGGCACAATTGGTGCAGCGGGCGGTGGAGATACGCGTCAGCGTATTAGCGATCACCGATCATGACACCACCGCTGGGTTAGCTGCTACTGCTGCATGTATCGCCGAGCTGGCGTTACCGTTACAATTGGTTAATGGGGTAGAAATCTCGACACTGTGGCAAAACCACGAGATACATATTGTTGGATTGGGTATTGATACCACGTCAACGGCCATGGTGCAATTGTTGGCTGAACATAGCGTGCGGCGCACCCTACGGGCGCAGGAAATTGGCCTACGGCTAGCGAAAGCACGCATTCAAGATGGTTATGCCTGCGCACAACGGCTGGCTGCTGGTGGGGTGGTAACCAGAGGACATTTTGCTCGTTATTTGGTGCAAATTGGCGTGGCTGACAATATGTCGCAGGTATTCAAGAAATACCTCGCTAAGGGCAAAACCGGCTATGTTGCGCCACAGTGGTGTAGCATAGAACAAGCTATTGATGTGATTCATCAATCCGGCGGGCAGACAGTGATGGCGCACCCAGGCCGCTATGATCTGACGGCGAAGTGGCTAAAACGCTTGTTGGCGCATTTCACCGAGCACGGTGGTGATGCAATGGAAGTCGTGCAATGTCAGCAAGCATCGTATGAGCGCTCGCAACTGGCGAAATATGCCCAGGAATATCGATTATTGGCATCGCAAGGATCTGATTTCCATCAGCCCTGTGCGTGGGTTGAACTGGGTCGTAAGCTATGGCTGCCCGGTTGTGTCGAACCAGTATGGCGCGACTGGTCAAACAGTATGATTTAACGCGACCAATGCCGCAAATGCATTATTTTAGGAGCAAGTCATGAGTCAGCTTTTTTATATTCACCCGGATAACCCTCAACCGCGTCTGATCAATCAGGCGGTGGATGTGCTGCGCAAAGGTGGCGTAATCATTTATCCGACCGATTCCGGATACGCACTAGGCTGCATGCTGGAAGATAAGAAGGCGATGGCATGCATCTGCCACATTCGTCAGTTGGGCAGCAACTACAACTTTACCCTGATGTGCCGTGACTTGTCCGAGCTGTCGTCCTATGCCTATGTAGACAACATCACGTATCGCCTGATCAAAAAAAATACGCCGGGCAACTACACCTTTATTCTTAAAGCGACCAAAGAAGTACCGCGCCGTCTGATGAACGATAAGCGCAAAACCATTGGTCTGCGTGTGCCATCCAATCCGATTGCGTTGGCACTGCTGGCAGCGCTGAATGAACCCATGATATCTACCACGCTGATGCTGCCAGGCAACGATTTTACTGAGTCCGATCCGCAAGAGATCAGCGATCATCTGAGTAAACGGGTAGATCTAGTAATTCATGGCGGCTTCCTAGGCCAACAGCCAACCACAGTGGTTGACCTGACTGAATCGACTCCTGAAGTAGTGCGAGAAGGGGCTGGCGATCCTAAGCTTTTTCGCTGAGATAAAAGTTTGTTGCGTTACTCAGCATGGTCAGTGATTAAATTAAATGACACCTGAATATTTTTTTCATTCGGCTAATTTGAACCGCGCTTGAGCTTGGCTACAGGCTGTGAACCCCATGGATGAGGATGATTAACCCTCAGGCACTGACACCGGTAAGTGACAGGGGCCAGCGAGGGGAGCAAACACACAAGTAACTTGAGGTATGAGGGGTATAGGGATAAATGGTCGTGGGTTAAGTGCCTTTGAATGACTTGATGAGCCAGTTTTAGGCCGCCAGTACTGCTTGAAAAACGTACAAAATTTTTAGAATCATTGATCCTGAAGTTAGTGTAGAACATCTGGCCAATTTAAATTATGTGTGCGGTTTGTTTTCAAGAAATATTATATAAATTATATAGTTGTGGTAATGAGAGTCGTAACCAGTAGAAAAATCATATACGATGATGCATGTGAAGGCGACACTAGAGGTTTCTCAATGAGCGAGAAGTTACAGAAAGTTTTAGCACGCGCAGGTCACGGTTCACGTCGTGAAATTGAAGCCATGATTGACGCTGGCCGCGTCAGTGTCAATGGTAAGATAACCAAATTGGGTGATCGCATTGAGGTAAACCCTGCGATGAAAATTCGTATGGATGGTCATGTTGTCTCGGTCAAGGAATCTAAAGAGGCAGTTTGCCGTGTATTGGCCTACTACAAGCCAGAAGGCGAGCTTTGCACCCACAGCGATCCCGAAGGCCGTCCAACGGTGTTTGACCGCCTGCCTAAGCTGCGTGGTTCACGCTGGGTAGCAGTAGGGCGTCTGGATATCAACACCTCTGGCCTGTTGTTGTTCACCACCGATGGTGAGTTGGCTAACTGCCTGATGCATCCAAACCGAGAAGTTGAACGCGAATACGCGGTGCGCGTGTTTGGTCAGACCGACGATGACAGCGTGAAGCAGTTGAAGAAGGGCGTACAGTTGGAAGATCGCCTAGCAGCCTTCCGCACCATCGACTTCCAAGGGGGTGAAGGCTTGAACCAGTGGTATAACGTCACCCTTACCGAAGGCCGCAACCGTGAGGTACGCCGTCTGTGGGAAGTGGTTGGCGTGCAGGTCAGCCGACTGATCCGTGTACGCTACGGCGATATAGCATTGCCCAAAGGGCTACCGCGTGGCGGTTGGGCTGAGCTAGATCTGAACGCGATCAACTATCTACGCGCATTAGTTGGCCTGAAACCGGAAACGGTCAGCAAGATGCCAGTAGAGCGCGAACGCCGCCGCATGAAGGCCAATCAGATCCGCCGTGCTGTCAAACGTTATATCCAGGTGACCAGTAGCAGTGGTCGCCACAATGCGCCAGGTAGCAAATCTGGCAGACCAAGCAAACGCCGTTAAGTTTTAAGCAACCGCATCACCGGCACGGCATATGCCAGGTCATCGCACCTTTATTATATGATGGCACCAGGTTTGCGATGCGGTTGGGCATCAAAAGTCATACCGGTTTTGAAACGGCTGTCATCCCCCATCAGATAGAGGTACAGCGGCATGATATCGGCGGGTGTTTTCAGCTTGTTGCTGTCCTCGTGTGGAAAGGCGGCAGCACGCATTTTGCTACGAGTTCCTCCTGGATTGATGCAGTTTACCCGAAGATTAAGGCTCCTGTACTCGTCGGCCAATACCTGCATGATACCCTCAGTGGCGAATTTGGACACCGCATAAGCCCCCCAGTTGGCGCGCCCGGTACGGCCCACGCTGGAACTGGTGAACACCAGAGTTCCAGCGTGTGATCTCAGCAGCAGTGGTAGTAGCGCCTGCGTCAGCATCACAGTAGCGTTGACATTGACGTGCATCACTTCCTGCCACATGGTCATTGATAACTCAATTATCGGCGCGATATCTCCCAACACTCCGGCATTGTGTAACACGCCATCAAGTCGGGGGATTTGCGCTGTCAGTTCGTCTGCAACCTGTTGGCATTGTACTGGCGTAGTATGTAGCAAATCCAGGGTCACGATATGAGCTGGTAGGCAGCCCATTGCGGCAATCTTCGCCTGAACCGCCTGTAATTTGCTCTCAGTTCGTCCCAATAGCACTAACTGAGCACCGAAGCGAGCATAGGTCAGTGCCGCTTCACGACCGATGCCGGCGCTAGCTCCGGTGACCAAAATAATGCGTTGTTTGAGCAGGTGCTTTGGTGGGGTGTAATGCACAATCGTTCCTCGCTCCTTGCTGGCTATTCCACTTGCGTGGGGAAATGAGTGAATTGCAAAGCTACATCAGGTTGTTAAATAATATGTCTTATGTCTAGCATTTTCAATGAGTACGGCATTCTTTTATCACGAAGTTGCATAGTGATAATTGGGTTAAGCCTTAAATTAGTCCAGGGAAACATCTGTCTCCCTGAATAAGAAATTTTTATCTAGCCGCGACAGCAAACGCCGCGATTGGCTAAAATGATATCGATCATACCAAAAACCTGTAAATAAAGGCGGAATCTGTGGAGTTTATATCTGTTTACGGCCTCTTCTTGGCTAAGGTGTCGACGGTGGTCATCACGCCATTGGTGTGCTAGCGTTGTTAGCAGCCAGCCTAGGGCAACGTAAGAACCTATAGAAAGGGGAAATGCAACTGACCGATCTTGGGGAGCAATATCGTGAAATGCAGCGTGCCATGCGGCTGGCGCACATGAGTGAGGCCGAACAAAAATTTGGAGCAAATAATTGCAAGAAGCAGGCCAAAGACTACGACAAGCTGAAAAAGCAAAACGCTAGATCCAGTACTATCGAGGTGACCCAACCTTGCCTGTACGCGCTGGATTTTAAAGGTAGAATGGATGCTAATGAAGTCACTTCGCTGCGTGAGGAGATCTTCTAGTCGGTGCTGGCGGTAGCCTCCACACAACAATACTCCACGCAAGATGAAGTTCTGCTACGGCTGGAAAGCCCTGACGGTGTGGTGCACGGCTATAGTCTGGCAGCTTCGCAGTTGGAACACTTGATGGCGGGATCCGCCTGACGGTAGCGGTCGATAAGGTGGCGGCCAGTGGGAGTTATATAACGGCCTGTGTAGCTGATCGCATCGTAGCGGCCCCCTTTGCTATCATCGGTTCAATCGGAGTTGTAGCGCAAATCCCAAATTTCTACTGCCTGTTGAAAAGAACGATATCGACTTTGAGCTGTATACAGCTAGGCAATTCAAACGCACGCTTACGCTGTTTGGTGAGAATACCGAACAGGGCCGCAAGAAGTTCCGATCAGATCTGAACAAGACTCACGAACTGTTCAAACAGTTCGTGCACCAGCGACGATCTCCTGATTGCCGAGGTCGATAGCTACAAAGTGATCTCCGTACGCTATACGTATCGCAAACGCCTGGTGGATCGCTTCACCGCTAGTGTCGCCGAGAGTGTAGATCGTCTACTACTGAGCTGGTGGCAATACGGGGATAAACAACTATTTTAAATGTGATTATTAAATTCACCCTGGGGGCTTGCCCCTTTTTTATTTCTGAGAAAAGCCGCAGGGATGATGTTTAAACATATTAAGATCCTATTTCAATAGGCGTATGGCGTATATTGTTGCAGCCAGTTTGGACACGGACAGCAAGCAACACCCGTAGCATAGGAGACGTTAGGATGGTGGGCGGCATTGGCCCAGGGCCAAGATAGCAAATGGTAGCCTGGGTAGGATAGGTTCTAAATACGGCGGTGGTTTTGTCTTAGGCAACTGAGCCTGCTCTAAAAGAATCTGCCGCAAGAAATTAATGCGCTTTTTTTTGCTCAACGCCTTGAGTGGTAATGCCATACAGATAATCTTCATGCTGACAAATTCTGTGGGGCTTAACAAGCTAGCGGTATTAGTGCACATTTATTTATTACACTCTAAACATAAATTTAATCAATTCATTTTTATGCTCATACCAGCTTACATTTATTGGTAAACCTACTAGGGTTCATGCCGTCCGGATGTCCAACGGTAGCAACCGATTGGCGAAATCTGTCATTACGTGCTAATTAGGTTGCGTGGCGCTTTTTATCAGGTACAGTGTGTGATTTTGCGGCATTGGGTGGAATTTTTTATTTACATGATGATTTAATTTCGTACATCCCTACGGCCAAAAATATGTTGATCTCTTTCTTGATTGCCGCAATATGAAAAAGAGACACAATTGCCGTGGTATGGCGAGATAAAAGGCTTCCTTCTAGCTAGAAGTTATAAATTTAGGTAAAGGTAAATATGGGTAAAGCTCTTGTAATAGTCGAGTCCCCGGCAAAAGCCAAAACTATTAATAAATATTTAGGGAATGGCTATGTGGTGAAGTCCAGCGTTGGTCATATCCGTGATTTGCCGACCAGTGGCTCAGCAGGCAAAAAAAGTACTGATTCAGCCGTAGATCAAGCCAAAAAGAAAGTTAAAAAAGATGAGATGACTTCGCTAGTTAATCGTATGGGGGTCGATCCTTACCATGGCTGGCAAGCGCATTATGAAATCCTGCCGGATAAAGAAAAAGTGGTTGCCGAGTTAAAATCGTTAGCGGAAAAAGCCGAACATATTTATCTCGCTACCGACCTTGATCGTGAAGGGGAAGCCATTGCCTGGCATCTGCGGGAAGTGATCGGTGGGGATGACAAGCGTTTTAGCCGTGTGGTTTTTAACGAAATCACCCAAAAGGCGATCCAGCAGGCATTCAAACAGCCGGGCGAATTGAATATTGACCGCGTCAATGCACAGCAGGCGCGCCGTTTTATGGATCGCGTAGTGGGCTACATGGTTTCTCCACTGCTGTGGAAGAAAATCGCCCGAGGCTTGTCTGCCGGGCGGGTTCAGTCGGTAGCTGTGCGATTAGTGGTTGAACGTGAGCGCGATATCAAGGCGTTCGTACCCGAAGAATACTGGGAACTGCACGCTGATCTGTTGGCGGAGGGTCACACTGCGCTACAGATGTTAGTAACACATGCCCACGATAAACCCTTCAAGCCAGTCAATCACCAGGAAACCCACACTGCCATCAAGCTGCTGGAAAAGGCACGATATACCGTATTGGATCGTGAAGACAAACTTACCAGCAGCAAGCCGGGATCACCGTTCATTACTTCCACCTTACAACAGGCTGCTAGTACTCGCCTGGGTTTTGGTGTAAAGAAAACTATGATGATGGCTCAGCGGTTGTATGAAGCCGGATACATTACCTATATGCGAACTGATTCCACCAACCTGAACCAAGATGCACTCACCATGGTGCGTGGCTATATCGGTGACAATTTTGGTACCAAGTATCTGCCAAAAGAGCCGAATCAGTACAGCAGCAAGGAAAATTCACAGGAAGCACACGAGGCCATCCGTCCTTCGGACGTTAACGTGATTACTGAGCAGTTGAAAGATATGGAAGCAGACGCGCAGAAGCTGTATCAGTTGATCTGGCGTCAGTTTGTCGCCTGTCAGATGACGCCGGCGCAGTATGATTCCACCACGTTGTCGGTTAATGCGGGTGATTACCAGCTACGCGCCAAGGGTCGCACGCTGCGCTTCGATGGTTGGACTAAGGTAATGCCTGTGCTGCGCAAGGGAAATGAAGACCGTACACTACCGTTTATTGACGTTGGCAGCGAGTTGGATCTGCAAAAATTGATCTCAAACCAATACTTTACCAAACCGCCAGCGCGTTATAGCGAAGCCTCATTGGTCAAAGAACTGGAAAAACGTTGTATTGGTCGTCCGTCGACCTACGCGTCGATCATTTCGACCATTCAGGATCGTGGCTATGTGCGGGTAGAAAGCCGCCGTTTCTACGCGGAGAAAATGGGCGAGATCGTGACTGACCGGTTGGCAGAGAACTTCTGTGGTTTGATGAATTACGATTTTACCTCCCGCATGGAAGACGGGTTGGATCAGGTTGCCAATAATCACGCCGAGTGGAAAGTTATACTGGATAAATTTTTCGCCGATTTCAGCGAACAGTTGGAAACTGCAGAGAAATTACCAGAAGAGGGTGGTATGCGCCCAAACCAAATGGTGATAACCAACATTGACTGCCCAATCTGTGGCCGCAAAATGGGTATCCGAACCGCCAGTACTGGCGTGTTCCTCGGTTGCTCCGGTTATACGCTGCCACTGAAGGAACGCTGCAAAACCACCATAAACTTACTGCCGGAAATAGAAGTACTCAATATTATCGAAGGGGATGAAGCGGAAACCAACGCGCTGCGTGCCCGTGGCCGTTGTCAGAAATGTGGTACAGCGATGGACAGCTACCTGATCGACAATCAACGTAAGCTGCATGTTTGTGGCAAAAACCCGGAGTGTGATGGTCATGAGATCGATGAGGGAGAGTTCCGCCTTAAAGATTATGATGGCCCGGTGGTTGAGTGCGACAAGTGTGGTTCTGAAATGCACCTAAAAATGGGGCGTTTTGGTAAGTATATGGGTTGTACTAATGATAACTGCAAAAATACCCGTAAGATCCTGCGTAACGGCGGCATTGCACCACCGAAGGAAGACCCGGTTCCATTGCCGGAACTACCGTGTGAGAAATCTGACGCTTACTTCGTCCTACGCGATGGGGCAGCTGGCATATTCCTAGCGGCTAACACCTTCCCTAAATCGCGTGAAACCCGCGCGCCGCTGGTAGAAGAACTAGTTCGCTTTAAGGATCGCCTAGCAGAGAAACTCCGTTATCTGACGGATGCGCCAGTAGCCGATAGTGCGGGCAATAAAACGCTAGTGCGTTTTAGCCGCAAGACTAAACAGCAATATATCACTTCTGAGAAAGACGGCAAGGCTACTCGCTGGTCTGCCTTCTACGTGGACGGCAAATGGGTGGAAGGCAAAAAGTAAATTTTTAGCTTGGATACCCCTAACAAAAAACTAGCCCATGTGGCTAATGCTGATCGTTTAATAATCAACTAAACGATCCACTGGCTGGTATAAAAAGGATGTAGTTCGCTAATGGATCTTTGCTTATGATGCGCTTGACGATCGCTGCCTTTGATTATGGTGGTCAAGCGACTTGGCGGTAAAACTCCTCACACCTGGTAAGGATGTTTATCGTGAGGGCAGACTTGGAAAGCCGAAGGTAAATAGATGGCGCAGTGTGGTAAGGTGGCTATTATCGTCAAAGCCTAATGCTTGCACGGAACCTGAGTTATCCGAATAGAGCGGCTGGGTCGCAATGCATGATAGGCGGTGCAGAAAGCGCAAGCCTAGGTACAAAGCGGATTGCGTTGGATAGTAAACCTTGATCTGGAAAAGTTCTTTGACCGAGTTAACCATAACATCTAGATGTCATGGTTAACCTACAAAATCAATACTCTCAGACGACTCAAACTGACAAGGTGCTATCTGGTTAACCGGAAGTTAAAGGCGTACTAGGGGTGCTGGCTCAGTGGATACATAGAAGGCTGCAATGGCGGCAATAAAAAGGTCATATACCAGGGCAAAAGCGCTGATGAGAAAGTGGCTTACTGTAAAACGGGGTGATACCTATAATTGTTTGAATATGTTCTACAATACGGTTTTTGGACCCTGTCCCTAATTCTGTGTAACTGCCAGCGTATTAAAGGTGATCGTTCAGGCGGTCACCGAACTAGATAATAAAACGACTCATCGCCAGCCGCCAGTTCTGGATAGGCATACTCTATTTTTTTGACGCATCCTTAATCGCCAGATAAATCACTTTCCGCACTGAGTCGTCTGTCCGGAACACCTTACGTTTTTTTATCGCCTGCCGGATCACGCTATTTAGCGACTCAATCGCATTCGTGGTGTAGATAGCTTTCCGAATATCAGGCAGGTAGCCGAAGAACGTATTGAGATTTTCCCAGTGCGCACGCGAGCTTTTGCTTATCTGCGGGTATTTATCGTCCCAGACGCCAGCGAACATAGAACGTATCTAGCGCCATTAACGCCGCCTCCTCTATCGGAGCCTAATACACCATTAGCCCGCTGGTGATGGCTTTATAGTCTTTCCACGACACGTATTTCAGGCTGTTGCGCACCCTATGGATGATGCACAGATGGATATGTGTCTGCGGATAGACGCTGTTTATCGCATCTGGGAAGCCATTCAGACCGTCTAAGCAGTCAATCAGGATATCTCCTGAAGGACCCGGTTTTTCAGCTCTATCAGCACGCTTAGCCAGAACTTATCCCCTTCGTTTTCTGCCAGCCACATGCCCAACAGTTCTTTCTGGCCTTCAGTATTAATGCCCAGCGCGAAGAATACGGCTTTGTGTTAATCACGCTGCCGCCGTGAAGAAATTTTACAACAATACAGTCAAGGTAAATAATGGGATACAGTGCACCCAGAGGCTGGTTTTGCCACTCTGTAACCTGCTCTTTAACCGCATCGGTGACCTAGATATCAGCGTGGGAGACACGTCTGCGTGATACGCGTCTGGTTTTTCTTTATTAGCTGCGGCTCGCGAAAGTGTTTTCACGGTCACGTGGCGTGTTCAGTTTGATTTCGCCATCGTCGCACAGCAGCGTTTTAGAGGAATAGCCATTACGGGTATTTAAGCCGGATTTTGGGGGAATTTTCTCGTGCCCGAGGTGGTCGGTAAGTTTAGCCTTCAGCGCCGTTTCGACGGTTAACTTCATCAGCATGCGGGAAAACGTATTGAGATCTACGTCGGTTTTAAAGCCTTTCCTTTAGCAAGTTCAGCCGCGAGGGCTTTAAGTTTCTTTTCGTCCATAATTTACCTGTCTCCGTTACTGGAGTGAACATATCAAAAACAGGTAGATACATAATTTAAATTATAGTCTTGGTTTGAGGTATCTCATGGCCAGCGTTAACATTTATTGTCCCCCGTTGTGATCCTGTTCTGGTTAACCGTCATGCTTAGAACCCTAAAGGACAGGAACACTTCTGATATCGTAAGTGCCGGTGTGTATTCCAGCTACCCTACACTTATCAGGTCAGGAAGCCTAGTGTTACAGAGCCAATCGTTTATATGGCCTTCAACGGCGCTGGGGTTCACGATACAGAAATAACACTTCTCTCTGCTTCTCACGTTCCATTAAGATGTATGAAAAAGTTATCGGTTCCTTCATTAAGAAACACATGTGCTACTAATTGGATGCCTTACCAGTGAATCTATCCTTGCCTGTTTTTCGCCACTATTGCCCAAATCTTTATGTTGCTGAAAAAACAACATAATTATTCTCATAATGTGATAAATATCTACACTTGAAGCTTCGATACGATATAGTAATTATATAAAATACTTTTTATTAATTAAATATTATTAATAATGGCGATATCTTCAGCATCTGGCTGTAGAGACACACCGTATCTAATGCTTCTAACTTTTCATCATACTTGAGATACCGTTACATTTGGCTGCAGAAAGCCGTAGTATTTAATCTAAAGTGGTATAAGATATGAAATTGCAACAGCTTCGTTGCATTGTGGAGGTAGTTAACTACACAACCTGAATGTTTCCTCGACGGCAGAAGGGCTTTACACCTCGCAATCCGGCATCAGCAAGCAGGTGCACATGCTGGAAGATGAGTTAGGTATCCAGATTTTCTCCCGTAGTAGCAAACACCTGACCCAAGTTACCCAGGCTGGCCAGGAAATTATCCGCATTACGCGTGAAGTGTTGTCCAAAGTAGATGTCATTAAGGCCGTAGCTGGCAAGCATACCTACCCGGATAGAGGTCACCTTTACATTACCACTACCCATACCTAGGCGCGATATGTCTTGCCAAACGTTATTAAGGGCTTTATCGAACGCTCGCTATCCACGGGTGTCATTGCATATGCACCAAGGCTCGCCAATGCAGATAACCAAAGCGATTTCCAAAGGCACTGCTGATTTCGCCATCGCGACGGAAGCGTTACACCTGTATGACGATTTAATCATGTTGCCATGCTACCACTGGAATCGCACGGTAATGGTGAAGCCAGATCATCCTCTAGCTGACAAAAGCCACATCACCATTGAAGAGTTGGCTGCTTACCCAATCGTCACCTATACTTTTGGCTTTACTGGCTGCTTAGAGTTGGACACTGCGTTCAATCGCGCCGGATTGACGCCGCGTATCGTATTTACTGCTACTTGATGCCGACTTGATTAAAACCTACGTACGCCTGGGGCTGGGAGTTGGTGTAATCGCCAGTATGGCGGTGGATCTGCTGCAAAACTCGGATCTGATGACTGTGGATGCGCGTGGTGTTTTTACCTACAGTACCACTAAAATCGGTTTTCGCCGTAGCATTTTCCTGCGTAGCTACATGTACGACTTTATCCAGCGTTTCGCTCCACACCTGACACGTGACGTGGTCGATAATGCCATAGCATTACGCTCTAACGAAGATGTCGAAGCCATGTTCAAGAGCGCTAAACTGCCAAAGAAATAGACTAGCTGGCTGCTATTTGACGTATTGCCTCTGTAAATCGCTAATCATTAACGGCACCTTGATTTTTCTGTCACAGCGGTTTTATTTTTAAATCCAGTAGATGCCCCATTTTGGTGGCCTTAGTAGCCAGATAATGCGCATTCTTTGGGTTTTTGCCTATGATCAGGGGTACGCGGGCGGTGATATTGATACCAGCTTCGCTCAGGATGTTAACCTTTTGCGGGTTGTTGGTCAGCAAACGCACTGCTTTCACTCCTAGCATTTTGAACATATCAGCGCACAGGGTAAAGTCACGTTCGTCGGCGGCGAAACCGAGCTGATAGTTGGCCTCCACAGTATCAGCCCCTTGATCCTGCAAAGCGTAGGCACGGATCTTGTTCAACAGGCCGATATTGCGGCCTTCTTGACGATGGTAAAGCAGAATGCCACGTCCTTCTTCGGCGATATACGCCAGCGCAGCTTCCAGTTGGAAACCGCAGTCGCAGCGTAGGCTGAATAATGCATCACCGGTTAGACACTCAGAATGTATGCGTGCTAGCACCGGCATTTCTCCAGAGATATCCCCAAAAACTAACGCCAGATGGTCATGCCCAGTAGCCAACTCTTCGAATCCTACCATAAGGAAATCACCCCAAAGTGTCGGCAATTTAGCTTCTGCCACCCGTTTAAGCTGCATGTTATTTTCCACAAATACATCCTATTTAATCGTTGTTACGCATCCTACGTCCGGTTCAGTGAACTGACTAGTACTAAAACGTGCTACGCCGATCTCTGTTTCATTAATTATCAGCTATTTTGCCACAATTTTTTGGTTGGCAGTGCTCAGAAAACCAGCAGATAATATTATTTAACGCCTATTTTTATTGCACTGAGCTAATTTTTTTCGCGTACTATCAATCCAACTACCTGTTGGTTCAGCCATGGGGGGGGGTAAGGCGATGCATGAAATGGCTAAACGCACAGCGGTGGGCGCGTTGCTACTGCTGATAATGCCGATGATGCTTTGGGTATCTGACTGGCATTGGTGCCCCGGCAGTAATGAAATGCTGCTAAAAGGGCTGTACTGGGTTACTGCGACCGTGACGTCACCATGGAGATTCCTCACTAGCATTTTTCTCAGCGTCTGGTTCCTGTGGTGCCTATGCTTACGCCACAAGGCAGCTATCGGGCTGGTAATGTTGCTTTCCGCTGCGATGTTGATCGGTCAGGGCATAAAATCAATGATCAAGGATCGGGTGCAAGAATCCCGACCATTTGTCGTTTGGCTTGAACAGAATCACGGCGTTGATGAAAAATACTTTTATTCGTTACATAGCAAACAGCGTAGCGCATTAGTGGCGGAGTTGTCTCAGGAGCGAAATTTGGTGCCAATTTGGTTGAGCAAGCATTGGCAGTTTGAAACCGGTTTTGCCTTCCCATCAGGGCATACCTTATTCGCTGCTACCTGGGCGCTGCTGGGTGTTGGGTTATTGTGGCCGCGCCGCCACTACAAAACTGTAGTGCTACTGATGATATGGGCAGCGGGTGTTATGGGGAGCCGTCTAATGCTGGGTATGCATTGGCCACGCGATTTAGTCATGGCTACGTTTATCAGTTGGCTACTGGTGACGCTCACCTGCTGGCTGGCACAGCGGTGGTACGGGTTATTGATGCCACTACAAGGGCATCAGGGATTGACGGTAGGTAAATCACAAAAATGATTAAGTAATAACGTTGTCACCTACATCAGCGGCTCACGAATGAGCCGCATTAATTGCTGATGTCGCCATGTCATTAGCCATTTGTTTGGTTACCTTCATAACCTGATAAATCTGCTATTTTTAACAGCTTACAGGATAATTTGTGCGAAGAAAATGCGAGCAAATGTGTGGTCTTATCGTACCGCAGGTTTTCCCAGCTAAGATGGGAAATGCTAACTTAATAGTTAAGGGACGCCACATATTGGCATCGTTCATCTGATTAACTCGGCTTTATGGGAAAGAATGTGAAATACTTGCTAATTTTTTTATTTATTTTGGTGATTTTCGTGATTTCGGCCACCTTCGGTGCACATAACGATCAGGTAGTGACTTTTAACTACTTAATTGCCCAAGGTGACTATCAAGTTTCAACCTTGTTGGCCATGATGTTTTGTGCCGGTTTTATCCTGGGATGGATCATTTGCAGCCTTTTCTATCTGCGTACCCGCATTTCCCTGGGGCGCGCTGAACGCAAGATTAAAAGGCTGAAGCTGCAACTTGAACAGCCTGCTGAAACAGTGGTTCAGCCCATCGTCAACCAGGAATGAGCCTCAATGCTAGAACTGCTGTTTCTATTGCTGCCCGTAGCTGCCGCGTATGGTTGGTACATGGGGCGTAGAAGTGCTCAGCAGGATAAACAACAGGAGGCCAACCGCCTATCGCGTGAGTATGTTGCCGGGGTTAACTTCCTGCTTTCCAATCAGCAAGATAAGGCGGTCGATCTGTTTCTTGATATGTTGAAAGAGGACAGCAATACCGTTGAAGCTCATCTAACGTTGGGTAACCTGTTTCGTTCGCGTGGTGAAGTTGACCGCGCTATCCGCGTCCATCAGGCACTGATGGAAAGCTCGTCACTGACATTCGAACAACACCTATTGGCGGTGCAACAACTGGGTCGCGATTACATGTCAGCCGGTATGTATGACCGCGCGGAGGACATGTTCAGCCAACTAATTGACGAAGAAAATTTCTGCATCTCGGCTCTACAGCAACTGCTAGTAATTCATCAGGCCACCAGTGATTGGATAAAAGCGATTGACGTGGCGGAAAAGCTGGTCAAGCTAGGTATGAATAAGCAGCATATTGAGATCGCTCATTTTTACTGCGAACTGGCATTGCAGGCGGTGAGTAGTGACGATCTCGATAAAGCGATGTCCCTACTAAAGCGCGCCGCCTCGGCAGATAAGCAATGCGCCCGCGTCTCCATCATGTTTGGTCGCATTTATATGGCTAAACACGATTACACTAAAGCGATAGAATCGCTGCAACGGGTGCTGAGCCAAGATAAGGAATTGGTTAGCGAGACGTTGCTGATGCTGCACCAATGCTACCAGCATTGGCCTGATCAGCAGCAGGTTTGGACCGGTTTCCTTAAACGTTGTGTGGAGGAGAATTGTGGTGCAACTGCTGAACTGATGCTAGCAGAGATTATTGAACAGCATGAAGGGTGCGATGTGGTGCAGGCGTATATCAACCGACAATTGCAGTGTCATCCTACCATGCGTGTGTTCTATAGGTTGATGGATTATCATTTGGCGGACGCCGAAGATGGGCGGGCAAAGGAGAGTTTGCTGCTGCTACGTGACATGGTCGGCGAGCAGATACGCACTAAGCCACGTTATCGCTGCTATAAGTGCGGCTTTACCGCCCATTCGCTCTATTGGCACTGCCCATCGTGCCGGAGCTGGGCGTCGGTCAAACCAATACGTGGCCTTGATGGTCAGTAGCCGTAGACAAAATCTTCACTCAATTAGAATTGTTGAAGCTGCTAACTTTGTTCAGGATCAGCATAATAGCCAGTGATGACTAGAGCAGTTATCATACGGTTTCGTTTACGTCATTTATGAGTATGTCATACTACGAGGCAGTAGCAGCCCCGTGCCGCACCACAATTTTATTGGTGTTGAACACCACACTTCCTTAATTATTGAATAAAAGTGATAATAATTTTATATCATAGATTTTTCTCTTAAAATTTAAGTTCTAATTGTAACGAACAATTGTTAGAGACTTCTTTTAATTCGCGAATCGATGTATTCGGCTGTGAATTAACACCAAGACATGTGAACCTCATAGGTACCGGTGGTTGGGTTACATTAATAACCATATTCATAACCCCTAAGTTGGTATCCATGTTAGCGTAATTTTCTGTAGAGATTGTATCTTGGTCAAAAGAATAGTTATACCCTTCATTACGTATCTATCGAGAGTTCCAGAATAATTGCGTAAATAGGGCGGAAATATGATCATTGTAATACTAACATAACATATCACCATTAAGTTCTGTATAAGCAATTATTCTATTATGGCTAAAACCTTCTCGAGCCACAAACTCTCCCGTGTAGGTATAATCGTTTATAAGCCTCGTGAGACGTTCTCGCCTTAGCGAATTTTCAGGAGATAAATTTCGTGCATTGATTAATGATTCATCAACACTAAAAAGTTATATGCTGGACTTATTTCATATATATGTAACAAACTTCTCAGAAAATGGCTCCTCACTGTTCAGCGGAGCCAATGAAGCCGCATGCATTACTACTGTTCTTAAGCTTGATGTAGTAGAAACAAAATTAGATCTTATGCCTTCTAGTAACTTCCATTCGAAATGGTATGTGAGATCATCATCTGGTTGTCCATCTTCCCATGATATATACCCCCTGAAATATTTATTTTTGAAAGATCACAGTCATCTACTCTGTAAACAATATGAATAGGATTTATAGAACATACTATAAAACTAATAAACAAGAGTGGAATCAAGATGATTATTTTTTCATTTATTTCTAACTTAATATAATTAACTAATAAGTACAGTTTTATCCTAGCTCAGTGATTACAGAAGTTAGGCCTACAGCATGCTTGTTATGTTGTGGTTACTATTTTTATAACAATTAAACAAACCATTATGGGATGCTAAAGATAATTAAATTTATAAAAATACATGTCATTTAACAATTACAATATAATTGTTATTTTTTTACTTCCTTGTTATTTTGGCCAGTTTGGATAATTCTTAATCCCCAATATCTCAGATTGGTAGTTAGGGGATACACAAACATCAACTTGATCCTTAAATAATCGTGATTGACTAGCTATATTAAACATGTTTGTAATAAACCTATCTCCGCGACCATTAGCTCCAGATGTACTGAAATATAAACCAGACGGCTTGCACTGCAGATTGCCATTTCTCGCCATCTGATTTACGATAGTCAAATTATCTATAACCATTTTGATTTCTTAACTATCATCGTGGTTAATTTACTCCTAAACTCTAATTCTCCCATTGGCCAAACATAAGTTATTGGTTATTCAAAAGTACTTAACGTACGTTTTGTACGGTGAGGCTCTATCCTCCTCAACACCGCGCCTAAACCGGCTAGGCGACGACGGTTTTTCCGTCTTCAACACTCACATTCTTTTTTCTTTTAGACGCTATACTTGAGTAGAATACTGTTTATATACGCAGTAGCTTGATGTTACAACGAAATTCATCCACTGTCAATATCTGAGGTGCATCGTATCAAGATTACATTTAAGATAATGATATTTATCAATAAAAATAAATTTTTGCTGTAAAGAAGCACACAAATTTAAGGTCGCAGCCGTTGCTATATCGTTGTTGACCGTCGCCGGATGCATCCTTGTCCTGAAAGCCACACGGCTCACCAATTCGTCTGATGATTGGTTCGACCATAACTTTACGACGAGAAAAATTAACGGTAGTTTTTGGGAATAGTGAAGTCATGCTGAAATGTGAGAATAATCGGTTTTGACGGGTTAACAGGGAGTTAATAGCATGAGATACAACTCTCTTTCCTTTGACTAATTTCTGATAGGATGATCCATAATATGACTATGCTGCGGAGATAAAATGGACCAGAGAATAATATTATACCCCTGAATTCGAAAGAAGGGCAATACCTTCTTTGCAAAATGGCTTCTGATCACAGGGTATTTCCGGGTCAGGGTGCTTTGAGGGGATGAAGCCAAGAGAAACATTGGAAACAGCACTTAGGGGGGTAGTTAGAGAAGAGCTGGAGATAATGAAATTACTTCTGCCTAGAAAGGATTGACTTGACACTCCCCCTGTAGAACCCTCCCTACTGTTCATAAAATGTGCTATATAATGGGCTAACGCAGGTTGCGGATGGGATCCAAGCGGGCTGCTGCCATGTAGAATGCGGCGTTCAGTCTAGCGGGTGACTACCTGATAATATCCTTTTTACAGAAGGCAGAAGAAATGAATTCTGAGAATAAAATCAAAAATACTGGCTTAAGATCATCGCCAATCGTCATCGCATTGGATTATGCAAACAAAGACACTGCTCTGGCGTTTGCTAACCGTATCGATCCAAAGGATTGCCGACTAAAAGTAGGTAAAGAGATGTTCACCTTATTTGGGCCGCAACTGGTGCGTGATCTGAATGCGCGCGGTTTTGATGTTTTCCTAGACTTGAAATTTCATGATATTCCTAATACTATCGCGCAGGCGGTGGCGGCAGCGGCTGATCTGGGCATTGGATGGTCAACATCTACGCCAGCGGCGGCGCGCGCATGATGGCTGCCGCAAAAGAAGCACTATTGCCCTATGGTGCTGATGCACCGATATTGGCTGCTGTCACCGTGCTGACCAGCATGGACCAGGATGATCTACACGGTATTGTGATTGACGTTAGCCCAGCGGAGCACATGCTGAACGCCTAGCGTGTCTGGCACACAGTTGCGGGCTTAACGGTGTGGTATGTTCCGCCCATGAAGCGCAGTGGCTGAAGACGGCTTGTGGTCGGGCATTTCAACTAGTCACACCGGGAATCCAGCCAGCTGGTAGCGCTGCTGGCGATCAAAGCCGCATTATGACTCCAGTGCAGGCGTTGGCGGCGGGCGTTGATTATATGGTGATCGGCCGTCCGATTATGCAATCTGTCTATCCGGCTGTGACTTTACGCGCTATTCACGCTTTGCTGGCCTGAGGATAGGCTGATGAACGATGATAATAGCCCCCTAGTATACTCCGCTGACAGCGGGTGAATCAAGCAGCAAGAAGTGAAATCACCGCGTACCAAGGTCAATGGCATAGTGCGCATTCAGCGTCAAACCAGTGGGCGCAAGGGGGAAGGGCGTGTGCCTGATTACTGGTGTTGGCCTGGATGACGCCGCTTTAGACAAACTGGCGGCTGAACTGAAAAAGAAATGCGGCTGTGGGGGAGGCAGTCAAAGATGGCGTGATTGAAATCCAGGGTGACAAACGTGACCTTTTCAAGCAACTGTTGGTAGCTAAAGGCATGCAGGTAATACTGGTGGGGGGGGGTAGTTCAAAATTTTTTTCGTGCTCTCGCGTTATTTACGGTAGCGAGTATCCTGATCCTGTTTATTTTTAATGTTTCACAAGTGATGCCTCTAATTGGTTGAGTCTGGGGGACAAATACGGGTTTTTAAGGTTTCCATAGCCAGCGTTAATTTAATTGTCCCCATTGTGATCTTGTTCTGGTTTACCGTCATGATCAGAACCCTAAAGGCCAGGAGCGCTTTCGCTGACATATGTACCGGTGTGTATTACAGCTAACAGGTGAAATCATGTTAGTCAGGTATGCCCTAGTCTAAACCGATAAACAGAATCTGAATTTGCAGCTGGATTCGCTTCAGGCATTCAGGATGCTCGTCCTAGAGGAAGAAAAGGTGGAATACCAAAAGCGCTAAACAAAGATGAGCAGTTTCTGGCTGTACAACTTTTATGATGAAAATATATAAATAGTGTTTTTATGATATTACGTTTCACACGGGGATGGGTTGTCTGCAGCAGAATAGTTTTATCTTCTAGCTGCCTGAAATAGGTAGCATAGATTTTTTTGATTTTTCTCTGTTAATGTGACATAGTTTTAAGTTGTCCATCATACTTCTTCGCAAACCAGAAGGGGCAAAGAACACCGGCGATGTTCATCGCCGGTGTTGGATGTATTCTCGAAAGAACGCCTAATATTAGTGTGCTAAACGGGCAATAACGCTGCAGGTTTCCATGCGCACTTCGGCGATGGTGACTTGTGTGGCATCGCTTTGGCGATAAATCACTTCGCCCTTGATTTGCACAGTGCCGGTTTCTTGGCTGCACTGTATCTCATCACGCACTGCATGAATAAACGGCACAGGGATAAAGGCAACGGCACCGTTGTCCAGCAGACGCACACGCATGCCACCGCGCGTAACATCAATGATTTCCGCCGTGAAGCGCTGATCAGTACCCGCCTTGTCGTGAAGATAGCGGGCGTATAGCCAATTGCCGACATCACGTTCTGCCATGCGATTTAAGCGACGGCGTTCAGCCATCTGCACGGTAACCTCATCTTGCGGCTTTTCTGCCGGCTGTTGGGTGATGATCGCTTTCAGCAAGCGGTGGTTGATCATATCGCCGTATTTACGGATCGGTGAAGTCCAGGTGGCATAGGCTTCCAGACCTAAACCAAAGTGCGGCCCTGGGGTGGTGCTGATTTCTGCTAAAGTCTGAAAACGACGGATGCGGCTGTCGAGGAACTGGGTAGGTTGTGAATCCAAGTAGCGGCGTAATTCGCAGAAACCTTCAAGGTCTAGCAGTTTCTCGGCGTTGGCCTCCACGCCGTTGGCTTGTAGCACGCTAACGGCCTGTTCGATCAGCAGCGGATCGAAACCAGTATGCACGCTATACACCCCGAAGCCAAGATGATCACGAAGTACCTTGGCAGCGCAGACGTTGGCAGCGATCATGCATTCTTCAACGATGCGGTTGGCGCTACGGCGTTGTTCAGTAATGATTTCCAGCACATCGCCGTTCTCACCCAGCACAAAGCGGTAGTCAGGGCGATCCTTGAAAACTAACGCATGCTGATGACGCCAACTGCTACGTGCATCGCAGACGCGTTTCAGCAAGGTGAGCTGTTGCGCGATGGTCTCGCTTGGCGGTTGCCAACCCGCGATACCTTCCAACCAGTCAGAGACTTCATCGTAAACCAGCTTGGCCTTCGATTCGATCTTGGCGGCGAAGAATTGAATGTCGTTGCCTAACATGCCGTTAGCACCGATAGTTACGCGGCAGGCCAACACCTGACGGCATTCATTCGGGCGCAGCGAGCATAGGTTATCGGATAGATCGCGCGGCAACATTGGGATGTTGAAGCCTGGCAGATAATTGGTGAAGGCGCGCACGCGGGCAATATCGTCCAGCGCGCTACCTTGCTCGACGTAGGTGGTCGGGTCGGCGATAGCGATAGTCAGTTGTAGTGAACCATCACCTTTGTCCACCACGAACAGTGCATCGTCCATGTCTTGGGTGCTGGCGCTATCGATAGTGACAAAATCTAGCGCGATCAGGTCTTCACGCGCTAGCGCGGTTTCCTGTTCGCTGATGCTAGCCATCTCCGGTGCTTCTTTTTCGAGGTTGTGGCGTGCCAGGGTCACCCACCATGGTGCAAAATGGTCTTCGGCATCGGTAATGAAATGGGTCAAATCGGCATTGAAGCCGCGATCGTCTTTTAGTGGGTGACGACGCATTTCCGCCACTGCCCAGTCACCGGGCTGGAAGGTGTGAGTTAACGTACGCACTGGGTGACACTGAATCGCATCTTTTAGTAATGGATGGTTGGGCACGATAGACAGGCGATTATCACGTTTCTGCACGCGTCCAACAAAGCGCGACAAGAATGGCTCTACCAGGTTTTCCGGTTCAGCGAATTCGCGTTCTTTCTCGGTATGTAGCGTGGCGATCACGCGATCGCCGTGCATGACTTTCTTCATGTAGAGCGGGGGAATGAAATAGCTTTTTTGACTGTCGATCTCAAGAAAGCCAAAGCCTTTATCAGTGCCTTTTACTACTCCTTCAACGCGTGGGGTCTGAGAGTGAAGTTGCTGTTTAAGCTGCGCCAGCAGCGGATTATCTTGAAGCATAACGTCCAGTGAATGGGTTGTGAGTGGCAATATTACGGCATACAGTTTTACGCTAATCACCCTCTGCGGGCAAGCCTAACATCAGGGTTTTACTGCTGTAGTAGTGCGCAATATCAGCTCCCCTATTTGGTTGGTAGGTATTTTAAGCGCACGACAGAGAGTACCTACCCTTCGTTAGCGATTCGATTCATCCATGCTGATGCCATTTCTCCATTTTCAGGTTTATCGTCCTCTGCTGTCTGAGAACGTTGTTTCCCCCAATGTCTGCCGCAGGCGATTATCCCAGGCGTAGAACACCCCGGTAAGGATCCATATCCAATGCTTGTGCTTCTTGATTAAGGCCACTACTAAACAGCGGCTGTACGCTCTGCGAGGTGAATTGCTCCGGTGTATGTATCAGGTCTGCGACTACGCGGATCACCGCCTGGCTGGCCGGATTAATCGCTTTTGCCAGTCCTTGAGTCAGGGTGGCGAACAGCGCATTTACCAGCCCTGCGTCTTGAATATCCTGCGCTACAGCAGCACAGTAGCAGCTGCCGTTAATGCGTAATACCGCCAGCGTGGCCAGCGCTTTCAATTGGGCGGGTAACCCCCGCTATCCTTGGCGTTGATGTTGATGAATACGCCATTTCGCTTGCGCAGTGCAGAGGCATCATGCGCCAGCAATAGATAGTAAGACTCTGAGTGCACCTGAGAAGGGCTATGATCCAACACCTAGCGTTGCTCAGCGCTGGCCTCATTTACGTGGTGACTACCGGTAGTCGTGATTGCTACGCTAGTTCCAGGTCTGTAAAAGCGATGCCATTGGTGTCTGCGCTATAAGGGAAGCTTGGAACCGATATGGTCGGCCGCCCAGCCAAGGCGGCCACGCCAGCCGCTACCCGCACCTGATAGCTGACAAAGCTGATGATCTGCTAAAAGGTGACGATATCTACCGGGCTTAACCCGACATTACCAAGTTGTTGCAACGCTTTGTGGCAGATTAGCATAGGTTAGCTGGCGAGTTGGCAGGCGTACTGGGTAATTTGGGCGAGGTGGGCGGCGTAGCGGCTACAGAGTATTGCACACCTGTCACCTATGCGACAAGTCAGCGCGGTACTGAGACGATCATAGAGTGACAATGTCACCGAATGTGAAAGGATTACCTTATCTGGGAATAATACGTGATAACTGGCGAGCGATGCGCTAAAGACCCCTTTGCGTAATCTAAGCGCTGTGTTCAACAGCTAAGCGCAGTGTTCAACGCTTTGTCAGCAAAGGCACCTGTCCCCAAGAGGAATCGATCGCGTATGGTGGCCGCTTGCGGCCCCAGTGGGGTTGCACGCACCACTCATGTTACTATGGGTTTCGTGATACCACTAGAGGTTATGTTGTTGACGGCATTGTTCCATGGGAGCAATCCTTAATTATCAGCAACAGCCACTGTTGCAAATAGTAACGGTAACCAGGTAGAAAGACAAAAACAGAGTTAATGAGATCCATTGCGGGACAGGATAGTGGCAATTCATCAGCGTGGTACCTGTTGTTAAAGAACACCCAACGTAGTAGATATCCTCACCGATCATATTAGCAAGATAAAATAATGTTACGTACTAATAAATAACTGGAGAGAATAAAATATAATGACATCTAAGAAAAAATAATTTGTATTTGAGCTTGTTAGCCAATCTATAGCGACAAAAACTGCCTCCGGTTTTCCTGAAGATGAAGGCTACCCTACCGTCAGTACTGGACTCACTCACGCCTCCGGCCATCAGCGGTCAATGCTTCGCCAAAGTGGCTGGTGATCAGCCGCTTAGTTAACTCATGCAGTGGTGCTGCTAGTACTTCTACTGTCTACCGCGTTCAACGATCTCCCCTGCGTGCATCACCATCACTTGATCGCTAATATGCTTCATCATACCCAACTCTTTGGTTATATAAATATATGAAATACCATAATTTTCTTGCAGATCTAGCATTAAGTTGATGATCTGCGATCGCATCGACATATCTAACGACGCCAACGCTTCGTCGGCGATGATCACTTTGGGTTGCAGGATCAACACGCGCGCCAGCGCGACGCGCTGCTTCTGACCAGAAGCTAGCATATGCGGGTAGTAATAAGCATGGTCTGGTAGCATGCCAACCTGACGCAACGTCTGGTTGATGCGTTGCTGGCGATCCGTTGTCTCTAGGTTAGTATTCAGGCGTAGCGTGGCGTCTAGTAACTGACCGACACGCTGCCGTGGATTGAGCAAGGTACTTGAGTCTTGAAAAATCATGCGGATACGCTGGCTGCGATAAAGGTAATCGCCATATTTCAGTAGGTGGTTGCCAATCAGGAGTTCGCCAGCAGAGGGTTCCTCCATACCGGACAACATTTTGGCCAACGTCGATTTACCCGAACCATTCTCTCCGATGATCGCCAGTGTTTGACGTTCGTGCAGGGTAAAACTGACCGGTTTCACTGCCTTAACGTGTCGGTGGCGAAACAGCCCGCTACGATAGCGATAGGTTTTGCTCAGGTTGCGCACTTGCAACAGCATTTCCACGTTATTGCCCCTCCATGTTGAGTGAGAAATGGCAGGCGAAGAAGTGGTTTTTAACCGAACGTCGTAGGCATGGCGTTTCAATACATTTCTTCTGTGCATAGGGGCAACGCGGGCCTAGATGGCAGCCAATCGGCAGATGTTCCAACGGAGGGATAGCACCTGGCAAAGTATTCCGCCGACTTTTATGCGGCAATGAGCGGCCAAAATCTGGCATGGCGCGGATCAGTGCCTGGGTGTAAGGGTGGTGTGGGGCAGCCAGCAGGTCTTCACACTGTGCGCTCTCCACTGTCTGGCCGCAGCAGTACAACAATACGTTCACCCGGTCGGCCCACTTGCTCATCATCTGCAAATCATGGCTGATCAGTAAAATGGTGGTGCTGTTATTCTGATTAAGGCTCGTCAGCAGGCGGAAAATTTTCTCCTGGGTAGTCGGCTCTATAGCATTTGTGGGTTCGTCGGCGATCAAAAGACGCGGCTGATTGGCCAAGGCAATGGCGATCATGACCTTCTGGCATTCCCCCTCAGTCAGTTCATAGGGAAAACAGCCCATAATATCCTGGTGATCTCTGATGCCGACGTAGTGCAGCAGCTCGATGACACGCTGTTTACGCCTGTTGAAGCGCTTCCACCAGTGGCCTTTATAAGTCCAGCCGGGGATTGCCTGTATTATCTGGCGGCCAATGCTCTCAGAAGGATTAAGACATGACTGTGATTCTTGGAAAATCATTGACACATTGTGCCCAACTAGCTTGCGCCGTTCACGCAGCGTTAGCTGTAGTAGATCGATATTGTTGAAGCGCAGGCGATCAGCGGTAATGCGCCAGTTATCCTTGGTGACGCCGCAGATAGCCTTAGCAATCAGGCTTTTGCCCGAACCCGATTCCCCTGTCAGGCCGCGTACTTCACCTTCATTCAGCATTATACTGACGCGATCAATCGCCTTGATCGGCCCATCGGGCGTCATAAACTCAATAGTCAGATTGCGGATATCGAGCAACGGCATTATTTCTACTCCGTCATTGATTGCGCGACGCATACCGTCGCCCAATAGGTTAACCAGCAGCACGCCGATCAGGATCGCTGCACCGGGCAGCATAACGGTCCAGGGTGCCACATATACCAGCTCTAACGCGTCTCGGAGCATTACTCCCCCCCATTCCGCTGAGGAAAGTTGTGCGCCGAGATCGAGGAAGCCTAACGCAGCGATGTCCAGGATCGCCATCGACAACGCTAGGGTAAACTCCGTTACCAATACGGCGGCGATATTCGGCATCACTGCGTACCACAGGATCTGCCGTATGGACGCACCGTCTAAGCGCGCCGCCACCACATATTCTTTCTCCAACTAGTCATGCAAGGCACTATAGAGATGGTGCGCCCCATACGTGGCAACTGTGTCAGCAGCCATACCGCCAGTATGACATGTTCGAGCTTGGGGCCGATAAAAGCGACCACCACTATCGCGAGTAGCAGCGAAGGGATCGACAGTAGGGTATCAAGGATATAGTTGAGCGCCGCTGAACGCAGCCCGTGAGTGACGCCAGCGAACACACCGATGATCATCCCGAAAAAGGCGGCAGCGAGTGTCGCTATCAGCGCAGAACCGAAAGTGGCGGCGGTGCCGTCCATCAGACGGCTGAGAATATCACGTCCAAGGTCATCGGTTCCCAGAAAAAACGAGACATTACCATGATGCGACCATGAAGGTGGTAGCAATTGGTAGCCGAGGAATTGCTGATCCAGTGTGTAAGGTGCCAGCAGGCTACCGAACAGCGACAGCAGAAGTAGCGTGATCACTCCGTAAAAACCAACCATCGCCAGTGCATCGCCGTAAAATATTCGCCAGGTATAACGCAGCGGGCAGGATATTTTCTTTTCGCGGTATACGTTATCGAGTAGCATACCATGCTTTATTTTTCAACGGTTTGGTAGCGGAGCTCAGAATTTCTGCCAACAGGTTGATGGTGATCACCGGGGTGCTGACCACCATCACACCAGCGGAGATAGCCGCATAGTCCTGCTGACACATGGCGATGATCAACCAGCGGCCTAAGCCTGGCCAACTGAATACCATTTCGGTGATCATAGCTAGCGTCAGCATGTTGGAGAACTGTAACCCTAGCTTGGGTATGATCGGCGGTAGCGCATTGTGCAGCACATAGCGGCGGATGATGGTTAAGCGCGACAGCCCACGGCCCACGGGTAGCCCGCAGCTTTGATGTAGTTTTTATTCAGAACGTCATCGGTGCTTATGCGCATCAGTCGTACCACCTCGGTAGTGGGAAGCTACTGCCAACACGGCGATCGGTAATATTATCATGTGACGCAACGCACTAGCGATCATCTCTGACCGGTACGGCGAATCCGACAACCAGGCGTCGAGCAGTACAAAACCGGTGATAGGTTGCACCTGATACAGCAGATTAAAGCGGCCAGAAATCAGTAGCCAGTTGAGATGTAATGAAAAGAAGAGTATCAGCAACAGCGCCAACTAGAACACCGGTATCGAGAACCCTACTAGTGCGAAAGTACTGATGATGGTGTCCTGCCATTTGCCGCGCATCACCCTGGCGATAATGCCAAGCAGAATACCGATGAACAGTGACAGAGTAAAGGCCAGCAGGCATAGCGACATGGTTGCGGGAAACACTTCACGCAGTTGCTCGCTTATCGCCTGACCATTGATGCTGGAGACGCTAAAATCCCAGTGCAGCAGGCTGACGAAATAAAACTGATAAGCATCCAGCATTGCTACATCTTTTAGTGGGGCATGCGGCGTAAAGTAGCTAAAGCTAAAACTGACCAGCGTCAGAAAAAACAGCGTGATCAGCAACAGAAAAATACGGCGCAAGGTAAAGATGATCACGGTTTGGACTCCTGCCCAGATTCTCGGTACACCCCAGCAAATGGTGAGTTACCGAACGGACTGAGTACCAGCCCTTTGATATCGTAACAGTAGGCTTGTTGGCGTAGTGATGATGCCAGGGCAACACGGGTAGTTGCTATGCGAGAATTTTCTGCGCCTGGTGGTAGCTGTCGATGCGATGTGACAGATGCTGCGACAACAGCGCGTTTTTAAGCACATCGTCAAAGCTAAGATTACACCAGTGAGCATAGTTAGTTTGCAAACGGATTGCCGCGCAGCTTAATAATGGCCCGGAAGAAGCTGTCCGGATCGTTGCTATCGGTGGACCAGCCGGTGAGGGTTAAATCGTGGTTCATTGCCATCAATCGCACTTCTTGGAACCGTCCTTCAACCGGCACTATGGTGATGTTGACGCCGATCTGAGCCAGATCGGCCTGGATCAGCTCCGCCGTTTTCAGTGGGCTGGGGGTAGGGCTGAGAGGCTATTGGTACCAACAGCTTTAGGTTCAGTTGTTCGATGTCCGCTTGTGTCAACATTGCGCGTGCTTTGGCTGGATCATATCCGCTGATGTGTGCGTCATTGTCATAGGCCCAGGACGCGCGTGGCAAGATAGAAGCGGCGGTTTCAGCCGTGCCGTAGTAAATAGACTGCATCAGACGCGGATTGTTGATTGCCAGCGCGTAATTGCCTGGCGTACTTTCAGATTGTTCAGCGGCGGTTTGCGGGTGTTAAATGCCAGATAAGCGATCTTCATCCCAGGTCGCAATGCCAGGCGTAGGCGCTGGTCATCACGCAGAATAAAAAACTGGCTGGCGGCCGGGTAGGCCAGTACGTTGCATTCGCCTGTCAGCAGTTTAGACAACTGGCCATTGCCGCCAGCCCCTATATCGATGACCACCTGCCGCATGCGCGGCTGCCACTTCCCGTAGACATCGTTACGTACTAGGCAGATATATTGCCCTAAACGATATTCATTGAGCAGGAAAGGCCCACTGCTAACTGGCTCACGATCGATCATCTCTTGCCGCCCTTCATACATTAGTTTATCGGCATACTCTGCCGATAGCACTGGCGCATAATGGGTCGCAAGGTGCCACAGAAATGAGGCGTTTGGTGCCTGTAGGCGAATTTCGACGGTAGAGTCATCCAGCTTTTTTATGCTTTGTACGGAACCATCGAATTTTAGGCTATAGAAATAAGAGTATTCGCCACCGTTGACTTTATGGTAGGGGTGTTTCTGATCAAAAATGCGGGCAAAGCTGAACACCACATCATCAGTATTCAGATTGCGGGTCGTCTTGAACCAGGCGGTGGTTTGGAAAGGCACGTTTTTGCGCAGATGAAAACGGTAGGTCGCCCCGTTATCCAAAACTTCCCGGCTCTGTGCTAGCCCGGGGAGCAGACGATAGGTATAGGGATCGACATCCAGCAGGCGGTCATGCAGTTGAGCACAGCCAGGGTATCGACCGTCAGGCTCCACCTGGCTCTCTGCGAATTAAACGTATGTAGTATGCCACTGACACAGTAAACAAAGTTGCTATGGCGTATGTCCGGTAGCGGTGTTATGGCGGCTGGTGTCGGTGGTGTGTCCAGGCAGCTCAACGACAATATCCAATAGGGTAAACCACGCATAAAAGGCTTCATGGGTTAATCAGCAATAGCGTTAGTGTACCGCACTCTGACAATCTACCCAATCCATTGAGCAAAATGGCTGAGTTTTCTTCTTCAGGCATGACACAATGCGTTTTCGCGTTTTAAATGGAGCCATTTTAGCGCATAGAAATGATACGCGGAAGAGGCTTAAACGCGAGCTGCTTCTGGCAGGCGTTTCAGATGATGCACCACTAATAGTAGGGCAAGCAACAGCATGGCACTGATAATTGCCACCACGCCCATACCAGCCGAAGTGGTGCCAGAACATACCGCCAAGCGTGCTAGCGACGCTCGATCCAGCATAATAACAAAACAGATAGAGCGAAGAATCCTGGCTTTTGGCGCGGCGCGCACGGATGCCGACCCAACTGCTGGCTACCGAATGATCAGCAAAGAAACCGGCACTGAACAGCATCAAGCCGATAAATATCACCGTTACGAGTAATAAAGAGATGATCAGAATCCCGATCACCATAATGGTGATGGATACCCATAGTACCGGGCCACGGCTAAAGCGAGAGGTCAACATCCCCGCCTTGGGTGAGCTTGTGGGTGCCGGTGAGGTATACCACCGATAGTAGGCCAACGATAGCTTGGCTGAAGTGATAAGGCTCGGTCAGCAGGTGATAATCAGTGTAGTTGAACATAGTGACAAAACTGCCCATCATCAGGAAACCCTCAGCAAACAGCAGTGGCATCCCCTCTTATCATACCAATGCAGCTTGAAATTGATCAGCAGGATACGCGGGCGCAGCGAACTGGCGTAGAAATGTCTGGAAGCAGGTAAAATGCGCAAAAACAGACCGGCGGCGGCCAAAGCGTACAGGCCGATCACCGCCAGGCGATGCGCCAGGAGGAGAAGTAGGTCAGCATCCTGGTAATCAGACGGCTGCTCATGCCGCTAATCGAGTTGCCGCTGATATACAAAACCCCATTAAGAAGATGACAACGCTGGGGTGGATTTCTTCGTTCAAATAGATCATGCCAACTGCTGCCACGCCGCTCAGTGATAAACCTATCTATTAACGCACGCATCAGCAAAATGCCATTCTAACTGGTCATAAAAGCGCAGATCAGCGTACAGATCGCCGCCAGCAATAATGCCACCACCATCACTGACTTACGACCAATGGCATCGGAAAATGGGCCGGTGAACATCAGGCCGATCGCCAGTAGCCCGGTCGACACTGAAAGCGAAAGACTGCTTTGTGCTGGGGAAATGCCGAAGTCGTGCGATAACACTGGAAATATCGGCTGCACGTAGTATAGCAGCGCAAAGGTCGCTAGCCCGGCGGAGAACAACGCCAGAGTGACGCGCATAAATTGAGGTGTACCACGTTCAATGTAAGGAAGCTTGTTTAGGGTGGAACATTTAACTTTTGGTGCAGCCGCCGTATCATTTTTAGCGACCAGCGTTAGCGGCATTACAGCCGCAGAACGCACAGAGGTTATCACAGTATTTCCTTAACCGAACATCGGGAGAGAGATAAAAAGACACTGATGGATTAATGGTATAATAGGGAGAGGAACCTTTTTGTCTAATAGATTAATATACGTTTTAGCGATGAAGTTTAGCGGAAAATACGGTGGATTTATGCAGTAAATCACATAACTAATCAAATAGTTGACGCTGAATGATAAAAAATCACCATAGCCCTTAGTCTCTGTTTACCAGCGCGAAAGAAAATAAGTAGGAGATGATTTGTGAATGCTGTTAGGCATCCTGAGTATATCGACCAAATTAAGCAGGGCCAATGCGGGGGCGTTTATCAGATAATCGATCAGTTGGCTTCAATCTCACGCATCGAACTGTCAAAACGTGCGCATCTAGCCACGGCCAGTATCACCAAGATCGTGCTCTCGGTGGTGGGTTAAAGCCAATCTCAGAGCGTTGCCAGGAAACCTTCATAGGTTTCCGCAATAGAGATGCATTGATTTTACAGGCATCTTAATACCTTGCCACTGCTCTAGCACTAAATCAATCCCATCACCTGTTTGGATGAAGTGTTTGATGCACATACTGCCACTGACGTCAACTATGACCTGATGAGTGCTGAGCTAAGCTAGCTATCCGCAAAGGTGGACTGGTAGTGGTGGAGGGCATCGACGGCTGGCGAGTGCTGATAAACGATCTGCACCATTATTCCGAATGGGTGGTGCAAGAACAACTACCAGTAGTATTAATCGTCGGCATTAAGCAGTGTTGCGTCAGACATGCGTTGCTAATCGCCCAGTCAATTATCAACGATGGGTTAACACTGCTTGGCTGGGTAGCTAACCGTATCAACCCAGGGCTGTCACATTACGCTGCGACCATCTGCGCATTGCAGCAATGCATCCCTGTACCATTGTTAAGTGAAGTGCCGAACAGCGCGAACTGGCACACTACCTCGACATCGCACTGCTTCTCAATCGATAGGCACAATGATGATATGAAACAGTTCACCAATGCTGTGCGGTTTAAGAAAGCAGAGGAAACTATTGCATTCTGGCATACCGATTACTGTGTGTGCTTGGTATTTTGGCGGGCACCCGCCTGCGGCACTTCACTACTATCATCGCCATTATTCAGGCGGATATAAACAATTTTTTGCGTGTAATTTTCGCAATGACCAACCACTTGCCCGCTGGCTTGACTGACTTGGTCGTTTGGCACGACATCCAGTTTGAAGCCGGGCTCAGGCACGCCGTTATTAACGATTTTCTGCGAAATCTTCGCTTTTAAGCTTTCGCAGGAAGCCATAGCTACTAGAGGCGTGCTAGCTAGCAGTAGTGCACCTAATACAAGCGTTTTCTTCATTATTTAGTCCTTATTTGATATGAACCACCTTGAGCACAATAGTGTCAGCAGCAACGGAACTTAACCTTTGTTACTTTCCAGCAAGCCGCCCGCTTAAGGATTAATCCGATGCCCGGTCTGGCGATCCAGACATCTGCGGGTTTCCGGTTCCCAGTATGTGTTAACATTAGCACCATCGTTGCAGTGATCTTCATCATCTACTGCGCGCTCGTCCTTGTCGAACTCTTTCTCAACGCAGGTGTTCACCTTGACCTTGTGACGAATGGTTTGAGTTTCATTCCACTGTTTTTTGCTCTGGCGTGCCTCCTACGCGCTCATCGCGCTGCTGCCTTTGCTATCAATAGTGATACAGAGTTATTACAGGTGCTGCTCCGTGTGCAACTGGCGGCCAGCGCGGTTGTTTACCAAGTTCCAATAAGAGCTAGCAGGTGACTGCCAGTATTCTGTGCAAGCGCCGTTGGGTGGTGAGTGTTTTCATTATTTTATCCTTATGAGTGAGTGTAGCCTTAGGCTGGCAAAACTAATGTTACCAGCCCACAGGCGTAGCGCAAATAGACTATTGAAGTTTTAGACTGACCTCGCTAAGCACTGTTTTGTTTAATTTAGAGAACTCGGTGCCGCCCACTAGATTAGGTTCAATAATTGATAGGCAGGGGGTATAGTGGCTAACAGCGAAATATTCCGCAGAATAACACTTTATGTTTGATTAATATCTTATTTTTGAATAAAAATGAACGAATAAAGTCTTCATCTACACTGCGCCTGCTATTCTTAAACGATAGGTAAAAGAAAAGGAACGGCAAATGAGTAGACAATTCACCACAGCTATTCGAGGCGACTTTTTCGATATCTCTGCCTGCGTGGATCTCATCCACAACAGATTGCTGAACAACCGCGGCATATACCAGATGGCCTGATGTCATTAAATGAGGGCCGCATTGTCTGGCACGGTAGTTGGCGGCAAGGTAAAATACTACTACTACCGTAGTTTGCTGTGACCGACTATCACGGCAACTTGATCGTACCCGGCTTTATCGATATGCATATCCATTATCCACAAACTGAAATAATCGCTTCCTATGGTGAACAACTGCTGGAGTAGCTGGACAACTATACTTTCCCCACTGAAAGCCGATTTAGCCGCCAACAACATGCCAGCAAGATATCGGTATTCTTCCTACAACAGTTATTGAGCAACGTAACTATCATGGCGCTGGTATTCGGTACTGTGCACCCGCAATCAGTAGATGTGCTGTTTACGTAAGCGGCGGCGCTGAATATGCGCCTGATCGCTGGCAAAGTATGGATTGCCATGCGCTGCCTGAACTGCTGGAGACACCCGAGCAAAGTTATCGTCATACACGCGCACGCTCATTGAACGATGGCAAGGCAAACAGCGTCTGAGCTACGCCATTACACCACGCTTTGCGCCCACTAGCACACTGGAATTATTGTGGCGCAGGTACAACGGGCTGCTTGAGGAGTTTCCTGATGTCTATCTGCAAACTCATCTAAGCGAGGATCTGGAAGAGGTGAACTGGGTGAAGGCATTGTTCTCGGATAGCCGCAATTATCTGGATGTTTACCATAGCTACGGATTGACTGGCAGCAAAAGCGTATTTGCACATTGTCTACATCTGGAGGAACAGGAGTGGGATTGCCTGAGCCAGACGCAGTCGGCAATCGTGTTTTGCCCAACCTCCAACTTGTTCCTCGGAGGCGTGTTATTCAACCTACAAAAAGCTTGGAAGAAACGGGTGAAGTTAGGTATTGGTACCGATATGGGCGATGGCACCACCTTCAATATGCTGCAAACGCTAGGGGCGGCCTATAAGGTCAGCCAGTTGCAGCGCCACCGGCTCTCCGATGGTGAGGAGTTAATATCGGCAAAGAAGCGGATTTTATGATGCTGAATCAGGTGGTATCGTCGTTACAGAAGCTGTGCTGTGATAATAGCAACTCATTAGCAGACCAACTGTTTATGCTGATTATATTGGGAGATGACCGCAATATTTATCGTACCTATGTTAATAGTATGGTGGGATTTATTGAATAAATTGAACTTTTGCTGGGTTGAAGGAGCAGATCACGCATTCTCTGACAACGCAGGCAGTCCCGTGGCTAAGCAGAAGTTCAGAATCACTCACTGGCACACTTATAACAAAGCGCTTATCAACCGCGGCTCTATGACTTTCTAGCTGGACGACGAAGCGATTAAGACGTGGTAAGACGCGGTATGAGACAGCCCCACCTTCAGCGCGAGGAATACCCCAGCGCTATTCTGACCTTGCCATCACTACCGTTTTGGTGATTAAACGAGTATTACGGCTGACCCTACGGGCTGCACAGGGCTTCATTGATTCTATTTTACCCTGATGGGCGCGTTCCGCTGCGCTGTCCGGATTACAGCTGTGTCCGCAAGCGGGCAAAGTCAGTCAATGTCAGTGTCAAAACTCCCACCCGGGGTGAAATCACGCACCTGGTGATTGATTCCACCGGGCTGAAGGTCTTGGGTGAAGGCAAATGGAAAGTCAAAAACACGGAAAAGAACGCCGCTGCATCTGGCCGTTGACAGCAAAACCAATTAAATCATCTGTGCGGACCTGTCGCTTAACAACGTTACGGCGGACGGCGCTTATGACACCCGGTTATGTCACAATGAAATGCGCCGTAAAAAAATCAGCGCCCTCATCCCTCAGCGAAATGGCGTGGGCTACTGGCCCGGTGAGTACGCAGACCGTAACCGTGCAGTAGCGAATCAGCGACTGAGCGGGAGCAATGCGCGGTGGAAATGGACAACAGAATATAACTGTCGCTCTATAGCAGAAACGGCCATGTACCGGGTAAAGCAGCTATTCAGAGGCTCACTGACGCCGCGTGACTACGACTTGTCAGGTAGCAGAGGCTTTGGCCATGGTACGTGCCCTGAACAAGATGAAGAAGGCAGGTATGCCAGAAACATTCGTATTGCCTGAAAATCCGACCAGCTACAGGGACGCTCGCTCGCACAGGATCTGATTTATTCAACAAAGCCACGGTAGGGTAGTGTATCAAGTCGCCACAACTTACTAATAACCTATCCTATAAGGCTTTAAGAAGGTGGCATATCTCATAGGGCTATGTGCTAAGGGCGATGTTCAACTTCTGCATGGCATAAATTGGCCTTATACTAAATTAGTATTAGCTTAAAGCCTTCTGTGATTATTTCCTGATTTAGTGATAGTCATTCCTGTTATTACGTAAATACCCATGTATTACATGTGTTATTTCTTTAATTCCTGATGGATTTTTGAATAGATTATTTTTTGCCCGACAGCAAAAGCATAATAATCCTAATATTTTCAAATACAGAAGGGAAAATGAACAATGAGAAAATCAAAGCGAATGGGAATAGGGCTAGCTGTAGCTCTGATAGCTACTCCTATGTTGCCTGCTACTAAGTCGTTCAGGTTAATGTTGGCGACATTGAGTACAAACTCTATTGTTCCTGATAACAAAACTATAACCTTTACCGGTATCGGCGCAGACTCTCAGGATGAGACTGATACCGTATGGTATACTGCTATTAAAGTTCTACCATAGGTCTGGTTTGTTGGCACGAACCTAAATCTGGGGATAACGTTGTCCATATCGAGTACTACCTGCATGGTGAAGTTTACACCAACCTTGCCAGCAAGGATGGGGGTTCACTCACCTGAAAGGGCGGTTGAAAATCGTTAGCCGCTCAGAAAAATAAATAAAGGGGCATGTAGGCGGTTGAAACACTGTGCTGCAGAAATTCTGCCACTCACCACCACCAGCAGATACAGAAAAGTTATTCTACGCATAAACATGCTACCGTATTTTGGAAAGGATGAAGTAAAAATACAAAAATTAGTGTGAAGTGTTGCAAGGAATTTCCCGCTAACGTTAGAGAGGATATGATCGATGCCATCCGCTGTGATCCTATCTTTATGATAGCCTAACCTCCATTAATTCTATCGTCAGTAGCTTCGTACTCCAGCATGAATCAACTTATCCACTGTCCCAGCGAGGAATGGGTACAGCAGAGTTTTCTGTTAAGGTAGCTGAGATGACCCCCACCCAGGTGCAGTATCAGCATAGCACTTTAGGTAATCTGCTATTCGGAACGCCTATTTTAGTAGTCAGCGTGGTTCTTGCTATTACCATGGAAAACGTAGCAGACATCACTTTAACCTTTAATTACTAGCAAGTTAATATATAGAAATATAATTAATTATATTTAAAAATAATCTTGTGTGTTTTTTAAATTTCTATATATCGATTTATCATAGAGAATAATAACGGCTTAAGCAGAGCAGCTAACAGGATAAATAAATCAAAAATCATCTAGGATTTAAAGGAGAAAGATATCATTAAATTAATAGCGCGTTAATTTTATTAACTATTGCATCTGTCACTATTAAATAATTTTTCATTAATAATGGTAATCTTGTAATTATTTTTGGCAAAAAAGTTAATTCTCTCAAAATTGGCCATGACAAAATTCAGATCAAGCTAATTATTCACACCATGCAATAATAGGAATATATGTTTGATCGCATGAGCATAAAACCGCAAGGCCATTTATTTGATGTCAATCAAGTATCCTAATATATTAAGGTGCAAAAACCTTATTTTGCTTTTCAACAGTTCTAGCAGGATGTAAATTCACTGGTTGGGGGCTTTGCTGCTGAACAGTCTCTGGACTATGAAACGGGTATTATTACAGCAGTAGAGTTGGGTAGATACCTAGCCAGTCTAGGAAGTTATGCTGCAGTCGTAATATGCAATGGATCAGAAGGCTATTATCTCACATTGAGGGCTAATTTCATCAACAAATATCATAAACAGACGTTGGTTAATGGTATATTATATGCTAGTGTTCAGTTCTTAGCATAGATAAACGCTCCCTGAAAATATCCGCTCAGACATGGAACACAGAACCGGTGGCAGAACTACTATTCGAATATGCCATTTTATCTTCTGCATTATTTCAACGTAGATTCCGGCACTATGCTAGCGACGATCTCCTGTACCTGATGACTTTCCTTATCAATATCCTATCCCCTTACACAGCCTGACGTTTCATAAGGAAAAGCTGGATGCCTTTGCAGGCCCCCTTTCTCCTCAACAATGTGCCAGACATTTTTACGGGTACCCATGCTGGCCAGTAGCTATTATTCCGCAAATAGTAGTTAAGGTCGTCGGTGAATTACTTAAAAAATATGGTTTTGAAACACGTTTCTTTATACGAGATTCACAATCATCGGTAGAAAAGCTGATCGGTGCCAATAGTATTTTAAGATTTAATGTGGAAATAATACCATTAGCGGAAAATGTTCTTTAATAAGCCTGATACATATTTATCATGATGAGGAGGCAGTGGTGCATCTAATAATCAGTCTGGAATTAATATTACCCGGATAATGCCGGTGCACCATGTGCACTGGGCCGATGTAGCTGCTGTAACGCCTATCCCCTGGTTATTGAAATAGCGGTTAATAAATTATTTATCACCGACAAGCGGGGCGCCATGAGCAATATTGCCATTGTAGGTATAGGTCAGTCCGGGTTACAACTGGCATTGAGTCTTCTGGCTGCTGGATGCTGACTGCTGGGCTATCGGGTGATGTTGATGACCAACCGCGATGCACTGAGCCTGCATAGTGGCCGCGTGATGTCCAGTCAATGTAAGTTTCATCAGGCGTTAGAAACCGAACAGCGCGCTAAGCTCAACTTTTGGGAAGAAGATATACCGCCAATTAAAGGCATCAGACTAACTATGGCTAATCCGCAGGGAACGGGAACCCCTGAGGTAGCCTTTAGTTGGCATGCTACGCTTGAACAGGATTCGCAGTCCCTCGATCAACGGCTGAAAATGCTGGGTTGGATGGCGAAGTTCAAAAACTGCAGTGGCTGATTAGTGATCGCTGATGTAGGCATTGCGTAATTGGAACACTTGAGTGCTGACCATGACTTGGCCCTGTTGGCTGGATGGCAAAGGGGAGATTGTTAATCACTTTGCCATCGATCCCGTCCGTACTCAATTTGACTGACTGTATTTGTATTTGCGCTGACCTACGTGCATGGTATACAGCCGATGGAGAACGGAGGCCAGATCAATTTCAACTTTATCCTCGGCGTAGGAGAATATACTATACTTTCCCACCTTCCCACCTTCCCACCTTCCCACCTTCCCACCTTCCCACCTTCCCACCTTCCCACCTTCCCACCTTCCCACTTTCCCACCTTCCCACCTTTCACGCTGAGCGGCCCCTGTAATATTATGGGGTTTGAAGGGCTACCCGGTGGAGAAATGGATTGTTGGCAGGAAATCTACAGCGCAGGGCAACATTTGCAACAAAGTTTGTCTATCCTTCGCCGTTGGCTACCCTGGGAAGCAGATCGCTGCGTTGGTGTTGAACTGACTGACGCCATGGGCATCATGGCGGCGGGTTGCCCTTACCACCTGTGTACGTCAGCCGGTGCTGACGCTGCCCTCGGGGCAGCAGGTGTTGGGTATGGCAGATGCAGTCGTGTTAAACGATTTAATCACCAGCCAGGGCAGAAACAGCGCCGCCAAATGCGCCTAAATTTATCTACAGCGTATTCTGACAGATGGCGATGGTGCTTTTGTTGATAAGTCCTGGATGGAAGAGACCTTTGAACAATACTAGGGTTACATGCAGCCAGTAGCCCGCTCCCTTTCGCTGAAGGATGAGGGCGCTGATTTTTTTACGGCGCATTTCATTGTGACATAACCGGGTGTCATAAGCGCCGTCCGCCGTAACGTTGTTAAGCGACAGGTCCGCACAGATGATTTAATTGGTTTTGCTGTCAACGGCCAGATGCAGCGGCGTTCTTTTCCGTGTTTTTGACTTTCCATTTGCCTTCACCCAAGACCTTCAGCCCGGTGGAATCAATCACCAGATGCGTGATTTCACCCCGGGTGGGAGTTTTGACACTGATATTGACTGACTTTGCCCGCTTGCTGACACAGCTGTAATCCGGACAGCGCAGCGGAACGCCTATCAGGGTAAAATTGGAATCAATGAAGCCCTGTGCAGCCCGTAGGGTCAGCCGTAATACTCGTTTAATCACCAAAACGGTAGTGATGGCAAGTTCAGAATAGCTCTGGGGTATTCCTCGCGCTGAAGACAGGGCTGTCTCATACCGCGTCTTACCACGTCTTAATCGCTTCGTCGTCCAGCTAGAAAGTCATAGAGCCGCGGTTGATAAGCGCTTTGTTATAAGTGTGCCAGTGAGTGATTCTGAACTTCTGCTTAGCCACGGAACTGCCTGCGTTGTCAGAGAATGCGTGATCTGCTCCTTCAACCCAGCAAAAGTTCAATTTATTCAACAAAACCAAGCAAACCTTACAACAGACAGTGAAGTGATAATTTTGCCATAACATTTCAGTATGGCAGAAGATTTTTTCAAAGGATATTTCTATTTTTGAGGATTGGGTTATATTTTAAACTTGCAATAGATCCAGTCATGCAGAAAAACACCTGCAATTGAAAAGAAACGCGGATGCGCATAATGTATATTATGTTAAATTTAATTTACTGATGATGCCCTAGATCCTAGAGTGCTGAAAGTTATGCGCTTGATTACCCGTATAGGGCATGGGGTTTATTTGTGATCTGACCAAAACCCACTATCTAAGACCGCGTCTGTGACCATGCTGGGGACTCTGGTGCACTATCACCACAACTATTTACTCAATCCTGGGTACCAGCTGTATTCGAACTGACGGCAACCGTAAAAATAGGAACATACTCACTGATTAAATGTGAAATAACTATGAGTATTTAAAAATATTTAACCATTTGTATTAATAACCCAGCACAATGCTATACTTCGTTGTTAACCCTTTACTTAGGTTAAATGTATCGTTAATTCAGAAAAATGCATAACGAGGCTTGGTGCCTACCTGGTTAGGGATTTTTGCGATTCTAATGCTGTTTGTTGCCCCAGTGATCTCGCAATCTCTAGAATATACGCGCGTTGGCTGTTCTGAAACGACAAGTATAGATGATTTCGGCATGAAAATGCTGATGCATCATCAATAATCTACAAACCTGCCGCAGGCACAGCCCGGCACCAAATCCCCAATGATGCATGCCAATAGTAGCCATAATATAGCAATGATGATGAACGACAATGCCTGCGGTTACTGCATCTTGTTAATCCATGTTCCGTTGCTGGATTTGGCGCAGTCTCAACTGTTCTGGTTTGGCTCGATAATTTCCCGGTTACTACCAATACACTACATCTTCCCTTTATTTGCTCATGTCGTTCATACTGAACTACAACCCCATGCGCCGCCAATATCATTTCGCTGATTTAAAAGAAAACCTACAGCGCTATTATTCAGATTATTCCAATATCATGACTGGGATAACCCCCATATTTAAGGCGGCTTTTTTGCCATGATTATTTATGACTGATGAAAATAAGCTGCCAGAGAAAACCATTTTTATATATAAAGGTACGATGATGTTCGTAAAAACTAAACTTTATACAAAGAACGCCTTAAGCCGTTCGATTACTGCCGCCATGCCGCTATTCTTGCTGGTAGTCTTCCAAAGATAGGCTGCACAGACGCACCATTCCTTCTCTTTTAGGCCTATAAATGATGGTGAATGATCGCAGTCATTACACCACTATACTCGCCATTGACCATAGTGACTTCACCTAAAACGCCAAGACAACCAGTTCCTGCCAGCGATGGTTCTGACTACCTGAAAACTATTACTGGCTTTTCTTAAATACACAATGGCGGCACCAACGGTGATCCTGTGTTGCGCGGCATGTTTAGTTCACGATTGAAATTATCACCGATGGCTCGGAACTATTGGGTAGCTGTTCCTCGCGTATGGATGCACCCACTTTATATATCTCACCAGTGAGCTACGACCTGTTAACAACTATCACTAAAAGGTAAATAAAAATCTTAAGTTAAGTACTGGGCTAGATAACATCCTTCATCTGAACCGGGCAGGCAACAAAGACTTTAGCTATTCAGCTAATACTTCTCCTAACGAGTCAGGCCGCACTCTATGGGCCAAAGTTAACGTCAGCTTCTAATTGAAACTAGGCGGGAATATCCCTCTGCCGGTAAACCTATCACCATTAAGGTAATATGTTTAACTCATATTTAATGCCTATTTCTGACATGAAGATTAATATATGCTTAGATTACTAGATTCAATAAACAGAGCCAATAGCTCACTAAAAAAAGAAGATGATACCCTACTCAGTGATGAATCATTAGAAAGTATTATTACACGTTTAGCTAATGACATTAGCTATGGTAGTTAGATCTATACCAATTATGTAAGTACAGACATTAAAATGATGACAGCCCTAGTAGATCAAGCAAATAATAAATACCCGGAGATGAACCTTAAATTTGTCACAACACCACAAGACCTTCCCATAGCAATAAAAATGCGATTGATTAAGGAATTAAATCTTCCAGAATTATAACTAACATGTGGGATAGGGGAACCCATTTTTCAATTATCGATTATAAAATTGTCAATAATAAGATATCATTGGTATTGTTTGAACCTACAACCTTCAATGGTCTTGGCTCGGAAATGCTGGCGTTGAGGACAAAAATGGCCATTGAATGTTATCAATTACCTGATTGTTATTTTCCCCTGGTGGAGATGGATATTCAACGAAGCTCATCCGAATATGGGATTTTTAGTTTGGCTCTGGCTAAAAAACTTTATCTCGAATCTGACAAGTTAGAAAAAACACACAAGGATAATATTGATGGTGTCTTATGTGAGCTAGGTGCTACTTTATCTCATGAAAAGTTATATAAATATCTTCCAGCCAATTTTTACAAGCATACACAGGGTACAAATCGTTTCAATGAATATGTAAAATAAAATCCAGAGGATGACAACAAGATCATTAATAAAAATGATACTATTTTTGAATAGGTTTAATAATAACTTAATTGTAATAAATGATAAAAGTTTATCTATCTATTCATACAAAAAAGTATTTCCGAATATAAATTTCTGATTAAATCATAATGTTTAGCGGGTTCCTGTTTACAACTTAATCATTGCCATTCAATTATCCGTCACCTGCGCGTTTTCCCCCTTGATATCCTTGCGAGTGTTTATTCATTGTGTCCTGATAGCGACAGACCTTATCAGGCCGGGGCTTTTTCGGTGCCAGCAGATAATCTACTACGCTCCCATCCACACAATGGTCGGCCCCCTTCAGGACTAGCGTATGTCCGTCCAGCTCGCGGGTGATCATATGCATATGGCGTAGCAGGGTCGTAACGTTGGCCAACAAACAACAGCGGCAGTAGTGTTGGTGAAACTACCGGCACATGCGGGTGCAATTTTCCAGGGTACGGCCATAAATCGTATATTTCGAGTGGGTATTCACGCAGCGGTAAATAGTGAGCGTACATTGCCGTGGTGTTAATTTCCTGACGCTGTCTACGCAGTTGCAGCTTGCTGCCTGGGTTAGCAACATCCGCATAAGTGATGACATTCAGCGCATCTTCAGCATCCGGCGAGTAACTTTTGTCGACTAGATTGGATAACTGCCGGCTGGCGATCCCGGTATTTATTTGTTGTAGCACCACAGCTAATTCATGCCAGCGATCTGGCCACGTCAGCAGCGTTTTGGTCATGGTCACCATATAATCGGTAGAAATCTCATAACCTGCCTGGGTGATGAAAGGATGATCGTGCAGTTTGCACAGTAATACGTAGTAAACGTGTATTGCCTGATTGGCATCGGCAGGTAACGGGCAACTGCCCGTTTTGCCACAGTAAGCGGCGAAATGCAGGAAACTTTGCTGATAGCCACGTTCCTGGTTGATACGCTGAGTAAAATTATCTGCGGCAAGATCCATGATACTATAGCAAGATCTATGAAACCATCTAGTACCAGCGCACGGGTTTTCTTCGGATAGCGTTCAGCATACAGCACTGCCACTTTAGTGCCGTAGGAATAATATGCCACAGCGGTAAGCTCTGGTTCACCAAGCACGTGGGGAGAATCAGATTCAGATCGTTGACCGCCTCATAAGTACCCATATGCTGCAATATTTCTGTGCCAGTAGCCTTAATGCATGCGTTGATCATCTTGCGTACCTGTAGCTCCGCCGCAGGAATATCATTACTATTTTGTGACAGTGTCTCGTTGTTTTCTGCTAACTGGCAGGTGATCTTAGGCGTTGATTGCCCCATGCTGCGAGGATCGTAGCCAATGATATCGTAGGATTTTCTCAGCCTGGCATCACCCATCAGTTGCGGATTAATGCCGGGTTTGCCCTGGGGACCACTGCTAATAACTACTAGACTACCCTTTTTCACCCCTGTGGCCGGCACAACAAGGTTAAAGCCAAACGTACTGTCCCATTATTGCCTAGCAGCATATAGCTGGCATTAACTTGATGGATCAACGGCACTTCAACATAGCCACACAGCGTAAGCCTAGCGGTGGTGGCCCCATAAACCAGTGCTGAAATTCGCTATTCTGGCATTATTGCCAGCACATGCTGCTTTGTGGCACAGCAGCATGAAGTAACGGTTTGGCATAAGTAGGCAGATAAATGGCGGCGGCAAGCAACACTAGAATACGCAGTACTGACATAGGGTATCCTTGTCTACTTGGAAAATATGTCAGGGCTAATAAATTGCCCCGGTTAACCCACTAGACCATAAAATTCATTCAAGGTGAAGGTGCACAGTTTATATCGATAAAATTATGGAAGGTTTGCTATTAGGCCCCAGTGCCGCGACAATACCGCGAGAACCACGCTCACCACACCTGCATCAGTTTATCGGCAATGAACCAGCCCGCTCGAAGTAACGAGCGCAAAAGTGTTCCGTGCTGCCGTGAGGGTGCCGTAAGTATCATCTTGCTGGTTAACAGTTGGTGCAGCTTTTGTGCCATGATTTAAGGCGTAGTCGTATCGCGTTCGTCTCTAGACAAGGCTTGGTTCAACCCTGATTCCTAGCGATCGAGACGGAGCAGTAAATTGGCCGCAGTGTTATCGCTCATAGTTATGGCGGCATTGCATAATTTGGCCACGGTCATACCGTCGGTAAGATGTTGTTCAGTGACAGGTGAGTACTCGACCAGGTCACGTTGACGATACTGTACGCGGCGACGATCGAGCTTATCCCACCCGGAGTCATCCGGGGTCGCGCTTGGTGGGCAAAATGCAGCGAATAAGGGGATGACGAGAATGTCACATATTAATACTCTGCTTTGGGTTTTATTTAGGTGTTCATTAAAAATAATATAAACCGTTGAGCGGGCTATCTTCATTTGTTAGTTCCAGTATGCGATGCCGTTCGTCCTGGGCCACGGCAGACAGAGTGGTGATAATCCTCTTCCACAAGGCAAAGTAGGTATTCGTCTGCTAGGCTTAAGTTTTGTTAATGGTTGCAACAGGAGAGTCATTATGTTTGGGAAAGTGGAAGACAAAGCCAATGAAGTGGCTGGCACACTAGAAGAAGCGTTTTGCAAAGCTACCGACGCGCCACAGCACTAAGTGTGTGGTGCCGCTCGCAAATATGCCTCGCAGGCAAGTTATGCTGCTCGCGGAGTCACCAAGAGCGTCTCAAAAAACAGGTGGGGTCAAATCCGTTGACTGGCGTAACCATTGCTGCAGCGGTGGGCACCGTGTTCGGCTTCCTCTTAGGACGCAAATAGCCATGTCCTATTAAATATAACGGACTCATCATGAGTCCTTTTTGTTTTTCGCGCAATGCATTGCATTCAGCGCTTAGTAGGGGGCGGTGGGCAAACCGATCATTCAGAGACGCTTCTTTTTATTGAAATCTAGTTCGAAAGCAAAGATTGTGCTCTGAATTTTCCTTTCCATCGCCAACCCTAATTTGAGAAAGCGGCATGACAAGCGCGAGAAATGCACCACTCCCCCCGTTGTCGTCAATGCCTTGATCCATCATATTCACCACTACTAGCTCCATATTCACCTTAAAGCTGCCGTAGCTGCCGAGATTTAGATGCGCTTTTTTCAGCAATAGACCCACAGTAGGAGAAACGCTGGCATCTGGCCATTAAAACGCAAACCCATACCACCTGCGGACAAATAGTGGATACGTAATTGATACGGCATGCCGTCCGTGTATTCACCGCTATAAAAGAACTCGCGCCAGTGCGGAGTGGTGATGCGGAACTGACGTCGGCGCTGGATGTAGACCATTTCTTGCGGTAGTCGGGTTGACCACACTTGAATGCTATGATGTTGAGTCAACTGCACTTGGTCAACCGAAAATTCAATCTTGGCATCATGACTTTTAATCACAATGGTAATTTCGCTGTCGGTCGCCATTTCATTTTTATTGCCGATGAAAACGATATTGTCCAGACCAACAATTAATAACTAACTCTGAAACTGCTGACGCTGGCTGTCTACCCGTAGTGGAGTACGTTGTTTGCAAATGTCACGTAAAATCGCCAGAACTTCAAAATGTTACCGTTTAATAAATAGTCCATTATCACTGTGCTCTACACGTTTCCCCTGGCAATTTTCAATGTCACTTACAAAATTTATTATATCAATAATCTATGGGAATATTCCTAAAGTCAAATCTACTATCCGCTAAATGTTTCCACAGTAACAGGAAAATGCATAATTTTGTGTATTTTTAACCAGATAATAACACGATATAGAGAAAATGCTGGCAACTACACTATGCCCTTTTTGCGGTTAATGTAATGATACTGCAGGTATTTTGCCAGATAGACACCGATGACTATCCTCTAGCGATCTAGACAGTACCTAGCTAAGTAAACCGATCGGGTAAAACTGCGATGCTCAGCTTGGATTTTCTGTTGCAAGGCGCATTTCTCCACACACCCCTATCAGTGAACAACTAAGAGCCTAAATGGGATAAGTTCTTAGTGCATGGGGTGGGAAAGCTATGACAACAGTCTGTTCTACTAACAAGGAGGTTGCCTGCCAAGGGCAGGGCATAGAACTTAGGCGCACCATGTGCCATCTACTGACTCAATCACTGTAAAATTAAGCTGTATTTATGACTCTAGTATGCCAGTGACATGACAAAAATGAACTCCATTGACTATCAAGTATAGCAAGTACTAGTTCCGCCCACCGCATCTGGTAGTGTCACCATCGAACATTCATTAACCCTTCTCTACTATGATCTATATCATAGTATTTCCTCAATACTGCCTTTAGCATTAACTCATAGAGGCAAGGAGAGTTATAATTTTGCCATTTTTTTGTTTTCCTTTGATTATTTTACTTTTTTGATAATTGGCTGTTTTTTATTGATTGGCGGCATTTTCATTTAAGAGGAACCGCATATGAATCATGACCTAATCGCGTTAGGTGTATTGCCGATCCTTCCACTTACTTTGCAAGCTAAACCGCTTGCTGGTAGCCCAGTTTCCTCAGGTATTATCCGCTTCACCAGCTCTGTTACTACGCCGACATGCACCGTTATGTATCAGTATAAGCAACTTGTTTCCAACTGTTTCAGTAATATCTCAGAAAACCAAAATGGCTATATCGTTAAGCTATTAAATAATATGCTTTCTGAATTATTTTCCAACGTAACTAGCGAAAAGATTCACAATAAATCAAATTTAGAACGTGTCACCATCAGTTATAAATAGCTTAATGCAGTGCATAGCTAGCTATAATAGGCGATGTTAGATATCCCATCACTAATTTATAAATTAGTGAATAACGGTTGAATGATTTACCCCTCGCCCACACTTCCATGCTTGAAATCTGCCATTCTCCCGTCGTGTTTTATGCAATAATTGCCTTATCACACTAGGAAGTAATTCAAATGCAAACTTTCTTACTCGATCGTATGGCTAAACCTATAGGCGAGTTGATACTAATTGCCGATGAGCAAGGTCCCCTGCGCGCCATTGATTGGGCCAATTATCAAGTGCTCCTGATAAAACTGCTGAACATCCATATGCCGGGCAAACTATTTTCAGCTTAGTAAACAACTCAATCGTGGTGGCTTTAAGGAGGCAATGCAATAATATTTTGCTGGTGAACTGGCAGTAATGGATCACCTACTGATCATGACTGCCGGTAGCAATTTTCAGCGCACCTTCTGGCGGCAGCTACGCCAAATCCTTTGCGAGGAAATCCTCACTTACGGTGAATTGGCTAAACGCATTGGTTGCCAGACCGACTCGCATGCAGTCGGCATGGCCAACGGTTCTAACCCAATCAGCATCGTGATCCCCTGTCACCGTGTGATCGGCTCCCAAGGCGTGTTGACCGGCTATGCTGGTGGCATACAGCGCAAGCAATAGCTACTGCAACATGAGAAGGCTATTTGCAGCAGGATCAGCGTTGATCCTGTCAGCAGTATAGACTAGTTAGTCGGTGAAAAATTGTCAATATGTGGTATGCCTGACTAAAAATAGCCGAATATTATTGATAATCTTGTTAGTGCTGTCTTATCAGTTGTGGCAAAAGATGTGAAAATTGATTCACATCAATTTTTTTATGAGCTTAATATATGATTCTGAAAAAAGCATAATCCGTCGTATCCAATCTGGTGGTTGTGCAATCCATTGTCAGGGCTGTAGTATCAGCCAACTATGCATTCCTTTTACCCTTAATGCTCATGGGCTGGTGGACCAACTTGACAACATTATTGAAAGGAAAAAACCAGTCCAGAAAGTCAAGCATTATTCAAGGCTAGAGACAATCTAAAATCGTTGTACGCTATTCGCCCTGGAACCATTAAAAGTTACACCATCACTGAACAAGGGGGTGAGCAAATCACCGGTTTTCACTTGGTGGGTGATCTGGTCGGCTTTGACGCTATCGGCGATTTGAGGCATCTTAGCTTGGCTCAAGCACTAGAAACCCCCAATGGTATGCAAAATCCCATTCGAAACGTTGGACGAGCTATCCGGCAAAATGCCTAACTTGCGCTAGCAAATCGTGCGGCTAATGAGCGGCAAGATTAAGGGCGATCAGAATATGATCTTGCTATTGTCGAAGAAAAACGCTGAAGAGCGTCTAGCGGCGTTCGTTTACCTTTCTCTCCGCTTTGCAGATCGCGGATTCTCGCCGTGTGAATTTCTCCTGACTATGACACGCAGCGATATTGGCAACTACCTCGTCCTGACAGTAGAAACCATCAGCCGCTTATTAGGCCGCTTCCAGAAAAACGATATCCTAAGCGTGAAAGGAAAATACATCATCATCGAAAATATTGATGCCTTATCGATGTTGGCTGATGTGCCCAACACCAACGTAATAGCTAGCTAGCGTTTGATCATCAGTAGGTTAAACACTTCACCGAAATTATTGAACGATACACTTGTGTGGTTATTCTGTTTTTCAACGTTGGGTTACTCTGTATATAAACAGACCGTTGATTTAGCTGCTAAGGAGGCCTCTATGGTGAAGTATCAGAATCTTCCGGTGGCTATTGTGATCCCAATAGAGATGATCAACCCGCACTGCAGCGAGCAGCGTATCTGGTTAGACGCAATGGCAGACGTAAGGTTTTCCTTACTATCTATGATTTCTCCTACGAGATGACGACTCTGCTCTTATCGGAGGAACGTGCGGCAATGCAGCAGGGCGAGATCAGCCAGCACACTGCGTGGATCAACCAGCAATGCCGTTTTTATCTCGACGAAGGCGTGCCTATTTAAATTAAAGTAGTCTGGAATAACTGTCCATTCGAGGCAATAATTCAAGAAGTGCTTTCCGGCTCTCACGATCTACTGCTGAAAATAGCGCATCAGCACGACCGATTTGAATCGGTCATTTTACCCCCACTGACTCGCATCTACTGCGCAAGTGTCCTTGCCCAGTATAGATGGTCAAAGATCAGCCCTGGCTAGAAGACGGCAAAGCTTTGGTGGCAATCAATCTATCCAGTGAGGATCCATACCACGATCCGCTCAATATCAAACTGGTGCAGGAAACTATTGAGTTGGCGGAAAATGTCGATCAAGACGATATTCATCTAGTGGGAGCCTATCCCGTCACCTCAATTAATAATGCACTCAAACTGACTGATTTTTCCCCCAGCGTTTATAACGATGCTATACGCGACCAGCACCTGATTGCCATGAGGGGCATTAAGGCGGAAGTTCTGTATTGAGGAAAAGTTTACCCATGTTGAAAAAGGATTACCGGAAGAGGTGATCCCAGATTTGGCTGGGCAACTGCAAGCAGGAGTGGTGTTGTCAGGAACACTGGGGCGCACTGGAACCTCCGCCGTCCTTATCGGCAACACGGCAGAACATGTGATCGATCATCTTAAATACGATTTGCTGGTGATCAAACCGGATAACTTCAACTACCCGTTAAAAGCGGACAACGACGATAAACTTTAAGCTCTACGCCTAAAAAAATGCCAGTCACCTCACAACACATGACTAGCATTAGGTTTCCATTCGTGCATTACACTACAACGCCCGCAGGATCGCTTCTACGCTCTCCTTAGCATCGCCAAACAGCATGAGGGTGTTATCTTTAAAGAATAGCGGGTTTTGCACACCGGCGTACCCAGTATTCATCGAACGTTTGAATACGATAACATTCTGCGCCTTCCACACTTCCAACACTGGCATGCCCGCGATTGGGCTATGTGGATCGTCAAGCGCCGCCGGGTTCACCGTATCGTTGGCACCAATCACTAGTACGGTATCGGTATCTGAGAAATCTTCATTGATTTCATCCATCTCTAGTACAACGTCATATGGCACTTTGGCTTCCGCCAGCAGCACATTCATGTGGCCCGGTAAGCGGCCAGCGATCGGGTGAATACCAAACCACACGTTGATACCTCGTGCACGCAGCTTCTCAGTAATCTCCGCCACTGGGTATTGTGCCTGCGCCATCGCCATGCCATAACCTAGGGTGATAATCACCGAAGTAGAGTTCTGCAACTGCTTGGCCACCTTTTCTGCGGTGATTTTACGGTAGTCGCCCATTTCTTCAGCTTCACCAATGGAAGAACTATCAGTGCCAAAGCTGCCAGCGACCACGCTGATAAACGAACGGTTCATCGCCTTGCATATAATGTAAGATAGAATGGCACCTGAAGAACCCACCAACACACCAGTAACGATCAGTAGGTCATTGCTCAGCATAAAGCCTGCCGCCGTCGCCGCCCAACCCTAGTAAGAGTTGAGCATCGACACTACCACTGGCATGTCGGCACCGCTGATAGACGCCACCAAATGCTAGCCGAATGCCGGCGCAATCACAGTCATCAGCAACAATGCTACCACCTGCCAACCTAGGTTTTCGGTGCAAACAAACATCAACAGTAATAGGAAGGACAGCGCAAGTGCCGCTAAATTCAGCTTGTGTCGGTTTGGCAGCATCAGCGGCTTGGACGAGATGATGCCACGCAGTTTGCTAAAGGCGACGATCGAACCGGTGAAAGTCACCACGCCGATAAAGATGCTGAGGAATACTTCCGTCAGATAGATATTCTCCATCACTGGCTCCATCAGTATACCCTGATCAAGATAGCTGTTGAAACCGACCAGTACCGCCGCCAAACCGATGAAACTGTGCAGTACCGCTACCAACTCCGGCATCTCGGTTATTTCTACCTTCCTCGCCAGATAAATGCCTATCGCGCCGCCAATGATCATGGCGATAATGATCCAACTAATGTTGCCGGAATCTGGTCCCAGAATGGTGGCGATCAGCGCAATCGCCATGCCAACAATGCCGAACAGGTTGCCCTGCTGTGAGGTTTCTTAGCGTGACAGCCCCGCCAGGATGAAAACAAATAGAATAGCGGCAACAATATATGCAGCTGTGACTAATCCTCCTGACATTTGCTACCCCTTAGTTCTTGCGAAACATCTTCAGCATGCGCTAAGTGACGGTAAATCCACCAAAAATATTGATGCTGGCAATCAGTACAGCGATAAAGGAGAGGAAGCTTACCCAACTACCATGACCAATCTGCAATAAGGCACCGACCACGATAATCCCTGAGATCGTATTAGTGACCGACATCAACGGGGTATGCAGTGCATGGCTGACATTCCATACCACGTAGTAGCCTACCACGCAGGACAGTGCAAACACAGTAAAGTGTGATAGGAACTCTTTTGGTGACGCGCCAGCCAGCCAGCCGAATAGAATAATTGCCAGGGCGATCAGTGCATATTTTAATCCAGGCGATAGCGGTTGTGCCGCAGGCTTGGCCAAAGGTGCGGCCTGTGCTGGCTTAGGATGTGAGGAGACTTGGATAGGTGGTGCTGGCCAGGTGACTTCGCCGTTGCGCACCACGGTGACACTCCGGATCACCGTGTCTTCGAAATCTATATCAATTACACCATTTTTCTCTTTCGACAGTAGCTTCAGCAAGTTAACCAGGTTGGTGCCATAGAGCTGAGAAGACTGAGCCGGCAAGCAGCTCGGCAGATCGGTATAGCCGATGATCTTCACACCATTGTCGGTGACGATCACGCGATCAGCTACGGTCAATTCGCAGTTGCCGCCGGTTTGTGCCGCCAGATCAACGATCACGCTGCCCGGCTTCATCGAGGCCACCATCTCTTTGGTGATCAACTTCGGTGTTGGTTTGCCAGGGATCAACGCAGTGGTAACAATGATGTCCACCTCAGCGGCTTGAGCAGCAAACAACGCCATCTCCGCTTTGATGAAGGCATCAGACATTACTTTCGCATAGCCATCACCGCTGCCAGCTTCTTCCTCGAAGTCTAGCTCTAAAAATTCTGCGCCCATACTCTGTACCTGCTCTTTTCACCTCTGGGCGGGTATCAAAGGCACGCACGATAGCACCGAGGCTACCGGCTGCGGCGATCGCCGCCAGGCCAGCAACGCCAGCGCCTATGATCATCACTTTGGCGGGCGGCACCTTGCCAGTTGCAGTGATTTAGCCGGTAAAGAAGCGGCCAAATTCATGTGACGCCTCCATGATCGCCCGGTAGCCAGCGATGTTAGCCATAGAGCTGAGTGCATCTATTGACTGGGCGCTAGAAATGCGCGGCACCGAGTCCATCGCCAGGGCGGTGATGTTACGCGCCGCCAGCTTTTCCATTAGCTCAGGGTTCTGCGCTGGCCAAATGAAACTGACTAGCATGCTGCCATCATGCATTAACGCGATTTCATCTTCTGCTGGCGAGTTAACCTTTAAAATCAAATCTGACTGCCAAACATCGACGGTGTTGGTGACAACCGCTCCAGCAGCTTTATAATCGGCATCATCAAAACTCGCCAGTTTACCTGCCCCGCTTTCAATCGCGACGGTAAAACCTAGTTTAAGCAACTGCTCTGCCATTTTTGGTGTTGCTGCCACCCGGGCTTCATTGGCCAACCGTTATTTTGGTATACCAATACGCATTATGTTCTCTTCCCACCCGTCATGGATAATATTTATCTTGCTGCCCATAGTACCGGCACTAACGCACAAGGTTTTGCTGATAGCTGCCCTTCCCGTCTGAATTTTAGGTGCCACCCATAACCCATTTGAAAATATATCAGGCAATGATATGACAAGTCACAATTTCTAGTGAAAAAATCATACGGAATATCACTTTTACTACAACATTGCGATTCTCGTCGCGGCGACAATATTTACTTACAGGGGGTTATCGGGTCGTGCAAGGGAACTTCCCCCCTGCGCTCCTACGGAACCGGACGTGACAGTTTTCCGTCATCCAGTTCTTGTCGTTGACCGTTCACGCCGCGTACAAGTTTCCCAGTGTGCAAACAGGCAGTACTTAGCGCTCTGTATCCTTCTCAACCACTCATATACCTGAGTCAGGCTACTGTGTACCTGCTTATATTTGTGGGTGACCCATTTGGCATGGTGCAGATCTATATGACTGGCTATACAGTCTATCGCTGACTGATAAAAGCGCCCATAGTAATTAATCCAGCCTCGTAACATGGGATTGAGCCAGCGTGCCATTACTTCTAGAAATAACGGGGTTTTGTGACTCAGATCCATCCCAGCCCCGTACCATCTGCCGGTGTTCCCCACATTGGTACTCAGGCGCTTGTAGGGTTTCCGTTCGACGCCGCTCTTTTCGCATCGGGACGACACAGCTTTCCTCATTCCATGCCAGAGCCTGTATTGTGCTCATGCTGTCTATATGCCGGATGCCGGACCAGCCAGTAACCAGATAACCGCTGGACTTATCACGCACCGCTTAGAAAGCGCATTTTGACATCATCTTGTTCCTTTCGATACTGCATCTACAGTTCACTCTCGTTTATCTTCACAACACATACATTACGCATCTGACTGCATATTTTCCCTGACGCTCACCACCACCGCTCTTAACGGCAGCAGATTAGGGTAGTTTGAAGGTTGCGTCTGGATACCGCCTCCGAGGGGCCTACCCTCATCTCTCGCACAGCAATGCACCCTTATTTGCCACAGGGTGCATTCGTGGCACACCTACGCTAGAACCGCGGAAATTTTGTCAACTTAACTTAAGCCCCTCAATCATGGCATCCAGATCGATTTCTTTTCCATCACTGATGAATGTATAATAGCCATTTAATAGAAAGCAAAGCAGATACGGGTAGGTTTGCTCAGTTTTAAGTTTACGCAAGTCATGTACGGTGTAAAAGTTTGCAACACTCGAAAAATAAAAGAGATTTTACTGAGATATGTCGAGTTTTGGCAATAACGCTTTTCGTGGTGGTCTAGCGGCTTAGACAGGATATCAGCCGGGCGTTGTCATTCGATAGACAGCGTTGGACTGATAGTGTCCTACCTTGGTCGGACAATCTTGTTATCCCGTAGCCAACCGATCAACTCTGCTGCAACTTTGCCATGGCTTCTCGAATGTTCTCCGCTTTGAGTCGTTCTTCGGCATACATCTTTTTGAGACGGTGATTCTCCACGCTTCAGATTACGAGTAAATTCTATTTATAAGCACAACTAAAGTTTTTCATTAGCAATTTATCGTATGGGATGGGATAGCATAAAATGCTGAGACAGTATGTAAGGTTGTATGTAATAATTGGTGGCTAGATTACACTTAGAGACTATCCCAGTAGGCATATATTTTCGCAGTCAGTTTGGCTCCCCCACTGCAGAAACAACCGCAGCTTACAGTGGGGATGGTGAGCATTGCACATAGCTAGAATGGCAAATAAAATAACCTAATGGGATAAGTTCTTAACGGTTTACCATCGGGCAGCGCTCTTGAGTTGCCCATTTTTATTTGTACCCAATATATACTATCCCGCTATATCCCGATATATCTGGCGTGACCGGAATATGGAATCAGAATAACGATGTTCTCGGTAGCAATAATGTAGTGGATCAGTAATTCAGGACACTTCTAAATCATATTGATGTTAAACAGTGAATATGAGGTGATGAATGATTAAAACTCGTCGGACTAAAAGTACATTTTCCCCGGCATTCAAACTCGACGCTATTGAGCAGGTGGTTAAATACTAGCGCGCTGCCCGTGGGTGGGTGGGGGTGCTCTGGCACTCGAACTCAATCCTGACCATCTGCGCAAGTGTATACGGCTATATAAACAAGAACTTCTGGGTATTGAGACGGTTGGGAATGCCATTACCCCTGTTATATCAGGTGAACAAACTATCCAGCAACGAACGAGGATGCCCACAAGGTTCAATCCTGTTGCCGATACTTGCCAATGTATACCTTCACTATGTGATCGATTTAGCCAGTCAGGAAAACGTCTTCCGACGTTCAATTTCCTGGGATTTACAGGTTACTTGGGGAAAACACGAAAAGGGTACTGGAGGCTGAAATTTACCCGTCATAAAGACCGCTTCTGCGGCCAAACTGAAAGGACTAATAGATTTCCTCTAGAATAACCTTAATGCTAACAAACGGCAAACCCTGAATACTGTCATTAGAGTAGTCAGAGGCTGGATAAATTATCACGGCATCTCTGATAACCAGCGGTGCGTATGGCAGTTTATTCACTAGAGCAGGCAGATAATTTACAAATGGTTCAACTGCAAGGTAGGACGACATCCGCTGACATGGGCAAAACTGGATCTGATCCTGAAAGTGCTGGGTTATCTGGTCAAATGGAAAACCCGATCAATGTTTAATTCATGCTGAAAATGTGTGGGGCACGGATCTGTCGGTAGCCGGATGCGGTAGTTACGCACGTTCGGTTCTGAGGAGGTGCCTGTCCGGGTAACCGGTAGGTCTACTCAACTTACCCCCTATTTGGATGTCATTTCGGGTCTCCTTTCACTGAGCGTCTAGTCTTCAGCATCCCCGAAGCGTGGTGGTTCAGATCAACCAGTTGGCTCAGAGAGAAAAAATCATTCTTGCCACAGAGAACAACCCGGTAATTTTTTGCGGGGATGGTGATGCTGATTCGTTCCCCCTTCAGGGTGATAACCGTATCTTGCACGCACTCTTTTTGGATCACCGCCAACAGCTCCACTTTCAGCGTATAGGGTAACTGAATGTCAAATATCACCAACTCCAATTTTGCGGCCAGTTCGATTAGCCGTACAATATTAGTTTCGTCACGAACCTGAGTGGATACCACTTGCAGCACTAACTCCTTCAACTGTTCATTGCGCGTTTGTGACATGGTCACTCGTGATTTCAACACCATACCGAATATCGGCATCACACCATAAACAGCATAAACAAAGTGCCAATGCTTCTTGCGCGAGGCGGACAGAAAATCCATGTAATCGAAACATATTTTCTCACTGTGCGCGATGGATGCAAGGTGGCTATTGTTCATCCTCTTATTCTTCCCATGGATAGTGTTAAACCATGGTATTTAAACCTGCCAATGGGCGAGAATGTGAAATTCATTGGGGGTCTTGATATCCAGAAGTAGATAATCGATACTAATCCTTATCGACTTTCCGCGTATGATGGCATAATTTTCCCATTGTTTGCCATCCTGTTAATAATTTTTAATTAATGGAACATTACCACTCAGCACCAGTGCTGATCACTGGCGGTACTCGGAGAATTGGGTTGGCGGTAGCCAAGTTATTTTTGCTGCGCGGCATCCCGGCTATCATCGCCTATCGCAACGATTGTCCGGCGTTGGCCGAGCTGAAATGGCTGGGAGCATGTTGTATTTAGGGTGATTTTTCCACCCATTAGGGGATCTACCACTTCGCCGATCAAGTGAGGCAAACTACGCCCAAGCTGCGGGCGGTGATCCACAACGCCAGCGCTTGGCAAGCCGAATCGCCGACAGTACCGCCGCGCCGGAACAGGTCATGGCTGCAATGCTACAAATTCATGTCTATACCCCTCATTTATTGAACCTATTGCTTGAACCTTGCCTGCTCGGCCATGGGCAGGGTAGTGCCAATATTATTCATCTGACCGATTATGTGGTGGAGAAAGGCAGTGATAAGCATATCGCCTACGCCGCCAGCAAGGCCGCGTTGGACAACATGACCCGCTCCTTCGCCTGCAAGCTGGCGCCGGAGGTCAAAGTGAACGCCATAGTACCAGCGCTGATCATCTTCAATCCCGATGACGATGAAGCCTATCGTCTGTAAGCGCTGGCAAAATCTTTGATGAAGGTATCTCCCAGCGAGAACGAGGTGGTCAATTTGGTGAACTATTTACTGGAGAGCCGTTACATCACTGGCCGTACCCACACGGCGTCGATGGTGGAAGGCCGCTGACCTAAGTAAAAAAGTGCATGGCATAGCCCTGGACACACCGCGCTATGCTGAACTCCGTTTTTCTAATAAAACTACGGTGATATGCATAAAATTGTTTTTGTAGAAGACGATCCTGAAGTGGGCAAACTGATCGCCGCTTATCTAGGCAAGTACGATATCGACGTGCGGATCGAGCCACGCAGTGATAGCGCGTAAGCACGGATTGAGTTGGAACATCCTGATTTATTGCTGCTAGATATGAGGATGAAACTATTACCCTTTCTAGCTCTGATTTTGATTTGCTGTGGGAACTGGCGACCCACGACGGGCAAATAATGGCTCACGAAGCCTTGCTGCGGAATCTGCGTGGCATGAGCTATGACGGTCTTGATCGCAGTATTTACGTAGCCATTTCGCACCTGCACCGCAAACTACACGACAATGCGCTAGAGCAATTTCGCATCAAGACGGTACGTCATAAAGGCTACCTGTTCGTGCCGAACGCGTGGGTAACCATGCAGCAATGAGAAAGCTTTTTGTGCAATTCTTCCTGCTGCTATTCGTCTGTTTCCTGGTGATGGCGATGCTAGTCGGCCTGGTGTACAAAGTCACCTCCGAACGCACTGGACATAAGTCGATGGACGATCTGATGAAAAGCTCGCTGTATCTGATGTGCAGTGAACTGCGTGAGGCCCAGCTTAAGGACTGTAACAAAACTATCGCCTCACTGGATTTGAGCCTGTCTTTCAACCTGCATATTGAGCCACTCGGCAAACAGGATTTAGCTGAAGAAATCAAAAAAAGGCTGCTACTAGGCGAGATCATTGTCCTTGACGATCAGTATACCTTTATGCAGCGCATCCCACGAAGCTACTACGTGTTGGTCGTCGGCCCGATCCCTTACCTGTTTATTCTATCTGCACTAAATGCGGCTGTTGGATCTGGCACTGCCGGTGTTTCTATGGACGTGTCCGCACTGGCAAGATTTGCTCAAACTGGAGAGCGCCGCCCAGCGCTTAGGAGCCGGTTATCTGGATGAGCGCACCCATTTTGATCCCACGTCCAGTTTGAGCCGGCTCGGCGTGGCGTTCAACCAAATGGCGGACAATGTCAGTATGTTGATCGCCAGCAAGAAGTTACTGATCGACGAATTGCTGACTTATGCACGCCTGGATCGCCCGCAGGTGGCGCTGAATATTGAACCCCTCGACCTGCTAAAATGGCTTGAAGATAAGGTCGAGGATATACGCTTTATCCACCCAGAACGCGATATCCTGCTCGATATTCCCCATATCGGCAACTACGACGGCCCCGACATACGGCTGATGGAGCGAGTGCTGGACAACCTGGTTAACAATGCACTGCGCTACTGAGAGCAATGGCTGTGCATCGGCCTATGGTTTGATGGCGATCTCGCCTGCCTATAGGTGGAAGATGACGGCCCCGGCATTCCAGCAGATAAACGCCAGCGAGTGTTCGAACCTTTCGTCCGTCTCGATCCCAGCCGTGATATCGCGCTACTGGTGGCTGCGGTCTGAGGCTGGCGATTGTACATTCCATCGCCGTGGCCTATCAGGGGGAAGTGTTTGTCGAGAGCAGAGCAGCCCTCTTGGCGGGGCCTGCTTGCGCTTCTGCTGGCCACTGATGTCTACGAGACAGCGCAGTATCCCACTTTGAACAAAAAGTGCCTCATTCTGGAGAACGTGAATCCAGAGCATGGCTGTACATTAGGTTACATGACGAAACCAAACACTCACGGAAAGCACACCCTGCTGTTTGCCTAGTATCTTCCCCAAGAAATCCCTAGCGGCCTAAAAACACCATAAAAAAGCGATCGGAGGTTTCATCAATGCAACGTCGCTATTTATTCGAAATCCTTTTAGCGGTCCTGATCCTCGGTGGGGTGATCACTACTTTCTTTTATCTGTAACTAACCGCTGATTTTTGGTAAAAATTTTCGAAAAATTAATTAGTGTATATCTCATGGCGATGCATCCAGTCTATAGTTAACATTCTGTATGTTTATGGGTGATGGATATTTGTTAGGCATGAGATCTATGCGCATATTCGTTTTGCTGGTGCTATACACCATGCCGCTCACACTCCCCTCCTTTTCGGCTTGCGCCGACATCCCAACTGGTGTTGCGACGGCTAAGCAAACTCGCCTGTTTTTTGGCGAAATGGCTGAGTAAAGATCACAGCAACGTCCGATTAGCCACGGTTGACGATTGGTCAGCTAGAAACCGCTTGCGGCAATCTGTGCACTGCAACGCTGATTTCTTCTTATCTGGAGTTGATGACTGCCAGCTATTGCATACTCTCACCCCACCAGTCCAACTGGACAAAGCTATTACGCTGCGTTTTATCACGGATAATAACTACTGGAAATATCAGACTGAGAATATTGAGACGCTGGTTGATAGCAAACTTGGCAAAAAGTTGAAGCCGGATGGCAATGGCTGGATCATTCCTCTGGTAGCGGCGGCCTATGACTTTGCGTTGATCCGTTTGAAGGATAAAACTCCGTTGCCACTCATACCATTACCCTTATGGCAGGGCGATAGCAAAGCCTTAACCCAGGCGTTAAAGCAAGCTTAGTGACTGATTACCCAAGCGGGCTATCCAGAGGATCATCTCGACGACCTTTACAGCTATCAGAACTGTAAGGTTACCGGTTGGGCGCAACAGGGCGTTCTATCGCATCAGTGTGATACCCTTCCCGGTGGACAGTAGTTCCTCGTTGCTACTGAAAACCGCTGCGGGGTGGACGGTGATCGCTATTCAAAGCTCGGCACCGGCAGGGGCAGACAAAGACCGCTATCGTGCTGACAGCCGTGCATTGGCGGTACCTGGCATCCGTGAAGCGCTAAATGCGCTGCCCACCGGCACCAAATATTCTTTCCCCTACTAGGAAAGCTGCTTGATAGTTTGTAAAATTCGCTTGTCAGAAATCGGATAAGGTGTACCCAGATGCTGAGCAAATAGGCTGACACGCAGCTCTTCGATCATCCAGCGCAGCGCTTTCACCTCGTCATCTTGCTGGCGCGTTGGCGGCAACTTGTTCAGCCACTGTTGCCAAGCCTGCTGCACCTGCCCCACCCGCAACATCTGCGCACGATCACGATGCGGGTCAATAGCCAACTTCTCCAGGCGGCGTTCAATCGCCTGGAGATAGCGTAAGGTATCGGGTAGGCGCTGCCAGCCGTGCTGGGTGACAGATCCGCGATAAACTAACTCACCGAGCTGATTTTTAATGTCTGATAACGCCAGAGCCAGCGACATATCCATCCGGCCCTTCAGCAGTTTGTTAATGCTGAATACTGCCGTCAGGATCTGTTCAACCTGCTTGGCTATCTCCACTACGGTGTCATTCAACTCTGCGCGAACTTGTTCCTGTAACCAGGCAAAACGTTCTTCCTGCCATACTGGCCCGCCATGCTGGGCAATCAGCTTGTCAATACTACAGGAAATGCAGTCGTCGATCAGATCCAGCACCTTGCCATAGGAGTTAAAATACAGCCCCAACTTAGCCTTATTAGGCAACTTTTCATGCAAATACTTAATCGGCGATGGAATGTTCAGTAGCAGCAGACGGCGGGTGCCTTGCCACATCGCCAGGTTTTGCTCTCTTTTGCTGTCGAAAAGGCGGATCGCTACGCTGTCTTTCTCATCCACCAATGCCGGATAGGCTTTCACCGAATACCCCCCGCGTTGTTGCTCGTAGAACGCGGGCAGTTGACCAAAGCTCCAAATATGCAAGTTGCCTTGTTCAAGACCTTCGTCCGCCACCGCAGACAATGTTTCCTGCACTTTGCCCTTCAATTGCAATCGCAGCGCGGCCAAATCCTTACCTTCACGTAGAGTCTGCTGTTTTTCACCCACCACCCGGAAAGTTATTTTCAGGTGATCGGGTACATGATCCCACTGCCAATCATTGCGTGACACGGTCACACCAGTCATCTGACACAATTCACGCTCCAATGCATCCAGTAACGATAGCGACAACGCGGTCACCCTGCCCAGAAACGCTTCGGCGTAGTTCGGGGCTGGCACAAAGTTGCGGCGCAGCTGTTTTGGCAGCGATTTAATCAATGCAATCACCAATTCACGGCGAATACTGGGGATTTGCCATTCAAAGCTCTGCTCCTCCACCTGATTGAGGATCGGCAGCGGGATATGCACCGTTACGCCATCAGCGCCGGAACCCGGTTCAAACTGGTAAGTCAGGCGCAGCTTGAGGTTACCTTGATGCCAGAAGTTCGGGTAATCCAGCGCGCTAACCTTGTTGGCACCATCCTTGATCAGCATCTCTTTTGTAATATTGAGCAGATCCGGCTGCTGCCTGCGGGCATTTTCCCACCAATGATCGAAATGCCTACCAGACAGCACATCATTCGGGATGCGCTGGCCATAGAAGATAAACAGCATTTCATCGTCCACCAAAATGTCGCGGCGGCGCGATTTGTGCTCCAGTTTTTCCACTTCGGCGCGCAGTGTACGGTTCTTGCGCAAGAACGCGTGGTGCATCTGCCAGTCCCCTTCCACCAGTGCATGGCGGATAAACAGCTCGCGGCACAGCAGCGGATCAATGCTGCTGTAATTGACTTGACGGGCGGCGACAATCGGTAGGCCGAACAGCGTCACCTTTTCTCTGGCCATCACCGCGCCTTGGGATTTCGACCAGTGCGGCTCGCTGTAGCTGTGCTTCACAAGATGCTGGGCCAGTGGTTCGATCCACTCAGGTTCGATACGCGCGCCAATGCGCCCCCACAGACGGCTAGTTTCCACCAGTTCGGCGACCATGATCCATTTCGGCGGCTGCTTGAACAGGCCGGAACCGGGGAATAGCGAGAAGCGGGCATTGCGCGCGCCGGTAAATACTTGTTTGTCTGCGTCCTTTTGACCGATATGCGACAGCAACCCGGCTAGTATGGCGCTATGCACACTACGATAGTTGGACGGCACACTGTTGACTGGCAGCCCTAGCTCTTTCACTATCTGGCGCAACTGGGTGTATATATCCTGCCACTCACGCACCCGTAGGTAATTGAGGAAATCATCACGGCACAGCCGGCGGAATTGGCTGTAGGAGTGCACTTTTTGCTGTTCCTTCAGGTAATCCCATAGGTTGACGAATGCCAGAAAATCAGAATCCTTGTCGGCAAAGCGGCGGTGTTTTTCATCTGATGCCGGCTGCTTATCCATCGGCCGTTCGCGCGGATCTTGGATTGACAATGCAGCTGCAATGATCATTACCTCACGCAAGCTACCGCTTTTTGTGGCTTCCAGTACCATGCGCGCCAGGCGTGGGTCGATCGGTAACTGTGCCAACTGGTGACCATGCGGCGTCAATTGATAATGGCCGTTGTCGGCGGTTTTGATGGCACCCAGCTCTTCTAGCAACCGCACACCGTCTTGAATATTGCGTTTATCTGGCGCTTCTACAAACGGGAAAGCGGCGATATCACCCAGCCCTAGCGATGTCATCTGTAAGATAATCGACGCTAGGTTGGTACGCAGGATCTCTGGATCGGTAAATGCTGGCCTCGACAGGAAGTCCTGCTCCGAATACAGACGGATACACACGCCTTCTGAGACACGACCACAGCGTCCTTTACGTTGGTTGGCTGAAGCCTGTGATACCGGTTCAAGCGGCAGGCGTTGCACCTTGGTGCGCGAGCTGTAACGGCTGATACGCACTGTGCCTGGGTCGATAACATATTTGATGCCTGGCACCGTCAACGAGGTTTCCGCTACGTTGGTCGCCAGTACAATGCGGCGGCTATGATGCGGCTGTAATACCCGATTTTGTTCGCTGTTAGACAGGCGTGCATACAACGGTACCACCTCGGTATGCGGCAGGTTAAGCCGATTTAGCGCCTCAGCGGTGTCGCGGATTTCCCGTTCGCCACTCATAAAAATCAAGATATCGCCCGGCCCCTCACGTCCTAATTCATCCACTGCATCGAAAATTGCCTGCAACTGATCACGCTCGGCATCGTCCGCATCGCTAACCACTGGCCGGTAACGCACTGCCACCGGGTAGGTGCGACCAGAAACTTCGATGATCGGCGCATGGTTGAAGTGGCGTGAAAAACGTTGCGGATCGAGGGTAGCCGAGGTGATGATCACCTTCAAATCTGGGCGTTTCGGAAGTAACTCACGCAAATAGCCGAGGATAAAGTCAATATTCAGGCTGCGTTCATGCGCTTCATCGATAATTAGCGTGTCATATTGCATCAGCAGCCGATCTTGCTGGATCTCTGCTAACAAGATGCCGTCGGTCATCAACTTGACCAGGGTGTGGTCACTGACTTGATCGTTAAAACGCACCTTATAGCCAACGCTGCTACCAATTGGCGTTTCTAACTCGTAGGCGATGCGTTGAGCCACTGAACGTGCCGCCAGACGCCGTGGTTGACTATGACCAATCAGTCCCTTCACTCCACGCCCTAGCTCCAGACAGATTTTTGGCAACTGGGTGGTTTTCCCCGATCCAGTTTCACCGGCGACGATCACTACCTGGTTTTCGCTGATGGCATGCAGAATGTCCTGTTTTTTTTGGCTGACCGGCAGGTTCTCCGGGTAGGTGATGTCTGGGCAAGCTGCAGCACGCTCCCGCTCTTTTTGCCGGGCTGCCGCAATGTCACTTTCCAGCTCAGCGGCTACCGCCAACTGCACACTGGAATTTTTGATTTTTCTTGCTCCATGCAAACGGCGCAGTAGGTGTTGTTGATCGCGCAGCATCAATTCGCCCAGTTGGGCCAACAATGCATCAAGCGGAGATTTTACGTGTGCTATTGTAGAGTCACCTACATAATTCATTTTTAGTCAAAATCCCATTCTCATATTTCACGAATGGCATATTAGCCCCTGATATTAATTGAAATGAATATCGTTCTCATATAAGTTTTCACCTCTAAACATTCCTTAATTTACACGCCTGTGACGGTAATAGCGACATGTCATCTCCTAGTTTTGGTTCAGCTGAAAATATGGTGCTAATCTTCCCAGAGCATCACAACTGGTTGCAAAATTTGCTCTGATGACTCCTGGAGAATGCCACCGATGCCGCCGATCTGGCGCAGGATATGTGCGATTGCTGATAAAACCCCGCTATTTTGACATCTTGGCTGGTACGCATGCCTATCTTGGCGAGATGGCGCAAGGAATGTGTATTGATCTGTATCGTAGAAAAGAAATCAGAACGCGTCTAACTGGAAATGTTAACCGCTCAGCCTATGCCCGTGGCGTTCTCGGTAGAACATTGCGCGATCGTACTCGAAACCTTATTTTAGGTGGATGCCATGCTGCGGGCGCTGCCGGAGAAAGTCCGCGCAGCATTTGTAATGTCTCAGATTCGCAGGCTGGAAATCGTCACCGAACTCGCCGTCTCCGAGCGTATGGTGAAGAAATATATGGCGCGAGCCATGCCCCACTCCACTGCCTGATCCTTAAAGTTAAGCATCTCGCGGCCTCTGCCTGACACTATGACGAGTAAACCCGGCTATTGCCGCGCTGCAATAGGCTGCAAACTGGTACGCTAAAATTCAAGACGTCGCGTCCATGCAAACGTATCCCGCAGCTTTGCAGCACTGGCTCGAAGAAAATCAGGAAAACCAGCAGGCGTAGCAATACGTGCTGAACATCAGCCAGCATTTTACGCCGCTGCGGGAAAATGATGCGCAAAAAACTGCGGCGCTGACCCGAACACCACACAAAGCCGGACACAGTCAGGTGCTAAAATGGCCACGTGGATCTCTATCTGCTCCCTACCTGGCTGGGGCTACTAGCGTTATACCCTGCTGCGTAATCAGGTGCTTGCGTGTGCGCAGATTATCACAGCCCCACGGAAAGATCACGCAATTCACACTGAGTGACGGTTCGCGCATTTGGCTCGACACCGATAGTGTGATGAATGTCGATGACTCCCATACGCAACGTGCGCTGCTGCTTCTGAACGGCCACATGATGATCGAAACCACCGCCGATCCGCAACGCTCGCTGACCGTCTCTACTTCGCAGGGCAAAATGCATGCACTTGGCACGTGTTTCAGCGTGCAGACGCCAATGGTGCCACTGTGTTACAGGTATATCAGGGTGCCGCAGAAGTTTCACCAACAGCCATCAGCGACAAGATGATCTCAAAGCGGGTCAGGCCATTACCTTCCGTCAGGATGCGTTTGGCACTGTCGCGCCACTGCGCTATACCGAACCGGCCTGGCCGAGCGAATTATTGCAGGCTGACAATCTTCCGCTCAGTGAATTCATCGAAAAGCTGTCCGCGTATCATAGTGGCTATCTGGGATGCGATCATACCGTGGCGACGCTGACCATCACCGGGACTTTTCCACTACATGACACCGATATGGAGCTAGAGATGCTGACCAACGTGTTGCCGGTGCAACTTAACCACCAGTTGTTATGGGGGCTGATGGTTGCGCCGCGCGATGGATAACTTGATCGCCAAAAATAAATTCGACTCACTGTTTCCCCTTTTCGTCCCTCATCCGATTAACCCTGTGCAGCACTTCTACTTTTGTATCAGGGGAATCAATGTCACCATCACCATAAAATGGCCAACCGCACACATTCCAATATAAAGTGGCTACCACACTTATACGCATGATGTTTTACGTACCGTCACTCTCTTGCGCCATGGCCATCGTACCTTCTATTCAGGCCACTGAAACGGCGGCGGGCAGGAATGCTTATGCAATCATGGTAGCGCCGCTGGCTTCTCAGTTTAATCTTTTCTGCGCAGTCTCTAGCATTTATCTAGCGAGCGATGCACAACAACTAACCAAAGGAAAATACAGTCCGGCGATCAATGGCATTTACACCCTTGACGAAGGGTTTTCCCGCCTTCTGACCATGCAGGGTTTACAGGCAGAACGTCAAACTAATGGCAGCTACACCTTAAAAAATATCCCAGAAGGGGGATGAACTGGTGGTGGTCGGCGATATTAATCATGGCTCGATGACCGAAGATACTGACTCTTACACTACCCACAACCCACAGCATATCGGCGGCGAGCAGTCTGAATCTCTCTACTCGCGAAACGCACAATCGGTCAGTGTGGTAACCCGCCAGTGTATCAACGATCAGAGTATGACTTCGCTGGACGACGCAATGCGTCAGGTCACCGGCCGGCGTGAACGCGATTAACGAGAATTCGTATCAAACCCGTTACCTGTCGCGTGGTTTCACCATGGACAATCTTCAGGAAGACGGGATACGCTCCTCATTTCAGAACAGTGTTGCCGGAATTGGGTCTGCCGAAGCCTCCACTGAGGCTCCGGATCTGGCGATTTATGATCATCTGGAAGTGCTGCGCGGCGCATCTGCGCCTGACACAGGGTAGCGGGAGCTGGGCGGTACGGTCAATATAGTGCGCAAGCGCTCTACTTACAATTTTCGATCTTCAATTAGCGCCAGCGCCGGGAGTTGGGATAACTATCGTAGCGAAGTGGATGTCTCCGGGCCACTGAATGACGATCCACCCTGCGTGGCCGCATCATCGGGGTGCTGAAAAAGAAAGATAGTTTTACCGATTACATAAACTGCGATCGTTATGTGCTGTTCGGAATGCTGGCCTACGATTTCACGCCGCATACCACACTGACTACCGGTGTTATGTAGCAAAAAACCGACACGGTAGCTAATCTTTACGGCGTGCCAATGTCAACCAACTACGCAGCCTGGAACTGCCACGTTCGACTTTTCTGGGTACTAGTTGGAATAACATTACCTTCGATAAAACCAACGCCTTCGCCGAGTTCGAGCATTATTTCGATAATGAATGGGTCGCCAAAAGCTCGATAAACTACACCTCTGCCAGCGCGCGGGGAAAATTCATCGGTATTTACGGCAACGTCACACAGGGCGTGGATAATTCGGGCGATGCGAGACTCAACAACCACCTGCAACGGCACAACCGCAGCAGCCAATACGGCGTCAATCTTAACCTGAGTGGGTCATTTGCATTTTTGAACCGTGATCACGAATTAGTGCTCGGCGGCGATTATCAAAAAGAGAATTTCAGCAATTTATTCGGCGTGCTGAGCAACACCAGCAAGGTCAATATCTACAGTTGGGATTGAGAAAGCCTGCCTGAACCCGACGGGGATTACACCCGCCGTTATCAGTACGCTGTGTATCAGCACGACCTGTACACCACAACTCGCCTGAGTTTGGCAAAAGAATGGCAGCTGATCCTCGGCAGCCGTTACAGTAGCTTTACCTACGATTATTATTTCACTAACCTAACCACCGGCGCGATGACGAGACACAGTAATTACAAGGTGAGAGGCAAAACTGTCCCATACGGCGGGCTGCTGTAAGATTTCGCGAAAGATTACACCTGGTATCTGAGCTACGCCGAAATCTATAAACCGCAAAGCACAAAGGACGCCAGCGGCAACCTCATGCCATCGGTCACCGGCAGCAATTATGAGACAGGCGTAAAAGGGGAATTCTTTGACGGTGTGCTGAACATCTCCGTCGCCCTATTCTGCATCATTCAGGAAAAATAACGCCATGAGCAGCGTCGGTTGCGATGACTGCTACGTCGCCGACAGCAAAGTGTAAAGTCAAGGTATCGAGATGGAAGTTTCTGGCCAGTTGGCGGAAGGCTGGCGGGTTCACGCCGGGTATACGCTCAATAATAGCAAATACCTCGCAGCGGCCAATACGCAAAAAGGCACCAACTACAGCAAACACACTCTGGCAGCACCTTTTTCGCTTGTATATCGAAGTGTATACTGCCTAAGAGCATAATCATCGTAGTAAGCCATTAAACGTCCATTATAGAACAATTAACCATGCAGTATGGTATTGAATTACATGGCGAGAATTAATATTCTCCCCAACCTGAATAAACCACACCCCAAAATTTTAATACTCCACTGAGTAAAGTGCATTTTTTAAATATGTTAGATAATGGTAGAATTTACTCAAATCGGTTGGATTGTTCACAAAATGGGGTAGAGATACCACAATGAGATTGGCGATACATAGCACTAAATACTATGAACGCAAATACCTGGATATGTCGATTTGAAAACGCTGTACGCCTAGTCTGACGTGATCACCTTGCACTGCCCGATGGTGCCAGAAAACCACCACTCATTGGATACCGCTACCTTCGCGATGATGAAAAACGGCGTGATGGTGATCAACACCACCCGTGGCGCACTGATCGACCCTGTTGTCGCCATCGATGCACTCAAACAGCAGAAAATTGGTGCGCTGGGCATGGACGTCTATGAGAATGAACGCAACTTGTTCTTCGAAGATAAGTCTAACAACGTTATTCAAGATGATATATTCTGCCTCCTATTAGCCTACCATAACATACTGTGTACCGGACACCAGGTTTTCATGACCGAAGAAGCGCTCACCAGCATCTCGCAGACCACATTGCAAAACGTCAACCAATTGGATCGTGGCGAACGCTGCCTTAACCAGTTGAACACCTGATAGCGCCAAGGGCATATTGACTACGCCCTGCCTGTCAGGCCCGCAACATGGCTCATCCTGCGCTGGCACAAGTTCCCTGGCTGAGCATCCGCGTTACACATCTGTTTGCCACCTAACATTTGCATGCTTATAATTTCAATGAAAATTGTAGGTGACAGTTGTCACTCGACAATGCGTTGAACGTATTTTATTGACATTAATAGCACGCTGCGCGACAGTTTTCTCACAACTGATTAAAAGAAAGGAGTATGCTTCATCAGAGATGATCAGATGGTTATGGAGTACGGGTTAGCAACGAATTTGTTTAGTGTACTAGAAGGATTTGTTACAAGTCGTGGCTATAGCTGGGCATTGTGTCGTACATTATTTATAATAGCGTGACATCTGGTCTCGCTGATCTTTTCACCCTTAGTGAACTGATGCCTTCGACAATAAATTAATCACCAGTACCCGGCGATAATTAATCCCATACCGATCATCACTGGCCAGTCCAGTTTTTGCTGATAAACAAACACAGTGGCGATCGAAACTAGCATAACCCCATACCTGACCAGATTGTATAAACAATGCCCAGCAGCATACTCTTGACCACCATTGACAACCCCAAAAAAAGACACGCCGTAACCAACGACCACCAGCAGCAACGGTCACAGGCTAGTAAAGCCTTCAGAGGCTTTTAATATGGTAGTGGCGATCACTTTCTGCGACTATTGCCATCATCAAATACATCAATGTGTTCATGGTTTCTCTTTGGTAAGTTTATCTTTTTATCAGTATGACGTGTGGGAAATTAATTGTCGCTAAATAATGGTGACTATTCCTTATTTTAGCACCACCTTATAGGTGGCTCCCTTCGCTGTACAAGCTCGGATGATCTAGCAGCGTTGGTAGGGCAATCATGCGAGTATCAGCTGTGCAACCCACTTTCGCTTATGCTGCATGGAAGTACGATGATGAATAATGATCAAATCATCCTATTGAATGTTAAACTCGCTATCTAAAGCACTAAGCCCCATCCCGATTAAAGGACGAACAAGATTTAAATGTCATAAAAGCCAACTGTTAACCCAAAAGAACACTACAACCTAAACAAACTGCAAAAACGCCTACGCCACAATGTGGGCAAAGCAATTGCTGATTTCAACATGATTGAGGAAGGCGATCGCATTATGATTTGCCTATCTGGCGGCAAAGACAGCTACACCCTGCTGGAGATCCTGCGTAACCTACAGCGGAACGCACCGGTGAACTTCTCCTTGGTGGTTCCTTGGTGGTGGTAAACCTCGACCAAAAACAACCTGGCTTCCCAGCGCATATTCTGCCAGCTTATCTGAAATACCTAGGAGTTGAGTACCAGATCGTTGAGGAAAACACCCACAGTATCGTCAAGGACAAGATCCCAGCAGGTAAAACCACTTGTTCCCTGTGCTCACGTCTGAGACGTGGCATCCTCTACCGTGCTGCCACTGAACTGGGTGCCAGCAAGATTGCCTTGGGCCACCATCGCGCCGATATTCTGCAAACGTTATTGCTTAATATGTTCTACGGCAGAAAGCTGAAAGGCATACCGCCCAAATTGATGAGCGACGATGGCAAGCATGTCGTGATCCGCCCGCTGGCTTACTGCCGCGAGAAAGATATTGAGCACTTCGCGATCGCTAAAGCCTTCCCCATCATTCCATGCAACCTCTGTGGCTTGCAGCCTAACTTGCAACGCCAAGTGATTGGCGAAATGCTACGCGACTGGGATAAGCGTCATCCTGGCCGACTACTAGAAACCATGTTCATCACGGTGAAAATGTAGTTCCTTCGCACCTTAGCGACATAAATTTATTTGATTTTAAAGGGATCCATCATGGCAGTGGCGTAGTGGATGGCAGTGATTTGGCGTTTGATCGCCCAGATATCCTGATGCAGCCGGTTGGTTAGCAACCAAAAGAAACGGAAGATATCGTGGCACCTGGAGTAGAATGTTTAAACGTGCTTGAAATCAAGTAAGGGTTGCCATAACGCATTCCAGAGCGCAGTTTGAGAAATGATTGACAAAAAATGCCGATGATTAAATCGGCATGGTATGAATCAAATGTAATACAGTAATTCAAAACAAGAAGGTCAGATGTTAATAGAGAGCAATATTCACTAATAACATTGTATCCATCTGCGATAGTGATCATGCCCCATTTCATCCAGCTATATATTAATATAATTCAATATTAACCGTGTTTTCATTTTCTTTTTGCTATCACCAGCGGCTACGCTTCAGATACTAGACTGTACTAAGCGCCACGTTACCCTACTGTTGTGCTGTGCGCTGGGAAGAGCTGCACTTATTCTTGCAGGTGAAACTTCCGTCACAGAAGGTGCCGAACACCAGGCCTAAAAGTGACCTTCTGGAAGTCGAAGTCAGTCATAGTAGCGATGAAACGAGTAATGCCCTTGGGAACAGTTGCAAAAACTTAAGTAACCATAGATCTGTTTTAAGCAGCCCGCTTAAACAGTACATCAGGAGCTTAATTATTTATTTTCGTCACAATCCGGTCACCTATATCTACCTTCACTATGTATCAGCCACTCAGTGATCCATGAACGGGCGGAAATGGTGAGGTATGCTGATGACATATCCTTCACCTTCCAGTATCCGAGTTAGACAAAACCACTCTTACAAGGTACTGCCTAAACAGCTGAATAAGTATGGTTTGAAATTATATAATGACAAATCGCAATTAATGCCTATGGGGGTCATGTTGCAGCAATGAGAGTCAACCAAACAGGAAAACGTCTACCGACGCTCAACTTCCTGGGGTTTACCGATTATTGGGGAAAAAGATACTGTATTGTTTATCAAAGCTTATTTGAGAGCATCGACGGAAGATCAGTTTGCTGACCGGATAAAAGAGATGCTGGAGCAGTTCGTCCAGTAACAAGGATTCAAAATCGCTAGCTACTACCGGGAGAATATCAGCGGTACAAAACTCGACCGACCGGAGCTGAGACGTTTACTGATGGACAGTCACCACAATGATATTTTGCTGGTCGAATAGATAGAACGCCTGACCCGTCTAATTAATAGCAACTGGATGACACTAAAGAAATAGATCGAACAACATGAACTGTGAGTTATCAGTCTGGATTTCCACACATCGTGGCTAGCCCTGTCAGAGAAAGTCTCTTCTCCAACTGACCCTATAACCCGCGCAGTGATAACAGCCATAAATAGTATGCTTATCGACTTGATGGCCGCGATGTCTCGTAAGGACTAGCTGAGCCACGGAAAGCGGCAAAAACAGGGAATTGAACAGGCGCACTCGCTGGGTTAATATTGGGATAAACAGGCCAATCATGAACGGCATTAGAAAGTCCTCTGCTGGATCAGTTGGCATTTGACGTGGTGCAGTTACCGCCGCTACGTCAGCGTCAGCAAGACATCATGCTACTGGCCGAACACTTCGCCATCCACATGTGCCGTGAGCTGTCGTTGCCGCTATTCCCCGATTTCACCAAAGGTGCCAAGAGATACACTGCTGGGTTATCACTGACCAGGCAACGTGCGTAAGTTGAAAAACGAGGTGGAACGTTAGATATACCGTCAGGGTACCAGTAGCAGCAAGTTGGATGAGATCGTCATCAATCCGTTTGCCCATCGCGAACTGCCACAAGTAGATTGCTGCGATGCGCAGCCCTCTCTGCCGCTGGATTTAAAGGCTTGGCAAGGGGGGGGCTGGCAGGAGAAATCGCTGATCAAAGTGGCGCTGCACCAAGCAAAATTTAACCAGCGTGAGGATTTCTTCGCCTTCTCGTTGCATGAACTGACTGCTGCTATGCACAGGCATTGGTGCAAAACAGCGCAGCCATCGTATTTTGCGTTAACGGTGAGGCAGTGCTGGAAAAGCAAGGACAATAATGGGTAGGTATTAAAGCCGGGTAGATCCTGCTTTATCAGCGCGTTTGAATCGCCAGTAAACGCTAGCGGTAACTGGCATATTGCCCGCTTTTACAACCAGCTACCGTGATTTCTTGGCATAATTATAGGGTTGCCCGCACAATTAAACGTAGAGGACGTTTTTATGTTGCGCCTATTTTGCCTATTCATCTAGGCGAGACAGACGGGTTTATAAAGGATGATCACAACTTATGAAAAAATAGTTAATCACAGTTAGCGTCATTAAGGCGGGTATCAAATCATTGACCTATTATTTTGAATAACCTGATTAACGATGTTGAAAGCGGCGTGCGCAAACCGGCTATGGTGATTCTGGAAGCTGTACAAGGTGAAGGAGGCGTAAACCCCGCCCCTGTCGAGTGGGTTACACAGCGCATTCGCAAAATTACGCAAGAACACGTAATTTTGCTGATTATCGACGAAGTTCAGGCGGGTTTTGCCCGCACGGGTAAGCTGTTTGCCTTCGAACACGCTGGCATAGAATCGGATATCATCGTCATGTCTAAAGCGGTTGGCGGTAGCATGCCACTGGCGGTATTGGGTATCAAGAAATAGTTTGATGCCTGGGAACCTGGTCACCATACGGGTAACTTCTGTGGCAATCAGTTGGCAATAGCCACTGGCCTGGATACGTTGCAATACCTCAAAGTGCATCAGGTTGCCGACAAAGTAGCCATTCAGGGAGAATGGCTGAAAGCCAAGCTGGTGAAGCTGCAAAAATGCTATCCAATGATAGGTCACGTACGCGGTCTGGGGCTGATGATCGGCATTGAAATCGTGAAACCTAACGAAGCACAGGATCATATGAGTTGCTACCCTGCGGATAGCCAGCTCAGTGCATTGCTGCAAAAAAATGCTTTGAAGCCGGGCTGATCCTAGAGCGTGGCGGGAGTAATGGCTGCGTTCTGCGCTTACTCCCTTCTTTGCTGATCACTAACAACGAATTTGCTATATTCTTGGATAAATTCGAGCACACTCCCTGATAGCCGCAGACGCTAAGTCGGCCTGAATGGAGCAGTAATAAGCAAATCAAACCCTATTTTGTCAGCCTCACTGCCAAGCATCGAGGCATATGACAGGCAATCGAGCAAAGCAGACAAGAGGTTGTGCAGTGGCTGCAACAACCCGAAATATATCAAGGGAAACTATCGCCGAACTGCGTGAGTGTATTAAGCTGGATTTCACTGTGCAGGGATTGGGTAACCAAGCGGCAATCGCCCGTGCGGTCGAGTACTTTTTAAAGGATAGCTTGTCGGTGCATCACTCGCAGTGCATAGCGCATTTACATTGCCCAATCCTGGTGGTTAGCCAGGCCGCTGAAGTGATGATCAATGCCACTAACTAGAGTATGGACTCTTGGGATCAAAGCCCTTAGGCTACCCTCATCGAGATAAAGTTGATCGAATTGCTAGGCGCCAAGGTAGATTACCCATCTGGCGATACGTTGGTGTTTACCAGTGGCAGTACCCAGGGCAACCTAATGGGGCTAATGGGGCTAATGCTGGCACGCGATGCTTTCTTTGCACGGCATGGTCATGCTGTCTAGCAGGATGGTTTGGTGGGTAACTTGAGCAAGATTAAAGTGTTATGCTCTGAAAATGCCCACTTCCCGGTGCGCAAAAAAATATGGCCTTGCTGGGGTTGGGTTACTAATCCGTCACCCTGGTAAAAACCGATAAATTCGCGCGTATGTATCTAAATGACTTAACCGAAAAGGTAGCACGGGCAAAAGCCAAAGACGAGCAGAGATCCTAGCGATTGTTGCCACAGCGGGCACTACCGATGCCGTGGCAATCGATCAACTGCGTGCCATTGCGGCTCTGGCGGTGCAACATCAGATCTGTATGCATGTAGATGCTGCCTGGGGCGGAGCATTGCTATTGTCTAAGAAGTACCGTGATTACCTGGATGGCATTGAATCGGCGGATTCCATTATGCTGGACTTCCACAAGCAATTCTTCCAGCCCATCAGATGCAGTGCATTCTTGCTGAAAGAAGCCGGGCACTAATGCGCTATCAGGCAGCCTACCTGAATTCCGAATTCGACGAAGCTCAGGGTGTACCCAATCTGGTTGTTAAATCTTTGCAAACTACCCGCCGTTTTGATGCGTTAAAACTGTGGATGGGGTTGGAAGCCTTGGGTCAAAAGCAATACGCTGAGATCATCGATCATGGCATCACTCTGGCACAGCAGGCTGCACCTTAACCAACGTATTGGCGATGCTTTGTTGGCATCTGGGCATGCTAACGTCGGTATTACCGAGTTTAATGGCGTTACCTGCCTCAATATGACGCTATTAAATCTGACCGTTCGTTTGGAAGACATCAAAGTACTGCTAGCTTTAGTTGTCGATACCGCAGAGCAATTGCTAGCCGCTTAGCCCTACCATGTAGAAAAAAGCCGATAATGATTATAGGCTTTTCTTGCTTTATGACATCAGGCATTACGCTTCCTCAGCCTGATACCACCAGGGATCAAGTCGACATGGATCATCAAAAGCGTTGGCGATCTTTTTCACCAGCGATGCGTTGTGTGCGGCACTTTCCAGCAACTGCATCACATGTGTTTGCGGTGGTTACAGCAGGTTGGGTTGTTAGTCCAGCGCACTACTACTGGCCCGGTGAGTACGCAGACCGTAACCGTACAGTAGCGAATCAGCGACTGAGCGGGAGCAATGCGCGGTGGAAATGGACAACGGAATATAACTGTCGCTCTATAGCAGAAACGGCCATGTACCGGGTAAAGCAGCTGTTCGGAGGCTCACTGACGCCGCGTGACTACGACTGTCAGGTAGCAGAGGCTTTGGCCATGGTGCGTGCCCTGAACAAGATGACGAAGGCAGGTATGCCAGAAAACATTCGTATTGCCTGAAAATCCGACCAGCTACAGGGACGCTCGCTCGCACAGCGATCTGATTTATTCAACAAAGCTGCAACCATCTACACTAGCAGTGCAGCCATCTACAATAACCCTTATAAAGGAGATCTTCACGTGTTCATATTTCTTCTATTTTTGATAGCCTTTTGCACAGTGCTAAGCATTGTGTGGGGCAAAAAAATTAAGTTATATCTTTTGGAGTATTCTATTAGTGGTGGTTCTTCTTACGTTTAAACATCATGCAACTGACGTTTTAAATCTGTCATTCTAAGAAATAGACATGGAAAAAATTGAATAAAAACAGCAATTTCATCGTATTTATGAATTTATTAGGACTTGTTGGCATATCCAGTGTTCTTTTAGTGGCATTCTACTATCTACTATCTACTATCTACTATCTACTATCTACTATCTACTATCTACTATCTACTATCTACTATCTACTATCTACTATCTACTATCTACTATCTACTATCTACTATCTACTATCTACTATCTACTATCTACTATCAGCTATCAGCTATCAGCTATCAGCTATCAGCTATCAGCTATCAGCTAGTAAATTTTGAGTTACCCTGTTCACGCTGGTTTTAGTTTTTTACTTAATATTCGGCAAGGTATCAAAGTTTCCCACTATGGTATGGTTCTCATAGGTAGTCTTGTTACTGGCATAGTTGCGGTTCGGCAAATATTGTTACATACCACACCGGGTGATCCTGGATATGGTTCGACTTTCCTTGGATTACATTTCTATACCTGGGAACTAATAACATCAGTTCTGATAGTGATTGCCGTTGCCCTGATCATGATAATAAGTGACCTATCGCGTAAATAGTTGGCATCGAATCTTGCTTGACGTCAAACATGCAAACTAGCACAGTGCCATCGTTAGCGCAGCACTAGCTGGCCCAGTTCCTACGCCACGGCGCGTTGGCATGGCGTCAATCAATACCGACGATCCGGCGGTTCAAGGCATTGAAATCGAATACGAATACCGTGTTGCTGCGCCATATGCCGGATTGACGCCGGCGGAGATACACACAGCGTAGGAAAACGGTTTGAAAATGGCGTTCCTCAGTGAGCAGGAAAAGCAGGCGCTACGCACCAAAGTTCAAGGGGGATGACACAAGCTGGGCGCGTGTTTTTCATTTTGTCGCGTCCAGTATGGCACGCTGTTTGGCCATGTTACCCGCATAACGCTGTGCTAGCAGCGCGTGAACCATCAACTGCACCTGGTGGAAAGTCATCAGTGGTAACGTAGCAGCAGCGACATCATCAGAATGATCAGCAACGATCAGCCATCAATCTTGTGCCAGAGGTTTTCCACTATTGCAGCACTAAAGGCGCTATACACTACCAGAAGTATTGATGATCTGTCGGTAATATTAATCAGTTTGCGGTGGCGATCGACCCATTTGCCGATCAGTAGTCACATCAAATGACCAACCACAAAGGTAACTATCAGTTGCAACATGATCGCGCCGATAGCCTGCAATATATCGGTATCACCGCCCTGGGTATGCATTAGCGCTCTAACTAACAGCAGTGATAAGAATACGCCGAGAACTGGACGCTGAGGCACTGCAAATCGCTGCTGCTACGTTGCCGCCCACCGCCGAGGTAAAAGCGATAGACGACTGAGCTGTGGCTGGCAATGCGCACAGATAAAGGAAACCGAGGTAGACCATCGGCGTCATCACACCCGGTACCAGCGGGTTCATCGCCAACCCTAGCAGGTGGAACAACGCAAAGGTGCTGAGAAACACCACCAGATGTAGCCTTCAGTGGCTCATGCCAGCAATGACCACCGTGCGCGACAATTTGGCACCGTGTATAAAGAACAGCAGTGCAATTGCCGCGATAGTCATATGGTCAGAAGATTTTCCAGCCCCCTTCACAGGGGAAAAGTGAGGCAATAATCACCACCAAAATTAACACCAGCAAAAATTTATCAATACGCAGACGCTGCAACCAAGACATGAAGCGGATTTCCTTGCATTAAACGTTGTAAAAGGGACATTACACCGTGAAGAGCCTATCCCACTTAGGCACTTAGCACGTGGTAACATTTGTCATACATCCTTTGTGGGTAGGCGAAATAATAGCGATATTTTCCTCATCAATACCACCGAGAGTATAACTGCTTTATAGGGTCTGTTCATTTTAGCTCAGGGAAGTGACCCAGCGGATTATTGTGCAAATTTGGCTAGAATAAACTCAAAATCGCCATAACCTTGCTATATAAGGTTGTAGTTGCGCCGCAGATTCCCGATAATATGTGGCTTTTATTTTTTTAGGTATCGTAATGACCGAATACATGCTCCTGTTTGTCTGTACCGTACTGGTAAACAACTTCGTCTTAGTGAAGTTTCTTGGCCTGTGTCCATTCCTCGGCGTATCCAAGAAGCTGGAAAGTGCCATCGGCATGGGGATGGCCACTACCTTTGTTATGACGTTGGCATCTGTCAGCGCTTGGCTGATCAATACCTTTATCCTAGTTCCGCTGGATCTGGTATATCTACGCACACTGTCATTCATTTTGGTGATCGCAGTGGTGGTGCAATTTACCGAGATGGTGGTGCGTAAAACCAGTCCAGCGTTGTATCGCTTACTGGGCATCTTCCTGCCGCTGATCACCACCAACTGCGCAGTGCTCGGCGTAACACTGCTTAACGTCAACCTAGGATATAACTTCCTACAGTCTGCAGTGTATAGCTTCAGCGCTGCCGCTGGATTTTCTCTGGTGATGGTGCTGTTTGCTGCTATCCGCGAACGCTTGGCTGTTGCCAATGTGCCATCACCGTTTCGTGGTTCCGCAATCGCACTGATCACTGCCGGGTTGATGTCGCTGTCCTTTATGGGATTTACCGGGCTGGTGAAAGGCTAATGAGCGCATTGTGGGTTGCTATTTCGGTGCTCAGTGCGCTCGGGTTGCTGTTCGGTCTGGCGCTGGGCTATGCCGCACGGCGCTTTGAGGTAGCAGAAGATCTGGTAGCCGAACAGGTCGATGATATTCTGCCGCAAAGCCAATGCGGCCATTGCGGATACCCCGGTTGCCGCCCCTATGCCGAGGCGGTGGCTAATGGTGAGATGATCAACAAGTGCGCTCCTGGCGGCGAGCCGGTGATGCTAAAACTGGCTGAATTGCTCAACGTAGAGCCACAGCCATTGGGCAGCGAAATTGCCGCCGAACCGGTGCGACAAATCGCCTATATCGATGAAGCCAACTGTATCGGCTGTACCAAGTGCATTCAAGCCTGCCCGGTAGATGCCATTGTGGGGGCTACTCGTGCCATGCACACTGTGATTGCAGACCTTTGTACCGGTTGCGATCTGTGCGTCGCTCCCTGCCCTACTGACTGTATTGAAATGAGACCGATCGCTACCGCTAACTGGAAGTGGGATATGAAGACCATCCCAGTGCAAGTGATTCATGTGGAGCAACATGTTTAAGCTGTTCGGCGCGTTTAAAAAAGACCGGATCTGGGATTTCAACGGTGGAATAAATCCGCCGGAAATGAAGGCGCAATCTTGCTGCGTGCCACTGCGTGTCGTTCCCTTGCCAACGACCTTTGTGATTCCGCTACAGCAGCATTTGGGGCCGGAGGGCGAGCCGTGCATCACCCTCGGTGATCGAGTGCTGAAAGGCCAACCCTTGACTGTCGGTCAAGGCCGTGTGGTTCCCGTACACGCCCCGACTTCCGGCACCGTCAACGCCATAAAGCCGCATATCACCGCCCACCCCTATGGGCTGTCAGAGCTGTGCGTGTTCATTGAGGCTGACGGCGAAGACCGCTGGGGTCAATGCGATCCGGTGGCGAATTACCGCCAACTATCAGCGTCTGAGCTGATTCAGCGCATCCATCAGGCTGGTATTGCCGGCCTGGGGGGTGCTGGCTTCCCCACCGCCAGCAAATTGCAAAGCGGCATCAGCAGCGTAGAAACGCTGATCCTTAATGCCGCAGAATGTGAGCCTTATATCACCGCCGACGATCGTCTAATGCAAGAGCATGCCGATCAAATCATTGATGGTACGCAGATCCTGCGCCATGTGCTACAACCGAAAGTCACCTTAATCGGTATCGAAGATAATAAACCAGAGGCCATTGTGGCGCTAAAGCAAGCACTGCATGGTCAACCAGGTATTACGCTGCGGGTGATCCCGACCAAGTACCCTTCCGGTGGGGCCAAGCAACTGATCAAAATCCTCACTGGAAAAGAAGTACCGCACGGCAAGCACTCCTCTACCATCGGTGTGTTGATGCAGAACGTTGGTACTGCCTTCGCCATCAAACGCGCGATAGTCAACGGTGAACCATTGATTGAACGCGTGGTCACCCTGAGCGGCGAGGCGCTCAGTAAGCCAGGTAACCTATGGGCGCGCATAGGTACGCCAGTACAGCATCTATTAGGCTATGCCGGTTTCCAACCGCAGGCGCAACCGATGGTAGTGATGGGGGGGCCGTTGATGGGTTTTACCCTTCCCGCCCTCAACGTACCTATTGTTAAAATCAGCAATTGCATTCTGGCCCCGTCGCTCAATGAAATGTCGCCGCAAGTGCCTGAGCAGGCTTGCATCCGTTGCGGGTTGTGCGTGGATGCCTGCCCTACTGGTTTGTTACCGCAGCAACTTTACTGGTTTAGCCGTGGCAAGGAGCATGACAAAGCGCGTAACCATAATTTGTCCGACTGCATCGAGTGTGGTGCCTGTGCGTTCGTATGCCCCAGTAATATTCCACTGGTACAGTACTACCGGCAAGAAAAGGCCGGGATTAAGGCCATCGATCAGGCAGCGGCACGTACCGCCGAAGCCAAAGCACGTTATGAAGCTAAGCTAGCGCGTTTAGAACGTGAGAAGCTAGCACGTGAACAGCGTCACCAGAAAGCAGCCTCAAAACTGACCAATGACGATCAGAATATAGTACAAGCTGTACTGGCACGGGTGCGCAGCAAAAACGCTGAGGCAACAGCCACGATGGTTTATGGCCAGCATCCGGATAACCGCGAGATCACCGCCACTCGTGAAGCACGCAAGATACAGGCGCTCGAACGCCGCGCCCAGCAGGAAACCCATACCAGCGCAAACGAAGATCTACGCAAAGCGTCGGTGGCTGCTGCACTGGCACGCGTGAAAGCCAAAAAAGAAGCGGTGCTGGACCCCCTCCCTGTGCCAAACCCAGCAGCACCTGCTGTGGTTGAAGTAGATCCGCGCAAGGCAGCGGTAGCAGCAGCAATCGCCCGTGCTAAAGCCAAGAAAGCAGCACAGGAATCATCGCCTTCTGAAACCAATGAAGAATAATCCGATTAAAGCGTATTACCCTGGCAATGAATCAGGTAGAATGCCCCGCGATAAATTTTTACAACGCCTTATCGTACAGGGCGATAGAACTGCCACAAATTAGGCAAAAGGTGTCGTTACTCTATGAAGTTCATGCCGGTATCATCTACAGCCGCCAAAGGCTTACACATTGCCAGTTCACCTTTTACCCATAACCCGCAAAATACCCGCCGCATCATGCTATGGGTAATGTTGGCCTGTATTCCTGGTATCTCGGTGCAGGTAGGCTTCTTTGGTTACGGCACACTAATTCAAACCGCGTTGGCGATGATAGTCGCGCTGCTGGCGGAAACGGCCATTCTGGCGTTGCGCAAACTACCGGTGCGCTGTCGGTTGGCGGACAACTCCGCGCTACTGACCGCCCTGCTGCTCGGCATCAGCTTGCCTCCGTTAGCCCCTTGGTGGATGATCGTCATTGGCACCTTTTGTGCCATCGTGATCGCTAAACAATTATACGGGGGCCTGGGGCAGAACCCGTTCAACCCGGCGATGGTCGGCTATGTGGTGCTACTGATCTCCTTCCCGGTACAGATGACCTGTTGGCTATCGCCGCACGAACTACGCGCCACGGCACTGTCATTCCAAGATACCTGGCTGATCATTTTTAGTAGGCATAGTGCTCAGGGGGCTGACATCCACGCGTTGCAGATAGCTTATGACGGCGTCAGCCAAGCCACGCCACTGGATGCTTTCAAAACCGGCTTACGCAGCGGCTACAGCGTTGAACAGATGTTACAGCAGCCGCTGTTTGGTGGTATGCTGGCGGGCATTGGCTGGCAGTGGGTCAACCTCGGTTTTTTCGTCGGCGGCCTGTTCATGCTTGCCTGTAAGCTGATCCACTGGCAGATCCCAGTTAGCATGTTGGCAGCGCTCGCCATCTGCTCTGGGCTGGCTTGGGGATGCGATACAGCTCACCAGGCATCGCCACTGATTCATCTGTTCTCCGGTGCCAGCATGCTAGGCGTATTTTTTATCGCCACCGATCCGGTCAGTGCCTCAACCACTCCAAGGGGGCGCCTAATTTACGGCTCGCTGATTGGTGTGCTAGTATGGCTAATCCGCGTTTATGGCGGCTACCCGGATAGCGTGGCCTTCGCCGTGTTGTTGGCTAATATCACCGTACCGCTAATCGACCATTACACGCAGCCGCGCGTTTACGGTCATCGCTAAGGATCCATGATGCTTAAATCAATGAAGAAACATGGCACCACGCTGGCGGTTTTCGCTGCGGTCACCACGGGTTTAACTGCTGTAGTTAACAGCTTGACGCAAAAAACCATCGCGCATCAGACGGCACAGCAGCAAAAAGCATTGCTCGATCAGATCGTGCCGCCGGAGAATTATGACAATAATATGCAAGCCGAGTGCTTTCTGGTCAGCGATCCGATACTGGGCAACAGCGGCCCACATCACCTGTATCTGGCGCGCAAAAATGGTCAGCCAAGCGCCGCAGCGCTGGAGACCATTGCGCCGGACGGTTACTCTGGTGCCATTCAACTGCTGGTCGGTGCTGACTTCAACGGCACCGTGCTTGGCACTCGGGTTATCGAGCATCACGAAACGCCAGGCTTAGGCGACAAAATTGAACTGCGCATATCGAATTGGATCGCCTTCTTTAGCGGCAAGAAGATCGAAAGCTCAGGTGATAAACACTGGGCTGTAAAGAAGGATGGCGGCATGTTCGATCAATTCACCGGTGCGACCATCACCCCACGTGCCGTGGTGAATGCCGTGCGGCGCACGGCATTGTATATGGAAACGTTACCACCTAAACTGGGTAGCCTATCGGTATGTGGAACCAATAAATGAGTGAAGCAAAAGATCTGATTGTTCAGGGGTTATGGAAGAATAACTCAGCGCTGGTGCAACTACTGGGAATGTGTCCACTGTTGGCGGTGACCTCCACGGTCACTAACGCCCTTGGGCTGGGCCTAGCAACCACTTTAGTACTGACGCTGACCAATGCCTCCATTTCTGCGGTACGCCGCTGGGTGCCAAGTGAAGTACGCATCCCGATTTATGTAATGATTATCGCAGCGGTGGTCAGTATCGTGCAAATGCTGATCAACGCCTACACCTTTGGCCTTTACCAGTCTTTGGGGATCTTTATTCCGCTGATCGTCACCAACTGCATCGTGGTTGGCCGCGCTGAGGCAGTAGCGGCCAAGAAGTCTATTGGTTTGTCGGCACTAGATGGTATGGCCATTGGTCTCGGTGCGACTAGCGTAATGGTGACGCTAGGCGCGATGCGCGAGCTGCTAAGCAAAGGCACGCTGTTTGATGGTGCCGATATGCTTCTGGGCAGTTGGGCAAAGTTGATGCGTATCGAGGTAGTGCATTTTGATAGCCCATTTCTGCTAGCAATGCTGCCGCCAGGGGCCTTTATCGGCCTGGGTCTGCTACTGGCGCTGAAGTACCTGATAGACGAGAAGATAAAGGTACGTAAGGCTCAGGCCAGCATTCCTTTCCCGTCGCAATGTTAGTAGTAGAATGTACAGAGAAAGTCCGATGAATAAACTCAAGAGATTGAAAATTATTACCCGGCTGCGCGACAATAACCCGCATCCGACCACTGAGCTGGTGTATACCACGCCATTTGAGTTGCTGATTGCAGTGCTGCTTTCTGCACAGGCCACTGATGTCAGCGTCAATAAGGCGACGGCAAAGCTGTATCCAGTCGCCAATACTCCGGTCGCCCTGCTGGCGCTGGGTGTCGATGGCGTCAAGGAGTACATTAAGACCATCGGCCTGTTCAACAGCAAGGCTGAAAATGTGATTAAAACCTGCCGCAGGTTGCTGGAACTGCACGGTGGTGAAGTCCCAGAAGACTGCGCCGCGTTGGAGGCGCTGCCAGGCGTAGGCCGTAAAACCGTCAATGTGGTGCTGAACACCGCCTTTGGTTGGCCAACCATTGCCGTAGATACCCATATCTTCCGCGTCTGCAATCGCACGCATTTCGCATCGGGAAAAAACGTCGATCTAGTCGAGGAAAAGTTGCTGAAGGTGGTTCCTGCCGAGTTCAAGGTCAACTGCCACCACTGGCTGATCTTGCATGGGCGCTACACTTGCGTTGCGAGAAAGCCCTGCTGTGGTTCCTGCGCTATCGAAGATCTGTGTGAGTTTAAGGAAAAGGTTTACCCCGGCGCTTAATGCTCCGAGTAACCAAACTGCCCTCGCTTCCTCCTGGTTCTCTCCCCAGTCACTGCGTGTTTTTATCAAATATGTGATATCGAGCAGTAAATGTTCCTGCATGATGAAAATTTCAGTAGAAAAAACCTTGTAGCGATATTTCAAGTAAAAATTCATCCCAATATTGTGGAGAATGTCACGTTTTCGTTATTATAAATGCCATTTCTATTTTTTATATTCACCAAATATTTCATGGTCATATTATTCTAAATAGTGATTCACTTTCCTAGCTTTAGATTAAAAAAACAATTCAGCACAATCAATTAACCTGATTCTTTATGTCGGAATAAAAATTCAGAAAATAATAAAAGATAACATTGAAAAGCTGTGAAAATAAATGGCCGTATTATGTGTAACTGAATATGATAATCCCCTTGTTATCGTTGGTAAAGATAGTGAATATTAATCGTCACTCTTCGATCCTATAACAATGCGAAAAGATGAAGTTACGCATCATCTTTTACCATTTCCCGTCTTTCTGAGTCGGGCCATGAAAATTAGAGGTATCAATGTCAATAGTAGCAGTTAACAAACGGGAATCATTAGCCTAAATGCTTTCAAACAACCTAAGGAGTTCTATTTGATCTTTTCGATCGAACTCTGGGAGCGCTTCGGTTTTTACGGCCTACAAGGCATCATGGCGGTTTATCTGGTCAAGATGCTTGGCCTCCTCAGTGAAGCCGAGTCTATCACCCCGTACTACTCCTTTAGCGCGCTGGTGTTTGGTTTTGTCGCCATTTGCGGCTGGCTGGGCGATATCGTGCTGGGTAGCAAAACGCGTGATTGTGCTGGACACATTGGTGCTGGCGCTCAGTTACGCCATGGTAGCCTACTTCGTTCATGAGGTTTTCTGGGTTTATATGGGCCTGGGCATGGCAACCATTGCCGTGGGCAGCGTCCTGTTTAAAGCCAACCCGTCATCCTTGCCCTCTCTACCTGCTATGAGCGGCATGATCCACGCCTTGATGGCGCATTCACCATGTACTATATGTTGGTAAATATCGGTTCCTTATTCTCGATGCTAGCTACCCCGTGGCTAGCGGTGCACTACGGCTGGAGCGTTGCCTTTTCCCTGAGTGTAGTTGGTTTGCTGATCACCATGGTCAACTTTATGCTTTATCGCCAGTGGGTAAAAAAATTCGGTTCGAAAACGGACTTCAAGACCACTGCACCTAATGAAGCTGCTGGCAGTGCTGGTCGGTGTGTTCGCCCTAGTCGCGGTTTATAACTGGTTGCTGCACAACCAGATGATCGCCCGCTGGGCGCTAGCCATCATCTCAGTTAGCATTGTCGTCATCTTCACCAAAGAGACTTTTACGCTGCACGGTGCTGCATGCCGCAAGATGATTATCGCCTTCCTGCTGATGCTGGAAGCAGTAGTATTCTTTGTACTGGACAGCCAGATGCCCTCTTCGCTGAACTTCTTCGCTATTCACAATATTGAACACAATATACTCGGTATCGCGTTTCAACCTGAGCAATACCAGGCATCAAACCCGTTCTGGATCATGCATGTTGGCTAGCCCGATTCTGGCGGTACTGTACAATAAGGATGATCTCTGGCCTGGATATGGCGATGGTGGCCCATCTGGTGCAACAGCGTCTGATGGGCTTCATCATGGGGTCTTGGTTCCTAACCAGCGCTGCCGCTGTACTGATCGCCGGTAAAGTTGCTGCTTTGACCGCAGTGCCGACTGACATCCACAAAGATCATACTTCGTTGGCCATCTACAGCCATGTGTTTATGCAAATCGGTATTGCCACCACAGTAATGGCTATCCTGATGATACTGACTGCACCTAAGCTGTACCGCATGACGTTGGACACCGCCGAGAAGATACCAACATGAAGATGAAGGCGCTGGCCGCTGCTGACTGATATTCTCTATCATGAAGATGCCAGCGGCAGGTACCATATCGCACTACCATGCGATTGAATGGCTGAACTACATTGCTATCGAGCTGCATAAGGGATTCAGCCCACTGTTTAATCCTAAAACGCTAGATGAGTACAAGGCTATCACACGAGCCAAGCTTGAGCAACAGTTCAACTATTTGGACTCGGTGCTAGCTAAATAGCACTACCTGCTAGGAAGCCGTTTCAGCGTGGCAGATATCTATCTGTTTACCGTGCTGCGCTGGGCGATGACCTTGCAGTTTAATACCAAACACTATGCCCATCTGATTGCTTGGTTTGATCGCATCGCCGCGCGGCTAGCAGTCATTGCGGCATTAAACGCCGAAGGGTTGAAGTAGTCTGTGTCCGGTAAATATCACGGCCCCGGTTCAGGTGCTGTTTAAAATTTTACTGCTTTAAATTCACAACGCGGTTGTACGATCATATCCTGTGCTGCAACAACCTGCAGTTCATATTCCCCCATTTGCTGAGTTGTCAGTATTACCTCATACACTGCGGCAGCGGTGTGCTCCAATGCCTTGTCCAGAGTCTTTCCTTTTAACAAATTCACCAATAACAGGCCGCTGGTCAGGTCGCCCACGCCAACTGGCTGCCGCGTACCGAAGTCTACTAGCGGTCGGCTGATGTGCCAGGCTTCATCCGCCGTTACCAGTAGCATTTCGAAAAAATCCTGACGATAACCGGCATGGCTTAGATGCTTGACTAATACTCGCTTAGGCCCTTGGGCGATCAAAGCATGAGCAGCGCTCACCGCCTGGCCCACATTGCAGATCTCCCGCTGGCTCAACAGTTCCAGCTCCAGTAGATTTGGCGCGATGATATCGCTGTACGTCAGCGATTGATGACAGTGTAACTCAGCCACACCCGGTGCCACGATACAGCCTTTTTCAGGGTGCCCCATGACCGGATCGCAGAAATACCAAGCATTCGGATTATCTAGCTTGACCTGACGCACAATCGCTAAAATATGGCTACCTTGTTCCGACGATCCGATATAGCCACTCAGTACCGCATCACAATGCTTCAGTTGATCAATATCGGCGATCCCCTGAACGATTTCGCTGAGGTGGTTAGCCGACATCACGCAGCCAGCCCATTTGCCGTACTGGGTATGATTGGAAAATTGCACGGTATTTAGCGGCCAGACGTTAACACCCATGCGACGCATAGGAAAAACCGTCGAGCTGTTACCGGCATGACCAAACACCACATGTGACTGGATAGAAAGAATGTTTTTCATCTCACCGTGCCTTGCTAAAAATAAAGGGGCCGCCAAGCATCTTGTTCTAATTATTTCCAGTCCATCAGGCAATAATGCTTTTTACCGCGACGCAGCAACGTGTAACGGCCAAACAGGCGATCTGCATCGCTGAAGGTGTATTCTGCGTTGGATTGCTTCTCGCCGTTGATGCTCACTGCATTAGAAACGATCATGGTGCGCGCCTGGCCGCGCGACGGCGCTAATTCAGCATTCACCAGCGCCTGTTGCAGATCAGCATCCCCTGAAAGCTTGATAGTTGGCATGCCGTCCTGCGCCAACTGGGCAAAATCCGCCTCGGTCAGGTCGTGTAACACACCGGAAAATAGGCTCTGAGTGATACGCTTAGCAGCAGCTAAACCTTCGGCACCGTGCACCATGCCAGTCACTTCTTCCGCCAGCACGTACTGGGCGCGCGGTGCCTGGTCGCTGTTCTTGTCTTCTTCTTCTAACGCATTTATGTCTGCCAGGTTTAGGAAGGTGAAAAACTTCACGAAATGGTAAACATCGGCATCTGCCGTGTTGATCCAAAATTGGTAGAATTTGTAGGGGCTAGTTTTCTCTGCCGATAGCCAGACTACGCCACCTTCGGTTTTGCCAAACTTGGTGCCGTCCGCCTTGGTGATCAGCGGCACAGTCAGGCCGAACACGGGTTTCTGATGCATGCGCCGGGTCAGATCGATTCCAGAGGTGATGTTGCCCCATTGATCAGAACCGCCGATCTGCAACTCTACCTGATGGCGGTGGTACAACTCGCTGAAATCAAAACCTTGTAACAGGTTGTAGGAGAATTCAGTAAAGGAGATACCAGAGTCATCACGATTCAGACGCTGCTTGACTGCTTCTTTGTTGATCATCTGGTTCACAGAGAAATGTTTGCCGGTGTCGCGCAGGAAAGTCAGCACGTTCATGCCGCCGTACCAATCATAATTGTTGGCGGCGATGGCGCTGTTGCTACCGCAGTCAAAATCAAGGAACGGAGAAACCTGCTGGCGGATTTTCTCCCCCCACTGGCTCACCGTCTCACTGGTATTTAGCTTGCGTTCAGTTGCCTTAAAGCTGGGATCACCGATCAAGCCGGTGCCCCCCCCCACCAACGCTACCGGCTTATTACCAGCCAATTGGAAACGCTTCAGGCACAGCAAGGGAACCAGATGTCCCAAATGCAAGCTGTCCGCAGTCGGATCGAAACCGCAATACAGTGTAATTGGCCCTTGCGCCAGTCGCTCTATTAATGCTTCCTCATCCGTTACTTGGGCAACGAGGCCCCGCTCTTGCAGTTGTTTAATCAAATTGATGCTTGCCATCAATGACTCCATGTATAAACGAATGCACCTTTGCCGGTACAAACTCTTTCGCCCTGCGGAGAAAAAATCAGGGTAGCGCACAGGATAAAGCGCTGCCGATGCCAGTGCCAGCGCTCAACAGGGATTTTCTTTCTTCTAGGCGCTAGGCGGTCAATTTTCCAGTAATTTCCGCTCCGCTGATATAGGAAACAGTCATGCAGACGGTAGGCACTACCATGCCAGAATTCGACTGAATCGACTTTTACACGAAATCCTCCCCAAAAACTTGGTAATGGTACCTCACCTTGCTGGAATTTATGCTTCAGTTCGAGGAATTTGCTTTCCAGCATGCCGCGTGTGGAGATACGCGATGACTGTTGGGAAACCCAAGCACTAATCTGACAGTCTTTCGGTCGGTTGTGAAAGTACTTCAGCACCTCTAGCTTTTTCAGGAGTTACACTCTGCCGAGGAAGATCACCTGATATTTAAGCATATGCCACGGGAACAGCAGGCTGATATGCGGATTTTTTGCTAGTTGCTGCGCTTTGCGGCTGCCTAGGTTGGTATAAAACACTAACCCTTTATCATCAAAATATTTCAACAACACGATGCGCTGATAAGGTTGTCTATTTTTGTCTACGGTAGCAACGCACATGGCGGTAGGATCGGACAAATGTGCATCACAGGCTTGCTTTAACCAGCGTTCTAACAGGTCAAGCGGGGATGATTGACACTCAGATCGTTGCGACGCAGGCCGCCTCTGGTGTATTCACAACGCAGGTTCGCAATATCAAACCCATTGTTTCCATTTATAAGCTTTACCAACTAGTCGAAAAATGTGGTTACATGCTGAAGCACTCTAACGCCACCATCAGCCACTCAGCTAGCCTGTACACAGTCACTTATCATTACCCTGCCGTTACACTCGCCATGGGCGTTTCCCCTTGGATTAGAAAGTATACTTGCCATCGTTATACTTAACGCTATCCCCTCTTTCTGGTGAAATAACTAACGCCTAGCAAAAAAGCTGACCTCGCTCCGCTTTAGCGTCCAATGCTGTTGTCAGCGGCGTGGTACCGCACTGATAATATAACGTTTGATTGTTTTGTGGCAGAAAATAACTGCGCGCTGACAGCACTAACGCGCCGGTGACTAAGATGACCTTTTTCATGTTATTGCTTCTTAGAAAAATCAATCCATGCATGTCTATCCTAACGGAGCTAACAGTCAGTTAAAGGCAAAATCGGATAAATCCCACCCAGTAGCGTTTCACGGCCGGGGCACCCGCCATCGCATACCTGCAGACGCTAACCCCCACCCGGCCAATTGCATTTGCTCGCAAATGGTGATAGCCGTTAATTCCGCCAGTGTGGCCAATACGTCAAGCGGGCTAATCGCCAGTGATCCCGCTAGTTGTTGATCCAAACAGGCGATATTGAAATATTCTGACCCGTACTTTTTAGCGCAGGCTGCGCAAAATAGGGGTCAGCCAGCATCTGCTGTAGCAACGGCAAATAAACACGCCCCGGCATCGCCCACACAGCGTCCTTGTCGTAAGGTTGTAAAAAGTGTCGCCAAACCCAGGAATCTATCAACATATTGCCCGGACCTGCATCGAAACCACGCACCGGTGTGACGAGCAACAGTAAGGAGTGGTTGGCAATACAGCCGATGTAACACTACGCGGCGCTCTGTCGGATGCGCCAACAATGCCTGATGAAACGCTGGCACCAGCGGTGCACCCTGGCCACCGTAAGCCATGTCTAGCCGACGGAAATCGCCAATAGTGGTGATATTGGCCACCGCAGTGATATAGTTATTGTCGCCCAATTGCATCTAAACCGCGTATTTCTTTCAGGTTCATGCCAGCCACACCGTCTGGCCATGGTAGCCGATGGTTGTGATGTGTTGCGCCAGAATGCCGGTTTGCTTTAGCGCAGGCCGAGCACCGCTTCACCAAATAGCGTTCCCAACTGAGCGTCTAACTGACCAACGGTGGCCAACGTAGTCTGCTGTCCCTGGCACATGGCCAAAATATCTTGCTTCAATTAGATCGGCATTGGCCAGCTATAGCTGGCCTGCTGTGCTACCCTGTGTTCATAGACTACAGCTAATAACACATCGATTCCGTCCAAGCTGGTACCAGACATAACACCTATATAATGGCCTGACTTCATAGCAAAATCCTATAGCCCCGCATGGGGAAGCAAACAGTTGACCCGACAAATAAATCAGAATTAAAAGATTAGCGCCATAAATTATTATGCCTTTTTATCACTATGCGACGGATATTGGTTTGCCAAGCTGGGTAGGCTTTAATTACCCATGTTAAATAACGGCTCAACCTGCAATAGAATGTTCTCCAACGCTGTCATAATGCTAAACTACGGTTTATTATTAGTTGAAGAATAGAAGGGTTAAGCTGTATGCAACAATGGAAAGTGGGGAACGGTGATATATGTTGCTTTAAACTATACTTTGTCTATCATTTTAACTGAATCTGGCTTGTAGATATTCCCCAGATTATGGGCTATTAAATGAGGAGTTTTATATGATCAAGCGTCTTATCGTCGTTGCCATCGTTACTGTGACTCTGGCGGGTTGTGCCAATGATTACATGTCCAGCGACGTTTACAGCGCCTCACAGGCCAAGCAGGTGCAGACCGTACGATACGGTACGCTGGTTTCTGTGCGTCCTGTCAATATCCAAAACTAAGGTGGCTCCAACATGATTGGCACCCTTGGTGGTGCCGTACTGGATGGTTTCCTCGGTAACACCATCAGCGGCGGTTCTGGTCGCAGCTTAGCGAGCGCAGCAGGCGTAGTCGCTGGTGGCGTAGCAGGTGATCAGATTGGTGGAGCAATAGGTCGTACCGATAGCCTTGAACTGGAAATTAAAACCGATCAAAAAGAGAACGTGGTGGTAGTCCAGAAGCTTGGCACGACTAAATTCAGGCCAGGGCAGCGTGTAAGTATGGCTCAGAGAGGGGTGATACCATCACCGTCTCGCCATTGTAAGCTGGCTACAAACGGAAAAACTGGGGTTCAGACTGCTGACAAAGTGCTTTCAGATCAGGAGGTTATACCTTCGTCTTTATTTCTGGTGCCGTGAAATGTAATCTTATATAATAGTATTATTATTTGTTTTGCAGTTCGATGATGTTTCGTTCTAACTTGCCAATCAGACCTACCAATAGCTAAATTTCATCGATGCTAATGCCATTAAGGATTTCGCTACGTGTTGAGGTTATGACGCTATCTACTTCCCTGATGATTGGATCAGCCGCTTCAGTGAGCCTAATGCGCTTTGCTCGACAGTCATTGGCACAGGTGTGATGCGTAATCAGTCTAATTGGTCCAGAGTGCGAACCAGTGACTGCTGCTCAACACCGATCGCTTTAGCCAGTTGGATCTGTGACTGATCCGGCGGTAAACAATCAATATTGTGCAAAGTAAACCAATGCATTTGGGTTAGCCCCAACAGCTTGATCCGATGATTGATGAGAGCACGTCAAACACGTACTAATCGTACTAAATCTGAATCTAATGTTGATTCCATTTACCCCCTTATAATTTGTATGCTAATTTTATCTCCAAATGTCTAGCCTATTCTAGGTAACTCATATTAAGAACACAAATGTATATAATATATATTGTGGAAATAGCCACTATTTTTATCAGCTATTGACAGTTCCTTATGCAAATATTTAGTATGTGAGTGTCGTAGATATTGATGATGTGAACATCATGGCTAAACACTTCTCTTTTCCCCACTCGATTTAGTATTGAGCGTATCGACTTCCTTTACTCATGTTTAACGCTTTTTACTGAAAATAGTGAAGCATTTTGTTACGATACGGAATATTTTCTAGCGAGATCGGACATCTCATGCTTATAGATTTGTCTGATCTGTCTAACAACAATTCCCTAAGTATTTTAGCGATTTAACATCGCGCGAGATATAAAAATATCTTTCAATAGTGATCATCTGTACCTTTGCCGTTTGCGCTGGCGTTTTTTGAGAACGCTTATTATAAGCACTACTAGGCTTTGTTGAATAAATCAGATCGCTGTGCGAGCGAGCGTCCCTGTAGCTGGTCGGATTTTTAGGCAATACGAATGTTTTCTGGCATACCTGCCTTCGTCATCTTGTTCAGGACACGCACCATGGCCAAAGCCTCTGCTACCTGACAGTCGTAGTCACGCGGCGTCAGTGAGCCTCCGAACAGCTGCTTTACCCGGTACATGGCCGTTTCTGCTATAGAGCGACAGTTATATTCTGTTGTCCATTTCCACCGCGCATTGCTCCCGCTCAGTCGCTGATTCGCTACTGCACGGTTACGGTCTGCGTACTCACCGGGCCAGTAGCCCACGCCATTTCGCTGAGGGATGAGGGCGCTGATTTTTTTACGGCGCATTTCATTGTGACATAACCGGGTGTCCATAAGCGCCGTCCGCCGTAACGTTGTTAAGCGACAGGTCCGCACAGATGATTTAATTGGTTTTGCTGTCAACGGCCAGATGCAGCGGCGTTCTTTTCCGTGTTTTTGACTTTCCATTTGCCTTCACCCAAGACCTTCAGCCCGGTGGAATCAATCACCAGGTGCGTGATTTCACCCCGGGTGGGAGTTTTGACACTGATATTGACTGACTTTGCCCGCTTGCTGACACAGCTGTAATCCGGACAACGCAGCGGAACGCCTATCAGGGTAAAAATGGAATCAATGAAGCCCTGTGCAGCCCGCAGGGTCAGCCGTAATACTCGTTTAATCACCAAAACGGTAGTGATGGCAAGGTCAGAGAATAGCGCTGGGGTATTCCTCGCGCTGAAGGTGGGGCTGTCTCATACCGCGTCTTACCACGTCTTAATCGCTTCGTCGTCCAGCTAGAAAGTCATGGAGCCGTGGTTGATAAGCACTTTGTTATAGGTGTGCCAGTGAGTGATTCTGAACTTCTGCTTAGCCACGGAACTGCCTGCGTTACACTGCAATTCATTGGAAAATTAGAAAAATAAGCACTTATAACAACATAGGTAGGTTAAATTAATCAGTAAACCTTGAGTATTAAGCTTCCTTCTTTTGCTAGGCTCTCCAAGCGAATGATTTACCCTGCCATGGGTGATTTTGCTGGCTAGATCTATCCTAGTCACAACTCCGATGCGATTTTAACGCCATGAGCCTGCCCTTCAACGCTGCAAAAGTATCATTGACTTGCAGCTTGTAAAAGTGACATCGTCACACTAGATTATCCTTCGATTCACATTAAACCCCCTTGTGCGATGAAGCTATACTGGCTTCTCTTCACCGCGTGCGCCATATCCAATCAGAGGATTTATGCGCTTACTCCATATCATGCTACACATAGGTGATCTGCAACGCGCGATTGACTTCTATACCAAAGTGCTCGGCATGCGTCTGCTGCGTACCAATGAGAATCCAGAATATAAATACTCGCTGGCGTTTGTCGGGTACAGTGGTGAAAGCACAGGTGCAATAATTAACCTGACTTATAACTGGGGCGTAGACAGTTACGAAATGGGTACTGCGTTCGGGAATCTGACGCTGGGCGGCGACGATGTCGCAGCCACATGTGACCACTTGTATAGCGTCGGCGGCAAGATAATCCGTGCAGTCTGCCCAGTCAAAGGTGGCACCACAGTCATCGCTTTTATCGAAGATCCAGACGGCTATAAAATCGAACTGATCGAGAATAAACATGCCAGTGATGGCCTCGGTAAATAACACTTATCCAGAGTGCAATGGCGGCTTTCTTTTTTACCTAGGTGATAAACGCCTGCAACCGGTGGCAAAATTTGCCATAATGCGCGCTGCATCCGATGAAGATAAGAAACTGATGGTCGAAAAAAGTGACCTTAACGCCCTGAGTGGCCGCTTTCGTGGGTTTTATCCCGTAGTTATAGACGTAGAAACTGCCGGTTTTAATGCAAAAACCGATGCATTACTAGAGATTGCCGCCGTTACATTGAAAATGGATGAGGGGGGGTGGTTGCAGCAGGATGAAACACTGCACTTTCATGTCAAGCCTTTTGAAGGGGCTAACTTGCAACCGGAGGCACTGGCATTCAATGGCATTGATCCGCACAACCCGCTGCGTGTCGCCGTCAGTGAATATGATGCGCTGTACGCCATTTTTAAAATGGTGCGTGCTGGAATCAAGCATCGCGGCTGTAACCGGGCAATCATTGTAGCGCACAATGCCAACTTTGACCACAGTTTTCTGATGGCCGCTGCCGAGCGCGCCAGCCTGAAGCGCAATCCGTTCCACCCCTTTGCCACATTCGATACTGCAGCAATGAGCGGTCTGGTGCTAGGCCAGACAGTGCTGGAGAAAGCCTGTACCGCTGCTGGTATGCCGTTTGACAGTAGCCAGGCGCATTCAGCATTGTACGACACTGAGCAGACCGCCTTACTGTTCTGCGAACTAGTTAACCGCTGGAAACGTCTAGGTGGCTGGCCACTAACCCTCGGTGATCTCGGTGGATAAGCAATAATCGGGCGGCTCAGTCTGCATTGGCACCACCTAACCTCATACATAGTGGTACAAAAACCTCGTGCCAATTAAGGCTACGAGTCTTGCTGCACGCTGTATTTCTCTGCTGTTTCTTTGATAAGCTGTTGCAGTTCGCCACGCTGATACATTTCGATGATGATATCGCAACCACCAATCAATTCACCGTCTACCCACAGTTGTGGGAAAGTAGGCCAATTAGCGTACTTAGGCAGTTGTGCACGAATGTCCGGATTCTGCAAAATATCCACGTAAGCAAAGCGCTCGCCGCAGGTAGACAGCGCCTGCACAGCCTGCGCAGAGAAACCGCAGTTTGGCAATTTTGGTGATCCTTTCATGTACAGAAAAATAGGGTTTTCAGCGATCTGGCGCTGAATTTTTTCAATCGTCGTCATTGTCGTCATTATTTGTTTCCTCAATCGACATCTTATAGTGACCACATGCATCATGTGGGCTGTTTTAACGGCTGTAGTAGGTAGTAGTAGTCATCATAAGATGATGCTCTCTTTTACAAGTACATCATCCGCTACTGATCGCGTCTTACCAGCAAATACCGTTCCAGGTTAAAATATGGATCCAGAATAACATTTTTAATCCGACCATTTAACCCGTAATTCCCCCCCCTCATTCGGTGTTTAATTAACCTACAAAATTATGTTCGTGTTTTTAAAAAACTAATTAAATGTCTTCGCTGTTATATATGAAAAAATTCGGGAATACTGTCAGCCATCAGTATCCGTTTAAAGTCAAAGTTGGTGATGTTGACATGCGCTTAATTTTTATACTTTCCATGCTGCTACTTACACAACTCTTCTTCAATCTAGTGCACGCTGTACCGCAGGCGCGTACTACTACCGAGCAGCACAACTAGATGACCACCAGAAAAGAAAAGCGGTAAAGGCCAGAAAAAAGTAAAAGTTAACGTTAGGTTACCGTTGAAGGCCAAAACCCAGAAAATAGCCAAAACTATTAAAGTAGTCTCACCGAGAAAGGGTGACAAAAAGCACTATGACCACCAACGTTAACCCGGTATTTCCAAAACTATACACCCACACGATTTAAGACCATTGAAGCTCAGCCTGGCACATAAAAAACGTTATCAGCATGACAAACAGACGGCGATGGCCAAGCCTTATCACTGGGGGGCAGTTCACCTCATACCGGCTTTGATTGCAGTGGTCTAATTTACTACGCTTATAAAGATATGGTGAAAATCAAGATGCCATGCACCACCAAAGAAGTGTACCAATTACGCTATGCTGCGCCAATCAAGAAAAGCGAACTGGAAAGCGGTGATCTGGTGTTCTTTCGCATTCACAATCACAACGTAGCCGATTATGTCTGGGTCTATCTTGGCAATGGCAAGTTTATACAGTTACCGTGATCCGGTGAAGAGATCCGCATTAGCCAACTCGACAACGACTATTGGCAGAATCACTACATCGGTGCACGCTGGGTAGTCACGCCACAAACTATTCGCTAACGCTGTGCATGCGTTGAAGAACCCTGGATAAGGCACAGTAACTGCGCCTTTATTTAGGTTTAATGCTAGCGGTCAGTTCAGCACAGCTGTGAAATAGAAAACGATAATCACCGTCAACACACATAACGTGGCAGGCAACGACATCTTCAGGTCAGTATCTATCACTATTCCTTCTCTGAGAGGCTTTTTCAAGGATAAAAGGCGCATAATTAATGTGCTAAATTACATTCTCACAACTCGCCAATAAAATCTTATTATCATTCCCAGTTTATAGTACCGACCCCCTCTTCAACTTTTGCTCAATATGCGACAAAATTTGCAGTTCACAACTGCGTATCGGAATGTATTCCCCCAGACTAAACGCCGAAGAACACAACTCTAAAAACTAAGTTTTCGCTTTTCTGGAGAAGGATCTACGCGGATAAACGATTAACATTATACTTGCATATTGTAAAATGTGAGTTCAGGAGTCATTTATTATATGGCAACAATTAAAGATGTAGCCAAATGCGCTGGCGTTTCCACTACCACCGTTTCGCACGTCATCAATAAGACTCGTTTCGTCGCCGAAGAAACTCAAGCGGCCGTTTGTGCTGCAATCAAGGCGTTGCATTATTCGCCAAGCGCCGTGGCGCGCAGCCTGAAGGTAAATCACACCAAATCGATCGGCCTGCTGGCCACATCAAGTGAGGCCCCCTATTTTGCTGAAGTGATCGAAGCAGTGGAAAATAGCTGCTATAGCAAGGGCTACACGCTGATCTTGTGCAACTCGCACAATAATCTGAACAAACAACGCGCCTATCTAGCTATGCTGGCACAAAAGCGCGTCGATGGCCTGCTAATAATGTGCTCGGAATACCCAGAACAACTGTTGAGCATGCTGGAAGAATATCGCCCTATTCCTATGGTGGTGATGGATTGGGGGGCAGCGCGGGTGAATTTCACTGATACCATCGTCGACAATGCCTTCGAGGGCGGTTACTTAGCTGGTCGCTATCTGACTGAACGAGGCCACCGTGATATTGGTACCATTCCGGGACAACTGGTGCGCAACACCGGTGGCGGGCGTCACCAGGGTTTTCTGAAAGCCATGGAGGAAGCTAATATTAAGGTGCGCAATGAGTGGATCGTTCAGGGCGACTTTGAGCCAGAATCCGGTTATCAGGCAATGCATCAAATCCTGTCACAAAAACAACGGCCAACTGCTGTATTTTGCGGTGGCGATATCATGGCGATGGGAGCCATCTGCGCCGCTGACGAACTGGGCCTGCGTGTGCCGCAGGATATTTCGGTGATAGGCTATGATAACGTGCGTAATGCCAGGTACTTCACCCCGGCGCTGACCACTATTCATCAGCCGAAGGAACACCTAGGTAAAATGGCGTTTAGCATGTTGCTTGATCGCATTATCAGTAAACGTGAGGAGTCACAGGTGATCGAAGTGTACCCGAGACTGCTTGAACGCCATTCGGTGGCTGATGGCCCATTCATCCAATACCGCCGTTAAACACCGCTTGCTGTATGAGCAAATAACCATCTACGATGTTCAACTTACTGCGCCAGTCGGTGTCCGTTCTTTTCTCGACACTAAAACTTGCGATCACACAATATTAACGAGAAATACCATGCGAAATTTCTTTGGCTTTATGGGTTACCTCGATGTCCTGGGCATATTGGGTTATCTGGCCACCGACATGTGCCTACCTGCCTTTAGTGCCATACAGCAGGAATTACAGATCTCTGCCGGTGTGATCAGTGCCAGCCTGAGCATATTTCTAGCGGGTTTCGCTTTTGCACAGCTACTGTGAGTTACGCTTTCCGAATTGGCGACAGTGTCGGTGATGTTTTCTACAGTGGTGTTAGCTGCGGTAGGCTATTGGCTACAACGAGGAAAAGCAGTTGGCGGTACGGCATGAATTTGCTAGCCAACTATTAATCGCTGGGCTAATTTATCGGGCAATAAAACGGCGTCTATGCGCTAATACCAGCGTTTCCTTATGAACGTTAGCCGTTTACTCCACTGATAGTGATACATTATTACTCGCCAGATTATGAGTCCTTGAAAGTCGCCGATAACCTTGCTTCACGGCTAGCGAGCACCCGTTCAACGCTGTCCACTACCGCCTGTGTTTGCGGGTCGATCTCAATATTCACTTTGTCGCCCAAACGTTTTCTACCCAGCGTGGTGCGTTCTAATGTTTCAGGAATCAAATGCACACATAACCGGTTATTCACCACCTCGCCGATAGTTAAGCTGATGCCGTCAATGCCAATAAACCCCTTATGCAGGATATATTTCATCAGTGACGCATTAGGCATACGTAGCCAGATTTGGCGGTTATTTCCCGAAGCCAAAATCTTAGCCACTTCTGCCGTGCAAATAATATGGCCGGACATTAGATGACCGCCAATTTCGTCGTTAAATCTGGCGGCACGCTCTATGTTGACCCTGTCACCCAACGCGAATTCGCCAAGGTTAGTCAGGCATAGCGTTTCCTTGATCAGATCGAAACTGACGCGCGTGCCTTCCACAGCGGTCACCGTCAGGCAGCAACCATTATGGGCAACCGAGGCACCTAACTCTAGCCCAGACAACAGTTCGGCAGTCATTTCAATCACATGGGTGCGGAAGTTAGGTTTCTCATCAATGGCGACCAATGGTGAGGTGCCCTGTACAATACCGGTGAACATATATATCTCTTTTTTCTGAACGAGTTAACGTGTTTATGCTAGTTTACGCGTAAAACTAAACCCACTGAAAACTCTTTGATCGCAATATTTGCTTAAACACGCCGAATAGGTAGACTCTTTTGACAAAATTCCACTGTAATAAAGTTTAATTATTGTTATCTGTTCACGGCAACCCCCTCACTCATAAATAAAACAGAAAGGTATATACGTGCAGAAGTACTTCCCTAGAAGCTCGTAATTTATTGGTTCTCGCCATCCCGGTAATCATCGCGCAAATATCACAAACCGCCATGGGGGTGGTGGATACCATTATGGCCGTGGCCTACATCGCCACGGATATGGCTGCAGTGGCGGTCGGCACTTCAATCTGGCTACCTGCACTGCGCTATTTACTACTATCTTCCGTGAGCAGATCTCCCTGATGTACAACTGCAATCCAGCGGTGGTGGCGATGGCTTCGCAGCTTATGCTGTTAGCAGCGATTTATCAGATATCGGATTCTGTTCAGGTGATCGGCAGCAGTGTGCTGTGCGACTATAAAGACACTCGCGCGATCTTTTTCATTACCATTATCGCTTACTGGATCCTGAGCTTGCCATGCAGCCAAGTGGCTTCTAGATCGGTTTTATCATCGGCTTGACTTTCGCCGCTATCATGGCGGTGCTGCGCATCCGTTGGCTACACAAACAACCAGCCATATTGATCTTACAACAATCAATCCGCTAACAGCATTTTTGAAAAGTGCACCTTGCTGCTCACTCGCACAGCAATCGCGTGAAATACCGAATAAAATTGCCTTTTCCCCCTTGATAACGCACATGTAGCTTGTTATTATTTGCGCCTGCTGTCAGCCATGACAGACAGGAAAAGATGCGTCCGTAGCTCAGTTGGTTAGAGCACCACCTTGACATGGTGGGGGTCGGTGGTCCGAGTCCACTCGGACGCACCAATTTATAGCTTTGTCTGGATTTATTCTCCTTATTCCCGGTTCCTAAGCTTATTTGCGCACGCAGTAGCGGGCCATCCTAGGTTTTTATTTTGTTTCCCATCACTTAGCCTTATAATATGCAACGTCCTTCAGTTGAATGGCTTCAACACTTGATCTGCTGATCTACAAAAACGTCATAACAATACATTTTCATCTCATCTTGTTACGCGGCATCGCCCCCTGTACACTCCAGCGCGGGTCGAACTTTTCCGCACCATTTCGACTGTCATCACTTATCCTTAAACCTTATTTTGCACTATCAGGCAAAAGACAAATTTCATACCAACAGCTCTACTGCTGATTTTATTCGTTTTTTTAATCACAACTTGTAGAAAACTCTGTCATGAAAAAGACCAAGATTGTTTGTACCATCGGCCCTAAAACTGAATCAGAAGAAATGCTCACCAAGCTGCTGAATGCGGGCATGAACGTCATGCGCCTCAACTTTTCACACGGCAATTATAAAGAGCACGGTAAACGCATTCATACAATGCGCACCGTGATGGACAAAACCGGACTCAATGCCGGCATCCTGCTGGATACCAAAGGTCCGGAAATCCGCACCATGAAACTGGAAGACGGCAAAGATGCTTCTCTGGTTGCCGGCCAGACTTTTACCCTCACCACCGATCAAAGCATCATCGGTAATAGCGAACACGTTGCGGTGACCTACACCGGTTTCTCAGCCGACCTGAAAATCGGCGATACCGTACTGGTTGATGATGGATTGATCGGCATGGAAGTCATCAAGATAACCGATAATGAAGTGATCTGTAAGGTGCTAAACAACGGCGATCTGGGTGAAAACAAAGGCGTTAATCTGCCGGGCGTTTCCATCCAACTACCTGCACTGGCTGAAAAAGACAAGAATGACCTGATTTTTGGCTGTGAACAAGGCGTGGACTTCGTTGCTGCCTCTTTTATCCGCAAGCGTTCTGACGTGCTGGAAATCCGAGAGCACCTGAAAATCTACGGCGGTGAGCAAATCCAAATCATTTCCAAGATTGAAAACCAAGAAGGTCTTAACAACTTCGACGAAATCCTTGAAGCGTCCGATGGCATCATGGTCGCCCGTGGTGATCTGGGGGTTGAGATCCCGGTAGAAGAAGTGATCTTTGCCCAGAAGATGATGATCGAAAAATGTAACCACGCGCGCAAAGTGGTGATCACCGCCACCCAAATGCTGGATTCGATGATCAGGAATCCGCGCCCTACCCGCGCGGAGGCTGGCGACGTAGCCAATGCCATTCTAGACGGCACCGATGCCGTCATGCTATCTGGTGAGAGTGCCAAGGGCAAATACCCCTTGGAGGCAGTCACCATTATGGCAACCATCTGTGAGCGCACTGATCGCGTGATGCCAAGCCGTATTGACAAACTCAACGATAGCCGCAAGCTGCGCATCACTGAGGCCGTCTGCCGTAGCGCGGTCGAAACCGCAGAGAAACTGGACGCGCTGCTGATCGTAGTTGCAACCAGCGGCGGCAAATCAGCCAAATCGGTGCGTAAATACTTCCCCAATGCGCTGATCCTCGCACTGACCACCAATAAAGTCACTGCTCACCAGTTGATCCTGAGCAAAGGTGTTATCCCGATGAGAGTCAAAGAAATTGCCTCTACCGACGACTTCTACCGCATTGGTAAAGAAGCGGCGCTATCTAGCAGTCTGGCGCAAAAAGGCGATGTGGTAGTGATGGTTTCCGGCGCTCTGGTGCCAAGCGGCACCACCAATACCACCTCGGTGCACCTGCTATAATATAAAAGGTGACAGTCTTGTTTTGATAAAAACGCCGCGCTATGCGGCGTTTTCATAGCAACGGTAAACTATTTTCTGAAAACGCAACCACGTACTGGACATGATTTTGCGGATAAAAAATCCGAGTGGTCTTATATAACTTGGCTATTTTTACTCATTTTTTCACTATTTTTTCGGGGAAAATGTTAGCTCGAGCTAACATTAAAAATAAAGTACCCTAATTTAAAAAAATTATTCTCTTCCGAAAAAAGTTTGTGCAATACTTGTAATGCCACATGGATATTAACTTAATCTAGAGGGTGATATAATAAATTGTACTAAACTAGTACTAGGCTTCAGTAGTCCGGGGTTCCACTCTGCTAGTAGGCTGCTCAAGCAACACTAAAATCGAACAACTATCTACTGACGTTCAAACTATGAATGCTAAAGTTGATCAGCTTAGCAACGATGTAACTGCAATCCGTTCTGACGTTCAAGCTGCTAAATATGACGCAGCGCGCGCTAATCAACGTATGGACAACCAAGTTCACGCTTACAAAAAGTAAGATGACTTCGTTTATTGAAAACAAAATGTCGCACACTCTGTGCGCTGTTTTTTACCATTATTCACTATTGCGTCAAACTTACAGAGGGGTCCCGTCGCTGCTCTTTGGCAAAATTAGTGGTGGTAAATCAGAACAGTGTTTGCTCAAGGACTGACGAAACTAATACAACAACAAAGTCTTATCCATCGCTTCAGAGTAACTGCGTAGCCTTACGGCGGATAGTACGGATCATTGCTTCCACCCCCTGTGATCACGATGGCGTCAAATGTTGGCTGAGCGCCAGTTCGCCAAATAATAGCTGCACGTCGAGATCGACAACCTGCTGCGGCGTCAACGAGCGGTAAAGGATAAACACTACCGTCAGCAGCCCTTTGACGATCGCTGTATCGCTGTCGCCATGAAATTCAACCCTCCCCTGCTCGTCGCTGCTCATGAAGATCCACACTTGGCTCTGGCAATCGGAAATCAGGTTACCGGGTTGCCGCTCTGTATCATTCAACGCGGGCGGTTTTGCTTCCAACTCGATCACATACGGGTGCTTCTCTTCCCAGTTCAGATAGCGGGAAAAATTACACGCCAATTTATCTTTGTCCAGTAGGTTCGCCATGAGGTTTCTTTCCGTTATACCTAGCTGACACTAGCTATTAGCCCAATAGCTGATGAATGCGCGTTGTAAACCGGCCATTAACCGCGCCACTTCTTCCTGTGTATTATATAGCGCCAACGAGGCGCGGCACATGCTGGGTACCTGATAAAACGCCATCAGCGGCATCGCACAGTGATGTCCGGTACGAATGGCAATGCCATACTGATCGAGGAAGCTACTGACATCATAAGCATGGTGTTCACCCAAATTAAAGGCAATCACTCCGACACGATCTGCCGGGCAGTATATTTTGATTGTCGGCACCCGCTGCAACGCCTCAAGTGTATAGTGCATCAGCAATTGTTCATAGTTGTGGATCGCCTTCAGACCCAGCACATTCACGTAGTCGATCGCCGCCCCTAGCCCAATGATAGCGTAGCGGTATTCGGCGAGCCGGCCTCAAAACGTCACGGTGGATCGGCGAAGTTGGTGCCAGCACTTAAGCTAACCTATTGAATCATCGCCTACTTCCCATGGTGTCATCTGTTGCAGCAACGCCCGACGGCCGTACAGTATACTGATACCGGAAGGCCCGTACTGCTTGTAGCCAGAGAAGACATATAAATCGCAGTCTAGCGACTACACGTCAACCTGCTGGTGGATCACCGCCTGCGCGCCATCCACCAACATGTGCAAAGTGGGGGCTTGCGCTTTGGCACGGCGATAATATCACGCAGCGGATTGACGGTGCCCAGCACGTTGGACACCTGAGTTATCGCCAGCAGTTTACAGGATGAGTCGATCACGTCCGCCAGCAGAGCCAGATCCAAGGTACCATCCGCCTGCAATGGCTAGACTCGCAGATTTAACCCATACCCATGCGCCAGCATCTGCCAAGGTACGATGTTGACATAGTGATCCATTTCGGTGATGATGATACTGTTGCCAGGTTGCAGCAAGTGGCGGCCAAAGCTGTTGGCCACCAAATTGATACCTTCAGTGGTACCCTTGACAAATACGATCTCTCCTGCCGAGGCAGCATTGATAAACTGTACCGCTTTTTCACGCACTGCCTCCATCTGCTGCGTTGCCTCGGCGCTCAAGGTGTGGATACCACGATGCGCCGCCGCATAGCCATGGCGTTAGAAGTCCAGTTCGAGATCGATCACCACCCGCGGCTTCTGCGCGCTAGCGGCGCTTTCGAGGTAGGCCAACGGACTGCCGTTAACCTCCCGCGCTAGTAACGGAAAATCGCGGCGTACGTGCTCAATCTGATAACTCATGCATTCTCCCCCGGCAGGAGCTGGGCAATGCGCGCCATTCTCGGAGAGTTTCGTTGGCAATGTTTGCGGTCAGTTCGGCGGCAAAAGCAAAGATGATCATCTGGTGTGTGGCATGCTTGTCAATACCGCGTGATTGCATATAGAACAACTGCGCCGCATCAATGCGGCCAACGGTGGCCCCGTAGCTGCATTTGACGTCATCGGCGTAGATCTCCAACTGTAGCTTGGTGTCCACTTCTGCCGCTTTGCCAAGCAGAAGATTATGGTTGGTCTCATCTGGCCATCAGTTTTGATCGCGTGTTTGGCCACGTTGATCATGCCATTGAATACCGCCTTGGCCCCGTAACTGACCACAGTTTTATGCATCTGGCAGCTATCACAGTATCACTTATTATGATCTAGATAGATACGGGTATCACATACTTCTTTGCCGATCGGTAACACCAAGATGTTGATCGCCAAGTTGGCACCTGTGCCGTTCAATTGTACGCTGGTGTTATGACGGGTTAATCCGGCGGCTCCCAACAGGAAGCCATCACTTTTCACCCGTGTATCATGGCCAATCACCAGATCGTTATGGGAAAAGTGGTAGCTCGGGTAGCTTTCAAACGCCAGCTTACAGTGTAGTAGCTCGGCATTATCGGCCATATTTGCCGTCAACCGTGCGCCAGTGAAATGTGCAGCATTACCCAGGCTGACGTAATACTCGATCACTTCATCCTGCACACCGTGCGCAATCTCCAGGTGACGGAGATGATGTACGGTATTCACTTCGCCTTCAGTTCCGTTCCTGCTGCTGATATTCAGCAGGTATAGTGGCCGTGTGGCGGCTTTGCCAGCAGGCAGATGGATGATGCTAGTTTCTTGCGCCGGGCTTTCCGTCAAGTGCAGGAAAATCCCTGGCTGAATAGGAGTTAGCAGCGCCTGTAGGGGTGCCATTGGTGGCTAGCTCGATGCAAGATATGTCGATCGCTGAGCGCACGCAGCGCTGAAGTGACCATCGATAAACACTAGACGATAAGCCTCAATATTCAGCGCTAGCGCATAGCATTGCGCCGTAGTGACCGGTTTAGCTAACAGTTCAATAAATTGCTGATTCAACAGCCCTTCCAGCGGGGTGTATTTCCAGTTTTCATGTTTGCGCGTTGGCCAGAGATGAGGCTCTGCACCTGTTGCCAGTGTGCCAGGGAATGGGCGGAATGCTCGCTATAGGGGCGTTCAAACAGGCTAGACTACTGTTGCAACATGCGTGAATTATTATGTTGCTCGGTAAGCCAGCCATAACCCTGCTCCTGTTTCACCAACGTGAAATCGCCGTACTTGACGATACGCTCCTGAGACAAAACATGGATGTAGTCCGGCTTGATGTAATCCAGAATGCTCTGGTAATTGGTGACGATAATAAACGTGCGTTTTCCATCTCGCAGCGAGTTAACTCCGTTAGCGACGATCTTGAGCGCATCGCCATCTGTAGAATATCGTTGCGTTTTTTATCACCGCCGGAGAAACCGACATTGACTGACCGGGTCAGCAGATCAGTCGGCATATCCAGCAGTGCAATTTTTTCTTCGATAAAGTCCTCTAAGTCGAAACGATCAAGTGCAGGCTGTTGGCGATATTTACGCACTGCATTGACCGATGTTTGCAGAAAGAAGTGGTTACTAACGCCGGGGATATCTCTACCGGGTATTGGAATGCGAGAAATACCCCTTCACCAGTGCGTTCTTCTGGTGCTAACTTCAGTAAATCTTTGCCTTTAAAAGTGACGTAACCTGCTGTCACTTCATACTCTTCACAGCCCGCCAACATGGCAAAGAGCGTGCTATTACCAGACCTGTTTGTCCCCATAATGGCATGGACTTCTCCCGGATTAATCGCTAAATGCAACCCTTTGAGGATTTCATTGCCTTCTACGCTGACTTTCAAATTATTGATACTTAACATGCACGGTTTTCAGGTCGCGCTGCTGCGCTAAAAATTTGGCGGTTAGCCCACACTGTATTCCAGGATAATAGCTAAGAGTTTATGTGCTTCGGCGGCGAATCTCCAACGGCAGCTCAGAGAAGACGTACTTACAGAAGCCATTGACGATCATTGAGATGGCGCCGTCTTCGCTAATGCCATGCTGGCAGCAGTAGAATAACTTGTCAACGCTAATCTTCGACGTCGTGGCTTCATGCTCCAACTGAGCGCTATTATTACGTATCTCAACATAGAGGAAGGTATGGGCACCGACCGCTATACGACCGGTCCGAGCAGCATAGAGTCACACTGGGTAAAGTTACGCGCATTTTCCACCCCTGGCAGGATTTTTACCAAGCTACGGTAGGTATTCTCACTGTGACCGGCGGAGATCCCCTTAGCGATGATGGTCGATTTGGTGTTATTACCGATATGGATCATCTTGGTGCCAGTATTCACCTGCTGGTAGCCGCTGGTCAGTGCCACCGAGAAAAACTTGCCAATCTAGTTATCGCCTTGCAGGATCACGCTAGGATATTTCCAAGTGATCGCCGAGCCTGTTCCCTGACTGAGTCCAGGACATTTTTGAGCCGGCACCTTCACAGAGTGCGTGCTTAGTAGTGACGAAGTTTAGGATGCCGCCTTGCTTATTACTGCCAGAGAACCAGTTCTGCACTGTTGAGTATTTCATCTCGACATCCTTATGCAAAATCACCTCCACTACCGTAGCGTGCAATTGGTGGTTGTCGCGCACCGTAGCGGATCAGCCCTCAATGTAGCTGACATAAACTGCCCTCATCGGCGATCAGGATGGTACGTTTAAACTGGCCAGTTTTGGCGGTATTGATGCGGAAGAAGGTCGATAGTTCCATCGGACAACGCATACATTTCGGCACATACATAAAAGTGCCGTCCGAGGCCGCCGCCGCATTATTTAACACGGCGAAGAAGTTATCTTTACCGGGTACTACACGGACTAGATACTGGCGCACCAGCTCGGGATATTCCTGAATGGCTTCGCTGAACGAGCAGAAAATCACCCCGCTCTCTGCCAGCTTTTCACGACGGAAACTGAGTCAAAAATGGCATCCATTGCCACCTCGCTGCCTTCACGAACCGGAACACCAAGCTGGTTGAATGCCAACTCCACTTCGTGGGTCAGGTAGTCTTTTTCCGCCACCGCGTTTTGTGGCGGCTCTGCCCCGGGTTGTACCCCGCGCAAACATTGTCACAGCTGTCGCAGGAGGGTGCTGAATAATAACTATAATCCTGATAGTTCAGGCGTGGGTAGCTGGCTTTCAGCCAGTGAGGTTTCTTCATCTGGAGCCAGGCTCGATAGGCTTCAAAATGAAATTCCAACATCCACGCGGGTTAGTTGCGCTTGGCAGAAATAGCGTGCACTACCTCTTCATTGATACCTTTGGCCAACTCATCAGTAGCTAGTTGAGTGAAGAAACCTTCTTTATAACTACCTTCGATGACCCAAGCTTGCATTTCATTAGGTATTTCTACATTGATTCGTCTCATGTTAATTACATCGCTCAAATACCAAAACTCTGGCCACACCCACAAGCATGCTGAGTTTTAGGATTATTAAATTTAAACATCTGATTCAACCCTGCGTGAACAAAATCCACTGTGGTGCCATCGATAAACGGCATGGCTTTTAATGGCACGTAAAGTTTGGCACCGCCGCGTTCAAATAGTAGGTCGTCATCGGCCGGATCACAGCTCAGATCCAACACATAAGCAAAACCGGCACAGCCGGATTGCTTTACCCCTAGCTGTAGCCCTTTCGCCTGTGGCTTTTGCTGCATTAGTTTAATAATTTGTTGTACAGCGCTGTCACTGAGCGTAATGCCTTGCCAAACATTGTCATTCAAAGAAAAAGTGCCAATATTTTCCGTTTGCATAGGGTCTACCTTACATTCTGTTTCTGATCACCACTGAGTCAGCTGGATTATATGTTAGTGATAAGGTGTGTCACTTCAACCATTTGTTTTACAGGGGTACCAGCCTTAAGCGAGATTTTCGTGACCTAGCAAGGCAAGCCCCCGTGACAGTCACGGTGCTTTGCGTAGTTTGGTGCAAAGGCGTCGATCTTATCCCTATGAATTTACTCCATACCCTGTATCTGCGTAGCACTTACCCCACTGGGGTAAAAGCTTTACATCTCTGCAAAAAATTGCCAACAAAAAATTCATAGAAAATACTCATTTTAGCCTCATAGGTGCCTGCACGCATCGAAAATCTCAATCTGCTATACCCGGTGCCGGGGGCTATGCAGCGCCTGACATACGCCACTAACATGGCCATCAAATACCGCGCGCAGATGGCTGGCGTTGATTTCCAGCCCTACCACTTTTTGCGGGTCCGGGCCGCACAGATAACCCGCTATTGAGCCGATCGACTCCGCTAGTACTACTTGCAGAGGCTCCGCCATACAACAGCCAGAACGACTGGCGAGTGTGTTTGTTCACCGGCATGGTGGCTTTGAGGAAGTCCTCTGCAAGTTGAGTAAATTCAATTCCCAGGTAGCTGATCATGCAGCATTAGCTGATGCGGTTTAACTGCTCCAGAGACGTTTCACGTTTCCACAATTTCACACAATGATCTCCAGAAGTGCCTGTAATGGATGGTGCATGCTGCTGCTTTCAAGGCGCTTTATCTGGCTACGGCAGGAATAGCCCGTCGCCAAACAGCGTTGTGGCGGTAGGTGCTGTAGCGCCGTATGCCACGATAGCTGATAAATACCGCGCTAGTTTAACACATTCTTCACCTCATGTCCGTAAGTACCAGCCATGCCTCAACAGCCAACACTGACGTTTTCTAATTTGGCATCAAAGCAGGCGAAAATAGCCTCCCACTGCTGACCGCTGACTGGCTGAGCGGTGGTTTTCAGTACAGTGGCCAAACAGATACCAAGGTTAACCCGTTGCTGGCTGCTTGGTGCGTTCAGCCAGCAATGTCTGTAGCCATTCATGCACCAACTGTACCTGGAAGTCGCCGCGCTTTTCACCTAGGATCTCGTGATATTCATCTCGGTAGCATAGCACTAACGCCGGATCGCCCCCCACAGCGGCATGCCAAGTTGCGCCACGCGGTTAAGAATATCGTAGGTATGGCTTGCAGTGCGGGCAAAGCCCGTCAGGAATCCATTGATATGTTGCGCCTTACCGTTCGGTGAGAACGGCAGTAGCACCGATTTAAAGCCGAGTTTCTCCACCAGTTGGAGAAAGTCTGCTACTACCTTGGCATCGTAGTAGCTAGTGAACGGGTCTTATACGATCAGCACATATCGTGCACGTTGTGCGGCGTTCAGCCCTGCTAATTTCTTCAACGTTGTGGTGATGGCGTAGCTATGGCCGGAGATCCGCTAACGCGGCGTAGGGCTAGACAGCATCGGTATATCGATCATGCCAATAGCACTACGGCTCATTTCGCGCACCCAAGGCTGGCGCAAGAAAAAATTGAATACCTTCTGTGCTTTAGCCATCAGCGTCGTGTAGCTCTCCACCCAGACGACAACATAGTCACGTAGCGGTTGTAAATAGCGGGTGTGATATGATACAAATGCAAAAAACATGAACGTAAATCAAGCACGTCAATTTTGATCGGGCATTGGGTAGAACAGTCTTTACAAGCCAGACAGCCGGACATTGCCTCTTTCACCTGGTGCGATAAATCGTACTCGCCCTTGGCTGCGTGCCAACTATTGTAGGTTTTCTCGATCAGAGCGCAGAAGCTTAAACGTTGCTGCGGCAACTGTTCCTCCAGCGACAACGGATTAACACCCTGCTCTGAGAGTAAGCACAACCACTCACGCACCAGCGCTGCTCGCCCTTTGGGCGAGTGAACTAGGTTACTTGTGATTTTCATTGATAGGCACATCGTGCTGTGCACGTCAAAGTTGAAGCATAGGCCATTGCCGTTGCACGCCATCGCGCCGCGCATTGATGTGCGGATCTCAATGGGGATCTGACGATCGAACGTACCACGCTTGATGGCGTCTACTTTCATCAATGGCGCGCCTTCATTCATTGGCGCACAAATTTTGCCTGGGTTGAGTCGATTATTTGGATCGAATACCGCTTTAATACGGCTTAATTCTTCATACAGCGTTTCCCCGAAGAGCGCTAGACTGTATTCGGCGCGGAACCCTTTGCCTTGTTCCCCCCACAGCAGGCCGCCATATTTAGCGGTCAGCGCCATAACCCGATCGGAAATCTGCTTCCATCAGCACGTCCTGCTGTGCATCGCATAGGTCGAGCGCTAGCCTAATACGTAACACACCGGCATCGACGTAGCCGAACATGCTATAACTCAGGTTATGGCTATCCAAAACAGTTGGCAGAACTCAGTAATGTAATCCGCCAGATAGTACAGTGGCACACAGGTATCTTCGACAAATAGGATCGGCTTGACTTGCCTTTTGGCGTTGCCCAATAAGCTGACTGTCTTTTTACGCATGTGGTAGATGCGTTACATACCTGCCAGATCGTCGCAGACTTGATAGCTGATCACGCCTCCCTGCCGCTCAGCGATTAATTCATCAATCCTACTGCGCGCCGACACAGCCTATTTAGCTGTCTGTCGATCCATTCCTGGTCGTCACCGGCAAATTAGACGATGTTCAAACCAAGCATTAGCTTTATCAGGCACCGGGGGGGGTGATAAGCGCATTCACCGAATGCCAGACGATATCCTCACTTGCCAGGTTCATCACCTGAGAGTCGATGGTTTCCACTGAAAGCGCTTTGGCAGTGACCATAAAGGGCGCGTTGCGCAGTGCTGAATCAAAGGAGTCTTATTTAACGTTAATCAGCCGACGCACCTGCGGTAACGGCGCTATGTTCAGTCGCACTTTGGTGATAAACACCAATATGCCTTCAGAGCCGGTCAGAATACAAGTCAGATCGAAGGTTTACAGATCATCGCTCAGCATATGCCGCAAATCATACCCCGTCAGGAATCAGTTGAGTTTGGATAATTTTTCCAGGATCAATGCACGTTAGTCACGGCAGCTCTTCAGTACCTGATGGTAGATGTGTCCTTCAGCGGTTTTTTCCAGAGCCGTCATCTCCGCCAGTGGCGTTGGCATCGCACGGGTGTTGATCAATTCGCCGCCCAGCAGTACCGCCCGTAGGCCAAGCACATGGTCGGGCGTTTTACCATAGACCAACGAACCTTGCCCTGAGGCATCGGTATTGATCATGCTGCCTAGCGTGGCACGGTTACTGGTGGAGAGTTCCGGTGCAAAAAAGTACCTGAATGGCCGTAGATACTGATTAAACTGGTCTTTGATCACTACAGCTTCAAGTCGCACCCAACCCTGTTTGAGGTTAATTTCCATAATGCACTTCATATAGCGCGAGATGTCTACCACTATGCCAGTATTAAGCGACTGGTGTAGCACGGCGAAAAAATCAAGACTGTTTTGAGCGCTATTCTAGACTTACAAAAACGCAAATAGTTGAAGCTTTCGGACAGTCAAGAATTGATTACAACGCTGACTTATGTAAAGTTTCTGACAATTAACTCGCACAGAGCTAAGGAGGAGTTACCTAATGAATACTTTAACTGACCACTTCGATTTAAAGATCGCTAAAGGTCTGTCGCATCTTTGGTATATCATTTACTGAAATGATCATGTTACTTTTGATTGTTCTAGCCAAGTGAGCAATGGCGTCGTACTGCTCCAAACCAAACTCAACGCCATAACCTTACGTACCCCAATATGGTGGATCAAGGTAAAACAAGGTATGAGGGCAATCATATTTCTCTATGCATTCAACCCAGCTAAGATATTCTATCGTGGTACGTGCAAGCCGTAGATGGGCTATAGAGAGCGTTTCCTCTAAACGAAGAAGATTTATCCCCACTGGGGATACGTAGTTGCAGTCCCGAATGTTTTGCCTTCAACCTTAGCTCTAAAGGACATATTTTGAAGATAGTAAAATCGTGCAACGTGTTGTATATCGGTCAGAACTTTAGTTGGAGTAGCTTTTTGCCAATCGAATATTTGTCTACTACTTAGTGCCCATTTGAACTGACGTACAAACTCTTCTAAATGATTTTTAACCACGCGATACAAATTTATTAACTCACCGTTGATATCATTAATGACCTCAACTTTTGATGCCTTCTTTCTAAAAAACAATGCCGCACCGCTACAGAAATGCTCTATATAACATTTATGTTGAGGAAAGAAAGGTAGTAGAGTAGATGCTTAGCTAAGCATTGTTTTCCACCTACCCATGGAATGATTAGATCGCTCAAAGTGAAGTTTCTCCTGGTTGGTAACAAATCGATACTGGCGATCAAAAACTAATGTTTGATCGTCAAAACCTAGCATCTCGCAAATAACTCTAGAGAGGAACGTATAGTTCCGTAGAGGGGATTTCCTGAGATTTGACTACTTGTACAATGCCATACTAACCAGATAATCAGTAAGTTAAGAATATGTTGATAGGTTCATGTTTATCAGCAAGACTAAAAGTGTTACCGTCTACGTAAATCTACTTATAAACAATTGATTACAATAAAAAGTGACACTATTTACTCGGTTTAAGACGTTGCGTAGACTTACCGTTATTATCGTCGTTATGTTTCATTTCCGAGAAGACTTAAGCAAAGAATATGGCGAAGTGGCTTACCTATTATTTATCAATGGTTCCATAGGTGTTGATCTCTTTTTTATGATTAGTAGGTTAATAACCTATTATGTATATGTGCATGAAAATTCAGGCTTATCCTCATCAAAAATATTTTTAGTCAAGCGACTTTATCGAATTATCCATCCATATTTTCTTATGACGCTAATGGTAGCAGGTAACCCTGTTGACTCGTGGATTGAAACATTGCGGTCAATGCTATTTTACCCGGAGATAGTTCGAGCCAAGCCCCTTAGTTTGGGTATGCTAAACTAGATGTTGGTTGAACATTAAATTATGAAATGCTCTTCTATGTACTTTTGTATTACTTCGTTGCTCTTCATCAGGTCATATAAGTTTGTCACCTTGACAGCATTGATTTCAGCGTTCGTATTTATCCCGTACGTTTCCCTAGTTGGAACTGGTGATCGGGATAATCGGCACTACAGTTTATCGGAGTACTTTGCTGGAAGAACTCCACCTCCGCGTGGGTCTCGCTGGCAAGACCAGAGACTTGCGTCATCTGGACGCCGCCCTCGATATTTACTCGCTTAAGAAAGCCACGATACGCCAGGTGCAGGCCGCCCAGAGCGCTGAGGATACGTTTGTTTATCAATCAAATCTGTCAAATTAGCTATTATCAATCTGTTCCCAGCTGTTCCAGATGTCTTTTTTGCCTTATAAATGTCGTCAATACCATGCTTCTCACTCTTGACCTGGACACGTAGCCCAGGCTCCCAAAGTTGCTAGGGGGTTGCGCGCAGTCCTTTGACGACGGCGGCCATCAAAAAACCCTGCAACCGGGCGTCAGCTATCAGCTTACGGGCACGAAACTGTACCTCTTCGTCGCTGTCAGTATCGGCTACCACCTCAATAAGGGGGACGGTAGAACGGCACGGAGGTATCGCGCACGGTGTAGCGTCGGTCATGCTTGCCGTCGTTTTTGCACTGCCATCCATGCCCCTGGGCCAGTACCGTCGTGACCTCGGAATAATGGGCGCTAACGTTACGGGTCACGGACAGTCGTAGCAGGTTATTGCCCTGGCCATCCTTACGCATAATCAGCGTATCGACTGCCGGTATGCTGTAATCCGGCCCGCTGATCACTAGAGTGCCGTCCGCAATGACCCAGGGCCACAGGTCGCTGGCCTCCGCCGCTTTCTTCAGCGCATCCCAAGCGGTGTCGCCCGGGATGATTTCTACCGATATCGTCGGTGATTTCATCCACCTGGCCGGTCATGATCACATCGTCGCCGGTGCGCAGCTCTACCCTGGCACCCGACTAGACTTCTGCCAGTAATACCGCTTCCACATTGCTAACGGAGAACGACCATCCATCAGTAGGGGTCTGCAAGTCAGAATCGACTTCTAAGTCGAGCCAGTCATCATGGGACACCACGTTGATACGTAGCGTAATACGTTTGGCACCGTCATTTAGCGAAGGCATAGAGCACGTCCCCAGGCTGTAAACTGTTGGGATGACGTAAGGTCCGAATTAAGCCGCGCCAGCTCGACAGTACGGTAGAGATCACCATACCATTCAAACGCCAGTAAATGCGGGTGACAAGCGCATTTAACTTCACGGCGTACCAACGGTAGCAACGTCAAGATAACGACCCGTGCCAACACGTCTGCAGCGTATAGGCAAACGCCTGCAGCTCCGCAATCTGTGCCGCATCATTGCTGATATCCTGTGTAAAATACCATAGGTCAATTGCGCTTGCTGCCGCCGCGTGGTTATCATAGTTCGCTGTACCTGGATGGCCTCAACAATCAGTGACCGGATATCATGGGGATGATGCGCTCGATATCCGTCGCGACCAACATCGGCGTCTCGCTTTCGCACTGCATGATATCGGCGGCAACTTCCACCCACTAGCTGATAACAGTCAATCGGACAACCTGATTGGACCCGGTATCTGTCTTCCTGGGGCATGATTCTGGCACGGGGTGCTGCGTTGACATAAATACGACGCCGCTATCAGCAGAGTGTGAGGCGGTGAAACGGTTGTCCTGCAACGTAATCATTTGCTTGCCCAGAGCGCGTACCACCTGCTAATCGGTCAGGCATGTCACCTAGTTGAAGTCCAGGCGATCGGTAAAGGCCGGCAGCAGGGTTTTCAGGTCTGAGACAAAGGCCGCCGAGTAGTCCAGATAGTTCAGGGCACTGCTGAGGGTGCTCTAGATCTCATTGGCCAATGACTGCACCATGTATTCCGCCGACGCAATAATGTTACCGACCCAGCCCATCCATCTTGTCCCTGTTTAATCCACCCCATGGTATCACTGAAGCCTTTATTCACGCTGTCCAGCAGGCCGTCGGTACTGGTCTCCTGGTAGACCGTGGCAAACAGCGCCTGCTCGGTAGTTGCCTCTATAAAGACTAGCTCAACGGTGACGGCATTGAGTGGCTAGACCTCATGCTCGACACCGGCCTCCAAAAACTGTACTTTGAGGATATAGCTGTAAACTGGTTGGATCAACTCGCTAGATCCCGTCTATTTCAGCGTCTTTAGAAAAGCTTTCAGCTCGGTTTGATAGCGATTGCCCCATAACAGTGCAGACAGAAGAAAATTCATTGCCTTCACATACCCAGGTCTTCTGCCTCGGCCCCGTTGCGGTAGGGGTACTCATAGGCCATAGTATCCCTGGACAGCGTGTCATAAGTATAGATGCAGTCGAACTCAACACCCCTGAATAAGGCAGGAAGCAGCGTATCGATGCCCTGTGCGCCCGCCAAGTCATGCGCTATATCAACCATTATTTTCTCCTTGCATCACGGTCAACACGCTGCTCGACGGCAGCGGCAATATCGCGGCCATCCAGCATCACGCTCAAGTTAATAGTCGTCGGGGCTGGCGCTGGTATCGCCGCCGTAGCTTTATCCGCAGGCTTATCATGGACACTGCTGGAGAACCACTTGCGGATCTCGTCCAGGGCATCCAGCGCCCCAGCAGATTTGGGTATTAATGCCATCATCGCCGGGTTTGACTCGCGGCCCTTGGCGCGGGCCTTGGATGCCTGGTCTTTACTGCGCTAGATATCAATCAACTGAAAATCCTGCGAGCCTTCGTAAGCCATCGCGGCTTAGGGCCCAGGAACGGCACCAATTTCAACATGCTCGCTGCTTTACCGGCAGAGGCCACGACTTCAGCGACGCCTGCGCTGCCTTTGCCGAAAAGCCCCTTGAGCCTGCCCAGCATGCCCAGCACGCTACCGCCAGCTTTACCAACCGTGACACCACCGCCACGCACCATTAACATGTCAGCGCCGTATTTCACTGCCGCCGCCCCAGCACCGTAATGGCGACAGCTGCACCGGCTGCCGCTGTGGTCAGCCCTGGGAACTCTTGCGCCAGCTTGGAACTGTAGTCGTCGGTCGGCCTGGGTTTTGGCTACCGGCGCTATAGCGTCGTTAGTGGCAAACAGCTTCTCGTTATGCGCCTGGTGCATCTGGAACCCCGGCTCCTACTTGATCAGGTCAAAAGTCAAGCTCGGCAGACCGCTTCTCTGCCGGCAGATTAAACTGTCCCATCTGCTCATGCTGCAGCTTGTTGAAATAGGGAATTTGCTGGCGATAGAGTTGGAAGGCATTTTTCGAATACTTGTTCGGGAACAGTTGTGAAATGTACTGCCACTCAATAAAGTAACGCTGGGCCTCCAGCGATGTACGTTCACTTTCGTCTTGAGTGTTGGCCAGCTTCTTACCAAGCCCCTGATAGTTCTTGTCATACTTCAGGGTGGTATTGACCAGGTTATTGACAGTATCGAGAGACGTCAGCCATTTAGCCGCATCCTTGACGGACAGCGCCTTAAAATCGACGCCTTTTCCCTTGATCGTGATGTGCTTGGCGTTGTTGGACAAGTTACTGGAGGTTAGTTCGGCCAACAGGTTGGTAACGTTGGTCGCTGCCTCTTCCGGAGTATATACCAGCACCTATGGCAGCAGCTTCAAACAGCGCCGCGAACCCTGGAGAACCCCGTACGGCCTTTAAAACCGGCTGATTTCGCTGACTCCAGCGCCTTAGACATTTCCCTGGCTAGCAGCGGTACGCCGACGCGACCATGCTGCACCGCCGTAGTGGTCACACTCAGCGCAGAGAGCGAATCTTTTTTGACAGACCGAAGTTATAGGTGCTGGCCTGCAGGTTAGCCACGGCATCTGGGTCAGAGCCGGTAGAAGAGGCATTCATCATGACGACAGGCAACGACTGCAGCACCTCGGTCACGGTCATGGGGCCGAAGAGGATCATCGACTGCAGGGCGGCAAACGCCTGCTTCGGTGTGCCGCCTCCCAACCGTAGCTCTTACGGATAATGGCATCCAGCTGCTTTTTGCCCGTGATGCGTCTGGCAACGTCCTTTTTATTGAAGGCGAGGTTGGATAGCTCCGCCAGGTGCATACTGTAGCTGGCCTGGTCGTTGATCGGCTTACGCAGCGTCATGGCCCCTGCCCCACTATACCGCTGCCGATGGCGAATGCCTCCTTGCCCCAGCTGCGCTGCTGACGTTCGGCTCTAGCCATCTCCTAGCGTCCTAGCGCATCCGGGCAATATTGGACTGCATCTTGTCATAGGCGCGGATTTGTTCGTTGTCCGATAGTGTACCACTGCTCTCCAGGCGGTTATAGGCGGCCATAGTGTGGGCGATCTCGCGCTGAATATTACGCTCTGAGCGGATGCCCAGCATCTCGCGGGCGCTGCTCATGCGGCGGAATTCAGCAGACAGAGCGCGGGTGTTCGGTGTCGCGTTATCCGTTACCCCAAACTTTATCTGGGTATCAAATTCACGGGCCATACGCTATTTTCGGTTGTGCTTACAGCAGCAGGCAGGAGAGGCACCTCGCCCGACACGTGGGCGGCGGCGACTTTTAACGGTGTTCGACGTGTTCTTTTTCCAGCCTTTGGGGTTCTCAAGTTGGTGGATGGCATCAAAAACCCCGCTCAATGCTACAGTGCTAAGTCCTCTGACGCGTTATTCGCTGAAGCCGTACTGGCCAAGCCGGATAATGGCGTATCGGTAATCACCGAGGCGTTCCTCAGTGAGCTGAGCTTTTTTTCGCCTCTTGCTGGGCGGTGAGTAAGGCTTGGTAGTCCTCGGACACCAGTGCATCACACAATAGCTGATAAGTGATCTCCTCTTCCCGCCAGCTGGACAGAGAGCCACTTGGGCAGCTCTCCTGTTCGAAGTTTTCCATTACCGCGCTCAGCATGTCTTCACTGATCGCCTGCATCAGTGGCTGACGGTTTTCCAGAGAACGCACCATTCGCTCCAAGGCACGCCATAACGTGACGGGTACTTCAATGATAAGCTCAGCCATTGCGCCATTCTCCCGCCAGGACAGGCAGGTGCATTAGCGTCGCCTCATCGCCGTCAAACAGTATCCAAGAATCCTTGACGACCGGTTTACCGGCAGAGAGGCTAACCCGTATAGCACGTGGCGTACCGCTTTGCGCGACCACACAGACCAGGTCGCTATCGGCTTCCTGCAGTACCACATCGGGATACGCCAGCAGAGCGGGCAGTCTTAGCCAGGCATTGGACAGTGAGGAGTTCCTGGCAGGCATCACGCACTGCTGCGCCCGTCAGCGTAATAGCTGCACGCTTCGGGGAAGCCTGAAGCGCATCCAACACCGACGGCAACAAGGCTCCGGCATAACGCTAATCCTGGTGCAGCGCAGGGTCGGCTGCCGCACGGCGTACCCAGTCGGACAGGTCACGGGTAAATGTCTTCAGCTCGACCGGCGAAAAGCCGTGCTCGATGGCGTCCAGCATATCGAACAACAGCGATTCGAGGTCCAGCAAGTCCTGGAACTACTCGGTTGCCTCTGCCGCCATGGCTTTTTCGCGGTCGTTGGCGTTGCGCGGTGGCTCTATTATGCTCCAGTTGAGCGGCATCACTGCACGGCAGAGTTTACTCAGTTCGGCAAACAGGTGGCCGTCGCGCTCCTCCATATCGCTGAAAAAGGCCTCCTAGCGGCGCAGGTAGCTCCCGGTGGTTCTGATTGCTGCTGTTTCAGCGTCCCGGATGACAGGGGATTGCCGTGAATATCAACCAATGTAGGCATACCAGCCTCCTTTAGAAAAATCACCACGCCTACGACGGCCACGGGATGAAATAGCGGAACGTAACTCAAACGACGGCGTACTGCTGACCGCCAGGCTCCACAGCATATGCAGGGCATCTGGGCCGTCGTCATGGTCTGCTTTGGGAAAATGGCGCAACTGCTGGATCAGCGTGTTCTGCGTGGAGTACCGGTGGATCAAGCCGTTATCCATATGGGGTTACAGGGTCTCGATACGCAGAAGCTTATCCGCGTGGGGAATAATAGCCCGCGCCGGAACGGGATACCCCAGCGCTGACGAATGCTTGACCAGCTCGGTGCTAAGGAACTCCTAGAACTGCACCGATTCGATGCTTTATACAAGGCAGCGGTATTCGATGTGCAGGTTGATGATGTCGCTGATTATCTTGTCCGGAAGACGCTTACGTATTTGGGCCTCGACCACGTCCAGAATGCTGGTCGCGCGGTTGAAACCGCCCACCAGAAGCGCCGTCAGGTCACGGCTGGCACCGTCCTTTCCCAGGCTGTGGTCACATACGCCGTAAAATAGCCATTCGTTGAGCCGGTTAACCTAGAAATGAATGCAATGGGCGAATATTGCGCCTTCACTACTGACCGGGTCGTTATGGTACTCGGCGTCAAAGGTGCTGTGGCTATCGCGGACGCGGATAAGTATTAACGTCAGTAGCGGACGCGCTGACCAGAACACTACCACGCCTTCGGTCATTTATTCCTGGTGCAGCGTATAGAAGTTATTGGCGGCATCTTCGCCGTCGTTACGCAGGATCTCTTCCCAGGTATCCCACAGCGACATATTGGCGGGCTACTGGCGCAGGCTTTAAACCGCGCGTGATGCCTCAGCGGATTGCTTACGGTGCGAGAGAGAGCACCGAATCGTAATGCAGGATAGTGCCGATGTAGACGACGTCTATCTTGGCACCGGCACCGCCGAGCGGCAGCACGATCTTTTTTGGCCAGTTCTCGACCTTATCACGCTGGTCGGGGTTGCGTACTTGCTCATTGTTCTCGATAGCATTAAGTACCACCAGGTCGGGACAGTATGGCACATGACGTAGGACACGCAGCTTTTTGTCACTACCGGCGACCTGTATACCTTGATGTTGTTGCACGTCAGGATGATGCCCATCTGCCATACGCGGGTTAAACTCCAGCTCCGCCAGCAATTTCTGGAACTCACGGATGTAAAATTTAGCCGCTATATCTCGCCCTGAATACCCTGTAAATATGCTTTAAACGCCGTTGTAGCGGTTGGCTATCACGGCATTGATGCGAGCCTGTCATTGCCTGAGCTAGAACATCCGCACTGGCACTGTTCTCACAGCGCACGAGAAGCGGCCGCAAAATTCCACGCAGCATGATGCACACGCGTCCCTGGAGTTCTGCTATAACGGCGCTTACCTCGGCAGGATCGACATATACGTTGTTCCCAGCATCAATCAGTTGTTTCATGCCAGCGCTGCCGCCACTATATGGTGGGCTTTGATGCGCGCTGACGCTAGGAAAGGGGTTTCCACCGTACTGGCGATCGACGTTGTGGATTGCGCTATCGCGCAGCTTGGCAAAGATGTCGCCGTCGTTGCTGACCCAGACCCTGGTTATCTCGTCATCCCGGACAGTGGTCTCTGCCGTCAGCGCAATCAGTTTATTAGCCATAGTTTCCTCTAATACTGGCCCGAATGCTTTCGGCACCTCGACGAACAACGTCAAATGCTGAGGGTAATATTCCTGGATGAAGGTGAAAACAGCTTCATGGTTTCCATCGACGTTGCTAACTGGCTAGTCTCAGGCAAAATATTCTTGCTTGCTGCAATGGCCTTGCTATGACCATCGGTCAACGATGCCAGCAGCGTGACGCGCTCCTAGGCCAAGATGTCGTCGGCGGTGTTGACCTTCTCCAGCGTGACCTGGAACTGGGCCAGCCTGTTGGCGCTACGGATCATATCCCAGTCATCACCGTTTTCTCTGGCTTCTTTCTTCTAGCGTCTTGCCGTAGCAAAGCTGACGCCGCACTGGATAGCCGACGCCAGCTCCAGAGATAGGGTGCTGAACACATAAGCCCTGCGCAAGGTGTCACGGGTTTCCTTTGGATGCGCCATATACAGACCGTAATGATTGTGGGCACTGTTTTCAGAAATCATATTCATGTCACACCCCGGCAATATCTAACGAAATTGGTACATACTAGTCAGTATCGCCGACGCGCTCATAAAGACGGATATAGCTTTTACTGCTGACTACCTGGACAGCTTCGGCAAGCGCATCTATCGCGCGTAACCAACGTGGATCGGTAATATCATGACGGCGCAGCTGCAATACGCGGCTAGGGTTGATATCGCCTTATCGGTGGTGAACGCTTGGTCAATTATAGCCAGCAGTTCTGGGCAAGAGCCCTGAGTCCACTCAGCCATACAGTCATCAATCAGCTCTTTAGCGGCCTGGATACGTTCATCAAAGGCGATGCGGTCTTGCATGGTTCGCTGAACCTTAAACTGGCCATCATAGTTATACAGGGTGTACATTGCCTTTTTTGTCGCCAATAGTATCTCCGTACTGCTCCGCAGAGAGGTCAACCAGCGTATCGGCAAGGTATCCTGTTTAAAGTCTCGCAATGCCTGCTACAGTGGCTTGTCGAGTTCAACAATGGCTTTAACCAGCGCATCACGCTCTTTATCTACTAGTTTAACCAGGCTTTCCGGGGTAAGGATGCCACGTGCATCTTTCCAGTAACCGGCTAAAATGGTATTTTCAGTAGTATTAGTGGACATTTTATCTCCTTGCTGCTCATTAACGTTAAATAACGCGGCGTTAATTTTAAGATTGCCAGAACCCTTTAATTTCATAATGTAAATTTCCTTTATTATCATTAGAATGTCAGAGGCATTTTTTCATGATTAACGCCAGGTATTCAAAATGCCCAGGCTGCCCATTATTAAGCCCTTCAATACCTACACTGATAGTGACTGGGACAGATATGTGCCAGGATTTATCAGTAGGTATAGCATCATTCTTAGTAATATTAAAAATAACCTTTGCCATATATTTCCCTATTAATATAATAACTCTGAGCAAATAATACGGCATCCGTCCTGAACGAATACCTCTTGTTTAAAATCGCCCTGGCGACTATGACCAAATTGCAGATAACTTGCTTTTCCTTCCTGTGCTAGTCATATACTCACAATATGCATAACGGTTGATGCGAATGACCGTTTTACTGCCATGAAACATAATGCTTTGAACCGTGATACCACATGCCGTTAAAGACAGAATGACGGACTCAGCACATACCATCGCAGAGATCAATGACGTGTTGGCGTTATTATTAAAATCGATGGCTTGCATATCTCATCCCATTATCAATTAATTAACATGCCAAAACTTTCATCAAGTCATTTTTAACTGACCTTTGCCACGTAAAAGACGCGCTAAACCGTAGGCTTTTTTAAAAGATTCTTTGCTGTTGAATTTAAGAACAATAATTTCTCTGGCAAAGGCATCAACATCCCAGTACATGCCTGTATCCTGATGCTTCCATTAATACACATCAAAAATTAAGCAGCCTGGCTTAGTGCTCATGATATGCTGCGCTATTATTCCATCTGCTAGAGTTTGCATACGAATACGAGACAGCACCAAAACCTTAGAGTCAACCGACATAATTGCCACCTCAACTAATTAACATGCTGGAATATTATTCAATCATGGCCACAGAAATACCCTGATCACCGCACTGATACCGCTGGCGCGGACTATACACCACGCGCCAATTTAAATAAACGGCGGTAATTCCCCTTTAATGACTTATAAAAGGCATCAGCTAACTCAGGTGGAATTTTGATATTGATTTCATCGTCACTAGTGGATAATAAACTCTCAAGAATGCGATCAAAGTCGGTTCGTTCATGCTTTGCTTTTTCTCTATCCAGAACGATAGCCATACCCACACGGCTATAAAGTTGGGCATATTCACCTCGGCGACCCTTGAGGTTGAGTAACAGACGTGGCATACCAGGCCAGCACGACACCAACACCCGCCCGGTCATAGATACGATGCATCGCTTCCAGGGTGCGGTAAGGAAACAACTCAGCCTCATCGATAAGCACTAACCAGCCCGTATCATGTAACGCGGTGATACAGTTCTCACTGAGGTCGTGGATATCGCCGCGCTTGTTGACCACCATACGGTCATATAACTCCTGCAGCAGCACCTTAGTGGTATAAGCCAGGGTTAGCCTCAATTAAAATCACGTCTTTATAGCTGCTGGCGTATTGACGCAATACTATGCTCTTGCCCAGCCCAGCCCAGCATCGCCATAAATTACATCGATATCGGTATCCAGATGGGTGTTTCGCAGCAAGGCCAGGCATTTACTGGATCATTGCGTTTTAACAAAATACGCTTTGACCTCATGGTTTTTCTCTTTATCTCTCTCACGAGTAATAATAAAGTTATTAATCTCCGCTTCAACGTTATCTATATTGCCGGTATAAACGCCTTTCAAATATTGCGAGATAATAGCAGGAATTAATCCAGTTTTAAGCCTTAACGGTAATTACCGTACTTTTTTAAATCATCTTCATATTCGGATTAGAATAAATATGGTCTACTGCTTATGCGATCCGGTTTTGACTCAATCGGAATGAATTTGCTGAAATCAGTGTCAACTTTATGCTCCAGCGCGGGACACAACTCGTCTTCCGCATCCTGAATTTTGGTCTCTGCCAGTTTAATTTTACGCTTTGCACGCTCTTCCATGGCTTTCTGGACTCTAGCCACCGGTACTGGCGATGCGATGTTACCATTCCAGATGGCAGTACAAACATAGGTGCCATTCATTTGGCGAACACTGACTTCAGTCGGATCATGGATATCAAAGGCTACCAGGACTTCTTGCCGGTCAACAGTAATCAGTTATTTCGAAAAATACTGGTTATTCTCTAAGGATATCTAGCCACGCTGCGTAACACGTTTAATTTCCGGCATAAACATTTCGCGTAATTTACCGTACGTCATGTATTCGATGTCGTCGCCTTCCTGCTCCAGTACCCACTGGCGGTAAGCTGCTGGCGACACCCATTTCCCATTAACCTTAGGTAATTCGCTATGCCCGTAGTGATTGTTGTAGTCGTCTATTTTCTCCTGTACGGTATCAATCAATTGCCGCCAGGTGAGCAGGATCTTCAACATTTTCTTGTTTTGCGCAGTCAGTTAGCGCCCATCCCGCAAGGCGTTTGACAGACTAAGCATCTGTTGCCCCAAAATACGGACAGCGTTATGGTCGGCTCCGATGCCGTTGTAGGTCAGGAACCCCGCTTGGCCAGTCATTCAAGCACTACACCGTTCAACCGTTCAATGATGCCGCGCGCCTGCGGATTACCGGGAATACTGGTCATGTGCTCGATGTGTAAGCGCGGAAAAATACCGGTAATATCCGCATCCAGCATCTTGTTGGTTTCCCCGCCGCTGTTATTGGAATACACGAACAGTGGCTTGCCGTAATGTTTCATGCCATGCCGGTAGGCTTCAGGCATCGGCCACCGAAATGGCATTCTCCGCCAGGTACACGCTCCAGCAAACGATATAGCGTGTACGGCCGTCAATAACCAGCGTCAGCTCCTGCGTGAAAGGTCTGCCATGGATAGGATGCGCCACTTTTAGATTCAGCGAGTTACCATCCGAAATCCAGCACCAGTTCACCGGCATTTGTGACCAGTCACGCTACTGATAAACTTCAAAGGCTTTTGCCGCTGACCCCGATACGCGTCTGCGCATACGCTCCAGCAATGGCAGCTTATCCACCAAACGTATTGCGTCATACGATGGCAGGGCTATCAGCATGGCTGGCTGTTCGCCGCTATACGTATCGTACCAGCCGTGCTTGAACGAGTGGTATGCCTCTCTTTGACGCTGGGGCCGTTCTGGTTGCTGTAGTGTGGCCACCAGAACATGCCGAAGAATCAGACCACGTCTTCCGGGCATTTACGTTTGGGCTGACCGGGTGCTAATAATGCCAACCTCTCTAGTCCTGGCTTAGTTTAGTAGTCAGATAGAAAGTCAGCCACGCCTGCAGGTAGCTCTTGCTGACGCCAATACGACTCGAGCCTTTGCGTGCGTTAGCCAACCCAGCCTAGCCGCTACCATGACACTCGCGGGCAGCGTTCCCTTGCGTGAACCATCGGCGATGAATGTCCACCGCCGTGATTCTGGTGGACATACCGGCAGCGCGCAGTTTCTCCACATCCTGGGCTGGCAGAGTACAGTCATCGGCTACTTTTTTCTGGTCGTCGGTCAGCGAGGCAAAACCTCGCGCTCCACCACTGCCGGGCACTGACGCATGATCTTCAATTCCTCGCTCGGTTTATCCAAGAAATTGCGCTTGATCGGCAGGCCGTCAGACTTGCAATCTGACTGCTCAAGCACCGATTTAAAGTGGCGCTGGCGAACGGCCTCTTAAGTATCAGCAGGGAGGCAGTCAATATGGTATTCAAATGCCTTGCTACCTTCGCGCTTGCGCACCAAATCTGGCGCGGTTCCGGCGCGTTTCTTTAAAGCCAGGCGCAGCCCTTGCGCAGTGCCCGGTAATCCCGGCATTCCCACTAATTAATTTACACTAAAAAACATATTTACGACGCCTTACGGATATAACGGCTGGGCTAGATATGTGTTGGTTCTGGTTCCTAACGCTTTCGCTATGATGCGTTCCACTTTAGGATAAGCGCGCGAGGTAGTGCATTTTTCAATGTATTCGGCTTTAGACCCACCTCAACGGAGAGAGCACGTATGGTGAGATCATCTTTACGAAGGGCGGCAACAATATCAATACGGTGCCGATCCTATTCAGTTGTTACTTCATTTTTACTAATTATTCGATTACCCTGTAAAGCTAACCGCGCGGATAATCCCATTGTGTTATCCGTAAGAACAGAGCATTTATCCATAATGGGCACAAGTAAAGAAAAGGCCCATTTATTTTGTCTATTATGGATATTTTTATGCTTAAATCAGATAGTTACAAGGAAAAGAAAATGAAAGTGAGAAACACAAGCAAAATTGTTTTTCATGAGGAAAGCAAGGAAAGCATTGCCGAGCTACTTAGAGCACTTATTAAAGGTAGAAGTATTTGGGCAGCAGCTTAATCATGGGAATTATCATTCTCCACATTAAACAACTATTTGACTAGGGGAACAGAACCTTCACTCAATATGGCAATAAGGATAGCTAATATGGAGAATGTTTCTGTTGAATGGCTAGCGACTGGCAAAGCTGTAGATAATAAGCAAGAAACATATAGTCTGGATGCTGATGCTACGAGGAGTGCTTGGTTGATGGTTCTTGATTCCCTGAACAATAAGGATGTCACGGCACTAATTAGAGCAATACATCGTAAAGGTATTGAGGGGTTACTCTCAGCAGCACAAGAGCCGCTAGATATAGAGGATTCCATCGACAAACTACAAATTAGGCCAACACTTAAACAGGCTATCAAAATAGCGCTAGCTGGTGATGAGTCAACTGACAAAGAGATTTTACGTCGCATATGCCTGGCTGGACATGGCCCTGGCCCTTCACATAGTAATGTGACCGAAGCTAATCAGGAACAAAGTAAGGGGAGTGCATGGTGATTTGGAAAAGGATTTTCAGTCGGCCATCAAACAGCAGTTAAACACTCTAAAACTCCTATCATAAAAATCCAGAATAGAACGCGGTTTTATTATTTTACCCTCATTTTTTCAGACGTAGTCCAGAATCTCTTAATTTCTCATGATCCACGTCACACTAAGGCTGCGGGCCTAGAGAAGGCTACCTCTCATAGTCTTGAAATGATTGCCACCCCACACTGATCGTTGGTACCGGTACCACCGCCTCGTGGGGTGAAGGTCAACACCGTGAAGTGTTCTTCCGCCGCAATACGGGCGATCAACACCACATCGTGGGTAGAGCGAGGAAACACCATAGCCATCGGTCAGCATCTGATAAACGCTGTTATCGGTGGCCATCGCCATCCGATCAGCTTAGCGAGTAGCAGTATCGCCATTAAATCCATGTTGCTTCAGTGTGTCCAAAAAATCGCACGCCCGTTTAACAAGGCGGGATATTTGAGAAATCGCTGGGATCATTGTATTTTTAACCCTGGCTGCTTATTTTTATGCGCTAAAATACGTTAAAAGCATCCCATTAGGGTATTTTATTTGCTATTTTGGCCTTGAGCAGTACTCACCATACTAACATGCTCCCTGTACGCTGCTGTTGTTGCGCGCTGTCGGTATCCAAACTGGCCACAATAATGTACGTCTACTATCTACTGAGATAGGCACAACATCAGGTCGTTATTCAGACCCACCCTATTTTAAGGCTGACCTACTCGGTTAGTATAGGCATACACATTATTCCCAATTCCATCGCAAAAATGTACAGTGCGCTGTTAAAATTGGCGAAGATGAACCATGATAATGCAGTGCCACGGAATTAACTTACGAGAAAGAGACCCATTGATGACACAACCGCAACACCGATACGATTTACCACGGATTATTTTTGGTGTGTTGTTTATCGCCACCATGATCATCGCCAGTTTTTGGGTCATCCAGCCGTTCATTCTCGGCTTATCCTGGGCCGCGATGGTGGTGATCGCAACCTGGCCATTGCTGATCAAGTTGCAAAAGCTGCTGTGGGGGAGACGCTCGCTGGCAGTGATGGCTATAATGCTGCTACTGATCTTGCTGTTCATCCTGCCAATTTCTCTGATGATCGGGAGCCTGGTGGATAACAGCGGCCTGGTTATCGCTTGGGCCAGCACGCTCGGCAAGCTGCATATGCCTGAGTTTGTCTGGCTGCAATCCCTACCGATGTTCGGTGATAAGATCTATAACAGTTATCACGCCTTAGTCAATGCTGGCGGTGCCGCGCTGCTGTCAAAAATGCAGCCGTATTTTGTCCAAACTGCCACCTGGTTTGTCGCGCAGGCGGCACATATCGGCCACCTACTGCTACACTGCGCGCTGATGCTATTGTTTAGCGTGATACTGTATGCGCGTGGTGAGCAGGTGGCGCTGGGTATCCGCAATTTTGCGGTGCGTTTGGGCGCTGAGCGCGGCGATGTAGCGGTGTTGCTGGGCGGGCAAGCGATTCGTGCAGTAGCGCTGGGTGTGGTGGTGACAGCACTGGTGCAGTCAGTGTTGGGAGGGATCGGCTTGGCACTGAGTGGTATCCCTGCCGCCACTTGGCTAACGGTGCCGATCTTTATCTGCTGCGTGGCACAATTGGGACCTCTGCTGGTGCTGGTGCCAGCCATCATCTGGCTGTACTGGAGTGGTGATACCAGTTGGGCTACGGTACTTGTGATATGGAGTTGCGTAGTCGCCACGTTGGATAACGTGCTGCGGCCAATGCTGATCCGCATGGGGGCTGATTTGCCAACGCTGCTGATCCTGTTAGGGGTGATCGGCGGCCTGCTGGCCTTCGGTTTGATCGGCCTGTTTATCGGCCCGGTGGTACTCGCTGTGTCCTACCGTTTACTCACCGCCTGGATAAATGAAGTAGCTAAGCCGACCACTACGCTGCAAGATGTGGCAAGAAATCTGGAAGAGAGCTAACCCTCCCACTACTGCCTAGTTAGTCGGACAGTATCTATATTATGTCTGTCTTATTACTTCCCATCGCTTTAAATCATAAAATAAAATGCTGCTATTTATTAGGATGATTCCTAATGACTCATAGTAACTTACTATTGTAATATAGCTGTATTAATTGCTGTGTGTAGTCTTTAACCCATTATTTGTGGTGGATTTTTATTCTTCTTGCGCCAATATAATTATTTTTCAGCTCCAGTGTAAGACTGTTAGTAGAGATATTCATACTATCAGCAAGCACCCTGCCTTTCAGGAGAGGGGCCGTCATCGGTATTATCATAAATCATTCGGAACGGTTTCTCGACACGCTGAGTCTGGAATAAAAGCAGTTCCCTTCATTCTCTCCTATGGCATTTAGTACTTCTTCCTCAAATGCACAGTATTCTTTTATATGTTCTGCTATTCGTGGATTTTTCTCGGCTGTCAGTTCCCGTTTTATACGATTAGTATCACCATCATTATTATCCAAGTGAGCGATGACTACAGGCTTTCCGGCAGCCTTGAACCGCACGCAGCTAGAACTCAAAATCCTTGCTGTCATTTACCCAAGACACCAGATACTGTACCCAGGCGGAAATCAGGTTATTCTTTTCTGCTCGTCTATAATAATGTAACTGTCACTTTTTAGATCGCGGATGACACCTTAACGGAACACTGGCGCAGCATAAGTGCCAGGTATCAGGGGATAATGGCTATGTACAACAAAGGGAACGCCGCTGCCGGTTGAACCAGTCAGTTCTTTATCGATGGAAATTATACCCGGAGATACGCTAAGCTTTACCTGTGATTTCTGCTTCACGGCCAAGTCCTGACTTTGTAATTTATCAAACAAATGTTGTCAGTATCCGGGAATAACACCTTTATCAGCGAAGGGAAAGGGATCGATATCTGCCACAAGATCCGTGTAGGTTCCAGTGCCATGGTGATGTCGGTTGGGTTGATCCCCAATAAAAAATTTTCCTTGATGTCTTTTTTTAAATAAATGATGATAATAATTTTTAATTTGATGGTGTATAATGATAAATAATCTCAGCCGCTCTCAAACCTCCACCGGCAGGTGCAGCGTGGATACATTCCCTTATAATAACAGTGCACTGTTGTTCGATGCCGATGGTCTGGCAGTTTATCCATCAAGATCAACGCTATCAGTTGTGGCAGATTAAAGCCGGAAAATTCTTCCTGACTAAGAACCTATCCCATTAGGATGTTTTATTTGCCATGTAGCCCTGTGCAGTGCTTGCCATCATCACGTAATCCCGGTATGCATCGGTTGTTGTGCGCTATCAGTGTCTAAGCTGGCTGCAACAATGTTCCTGTGCTGGGATAGGCTCTAAATAACGCAAGATCCTTTAAATGTCAGCCATCCCGTTCACTGTGATCCAGATAGCTAGGCATAATTATTGATATGTTCAAACACACGGAGAGTTGACCAATGCCCTTAACCATTTCTACCAAGCTACGTTTTTCCGCATTGAGTCTAGCCATTGCCTGCCACTCTGCCTTCAGTGACCTTTGCACAAAACACCAACACAACCTCTTCTTCCGCCCCGGCCTCACAAGCCACTGACGACACGATAACCGTAAACGCCACTGGCAATCGGCAACGCAGTTTTGACGTGCCAATGATGGTAACGGTGATCAAAAGCAACACCCATGAAAGCCAAGGTGCCAGCACTGCAGTCGATATGCTGCGACGCATGCCAGGCATTAGCATTACTGGCCCTTGCCGCAGCAACGGCCAGGGCTTCATGATGCGTGGCTATGATCTCCGTGGCGTATTAACGCTGGTGGATAGCATTCGCCAGGATACTGATACCGGACATATCGACGGGATCTTTCTGGATCCAAGATTGGTGAAACGCGTTGAAGTCGTGCGTGGCCCTTCAGCTTTGCTGTACGGTAATGGTGCTTTTGGCGACGTAGCATCTTATGAAACCGTCGATGCCGCAGACTTGCTATCACCGAGCCATGATACCGGCTACCGGGTATACGCTACCGCAGGCAGCGGTGATCACAGTCTGGGCATGGGTGCTCTAGTACCTACGGCAAGATTGACCACCTTAACGGCTTATTGTCGTTAGACATCAGTGATGTCGGTAACCTGCATCAGGGTAACGGCCCCGAGTCACCAAACGATGAAACTATCAACCACCTGCTGGCCAAAGGCACCTGGAAGATCGATGATAACCAATCATTAATCGGTAACCTACGCTATTACAACAACTGTGCTCAACAACCGAATAACCCTAAGCAATCCTTCAGTGGGCACGACAACCTGATGACCGACCGCTCAACTATTTTGCAATGATATAGCACTGAGTTACACAGGCCCAACTCGGGGTTGGCCAGGATTGGCTGGATGCTGACGCCAAAATTTATTATTCTCAAGTAGAAATAAATGCGCATGCCCTAGGTAATAGAGACTAAAGTCGCCAATAAACTACTCACGGTGCAAGCTTAAAGAACTATACTCACCTGTTTGCTGATACCTTTGCCTCTCACTATTTACCTACGGTACTGAGGCTTATAAGCAGGCGCAAACGCCAGGTAGTGCTGCCGAAGGCGTTCCAGAGGCGAAAATCCATTTCGCCTCTGGCTAGCTGCAAGATGAGGTTACGCTACGCGATCTGCCTATCACGTTGTTGGCTGGCATGCGTTATGATAATTATAAAGGCTCCAGACAGAGTTACCCCGATATTGATACTGACAAATGGTCATCGCGCGGCACAATCAGCATCACCCCGACCGATTGGCTGATGCTGTTCGCTTCTTATTCGCAAGCCTTCCGTGCACCAACCATGGGTGAAATGTATAACGATTCTAAACATTTTTCGAAATCTCGGGGACCGACGTCTTTAACCAACTACTGGGTGCCAAACCCGCGCTTGAAACCAGAAACCAACGAAACCCTGGAGTATGGTTTTGGGCTGCGCTTTGACGATTTACTGTTAGCTGACGATAGCTTGCAGTTCAAAGCTAGCTATTTCGACACCAAGGCCAAAGACTACATCACCACCAATGTCACCATGAAGCTGGGATTTGGCCTGCAAGGCCCTTATTGCATCAGTTGCACTATTTCATAGATCACGCAAAAATTTGGGGTTGGGATGCGGTGTTAAGCTACCACAAGCTGCTATTTGATTGGGATTTAGCCTATAACCGCACCCGTGGTAAAGACCAGGCAAGCAGTGGTTAGTTGAGCAACATCAACCCCGATACCATCACCAGCAGGCTGGATGTTCCGTTGGGTACAACCGTCTTATCGATCGGCCAAAATCGCTACCTTTGCCCAACGAATGACCTCTGTGACGACCGCCATAACTGAACAAGATGGCTATGGTGTCAACAATTTTTGTCTTAGCTATAAAGGGTGTGGTCACGCGAAAAATTTCACTTCTACCCTTATGCTGAGCAACGCTTTCGACAAAGAATACTATTCACCGCAAGGCATCAACGCAGGAGGGGCGCAATGCCAAATTGCTGGTAAGTTACCAGTGGTAATTTTGAGCATTTGGCAGGGCAAATGACGCCCAGTTCCCCTATTTACGGCAGAGGAAATTAATTGATGAATAATACCCTTTATGAGTGCTACCAACAGGCTAAAATCGATCATCCTGGAAAATACGCGCGCGATTTGGCAAGGCTCCTTGGCGTAAGCAAAGCGGAGCTGATCCATGCCCGCGTCGGCCATGATGCTCACCGCTTGCAGACTAATACCCGCATCCTGCTCACCGACTTCGAACACATCGGTGTCACCCAATCCATTTTACTCGCAACTATTATGCAGTGCATGAGCTGATGCAGCTCTACCATAACCAGCATCTTAACGGACATGCTGGTCTGATCCTCAATCCGTGTGAACTGGACTTACGTCTGTTCTTCAACCAAGTAGGCCAGTGCCTTCTCCATGAGCGAGACGAGCAAATGCGGCGTGCGCCATAGCATTCAGTTCTTTGACCATCATGGCGATGCGTTACATAAAGTGTATACACCACCGACGAAACTGATTTTCCAGGCTGGATAGCGTTGGTTAAACGCTACAGGAACGAGGAAAACCCGCCCCTGATACTGCCGCCCCTGATACTGCACCCGGCTGAGGTCGTTACGCTCAGCACAGTACTGTAAGCCGAAAAATCGACCGCGAATGGCGTGAAATGACCGACGTTCACTAGTTTTTCCGCTGCTAAACCTCAATAATCTGACGCGTCAACAGGCGTTTCGTATCGTTGGCGACGATTTGGCCTTTTAGGTAGATAACGGTGCGCTGACGCAATTATTAAATGCCGTTCGACAGTGGCAAAACGAAATTATGATTTTTGTCAGCAACCGTGGTTGTATGCAAATATTCACCTGCCAGATCGAACGCTTGATGTCGCTGAAAGGTTGGATCAATGTAGTTAACCGCCGCTTCAACTTACACCTGGAAGAAAATGCGATCGCCGAAAGCTGGGTCACTCGTAAACCGACCAAAGACGGCATCGTCACTAGCCTGGAACTGTTTGCCGCCGATGGTACGTAGATCGCCCAGCTCTACGAACAACGTACAGAAGGGCAAGCGGAACAAACTCACTAGCGTAAAGTATATTGCCTCTCTGCAAGCCGAGGACTTTGCCGCATGAAACCTTCATTGACCCGTTGTCTGGTGCTGGTGATCACGCTGACACTGCCACTAACCACTGCGGTAACACAACGTATTGTCTCGATAGGCGGTGACGTTACTGAAATTGTCTTCGTACTTGGCGCTGGTGATGAAGTGATCGCCCGCGATAGCACCAGCTTGCAGCCAAAAGCGGTTAAAAAGCTGCCGGACATCGGCTATATGCGCCAACTGAATGCTTAAGGCATTCTGTCGCTAAAACCAAAGCTAGTGCTGACCACTGAACTAGTACAGCCAGCCGGCGATAGTGCTCACACAGTTAGCCGAAAGCGGCATTAAGGTGGTAAGCAACTGAGTATCCGACACATGCAACAATTGACAGCGGTCAACACCAGACCATTACCTGTCAAGGTGCTGTTTGTGATGAACCATGGTGGCATGATGCCGCCGGCCGCCGGGTTGAAAATGCCATGCAGGGATTCGAACGTTATCGGCCACTGTCGCAAGAATGCGTCATCGCTAGCGCGCCGGATTTGTTATTGATCACTACAGATAGCGTGCGTTCGATCGGCGGTTGGCAACAGCTGTGGTCTTTACCAGGTCTGGCGCTAACGCCGGCGGGTAAAAATCGCCGTGTGCTGATCGTTGATGATATAGCGTTGCTGGGATTTGGCCTAGAAATTCCGGCGACCTTGGCCAAGCTGCGCTAAACGGCGGAGCAAAAGTAATGCGCAGCCGCCCTTCCCCTCCGTTGGCTATCGCCGGCCTACTGGTATTGTGCTAACCTTGCTGGTATTGGTCGTCGCCAATATGAAGGCATTGACATTGTCGTTCCTTACCCTGTGGCGTGAGCTATTCAACGAGAGATCATGGCATATCTAGCTGCACATCTGCCTGTCACTTGTACTGCTGGCAGTGGTGATCGGTTGTGCACTGGCGGTTTCCGGCGCGGTAATGCAGGGGGTTGTTCCGCAATCCGCTGGCCGATCCCATCCTGCTAGGCATTAGCAGTGGCGGCGCACTATTTATGGCGCTAATTATCGAGATGCCACTGGCGTTGCCGACCGTTATCGGCTTATACAGTCAGATGCTGGCAGCTTTCATTAGTCTGCTAGTCTTGCTGCTGATTTACGCCATCAGCCGTAGCGAGCGCGGCAACGGCAGTCTGTCACGTCTGCTGCTGGCAGGCGGCCATCAATGCCTTGTGCATGGCAGCTGTCGGAGTACTGTCTTATGCCAGTAGCTATCAGCTATTGCGTCAGTTCTCCCTGTGGATGATAGGTAGCCTTAGCCAATCGCAGTGGCTGATGTTGATCATCGCCGTCTCGTTGATCCTGCCCGTTGCGCTGCTTACACGGCGGTTGAACCTGTTGCAGTTAGGCGATGAAGAAACCCACTATCTGGAAGTGGATTTCCAGCGTACCAAATTGCAGTTGCTATTACTAAGCGCCCTGCTGATCGGCGTAGCAGTGGCGAGATTGGTTTTGTCGTCCTGGTGGTGCCGCATCTGGTACGCATGCGCCTAGGTGGTGTGATCACCGTTGGCTGCTTCCCTGCTCCGCACCGGTTGGCGCATGTTTGCTACTGGTCAGCGATACGCTAGCGCGCACTCTGGTGGTACCGGCCGAAATGCCGTTAGGACTTGAAGACCAGCCTGATCAGCGGGCCTTACTTCTTATGGTTGGTAATGCGCCAGCGGGAACCAATAAATGGATAGAACCGCAAGCCTGACAGTCCAGCAGTTGTGCTATAGCTCTAGGTTCACATCAGTGTTTCATTCAGTATCGCGAGCGGTGAAATGCTGGCGATTATCGGGCCGAATGGTGCGAGTAAGTCGACATTACGTAAGCGTAAAGTCAGTGTGGTATGTAGCTAATTGACCAATCCCGATAGCTTAGACTCCCAGCTAAATTAGACGGGCACCTGACAATGGCATCTCAATTCTGGCGTTCTGAACCACGGAAAAATTACACAAATGACTTTAAACTGCGCATGGCTAAGCTGGCTTCTCAGCCCGAAGCCGGCGTTGCTCATATTATCCGCGAACACGGCATCAATGACAATCTCATCTTCAAATGGCTGTGCCTCTAGCAGAACGAATGCTGCATATCACGTCGCCTCCCCGCAACGGTAGCAACCGTGTCATCACCGGCGCTACTGCCTGTTGAAGGGATATCTTTCCCGACATAATGAGGTGATCATAACGCCACAACCTGTCAGCCTTCTTCGCTGAACGCCACCTCCTGCCACGTGGAGTTCTGTCGGGGTAGAATGACGCTGAATAATCCGTCTCCCGAACTGCTGGCGGTGCTGATCTGCAAGCTGACCGGGAGAACAGCGAAATGATAAACCTCCCGTCAGGCACCCGTATTTGGCTGGTTGCCGGTGTTACGGATATGCGAAAATCGTTCAACGGTCTGGGCGAACGGGTGCAACACGCCTTCGAGGAAAATCTCTTCTCTGGCCATCTGTTCATCTTCCGTGGTCGTCGTGGCGATATGGTTAAAATCCTCTGGGCAGATGGGTACGGCTTGTGCCTCTTTACCAAACGCCTTGAGGAAGGCTAGTTCGTCTGGCCCATGGTTCATGATGGTAAAATCGCCATTACCCGCTCACAGCTTGCCATGCTTCTCGATAAACTGGACTGGCAGCAGCCGAACCACCCCCCGCTTTAACTTGCTGACAATGTTGTAAAAACACCATGACCCCATTATAACCATGGTCATGGAACACCACTATCTCACCCACATCGCAGCCCTTGAAAAAGAGCTCTGACAGAAAAATAACAAACTCAGCCTCGTGGAAGAGACTGAGTCCTTCCTGAGCTCGGCGCTGTCCCGTGCAGAAGAAAAGATAGAAAACGAAAAGCGGGAAATAGAGCATCTACGTACGCAACTGGAAAAGCTGCACCGGATATTGTTCGGTACCCGCTCTGAAAAACTTCGCCGACAGGTGGAAGAGGCTGAAGCGGTGCTGAAACTGCACGAGCAGGCTGGTGACCGTCACAACGGTCGGAAAACGACCCGCAAGTTCCCAGTCAGCTTCGCCAGTCCCGGTATCGTTAGCCACTTCCCGAACACCTTCCGTGTGAGATGAACCGCCTTGAGCCCGTGGAAACCGGCTGTCATAAGTGCGGAAGTAACCTTAAATATCTCGGCGAAGTCAGCGCAGAACAGCTGGAAATGGTCGCCTGCGCTCTGAAAGTAATCCGCACCGTCAGGGTGAAAAAGGCGTGCGAAAAGTGTGACTGCATTTTTGAAGCCCCTCGCGTCCCATTGACCGCGGCATCGCAGGGCCTAGCCTGCTGTCCCAGGTGATGACGTCAAAATACGGCTAACACTTGCCCTTGTATCGTCAAACTGAAATCCTAGCCCGTCAGGGCGTGGACCTGAGTCGAGCCTTGCTCTCCAACAGGGTAGATGCCTGCTGCTGGTTAACGGCACCGCTGAACGAAGCACTGTACCGCTACGTCGGATACCCGCAAACTTCATACTGACGATACGCCGGTGCCAGTGTTGTCCCCGGGTAGGAAGAAGACGAAAACTGGGCGGCTCTGGACTTATGTCCGCGATAACCGTAACGTTAGTTCATCAGACACACCGGCGGCCTGGTTTGCCTACTCGCCGGACCGGCAGGGAAAACATCCGCAACAACATCTTCGCCAATATAGTGGCATGTTGCCGGCCGATGCGTGCGGCGGTTATGACCAGTTGTTCAATGCAGAACGTGAAGACGGTGCACTGATCGAGGTTGCATGCTGGGCACACGCCCGTAGAAAACCCATGATGTTGTACATCAGTACCCAGGATGCCACGGCCGAGGAAGCCCTGAAACGCATCGGTCAACTCTACGTTATAGAGGAAGAAATACGTGCGGCAGGACGGAAGCAAAAGGTAGTCAGGCAGTCAGAGACGGGACCGAGCTAAACCGTTACTCGACTCACTACATGAGTAGATAGTGGATAAAAGCGCGACGCTGTCGAAAAAATCCCAGTTGGGTAAAGCGTTAGCGTATACGTTGAACCAATGGGATGCGTTGTGTTATTACGCCGATGATGGGCTGGAGGAACCTGACAATAACGCAGTGGAACGGGCGTTGAGAAATATCTGTCTGGGGAAAAATTATATCTTCTTCGGCAGCGACCATGGTGGTGAGCGCGGCGCACTGCTGTACCACCTGACCGGTACGTGCAAACTCAACGGAATCGACCCGCAGGCTTATGATCGCCTCATGCTAATCACTTCTCCCACGGTGAAAGGAAAAGCCAGATCGCTATATTGGCGCATCACCGCCTGTACTTTTGCCAACTGTTGTGGTAGCCGCTGATCCAGCGGGAGATCGAGCAGCCAGCATTTGCCGCCGCTTAGCGTCAAGTAACCGGTCAATAGACGTAGTAATATCATAAGCGTAGAAGTGAGATCCACTTTCAAGGGCAGAAGTTAGGCCACTTTATTACGCGGGGCCACTCCGGCAGTACACTCAGGATATGACGTAGATAACATGGTCAGCGAGACAGGCAGCAGGCGATAGAACAGGTTATGGCGTAGACTGATTGCCTTGAGCTGGCACAGCGTGACTATCGCTAGCTTTCTGGCGGTGAACAACAAAGGGTGCGGTTGGCGCGCGTGCTAGCGCAGCTATGGCAACCACAGCCCTCCCATTCATGGCTGTTTCTTGACGAACTAAACTCGGCATTAGACCTATATCACCAATAACATATGCTGCGGCTGCTGCGCTCTTTGACACGCCAACAGCCGCTGGGGGTCCGCTGTGTACTGCACGACGATCTCGACCTGGCCGCAGCGGGAACACCGCAAAAGGTGCTATGCACTGGCATTCTCACCCGATGGTATCAGGCCGATCATGTTAGGGGTAGTACATCATCTAGAAGTGGCATTGCCGCAAGTCTATTTACGGCAATAAGTATTAAGGAGGCAGAACTTAGAGCCTATCCCGTAAGTTTACGATGAACCTCTTGGACGCGAAAAAAGACGGTAAAGCCCGTTCCGGGTAGCAGATCACAAAATCAGGATACCTTCATAGCCTACTATCTCCATTGATTTCGTACTCGCAGGGTGATAACCCACCGTTATACTTATGTGGTCGAATCTGGTTGTACCCGTTGTGCAGCCAGTTCTGGATATCCTGCAAGCGTAATGGAGCTCTTTATAAGCCACGCCCGGTATCCATTCACTTTTCAGTCTTCGGAACCCCCTTTCCATTGGTGAGTTATCCAGGCAATTTCCTCGGCAACTCATGCTTTGTATTGCCCCGTTTTGCCATAATAACCGCCTGTATTGTTTGCTTTTATATTGACAGCCCGGTTCTAAATGAAAGAGCAGATACCCGTGACACCGGCACCTCTCCAGGGTATTACGTATAGCGCGACAAGCAAGGTTCACATCCGGTGATAGCGAGAGTGCGGAGTCCACCACGCGGCATGAATAAAGCTCGACAACCAACGCGAGGTAACACCAACCACCAGGGATGCGGATATAGCTGATGTACCCATACCAGACCTAGTTCAGTAAGGCTGGTATAAATCGCCTTTTCAATAGGTTTAGCGAGGCCAATGCTTCTTCCTAAGCCCCACTATGCCGGTGCTTCCCCAGCTGGCGGTTGAGTAAACCACATTCCTGCATCAGTTTTTGGTAAACCAGCGCCCAATTGCGTATCGATGCAAAAACACAGGAATATGGCCGAAGGGCACACCCAGGATGGAAGCATTGCATTGTCTGAAAAGGTACATATCACGTGAAGTTTATACGCTGATACGTAATCAAAATATTTTAATCAACAGCACCCAAATTAATATTTGACTCTTAGAAAGGCATCAAAGGCTCGTAGTACGTCTCGCTGGCATATACGCAGAGCGCGGATGCAGGACGCAGATCTGCTGGCATCAACGGGCAGCACAGGTGACACTGTTACGATAATGCACTGGCCGAGAGTATCAATGGCCTTTACAAAGCTGAAGTCATACACCATAACAGCTGGAAAAACCACGCAGAAGTGGAGCTGGCGACACTGGTGTAGGCGGACTAGTATAACAATCGCAGGTGGCTAGAACGTATCGGTCACATACCACCAGTAGCAGCCTAAAAGCCTATTAGGCTGCCAGAAAAATTAACAATCTGGCAGCCTGAATTTCCTGACTTATCTCTTTACAAGAAAATCGGGACAGTTCAGGCTGAACTTCAAAGATGCGGTTCATTAATCCCCAAACACTGATACCGATAATTGACTGGGTGAGTGAGGAAAGCTGACGCACAGGCAACTTGCCGTATGATAGGCATATATTTGTATTATTGAACTCGCCAGGCATCGCTTGCAAAGCCTGTAGACTGTCTACACAAACACTGGGCCATAAAAAACCTTGTAGGACAAAAACGCCCACATGCCTGAGTTTATTGAAGTATGCTTTTCGCTTTATTCCTACGACAATCACCCCCTTGCACAATAGATTGATATTCTTTAGCAGTGCATCAATAACCACGCCATACCCCTGATGGGTAAATAGCTGCCAGTAAAATCATTTGTCGATCTTTACTTTGTCGATCCTTACATAGTCAAATAGGCCATCGTACAGTGCCGTCAGCGTTGCATTCCCCGAAATGAAATTGTCTAGACACAACATAAACATTTCGCTTAATCGGCTGACGCTTTCATTATTCTTCCCAGCGGATAGATTTGGAAAATCCTCACTAATTTCAAATGTAATAAAGGGACAATATGCTATACGTTAGCACATCTGTTGATCGGAAAGAATCGATTCGACAACAGCTTCTTCGATATTGATGGTCAGTAGCACATCATGCTTGCTGAACCAGGCTGCGTAGCGATGCACCAGTATAAATTGCTCATTAAATAGCTCAATCCTTTGTTCGAGGCTCAATAAACTAATCCCAATGCCGACTAGCATAGTTAAATCGTCATCTATACTGTTGAAATAGCTTAACATTTCCACCGCAAACAACTTACCTTCCATTGAGTAAACAGGTTGACATGGCGACTACTAAAGTCAGCTTTAAGTTGGATTTTCCCATTAATACCATAGGCTGAATGGCGAGCTGCTCAGCCTATATCAATATATTTTTTCGATCAACCCCTAGTAATTTAATAATAAATATCAATAAATTAACACTTAATTACTAGCTTGAAATGGAAATGCATAAAGAAACCACTTGATTTGGGAATATTCAAATTTAAAAAGGAATTTAACTTATAGTGGGGGAGTTTTAACTACCGCCCTTGTTTCTATTAAAAAACCGCTCAACAAAAAGAGTCTACCATAACAAAATCTCTTAAACCATCAATCAACAGAATCGTGAATACTAATTAAATTTAATAACACTACAATTCACCCTCTTATTTGCCGAATTGTTGCGAAAAAATGCATACCCATGGCTTGGCAAATTTGAATTAATTAAGGCTAGATACGCCTAGCCTGCCAGTAGACGCGTTTCCAATAGACGTTACATCGTGCGAAACCTGAGTACCGAGTGAAGTCTACGCTTCGGTTGAGCGCGGTAACGAGATATCGAAGCGATCACGGTAAGTACGGTGAACGAACCATGAGTAATCTACACCACGCGATCTATACCTCCGTAACGGTAAGGCGTTCCGTACTATTGACGCAGTTGCTTATTCAATTGCGTGCTATCACTACAATAGAGTCTGCCAAGCGTCCAGTAGGCGGTGCATGGCTGCTGCATCCGGCAAGAGTTACACTAGCTAATAAAAACCTAAGAGCATAATATCCCTTCATTAAACTTGGTTACCGTATCATGCCATCTCACTTTGCTACACGGATTACATAGCAAATATGGCCTGCGGGGGGACTATTTGGCGTTAATTGATCTGCTACACGAGAAAAAACGCAAATTCTGCAAAGGAAATAATAAACTGTCTCCCCTGTGTCCACCAGCTGCGCTCACAGAAAATTGCTGGTAATCATGCCCGATTAGCCCTGTTCAGATGCTTTAGTAACAGCCTTGCTGCTGCTAATCAATCACACGCCAAACAGAATTAACAGCACCCCAAATGATTTCAGCACACTGGCTGGTTCGTTAAACCACAGTAGCATCACCGACGCCAAATAAACCAGGGCATAACTGAGGCTCAGCAAAGGATAAGCACGGCTAAGTAACAAATTACGCGGCACAAAGAACCAACACAGCATCGATAGCGCATAACCGAAGATACTGCCACTCTGACCACCAATAGCAGCAACTCGTACTTACTTAACAACGATGGTGTGAGACTGGCAAAGGAGAGTAGCGGAATTTATGCCATGCCCCACTTCATCAACAACTGCGCCAGCGTCACCAGCAGCACGCTGGCGGCTCCCCAGAAATATTCCATCATGATGGGTACACGCTCATCAGCAAGATCCCCAGCATAATCGAGACTACACCACACCAGTAGCGTACAGTGGTAGCTTCATCAAACAACCAGCTCGTTGCCAGTGTCACCAGCACCGGGTTAAGACTGAGCAGTGGGTAAGCTAGGCTGATCGGCAAGGTGCTGCAACAAACACCTTGAGCTATACCACTATGCCGAGTGCCAGCAGTAATACTACCAATGCCAGCCAACGCAGCGTCTTCTTTAGCTGCACCTCAGTAGGTAGTTGTGCTAGCAGTGCACCGCCTGTTTCTGACATAGCTGCCAACTACATGTAAGCAAGCTAATAACTATCACTAACAGAAAACCGATCATGGCTGCTGTTTTTACCAAACCAACGCCAGGAGATTCATTACCTGAACCTTATCTGCCGCAGGCAGATGCTGTTGTTCAAGGCTTTCTCCGCGTGAAAACTACAAAACCAACGATACATTTCCCTGCTTACGCGCCTGTAACAACCACTGTAGAAAGCTAGCATCGCTGATAAAATGACCTTTGGCATCTGGATATTCCAAGCCGTAGGTGACCTCCCTTTTTTGTGGCTGAACATTAGTACATCGCTGCGCTTTAGTTCCCAGGACAAGCCATCGGCTATACTCACGCTGTCGATCAGCACGTATTGGCCGTGCTCCAGTTCTGCCCTGTTAATGCGAATAAAACTCTGCGGTAACTTGGAATCGGTAACCTGTTGCGGAATGGCGTAACCGATCAGCAGACACAGTAACAGTGGGCAAGCCGCTGCCTAGCGCCATCGCTGAACTTTATCGCTTGCGGAAACAATCGCGAACAGCAGCCAGCAGCCAAAAGCGACAATGACAATCACACCTTTCTGCTATTCTTGGGAGCTAAACAACTGCACCTTGGGAAACAGCCCAAAGCCCAGTAACAGCACTACTATGCCAATCAGACCAAATAGCCCGTTCAACAGTGCGTTGACCTTGAATACTTTTCTGCACAGTGCCTTTGCAGCATCCTCCGCATAGGCCGCCATCAATAGTGCTAACGGGTGCCATGCACGGCAGAATGTAGATCGGTAGCTTGCCTTTGGCAACGCTGAAGAAGATCATGGGCATAATTACCCAACTGAGCAGGAAGAACAGTTTTGGTCGCTGCCCCCGTTTACGCCAACATTTGAGCAACGCTCACGGCAGCAATGTCAGAGCCACGGCAACACCGCCGCCATTAAAATCGGCAAATAATACCAGAACGGTGCTTTGTGTTGGGCCTTATCCTCAGTGAAGCGCTGGATATGTTCTACCCAGAAGAAATAATTCCATAAATCTGGCTCTCGCTGGGCGATAGCCAGCGCCCAAGGTAGGCTAAGTAATAGCACCACAAAGATCGTCATCGGCCCAAAGAGCAACAGATCTTTGATGCGCCGCTGCTGGATCACTACCGGGATCACCGCAATCACTAGCACTGCCAGCGCTAGGAACCCTTTGGTCATAAAGCCTACAACCGCAGGCTAACCCAAGCAGCGCGTAGCCGCCTAACTTACCTTTGGCTGAGGTCGCTTTCAGAGTCAGATGGTAACTGACCATCGCCGCCGTCAGCCACAAGGCAATCATCTGATCGAGCACGCTGTAGGTACCGATGCTGAATACCAACACCATCGATAAGAAATTAATACTGACAGGTAGGCGCGATACGTATTGCGCTACACAAGCATCGCCAGAGCAAATATCAACAGGGCTGTTATTCCGGTACTAAATACTGAAGCGAAACGCACCGCAAAATTATTGTTTCCGAATAGTCATTGGCTGATGTTATTGAACCAGTATCCGGCTACCAGCTTTTCAAAATAGCGCAACCCCAACACAGGTGCTATCCCCCCTACCATTACCACGTTGCAGCATTTCACGGCTGTTTCGGCGTAGCTAGTTTCCATCTGGCTGCCACAACAGACGGCCATTTATAGCGGAATTAAATAAGCCAGAGCAAAAAAACGGCCAGCAATGTGGCCCATGTTCCTTTCAACACCCTCATCAATCTTTCTTCACTTCGGTTTGACATCCCAACCAACCTTTGCGGCCAGGGAAAAAAGTACGCGTAATATGTCCCAATGGCAATGATGCCAAATCTTGTGGCAGCATCTCGCTCAGCGGACAGAATTTAATGCCCTGCTGCTGCGCCCGCTACAATAACTGTTCAAACATCGCCGCCAGCGCCATCCCTTCCACTTCGGTATGAATGGTATATACCACAGCACGCCGCGATCATTTTCGATCTCCTTCAGGATGTAGTCGTTAAAGCCAGCCATACTGACTTCGCTACCAATCACTTCATCAAAAGTGGGCAGCATGACAGGAATTTGCACCGTACCCAGTAGGTTATTGCTCAGTACCGGCCTAAATTGGTGAGTACCTCGACAATCGCTGTTATAGTGGAAACCGAAGAGCTTTTTTATCTCCAGTACCCATTTATCAGATCGCCATCCCGCCATGGCGGAACATTTCACCAGCTGTTTGGTGCTAGTGCTCAAAGCATCAACGCCCAGTTGGATCTGTTATGTCAGCTGGGCTTCAGACCAACGACCAGCATTAGCTTGCCAAACTTGATGATCCCAGGCATGCAGCCCCACTTCATGATCAGCTTCAGCGGTGCGTTTGATCAATGGCCCTAACGCACGTGAGATATTGCGCCTAGTCCAGGCGGTACCAGCCAAAAGAATATCCCAGCTATACAATGCAGCGGCGTTCGAAAGCAGCATTTTCCACGGTAACTTCGGACGTAAAAGGCGCCAAAGATGACGCCCCATATTGTCCGGTCCAACGCTGAAGAAGAAACTGGCATGTATATGATACTGCTCAAACAGATCCAGCAGCAGCGGCACCCCCTTTCAGGTGCCGCTGAAGGTATTGACGTCAACCCGTAGACCGACTTTCTTCATGCATCGTTGCCCTCTTGAATGGTGGAGCGCAAGAAGTAATCCAACGTATGTGTAATGGTTTATTTCATTTCAATTGTTGGCTGCCTGCCAGTCCAGCAGACGCTAAGCATTTTTGATGCTCGGCGAGCGGTATTCAATGTCCTGATAACCTTTGCCGTAGTAGCTACTGCTTTCAATATCTTTGAAACCGGCGAACGGCGGAAAATGATCACGTAGCAGATGGCGGTTGAAGCTATCCAGCAGCATTTCCGCCAGTTCACGGATGCTCGCTTCATTGGTCGGGTTGCCGATATTGATGATCTGGCCATCGCACAAGTCATCATGATTTTCAATTATGCGAAATAACGCTTAAATGCCGTCATTAATATCAGTGAAACAGTGCTTTTACGCCCCACCATCCATCAGCTGAATTGGCGAGCCTTCCATCAGGTTGTGAGGATCAGTTGGGTAATAGCGCGTGAAAAACCGATACGCGCGGCATCCAGGCTGTACAAACGCGGCCGGAACAGAGTGAATCTCAGCCATTCCTTGCTTCCGTAAGCCCAAGATGACCCGATCTAATAATTGCTTAGATACCGAATAGATCCAACGTTGTTTATTGATCGGCCCAATGATCAAGCTTGAGTGGTCTTCGTCAAATTATTTGTCATCGCACATGCCGCACACCTCAGAGGTGGACGGGAAGATGATGCGCTTGTTATATTTCACGCAGTCGCGGACGATTTTCAGGTTTTCTTCAAAATCCAGCTTGAATACACGTAGTGGGTTGCGGGTGTATTCTATCGGCGTGGCGATCGTCATTAGCGGCAGTACAATGTCATATTTCTTGATATGGTACTCAATCCACTCCGAGTGAATGCCGATATCCCCTTCTACAAAGTTGAAACGTAGGTTATTGAGGAAGCGGCTGATGGCGTCGGAGCCGATGTCCAAGCCATAGATATCGTAACAATCATCACACAGCAGGTGTTCAGTCAGGTGGTTGCCGATAAAGCCGTTAACCCCTAGGATCAATACGCAGGTACGGCGTTCCATCACTGTATTTATGGCTTGGCAGCCAGGCGCATATCAGTGACAATGCCCATTTCATCCGCTAACCGACTACCCTGTATGTAAAGGCTGTTTTCGTTCTGACTAGCGACGATTTCCAACGCGCCCTTTACCACGGGAGATAGTCAATGGAGAAGCACTCAGCGCCGTACCAGGTTATTTATTATGCTGAATGTCCATCACGAGAGAGCGCCAAATGATTAGCTTGTGCTGGCCGATGTAACTGAACGCGCCTGGGTAGGGTTCGGTGACCGCACGCACCAGATTATTGATTTCCTGAGCAGATTTGTGCCACAGGATCTCGCCGTCAGCGGCAGTGCGTAGTCGCCCAAAATAGCTGGCTTCAGCTTCGTTTTGGGCTGTGAAGGTGGCTGTGCCGTTTTTCAACTTTGGCAATTCCTATTTCATCAGCTCTTGCAACGTAAGGGCCGTGTTGTCTGCGGCAATCGCCACTTTGCGTTGACCGAGTATATCGCCAGCATTGGGACGCTTGACTATTTTATGCAACGTAGCATCAGTTTCGCTTTCACCATTCACCATTTACCATTTACCATTTACCATTCAACAATACCCAGTTTATAGGCGCATGGCCACACGATAACTTGGCAGTAGTGAACCATGCAGGTTAAAACCACCCTGAGGTGCCAAAGACAGGATCTCATCGCTTAGCAAATTACGGTAATAAAAAGATAAAATCACATCTGGTTGCAACTGACTAATGCGATCAACCCGCAGTGGATGGTTCACATCTTCCGGTGCATAAACCGGTAGTTCCAACTCGGCACCAAGATACGCAACGGAGGAAAAGAAATTGTTCTCACCAGAATCGTAGGTATGCGTGAATACAGCCCGTAAATCATAACCAACTTCAGTCAACACTTACAAACCTGCACAACCGATATCATGGTAAGCAAAGACAATAGCTTTCATCATTCTTCTTCCTGAATTTTGCGGATCTGCTGTTCACCAACCACTTTCTGAACGAAATAACACGGACGAACGCGCACATCGGTATAGATACGGCCAATGTATTCACCAAACAGCCCCATACCGCAAACAGGATGAACACCCCCACCCGCCACCCATTCAGGACCCAGCAACAGACGCAACGCTATCAGCACCAGTGCCTAGTACAAAACCAGAAAGCGCCACTACATTACCTACAACGCTGAGCAAACGCAGCGGTGTAGTCGTCAATCAGGTAACTAAATCATACACCAGGTTAATCAGCTTCATCAGGCTGTATTTAGAATCGCCAAACTCATATTCAGCATGGCGTACGTCAATTTCAGTAGTGCGTCTGGCGAAGGTGTTTACCAGGATAGGAATAAAGGTGCTGCGTTCATGGCAGTGCGGCATTGCACCAATGATATGACGGCGATAGACTCGCAGCATGCAGCTATAGTCACCCATCGATTTGCCGGTGGCACGCTGAATCCATCATGTTGATGACACGTGATGCGCTTTTACGGAACCATGAGTCCTGACGATTGGCGCGCACCGTGCCCACTACGTTATACCCTTCCTCCGCTACGCTGACCAGCCGTGGGTATCTTTTGGCGGGTTTTGTAGATCAGCATCAAACGTGATGATCAGATCGCCAGTCACTTGGTTGAAACCGGCTATGATTGCTGAGTGTTGGCCGTAGTTGCGATTCAACAGTACGGCAATCACCTGGCTTTCCGGATGTTGCGCAGCAGCAGTCAGTATCTCGGCAGAGCCATCGCTGCTACCATCTTCAACCAGGATGATTTCATGGGGTTGCATTAATTGCTTACAGGCGGAAGTAGTACGTTCAAGCAAAGCAGGCAAACTTTTCTGCTCGTTATATACTGGTATAATTACCGACACTTTTTTATTGGTTTAACACAAGACATGTAATAGCTCCACAACAGAAAATAAGGCTTTGACCACGCGATCAGCATCGGTCATACTAGGGAATAATAGTAAAGTGCACAAACGCGCTGAATTCCATTAACGCTCACGATAATACTTCTGGGTATGTGCGCGCAGTGCAGAAATGCAGGCCAGTGTTAATCCCCACGGCTTTTAGGCGCTCCAATAGGAGAACGCTGTCAATAAATACCACAGTGCTCAACAACGTCGACACGTACCATAAACATGTGCCAAGCGTGATCGTGCTGGTAGGCCGGTAATCCCAGAGGCAAGAACGGTGAACCTTACAAGCGCTTGCAAGTAACGTTTCGCCAGCATCTGCTCCGGCGAGTATTCAACTGAGGCAAACACGCCAACTATACCACGGATATCGCTGCATGAACATCGGAAAGATTGTATTTATAGCCCGGCTCTACCACTTCAGCCTGTGGCCGACGCCCCAATTGCTGGCGGTCAAAGGCGTCCACATCCAGACCATGGAACTTCAGGCAGCGCAGATGATACGCCAGTGTATCGTCATCGGTGGTGATCAACTCCCACCTCAGCACAGGTCAGGTTCTTGATCGCATGAAAAGAAAAAATTGCCGTACCGCGCTCCCCAACCGGCTCACCGTTGTAACGAGCACCTACCGCATGGGCGCATCTATTCGATTAACGGGAGATTATGGCGTTGCGCTACAGCAGGCAGCGCATCCATCTGTAATGGTGTACCAGCATAAGTGTACCGGGATGATAGCTTTAGTTGTTGCCATGATAGCAGCTTCAACATCGTCAGCGTTGACCATCAGCGTTTCACGTTCAACATCAATCATAACCGGCGTAGCACCGAGTAATTCGATCATATTAAGGGTGGAAACCTAGGTTTGCGAGGGGGTAATAGCTTCATCGCCTGGCCTGACGTCCAGTGCCATCAAGGTGATATGCATTCCCGTAGTAGCGGAACAGACGGCAGTCGCATGCTCTTACATCCGAAGGTAGAATAGAACTCACTGTCCAGCATCTGATTTTGCGGCTCTGTGGTGATCCAACCAGAACGCAGCACCTTTTCTACTGCCGCGATTTCTTCATCGCTGATCGCGGGACGCAAGAAGGGCAAAAATTGATCTATAGTTAACCCCAGACGTATCGAGCTTCTTTTGGTGACACTGTATATCTCTTTTATTTAACTGATATTAGACGCCAGAGAAAATCGTTACCTATGGGCTATGAACTCAACCTTAAAATGCAAATTGTTATCAGTTAGATTCTCTGGCAGAAGGAACCGTCACCTTCTATTTAAACTTGATAATAAAAATAATTCATCTTAGTCATTAATAACTATTTACTTGTTCTCTTTGCAACAAAGACGGCCCAGCACGCCATCAATAGTTTTCAAGAGAAATAGATGAAAAATAATCCTGGCCTGTTGTGGTTGGCGATGAAAAAGGCCGCAAAAGCAGCCTTTTAGGTTTTTTCATATCACCTACTCTTTAGGGATGGCATTCTCAACCCGACTTTTCAGCTTCTGACCCGAACGGAAGGTGACCACGCGACGCGCCGTGATCGGAATGTCTTCGCCGGTCTTGGGGTTACGCCCCGGACGTTGGTTCTTGTCACGCAGATCAAAGTTGCCAAAACCTGACAATTTCACCTGTTCACCGCTCTCAAGAGCCCGGCGAACCTCTTCAAAAAACAGTTCTACCAGATCTTTAGCATCCCGTTTGCTAAGCCCAAGCTTTTCAAACAGGTATTCTGACATTTCAGCTTTAGTAAGCGCCATAGATTCAATCCCTCAAGGATGCTTGGAATCGCTGTCTTAAAGCCTCTACACATTTTGCAACGGTAGCGGCTATCTCCTCTTCTTTAAGTGTACAAGCTGTGTCCTGCAATATCAGACTGATAGCCAGGCTCTTATGACTCTCTGCTACGCCTTTGCCACGGTACACATCAAATAAGTTTACGCCAACTATCTGATTTGCGCCAACTTTCTTACACTCTGCTAATATATCTTCTGCGGCTACATTTTCAGACACCACTACAGCGATATCACGGCGGTTTGCCGGGAAGCGAGAGATTTCCCGCACCTGAGGCATGGCACGCCTTGCGACCTTGTCCCATTGCAATTCGAACACCAGAGTGCGACTATTAAGATCTAGTTTGCGCTCCAGTTCTGGATGAACCACACCAATATAACCTACGCATTCACCGTGTAAATAAATTGCCGCACTTTGCCCTGGGTGCAGCGCTGGATTGGCCACCGCCACAAACTGAATTTCGGATAATTTACCAGTCAACTCAAGGACAGATTCCAGTTCCCCTTTTAAATCATAAAAATCGATTGGCTTACACGCCAAATCCCAGTGCTCGTCGTGGGTATGGCCAGCGATTACCCCAGCTAGCATGACATCCTGGCGGATACCTAAATTTGCCGAAGTATCAGGCACAAAGCGCAGGCCGCTTTCGAACAAACGCAGGCGAGTTTGCTGGCGGTTCTGGTTATATACCACCGCAGACAGCAGGCCAGTCCACAACGACAGTCGCATCACTGACATGTCAGCTGAGATTGGGATAGGAAGGATCAGTGCTTCCTCGCCAGGGTGCAGTAACGCCTGCACTTTAGGATCGACAAAGCTGTAGGTGATCGCTTCTTGAAAGCCGTGATCAACCAGCAGGGTCTTTACACGTTCCAGTGTCAGATCAGCCTCAGGATGTTTAGTCATCACCAAATTGGCGCGCACCGGCACGTAAGGGATGTTGTTGTAGCCGTAAACACGTACTACTTCTTCAACCAGATCTTCTTCAATTTTCATGTCGAAACGCCAACTTGGCGCAACCACCAACCAGGTGTCTCCTTGATCGGTAACCTGGCACCCAAGGCGACGCAGAATATCGCTGACCTGCTCGCTCGGCACTACATGGCCGAGCAGGCGGTCCAGCTTCTTGCGGTGCAACTGAATAGTCGCACGCTTAGGCAGTTCGTTTTCATCAGTGACATCAATCACTGGGCCAGCCTTGCCACCACAAATGTCAATCAGCAGGCGGGTAGCACGCTCCATCGCTTTGTATTGTATCGCGGGGTCCACGCCACGCTCATAGCGATGAGAAGCATTGGTGTGCAGACCCTGGCGACGTGCACGGCCAGTGATCGACAGCGGGTTGAAGAAGGCACACTCCAGCAGTACGTCCTGAGTCTCATCATTTACCCCAGAATACTCGCCGCCAAAGATCCCCCCCATCGCCAGCGCTTTATGATGATCGGCGATCACTAAGGTGTCAGCATTCAATTTGACTTCGTTACCATCCAGTAACGTCAAGGCCTCCCCTTCTTCGGCCATGCGCACCACGATGCCGCCTTCGATGCGATTCAGATCAAAGGCATGCATCGGCTGGCCAAGCTCCAGCAACACGTAGTTGGTGATGTTAACCACCGCATTAATGGAACGAATGCCACAGCGGCGCAGTTTTTCACGCATCCACAACGGGCTGCTAGCCTTGATGTTGATGCCTTTTACCACACGGCCGAGATAACGCGGGCACCCCTGAGATGCATCAACACGAATGGGTAGCGTAGTGTCAATGGTAGCGACAACCGGGCTCATATCATCCGGTTCGGTAAAGGCCATTTGGTTAAGCACGCTGACATCACGCGCGATGCCAATAATACCTAGGCAATCGGCGCGGTTTGGCGTGATGCTGATTTCGATGGTGTTGTCACTTAGTTGCAGATAGTCACGGATATCGGTACCGATCGGTGCATCTTGTGGCAATTCGATGATGCCATCATGGTCGTCGGAAATACCCAGTTCTGAAAACGAACATAGCATACCTTCTGAAAGTTCGCCGCGCAGTTTAGTCGCCTTGATTTTGAAGTCACCCGGCAGTGTCGCACCCATGGTAGCTACTGCCACTTTCAAGCCAGCACGGCAGTTTGGTGCGCCGCAGACGATATCTAGCAAGCGATCGTCGCCAATGTTGACTTTGGTGACGCGCAGTTTGTCGGCGTTTGGATGCTGGCAGCATTCGACCACTTCGCCCACCATTACGCCGTGAAAGGAACCAGCGACTGGTTCCACCCCATCTACTTCCAAGCCTGCCATGGTGATTTGGTCAGATAATGCTTTGCTGCTGACGGCCGGGTTTACCCACTCGCGCAACCAGAGCTCACTGAATTTCATGTGATATTCCCGCCTTACTTAAACTGTTTGAGGAAACGCAGATCGTTTTCGAAAAACGCCCGTAAATCCGTGACGCCGTAGCGTAACATCGTCAGACGCTCCATGCCCATGCCAAAGGCAAAGCCGGAGTAAATTTCCGGATCGATGCCGACATTGCGCAGAACGTTCGGATGTACCATGCCGCAACCAAGCACTTCCAACCACTTGCCATCCTTTCCCATCACGTCAACTTCTGCGGACGGTTCAGTGAACGGGAAGTAAGACGTACGGAAACGAACCTGCAAATCTGCTTCAAAAAAATTGTTCAAGAAATCGTGCAGCGTTCCCTTCAGGTTGGTAAAACTGATGTCTTTATCGGCGATCAACCCTTCCATCTGATGGAACATTGGGGTGTGAGTTTGATCGTAGTCGTTACGATAAACACGGCCCGGTGCAATAATACGAATTGGCGGCTTCTGGTTCTTCATGGTGCGAATTTGCACACCAGAAGTATGGGTGCGCAGAAGACGCGTGGCATCGAACCAGAAGGTATCGTGATCGGCACGCGCAGGGTGGTGACCAGGAATATTCAACGCGTCAAAGTTATGATAGTCATCTTCGATTTCCGGCCCAGTGGCCACAGAGAAGCCCAACTCAGCAAAGAAGGTTTCGATACGATCGATAGTGCGAGTCACCGGATGCAACCCACCGTTTTCCATACGGCGACCCGGTAGAGAAACATCAATGGTTTCAGCAGCCAAACGCTTATTTAACACTGCGGTTTCTAGTGCTTTTTTACGCGCATTCAACGCATCCTGTACCGCCTGTTTCGCCTCATTAATTACCGTACCAGCCGCTGGACGATCTTCTGGTGGCACGTCACGTAAAGACTGCATGTGTAGGGTAAAATGGCCTTTTTTGCCAAAATATTCAACGCGTACTAAATCCAACGCATCAGCATCCTGGGCATCTTCTATGGCTACCTTGGCATTGGCAACCTGCTCTGCGAGATATGGCATGGCATTGCTTTCCTCTTCTTTTGGCCTCTATGGACCTAATTAATTGTTATCGATTATTCGAATACGCCTTTGGTTTATCTTCAAAGACTTTCAAGTCGTAGCTCGCGGGCTAACTCGCGACAAATCGGTCAGTAACCGATTTGAACAGTGCTACAGCTCAACAGCCAAAGAAGATGTCACCCCAAAAAAGAAAAGCCTCCACATGGGAGGCCTTAGGCGCTAATTTTCGTTTCTTTTCTTATGCACAAGCCTCCTAAAATCAGACGCTAAATCAAAAAAGAAGCGAAAAACAACGACGCACATGGATTGCGTTACCTTATCGATGATTACCCACCTGTACCATAGTCATTGGCCATGAAAGTCAATATTTGTAGCTATAAACGATGAATAAAAGAGGAAGGAGTATGCCCCCCTCTTTTGACTTTTCTACACTAAAGCTGCTTTCGATTTCTCAACTAGTATGCTGAAGGCCACTTTGTCGAAGACTGCGATATCAGCTAGGATCTTACGGTCAATTTCAATAGAGGCTTTTTTCAGGCCGTTAATGAATTTGCTGTAAGACAGACCGCTCTGGCGAGCAGCAGCGTTGATACGTGCAATCCATAGCTGACGGAACTGACGCTTGCGTTGGCGACGGTCACGGTAAGCATACTGACCTGCCTTGATTACCGCCTGGAAGGCAACACGATATGCGCGCGAACGGGCACCGTAGTAGCCTTTCGCCTGCTTCATAATTTTCTTGTGACGTGCGCGTGCAATTACACCATGTTTTACGCGAGCCATATGCTTTCTCCTAAAGTCTTATTCTAAATTCAAAAAGATGATTTATGCGTACGGCAGGCACGCGATAACTAGAACCAGATCGCTTTTAGACACCAAGACTTTTGGCCGCAGGTGACGTTTACGCTTGGTTGCTTTTTTGGTTAGAATATGACGTAGGTTAGCATGTTTGCGCTTAAAACCACCGCTACCGGTCTTTTTAAAGCGTTTGGCTGCACCCCGTACAGTTTTAATCTTTGGCATTTTCATTAAATCCACTTCGCATTGTTAAACAACGAATCAGTTAGGCGAATAAAACCCGCACAGCCTAATCGCTGTGCGGGTTCGATTACTTGGAAGCCTTACTGTTTCTTCTTCGGTGCGAGCACCATGATCATCTGACGGCCTTCGATTTTCGTCGGGAAGGATTCAACAACGGCCAGATCAGCTTCTTCACATAGATCTCTACGGACGCGGTTAAGCACTTCCATACTGATCTGTTGGTGCGCCATTTCACGTCCACGGAAACGCAGAGTGATTTTAGCTTTATCGCCATCTTCCAGAAAGCGAACTAGGTTGCGTAGTTTGACCTGATAGTCGCCATCATCAGTACCAGGACGGAATTTGATTTCCTTAACCTGAATAACTTTTTGCTTCTTCTTCTGTTCTTTAGTCGACTTGCTCTTCTCGTAGAGGAATTTGCCGTAATCCATGATCCGGCAAACTGGCGGTTCGGCATTTGGGCTGATTTCTACTAAATCAACGCCTACTTCCCCGGATTTTTCAAGAGCTTCATTCAGACTGACAATACCAATCTGCTCGCCATCGATGCCTGTTAGGCGAACTTCTTGCGCCCTAATCTCTCTGTTAATGCGATTGGGCCGCGCCGGTTGAACTCGTTTTCCGCCTTTAATACTTTATTCCTCCAGTTGATGAAGACTACGGCTAAGGATCTCTTTTAGCAGCTTGTCTACTACTTCGTTTACGTCTTGGCTTCCCAAGTCTTTGCTACGGCGGGTACGAACGGTAACGTTGCCTGCTTCGACCTCTTTATCACCGCATACCAACATATAGGGAACCCGACGTAATGTATGCTCCCGGATTTTAAATCCTATCTTCTCATTTCTCAAGTCTGCTTTAGCGCGAATACCGGCATCTTGCAGTTTTTTAGTCACTTGCTGGACATAATTGGACTGGCTGTCGGTGATATTCATCACCACGACCTGCACCGGAGCTATCCACGTTGGGTAGAATCCAGCGTATTCTTCAGTAAGGATACCGATGAAACGTTCCATGGAACCTAATATGGCGCGGTGAATCATTACCGGTACGACACGATTGTTGTCTTCGCCAACATAGTATGCACCTAAACTACCAGGTAAGAAGAAATCGAGCTGCACGGTACCACATTGCCATGCGCGATCCAAACAATCATGCAGGGTAAATTCAATTTTTGGTCCGTAGAAGGCCCCCTCACCCGGCTGATATTCAAGTGGAATACCGTTTTCAGTCAGTGCAGCAGCCAGGTCTTCTTCCGCACGAGTCCACATATCATCCGTGCCAATACGCTTCTCAGGTCTGGTAGATAACTTAACCGCAATCTTGTCGAAACCAAAGGTAGCATATACATCATAGACCATACGAATGCATGCGTTTACTTCGGCACGCACCTGCTCTTCGGTACAAAAGATGTGGGCGTCATCTTGCGTAAAGCCACGTACACGCATCAAACCGTGCAGAGAACCCGAAGTCTCGTTACGATGGCAACTGCCGAACTCCCCTATGCGCAACGGCAAATCACGGTACGACTTCAAACCTTGGTTGAAGATCTGTACATGGCCTGGGCAGTTCATCGGCTTAATACAGTACTCGCGGTTTTCCGACGAGGTGGTGAACATGGCATCTTTATAGTTTTCCCAATGGCCTGTTTTTTCCCATAGCACACGATCCATCATGAACGGACCTTTCACTTCCTGATACTGATACTCTTTGAGCTTCATGCGCACAAAAGCTTCCAATTCACGGAAAACGGTCCAGCCATCGTTGTGCCAAAACACCATGCCAGGTGCTTCTTCCTGCATATGATACAGGTCGAGCTGTTTACCGATCTTACGATGATCGTATTTGGCTGCTTTTTCCAAACGTTCCAGGTAGGCGTTAAACTGCTTCTTATCCGCCCAAGCGGTGCCGTAGATACGCTGCAACATTTTATTTTTGCTGTCGCCGCGCCAGTATGCGCCAGAAATTTTTTGTAGCTTAAAATGATGGCAAAAACGCATATTCGGCACATGTGGACCACGGCACATGTCGATATATTCTTCGTGATGATACAAGCCAGGACGATCATAATGGCCGATGTTCTCGTCTAGAATCGCCACTTTGTAGCTTTCACCACGTGCAGCAAAGATATTACGCGCCTCTTGCCAACTGACCTTTTTCTTGATGACATCGTAGTCTTTGTCAGCTAGCGCATGCATCCGCTTTTCCAGCAAATCCAGATCTTCCTGCGTCAAAGTACGTTCGATGTCAACGTCATAGTAGAAACCGTTATCGATAACCGGGCCGATGGCCATTTTAGTGTCCGGCCACAACTGTTTAATGGCGTGTCCCAACAGGTGTGCACAAGAGTGGCGCATGATTTCCATACCCTCGGCATCCTTGATGGTGATGATCGCTAACTGAGCATCGGATTTAATCAAATCACAGGCGTCAACCAGCTCACCATTGACACGGCCAGCGATACAGGCTTTCGCCAAACCAGGGCCGATATCACGGGCAACATCCAACGGAGAAATGGGATAATCAAAATGACGCTGACTTCCGTCGGGAAGCGAAATAACAGGCATTAAAAATCCTTATCTACAGTGGTGACCCACACGACAGATCACATGCAATACAAAAATTGAGTTTTGGGTTCGCTCAGTTTAGGTGGCAGATCTCGCCCACAATTGCCAGATTGAAATCTAACTTGGTGTACAGAATGAAGGGGTTAACCCACTCAGCTGCGTTCGGCTTGTGGATGGTATCATCAAATTGTGCCAAAGATACAGAGCGCAGATGGCAAGCGTGACATGATACATCAGGAAGCTAGACTTTCCTAGCTGTCACACGGCCTCAAATTCTCACACAAAGATGCGAAAAGAGGCTGGTATAATGACAACTTACGGTTGACTTTCAGTCATACGTTTGGTGTTAGTGGTTACCCCCTGCAACCAGGCCAGTGCGCTGATCACCGCACCGATAAATAATGTGAAGAACGACCACAGCGCCGTATGTGACAAGGCCTCTATCGCTACCGCCGCCTGCTCACGCGCATTTTGTTTCAACTCGTCATATTCTTATGCGGCCTGATTAATTTTCACCTGTGCCTGATCTAAACGCTGGTTGACTAGCTCAGCAGTTTTATTTTTCGCCTCGACCAGATCTTTAACTATCTGATCCGACTTGCTGCCGTGTCATATCGGTATTTCCCACGAGAGATTTTTTCAGTGCATCTTGATCAAGATCCTGTGAGATAGCCTCACCATGTTTTTTCAGCTTGCCAATTAGTTCCTTAATAACGGCATCACTATTGTCAGGTTGCAGCTAAGGAATTCCGCTTTTTTCAGTACGGCGACCACGTCCCCTTGCAGTTGCTTGTTATCTAGTTGAGTATCAATGTCCAATTTATCGAATATATTGCCTCCGGCATCCGCTAGCGCTAGCCTTGAGGATCCTTTACCAATCATCGACCCTGTGCCGGAAATCAGGCTACTGGAAGTTGAAGCAATGGTGCTAAATACCTTACCGGTAGCCTTCATACAGAGCCTACCAGCAGTCCGCCAAGCACTGCGGCGACGACCAACGAGGAGGCCCAAACCAAGAAGCCATGGATAAGACCTTCATTGGCGGCCAAGCGTCCAGCAATAAATGCCCTCGCAGCTAGGATAATGATAATAGAAACCGCTGACCGCACCACAACTGTGGTGCCCGCTCCGTTAACCGGATCATCCGATGTTGGGTCAACGATGGATAACCCTAGGCTAGTACCGAGGGTAGACAGTAACAGTGACACTGTGAGTACGGTCATCACGCCGCCGATCACGCTGCCCCAGGAAATTTCTCTCACCGATACCAATTCTTTTGCCACTGACATAGTAAAACCAATTTAAGCTTTTCGATTAAAAAACGCCCTAAATCGCTACCAGTATAGGCACAATTAAATATCAAAGAGATAAAACCAGAAAAATTGATAAAAATAATTAATGATAGTTACATGATTAATACGGCAATAACCCTGGCTTAACGTTGCCGTTATTACGATACATTTGACCATTAAAAAGGATGCGATAAACCACGCCTCTTTAGAATAAAAATCTATCTCATTAAGCGCATATAGGGTACGTGAGGAATGTGAGCACTGCCCAGAGTTAAAATGTAGCTTATAAGTACACGACGCCTCAAGACTTGATACAGCAGCGGAGATATAAGGCTAAGTAGGTTAAATATCATAGAATTAAATAGTCTATTGCAAGGTTCTCTTATCTTGATAGAAATCGCGAGAATGGCGATATATCGCCATTCTCGCGATGCAAAAGATACCTGCCAAGGTTTGGGGCTACTGCAACATCACCTGATAAGTGTTTGGTAACCTTAGACAAATAGCGCGGTGCCTGCAGGGCTGGGTGATTTTTCTGAATGTGCTGATAAAACTCACCTGTACTCACCTGGTTAATGCGATTCACCGCGACACGCTTGTCCATCGCGAAGGTACGCAACATAGCGACCGCACCGTTGACATAGGCCACAATGGTGGCATAACGCAATATCTATAGGTTGTTGATCCCGGCGAGTTGCTGGCTTTGGATAATATTGATATAGGCTGTTCCAAAATCAATATTGACTGCTGGGTTCTTCAACTCACGCAAGCTTGGATGTCCACTGAGGCCTTTAAGGAGATAGGCATCACGTTCAGCGGTGGAAGGTTTCAACTGCATTAATCCCCAAAGCGATCGAGGCGCTGACCACATTCGGGTTAATAAAGCACTGGAGCGAGTTGGGTTAAGCGAATTGTGCACTCGGCAAATTGGTGAGCCATCCGGTGTTCAAAAGAAGCACGTATTCCTGGCACAGGCACTGGCTCAACAAGGTACAGTGCTGCTGCTTGACGAACCGTTAACCGGCGTTGATGTCAAAACTGAAAACGCAATTATAGATCTGCTGCGTGACGAAGGCCGGCCACTTGATCCTGGTTTCCACCCACAACCTAGGCAGTGTACCGGGGTTATGTGACCAGGTGATCCTGATTAACCGCATGGTGCGGGCTGCCGGGTCGATAGCAACCACCTTTACCCAAAGCAATCTAGAACAAGCATTTGGCGGTGTACTACGCCATATCAATCTGTCTGGAACGGATCTGCATGACGATAACAATCCGCGTATCGTGACTGTGTTGACCGATGACGAACGGCTAGCAGTATTATACGGCAATACTAAAAACGACCTGCCATCACAAAGCCAGTAACAGGAGAAACACCCCAGATGATGGAACTCCTGATGCAACCCTTCAGCTACAACTACATGGTAAAAGCCATTTGGGTCAGCGCTATCATCGGTGCTGCCTGCGCGTTCCTCTCAGCCTACCTGATGCTGAACGTCTAGTCGCTGATGTGTGATGCGTTGTCGCATTCGGTAGTGCTAGGCATGGTAATAGCGTTCGTACTCAGTATTCCACTCGCGATCGGTGCCTTTCTTTCAGGCATTTTCTGCGCGGTGGCTACTGGGGCTACCTGAAATAGCACAGCCGGGTGAAGGAAGATACGGTAATGGGCATCGTCTTCTCTGGCATATTCGCCTTAAGGCTAGTGCTATTTTCGCGTATCGACACCAATCAGTACCTGACCTATATCTTGTTCGGCGATATGATATGCTGGGTATTACTGACGATGAATTGAAGCAAACGCTGTTGATCGCTGATGCCACCCTGGTAATAATAGTGCTAAAGCGTAAAGACTTCATGCTTTACTTCTTTGACCCACACCATACACAGGTGATTGGTCTGCCAGTAAAGCTGCTGCACTACTACGTACTACTGTGCCTACTGGTACCGACCATTGTCGCCTCGTTGCAGGCAGTGGGGGTAATTTTAGTGATCGCAATGCTGATTGCACCAGGCATCATTGCCTTTATGTTGAGCCGTAGTTTTGACAGCATGTTGATCTTCGCAACGCTGGTTTCGGTATTTTCCTGCGTGCTCGGCAACCTGATCAGTTTCCATATCGACGGCGATACAAGCCCCTGTATCGTGATCGTTCAAGCAATGCTATTCGTCATCGCTTTGGCTTTATAGCAAGCTGCGACCGTTACAGCATCATCAGCAGGTATTGCTCAAAGATAAACTCTGATAACAGCGCGGCGTGCACTCGCCACCGCGCAACTCTAACCTAATCAGTCTAAGACGATGAAACTCGTCTAGCGCCTTCTTTCCTTCGCCTGACCCGATAGATAAACCCTTTTTGATGTTCATAACATGAAAATTCCCTCATTAGGGAGTAACAAACTGCTGTAAAAACGGGAAAAATAATCATTTTGTTATATGGTAACTGCTTCCGCTGCCAGGAATTTTTATGTATACTGGAAAAATTAGCATTTCATCAGCCGGAATGACCACAGTATGACTGCGGAAGGACATCTTATATTCTCTGTCGCTTGCGCGATCTTCGCCAAAAAGGCCGAGGTGACATTCGAACTGACCAATGGCGACTGGTGGCACATTATTCCGGCCGCATTGCTGACTTCGCTGCTGCCAGATATAGACCATCCCAAATCGTTATTGGGCCAGCGCCTGAGTTGGATTGCCATTCCCATCGCTCGCGCCTTTGGCCACCGAGGCTTCACCCACAGCCTGCTGGCGATCACCGGTGGTATAGTGCTATTCCGGTTGGAGTTTCCACGGAGTTGGCCAATTCCTCCTGACGTACTGCATGCAATGATTATCGGCTATTTCAGTCATCTCCTGGCTGACATGCTAACCCCCGCCGGTGTGCCGCTACTGTGGCCCTGCCGCTGGCGTTTTCGCCTACCGCTGTTAAATTATCATAAAGGTAATCAATTAGAACGCGCTATGTGTCTCTGCTTGGTGGTGTTTGCTCTCTATTGGCAAGGCGGGTGCATCATTCCAATACAGTCGTATTTTGGGCAAATAAAAATATTAGATTTTAATCACACAAAATGACTAATAAATCACTAGTACGCATGTTAATAATACAATAATTAGAAAAAGTTATATCCAATTCAATTTGGATATAACTAAGCCATGCAGAAAGCTGTTAGGATATTTGCATCGCTACATATGGGCGCCTGTGGTCGTTTTTATATGAAAAAAATTTATTGGAGACATTGTGGATGAATTTTTCACCGGCAATTAACGTAGCGATCTTTGTTGCCCTTCTATTGCTGTTAGCACAAACCCGTCACAAGCCATGGATCCTGGCGAAAAAAGTATTGGTCAGCCTAAGGGGCCGGAGTGATATTCTGTTTGGCGCTGCAATTGACGTATGGTTCGAACAACCCGGTACTGAAAGAAAGCATCCATTAGTTGGTTCAAACATCGTAGGCAACGGTTATGTTCAGTTGCTGCAAATAATCGTTACACCGTTGGTGTTTGCCTCGATCATAAGTACGGTAGCTAAACTGCACAATGTATCTTCCTTCACTGGGCAAAATCAGCTTCCTGAGCATCGGCACTCTGCTGTTCACCACACTGATCTCGGCATTGGTGGGCGTGCTGATGACCAACCTGTTCGGCCTCACTGCCTCAGGATTAGTTCAAGAGGTACAGGAAAGCACACGTTTGTCCGCTATCCAAACTAACTATGTAGGAAAACTGGCTGATTTTACCGTACCGCATATTCTGCTGTCCTTCATTCCAGCAAACCCATTTGCCGATCTGACCGGTACCCACCCAACATTGATTATCAGCATAGTGATCTTCACAACCTTCCTCGGCGTAGCTTCGCTACAGCTGATGAAAGACGATAAGCCGAAAGGTGGGCGAGTGCTGATGGCTATCGATACCTTGCAAGCCTGGGTGATGAAGCTGGTGCGGCTAGTGATGACGCTAACACCGTATGGTGTGATGGCGTTGATGACGAAAGTGGTCGCTGGTTCAAACATCCATGACATCGGTAAGCTCAGCAGCTTTATGGTGGCTTCATACCTAGGGCTGGCGATTATGTTTGTGGTACATGCCGCCTTGCTGACTCTCACTGGCGTTAACCCGATACTGTTCTTCCGCAAAGTATGGCCGGTCATCACTTTCGCTTTCACTAGCTGTTCCAGCGCTGCCAGCATTCCATTGAACGTTGAAGCACAGACCCGCCGCTTGGGCGTACCGGAATACATCGCCAGCTTCTCGGCTTCGTTTGGTGCCACCATTAGTCAGAATGGCTGTGCTGGCCTGTACCCCGCAATATTAGCGGTGATGGTTGCCCCAACTATCGGTATCAACCCACTGGATCCTGTGTGGATAGCCACTTTGGTCGGTATCGTCACCCTGAGTTCCGCTGGCGTAGCAGGTGTTGGCGGTGGTGCAACCATCGCCGCGCTGATTGTACTGCCAGTAATGGCAATGGGCCTGCCAGTGACACTGGTCGCCCTGTTGATTTCAGTAGAGCCGCTGATCGATATGGGCCGCACCGTGCTCAACGTCAACGGTTCCATGGTTGCTGGCACTATTACCAGCCAGTTGATGAAGCAAACAGATAAAGTAGTGATGAACAACGAGGATAAAGTGAGGCTTGCTCACCACTAGTCTCTCTTTAAGCGAAAAAAAGCGGGGAACTACCTTAATGACGATCATTTAAGGAGCGGTTAAACAATCATCCTATAGCTGCTGTAAAAAGGGTTCATGTTTCTGCATGGATCCTTTTTGATAGAACTTTATCAGGCTCTTGGCATTATCAATATCACCTCAGCAGAGCAGGTTCGTTCCCTGTCCAAACTCATTCCCGTAGAGCTTATTCATAAAGCGCTGGCTCTTACCGATAACGTGACACTGCATAAGCGTAAACTCCCCCCTCGAATCCATGTTCTGGCTGGTCGTTGGTATGGCGGTCTTCTGTAACTGCCAGATGACTGAAATCATTAATCTTATGAGTATTACTGAGCGAACCGGTACGCTTTTTACTGCCAGTAGTTCAGTTATTTAGCGCCGTAAAAAGTTAGGAGAGGATGCGATCCGGGGGGGCTTTTGATATCACGCAGCAACACTGTAATCATCAGGCCGCCCATCAGCAATGGCACTGGCTGCACCTGCTCAGCGTGGATGGGTTGGTCTGGCGAACTTAGGACACACCAGAGCACCTGGTTGCCTTCAGTAAACCGCAGAATCAGCATGGTGAAAGTGTGGGGCTACCCACGGGTGCATATTGTTTGCCTAATGAAGCTAAGCAGCCATCTGATAAATGCTAGCATCTTTAAAAGCGAGGCATCACGCTGTTCAATAAAGGATTTTACTCACTATGGCTACTCCACCACTGGCAGATGGCGGGAAAGAACCGTCACTGGCTGTTACTGCTGAGAAAAAACATAGTATGAAGTTATTCGCCGCCTGATGCGTGCTGATGAAATCGTCAGCCTGAAAACCACCTTATATGCAAGAAAACAGTGGCCATGACTACCAACAGAAATCACTGCCAGGCAACTGACCCAGAAAGTGGGAGGAAAAGAGTGGCAGATGCTGAGTTCACTGACCGACCATAACAGGTATCCTGGTAATGTAATCAGTGAGTTATACCAACATTGCTGGGAAATAGAGTTAGGTTACAGGGAAATCAAACAAGGAATGCTGAACATCAGGTGGACTCTGAACAGCCGGTTGCCAAAACTGGTACGACAAGGAGCGCTGGGGCGTACTCCTGATGTATAACTTGGTACGGTATAAAATGGTTATAATGGCGTTCCGCCTAAAGGGGAATGACCAGCTCTATCAGCTGAGCTTAAGCGGTGCGATAAGCCATATAACTCAACTGCTGATAACGCGCTGCCGCTAGCCTCTCCGGGTAAAATCCCCGGAGAACTGAGGAGTCTGTATGTATGATCATGCAAAATGGCTGATATTACCGGTTAGGAGGGAGAGAAGTTATCCTATGGAGGTCAAGACAAAAGAGAAAAAATATCCCGACAAAAGAACTCTGCTGGTCACCTTAAGTGACCAGGATTAGGGAAACTACCCATCATGTTTTTTGTTCAGGCAATTACTTCAGGTACTGGCCGCAACGCAGCGCTTCAATACGCACATCGAGCGGTGGGTGTGACATGAGCAGTTCGCTGAACGACTTGGATTTACCGTTGATGCAAAATGCTATCAAGCTGCCTGTTTCTTGCGGCTCATAGCTGGTTTTCAACCGCTGTAACGCAGCGATCATCTTCTCGCAACCCACTAGTTTGGCAGAACCTGCATCAGCATAAAACTCACGATGACGTGAGAACCACATGGTGATCATACTAGCCAGAATGCCGAATATCAGCTCCAGCACTATCGATAACGCAAAATAGATCACCGAGTTACCGTTACTTTCCCCTTCGCCATCACGGTGATTCAGGAAGCCAGACGCCACCTGCGCGATCAGACGCGAGAGGAAGATAACGAAGGTGTTCACAATGCCTTGGATCAGTGTCATGGTCACCATATCGCCATTGGCGATATGGCTGATTTCGTGCGCGATCACTGCTTCCGCTTCGTTGCGGCTCATGCTTTGCAGCAAGCCAGTGCTAACTGCAACCAGCGAGGCATCGCGACGCGCACCAGTGGCGAAGGCGTTAATGTCAGGCGCGTGATAGATAGCAACCTGTGGCATAGCGATACCCGCTTGCTGCGACTGACGGCGCACAGTATCTAGCAGCCAATTCTCAGTTTCGTTATGCGGCTGTTCAATCACTTCCCCACTAACGGATCGCAGTGCCATCCATTTGGACATAAGCAACGATACAAAAGCGCCGCCAAAGCCGAATAGACCGGCCATGATAATCAGGCCCTGAACACTACTAGACTGGATCCCTGTCAGGCTGAGCACCAGCCCAAAAACCAACATCACCGCCAGGTTGGTGAGTAGGAATAGAGCTATACGCATCATAAAATATTTATTTCCTCATAAATGTTAACAGGATACTACTTACACTACCCTAGAACGTGTAGGTATTTATCACAGTTTCAAGAATTGCGCACTATTAGCTCACTAGAAATACGAAACTTTACATAAGTAGTATATCATCTGAGCTTAAAAATATAAACAATTGTTATATTTAAGTAGCGTTTTTAAAGTAAGCAAAGTGCGGGTGGGGATAAAATTACCGACAAATAGGGCGAATGGCGAAAGTAAAGCCGCACAGATAACTGCCAATGCAAAAAGGGCCAGTCAGTAGCTTTACTGACTGGCATTACACCTGAAAGTACGTTTTTAACGATACATTAGTGGCTTACCTAGCAGCTACCAACTGTTGAGTCATCTAGTCTTTTTCAAGATGCGCCAGATCCAGCGCTATATAGACGGTTTCATCCAGATACGGATCAGGTTGCTGATAATCCTTCGGCAAATCATCTAGCGACTTTAGCAGTTTCTTACTAGTACGCAGCAAACGATCATTGAAGCGCAGCAGGCGAGTCGTATCGTCGTCGTGGGTCTCTTTCTCACGCACGGCTAGATTGAGTGACACAATGTTGTGTTTGTCCTTCAGCGCCTTGTAATGTGCAATATCCTGCATAATGTATTGAAACTCAGGGTTTTTGGCGATGCGCTGCTGATGATCTTTCAGTAGTTTAGGTTCGAATACCGTCATATCGCCCGCTTTGATATAGCTAGTCGCTTTGATGCTGTCCCACGGCATGGCGTTATCTTCGAACGCTTCACCAGTTTCTGCCAGATCGACGCCAGTCGGCATCAGAATATCTGGTGTCACCCCTTTACGCTGAGTACTGCCGCCGTTGATGCGGTAGAACTTCTGGATGGTGTACTGCACTGATCCTAGTTCCGGCCACTTAGGTCGCAGCATCTGATCATAAATGCGGTTCAGCGACCGATACTGCTGCACCGTACCTTTACCGAAGGTCGGCTCGCCGACGACCAGCGCACGGCCATAGTCCTGCATCGCTGCCGCAAAGATCTCGGAAGCAGAGGCGCTAAAGCGGTCAACCAACACCACCAGTGGGCCTTTATAGTAAGTGACGCCGTCAGTATCAGCGTCCTCACGTACTTTCCCGTTATTGTCACGCACCTGCACCACTGGACCGCTTGGAATGAATAAGCCGGACAGCGATACCGCTTCGGTTAACGCACCTCCACCATTGGTACGCAGATCGATAATCACTCTTTTGACATTCTGCTTAGCCATCTTCTGCAATTGGACTTTCACATCATTGGTCAGCCCCACGTAGAAGCCAGGGATGTCGAGCACCCCTACTTTTTCTTTGTCAACGGTCTTGATAGTCATTTTCACCGCGCGGTCTTCCAGATGGATACGATCTCGCGTCAGAGTAACCATGTGGGTTTTGGACCCTTTGCCGGCAGGAAGGATCTCCAGGCGCACTTTGCTGCCCTTTGGCCCTTTGATCAGGGAGACAACATCATCCAGACGCCAGCCAATCACGTCCACCATACCTTGGGCTTCCTTGCTGACGCCTACAATACGGTCACCCACGGTGATCGCCTTGCTCTTCGCCGCCGGTCCACCCGGAACCATAGAATTAATCAAGGTATAATCATCTTCCATCTGCAACACTGCGCCAATGCCTTCCAGCGATAGGCTCATCTCGGTATTGAACTGCTCGGTATTGCGTGGGGACAGATAGTTTGTGTGTGGGTCAATTTGACGTGCAAAGGCATTCATCGCCAACTGGAATACGTCTTCACTGTTACTTTGCGTCAGCCGCTTGATGGCAAACTGATAACGTTTAGTCAGTGTGTCGCGGATTTGTTTGTCGGTCTTACCAGCCAGTTTGAGGTTCAACTCGTCGTAAGTGACTTTCGCATCCCACAGACTATCTAACTCATCCTGGTCTTTCGGCCATGGCGCTTTGCTGCGGTCAAGATCGATAGTGTCGGTGCCGGTAAAGTTCATTGGCGTTTCCAGCAGCGATAACGCATAGGTGTAACGTTCAAAACGGCGTTTCAATGCCAAATTGTACAGATCGTAAAAAATATCCAACTTACCGCTTTTCAGCGCTTCACCCACCAGGGTTTTTCCGTTGGCGAACTGTGCCACATCGCAAGCCTGTAACACGTTATGACTGTAGTCCAGCATATTCAGGTAGCGATCAAAGATCTTACCTGAAAAGTCTGCATCAAGGGTAAACTGTCGATAATGAGAACGAATGAACCGCGAGGTAACACGCTCACTAACCGTAGCGTGCTGTGCTTTCTGATGCAGTTGAGGCAATTGAGTGATACGAGTATTGGCTGTTTCCTCTCCATAACTGCCCCCCGTCCACAACAACCACACCACTACTGTTAATCTGACAAATTTATTCATGCCCTAGTTGGCCTCCGTATCAGAACTGCAAGTATTCTGCGCGCACAATCATCGCCAGACCGGAGGAGAGTTGCACACATACACCGTCTTTCGCAATTTCAAGCACGGTGGCAACCATCACGCTCTTACCTTCCCTGACTTTGATCTCTTGGCCAATGTTCAGTTTATAGACATTCGTCACTTGCGTATAGCGTGGTTGGCTTTCCTTTTTGGACACTGCTCGAGATTGACGGGCTTGCTGTAGGTGCGACTTGCGGTTCTCCGCTGCCGTTACACCTTCGCGGCGTGTAACAGGCTTTTTACCGGCTGGGCGCGGAAGGTATTGCTCGGCACCGGCAGCATCACGCTTTTTAGAGTTTTGTTCGGCACGCTGTGCTTGAATGCGCGCTTTGGCTTCTTCAAGTTGTTGATGAGCATGATCGACATGCTGCTGTTCCAACTCGCCGCATGCATTGCCGTCTAGATCGATGTGTTGCGCGCCAACCTTGATGCCATGCAGATACCGCCAACTTGACATATACAGGCGCAAAGCCTCACGCAGTTGCGTTTTGCTGAGGTTCTCTTCCTGCACACGCTCGACCAAATCCTGAAAAATACCAATCTTCAGCGGGCGAGCTTCACCTTCGGCACTAAAACAGAGCGGAAAACGCTCGGCAAAAAAGGCAATGACTTCTTTACTAGAGTTCAACTTGGGTTGATTTTCCATGAAATTTCCTGATTATAACGGGTTTGCCAACCAGTACAGGCGCGAACAGGAGTCATTATAATTACGCAATCGGTAAATGCTACGCTAACCGTAGGTCAACTTGCAGCCATAGTAATGTATTTCGCACTATCACACTGTTCAAACTGTGCACAAAGCACTGCCACCACTGCTTTTAGGTTATGCTCATCCTTTTTATTGAAACGTTGATAAACCAGGCTATCGATATCAAGAATGCCAATAACCCGGCCACTAACGCATAGCGTCAGCACGATTTCCGTATTACACTGGCCGCATCGCAGGCAATATAGCCGTAGAACGCATGAATATTACCGACCCAGTTGCAGGCGGTTTTCCGCTACGTCCGTATCGCACACACCTTTGCCAACCGTAATGTGCACACAAGCGATTTTGCCTTGAAACGGGCCGAGCACTAGCTGATTGCCATCAATCAGGTAAAAACCAACCCAGTTCACGCTGTCTATCCGCTGGTTTAGCAGCGTGCTAGCATTGGACAGTACGGCTATAAAGTTGGTTTCCCCGTCTAGTAGTGTACTCAAATCACGTTTTAATTCCGCGTAGAATTGTTCTTTTATCATGTGTTAACCATTAAACCAGCAAATATAACTACAAGCTTAAAACTGAGAACCTATAAAATAAGCACTAAATGCGTAGAGTCATAAGGTTAATCCTAGGTTGCTTCGTAAAACGCTACCCAGCAAGGCATGTTTGCCTAACAAATACTGCCTGCTGCATCTGCCAGAGCCGAAATGGCATGCAACACCGCTATTTTTCCACTTCCTACAAGGATTTGCGCATGCCAGTTGCACATTGTGGTAAACTCATGCGCCTCTATTGCTGCCTGAGAGGCTACCCGTGGCCAAATTCGCGCCGCCGTTTTTCTTTCCCCCGTTTTCCTTGATGCAATCTGAGTCGTTATGCCTGCCGAACTGTCTATAGACAATTTTATCGCCGCCTGCTAACGCCATCTACGCCTCAGTCTACGAGTCAACACCCTCAAGATCAGCGTCGCCGATTTTTTGACGCTGGTGCAAGCTTACGACTGGCGGTTGGAGCCGATCCTTTGGTGTGCGGAAGGATTCTGGATTGATCGTGAAGATGAAGAACTACTGCTGGGTAGCACTGCCGAGCATTTGAGCGGCATGTTCTATATTCAGGAAGCCAGCTCGATGCTATTTGTCAGCGCGTTGTTTGCCGATGGTGGCAAGGCCGCACCGGATACTGGACATGGACATTGTTGCGGCACCAGGCTCCAAAACCACCCAGATTGCGGCGCTGATGAACAATCAAGGCAGTATCGTTGCCAACGAGTACTCCTCCAGACGGGTCAAGGTACTGCATGCCAACCTAAGCCGTTGTGGGGTGAAAACGTCGCTCTAACCAATTTTGATGGCCGGGTGTTTGGCGCTGTACTACCGGAAAGCTTTGACGCCATTCTGCTGGATGCGCCCTGCTCCGGCGAAGGTGTGGTACGCAAAGATCCAGACGCCATGAACAACTGGTCGCCAGAAAGCGTTGCCGAGATCACCGACACCAAATGCGAATTGATCAACAGTACTCTCCACGCGCTGGTACTGGGCGGCGTGATGGTCTATTTCAGACATACCCTCAATGCGCAGGAAAATCAACAAATTGTCTAATGGTTGCTAACAACATACGGCAACGCAGTCAGCGTCTAACCGATCGGCGAGCTGTTCCCTGGCGCACAACAAGCACTCACTGCTAAGGGTTTTTTCTGCATGTGTTACCCCACAAATTTATGACAGCGAGGGTTTCTTCGTGGTACGGTTGCGCAAGAACCATACCATCACTCCACCAGCAAAACTGCACTATAAACAGGGTAAATTTCCTTTCACCCCGCTCTCTGGTAAAGAGTCGGCTGAGATCAGCCAAGCAGCAGCGGCTTTAGACTTGACCTGGGATGAAACCAGCTAGTTGTAGGCGCGGGATAAAGAAATATTGCTATTCCCAACAGAGCTAGAGCCATTGATTGGCAAAGTACGTTTTTCACGCATCGGCTTGAAGCTTGCAGAACGTTTTTCGAAAGGTTTCCGCTGGCAACATGAGGCGGTAATTGCCTTGGCAAGCGCGGATGGTAAACTCCGTTTTGAGTTAGATGCCACATTAGCTCAGGAGTGGTATCACGGCCGCGATCCCTACCCGCAGCAGCCACCGGAATGCGACTAGTGGCATTGTGACCTATCAACAACAGCCGCTGGGCATCGCCAAGCACATTGGTGGCCGGATAAAAAACAACCTGCCGCGTGATCTGGTGCGCAATGGTGCGCTGTATTTTCATCTATGACTCCAGAACCTAATCCTCACGGACTCCCTGTACACTGCAGTTGTTATGCGCTTTGCTGATCAAAACTAGCTGCAATAATATACGCCTACTGGGATAAGTTCTTACTTCCCACACCGATAGGTATTTCTACTGGAGAAAGATAAGAACCAATGATGATTATGTAACTATCAATTTACCGTGAAAGAGATCGCAAAAATATACAGCATCAGCAATAAAACGATAGAAAATCGAATATATAACATTTATCAAAAAGCCAACGCCCATACGCAGCAGCAATTCGAAAAGTTTTGCAAATACGCCCGCTTGGACAACTATATTCCCGATCGCCTGATAGCCAAAGGCATCCAATTTATTTGAACAGCAAGGAATACCTCACCGTAATAAAGATTGAAGATTATCTTCTCAGCCGTGTGCCACCACAGGATAGTAGAGTCTCTTTTTTAAGCGTAGCAACAATAGTACATATAGGCAGGCATGCGACCGCCTTCGATCAGTTTATGCTAGGGGCGGTGCTTGGCAACTCTCTATGACGCTGATCGACGCCTTCAGCACCATTGTCATCGGCATCCTGATCTTTGGCGGGGTGACTTAAGTCCTCGGACTGGCAGGTATGCGTGAGGGAATTTACGGCGGTCTACTGGCGCGCTGGTGCGGCTTCGGCCGCATCAGTTCGGTGCTGTGGTGTAGTGGTGGTCGTTAGTCTGCTGGGCTGGTTTGGCATCCAGAAAGCCATCTTCACCAAGTCGCTAGATTTCGTCTTAGGAAAAAAACTGGGGTTTGGCTTGGCATCCGGACTTGTCCGGCAGCCTGCTGACCCTTTTAGTTGCCTTTGGCTTTAAGGTGCTGTGCGCGCATTGCGGTGCCGATGTTTATCATACTGGTGGCCTTTATCTCCGTCACCGCCCTGTTGTCCTGTCATTAACTTGCAGGAAATCATTCAACTAGTGTTACCAGACGAACCGCTGACCATCAGCGCCGGCATCACCATCGTCGCTGGCGGTGCCATTGTCGCCAGCCTGATGCCCCGAGCTGACCTGCCACTCCAAAAACAGCAAGCATGTGCTAGGCGTGACGATTTTCACTATCATCGCTGGTGAGTTTGTGGTCAATGGCCTGGCGATCCTGATCGCCAAAACGCTGGGCACGACGCTGTCAGTGCTGGGTATTTTGGATCGTTTTGTCGATTTACTGACCGTGCTAGGCGTGATGTTACCGCCGATTATCGGCATTATGCTGGTGGATTACTATCTGTTACGCGGCAGCCGCAAAATCCTGGATGACAGCCAGCTCACCGGTAAATTGCCGGATGAAACCGTCACTATCGGCTGGGCAGCGATATGTGCCAGTATCGTTGGCGGCATCGTCGGGTTGGTTACCGAGTGGGGGTACCGACCATCAACTCACTGCTGGCTTGCCATACTGCTCTACTGGGCGCTAAAGCTGGTGTTCAGCCGCTCGCAAAAGTCGGCCATCACGCTAGATCCTCTGTGATCATTGAGCCACCCTATGCTGGTGCGAATTATTGAAAAAATGAAAAAGGTGGGATTTCCAAGTGTCAGTAGCAAAATATCCTTGATGCTCAGAATAGGGGAAAGCGCTCCCTCTTTAAACTTTATTATAAAAGTCCGTCAGCGATTGCTTGTTAGTATTTTGATCGGCTTTGTTGAATAAATCGGATTTTGGGTCAGCATCTCCGACACTCAGGCAATGCGTAACACTTTTGGCTTACCTACCTTTTGGTCATTTTATTCAGAGCACGCACTATGGCAAAAACCTCTGCAACCTGACCCTGATAGTCATGTAACGTCAGTGAATCTCCAAACAATGGTTTTTCCCTGTACAAAGCAGTTTCTGCTATTGACCGCCAGTTATAGGCCGTTGGTCACTTCCATCGCGCATTGCGACCTGTCAGGCGTTGATTCGCCACAGCCCGGTACGATCTGCATACGCCTCAGGCCAGTAACCCGCCACTTTCGCGGAGGGAACCGCGACAACTTTCCATGAACAACGTTCTCTGTCTGAACGTCTGTATCGGGAACAGGGGCTGGAGACGCAAAACTGCTGGGGCATAAATCGCAAAAAATGATGGATAAATATAACGATGATCGAGCGAGAGAGTGGAGGCTAATTGCAGTTTAAACCGTACTTTTTATACAGTTTTGGGGGGAAGAGTTTTGGTGGAAGACTCGAAGACTAAAAGCCAACATAAAACATAACAATTTATGTTGGCTGTATGCTAACAACAATACTTACATGTGTTTAACGATGGCGTCACCAAACTCTGCACATTTCAGCAACTTATCGCCATCCATCAAACGTTCAAAATCGTAGGTTATGGTCTTCGCGGCAATCGCCCCTTCCATTCCTTTAATAATTAAGTTGGCGGCTTCTGTCCAACCCATATGACGCAGCATCATTTCGGCAGAGAGAATAATGGAACCTGGATTCACTTTGTTCTGGCCGGCATATTTAGGCGCAGTACCGTGGGTCGCCTCGAATAGCGCGCAGTCAGAGCCGATGTTAGCACCAGGTGCAACGCCGATACCGCCAACCTGGGCTGCCAGGGCGTCAGAAATGTAGTCACCATTCAAGTTCATACGGGCGATAACATCGTATTCCGCTGGGCGTAGCAATATTTGCTGTAAGAAGGCATCGGCGATCACATCTTTCACTACAATCTCTTTACCAGTATTTGGGTTCTTGATTTTCAGCCATGGCCCACCGTCAATCAACTCGCCACCAAACTCTTCACGCGCCAATTCATAGCCCCAATCATTGAAAGCACCTTCGGTGAATTTCATGATGTTTCCTTTGTGAACTAGGGTTACGGAATTACGGTTATTGGTGATAGCGTATTCGATCGCTGCACGCACCAGACGCTTGGTTCCCTCTTCGGAGACGGGTTTGACGCCGATCCCACACTGCTCTGGGAAGCGGATCTTCTCCACGCCCATTTCGTCACGCAGAAATTTGATCACTTTATCTGCTTGCGCAGAACCGGCTTTCCACTCAATGCCAGCATAGATATGCTTCAGAGTTTTCACGGAAGATCACCATATCAGTCAGTTCTGGCTGTTTAACCGGACTTGGGATGCCCTGATAATAGCGTACTGGACGCAGGCACACGTATAGATCCAACTGCTGGCATAGAGCCACGTTAAGGGAGCAGATACCACCACCAACCGGGGTAGTCAACGGGCCTTTGATGGCAACACGGTAGTCACGGATCAGATCCAGGGTTTCATCCGGTAGCCACACATTATTTCCGTAAACGTGAGTGGATTTTTCGCCAGTGTAGATTTCTATCCATGAGATTTTGCGGGTGCTGTGGTAGGATTTTTCTATAGCTGCATCAACCACATGAATCATAGCATGGGTGACATCAACGCTAATGCCATCGCCTTCGATAAACGGAATGATAGGGTTATTTGGAACGATCAGTTTACCCTAGGCATCGACCGTAATCTTTTTACCTTCTGCCGGAACAATTACTTTGCTTTCCATCAACCTCTCTTTGATACGCGCAATTTTTGTTAATGTTTTATAAGATGTGTATAGATACTACATCGAATATTCCGCCCTATCCAATTTGAAATAAATTCGGTTATAATGCCCCTACTAGCCATAATCTCAACTGCCATTAATAAAATATTTATTAAAAATCAAAAATTTAAATAATCCAGCAAGCATATGGCAGCGCAATATCTGTACCGAGTGGTATTATTCAACAAGCCATTTGATGTGCTGCCACAGTTCACTGATGCAGCCGGTCGCACCACTTTGAAAGCATTTATTCCCTTTACCAACATTTACGCCGCCGGGTGTTTGGATCGCGACAGTGAAGGACTATTGGTGCTAACCAACGAGGGTAAGTTGCAGGCGCAGCTTACCCAACTGGGCAAACACGCATTGGTAAGGTATACTTCGTGCAAGTAGAAGGCGTGCCACAAGATCGCAATCTGACACCCTTGCGCCACGGCGTCACCTTAAAAGACAGTCCTGCCTTGCCCGCTATAGTGGAACGGGTGGACGAACCGCAATAGCTGTGGCCGCGCAATCCACCGATCCGCAAACGCAAATCAATCCCAACCACTTGGCTAAAATAACTTTGTTCGAAGGCCGAAACCATCAAATACGACGCATGACGGCACATATCGGTTTCTCTACCCTGCGCCTGATTTGCTACAGTATGGGCAACCCGTTCATTAGGTGAGCTGCAACCCGGTGAATGGAAAAATATTGATTCCCTATAAGGGCCGTGCTACCACATGCCCGATGTGATAAAGTCCTACGCTTGTTTTTATCAGCCGATTCATGAGACTCCCATGTCAGACAACAGCCAGAAAAAAGTCATCGTCGGCATCTCCGGCGGCGTCGATTCTTCCGTTACTGCCTATTTGTTACAGCAGCAGGGCTATCAGGTCGCTGGGCTGTTTATGAAAAATTGGGAAGAGGACGATGATGAAGAATACTGCTCAGCAGCGGCTGATTTGGCCGATGCGCAAGCGGTATGTGACAAGCTTGGCATCAAGCTGCATACGGTAAATTTCGCTGCGGAATACTGGGACAACGTGTTTGAGCTATTCCTGGAAGAGTACCAAGCAGGTCGCACACCTAACCCAGATATTTTGTGTAATAAAGAGATAAAATTTAAAGCCTTCCTAGGATTAGCCGCAGAAGATCTAGACGCTGACTTTATTGCCACCGGCCACTACGTGCGTCGCCAGGATGTCGACGGTAAAAGCCGCCTGCTGCGCGGTATCGACAGTAACAAAGACCAAAGTTACTTCCTGTACACGCTGAGCCACGAGCAGGTGGCGCAAAGTCTGTTCCCGGTCGGCGAGATGAAAAAACCGCAAGTTCGCTGCATCGCCGAGCAGTTGGCGCTGGTCACTGCCAAGAAGGAGGACTCTACCGGCATTTGCTTTATTGGCGAGCGCAATTTCCGCGACTTTCTAGGGCGTTATCTGCCCGCTAAGCCAGGCTTAATCGTCAGCGTTGATGGCCAGACCATCGGCAAACACCGGGGGCTAATGTATCACACCCTGGGCCAGCGTAAAGGGCTAGGCATCGGTGGCATGAAAGACAGAAGCGAGGAGCCGTGGTACGTGGTGGACAAAGATGTGGCCAATAATATGCTGGTCGTCGCGCAGGGGCATGACCACCCGCGTTTGATGTCCGCTGGCCTAATCGCGCAACAACTGCATTGGGTTGATCGCATGCCGCGCAGTGAGCCATTCCGTTGCACGGTGAAAACCCGCTATCGCCAGCAGGACATCCTCTGCCACGTTACTCCACTTGACGATCAGCGCATCGAAGTGCGATTCGACGAGCCGGTAGCTGCCGTGACTCCAGGCCAATCTGCCGTGTTTTATCAGGGAGAAATCTGCCTTGGAGGCGGCATTATCGAACAACGTATGACATAAAATATGGTCAGGTGCTGCAATCACCTCAGCCCCTGAACTCCTTTATTTAAAATGTTTAATTACCCAATCAGGCACAAGCTCTAATAGTTACGACACGATCAGTGCGAGAAGAACTGACTACTACAATATGCCTGTGTCCCCCAGAGCATGCTGTTTTTTGCGCTGCTCCACGTCACATGGCAGCTCTACCTTAGCGTCGGCGTACTAGGCACTGGGTTTAGCCCTGATTTTGTGGCATAATCCACAACATTTGTTGTTATCGTTGTTATTACAGCCATGGCCGATCACCATCGATCTGTAGCCACTGCCGTCACCCTTTCGATACACATAATTTTATAGAGTAAGCCATGTACCGTTAACCGTGTTTACAGGAGTAGCCATGGCGAAGAATTATTATGACATCACGCTGGCGATAGCTGGAATTAGCCAGTCAGCACGGCTGGTTCAGCAGTTGGCACACCAAGGGCAATGTGATCACAAAGCCCTTCATACCTCACTAAGCAGCCTGCTACAAATGGACCCCCCTTCCACGTTAGCGGTATTCGGTGGCGAAGAGCGTAAACTTAAGGTCGGCCTCGAAACGCTGATGGCCGTACTCAACGTCAGTAATAAAGGGGCGGGGGCTGAACTGACCCGCTACACCCTCAGCCTGATGGTGTTGGAACGCAATCTCCACGCTAATAAACAGGCAATGCAAACCCTTGGCGATCGTCTCAGCCAGCTCGATCGCCAGTTGGCACATTTTGACCTTGAGTCAGACACGATCATCAGCGCGCTGGCTGGCATGTATGTCGATGTAGTCAGCCCGCTCGGTCCGCGCATTCAGGTTATCGGTTCGTCGGCGATTTTGCAGAATCCACAGGTTCATTCCAAGGTTCGCGCCGTCCTGCTGGCGGGCATCCGCGCAGCGGTGTTGTGGCAACAGGTTGGCGGTAGCCGCCTGCAGCTCATGTTTTCCCGTCATCGTCTGCTTAAGCAGGCACAAAATATTATTGCTAATTGTTAATAGATCCCAGGAGTTGCTACAGATGGAATTATCCTTACTGACCGCCATTTCACCCGTTGATGGACGCTACGGTGATAAAGTCAGCGCACTGCGCACCATTTTCAGCGAATACGGTCTGCTAAAATTCCGTGTGCAGGTAGAAATACGTTGGCTGCAAAAACTGGCCTCCTGTACAGAAATCAAGGAAGTTCCCGCTTTTGATACCAACACCAACGCTTTCCTCGACAAAATTGTCGAGGAATTCAGCGAAGAAGACGCACAGCGTATCAAGACCATCGAGCGCACTACCAACCACGATGTGAAAGCGGTCGAGTATTTCCTGAAGGAAAAAGTGGCGGCGATCCCTGCCCCGCATGCGGTGTCCGAGTTCATCCACTTCGCCTGTACCTCAGAAGATATCAATAACCTGTCGCACGCACTGATGCTGCAAACCGCGCGTCAAGATGTGGTACTGCCTTACTGGCGCAAAATTATCGACGCGATCAAAAGCCTGGCGCTGGAATATCGCGACATTCCTTTACTATCTCGCACGCATGGTCAGCCTGCTACCCCATCTACCGTCGGTAAAGAGTTCGCTAATGTGGCCTACCGTATGGAACGCCAGTTTCGTCAGTTGGCGCATGTAGAGATCATGGGTAAAATCAACGGCGCAGTCGGCAACTACAACGCCCATATCGTTGCCTACCCGGAAGTGGACTGGCACTCGTTTAGCGAAACCTTCGTCACTTCTTTAGGCATAATCTGGAACCCATACACCACCCAGATAGAGCCGCACGACTATATCGCCGAACTGTTTGATTGTATGGCACGCTTTAATACCATTTTAATCGACTTTGACCGCGATATTTGGGGCTACATCGCCCTGAACCACTTTACGCAGAAAACTATCGCAGGTGAGATCGGTTCCTCCACCATGCCGCACAAAGTCAACCCGATCGACTTCGAAAACTCCGAAGGTAATCTGGGCTTGGCCAATGCGGTGCTGGACCACTTGGCCAGCAAACTGCCTGTTTCCCGCTGGCAGCGCGACTTGACCGACTCCACCGTGCTGCGTAACCTCGGCGTTGGCCTGGGCTATACGCTGATCGCCTATCAGGCGACCATGAAAGGTATCAGTAAGCTAGAAGTAAATCAGGCGCACCTGCTCAACGAATTGGATCACAACTGGGAAGTGCTAGCCGAGCCGATCCAGACTGTGATGCGCCGCTACGGCATCGAAAAGCCCTATGAGAAACTGAAAGAACTGACCCGTGGTAAGCACGTGGATGCGGTTAGCATGCAAGCATTTATCGATACTCTAGCATTGCCGGAAGAAGAAAAAACCCGCCTGAAGGCAATAACACCGGCCAACTATATCGGCCGTGCCGCCACCTTGGTCAGCGAGCTAAATGCATGATAACCAGGTAACTGCCGAGCCAATACCAATATAAGTTGGAACCAGTGGCTGTGAAATTATCCAGAAACCTTGTTAGTTTCCGGATTTTTTATGCCGATAGTTCAACTTGCCCTACACTTCAGGCATGCCCGTCATCCCCTGACTATCTGCAAAAATTCTGCTCTCACATACACCTTTGGATGAAATGCTAAATTTAAGTTTCATTAAACTTTGCACCAGAACTGTTTATTCAGCGTTTATCAGCCGTTGCCGATAATGAGTACGAGCAAAAATCAATAACGTTTTTTCTGCTTACCTTGCGAATAAAGCAGGCTATATCTACCATAACTTCAAATGGATAAGGTGTCCGTGCGTGTTGCCAGAAAGCGTGTTACCTTTTATAACGTGGGTGCCAGGCCTGTTCACCCGCATATCCATAGGGGTTCACCGTGCGAATACTGGTTGTCGAAGATAATAGTTTATTACGCCACCACCTTTCCGTTCAGATGCATGAAATGGGTCATCAGGTTGATGATGCTGAAAACGCAAAAGAAGCCGTTTACTTCCTGCATGCAAGAACATGCACCAGACATTGCTATTGTCGATCTTGGACTGCCGGGCGAAGACGGCCTTAGCCTGATCCGACGCTGGCGCGCTCACCAAATGAAATTGCCGATTCTGGGTCTGACCCGCGCGCGAAAGCTGGCAGGATAAAGTGGCAGTGTGATGGAGGCCGGTGCTGACGACTATGTCACCAAGCCGTTTCATTTAGAAGAAGTGATCGCTCGCATTCAGGCGCTGATGCGCCGTAACAGCGGTTTGGCATCCTAGATTATTATGCTACTACCGTTCCGGATCGATCTGTCGCGCCGTGAACTGAGCGTTAATGAGCAGAACATCAAATTGACTACCTTTGAATACACCATTATTGAGACGCTGATCCGCAATGCCGGCAAAGTGGTCAGCAAAAATTCGTTGATGCTACAACTATATCTGGACGCCGAATTGCGCGAAAGCACATACTATCGATGTGCTGATGGGTCGCCTGCGCAAAAAAATACAGGCAGAATATCCGCAGGACGTGATCACTACCGTGCGTAGCCAAGGCTATCGCTTTAATGTGAAATGAGCAGCATGCTTAATAAGGATATAAAACCGTTTTCATTGCGCGCCCGCTTTTTAATGGCGACTGCTGGCATGATCATAGCATTGTCTCTATCTTACGGCTTGGTGTCGGTAGTGGGTGTTATATCGTCAGTTTCGACAAGACCGCTTTTCGTCTGCTACGCGGCGAAAGCAACCTGTTTTTTAGCTTGGCACAATGGAAAGACAATAACCCCACCATCGCCGCTCCCCCTGATATCGACCTTAACTTCCCTACTTTGGTCTTTATTTACGACGAAAAGGGCAACCTGTTGTGTAACCAGCGCAGAGTGCCAGCTTTGAAAAAGCTGATTAACAAAGAATGGCTCAGGGAGTCAGGTTTCTACGAGATCGATACCCGTATCAGTAGTGAATTGGAAGCCGGAACCGATCATGCTAGATTAGATCGGCCGGATCTCGCAGCAGATCGGCTACTATATGCACCGAGCCAGCATCAATTCAGGGCTAAACGATGCTGACGCGTGAGATCCGCTCGGTGCCAGCGCTACTTGACAGCCTCACAGTAGCACTGAACAAAGTCTATCAGCGCAAAGGGGTTGATGATAACGCTAGATATCTCGCCAGAAGTGACCTTTATGGGGGAGAATAACGAATTCATTGAAGTGATGGGTAACGTGCTGGGAAACGCCTGTAAATATTGCCTGGAGTTTGTGGAAATCACCTCGCTACGCTCCGATAAAAACCTCTCTATTGTCATCGACGACGACGGCCCAGGCATTCCGGAAAGCAAGCGCGCGCTGATTTTCAAACGTGGCCAGTGTGTCGATACGCTGCGCCCCGGCCAGATCCTCGGCCTGTCGGTAGCAGCGGAGATCATCGAGCAATATGACGGACAGATCACCATCAGCGACAGCCCGCTCGGTGGCGCACACATGCAAGTGACCTTCGCTAGTCAGCATAATTCCCATCATCACGATTGACATTCTCCTAGCCCAAAAGAGCTAGACACTCTATAGCTTCTGGCTCACCTCAGCGGGTCTGTGCTTCATCGGGCAACCTGGCTGCATTATTCCTTCACAGGCAAGCACGTCATGCCCTGCAGCTAAATTTCAGCCACTGTCTTTCGGTGGCTGCTTGCTATTCAAAGAGCCTGCACGGGTAAATTATCTCGTGCAGGTACCGATCCAGCAGCCCAAACTTCCGTTATAATCGCACTTTATGCTCACTCCACTGTGTTGGAATAGAAAATGGATTATCGATTAGATCTGAACTAGGATGATTGTTTGCAACGCTATTGGCAAAAGCGTCCGGTGGTTCTGAAATACAGCCTCAAAAACTTTATCGATCCACTCTCCCCAGATGAGTTGGCCTGGTTAGCGATGGAAAACGATGTAGACAGCCGTCTGATCAGCCATCATGATGGTCACTAGCAGGTGGCGCACGGTCCCTTCGAAAACCTTGACCACCTTGGCGAGAATAACTGGTCGCTGCTGGTGCAGGCGGTCAATCACTGGCATCAGACTTCCAGTGCGCTAATGAGGCCGTTACGCCAACTACCGGACTGGCGGATAGATGATTTAATGGTCTCCTTCTCGATGCCGGGAGGCTGCGTAGGCCCACACCTCGATCAATATGATATGTTTATTATTCAAGACGTTGGTCGCCGTCGTTGGCGTGTAGGCGAAAAGGTGCTAATGAAGCAGTACATTATGCACCCGGATCCGCTATAAGTTGAACCCCTTGGTGCCATTATTGACGAAGAGATGGAACTGGGCGGACATTCTGTATATCCCACCTGGTTTCCCCCACGAAGGATATACGCTGGAAAATGCGCTGAACTATTCAGTGGGCTTTCTTGCACCGAATGGCCGTGAACTGATCAGTGACTTTGCCAACTATGTGTTAGCACACGATTTAGGCAGCAGGCGATACAGCGACCTGGACATCAAGCTGCGTGAACACCCGGCTGACGTGCTGCCACATGAAGTCGATATCCTGCGGCAAATGATGCTGGAGCTGGTGCAGCAACCGCAATACTTTCAGCAATGGTTCGGCGATTTCATCTCTCAGTCACGCCACGAGTTGGATATCGCACCGCTGGAGCCGTCCTATCAAATCAGTGAAATTTACTAATTGCTGCAACAAGGTGAATTGCTTCAGCGATTAGGCGGCCTGCGTGTACTGCGCATCGGCGGTCAATGCTTCATCAATAGTGAGGTGATAGACACCGATCACTTGCCAGCAGTAGATGCATTGTGCCATAACTTCAGTGTTGATGCAGCCTTGCTTGGTGAAGCAGTGGACGATCCGTCATTTATGGCGCTGCTGGCCATGTTGGTGAACAGCGGATATTGGTATTTCACCCACTGATCCTAGCGCTGAGAGGGTGGCGGCACTGTCAGATTTCAGGGTAGTGCCGTAGGTGGTGCCGTAGGTGATTATGGGATATAACGCTATTTTCCCCGCTCTGCGATGATGACTACTGCCACTGCCTGTTCCATCCCCACCAGTGACACACCGGGGTAATTGTAACCGCCGATAAATAAATTTGGACACGACAGAATGACAATTGGGTGCCATTGGTACCACCGCAGATCGGCTTTACCCTCAGTTCGATAAAGTAGGCATTGCTGGGATTATGTGTCGCATCATGATGAAATAAGCGATACTTAGCCGGAACGGCTTTCAATTCCGCCTTTCAGCGTCTATCATGCGCGCTCTAAAGTTTTCTATTGGCACAACTGGTTTTGAAGCTCCATTTAATTATTGGGGCAACCCTAGAAGCTTCGGCAGTCTTTTCCAGTTGCGGTTCTATCTGCATTAGACCACGGGATAGAGTGACTCTATAAATGACTGAGAAATCCTCTCTGATACCCCTTATTGAACTGTATGCCATAAGCAAAGAGTTCGACGGTAAAACAATCATTGCCGATCTCAACCTAACAATTAACTACGGTGAATTCCTTACTATTCTCGGTCCTTCCGGCTGTGGTAAAACCACAGTGCTACGTTTGATCGCTGGATTGGAGACTGTCGATCAAGGACGTATCCTGCTTGATGACCAAGACATCACCGCAATCCCCGCCGAGCAGCGTCACGTCAATACCGTATTCCAAAGCTACGCCCTGTTCCCGCATATGACAGTGTTTGAAAACGTCGCCTTTGGCTTGCGGATGCAGAAAATCCCGGCAGCCGAACTGACGCCCCGCGTCGATGAGGCACTACGCATGGTGCAATTAGATAAGTTCGCCCAGCGCCGTCCAGGCCAGCTTTCCGGTGGTCAGCAGCAGCGGGTGGCTATCGCTCGTGCCTTGGTCAATAAACCAAAGGTGCTACTGTTAGACGAGTCGCTATCAGCTCTGGACTACAAGCTGCGCAAGCAAATGCAAAGCGAACTGAAGGCACTACAACGCAAACTGGGCATCACCTTCGTATTCGTCACCCATGACCAAGAAGAGGCGCTGACCCTGTCAGACCGCATCGTGGTGATGCGTGACGGGCGCATTGAGCAGGACGGCACACCGCGCGAAATTTACGAGGAGCCAAAGAACCTGTTCGTCGCACGCTTTATCGGTGAGATCAACACCTTTGACGCCGTAGTATTGCAGCGCCTTGATCCACGGCGGGTACGTGCTGATGTAGAAGGTCGCGAGTGCGATATCTATGCCGAACTGCCGGTTGAAGCAGGCCAGCGGCTGAAGGTATTGCTGCGCCCAGAAGATCTACGGGTGGAGGCAGTGAACGACAGTGCACAGCCGGATGGTCTGATCGGCTATGTACGTGAGCGCAACTACAAAGGCATGACGCTGGAATCAGTGGTCAAGCTGGAGAACGGTAATATGGTAATGGTCAGCGAATTCTTTAACGGAGACGATCCGGATGTCAACCGCTCGCTGAACCAAAAGGTGGCCGTGACTTGGGTCGAAAGCTGGGAGGTGGTGCTGGCTGATGAAGAAATCGCGTAAAGTATTTCAAAATGCGGTGATCGTCGGCGTGGTAACTTGGCTATTGCTGTTCGTCTTCTTGCCGAATTTGATGATTATTGGCACCAGCTTTCTCACCTGCGACGACGCTACTCTGGTAAAGTGGGTGTTTACGCTCAACAACTACAGCCGGCTACTCGATCCGCTGTACGTGCAGGTGCTGTTGCATTCGTTAAATATGGCGCTGATTGCCACCTTATGCTGCCTGGCGCTCGGTTATCCGTTCGCCTTTATCCTGGCGCGCCTACCGCAGAAGCTGCAACCCCTGTTATTGTTTCTATTGGTCGTGCCCTTCTGGACTAACTCACTGATCCGCGTTTACGGCCTAAAGCTATTCCTCAGTACCCGTGGCTACCTCAACGAGGCACTGCTAAGCACCGGGCTAATTGACCAACCGCTGCGTATCATGTACTCCTCAGGAGCAGTGATCCTTGGGCTGGTATATATTCTGTTGCCGTTTATGGTGCTGCCGCTTTACTCCAGCATCGAAAAGCTGGACAAGCCCTGTCTGGAAGCAGTACGCGATCTCGGTGCCAACAAGCTACAGACTTTTATCCGCATTATAGTGCCGCTGACTATGCCAGGCATTATCGCTGGTTGCCTGCTGGTGCTGCTGCCAGCCATGGGCGTATTCTACGTGGCGGATCTGCTGGGGGGGGCTAAGTACCCACTGATCGGTAACGTGATTAAAAGCCAGTTCCTCAATATTCGCGACTGGCCGTTTGGTGCGGCTACCAGCATCTGTTTAACACTAGCGATGGGGCTATTGTTACTGGTTTATTACCGGGTCACCCAGCTGCTCAACAGGCAAGAAGGGCTGGTATGATTAGGCGTCTGCTGCAGGGTGGGTTCATGGCCATAGTTTACGCCTATTTGTATGTTCCGATCATTATCCTAATCGTTAACTCGTTCAATGCTTCGCGCTTTGGCTTCAGTTGGCAAGGTTTTACCACCTATTGGTACAGCATTTTGTTCAATAACGACAGCCTACTACAAGCGGCGGGTCACTCGTTGACTATGGCGGTACTGTCCGCTACTTTCGCCGCACTGATCGGCTCGCTGGCCGCAGTAGCGCTGTATCGTTACCGTTTTCGCGGCAAACCATTTGTAAACGGTATGCTGTTTGTGGTGATGATGTCGCCAGATATTGTGATGGCCATTTCCCTGCTGGTTCTGTTTATGCTGCTGGGGATTTCGCTCGGTTTCTGGTCGCTGCTGTTCTCGCACATCACCTTCTGTCTGCCGTTTGTGGTGGTTACCGTCTACTCGCGGCTGAAGGGGTTTGACGTGAAGATGCTCGAAGCGGCACGCGATCTCGGTGCCGGCGAAGTCACCATCCTGCACCAGATTATCCTGCCGCTGGCGATGCCAGCAGTAGCGTCTGGCTGGCTGCTGAGCTTCACCTTATCCATGGATGACGTGGTAGTTTCTTCGTTCGTTACCGGCCCTGGCTATGAGATCTTGCCGCTGAAGATCTACTCGATGGTGAAAGTCGGCTTGTCGCCGGAGGTCAACGCTCTGGCTACCATCCTGCTGCTGCTGTCCATAGTGCTAGTGATTGCCAGCCAATGGGTGATGCGTGACCGCAGTCCTAAAATCTAATAACGCTCTGGGTGCTGCGGAACCCCAACGTCGGATGAGTAGCGCCCTGTGGTGATTTGCGCTTGCTCGTCTATCCAGCTGTGTTGGCGTGCAAACCAAAGAAAAGTTCGCCAGCGTTACATCGCCCGGTGGCACCGACTTTACCCACTACGTCCCGGTACCTATAATCATCATTTATGAGGTATGTCGCACCGTTACAGGTGGCAGCGCATACCAGATCAACTCAATACTGTTGAAGGACATGCTGTATGAAAAAGTGGTCACACTTGTTGGTAGCCTGGATGATGGCGCTGGGCCTAGGCTCTGCAAATGCCTATGATGGCAAAATGCTGTACTTCTATAACTGGACAGAATACGTTCCTCCGGGACTGCTTGAGCAGTTCACCAAAGAAACCGGCATCAAAGTGATTTACTCAACCTACGAATCCAATGAAAGTATGTACGCTAAGCTGAAAACCTACAAGGATGGCGCATACGATTTGGTGGTACCTTCCACCTACTTTATCGCCAAGATGAGCAAGGAAGGTATGTTACAAAAAATCGACAAGAGCAAGCTCAGCCACTTCAAGGATTTAAACCCCAACCTGCTGAACAAACCTTTCGATCCTGACAATGACTATTCAATCCCTTTTATCTGGGGCGCTACAGTCATTGGCGTCAACACAGATGCGATCGATCCCACCACCATCACCACCTGGGCCGATTTCTGGCAGCCACAATATAAGGGGCGTCTGTTGCTGATCGACGACGCGCGTGACGTGTTTCAAATAGCCCTGCGCAAGCTAGGATACTCAGGCAACACCAGGGATGCCAAACAGATCGAGGCCGCCTACCATGAGTTGCAGAAGCTAATGCCAAACGTGCTGGCCTTTAACTCCGATAACCCAGGCAATCCATTTATAGAAGGGGAAGTCAATCTGGGGATGGTATGGAACGGCTCTGCGTTCGTGGCGCGCCAAGAGAGCACTCCGCTGGAGGTCGTCTGGCCAAAGGAAGGCGGCATTTTCTGGATGGACAGCCTGGCGATCCCGGCAAATGCACAGAATGTTGCGGGGGCGCTAAAGCTGATCAACTTCCTGCTACGTCCGGAGATTGCAGCACAGCTAGCAGAAACTATCGGTTACCCCACACCTAATCTGGCAGCAAAAAAACTACTCTCTCCTAAAGTAGCTAACGACAAATCGCTGTATCCCGATGAAGCGGTGATCAACAATGGAGAATGGCAAAATGATGTGGGCGATGCCAGCAGGCTGTACGAAAACCACTTCCAGAAATTGAAAGTTAGGCGCTAAGCAACCTTGACCGGGTGATCACTTCGCCCCTCATTCCTCTAATCTAGGTTAATTCTCTTGCTTAGCCGAGAAAACGCTAAAACTTTGCCGTTTGGCGCGAAATAGAGTGCCAAATGAAGGCGCAATGATCTACATCGGCAGTAAACTAAGAACCTATTTAACCAGGCTATTTTTTCGCCATTTTGGCCTTATGGGCCTTGCCCACCAAGAATTTGCGCACGAAATACGGTACTACCTCGCTGGATAGGCCGTAATGCTTTTCGTTAAACTGGTTTTCCACCTGGCTGGGTTCCAGGTTTAATTCCATGGTGTAAGCCCCGGCCAACCGTGCCTCCTGCACAAAGCTTGCCGCCGGATAGACATGGCCAGAGGTACCAATGGCGATAAAGAAATCAGCCTTAGCCAACGCCTGATAGATTTCGTCCATACCCAGCGGCATTTCTCCAAACCACACGACATGAGGACGCAGCGGTGCCGAGAGCTGGCAGCAGTGGCAACGATCCTCAATGCTGAGATCTTCAGGCCAGTCGAACACCTGGCCTGAATGGGTGCAGCGCACCTTCAATAACTCACCATGCATATGCAGCACCCGCTTGTTACCCACGCGTTCATGCAGGTTATCGATATTCTGAGTAACCAGCAGGAAATTTTCCCCCATCCACGCTTCCAGATCTGCCAGCGCGTGGTGCGCAGCGTTGGGCGCAATCTCTGCGGCCTGTAGCTGGCGGCGGCGCGCGTTATAAAACTCCTGCACCAATACCGGATTGCGCTGATAGCCTTCCGGCGTGGCGACGTCCCCCACCCGGTGCTGTTCCCACAGCCCATCTGCCGTGCGGAAAGTACGAATACCTGATTCGGCGGAGATGCCAGCCCCGGTCAACACCACCACAAACGGCTTTTTCAGCTCGGACACCGCCATGATATCACGATAAAAAATACGTGAACGAAAACGCTGATGCAGCACATGCTTACTCTTACGAAACTGACACAACCGATGGCGAGTGTGCATTCATTTCCTCCTGAATAGGGCAGCTTCTCTGCCCGCATTTTGATTATTGCCCGCTTAACACACGCGCTGGATCGATACAGCTGGCACGTCTGGCAGGATACCAACTAGCCAGCAGGCTGAGCACGAGGGCTGTTGCCAGCACGATCACCACATCCGGCCAATGCAGCTCAGAAGGCAGAAAGTCGATGAAGTAAATGTTGCCCGATAGGAATGAATGACCGATCAGTTTTTCCACTCCCTTGGTGATAGTGGTCAGTTGTAGTGAGACGGCCACCCCTACCACTACGCCGCTCAGGCTCCCCACTAACCAAGTCAGTAGGCCGTACCAAATAAAAATGGCACGGATGAAGCCATCTTTGGCACCTAGAGTGCGCAGCACCGCGATATCTCCGCTCTTGTCCTTCACCGCCATCACCAATGTGGAAACGATATTAAAGCAAGCTACGCCGATCACCAGAACCATCGCCAGATACATAATGGCGCGGATCATCTGAATATCGCGGTACATATAACCATAAGTACTGATCCAGCTCTTGATGTAGACGTAAGCATCAGTTATCCCCCCAGCATCGCGCACCAGTTTATTGGCGGCGAATACCTGGCTCACTTTGATGGCGATGCCAGTGACGCCGTCACCTATGTCGAGATACTGTTGCGCATCGCCTAATGGCACCAGCACCAGGCCATGATCCAATTGGCCTCTAAGTTGCATAATGCCAGTTACATGCAGGCGGATGCGCTTAGGTTGCAGTAGCTTCAGTTCAGGATTGCTGTTAGGGATCATTACCGTGACGTAAGCACCTCGTTTGATACCCAGCGCATCTGCCACGCCCTTACCCAGGATCACCTGCTGTTCGCCAGCCTTGAAATTAATCCAGGCATCACCCTGTACGAACTGTGGCAACGCACTGAGCTGATTTTCCTGCTGTGGGTTTACCCCTTTGATCTGTACCGCACGTAGTTGTACGCCGTTTTCCATCAGGCCAGTAAAATTGATGTAAGGCGCAGCGGCCAGAATGCCCGGCACTTTCTCCACCCGCTGTAGCATAGGGAGCCAACCATGAAGCGGCTGATTCACTGCTTCAATCTCACCATGAGGCACTACCGCCAGAATACGGTTTTGTAGTTCACGTTCAAAGCCGTTCATCGCACTCAGGCCAACGATCAGTACTGCTACCCCTAACGCAATGCCGATGGTGGAGATAACCGAAATCAGCGATACCATGCCGCCGCGCTTGCGGCCACGGCTAAAACGCAGAGCCGTCAGGAAGGAAAGTGACGCACACACGCCATTACTCGCCCCCAAACAGAGTTAATGGCGTCCGAAGATGGCCATCGACCATTTCCAGTTGGCGGCTGAGTCGCTTGGCCAACTGCAAATCATGGGTCACGACTAAAAATGCCGTACCCTGGAGCATGTTCAGCTCACCCAATAAATCAAGGATGCTATCTGCGGTGCGTTTATCCAGATTACCGGTCGGTTCGTCCGCCAACACCAACGCCGGGTTATTGACCAGCGCACGGGCGATCGCCACACGCTGGCGCTCACCGCCAGACAGTTCAGAGGGGCGATGTTTACTGCGCTTCTCCAGCCCAACCGCCGCCAGCATCTCCATCGCCTTCTGCTGCGCCAGTGCGGTATGGGTGCCACCTATTAGCAACGGCATGGCGGCATTCTCTAACGCGGTAAAGTCTGGCAACAGGTGGTGAAACTGATAGATAAAGCCGAGCTGGCGGTTGCGCAGTTCCGCCTTGGCCGCCGAAGACATGATATTCAACGATAGGCCTTTGAAGATCACCTCGCCAGCATTCGGTGAATCTAACCCACCCAGCAGGTGCAGCAAGGTACTTTTACCGGAACCAGAACTACCGACGATCGCCATCATCTCTCCGGGCTGCATGGCAAAATTAACATTGCGCAACACATCGGTGTGCAGGTTACCTTCCTGATAGCTCTTGCAAAGGTTGTCACACTGCAGTAAATAAAGGTTACTCATAACGTAAAGCCTCAGCAGGCTGTACGGTGGCAGCACGCCATGAAGGGTAGAGCGTGGATATCAAAGACAACGCTATTGCCACCACAGCAATGAACGTCACTTGTAGCGGATCAACTGCTACTGGTAACGAAACGCTATTAATCAATGCGCCAAGGACTGGCATCAAGTTATTCAGATTTCTAGCCAGCAGCACACCGAACAGCGTGCCGATTAGTGAACCCATGATGCCAGCACTCGCGCCTTGCACCATAAACACCGCCATGATCTGGCCGCGAGTCAAGCCTTGGGTTTGCAGGATCGCTACCTCGCTCTGTTTTTCCATCACCAGTAAACCCAGCGAAGTGATAATGTTGAATGCGGCAACCGCCACGATCAGACTAAGTAGCAGCCCCATCATGTTTTTCTCCATGTGCACCGCCTGGAGCAGTTCGCCTTTGCGCTCACGCCAGTCTTTCCATTCAGTTCCTTGTGGCAACGTCTGATGGCTAAGAGTATCAACCATAAGGGGCTGCTGTAGGAACAGACGCCAGCCAGTAATGTTGCCAGCCGGATAACGCATCAGGCGCGATGCATCCTGCTGGTTGACCAGCAATTGATAGCTGTCCACCTCGCTGTTGGCATGAAAGGTGCCGATAATGGTGAACAACCGTTGGCTAGGAATGCGGCCCATTGGCGTGAACTGGCTGGTACTCGGCACCATTAGCCGCAGTGAATCGCTGCGCTTGACGCTTAGCTGGCTAGCCAACTGCTCACCAATAATGATGTTGTAGTGGTTCGGTTGCAGTTGCTGCTGTTTGATATTGACGAGATAAGGGGTCAAGGGATCGGCTTCATCCGGGTTGACACCGAGCATTACGCCAACCGCTACACTGCGGGCACTTTGCAGTACTACATCGCCAGTGGTCAATGGCGCAACGCGGCTGACGCCCTTCAGCCCTTGAACTGCCAAGGCAGGTAGCCACTGAGGATTAATCGACCCCTGTTTACTGGTGATCAAAGCCTGTGGCATTAAGCCAAGGATGTTGTTTTCCAGATCCTTTTCAAAACCGTTCATCACCGAGAGCACAGTAACCATCGCCATCACTCCCAAGGTGATGCCGATAGTGGACAGCCAGGAAACAAACTGCCCGAAGCGGTCTGAGACACGCCCGCGCATGTAGCGCAGGCCAATGAATAACGCGACAGGTTGATACATGAAATCCGTTTTGTTGCTATAGTTAAAGCAGTGTAATCATCGATAATAAAGGCTCTCCCGCGCTAAGGGAACACCCAGTGGACTTTTATGCCACTGACAGCGCTGGCCGAAACTCAGGCAAAACCAGCCTGGCCGAACAAAATCCTGGCAGTTAACCGATTAAGTTTTAGGTTAAAAACCTGATTGTATCATTTTTAACTGTGCCAGTTTGCTGATTTCTGGGCTATTATAGCGCACAATTTAAGACGCTTTATTGATTATTGCTGCCGGACACAATCCAACACGATGATTAAAGATACTTGAATGAGCATTTCCAATAGCCACAGCTGTTCCTTATCCTACTGTTATTCTCTCCCCAAACGCGCAGGTGATCTGCACCGATTAGGACGGTTGTTTGGTTCATCCTGCGCCGTGAATGCGCCGAAATCGTCGAACGCCATAACGGGCCAGTGATGCTGATCGCCCCAGACATGCAAAATGCCCTACGGCTGCGCGACGAGATCCGGCAGTTTACCAATCAAAGGGTCACTACGCTGTCCGACTGGGAAACCCTACCATATGATGGCTTCTCGCCACATCAGGACATCATCTCTGCCCGCCTGTCGAGCCTGTATCGAGCCTGTATCGAGCCTGTATCATCTGCCTACCATTGGCGCACGGGGTGATCATTTTGCCGGTCAATACCCTAATGCAGTGCGTCTGTCCGCATGAATTTCTGCATGGTTATGCGCGTTAGTGCTGAAAAAAGGCCAGCGCCTGTCACGCGATAAGCTGCGCAGCTAATTGGAACAGGCCGGTTACCGCAACGTCGCGCAAGTGATGGCACATGGCGAATTCGTCACCCGGGGTGCCTTGTTCGATCTCTACCCAATGGGTAGCGAAGAGCCATACCGTATTGACTTCTTCGATGACGAAATCGACAGACAGCGCACGCTGAGCGAGGTCGACGCTATCAACCTGCTACCGGCCCATGAATTCCCAACCGACAAAAACGCCATCGAGCTATTCCGCAGCCAATGGCGTGAGCAATTTGACGTGCACCGTGATCCTAAGCATATTTACCAGCAAGTTAGCAAAGGTACCTGGCCTGCCAGTGTCGAATATTGGCAACCACTGTTTTTCAGCCAACCGCTGCCATCACTGTTCAGTTATCTACCATCCAACACCTTGATCGTCATAATACCGGCAACCTTGAAAACGCCGCCACGCGCTTCTGGCAGGACATCAGCCAGCGTTACCAAAGCCGCCGCATCGATTCGATGCGTCCGCTGCTGGCACCGGATACCCTGTGGTTATGCGTCGATGCACTATTCGGCGAACTAAAAGCCTGGCCACGCATAGCGTTAAAAACCGTAGATCTAGCGGCCCAGGCGGGTAACAACCAACTTGGGCTACCGCACCCTGACTGATCTAGCGGTGTAGGATCAAAACAAACTGCCGTTGGACAATTTACACCGCTTTGTCGCAGACTTTGACGGCAGTATAATTTTCTCGGTCGAGAATGAGGGCCTGCACGAGACGCTACAGGATCTACTCGGTGGTATCAAACTCGGCACCCAGTTGATCCAGCACCTCGATCAGGCACAGCTGACAGGCCTCTATATGATGGTCGGCGCTTGCGAACATGGTTTCTTCGATAGTATGCGCAACCGGGCACTAATCTGCGAAAGCGATCTGTCAGCCGTCGCCAGCAGGATAATCGCCGCACTATCAACACCGATACGCTAATCTGCAACCTGGCGGAGTTGCATCCAGGTCAACCAGTGGTGCACCTGGAGCACAGTGTTGGCCGCTATGTCGGTCTGATCACTCTGGAGGCCGGTGGTATTAAGGCCGAATATCTGATCCTATCCTACGCTGGCGAAGACAATCTGTATGTGCCAGTTTCTTCGCTGCACCTGATCAGCCGTTATGCTGGCGGTGCCGACGAAAATGCCCCGTTGCACAAATTAGGCGGCGATGACTGGACACGCGCAAGGCAGAGGGCCGCCAAGCGTGTGGCGGGATGTGGCTGCCGAACTGCTGGATATCTACGCCCAGCGCGTCGCCAAAACGGGCTTCTCTTTTAAGCACAACCGTGAACAGTATCAGCTTTTCTGCCAAATCTCCCCTTTGAAACCACACTTGATCAGAAGCAGGCCATCAACGCTGTGCTTAGCGACATGTGCCAGCCGTTAGCCATGGATCGTCTGGTGTGCGGCGATGTTGGCTTCGGTAAAACCGAGGTGGCGATGCGCTCCGCCTTCCTGGCGGTAGAAAACGGTAAACAGGTGGCGGTGTTGGTGCCCACGACCCTGCTGGCACAGCAACACTTCGACAACTTTCGTGATCGCTTCGCCACCTGGCCGATCCGCATTGACATTATGTCACGCTTTCGCAGCGCCAAATAACAGCAGTAGGTACTTGACGCTGCGGCCACCGGCAAGGTGGATATTATCATCGGTACCCACAAGTTGTTACAAGGCAATCTGTGCTGGAGAGACCTGGGGTTGCTGATCATCGATGAAGAGCACCGCTTTGGCGTGCGCCATAAAGAGCGCATTAAAGCAATGCGCGCCGACGTAGACATTCTAACGCTGACCGCCACCCCCATTCCAAGAACCTTGAATATGGCGATGAGCGGCATGCGCGACCTGTCTATTATCGCCACCCCACCCGCACGCCGTCTGGCAGTAAAAACCTTTTTACGCGAATATGACAGCCTGATGGTGCATGAAACGATCCTACGTGAGGTACTACGTGGAGGGTAGGTTTATTATCTGTACAACGATATGGAGAACATCGAGAAGGCCGCGCAAAAGCTAGTGGAACTAGTGCCAGAAGCGTGTATCGCCATCGGCCACGACCAGATTCGCGAACGCAATTTAGAGCGGGTGATGAACGATTTCCACCATCAACGCTTCAACGTGCTGGTTTGCACCACCATTATCGAAACCGGCATCGATATTGCCAGCGCCAATACCATTATTATCGAGCGCGCCGACCGCTTTGGGCTGGCACAACTGCGCCAGTTGCAAGGCCGTGTCGGGCGTTCACACCATCAGGCTTACGCCTACCTGCTAACACCCAATCCGCAAGCTATGAGCGTCGATGCGCAAAAACAGTTAGAAGCTATCGCCTCGCTGGAGCGATCTGGGTGCTGGCTTTGCACTAGCCACCAATGATGATCTAGAAATTTGTGGTGCAGGCGAGTTGTTGGGAGAAGATCAGAGCGGCCAGATGACCACCATCAGCTTCTCGTTGTATATGGAATTGCTGGAAAGCGCAGTTGACGCACTGAAAAATGGCTGCTAACCCATTGCTGGAAGATCTCACCAGTATCCAGGCGTAAGTAGAGTTACGCATGCTAACCATGCTGCCGGGCGACTTCGTGCCAGACGTCAATACCCATTTATCGTTCTATAAACGCATTGCCAGCGCTAAAAATGGCAACGATCTGGAAGAGCTAAAGGTGGAGCTGATTGACCGTTTCGGCGTGCTGCAGGAACCGGCACGCAACCTGTTGCAAAGCGCAGCGCTGCGCTAGTACGCACAAATGCTGGGGATCAAACGCATTGAGGGTAATGAGCACGGTGGATTTATCGAGTTCGGCGACAACAACTGTGTCGATCCGGGTTACCTGATCGCGGCCTGCTGCAAAGCAATCCACAAGTATATCGCCTCGACGGACCAAGCAAATTAAAGTTTATGCTTAATTTGAGCGATCGCCAGACGCGGCTGAAGTTTACTAAAGATCTGCTAAGCACCTTCTTGGCGCAAAGGCTGGTGCTATCGACTTAGCCCTCCCTCCTGTCGCAGGCTGATTTGCCCGATGATAGTAACGTGTATTCTACTGGCTATCCTCCGGCGAGGCGGGCATCCCGAAAAAGGTAAGAAAGTATCGAACTGCTTGCCACGACAATCGGCATGCTGCACACCTTTCATACCAGGGGAGTTAGTTGGTTAAATAGGAGCCTATCCCTGTAGGCGTGCTTGTTTTAAAATTTATGTTCCTAAGACTAAGAGAGGTCATTGATGGGGGCAAAGCACCATATGTATCTATTTTTCTGCCGATATTTTTTATTCTAAATGTATGTCTATTTGCCATCATAGTTAATTGTTTTGTCAGGAACGCTTTGGCATCCCTACTTAAAACGTACTCCATTCCCTACACACTTAGCAGTTCCATAGTTCTCCCGGTTATAGCCACACAGCAGAGCCAGCGATAATAGCGCCTAGCTACTGGTATCTAACGCCGAGAAGTGCTTCACCAGATCGTCGATCGCTCTCATCTGCACCAGGAATGGCTCCAGCTTGTCCAACGGCAGCACAGACGGCCCGTCGCACTTGGCACTATTCGGTTCCGGGTGCGCCTCAATGAAGAGACCAGCCAGACCAACCGCCATACCAGCGCGCGCCAGCTCAGTCACTTGTGCACGACGCCCGCCAGAAGCAGCACCGAATGGATCGCGGGTTTGCAGCGCATGGGTCACATCGAAGATCACTGGATGCCCACCGGTTACGTTCTTCATCACGTTGATGCCTAGCATGTCAACTACCAAGTTATCGTAGCCAAAGTTACTGCCACGATCGCACAAGATCACCTGATCATTACCGCCTTCCTTGAATTTATCGACGATATTGCCCATTTGACCAGGGCTGACAAATTGCGGTTTCTTCACGTTAATTACCGCGCCAGTTTTCGCCATCGCTGCCACCAAATCAGTCTGGCGTGCTAGGAATGCCGGTAGCTGGATCACGTCTACCACTTCAGACACCGGCAGTGCCTGCGCCGCTTCATGAACATCGGTGATAATTTTCACGCCAAAGGTTTTTTTGATTTCTTCGAAAATCCTCATCCCTTCTTCCAGCCCAGGCCCCCGGTATGAGTGGATGGAAGAACGGTTAGCTTTATCAAAAGAAGCTTTGAAAACGTAAGGTATACCCAGTTTTTGCGTCACAGTGACGTAATGCTCGCAGAGACTCATCGCCATATCACACGATTCCAGCACGTTCATACCACCAAATAGCACAAACGGCAGATCGTTCGCTACATTAATGTCACCAATACTAACCACTTTCTGTTTCATATTTTTCCTTTGAGTAAATCGAATAAATTGGTTAATGCAGCGTGACTATCTTCCGATCCATCGTGTAGATGTGTAATTTAATCACTTCACTCACCGGATCTTCAGGACACTGCTCGACAAAATAGTTAAGGTTGGAAATGGCGATATGGTTGCACTCAAGCTTAGTATAAATCAGCCTATAGTCACGGATCTTGTAAGGATCGTCTGGGTCAAAGTACAAGGCGGTTTCGCTGGCACTGAGTGCCATTTCCATCTATTTTTCTTCTATCGGGGCGGCTTTCAAAGCATCACGTATCTTACACACCACCATGAGGTTATCCGATTCGTCGAGATCGTTGTCTTCCAACTCAGCACACAGCCCCAAGCTACCTTTGATCCACACTTCCAGATGCTCGTTTAGCGTTTCACCATTCAACGGGTTGATCAGCCGCATTTCATCATCTAGACAGTCGGAACATAAAATAAGCTGAGTGGGGAAAATTACCGGCATCAGCGGCAGATCCAACTGGTGTGCGATATGCAAGAAAATAGTGCCTAATGATACCGGGGTACACCGACGTTCTTCCAACACCTTATCCAACTAGATGGCATCGGACAGGAGATAAATACCACTAACGTCGCCGAAACCCCAGGTAGTAAAGAAAAGCTCAATAAGTGCGCGTACAGTTGCTGCTCCTGATTGGGAGCATCCGGCATCGCTGTGCGCGCTTCATCGACCAACTGCTGTAGCTTACGCCCAACCTCGGCCACCGGAAAATCGCGCCGTATAGATTGTGACACGAGGATCACACCGGCACTCAGTGGCGAGGTGTTAAATTCAAAATCCGCAATACGGCTCATAGGTACACCATACCATCAGAAACGGTATTTTCGTCGTAGTAAGTTTAATTATCAGATACAAGCAACCCAATGCCAGAACGCACAGTTTCTGACTTTTGCTCTTCATATCCAAGGTGGCGTAACCAAGTAGGATGGGGATAATAATGCCAAACAATTTCTCAGTCAGCTATGAGTCCATAGCCAGCAACGGATAAAACCCGAATATCACTACCAGCATGATGCCACTGGCAAACAGCAGTGTGTCATTAGGGTGCGGTGCAATCTGTGAACACAACGCCAATTCATGATAGCCGATTTACGCCACTGCCAAAAGAAATGCAGCATAAACAAGGTGATACTAATGAAAACCATAAGCAAATGACAAGATTTCAACACAGTGTATGCGGTCATGGTGCTTCCTTACATTGCCTTACGCTTCGTTATTATCAATTTTGGGTCACGGCGGATGGCCACTGGCCGAGAGTCACGCGCTCATTGTTGCCGTAATCACGGTAAGTGGCAACTGCCATAAATCCAGCGGCCAGCATTAGCGCGCGCACATCGCGACCCTGCTGCCAGCCGTGTTCCAACAATAGCCAGCCATGAGGTTGGAGATGCTGCGGGGCATGGCGCACGATGGCGTCTAAATCCGCCAGCCCCTGTTGCGCCGCTACCAACGCGCTAGCAGGTTCAAAACGTACATCGCCCTGCGTCAGATGCGCGTCGTCAGCGTCGATATACGGCGGGTTGCTGGCGATTAATGCAAAATGCTGGGGGGCCAGTGAACTGAACCAGTTACCCTGTAAGAATTGCACATTGCTGATCGTCAGCTTCCGCTCATTATGCTGTGCTAGTGCCAGTGCGTCGGGCTGCACATCAATGCCAATGACCGTACAATCTGGCCGTTCGCTGGCCAGTGCTAGCGCGATGGCACCAGTGCCAGTGCCAAGATCAAGAATGTGGCAGGACGTGATCGGTAGGCGTTCCAGCGCCAGTGCTACCAGGTATTCGCTATCCGGGCGCGGGATCAAGGTGGCTGGGGAAACTGATAGCGGTAGCGACCAGAATTCACGCTCACCGACCAGATAGGCTACTGGTTCACCCTGTTCACGGCGTACCAGCAGCGCTTCCAGTTGCTGCTGCTGGTACGGCGTCAGTCGCGTTTCATCGAACGCCAGCAGAAAGGTTCTGGCTCTGCCAGTAACAAACCCCAGCAAGATTTCCGCATCGCGTCTGGGGCTATCGCTGTGCGTTAACCGGGCAGATGCAGCTTTCAGCCAGTAGTGATAATCCATCACTCTTGCTCATCAGACAGCGCGGAAAGCTGGTCTGCCTGGTATTCTTGCACGATCGGTTGTATCAGCATGTCTAGCTTGCCTGCCATCACCTCGTCCAGACGATACAGTGTCAGATTGATGCGGTGATCGGTCACGCGTCCCTGCGGGAAGTTGTAGGTGCGGTTGCGGTCAGAACGATCACCGCTACCCAGTAGGTTGCGGCGGGTTGAGGCTTCTGCCTGTTGGCGTTTAGCCATTTCGGCAGCACGGATACGTGCGCCGAGCACCGACATCGCCTTAGCCTTATTCTTGTGCTGTGAACGCTCGTCTTGGCATTCCACGACAATGCCAGTCGGCAGGTGGGTGATGCGGATCGCCGAGTCGGTGGTGTTAACATGCTGACCACCCGCGCCAGAAGAGCGGAAAGTGTCGATTTTCAGATCGCTTTGAGTGATGTCAGGCATTTCATCCTCTGGCACTTCTGGCATCACTGCCACAGTGCATGCAGAGGTGTGGATACGCCCCTGAGACTCTGTTTCCGGCACCCGCTGCACACGATGACCACCCGATTCAAACTTCAATTGGCCATAGACACCCTTGCCAGAGACTTTGGCGATCACCTCTTTGTAGCCACCGTGTTCTCCCTCATTAGCGCTGATCATTTCTACACGCCAGCGGCGAGTTTCGGCATAGCGGCTATACATGCGGAACAAATCGCCGGCAAAGATGGCCGCCTCATCACCGCCTGTACCAGCGCGCACCTCCAGGAAACATCCACCCTCATCGTCAGGATCTTTTGGCAACAGCAGCACCCGTAGCTGTTGTTCCAGTTCTTTGGTTGTCGCTTTGGCCTGCTTGAGTTCTTCTTGCGCTATTTCGCGTATTTCCAGATCGTCTTGCATCATTTCCGCCGCCGCTAAATCACCCTGTATCTGACGCCATTTAAGGAAGCAGCAGCTGACATCAGTCAATTGCGCATATTCTCGCGACAGTGCACGAAACCGATCCTGCTCAGCAATAACGCTAGCATTGCCGAGTAACGCCTGCACTTCTTCATAGCGCTCTTGTAACGCTTCCAGTTTAGCAAAAATAGAAGGCTTCATGCGTGGTATTAGACCCTGTTAATTAAGAAAACCAATGCTAATCCAGCTGGAGACTGTTGCATAATAATTGCAACCGCTCCACATCGCCATCGCTGGCAGCCTGCTGGAGGGATTTGGTTGGAGCATGGATAAAAACGGTTGGTCAATCTATACGCTAACTCGTGGATAATCTGTTCAACATTGGCACCCTGTGCAATGGTGGCCAATACTTTGGCCTCTATTACCGCATGAATTTGCTCGGCCTGTGAGCGGTAATTATGAATGATTTCCACCGCCCCCAGCGAACGTAACCAAGCCATAAAATTGGTGCTTTCCTGCTCTATGATCACTTCTGCCTGCGCTGATGAAGCCTTACGCTGCGCCAGGTTGTTATGGATGATGGCGTGCAGATCGTCCATACTAGAAAAATAAGCATTAGCCAGTTTGCCGACCTCCTGCTCGATATCACGTGGCACAGCGATATCCACCAGCAGCATAGGCTGGTAGCGGTATGCTTTTAGCGCCCGTTCCACCATCCCTTTACTGATGATCGGCAACGGGCTAGCGGTAGAGCTGATGATAATATCTGCATCCGACAGACATTGGTCAATTTCCAGCAAGGTGATCACTTCCGCACCGACTTCACCCAACAGCCTTTGAGCACGTTTGCTGGTACGGTTAGCAAAGATCATATGCCGCACTTTGTGCTTGCGCAGATGTCGTGCGACCAACTCGATGGTTTCACCGGCACCAACCAGCAACAGCAACACGTTCATATCGGCCAGTGATTCGAAGATTTGACGTGCCAGTGTACAGGCAGCAAAAGCAACAAATACGGCATTGGCACCTATTTCGGTTTCTGTGCGCACGCGTTTGGCGACGGAGAAGTAAATTTGGAACAGGCGATCCAGCTCACCGGAGAGCGACTGGCCTCGCTGGGATTCAGCGAATGCTCTTTTCATCTGACCGAGGATCTGAGGCTCACCCAATACAAACGAATCCAGTCCGCTGGCCACGCGCATCAGGTGGCTGACTGCGTTGTTATCGTGATGCCAATAGAGGCTTTGTTGCACATCTTCGAGACGAAGGTGATGATACTCACACAGCCAGGCAACTAGGTGTTCGTGGATATGTTCCTGTTGCTCTACGCTAATGTACAGCTCGGTACGGTTGCAGGTAGACAATACTACACCGCCCTGCACCAACGGTTGTTGGAGCAAACTGGTCAGCACCTGATCGAGAGACTCTGGTAAGAAGGCCACCCTTTCACGGAGAGAAACCGGAGCGGTTTTATGATTAATACCTAACGCTAGCAGGGTCATTTCCTAGAGTAATACTTATCTTGATATGGTTTCTCGTTGCAGGGCATTCTACTTGATGCACGGGAGCAATAAAAGCCACAACTGAATCTTGCGTTCAATCACTAACTGTGGGCCAAGAAAACCAATAAATTAATAAATTACATCAAGTTACCAATAAACTGCTTAATCGGCACTCGCCTCTGGGGCGTAAATGCAACCTACGCCAATCATACGTAGCGAAACTATTACAAGATTATGGACAAAAGCACGCCCCCGGATAACGGAGGCGACGAAAACCTTTCAACGAGCGTTAAAGAAGGCATCATGCGTTTCTAGGCAGTATAGGAAAGCGGTTAGCTTGTCTTTCTGAACCTCCCTAAACGGGTGATTTTATTGTAAACAGCCTTTGGAAACTGATGGAAAAATCGTCAACCGGTACAACAAAGCGTGCCAGCACGATGCTGAAGAATATAGACGTGGCCGATACGGCCAACATGCTAACCACTGAATCGTTAGCAAAGTCTCGTGTTAAATATATCGTCAATATAATAACTGGCATATGAATGATATAAATAGGTAAAGAAAGCTTACCTAAATAAACGAACCATTTCTTTTCCAGAATGTGGCTAATTACGCTGCTAATCAAGACACTATAGACAATAAAAATGCCAGAAAGTAAGTTCAGGATCAAATATGAATTTTTTCAAAAACTTCGTTATCCACTCATAACTGCTACTGTCATTATAGATAACAGCAAAATAAAACCCTACAATAATCAGCAAAATACCGATAAATTTATTTTTATAATTAATATTAAAGACTGAATAGATAAAGCCACAATAAAAGCACACCATACTCAATCCAATAGTGACATTTAATGGCAGGCAACAGAGCGAGTGATGCAATGAGAAACACTACTAATGATAGTATTTTGTTTCTTTTTAATAAAATACAGGCTATATAAACATACAGCGAACCGATCAGTTCAATTTTCATGGTCCATAATACTGGGTTGCAAGCTTGTCCATCCCATACATGCACACCCAAGAAGGAGCCTATAGAGCACCGTAGAGAAATACGCCGATCAGCGTCAGATTCGCAATGATGAAGCTATTTAGCCATTCAGATGCGCCTAGCAAATTATAATTACTCCGGGAAGTATAGAAGAGAATAACGAACATCAGCAAACACGAAAAAGTGGCTGGGATCGCCAACATAAAATAGCGCGTAAAGGATGTCATATAATAATATCTATCCATCTTTTTCTATCCCTCTAGATAACACGATACCACTCATCACGAAAAAGATGAAAACAGCGTAAGTTCCAGAGCATAAAAATGCAAAAATTGAGTTATGGATGTAATTTTGAACTGGAAACTTCGCAGGTATTTTACCCCACATATATATTGTGTAAATAGATGAAGTAAACCAAAGATAAATGAGATAAAACTACCACTAGGATAGCAATCCACCGGACAGAGTCGAGATATTTCATTTTTGTTACCATATGAGGAGGTAATGTATTCATAAGAAAATCTCTGTAGGCTTATAAGATTAAAGAATAATAGCGGCATGTTACCATTTTGTAATCTAGCTACCCCAGCGTAATAATATTGTGGCTTTGTTGAATAAGTTAGTAAAATGGTACCGTTCTGCCATGGCAAATGCTATTATATGAGGCGGTGCCCCCAGAGTAGCGTCATTCGGTGAAGTACTTTTATCATTACTATCACTTCACCAACCTGAGCATCATAGTCCCATATACTCAGTTAGTTACCAAAGAGCGTTTTAATCCAGAACATTGCCGTTGCCCAATTCAACGGCGTTACAAATCTACAGTGCAACTGGAGCGCTTATAAGAGCAGGCATGCTCACTACCAAGGATTAAACCCGCTAAGCTCGCGTGATTAGGTTATGTTGGCATATCATTATTGACGCTACCTCTTTCCATCGTTAGCGTTGGTATCCATTTCGCTACATACGCCCTAAAGGACAACAGAAAGTCATGCCAATCTGCAAAGTTAGTTTGCTGCATTTGATCATCCCGCTGGCCAGCCTGATGCTGACCGCCTGTACCACGACTAAGCCGGCCACCAGCCCTAGCTTACCACAGTGGAACACCCATCAACAGGCGGTACAACAGCTTAGCCAATACCAGACCCGTGGCTCCTTTGCCTATCTGTCCGACAAGAAAAAGGTTTACGCGCGTTTCTTCTGGCAACAATATTCCCCGGAGCATTATCGTTTACTGCTGACCAACCTACTGGGCAGTACCGAAGTGGATCTGAACGTGCGGCCAAACGTGGTGCAATTGACTGACCATCAGGGCAAGCGCTACGTCAGCGACAACGCCGAGGAGATGATCCATAGATTGAGTGGTATGGCGATCCCACTGAACAACCTGCGCCAATGGATACTTGGCCTGCCAGGTGGATCCAACGACTTCACGCTGGATGATCGGTACCGTCTGAGCAGGTTGAACTATCAGCAAGGTAACCTGAGCTGGGCGGTGGATTACCAAGACTACAGCGGCGCAATCACACCGCCATTGCCAAGCCGGCTGGAATTGAAACAAGGTGACCAGCGTATCAAACTAAAAATAGATAGCTGGGCGCTCAAATGATTCGCCAGTGGCCCTCTCCCGCTAAGCTCAACCTGTTTTTATATATCACCGGTCAACGTGAGGACGGTTATCACCTATTACAGACGCTATTCCAGTTCCTCGATTACAGCGATACCCTGAACTTAGACCCGCGCCAAGACGACAGCATTCGTCTGCTGACACCGCTAGACAGCGTGCCAGATGAGCACAACCTGATCGTGCGTGCCGCTCGCCTGCTACAACAATATTGTGATCGCTGCGGGCTACTCAGCGCGCCATGCGGTGCTGACATCAGCATCGACAAACACCTGCCGATGGGCGGCGGTTTAGGCGGTGGCTCCTCCAACGCCGCCACCGTACTGGTGGCGCTGAACGAATTATGGCGCTGCGGGCTGAGTAACAATCAGTTAGCTGAGTTAGGGCTAAGGCTTGGTGCCGACGTCCCCGTTTTCGTACACAGCTATGCGGCATTTGCCGAAGGTATCGGCGAACAGTTGCAGCCAGCTAACCCGCCGGAGAAGTGGTATCTGGTGGCTCATCCAGGCATCAATATCCCTACCCCGATGATTTTCGGCGACGCGGAATTGAAACGTGATACCCCAGTTCGCTGCTTAAATGAGCTGTTATTGGCTCCTTACGCAAATGATTGCGAACCGATTGCAAGAAAACGTTTTCGTGAGGTTGAACAGCTTATTTCATGGCTGTTAGAATACGCTCCGTCGCGCCTGACAGGCACTGGTTCTTGTGTGTTTGCAGAATTCGACACAGAAATCTCCGCTCGTCAGGTGTTAAATCAAGCTCCGGTGTGGTTGCGTGGTTTTGTCGCGCGTGGGGTTAACATTTCTCCACTACATCGCATCCGTACCAGGCAGTTTAAGTCGTAGCTCAACATTTCGCTACACAGGGTCATGCGCAACCTAGCCTTATTTATCCCCGTGCCGTATACGGTCTTAATGTAGTGGTTACATACCCATATGTATATTGCGTCGGCACCGCCAACTGTGCCCCTTGGCAAAGGCCATATGACAATATATTCTCTGGACGCAATCCTGAGGTTCTTCCCGTGCCTGATATGAAGCTTTTTGCTGGTAACGCCACCCCGGAACTAGCACAACGTATTGCCAACCGTTTGTACACCAACCTTGGTGACGCCGCTGTAGGTCGTTTTAGCGACGGCGAAGTGAGCGTACAAATCAACGAAAATGTACGCGGTGGTGATATTTTCATCATCCAGTCCACCTGCGCTCCAACCAACGACAATCTAATGGAACTAGTCGTAATGGTTGATGCCCTGCGACGTGCCTCCGCAGGGCGTATTACTGCCGTTATCCCTTACTTTGGTTATGCCCGTCAGGATCGGCGTGTGCGTTCTGCACGCGTGCCAATCACGGCCAGAGTCGTTGCCGACTTCCTCTCCAGCGTTGGGGTTGATCGTGTATTAACAGTGGATCTGCATGCCGAGCAGATTCAAGGTTTCTTTGATGTCCCAGTAGATAATGTGTTCGGTAGCCCGATCTTGCTAGAAGACATGTTGCAACAGAATCTAGAAAACCCCATCGTAGTTTCTCCAGACATTGGCGGCGTAGTGCGCGCCCGCGCTATCGCTAAACTGCTAAACGATACCGATATGGCGATCATCGATAAACGCCGCCAGCGCGCGAACGTTTCTCAGGTGATGCATATCATCGGTGATGTAGCAGGCCGTGACTGTGTGCTAGTCGATGATATGATCGACACTGGCGGAACTTTGTATAAAGCGGCAGAAGCGTTGAAAGAACGCGGTGCCAAACGTGTATTCGCCTACGCAACCCACCCAATCTTCTCCGGCAATGCACTGGACAACATCAAGAACCCGGTGATTGATAAAGTGATCGTCTGTGACACCATTCCACTGTCGCCGGAAATCAAAGCTTTGGAAAACGTGCGTACTTTAACGCTATCTGGCATGCTGGCTGAAGCCATCCGCCGCATCAGTAATGAAGAGTCTATCTCTGCAATGTTCGAGCATTAATCCGCTGCCTTTATGGCATGGTTACCCATTGTAGTAGATGAGAAAAGCCCGTTGTTGTACCAACAGTAACGGGTTTTTCTCGCCATCTCAGCCCTAACCATGCAACAATTCTCTTTTACCCTACCCTCTGATCCCGTGCGGATTTGTTAATCAATGTGACTTACGGCGTGGGTCGTAGCGGCAATGTTTATCAACGTGTTTGATCCACCAATAGCGTTATGCTAACTGTTCACGCCTACCTATACGCGCCCCGACCAACACAATACCCATATCAACGCGCCGATAAAAATGCTCATAATGGCACCCTACGCATAGAGCGGGGGGGGTAAATTAAACTGTGATACTTCAGCAAGGATGGAATAGCCTCCCCCACTGATCATCACCACTAACCCTAGGCCTATAAAAAAGTTGCCCACTTTTTCCACGCGTCTACGCTTCATATGCCACTCCTTAGTTCCCTATGCCAACAGGAAAATAATGATGAGAACTGTTAACCCGCATCGTTAAATAAGTATAATTCTTAACCAGACCAGGTAATTGTGGAGGCGATCACAAATGGCAAATAAAATAGACAATGAGATAGGGTCTAAATGACGATTAGCAAACAAATTCAGTCATTCATCTCATTAGGCTGTGTTCCGTAATTGAGCGTGACGGCATCGCAGCCCCAAAAACCCGTAATCAAGGCTGAGAAGACAGGGTATAAAGGGCTATATTCCAGCCAGACAACGCGGAGATAGGCGTTGGGGACGAAACCCCAGCGATGCTCACTGGCATAACCTGGCTATTCACCTTTATTTACGCAGCATAAGGGTTTTGTTATTCGTCACAGCAGCGGGTAGACTATGTTTTTTCCCTTATCTTGATCATAGCGAATTTCCCGATGTGTAGTATTAAATTGATAGTGGGTCTGGCGAATCCAGGCATGGAATACGCCCAAACACGGCACAACGCTGGTGCCTGGTACGTCGATTTACTAGCCCAGCGCTACCACCAGCAATTGAAGGAAGAAAACAAGTTCTTCGGTTATACAACCCAGCTGAACCTGGCGGGTAACGATATGCGCCTGCTGGTGCCGACTACCTTTATGAACCTCAGCGGCAAAGCAGTGCTAGCGATGGCCAATTTCTACCGCATCGATCCGGACGAAATTCTAGTGGCACATGACGAGCTGAATCTGCCCCCAGGTGTGGCCAAAATAAAGCTCGGCGGCGGCAACGGTGGCCATAATGGCCTCAAGGATATTCAGAATAAATTTGGCAACAATCCGAACTTTTATCGCCTGCGCATCGGTATCGGCTATCCGGGCGATAAAAGCAAGGTGGTGGGTTTCGTGCTCGGCAAGCCGCCAAACAGCGAGCAGGAAATGATTGATAAAGCGATAGACGAATCACTGCATTGCAGCGAAATGCTAATGAAAAACGGGCTGGAAAACGCCATTCAGCGCCTGCACAGCTTCAAGGCAAGCGCTAAGAGCTTATCCAAGTAGGTGTATACATTGTTGCAGCCAATTTGCACACCGAAAGTATGCAACAACCATAGCCGACATAGAGTACGTGAGGATGATAGGCACTGCTCAGGACCAAAATGGCAAATAAAATAGCCTAATGGGATGAGGTCTAGAGGTCTAGTCTTATGCCAAGGTACGTGTGTTACAGTATTCTTCACCACCTAATAGCGATAATCATCTAGCTTGTGGCTACGGATCGGTTTAGCTTGCTTCGGCAAAAGCAGTCAGCCACCACTCACTGTTGATCTTTTCTAACCAATGAAAACCTCTGAACGGCGATCAAATGCGAACTACCGGGTAGAGTGGGAAAAAATGCCTCCGATGCTCTTACCATGGGTTACTAGTAATGTCAGTCAGGTAATGCGATCAAAATCCTAATCAAAACCGGCCATACCACTACATCGCCCCATCAAACAAGCCAGATCGAGATAAACGCCTATTACGTGTATAATGCCGGCATTATTTTGCCCTTTTATGCGGTCAGTCAAGAATAACACACTGATAATTAATATATTTAAGGTGATAATAACATGGGATTCAAATGCGGTATCGTCGGTCTTCCTAACGTAGGTAAATCCACCCTGTTCAACGCGTTGACCAAAGCGGGCATCGAAGCAGCTAACTTCCCGTTCTGCACCATTGAACCAAACACAGGTGTGGTACCAATGCCTGATCTTCGTCTGGATAAATTGGCCGAGATTGTCAAACCACAGCGTATTTTTCCAACCACCATGAAATTTATCGATATCGCTGGCTTGGTGAAAGGCGCTTCCAAAGGAGAAGGTCTGGGCAACCAGTTCCTGACCAACATCCGTGAAACTGAAGCTATTGGCCATGTAGTGCGCTGCTTCGAAAACGATAACATCATCCATGTCAACAACAAGGTCGATCCAGCTGAAGATATCGAGGTGATCAACACCGAGCTGGCGCTGTCTGACCTTGACACCTGCGAACGCGCTATCCATCGTGTACAGAAGAAAGCCAAAGGCGGCGATAAAGACGCCAAAGCCGAACTGGCCGCGCTGGAAAAATGTCTGCCACACTTGGAAAATGCCGGTATGTTGCGTGCGCTGGATCTGAGCATAGAAGATAAGGCCGCAATCCGCTACTTAAGCTTCCTGACGCTGAAGCCAACCATGTATATTGCCAACGTCAACGAAGACGGATTTGAGAACAACCCGTATCTGGACGCCGTGCGTAAAATTGCCAAAGCCGAAGGCTCGGTGGTGGTTGCTGTGTGTGCCGCCGTGGAATCCGACATCGCCGAACTGGAAGATGAAGAGCGTGACGAGTTTATGGCTGAGCTGGGCCTGGAAGAACCGGGGCTAAACCGGGTGATCCGCGCAGGTTACGATCTGCTGAACCTACAGACCTATTTCACTACTGGTGTTAAAGAAGTACGCGCCTGGACCATTCCGGTAGGTGCGACTGCTCCACAAGCGGCAGGCAAGATCCACACTGACTTCGAGAAAGGCTTTATTCGCGTAAAAACCATCGCGTACGAGGATTTCATTACCTATAAGGGGGAGCAAGGTGCCAAAGAAGCCGGCAAAATGCGTTCAGAAGGCAAAGATTACATCGTCAAAGACGGTAACGTGATGAATTTCTTGTTCAACGTCTAATAAAATTTATTGTCTCATGAGGTTTCATTAAATCTCAGATCGATCACAAAAACATATAAAATACAATAAATTGCGTGGATTTTTCATTTCACATAGTCTCAATTCATTTCGTAAAAACGCAGTCATAAATGAGTACATGGATGAGTACAATATTCTTCCATATTCATTTTAGGTGAGTACAATAAATAAAAAGGCCCCGTTATGCTCACTGATACGCAATGCCGCACTGCCAAGCCGAAAGAAAAAACTATATCGGCTCAATGATTTCAATGGCCTATATCTCGAAGCGAAACCCAATGGCAAAAAGGCATGGCGCTATCTATTTAAACTCAACGGTAAATCCAGCATGTTTGCACTTGGTGAGTACCCGACGGTCAAACTTGCCGAAGCTCGCGAGAAATGCGAACAAGCGCGTAAGCAAGTCGCGGCTGAAGTTAACCCTGCCCAAGCTCGTCAATTAGACAAGATCCGTAAAGTTAACGACGCATCTAACACCTTTGAGCTTATTGCTAAAGAATGGTTACAGATAAAAAACTGGGCCAAAATCACCAAAACGCGGCGACTGGATATGCTTGAACGAGTTGTTTTCCCCACAATCAGTAAGCTCTCCCTGTCAGAGAGATCATCACCCCATATCACGTTCTTAAAATTATTCAGGAAACGGCTAAACGAGGTGTACCGATAGTAGCCGCCGAATCCCGTCGTACAATTTCATCAGTTTTCGAGTTGGAAGTAGCGATGCCTAGAGCTGATAGCAATCCTGTTTGCCTGCGCGTAAAGCCCTTCTAACTAATAAGACACAACACAAGCATGCATTGAATCCTCAATCGGGAAGTTATTAAGCTGTTTTGACAATAGTCGTGGCTCATACCAGGTTAACTATTGCATGTGGCTGATGTGGTGGACATTGGCGCGGCCTGCAGAAGCCACCGAAGCGGAATAGGTAGAATTCGATCTTGATAACGCTCTGTGAACCATACCGGCAGCGCGAATGAAGGCCAGAAGAGAATAATACGTTATTCCCCTACCCTTTCAAGCTGTCAAAATGCTCAGAATACTACAGGGATTAACCAGGCATTAGAAGCACCTTTTTACGGGCAGGGATAATCCGCTAGGTCCAATGATATCGCACTCCATGCGCCAGCTACTGAAAAGCCTTGGCTGGAATAGTACTTATAAGCCCACATGCAACCTGAACCACAGGGAGTAGCCGTTTAAACGAAATGGGCTATAGGCCTGATGCTATTGAGGCTCAACTTGCACACGCAGATACCAACAATGTTCGCCGCACATACAACCATGCAACTTATCTCGATGATCAGAAAGCGATGATACAGGAATGGGCGGATAAGCTTTATGGATGGGTAAGTAGAACTGACAGCAGTACTGATGTTTCGTAAACGATGATGTATTGGTGTGTTAGCATTGATAAATAAAGTTTTTTTATAAAAAGCTAAAAATCATAATTTAGCCTATACTTATTTAACTAACTGATTTTACGAATATTGTTTGCCATGCCCGTCTGACATTATAATCCCTCTGTTTTTCCCTCCCTAATAACACAGGGCATATCCATAAGCTGATATCATGTATCCAGCAGTAAAGGACAGTATGAGAAAAGGGCTCTGGCGAGCAGGTTTTGGCTAATAAACTGGGGATCACAGCTTCCGATGAAATGGATAAAGCAGAACTTGTCCTGTTAGAACAACTCTACCAGTACGTTTTTGAAGAACAGTTTCCGCAGGGACAACTCAGCATAGCCATGCTAAAAAGCTGATACCGCTACTAGTTAGGTAACATCTACGAGTGGGCTGGACAAGAAAGAGCGGTAAATATAAGCAAGGGCGGCTTTATGTTTGCCCTCTCAGTGCAGCTGCCAAAACTGCTGAACGAATTCGATACCAAGTATCTGGCTCAATACACGCCGTGTAACGGCATGTGCGAAGAACAACTCATCATCGCTATCGCCATCACCCATGTGGGGCTGATACTTATCCATCCATTCAGAGAGGGAAAAATGGGCACCCGTCTCGACTGCTAGCCGACGTGATGGCCGTTCAGAGTGGATACAAACCGCTGGACTATCAAAGCTGGGAGCAAAATAAAACCCAGTATATATCGGCTATCCATCATACTGGCGTATCAATGGACTATGAGCCGATAAAACACTGGGTCAGAGAAGCATTAAGAAGGGATTAAACCGCAAGACGTAAACTGGCAAATTTTTTGCGCGTAATTTCGAGGGAAGCTTCGATCTTCGCGGAGGACTGCCCTGTTTCAACAGCCGTAGATGTTACTACTAAGCGAACGATGTCAGCACAAGATGGCTTAGCGTAGCTTGCCTAATTTTTTGTTGTTGCTCATAATTACTACTGAAAAGCAGAATCTGGGCTGAAAGACATCGTTCAATAAGTATACCAAAACTTCTATGTAAATTCATATCAAGCCCCGTCAAAGACTCTCTTATCGGCTAAGCCCTTTAAGTAATAGATCAAGTATGAAACGATTGGCTAAACGGGCAACATCCTTATCAGACAGGTAAGCAACTGAATGTTTCTCAAACGCCATCATGCTTTCAATGACAGCATTCTGTACGTCCTGAGGATAATCTCCAAGCATGATTTACTCGATATCGTTATGACGAAGTTGATCCATCACATAATCATTTTCGGAAACTTTAGCCGCTACGCCATCAAGCCATACCAGCTTGTCAACATCGGTCGTTTCTTCGCCAAACAACTCATTTAGCTGTTCCAGAATGTGCTAGAATAGATCTTTCAGCCTTTCGGCTATTGGGCCACCGACGCTGGTGATCTCTTTAAGTTCTTCTCCCCCCTTCTTGTAACTTGAGATACTGAGTACGCTTTTCCCACAACTTATGGTGTGTTAGTTGTACCTGACTGATATCAAGATCATCATCAAGCCGTTCCCCTCTTAGCAACGGCAATAAGTAGCGAGAAAAGACATTTAAGCGTTCTAGTTCTTCATCTGCCAGATCGACAATTTGCGAAGCAAATTCGTAAAAGCGGATAAAGCTATTCATCTCTTTTTTGAACGTATCCAGCACGTACTTCGCTTCACGAGCTTGCTTAATACTACGTTCGCAAGTTTACTCGCCGAGTTTCATCGCCGCTTTTCTTTGCATCTTCGAGTGTCGATATTCGAGTGTCGATACCGCTCCCCCGTAATACATCCATCGTGAAGCGGTAACGGTAATAGTAAGTAAAATAATCTACCGCAGGTTTACAATACCCCGTTAGCGCTTCATGACCACGTTTCGGGTCAAAATAGGCATCAGAAAAATTAATCACTTCATGCCATTGCCATATATGCTGTTCATTCAGCTTATGGAAAATGGCATAAATAAGGTTGGGATCGGATACCTGCACTAATTCGGCATTCTGATAATACTCTTTAAAATCAGCTAAGATGTCCTGTGGGTTATTAACAAAATCAAGAACAAATGTGCTGCTTTTCCCCAGATACGCGCGATTAAGACGGGATAGTGTCTGAATATAATCTACGCCCTTGAGTTTTTTATCAACTTACATGGCGACCAGTTTGGGCTAGTCAAAGTCTGTCTGAAATTTATTGGCAACCAGCATCACCTGATAATCATAAGTATCGAATGCTTTACGCATATCCCGACCTTGCAGGCCATGATTCATCAAGTTTTCCGTGTAGCTTTCGCCCTCATCAATAACTTCACCTGAGAACGCCACCATTGCTGTTAAACGTTTATAGCCTTTTTCCCACACATAGTTATCAAACGCCTGCTTATATTTTACCGCTTCGAGGCGGCTACTGGTTACTACCATCGCTTTCGCTTCGTGATTCAGTAAATGAGCAACATGCTCACGGAAATGTTTAATGATGACCTGTAATTTATAGGCAATATTGTGAGGGTGTAAGCGAACCCACTTGCTCAACTGCGTTTTGGCTTTTTTGCGGTCGACTTCTTTATCTTCGGCATCATGCGCTAGACGATACGCCTGCCCATAGTTGGTGTAATTTTTCAGAACATCCAGAATAAACTCTTCTTCGATCGCCTGTCGCATTGAATACAGATGAAATGGCTTCGGTTTGTTGTCATTCGCCAAAAGCATTTCGGGATGAGGCGGTCTACCAAACAGCTCTAATGTCTTGGCTTTAGGCGTGGCAGTAAATGCAAAATAGCTTATATCAGAGGAACTTCTGCGAACCCCAAGCGTAGCATTGATAACATCCTGACCATCCATTTCTTCTTCATCTATTTTTCCGCTATCAGCACTTTACGAAGCTGGTGAACCGTCGTTCCCGTCTGGCTTGAGTGCGCTTCATCAGCGATAACAACAAAGCTTCGTCCTTTCAGACCAGTACTTTCCTGAATAGCCTTGAGGGCACATGCGGGAAAGTCTGGATCGTCACGATGATAATTGCCATACCAGACGATAAATCCTTGGTTAGTTGCGAAGACTTACTACCAGACTCATGGCTGATTTTACAAACCACACCATCCTGATGTTCAAACTGGTAAATCGTGTCTTGCAATTAAACATCCAACACAGTGCGGTCTGTAATAATGATTACCGAATTAAAAAACTTGTTGCCATCCGGGCGGTATAATGATGCTAACTGATGGGATAACCAAGCTATTGAGTTAGATTTACCGGAACTAGCGCTATGCTGAATAAGGTATTTTTGCCCTGTTCCCTCCAGCCGAACGGCATTCAGTAATGACTGAACAGCGACCCATTGGTGGTAACGCGGGAAAATCAGAATTTCCTTGATTTTCTGATGACCAAGCGCATTATCAACGCGCTTTTGCTCCAGATGTAAGTAGCGCCCTAGAATACGCAGCCAGTTATCCGGTTGCAGGATTTCCTGCCATAAATAGGCTGTCGCATACCCCTATAATGGTTGATCGTTACCCACCCTGCCAGCCGCGGCTCCCCGGTTAAAAGTCAGGAAAAAGGTTTTCTTTCCATCCAGTTTGGTGGTCATCGCTACCTCATACTGATTAACCGCAAAATAGACTAGCGCACCGCGTTTGAAGATCAACAGTGGTTCTGATTTATTTTCGGTTTTTGGCTGGCGGTCATTGATGTATTGTAGTTTTGCCGCATTAAGCGATTGTTTAAACGCTGATTTCAGTTCAAGCTTGGCGATAGGCAAGCCATTCAAGAGCAATGTCAAATCAATGTGGCCATCATAACCATTGGGCGAATAAATCAGTTCAGGTGCTACCCGTAAGCGGTTAGCGGAATAGCGAACCAGTAAGTCTGGATTAAGGTCGTAATCGGGCTTAAAGGTGCAAAGCTGAAAATGAGCACCGCGATCTGCCAAGGTATGTCTCAGCATCCACAAAGTTCCTTTAGCCGAAAGATGTCGATCAACCGCGTTGAGAAAATGCACATAAGTATCTTTGGGATAAATTACGCAAAACTTGTCCCAGGCTTCCGGCTGAGTTTCCTACATATAAGCAAGAGCATCTTCTGGATAAATCGCCCTTTCACGATCGTAGCCGGATGAGCGTCCAAATAACTAGCCACTGGATGATAGTTGCTCAATCAGTAATTTAGCTTTTGCTAAATCGGCCTGATTATGGACAACTACCCCGATATCACCGGTTCCCCAGTGTCCCAAATTAGTAATATCTCTGACAATATCAGATATGATCACCTGCTCCGGTTTTAGTTTCAGGTAAAGCTTGACGTGTGGGGTTCTTTGGCCATAGGGCCATATCACGACGCTTAGAAAATTCTTTATCTTCTGAAACGCAGTATAAAGCAGTAACTCTTTGCGCTGAACCTCATCACCCAAGCTATCGGCAAAATCACAGATATTCTGATAAAGCGCAACCAGTTCAGGGAAAGACTTATCCAGACGATAGCGTTGAGCATTTTTCTTCTGTTTCGGCACCTGATGCTCTATTGCAACAGGCTGAGGCTTGTGAGTCTCGGTAGCAGCATTCACCAGCTTAAACATCAGGAGATCAGGGTTAAATAGCTTATAACGGATAAGATTGATATTGTGGTTAATCTACGCAACAGTATGCTCGTCATATTTGGTAAAACATGCCGCAATGCAAATCACACGGGCATTATACCAGTCGATATTGTCAGCAACCTGTTTACCAAACTTATTCATCACTAGCCAATGAAACTCGGCCTGATGATCTAATAGCCAGTCCAGATAGAATAACCCCTAATTGACGACGTTCTCGTTACTCTGACGTTTATATTCAATAATCACTGGCGTGTTGTTTTCATCCAGCCCCAATGAGTCAATACGCCCCTTGTGAGCCTTGCCGGTGCTGTATTCAGTTGCCAAAAAACGAACCCTCAAGGAAAGCCTCCATATGAGACTTGATCAGCTTTTGCAGATCTTTTTCAATGGCTGCTGATTTCCTAGATAGTTTGGGAACCCCCCTTTTCATCATAACGAAAGAGCTAGATATCACTCATGCTGCATCCTTAGCATCTGGTTGCCAGTTATGTACGTCGATCTTACCGGTTACGGCGGCGGAAATTATGGCGGCATACACGCTCTTTTAGCAAAGATATTTGCTGTTCACAATGCGTCACAAGGGTATTGAAACAGCGTTTTTATCTTCAACATCGGTAACAATAGCTTTTTGCTCATTTAATAGAAGTAACAGAATAATATATTTCTTCACGTCAGAACAAGTTATTGCAGCCTTAGTACTACCCACGTCAGATGATTCAAAACGAATCTGCTCATATTTACTTTTAAACCATAAATAAAGATATTCTTTTAATATATTATTATTTGATAAAGGAGTTATATAAGCAATGTGCTGATTAATAGTGGCATCCATCATCAATAATAATAACGCGGAGGTGCCTCTAGTTTTCCATTCACCTGTAATTGCAATGATGACACTACCTTTTTTCACTAAAGGTAAACTGCACTCCAACAATGCTTTTGAAGTGACAAATTGCTCTGCACTAGTAATAATATCGTCGTTGACTTTAGAGCTATTAAGCCATGTGTAATCACCTGAAAGATAGTAGGATTGATTATCTCTATTAGATGTACTGCCATTACCAACTTTACAAAGCCAACCTATCCGGGATAACCCCTAGTGCTCAGACACTTCACCTAACCACTAATTTCCTGAAATTTTGAGCTTAAAATCGGGATTTAATCCTTTTGTTACGACATCAGAAATCACCTCCTGTCGTTTTTCCTTCAACAGTTTGATGAGTAGCTTCTGCCTACAGATTAATTGATCAATTTTTGCGGTTTCATAATCAAGAAATCATGATATTCTAAATTGCTCTACTTCAGATGGAAGACAAATATAGGTATTTAGCAAAATATCTTGAGTGATACTGAATACCTTTACACCTTTGACTATTTTCTTTATTTGCAAACGAACTTCTTCGCTATCTAATAAATATGCATAAAAGCGATTATGCCCACCTTACAAAGGTCGATAAATTATTGTATAATAACTAGCGAAAATAATATCATCCGTTATCAGTTACGTAAAATTACTCGCCCCATTTAAATCCTCTGACGTGTCAGAAAAAACAAGATCACATTTTGATAGCAATGACTAATAATTACTCTTTAAATATTTTTCATTAACGTATTTCAATGCATGTACTTTAGGATCAATCTCGAAACCATACTTTGAATGTACTTCTCCATAGTTCACACATTGTGAACCTACATCCTGGAGGTGTTCTTTATTAATAATTAATCCCTTAGCGAAAGAAAAAACATATCGGAGTTTCGTCATATTCCAGAGCGAGGTAATTTTACTCGGCCACTAAATCCTAGTGGGTTTATATTTATAATGCGCTTTATGTCTCACGAATGAACCTCCGCCAGCAAAGATATAATCTCTCTTCTCACCTTATCTAAATCGTGATCGATCTCCTCCAGCGAACGCGGCGGCTGATACTGATAAAAATAGCGGTTGAAAGGGATTTCATAACCCACTAAACCGATCTGCCCATCATAAGGATCGGTTTTTTCGATATTGATCCACGCATCAGGTATATGGGGCAATACCTCACGGGCAAAGTACGTCTCAACTGAGTCATTCAGCGGTACATTTTCATAATTATGCAAACTGGTATCAGGTTCTGGCTTACCCTTTATTTTACAAACTTCTGCACTCTCATCTGTTTCACTTAAGTTTTTTATCAAAAACTTAAACTGGGCAGCAGATACTTTTGGCAATGCCTTCTTGAACTTTTCCCGGATTAAATATTTATCATTTATTGTATTAATAGCGTCTAATAACTCTAGATCACCATGTTTGTACTAATCTTTATCTACTAGCAATGCTTAACGACGAGCAGGATCGCAAGGATAATACGGCGATAGCTAAAGTCAGAGGTCTTAAACAGCTTAACATTAGCCGAAGGTTGATAGCGTGTATACTGATCACAATCTTGTCAATCTGCGCTTCCGTTAACTCTTTACGCTTACTACCAAGAGATTTCCGCATCGGAGCAAATTTCTCTGTAGCATTAATCAACAGCACTTTGCCCTTACACTCCTTCAGCTTATGATTACTGAGTACCCAGATATAAGTCGCAATTCCGGTGTTGTAAAATATATCGGTCGGCAATGCGACAATAGCATCCAGCAGATCCTTTGCCAGCACAAAGAGGCGGATCTCACTTTTACCACTGCCCGCACCACCGGTAAAGAGTGGCGAACCGTTAAGAATGATACCGATACGGCTGTTATCTTTCATCTTACTAATCAGGTGTAGCAGGAACAGTAAAGAACCATCAGATACTCTCGGTAAACCAACCGGGTCCAAAACGACCGTCGTAGCCTTTTTTATGCTCGTTGAGGATAACGGTATCAATCTTTTTCCAGTCAATGCCAAAAGGTGGGTTTGACAGGCAACAATCAAAACACTCATTCCAGAGCTGATCATCAGACAAGGTATTACCCATCTTGATATTGCTGATATCTTGTCCCTTGATCAGCATATCCGCTTTACAGATAGCGTAAGACTCTGGGTTTAACTCCTAACCATAAGCCCTAAGGATGGCACTGGGGTTTATTCCATGCAGGTATTCCATACCGCTGGAAAGAAAACCGCCCGTCCCGGCAGTAGGATCGTAGATACGGCGGATCAGTCCCGGCTTAGTCAACGCTACATCGTCGTCTGCAAACACCAGAGAGGTCGTCAGTCGCACGATATCCTGTGGTGTAAAGTGCTCTCCCGCTGTTTCGTTAGAACTTTCTGCAAACCGGCGGATCAAATCCTCAAATATCAGTCTCAAATCGTGGTTGCTGACAGAAAAAGGGCTTAAATTAGCCTCGGCAAATTTTTTGGCTACTTTGTAGAGTAAATTGGCATCATCAAGCTGCTGTATAAGCTCATAGAATTTAAAGTGTTCGAAGATCTAACGCGCGTCATGGCTGAATGAGCGAATGTAACGCTCAAGATTAAGACGTGGCTGTGTTTCCACCAACTTACTTAGATCCAATTGCGAAGTATTGTAAAAGTATTGCCCGGAAGCATGGCGAAGGATTGCATTAGCAGCGTTCTCATCAAGCTTTTCAACCACGGGCAACTTATCGAGTACTGCCTGTTTGGTAGGCGCGAGCACACACTCAAGACGACGAAGAATTTTGCCCCATTGTCCACGTTAAAGCGGAGAGGACAAGCAGAAGTAAAAACTGTGAGGTATTTTCTCTTGTATGGCTACATACGGATGACGTGTCGTGGATTACTGGATTCGCTCACATAAACATAAGTGCTAATATTTTTTCTCAATCGATCCACGCCTGTTTCAGCCAGTCGCGACTGTAAGTTGAAAATGAATATTTTGTTCTTCTTCGTAGGATTCTCATTATAGTAATCCAGCAGTGCATACGGATTAATTTCAAGCGGCTCAAGGTTGCTCCATACACTCACCACCAGTTCCCTGAAGACTGAATTAGGGATATTACGTTTAGACTGCTTATTTTTAGCATGCTGCCCACGGTCGATCGCAATTCCTATCAGATCATCAAATGAGTAACTTTTACGATCGGTGAAAATGTCAGTCAGATAGTGGTAGCGATCTTTACTGCTAAGGCATGCCTCTCTATCATTGCCAAACAACTTACACAAAAAACGTTGAGAAATAGCATATTCCCGGCAAAAGCTTTGAGCATTGGAATACCCGGTTAGTTTGATGATCCTAGCCTTTTCGAATGCCTCCATTGCACGCTAACAGTTCGGCCCACTTTTCTTAAATACGCCGGGAAGTTTCTTCCTACCCAGCTCAAATGGTACTGGCATAGAATAAGACTATTTTTTTATTAGCCTTAATCTTTGCATTCTTCCTGTTCTTACGACTACAGGTAGCAACACATATAACATGATGAAGAAATACTGCTATTTTACGATAAAAGGTACGCCGTAAACTATGCATACCATTATAAGAAATACTAAAAATAATCTTCTTGAAATAATCCAGCGTTGAATCTGTCACAAGGGTATTGTTATGCGTAATGTATGGTTTCATAATTCACCTATATATATAAAGGTCAGAGCACCATGCCATGACCCCATTTATTTATAACTGAATTACTCAACAACATTACGCAAGTCACACGTGAACCTAAAAGGTCTTTGTTGAACAAATCGAACCTTTGCTGAGTTGAAGGAGCAGATCACACATTCTCTGACAACGCAGGCAGTTCCGTGGCTAAGCAGAAGTTCAGAATCACTCACTGGCACACCTATAACAAAGTGCTTATCAACCACGGCCCCATGACTTTCTAGCTGGACGACGAAGCGATTAAGACGTGGTAAGACGCGGTATGAGACAGCCCCACCTTCAGCGCGAGGAATACCCCAGCGCTATTCTGACCTTGCCATCACTACCGTTTTGGTGATTAAACGAGTATTACGGCTGACCCTACGGGCTGCACAGGGCTTCATTGATTCTATTTTACCCTGATGGGCGCGTTCCGCTGCGCTGTCCGGATTACAGCTGTGTCAGCAAGCGGGCAAAGTCAGTCAATATCAGTGTCAAAACTCCCACCCGGGGTGAAATCACGCACCTGGTGATTTATTCCACCGTGCTGAAAGTCTTGGGTAAAGGCAAATGGAAAGTCAAAAACACGGAAAAGAACGCCGCTGCATCTGGTCGTTGACAGCAAAACCAATTAAATCATCTGTGCGGACCTGTTGCTTAACAACGTTACGGCGGACGGCGCTTATGACACCCGGTTATGTCACAATGAAATGCGCCGTAAAAAATTAGCGCCCTCATCCTTCAGCGAAAGGGCGCAGGCTACTGGCCCGGTGAGTACGCAGACCGTAACCGTGCAGTAGCGAATCAGCGACTGAGCAGGAGCAATGCGCGGTGGAAATGGACAACGGAATATAACTGTCACTCTATAGCGGAAACGGCCATGTACCGGGTAAAGCAGCTGTTCAGAGGCTCACTGACGCCGCGTGACTACGACTTGTCAGGTAGCAGAGGCTTTGGCCATGGTGCGTGCCCTGAACAAGATGAAGAAGGCAGGTATGCCAGAAACATTCGTATTGCCTGAAAATCCGACCAGCTACAGGGACGCTCGCTCGCACAGGATCCGATTTATTCAACAAAGCCGCTTTTAGCACAAAATAGGGTTTCTTACTCTGGTACTGTGCTTCAGCTCAAATAGCGCTGCTTCATGAGGTGAGTGAATTTGCACTGAGGCGATGCCATTTTTCGCTGAAGCTTTGCTGACATACATCTCGCTAGTTAGAATGATTTCGCCATTACTGGCTTTTAGGTTGAAGTAATACTGTCCGTTCTTAGCTTTTTTCAGCTCATAATGACCGATTGCTATAGTTCTTTCCCGTCGCTTTCGATATGTACTGTAAGTATAGCCAAAAATTTGAATATCAGCGGCTAAGGCCCATTTTAAAAATAGGTGGCCTCGCGCCGCCTATTGTTCATACTTCTAGACTGGGGTGCCACCGCGATAACCAGATGGCGCTGTCGTCATTTTTAACGTGGCAGCGCGTTCTGCTGCTCTCCGGTTAAATGTGCCGTTTCTGCGATAACACGCTATGAGTGAGTCAATATCAAGTAAGTTGATTAAAGCTCACTGGTGACTTCTTGACTAACTACAACTTTTCCATAACCAGATAGTGTCCCTTGTGGTATCAGCTCTGTCTTTACTTTACTGCTAGGGTATTTTCTTCTAATCCGCCACACTGTCTGAGATTCATTGTATACACCATCGAAACCAGGGATTCTTTTCCATTGCTTACATTGCCTTTTGGTGTGACGCCCAGACGAATCCCATAACCTCTATAACTGGCGTCAGATGCCCAGTGTAGATTTTTGGCTTCAGCGGCCTGAGGGGGCAATCCACTAGATGTTGCTTACCTTATAAATAATATTGGAACAGGGAGGCATCGCTACCTGCGCCCTGGCTATCAAAATAGTAGGTGCCCATCAGCGTGCTACCGATGGGAACCTTGTCAGTCGGTGAAGTGGTGACATTACCCTGCCACCTGAACTGCCTCATTATTGAAGCAGTGGAGCCAGTGTTTTGCCACGGCGCAACTTCATCAGCAGCCGGTCAAAATAAAGATACACCACGGGTGTGGTGTACAGCGTCGGCAGTTGGCTCATCACCAGGCCACCAACGATGGTGATGCCGAGCGGTTGACGCAGCTCTGCGCCGTCGCCACTGGTCACCACCAACGGCAGTGCCCCAAACAGCGTGGCTATCGTGGTCATCATGATGTGCCGAAAACGGCGGCAGGATGGCCTGAAAAATCGCTTCCTGAGCGTTGAGGCCCTGTTGCGCTGTGCGTCAAGAGCAAAATCAACCATCATGATGGCATTTTTCTTCACGATGCCGATCAGCAGCATGATGCCGATTAGCGTGATCATACTGAATTGGGCACCGGACAGCTTTGGTGCCAGCAGCGCACCTATCTAGTCCAGGGGGATAGTGTAGGGAATGGTCAGCGGGTGGATGTAGCTTTCATACAATATGCTCAGCACGATATACACCGTAACTATCGCCGCAAGGATTAGGAACAACAGCGATTTTGAGGTGTCCTGAAACACCTGCGCGGTGCCAGCTAAGGTGCCGCGCAACGTGGGTGGCACTCCGAGCTGTGTCATGGTGCGTTATACCGCTGTGGTGGCATCTGACAAACTGCTACTGATGGGCAGGTTAAAGGAGAAAGTCGATATGGCGCATTGGTTGGCTGCCAGTGGGCAAAGTAGGAAAGCGGGATAACCTTTCCTTCTCGGTTAATAATGAACATTTTATACAGCGAGCGGGCATCTTGTGTGTAAAGTGGTGCAACTTCAATTACCACGCTGTATTAGTTAAGCGGTTGATAAATGGTCAAGATCTGGCGGCAGAGTGTACTGATAGCTAGCGTTGGCTCGCCGTACGCCCACACGGATATCCTGCATCACCATCAGGAACAGGTTGGCGCCTGGCTCTTTTGCCAGTTTATCCCTGAGGCTGGCGATGATTTGTTAGGCATTTTCGTTACGCTCTGACTGCGGTTTCAACGAGATAAATATCGAACCGCTATTGATACTTGAGCCGGTGGTGAAGACAATAACGTTTTCTACATCCGAGTCTTGACGCACTATGGTCATGAAGTCTTTCGGCTTCTGGTGCATCGCCTGAAACGAGATGCTCTGGTCGGCTTAGATAAAGCCTGGTAGCCGTCCGGTGTCCCGCTCTGGGAAGAAGGTTTTTGGCATGCTGATATACAAACATTCAGCACTAGCGTGGCTATCGGTATCATTAGCACCCAGCGTGCATGATTGAGCACCTAGTTTGGCGAGTGTCCGTAGTCTTGTTATAGTTTCAGCAGTAGCTTGGCGAAGCCGCACGCCAGCTGCGGTGTACGCGGTGGGTGTTAGCACAGCAAGTAGGCGCACATCATCGGCCTCAGCGTTAGCGAGATAATTAGCGATAATCCGATCGATACCGACAAGGTGATAGAGAATTCGCGGAACAGGCGACCGACTAGACCCTCCATTAGCATTAACGGGATAAACATAGCCACCAGCGAAGCGCTCATCAATAGCACGGTGAAGCCAACTTCCCGTACCCCCAGCAGTGCGGCGTTGATCGGCTTTATATCCTCTTCGACATGGCGCAAAATATTTTCTATCATTACGATGGTATCATCGACCGCGAATCCGATAGCGATGGTTAGCGCCATCAGCGACAGATTATTCAAGCTAAAGCCGCACAGGTACATGGCGGCAAAGGAGCCGATCAACGACATTGGCACCGCCACTGCAGGGATCAACGTGGCACGGCCAGAGCATAGGAAAAGGAACACTACCAGGATCACCAACCCGATGGCGATGACCAACGATTGTTCCACCTCAGCCAGCGAGGCGCGGATGGTCGGTGAGCGATCCTGGGCGATATTCAGTTAGATTAATGCTAGGAGCCTCTCCCGTAGGCTAAGCAGCTCGGTGCGGATGCGATCGACGGTGGCGATGATATTGGAGTCCTACGAGCATCATGGGGGTCAGCGTTAATGAAACCACGGCAGAGATCAGGATCGCTACTGCCAGAGTTACGGCGAACTCGCGAAACAGCCGGCTAATGATGTCACCCATAAACAAGCATCGGGATCAGTACTGCCACTAGTGAGAAGGTCAGCGAGATAATGGTAAAGCCGATTTCACCGGCTCCTTTCAGCGTAGCATCGAGCGGTTTTTCTCCTTTCTCGATATAGCGCGAGATATTCTCGATCACCACGATGGCATAGTCTACCAAAAAGCCAGTGGCGATGGTCAGCGGGATCAGCGTCAGATTGTTGATGGAAAAACCAAGGAAATACATGGTGGAGAAGGTGCCGACCAGTGACAGCGGGCACTACCACGCTAGGGATAAGCGTCTCAGGCACGTTGCGCAGGAAGAGGTAAATCACCATCACTACCAACGCGATCGATAGCAACAGTTTGAACTGCTGCACATCGCTGACTGAGGCGCGAATAAGGGTAGTGCAGTCGATCAGTACCTTGACATCGACCTATTTGGGCAGGTTTTTGATAAGCTGCGGCAGTATTTTGCGAATGTCATCGGCAGTGGCAATGACGTTGACACCCGGCTAGCGCTTAATATTGAGCACAATTGCTGGCTGTTGGTTAGCCCAGGCCGCCAATCGGATATTTTCCTCGCCTTGTTCAACGCTGGCGGGGCGATGTCCTCTAGCCAAATAGGCACACCATTTTTATAAGCGACGATCAACTGGCGATAATCGTCGATGAATCTCATCTGGTCATTAGCGGACAATGTGACCGAACGCGCTGTGCCGTCTAGGCTGCCCTTGGCGGAGTTAACGTTGGCACCGGTAATGGCGCTGCGCACTATTTCGCTATCCATACTCTTGGACGCCATGGCGGTTGCATTGAGCTACGTGTACTTCCGGGCGTTGGCCGTCGGAAATAGTCACCAGCCCAACGCCGGTGACTTGGGAAGTTTTCTGCGCTATGCGGGTTTCCACCATGTCTTCCAGTTGGGTCATCGGTATGGAGATTGATATGACAGCCAGCGTCAGGATCGGGGGATCTGCAGGATTAACTTTGCTGTAAATCGGCGGGTAGGGTAGATCGGTTGGCAGTAGCTTGGTGGCGGAGTTAATCGCCGCTTACACCTCGTGCTCGGCAACATCTAGCGATAGCGACAGTTGGAACTGTAAGGTGATTACCGTAGCGCCGCCGGAGCTTTGTGACAGCATTTGTTTTATCCTGGACATCTGGGCCAAACTGGCGCTCTAGCTGGGCGGTAATCGACGATTTTACCACATCAGGTCTGGCACTGGGGGGTTACAATATCACCACTTGAATGGTCTGGTAGTCCACTTCTGGCATAGCGGAAACCGGCAGCGAATGATAACCGATCATCCCCGCCAACAGGATCGCCACCATCAGCAGTGTAGTGGCGACCGGGCGCAGGATGAACAGGCGCGAGGGGCCGCTGCCAGGATGCGGTGTTATTACTGACATCAGGATTTGATCCGATTTGACGTGGGGAGCGGCCTCGCTGTTAGTTATTGTGGTCTATAGCGTTACCACCTCGACATTCATGCCTTCCGTCAGTTGGTCGATGCCGTTGGTGACCACTCGCCGCCCGGAATTAAATACGCTGGTGATGACCAGGCTCTAGTGGTCTTCAATGCCCACGGCAACCAGATGTTTTTTGCTAACCTTGTTTCTTCGTCCAAGATCCAGACAAAATTACCTGCGTTGCTCATTTGTACGGCGGCGCTCGGCACCACAATGGCGGTGGTGCTGCTGGTGATGTCGTTGCCTTTACTGATCTATTTCAAGCCTACGCGGCTAGAGATAGGCGTGATGATTTTGCTGTAGGTCAGTTGTAATTAGGCGCTGTCTACTGCCCCTTGATCAGCTTTGATCGCGCCTGCTACTTGCCCGGTTTTGGTGTGGGTACGTTTCTTGATATGAAGAATCAGGAAACGCGCCATGATTTATACTAACAATCCCAGCATCAAACACAAAGCAGGTTTACGGAATTTTGCAGAAGAACGCGTTGATATCCTCATCGCTCTAAAGATCAGGGCGTTACGGCACCCCGGGTAAATTAATAGTGGATCAAGCATCTTAGGAGACGCCGCCTGATGAATACCGCACTTCAGCAGGCGGCAAGTCCAGGATTACAGCAAAAATAACGTCGCCAAGCCAAGGAAGATGAAGAAACCACCGGTATCAGTCAGTGCGGTGATCATTACGCTGGAGCCGACTGCCGGATCGCGCCCCAGTTTGATCATGGTCATCGGGATCATCACTCCCATTAGTGCTGCTACCAGTAGGTTGAGGATCATCGCCAGTGTCATCACCCTGCCCATCGCTAGATCGCCATACAGCAGCCAAGTGATCACGCCCATGATCCCGCCCCATACAACACCGTTGATGAGCGCGACCCCTAGTTCCCTGAGCAGCAGGCGTGAAATGTTGCCGGCTTCGATTTGGTGCAGCGCTAGCGCACGGACGATCATGGTGATAGTTTGATTGCCGGTATTGCCACCGATGCCAGCGACGATCGGCATTAATGCCGCCAATGCTACCAGTTGAGATATGGTGTGTTCGAATAAACCGATAACCCTTGAGGCAATAAACGCCGTGCATAGGTTGATCGCCAACCAGGTCCAGCGAGTTTTCACCACCTTGCTGACTGGAGCAAATACATCTTCTTCCGGGCTTAAGCCCCCTAAACGGCGCAGATTGCTGTCACTTTCTTCGTTGACCGCATCGACGATTTCTTCAATGGTCAGGCGTCCCATCAACTTGCCTTTGGCATCTATCACCGGGGCACTGATCAGATCATAACGTTCGAAAGCGCCGGCCGCTTCATCGGCTTTATCTTCTGGTTGAAAGCGGGTGGGATCGTGATCCATGACTTCGCGCACTGGTGTCTCTGGATCGTTGAGTAGCACCGCAGTAAGTGGTAATTCACCCAGCAGGGTGTTTTTACGATCGGTGACGAACAGTTTGTCGGTGGCGTCTGGAATGGTTTTGCGCATGCGTAGGAAGCGGTGCACCGCGCCTAGTGTGACATCCGGGCGCACTGTCACCAGTTCAAAATCCATCATCCATCCAACGGTGTCTTTGTCGTAGTGGCTCATCTCTCGCACCTGAGCGCGCTGCTCCGGTTCCAGTGAGGTCAGCAACCGCCCCATCAGGTTACGCGGCAGGTATTGCGCCAGGTAGGCTTGTTCGTCGACGTCCAGTGCCTTGATCGCCTTGAGCAGGTCTTTATCGCTCATCTCTTCGATCAAGCTATCCCACACCGGTTCGGCCACTTCCACCAATGTTTGGCCGCGTTTACTATTGCCCACTAGCCGCCATAGCGCTAGGCGTTCATCCTGCGGCAATGCTTCCAACAGGTCTGCCAGGTCGGCGGCGTGCATGTCGTCCAGCAGGCCGGAGATCTCCGCTGTTATTTGGTTCAGCAATTCGTGATGACTGAGGGCGGTTTCATCCCCCGGATGGCCGAGTATGCCGTCGACCAGATCCTTATTATTTAGTAGCAGCGAAATAATGTGCTGGCGGTATTCAGCGACTTTTTTGACATTATGTGTAGCGGCAGACATGGTATTCCTTAACGGGTACTGGCTGGGGCTCTTTCAACGATATAAAGTATTGTACAGATGTCATTGGATGAAATGGATGAGTTTCGTATTCCTTATGGCATGCTGTCCTGATTTTATCGGCTGACTTTTCTGGTGTTCTGATAGGGGGTGAGTTTTTTCCGGATGATCAGGCATCACGACCAGGATGACGTACAGCAGGCGAGCAACCACAATGATAAAGATGATAAACAACACTATTTTCGTTATTTTCCTAGGGGTTATTTTAAGCATATATCGCCTACTGTGCCGATTTTCCATGTGACTTGATACTGAACATTGTAACCGGAATTTCAGGCAGTGATGACAAAATTATTTATTTATTTCCGGTTGCTATCGCTAGGCGGTATCCGGCAATCGCCCCAGTTCCTCGGATCTCGCCCCTAGAGCCGATACTCCGCGTTGTCTGGTCGGTACATCGGCCCTGTTCCCTGCACCTAGATGACCGCGGGGCTACTATGGCTTCTTGACCATTGATGCCAAATAGCCTAGGCTGAATATTGCGCATCCTACAAGCATTCTTTCTCAATCATCAGCTTCCAGCCTACGATGTTGTTCTAATAATCCTGCTCGCGTTCGAGGACCAACTGCACTAGGTTATTTTGTGCCAAATACCCGCATGGGAAACATAGCGTCCAATGGTTGTCGTGGGTGCTAAGATGCAAGGTCTCCGGTGTGGAGGTTGACTGGCGCTGGTTGTTAAGCAGGATGCTCAGGCGCAGTAGTTGAATTAGTGGCAGGTAATGCTTTTTCTTGAATAGGTTCAGGCACGGCAACTCTTCTAGCTTGATAGCTTTGCGGTGCAAGCGCACCAGTACTGCCAGCAGCAGTTATTGTTCCTGGTTGAAGCCCGGTAGGTTTGAGTTCTGAAGTATGTAGGCTGAATGGCGTTGCATACCGTTTTGGTTGATGCTGAGTCCCACTTCGTGCAGTATGGTGGACCATTTCAGTAACGCTTCCAATTGCGGCTGTACCAGTTTGGTGTTTTGCACCATCCACTGTGAATATAATAGTTCGCTGGTTTCCAACACCCGCTTGGCTTGCTCACGGTCAATTTTGTAATGATCGGCCAGGCTTTTAGCGGTGCGACTGCGGATGTCCTGATAACGGAAACGGCCCTCCATTTCATACAACATGCCTTCACACAATGCACCACCGGAAAGGCGCAACTCTCCGATCGCCAGCGCGTCAAATACGCCATACAGGATGGCCAGACCCGCTACGAATACCGGCTGGCGCTCTTCTGACAACCCCGCCAGGCTCCTCAGCGAACTGAAATTTTTATAGGGCAGGGCAGCACCTGCTCGGCGAGCATCTTCAGCTGCTCTAGGGTGATCAGGCAATCTTTCTTGCCCATCGCTACCAACACTTCGTGAGCGGCCTTGATGGTACCCAAAGTGCCAAGCACATGCTGCCAGCCATGAATGCGGTACTGCCAGGATAGGGACTCGAGCTTCTGCGCTGCCGCCAGACGTGCGCGGCAGAAGCTTTTTTGCTGATCTTCCTGCCGGGGAAAATATCTGGGCGAAGATGACGCAGCCCATGCGGCAGCTTTCCGCTAACAGCGGTTCAAAGTCTTCACCGATTACCAGCTCGGTGGAACCGCCACCGATGTCGATCACCAGCTTACGGCCTTTTTCTAGCTGGGTATGTGCCACGCCCATAAAGATCAGACGCGCTTCTTCCTGACCGGCGATAATTTCGATCGGATAGGAGATGACTTTGGCAGCGCGCTTGAGGAACACTTCTTAATTTACCGCTTGGCGCAGGGCATAGCATAGATGCCGGCGATAGTGACATTATTCGCCGGGAAACCCCGTAGCAGTTCAGCGAATAGTGCCAGGCAAGCTAGGCCGCGTGTTATCGCCTCTTTGTTGAGTACATTGCCACTGTCCAATCTTTCAGCGAGGAACACCCGCTATTTTAAGCTGCTCAACACTTGTAAGGCACCGTTGACGACGCGGGCTATCACCATGTTAAAACTGTTCGAGCTGAGGTCGATGGCAGCGAATTCCTGTGGTTTGGTGGTTTCAGTGCTTTTTAGCGGCATAGTGGCTAGCCTATTGTCCTGGTTGTTCCAGAGCTTTTAAATATTCATAAATAGTGACCTGAGCGCGTATCTTCCGGCGATTACCGCGTGGCACGTACTGGTTGCTCAATTTTTTATCTAGATAGCGGGCTTTGACTGTATCGCTGAACAGGATCTCTAGAATATCTAGAACGCGTTGTTTCAACATTGGGTCAAGTAGCGATACCGCTACTTCGATACGGTAATCTATGTTACGGGTCATCCAGTCGGCGGAGGACAGATAAACCTGTTTGTCACCTTTGTTGATGAAAACATAGACCCGATCGTGTTCTAAATAGCGGTCAACGATGCTAATTACCTGGATATTGTCACTGATCCCCGGCAAGTGGGAAATCAAATAACACATACCACGCACCAACAGGCGTATTTTCACCCCCGCGGCGGAGGCACTATATAACCTATCTACCAATCCCTTATCCACCAAATTATTGATTTTTAGCATGATCCCGGCTTGCTCTCCAGCCTGGGCATTAGCGATTTCGTTGTCAATCAGTTGATACAGTTTTAGCCGTGAGTTCTGTGGCGACACCATCAGGTGGTTGAAGGTGACTGGCCGGTACGGGTTCTCAATAAAGTTGAACACTAGGCGCACTTCTTTGGTGATGCGCGAGTCCGCGGTCAGCAACGAATAGTCGGTATAGCTACGTGCCGTCTTTTCATTAAAATTACCGGTGCCGATATGGGCATAACGCACGATTGCTTCGCCTTCACGGCGCGAAATCAAGAATAGTTTGGCATGTATTTTCAGCCCCGGTGCCGAGAAAATAACGTGTACGCCAGCTTCTGTCAGGCGCTTGGCCCAGTGGATATTGGCCGCTTCATCAAAGCGTGCTTGCAGCTCGACTACTACCGTGACCTTTTTACCATTGTGCGCGGCGTGGATCATCGATTCGATGATGCGTGAGTCCTTTGCCACGCGGTAAATATTGATCTTTATCGCCAGTACGCTGGGATCGAAAGATGCCTGGAGTAGCAGTTCCAGCACATGCTCGAAGGTGTAGTAGGGATAATACAGCAGCACGTCTTTTTCGCGGATAGCATCAAAGCCGTTGCGGAAGCGGTCGAACCAGCTATGGCGTAGCCGTGGCAGTGGCTTGTTGACCAGGTTGGCTTTGCCGACATTCGGGAAGCTGATAAAGTCTTTGAAATTATGGTAGCGGCCACCGGCGATCACTGAATCGTAGTTGGAGATGCCTAGCTTGCTGCACAGCAACTCTACCATCGGGTTCGGCATATCACTTTGGTAGACAAAACGTACTGGCTCGGCGGTGAGGCGTTGCTTCAAACTGGAAGACATCAGTTCTAATAAGCTGGTTTCCATCTCGGTGACCAGGTCGTATTCCGCATCGCGGGTCATTTTCATCGAGTAGGCGTTAAGTGCATCGTAGTCGAAGAAACCTTTGAAGATATCATCTAGGCAGTAGCGTAAAATGTTGTCCAGCAGGATCATCGGCTTGCGGAGGCGTGGCGCTTCTGGCGGCAGATTGACAAAGCGTGGCACTTTGTCAGATGGGATTTCCAGCAGCGCGTAGTCGATGCGTATCCCCTGGATAATCTCTACCGCCAGATAGGTGTAATCATCTTTTAGGAACTGTGCCGGATTAGTGTCGTGATTGATCAAGATTGGCGTGATGTGCTGGCGCAATTGCTGTTTGAAATACTTCCTTAGCCAGATTTGCTGGTTTTCCGAGATTTGGCGTTCGTTGATCAGGAAGATTTGGTTGCGTGCCATCTCCAGCAATAGATCGTTATACAGGCTGTCGAACTCCTGATCGGTTTCTAACACTTTGGCCTGAATTTTTTTTAGTAGGTGGCGGGAGTCGCCAGCGGAGCCTTGCTCTTCATTGATCAAGATGCGCCGCTTGAGGTCGGCAAAGCGGACTTTATAAAACTCATCGAGGTTGTTAGAGTAAATTCCGAGAAAACGCATGCGCTCAATCAGGGGATTGCTTTTATCTGCAGCTTCCTGCAACACGCGTTCATTAAAGGATAACCAGCTTAGTTCTTTTTCGATGTATAGCTTTTCCTGACCCATTACTGCTCCCCCTTCAATTTAGAAAAGATCCGGGATGCAATACCCGGATACTGCTCTATTTGTCATTATCGCGAGAGATGGGTAGGAAAGTCCAATTATCCTATGCGTGATGACAAGTCAGCCGTATCAAGGAATGATAGTAGCAGGCGATATGGCCGATTATTAGAATGTAAATAACAAAAAATCGCTTTCACAGTTTTTTCATTTCACCAATTATTTATCGCTGAGGATCATGAACTTCTCCAGGTACTACGGCTGGAAGATACACATGCGCAATACGGTGCGGTATTCGCCACTGACAAAGAGCTCATCGATCAGTTCCCCTTCTACGTTAAACCCTAATTTGCCGTAGATATGGATCGCCTTAGCGTTTTCCTTATCGACAATCAGGTACAACTTGTACAGGTTTAGCACCGAGAAGCCGTAATCCATCGCCAGGCAAACAGCACTACTGGTGTATAGCCATTGCCTTGATGCGCCGGATCTATGATGATCTGGAATTCTGCACGGCGGTGGATGTGATTGATCTCCACCAGTTCCACCAACCTGACTTTGCTGCTTTGGTGTTCGATGATAAAATGCCGTTCGCTCTGATCGTGGATGTGTTTGTTGTAGAGCTAGGAAAGCTCCATAAAGGCTTCATAGGGTTCTTCAAACCAATAACGCATCACACTGGCGTTATGTTGTCCATCTGGTGGATGAACGCCAAATCATCCCGTTCCAATGGGCGTAGCCTGACACCAGTAGTGCTGGACATCTGTGTTTCTCTTTAATCGAGAAATTGTACAAAGTATAACTTCAGCAGGGAATGGCTTATAGCGAAAAAATATGGGGGGCAGGCTGCCGTGTTCAATCAGCGGCATGCCCTGGTGCGGGTAGGCGCTCGCCGTCCAGCCAGGCGGCATTTTCACGCATCACGAGCCGACCAGTGACAAACCAATTTACCACCAATGGATAAAGGGTGTGCTCCTGCGCCTGTACCCGCGCGATCACATCATCTTCTTCGTCAACAGGGAAGATAGGTACCTTGGCCTGTAGGATCAACGGGCCGCCGTCGAGCTGTTCAGTCACGAAATGCACCGAGGTGCCGTGTTCGCTATCACCATTATCTATGGTTTGACGATGGGTATGCAGCCCAGGGTATTTTGGTAACAGGGAAGGGTGAATATTCAGCATGCGGCCAGAATAGCGCTGCACGAACGACGGGTTGAGGATACGCATATAACCAGCCAGTACCACCAGATTAGGCCGATATTGGTCGATAGCATTGGCCAAGGCTGCGTCGAACGCCGCACGATCCTGGTAAGCGTTAGTGTCCAGCGCGTGAGCGGCAATACCTGCCGCTTTGGCGCGCTGAAGACCGTAAGCCTGCGCTTTATTGCTGAATACTGCCACGATCTTAGCACTGATCTGCCCTTGTTGGCAGGCATCAATGAGTGCCTGGAGATTGCTCCCTTGACCAGAAATCAATACCACGATCTTTTTCATCCGTTGATGACCACCTGTTGCTCGCTCGCCGATGCGGTCAGTTTACCGATCTTCCACGCATTTTCCCCTGCTGCATTTAGCAACGCGATGGCGACTTCCACCTCGGCTTCCGGAAGGGCAATAACCATGCCCACGCCACAGTTGAAAGTACGATACATCTCGTGGCGGCTGACGTTGCTGGCCTGCTGTAACCAACGGAATACTGCTGGCCATTGCCAACTGGATTCGTCGATCACCGCTTGTATGCCTGCCGGCAGCACGCGCGGGATATTTTCCCAGAAACCACCACCGGTTAGGTGGGCGATGGCGTGTACCTCGACTGTCTCGATCAGTTCCAGTACTGATTTCACATAAATTTTGGTTGGGGCTAGCAGGTGATCCGCCAGCGTTTTGCCTGCCAGCAGGGTGGTAGCGGGGTCGGTGTTGTTGACCTCCAGAATTTTGCGCACCAATGAGTAGCCGTTAGAGTGCGGACCGGAAGCGCCCAGGGCGATCAGGGTATCGCCGGACTGCACCAAGCTGCCGTCAATGATGTTAGATTTCTCGACCACACCTACGCAGAAGCCAGCCACATCATAGTCTGCATCGTGGTACATGCCAGGCATTTCAGCGGTTTCACCGCCCACCAACGCACAGCCAGATTGCTTGCAACCTTCGGCGATGCCCGTAACCACACTGGCGGCGGTGTCCACGTCGAGTTTGCCGGTGGCGTAGTAATTGAGGAAGAACAGCGGCTCAGCGCCCTGAACCACCAGATCGTTCACGCACATGGCAACCAGATCGATGCCAATGGTGTCGTGGTGTTTCAGATCCATGGCCAGACGTAGCTTAGTACCCACACCATCAGTACCGGAAACCAGCACCGGTTCACGGTATTTCTGTGGCAATGCACACAGGGCACCAAACCCGCCTAGGCTACCCATCACTTCCGGGCGACGGGTCTGTTTAACGACACCTTTGATACGGTCTACCAATGTGTTGCCAGCATCGATATCGACACCTGCGTCTTTATAGCTGAGAGAGGTTTTATCAGTCACTGCGCGATCCCCACGGCTGTTTACAGTTTAAAAACGGTGCTTCCGGTATTGGTACCGGAATAAGGCGCGGAAATTCTAACAGTGCTGGCAAACGTTTGCGAGTGGCTTGTGAGCTAGCTCTGCTTTTCATCCTTTATATTGCTATCCAAACTTCTGTTGATCACTGTTGGGCTAGGATGAGTGGGTGTAGCCATAAAAAAGACGGTATAATTCGGCGATTTTGGCCGTCAGCCGCCTTTATAGGAGAAAAATGATGAAGATCGTTGAGGTGAAGCGGGTAGCTTGCTAACCTATGAAGCGACGGCTAATCTGGAGACGGAGTTAGCCACCATTGAAGGCTGTTGTGGGCCGGTTGAAGTGGATCAACTTAAAGGGAAAAATTACCATCGTACCCATTCTGCGCGCAGGTTTAGGCATAATTGAAGGAGTACTGGAGAACCTCCCAAGCGCGAGTGTCAGCGTAGTGGGTGTTTACCGCGATGAAGAAACCATCAAACCCGTGCCTTACTTCCAAAAGCTGGCTTCTAACATTGAAGAGCGTATGGCACTGGTCGTTGACCCGATGCTGGCCACTGGCAGTTCGATGATCGCTACCCTCGATCTGTTGAAGAAAGCGGGCTGCAACAGTATCAAAATACTAGTGCTGGTAGCGGTGACGTAGGGTATCGCTGCGTTGGAGAAAGCGCATCCTGATATTAAGCTGTACACTACCTCTATTGATCAATACCTTGATAAGAAGGGCTACATTGTGCCGAGTTTGGGTGACGCGGGCGACAAGATATTTGGTACCAAATAAAATTCAGCCAGCTAAGAGCCTATCAGGCTATCTTAATAGGAATATATTGTTGCTGCCAGTTTGGATACCGACAGCGCGCAACAACCGGCGCGTATATGTAGTGCATGGGGGACGGTGAGTACTGCCCAGGGCCAAAATGACAAATAAAATAGCTTGTCATGACCCAGAAGGGTTGTAGTGGTGTCTTTTAATATAGATGCCAATAATTTTTTCATGTATCTAAAATGTAAGTATAAAGTCAGTGCGGTATGGTATGTAGCTAATTGACCAATACTGATAGCTTAGACGCCCACCTAAATCAGACTGGCACTTGACTATGGCATCTCAATTCTGGCGTTCTGAACCACGGAAAAATTACACAAATGACTTTAAACTGCGCATGGCCAAGCTGGCTTCTCAGCCCGAAGCTGGCGTTGCTCATATTATCCGCGAACACGGCACCAATGACAATCTCATTTTCAAATGGCTACGCCTCTGGTAGAATGAATGCCGCATATCACGTCGCCTTCCCGCAACGGTAGCAACCGATGTCATCACCGGCGCAACTGGAAAAGCTGCACCGGATATTGTTCGGTACCCGCTCTGAAAAACTTCGCCGACAGGTGGAAGAGGCTGAAGCGGTGCTGAAACTGCACGAGCAGGCTGGTGACCGTCACAACGGTCGGAAAACGACCCGCAAGTTCCCAGTCAGCTTCGCCAGTCCCGGTATCGTTAGCCACTTCCCGAACACCTTCCGTGTGAGATGAACCGCCTTGAGCCCGTGGAAACCGGCTGTCATAAGTGCGGAAGTAACCTTAAATATCTCGGCGAAGTCAGCGCAGAACAGCTGGAAATGGTCGCCTGCGCTCTGAAAGTAATCCGCACCGTCAGGGTGAAAAAGGCGTGCGAAAAGTGTGACTGCATTTTTGAAGCCCCTCGCGTCCCATTGACCGCGGCATCGCAGGGCCTAGCCTGCTGTCCCAGGTGATGACGTCAAAATACGGCTAACACTTGCCCTTGTATCGTCAAACTGAAATCCTAGCCCGTCAGGGCGTGGACCTGAGTCGAGCCTTGCTCTCCAACTGGGTAGATGCCTGCTGCTGGTTAACGGCACCGCTGGACGAAGCACTGTACCGCTACGTCGGATACCCGCAAACTTCATACTGACGATACGCCGGTGCCAGTGTTGTCCCCGGGTAGGAAGAAGACGAAAACTGGGCGGCTCTGGACTTATGTCCGCGATAACCGTAACGTTAGTTCATCAGACACACCGGCGGCCTGGTTTGCCTACTCGCCGGACCGGCAGGGAAAACATCCGCAACAACATCTTCGCCAATATAGTAGCATGTTGCCGGCCGATGCGTGCGGCGGTTATGACCAGTTGTTCAATGCAGAACGTGAAGACGGTGCACTGATCGAGGTTGCATGCTGGGCACACGCCCGTAGAAAAACCCATGATGTGTGTACATCACAGTACCCAGGATGCCACGGCCAAGGAAGCCCTGAAACCCATCGGTCAACTCTACGTTATAGAGGAAGAAATACGTGCGGCAGGACGGAAGCAAAAAGGTAGTCAGGCAGTCAGAGACGGGACCGAGCTAAACCGTTACTCGACTCACTACATGAGTAGATAGTGGATAAAAGCGCGACGCTGTCGAAAAAATCCCAGTTGGGTAAAGCGTTAGCGTATACGTTGAACCAATGGGATGCGTTGTGTTATTACGCCGATGATGGGCTGGCGGAACCTGACAATAACGCAGTGGAACGGGCGTTGAGAAACATCTGTCTGGGGAAAATTATATCTTCTTCGGCAGCGACCATGGTGGTGAGCGCGGCGCACTGCTGTACCACCTGACCGGTACGTGCAAACTCAACGGAATCGACCCGCAGGCTTATCTACGTCATATCCTGAGTGTACTGCCGGAGTGGCCCCGTATAATAAAGTGGCCTAACTTCTGCCCTCAAAAGTGGATCTCGCTTCTCATCAACCGTCAATACGGCATTGCCTTTACGATTACAGAAGGTGTAGTAATGCAAAAGGCAATTTGGTTTATGATGCGCATTGATGCGCATGAGGCTGTGCCAGCTATTGGCACCGCCATTTTTTGGGTTGGCAACATCACCATGCTCAATGACAGGACACAGTCTAGCGCTGCATTACCCTGTCATGTAGCCATTGAGCCACATGCTTGGCGAAGTAGGTTACCACACCGTCAGCCCCCGCGCGCTTGAAGCATATCAGCGACTCCATCACCGATGGTCGCTCTGGTAGCCAGCCGTTCTGAATCGCTACTATATGCATAGCGTATTCACCAGACACCTGATAAGCAAAGGTGAGTACGCCGAAGGTGCCTTTCACCCGACACACCACGTCCAGATATGGCATACCCGGTTTACCATCACCATATCCGCGCCTTCTTGCAGATCATGTGCAATCTTTTGCAGTGCCTCGTCGCTATTTTAGCGGGGTTCATCTGATAGCTCTTCTTGCAGCCGCCCTATAGGTTATTGCTGGATCCCAGCGCGTTACGGAACGGGCTGTAGTAGTAGGAAGCGTACTTGGCGGAGTAGGCCATAATTTAGGTGTTCACCTGGCCCTGCTGCTCCAGACAATAGCGGATTGCCCTGATACGGCCATCTATCATATCGCTCGGTGCCACGATTTCCACTCCTGCCTCGGCATGAGACAGTGCCTGACGAACCAGAATGTCTTTGGTAATATCGTTGATCACATAGCCTTGTTCATCGATTACCCCGTCCTGCCCATGGGTTGGTATAGGGATCGAGCGCCACATCAGTCAGGATGCCCAGTTCTGGAACTGCGTCTTTCAAGTGCGTGTACCGAGCGTTGCACCAGGCCATCTGGATTATAGAATTCTTCTACGTGCAGCGATTTCAAGCCTGGTTCGACGACCGTAAATAGGGATATCACCGGCACACCGAGTATGGCGATGATTTCCGCTTCCTTGATCAGCAAGTCGATAGTCATGCGTGAGACATCGGGCATCGTTGCGACCTGTTCTTGACGGTTGTTGCCTTCCATGAGAAACACGGGATAAATTAGGTCGTTGACCGTCAATTGATTCTCAGCATCCAGGCGGCGGATGAAGTCATGACGGCTCATGCGGCAGCCTGGGAAGGAATCCTGAAATACGTGGCTCATAATTTTCTCCTAACTCAAACTAACTAGGATAGCTGGTGGGTGTTTTCATTGGTTTTTCAGCGCAGAAGACTAGGTCTGTTGACGAAGATTAGAAACAAAACAGCCTCAAGATACCGGGGTTCTTCGCCTTAGTTTTCTCCTTCCGGCAGTGCATTGCGTTTGCCAGTATAGAAACGGGCGAAGAATATCCCTACCTCATACAGTAGGGGTTATATCGGTATTGCCAGTAAAGTCTGTGAAAACACGTCAGGCGGCGTTAGTAACATCCCCACTACAAACGCCCCGACTAACATATAAGGTTGTTTCTTCTTCAGATCTTCCGGCGAGGTTACACCGCTCCAGCAAAGCAGGGTAATGGCAACGGGCACCTCGAAGGCTATGCCTAACGCCATAAACAGCGCCATGACGAAATCGATGTAGTTATTGATGTCGGTGGCGATCATCACCCCGACTGGTGCAGTCTTGGCAAAGAAGCTAAAGGCAAGCGGAAACACGATAAAGTAAGCGAAGGCCACGCCGAGATAAAACAGCAAGCTGCTGGAAAACAGCAGCGGCACTATTAACAACCGACGTTCATGTTGGTACAGCGCTGGTGCGATAAAATCCCAGACTTGATACAGAATCATCGGTGCCGAAACAAACACTGAGACGACCAGGGTCAGCTTGATGGGAGTAAAAAACGGTGACGCCACATCGGTGGCGATCATGCTAGCCCAGACACGTAGTTCTTTAATCAACGGTGCGGCGACCTATTGGTAAATGTCGTTAGCGAAATAGACCAGCATCAAAAAGATCACTAACACGCTGATAATCGAGTTTAACAACCGCTTACGCAATTCTATCAGGTGACCAATAAGGGGTTGGGTATCTTCAACAGCCATATTTTAACGATCGCCACTAGGTTGGTGAGATGATGAGGTTTTCTCCGCAACAGGTTCAGAAGCCGTGGTGATTGACGGTATGGCCACCGAGCTTTTCGCAGGCTGAGGCTCCACCACAGTCGGTGTCACGTCAGCGTGACTGGCTGCAGGGTCAGTGACTTGCAGGTTATGAAGAGGGTGGTGTGCGTTCGCCTTAGTAAGTGTATTTCAATGACTCTGTCGCCTCTTTTAGTTCCTCTATCGACGCCTTCAGCTCTGGCGTCAGGTGCTGTAGGCCAGCCTGTTCAGCCTTTTTCAGGCTGTCTTGTAGTTCTTGCAACTTAAGTTCTTGAGCAAGCTCATGCTGCCCCGAGGCCACCAGCGAACGTAACGCACGAACCCAGCTTGAAACTGTTCTGACCGCTACTGGCAAGCGCTCCGGCCCAAGAACAACCAGACCGATAATCAGTACCAGCAGTAGTTCACTAAACCCAATGTCAAATACGGTTTATACCTGCTCTTTTTTCTGCGGATCTTCTGTTTTTACTTCCGGCGGCTTATCGGTAATCAGTTTGGCCGTGAAGTCGGCGTCATCCTCATCAAGGCTGCTTTTCTCAGCCATTTGGGTTGGCGGTGGCGTTTCGTCGCCGATCGCAGGAGGCGCCGAGATCATAATCCAATGTGCGGAGCTTTTTAGTGCTAAACAGCAGCACAACGATCACTGAGATAACCAACAATTGCGTAATACTAATACTGCCCATTCTAGTTACCTCTACTTTTAAAAGGCCATTAAAGTCTACAGGATTGACCAGGGTATCGAACCCATTCAGGGGGTTCGCTGCCAGCCAATTACCCAGCAGATAACGCCAGCAGCCATTGTCCAGACAGGGAAAAGTGCGATCTGTCCTAACAGCAGCAGTGTACCGCTTACTAACAGTGTAGCGCCAACGCCGAGCAAATAACACGATTGCCCCTGACGAACCCGCTGTACCTGCATCTGCTCAGTCAGCTTATCCACGCTTTGCAGCAGCAACTTATGCTGCTGCAAGCTGTGGTAAAACAGTTCAGGTAATTCTGGCAACTTCTCTGCCCAGAACGGTGCTTTTTCTTTCAGTGCACGTATCGCTGCTGATATGCCGACCTGATCGCGTAGCCAGCTTTCAAGAAAGGGTTTGGCGGTGGTCCATAAGTCCAATTGTGGGTAGAGCTGTCTGCCCAGACCTTCAACATACAGCAAGGTCTTCTGCAATAACACCAGTTGCGGTTGCACTTCCATATTGAAGCAGCGTGCCGTATTGAACAGGTTTAACAGCACGTTGCCAAATGAGATCTCCTCCAACGGTTTTTTGAAGATCGGTTCACACACCGTGCGAATGGCGAATTCAAAATCTTCCACGTTGGTGTCGCGCGGTACCCAACCTGAGTCAACGTGCAACTCTGCCACCTTACGGTAATCGCGATTGAAAAAGGCGATGAAATTTTCTGCCAGATAGCGTTTGTCGTCTTTGTTCAGCGAACCGATGATGCCGCAGTCAATACCGATATAGCAGGGATCTTCCGGGTGCTGGTAGCTGACAAAAATATTACCGGGATGCATATCTGCATGGAAGAAGCTGTCGCGGAATACCTGAGTAAAGAACACCAGAACACCGCGTTCTGCCAACAGCTTCATGTTGGTGCCTTGCTGTTTCAATGCGTTAATGTCCGAAACCGGAATACCGTAGATCCGTTCCATCACCAGCACGTTTTCACGGCAGTAATCGGCGTATACTTCAGGCACATACAGCATCGAGCTACCTTCAAAATTGCGGCGTAACTGAATGGCGTTGGCCGCTTCGCGCAGCAGGTTTAATTCATCCAGCAAGGTCTTCTCGTACTCGCGAACTACTTCACGCGGGCGCAGACGGCAGCCATCTGGCATCAACATTGGTACCCAACCGGCCAAGCGATACATCAGGCGAATGTCAGCCTTTATGATCGGCCCGATATCTGGCCGTATCACCTTTAGCACCACTTCCTGTCCGGTGGTTTTCATCCGGGCGCTATGTACTTGTGCAATGGAGGCGGATGCCAGCGCTTGTGGGTCAAACTCGTCAAACCAGGCCTCCAGCGGTCCCCCCATCGTCTGTTCGATAGACTTGCGTGCCAGCGCGCCGTCAAAGGGAGACACCCGATTCTGTAGCAGCGCCAGTTGATCGGCGATGTGCGGTGTAAACAAGTCACGGCGGGTCGACATCATCTGGCCGAACTTGATCCACACTGGCCCCAGATCTTGCAGCGCCAGCCGCAAACGCTCGCCTAGCGGTTTGTCCTGATGCCGATTCGGCATCCAGAACAGTAACCAACGGCCAAAACGCAAGAGCGGCGTTAGGCGCATTTTAGGGATTAATTCATCCAGGCCATAACTAAGAAAAACGCGGACGATCAAATACAGGCGGCACAGTTCACTAGGGGTCATCGCTTGCCCTCCAACTGGTTCATGCTGGCGATCAGCGCTTGTGTGCTATGGGTGACAGCGTCAACATCCTCGTTGAACCAGGCCACTTCCCGCGATACTGGTGCCACACGCCACTCTTCCGTTAGCGTCTCCGTCATTTCATGTTGCCAGCGCTGTAAACCGGCTTTCAACAAGCGGGCTCCTTTGCCCAACGCCTGGGTGATGCCCTGAGCGGCAATATCGCCGATGTAGGGTGCCAGCCATTCGGCAGGATCCCACTCAGCCAGATCGAGCAGCGCGACCCACTGTTGCACCACCTGAATGTCGCCTTCTGCCATCAGTTCGCCGCAACGCATCAACACTGGCAGTTGTTGGTGATCGCGCAACTTCAGTAGCGCCGGGATACGGCTACGTACCGTACAATCCGCATTATCTTCATATTGCCCCAGCACATCCACCCGCCGCTCGCTAAACACTAGCACCAGCGGAGAGGCCAGTTCTTTCAGCTCAATGCCCAGCACCTTGCCCGCCAAACGCTGCTGAGCGGATTTCATGCTGCGATCGTGAAAGAGTAAGCTGTTGAGCGAGGTTTCCAACGCGCCAGTCAACATGGGGGTAAACAGCATCGGCATATTCATTTCAGAATTTGAAGCCACGGTGCAAGGCTACAATACCGCCGGTCAGGTTGAAATAGGTGACGTTATCAAAACCAGCATTAACCATCATATCCTTTAGGGTTTCCTGGTCGGGGTGCATGCGGATTGATTCGGCTAGATAACGGTAGCTGTCTGGATCCTTCACCACTAGTGCGCCGATTTTTGGCAGCACATGGAAAGAATAGGCATTGTAGGCTTTGTTCAACGGTGCCAGCCGAGGCTTGGAGAATTCCAGTACCAGCAGACGGCCACCCGGTTTCAGTACGCGGAACATCGAACGCAGCGCTTTGTCTTTTTCGGTGACGTTGCGCAGGCCGAAAGCGATAGTGATGCAATCAAAATAGTTATCAGGGAACGGCAATGCTTCCGCATTGGCCTGCACATAGCTGATATTGCCAACGATGCCGCGATCGCGTAGCTTGTCGCGACCCACCTTGAGCATCGAATCGTTGATATCCGCTAGCACCACCAATCCATGCTCGCCAACCATGCCGGAGAATTTGGCTGCTAAGTCACCCGTACCGCCAGCTAGATCCAAGACCCGCTGCCCACGGCGCACGCCGCTACAGTCAATGGTGAAACGTTTCCAGATACGGTGGATGCCTAATGACATAAGATCATTCATGACATCATACTTTGCCGCTACCGAATGAAAAACATCCGCCACCATGGCCTGTTTTTCATCTCTAGCAACGGTACGAAAACCAAAATCGGTCGTTTTCTGCGGTTGTTCTGCCATATTCTGCCTGCTATTCAGTCAATTTGGTGCTGCTGAGTGTACCCAGAACCCCACGTAATACCCCACCTTGCTGCGGTGTTCAAGGGGGCGAAACGGCGTTTGCTTTCCCTGCAGGAGGTTCTTCTTCTGCCTGCGGTAGCACACTGGCCAGTTCATTGCCCACCGACGCCTCGGCTTCGTGCTGTTGTGCGCTGGCCTGCTGAGCCAATAACGGATTGATTGGCCGCTTCACTTCGACTCCCAGCGTGCGGAAACCCTCAGTCTGGCCAATAAGATTACCACGGCCAGTACTTAGTTTGTTCATTGCCTGGCGATAACTACTCTGTGCTTTGTCCAAGCTTTGCCCCAGTGTGGACATGTCATCGACGAACAGCCGCATTTTGTCATATAGCTTTGATGCCCGGTCTGCGATGTGTTGAGCGTTATGGCTTTGGTGCTCGTAGCGCCATAGATTAGAGATAGTGCGTAGCGCTACCAGCAGCGTAGTCGGGCTGACTAACATGATGTTGTGCTTAAGAGCCTCGCTGATCATCTCCGGCTCACGGTCAATCGCCAGTAGAAAGGCCGGTTCGATGGGGATGAACATCAGCACGTAATCCAGCGAGCGCAAACCAGGCAACTGCTGATAATCCTTGTGCCCCAGCAGCCGGATATGGCCGCGCAATGAGGCAATATGCTCGTTTAGCGCCACCTCGCGCTGTGCCTCGTCTTCACCGTTAAAATAACGCTCATAGGCAATCAAGGACACCTTGGCGTCGATCACCACATCCTTGCCTTGCGGCAGACGGACGATCACATCCGGTTGCATACGGCTATGGTGATCCACCCGCACGTTGACCTGGGTTTCATACTCATGCCCCTCGCGCAGTCCGGAGGCTTCCAGCACCCGTCTCAGCACCACCTCGCCCCAGTTGCCCTGGGTTTTGTTGCCCCCTTTTAGCGCCTTGGTGAGGTTGATGGCTTCACGCGCCATCCGGGCATTCAACTGCTGCAAATTGCGTATTTCATGCGTCAAGGTATGGCGCTCACGTGCTTCCTGTCCAAAGCTGTCTTGCACCTGTCGGCGAAAACCGTCCAGTTGTTCACGTAACGGCAACAGTAGGCGATCCAGGCTTTGCTTGTTTTGTTCATCCACCTTGCGGCCACTATGTTCGAAAATACGGTTTGCCAGGTTTTCGAATTGGGTAGTGAGACGCTGTTCGCTATTGATCAGCAGGCGCTGCTTCTCTTCCGCGGCCATGCGGGTCTCCTCCAACCGGATGGTGACTTCGCGTAGTTCGGCTTCCTTCGCGCTGTTGACCTCACGCTGGTAGCGCAATTCCTGATTGAGCAACTCACACTCGTTGCGCCAGTGATTGAGCTGTTGCAGCTTTTCCTGCCCGGTTGCTAGTTGGCTGTGTAAATTGAGCAGTTCCAACTCGTTCTGGCGAATTTGTTGCTCATGGTGTCGTAACGTTTCCTCTCGAGCTGCTGCCGCATGCTGCACCCGTTGTAACGCTTGCTCTAGCAAACGCAGTTCGGTCTCATACCGCGCATTGGTCTGCTGCGCCAGTAGGCTGGCGATCAGCCACCCGAGTAGCATGCCGATCCCCCCTCCCCCGATCCCATAAACCAGACTGCTATCCACCCTGCCTCCTATTAAACCTTGCCGCTACGGCGTTTCACACGCCCATTACCTGCCACGTTAAGGTGAGGCTGTATGGATGTCCAGCATATTTTCATTGAAGGGGCGCAGTAGCGAAAAGTGATACTGCACTAATTAGGTAGGTTAAAATAGTTTGAAGCGCGGTACTCGGCAATAAATTCTGCCGCTAGAGAATGAGACGTTTAATAGCGTCTATCGGCTATTATGGAGATATTATTCTGGTGCTTATAGGACCAACCTGGGCCAAACGATGGCGAGCACCGTCAGATTTTTCAACTTGTGATGTGAAGGCGTCCAGCAGCTAAAAGCGTTAATCTCACCGAGGCGTACCCTAGCTCCTTGATAGTCGAATTGATCATAGGTACCGGGCAGCCAAGCAGTGAATTCAGGCGTCATGCGGTATTCGGCCTCCCATCCCCAGCATGGTTTCACCATCAGCCATATACGCTTCTACATTGGCCATAGAGGTGAAGGTGCCGCGTGAGTCTTTCGTCATATGACGAGGATAAAACCCCAACGCTCCTTCCCCTTTTGGTGCCCGAGTATAGGCGATACCCAACTTAAGGTTCCAGCGTGGCTCCTGCTCTATTTAGCATCGAAAGCATAGTGGTTAGCATTACGATCGAAATAACGTTTACTCAGCACCATCGCCTGATAGCCGTCTAGCGCTTGGGTGGTGTAAATCTGACTGCCCAGTGTGAGTTTATCATCGGGGCTGAGCGCCAGCCGTAAGATTTAGCGGCGCAAGTAGTCCTGAGATTCACCGTGTGCCAATTGACCATTGAACAGGTCATTCTTATAGCCTAGCTCGGCAGTGGCGAAATGGCCGATAACACGGCCATCGTTGGTTTGCAGGCGTAGACTTTCGCGGGAGTTGCGCGCCATGGAACGCTCGATATAAGCCCCACGGAAAGACAACCCGGCACGCGCCGCTCCGCCTGACCAGCCCAAATAGCTGCTGGGAGAAAGACGGGTAGAACGGGAAATCACGCCATAATCGCGCAGTCGCAGTGTTTGCCAGCCCCACTGCGCATTGAGCGTAGCGCCACCCACTTCGCCTTTCAGTTTAATATAGCGCTTCCCAATTTTACTGAACCCAGCTGCATTGTCTTTACTATCATTGAGTTTGTTGTTGTACAACACGCTGCTAGAATTAAAAGTATCACTAGCGCCTAGTTTTACTGCGCTGTAGTAGTAATCAAGGTTAACACCGAGGATATCCGCCAGATAACCGGATTGATAGCCCCTAGCTCTAGCCCTTGTCCCCAGGCGCCGTGGATCTCCTGAGACTTGGCAATATCGGCGTCATCTTTGAGGTATTTCCAATAATTTTTCAGTGAGATCTCAGCCTGACTGTCCTTAAAAAGGACGAATCAACCAGGCTTTTATCGGCACTCTGCGCTGTAGTTGATAATAGAGCAATAGCAATAACACTCCATGAAGCAGAATTTTTTATTATCAACCACATGCATTAAGCATAAAAGTACCCTCCAGGGAAAATATAATATCCCTAGGCATGCTAATCCCGTGAAGAGTCTTTTTATTTTATAAAGTAAGTGTTACTGAGTTTTATTAATAATATCTTTTCCTTTAGTAACATAATTAAAATTACCCACATCGTTCACCGTATATTTACCATTTTTATAAGAAATTTTGACTGCTGCCGCATTCTCCAGTGGCTTATATTTTTTCGGATCATCCGTCATATATAAAATTATCATTAGCATTGATAATCCTGAAGAGACTGCCAAAATATTTTTATCTCTAGCTTTTACCGTATCCTGCACCATAGTATTCAGCGCACGTTGCATGCGCGTTTTTATCTGCAATGTATTTTCTGCTTCAATTTTCATCGACACTCCTTAGTGGAAAATATAACGCCTATATATAAGTTTTTATGGTTCATGGATCACATAATAAGGGGGTAGAATCAAGCCCATTGACAAATTTATCTTGAGTCTTGGTTTTGCCTGTTTAATTACAGTAACAATCCACTTATGATGTAAATTATCATCGTAAAAAATAAAGGAAATAAAAAACCATAGATAGATATAAATTAGTGATCAAATTATCAGGCTTTCCTTAATAGTTAATAGATAAATTAACACTTATAAATAATAAGGTCCTATCCCGTTAGGCGTACATTGTTGCCGCCCGTTTGCACGCCGACAGGGCGCAACAATCGCAGCCTACAGGGAGCACCTCGGGAGAGTGAACCACTGCCCATAGCCAAAATGGCAAATAAAATAGCCTTATGAGATAGGTTCTATACCCTAAATAATTCAAGTTGCAGGAAGGCAGCAACGCAGCCATCCCCCTCAGGAGCTTACATCAGTAAGTTACTGGGGGTGTGAGGAAAGCTAACGCACATGCAACTTGAAGTATGACGGGTATAAATAAGCAACCCTCAGCCTAACCACTAGCTTAGCTATTTAATACCTAATGCGCCAGGTGCCAGAATGCCAAATGACCAAATCATCGCTGAGGTGATATTCGCCAGTTGGAAATAGCCATGCGGCATGCCGCAGATCCCGCCAACTAATGGTACCATTGCGCGCAATGGGCCGAAGAAACGGCCGATGAAAATGCCCAGCACGCCCCAGCGCTCAAAAAAGGCATAGCCGCGTGTCAGCAATTGAGGATTGCGCGACAGTGGCCACATATCAACAACCCGATGCTGATAGTGATGACCGATCCAATAGGAAAGCCAGTCGCCGAAGAAAGCGCCAACGGCAGCAGCAGCCCAAATCGGCCAGAAAGCGATACCGCTTTCGCCAATCAGCGCCCCTAGTGCGAGTAGGATCACCGTGGCGGGCAGTAGCAGTGACAGAAACGCCAACGACTCGCCTAACGCCAGAAAGAAGATAATGGGGATGGCCCAGCTCTCGTGCTGACGCACGACGTCGCTGACCCAGTTGATAATGTAATTAAGGCTCAATATGCGGCCCTTGATAGTCAATATTCATGATGACTATACCCTAAATAATTCAGGTTGCAGGACGGTGGCAACGCAGCGATAAATGGGTTGGAAACCCATTTAAACCGCGTTTGCGCTAAACCTCATCCATGAGGTTCATTAATCCCCTGGAGCTTACATCAGTCAGTGACTAGGGTGAGCGAGGAAAGCTCACGTACAGGCAACTTAGAACCTGTGCCAGCAGGCGCACATTATTGTAGCCCGTTTGCACTACGACAGCGCACAACAACCGCAGCATACAGGGAGTATCTGAGGAGAGTGAGCATAGCCCAAAGCCAAAATGGCAAATAACATAGCCTAATGGGATAGGTTCTTAGAGTATGTCGGGTATATAACCGTAACATATTAATCGCGAATAGGACAATAGGCCACCGAACGTCTACAGCGATCAGGCTTACTGTTTGTGTAGGTGCTTATTGGCCAGGGACTGACGAGTTTCTGGCCAGCCACGGGTTTTCAGGCTGCAGTCCGGGTTAACCAACAGGCGTTCTGCCGGGATGTTCTGCGCCGCTTTACGCAGCAGCGCTATTATCCATTCTATGCTCGGCACGTTCGGCGAGTGGATGTTGTACACGCCTGGGCCGATTTCGTCCGGATACTCGAACTCTTTGAATGTTTCCAACAGATCCATATCGGAAATCCATGATGTCGTTGAACTAGCAGTAACACATGTGGGTATGGATCTGTGTATCAGCCTACGCTACCACAGCGTTCAGTTTGAAGGCATCCACTGCCCAGTTCAGAGGTACGCCGCCTAGTCGGATTGACGCAGCGGTAGGCCTTCTAGTAGCACTGGCTTGTCGATCTGGATGGATACCGATGCCGGCTTTTTCCAAGTCTTCTACTCCATCGCGCAGTGCTAAGGCGATCTGTTTGGCGATTACTTCACGGGTGATATCTTCGCGCGGGAACGACCAGCACAGGATAGTCACTGGACCGGTCAACATGCTTTTTACGGGCTTGTCGTTCAGCTACTGAGCATATTTCGCCCACTCGACAGTGATTGGCTTGTGGGAGGCTGATGTCGCTGATAATCATCACTGGTAGCTTCACGCAGCGGGAACCGTAGCTTTGTACCCAGCCGTTCTAGGTAAAGACAAAACCATCGAGTTTCTCGCCGAAATATTCCACCATGTCGTTGCGCTCTGCTTCGCCATGCACCAGCACATCCAGCCAAGGCATTCTTGCTCGACGATCGCCTGCTTAATATGTTTGCTGATGCTGGTGCGGTAGCGGTTGCCGTCAAGCCGACCTTGTTTAAAATCCAGACGCGGGCTGCGGATTTCGGTAGTCTGTGGGAACGACCCTATAGTCGTCCATGGGCCAGGCTAGTAGGTTGAAGCGCTCACATTGTGCCTGAGCCGTGCTGGGTATAAGGACACTAGCGTTCGCTGTCCCCGTGCGGCGATCGCCGCCAGGCGTTTGCCTACCTGCGCATTGTGTACGCGGCTGGACTGATGGCTGGTGCGGATTAGCGCGCTATAGGCGTCCAATTAGGCGCATTTCTGCAACGAGAAGGCGAACCAGCTTTTCACTTCCTCGTCTAAGCGGTTTTCTACACTGAGATCGATCGGACTGTGCAGCAGGAAGCAAGAAATGCCGATCTATAGTGGACGGCGGCCAACCAGCGGTTGAAGAAACTGCTCAGATCGGCACGCCAAACATTGCGGCTATTAATCCACACCCAGCGACAGTAGCAACTCTTTTGGTAGCGCCTGATCCAGCACAGCGATATCGTCATGTCCGGCAACCAGATCAACGTGCAGACCTTGCACCGGTAGTGTACGGAGAGTGTCGAGATTGTGGCAGATGCTGTCAAAATAGGTGGTTAGCAGTAGTTTTACCTGCCCCTGCAGTGCATCGTATGTTGGCTTGAAGGCGTTCCGCCATTATTGCGGTAACTCCAGCACCAGCGCAGGCTCGTCGATCTGCACCCATTCGATGCCGCGTTTTGCCAGTTTGGTCAGCACCTGTTGGTAGACCGGTAGGATATCTTTAAGCAGTGACAGGCAGTCGAACGGCTCACTCTTCACTTTGCCCAGCCATAGATAGGTGGCGGGGCCCAGCAGTACCGGTTTGATTTTGTGGCCTAGCACTAGCGCTTCGTAAACTTCGTCCAGCAATTGCGTCCAGCCTAGTTTGAACTGCTGGCCCTGATGTAATTCAGGCACTATATAGTGGTAGTTAGTGTTGAACCACTTGGTCATTTCCGCTACGGCTGCTGGCTTACCGCTAGGCGCACGGCCACGACAGCCAATGCAGAGAATAGCGTGTCCGAATCGATACAACTATCGGCATTCTGATGGCGCGCTAGCACGTTGCCTAGCAGCAGGCTGATGGTCAATATATGGTCGTACCAAGCGAAATCGCCGACTGGTACCCAATCCATCCCGGCCTATCGTTGCGTTAATACAGTAGCTGCGGATTATGGATGTGTAAACTAAACATTTGGATGGCTAAATTAGGGGTATGAAGATGGCAATTTTAAATCACATACTGGGTTTTCCACTCGTTAGGCTACAACGTGAACTGAAAAAGCGCAGAAAAGCTACTAGGCAAGCAACACAACGCAGGAAGAATTGCTAGCTGTTGGCCGTAAGCTACGCGACACACGCTATTGGCTAACCACAAGCGTAATTTATTCATTTTCACTGTGAAGGATCCTCATGATTGAACTAAAACACTTACGGACGCTGCAAGCTCTGCGTAATACCGGCTCGCTGGCGGCAGCGGCAGCTCAACTCCATCAGACGCAGTCTGCGCTGTCACATCAGTTCAGCGATCTGTAGCAGCATCTTGACTTCAAGTTGTTTGTGCGCAAAAGCCAGCCGCTGTGTTTCACCGCGCAGGGCAAAATTTTGTTACAGCTAGCGGAATAGGTATTGCCGCGCAGCGACCTGCATTGCGGTACGCGATGATGAACAGAGTCAGGCGGTGATAGAGGCCTTTATCCGATCTGCACGCCAGCACGCCTGTAACCATCTGCCGTTCGTGCGTGATGCGGTGCGTCCCAACGCCAACGCTGCCAGCATCATACGGACATAATTTTATGCACCGCCTTTCAACCTGCCTGCTTCGGCACTACCCAGTGGCGGTACACCCATAGCGAAGTGGCAATCACCGCTGCGCCGATGATAAAGCTTGCCCAATGCGGTTGCTGCTGCCAGATGGCTAAATTCACCAACAGACCCGCTAGCACATGCATGCTATTCATGATGCCCAGTGTCCCGGCGTCCACCTGGGTAGCGCCATAGTTCCACATGAAGTATCCCAATCCGGAGGCCACCACGCCTAGCCAGATCAACACGCCCCATTGTAGTTTAGTGGTCGGCAGTTGCTGCGGGTTTCCCCACAAGAACCAGGCTACCACCGCTATTTCTAATGCGCCCAGATAGAACCATGAAAATGCAGTATGCTGTGGCAGCGGATGCACTTCCATTAGATACTTATAGCCGACCATGCCGATAGCGAAGCTGATATTCGCTGCCTGAACCAGCAGCAACCCCCACCAAAAATGTTCACTCAGTTGATGGTAACGGATGATCGCTGCGCCTAGTACTGCCAGTAGTGCGCTGAATATATAGCCCCAGCTCAGGAGTTGGCCGCTGATCAGGTCATAGATCAGCGTGACATACAGCGGTATCAGTACGGTGAACAGCAGGAACTTCGGTACGGTCAAATATAGGTAAGCGCGGAAGATGAATAAGTACATAATGCCGAGTTGGCAGGCTCCCGCCAGCATATACAGCAGGATCACCTATGGCCTGATATTGCGCCAGCGCAGGAACGGTAGGAATACCAGCGCTGCCAGCCCAATGCGCATCAGCACCGAAAATCCACTGTCGACATGGCCAGCCAAGTACTCGCCAATTAAGCTAAAAGAGAACGCCCACAAAATGGTAGTTATCACCAGAAGCAGCACTATGGTTCACCCTATAAAGTACCTATCCCCATCGGCGTATATTGTTGCATCCAGTTTAGATACTAACAGCGTGCAACAACCGCAGCCTACCTGGAGTCCGTGAGGGGGGACGAGCACTGCCTAGGCCCAAAATGGCAAATAAAATAGCCTAATGGGATAGGTTCAAAGTTTAAAGAGCGATTATAACGGAAAGAGCGACAAGTAGTGACGAAAAGACTGTTGACATCTGTATAAAATGCAAGCTTTTGGCAAAGAGTGGTAACCACCGTGATAGCCCACAGGTCTGAAATTTGCGCTGATCAATCACTCCGGTCAGCGCAAATCTCATAACAGGCACATGCTGTGGTTGGTTGCCGGTATACACCAGAATGCGCAACCCGGCTCCTTGCAGTGCCGCTACGCATTAGGCGGTCAATTCTTTATGGGGGCAGATCAGAAGGATGAGGCTTTACGGCGCAACGGATCATCAGCTGATCAAAAAAGTGGATGCCTATGCAAGCAGTATTTCTAATAAAAACTGGCATTAGGCTCTGCGCAAGATCTATTACACTGTCGGTATTATTTAGCTGCGCGGGAATTCTGCATGAAATTAACTATTGAGCGTTTGATTGCGTTGTCTACGCAAGATCTCATCAACCTCGGCAAAATTTGGCCGCATCAGCAGCCGGAACAATGGCAACGATGGCTTAACGGCAGTGACGGTAAAGCCCTATTAAGCCCTGTTTGCTGCCCGCTTTAACGAACGACTGCTGGGTGCGGTGAAAATCGTACTGCGGGATGACCACGCCTAGCTTACAAGATCTACGGGTACGTGAAGTGGCAGGCACTCCGCCGTGGCGTGGGGTTGTATCTGGTGTAGGACACAACAGCGTCAGTTACCGCAGGCCGCTTACTGGCATCTGTAAACCGCCCGCCTTGCTCTCTGCAAGCGCAGAGCAGTCGGCAATTTTATGCGCGCTTGCGGCTTCGTCTCACAGGGAGAACTTTGGCAGAAGTGATGCCTTGACTGACAGCATGGGGGCTGATCGCCATTGTGTCGGGTGGCGGCCTTTGAACAGTCTTTGCCATGAAGACAGGCAATATTTAAGGTTATGGAGGCAGCCCACACTGGGCTTTTTTGTCGTGGAATAAACTTATGCTTCGATCGCCATTTTCAGTTTATTCATGGCCTTTTTTTCAAGTTGACGTACACGTTCGGCGGAAACGCCGTACTGATCGGCCAGCTCTTGCAGCGTAGACTTGTTGTTATTATCCAACCAACGGGCACGAATGATATGCTGGCTGCGCTCATCTAGACCTTCCAGCGCATAAGCTATTTTGTCCGCTGCGTTGCTTTCCCAGTTATCCGCTTCAATATCTTCGGAGAAATTGGAGCTTTTATCCTGTAGATAGAGTACGGGCGCTAGCGACTGGCCGTCACGGGTTTCGTCATCTGGGGCCGGATCGAATGTCATATCTTGTACCGCCATGCGGGACTCCATCTCTCGCACGTCTTTGTTGGTCACGCCCAGTTCGCGAGCCACCAGCTCTACCTCGTCCTGATTGAACCAGCCCAGGCGCTGCTTGGTTTTACGCAGGTTAAAGAACAGTTTGCGCTGAGCCTTGGTGGTAGCAACCTTAACAATGCGCCAATTGCGCAGCACGTATTCGTGGATTTCTGCCTTAATCCAATGCACCGCAAAGGACACCAGACGTACGCCAACCTCCGGGTTGAAGCGACGAACAGCTTTCATCAGGCCGATATTGCCCTCTTGGATTAGATCCGCCTGCGGCAGACCATAGCCTGAATAGTTACGGGCAATATGAGCGACAAAGCGCAGGTGGGCCAGGATAAGCTGCTTGGCTGCTCCTAGATCACCTTGATAATGCAGCCGTTCAGCCAGATCCCGTTCTTCCTCTGCCGTCAGCATTGGGTAGGTGTTGGCTGCCCGGATGTAGGCTTCCAAGCTACCTTGGGGTACTAAAGCTAAAGTTTGCATTTCTTTGGTCATTTAAACCCTCTCTTATATAAGAAACAGATCATGCAGGTGATAACTACAGCGGGGAAATGATCGATTTTATGGCAGAGACTGTTGCTTGCCAACGCGCTTCGACACGCCGGATACGTTCATACGTCGCTGTAGCCTTACGACCCTGCTCTGCCCAATAAGCTCACTGTTTTACCACCAAATTGCATCTAACAATATGGAATGAAAATTCAGGCTGATAGGGAATTTGTGCGCTAAAAGAAAGGAATGATGCTGACTGTACTTAAGTTATACCCTTCTCCCGCAACACGTTCAGAGCAGCGAAAGAAGAGTATACCAAAAAATCTTACTTTGGTGTAAATCGGCGTAAATGTTGCACCGTAGCCAGCCAGGCAGCGAACCAGCCGATCATCGCGAAGATAATCAGCAAGAGTAGCGCCTCATCCCAGCCCAGCCCGTGCAGCGTGAAGGTGGTGCCAAAAATCTTGGCCACGTCGCTTATTACCGACTCCAGCCTCCACATCAGTACCCCAGACAGCACCAGTGATAGCAATGCGCCAGCAAAGCCCAGCATCGCCCCGCCGTTGAGGAATGGCCGCAGGATAAAGCCATCAGTGGCACCGATCAGCTTCATCACATTGATGGTATCGCGGCGGCTGAAGATGCTTAGGCGCACGCTGTTGCCAATTACCAGGAATACTGCCACTACCATTAGCACGCCGATAATCGCCGCTACCTGGCCGACCAATCCGGTCAGCGCCGCTAAGCGGGCAAACCAGCTATCATCCATCCGCACCTCGTCCACGCCCTGAACCGCCGCTATGTGATCGCGCATAGTGTTGAGCGTTTCCGAACTTTGGAAGCTCATCTTTGGCGTAATGATCGCCACCGCCGGCAACGGGTTCTCTTCCAGCATGTCCAACGCGCCGCTAAAACCTGACCAACTGCGGAACTCGCCCCGAACCTCTTCACGCGACAGATAGTTCACCTTCTCTACGCCTGCTTCCATTTTGATGAAGTCCAATACTTTCAGAGCCGCGTCATCATTCAGTGACTTGTCAAGATAGACGGTCAGTTGAGGTTGCGGATACCATTGGGTGGCGGCCGAGCTGATATTTTTCCACCCGATGTAGCACAGGCTCGGTAGCGTTAGGGAGATGGCAATCACCATCACCGTTAGCAGCGTTGCCAATAGTTGGCTCAGCATATCCTTGATAGCATGCATCCAGGCGTAGCGCCACTGTTCGCGCCAACCGACGCGCAGTATCTTACTCTTGACAGTTTTTGCATTATTTGCCATGGTACGCTCCTCCCAGCATGCGTCCCTGGTTCAGCGTCAGGATAGGGTAATTACTTCGGGCTATTAGTGTAGTGTCGTGGGTTGCCATCAGCACAGTGACGCCAACTCGGTTAAATTCTTCAAATAGGCGCAGAATGCTTTCAGACAGTACATCGTCTAGGTTACCGGTCGGTTCATCCGCCAGCAACACTATCGGCCTGTTTACCACCGCACGGGCAATGCCCACGCGCTGTTGCTCCCCGCCGGAAAGCTGAGCCGGGAAATTTTTCGCTTTATCCAGCAGCCCGACCTTGTCCAGCGCGGCAGAAACGCGATACCGGATGTCTTCGGTGCTGGCACCGGTGATGATCAGTGGCATTGCCACATTGTCATACACTGTCCGATCCAGCAGCAGATGGTGATCCTGGAAAACCATGCCGATCTGCCGACGCAGGAACGGCACCTCGCGATTTTTTAACCGACTGATGTCATGGCCATCAAACCAGATATGGCCAGTGCTGGGTCGTTCGATGCCACAAATCAGCTTTAGTAGGGTACTCTTTCCCGCACCAGAGTGGCCAGTCAGAAATGCCATTTGCGCTGGATGCAGATGTAATTCCATCCCTTGCAGCGCTTGCCTTCCACCCAGATAAGCTTTACTGACCTGTTCAAAGCGAATCATCCGTATTAATCCTCTTGAGCAAAAAGTGCCTCAATAAAATCGTCAGCCTTAAACGGCCGCAAATCTTCGATGCCTTCCCCAACGCCGATATAACGAATCGGAATACTGAACTGATCAGCGATGGCGAAGATCAATCCGCCCTTGGCAGTACCATCCAGTTTAGTCAGTGTGATGCCGGTTAAGCCTACAGCTTCATTAAATAATTTCGCTTGACTGACAGCGTTCTGACCGGTGCTGGCATCAAGCGTCAGCATAACTTCATGGGGAGCCTGAGTGTCCAGTTTTTTCATAACACGGACGATCTTCTTCAGCTCTTCCATCAGGTGCGCTTTGTTCTGCAAACGGCCTGCAGTATCGGCGATCAACACGTCGACGCCGCGTGCCTTGGCGGCCTGTACCGCGTCGAAAATCACCGAGGCGGAGTCAGTGCCGTTATGCTGCGCCACCACCGGGATGCGGTTTCGTTCGCCCCACACCTGCAATTGCTCGACCGCCGCCGCGCGGAAGGTATCCCCTGCTGCCAGCATCACCGACTTGCCTTCATCCTGAAACTGACGCGCCAGTTTGCCGATGGTGGTGGTTTTACCCACGCCGTTGACGCCAACCATAAGAATGATATATGGAGCTTTGCCACTGACATCCAGCGGCCGATCAACGTTAGCCAGGATCTTAGACATTTCCGCCTTCAGCTTGCCGTACAGTGCTTCGGCGTCTTTCAACTGTTTTCGGCTAGCGTGCTGGGTAAGGGTGGTAATAATTTTACGTGTAGTTTCCACGCCAACATCGGCGATCAACAGTTGTTCTTCCAGCTTGTCAAACAGATCGTCGTCGATTCTCTTGCTACGGAACAGGACGATGAAACCGGAGCCCAGGTTTTGTTTGGTTTTCAGCAAGCTGTGCTTTAGACGGGTAAAGAAACCTTCTTTGGTTGGGCGTTCCTGCTCCTGAATGATGGCAGGTGCTGCCAGTTCGACCGGTGCTGTCATCGGCACGACGCTCACTGGTTCTGCGGCAACAGCCACTATATCTTCTAGCCGGGTTGCAGCGGCCTTTGGCTCGGGTTTAGCTACCTGTTCTAGCCGCGCTGGTGGTTGATCCACTGCTGGCAGACTTGGCACAATCGGTTCGCCGATTTGGCTGTTATCCCACTCCCTTGATGTATTCACGCAGGGGAAAGGGTCAGATCCCTGGTTAGCCGACGATTCTTCCGGTGTCTTTACTGACTGGTTTTCCGTCGGTTCTACTGAAAGTTTAGTGTGCTGCTGTTCTTCATCCTTTTGGCCGAAACCCAACCAGGAGAAAAAACCACGTTGTTTATCTTTTGCCATATTATGATTCTACTCCGTAGCAAAGGCTGACTTAGAATTTATCCCACTAGGCTCTTAAACTTTATACCTGAATTTGGGGGCGGTTATTTAACCCACCTGTGAACTTTCCCCTGCCAGAGTTGCTGCATGCAATGCTTAAATCTGATCCCCGCCGAACTTTCACCATTGTAACTAGATTAAGCGCTTGAGGATGCAGGCTCTTGCCGTTTGAATACAACTTCCAGTTATTTGGGGTATATAGCCGCCGAGTTTATCACTTTCCCGTGCGTAGCAATACGCATCTGATAAACTTTCCAGTGTAAGATTGGGCAACAACGTTTTATCGTTCCCCCTGATACCCATCATCGATAGAATACAGGAAATATTTCATTAACGTATACTGCTATGGCACCGCAAAAAATCAAGCAAAGCTTATGACAAAACTAGCACCAAAGGCACGGGTAAAAAAATATTCCAAGCCACATCTGGGCAGATCCGTATCATTGGCGGCCAATGGCGCGGTCGTAAGCTGCCAGTACCAAATAGCCCAGGGCTGCGCCCGACCACCGATCGGGCGCGTGAAACCCTGTTCAACTGGCTGGCACCGATGATCCAGAGCTCTCGCTGTCTAGACAGTTTTGCTGGCAGTGGCGCACTGGGGTTGGAGGCGTTATCGCGTTACGCCAGCAGCGCCACCCTACTGGAATACGAGCGCCCGGTAGCGCAACAGTTGGAAAAAACTTGGCGTTGCTGCAAGGCCATGGGGAGGTGATCAATACCAACGCACTGACTTGGTTGGCTAGCAATGGCAAACCGTTCGATGTGGTGTTCCTTGATCCGCCATTTTGCCAGGAGCTGCTGGCTGGAACGGCCACATTGCTGGAGCAACGGGACTGGCTGGATGATGAAGCCTGGATTTACCTGGAAGACGAAGCAGAAAGCCTGGAGACGCGGGTGCCAGCCAACTAGCGGCTGCACCGCGAGAAAGTCACCGGTCAGGTGGCATACCGTCTTTATATTCGTTCGCGAGAAAAAACCAATCATGCTGATTAATTTAGGCCGCCTGCTGATACTGTACGTGTGGGGCTTTCTGCTCTTTAATTTGTTCCACCCCCTTTCCCAAGCCGCTGAAGTATTTCATAGACGTGGCGCTATTCTTTATGGTGGTGATGCATGGCTTGCAATTGATGTTGCTAAAAGCCACCCAGCCGATCAGCTACTGGCGGGAAATCAAGATCTTCATTTTCGGTCTTTTTGAATTGCTAGCCTGGCAGAAAAAGCAGCCGTCGCACAAAAATAAATAGGGTATTGGGCGGTATAGGCTACCAGCCGCCCAGTTCTTCTCGAATATCCTTGTATCACCATGACCGTGAAAATCCGTGCCTCATTCCCTTTTTCCGTTAGCAATAGTTCCCATTTCCTTCTTGACTCTATAGTTGACTCTAAGGTGTAGAGTTTATTCAATAATTCTCATTAGCTGCCTGGAGAAGGACGTCATGGACAACCATCAAAATTATCGGCAACAATATAACCTCCTAGAAAGCGGTTGCAGCGAACATCACAGCAAAAAACTATCCAGCTGCCACAGTGAACAGTCAGAGATTGAGGCTCACGCAGAACAGGCTTACTCGCAGGATCATAGCGGCAGTTGTTGCAGCGCCGTCGATGCTAACGGTCTTGATGAAGAAAACGCCCAGCTAGCCGCTGTCCCTGTTACTGGCACCGAGCGTTTCAGTTGGCGAGTAACTGGTATGAATTGCCCCAGTTGCGCCAAGAAAATTGAGAATGCTGTGGCTGCTGCTATCCCTGGGTGTCTACAGCGTACGCGTGCTGTTCGCCACCGAAAGGCTGGTGGTGGATGCACCGCCAGATATCAGCCTGCGCATACAGGATGTAGTAAAGCGGCTCGGCTTTACCTTGCTCATCGCGCAGGCTACTGCGACCACTGCGCCACAGGCTGCAAGCTTTGGCGAATTCGGCCCGCTGTTGCTGCTGGTTACACTGATGGTGGTCAGTAGCTTGCTTGATCACATTAACCCCACGCTGAGCCACAGTTCCTTCATCGCCACCACCTTGGTGGGGTTGGGGCCGGTCGTTATCAAGGCGCTGCGTTTAATCCGTTCAGGCACTCTATTCGCCATTGAAACGCTGATAATCGTGGCAGCCATCGGTGCGCTGCTCATCGGCGCGGCCGCTGAAGCAGCGATGGTATTGCTGTTGTTTATGATTGGCGAACAGCTTGAATTTTACGCCGCCAACCTGGCAAGGCGCGGTGTGACGACGCTAATGGCGCTGGTGCCGGAAGAGGCACTGCTACTGTAAAGAACGGTACGAAAACGCGTGCCAGTCGCCAACTTGCGCCCCGGTGATGTGATTGAAATCGCTCCTGGTAGCCGATTGCCGGCCGATGCCGAACTGCTCAACCCATTCACAAGATTCGATGAAAGCGTCCTGACTGGCGAATCTGTACCCGTTGAACGTCAGCAAGGTAAAAAAGTGGTCGCCGGTAGCCTATCTGTCGATCAGGTGGTGCAGATAAAGGTGATTTCCGAACCCGGAAAAAATGCTATCGACCGCATTTTGCAATTGATAGAAGACGCCGAAGTGCGCCGCGCACCGATCGAACGTTTACTTGACCGCTTTAGCCGCTACTATATACCCCGGCCATTATGTTGTTGGCCGTCGTGGTGATCCTGATACCACCTCTGCTGTTCTCACAGTCTTGGCATGTCTGGATCTATCGCGGTCTGACCTTGCTGCTGATCGGCTGCCCATGTGCACTAGTGATCTCCACCCCTGCTGCTATTACTTCCGGGATGGCGGCGGCAACTCGCCGTGGTGTGCTGATTAAAGGCGGTGCAGCACTAGAGCAACTAGGCCAGGTGCAAACCATTGCTTTCGATAAAACCGGTACTCTGACGGAAGATAAACCAACGTTGACCGACATACTGCCGATTGGCGCTCTCAGCTAACGGCAGCTCCTGATACTCGCGGCCGCAGTTGAGGTTGGCTCACACCATCCACTGGCGCAGGCGATCATCCAACGTGCCATAGAATACGGCGCGGATCTGCCGCTGGCGCAAGGCACGTCGCGCTCTGGCCGGCGTTGGCGTGGAAGGTTTAGTTGGTGGTAAAACCGTGCTGATTAGTGCCCAGGGTAAACTAGAGTTGCTGGGCGGCAAATGGCAGAGCCGGGTGGAGAACCTGGAAAGCGCTGGCAAAACGGTGGTAGTAGTTGCGGAGGATGGTGTGCCAATCGGCCTGCCTGGCGTTACGCGATACGCTGCGCAGCGATGCCAAACAGGCGATCGCCGAGCTGAATGTGTTGGGAGTTTACGGTGTGATACTGACCGGTGATAACCCGCGCGCGGCGGCGGCGATCGCCATCGAACTGGCACTGGACTATCGTGCAGGACTGTTACCCGAAGACAAAGTGATGGTAGTCGCCGAGTTGAGCAGGCAGCGCCCGACAGTGATGATTGGCGATGGCATCAACGATGCCCGGCCATGAATGCCGCGAGCATTGGCATCGCTATGGGCAGCAGCAGTTATGTGGCGCTGGAAACTGCCTATACGGCACTTACCCCACAGCCGGTTGCTGGCCGTGGCGGAGATGATCCGCATTGCTCGCGCCACCCACGCCAATATCCGGCAGAACATCACCATTACGTTTGGGCTGAAAGGGGTATTCCTGATCACTAGTCTGCTAGGGTTGACAGGCTTATGGCTAGCAGTGCTGGCGGATTCCGGTGCCACCGCGCTGGTGACATCGAACGCACTACGCTTGCTGAGAAAGCATCACTAACTCTTGGGGGGGCCATGATATTCGCCCCTACAATGCAAAATATGCCGGTTATATGCCCTTGCGCAGTAGGTAACGGTAAGGCGCCTTATCGGTTTCCTGCGCTACTAGCGTGTGATCCATAAAACGGCAAAAACCTGGAATATCGCTAGTGGTGGTTAGATCGTCGGTGATGATCAACAGCGTTTCACCGTTATTCATATGGCGCACGGTTTTACGCACCATCATCACTGGTTCTGGGCAACGCAGCCCCAGCGCGTCAAGCGTCTGGTCTGCTTGGGCAGATAAGTCAGTCATGCAATTCCTCTTGTTCAAAAACGATCGGCGAATGTTCGCCACCTCTTACTAAGCGCCTAGTTTACGCTGGTCGTTTCCCTGTGCAAGAGATGGGTTAACTTTTGTGTTAAATTTAACCTTGCATTGGTTGCGTAAACGCGTATCATGCGCGCCGCGCGGCACAATTCCATTTATCTTTCTAGCAACCGATCTAACAGTACGCATTTTCGGCGCGCCGCTAGCGCGACGCATTATCTTGTCAGTCATAGTGCCAGTGCTGTTCATCTCTTATGTGATCTCTACCGTCACCTATCAGGGCGAATGGCAGGGTTTAACAGCGCGTTGGGCAGCCAGCTTTATGGCTTACGTGCTCGGCAAGATCCTTGATGTGCATGTGTTTAACCGCCTGCGACAATGCAGCAACTTTTGGGTGGCACCTGCGGCGGCGATGCTTTTCGGGAATATCAGCGACACGCTGTCGTTCTTTTTCATCGCGTTTTACCACAGCAGCGATGTCTTTATGTCTGCTAACTGGGTGGAGATCGCGCTGGTAGATTATAGCTTCAAAGTGCTGATCTGCATGCTATTCTTCTTACCGATGTACGGCATGCTACTAAATGTATTGCTCAAATGTATCGCAGTGCATGGGGATGGCCTACAACGGAATCTAAAATTTGAAGAAAACCTGTGACAGCATTTGCCTTGCATTTCAACCTTTAATAGGTGGCGATACGGCAGAAAAACCCTACTGAAAAGAAAGAAATGCCCAATGCATAAAGTAGCGAAATTGCCGTGTATCAGCCTGCTAGTGTTTAGCCCGGCAGCCTGCGATGATGGTACCAAAGACTGCATGGGTAACACCAGCAGCCAAACGGGGCAACAGGTCAGTTTGCTGGGTAGCAGGCTGATGTTCAACCCTGCCGGCTGGCATGGCGGATAAAAGTGGGGAACTGAGCAATCAGGCGAACAACGTGCATGTGTATGCGGACAGCACCAATCGACACGCGGTGCTAGTATCCGTGCCGACAAAGGCAGTTAATAGCCTGGAGATGTTGGCGCTAAGCGGTTTAGAAGATATCCAGCGTGTGTGTGACGCCAACTTACAGGTGATAACCAATAAAGCCATCGAAGTCAACGGTGTGCTACTGCGTCAATTGGACAGCATCATCACCAGCGCTGGCGAAAAAGCCTACTCCTCGATCCTGATTGGCTCGCTGGACAATGACATGCTGACCATTCAGGTGACACTACCAGCAGATAACCTACAGCAGGCACAGAGCGAAGCAGCAGGTATCATCAGTGCGCTGAAATTGAAAAAAATAATACCTCCCGTAGCGCAGCTACAAACCGCGCTACGGCATGAAAGACACAGGATATTAGGTCAGAAACATTTTGCTCAGGTAATTTGGTACTGCGTCATTAATGTTGGAATCGATTACTTCCATATTTGGCAGCTTGTCCTTCAGGCGTTGGTGGGCATTGTGCATGATGCAACCATTGCTAGCCATCGACAGCATTTCCAGATCGTTCATGCCATCACCAAAAGCAATGCAATCTTTGTATATAGCCGATGATCTTGGCTACTTCTTCCAGCTCATGCCTCTTAGATACTGTGCCGGCTATCACTTCCAAACAGGTCGGGAGTGAGAAACTGACGTTAACCCGGTCTCCCCAACAAGCGTTGATGGCGTTTTCTAGCGGCAACAGCTTTTCATGATAGTCACAAGTGAAGTATACCTTGCAGATGCCTGAGGTTTCCAACAGGCTAGGCTCAAACAGCTGATACTGGAAGATAGACTCTTGGAAAAACGCCCTCTGCTCAAGGATTTCATGGTTAATGAACCAGTTATCATCGCGTTAGACATTGGTGATGATGTCTACATCATCGTGCATCATGCCGTAAAGGTCACGGGCGATCTCTTCGTCCAGGTTATGGCTGAAGATCAACTCGCCAGCGGTGTTGTTCACCCGGGCACCATTGGAGGTGATCATGAAAGCATTAATATCTAGGTTGTCGCGGATCTACGATACATCGAAGTGGTGGCGGCTGGTGGCAAAGACAAAATGCACGTCACGCTGGGTCAACAGCTTCAGCATTTCTTTGGCGTACGGCAATAAAGTGCGGTCAGGAGACAGCAGTATGCCATCTAAGTCGGAAGCAACGACGTGATACATAGACATAGCGTTGTATTCTAACCTCTGATGGTGTTGTCGGCGGTAGGGCTACCACCTAAGTACTAAGACATGCAACGCGTCCTGCTCAAATATGTGCACCTTTGATAACTTGCGGTTGTTCCCCTGCACAGGGGGCCAGCATCTGACATTACTCGACAGAAGATCTGATATGAACGGTTATCGACCCCTGATCCTCAATAAACTGTAATAATAGCAGTGGTATGGTGATGTTGGCAGGCTGGGCGGCGGATCGCCGCCCAGCCTGAAAGCTTTCTTGTACCCCGTGGTAGGGGGTTCACTCATTCTCAGGATATTTAACATGGTTCTCAATGTGGCCATGTCTGACCATCACCACTCGCGGTAGTGCGACGAACGGAGGCACACGAAGCGGATCAGCATGTTGGCCACCCCGCAAAACTCGTGCTTCTCACGCGGCCGTCAACATTCAGCAGCAGACCGGTAGTGAAAGCAGCGAACTGCGTTTTACTCGTTAACCAATCCTTGAGCTGAGAGTGGACGATGTCAAGTAGTCCGAGTACTACCGGGGTTAGCGGGTAAAGATCAGGTGCAAACCGAAACCGATAAACAACACGCTCGCCAGCCTGTCGATCCATTTGGCTAAACGCTGGTAGCTGCGGCGCATCGCTGGCAGCGAGAAAATCATCGCCACCAGGCTGAACCAGACGACGGTCTCGGTGACGATCATCAGGAACAAACCCCCAGCGCATGCCAGTGCCGATGTTGTCGCCGACAAACATCGAGAACACGCTACCTAAGTAGATCAGCGACTTAGGGTTTGACAGGTTAGTCAGCAAACCACGGAGAAAGCTGCTCCTGGCCATCGGCACTTGCGCCTCCGGTGCTGGCTGCATGTTCTGTGCCCGCGCCGAACGCAGCAGTTGACAGTCCATCCAGCACAGATAGATGCCACCACGACCATGATCACCTAATGCAGCCATATCAGCGCTACCCCGGCCCACACCCCATGATACCGAGCGAAAATGCCAACTATGGCCATCATCGCCTCAGGATGTGAACAGATAGCAGTAGTTTGCGACAAAAAAAGAAGTCCGGCCCAGGGCTCATCAGCGCAATCAGGTGCACCAGCGCCACAGCCAGAAACAGCATGATTGGTTATCCTTAAGTTGTATCCGGTAATTGATCGTAGCGGTATTGCATACCCAAAAGCCCATAATCAAGGCAGAGGGTACAGCCCATATAATATGGGCAAGCCCTATAGCACGGAGTATGGGCTTTTGGGGCACGATCCGAAGGGCTGAGCTGAGGCCATTTAAACGCGCCCCTAGGTGACGCGCTGCTTATTTGGCGTAAAAAACCTCATGGCCCGCGCCTTGTATAGGTGTCCAAATGATCGCCAGTGGTGCTTACCAGCACAGCCTAATCTTCATAATTGTTTAGGTGGTCGCGGATCATTGTCATAAAGGAGGTACCGAAACGCACTAATTTGCGTTGGCCAACCCCGTTAATGCTCAACAAGTCGCCAGCCTTGATCGGCATCTGTTCGACCATCTCCAGCAACGTAGCATCGTTGAATACCGCGTAAGGTGGAATATTTTCTTCGTCGGCGATCGATTTGCGCAGCTTACGCAATTTGGCAAACAACTTGCGATCATAATTGCCGCCGTAGTATTTTTGGTTGGCGCTGCTGCGTAGCCGCAAGCTCTGAATACGCGGCACCGCTAATTGGAGCACCACTTCACCACGTAATACCGGACGCGCGGCCTCGGCCAGTTGCAGTGCCGAGTGCATAGTGATATTCTGGGTGATAAAACCCAGATGGATCAACTGACGCAGCACGCTGATCCAGTGTTCTGTAGACCGATCGTGGCCTATGCCATACACCAGTAGCTGGTTGTGGCCATACTCACGGATGCGCTGGTTGTTAGAGCCGCGCAGTACCTCAACGATATAATCCATACCAAAACGCTGGCCGACGCGGTATACGCAGGATAGCACCTTGCGTGCGTCCTCCAATCCATCGTAGCTCTTGGGGGGATCCAGGCAGATGTCGCAGTTACCGCAGTCCTGGTGCTTGCCCTCACCAAAGTAGTTAAGTAACACCAGACGGCGACAGGTTTGCGCCTCGGCGAAAGCCCCCATCGCGTTCAATTTGTGCCGTTCAATATCCCGTTGCTGCCCAGCGGGCTTCTCCTCCAGGCAACGGAGTAGCCAGTCCATATCGGACGGATCGTACAGCAGGAGGGCTTCAGCCGGCATGCCATCGCGCCCGGCACGGCCGGTTTCCTGATAGTAGGATTCGATATTGCGTGGGATGTCAAAATGCACTACAAAACGCACGTTGGGTTTATTGATACCCATGCCAAAGGCGACAGTCGCCACTACTACTTGCAAATTATCGCGCTGGAACGCTTCCTGCACTTGCGCACGGCGGTCGTTATCCAGCCCGGCATGATAGGCACCCACGCTCAACCCACGACTTTGCAAGCGCGCAGCGGTGTCTTCCACCTTGGCGCGGCTGTTGCAGTAAATGATGCCGCTTTTACCCCGTTGCCCCTGCATAAAATGCCAGAGTTGGTCGAGCGGTTTGAATTTTTCTACTAATGTATAGCGAATATTCGGGCGATCAAAGCTACTGACCTGCACCAACGGATTGTGCAACGCCAGCATGCGTATGATATCGCTGCGGGTAGATTCGTCGGCGGTGGCGGTTAACGCGATCACGGGCATTGCCGGGAAATGCTGCTTCAATTGACCCAGCGCGCGGTATTCCGGGCGGAAATCATGACCCCATTGAGAAATACAGTGTGCCTCATCTACCGCCAGCATCACCGGTGGGCAACGGCCGAGCAAATCGAAGAAGCTTTCCATCATGAGCCGTTCTGGGGCAATGTACAGCAGTTTGATTTGGCCACTGCGGCAACCTGCCATCGCTGCTAACTGCTGCTCTCGAGTCTGCGTTGAGTTGTAGCAGGCAGCGGAAACACCGTAGGCCAATAGTTGATCGACTTGATCCTTCATTAGTGAGATCAGTGGGGAGACCACCAGCGTAAGGCCATCCATAACCAGCGCAGGGATTTGGTAACACAATGATTTACCGCCGCCGGTCGGCATCACCACTAGGCAATCTTGCCCCTCGATCGCGGCGTTGATAATAGCTTGTTGACCCGGACGGAATTGCTGGTAGCTGAGGGTATCGTGTAATACTTGCGTTACCCGAAATTCCCGGTTTATTACTGCTGTGGTTGACACACACATCTCCATTTTTATCGGCATAACCCCACAGAGCGGCGACCAGCGCGGCCACTGCTGTAAAACACCCAAGGGTATTATTACACAATACTATTAAGCATGACACCAACACCACCCCCCTCTTTGGCTAAGAGCTTAATGGGAGAGGTTCTTACTCAAGCTGCAAAAAAACAGGTTATTTTACACCCAAAATCTACAATTCATTAACGCTACCTACAGATTTGGCGAAATCTTTGCTCGCGATGCTTTAACAATGACGACCTTCATCAATTCCGGCAGGACGAGTAGAAAACCTTGCAGGGCAGGAAAGAGAGGGGGAACGTGCTGCCACGCCGGGTAAGAATACCGTACAACCTATCTTTTTACATCAACTACAAACATACAAGTGGCGTCTTAGTGCCGGACACCGCCGAACCGGGGATTGTACGCAGAGTGCCTTTTAAGTACACTCGGCACATCTTATTTCACCATCAGAGTATTGAGATAGATGCTCAGCAGATACGTCAGGGCATTTTTTGCTCTGGTGGCCTATCTTATTTGGGGTATCGCCCCGGTCTATTTCAAACTGATCCAGCAGGTGCCTGCGGATGAGATCCCCTCCCCCACCTGGTGATCTGGTCATTCTTCTTTATTCTGCTGTTGATTTCTCTGAGCCGTAACTGGCCGTAAGTGCGCGCCGCCTGCCAAAACCGCAAACGGCTGCTGATGCTGGTGATCACCGTATTATTAATTGGCGGCAACTGGCTGCTATATATTTGGGCGGTGAATAACTACCATATGCTGGAGGCCAGTCTGGGCTATTTCATCAACCCACTGGTTAACGTGCTGTTGGGGATGCTATTTTTCGGCGAATGCTTTCGACGCATACAGTGGCTAGCCGGTGGCGCTGGCCTTTTTTAGCGTGCTGATCCAACTATGGCAGTTTGGGTCGCTACTGATTATCGGCCTAGGTCTGGCGTTTAGCTTCGCCTGCTACGGGCTACTGCGCAAGAAGATTGACATTGATGCCCAGACTGGTATGCTGATAGAAACCTTGTGGTTACCGCCTGCGGCGGCGGTTTACCCGCTGCTGATCTCCGACAGCCCAACCAGCCAACTCAGCGCCAGCCCGTGGTCGCTGAACATGCTGCTAATGGCGACTGGCATCGTCACTACTGTGTCATTGCTGTTCTTTACCGCTGCAGCCAACCAACCACATGCGCCTATCGACGCTCGGTTTCTTCCAGTACCTTGCTCCAACGTTGGTGTTCCTGCTGGCAGTCACTTTCTACAGTGAAACCGTTGGTCAACAAGCTGATAACCTTTGGCTTTATCTGGGTGGCTCTGGTGCTGTTTACCCTCGAGGCCCTTTATACCCAACGCAAACACAGTTAAGGCAGAGGGAGTGCCAACGTTATTTACAGCTAGTTCTTACGCGTGAAGTACAGAGGTTAACCTGCCACATAAAGTTCAGGGCGCACTGGGTATCTATCAGGCACCAGCGCACTTTGGGTAATTACGTCGCTATTTACCACTATGACAAGGGTAAAAATGCGTTTAACCCGCAGGATTATGTGAAGAAAAAGTCGTGGAGATCTCTTACCACAGTAGAAATCTTGCTAAGATTACGCCGCCATAAAGTATAATAATAGGTTTGCAGATTTCACTGATGAAACAGATTACCGCCCATGAATTGACCACGATGAGCGAGCAGGCTGCCCATGTAGCCAGCTTGCGCACGCACCGTACATTACACCAAGAGTTAACCAACCCGGTGCAACGGTTGGCGATCGCTATGGAGCCAGGCACCTATATCCGCCCACATCGCCATCCACAAACCTGGGAGTTGCTGACGCCACTTCGTGGCCGTTTTGTCGTTCTATAGTTCAACAATGACGGCATAGTGACGCAACGCACTCTGCTTGGAGAAGAAACACCAAAGTGCTGGAGATGGCAGCATTGACCTGGCATGCAGTGCTGTCGGTCGATCCAGGTGGCGTGGTATTTGAAGTGAAACAAGGCCCTTATCAGGCACTCACGGAAGAAGACTGTATGCGCTGGGCACAACCGGAGGGAGGTGAAGGAATTGAAGCGATAATGCGTTGGTACGCCACCGCGCAGCTCGGTGACCAGTATACTCTGCATACTTGAAGCCGCGCAGTATTGTTGGCTTTGGTCGCTCCCTCTAGGTGCCGTTGCTGCCGGGCTTTGGCTATTCAGCCAAAAATTACCTACTGGGCATTTCTCCCGCTTAAACCCTTTCCAGGCGGGCATACGCCGCCACCAGCCATTTGATGCCTTCTCCAGGGAAGGCGATCTGCAATCGGCTGTGTTCGCCGTTACCTTCCAGATTGATGATGGTACCTTCACCAAATTTAGGATGTCGTACGCGTTGGCCCAGCTTGTAGCCGGTGTCGTTTTCACTAATTGGTGTCCCCATACGGCAGTGGTTAACCGGGCGTGATACGCTGGCGCGTAGCCGTACCTCTTCCATACAGTGTTCTGGCAATTCGCCGATAAAGCGTGAAGGTCGGTGATAGACCTCTTTGCCGTACAGACGACGTGTTTCGGCGTAGGTCAGCGTCAATTTTTGCATGGCGCGCGTCATGCCCACGTAGGCCAGACGGCGTTCTTCCTCCAGCCGGCCGCTTTCGTCCAGTGACATCTGGCTTGGGAACATACCTTCTTCCATACCGACGATAAACACCAGCGGGAATTCCAGCCCCTTGGCCGAGTGCAAGGTCATTAACTGCACCGCGTACTGATAGGCATCTGCTTGGACTTCGCCTGTTTCCAGCGCCGCATGCGATAAAAATGCTTGCAGCGGCATCAGATCCTGATCTTCTTCCTGATAGCTGTACTGGCGTGTCGCCGTCACCAGTTCCTCCAGGTTTTCGATACGTGCCTGACCTTTTTCGCCATTTTCCTGCTGATACATGATAAATAACCCAGAGTCGCGGATTACCCGATCGGTCTGGATATGCAGCGGCATCTCGGCGGTTTCATGCGCCAATGAATCTACCAGTTCGGTAAAGCGTTGCAGTGCGGAGGCCGCACGGCCAGCCAGGACTTTTTCGTACAGTAGTTCACGCGTTGCCCGCCACAGCGTCAGTTGGCGATCGCATGCTACCTGACGCACCATGTCAAGGGTACGTACGCCGATACCACGCGTCGGGGTATTGACCACCCGTTCAAAGGCTGCATCGTCGTTGCGGTTAGATATCAGGCGCAGGTAAGCTAGCGCATCCTTAATTTCTTGACGCTCAAAGAAGCGCTGACCACTGTAAATGCGATATGACATGGCAGACTGCAACAATGCTTCCTCCAGCACCCGCGACTGGGCGTTGCTGCGGTAGAGGATCGCGCAGTCGTTCAGTGTACCGCCATTGTCCTGCCAGGTTTTGATACGGTTGACCACGAAACGCGCTTCGTCAAGCTCGTTGAAGGCACAGTAGATTGAAATAGGTTCACCTTGGCCCCCATCGGTCCACAGGTTTTTGCCCATGCGCCCAGCGTTATGGGCGATCAGAGTGTTGGCCGCTTCCAGGATATTGCTGGTGGAGCGATAATTTTGCTCTAGACGGAGGGTTTTTGCACCTGGAAAGTCCTTTAGGAAGCGCTGGATGTTTTCTACTTGTGCGCCGCGCCAGCCGTAGATCGATTGATCATCGTCGCCAACGATCATCACGTTGCTGTTGCTACCTGCTAGCAGGTGGATCCAGGCATATTGGATACTATTGGTATCTTGGAACTCATCCACCAGCACATTGGTGAATCGCTCGCGGTAATGGTTGAGGATATGCGGCTTATTCAGCCACAGCTCGTGGGCGCGCAGCAGCAACTCGGCAAAGTCCACTAGCCCGGCGCGATCGCAAGCCTCCTGATAAGCCTGATAGATGCGCGACCAGGTGGTTTCTACCGGGTTGTTATAGGTTTCAATGTGTTGCGAGCGTAGACCTTCATCTTTCTTGCCGTTGATGTACCACATCGCCTGGCGCGGTGGCCACTGTTTCTCGTCTATATTCAACGCGTTGACGATGCGTTTGAGCAGCCGCAGTTGGTCATCGCTGTCGAGGATCTGGAAGTTTTGAGGCAGATTAGCTTCCATATGATGTGCGCGCAGCAAACGATGCGCCATTCCGTGGAAAGTGCCGATCCACATGCCACCCTGGCTGGTGCCGATCACGTGTTCGATGCGGTGGCGCATTTCTGCTGCGGCCTTGTTGGTGAAGGTCACCGCCATGATCGAGTACGGCGAGCAGTTCTCTACCGACAGTAGCCAGGCGATGCGATGTACTAGCACCCTAGTTTTACCGCTGCCTGCACCGGCCAGAACCAACAGGTTACAACGTGGTGCTGCCACGGCTTCACGTTGTTTTTCATTCAGGCTATCTAAGAGATCGGAGACTTCCATAGGCACCATTAATATTGGTAAGGGAAAACCCTGGGAGACAGATTTCCCACTGGGAATTTATACATATTTCCAGTAGAGATTATAGCAATGCTGCTAGCGATGCCAACCGCCAACTGCGAAATTTCAATGTGTGGCAGTAAGCGGCTGTCGGCGGACTGCATTAGATCGCGTTGATGCTCATTGATCTAGCAGGCTTGAAAGCCCACACACAACGCGCCAGCGATATAGGTGGTCAGATCGTCGCCCACATAGAGGATCTGTCTAGCCGCGACGCCCAGACGCTCGCTGGCCAACTGTGGTACCTGTCCTAATATAGGTTGGCGCGTCCATCCTGTCCGGCACGCAGCACGAATTGGAAGTAACCGCCAAGCCTGCACAACGCCGGATCGGCATTGCCGTTGGTGACGCCACCAGTGGGTAGCGTTCTCCCAACTCCCTCAGGGTGGCGTGAGTCGCTGCTGGTACCTCAATGAGGAGGCTGCACCATAGCGCAAAGTTTTGCATTGCCGCATTTGGCACCGATGGTGGCTTCAACATCGCTTAGCCCCTTTCAGCTCAGTGCCAGATGGATATCGCTCCAGCGCCACTGAGTGACATCGTGGTAAATATCTGTCTCTTGCTCACACAGTTACTGACGCAGGCGGTGAAGGTCTGTCGACTGGAAGCGGCTCAGGCGAGGATAGTAATTTTGCAGAAACGCCAACGATTGCTGTTCGGTTTGCCTGATGGCTTGGCGGTTATCGTACAATAGCGTATCGTCCAGATCGCGAATGTCAGCGCGGCCAGCTGGCGTAGCGGACGGTAAAAATACATCAGGATTTCCCCCGTTTGGCACGTGTGGATGCGCGGCATCGTACACCTTTGCCAGATGTTGAAAGTCAAGGTGGGTATAAATTTGGGTAGTGGTCAGATTGGCATGGCTGAGTAGTTCCTGCACCACGCGCAGATCGCCACTGGATTCCAGCATGTAGGTGGCAAACGAGTGGCGCAGTTTATGCGGATGAATATGGCTGTTGACTCCCTGCTTTACGCCTCATTCAGCGAAGCGTTTCTGCACATTGCGTGGCGAGATGCTCCGCCCTTGGTTAGACAGGAATATCGCATCGTCCTCTGGCTCAAATAGCTCGCGTATCGCCACCCAGTGTTGCAGCCAGGTGACGGCGGGGCGCCCTAGTAGCAGATTGCGCTCCTTACTGCCTTTACCCATCACCCAGATCTCACCAGCGGCTAAATCGATATGGCGGCAGTCTAGCCCCACCAGCTCGGACAAGCGTAAACCGGCACCGTATATTGTCTCTAGCATGGCGCGATCGCATACCGCCAGTGGATCATTGAGATAGATATCTAACAATTGGTTCATTTCATTGACGTCGATATTTTTCGGTGGGTGGCAGCCGCTGTGGGGCGTGCAGATGCTTTTAGCGGGGTTAGCATTTAGCACGCCCTAGCTGACGAGCCAGTCGAGAAAGCTACGCAACGATAACAGAAGTAACGCCAGGCTGGCAGACTTGTAGGCCAGCACGTTTGCTACGCACTGCCAGCATGCGCACTGCAGCGGCGCCCAGTGATGTCTATTTGTTCACGCTGATGCTTTTGTGTGCCAGTAGCATCAACGCCTGAAGCTGATGCGTATAGCTGAGCTGCGTCAGCGTGCTGGGTTGGCGTTCCACCTTTAGATAGCGCAGGAAAGCATCCACTGGCAGTTGCAAGCTGGCCGCCAGTGGGTTCATGCGCGTTCGATCCAACGTTTCAGCAGTGTTGACAGCATGCGTGCCAACTGATTGTGAGTATCACCGTACCCATACCTAGTTGATAGTGTTGCGTGTCGCGGCTGCTGAAGATCACCATGCCCAGTTCCCCTGTGTCTCCCAGCATTGACAATGCCACCGAACCGACCCATTTGACTTGCGGTAATAGCAGCAGCAATTCGGGGCCATTCAAACAACCAAGGAAATGCAGCTCATCGCCCAAAAGCTGAATACGTAGCGGTTCAAACGCTGAACGCGTCAGCGCCAGATGAGTAAAATCGGACGGTGCGCCGATGTTCCAGCGATCGGAAAACAGCCGGATACTGGCACCGGCAAGGCCGAAACCGCGCGCCCAGCATTGCAAACGATTAAGCATGTCCTGCAAGCTGTCAGCGGTTATCAGGCTAGCTTGCAGATATAGTAGGCTGGTGAACAGGATTTCGTTGGCGTTGGCTTGTTCCATCAACAGGGTGATTTCTTCTTCCAGTTGGTTAACGTGATTACGTTGACGAGCCAGGTGCCACTCCACCAGTGAGACAGTGCCACGTACCGGATGGGGAACACGTATTTGTTCAACCCTACGCGCATTGCGAATAAAGAAATCCGGGTTTTGCAGCAGATACTGCATTACGGTGTAGTCATCTAGCACAATACTGGTGATGCTCTGCTCTTCTACGTTTTTCATAGGTGAATAAATCCGTCATAGACATGGGTTGCCTGGCCGGTCATAAACAGCGGGCTACCTGGCCCTTTCCAGCGAATATGCAGGCTACCACCTAGCAGTTCCACACGCACTTCCTCGGAAAGTAATTCTTGTTGGATACCCACCGCTACCGCTGCACAAGCACCGCTACCGCAAGCCAGTGTTTCACCGCTGCCACGCTCGTAGACGCGCAGCTTGATGTGTTCGCGGCTGACGATTTGCATAAAGCCAATGTTAGCTCGTTCAGGAAATCGCTCATGCCATTCTAGCACCGGCCCAAGCAGTGCCACCTTGGCGGTGTTGACATCATCTACCTGTAAAACACAATGTGGGTTGCCCATCGACACTATGCCGCACAGCACGGTATGTTCCGCAGCATGCATGATGTGGGTCTTCTCTGCCTTAGTGGCACGGAATGGCACCGCCTGCGGATCGAAATTGGGTTCCCCCATATTGACACACACCTGATCGTTGCCAGTCACATTAAGCACCATGCGCCTGCCCTGGGTGCTGACACGGAGCTCGCACTTATTAGTAAGCCCCTTCAGTTGCACAAAGCGTGCGAAACAGCGTGCGCCGTTGCCACACTGGGACACTTCACTACCGTCAGCATTAAAGATACGGTAGTGAAAATCCAACTCAGGGTCATAAGGAGGCTCTACCACCAGCAATTGGTCAAAGCCGATGCCCAGGTGCCGATCGGACAACCTACGGATCAACTCAGGTGAAAAATAGACATTCTGAGTAATGGCATCGACCAGCATAAAGTCGTTGCCCAGACCGTGCATTTTGGCGAACTGCATATCATACTCCGCTATCCGTCATGGTGTTGCGGTGGCGCACAACAACCGCAAACAAGGTATTATTGGTCGATCATCGACGGTTTTTGCTTAGAATCCCCCGGCAGTTCCTGCTGATTTTTTTGCCCCTGCTCGCCCGTTGGTAGTGATGGCGTGGCCGGTTTTTTGCTAATGGGATTGGCAGGATGGAAGTATAGCTGGCCTTTCAGACCGCAGCCGGAGAGTCCGGAGAGCAGAACTGCCAGCAGCGCATAGCGTAGTTGTTTTTTCATTTGCATTAGTGCCTGTAATTCATGTATCCAAGACCTCTATAATCGCAGGTGGATCATGAAAAGCAATAGGAATTAAATATGAACAACAGTGAGTTTCATCAGTTAGCTGACCAATTGATGCTTAATATTGAAGAGACATTAGACGATTTTGCTGGCAATGCGGATATCGATTATGAAATCCATGGTGGCGTGATGACGCTAATTTTCGAAAACGGCAGCAAAATTATCATCAACCGCCAAGAGCCGCTCCATCAGATATGGCTGGCTACCAAGGCCAACGGCTATCACTTCAATTATTACGACTGCATCTGGCTATGTGACCGTAGTGGGCAACCTTTCTATCGGTTACTCAGCGAGGTGGCCAGCATGCAGGCAGGCGAGGGCATCACTTTTTCCTGATGCTACCTGTCTATTATTCTACAAATGGCATATACCCGTTATACTGCAAGTTGCCTGTGCGTTAGCCCCCAGGGATGAGACTGTAAACGAGATTGTGTAATTGCCTATTTTTGATATGTTCACTCCTACAGCGGAACAGGCAAATTATGGACAAAAAGACACTCAAAGTCCTTAAAGTCTTTGCGGCTGAACTGGTTAAAGGCCTTAAAACTGAAGCCGATCTTAATCAGTTTTCCCGTATGCTGATACAGCTTACCATCGAAACTGCGCTAAATATTGAGTTAATTGCTCACCTCGTACACGAGAAAAACGCCCTTAAAACAGACTCTAACACCCGCAACGGATACTCATCTAAAATGTTGCTCTGTGATGATGGCGAGATTGAACTTAGTACGCCACGCGACCACGAAAACACCTTTGAACCCTAATTCATAAAGAAAAATCAGACGCGCATTACGCATATAGACAGCCAGATTTTATCCCTGTACGCCAAAGGGATGACTGAACCGCGAAATCGTCGCCACCTTACACAGAACTAACAGCTGGCAATGAGTCGTTTTATTATCGAGTTCGGTGACTGCCTGAGCGATCACCTTTAATATAATAGCAGTTACACAGAATCCAGTACAGGATCTCCCTTACTGGCTTTCCTGTGTTCAACTGCCGGTTTTCCCCTGTGAGCTGCATGCGGCTTATACCACCGTTCAGGGTCGGTTTAAGCGCCTCATATGCCGGGAACAACCTGTTCCCGCAGCCAGCTTTCCACTGCGCGATCGCGGGCTGCCAGCGCCCATATCTCTTCGCGGATCACTTCACTTTCTGAGGCATATTCACCTACTGGCCACACAAGCTTTTATCTGTACCGCCATTTCATTTGGCAGCGTGATGCTCATCTGCTGTGTTGTTCTCATTGGTAACCCTTTTCTCCCGACAAGTAGGATTTAATCATACTCATCATCACCGACGCTGCCGTATTTACTTTTCACATACTCCGCCGGATGTATATTCGCAAGTATCGCTTGCAACGCCCGGATATTTACCTGCATGTAGATCTGTGTGCTCTCCACACTACGGTGACCCAGCATCGCCTGTATTCACCGCAGGTCTGCGCCGTTCTCCAGCATCTGCATCGCAATTGCCTGCCAGAATAGATGGCAACTCCCTTTTTTCGATGCCTGCCGCTCTCAGGTACGGCACCACTGTGCCGGTAATGCCGTGCGCCGTCAGACCTGCCATGCCGTTCATTGCCAAGAACAGCGCCTATCCGTACCACCTAATACCGTATCGCTAGTATCAGCCAGGTCGTTAATGATTGCGTTGGCAATAGCAGATGTCGTGCCGTTACCCAGCTTATCTCTCACCTGATTTTTCAGGGATTCAGCGGCCTGTTTTACTGTTTCTCGGGCTTTGTCACCGCTCGGCGAGTTATTCTCCACAACAACTTTTTCCGTTGCGAAGTCAGCCTGCGAACACCATTTTCCCTGTGCATTCGGTGAGTTACAACCGGGTTTTCCCGGTGCATTTTCTGGGTGCTAACTTTTGCCCCGGACACGTTACCCCCGTGCATACAGCAGATGATGAAGGCAGATCGCGGCAGGGATACCGCGCTCTGACCAAGCACACAACCCGCTGAACTCACCGGGGTTGAGCTGCTTTACTGACCATCTGGCTATATCTGAGGCCAGCAACGCGCAGTGTGGATCAGCGTTACTATCCACACAAGGTCCCTTTCCTCATCCAGTTCGTAGATAAGCCGGTAATGTTCATGCGGAACTAGTTCCCGTGTACCGGCTAGCTGTCCGTTTATGCCCATCAGCGGATGTTCTGCTAGACATTCTACAGCCTCGCTGAACCGCTCATCCAGCGCTACTGCTGCTACAAGGTTTTTTCTGCCAGGTAATCCTAGATTGCGGTACGGTCCTGTAATGCCTCGCCAGTACAGCGTACCTTCACATTTTACCTGCCAGCGTTGTCCGGCGTTCTGCGGACAAAGCTTCAACGTCTTCGTTACTTGTTACTTCACCTGATCGGATGGATTGTCGTCCTCGCTTGATTTTTTGCACTACCCAGTCATCGTAAGCCTAGCGGTCTTTCTGATGCTGAATATATTCCCGCATCAGTTCGCGCATTACCTGAGAGGCCGCATTGTGTACTGGTAACACCGAACTCACTCATAAACCCGTATGCCTATCGGAATCAACCGATCTTTTCGTCTTTTTACCTGGCGGATGGATTATCACCGTAACCTGTGCGTGATTGATGCTGTGTAACCTCAGTCTCGCCAGTTCTGCACGGCGCATTTCGGTACTGTAAAGCACTTCCAGCATGGCGCGGTCACGTAACCCTTTCACCGTGTTGATATCGGGCTACGCCAGTAGTTGCGCCACCTCAACGACACTCAGGACATCTTTTAGCAACTGTTCACCTTGTTTAGGGAGTTCTAGATCGGCGACGGGATTGGATAACAACCAATGGCGGTGGGTTATAACCAGCTCAAGAAAACTTTCAGGGTGTTAAGGTGATTGCACTGCGTGGGGACACTCAACGGGTCACCGTTCGGTTTCCGCTGGTGATACAACTGCGCCCCGTTAGTGCTGTTCGAGTATGGGTAATGTGATGCTTTGCGCTTGCTCCAGTTACCGTTCTTTACTCCATGACAGGAACCGGCCCAGTTGGTGCTTATGACCGCGCATATTATGCTGGTTGTGTTCATGCAGCTATGCCAGATATTGCACCATCCAATACGCCAACCCAACATGCGGGCTAAGCCCGTTTTATAGCACGGTAGCGCGGCGTTTATCGCGGAGTCCCATGATTTACCCTCCATGTTGACCAAGGGCCGCGACGGGGAAGCAGTCCGATTATTTTTTCCCTTTATTACAGCATTTTCCTCAGGGCAGTCTTGCCCCCATCAACCCCTTGTGCTATCGGGCTAGAAGCGGTTTTCTGTTCCCTGACCCTGGGGCAAACTTGGCCCAGACCTGCGCTTGCTGCTTGCGTGCTCACCCACATCAAGCAGGCCACACAGGTGCAGCCCGTCAAGCCTGCGTACCGTCATACAACAGTTCGTACTGCAACAGATGCCCACGGTTACCCCCGTGTACCAGCAGGTACTCCATCTCAACCAACCGCAGATAATGATTTTTTAGTTGGCTGTCGCCCCTGTACAGCGCGTCGCGGATATCACGCCGGGTAAAGTGCACCTCCGTAGGTTGGGCAGTGCTGCCACTCCTCCATCCTAGTCACCATGTCCTGTATTAGCACCAACAGCTTGCGCGTCTGCGGCGGCATTTCATCCAGGGTGCGCCCCAACACTTTATGTGCCAGCCAGTTGGCCAGCTTGATGTCTCTTGTCTCCACCTCAATATGCTCGATAACGCTGCTGCAATGTTATTGGCCGCAACAGCCGCTGTGCGTTCTGGTGTAACCGGGTCAGATAGCCTTTTCACTCACCGCTAGCAACCCTTCTAGCGTCTGGCCGTGGCGCCACATGGCGTGTATCGCCTGTGTCCGCTCCCGCGATTCGTTTACCGTCCGTACCAGGCAGCAGTTTAACAGTTATTCATCAACATCGATGGCGGTAGTCAGCATCACCAGGCCTTGCACCTTGTATTCACGCGTCACCAGTTCGCCGCTCTATTCGTCCTTGCTAGTGCTAGTGATTTTCAGCTCCCTGTCCGACTGCAACAGCTTCAACACATAAGCTGCTTGCCGAACACCTTCTTCCTCGGCGATAGCCAGTATCTTGTGTTGCAGCGAGGTTTCCTCCTGGTAATACAGGCTCTGCCCAGTTATGGCACTGTACTGGATGCGTTATTCTTCCGGTATTATCCCCACCAACACCGCATCCATCAACGAGGATTTTCCCGCCGCCGAGCTGCTCTGTATCAGCACCGCTGAGGGTTTATCCAACTTGCGCGAAGTAGCCGCCAGATACCCAGTAAGCTGGTTCGAGGATTCCCCCACTACGCCACAGGTGGCCAGGTCATTCACTACCAGTTCGGCCAGATTGGGGGGTTTCAGCAGCTCAAGCGCGGCTCTTTCATCCTCTGTACTCAGTGCCACAACAGAGGGTGTATCCTGCTACACTGCCTGCTGCGCCTCGTCCTGCTTCTGCTCCAGCAACAGCAGCAACCTAGGGCGATCCCGCCAGTTCCCGAAGCCATACCAGGGTTTACGGGAAGGTCAGCCGTTCAGTATGTTGCAGCCAGTCCTGCACCGATCCCGCTGCCCCACAGCCGAAGTAGTGATAGAGATTCTTGGCAGGGGAGATCACGCAGGAAGGCGTTTTCTCCCGATGAAACTAGCATAGGCAGGTGTAGCCGTCTTTATTCTATTGTGGGTTATTTCAGTATCTGATATGCCACCATTGCCAGGCACACTTTATACGGATTATACGGAGGTTAAGATGACAGGATTGTTCTTTCATTTGGTTTGCATGTCACGCAGATTAAGCGATAAGAAGCTGAAACCTCTCAGACTTCTCTATGAAGCGATTAAGAAGATTGCGCAGACCCTACGCGTTATCACTTATTCACTGGTATTCGATGAAGGGAACTGGCTCCCGATGCTGACCTGGCGTTGCAGTTTCAGGTTATTTCAGGCACGGTACCGGAACAGAAACGGGTTATTAAGCAACTGCTGGAAGGGATGATTATCAAGTATAAAGCAAAATGATGGTCATCGAAGATGAAGGGATAACACTGGATTTAGCGCAATAACAACACAGGTTGCACCCTGCTGTCACTGCTAACCACAACAACTAGGTAGGCGTTGATTATAGCCGAGCAACATCATAAGTCAGAACCCGTCACCCCCAAGCTCGCAAGTGCATTGTCGGTTACCGCCCCAACGACGGCAAGCCGAACCTGACGCCACAACTGACCCTCAAGGGGCGTTGGTTGGAGCCACTCGGTTTTACCTACGGGCATAAAATCTAGGTGTTCACCGAATCGGGGAAGCTGATTATCCGCATCGGGCCAACGCCTGAGGACGCCGAATGAACATCACCTTTATCCCTGAACAGATCCAGGAGCTGACGCTAGCTGACGCTAGCAGGCGCTACGCTGGCTGAGCTGGGTTTTATCCCCGGAGCACCCTTCCAGCTTACGCTGCGGCCCGATGGGCTGTGGATCACCCCCGTTACCGATAAGGCCGCCTGGTAAGCACTCTGTGAGGCTAGCCAGAACTGCACGGATCTAGGAGCGGACTGGGTACAGGAGAATGGTGAACTGATTATTGGTGGGGATTGGTTGAGTGAATCCGGAATCAACGATGCTAAGCAACTGGAGATCATCACCGTACCCGGCGTGATCCAGGTGCGGCGGCGAGAAGATGAGTTTTTGGGGGCATAAAAGCAAAGATCCCGAGTCTGTCCCTAAATTTGTAGTAGCTCTTATTTGAGCTAACCTCTCTTGTTGTATATAAAGAACACTAGAGAGATGAAAAATGAATCAGACAGCAAAAATCATTAAACCTAAACTAGGTTTGTGAGAACCGGCACGACAAGCGACTGGATAATGTTCGGGAAGCCTGTAAAATCATGGGCTACAGCAGAGACAGCTACTATCGTTTCAAAACGCTTTACGAACAAGGTGGCGAGTTGGTGCTACAGGAAATCAGTAGTAAAAAATCTATCGAAAAAAATCGCGTTGAAGCTCATATCGAACAAGCCGTCGTAAGTATGTGGCCTATGGATTTCCCGCTTATATTGATACTTATAGCCGTGTTGCTGTTGCCAAAGTCTATACCGAGAAGAATGCATTGATTGCCACAGAAATGCTCAATGAGCAAGAGATGGCGTTGTTACGGATATTGACTGATCGCGGGACGGCGTTCTGTGGCAAAAAAGAGAGTTATGCGTTTGAATTATATTTGAATATTGAAGATATCTAGCATACACGACCCCAGGCTTACAGCCCGCAGACAAACGGCATCTGTCAAGGGTTTCACAAGACAATGAAAATGGAATACTACGATGTCATGTATCTCCGTAAGATTTACCGTGAATCTGATGAAATCCAGCGATAACTCAACCAATGGCTCTATTTTTATAACCGTGAGGAGCGTCCACATTCATGACGATACTGTTATGGAAAAACGCCTTGGCAGACTTGGGAAATCAGCAAGATTTTGGCAAAAGAAAAGCAACTTGAAAGTTTATTTATAGCATCGAACAGTCAGACTCAACTGACAAATTTGGGTCTTAAAATGAGTGAATGTCAGATTAAGTTTGAGCTACTACAGAATGAAAAAGCGCCAGTTTAACTGGCGCAGTTATCATTAGGAAATCGTATAGATAGCTTTGCGACAGGCACCTTGAACCGTGGTCGAGTAGAGTAGGCCTCTGGTTTAAAGTCATCTACTTGCAATTAATCGAGTAGCTTTTATGTCATTCAGAACGGAATATCGTCATCAAAGTCTATTGGCGGTTCATTGCTGCTGGCCACGGGGGCATTGTTCGGTACTGGGCGCTCCTGCTGGCCACCGCTGAACGCATTGCCACTCTGCAGTAGCTTGGTCTGACCCCAACCACCCTGACCACCGCCTGCTGGAGCGCCGCCGCCCTGGCGACCGCCCAGCATCTGCATAGTGCCACCAATATTAACCACCACTTCGGTGGTGTATTTTTCTACGCCGGCCTGATCGGTCCATCTGCGCGTCTGAAGTGAGCCTTCGATATACACCTGCGAACCTTTGCGCAGATATTCGCCTGCCACTTCGGCCACCTTGCCGAATAACACCACGCGGTGCCACTCGGTTTTTTCTTTCTGTTCGCCAGTTGTCTTGTCACGCCAGCTTTCGGAGGTCGCCAAGGTAATGTTGGCTACTGCCCCCCCATTCGGCATGTAACGAACTTCTGGATCCTGGCCCAGATTCCCGACCAGAATTACTTTATTTATGCCTCTGCTGGCCATGAGCACTCTCCTGATGATTGATTCTTATACAGCATAAGCGAATAAGTCTAACACGATGAGTCCAAAACTACACCTCGTGTAGGTTATGCGTTTTGCGTTTTTCATTCCACAATTGTCTTTCCAACCGTCCTAGTTACATTCGTATACTGGATATTAATTCGTTTTTTGTGTCATAATTATGCGCTACGTACTGGGGCTGTGTTGGTTCTTGCGTGTTTTATCGCTAAACCACTGACGAAAATCGCTGGCAGGTACGGTGTATCATCAAGACGGGAAGTGTATATGGATAATATCGAAGTTCGTGGTGCTCGAACGCATAATCTCAAAAACATCAACCTGATTATCCCGCGTGACAAGCTGATCGTCGTCACCGGTTTATCTGGTTCCGGCAAGTCCTCACTAGCTTTTAATACGCTGTATGCCGAAGGGCAGCGCCGCTACGTTGAGTCGCTTTCCGCCTATGCACGCCAGTTCCTTGCGCTCATGGAAAAACCGGACGTCGACCACATTGAAGGTTTATCACCAGCGATCTCCATTGAGCAGAAATCCACCTCGCACAACCCAAGATCTACCGTCGGTACCATTACCGAGATCCATGACTACTTGCGCCTACTGTTCGCCCGCGTTGGTGAACCACACTGCCCGGAACACCACACGCCACTGGCGGCGCAATCCGTCAGCCAAATGGTCGATAACGTGCTCAATCAACCGGAAGGCATACGCCTGATGCTGTTAGCCCCGGTGGTAAAAGACCGCAAGGGAGAGCACACCAAAACGCTGGAAACCCTCGCCTATCAGGGATATATTCGCGCCCGCATCGATGGCGAGATGTGCGATCTTTCCGATCCACCGAAGCTAGAGTTGCAAAAGAAGCACACTATCGAAGTGGTGGTTGACCGCTTCAAGGTGCGTGAAGACCTGGCGCAGCGCCTGGCGGAATCATTCGAGACCGCGCTGAAGCTGTCCGGTGGTACAGCACAGGTGGCTAACATGGACAGTGAAAAGGACGAAGAGCTACTATTCTCCGCCAATTTTGCCTGCCCGATATGCGGCTATAGCATGCGCGAGCTGGAACCACGCCTGTTCTCTTTCAACAACCCAGCCGGTGCCTGCCCGACCTGCGATGGCTTGGGCGTGCAGCAGTTCTTTGATCCAGAGCGCGTGGTGCAGAACCCGGAGCTGTCGTTGGCTGGCGGTGCGATCAGTGGTTGGGATCGCCGCAATTTCTACTACTTCCAGATGTTGCTCTCGTTGGCGGAACACTATGAGTTCGACGTCGAAGCACCGTTCAATAGCCTGAGCGACAAGGTACAGAAAGCGGTGCTGAGCGGCTCCGGCAAAGATTCAATCGAATTCAAATACATCAACGATCGCGGTGACACCACCGTACGCCGCCATACGTTCGAAGGCGTGCTGAACAACATGGAGCGCCGCTACAAAGAGACTGAATCCAGCGCGGTACGTAAAGAGCTAGCTAAGTTTATCAGCAACCGCCCGTGCACCTCGTGCCATGGCACCCGTCTGCGAGAAGAAGCGCGCAACGTATTCATCGAAGATACCACGCTACTAGAAATTTCTGAGCTGAGCATCGGCCATGCGCTAACCTTCTTCCAGGACATGAAGCTTAGCGGACAACGCGCTAAGATTGCTGGGAAAGTGCTGAAAGAGATCGGCGATCGCCTGAAATTCTTGGTCAATGTGGGGCTAAACTATCTGTCGCTGTCACGCTCGGCGGAAACGCTATCCGGTGGCGAGGCACAGCGTATCCGCTTGGCAAGCCAGATCGGCGCTGGCCTGGTAGGCGTGATGTACGTGCTGGATGAACCGTCGATCGGCCTGCATCAGCGCGACAACGAACGCCTGCTGGAAACCTTGATCCACCTGCGCAACCTGGGCAATACAGTGATCGTAGTAGAGCACGACGAAGACGCCATTCGCGCTGCTGACCATGTGATTGACATCGGCCCCGGTGCTGGCGTGCACGGTGGTAAGATCGTGGCGGAAGGCAGCGTGGAAGCGATTATGGCACAGCCAGACTCACTGACTGGCCAGTTCCTCAGTGGCAAGCGTAAAATCGCCATACCGCAGCAGCGCGTGCCGGCCGACCTGACTAAAGTGTTAAAGCTGAGTGGCGCGTGTGGTAACAACTTGAAGGGGGTAACGCTGACGCTGCCGGTAGGCCTGTTTATCTGCATTACCGGGGTTTCCGGCTCCGGTAAATCAACGTTGATCAATGATACGCTATTCCCGATCGCCCAACGCCAGCTTAACGGTGCCACCATCATCGAACCTGCACCATTCCGCGAAGTGACCGGCCTGGAGCATTTCGATAAGGTGATCGATATCGATCAAAGCCCGATCGGCCGTACTCCGCGCTCTAATCCAGCCACCTACACCGGCATCTTCACGCCGGTGCGCCAGCTGTTCTCTGGTGTACCTGAGTCACGCAGTCGTGGCTACAACCCTGGCCGCTTTAGCTTTAACATCAAAGGTGGCTGCTGCGAAGCCTGCCAGGGTGATGGCGTGATCAAAGTGGAGATGCACTTTCTGCCAGATATCTACGTGCCGTGCGACCAGTGTAAAGGCAAGCGCTACAACCGCGAGACGCTAGAAGTAAAGTACAAGGGCAATAATATCCACGAAGTGCTGGAGATGACTATCGAGGAAGCGCGCAATTTCTTCGATGCCGTACCAGCGCTAGCGCGCAAGTTGCAAACCCTGATCGATGTTGGCCTGTCGTATATTCGTCTCGGCCAGTCGGCCACCACCTTGTCCGGAGGTGAGGCACAGCGCGTCAAGCTGGCACGCGAGCTGTCTAAGCACGGCACTGGCCAGACACTGTATATCCTCGATGAACCGACCACTGGTCTGCATTTCGCCGATATCCAACAACTGCTAGCGGTGTTGCACCAACTACGCGATCATGGCAATACCATCGTGGTTATTGAGCATAACCTAGACTTGATAAAAACAGCAGACTGGATCGTCGATCTGGGGCCAGAAGGAGGCAGTAGCGGTGGTGAGATCCTGGTCTCTGGCACGCCAGAGACCGTAGCCGACTGCGCAACTTCGCACACCGGACGCTTCCTCAATTCATTATTAAAAAGTAACCACCCAGTTCGCCCTATGAACCGTTACACTTAACGTGGTAGTTACATGAGAAATGACACTTCCATGCGTCGCTTTTAGTGGCACTAGTCTAGCGGGGTATATCCCTCCCCCAACTGTTAGCCCCCCTTGGCAGGGTTTACTGCACTGCAGCAAACGCCTCGGCTACAAAATGTACATTGTTATGGTTTAATCCAGCCACGCACATGCGACCACTGTGGAGCAGGTAAATACCGAACTCTTCGCGCAGGCGATCAACCTGCGCTGTGCTGAGGCCTGTGTAGCTAAACATACCACACTGCTTCAGCAGATAATCGAAATTATGCTGAGATAGTACGTCTTTCAGCGCTTCTGCCAGCGTTTTACGCATCTTAAGATGGCGGGTGCGCAGCGCATGCTTGCCACTTCATTCTGCCACTGGGCTTTCAGTAGCGCGTCGTTCAACACTTTGGCCACTACCTGTGCACTAAAACTCGGCGGACTGGAGTAGTTACGGCGTACGGTAGCCTTAAGCTGGCCCTATCACCCGGCTGGCAACCTCTTGGCTTTTCGCACACCACTGAAAGCCCACTGACGCGTTTGCTATACAGCGGATTTTCGAGAACTAATTGCTTCCTAAGCACGGCAGACTGTCGGTTGCGCGATGGCACGGCAGGCGTAGGCATCTTAATCCATGCCAACGCCAAAGCCCTGGTAGGCAACGTCCAAGAACGTGATCAGTACACAGTCAGCGATCACCTTGATTACATCATCCCATTGGGCAGTGGTCGGATCAGAGCCGGTCGGGTTGTGGCAGTAAGGGTGCAAGTAGCACAATGCTGTGTCTTGGCAACTGTTTCAGTGATAGGGTCGCCAGCATAATCCTCAACGTTATGGAACACAGATTATTATCCTAAATTATCACGGTTTAGGTACAGCGTGACGACGCAAAATCGTGTTAGATTTTAGCTCTTTATCCGCGCATACGGCAAAATCGCTTCTCTCAATCTAATTGGGAGCGTGATGAGGTAAGATGGAGGTGCATCAGTGGCTATACTTAGCAAAGTAACCAGTTCGTAGACACTGATACCTGCATGGATGGCGATGCGCTCAACTGGCAGTGCTTAGCCCCACAGCACGGCATCGTCCCTGACTTTTCGGTGGCATCAGGCCCTAGATCAACTGAGACATGTCCATCGATACCTGACCAACAATCGGCACTTCGCACCTATTTAGCCAGATTGGTGTACCAGTGGGAGTACTGCGTGGATAACCGTTACCATAGCCTATCGCCACCACGCCCAGGCTGGTATCACGCTAGCTGATCCAAGTGCCACCGTAACCGACCGGCTCACCGGCCAGGTGGTCACGCACGGTGATCAAGCTAGACTTCAGCATCATCGCTGGCTGTAGCAGGTGCTGGCTACCGTTGGCGTTATCCAGTGGTGACACGCCGTACAGGATAATGCCTGGCTGTACCCGCTGGTTATGTGCGCGTCCGGCCACAGCAAAATGCCGCTTGAAGCGGCGATCGAAGGCTTTGGCCTGGCTCCAATGCCTCCAACTGTTCGCTGCTGTGCACTACGGTTTCGATGTTATTCGCCACCAATAACGGTAGATCTTCGGCAGAGAAGAAACCTCCCAGTAGTAGGATCGGTTTGACGATACTGCCGAAGCGCAGCAGTGCTAATGCTTCACTGATGTGCGATACGCCAAAGCAGTCGGCATCTTGCATGCAGAGTGTGTGCTGTTTACGGCATGCCGTGGCCGTAAGTATTTGCTTTTACAATGGCAATCAGGTGGCTTTGCGGTGCCTGGCGGCGCACATGTTGCAGATTATGTCGTAGAGCGCTGCGATCAATTACTGCGGTCGCCACTTTCATTGTTATATCCTAAGTTGATTATTCATCCTCATAGTGTGACCCTGCATAGTTATCGAAACGCGACCACTGGCCGTTAAAAGTCAACCGCACGGTACCAATCGGGCCGTTACGCTGCTTACCCAGAATAATTTCGGCAATCCCTTTCAAATCGCTATTGTCGTTATAAACCTCATCACGGTAGATGAACATAATCAGGTCGGCATCCTGCTCGATGGAGCCAGACTCACGCAGATCAGAGTTGACTGGGCGTTTGTCGGCACGTTGCTCCAAGCCACGGTTCAACTGCGATATCGCCACCACTGGAACCTGAAGCTCTTTCGCTAACGCCTTTAGCGAGCGGGAAATTTCGGCGATCTCCAGCGTACGGTTATCAGATAAGGCTGGTACACGCATCAGTTGCAGGTAGTCGATCATGATTAAGCTAAGCCCGTCATGCTCGCGGAAAATACGCCGCGCGCGGGAGCGCACTTCGGTTGGCGTCAGGCCAGAAGAGTCATCGATGTACATGTTACGCTTCTCCAGCAGAAGACCCATGGTGCTGGAGATGCGCGCCCAGTCCTCATCATTGAGCTGCCCGGTACGGATGCGCGTTTGATCCACACGCGACAGCGATGCCAACATACGCATCATGATCTGGTTGCCAGGCATTTCGAGACTGAAGATTAGCACCGGTTTTTCCTGCGTCATCGCGGCGTGTTCACATAGGTTCATCGCGAAGGTGGTTTTCCCCATAGATGGGCGGGCGGCAACGATAATCAGGTCGGATTTTTGCAAACCGGCGGTTTTTTTATTGAGATCTTGATAACCGGTATCCACACCGGTAACACCGTCATGCGGCTGCTGATACAGTTGCTCAATGCGCGAGACGGTGTCCTCGAGGATGCGGTCAATGCCCTTTGGGCCGTCATCCTTGTTGGCACGGTTTTCGGCAATCTGGAAAACGCGTGATTCTGCTAGATCGAGTAAATCTTCGCTACTACGCCCCTGAGGATCGTAGCCGGCATCGGCAATTTCATTGGCTACCGAGATCATCTCGCGCACCACCGCACGCTCGCGCACGATATCGGCATAGGCACTGATGTTGGCGGCACTTGGGGTGTTTTTCGACAGCTCAGCCAGGTAGGCGAAACCGCCTACTAAATCCAGCTTACCCTTCTGTTCTAAGGACTCAGATAGGGTGATCAAGTCGATCGGTTTGCTCATTTCCAACAGGCGCCGCATCTCGGTAAAGATCAAACGGTGCGGACGGCTGAAAAAGTCGTTGGCGACCACGCGCTCTGATACGTTATCCCAGCGTTCGTTGTCGAGCATTAAACCACCTAATACCGACTGCTCAGCTTCCAGAGAATGCGGTGGCATCTTCAGCCCTTCCATCTGACGATCTCGTGGGCTATTTCTGGATTCGTCCGTGTTTGTTTTATTGGTTGTTTTTTTTCCTGCCATGAAGCTTATTCTTTATCCGATTACGAATAGAGTGTCCAGATGCGAGAGTATACGTGATTTTTATTCATGATTCTTGCGGCATCACCAATGCGGAAAAGGCGTGGATTTAGATGACTTATATGGACACCGACAAATGCAAGTGTGGGTAGGCTTTTTTCTGACAATGTAGTCACAAACATATATTCGGCTTGGTGCGTCTTGATAAACCGTACTCTCTGGCCTCATTAGTGTCATGGATTATGACAGCTGAGCTATTTGCCAGGTTCACAGAGCGTCGGTTCTCACTGCCAACATATCAACCCTTTGACTTTATTTTATTTACCAGTGCCCATGCCATTCGTGCATTTTTATTCTCCAGTACCACAATGGCTCTTTATTCACGCCGCTTCGCTTGATTATTCCTATAGCTAGCGTTGCAGGCCTATGCACCGTTCATCCGGGAGGTTAATAACTCGGTAGACCGCGGACGGGCAGCGTGAATAGCACCATCCCCGCGCTTCGTTATCCCCTGGAGTCTGACCTTGCCACCACTGCTGTACTATTTAGATACCAGTCCTAGATAACTGGCAAAATGTCGGCCATTCTGAAAATCAGAGCTGTTACCCGGTGACACTGTTAGCGCCGATGCCCCTAGAGTCCCAATACCCGGTATGCTCTCCAGCCTGAGGATATCCATTTTACTAATTGATATGCGCATGGCGTACGTCCAGCTCTTTTATCTGCTGCTGACAGCTCTGCAATTTTTGCAGCATCTATTGGAACAACTGCCAGCTTAGCGTAGTCAGTTCATTTTTCGGCATCTTTCCGATATCCCGGCAGACAGACCATGATTTTATGAGCGCTTTCCGGCATGGCAATACCGTATTCCAGGCCCAGCCCCCTTTGTATATTATTGATGAGAGTCGTTCTGTTCCCCATGCGTTGCTGGCGAAATATTCTGCTACTCAATTTTTTTACGGCACATAACGCGCCAGGCCGACTGTAAGCTTCAACGATAGCGATGGCATCATTTGTATCGTTTTTTACTTCCCATTTGCTTTGTTAAATCAATCGGAGAACTGATTACCGAATGCAATTTTTGCAACATAAAAAATTGTGTAGCCCAATCAAATCGCCAGCTATCACCCTCTAACTAATTTATTTTCTCCTATGCCAAATGCGACGTATCCGGTACAGCAGCACAATCTTTATTTATTCAACAAAGCTAGAAGGTATACCACTCTATGAAAATCATCAGCCCGTTTTCTGGTAGGAAATACATACTCTGGCAAAAGTAGAACGGTATTAAGTATAGCTATTATTTTATGCATTAATAATTAAAGTTATATCCTAAATAATTCCAGTTGTAGGAAGGCAGCAACGCAGCGACAAATTGATCAGGAACCGATTTGAACAGCGCTTGCGCTGAGCCGCAGGATGAACCTCAGAGATAAGGTTCATTAACCCCTAGGAGCTTACATCAGTAAGTGACTGTGGTGAGTGAGGAAAGCTAAAGCTAACGCACAGGAGGCAACTTAAATATGACGGGGATAAAACCAGATAGTGAGATAGCAAAGTGCGTAGTGTTCTCCACTACCAGTGACTTGAGAGTGTTGCAATAGGTTAATTTCATTTCACTACGTATGGCAGACGTGAAGTGTAGATCGAGAACATTACGCCATTTCGTTGCGCGGTTAGCGCACCCAATCCAGTGCTTGTTCCACCACTTGAACATCAGCTCCCGGCTTGTGGGCGTTTTCGCTAAGGTGGCGACGCCACTGCCGTGCGCCAGGCACCCCCTGAAACAGGCCAAGAATATGGCGGGTAATATGGCCCAGATAAGTACCATTGGATAGCTCACGCTCAATGTATGGGTACAACGATTCAATGATCGCCACACTGTCCTTGACCGCACCCTGAACGCCAAATATCTCGTTGTCAACCCGCGCCAAAATACTGGGGTTCTGGTAGGCTTCGCGACCCATCATAACACCATCCAAATGCTGTAGGTGCTGCTGTGCCTTTTCTAGCGTCTTCACACCGCCGTTGATGGCGATGGTCAACGCTGGAAAGTCTCGCTTCAGTTGATACACCCGTGGATAGTCCAGCGGCGGCACTTCGCGGTTTTCTTTCGGACTGAGTCCAGAGAGCCAAGCCTTACGCGCATGGATGGTGAACATAGCGCATTCACCACGGCCAGCAACGGTGGAGATAAAGTCACACAGAAATTTGTAGCTATGCTGATCGTCGATGCCAATACGTGTCTTGACTGTCACTGGAATTGATATCACGTCACGCATCGCCTTAATGCCATCGGCGACCAGTTCCGCCTGTGCCATCAAGCAGGCACCGAACATGCCATTCTGCACTCGACCAGATGGGCAACCGACATTGAGGTTAATTTCATCATAGCCGCGATGCTCTGCCATCTTGGCGCAGTGCGCCAGCACAGCTGGATCGATGCCGCCCAGTTGCAACGCTACCGGATGTTCTTCTTTGTTGTGGGCCAGATAATCGCCCTTACCGTGGATAATCGCGCCGGTAGTTACCATCTCGGTATAAAGAAGCGTTTCCTTGGTCAGCAAACGGTGAAAGTAACGGCAATGACGATCAGTCCAATTGAGCATCGGGGCAATGGAAAAGCGTGAAGGGCTGTATTTTGGCGCTACACCAATATTTTCTCTGCTTTGGTGGAAATGAGGGGTTTCTTTGTTTTCGTTCATTTTTTATCTTTATATCGTATTTTTTCTTTGATTAGGACACCACTAAGGACATCCTAGACCTGGTGTCCTCAGTGTCTAAATCTGACATAGGACGACATACTTAAGATGGCGTATACTATACCATAGACAAAAGAGCGAAAGCAGATGGCATGGTTCGATACCGCTGCTCCGTTAGCATCAAGAAAGACGGTAAGAGGATGGTCTATAACGGAAGTAAAACCTTCACAAAGCAGGCCCTCATGCAAAAACATAGAGTTCTAAACGTGTAATTGAACTCGAGCAGTCAGGGATACCTAACCCTAAAGGCTTAAAGTTGGCGACCTGTTAAAACGCTACATCAACGATCCTAACCTCGGTGGAAAAGCAGGACGCACCAAATGTTATATACTAGATATGTTGCTGGACTGCGACATAGCCGAAACCCCCTTACAGACCCATTAATCAGCCATGTTATTGGACACTGCTGCCAGAGCAACGGCGCTGGCGCAGGCCATTCCACTATTAACCACGATGTAAGTTATCTCTCTTCCGTTATGTCGTCTGCCAAACTTGTCTACGGTATCGACTACACAAGCAAACCTGTAAACCGATGAAAGACCGCTAAAGCTCAAGATAGGGCTAACTGGCAAATCTAAACGCCGCCACCGCGCCGCCCGGCAAGCTACGAGTTGGATAGGTTACTAGCAGGGCTTGAAGCTAGAAGTCTTACCAATAATGCCCTTTATTTTTCGTCCACATCATCCCAACAGATTTTGCATACTTTGCCCACCTTCATGCAACTGAGGATTGAAAAGTTCAGAATATCAACGAAGGGTATTTTTGCCGCGATGTGAAGAGACAGGAAAGATCCCTGCAAAAATCGGGCAACCACATGCTGGTTACGCTGCTTGGTGAGGCTTAGTATGATAGTGCAGCGCCAGCCAAAGACTGAAGAGTTGATTTTCCCTTACAACTCTCGTTCCATATCGGCGGGCTTTCAACGTATCAGCAACACTCAGGGCATTGAAGACTTACGCTACTACGATCTGCGCCGCGAAGGAGCCAGCCGCCTGTTTGAAGCTGGATTTAGTATCGAATGGGTTGCACAAGTTACAGGACATCGCTCGCTGAACGTTTTGTGGCAGGTGTACACGGAGCTATACCCGAATTCGTTGCACGCTAAGTTTGACTACTTACAAGCGGCGAAAGACTGATGTTGTTAGTACATTATTAAATTTCCCGTTCCCACTTATGTAAAGTATCTTCCCTTAAACAGGTATTGCTTAGCTCGTCCCATATCGAGTAGGGAGAGGCTTCCTATCCGGCGTGGGGACTGATAAAGTGATTAGTCGATAAAAATGGTAATCCGCCAAAGTCCTTGGGGCTTTAGCAAATAAGTAAATTAATATTAAATAGCCTAAATAAACCATGAGTTTTGTGAAAAAACAAGATAACTCAATCGCAAGATAAATTATTTAATTAAGAAGTAAAATATAATACCAACCTATACCTTGCCGCAAAACGGTGGCATTACCATTGCAAAGAATTTACCTTAGAAAAAACCAGAACAATTTTGCTGCTTAGGAATGATGATGAAATCGGTGATGCGATTATATCTACATGCATGCTTAAAACCATTTGTGATGCTGGATATAAAATAGATATATTAGCCACTAAAGAAAATAGTTTTCCGTATGTCAGAAACCTTTATTTACTTAATGCGTAATCAATTGAAAATCACTAGAGTAAGTTTGAATTACGTCTACCGGATAACATTTTATACATTTAAAAAATGCACATGATCTTTTAATAGATACTGGCGTATGGGATACGGCACTTTACATGCCAAAATTGATAGCAGAAATCAAAACAAAGCAAAAATTAGATTTTAACAAGCCTAATTGGTTAAAGCAATATACCACTAACATTAAATTTAATTAGCTAGATAAACATATAATATTGATTTATAGACATATAACTGAAAAGCTAAATGTTACAATAGAGTACCCTCTAGAATATAAGGTATGTTACCATCAATCGATCTTATATAAAATGAGATCATCCAATTTTTCGTTACTCAGCAAAAACATTGTAATAAATCATTATGCAAGCCATAATGACCGCTTGCTTTCAGAGGCTCAGATATCCGAAATCGTTAATGTCTTAAACTCAACAAGCGATAACATAATCATACTGGATTACAAAAAACAGCTTACTAACTCAGATTATCCATAGGCTAAGCTACTCTATACGCCAGCATTTTATCATGTAATGGCCGCAATATTTTTATCTGACTTCGTTATTACCCTGGATACATCACTAGTCCATATCTCAGCTATTTATAATAAAAATTAATTGGGGTATATAGAGATGCATCCAAAAAAATATACTATGGGATCCAGGATATAATAACGGTCACCAAATATTTACATTATACCACCGATTATATAAATACATGTTGGTTATTAAAAAAGTGATTAATCTAAAAAACACTTATCTGAAAACACCTTTTTTGTTAGTAGTGAGTTTACCACCAACAACAATTTTCTACCTACCATTAAGCGCTATAATACCAGCCCATCAATTTGACAAATGCATCGGCCACTCAATCGCTGGCGCAGTGACGGTTTGACAATAGCGAAATTTTTCATCAATCGCCTTGCTAACCTACGCCCAAGTTGCTCGCCTTTACTGCATACCGGGCACATCATCGTAGTGATGACCTTCGTAAAAAACGCGACATCAAGGCCGCGTTTAGTAACACGAGGTTGTCAGTTATTCGCTGTTTTGTTGCTTTAGCGTCAACATCAACCCTTTGCGCCGCATTTGCGCTGCTTCATCCGAGCGATGCAGTTTTTCCAGCGTATCACCCAGCCAAGCATAGTCGGCCGTTGTTTCAGCGCTTCGCGGAAGGCGTCAGTCGCCTGCTTCCATTCGCCGTGCTTCATCAACAATTGCCCCAATGTACTATTTAGTAGCGATATTGCACCATATTGTTTGACCTGCTGATGCAGCGCTTTCTCCAACTGCTCTAGGTTGCCAGATTTCAGCCTTGGGATTAGCAGTACTAAACGTTCGTCATAGTGGCGTTTTAAGCTGTTCAACACAATCTCCTGTGCCATTTTGTGGTCGTTGCATTTGATCAGGTGTTCCACCATGGAGATTTGCAATGGCACTTCATGGCGGGTTTTGCGGCTTTGATCTTTCCACCAGCGCTTCAGTCCGTCACTACCATCTGCGGCCATCGCCTGATTCATCAGCCCAATATAAGCTTGCTGCTGCAACGCCTGTAGCTCGTTTTCGCTGTGCAGTTCAATCTTATGCATCGATGGCAGGATCTCTAGCAGCGAATTGTAGGCACCCGTGCGCAGGTAGGCCTGCTCGGCTAGCCGTAGCACTTCCGGATGGCGCGGAGCTTGGTTCAGCAGGCGATCAACGCCATGACGCGCAGCATGATCCTCGCCTTGTGCTAGCTGAATGCGCACCCTAGTGATGTCCACGGGTAACTGATTGGTGTCGGCGACCTCGGCGGCACGCTCCAGATATTGATTGGTGCGGAAGTCATCGCCGCGCTGTTGGGCAGCTTCGGCAGCCAACAAGTAGTTCACCATCGGCTGTTCAGCATGATCAGCATTACGCGTCAGCAGGCTCTCAACTTGCTTATAGTCGCCTTCCGCTAGCTTGATGAGTGCGGCCTTGGTCTGAGCACGGGCACGGCTACGTTTGCGGCCAATAAACCAGCAGCGAGTGCGCGCACCCGTGCGGAAGATGTGGCGCAGCACCCATTCGATCGCCATCAGCATTACTACTAGCAGCAGCACCATGATCACCAGACCGGTGACGCTGGTTTCAATGTTGTAGTTATCAGTCTGAATCAGTACGTAGCCTTGATGCCCAGCTAACATTGGCCCTAACACCACACTGACAATCAGCACTAGGAACAAAAATAACACGCGTAACATGCCTTATCCCTCTTGGTGTATGGCAGGGGAATGAGAAATCAGATTGCGCAGCCGTGTCTGCATGACTTTTTCCAGTAGAGGCTGGCTTTTCAACTGTTCTGGCAAATCCATAGAGATCGACTGCTGGCTCAGTGTATCTAGTTCTTCGAGGAAAGCCTTGGTGACTGGATCAGTGGTGTTAAAGTAAGCGCGTACCCAGGTGGAAATGGTTTCCAGCGATTGTTTATAGGTCTCGTTTTGGTGACGATGGATCGCCTGTGCGGCTACCAGTAGGCGTAAACGGATGTTTTCACGCAGATAGATATCCTGATTCGGTGCTAGCAGTGGTTCGGCGCTAGCATCGCGGCGGCGGAGGGTAATAAAGTCGGCCATAAAGTTATGCCAGCTTTTACTCAGGTTCTGCCGCCATTCGCCGATCGAGCTAGAAAGCTCATCGCTGTCTTGATCCATTGGCACTTCGTCGGTGTTGTTCTCCACCAGACGCAGATTATCGACTTGATTGGATAACTGATTGACCCTAAGGATAATACCATCAAAATCCACTTGAGTCAGGTTGCACAGGGTATTGATATCTTCAAAGATGGCGCGGCGCACCTCAAGCAGGCTTGGGTCATTCATGTCTGCCAGGCTGGTATCGGCACTCTTCAGCAATGTCGCCGCACTGGTGACGTCATGATCGCTCCACAGTTTGCGGCCGGCCATTTTTACCATAAAGTCTGCTTGTGCTAACAGCCAGGTTTTGGCATCGCTGCCGGAAAGGGTAGCAACCTTTCCCTGCAATTCATTCAACTGGCGTGCCAAGGTCGCCTGTTCTCGGTCAGCAGCATCCAGCCTTTTGCTCCGTTGCCGCAGTAAATCTTCCAGCACGCTTCTTTCCCGTTGCAATCTCTGCTTTAGCACATCCAACTGTTGCTGCATTGCCTGGTTGGTGGATAGAAACTGCTGAGCCTGCTGGCATGAATGGTAATATCCACCCGCACCCAGTGCGATCACCAGCATGATAGCGATCGCACCGATCATCGTACCAGTATTTTTGCCTTTACGGCGATCAGCGTCTGGCTGTTGGAGGTTCTCAGCCGCTGGGGTTTGTTCTTTAACCGGTGTAGATGGGGTATTTTGTTCCTTCATCATGGCACATCCCATAGTCAGGTTTATTTTAACACACGGATCAACGCGTCATTGTCGGCGCTATCGGCTACGCGAATAGTGCTCCAGCCCAAGTCTTAGACGAGGATAGCCAAACGTTCACTTACTACAACCAGGCAGCAACGCAATAACCACAAGGAACGATAGTAATCAGGAACTAGAGTATAGAGCTGCTGTAACATTTCACCGCTGGTAACCACTAGCGTATCGATACCAGCTCTAGCTGCCAGTGGGCGCTTTGCTCATTGCCATCGTAATATACTGGGCTGCGTTGATAATATTCATAATAGCTTACGGCGGCACCCCGCTCGCACAATGTATCGCCGAGCAGCCTACGCCCACCGTCACCGCGCAGGATCAATGCCTATTTTCCATCCAATTTCTATAGCGCTGGCAGCATCAGTAGTATTTCACTGATTTCGCGCTCGTGCGGGTATACCACCGGCAGACTGCTGATGCGGTGTAACTACAACCCGCTGGCCCGGCCTATCGCATAATAGGCTAAATGGGTCGGCCATGTCAGACCGACGCGACCCATGACCGAGTCAGCATAGTTCACTGAGTGCTATGACAAAACAAACACCAGATCACTGATGTTGAGTTGCAGCAAGGTCTGTGGCAGCTTCGGCAAGTCGCAACCGGGGGTGAAATCGATCAGTGGCGCATGATAGGCAACCTGGACGAGTACGCGCAACCGGTTTACCAGACGTTCTCCCGCAGGAGTAGGACGCGTTACCAGAATCGTCATGCTAGCAGATTTCTATGATAAACATCATGCAGGATTTTACGCGTGCCGCGTGCCAGTAGTTCCTCTGCTAGTTCGACGCCCATTTGTTCGGCGCTGGCAGCCGGGCCACGGCATTCGCCACGTACCATTTGGCTACCATCCGGGGAACCAACCAGCGCACGCAGCCATAGGCTATCGCCGTCCAATTCGGCATGGCTGCCGATTGGCACTTGGCAGCCGCCTTCCAGACGGGTGTTCACCGCCCGTTCGGCGCGCACTCGAGTTTCAGTAGCGGCATGGTTCAACGGTGCCAGCAGTGTGCTGGTGGTTTCATCATCATCGAGACAGCATTCAATGCCCACCGCGCCTTGACCAACCGCTGGTAGACACTCTTCGGCGCTCAGTGGGCAACAGATACGCTGTTCCAATCCCAAGCGCTTCAGGCTAGCCACTGCCAGAATAACAGCATCATAGTCGCCGTTATCCAGCTTTGTCAGGCGGGTGCCAACATTGCCGCGTAGATCGCGCACTATCAGGTCTGGCCGACGTTCTCGTAGCTGGAACTGACAGCGCAAGCTGGAAGTACTGACAAAGCTGCCCTGCGACAGTTGATCGATCGAAGAGAAGCAATAGGATACCAATGCATCGCGCGGATCATCACGCTCACAAATGGTAGTCACCCCCAGGCCAAGTGGGAAACTCACTGGTATGTCTTTCATCGAATGAACTGTGATGTCTGCACGCTCTTCCAACAGCGCCTATTCCAGTTCTTTAACAAACAGTCCTTTACCGCCGACTTTCGCCAGTGGTGTATCCAGAATAATATCGCCACGCGTCACTATCGGCACCAGTTCAACTTGTAAACCAGGGTGGGTAGCTATCAGACGTTGCTGAACATAATCTGCTTGCCAGAGAGCCAGAAGGCTTTGCCGGGTAGCAATTCGAATAATGTTATCTAACATGCTGGTTACCATTTTTATAATTTGCCCGCCATCCTACCACTGAGCGTCAACACTGTCAGTGCAAGAAGCCACAGGTGCTACAGGTAAAGAAGGGACAGTTAATATTACAGATATATCCTAAATAATTCGAGTTGTAGGAAGGCGGTAACGCTGGGCCACAGGTTTTTAACCTCCTGGATAAGATTCATTAATTCCCAGGTGTTTATATCATTCAGTGACTAGATTGAGCGAGGAAAACTAACGCACAGGCAATCTGAAGTATCGCGGGTATAAGAGCCTATCCCATTAAGCTCTAAATCATTTAAAGAGGCGGCGCCCTAAATAGCGAAGCGTTACATCCTTTACGGTCAATCAGCAAAGTGTTAAATTGGTCATGTTTCCGTCAAATATTCTTATAACACTCATAGCACAATAGAATACACATTTTTCCAAACACTGGGATAATCAGGTGAGACGTCTTGTGCCTTTACATCGAGACACTGAAGCAAAGACTGGAGATGCAATTAATCCATTACATATTGATCGCGCCTTAGCAGCCATGGAACCCGTGTTTCAACGGGTATACCGTTTGCTACCTGCCTGCTCTATTGCACCACTACCATCTCATAATGCCTGGTTACCTGCATGGTAATGTTCCCCATGGCGTTTGCCTCTACACCCCTGATCAACCCCAACAAGATTACCTTGATAACTTAGCAGATAAATGGGAAATCCCGTTTGCCAAACCAGCCAGTGATGAACTCCTGATTGCCAGTATTTACTCGATGGGTAGCACCTTTTCGATCGGCCAGAGTTGCAGTTCGGATCTCGACATCTGGGTCTGTCACCAGTCCTGGCTAGATAATGAAGAACGCCACCTTTTGCAGCAGAAATGCAGCCTGCTGGAAAAGTGGGCAGCGTCGTTGGGGGTGGAAGTCAGCTTTTTTCTGATCGATGAAAATCGCTTCTGCCATAACGAAAGTAGCAGCCTAGGCAGTGAAAACTGCGGCTCTACTCAGTATATCCTGTTGCTAGATGAGTTTTACCGCACTGCGGTGCGCTTGGCTAGCAAACGCATTCTATGGAATATGGTGCCGGGCGAAGAAGAAACGCGTTATGACGAATACGTGCTGTCGCTCTACGCACAAGGCGTGTTAACACCGAACGAATGGCTGGATCTCGGTGGCCTGAGCACATTGTCGGCGGAAGAGTACTTTGGTGCCAGACTGTGGCAGCTATATAAGAGCATCAATTCGCCTTACAAGGCAGTGCTGAAAACCCTGCTGCTGGAAGGCCTACCCCGGGGAGAATACCCCAACACCCAACTGCTGGCGATGAATATAAAAAAGTTCCTGCACGCTGGCGAGATCATCTGCTTCGGACTCGACGCTTACTGCATGATGCTCGAACGAGTCACCCACTACCTAACTGAAATCAACGACCCGACCCGACTCGACCTGGTTCGCTGCTGTTTCTACCTAAAAGTCTGTGAAAAACTGTCGTTGGCCCAAGCCTGTGTTGGCTGGCGGCGGAAAATCCTCAGCCAACTGGTTAGCGAATGGGGCTGGAGTGAAGATCAACTAGCGATCCTAGACAACCACGCCAACTGGAAGATAAGACGGGGGCGTGAAGCACATAACGAACTGCTGGATGCGATGATGCAAAGTTATCTCAACTTGATCCGCTTCAGCCGCCGCAACAACCTTAGCGTCAGTGCCAGTTCGCAGGATATCGGCGTGCTGACCAGCAAGCTATACACCGCCTTTGAAGCCTTGCTAGGCAAGGTAACGCTGGTAAACCCCCAGATTTAGCCGGATCTGTCGGAAAAAGATTTAACCTTTATTTGTATGCCGAATGGCCGCGCTAACCGCAACAGCTGGTACTTGTACAACCAGGCACTATCGATAGATTCCATCGTTAGCCATCAACCGCTGGAATATAATCGCTATCTGAATAAGCTGGTAGCCTGGGCCTATTTCAACGGCTTGCTAACGCCGAAGACCCGGCTATATATCAAGAATGGTAACCGGTGTGATACCGTCAAATTGCAGACATTGGTGGACGATATCTCCCATCACCTCCCGCTGAGCCTGCCAGCACCCACGCCGAAAGCGCTGTACAGCCCGTGCGAGATCCGCCACCTGGCGATTATCGTCAATTTGGAAAATGACCCGACCGCTGTATTCAATAATCATATAGTGCATTTCGATTTCTGCAAACTCGACATGTTCAGCTTTGGCCGGCAGCAGTGCCTGGTTGGCAGCATCGATCTGTTGTATCGCAATTAGTGGAACGTGGTGCGAACCCTGTATTTCAGCGGTGAGAAATCAGTGCTGGAAGCACTGAAAATCATCCTTGGCAAGATGCATCAAGACGCCACGCCGCCGGAATCGGCGAATGTGTTCTGTTATAGCCAGTATCTGCGCGGTTTGATCCGCACACGCATTCAGCAGTTGGTATCGGAATGCATCTAGTTGCGCTTATCCAGCACCCGCCATGAGCCTGGTTGCGATTCAAGGAGGTACGTGTCGCAGGCCAAACCCGAGGGCTATTTTTCGAGTGCCTGAGTGTCTCGGTGCAGAAGCCGGAAAACGCAGTGGAGTTCTACGGTGCTATCTCCAATAACAAACTGCATGGCCTGTCGATTAAAGTGGCAAGCACTCAGGTGCAACTACCGCCAGCGATGGATGGCTTCGCCAACGAGGGGATTATTCAGTTATTCTTCGAAGATAGCTTGTACGATAAAGGCTTTAATATTTATATTCTGTATTAATTCAACCGGGTAGAGGCTTATCACCACTGTGAAGGTAGTAAAGAGGAACTGGTGCGCGACGTCAGCCGCTTCTACTCTTACTCACATGACTGTTTCACTTACGGTTCTAGCTTTATCAACTTTAACCTACCGCAATTCTATTAAATCGTGTTGCTTGATGGCCTCACCCAAGTGATCCCGTTCCGTAGCAATCAATATGCTATCCAGACGGTACGTAACGGTAGCCGAGAGGGCTGAGGCAGCAGTTCCAAATGCAGCAATAGCGCCAAGGCTATTCTCTTCCCTAAGATTTGATACATAGAAAATGCAATTATGGGTGAAAGATCGTGTGCTAGTAGTTTGCCACGGCCCCGTATAACTATCAATAGGCTTAGCACCTATCCAAATTTATTTGCCATGTTGCCATGGGCAGTGCTTCCTCTCCTCGCCTACGCGCCAGTTGTTGCGCGTTATCCATGACTAAACTGGCGGCAACACTGTATGCCTACTGGGATATGTTATTAAAAATAGCGCTGCCAACACCTTGTTAATTCAACGGTCTGTGCATTCTGCATCCAAATAAAGCCAGCTTGGCTATACCTTAAAGAATTCGAGTTGCAGGAAGATGGCGAAGAAAGCTAACGCATATGCAACTTGAAGTATAACGGATATATAAGCCAGCCAGGTTGCAGGAACATCAGCCCTTTGCCATGAGCATCCTTGGAGATACTACACCAGCGTACGTAGCCAGTGGAGCCTGAGCGCGCTGACGCCGCAGGAGCATATGGCCATTGCCTAGCGTTATACTGTCCGCGGCTTTGACGGCGAACAAATGCTATCTAACGAAAAAGACTTGCTGTGGCGCAAAGAAATCTCCTGGAATATGTTTTCACTCGGGCACGAGCTGTACCTGACCACCGACTGCGGCCGCGTAGACGGCCCAAAGCACCCGAGACCTAGTCGGCCATCAACTGGCAGGCAGTGCGCTTGGTTTGCGGGGCATGTTGTGGGGGCTGTTCAATTATGACCTGTCTGCCGGGTTGCCGCTCTACAAGCCGCAGTGCTTTCATACCTCAGGCGCGACGGCTATCTTTAGCCATAGCTTGGAAAGCTGAGGCCCAAGCGTCATGATACCAGCCCTTTTGCAGATACTGACCTGAACAGACTTACTTTTCTCACGTATGATTGCTATCGCCTCATCTTCATCCGCACCCACGGGGAGTTACTAGTGGTTTCCGAACCAGATCGCAGCTACAGCACTGAACCGGGGCAAAGCCGGGGTAGCGGAGGCATACGCTTGTGAGTAATAGTGCGCAGTGCGGTATGGCTGCTAGGGTTGGCGCTGTTTGCCTGGTCTGTCCTAGCCGATGGTATTGTGGCAGATGTCACCGTCGCGCCCGGTCAGCGGCCCGAAGTCATCGCCACCCAGAACGGTTTGCCACAGGTCAATATCACCGCCCCCGAATCAGGCTGGGATATCGCACAACCAATACCAGTAGTTCGATGTCGACGCCAAAGGGGTCATCCTCAACAACTCGGCGGTGATCACCGCCACCCAGATGGCCTGGATGATCCAAAGCAACCCCAACCTCAACCCCAATGCTTCCCCGGCGAGGGTCATCCTCAATGAAATCAACAGCAACGATCCCATCCAACTACGTGGTTTACTAGGGGTGGCTGGCGGGTAGTCGCAGGTAATTGTAGCCAACCCGGCGGGCATTGTCTGCGACGGCTGTGACACCATCAACGCTAGCGTATGGGCCAAAGACTGGCTATCGGTGGTCGCCGGGCGCAACCAGATAGGGCTCGGATGGCACCACCAAAACCGAACTGGCGATAGACATGGGGCAGATGGGCGGCATGTATAGCGGCCAAATCCGCATGATAGACACCGAAGCTGGCGTGGGGGTACGCATTCTTGGCGGATTGGATAATGCGGGCGGTGCCGTGCGCAGCAACGGTGACCAGCAAATAACTACGGCAAGCATTGACAACCGCCAAGGGGTATTCAGCAGCCGTAGCGGACCGATGCTAACGGCAGCGCAGTTAGATAACACTAACGGCACGCTCATCAGCCAGGGCACCGCTATCTACCGCATTGAGATGCTTGACAACCCAATAATAGAGCAAAGTGCACAGCGGCAGCGAGGCGCTGACGCTTGACGGCAGGCAGGTGAAGAACCAGGGTGGCAGGCACCCTGTTGGGCTTGCAAGCGCTCACTTTGACAGCATAACAAGACTACACCCACCAAGCAGGTGAAACGATTAGCAGTAACGGCACGGTGACGTTCTCCGTAAGCGGTGCCTTCAACAACCTGTCTGACTAGCTATTGCCTGGCAACCTGATACTCAATGCCGCCCGCATCATCAACCCGGACACGCTGGTGGGCAAAAAGGTTCAATTGACCATCCACGCCTTGCAAAATACCGGGCGACTTGAAGTGAACAACATCACGCTCAACGGTGACACCTTGGATAATGCTGCCACCCTGGACAATACTGCCACCCTAATGGGGGAGGGGATGACATCAGCGCACAGGTACGCGTCATTGATCAGCACGGCCAGGCGGCAGCGATGTCCGCCACCCAGACCTTGACGCTACAAGCCGGAGAGCACCTGACCAACCGAGACGGTGTCTTGCTTTACAGCAGTGGTAGCCTGCACTTAGGCAGCAATGACCTGATTGAGAATCGGGCAAGCTTCATTGAAGCTGATGGTGACGTCAGGGTAGAAGCCCGACGACTGAATAACCTGCGCGAAGGGTTGGTCATTGAACGCGACGCGAAAAAATCGATTACAAGTCGCACCGCTACAACTATTACTGGTGCTCTTACGGTATGGACACCAATACTGACAAGAGACCTATGGCACTAACCACCCAGCGACTGACCTTCCTGGATGACGCCAGCGCTCATTGTCCTCAGAGCGTCAGCAATATTCACCTGCGGGGGGGCGAAACTCAACGCCACGCAAAACCTCAGCCTGAACGCACGCAACAAACTGCACATCACCGCCGCGAAAAGCAGCCACACCGCTAATTTTGAAGCCATCTCTGGTTCTATGGACAACCCCGCACCCGTGACGGTATGGAAGAGGCTGGCACACGCATGGGACACAGATCATCGGCGAGTGGCAGCAGGCACAGAGCAGCAAACTCAACGCTAGCAGCAACCTCAGCCTGAAGGCCGGGCAGGACATCACCGTGCAGGGTAGCCAGGTTCGAGCTGGCAGCACCAACCAACCCCAGGCCGTGGTTAACATCACCCTACGAGCGGAAACCACCACCAACAACACACACCTTACGGCTAACAGCCGCATCTCATCAGTGAACAATCACCATCAAGAAGACAGCCTACTGCTCAGTTCCCTGAGTGTTGACAAGGGAGTGACAATGGATGCTGGCAGTAATCTCAGCCTGACCATCGTCCGGGATACCACGTTGAAAGGCGCGCAAACGAGCGGGGGAAAATCACCGTCGATATGGGACACGCAACCTGTGACGTTGCAAAGCGAACAGGCCAGCAACAGTTATGATGCCAAACAGCAGAACGTCAGCGCGGGCGGCAGCTTCACGTTCATCTCGAAGACTGGTTCAGCCAACGTAAGCATCAGCCAGGACAAGCTCTCCCGGGAGCCTGTCACTACCTAATTCTGTGTAACTGCCAGCGTATTAAAGGTGATCGTTCAGGCGGTCACCGAACTAGATAATAAAACGACTCATCGCTAGCCGCCAGTTCTGGATAGGCATACTCTATTTTTTTGACGCATCCTTAATCGCCAGATAAATCACTTTCCGCACTGAGTCATCTGTCCGGAACACCTTACGTTTTTTTATCGCCTGCCGGATCACGCTATTTAGCGACTCAATCGCATTCGTGGTGTAGATAGCTTTCCGAATATCAGGCAGGTAGCCGAAGAACGTATTGAGATTTTCCCAGTGCGCACGCGAGCTTTTGCTTATCTGCGGGTATTTATCGTCCCAGACGCCAGCGAACATAGAACGTATCTAGCGCCATTAACGCCGCCTCCTCTATCGGAGCCTAATACACCATTAGCCCGCTGGTGATGGCTTTATAGTCTTTCCACGACACGTATTTCAGGCTGTTGCGCACCCTATGGATGATGTACAGCTGGATATGTGTCTGCGGATAGACGCTGTTTATCGCATCCGGGAAGCCATTCAGACCGTCTAAGCAGTCAATCAGGATATCTCCTGAAGGACCCGGTTTTTCAGCTCTATCAGCACGCTTAGCCAGAACTTATCCCCTTCGTTTTCTGCCAGCCACATGCCCAACAGTTCTTTCTGGCCTTCAGTATTAATGCCCAGCGCAAAGAATACGGCTTTGTGTTAATCACGCTGCCGCCGTGAAGAAATTTTACAACAATACAGTCAAGGTAAATAATGGGATACAGTGCACCCAGAGGCTGGTTTTGCCACTCTGTAACCTGCTCTTTAACCGCATCGGTGACCTAGATATCAGCGTGGGAGACACGTCTGCGTGTGATACGCGTCTGGTTTTTCTTTATTAGCTGCGGCTCGCGAAAGTGTTTTCACGGTCACGTGGCGTGTTCAGTTTGATTTCGCCATCGTCGCACAGCAGCGTTTTAGAGGAATAGCCATTACGGGTATTTAAGCCGGATTTTGGGGGAATTTTCTCGTGCCCGAGGTGGTCGGTAAGTTTAGCCTTCAGCGCCGTTTCGACGGTTAACTTCATCAGCATGCGGGAAAACGTATTGAGATCTACGTCGGTTTTAAAGCCTTTCCTTTAGCAAGTTCAGCCGCGAGGGCTTTAAGTTTCTTTTCGTCCATAATTTACCTGTCTCCGTTACTGGAGTGAACATATCAAAAACAGGTAGATACACAATTTAAATTACAGTCTCCCTCTGAGGTTTATATGTTGTGTCCAGTTGCTATTGACAAAGGCAATTCATTCTTCGGCGTTCGCGTACCCGATATTCCTGGCTGCTTCTCTGGTGGCGACAACTACCAGGATGCGATCGAGAGTGCGGGCGAAGACATCAAGGCACATATTGAATTGTTAGTTGACGATGGTGAGGCTGTACCGGAAGAAACTAGCGTTGAAAACTAGCTGCCTGATCCAGATTATGCCGACGTCTGGGCGCTCGTCGATGTGGATATCACCTGGCTTATGGGCAAAGCGGAGAACGTGACACTTACTTTTTTGCTGATTCATCGTATCGACCAGTTTGTCGCTGCTCACCCTGAGTATAGCAGCTGCTCTGGCTTCCTCTCACGGGTTGCGACTGATAGAGTGAAATCGTTAAGCCCTGTAATGGCGGTGGCTCGGTTAGGTCAACCTCTGTCAAAAAGGATATGCCTATAGATGGAAAATAAAGTCAATACTCCATTTTCACGATTCGAAAACTTAGGTCACATGTGTGATTCATAGACATCGTTTCACTATAATGCCTCACGATGAACAGTAAAATTCAACGACGATTGCTGCGGGTAAAACTCTATGTAAATTCTAGTGACGTGGGGCTTGTATGTCGCCGTTGTGGTATCTACGTAGTGGTTACACAACCCGGGCGCGTGTTTTTTAACATATTCACAACGGAATTAATGCTGACATATAGCGCCTGTGCGGTATCCTAACTACCGATAATATTATTCATCGCAAGGTCAACAATTTGCTCTTTTATTCCGGGCAGGCAGGCGCGGTAAACATAATCAATCGAAAGGTTCATCAACATAGCTGACAGCAATAGCGTGGATGTTTAGCCTTACCCAGTCCATGCTTTTATCCAATTTAATCTATCCACAAAACTGGCATTTTACGTCAACTTTAGCCATCCAATGCTCCCTGTAAAAAAGCAATTTTACAACACAGTCAACATGTTGAGTAAATGACCAAAACAGGTGTATTTACAGTTGAAGCTGGCACCGTACAGCCAAGCTTTTCCCATAGAGTAGAAAGTGTATGGACCTTCTTTGATGCTGATTTTCTGGCCGTGCATGTAGGAAATCCCTACATCAACTAAAGCGTCCTTGTTGAATGCTTAGGAAACACCGATGCTTCAACCACAGGCGGTTCTGATCTGGGATCGAGATGGAGTGGCACTGTACAAGTACTGGGCTGACATCAAAGGCGATACCAGTAAGGAAGATCCAGTTATCGTCGTAAAAGTAAGTTACGCCCAGTGTGGTGCGATAGGCATCGCGAAAGTCTTCGTTCTTTTTTAACAACACCTGTTCGTTGTTTGTAGCCTTTAACTCTTAGAACTAGCTCTAACGAGTGTAGGTCAAGTTATAATGAACAGCCCACTGTGATGCTACCTTATTGTAACCGGACAGTTCACCTATCTCAGGCAGGTTCAGGGGCAAATGCGCTGGAATGGTCTTATTGCTGGTGCCGAGTAGCAAGCCTACCGCTCCGAGGAATGGGTTGTACTGGGTCGGTAGGTCGCTTTTGTAGTTACCATCAAACTTGATTTTCACTACGGAACAGTAGGTAAATCTGTAACGGTTGTTCTCATCCCTTTTATTGTATTTGGTAGCCAGGCCATAGTTATAGTTACTGGTGACTGATCCTCCGAGGACAAACTACTGGTTAACCGGGTGGATATAATACAGGTTTGGCACTCAGGCGGATGGCGTGATTTTATTGGCGCCTAAGCGGCTGTCACCTGAGGGTGATTTGCCTGAAATATCTACCTGTGGATCGATAAATATCGCCCCGATGGAAACTCTGGGCGAGTGTACCGCATCAGGGTAGCAGGATTACGGCTTGCGGAAGCTACAGTATCCGCTATTGCGCCTTCACCCGAATACGCACGCCCTAAACCAGCGGCTGAAAACTCATTTAGTTGGAATCCAGCGGCTAATGTCTATGAAGAAATAACTGCCACTGCAATTGCAATAACTGAATTGAGTAAATGGTTTTTTTTGCATTATGACCAACATTTTATTATAATTATATGTTTATTATTTAAATTGTGTTATGTGAGGTAACAAAGAGAATAGCATTGTATGTAGTATTATCATTCGGACAAATATGACCAGTAGATAAATTATAGGTATAATCTAGTAGTAGTATTTAAATTTTATTATTAAATACACCTATGCTTATGATTAAAAATGAATTTTTTAATCAATTTAGGGGGTAATTACTTTATATTAGCATGGTTTAAGTGTTATCTATGATTTCCATTACTTAAAACACCTATAAAAATTCAGTACTAGTAATTCTGTTTCGCTGCGGAGTAAAATAGCCTCGGACTTTTTTGGTGTGATGCCATAAAGTACATAGCCATTTCCCCTCACTAGCTAAATCTTTGAGTGAAAAAACTATATCAGATGCCATGAATAAATACCATAACTAAGAAACCGCAGCCTGTTTCTGCGTAGATATCAGTACGGTATTTGATAACACCGATTGCACAGCATATCTTACAGCTAAGTATTTACTCATCAACAGGATGCGTATAAAATATTGTCCGTATTGAGCGAAATGGACTGAGCGGTGCAGGCTACTCTTTACGAATATTAACAGTCGCATTAAACCGATTGACGGCAGCGTGTAACTGGCAGACGATTTTATCTTCGCCCGCAAGACTGGAACATTGATTTTCCAGCTTAGCCTACGTTAATCTCTGTTTTAAACATTGGCGAGGGTTTCACCGCAGTAGTGCTTGCACGCAATGTTGATCTCTGGCGATCTGCCAAATGTAATCATTTAAATAAGTAAACACTGCTAATGATTCCCGGTTAGGCTTATGTTGTGAACATTATCACTTCTTAACAATCTCACATACTGTACAAAGAGGATGGATAATCACTCCCCCCATTAAATAAATTTAATCAGGGGCAAGTTGAAATTTAATCCATTGAATTGATTATTATGCTAGCAACTTTATCCGCGCACGAGCACAGTTGATGTAAAAAACAGCGTTTTCTTTACCTGAACTTTCAGGAATAATGCTCGGGTCGCGATAGAGCTAGCGCGTTATGGCATGTAAGACATTTCTGTATAGCGTTATTTTGTCAACAAAAGCGGTGCAATATGCAAGTTTTTATTATGCGTCATGGAGAGGCGGTACTAGATATAGATACGGGCAGTGATGCGGTAAGGCCACTTACCCTTTGTGGGCGCGATAAGTCTCGCCTGATGGCAGCTTAGCTGAATACTAAGTCTGTGGATATTGAACGGGTGCTGATCAGCCCCTATCTGCGGGCCAAACAGACACTGGCAATGGTGCGAGAGGCCATGACGCTGCCGGAGGAAGAAGTACTTCCTGAGCTGACACCGAGCGGCAACACTGAACACGTCGGCGGCTACTTGCAGGAGCTAGCGATGCATGGGGTAAAATATGTGCTGATCGTCTCCCATTTACCGTTGGTTGGATATCTGGTGGCCGAGCTGTGTCCGGGGGAAAGCCCGCCGATGTTCGTCACGTCCTCCATCTCCAATGTCGAACTGCTGGTGGGTAATGGTCACGGCAAATTTGAACGGCAAGTGAGTCCATCGCAGGTAATAGCTAAAGTCTGAATGACCGAAGGGCGATGTCAAACATCGCCCTTCTTCGTTTCTACCCCCTTACTCCGCCAGTTCGACCAGCAGCAGAATGGCCACATTGCCGCCCCATGCCTTCGGTTCCTGGTGGAACGCCAGCACATCGGGGTGCTGCGCCAACCACAGCGGTGTTTGCTGTTTGAGAATGTGTTTGCCATGGCCATGCATCACACAGGCAAAATGTATCTGCTCACGTTTGCAGGAGGCAATCAGCGCGCCCAACTCCTGTTTGGCCTGCCTATGAGTTAGGCCGTGCAGATCGAGAAACAGATCCGGTGAATAGTCGCCACGGCGCAGCTTTCTCAGTTCGAACGGGTTGCTACCAGGGCAGACATAGCATGGTGGGCCTTCCTCTTACAGTAACGGCTGATATTCATCTAAGAAGTAATAGCTAGCGTTAACCTGCTCTTGCAGCAGCCGCGACAGCACGATCTATTTAAACTTTGGCTTGGGCCGACAGTGGGCGACAGCATCTTGTGGCAGTTTTTTCGCGTCCGCAACCGACTCTCTGAAGAGTTCCCGTTCATCTTTGCTAAAAGGGAGCTGATTCTTCATTCTCATTATTTACCGGAAATTATTTATTCTTTTATTTTACCTCGCGAATGAATTCTGTCGAAGCAAAACTCAGGCTAGAGTGAAAAGCATAAGGGATTAGCGTGATTTGTCATGGGCTTCATGGCAAACTATGTAACTAAATCATGCATTGCAGTGCCTACCGGAGAGCAAATTGGACAAAATTTTCGTCGATAAAGCCGTGAACGAGCAGCTGCACACCATTCAGGATATGCTGCGCTTGGCGGTGAGCCGTTTCAATGCCGCCAATATATACTATGGTCACGGAACCGATAATCCATGGGATGAAGCGGTGCAATTGGTGCTGCCAAGCCTGTTCCTGCCGCTAGATATTCCAAAGGACATGCATACTGCCCGTTTAACTTCTAGCGAACGCCATCTTATCGTGGAACGCGTGATCCGCCGCGTCAATGAGCGCATCCCGGTCGCTTACCTCACTAATAAAGCCTGGTTCTGTGGCATGGAGTTCTATGTAGATGAGCGTGTGCTGGTGCCGCGTTCACCGATTGGCGAGCTGATCAACGATCGTTTCAATACCCTGCTCCCACATCTGCCACAGCGCATTCTTGACATGTGTACTGGCAGTGGCTGCATTGCCATCGCCTGCGGCAATGCTTTCCCTGAAGCAGAAGTGGACGCCGTGGACATCTCCAACGAGGTTCTGGCAGTTACCGAACGTAATATTCAGGATCATGGCGTCGAACATCAGGTGATCCCTATCTGTTCCGATCTGTTTCGCGGTATTCCCACGATCCAGTATGATCTGATCGTCACCAACCCACCATATGTCAATGCGCAAGATATGTCTGATCTGCCGCAAGAGTTCCGCTTTGAGCCAAAACTGGGTCTAGCGGCGGGTGACGATGGCCTGAAGTTAGTGCGCCGCATCTTGGCCTGTGCGCCGGATTATCTGAGCGACGATGGTGTGCTGATTTGTGAGGTAGGCAACAGCATGGTATACCTGATGGAACAGTATCCAGATATTCCGTTTACCTGGCTGGCGTTCAAAAACGGCGGCGATGGCGTATTCATGCTAACTAAACAACAACTGATTGATTGCAAGGCGCACTTCAGTATCTACCGCAGCTAAGCAAAATTCCTGTAACGATAATTACTAACGGTAAGGAGCCGTGATGGCAGGAAACACTATTGGGCAGATCTTCCGCGTCACCACCTTTGGTGAATCTCACGGGGTAGCGTTGGGCTGTATCGTCGATGGCGTGCCGCCCGGTATCCCGCTCACTGAGGCCGATTTACAACACGATCTAGATCGTCGGCGTCCGGGGACTTCTCGGTATACTACCCAGCGCCGTGAATCGGATCAGGTACGCATCCTCTCCGGTCTCTTTGAGGGAGTGACCACCGGCACCAGCATTGGGCTGATGATCGAGAATACTGATCAACGCTCCCAAGATTACAGTGCCATCAAGGACGTGTTTCGTCCGGGGCATGCCGACTATACCTACGAACAGAAATACGGCCTACGTGACTATCTCGGTGGTGGCCGTTCTTCGGCGCGTGAAACTGCAATACGCGTGGCGGCTGGGGCGATAGCCAAGAAATACCTGCGGCAAGAATTCGGCGTGCGGGTGCGCGGCTATCTGTCACAGATCGGCGATGTGACCTGCGAATTGCAAGACTGGGAACAAGTCGAACGAAATCCATTTTTCTGCCCTTCCCCGGAAAATCTGGGGCAACTTAATGAACTAATACGCATTTTGAAGAAAGAAGGCGACTCAATAGGCGCTAAAATCAGCGTGATCGCTGAAAATGTGCCAGTTGGCTTGGGCGAGCCGGTATTTGACCGCCTAGATGCTGACCTGGCGCACGCGTTGATGAGCATCAATGCGGTAAAAGGCATAGAAATCGGCGATGGTTTTGCCGTGGTGACCAAACGCGGCAGCGAAAACCGCGACGAAATCACCCCGAAGGGCTTCCAGAGCAATCACGCTGGCGGCACCCTCGGCGGCATCAGCAACGGCCAGCCGGTGATTGCCCATCTGGCATTGAAACCTACTCCTAGCATTACGGTACCAGGGCGCACCATTAATCGCCAGGGCGAGGCGGTGGAGATAGTCACCCATGGCCGTCATGACCCATGTGTGGGTATTCGTGCAGTGCCGATCGCCGAAGCGATGATGGCGATTGTGTTGATGGATCACCTGCTGCGCCAACGCGCGCAGAACGGTGATGTGGTTTCTAGGATCCCACGCTGGTAATAGACCATGAAAAAATAGATGTTGACTCTCGCTGCCCTGATGGCATCAGGTTCTACCATGGCTTTGACGCCGTGGCAGAAGATCGAGCACCAGGTGGCTAGCGCGCCGCAGGCGGTAGGCATCTTTGCTAATGGCCGCATTATCGGTGCCCAGCCACTGCCGATAAACTCAACGGATTATCAAGTGATGCGCATCGACCAACACCGCTATTTCGATCACCCAGATCTGCTGGCATTTATTCAGCATCTCAGCCGCAAAGCTAACCAGAAAGCGTTGGGTATGGTATTGATAGACGATATGGCAATGCCAGCTGGAGGGCGTTTTAACAGCGGTCATACCAGCCATCAGTCGGGGCTAGATGTTGATATATGGCTACAACTGCCACCTCAGCTCTGGAGTGCGCAATAGTTGTTGCAACCGCAACTGCTGGATCTGGTTTCCAGCAATGGCAAACAGGTGGTGGCAGGCCAGTGGCAACCGCAAATTGGCTCCTTGATCAAATTGGCAACCCAGGACGCCACAGTAACGCGCATCTTCGTCAACCTGGCGATCAAACATCGTCTGTGCCTAGACGCTAGCGCTGACCGTAACTGGTTGCATAAGGTGCGGCCATGGTTCGGTCACCGTGCGCATATGCATGTACGCTTGCGTTGCCCGGCCAACAGCCTGGAGTGCGAAGATCAGGATATGCCACCGCCGGGCGATGGCTGAGGTAGCGAACTGTCTAGCTGGTTTGTGCCGCATCAGCCGAGCGCCAAGCAAGCAGGGCTTGCCGCCGCCGTTACCACCTAGCTGTCAAGCATTGCTGAGTAATCATTTCGCAGCGGAGTAATAAATAAATGGACTGCTTAATTGTTGGCCGCTAGATGCTTGGGATTTTGTTCGCAGTAGCGTTGTTGGCAGGTTTTATTGATTCCATCGCTGGCAGCGGTGGGTTACTGACGGTACCCCGACTCTAATGGCAGTGGGAGTACCCCCCCCCAGCGCAGGCGCTGGCGACCAACAAGTTACAATCAGTAGGCGGGTCTTTCTCCGCCGTAGCGCGGTAAATCTCAACGACCAGAAGCTGACCATCCTGCTGACCTTAATAGGCTCGAGCATCGGGGCGATTCTGGTGCAGTATATACGCGCCAATCTGCTGCGGCAGATGCTACCGTTGCTGGTGATCGGCATCAGTCAGTATTTTTTGCTAATGCCATGGTTAGGTGAAGAATGCCGTCAGCGTCGTCTAGGGGCTTTGCTGCTTGGGCTGCTTGGTTGGGGGGGGTCGGTTTTTACGACGGTTTCTTTAGCCCTGGTGCTGGCTCCTTTTATGCGCTAGCCTATGTGATACTCTGCGGTTTTAACCTTACCAAATCCACCGCGCATGCCAAGGTGCTGAACCTCACCTCAAACGTTGGCGGGCTGGCACTGTTTATCATCGGCGGCAAAGTGATATGGAGCATTGGTTTGGTGATGCTGTGGTGGGCCGGGTGCTATGGGCACGTTTGGGGGCGCACATGGTGATAACCCATGGACAAACACTAATCCGGCCGATGATCGTCATTGTTTCGCTGGTGATGAGTAGCAATCTACTATATGACAACCACGGCGCAGAAATCCAGCAGTGGCTAACGCAGCACCTATAGCAGGTAACAAGAGCGGGATTACCGCTTTATTTTTAGGGTTATAGAGTTTTTTATTTATGTTAGACATACAGGTGACCCACCAATACGCGCAATTAATCACAATATTCAACCAGTGCTTCAGCGAGAAATACAACACTCGGCTGGTCAAGGGCAACGATGAACCTATTTACCTACCTGCCGATAGCCAATGGTCATATCACCGCATCGTATTCGCCCACGGCTTCTACGCCAGCGGCTTATATAAGATCTCGCGCTGGTGTATCGCCGGTGAGGAACGCCGTAAATTGGTGGATTTCGGCTATTGGTACTACCCGGATTGCGTGATGCGCAAACGCAGAGCGAGTTTGAAGCGGTAGAGATCAAGCCACAAGCACTGAAGTGGATGTTCTGCGTAGCGGCAGGCTTCCCATTTAACGTTAGTTGCGACAACCTAAACGGTGATTGTGAGCCTGACCGCATCGCGTTCCAGCACAAGGTTCGTGACAGGGTGTTACGATTGCTGGAGCAGGAAATACCTACAAGAGCCGCGCGCTTTATTCAGGAATTGCAAGCGTTTTACAATACGCCACCGTTGGTAGCAGAGCATTTTCCCTATCCATAAAATATCAACTGACTCTATGTTTAATTGAAAATATATCCCCAATAGCTTTCAAGCTGTCACTAGGCAGCAGGCAAACCAATCCCCAGGTGCCTATTCGGGTCAGTGACTGGGGTGACAAATCTACCTGGGACTGATTTGAACACTACTCGCAGCGGCCCAGAACATGTATGAGCCGAGCTACTGAGAACAGCCAACCACGCTACAGTTTGAAAGATAAAGGGTATTAGAGTAAAATTGATGATTGTAGAATTCGAAGCACGTATTTTTGCGCTGATTGATTACTAGGTAGGGTATGCCAGCGATGATGAATTATTTGCCGGTGGCTACCTGTGTGGTCATCTGACGCTGGCGGTGGCCGAGGTAGAAGATCACCGCCGGGTGAGCATACTGCCGAGGCACTGAAAACACGGGTTGAGAGCAGCCTGAATAAGGCGATTACTGCCGGTGAGCTATCGCTGCCGGATCAGATGCTGGTGCGCAGCATGTGGGAAAATTGTACCAGGCCGCATTGCCTCCCACCTGAGAAGATATCGGGGAACTGCTGAGCGCGCCCCAAAGACCTTGTTACACAGCACACGTTTTTTAGCAGTTTTCTTATCCACATCCGATTAGGATTCAGCACTGCCAGCATTTGCGCATCACTCGGCAACGGTTCGCCAAACAGTTGCGCTGCTAAAATTTCCGCCGCTAGCAGCACCGAATACAGCCCAAGCGATCGACCGCCATCGCTAGGGTCACTGTCCTCTCAACTGCCAGCATTTCGCGTTTCTGACCGAAGTCTTCGTAACGGCTCACCCAAAAACCGGTCTGCTGCAACCCACGTCGCATAAAACCAGCAGCGGTAAAAGTAGCGAAGCCGCCTTCAGGACGGGCAAAGCTAACCATGGCGCTGAACAGTTGATCAGCCCATATATCGGGATTTTTAGACGGCGCAAAACCGTCGAGGAACCAGGTATCGACCTGGTTGTCAATGCTGGCATCGACATGCGCTAGCAGCGTGTTGATGTTACTGAACCAAAGATCGGGCGTAATACGCCCGGTGGCCAATAGCAGATGGTGGCAACCTGGCAGGGGGCAGAGGCCATTGGGCGCATAGCTCTTGGCGTGTAGCTCTTCGGCATAAGGGGCGAGTTGCGGCCAGCACCCGTGCGCTGCTGCCAGATCGGCCTGCCGCAATAAGAATTTTTCAAAGCTGATAAAGTGCAGGCGCTGATGCCGGGCATCCGGCAACGCCTGATGAAAATCGGCGAAATCCTGACACATGGCTAAAAAGTTAAGCCCTAGCCCTGTGCCAAAGATGGTTTCCGCCACGATAAACAACAGGCGCGGGTGATTGGCAAAGCGCTGTGGTAGCACCGATTGTCGTTAAGAAACGCATAACGGGTTTCTTCCAGCCCATTTTGATTGGAAAAATAGACGTCATTGAACTGTTTCGAAACAGGTGTACCTTGCTCGTTACAAATTAGCATTGCGGTTTGGATAGCGGCATAGCTCACGGTAAATTGCTCGTAACTCAAGGGATGATGCGAGTTCTAACGGCACTGGCACGGTGGCGCAAATTCGAGAAAAATAAAATTGAAAAATGCTGATCGGACTTGTTCGGCTTACAACTGTACGCTAAAGTGCGATGCAAAATCCCTTAGGTAAATATAATAAGTGTGGAAGAGGTATTAAATGAAACGTGTAGTGATTACTGGCTTGGGAATCGTCTCCAGCATTGGTAATAACCAGCAGGAGGTTCGGGAGAGCCTACAGGAAGGTCGATCTGGGATCACTTTCTCCCAGGAACTGAAAGATTCCGGCATGCGTAGTCACGTATGGGGCAATGTTAAACTGGACACCACCGGTTTGATCGATCGTAAAGTAATGCGTTTTATGAGCGACGCATCTGTTTATGCTTATCTTTCCATGGAAGAAGCTATCAAGGATGCTGGCTTGACTACGGATCAAGTATCTAACGATCGTACTGGTCTGGTGGTCGGTTCTGGCGGTGGTTCGCCACGTAACCAGGTTGCTAGCTCAGATGGCATGCGCGCTAAAGGTTTGCGCGGCGTTGGCCCATACATGGTAGCCAAGGCCATGGCCTCTGGCGTTTCTGCCTGCCTGGCAACCCCGTTCAAAATCCGTGGCGTCAACTATTCTATCAGCTCGGCCTGCGCTACCTCTGCACATTGCATCGGCCACGCGGTTGAATTGATCCAGCTGGGCAAGCAGGATATCGTCTTTGCAGGCGGCGGCGAAGAATTGTGCTGGGAAATGGCCTGTGAGTTTGATGCAATGGGCGCATTGTCTACCAACTACAATGATACCCCAGAAAAAGCCTCCCGCACCTATGACACAGCGCGCGATGGTTTCATTATCGCTGGCGGTGGCGGTATGGTGGTGATTGAAGAGCTAGAACACGCGCTGGCGCGCGGTGCGCATATCTATGCGGAAATCATCGGTTACGGTGCGACCTCAGACGGAGCCGATATGGTGGCACCATCAGGCGAAGGCGCGGTACGTTGTATGAAGATGGCCTTGCAGGGTATTGACACCCCCATCGACTATATGAATGTGCACGGCACCTCTACGCCTGTTGGCGATGTGAAAGAACTGGGAGCAATCCGTGAAGTGTTTGGCGACAACATCCCAGCAATCTCTTCCACTAAGGCGATGACAGGTCATTCTCTGGGCGCTGCTGGTGTTCAGGAAGCAATTTACTGCCTGCTGATGGTGGAGCACGGTTTTATCGCGCCCAGCATCAACATTGAGAACCTGGACGCGCATGCGGTGGGCATAAACATCGTAACCCAGCCGACCCAGCGCCAGTTAACCACTGTGATGTCCAATAGCTTTGGCTTCGGTGGTACCAACGCTACGCTAGTCATGTGCAAGTTACTGCAGTGATCCTGGTGGTGTACCGCATAGCCTGGTAGCAGTAAATAGTGCCGAGCACAGTGTTTCAAGGCGATCAAACGTTGAGGTAATAAGAATAAAAAGTTAATTGCGATTAGGTTACTGTCGGTCGTGCTGGCTAGATGAGCTACTGATTCATCCTGCATATTGGACTATGTATGGTGGGCACCAATACCTGTATGAAAAGCTTTAAGCAGGATAACTGGGAAACCGCAGCTGCTATCGCTGCGGCACAGCGGAGGTTACTGGCCTGACCTGACTCTCGGTATTATTGCCCTGACCAAATAACCTGTCATTATCTGTTCCGCGTGTATAGGCCCGGTTATCGTGTATCACACCGAACTGTACCCCAAAAATTAGACAGCTCGATTATAAGTGGTAGTGCCCCAGTCTACTTAGAATAATCATACTGGGGTACTTTAAATTTGCTGTTTCTGACCCAGTTATAAATCTCCTCTTTTTACTTAGAACCTAATGAGATAGGTTCTTAACCTTGAAAAGCGGAAGAAATGTTACGCCTCAGCCGTTTTTCGGCTTTGTTGAATAAATAGAACTTATGCCCTCGCCTAGGATCAGATCACTCGCCCACCTGACAAAACAGGCAGTCCCGGGGCAAAGCAGAAGTTCAGAATCACCCATTGGAGCACCTACAATAAAGCACTCATCAACCGGGATTCCATCACCTTACGTGGTGGTGGCGGATAGCGCCGTTTTTATCCCTCTGAGTTTCAGCCCGTTACGCTGTGTATTGGCCCAAAGTAAGCATTATCAGCCAACACAGCACGTCTACACAACGTTTCATCTGCCCATTCACGCACTGCATGCCAGCCAATAAAATACCCTCCAGATGGCGTAACGCAAACTTACATTTGTGTGCCTGTCCGAGACTCAGCATGATATTTAACGGGATACTGCTTCCCGTCTATTTGCCATATGGATTTTGGTGTCATAACCACCGCGCGAGCGACCCAGGCTGTTATCTCCTGTGATATCAGGTTTTTTAAGCCCCGACAGCATCTGAGAGCTTAGATATTACTGCCATCTAGAGCAGTGGCAAATCAGTCAATAAGGCTATGAGCATCAAGGTATGAAAGTAACCTGTTGAAAATAATGTTAATAACTCCATAAAGCCGTTATAAAAGGTTTTACATAGGCCATATCACTCAAGTAAATTGCGTTATGGTTCTCCTAAACACAGTATCTAGAACATTACGTTGATGATTTAACAATATTCTGCCTATAGTCAGCCGGTCTGTGGAGATATAGCAAGCAGTAATGGCTGGATAATTGTCCATGCTTTATCGGGAAGATCGTAGCAAGCTATAGTTTTATATGTTGTGAAAACAGACAGTCACTATAGCTTAAGTGATTAAGAGGGACACAGCTTAGTCTTAATGCCTTCAGACTCTTTTTTCTCGACTGGATAGCCTTTATCTATATAGCAACGGACAGCACGCAACAACCACAGCGTACATGGAGTACGTGAGGATGGGAAAACACTGCCCAGGGCCAAAATGGCAAATAAAATTACCTAATGAGATAGATTCTTAACTTGCGGGCGGTTTTCATCGTGGGGCTTACTGTGCCGAATCGATTTCGTCTAAATCGCTCTGTATCGCTTTGGCATTCGGGTTTTCATCCGGCTTTAGCGAACCGCCGTTAGCGATAAAGTCATGACGTTGAAAGTAGGCTTCACGCACCATCATGTAAGGGTCGGAAGAGTTGCGGAGCAGGCCATCAGAATCCAGCAACTGAGCACGAGTTTCAATGCCTTCAACCACCCATTTGCCCGCCGACAACCAGAAGGTCAAGTAACTTAGCATCGGGTAGAACGTATCCGCCCAGTCGCCGCCATCTTCACGCAGGGTGAAACTGCCGTAGCCCGGTAGCATCACGTATGGGCCATAGCCAACATTATAATGTCCCAAGGTACTGCCAAAACGGTTCGATTCTTCTCGCACCAGTGTCGGGTTGGCCATGCCAGCCACGTCGATCAGGCCACCCATTCCCAACAGGGTATTCAGGAAGAAATGGTTAAAATGGATCATCCCACGGTACGGATCCCCCTTTAGGAATGCATTAACCATGCTGGCTGGCTCTTCTAGGTTAGAGGTAAAGTTGCTCAGTCCGTTACGCGCCGGCATTGGCAGATAGTCACGCCAAGCTACCGCTACCGGGCGCAGTACATAGGGATCCAACACGTTGTAGTTAAAGTCAAACATTATCCGGTTAAACCCTTCCAGAGGATCGGGTCGCCCCGGTGATTTATTATCTGGCGCACTGGCGCAGCCCACCAATAATACTGTTGCAAAAGACAGCCTAGTCAGGCGAAAGTTCATATTTTTCTCCATAAAACACGTTCGTTTTTTCAGGGTACCTGCTTGTTTATTTGAATGCTAACCTGCTTTTTACTGCTGTGGTTCTGTAACAGCTGAGCTACCTCCAGCTGCAGTGTCTATTGACACCATGTTTAACAGTTTATTCACAATCCTGTGTTTTTGCTTGCGCAATGCTGCGCCTAATCGTAGGTTTTCCCAGTTGAGTCCTCTTTTGTCGCGTATTGCATCCCTCAGCAACGCCTACCCGCCAAACCAGCCAAAATACGCAGTAGGTTGGCCTTAACTGCGCCGTTTGATCTTGCCACTTGAATGAATTTCGCCAGGATGCATCGAAAAGTTTAGCTTACTAAACAGGGAGCGTTCATCACGCACGCCACTCAAACCTTTGACTTGCCACATCTAAAGGTACTCATGTCTCTTTGGGATAGCGAATTCCCTAGCATAAGCCGCATGGCTGCCCACCGCAGATTCTCTAAAGCAGCAATAGACGACAATGTGCCTGATACCTAGGAAGAAACCGTGTTCACAGCCAGCCTAGCGAATAAATAGACGAGCACTTGGTGAGTAAATAAGCAAACATACTGGTAAGTACTTATTCTGAGGGTAAGAAAAGGTATAATACTCCGCAGCTTAAGCTATAGTTCCGTAGGGTCTCCGTAGTTAAACGGATATAACAAGCCCCTCCTAAGGGCTAGTTACTGGTTCGATTCCAGTCGGGGACACCATTTTGCTGTCTATCAACGTCTACAAACACCAGCTTTATCACACAAAATTAGTGAGTTAACTAACCTATTTCGTTTGCCAAATTCCACCCACCGCCACGCTTACTTGTTGGTATAAAAGTGGGTATGGTAAGTTCGATTTGGTTTGTACCAATACAGGAATATATATGCAATGGCACTCACTGAGGCAAAGGTAAAGAAGACAAAACCTAACGATAAACCTATGAAACTCAGAGACTTGCCCCAGTATTAGATATAACGTTCAGTTAGCAATGTCAGTTTGTTTACTCCCGATTTCTCGGTTTCGCCATCTAGTTGCAAATTCATACGGCGTGAAATAATTCAGAGCTGAGTACGGTCGGTACTCGCTATGTTCCTTACTTCATTCATTGGTTATTCCCCGCGCGTGACTGACATCACTGAACCTGTGTTCATTAAAGCATTCATTGCTAAAACGTCCGTTAAAGCTCTCGATAAACCCGTTCTATGTCGGCTTACCTGGCTGGTTCAATCGCAACTCCACACCATGCTCATTAGCCTACTAGTCTAGTACTCTACACGGCAGGTAAATTCAGGCCCCTAATCTGTTCTTATCATCACCGGATAGTCACGAAACAGCACAATATTGTCCAGAATGCACGCTACCTGAAGTCCCTAAATACTGAAGGTTACAGTGGCCATCAGGCACTCCTGAGTGAAATCATCACCGTAGGTTATAGGCACTTTATACGGCGCGACCCGTTACTAACGCATCCATAAAGAAATCCATCGACAAGGTTAGGTTAGGAGCAGCTGGACGCAGTAGCGGCTAATCTGTTGAATCGACAGTTTTATCCGTAGACATTAAATACTGGGTGGCCAGGTGATATCACTTATCTTCGCACAGCTCAGGGCTGGTTAAATTTGGTTATCGTCATGGATTCACGTTCAAGACAAATAGTGAGTTGAGCCTTCTCAGACCAACCGGACAGCGCCATAACTATCCACATACTACGGCTGGCGGTCAATAAAAGACGGCCAACAGGCTCAGTAGCACCTCATAGCGATCAAGATGCGCAGTATACTAGCGTTCAGTTCTAGCCTTGCCAGCAGGAACCTGATGTGACAAGCAGCATGAGCTAAACGGCCTGGATAATGCTGTTACGGAGAGGCTTTTCCGCAGCTTGAAAGCTGGAGAGTTAACTCTCGTCGTTATGAAACTCGAAGTCATGGTATTGCAGACGTTATCGATTATATCGACAATTTTTATAATCTGAAGTGTCGGCATTATCGAATGGGAAATATACCGCCGGATGAATATGAACGTCGATTACAATAATGTGCACTAAATCAGTGCCCGATGTTAATTGACCATTACAGATGGTTTCAAACGGGTATTAATGGGAAGATAAAGTGATGCATCTAATTAGTCGAACCTGTGTTTATCAATAAAGGAACTGATGATTTTTTCCTGCAACGCTATAGAACGTGAGAAGCAGAGAGTTTTGCGAGCCACTCTTTTAATGCGGGTACTATTTGCTTCGACGCGAGCTTTTTAAAGTGCGGATAACCCTGTTGATACAGATTTTTAAGCGTCGTTGCTGTATCGCGAACCCCAGCGACGTTGAAGGCCATATCAACGATTGGCTCTTTAACGCTGGGCTTCCTGGCCTAATAAGTATAGGTGAGCTGGGGAAACGCTTCTAGCATTTAGGGTTCTGAGACTACCACGGCGAACCAGAGCAAAAGCACAACGGGGACAATGAACCATTAACGCAGGGCATGAGGAACCTAAAAACTGGTATTGTACAGCAAATTAAGCCAATTAGAGAGATAACTAGGGATGCTAATTACTCAGCAGGTTTTCAATTTTTTTCAACAGTTGTTCCGCCTCGACAGATGACAATACTGCATCAACTGGCAGATACCACCAATTTGGCTGTGCAAAAGCATGGCATTTTACTGCATCCTTTTCCGTCATCAACAGCGTTTGCCCTACTGGCGTCAGAGCTGACAGTGATGCCAACTGGTACTTCTGATGATCGGCAAATGCCACTTCTTGTTCGACATCGGTTCCTAGCTTTTCCAACATGGCGAAAAAACGCGGTGGATAGCCGATACCAGCCACTGCCACCACATGTGTTAATTCAGCCACTGGACAGCGCTCGCCACTGAGCATATTCACCGCCTCACGCGCGTGCAGGCGCATAGCTATTTCCCCCTCCTGCGCCACACCGCCGTTGGCAACGCACGCGTCCACGCTATTGAGACGCGCCGCGCGTTCACGCATTGGCCCTGCCGGTAGCCACCAACCGTTACCAAAGCGACGTACGCCATCGATCACGACCAGTTCAAAGTCACGCTGCAACGCATAATGTTGTAAGCCATCGTCAGTGATCACCACATCAAGCTGATGCTGCTGTAGTAATGCCTGAATCGCATCAGATCGTTTAGGTGCAATAGCCACTGGTGCGCCGGTACGCTGATAAATCAGCACAGGCTCATCACCAGCCTCACTGGGAGAGGTGTTCTGACTAAGCATCAACGGATAAACCGCAGATTTGCTGCCGTAACCGCGTGACACTACACCAACCCGGTAACCTCGTTGCTGCAATTGCTCCACCAACCAGATCACTATAGGCGTTTTGCCATTACCACCAGCGGTGAGGTTGCCAACTATCACCACCGTAACCGGTGCACGCCAGCTTTTACGCAAGCCACAACGATAACTAAGGCGGATCAGCGTACTAACTAGGCCATACAACCAAGACAATGGCAGCAATATCAGATAAAGCAGAGAGCTACCTGACCAGATGCGGTTAATCATTCTTGACCAAATTGCAAACGATACAATTGCGCATAGACACCTTGTTCGTCGAGTAATGCAACATGTTCACCACGTTCAACAATGCGACCTTCCTCGATTACCATAATTTCATCCGCCTTTTCAATCGTTGACAAACGGTGGGCGATCACCATCGAAGTGCGATCTTTCTGCAATTCGTCCAACGCCGCCTGAATAGCGCGTTCAGACTCCGTATCCAGTGCTGAAGTTGCCTCATCCAGGATCAAGATCGGGCAATCACGTAGCAGTGCACGCGCGATGGCGATGCGCTGGCGTTGACCACTGGACAGTGTTACGCCGTTCTCGCCGATTACCGTATCCAACCCATTCTCCATCTTATCGATAAAGTCCATCGCATAGGCCATACGCGCCGCTTTCTCGATTTCTTCGCGGCTATAGCGTGCTTCATGTGCGTAAGCAATATTATTAGCTATGGTGTCGTTGAACAGATGAATATTTTGAGAAACCAGCGCGACCTGATCACGTAGAGAAGCCAACGTATATTCCCGCAGATCATGCCCATCCATTAGGATCTCACCTTCCTGAATATCATAGAAACGGGTCAATAAGTTGGCAATTGTCGACTTGCCAGAACCGGATCGGCCTACCAATGCCACAGTTTTACCTTCCGAAATGCTCAGGTTGATATTGCGCAGCGCCGGGATTTCTCTACCTGGGTAATAGAAGGTCACATTACGGAATTCGATATCGCCTTTCGCACGCGCCACTTGGCAAGTGCCGGTATCTTTCTCCTGCTCCATATCTAAAATTGAGAACAAGGTCTGGCAGGCCGCCATACCGCGCTGAAACTGGGCGTTGACATTAGTTAGCGATTTCAGCGGACGCATCAAGGCGATCATGGAAGAGAACACTACGGTAATAGTACCAGCGGTAAGCGTTTCCATCACACTCGGGAAGCTGGCGGCATATAGTACAAAGGCCAAGGCTAAAGAGGCGATCAATTGGATGATAGGATCGGAGATAGAGGAAGCGTATACCAACTTCATACCCTGTTGGCGCATGCGATTGCTAACCGAGTTGAAGCGATCGGTTTCGACCTGTTGCCCGCCAAAAATCAGTACCTCTTTATGCCCTTTCAGCATTTGCTCGGCACTAGTGGTCACTTGCCCCATAGTATTTTGCATGTTTTTGCTGATATTACGGAACCTCTTGGACACGATGCGGATTGCAATTGACACAATAGGTGACAGCACGATCAAGATCACCGAAAGATGCCAACTGTAATAAAACATCATGCAGAACAGTGCAATAATCGATGCACTTTCACGTACCACAGTCACCAGCGCGCTGGAAGAGGATGATGCTACCTGCTCTGAATCGTAGGTAATACGCGACAACAATGTGCCAGTGGGCTGTTGATCAAAGAAAGAAACCGGCATTCTCATCATGTGGCCAAATAGACGGCGACGCATATGCATCACCACCATGCCGGAAACCCAGGAAATGCAATAGCTGGAAATAAAGCTGGTTGTACCGCGCACCACCATCAAACCAATAATGGCCATCGGCATCCATTGTAGGATATTATTCTCGGTTTTTCCAAAACCGTCATCCAATAAAGGTTTAAGTAAAGACAGCATAAAGGCGTCGCTGCCAGCGTTGATAATTAATGCTACACCAGCCAGAATCAAGCCGGCCCTAAAAGGCGTGATCATCGGCCAGAGGCGACGGAAAGTCTGCCAGGTGGAGAGATCATTATCATTCATCATGCAAATACCAGCATCGGAAGAAATAGCGGCTTATTCTACTCATTATCACCCTCTACGCCAAACCGCTGGTGGTGCCAACGAGGCATTAATTATTCTCGAAAGCCTTTAATTTACCAATCGTTGTCGAAAAAACCGATAACTGGCCTGAGTAGGAAGTATCGCGCCATATGATGCCATTTGCCAGATATCTAGCGATAACCTTCATCGCAGGTAATCGCTATTTGTGGTAACGAGATGCCGAAGCCAACACTGCTTCAGGTGCAACCGCACGCAAAAAAGGCAGCGTTGAAGAGGTTTTACTGCCGTGGTGCGGAACTTGCAGTACGGTAACTGCCAGCTTATCAAGCTGTAACCTGAGCAACTATGCTTTTCCACGTCGCCAGTCAGTAATAAGCTAAATTGGCCGCTATCCACGCGGGATCACACAGGAGTCATTATTGACCGGCCTTTTCAGCGCTTTCGGTGGCCACAACACCTCAAATTGCAGTGATTGCCACTGCCAGCTTTTACCGGATACGTAAGGTAAATGTCCTGAATGAAGTATCGTGCTGCTTACCCTCGCCTGTGGAAACGCATGCTGCACATCTTCCAGCCCGCCTATATGATCAAGATGATCATGGTTGATGATAATATGTTACAGTTCGATACACCGCCAATTTAGCATAGGCAAAATATGGCGTTCGGCAGCACTACCTGTTGCTAAGAGATCACCTGTATCAAAAAACAGTACCCCTTTGCCATTTCGCTCGATCACTACCGCCAGGCCATGACCTACGTCCAGCATATCTACCCGCCAACGAACGGTATACGGGTTCTTTTTCTCGCCATAGCACGCAACAGATTGCTACCGCGAGCCATCCCAACGCATAACGCCACCACCAGTGAAAACGTCAGCAAATCACCAGTAGCCAATCCGCAACACTAGCCAACAATGAGGCAGCGCCTAGATCGATCCAGCCGCGCTGCATATATTGCAGTGGAGTAAAGACCCACATCAGTGTCAGATCGGCCAAGCCCTATAGAGCCCACTGCCTAATGCTGGCAAAGCACTGCAGATCACTGCCAGTAGAATCAACGGCACCGTCACTAGAGAAACCACTGGCACATCCCACAAGTTTGCCGGCATTGAGGAGGTTAACGTCAGGCTAAGAAACAACGCGCTGCTTGCATCGACACCAGCAATAACGTGATGCTAAACTGGATATACGGCCAACGTACTGGTACCCAATACCAAGCGGAGCAGAGCGGAAACGCGCGCTTAACGGCATCTATTCGAACTAGAAAATCAGACAAGCGACCGCCAATACCGATAGACAGAATGTCAACATATCAGGAAATTGTGGCAGTACCAGCAAGGGAAAAATACCATAGACAATGGCAATAACCGCAAGATCCAACTAGATTTTGATCGGCCTTTCTCCCATTAAACAAACAATGCACAGCCACGTATTACAGCTAGCAGGCGGGATTGTTCACCTTTTGGCAAGTGCTAGCGTCCTTGCGATGACTCACGATAAACGCCGCAGATTAGCGATTCAGGTTTCATTCATTGATGTTGAACTAAGGCACGGAATGCAAGAAGAAGTCGGGTGGGAGGAGCAGAAAATGACTAAACAGTAAGCAAATAAAACGGTGCCCTGAGGCACCGTTTTATTTGCTTACCAGCAAAAACTTATGGAAAGTTTAGCGATTAGCCGTAGATATTGGCGCGATCACGTAACTCTTTACCAGGCTTAAAGTGAGGAACGTATTTACTATCCAGCTCTACTTTATTACCCGTTTTTGGGTTGCGACCCACACGCGGGGCACGGTAGTGAAGAGAAAAACTGCCAAATCCACGGATCTCAATGCGTTCACCATCAGCCAATGTTGCAGCCATATGTTCAAGAATCTCTTTCACTGCATCCTCAACGGTCTTCGCAGGGATATGAGATTGCTGACTAGCAAGTCTTTCGATAAGTTCAGACTTGGTCATAATTCCTCCAAGATTTGCAGCTAAACTACCGTATCGGGCGGCCAGAAACCGCCACCCGTCATTACTCGCCTTTAGCCGCTTTGAACGCTTCAGCCATTGCATTAGAGAAGTTGTTGCCTTCTTCCTGTTTGTTGTTAACAGTTGCGATGACATCTTTCTCGTCAGCTTCGTCCTTAGCACGTACAGACAGGCTTACTACGCGGTTCTTGCGGTCAACGCCAGTGAACTTGGCTTCAACTTCATCACCAACTTTCAGAACTAAAGTTGCATCTTCAATGCGGTCGCGAGAGGCTTCAGATACACGTAGGTAACCTTCTACACCACCTGCTAATTCAACTGTAGCACCTTTTGCGTCAAATGCGGTGACTTTACCCGTAACAATAGTCCCTTTCTTATTAATAGACAGGTAGTTATTGAAGGGATCTTCAGCTAGTTGCTTCACGCCCAAAGAGATACGCTCGCGCTCTGAATCAACTTGCAGAACAACTGCGGCGATTTCGTCACCTTTCTTGTAATCACGAACTGCTTCTTCGCCAGCAACATTCCAAGAAATGTCAGACAGGTGAACCAGGCCGTCGATGCCACCATCTAGGCCGATGAAGATACCAAAGTCAGTAATAGACTTGATTTTACCTTCAACACGATCACCCTTATTATGAGTTTCTGCGAACTGCTGCCATGGGTTAGATTTGCACTGCTTCAAGCCCAGAGAAATGCGACGACGTTCTTCATCAATGTCCAGAACCATCACTTCCACTACATCGCCCACGTTAACAACTTTGGATGGGTGGATATTTTTGTTGGTCCAATCCATTTCAGAGACGTGTACCAAACCTTCAACACCTTCTTCGATTTCTACGAAGCAGCCGTAATCAGTCAGGTTAGTAACACGACCTGTGAGTTTGGTGCTTTCAGGGTGACGTTTCGCAATAGCCACCCATGGATCTTCGCCCAGTTGTTTCAGGCCCAGGGAAACTCGAGTACGCTCGCGGTCAAACTTCAGCACTTTAACGGTGACTTCGTCACCCACATTGACGATTTCACTTGGGTGCTTAACGCGTTTCCAAGCCATATCAGTGATGTGCAGCAGGCCATCTACGCCGCCCAGATCAACGAATGCACCGTAGTCAGTGAGATTCTTAACAAGACCTTTAACTTCAATGCCTTCTTGCAAGTTTTCCAGCAGTTGATCGCGCTCTGCACTGTTCTCAGATTCAATAACCGCACGACGAGAAACCACAACGTTGTTGCGCTTCTGATCCAACTTGATGACTTTAAACTCAAGCTCTTTGCCTTCCAGGTGCAACGTGTCGCGTACTGGACGCACGTCAACCAGGGAACCTGGCAGGAACGCACGAACACCGTTCAGCTCAACGGTGAAGCCACCCTTAACTTTGCTGTTGATAACACCAACGACAGTTTCAGCGTCTTCATAAGCTTTTTCCAGCGTGATCCATACTTCGTGACGCTTAGCTTTCTCACGGGAAAGTAGGGTTTCACCAAAGCCATCTTCAATAGCGTCCAGCGCAACGTCAACTTCGTCACCAACCTGGATTTCCAGCTCGCCCTGTACGTTTTTGAATTGCTCAGCTGGGATGGCAGACTCAGACTTCAGACCAGCGTCAACCAGTACGACATCTTTATCGATAGCAACGACAGTGCCATGAACGATTGAACCTGGACGGGTTTCTATTGTTTTCAGCGATTCTTCAAAGAGTTGAGCGAAAGATTCAGTCATGTTGTTAATCTTCAGGATTCTTTAGTTTAACGTCCATCAAGCATCCCGCCAAATGGGGTTGTTTCACATGCCCCGCCATTGGCTCCATGCTGACAGAGTTTAGGTTGTTAGGGTAAATTATACCTAATACATTGTGGTATTTCTATGAAAAGTAGGGTAAAAAACCAACGGTATTACCACACTTATTACTGCGGTAACGCCATGACTTTCTGTACATACCCCAACGCTTGCTGGATGACTTCCCCGATCGATAAGCTGGTTGAATCCAGCACAAAAGCATCAGAAGCAGGCACCAGAGGCGCGATAGCTCGATTACGGTCACGGTCATCCCGTTCCCGTATCTCGGCTAAAAGACACTCAAAGTTAACATTAAAGCCCCTTTCCTGCAACTGTAGCCTACGGCGCCGCGCTCGCTCTTCAGCGTTGGCATCAAGGAAAATTTTAATCGGGGCATCCAGGAACACCACCGTGCCCATATCGCGGCCATCGGCAACCAGGCCGGGCTCCTCACGAAACGCACGCTGGCAGCGTAGCAACGCCTCGCGCACCCGTGGTAACTTAGCCACCTGCGAGGCGGTGTTGCCGACAGTTTCGGTACGGATTTCATTGCTGACGTCCTCACCTTCCAAAACCACCAGCAGCTTGCTATTTTGAGCGACAAAACAAATATCGAGATGTGCAGCCAGCGTAACCAACACTTCCTCAGAAGTAATATCCACCTGATGATGTAATGCCGCCATCGCCAGCACACGATAGATCGCGCCAGAATCAAGCAAACGCCAACCAAGGGATTCGGCTATGGCTTTACACAGCGTGCCTTTGCCAGCGCCACTTGGCCCATCAACGGTTATCACCGGGGCTGTAGCCGTCATTTCTCTCTCCTTAAGGTAGAAAACCTCGCAGGAACATAGCCAGTCCTCAAATTAATATGAAGGTCTGGTTGCTAGCGCCCCTGCCGATTGCCCAATAGAGGGGCAGATACTGCGGCATATTGTATGCTGCCATGTGGTGAACTGTTACCTCGGAACGGTCTGGTTGTATGAAAATAAGCGTATAACCGCGAAAAAGTATAGAAAAACAACGATTATTCGGCAATGAATACGATAAATTACCACCCAAGGAGCCTTGAAAGAAATACTCTGATCGTTACGCCAACCGGCTGATCCGCACTAGCTGTTCGAAATATTCTGGGAAGGTTTTCGCGGTGCATTGTGGGTCAAGGATGGTAACTGGTGTATCCGACAACGCCACCAGCGAAAAACACATCGCCATGCGATGATCGTTATAAGTGTCGATAGCAGCAAACTTCAACTTAGCGGGCGGCACCACATGGATAAAGTCCTTACCTTCGTCAACCTTTGCGCCCACTTTACGTAACTCGGTGGCCATCGCCGCCAGACGGTCGGTTTCTTTCACTCGCCAGTTATAGACATTACGCAAGGTAGTCGGCCCCTTGGCAAACAGTGCAGTGGTAGCAATGGTCATCGCTGCATCTGGAATAGAATTCATATCCATGTCGATACCGCGTAGTTCACCGTAACTACACTCAATAAAATCATCGCTCCAGGTGATACGCGCACCCATTTTTTCTAACACGTTGGCAAACTGGGTATCACCCTGCACACTTTTACGGCCGATACCGCTCACACGTACGGTGCCCCCTTTAATCGCCGCTGCGGCCAGGAAGTAAGAGGCTGAAGAAGCATCCCCCTCTACCAGGTAGTTGCCCGGTGAACGGTAAATTTGACGTCCCTGAACGTGGAACACCCGATAATAGTCGTGGCTAACTTCAACACCGAAGCTGCGCATCAGGTGCAGCGTAATGTCGATGTAGGGTTTGGAGATCAACTCACCCTTGATATGGATCTGTGTATCCTGCAGAACCAGCGGTGCAGTCATCAGTAACGCAGTCAAAAATTGGCTGGAGACACTACCATCGACAGTGATATCTCCTCCCAAGAAACCGCCACGCAGGCGCACTGGTGGATAATCGGGTTGTTCCAGATAATCAATTTGCGCGCCGCCCTGGCGCAATGTGTCCACCAAGTGGCCGATCGGACGCTCTTTCATACGCGGTTCCCCCGTCAATACCGCATCGCCATGACTCAGACACAGCGCCGCTGCCAGTGTCCGCATCGCAGTGCCTGCATTGCCAAGAAACAATTCCAACGGCTGGTCAGCCGCCAACGGCCCGGCAGCACCGTCAACTTGGCAGACAGTGCGATCAGCAGAAAGCCGATAGTTTACGCCCAATGCCCGCAATGCATTCAGCATATGCCGCACATCTTTGCTGTCCAGCAGATTGGTAAGCCTAGTCGTTCCCTCCGCCAGCGCCGCCAGCAGCAGGGCACGGTTGGATATACTTTTGGAGCCGGGTAAGTTGACGGTGCCATTGACCAAAGCGACCGGTTGTAACACCAGTGAATCCACCATGTAAACAAAACTCTCTAAATTCTGATAAACGGAACGGCTCCGAGAATAATGCTGGAGCAGCCTTACTACACAAGGACAATAGCGGTAAGTAGCCCACCGCTCTCAGTAAGTACAACTAATATTCACAGGGACAGCGCACAACAACCGTAGCGTATACAGGGAGTCCTTGAGCAGGGTGAACCCTGCCCATGTCTAAAATGGTAAATAAAATAGCCTAATAGGATAGGTTCTTACCCGTGGCGGCGTTCAAAATCGTTCATAAAGTCGGTTAACGCCTGCACACCAGCCAGCGGCATGGCATTGTAAATAGAAGCGCGCATGCCGCCAACCACCCGGTGACCTTTCAGCGCCTGCAAGCCGATGGCTTCCGCTTCGCTGAGGAACACCTTATCCAGCGCTGAATCTGCCAACTGGAACGGCACGTTCATCCAGGAACGGTTGGCGTGCGCCACCTGGTTGTGGTAGAAATCGGAGTTATCGATGGTGGCGTACAGCAGTTCAGCCTTGGCCTGATTACGCTTTTGCGTCTCTATCAGGCCACCTTGCTCTTTCAGCCATTTGAACACCAGGCCGGAAAGATACCAGGCAAATGTCGGTGGGGTGTTGAACATCGAATCATTCTCGGCCAGCACAGTGTAATCGAGAATCGACGGCACTTCACGGCGAGCCTTACCGAGTAGATCTTCACGTACGATCACCAACGTCAGGCCAGCAGGGCCGATATTTTTCTGCGCGCCGGCGTAAATCACACCGAAACGGTGCACCTCCAGCGGGCGAGACAAAATGGTCGAGGAGTAATCGCCAATCACCACTTTGTCACCGAAGTACGGTATTTCATCTATAGCCACGCCGTCGATGGTTTCATTGGGGCAGTAGTGGACATACGCTGCGCCATCGATAAGCGGCCACTCTTTCATCGGTTTGATACCGCTCAGGTTACCAACATGGGTTTTCACGTCGATGACGTTCGGCGTGCAATATTTCTGTGCTTCGTTGATTGCGCTATGCGCCCAATAGCCGCCGTCGATGTAGTCGGCGGTGGTTTTATCCCCCAGCAGGTTCTGCGGCAATGCGGCGAACTGCGCACGAGCACCACCATGGCAGAACAGAACTTTGTAATTAGAGGGAATTTTCAGCAGATCGCGCAGATCCTGTTCGGACTGCTGGGCAACGGAGATAAATTCTTTACTGCGGTGGCTAATTTCCATTACTGAAGTACCCAGTCCGTGCCAGTTGCACAGCTCCTGCTCCGCGTAGCGCAACACTTCAACCGGCAGCATTGCCGGGCCAGAGCTAAAACTATAAACCTGTGTCATTTCCCCTCACAACTTTCACTCTATTCGCCGCAAGAAGCGGCCTGTCAAAATACACTCGAAGTTAACGCTCATGCTAACTATCCCAGAGGTTTTATCACTCAGGTTAGGCGGCTGCAATGCTTATTCTTCGCTCGCAAGATAGCACGGTGCGCAATAAACAGGCTGTATGTATGCCCGTAAGCGGCGCTGGCGGTCATTGGAACGCACAGCAAGGCGGGGGGGGGTAGGCGGGGTGGGCCATACCTAGGAGTGCCCAAATTGCCCAGACCTTCAGGCCGCTACGCATTGTTAGGCACTCTGCACTTTGACTACTGGCTTTTGGAACTGCGACGACGCCACGCTCAATAACAGGATACAGCCCGGGAATACATGTAGCTAGTGAAAACCCTGACGCAAACTTTTATCCTTAGCAAAGATGCCGCACTGGAAGTGCTCTTGCCGGCAGACATTCCATTGAAAATGTACAAGTTGCCGATGATATTCATCAGGATATAAACAGTTTGTTGGTCAGACTGGCGGATAAATAGTAGGGTGCAGATACCGCGATCACCATTTCCGGATTGCAAATAGATCTGATCGCTGGCGCTCAGTTCCTGTTCTGGATCGTAAAAGGCATGCAAGCGCTTGTCAAGGATACCCGCCGGTAGTAAGCCATCGGCGGGGATTAGGAACCATTTTTCATTGGGGTAATGCACGAAATAGACCTAGGCGATCTGCTGGACCAGATAAAAATCAGCGAGGAAATAGTTGGTGGATAAGCGTTCGAAGTATTCGCCTAAAGTGGAAAACAGCACGGCTTTTTTGCTGTCACCTTTACCGTTAGTAAAGCACAGCGGGCAATCGCGATCACTGATGTGAACCGACTAAACATGTGGCATCGGGTTAAGCCACGAGGCTTCTTCGATATTAAAACTAAAATCGCTCAGCTTTTGTTAGAAACAGGTGATGGAGCACTACCGAGGCTCATGTGCAGGCGTTGTCCGAGGTTTTCGAACGCTATGTGGAAAACTGTATTATCGCGGAAACCATCAGCCTGCTGGCGATCCCTACCGAGGTGCTATAACGCGCTATCCAGGTGTGGTGGCAGCCATCACCAAGCTGAAAGAAGAAAGTTTCCCTATCTTGTCTTACGACGCTTCTCTGGGTGGAAATTATCCGATGATCTGCGTGGTACGGTTCAACCCAACCAATGGTACTTGCTTTGCCTCGTTCGGTATTCATCCCGACTTTGGCGGAGCACTGGAACGCACGGTGATCGAGCTGCTATAAGGACACAGCTTAAAAGCTCTTGACATGCTCACCGCCCCAACGTTTGATAATGACGAAGTCGCCGAACACACTAACCTGGAAACTAACTTTATTGATTCCAGCGGCCTGATCTCTTGGGACATGTTCAAACAGGATGCGGATTACCCATTTATTGACTGGAGCTTTAGCGGAAGTACTCAGGAAGAATTCGCCATGCTGATATGCATTTTCGATCAGGAAGGGGCTGAAGTTTATATTGCCTACTACTAACACTTGGCCGTCTACGCATACCGCATCATTGTGCCGGGTATGTCCTGGCAGAAGACCTGCTGTTGGCCAACCACAGTATTGGGTGCACACCTGCGCAATACCTTGCTGACGTTGCCTGGCAGCGAATGGGAGCTGAAGGGAGGATACCTTGCGCTGATCTAGTAGTTGGACGACGAAGGGCTGGACGATTTCACCCGTGTGCGCCAATTGCTGGGTATTGCCAGCGGTAAAGACAATGCCTGGCACACCCTGCGCATCGGAGAATTGAAGTCAATGCTGGCGTTGGCTGGTGGTGATCGGGATCAAGCGCTAATCGGTACTGAATGGATATAGGACTTCAAACGCTTCCGTATGGGGCCAGGCGCGCTGCAACTATTATCGTTGCCTGTGTACTTTTTGAAAGCGCTACCGGCTTATTAGGCGCTATTGGCAGCCTACGAAAAGTTGCAGAAAGCCAAACGCCGCCACTGGGCGCCAGGCGTAACCTCACTTTACTCATGACGGTACATAGTGACTACCGGCGTTAATCTTATCATCTTATTTTATTTGCCATTTTGCACCTGAGCAGTACTCACCCTCATAACGGACTCCCTACGCACCGGTTATTACACGCTGTTACTGTGCAAACTGGCTGCAACAATGTACGCCTGATATCAGCTTTCTCATCTCCCTGAGTTCGCTCTGCTCAGGTGTCAGGGGACGCCCTGGAGGAGTTTTACCCTAACGCTACATACGTAACGATTTAACCCAGTGGTTAATGGTAGGCATGCTGATATTCATCTCCTTCGCGCGGCCTTTGAATAAGTGTAATTCTTATCGAGGACCCATTTTGCCGCTTCTAGTTTAAACTCAGCAGTAAATGCTTTGTTTATTGGTTCACCTTTAAAATTTTGAGGTGAGCATAACACCTTAAACTTAGGTGACCCGTTACCTGGCGAACATGTTTCAGCAAGGCCAGTACTACTTCGCAGGTGTGCGAGTGAAAGAGATGGGTACCGGTGATGGCGAGGCAGTGCGAGGAAGCAATGTATTCCTCGCTAAAATCGTCGGCAGTAATCGCCATATCCGTGCAGTTGTCACGGTAAAAATGAGCGGAAAAGTATCACGATCTTTAATGCCTAGCAGTACTAACGCCGTCAATCGCTCGTTGTTAGTGATCAAATGTGCGCCAATCTTGAGGACTTCAGCCCCCTGCCGTGCAAGTGCCGTAGGCCCCGTTTCCCTAAGAGCTGCCGAGATAACGAGCAAAGCTGCTGGCATCCTCTAGCCGCGCGCCAATCTGTTGGCTTTAGAGATCTACAGCAATCCGCCCCGTACAAATCAGATCCAACTGCTTTTGTTTCATGCTTTGTTCTCAGACAACGCAGATACGTTTACCCATCTCCCTTGTTGGTGAGATAGTGCTATAGCATTGAGGATACGCGAGACTTTCCAGCCCTCTGCAAAATCTAGCTACAGCAGCGCGTCGGCGGCGATGCCGTTGATCAGATCGCGCACTTCCACCGTTTTTTGATCGTTAAAACCGATTCCATGCCCTGCGCCCATGCATAACAAGCCGTAATCAGGGTGAGCCGGGCCAACCAGTAGAGTTCGGAATCCCTAGCGCTCTTCAGGGTCACTTTGCAGATAAAACTGCAGTTTTGCCATGCGCTCCTGAGCAATCTCATTGCGCTTTTGGTGCCAGTAATCGCCCACGTTAGCCCCATTTTATTCCGCTGGCAACACGCGAGGTTTCAATAATGCTATGCGCACCGCGCCCTCAAAGCGCACCATGGCCATGGCATGGGCCTGATCCTCATTTTCTACCGCAATATTTTCGCTACTGCCAGCGGAAGTCGGGCGCTGCGGCACCACAATTTTCAGATCGTCACAAACCTTGCGAATATCACTAACCAAGTACTGCGCCATGTTGACGATGTGCGCCGCCAAATATTGACGATATGCGCCGCCAAATCGCCTAGCGCGCCCAGATCAGATATCTCTTTGAAACAGTGCCAGTGGATCTGCATAAGAGGATCTGCCATACAGTCTTCGTTATAGGTACCGTAAAAGTGGATCACTTCGCCGATCTAGCCGCGCTTGATGATCTATTTTGCCAACTGCGCAGTCAGGTTCTTTATCATAGTTGAAGCCAACCAGCGTTTTTACCCCAGCAAGCCCGGCCGCATCTACCATCAATCTTGCATCGCGGGCGTTGAGCGCCAGCGGTTTTTCCGAATAGATGTGCTTGCCGTGGCAAATGGCCTCCAGCGCCATCTCTTTATGCAGATAGTTCGGGGAACAGATATCCACTACATCGATATTTGGATCGGCCACCAGCTTGTGACAATCGCCAGTAGAACGTTTAAAGCGGAAGGCTGCGGCACGTTTTGCCGCAAGCTCTGGGGTTATCTCCGCCACCATTTCGCATACCAGTTCATCTTGTAGATCAAATACCGTTGGTGCCTGAGCGTAGGCAATGGCGTGAGCTTTGCCAATGTAGCCAGTGCCGATTAAACCAATTCTGACCTGTTTCATCTGCTATTCCTGAATTCGTAAACTAATCCTCCCCCCATATCTCTTCCCCAAAGAGAGAGAGGAAGAAAAAAGTTGTTAACCTAGGGGGGAATTCACCTCAAAGCGCCACGCGACGGTTTTAGCGTAGGTATCAAATGCCACCGCTAGCACGATAATCAGCCCGGTAATGATTTGCTGGTAGTAAGCCGATATATTCATCAGCACCAGCCCGTTAATAAGGATACCCATGATGATTGCGCCGATGATGGTGTCGCTAATGTGCCCGTAGCCGCCCATCAACGAAGTGCCGCCGATCACCACCGAGGCAATCACCCGCAGTTCAAAGGAGATCTCGGCCACCGCCTCGGCACTGCCCAGACGAGCGCTGAGTACAAACCACTCCAGCCCGGCAAGGTAGCCAATTACCACATATATACGCTAACCAGTACGCGCTTGACGTTGACCCCAAGCAAGGTGTGCCGCCTCAGGGTTGCCTCCTATGGCATATATAAAGCGCCCCTAGCGAGTTGCAGCACTAGATAGCCCAGGATGGCAACAATGGCGAAGATCCAGATAGGAATAGAGATACCTAGCATTTCACCGCCCCCCACCAATGGTAGCCCGCATCAAAGCCGGAAATCGGTGCGCCATCGTTGATAACCAGCGTCAGACTACGCAAGATGGTCATGCTGTCCAGGGTGACAAGAAAGTAGGCAGGCGTAGGCTAGTGACGCCCAGACTATGAATGAAGCCAATAATCGTTCCAAGCGCCAGACAGATCCCCAGTCCTAATAGCCAGGCTAAAGCCGCCCCAGGCATTAGGATCAACGGTGGTGAAGTTGTCACCCTTAATCACATAAGCCGCAGTCATCGCGCAGACGGCAAGTATCGAATCAACCAAAAGGTCGATGCTGGCAGTGAGGATGACGAACGTCATACCTACTGCGATGATCCCATAGATAGAAACCTCAGTCAGAATGTTGAAAATATTACGCTCAGTCAGGAAATTGCTGTTCTGCGACTGGAAAAAGATCAGCAATAAGAACATAAAGATCAGAATCCTGAAGCGTTCGAAAAAGGTGATAAGATCGAAGCACGAGGCATGCTGCGACGGGCCATGGGTTTTGGATATCATCTGCTTTATGGGCTCCCTCATTATACGGCGCTTAAGGCGTTATGGTCAATAGCCATGAGGGTCATCAGCCGTTCTTCATTGGCATCATCGCTGTGTAGTACTCCGGTCACGCGCCCTTCGCTGAGTGTGATGATCCGATCGGACAGCGTAAGGATTTCCGGCAGATCCGAAGATATCACGATCACCGCAACCTCCTGTTTAGCAATTTCGAACAGCACCTAATGGAACTTCATATTTGGTTCCCACATCAATGCCGCACGTAGGCTCATCAACGATGAGTATCCGCAGATTAAGTGCCATACAACGCGCTAGAATGACCTTTTGCTGGTTCAGTACGCCCTGGGCCGCGCCACATCATCAGGCGAATAATCTGCTCGACGTTGCTCCCGGCAACGTTGCCGGAACCGGTATAGCGGCCATCCTGGAACACCGTAAAGCGGTCGCACAGCTGGAATACCTCGTGCAAGCAGTGGGTAACGTAGGTAATGCTGACGCAGCGGCCTTTAAGTTCGGGTACTACGCGGTGCAGGCTTTCTACTTCACTATCACTGAGCAAAGCAGAAGGCTCATCCATGATGATTAGTTTAGCATTAAGCGTCAGCGCACGGGCAATCTCCGCCATCTGCTACTGTGCCACGCTAAGCCGTGTTACGGTTGTCGTCGGCGCAAAGTTAAGCTGTAAATAGTTCAAAATGACCTGCGCTTTCTAGTTTACCGCTTTGCTGTCAACAATCAGGCGGCGGCACGGCTCGCGGCCAAGAAACATATTTTCTGCCACCGTCATATTCGGCAACAGGTTAAATTCCTGGTAGATGGTAATGATGCCTTTGTTTTGGCGCTCTACTGGTGAATCCTCTTGGCTAAGCATTTCGCCGTTAAACCAGATTTCATCATGTGTTTGTAGCTACACTCCGGCCAGCGCTTTTAGTAACGTAGATTTCCCCGCGTCATTCTCCCTCAGCAGAGCGTGGATCTCTCCTTGCTCAACGGTGAGCTGGGCGCTGCTCAACGCCCACACGCCGGAGAAACTTTTCGCCAGGCCGATCACTTTCAGTAATGGTTGCGACATATCATACTGTACCTCTGTAGTGCTAGCCCACAGGCGGACATAGTCAGGCTTATTGACCGGCTTCGCCGATGCGTTCTGCTTGATCGAAATTATCTTTAGTGATCATCGTCGGTGCGTAGTCAGCTCCAGTGATCGCCTTCTTCTCACTGATATTGGCAACCAACTGGCTCATCAAGGTTTTTACTGCGAAGCCAGTACGCTGATCGGCAGTCACCGACAGCTAGCCGTCACGTACTCGCGCCAGCGCTTCTGGCACCGCATCAAAACCGGTCACTATCACTTCACCCGGCTTTAGGCTTTTCCCCTGCAGCGCTTCGATAGTCCCCAGCGACATATCGTTGTTTGCCGACAAAATCACTTGTGGCTTTTTCGGCAGCTAAGGCAGCACGCTCTTTCTACAATGTGCATCCCTTCAGAGTACATCCAGTTGCTGCTATGTTCGGCGACGATCTTATATTTATTACCATCGGCTTTCAGGCCATCGTGAATCCCTTTAGTGCGTTCAATGTTGGAGGAAGAACCCGGTTAGCCAGTTAGCATAATGATCCTCGCGCCGTTAGGAAATTTTGACTTCACGAAGTCAGTCACAGCAAGGACGCCTTTGTAGTTGTTAGCGCCTAAGTGCGGCACTTTTTTCGCGCTGGTAACCGAACGGTCGAGGGTGACTACCGGCAGTTTAGCATCTTGAATTTCACCTACCGCGCTGGACACAGCGTTGACGTCATTTGGCGAAACGATAAACCCCGGAGCGCCGCTAGTGATGGCGTCTTCCAGGTCTGCCACCTGCTTTGGCGAACTGCCCTGGCTATCGAATACTTGCAGCCTGACGCCTATCTCTTTGGCGGCTTTCACGGCGGTACGCTGCATATGAACTTCAAACGGTATCGCCCGGTATCGCCAGGTTCAGAGTGCTAAAAACAATTTATTCGTTTTAAGCCAGCGCCGGAGCCATAGTCAGGGCAATGAGGGGGGCGAAGATAATCTTTTTCATGATTCTCTCTTAATGTATGTAGGGTTCATTGAAAGTTATAAAGCAACTTCACGCTGGCTACTCAGTGACTCCAGCACCTTGTCGGCCAGGTACAGGGCGCGTTCACCATCTTCACCGCTGTACTCAGGTTTGGTCTCGCAGCGCAGGACGGCAATAAAGTGCTGCCATTCAGCGGCGTAAGCATCTTTGTAGCGCTGGAGGAAGAAGTGTTCAGGCGGCGCGCTATTACAGCTGCTAGCGCTGAAGTGTTCAACCTGATTTTAGGTTGCTGCCCTGAGTATAATACTGATACTGGCTCTTCACCCATAATGAAACGCGCCATATCGAAGTCGTGGATCGTCATATCACGGAATATAACGCCGGAAACACGCACATACTCAGCCAATAGCGGAGACGGATCGCGGGAGATAATCACCAAAGATTCCGGTTTGCCGATGCTCTCCTGCACTGCTTCATTTTTCACTCTGCGGAACTGCGGGTCAAAACGGTGGTTAAAACCAATAAAGAGTAAAACATTATGCTCTTTCACCACTTTCAAGCAGTCACGCACACGGACCAGATCGAGGGGCACCGGATTTTCGCAGAAGATAGCTTTGCCGTGCTTTGCGGCGAGTTCGATAAGGTCGGCATGAGTATCTGTCGCTGAGGCAATCATCACCCCATGAACGTTAGGATCGGTCACTTCTTCATTTATACTCTGTTGGCGTGCCTAGTATTTTATTTGCTGGCAATGCATGCGGCGTTTTCTTCGTTTGGATCGACAATCGCCCAGAGGGGGGTATGGATAGGCGGAAATATTCGTGGCATGGATCTGGCCGATTCAGCCGGCTTCCAGTAAAGCAATGTTAAACATAACGGCTCCCGATATTGGCCCAATTGTTGGGTCATGTGCCAGATTCCCCCAACTCTGCGTGCAGTTGGATGACAACCCATTAAATAAAGCATTTGTTTCATTTCAATACAGGATGAAAAATTCATTTTTTGCCATTTAGTTAACATTTTGATGATTTATAAGATTATTTTTAATTCCAAAATCACAAAATTTAGCAAATTGGAGCAGTACTAGATAAGGGAGCTGCGCGTGAGAGCGCGCACGTCACAAGAGGGAGAACTATGAAGAGATAAATGAAATGAACATTCCGCCACATGGACTGGAGGAATGCTAAGCTAGTTAATACTGGCGGGCGCTTCTCAGCTTCGCCAATGTCTGTTCAGCAGACTGAGTTACGGAGCTGGAGCGTGGTGCTTGTGCATCTCCGGTTCGCCACTAGGCTTTGTAATCGTAGGTCATGATTTTCGGCAGCACTCTAATGTCCAGCAGCGTCGGGCCGGGATGCAGCCAGGGGGATTCCAGCACACTCACCTGCTAGGCTTTACAGCCATAGCTTTCGGCGTTTTGGGCAAAATAGACTTTCACTAACGAACCATCCAGCTTACCGCTTTCCAGACTGCGATAGCGATTTTTAGTACCAAAGCTGCCCATGCCGTGGCCCATTTGCAGATTGTTGATACAACTGGAACCCTGTAAACAATTCTGTGTAACAGCCACCGTATTAAGGGTGATCGCTCAGGCAGTCACCGAACTCGATAATAAAACGTCTCATCGCAAACCGCCAGTTCTGGATCGGCATACTCAAAGAGTACCGAAATTTTTTGAATTAATCCGCCAGCTTACGCTGAAATATTTACTTCAAAGCACCATTAATGTCGTAGCTGTGACGGGAAACTCCGCCCCAGCCTTTGCCGCCCAGTCACGGCACCGGCATGAGATGACGTTCAGCTCCTCAACGAAATCTTTCCAAGAGGAAAATAATAAAATTTAGCACCTGTACCAGTGCTATGAGTACAAATATCAACATTTCCATCTTAGGCCTCTTTTTACGATTCGTATCAACCAGTAAGAAGCCACGTAAGCAACATACACCTGAATTTTGCAACAAAGCCCTGAAGATTGCAGAACGCATCGGTGTTGCTGCCGCTTCCCGCGAACTCAGTCTATACTAATCCCAGCTCTATAACTGGCATAGCAAGCAGCAGAGCTAGACAATGTCCTCTGAGCGATAGGGTGAACAGGCAGCAGAGATTACCCACCTCAAACGCCAACTGGCGGAGAGGGACGAGAGAAGCTGGCCATTTTCCAAAAGGCCGCAACATACTTCACGAAGCTCCTGAAATAAAGTATGTCTTCATCGAAAATCATTAGGATGAATTCAACATCAAGGATATGTGCCATGTATTTATTGCTGATTGCGGCGCAGCCGCTGGTATGCCTAGCGTCTGCGCCGCAATCAACCCAGCTCGCGTCAGCAGTTCCGACTCACCTGTGATGATGCCGTAAATAAGGCATTCACTGAGTCAAAACATCGGTATGGTGCCCACGACTGTCTGAAGATCTGCCGGAATATAACGTGAACAATTGCAGCCAGCCTAGAGCGGGGGCCGCGAGCGAAAGCCGCGCGAAAGTGCCGCCTGGCTAGCTACTGTGCACACGACCTGCCAGTGGCAGAAAATCTGCTGAAACAGGATTTTTACGCAAGTGTCCCGAACCAGAAGTGGGCAGGTGACAGGTGACATCACGTATCTTTGTACAGACGAAGGCTGGCTGTATCTGGCCGTGGTGATTGAACTGTGGTCTCATGCCGTCATTGGGTGGTCAATGTCATCGCGAATGACAGCCCAATGTGCGAGTGATGTTCTGCAAATGGCACTCTGGCGGCGTAAACGTCCGGAAAATGTCATTGTCTATACTAACCGTGGTGGTCAGTACTGCTCAGCGGAATATCAGGTGTTGCTGAAACGACATAATCTGTGCGGGAGTATGAGCGCATATTAGACGTCAACTACCTTGGACAGCGTGTTGCCTCATCAATTAATGTTACTTTTGTGCTTCACATGAAATTTTACCATCAGCACGAGTTTCATAGACCAGTTCTCTGATCACTTTGGTCCGCCATTCCTGCAGCCTGCATTGCAGCATTCTACGATGACCTTCAGTAAAATTACCAGGGTATTCGTCATCAAGTTTGAGCAGTAATTCTGTACTGCTTAACTGAGGTTCATTTCTCAGCCAGACCTCTATTTCATTCCAGACATCCTAGAAGGGATCCACCAGGGTTCGCTAGTGACGGAGCTTCGATGGTGCCGGATGATTAAGGGGATTCACAGTACCTTCCTGCCATGCTGTAGAGAGCCCCTGCAAGAACGCGGTTAAGTCGCTGTTTTTTCATCAACTGGATCCCCAACAGCTATTCACGCTAACTGATATTGATAAAGACGAATATTTTCCATTAATTTCAGTGGTTCAAAAGCATGAATACGTCAAAATAGTGCCGGAGTTCAGAACGTAAGGAATGAAGCTTGATCAGGCGATTGTAGGGTATTTTAGGGGCATTATGCCTGCGGGCCGTTTTCCCACTAATGCATTACGCATCCGTCAGTTTGAACGATAGTTGAAAAAAGTAATAAATAATCGGTTAGCCATATACATCTGGTTCATCGCTTTTACTGTATGTTCACCATCAAGACGGCCGTATCCCGCCAGCTTTCTGGCCACAGAACCATTTTTTTGCTATATCCAGGCCTGATTGTTTTTCCAGTATGGGTAGGAACGCGTCAGCGCGATACATCTGGCAGAACAGTATTCAAATAAAGCTTCGTTGATAAATTCAGCACCATTATCAACATCAAGGCCGAGAGGCAGGAATGGCAGACTCTTTTGAACCTTATCAAAGACCCGGATGATCAAGTCAGCATTACGTGCTGGCAGCGTTACATATTCTGTCCATCAGCTGGCGATATCTGTCAGCGATAATGTCCACAAAAAGGTACCGGAGAGAGATTGCGACTACATTGTGCTACGAGATCCATCTCCATAAACCCCGGTGAATAACGTTCATGCTCAGTTAACATCCTGACCGGGATACTTTTACTGACGCGACTAACCACCCAGTTACGCTTTTTACCGGCGATGGTATGCGCCTCTTTCAAAAGGCGATCGATTGACGATGCACTAACTTTCAACAACTGCTCACGGAGTGCCGGATTCAGACAGAGATGACCATGCTTTTCCATCGTCAGAATGAGCTGGGGTAGTAAAGCCTTGAGACGCTTGCCACATAAACGGTCTGAAGCCTCCTAGAGAACCAACAGAGCCTGCTGAACGGCTGCACCATAATCAGAACGAGTCGGGGCTGAGCGCCGCTGTTGGCTGCCATTGGTGACGGTACCATTCAGTAGCCGGATTGCTGACTTGTGATGATGCCCACTGACTAGTATGAACTCTTCGAGAATTTGGGTTTTATCGGTTTTAATAGCAGCCTGATAGCGTGTTTTCAGCGCCCGTAGTAACTGAAGACAAGTGTCCATTGGCAAAACAATACATTGCTCATAGGTGCACCTTTGGCGGTTATTTGTCATCTCACCAAAGTAATAATTTCAATGAGGCAAAAGTGTGTGTTCGGTAACAAAAATGCTGAGTCAATGCGTCGGATGAGGTAAAAGCGCAAAAGGATGCTGCTACGACAATGCCTGTGTGGAAAGCTTTTTTCACTCTCTAAAAGAAGAATGCATCTACGGTGAACATTTTAGCAGCCGGGAAATCATGCAGGCAACGGTGTTTAATTATATCGAGTGTGATTACAATCGCTGAGTCCGCCACAGCGCCTGTAGCGGACTCAGCACGGAACAGTTTGAAAACCAGACGCTCGCTTAGCGAGCGTGTCCACATTACGCGGATAAGATCACGACTCAGTGCGGACAGCTAACGTAGTGGGGCTGACGACGCTGCTTGTACGGGGTTGGAGCGCTGAAGGTGGCAGGAAAAAATTTAAGTAATCTTAAGGAAGTTATTAGAAGTATATTCAGCATAAAAAACAAGCTAAAAAACCACACAAAAGAATACAGGCAATTGATAAGTATATAAAAAACTGGATGGATATTATTTTTTCCTTTCTTTTTTCTATTCGTGAATTATTTTTGATGCATAAATCACCTTCACATATCTAACTGTAATACCTAAGAAAAACCTCATTGTGTTTATTGTTTAATAAAAAAATAAGATTAGGATCGAATCCTATTAAACTAAAAAAGAAGCTATCATCTATGTAAATTTTCAAAAATTAGATCCCAACAAGATTTTGTGAACTTCTTACAAAAATCTTCTTATAATTTTGTCTAAATGCCATTTAAATCAGAGAGTTTTTTAAGAGAGCAATCAAAGTTTTTCACGCCCAAAAAATACCCTAAATTAATTCATCTTAATCTTAATGTGAGGCGGTATTTTTTGTTGACGCAATTAGTTTTTCATGTTTTTATATTCCTTGTTAAGTGATCTTTATCATTCACGTCATTTTCTAAATTTTAATAAATTATTAAAATTAAGGAGATTATCATGATTGGTGGATTAAATAACTAAGCTATAATGGTGGACATCATGCCACCCAATCTATATTTAACTTATAAGGGTACTACTTTGAATGATATTTATTAACTAGGAAGATATGTTATCTTTCAGGAGCTAGATGATACTCGACTTATTGGCGTAGGCTCTAAACAGACAGTTATTGAATAACAGTTCACGTGGCAATGCATTATCAATTTATCAGGGCTTGCCCGTAGACGTCCTACTTTATAAAAGCTTCGGGAATATGATTAAAATTCATCAAACCATGGAACACTCTAATTCCTTCTCGATAATAATTTTATAATCAAAGATACCGATTTAATTTCAACAAGTAGTTATAACCGTTCCCTATACTACTATCAAAGCATTAGGCTTTATCCAGAAGATGTAGAAACATCCCTAAAAAATTAAGAGTAACTATTCTCGGTTCTGGTGGAATAGGCAACCATATTGGTGCCGTACTTGCTACTAATGGCATTGGAACAATTAATTTAGTTGATGGCGATCATATTGAACTATCCAATCTTACCAGACAAATACTCTTTGATTAAAATGATATTGACGCTCGAAAGGTAGATTTTCTTGCCAAGCGTTTACGTGAAAGAAACTCACATTGTCGGATATATACTTTTGATACTCATATTAACACCATAGATGATCTTAAAGAAATACTAGAGTCAGATCTTATCATTGTCTCTGCTGATTTATCAGGTATAGTAAATATTAGCTTTATTGAATAAATCGAACTTTTGCTAGGTTGAATGAATAGATCACGTATTCCATGACAACGTAGGCAGTCCCGTGGCCAAGCGGCCGTTGACAGCAAAACCAATTAAATCATCTGTGCGGACCTGTCGCTTAACAACGTTACGGCGGACGGCGCTTATGACACCCGGTTATGTCACAATGAAATGCGCCGTAAAAAATCAGCGCCCTCATCATTCAGCGAAATGGCGTGGGCTACTGGCCCGGTGAGTACGCAGACCGTAACCGTGCAGTAGCGAATCAGCGACTGAGCGGGAGCAATGCGCGGTGGAAATGGACAACGGAATATAACTGTCGCTCTATAGCAGAAACGGCCATGTACCGGGTAAAGCAGCTGTTCGGAGGCTCACTGACGCCGTGTGACTACGACTGTCAGGTAGCAGAGGCTTTGGCTATGGTGCGTGCCCTGAACAAGATGACGAAGGCAGGTATGCCAGAAAACATTCGTATTGCCTGAAAATCCGACCAGCTACAGGAACGCTCGCTCGCACAGGATCTGATTTATTCAACAAAGCCAGTTTCTTGATAAAGAGATATTACTCGGCGTTGTATTTTTTTGACAATTCTAATGTCACAATCTCTTGCAGGGTTTACTATAGAGAGATCTAAAAATAGACTAGTGTTAAAAATAACTTTATCTTTCTAGTTTCTTTTATCTGGATCTTTTTCTGTTATCAGCATGCATTATCCAATTTTAACCATACCATCGTTATGTTCGATTTTCTTCACTATGTCTACATTTGCCAGCCTAAGTCTCTCTCAGTTAGTAGGAAACACACTAAGATATATTAGGTCCACATTACTATCTTCACTTGTTGTATTATCTAAGATAGTTATATTTATTATAATGCCCATTTCTACAATACTCATTAATAAACTTGGTGTGAACTTTAATCTTATCCTCATCCTCACCATGTTTTTTTGCATCAAATACATCATTACTCCAACAGAGAATGAGGAGAAATATGTTAAGCAGTGAATAACTTATGTCAAGTGGCGAGACGCTCAACGGAACGGTTTAACACTTAAAGGATTTTTTGTCCGATAAATCAGAACACTAAGGACAGTTAAAAATAGGGATAAAATGGCATCTTTTAAATCGTAAAATAGCAAATAGTGTATACGTATTTCTGTTAATCGATTTTTCAGACAGTTTTCTCGCCTAAACGTGAGTTTTCGTTCTACTGGGCATTAGACCCCTGGTAGAGGTCCTCGACCATAATTATATTTATTAAGAGGCCGCGAAGGCGATGAATATCAGCCTGTCTTCCATCAACCGCCGGGTAGTAATGACTCCAATTGGTTTAATTTGATGTACAATGCAACCGTGTGAGGTTTACTCATAGATTGCGTTAACGTTTATTGTTCCCATTGTGATTCTGCTTTGGTTTATCGCCATAGTCAAAATCCTAAAGGCCAAAGCTGTTTCCGTTATCGTGAATACTGTTCTGTATTCCAGTTGACATACACTTATCAGGCCAGAAAACCGTGGGTTAAAGGGCTAATCGTTGATATGGCCTTTAACGGTGCAGGCATTCGGGATACGGCAAAAACGCTAAAAGTCGGTATAAACACCTGTTTAGACACCAACGACTTTATCCGCCGCTATAGCCTGGTGAACGACGAACTGCTGGATGCCACCGATTTGGTGGATGCTGGATTTGAAACAGACGAACGACGATATCCACCAAAGCCTTGGTTGACGTTTCCAACTGGCGCATGTTGGAATGTGCTAGCTACCTGGTAAAGCGCAATCAGCACACATGGGTTGGCTATGTCATTGTGCCGTGCTGGTCAGACGATGATAAGTCAGCGCATATTCTGGGTGAGTTTACCTAAAACATGACCAACATCGAGAAAATAGAACTGCCGCCTTATCATCAACTAGGCAAGCAAAAATGGGAAGTAATGGGTGAAAAGTACACATTAGACGGCGTACAGCCACCTAAGCCTGATACGATGGATAAGCTCAAAGCCATCCTTGAGAGCTACAGCCATAAAGTGATGTATTGAACCATTGCCACCAAATGCGAAAACCAGCAGCATAGGAGAGTATTTTGTTTTTTCAGCAATATCACCAGATATATCGCTCCAGCATAGCAGTCATAACAAACAGCTAACGATCAGCCTAATTTACACAGCAAGCAAAAAAGGCAGGTGTTTCCGATAGATGACTCGGTGCGGCTGGCGATGTGTCATTTTATTATCGAGTTCGGTGATTGCCTAAGCGATCGCGGTAATACGGCATCAGCACCTGGGGATTAATTAACCTCATCCCTTAGGTTCGGACTGCGGCCAAGCGCAAGCACTGTTCAAATCGGTTACCGACCGATTTGAACAGCATTGCCGCCCTCCTGCCACTAGAATTATTTAGGGTATAGCATTATTTATAGGCGCTTTTCAGCCGATAAATTCACCACTACCCCCCCCACCCATATAAGAACGCAACACTTCGGGCACCTGAATTCGGCCATCGGCTTGTTGGTAGTTTTCCAATACCGTAACCAGTGTGCGTCCCACCGCCAGGCCTGAGCCGTTTAACGTATGCACCAGACGCGGTTTCTTCTCGGTTTTACTGCGGTAGCGCACCCGCATGCGCCGTGCCTGAAAATCCCACATGTTGGAGCAGGACGAAATCTCACGGTAGGTGTTCTGCGCTGGCAACCACACTTCCAGATCGTAGGTTTTGCATGCGCCAAAACCCATATCACCGGTGCACAGTAACACTTTACGATACGGCAGGTTCAGCAGTTGTAACACTTTCTCAGCATGGCCGGTCATTGCTTCTAGCGCCGCCATCGAATCTTCAGGACGCACGATCTGCACCATCTCAACTTTATCAAACTGGTGCATACGGATCAGTCCACGGGTATCGCGGCCATAAGAGCCGGCCTCAGCTCGGAAGCATGGCGTATGTGCAGTCATCTTTAACGGAAGTGATCCTTCTTCCAGGATCGCGTCGCGTACCAGGTTGGTCAACGGCACTTCTGCGGTTGGGATCAGTGCATAATTGCTGTTGTCGGACTCTTCTTCCAATAACTTGGTGTGGAACAGATCTTCACCAAACTTCGGTAGCTGACCCGTGCCATACAGCGTGGTATGGTTAACCAGATAGGGGACATAGGCTTCCAAATAGCCGTGCTGTTCAGTATGCAGATCCAGCATAAACTGCGATAGCGCACGGTGCATACGGGCTATCTGCCCTTTCATCACCACAAAACGCGATCCAGTGAGCTTGACTGCTGCAGCGAAATCCAGCCCCCCAGCCATTTCCCCTAGATCAACGTGGTCGCGCACGGCGAAATCATACTGGCGCGGCTCGCCCCAACGGCTGATTTCCTGGTTTTCGCTATCATCTTTACCACACGGTACAGAATCGTCAGGCAGGTTCGGTAGCGTTAAAGCGTAATCGCGGATTTCACGCTGCAACGCGTCCAACTCAGTCTTGGCGGCGTCTAACTTTTCACCCAGTTCGTTCACTTCGCCACGTAGCGGTTCTATGTCTTCTCCGCGCGCTTTAGCCGTACCAATGGATTTCGATCGGGAGTTACGCTCTGCTTGCAGCGCTTCAGTTTTAACCTGTAGAACTTTACGGCGTTCTTCCTGCGAACGAAGCAGATCCAGATCGAGTTTAAAGCCTCGGCGAACTAGTTTGGCGGCGACTACGTCTCGCTCATTACGAAGCAAATTGGGATCGAGCATGCTAATCCTGTACTTATGTTATTGAAAGAAAGTTTGTATTTTATACCAATTACGCTTCAAGTTGCCTGTGCGCTAGCTTTCCTCTCTCACTCCAGTCACTTAACAGTGTAAGCTTCTGGGGATGAATAAACCTAATCCTTGGGGTTAAAGCTTGCGGCCAGTGTTACCGCCTTCCTGAAACTCAAATTATTTAGGGTATATACGGCTGATCTATCACCATCTCAAGGAAGCGTGATACCCGCTAACCTTACCGCAACCGCAATCACAGCCGCAACGGCAATGCTAGCGGTAGCGTTTTGTCTGGCTATTTTTATCCTGTTCAGCTAGCCATGCCAGCTTCTCGCCAATTTTACCTTCTAACCCACGAGAGGTCGGTTGATAGTAACGCGTATTGACTATTTCTGGCGGAAAATAGCTCTCACCTGGCAGCGTAGGCGTGGGCTTCGTTGTGGGCGTAACGGTACTCAGCACTCAGACCTATCGCTTTCATCAGCTTGGTAGGCGCGTTGCGTAGATGTTACGGCACATCGTAATCAGCCTGTTCTCTGGCATCGCGCATCGCCTCTTTAAAGACGGTATAAACCGCATTGCTCTTCGGTGCACAGGCTAGGTAGACGATTGCCTATGCGATGGCGCGTTCGCCTTCCGCAGGCCCCACGAGTGTGAAACAATCCTAGGCGGCGATCGCCACCTGCATGCCGCGCGGATCGGCGTTGCCGATATCTTCATAGGCAATCGCCAGCAGACGGCGCGCCACGTACAGCTGGTCACCGCCAGCAGTGATAATATGTGCATACGAGTACAGTGAGGCTTCTAGTGCCGAACCGCGCACCGATTTATGTAATGCAGAGATCAGGTCATAATAGCGATCCCCTTTATTGTCGAAGCTTGCACTGCGTTCACCCAATACCTCTTTCAGCAGTTCGGTCGTCAGTACTTTTATCCATTTGGTGTCGATTTCCGCTATATCAGCCATTATTTCCAAGCTGTTCAGCGCCCGGCGCACGTCACCACCCACCAGTTCCGACAATATACGGCGCGTCTCTTCCGGCAATTCGATATTCTGGCCACCTAAGCCAAGCTTACTGTCGTTCATCGCCTGATCCAGTACCTGGCTGATGTCCCCAGCAGCCAACGCCTTTAGCAGATAAACGCGGGCGCGCGACAACAATGCCGAGTTGAGTTCAAATGAGGGGGTTTTCGGTAGCTGCACCGATAAAGGTGATGGTGTCGTCTTCGATATGTGGCAGAAAAGCATCCTACTAGATTTTATTGAACCGGTGTGTCTCATCAACAAACAGGATAGTGCGAAGGCTACTAGATCTACGGTTTTTCCGTGCATTCTCGATCGCCTCGCGGATTTCTTTAATGCCGGAAGTGACAGCGGAAATAAATGCGCTCGACATCTGCCTAACCATAACGGCCGATTAACTCTGCCAGCGTTGTTTTCCAGGTGCCGGGTGGGCCCCATAAAATCATCGAGTGCAACTTCCTGGCTTCAATGGAGCGCGGCAGCGGATTGCCAGCGGCCAACAGATGCTGCTGGCCAATAATATTGCACCAAAGTGGTCGGCCGCATACGGGAGGCCAACGGCTGGAACTCATTTTGGGAAAAATCAATCGACAGATTACTCACTGGTGCCTCACTGACGTTGGTCGTCTAGCGTCACCCCCTGTAGCGGGATAAATGTGAATTTGGTGGCATCGGCAGAAACTTCCTGCTGGCTTTTCAGCACATAGGTACTACGTTGCCCATCCTGCTCCACAGCAGTGAAGCTGCGGATAGTGCCGCTATGAGTCACATTAATGGCGAACTGCTTCAGGTTACCGCTGCTAGATTTTAGCGTCAGCTCAAAATCATCGCCTTTCTGCCTAACCTGGTATTGTTTCCAATCATTGGCATTGTTGCAGGTGATCATCATGAACGGCGTCTTGCCGGTGGTATTCTTCAGCCAGGTCGCCGTCACCTGCTCAACTAATGGGTTATAGAACCATAGGGTCTGACCATCGGAAATTAACACACTCTCATCAGGCGAGGTCATGTGCCAATTAAACAAGTTCGGGCGTTTTATCCACAGTTCGCCTGCACCCCGTTGAACCTCAGCGCCATCACTACTGGTGATAGTCTGAGAGAAGTGGGCATAGAAGCTGTTCACTTTAGCCAGACGATTTTGCAAATCCTGCGTGGCGTCAGCCAGCACGGAGGTGGACGCAAATTCCGAAAGCAGACAGCAGGCCACTAAAAGTTTTTTCATTATTTTAGATACCTTGTGAAATACGTTAACCGCAAGGCGGTGCCATGCGAGCCAAATTACCCCTAACTACCGTTACCCTATCCGAAGCCACTTCACCTATTACAAGCAAAAGCCAGGGGTTACACTTCTTTGCACAAGGGCCGCTAAGCGGCCCCTTTATAATTGAATCACAGTAGTTAGACTTGCGTCAGTCTTGCCGTGGTGGTGCCAGTACCTCGCGGTTGCCGTTATGCCCCTGCTCGCTGATAATAACCCTGCGCTTTCATCTGTTCGATGATGCGCGCGGCGCGGTTATAGCTAATGCTGAATTGACGCTGAACGCCGGAGATGGAGGCGCGGTGCTTTTCCACCACGAACTCCACCGCTTGATCAAAACAGCGGATCAAGATCGTCATCACCTTCCCTGCCGCCTGCACTCCCTTCACCATCTTCACCGCCACTGAGTATCCCCGCATTATACTGGGGACGCTCACGCGTTTTCCAATCCTTAACTACAACATGCACTTCCTGATCATGCACAAATACGCCATGCACGCGTACCGGAATTGAGGGGTTCGGTGCCAGATACAGCATATCCCCCATCCCTAACAGCGATTCGGCACCGTCTTGGTCAAGGATAGTACGCGAATCAATCTTGCTGGATACGGTAAAAGGAATACGTGTTGGGATATTAGCCTTGATCAGGCCGGTGATTACATCCACCGACGGACGCTGAGTCGCCAGCACCAGGTGAATACCCGCCGCACGCGCTTTCTATGCTAGACGAGCAATTAGCTCTTCGACTTTTTTGCCGACTGTCATGATCAGATCGGCGAATTCGTCAACCATCACCACGATATAAGGCTCTTTCTCCAGCACAGGTGGTGTGATATCCATGCTATCTATCGGTTTTCAGAATAGATCTGGGATCGGGCGGCCCATAAGAGCTTCAGCCTGATCGACGCGCTCGTTGTAGCCAGCCAGGTTACGCACGCCCAATGCAGACATCAGCTTGTAACGGCATTCCATCTCCGCTACACACTAGCGCAATGCATTGGTGGCATCTTTCATATCGGTCACTACGTTGGCCAACAGATGCGGCATACCTCTGTAAACTGACAGCTCTAGCATTTTTGGGTCGATCATGATAAAGCGTACCTCTTTCGGCGTCGCCTTATACAAGATGCTTAGGATCATCGCGTTGACCCTGACTGATTTACCTGAACCCGTATAGTACCTGCCACCAATAAGTGCGGCATTTTGCCCAGTTCTGCTACCACCGGCTTGCCAGAGATATCTTTATCCAGCACGATAGACAATGGCGACGGATTATCGCGGAATGCTGGGCAATCCAGTACTTCTCGCAGATATACGGTTTGACGTTTGGTATTCGGCAACTCCAGCCCTACATACGGTCTGCCAGGGATCACTTCAACCACGCGTACCGCCGAGGTTGACAGTGAACGAGCCAGATCACGCGATAGGTTGGAAATACGCGCGGCCTTGACCCCTGGTGCTAAATCTAGCTCGAAACGGGTGATCACCGGCACCGGTAAAATATCCACTACCTCGGCTTTGACCCGGTAATCAGCCAGGCTAGCTTCCACCAAACGTGCTTTTTGTTCTAGCTCACAAAGGAATCCACCAGTTCCATCTCTTTCGGGGCTTCTGCCAGCAGAGCTAGTGTTGGCAGCGGGGGTAGTCAGCTTCTACAACAGCATATCATTGCGCATCAGGAACTGGTGGATCAGGCTATCTATCTCAAGTTGTGGTGCAGCAGGCTTAGACTGACCACAAGGGCTATCACTTTGCTGTTCAGTACACTCTTCCAATGATGGTGACAAACTGAGCTGTGGCTCGCTCGCTAGGATCATCGTCCACCAGACAATCCATCGGGGAAAAACTGAAAGCGTTGTAGGTATCAACTTGGCTTACTGCAGGGGGTTTGCACAGTAGGATTTGTTGTGCCCATAGCGTGCCTGCTGCTGTTCACTGAACGCCTGGTGCAGTACAGCGTGCTGCGAAGGCAGCTTGATACCATAGGGCGCCAGTGCGCGCGGGGTGGGAATACGTACCGGGTTTGGTCGGGGCAATTCAGGGCCTATGCTCCGTTTAACCCGTGGGTTGCCATCGCTAGTCGCGGCAAAGGCTGGCATAAAGGTATTGGCGACACCCGCAGCTACCTGAGATTTATTGCTACCAAACAGCGTGTCCGCTGCATCAGCAAATGAACTGCTGACGTTGCTATGTGATAGCGCGGAGAAATCAAACGGTGAATGATCGCGCCGCAGCGTTGCATCAGGTTCTGGCAAATTGTTGTCACATAGTGGTTCATCAGCGTGCTGATAGGGATCAACGGTGCAAGCCATCTTAGGTGCTGGCGTTTCCTCTGGGATCTCAACTGAATACAGCGGCGGTAGTATATTTTCCGCTAGTGCGTTCATCGGATGCTGGCTGACCGAATCCCTCTTAATGCTCATCGGCGATGCCTGCACAATAATCAGCGCAGCTTCACTATCATCATCCTCGTTATTGCTGGCGCAGATGCCACTGAACAGCGGCTCCACAGAATCTGCCACCGCCACTTCGGCAGTTTCCACCAGGACTTTGGGCGCAGATAACAGTACATTGTCATCTAGCGTAGCCGCCCCTTGCACTGTGGGTTTAGGCTCATCGACGGCATAGCCACTGTCATCGCTGTAATTGAGTTCTTCGCGGCGCGAACGGTTGGTCATAAAGGTAGCAACACCCAGCACCGTACCGCCGATCTTTTCAGCGATCATCAGCCATGACCAGCTGGTGAACAGCGTTACCCCTGCCGCCTAAATACAAAGTAGCACCAGCGTAGAACCAACACCGCTAAATTGAGGTAGTATGGCATTACTGAGTAAGCTACCGATAACACCGCCGGATGCAAAGTAATAAAGATCGTCAATATTCAGCGCGGCCAGGCCGCATAAGGTGAACACCATCGCCAGCGTACCGATCAGACGCAATGAGAGCGCAAAATAGTCGATATACTCACTACTGCAACGCTACTGGTGATAGGCTACCCAGCACAGAACCAGCATAATAGGCGGTATCACATAGGCGATAACCCCAAAGATAAATAACAGCATATCGGCCATCCAAGCACCGATGCTACCGCCAAAATTACGAATAGGTTCATGCCACGCTGTCTGCGACCAGCTTGGGTCAGAGGGATTAAAAATAAGCAGCGTAACCATAAGGTAAACGGCAAAAACCGCTATTACTATCAACACAGCTTCTAGCAAACGCTAGCCACTGCTGGGTTTTTTCAAGGTAACTGCTTTATATTATGTATATTCCTGGCTCAAAAAGGCTCTCCAGGTTCCTGTGGTTGACATAGCAGCAGCGCCGAAGCGCTTCCCCGGCACTGAAACTGTATGGATAAATAAAAGTGTAACCAATTTAATTAGGTTTTGCACCTTAACGTGTTTTGATAACCAGACAGTTGCTCTGTTTAACTTCTTCCATAACCACGTAAGTACGGGTGTCGTTAACCCCCGGCAAACGCAGCAGTGTTTCACCCAGTAGCTTGCGGTAAGCCGACATGTCCGGCACACGGGTTTTCAACAGGTAGTCGAAATCACTGGAAACCAGATGACACTCCTGAATTTCTTCAAGCTTTTGCACCGCTGAGTTAAATTGCTCAAACACATCCGGCGCGCCACGATTTAGCGTGATTTCCACGAAAACTAGCAAGGAGGCATCCAGATAATGCGGATTAAGCAATGCGGTGTAGCCATGAATAAAACTCTGGCGTTCAAGGCGTCGCACACGTTCTAAACAGGGTGTTGGAGATAACCCCACACGCTTCGAAAGCTCCACGTTAGAAATACGGCCGTCCTTCTGTAGCTCGTTCAGGATATTGCGGTCGATACGATCAAGATCTTTGCCAGGGCGTTTCTTATTCTCTGCCATTATTATTGTCTCTCTTATTTTCTTCCTTGCGCTCGCAACGCTTTAGCCAACGTCAATATGTCTAGAGCTGGTTTCAAACGCAGACCTGTTACCCGCATATGTTTTGTTACTTTTATTATTGCACACTACGCAGTCTGCGCTAACGTTGAGAAAAAACCTGCCAGCGCTTGCGCGTCGATTCTTATCATGCAATGGTGCCGCCATGGCACAACAAAAATAGGTACTATTTGCTGGCGTTACAGGGATAATTTCTTCCTCGTGTGATGTTTTCGCAAATATTTAGCGGATTGTCAAAGCAAAAGAAGCAAATTTAGAAGAACATACCGTCACGAAAAGTCAGCCCCCAATTTTTGGTGATGAATCGCTGGCTTGCAAAAACCATGCAATAAATTAAATTTCTGTGTACGATGCTTATCATTATCTGGACAAAAATGAATTCACAGGCAGTAACTATCCATACTTAGCGTCTGCAACCTCAACTGATGCTTTTTTTACTGCACTATTTTCCCTATAATCGGTGCTATCCATCCACCATTGTGGAAAAAAGGTCATTCATGGGTACTGCTAAACATAGTAAATTGATGATCCTAGGTTCCGGCCCAGCTGGCTACACCGCCACTGTTTATGCAGCGCGTGCCAACCTAAACCCGGTACTCATTACCGGTATGGAACAAGGTGGTCAGTTGACGACGACCAACGAAGTGGAAAACTGGCCAGGCGATGCTGAAGATCTGACCGGCCCTGCCCTGATGGAGCGTATGCGTCAGCACGCAGAAAAATTCCACACCGAGATCCTGTTCGATCACATAACCCGCGTCGAACTACAGCATCGCCCGTTCCGCCTGTTTGGCGACAACGATGAATACACCTGTGATGCATTGATCATCGCTACCGGGGCCTCTGCCCGCTACCTCAACCTACCTTCTGAAGAAGCCTTCAAGGGCAAAGGTGTTTCCGCCTGTGCCACGTGCGACGGTTTCTTCTACCGTAACCAGAAAGTTGCCGTAGTCGGTGGCGGCAACACCGCAGTTGAGGAAGCGCTGTACCTGTCCAATATCGCTTCTGAAGTGCATCTAATCCACCGCAGAGACAGCTTCCGCTCTGAGAAGATCCTAATCAACCGCCTGATGGAGAAAGTGGACAACGGCAACATAGTGCTGCACACTAACCATAAGTTGGATGAAGTATTGGGTAATGAGATGGGCGTTACCGGTGTACGTATCCGCAGCACCAAAATAGAAAACGAAACCCGTGAGCTGGCGTTAGCTGGCGTGTTTATCGCCATCGGCCATAGCCCGAACACCGGCATCTTTGGTGGTCAGTTGGCGCTAGAAAACGGTTATATCAAGGTGCAATCCGGCATCCACGGCAACGCGACCCAAACCTCCATTCCCGGCGTATTTGCCGCAGGCGATGTGATGGATCATATCTATCGCCAGGCGATCACCTCAGCCGGTACTGGCTGTATGGCGGCTTTGGACGCAGAGCGTTATTTGGATGGCTTAGCTGACGCAGTTGTCCTCCGCTAACCCAGACTTTATCTCAATGGCTACGCTTACAGGACGAAGGGGGAATTTACCTCCAATGATATCCAAGCCGTTACCAACCCGCTGTTTAACAGCACCAAGCAGGAAAAAGCGACAAGCGGCAGCGGGATGTTGGCTGCCGTGCTTCATGCCCTGATCATTGCGCCATACCCCACGCGAACAATTGCTCCCGTCCTTTGTCTGGCTAGCCACCACTTTCGCACTGCGTGCGCTGCTAAGCTGGCTGCAGGAGCGCATTAGTTTTATCTGCGGCCAAGTGATCCGCCAACGCATACGCCAGAAGGTGCTGGACAAGTTGCAACAGCTCGGCCTAGCTTAGATCCAGAATAAACTAGCAGGCAGTTGGGCCAGTATCATTGTCGAGCAGATTGACGACATGCAGGATTATTATTCCCGTTATTTGCCGCAAATATCTCTGGCCGTGTTTATTCCGCTGCTGATCCTAATTACTGTCTTCCCAATCAACTGGGAAGCCGGTACTATTCTGCTGAACACCGAATCACTGATCCCGCTGTTTATCGTGTTAGTCGGTATGGGATGCCGCTGATGCCAACCGCCACAATTTCGTGGCGTTGGCACTGCTGAGCAGCAATTTACTCGAACGCCTGCGTGGGCTGGACAGGCTTACGCCTGTTAAATCGAACCGTTGCGGAAACGGCACAGATCGCTAAGTCGTCGGAAGACTTCCGTAGCCGCACCATGGAGGTGCTATGCTTGGCCTTCCTGTCGTCAGCGGTGCTGGAATTCTTCGCGTCGCTCTCCATCGCCGTGCTGGCGGTTTATTTTGGTTTCTCCTACCTTGGCGAGCTTAACTTCGGTAGCTATAGCCTTAGCGCCACACTGTTTTCTGGTTTTTTTGTGTTGATCCTGGCACCAGAGTTCTTCTAACCGCTACGCGATCTCGGTACCTTCTACTACGCAAAAGCACAAGCGGTGGGCGCAGCGGAGGCGTTGGAAACCTTTCTCAGTCCCGAAGGTGAGCAGATGGGCAGCGGCACGCAGACACTGGCAGCGGATGCACCGCTGGAATTGTAGGCATTCGATCTGGAGATCTTGTCACCCAACGGCGTGCGGCTGGCTAGCCCACTGAGCTTTACCCTTTATGCTGGTCAACGCGTGGCTCTGGTCAGGTTGAACGGCGCAGGTAAAAGCTCGCTGCTGAACCTGCTACTTGGCTTCCTGACCTATCGTGTTTACCTAACAGTAAACGGCATCGAAATGCGCGAGCTGGTCTGCGAATACTGGCATCGGCAAGTAAGTTGGGTTGGGCAAAAACCACACTTGCCGGCGCAGACGCTGCGCGCCAATATCCTGCTAGGGCATCCGCAAGCCAGTACAGCGCAACTGCTGCAAGCGGTAGAGCTGTCCTACATCAGCGAATTGTTACTTCTCTTGCCCTAGCTGGAGACTTAGGTCGGCGACAATGCCCTTTGTTTGTCGGTCAATCAGGCATAACGTGTCGCGGTCTCCCGCGCATTGATCAGCCTGCGTAGGCTACTGTTACTCGATGAGCCGGTCGCTAGCCTTGATGCCCACAGCGAACAGCGGGTGATGCAGGCGTTGAACGCCGCTTCGCATCAGCAAACCACCCTGCTGGTCACCCATCAGTTGGCAGATACTAAAGACTATGACCAGATTTGGGTGATGAATAGCGGATGTATCGTTCAGCAAGATGATTACGCCACGCCCAGTACCCAGCCGGGGCTGTGTTCGCCAAGCTGAACGCCCATCGTTGCGGAGATCTATAATCATGCGCATTTTGCTGCCGTTCCTGGCGCTGTATCGACGACACAGCCTGCTGACTACCTGAGCATCTTGCTGGCAATCGTCACACTGCTGGCTAGCATTGGGCTGCTGGCGTTGTCCGGATTTTCTAGCTGCCTCCGGGCTGGCCGGGCTGGCGGTGCTGTTTACTTTCAATTACATGCTACAGGCCGCCGGGGTGTGCGGGGCGGCGATTTTCCATACCGCTGGGCGCTATGCCGAGCGGGTAGTAAGTCACAATGCCACCTTCCGCGTACTGTCGCATCTGCGGGTGTTCACCTTCAACAAGATCTTGCCGTTGTCGCCGGGCAGTATCGCTCGCTTTCATCAGGCCGAACTGCTTAACCGCCTGGTGGCGGACGTCAATACGCTAGACCACCTTTATCTACGCGTGATCTCGCCGTTGACCAGCGTAGCAGTGGTGATCCTAGTAGTATAGCCTACGGCCTGAGTTGGCTAGATCTTTCACTGGCACTGCACTGACGCTGGGCGGTATTTTGCTGTTGCTGCTGTTGTTGGTACTGCCGGCGTTTTATCACACTGGCAAACCGATAGGTGGTCAATTGACCGATCTGCGTGGTCAGTACCGCACCGAACTGACCGCTTAGCTACAAAGCAAGGCTGAACTGCGAATCTTTGGCGGCGTCAATGAGTTTCGCAACAGACTGAACGCCATCGAATATCATTGGCAGCGTTACCAATGGCAGCAAGCCTCGCCGGGCGGTATCGCACAGGCGTTGATGATTCTCGCCAGCGGCCTGACGGTGACGCTGTTACTGTAGCTGGCCGCCACCGGCATTGGCGGCAACAGCCAACTCAGTGCACTGATCACACTGTTTTCCTTCGCTGCGTTGGCAGCGTTTGAAGTAATGATGCCGGTGGCCGGTTCCTTCTAGCACCTAGGCTAGGTCATCGCTTCAGCGATACGGGTCAAACAAATCATAGACCGTCGGCCAGAAGTTACCTTTCCTGCTATCGGTCCTGCTGCCATAGACCAGGTGGCGCTGAGTCTACAGTAGTGACCTCACCTATCCCGGCCAGCTGCTGCCGGTACTGCGCGGCGTAGTGCTAGAGGTAGCGGCTAGCGAACATATCGTGCTGCTTGGCCACACTAGTTGTGGAAAATCCACGTTGTTGCAACTGTTGACCCGTGCCTGGGATGTCGATAGTGGAAAAATTCTGCTCAACGGCCAGCCATTGCAAGCGTACGATGAAGCTACGCTACGCCAGATGACCGCCGTGGGTCAGCCAGCAGGTACATATCTTCAGTAATACGTTGCGGTAAAACCTACTCCTAGCCGCACCTTCTGCCACTGATGAACGGCTGGGTGAGGTGCTCAAACTAGTCGGACTGACCAATCTGCTAGAGAGTAAAGGATTGCACGCCTGGCTGGGTGATGGGGGCCGCCAGCTTTCCGGCGGTGAACAACGCCGATTGGGTATTGCCCGCGCTGCTGTACTCGGCACCGCTGCTGCTGTTGGATGAACCGATCGAAGGGCTGGATACCGAAACTGAACAGCAGATCCTGGTGCTGTTACGCCACCACTGTCAGGGCAAAACACTGATTCTAGTTCTAGTGATGCACCGCCTCTATAGGCTGGAGCAGTTTGACCGTATTTACGTGATCGACAACAGTTAGATTGTTGAATAAGGCACTCCTGCTGCCCTGATAGATCAACAGTGGCATTACACTCGTTTCCAACAGCGCTTATCAACGTAACGCCGTAAAAAGGGCTGTAGAGGACGTTGAGACCCTAATGTGCATTGTTAAGCTTTATCCTCCTCGCAGTCACTGCTCTTTCCCTCCCCTGAGAGCGCACTGCGCGATCCTAACAGTCTGCTGGCAATTGGCGGTGACCTGACCGGTGCCACGCTTGCGGGAATCCTATGAACACGGCATCTTCCCTTAGTATTCTCCAGGGAAAGCGATTCTGTGATGATCACTCGATCCACGGGCGGTATTATTTCCAGCAAAGCGTCATCTCAGCCGCATCCTGAAACGCTTTCTGCGCAGCAACACGTTTTGCATCATCCTCAACCATGACTTTGCCACAGTGATCGCTGCCTGTGCCCATCGGCCACATGAAGGCACCCGGATTGGTCCTAAGATGCTGCACGCTTATCTGCAATTGCATCTTCTCAGCTATGCCCATTCGGTGGAAGTCTGGCAGCAGGGCCAACTGGTCGGCGGTATGTACGTTGTGGCGCAGGTTGCACTGTTCTACGGCGAGTCGATGTTCAGCCATGTTAGCAATGCCTCCAAGTGTGCCCTGATGGCTTTTTGCAGGCATTTTGCTGCTTATGGCGGAGAATTGATTGACTGTCGGGTGCTTAACGCTCACACTGCTCAGCTTGGATCAAGAGAAATCCCTCGACACCAATTTTTACAACAGCTCAGCGACCTTCAGCGCAAGACGTTAGCGCCGGGATGCTGGCTATTGCAAGTCATACCTTTATAGTAGGCTGCACCGCCCTATCCAACAAGCTAATTTGCGTAAACGGTGCAATGTCCACCAACACTCCTTTACATAATGTGGGTTTTTCGGCATTATCTTGCCGATTAAAATTAAGGTTGTTAGACCTAGAGGATTAGATGGCCAAAGAAGACAATATTGAAATGCAAGGCACCGTACTTGATACTTTGCCAAACACTATGTTTCGTGTTGAATTAGAAAACGGGCACGTAGTAACCGCACATATCTCCGGTAAAATGCGTAAGAACTATATCCGTATCCTGACAGGCGACAAAGTTACTGTAGAGCTCACCCCGTACGACCTGAGTAAAGGGCGCATTATCTTCCGAAGCCGTTGATCGGCGTATCGGTCTCCAGGCACTGGCAGCATTGAGGATGCCACCCTACCCCATAGCAATGTTCAAACATCGCATTTTAGAGGCGCAGGTAAAAGAGAGGGCCAACTAATTTTATTTGCGAATTTTTACCCATAAAGAAGCGATGCCGCAGCATCGCTTCTTCTTTACCTGTCCTGTAGTCTAAGAACCTATCCCATTAGACTCCTAGTGCATCGCACCCTCAGCCGCCTTGCGCATCGACGCTCTGAGGAAGTAATAGGTCAGTTTTTTGTCTTTATCTAGCTTGACTTTCACGGCCATCTGTTCACCAGTGATCCAAACAGCAGTTCATTGGCTAGCGGTTTCTTCAGGTTTTCTTGCATCACACGTGCCATCTGGCGAGCACCAATCGCACGATCATAGCATTTTACAGACAGCCAATCACGCGCTTCATCGCTAACTTCCAGCGAAACTCCCTTTGCATCTAACTGTGCTTGCAGTTCAACAATGAACTTATCAACCACCTTGTTGGATCACCTCGCTATACAAATGGTTAAACCATATGATGTTGTCCAGACGATTGCGGAATTCCGGTGTAAACACTTTCTTGATCTCTTCCATCTAATCGGTACTATTGTCCTGCTGCACCAGACCAATTGATTTGCGTTCGGTTTCGCGTACCCCAGCATTAGTAGTCATCACCAAGATCACATTACGGAAGTTTGCCTTGCGGCCGTTGTTATCGTTCAGCGTGCCATTATCCATCACTTGCAGCAGCAAGTTGAATACGTCTGGGTGCGCCTTCTCGATTTCATCTAGCAGGACTACCGAGTACGGATGCTTGAGTACCGCATCGATTAGAAAGCTACCTTGATCATAACCGACATAGCCCGGAGGTGCGCCGATCAGGCGACTGACAGTATGACGCTCCATATATTTGGATATATCAAAACTCAGTAGCTAGATATCCATCGCTTTGGCCAGTTGCATCGTCACCTCGGTTTTCCCAACCACAGTCGGCCCAGCGAATAGGAACGAACGAACCTACCGGCTGGAGATCGTGGCCTAGGCCCAGCAAGGCTCATTTTAATCGCTTCAGTCAAGGCTTCTATCGCCTGATCTTGGCCGAACACTAACATTTTCAGACGGTCAGTCAGACTTCTCAGCACATCACGATCGCTAGCAGACACGGTTTTTTCTGGAATACGTGCAATGCGCGCCACCACGGATTTGATGTCAGCCACGTTAATGGTTTTCTTGCGTTTACTGAACGGCATCAACCGGCTGCGAGCGCCCACTTCGTCGATCACATCGATCGCCTTATCTGGCAAATACCGATCATTGATGTATTTCACCGACAGTTCCACCGCAGCGCGGATCACCTTGGCAGTGTAAACGCACATCGTGGTGCGCCTCATATTTGGTTTTCAGCCCATTAATGATCCGAATAGTCTCTTCTGGCGTTGGCTCAGTAATATCAATTTTCTGTAAGCGTCGTGCCAGCGCATGATCTTTTTCGAAAATATTGCTGAACTCCTGATAGGTAGTCGAACTGACTACCCAGATCTTACCGCTGGACAGCAGCGGCTTAATCAGGTTTACAGCATCCACCTGACATTTGACTGCTGGAAGCCGCACCAGCGCCGATAATGGTATGAATTTCGTCGATAAACAGGATACTATCCTGATCCTATTCCAGTTGTTTTAGCAGCGCCTTGAGGCGTTTCTCGAAGTCACCACGGTATTTAGTGCCAGCCAGCAGCGAACCGATGTCCAGCGAGTGCAGTATACAGTCCTCCATCACTTCCGGCACATCGCCCTGCACGATACGCAAAGCCAGCCCTTCGGCGATAGCGGTTTTGATTACGCCGGATTCACCCACCAAAAGTGGATTGTTTTTATGGCAGCGGCATAATACCTGGATAGTGTGTTCCAGTTCTAGATCACGACCAATCAGCGAATTAATACCGCCCACGCGAGCCAACTAGTTGAGGTTAGTGGTGAAGTTTTCCATACGGTCTTCCCCTACGTGCTGCTCTTCATTTACCGGGTTTTCCGCATATGGTGCTTGGCCTGGCTCGTCTTTGCGCATGCCATATGAAATGAAATTTACGATATCAAGACGGCTTACATCATGTTTGCTCAACAGATAAGCCGCCTACAACTCCTGCTCGCTGAAAATCGCCACCAGCACGTTGGCACCGGGGAAACTTCGCTGCGACCGGAAGATTGCGCATGGAAAACCGCATGCTGCAACACGCGCTAGAAGCTGAGCGTTGGCTGAGTATCGCGCTCTTCTTCGCTGGCGGGCAGCTTCGGCGTAGTTTGTTCAATGAAGGTGCTCCCAGTTCCTGACGCAACGCGGCCAAATCCACCGTACATGCCTCAATCGCTTCTCGCGTGGCAGGGTTGCTAAGTAGTCCAACAGCAGGTGCTCCACAGTCATAAACTCGTGTCTGTGCTCACGCGCCCTGGCGAAAGCCATGTTGAGACTAAATTCTAGTTCTTAATTGAGCATAAGCACATCCCCAATAAATCGCCTTAATCAGGCTTTTTCCAGCGTATAATATAAAAATAACGGGTGCTCGTTTTCCCTTGCGTAGCAATTCACATGAATGACTTTAGTTTCCGCCACCTCGGCAGTAAAAACACCACAAATCGCCTTGCCTTAATAGTGAACCATAAGAATCAATTGCGTTGCGCATTCAATATCATAAAAAAAGAACTTTTGTAAAACATCAATTACAAATTCCATTGGCGTGTAATCATCGTTGTTAAGTATAACTTAATACATAGATGGCGTTTTTAGCGCATCGATTTGTTTTTCTTCGGTTAAATGTTAAAAACTCAACTAATCATTATTATTACCCATTGCTGCTCTGCCTTATTATATGGGAGCGAGTTTGGTTATTCAAAGCAGGAGATCGCTGCTATTTTATCATCTTTGTCGTTATTTCCCCGCACTGTAGTCCGCACAAAAATCTCTGACAAATTTATTACCAAACATGTTAATTTGCGTGTAAGCGCAAAGTCAGTGCGGTATGGTATGTAGCTAATTGACCAATCCTGATAGCTTAGACGCCCACCTAAATCAGACGGGCACCTGACTATGGCATCTCAATTCTGGCGTTCTGAACCACGGAAAAATTACACAAATGACTTTAAACTGCGCATGGCCAAGCTGGCTTATCAGCCCGAAGCTGGCGTTGCTCATATTATCCGCGAACACGGCACCAATGACAATCTCATTTTCAAATGGCTACGCCTCTGGTAGAATGAATGCCGCATATCACGTCGCCTTCCCGCAACGGTAGCAACCGTGTCATCACCGGCGCAACTGGAAAAGCTGCACCGGATATTGTTCGGTACCCGCTCTGAAAAACTTCGCCGACAGGTGGAAGAGGCTGAAGCGGTGCTGAAACTGCACGAGCAGGCTGGTGACCGTCACAACGGTCGGAAAACGACCCGCAAGTTCCCAGTCAGCTTCGCCAGTCCCGGTATCGTTAGCCACTTCCCGAACACCTTCCGTGTGAGATGAACCGCCTTGAGCCCGTGGAAACCGGCTGTCATAAGTGCGGAAGTAACCTTAAATATCTCGGCGAAGTCAGCGCAGAACAGCTGGAAATGGTCGCCTGCGCTCTGAAAGTAATCCGCACCGTCAGGGTGAAAAAGGCGTGCGAAAAGTGTGACTGCATTTTTGAAGCCCCCCTCGCGTCCCATTGACCGCGGCATCGCAGGGCCTAGCCTGCTGTCCCAGGTGATGACGTCAAAATACGGCTAACACTTGCCCTTGTATCGTCAAACTGAAATCCTAGCCCGTCAGGGCGTGGACCTGAGTCGAGCCTTGCTCTCTAACTGGGTAGATGCCTGCTGCTGGTTAACGGCACCGCTGAACGAAGCACTGTACCGCTACGTCGGATACCCGCAAACTTCATACCGACGATACGCCGGTGCCAGTGTTGTCCCCGGGTAGGAAGAAGACGAAAACTGGGCGGCTCTGGACTTATGTCCGCGATAACCGTAACGTTAGTTCATCAGACACACCGGCGGCCTGGTTTGCCTACTCGCCGGACCGGCAGGGAAAACATCCGCAACAACATCTTCGCCAATATAGTGGCATGTTGCCGGCTGATGCGTGCGGCGGTTATGACCAGTTGTTCAATGCAGAACGTGAAGACGGTGCACTGATCGAGGTTGCATGCTGGGCACACGCCCGTAGAAAAACCCATGATGTTGTACATCAGTACCCAGGATGCCACGGCCGAGGAAGCCCTGAAACGCATCGGTCAACTCTACGTTATAGAGGAAGAAATACGTGCGGCAGGACGGAAGCAAAAAGGTAGTCAGGCAGTCAGAGACGGGACCGAGCTAAACCGTTACTCGACTCACTACATGAGTAGATAGTGGATAAAAGCGCGATGCTGTCGAAAAAATCCCAGTTGGGTAAAGCGTTAGCGTATACGTTAAACCAATGGGATGCGTTATGTTATTACGCCGATGATGGGCTGGCGGAACCTGACAATAACGCAGTGGAACGGGCGTTGAGAAACATCTGTCTGGGGAAAAATTATATCTTCTTCGGCAGCGACCATGGTGGTGAGCGCGGCGCACTGCTGTACCACCTGACCGGTACGTGCAAACTCAACGGAATCGACCCGCAGGCTTATCTACGTCATATCCTGAGTGTACTGCCGGAGTGGCCCCGTATAATAAAGTGGCCTAACTTCTGCCCTCAAAAGTGGATCTCGCTTCTCATCAACCGTCAATACGGCATTGCCTTTACGCTTACGTATATTTTTGCTGATGACATGACTGGTTGAGGGTAGTAAAGCACGGTAGACAGGCCAGGCGTCAGTCATATAGAAAGTGATAGTAGACAAGCTTAGCAAAGTCAGAAGCTGCCGTAAAGTCAGCGCATTACATAGGCCCAGTACATGCACGAGGCACCGCTTTCTGATGCGGTTATAAGCGTAGAATAACCAGCGTAGATGACCTTTATTCTATACATAAGACCACTATTCATCGGCTTCACAGCAAATAACTACTTCAGCGCCTGGCTCAACGTTTTATGCTACCTGATGTAGTTAAATAACGGAGAACAGTATTGAAGCTTATCTTCAGCACTCTTGCGGTATCTCGGCATCCGGAACCATTCATCGCCATATCAACAATGGTCTGATGGGTTTCGGGTTTAGCACCGTTGTAGCGAGAGCTGAGCTGGAAGGTTTTCAGGCAGTGTTTACAGCGATAAAGCTTGTGCTACTGATCTGAAATGGCCGTTCCAAATTACCCTCTTCGTTTCAGAAGAACGAGGACAAACTACATCAATCTTTGTCATAGGTGCATTCAGAAGCTGAAAGAGTACACCAACAATAGATCGGCGTCACGACCCCATGTTTTCTAATTTAAATTATTATATTACTTTCGTAACACCCCCCATAAAGATAAGCAATTAAACAGCGACATTATCATGTGATCTATCACTAAAATAACTAAGCTATATTTTCCTGATGTAAATCATGAAGGTTGATAGCACCGACTACCTTTCTATCGGCATTAACAACTGGCGCGGCGTTTTATGTGGTTTTTGTGCAGCGCATCCAACGCAGGATGCCTACAAACCATTCTTCAGGTAATTAGTAGCCTGGATAGCTAATCTCCTTAATAATCAGCACATCAAGGTTCGATTTTTTTACCATCCACCTTTGGAGGTCTCCATCAGTAAAAACGCCAGCGACTAAATCATTATTATCGTATACTACTACCAACCACAACCCACGTTCTGCTGAGCTCAAGCATCCCTTACATCACCGTACTATCCAGATGAACTTTAGGTAACTTCTCACCGGTGTGCATCAAATTATGTACACGGTTGAGTAAGCGTGCGCCCTGGCGTTTTACTAGTATGTGCCAGGATTTTCTGGTTTGTCAGGATATTTAAAGCACTGGATGTAGGCGCCAGTCCTAATGGGCATGTTTCCCATTCTACGCCTATATCCAAAAAACAGGTTGCCGACTGTGCTAATGGTGAAGTTAGATTTCCAGTTATGTAAATGACAGGAATATGGGCCGCCTCGCTTAATAATAGCAATAATATGTCGAGCTCGCGGGCGCGCCCTGAATAGAGATTGTCATTGATGCCATGTTCGCAGGCAATCTGAGCAACGCCGGCTTCTGGCTAAGAAGCCAGCTTGACCATGCGCAGTTTAAAGTCATTTATGTAATTTTTCCGTAGTTCAGAACGCCAGAATTGATATGCCATAGAGTCAGGTGCCCGTCTAATTTAGGTGGGCGTGGGCGTCTAAGCTATCGTGATTGGTCAATTAGCTACATACTGCACTGACTTTACGCTTACAAATATACCCAGCGGATAGAGCGGCATAATCTCAATTTGCGAACCCATCTTAAATAACTGACCAGCAGGACTATCTGTTTCTCGAAGTCAGAAGAAATGCACGATAAGCTCATTGGGGGGTATCTGACCATCAATCATTACTACTCAGTCTGCGTCACGACCAGAATGTTGGTATCCAGCACGCGCTTGAAATTTTTCATCAGATCGAAGTACACATTCTAATACTCTGCGGTGGTAGTCCATGAACGGGTGACAAAGTTCAGCGAGGATGGTACCATTTCGTTCAGATACACAATCACGCCTTTGGCATGCAGAATGTGATTGTCGGCAGCAATCACGTCGTCCAGTACTTTCTTCACTAAGTCAATATTGGCATTGTAGCCTACACCTACTACGATATCTACACGGCGGTTCGGCTCACAGGGGTAGTTGATAATATTGCCCGCGATGACTTTACCTTTGGGCACCACAATGATTTTGTTATCGCCGGTGCATAAGGTGGTGGAGAAGATCTGCACCTAATTGACGGTGCCAGCCATGCCTCCCAGATCAACGTATTCACCTACACGCAGTGGACGGAAGATCCACCACAGCAACACGCCAGCAGCAAAGTTGGACAGCGAACCTTGCAGCGCCAAAACAACAGCCAAACCAGCGGCACCCAGCACAGCGATCACCGATGTGTTATGCACGCCTACACGCCCCAACACCGTAATACAAGGTGAATGCCAGCATACCCCGTAACGCACCAGCGCCGACAGGAAGACCGCGATCGTGGTATCAATGCCACGCAACTTCATCACGCAGTTTACCATATTGCCGGCCACGCGAGCGGCGATCGAACCGATGACCAGGATAGTAATAGTGGCGATAATGTTCACCGCGTACTGGATCAACAAGTCCTGGTTATTCACCAACCAATCGCTAGTACCGTGCAGGCTGTCTACTATAATTCAAATCTTTCATTCGTGTCGTCCTATCTCTGTCTCTGTATAGATAAACGCGCTAAAGTATGCCGATACCGACCCAAAAGATTTCAAATTGTAGCTTGAAAGACAACGAGTCTAGTGTGCTAGCCGGAAACTACCCTCTAAGGTTAACCAAGATTAATGCCGCACGCCAACCGTAAGCGTTAAAAATAACCGTAACTATGGCTTGTTTCTTCTATGCTAAAATAGCACTCGCGTTTTTTAAGACCAGGAACTCGTCCGTCATACATATCTGTTCCTCATTTCGGCACTACTGGCAGCAGGTAAGGCCCAGGCTGCTGTTCTCTGTTGGCGCAGGACTGCTATGCGCACTAATACTCTACCTTTACAGTTCTCGCTACTTGCAACAGCTGATGATCGGTTGGAACGTGCTGGCTTGGCTTTACTTGCTGTTTCTATGGCGACTAAGGCTGGTAAGCACGCCGACACATATCCGTCAGATCGCCCGTAAGCAGGATAAAAGCACTAGCATTAGTTGTCTGGTGAGCATACTAGCGATCCCGTTTGAACTGAGCAGCGCCAAAAAGCCAGCAACTCGCTGAAAACCCCGTATCTAGCGTTGACCGGCACCATATTGTCGGTGTCTTGCCTACTGCTGCCAAACCCGCTTTTACCATGTATTACGCCCATCAATTTTACTGCCGGGGTGCGTCTAACGTTGGTGCCGGTCTTTTGGACTGAAATTAGACGAAACTTACAGAGCGTCTACCGCATTCAAATCTTTGAAAGCTTGCTCCAAACGAGCCACCATGCTGGTCTGTGCTGCACGCAGCCATACACGTGGATCATAATATTTTTTGTTCGGCTGATCGGCACCTTTCGGGTTGCCCAGTTGACTTTGTAGGTAAGCTTCGTTGGCTTTGTAATACTGTAAGATACCATCCCAAGTCGCCCATTGGGTATCAGTATCAATATTCATCTTGATCACACCGTAGTCGACGGACTCTTTGATTTCTGCGTCGGTAGAGCCGGAACCACCGTGGAACACAAAGTTCAAGCTGTTGTGCGGCAGGTGGTATTTCTTGGATACGTAGTCCTGAGAATCACACAGGATAGTAGGAGTCAGCTTGACGTTACCTGGCTTGTACACTCCATGCACGTTGCCGAACGAAGCGGCGATGGTGAAACGTGGGCTGATGGCGTGCAGTTTTTCGTAGGCGTAAGCTACGTCTTCCGGCTGGGTGTATAGCGCGGAGGTATCTATATGGCTGTTATCTACGCCATCTTCTTCACCTCCGGTACAGCCCAGTTCGATTTCCAACGTCATGCCGATCTTCGCCATGCGAGCCAAATACTGGCTGCAAATCGCGATATTTTCTTCTAGGGATTCTTCAGACAAGTCGATCATGTGGGAAGAGAACAACGGTTTGCCAGTCGCGGCGAAATGTTTCTCGCCAGCGTCCAGCAGGCCATCCAGCCATGGCAGTAGTTTCTTGGCACAATGGTCGGTGTGCAGAATAACCGGCACGCCGTAATGCTCAGCCATCAGGTGGACATGATGTGCCCCAGAGATTGCCCCCAGAATCGCGACCCCCTGTGGAACATCCGTATTCACGCCTTTGCCAGCGATAAACACGGCACCACCGTTAGAAAACTGCACAATCACTGGTGCACGCACTTTAGCTGCTGTTTCCAATACCGCGTTGATAGAGTCAGTACCCACGCAATTCACTGCCGGCAACGCAAAGTTGTTCTCTTTGGCTACCACGAATACTTTCTGAACGTCATCGCCCGTGACGACACCCGGTCTTACGAAATCAAAAATTTTAGACATGTGACTTTGCCCTGTTTTATCGGCTATAGACATAAGGTGGGGGTAAATCAATTTTTTCACGCCGTGCTGCCGTTACCGCGCATTATAATACCAACGGGCATTCCACCACCTCCCATTGCCTGAATTACTGCTTAGCACGCTCTTCTAACATCACAACCGCTGGCAATGGCTTTCCTTCAACAAATTCGAGGAAAGCGCCACCGCCAGTGGAAATATAGGAGATTTTGTCAGCGATACCGAACAGATCAATTGCTGCCAAAGTGTCGCCGCCACCCGCGATAGAAAAGGCTGCGCTATCAGCGATTGCACTGGCGACGATCTCGGTTCCCTTACGGAAATTAGGGAACTCGAATACGCCGACTGGGCCATTCCACAGAATAGTTTTGGCGTTCTTCAGGATAACGGCTAGACGCTCAGCAGAGACATCACCCATATCCAGAATTTGCTCATTATCCTTGATCTCGTTGACTTGCTTCACGGTGGCTGAGGCAGTTTCAGAGAACTCAGTAGCTACGCGTACATCAGTTGGTACCGGAATATCACAGGTTTTCAGCAGATTCTGCACATTTGGGATTAAATCCGGCTCATACAGGGACTGGCCCACATTGTTGCCCTGTGCCGCCACGAAGGTATTGGCGATGCCACCACCGACAATCAGTTGATCGGCGATTTTGGACAACGAGTCCAATACCGTTAGTTTGGTGGAGACTTTAGAGCCACCAACGATAGCGACCATTGGGCGAGTCGGGTTGCCCAGCGCCTTGCCCAGCGCTTCCAACTCGGCAGATAGCAGCGGGCCAGCACAGGATACCGTGGCGAATTTGCCCACTCCGTGGGTAGATGCCTGTGCGCGATGTGCGGTGCCGAAGGCGTCCATCACATACACGTCACACAGTGCCGCATATTTCTTCGACAGGGTTTCGTCGTCTTTTTTCTCACCCTTATTGAAACGGACGTTTTCCAATACCACCAACTCGTCTTCGGCAACGTCCATGCCATCCAGATAATTCTTCACCAGACGTACCGGAGATTTCAGATGCTCTTTCAGGTAATTGACCACTGGCAGCAGGGAGAATTCTTCGTTATATTCACCTTCAATAGGACGCCCCAAGTGGGAAGTTACCATTACGCGAGCTACTTGTTTCATCGCAGCTTCAATAGTCGGCAAGGAGGCGCGAATACGTGCATCGGAAGTCACTTTGCCATATTTCACTGGTACGTTGAGATCGGAACGGATCAGAACGCGCTTGCTCGCCAGATCCAAATCGGACATCTTAATTATAGACATGGTGAAACCTCTATTTTTATTGATTTTCTATAATGTTGCCTAAGTAGCGCACCAGCTAATGCTCATGCAAGTGGCCATTATCCGTGTTGTATCCAGCACCCTTTGGCAAAGCCCTATTCCTTGTCACACTAAGCCCAAACCATAACCGGGGCTGTATACCATCGACAACCGTACTGCGCAGTGCGGGTCAAGATTAAAAACCAATCAAGACCCATTAGTCTTAGCTATTGAGTCTAATCAACTATACTAAGAAAATATCCGCCTGCGGTTATGCATGTCACAAGTTCTAGTGATAGACTTATACTGTCTGCTAATCGTTCATGGCGGAGTGAGAGATAGCCACGATACCCGCCTCGATACTATAGGCCCCCACTAACCCACTGACAGCTTGATCAAGGGAATAATGCAATAAAGTGGTGTGCAGTCGTTGCTACCCGTATGGGCAAACGGTACCTGCTTCATTTATTCTGTTCGTTAGGATATCACTACCGCTACACTGGCGCTTCTCCGGTATAGCACACCAACTGAAACGCTTCAGCTGAGCATAAACCAAAGTGTTTGTAAAAGGAACAGGCGCAATAAATACGCTGAGCAGCAGAAGCTGCATTTTATCAGAATAATAGCCTATCCCTAGTAGGCATTAGGTATGCATTGTCGCAGCCAGCCGGCACACGAACAGTACGCAACAACCGCAGCATACAGGGAGGGAGTACGTGAGGATGGTGAGCACTGCCTAGGACTATAAATGGCAAATAAAATAGCCTAATGGGATAGGCACTAAGATGATCTAGCTCAGATTTTGGCTCAAGGCGGTGGTAGGAAAGATTAGAGGTGTGGATAAAAAACGGCCCCCTTAATGTGGAGGTCGTTATAGTGGCACAGATTAAGGGAAGCCTTAACTCTTAACTCAACGGCATTGCCAGGCGTTTTCATGGTAATGCGATGCACTTTACTTCAGCAGCGCCTGTGCTTTGGCCACCACGTTATCCACGGTGAAGCCGAACTCTTCAAATAGCTGCTCTGCTGGCGCTGACTCACCGAAGGTGGTCATACCAACGATGACACCATTCAGACCCACGTACTTGTACCAGTAATCCGCAATACCCGCCTCCACCGCCATGCGGGACTTCGCCGCCGCTGGTAGTACCGATTCACGGTAAGCAGTATTCTGCTTGTCGAACACATCGGTCGAGGGCATTGACACCACTCGCATTTTGTGGCCAGCTGCCGTCAGTTTGTCCGCCGCTTCCACCGTGATGCCCACTTCCGAGCCAGTGGCAATCAAGATAACTTCTGGCGTGTCAGTGCAATCCTTCAGCACGTACCCGCCACGGTACACGTTCGCCAACTGCTCTGCGGTACGAAGCTGCTGGGCCAAATTCTGGCGCGAAAACACCAGTGTGGTCGGGCCATCGTTGCGCTCGATGCCGTACTGCCAGGCAATCGCAGATTCCACCTGATCACATGGACGCCAGGTGCTCATGTTTGGAGTCACACGTAGGCTGGCCAACTGCTCTACCGGCTGGTGAGTCGGTCCGTCTTCCCCAGGCCGATAGAGTCATGGGTGTATACGAACAGGTTGCGCAATTTCATCAGCGCCGCCATGCGCACCGCGTTGCGGGCATATTCCACAAACATCAGGAAGGTCGCCGAGTACGGCAGGAAACCACTGTGCAGCGCGATGCCGTTGGTGATGGCAGTCATGCCGAATTCGCGCACACCGTAGTGAATGTAGTTGCCCGCAGGGTCAACGTTCAGCGGTTTAGAACCGGACCACATGGTCAGGTTGCTCGGTGCCAGATCAGAGGAGCCGCCGAGGAATTCTGGTAGCAGCTTGCCGTATGTTTCCAACGCGTTCTGTGACGCCTTGCGGCTAGAGATGTTGGCCGGGTTGGCTTGTAACCCTTCTACGAAAGCCTTCGCCTCGGTGTGCCAGTGAGCCGGTGGTTCGCCATTTATGCGGCGCTTGAACTCGGTAGCCAGCTTAGGGAAGGCTTTAGCGTAAGCGGCGAAGCGATCATTCCAGGCAGCTTCTTTGTCCTGTCCAGCCTCTTTCGCATCCCATTGGGCGTAGATATCCTGCGGGATTTCGAAAGCGGCATATTTCCAGCCAAGCTGTTCGCGGGTCGTAGCCACTTCAGCAGCACCCAGCGCAGCACCATGCACGTCATGGCTACCCGCTTTGTTCGGTGAACCGAAACCGATGATGGTTTTGCACATCAGCAGTGATGGTTTGTCGGTGAACCTGCGAGCTTCTTCAATTGCCGCCTTGATGGCGTCTGGGTTGTGGCCGTCGACGTTACGCACGACATGCCAGCCATAAGCTTCAAAGCGCTCAGCAGTATTGTCGGTGAACCAGCCATCGACGTGGCCATCAATGGAGATGCCATTGTCATCGTAAAAGGCAGTCAACCTGCCAAGCTTCAACGTACCGGCCAACGAACAAACTTCGTGGGAGATACCTTCCATCATGCAGCCGTCGCCCATGAAAGCATAAGTGAAGTGGTCAACGATGTTGTGACCTGGGCGATTGAACTGCGCGCCTAACGTGCGTTCGGCAATGGCAAAACCCACAGCATTGGCGATACCTTGGCCGAGTGGGCCAGTGGTGGTTTCGACGCCAGGAGTATAGCCGTATTCCGGGTGGCCCGGCGTTTTGGAGTGCAGTTGGCGGAAGTTTTCCAGCTCGCTCATTGGCAGGTCATAGCCAGTGAGGTGCAGCAGGCTATAAATCAACATGGAGCCGTGACCGTTGGACAGCACAAAACGATCGCGATCAGCCCAGAGCGGGTTAGTTGGGTTGTGGTTTAGGTAGTCACGCCACAGGACTTCAGCGATATCCGCCATCCCCATAGGTGCCCCCGGATGGCCGGAATTCGCTTTTTGTACGGCGTCCATGCTGAGTGCGCGGATAGCGTTGGCAAGATCTTTACGAGAGGACATGTTTTACTCCAATTTGGATTAAAAAAGCAGTCAAGTTTTCTATTTTCTCAGACTCTGCATTAAAACGGCAATCCCTAATTGAGTGTGATGAGACAGTTATTCGGAATAATGCCCTTATCTATCGCACATGGCGTATACTAGTCTCATGCGGTAATATCTATTCTCTATAGCAACATTCTCCCTTTTCTAATTATTATAACGGGATGATAACGTTATTAAGATTCGTACCTCTTTGTTAGCGATAAGGATTCCTTAGTGAGCAGTTGCTAAAACTGGAATACCGAGGCGGTGATACAATCTGGCACACAGGTTTTCCAAGTAGCGACGCTAAGCTAAGCAATGACGACATAAAATCCTAAGTGATAAATCCAGCACAGAGATGGATAGAAAGGTATAAATCGCGCGTGCTGACAGCACCACGTTGACAAACGTCTGAGCAAAAATCGCAGCAGCACTGGGGGATAATATCAACGGCATGCCTGCCAACTATAAGGTTTAAATTACTCAATGCCCAGTTCTCGCAGTAGCAGGAAAGCACTGCAGATGACTACTGATTCGACTTGATGGAAAAAACGCGGCGTCGATCCCAACGGCCTCATCAACCGCTTTGAAAAATTGGCGAAAGTGGTACCCGACCATCAAAGCAACCTGTTCGATGACCATCCGTCTTCTGAAGTGTTACGAGTGTATTGCGGCTAACCAGTAAGGTGAAGTGGGGATAAAACGGATGGAGCGCATTGCGTGCTCCGCCATCATTTATCAGGCTCATCGCCCTTTCTTTTGCGGCCAGTCCAGGTAAAACTCTTGCGAGCAGCCAGGCTACTGCCAAATCTATTGCCGTTTCTCGGCCCATTATTGCCAGCTAAATTTTTCACCGCAGGTTTAGCTTTCTCCACCGATTTCACTTCTGAGGAAGAATCCTCAATCAATTTGAATAGTTGCCCTCGATCGTCGCCGGTTAAATCACGCCACTCCCCCAAAGGCAGCCCGCCCTATCAGGCTAACATTCATGATACGGGTTTGTTCCAACTTGGTGACTTCATAGCCAAAATATTCACACATACAGCGTATTTGGCGGTTAAGCCCCTGTACCGTACCAGCACAATACGAAAGACCAATGGCATTTCTTTCTTCACCTTGCACTTTTGGTCACCGTACCCAGCATCGGCACGCCTTCCCCCAGAACACGGATAACGTCATCGGTCAGCGGTTTGTTAACGGTAACCAGATATTCTTTCTCATATCCGTTGCCCGCACGCAGGATTTTGTTTACCAGATCACCCTGGTTGGTGAGGAAAATCATCCCCTGTGAGTCCCTATTCAACTGACCAATCGGGAAGATACGGGTACTGTGATTAACAAAATCGACGATATTGTCTTTTTCACCGTCTTCCGTGGTGCTGACAATGCCAACCGGTTTGTTTAACGCAATGAAGATAAGGTTATCTTCGTTACGGGGGTTCAATCACTTGACTATTGACCTTGACGATATCGCCTGGAAATACCCGATCGCCAAGCGTAACACGCTTGCCATTGATAAAAACATTGCCTTGTTCAATGTAGCGATCGGCATCATGACGAGAGAAAATACCACTTTCACTAATATATTTTTTCAAGCGTAGAGCTGATTTACTCAGCATGGCTTCTCCAAAACCGGAAATATCTTTTATTTTTAATGCAGCGGGAAACCGGCTGGCTCTTCTTTACGCAATACGATCAATTACGTGCCGCCCAGCTATGGATGATGCGCGTTTCCTGGACTCAGCAACACCGCACGCAACGACTCAGCCAGGAGGAAGAGAGGCTATATGGAGCTATATCAGCCATATTCCGTCACGCCATTTTAAGATGGCCAGGCATTACGTTTTCTGGCCAACCGCAAACGCGGTGAGTTATTGCCTAAGGTCTATACCGCCATGGGGATTGAAGTGAAGGAAAAACCATAGAAATCGGGCTTTGCGTTGCTGATGAAGAAATTTATCAATGTGGATCCCCGTACCAGCGCGCGTTATGTGGAGGCAGGATGGTATTATTAAAGAGCGCAGAAGCCGGTATCCGGGCAGAAGAGTTATTGGCGCGACGTCGGCAGGAGTTCAAAATAGAGCGATAGTTGCGCGGCAGGCGGCATAGGGAAACTCTGCCTGAAATTTGGTACAGACATCAAAATGGTGGTTATTTTAACCAATCGTCAAACTCGTGCTGCCTGAGCTGATGAAGCTCATGATCCTATCACCCTCTTTTGACCCTGACATAAAGGAAAAAAACGGATCCAAGTTCCTAACCATGAAAGTGACCACCCCACACTGGCACTGCTACATACCAGTCTGGCACCGAAGTTGGCCGATTATTTAGCTCAGGGGGTAAGTGCAAGCTTATGCTGTTCCTAGAAAGCATCGGCGTACAACAAGTCATTTTCAAAAGATAACAGTCGGCCTTCCACAACCTCAATACCCAGGAAGCCAGCACTGGCAGATGGAGCGAGGTCTGCACAATGAATAATTCACCCCCTCCTATACTGGCCATTGGTGCCTATTAGTGGAGCAGGGAAAATAACTCTACTTAAACAATTAATTCCATTGCTTTTAAGCAGCGATAGGTAAGAGTCAGGTTAATCAAGCATGCCTATCACAATGTGGATGTCGATCTTCCGGGCAAAGACAGCTACGAATTACGCAAAGCAGGTGACGACTAGACGTTAGTAGCCAGCGTTAGCCGCTCTGGGCATTGATGACTGAAACGCCGGCTCAGCAGCCGTTGGATCTGCGCTATCTAGCCAGTCGCCTTGATATCAGCAAGGTAGATCTGATTCTAGTGGAGGGGTTTAAACATCAACCAGTCAGTAAAGTCTTTCTCTACCAGGAAGAAATAGGCAGGCCGCTTGAGGAAATGTTAGATGAATTTGTCATCACCGTTGCTAGCTATCAACAGGTCGCTTTAAATATCAGATCACTGGATATCAATCAGTCAGAAAGTATTGCCAATTTTATTGTGGATA
>JAMDYG010000003.1 GCA_024160085.1 Serratia symbiotica | reverse complement strand
GGTCTTCCGCAACTTGAGTGGAAGAAAATTAATGAAACTTTTAGTTAACAATGATCTAAGCTGTTTTAAGTTATGGATACCGAGATGCCTCCACTTAAGACACTTTTGCGACTGCCTTGCGGGTAGCAATTTATCCGTCAATCCTTTGGCTCAGACGGAGATTTGCCAGTGTCAGCGAAAGCGGATCTATTGAACTTCAGCGTGTTGCAACAGGATGGGGATGGGTGCCGATACAGCAGCAATATATGAAGCCATTAAGTAGCGGGTAGAGTAATGGTGTAGTCTATGGCCATGTAAACCGACTAAAAATGCTGAAACTCCAGATGTATGGTCGGGCAGAGTTCGAGCTACTGAGACGACGTGTGATAAGTCCTCTGGCTTAAAAGGTTTCACTCAAGTTGAGGAAAACCTATTTTACATCGGTACTAATAAAAAGACATCAAAACTGAAGCCGACCTCAATAATATACTCAACTAGTTCGTTAAAATGATCGTCTAGGCGGCGCTCGCTGCCGAGATGGAATATCACCTCGGCTATGCTAAAAGAGCTACTGAGGGCAGCGGCACCGGTAACAGCCGCAGCCGCAACGGCTTCTCCCTAAGACACTCACCTCACCGTATGGTGGGCTGGCCATCGAGACGCCCCGTGACCGCAACAGCGAGTTTGAGCCGGTTATTGTTCAGAAGGGGCAAATCCGGCTGACGGGCTTTGATGACCAGATTTTAGCTTTTACGCGCAGGGAATGACCACGCGGAAATCACCGGAACCTTTAAAAACTTTATGATGCCGACGTCTCCCCGACGCTGATATCGAAAGTCACCGATGCCATTATTGACCGGGCAACCGCCTGGCGTAGCAGACCGTTAGATAATCTCTATCCCATTGTTTATCTCGACTGTATTGTCATTAAGGTGCATCAGGATAAGCAGGTTATTAATAAATCGGTGTACATCGCACTGGGTGTCAATCTGGAAGGATAAAATAAATATCTAGGCCCGTGGATATCCGATGCCGAAGGTGCCAGAACTTGGTTATCGATACTGACGGAATTAAAAAATTGTGGGCTGAACGATATCCTGATTGCCTGTGTTGATGGCCTCAAGGGCTTCTCAGACGCGGTCAATACAGTGTATCCGCAAACGAAGATCCAACTGTGCGCATTGTCCACATAGTGCGTAACTCATTGAAATACGTCAGTTGGAAAGACCAGAAGGCACTATGTGCCGAGATAAAGCTGATTTACCGTTCGGCAACGTAGGGAGATGCCCTGCGTGAGCTGGATGATTTTGAGACTCAGTGGTCAGAAAAATACCCGAGCATAGCCCCAATCTGGCGGCGAAACTTGGTTGATTTATCGTCATTTTTGCTTATCCAACAGAGATCCGCAAAGTAATTTATACGACGAATGCGATAGAGTCGCTAAACAGCGAGATCCGTAAATCGATAAAGAAACGTAAGATATTCTCGCACGATCAATTAGCGCTAAAGGTGATTTATCTTGCAATAAAGTCAGCGTCAGAGAAATGGAAAATACCGTTAGCTAACTGGAGACAAGCTTTAAACCATTTTATAATTGGGTACCCGGAGCGAATGGATGGGTACTGACAAACGGGTGTTTACACAAAATCTGGTACAGGCCCGAAAAATTCTAAAGTGGTGGCTAGTTTTAGTCGATCACTACACATTTTGGCTTTTCATTGATCGCTCCTTTTCTTGGAAAATTGAACATGAATCTCATTTAACCGAGACTATTTTCCTCTTGATCGCTAATATTAAGCTGACGGCTCCCCCCTCTGTCAGGATAGTTATCACCCTCAATTGAAAATCTAAATGGGGGCAATGGAGTCTGATATGAAACATTATTCACCGGAACATAAATCCGTAGTATTGGCAAAATTATTGCCGCCTTACAACATGACCGTCTCCTTGCTGGCTCAGCAGGAGGGGTTTCTGACGCAACCCTGTATAATTGGCGTAATCAGGCTAGACTGGAGGGGAAACCGGTGCTAGGAGCCAATAAAACTACTGAGCAATGGTCGAGCGAAGCCCGTTTTGCCGTCATTGTTGAAACCACCACGCTCAGTAGTGCGTCTGACCCCGGGCAATAAGCTGACGCTGGCGGAGGAACGGCAGGTACTTAGCCGTGTGTAACCAGTCGGAATATGCCAGACTTACCCCCTGCACAGATCGCGTCGCGTCTGGCGAACAATGGCATCTATCTGGCGAGCGAATCAACGTTTTACCGGATACTCCGGTGCCATGGTCAGGTTCTTCATCGCAGTAGTATCAGGGCACCGGTAACCATCAGTAAGCCGACCAGCTACCATGCCACTGCGCCATGTCAGGTCTAGACCTGGGATGTGACGTGGTGCGCGTCACGGGTACGAGGCTGTTATTTTTATCTGTACCTGATAGAAGATATTTTTAGCCGGAAAATCATTGGTTATGAGGTTTATGAAGAGGAGAACGGTGAGCATGCTACTGCGTTGCTGCACCGTGCAGTGCTACGAGAACGATGCTACCGGCAATTGCTGGTGCTGCATGCCGACAATGGTGGGCCGATGAAGTCCCAAACGTTAAAGGCAAAACTGAAAGAACTAAATATTACGGGTTCGCACAGTCGGCCTCGGGCCAGTAACGACTATCTGTTCGTGGAGTCATTGTTCAGAACGTTAAAACATGTGCCGGGCTGGCCGTCAGCGGGCTTCACGGGACTTGATGAAGCCAGACGATGGGTTGAACGCTTTAGCCGCTGGTATAACGAAGCGCATCGGTATAGCGGCATTGGTTATGTCACACCGGAACAATGCCACCAGGGAAAGATATAAGCCTGCTGGCAAACATGAAAGCAGTATATGAAGCGGCGAGGAAAGCCATACCTGGTTGGTGGTCAAAGGCAATGTCGTCAATGGCAGCGTGAAGGCGTGGTAATGTTAAATCTGGATAAGCCACAAAACGCATCAGAAAAAGCAGCCTGAAAACTTATTAAGGGTGACAACTTCGTTGACAGCTACCGCTAGTCCCTTGCAACAGCTTCGAATATCAGGGATTCGATTTGCTTGATCTTGTCTGCTTTTTTCTTCTCAGAAGGGTCTGATACCATCAGATACCAACTTTTGGCCTCATCTTGTTTCCTGCGAGCTTCACTAAGAGAGATATTGGATAAACACCCAATGCTAAAACTTTCTGTTTTCCCTCGAAATGGTATTGAAGTCGCCAATATTTTGAACTATTGGGGCTGATCAGCAGGTGCATACCCTACCCATCTATGAGTTTGAAGGGTTTGTCGGTGGATTTTGTTGTTTGAACTTTGATATCAGTGAGTGCCATCAGTTGATACCTCTATTGTTGGCATTAAAATCAATCGAATCAAAGATACCACCAGTTATACCATAATTCGTTGGTATATGTAGATAGAAGTAAGTAGACATGAACAGACTAAGAAAACTAGATAGTGGCTTACTATTTTTAAGAACTAAAGTAGACGTTAATAAACTTGAAAAAATATTTTTATGGTGCCGAAGGCCGGACTCGAACCGGCGCGTATTTCTACGGTTGATTTTGAATCAACTGCGTCTACCGATTTCGCCACTTCGGCACTGAAGTAGTATGCGGAAAACGGGTGCATTATACTTTCCCGCGATCTGAGCGCAACACTTATATACGTTGTTCAATAAGTTAAGTGTTGAAAAAACGTCGGCAAGTTCACTTTGGCACTCTGCTATCAGCAACACGATGACAAAGGCACCCTGTTATCCTTATTCACATCCCAAAATCATGATGGGAGGCGATTTTCATGGTCCCCTACCTGCTCTTTGCTATTTTCTGTGAAATCATCATGGCGGTCAGCGCACCTATCCTAAATGCAAGATAACGCACAGACTCCCATGGTAAGGCCGATTTCTTTCCTTACCCAATTTAGCCCCAGTTCTTTATGGGATAGCCTTTGCGATCAGTTGCTGGCTTCACCAACCGAGGATGATGCCTATTAGGTTCCGGTTTGTCAGGGCACAGTTATGATCCACACTTTCTTCAAGCACCCACTCACCACAAGACCTTTGCGATTCATTAGTCCTTCGCCACCGTCAGGTTAACCGGGTATCTATCCAACGCAATTGGGCTGGTAAACAACACAAGAAGGCATAGCCTAACACACCTTTCCCTTCTTAGTCTGTAGCTCCGCTACTTGCGTTTCAGCAGCATATACATGCTGATCAGCAGGAACATCATGCTAGGCAGCAGTCCGCCCAGTACCGGCGGCATGTTGTACACTAGGCTAAGTTGGCCGAAGATCTGATATAATACATAGAACAAGAAACCAAAGCTGATACCAGTCACTAAGCGGATGCCCATTGGCACGCTACGCAGTGGGCCAAAGATGAACGATAGTGCCATCAGCATCATCACCGCCACGGAAAGCGGCGAGAAGATTTTGTTCCACATGTTCAGTTGGTAGCGGTTGGCTTCCTGGCCGCTCTGCTTCAGATACTTCACGTAGTTGTGTAGCCCCTCGATGGAGAGCGAGGTGGGATCCAGAGCCACTACCCCCAGTTTCTCTGGGGTTAAATTGGTTTTCCATTCACCGGTTAGTGTCTGAGTGCCGGTCACCTGCTCCTCGTTGGTCAAATCGGAGGTATCCACCTGCGAAAGCGTCCACACGCCGTCTTCAAAGCTGGCGGTAGCCGCGTAGCGCACTGTTTCCAGCCTGCGCCGGTCGTTGAAGTGGTAGATGTTCACGCCAGCAAGCTCTTTCTCGCCGGAAACGCGTTCAATGTAGATAAAATCGTTACCATCTTTCGCCCACAGCCCGCTCTTGGTGGAAAGCAACGAACCACCGTACATCTGTTGCGCCCGGAAATCATGCGCCATTTGGTCGCCCTGCGGTGCTACCCATTCTCCGATCGCTGTGGTCAGCAATACCAGAGGGATAGCAGTTTTCATTACTGAGCCGGCGATCTGCATACGGGTAAAACCAGAAGCCTGCATCACCACCAGTTCACTGCGCGCCGCCAACTGACCCAGGCCAAGCAGCGCGCCCAGCAGCGCCGCCATTGGGAAGAAAATTTCAATGTCTTTCGGCACGCTGAGCAGGGTAAACATCCCCGCGCCAAGAACCGTATATTCTCCTTGCCCTACTCTGCGCAGTTGGTCAACAAATTTGATGATGCCAGACAGCGACACCAGCATGAATAACGTCATGATGATGGTGTTGAAAATCGTTTTACCGATATATCGATCCAGCACACCAAACATCAGGCTGCTCCTCTCAAGCGTGCACACAGCTTGCGCATCGGTACGGTATCCCACAAATTCAGTACCAGTGCGATGGCAAAGTAGACAACGTTAACACCCCACAACCAGATAATCGGGTCCAGCTTACCCTTGCCAGCATTGGAACGCAGCACAGTTTGCAGTAGAAAGAAAATTAAATACAGCAGGATGGCCGGCAGCATGCTCAGTACACGTCCCTGTCGCGGGTTTACCACACTGAGCGGTACTACCAGCAGCGCCATCAGCACCACGGAGACCACCAGCGTCAGACGCCAGTGGAGTTCGGCGCGCGCATCCGGATTATCAGACTGCCACAGGGTTTTCATCGACATCTGTTCAGACTGGGTATTATCCACCGTTACCGCTCTATGTCCAATCACTGCCTTGTAATTATTGAAATCAGTAATGCGGAAATCACGCAGCATGGCTGTGCCCTCGAATCGGGTACCCTTGTCGAACGTCACCACCTGCGACCCATCCTTTTGTGGGTTGATGTTGCCGTGTTCGGCTAATACTACGGAAGGGCGCTGAGTACTGTTCGTCCTCAGTTGTGCCAGGAACACGTTGTTGAAGGTGCTGCCTTTCACGTTGCCGATGAACACCACCGCATTGCCGTCCTGCGAAGGCTTGAACTGTCCTTCTACCAGCCCGGCAATGCTTGGGTTAGCCTTCGCTTCGCTCACCACCACGTCTTGGTAGCTAGAGGCTATGGGGTTGGCCCATAACACGTTCACCGCAGCCACAGCAGAAGTGAGGATCGCCAGTATCATCGCGGCGATAATCAAAGTACGTTTGCCTAACCCACAAGCATGCATAACGGTGATTTCGCTTTCGGTATACAACCGCCCAAAGGTCATCAACAGGCCAAGAAACAAACTTAAAGGAAGAATTAGCTGCGCCATCTTCGGCACACCCAATAACAACAGAGAAAGTACTAAGTTTGTTGGAACATCGCCATCTACCACGTCGCCTAGTACCCTCACCAGGTTCTGACAAAAGAAGACCAGAAGCAAGATGAATAGAATGGCGATTTGGCTCTTTAGCGTTTCCCGAACCAGATATCTTATGATGATCACGCTTATTACACCTGTGAAAACTTGTCTTTTTGCAGGAAAATCGATAGCTTCATCGTTAATCTGCCATTTATTCTCATCATAATGGCAACTTTTCACAGCTAAAATAGTATTACAACATCAAGTCGTTTGAGTGTCCTATAGAAGCTTACTTATAGTCGTCGCTAAAATATAGCAGTGTATACCGTACAGGTTAACATAGTAATTAACATAATATGGCGGGAGATTGTTACGGAACGGGTCATTCTAGCCGTAGCTTTTGTCTTTGTCTTTAAGATTCAGGAGAGTACATGGAGTTCAGTGTAAAAAGCGGTAGCCCAGAGAAACAGCGCAGTGCCTGTATTATCGTCGGTATTTTCGAACCGCGCCGCTTGTCCCCTATTGCGGAACAACTCGACAAAATAAGTGATGGTTATATCAGCGCTTTGTTGCGCCGTGGCGAACTGGAAGGCAAAGTCGGGCAAACATTACTGCTGTACCATGTGCCTAATATTCTCTCCGAACGCATCCTGTTAATTGGCTGTGGCAAAGAGCGCGAGCTTGATGAACGCCCGTACAAACAGGTTATTCAGAAAACCATCAATACCCTTAATGATACTGGTTCAATGGAAACGGTCTGCTTCCTGACTGAGCTGCATGTAAAAGGTCGCAACACTTACTGGAATGTGCGCCAGGCGGTGGAAACCGCTAAAGAAACGCTTTATACCTTCGATCAGTTGAAGAGCAATAAGGTGGAGCTACGCCGCCCACTCCGCAAGATGGTGTTCAATGTGCCGACCCGCCGTGAACTTGCTAGCGGCGAACGCGCCATCCAGCACGGTCTGGCGGTGGCCTCGGGCATCAAGGCGGCCAAAGATCTCGGCAACATGCCGCCGAACATATGCAACGCTGGTTACCTGGCCTCAAAGGCACGTCAACTGGCGGACGCATTCAGCACATATATCACCACCCGCATTATCGGCGAACAGCAGATGAAAGAGCTGGGGATGCATGCTTATCTGGCGGTGGGCGCAGGTTCGCAGAATGAATCATTGATGTCGGTGATAGAATATAGGGGGAACCCTATCCTGGACGCGAAGCCGATCGTTTTAGTTGGCAAAGGGCTGACCTTCGATTCCGGCGGCATCTCGATCAAACCAGCCGAAAACATGGACGAGATGAAATACGACATGTGCGGTGCTGCTACCGTGTACGGAGTTTTGCATGTCGTTGCAGAATTGAACCTGCCGCTGAACGTAGTTGGCGTACTGGCTGGCTGTGAAAACATGCCAGGTGCCCGCGCCTATCGCCCGGGCGATGTGCTGACTACCATGTCTGGCCAGACCATAGAGGTGCTTAACACGGATGCTGAAGGCCGTCTTGTGCTGTGTGACACCCTGACCTACGTTGAGCGCTTCGATCCTGAACTGGTAATCGACATCGCCACCCTGACCGGTGCCTGCGTGATTGCTCTGGGCCACCACATAACTGGTCTGATGTCTAACCATAACCTACTGGCACACGAGTTGCTCGGTGCCGCTGAACAGGCTGGCGACCGCGCTTGGCGCTTGCCGATGCTCGACGAATACTACGAGCAGTTAGACTCTATCTTCGCCGATATGGCGAACATCGGTGGACGGCCAGGCGGGGCTATCACCGCAGCCTGCTTCCTATCGCGCTTTACCCGCAAGTACAGCTGGGCGCACCTGGATATCGCTGGCACAGCCTGGCGTTCTGGCAAGGCTAAAGGGGCTACCGGCCGGCCGGTGGCCTTACTGTCTCAATTCTTATTGAATAGAGCGTGGCCAGATGGCGACGATTAAAATATCCTTCATTTTTCAAGCCGCAGCGTTGTTGGCTGCGTACGCCCACCCCAGGAACTTGCCGCCGGGCTGACACTTAAAACCTATCGGGTATATAATCTTCTCAGCAGCACAGGGGGTAGGCTTCTCCACCCCGACCCATAAAGGGTACAACCAACATGTTGTGCCCTATTTTTTATTGGTAGCGGTGAATCAGATGATGAAACAGGCGACGTTCTATTTGCTCGAACATGATCGACCGACAGGGACGCTCAGCGCGCATGAGGCCGTGGCCTGCGCTGTTGCCGCCGAACATTGGCGTTCCGGCAAACGGCTGTTGATCGCCTGTGAGAGCCAAGAACAGGCCCATCGGCTGGACGAAGCGCTATGGCAGCGCGAACCGCATACGTTCGTGCCGCACAATCTGGCCGGCGAAGGGCCAAACTCAGGCGCTCCAGTGGAGCTGTGCTGGCCCGGTAAACGCGGCAATGCCCCACGAGATCTACTGATCGTTTTGCAACTACAGTTTGCAGATTTTGCTACTGCTTTCCATCAAGTGGTAGACTTCGTTCCTTACGAAGACACCTTGAAACAGTTGGCGCGCGACCGTTATAAAGCCTATCGCAGCGTCGGCTTCCATTTGACTACGGCTATGCCGCTCACTCACTGAATAACGATATAAAATGGAAAACACAAACAGTCAGTTCGACACCGCATACGACCCGAAAGAGATCGAACAGAAACTGTACGATCATTGGGAACATCAGGGTTACTTCAAGCCGAATGGCGACACCAGCAAAGAAAGCTTCTGCATCATGATCCCCCCGCCGAACGTCACCGGTAGCCTGCACATGGGCCACGCGTTCCAGCAGACCATCATGGATACCCTGATCCGCTACCAGCGTATGCAGGGTAAAAACACCTTGTGGCAGGCTGGCACCGACCATGCCGGCATCGCCACTCAGATGGTGGTAGAGCGCAAAATCGCTGCAGAAGAAGGCAAAACTCGCCACGACTATGGCCGCGATGCCTTCATCGACAAAATCTGGCAGTGGAAGGCGGGATCCGGCGGTACCATCACCCGTCAGATGCGCCGCTTAGGCAACTCCGTAGATTGGGAGCGCGGGCGCTTCACCATGGACGATGGCCTGTCGAATGCAGTACGCGAAGTGTTTGTGCGTTTGTACCAAGAAGACTTGATCTACCGAGGCAAACGCCTAGTGAACTGGGATCCGAAACTATGCACTGCCATCTCCGATCTAGAAGTGGAGAACCGCGAGTCCAAAGGCTCCATGTGGTACCTGCGCTATCCGCTGGCCAGCGGCGCTAAAACCGCTGAGGGCAAAGATTACCTGGTGGTGGCCACTACCCGTCCGGAAACCCTGATGGGTGATACCGGTGTGGCTGTCAATCAAGAAGATCCGCGCTATAACGATTTGATCGGCAAAGAAATCATTCTGCCGCTGGTAGGTCGCCGCATCCGCATCGTCGGCGACGAGCACGCCGATATGGAAAAAGGTACTGGCTGTGTGAAGATCACCCCAGCGCATGACTTCAACGACTATGAAGTCGGTAAACGTCACGGCCTGCCAATGATTAACATCTTTACTTTCGACGGTGCTATCCGTCAAGAAGCGGAAATATTCAACACTTTGGGCGAGATTTGTACCGATTACAGCAACGCGATCCCAGCCGAATACCACGGAATAGAGCGCTTTGCGGCGCGTAAAGCAGTGGTCGCAGCTTTCGACCAACTGGGCCTGCTAGATGAGATCAAACCGCACGATCTAACAGTGCCTTACGGCGACCGCAGCGGCGTGGTGATCGAACCGATGCTGACCAACCAATGGTATGTGCGCACCGCCCCGTTAGCGAAAGTGGCGGTAGAAGCAGTCGAACAAGGAGAAATCCAGTTTGTGCCGAAACAGTACGAAAACATGTACTTCAGTTGGATGCGTGACATTCAGGACTGGTGCATCTCACGTCAGCTATGGTGGGGTCATCGCATCCCAGCATGGTACGACGTGAACGGAAAAGTCTATGTAGGTCGCAGCGAAGAAGAGGTGCGACGCGAGTATAACCTAGCTGCCGACCTGGTGTTGACTCAGGACGAAGACGTACTGGACACCTGGTTCTCTTCCGGCCTGTGGACTTTCTCCACCTTGGGCTGGCCAGAGCAGACTGATGCGTTGAAAACCTTCCATCCGACCAGCGTGATGGTTAGCGGCTTCGACATTATCTTCTTCTGGATCGCACGCATGATCATGCTGACCATGCACTTCATAAAAGACGAAAACGGCAAACCCCAGGTGCCATTTAACACCGTCTATATGACCGGCCTGATCCGTGACGACGAAGGCCAAAAGATGTCCAAGTCCAAGGGCAACGTGATCGATCCGCTGGACATGGTCGATGGCATCTCGCTGGAAGATCTACTGGAAAAACGCACAGGCAATATGATGCAGCCGCAGTTGGCAGAGAAGATCCGCAAGCGCACCGAGAAGCAATTCCCAAACGGCATCGAGCCACATGGCACCGACTCCCTGCGCTTCACTCTGGCGGCGCTGGCCTCCACTGGCCGCGATATCAATTGGGATATAAAGCGCCTGGAAGGCTACCGTAACTTCTGCAACAAACTGTGGAACGCCAGCCGTTTTGTGCTGATCAACACTGAACAGCATGATTGCAGTTTCAACGGCGGTGAGAAAGTGCTGTCACTGGCGGATCGCTGGATACTGGCCGAATTCAACCGCACGGTGAAAGCCTATCGCGAAGCACTGGATACCTATCGTTTCGACCTGGTAGCTAACATCCTGTACGACTTCACCTGGAACCAGTTCTGTGACTGGTACCTAGAGCTAACCAAACCGGTAGTGAGTAACGGCAGCGAAGCGGAACAGCGCGGCACCCGCCACACACTAATTAGCGTACTGGAAGCGCTGCTGCGCCTGGCGCATCCGATAATTCCATTCATTACAGAGACTCTCTGGCAGCGCGTGAAGCCGCTGATCAGCACCACCATGGGCGCTGATCAAAACAGAAGCATCATGCTACAACCGTTCCCAGAGTATAACGCCACGCTGGAAGATACGCAGGCGCAGAACGATCTGGAGTGGATCAAACAGACGATCACTGCGGTACGCAACATCCGTGCCGAAATGAGCATCGCACCGAGCAAACCGCTAGCTGTACTGTTACGTAATGCCGATGCTGACGCCCAACACCGCATACAGCAAAACCAGAGCTTTATCGTACGTCTGGCGCGTTTAGAGTCCATCGCTCTGCTGCCAGTTGGTGAGAAAGGACCGCTCTCCATCACCAAGCTGATAGAGGGTGCCGAACTGCTGATTCCAATGGCTGGCTTTGTCGACAAAGAGGCCGAGATCGCGCGTCTGTCGAAAGAGATGAGCAAGCTGGATGCGGAAATTACCTCGATCGAAAGCAAATTGGCTAACGCAGGTTTCGTGGCGCTCGCGCCGGAAGCGGTGGTTGCTAAAGAGCGCGATCGTCTAGCGTCCTGCAAAGAAGGCAAAGTAAAGTTGCAAGAGCAGCAGGTGGCCATCACCACGCTGTAATTAATTTGCTGGAATCTAGCGGCTAGTGCAGCGGCAGCCACAGCACCAGCCGCAGGCCGCAAAGTAGGCTGTCTTGTGCTTTCACCCAGCCACAATGCTGATTGACCGCCGCTTCGACGATCGCTAAATCTAAGCCAGTGCCGCCAGATTCACGGTCATGCGCCTTATCGGTGCGGTAAAATGTCCGGAAAATCTGTTCGCGATCTTCCGCGCTAACCCCAAGACCATCGTCATTAATGACGATGGTGATATCTCGATTGTCGGTGCTAAAAGCGATGGCAATGCGTGTGTACGAGTAACGCAAGGCGTTGCGCACGATATTCTCCAGCGCGCTGTCCAACGCACTGGCGTTTCCAGTCAGTATCCAGGGGCCTGGTGGGGAGGTAACTTCTAACTGTTTACCCATCTGTTCGGCTTCAAACTTAGCGTTATCCAACATGTCGTACCACAGTTTATTGGCTTTCAACCGCTCACGCGCTAGTTCGCTTCGCTTTTTGTGCTGCCCACGTGACAGCAGCAGTAAATGGTTGATCATCGAGTCCAGCCGCTGCGCTTCGGTTTCGATACGAGCTAACTCATGGTACTCTCACCGTGACGGCAGTGCATCAGTGCGGTGGCCAATTATAAGCGGGTCAGCGGTGTGCGCAATTCGTGCGAGATATCCGAAATCAACCGCTGCTGTGCTGTAACCATGCGTTCTAGTGCACTGACCATCTGGTTGAAGCTAGCACCAGTGGCTCGTAATTCTTGCAGCCCAGCTTCCAGTTCCTGGTGCTGCTTCAGATTGCCGCGTGCCACATCATCAGCGGCTTTTTTCAGCTTACGCGCTGGTTTCGCCGGGCCCCAGGCCAACCATAGCAGCAGCGGAGTACTGATCAACATAGTGACGATAAGCAGCAGCAACGGGCGGTCAAACATCAGATTGAAGAAATCAGATTGCGGGCTGTTGGCAGGGCGGATCAAGTAAAGCTGGTAGTTATCTTCACCATTGCAAATCAAGAACGGGCCAAGAGTAGTTCGACATAGCTGTATTTTTTCTTCTTGGGATGGTCGGCGTTGTCGGATTGGCCAATAAAGTTACGCACGATTTGCATTTCGTTGCGCTGCGCACCGATCACCCGCCCTTCACTTGTGACTAGAATCAAGCATTGCCCCGGTGGTGTCCACTTATCGATATCCCTGAACAGACGATGTCACCACATCAGATCGTTGGCTGGATCATTTTGCAATTCGGCCTCGATATGTTGCTCTAGCATCAGCCCTTGCCGCTGCTCGCTATTCAGCAGTGAGGTCATTTGGCGGGAGTCTAGTTTAGGCACCATCAATACCAGCATTAGCACCAGCGCTAATGTTAACTAGAAAATGGCGAAGATACGTGCCGTCAACCGATTGATCATGTTGCAGATACCATCAAATATCCGCGCCCGCGTAGGGTTTTTAACCAGGGATGTCCATCTTTGCGGTTTGGCAGTTTGCGCCGCAAGTTGGAGATATGCATATCGATAGCACGGTCAAATGGCGTTAGGCGTTTGCCCAAAACTTCTTGGCTCAACAATTCTCGCGACACCACCTGGCCCAGGTGATTCGCCAGCAGGTAGAGAAGGGTAAATTCGGTGCCGGTCAGATCGAGTACCTTGCCGTCAAAGCTGGCTTCTTGACGACCGGTGTTAAGTTGCAGGCCATCGACATCCAGCGTGGGGGCGTTGGTATCCACATGCTGCTGTTGTTCATTCCAGTTAGAACGCCGCAAAATGGCGCGAATGCGCGCCACCAGTTGACGATCATTGAATGGCTTAGGCAGGTAGCCATCTGCACCCAGCTCCAACCCCAGCACGCGATCCAATTCGCTGCCGCGTGCGGTCAGCATAATGACTGGCGTATGATGGTGTTGACGCAGCTCTTTTAGCGTATTGATACCGTTTTTCTTCGGCATCATAATATCGAGCAGCAACAGATTGATAGAACTGTCCAGCAATGACAACGATTGCTCGCCATCGTGAGCGACGGTGATGTTAAAACCTTCGATTTCAAGCAGTTCCTTTAATAGCAAGGTCAACTCGCGGTCATCGTCAACTAACAAAATATTGTTCATCATGATTTACCTCCTGACGCAAAATACGTCATCACTTGTTGGCATTCTATGACTTTACGCAGTTTTATATGCACTGACACATGTTTGCAGGTGCAGCAGTACAGTGCTCTTTATTACTTCACTTCGCCAAGTGAAAAAATACGGGGTGTTGTCATACGTAAAATAACTGTATTAGCTATTGGCAATAGGTTCTACTACCCCCTGTTTGACGGCATCAGCCTGACCAAACAGGCGCAACTTTAATGTTATGTTCTGCCTAATGTCACTTTGGAAAAACTGAGCGTAAAGTCTACGTAAATTGGTCGAATAAGCAGGAACTGGGAAGTTCCTCCCAAAAAAGCTGTTAAGAGTAGCAAACAGGGGCGGTGAAATTTGGGTCATGCGCAGAATGAGCAAGAACAGCGTTTTGCCTTGTACACCAGTACATGCCAAGGAAAGTTCAAATGAAAATATTTCAACACCAATCTGCAAAAAATGTATACCAGACAAATTAAAAACCGTAAGGTCAGCTAAACATTCAACCATTGCCTATTATCACCTGTACGTTTAGCCTATATTTATCTAGGTTATGGGCTGAATCCTTTCATTTTGAAGGCTAAAGGAAGCACCACCATGCCATATCAAGCATCAAAATAGTCACCTTGCTCGGAAGCTTGTGCGAAGGTTCTTACAACGCCATGATTAAGGCTATCACCACACAGATCCGTTAGGTCACTAATCTAAATACCTAGATCCTGGGTAAAATTCATTAAAAATCAAAGTTATAAATTATACATTCTTTTATTTTAGCTTTATTGTTCACTCTAATCACCCAACCCATACTAACCACCGAGATGCGTTATCCTGCCGGAGAGGAGCCTATCTAGCTGCCGATGCATAACCTGTTGAACGCCAGGTTACCGCTCCCCGCTCAAAGTCACGAAAATAAAAAACTTTAGGCCATGTCCCTGTACCTGACGTTAATGCGTGAAGACAACCACAACGTTTAGGCTCCTTACAAACTGGCGACCACTCAGCGGAAAAAGGGCAAATTGAATTGGCGAAACGCTATCTGCAATTAAGTGCCAAACGCGGCCTATAATCTGTTGGAAGACGACTTCTTCACCAATATACAAACACAGCGCCACCTATATAGGTCGATCCTGGCGGCCACCAAGGCTCGTTATATACAGCACGCGCATCAGTTTGAAGGTAAGGCTAGCTATACTCTTGCCTACCAGTACTCCGCTACCCGAAGGTTGGCCAACGGTGATTTTCCTGCACGCCTACTGCAAAGCAGCCACCATTAGCCTAGAGAAATAGTTGCTGTTTAGCGAAATTGGCATGGCTTATATTGAGATCAACGGAACGCAAATGCTATCGGAAAATAGCTTTCTCTGGTCTAACTACAATGATGAAAGCACGTAGAGTGCTATTCAGCGAGTAATTCAGCGATTAGCCCTAGTATTAAAACTCAACATGAAGCAGGTTTACCTCAGTGGCAGTAGACATGGAGCGTTGCACGCCGCTAATCTGATAGCAAAATACTTGCATTTTTACGCCGGCGCGCTATTGATTGCCCCCAAAGGCGTGATCCAACCGGTGCAACCATTTGCCGCGTATAAGCGAATAGTGGTTGTATATTACGATCGGCAGCACTTCAGCAGTCAGGCCCTGCTCGCATCAATGTCTGTCTACCCAGACAATTCTCAGCACAAACAGCAAGGCTACCACCATCACAGGTGGGCTGATCTCACGCTAGCAACTAGTGCCTAACTTCATCACACAGTAGGAAATAAATCCGAGTGCCATGCACTCGGTGATCGAGAAGCTAAACGGCATCCAAACGCTGGCACAGCTTCTGTCAGGTCATCCCATTTTACCCGTCCCAAAGCTATAGGTCATCAGCACACCCGCGTAAATCAGTGCTCTAGCGGCGGCGTAGGATGGCACCCATACCCATACCCAGACAATAGCGACAGACAGGAAGATCACCGGCAGGAACAGAACCCCTGTCACCTTCTCTCTTAGGTCAGTACGGCCACCAACAGCAACCCCCGATGAGCTTTCAATATAGGCGGTAACGGCAGAGACATCCGGCAGAGGTACCCTCCAGAGAACCCATTACCGAACTTATGCTATTAACATACAGCGCCTGTTTCATGCGCGGGCATTTACCCTTGTGGTCGGTCAACCCGGCCTTGTTGGTCACACCGATTAGCGTTCCGTAGTAATCGAACAGGTTAACCAACATAAAGGAAAAGATCACACCATCCAGATCAGTTTTACCCACCACCGAGGTAATATATCGGTGATATAAAGAATACACCGTCGCATTTCATATTGCCCAATATCCAACCGATCACAGGGTGGTCACCACGATGGAAACCAGCACAGCCGCACGGAAATTGTGTGCAGACAGTACGGCGATGATAAAGAAGCCGAGCGTACCCAAAACAGCATGCTATGTGAGGTTAGGCTACCCGATGGTCAACTAGCGTATCCGGTTTTGCTACCACAATACCGGCATTTTTCAGCCCTATCATGCCGATAAACAAACCAACGACATCCCAGAAAATAGACCTAATCCCCACCTGCCATGAAATGCCCATTGCCCCGACTACCACGAAAGCGAAGAAGGCATTCAGATCCATCTCCGGTGCCACCGGTAGATTTGCTACCCGCCCCATAAAGATACTGCCGAATGCGGCGATCAGGCAGGTTGTCACAAACACTGCCTGCGTATCTATACCCGCCGCGCCCAGAATTTGGGGGTTCACGAACACGATATACACCATGGTCAGTAAGATGGTGATACCAGCAATCATTTCTGTACGCTCCGTGGCTCTACCGGTAACTGGATCAAAGTGGTGAAGCGCCTACCGGTACGTATCGAATTAGACGCGAAGCAGATCGCCGATCATCCGCTGCATATCGGCCTGTCAATACAAGTGAAAGTTGACAGGTGATCTAGATGGCAGCCAGTGCCTGTATCGGCCGATCATGCCGGAGGACGAACCAGCACTGAAGCACTTTATCGAAAGTGTCACAAAGGAAGATCTCTACTACCGTTACTTCAGTGATATTAATGAGTTTACCCATGACGATTTGGCTAACATGACGCAGATCGACTATGACCGAGAGATGGCATTTGTGGCCGTGCGCTGTGAGGAAATCATCGGCGTGACGCGCTCGATGTCCGATCCAGACAACACTGACGCGGAGTTCGCCGTACTGGTGCGTTCTGATCTGAAGAGACTGGGGCTTGGATGCCAACTGCTAGAAAAAATGATCGCCTATGCACTTGCCCACGGGATGCACCGCCTAATGGGCATCACCATGCCCAATAATCGCGGTATGATCACACTAGCACAGCGGCTAGACTTTGACATTGATGTGCAGATTAAGGATGGCATCGTCAATCTAATCCTACCGTTGTATACTAATGGCAGGCAGTTAGCTGTGTGCAATGTGATAAGAATCCAACACTTAACGTCAAAACATACGCACAATCTGGGAAACTAGTGGTATTATCGCCCGACTATTCGATTTAATATTTTATACCTGTGGCCTTCCAGCCATCCCATTATGAGAGAAGAAGCGCACTGTGATGTTGTCAAAATTTAAACGTAGCAAACACCAACAACACCTTGCACAATTGCCCAAACTCCCCCAATCTTTGGCTGAAATTCATACTTTGTACGCGCCATCAGACTTCCGTACCGAGCTATTGGCATCCATCGCTAACGCTACTCAGCGCATCTATTTGGTCGCCCTCTATCTGGATCATGATGATGCCGGACGTGAGATCCTCAACGCGCTTTATCAAGCCAAGCAGCTACGCCCTAAGTTAGAGATCTGCATTCTGGTCGATTGGCACCGTGCACAACGTGGGCGTATCGGTGCTGCTGCCACTAACACCAATGCTGACTGGTATTGTTCAATGGCAAACCAGCACCCAAAAAACGTGTCTGTGCCGGTATACGGCGTGCCAGTCAATACTCGAGAAGCACTGGGCGTACTCCACCTAAAAGGCTTTATTGTCGATGATACCGTAATTTACAGCGGCGCCAGTATCAACAATGTCTATTTGCATCAGCATGAGAAATACCGTTATGACCGCTACCAATTAATTACCAACCCCGTTCTGGCTGAGACGATGATCGGTTACATTAAGCAGCATCTACTGACTGCCGGTGCCGTACAGCGTTTAGATCGTGACGATCGCCCGAAAAGCCCGGAGATCAAAAACGAAACCCGCCAGTTTCGTTTCAGCCTGCGGCGCACCGGTTATAAGTTCCGCGATAAAGCGAGCAACGATGAGCTGGCAGTTACTCCACTGGTGGGTCTTGGCAAGCAAAGCGTATTGAATACCACCATTCATCATCTAATGTCCTGCACCGCTCAGAAGCTGACGTTATGCACGCCTTATTTCAACCTACCAGCGCGGCTGATGCGCAACATCATTTATCTGCTACACCAAGGCAAACAGGTAGAAATCATCGTCGGCGACAAAACCACCAACGATTTTTTTATTCCAGAAGACCAGCCGTTTAAAATTATTGGTGTGCTGCCTTATCTGTATGAAATCAATCTGCGCCGTTTCATCAGCCGCCTACAGCGCTATATTGATACTGGCCAGTTGACTGTGCGCCTGTGGAAAGACGGCAATAACAGCTATCATCTGAAAGGTATGTGGATAGATGACGAGTGGCAACTGATCACTGGCAACAACCTCAACCCACGTGCCTGGCGACTGGATCTGGAGAACGCTATTCTAATCCACGATCCTAAACAGGAAATGTGCGAACAACGGCATAAAGAGCTAGAGTGCATCCGTACCCATACTACTGTGGTAGGAAACCATCTAGAGCTGCAAAGTATCCAGCAGTACCCTAGCAAGGTGCGCAAGCTGATCCGCCGTCTGCGACGCATCCGCCTCGACAAGTTGATTAGCCGCATACTGTAATCCGTCTATAATTCAGCTATCGCCAGACCCCGGCTCATACTGGACTATTTATACGCTATGGCTACAGGATATCTTCACTATGCGCCTGCTTTGCTTACTAGCCATTTCCTCTTTATTATTGTTCACCATAGGCTGTACTCATCTGGTCAACGACAACTGAACCGGTAAAGATAAAGTGCAGAATTTTATCGCTGCTGCCGACAAAGAGCTATATGACAGTCGTGCTGACAGTCGCGCGGGCGGGGTACCAGCTGGAGCTGGAAGGACTTTGCCTGGGATATGTCGGGCCCTGTCAGCGGGCTTTCCTGCTCACTTCCCCCTTCAAGTCACTGTCAAGCAACGCCTAACGTATTCCCGACTCTTTCGTTTCACCTGGCATAGGCCCCCATAGGCCGACCGTTCACTCTCGGTAACACACAAAGCAAAAGCCCGATGCTTTCGCA
>JAMDYG010000001.1 GCA_024160085.1 Serratia symbiotica | reverse complement strand
TGAGGCTTTCTACTTTATTTGATGCCTGGCAGTGTCCTACTCTCACATGGGGAGACCCCACACTACCATCGGCGCTACGGCGTTTCACTGCTGAGTTCGGCATGGGGTCAGGTGGGACCACCGTGCTATTGCCGCCAGGCAAAGTCTGTTTCATTTTTGGCCGTTACTCACGTAACCACTAGAACCAATCTCGGAACTCGCTGAAAATAACTCTACCCCTATCTATAACACACCTTCGGTGTTGTAAGGTTAAGCCTCACGGCTCATTAGTACTGGTTAGCTCAAAGCATCGCTGCTCTTACACACCCAGCCTATCCACGTCTTCGTCTTAAACGTGCCTTCAGGGACCTCTCAGACCCAGGGAAGACTCATCTCGAGGCCAGTTTCGCGCTTAGATGCTTTCAGCGCTTATCTGTTCCGCACTTAGCTACCGGGCAATGCCATTGGCATGACAACCCGAACACCAGCGATGCGTTCACTCCGGTCCTCTCGTACTAGGAGCAACCCCTCTCAATCTTCCTACGCCCACGGCAGATAGGGACCGAACTGTCTCACGACGTTCTAAACCCAGCTCGCGTACCACTTTAAATGGCGAACAGCCATACCCTTGGGACCTACTTCAGCCCCAGGATGTGATGAGCCGACATCGAGGTGCCAAACACCGCCGTCGATATGAACTCTTGGGCGGTATTAGCCTGTTATCCCCGGAGTACCTTTTATCCGTTGAGCGATGGCCCTTCCATTCAGAACCACCGGATCACTAAGACCTACTTTCGTACCTGCTCGAGCCGTCACTCTCGCAGTTAAGCCAGCTTATGCCTTTGCACTAAACTCACGATGTCCGACCGTGATTAGCTGACCTTCGTGCTCCTCCGTTACTCTTTGGGAGGAGACCGCCCCAGTCAAACTACCCACCAGACACTGTCCTTGCTCCGGGTCACGGGGCAAAGTTAGAACATCAAACATTAAAGGGTGGTATTTCAAGGGTGGCTTCTCGCAGACTGGCGTCTACGATTCACTGCCTCCCACCTATCCTACACATCAAAGCTCCATGTTCAGTGTCAAGCTATAGTAAAGGTTCACGGGGTCTTTCCGTCTTGCCGCGGGTACACTGCATCTTCACAGCGAGTTCAATTTCACTGAGTCTCGGGTGGAGACAGCCTGGCCATCATTACGCCATTCGTGCAGGTCGGAACTTACCCGACAAGGAATTTTGCTACCTTAGGACCGTTATAGTTACGGCCGCCGTTTACTGGGGCTTCTATTAGGAGCTTCGTCTTGCGGCTAACCCCATCAATTAACCTTCCAGCACCGGGCAGGCGTCACACCGTATACGTCCACTTTCGTGTTGGCACGGTGCTGTGTTTTTATTAAACAGTTGCAGCCAGCTGGTCTCTGCGACTGGCTTCAGCTCCCTCCGATACGGAATTCACCTACATGCCAGCGTGCCTTCTCCCGAAGTTACGGCACTATTTTGCCTAGTTCCTTCACCCGAGTTTTCTCAAGCGCCTCGGTATTCTCTACCTGACCACCTGTGTCGGTTTGGGGTACGATTAAAGGTGAGACCTGATGCTTAGAGGATTTTCCTGGAAGCAGGGCATCAACAGCTTCTGCACCTTGGCGCATCGTCATTACGCCTCAGGGTTTATGTATGGCGTTCCGGATTTACCTAAAACTCCACCCCTACACGCTTAAACCGGGACAACCGTCGCCCGGCCTGCTTAGCCTTCTCCGTCCCCCCTTCGCAGTCACACTCAGTACAGGAATATTAACCTGTTGCCCATCGACTACGCTTTTTAGCCTCACCTTAGGGGTCGACTCACCCTGCCCCGATTAACGTTGGACAGGAACCCTTGGTCTTCCGGCGAGCGGGTTTTTCACCCGCTTTATCGTTACTTATGTCAGCATTCGCACTTCTGATACCTCCAGCAGCCTTCACAGGGCACCTTCAACGGCTTACAGAACGCTCCCCTACCCAACAACGCATCAGCGCCGCTGCCGCAGCTTCGGTGCATGGTTTAGCCCCGTTACATCTTCCGCGCAGGCTGACTCGACCAGTGAGCTATTACGCTTTCTTTCAATGATGGCTGCTTCTAAGCCAACATCCTGGCTGTCTGGGCCTTCCCACATCGTTTCCCACTTAACTATAATTTTGGGACCTTAGCTGGCGATCTGGGTTGTTTCCCTTTCCACAACGAACGTTAGCACCCGCTGTGTGTCTCCCGTGATAGCATTCTATAGTATTCGGAGTTTGCATCGGCCTAGTAAGTCGGTATGACCCCCATAACAGAAACAGTGCTCTACCCCTATAGATGAATTCACGAGGCGCTACCTAAATAGCTTTCGAGGAGAACCAGCTATCTCCCGGTTTGATTGGCCTTTCACCCCTAACCATAGGTCATCCGCTGATTTTTCAACATCAGTCGGTTCGGTCCTCCAATTAGTTTTACCTAATTTTCAACCTGCCCGTGGCTAGATCACCGGGTTTCGGGTCTGTACCCTGCAACTAATTCGCCCATTTTAGACTCGGTTTCCCTACGGCTCCCCTTAAAAATTTCGGTTAACCTTGCTACAGAGTACAAGTCGCTGACCCATTATACAAAAGGTACGCAGTCACTCTAAAAAATTGAGCTCCTACTGCTTGTACGTACACGGTTTCAGGATCTATTTCACTCCCCTAACAGGGGTTCTTTTAACCTTTCCCTCACGGTACTAGTTCACTATCGGTCAGTCAGGAGTATTTAGCCTTAGAGGATGGTCCCCCTATCTTCAAACAAGATTTCACGTGTCCCGCCTTACTCATCGAACTCACAGCTAGTGCATTTTTGTGTACGGGGCTATCACCCTTTACTGCGCGACTTTCCAGACGCTTCCACTAACACACCCGCTGATTTAGGTTCTGGGCTGGCCCCTGTTCGCTCGCCGCTACTGGGGGGATCTCGGTTGATTTCTTTTCCTCGGGGTACTTAGATGTTTCAGTTCCCCCGGTTTGCTTCGTCAAGCTATATATTCACTTAACGATAGTGTGACGTATCGCACTGGGTTTCCCCATTCGGGTATCGCCGGCTATAACGGTTCATATCACCTTACCGGCGCTTTTCGCAGATTAGCGCGCCCTTCATCGCCTCTGACTGCCTAGGCATCCACCGTGTACGCTTAGTTACTTAACCTTACAACCCGAAGGTGTCTCATTATGACAGCTTGATCCTTACCCCAATACCTCTACGCAGAGATAAGCTTTAGCCGTCATTTTTTAATTTTCAGCTTGTTCCAGATTGTTAAAGAACAAAATACTTTCTGTTGCCAGTACACTACTGAAGTAGTGAAACAACGCACTTGGACTTTATGGTGGAGCTAAGCGGGATCGAACCGCTGACCTCCTGCGTGCAAGGCAGGCGCTCTCCCAGCTGAGCTACAAGCCTATTAAGGTATTCTCTACTCGCTACTTTCATCAGACAATCTGTGTGAGCACACCACACAAATCAATATCTTATCGATAAGGATAAGGAGGTGATCCAACCGCAGGTTCCCCTACGGTTACCTTGTTACGACTTCACCCCAGTCATGAATCACAAAGTGGTAAGCGCCCTCCAGAAGGTTAAGCTACCTACTTCTTTGCAACCCACTCCCATGGTGTGACGGGCGGTGTGTACAAGGCCCGGGAACGTATTCACCGTAGCATTCTGATCTACGATTACTAGCGATTCCGACTTCATGGAGTCGAGTTGCAGACTCCAATCCGGACTACGACGTACTTTGTGAGGTCTGCTTGCTCTTGCGAGGTAGCTTCTCTTTGTATACGCCATTGTAGCACGTGTGTAGCCCTACTCGTAAAGGCCATGATGACTTGACGTCATCCCCACCTTCCTCCGGTTTATCACCGGCAGTCTCCTTTGAGTTCCCGACTTTATCGCTGGCAACAGAGGACAAGGGTTGCGCTCGTTGCGGGACTTAACCCAACATTTCACAACACGAGCTGACGACAGCCATGCAGCACCTGTCTCATAGCTCCCGAAGGCACTTCCCTATCTCTAGGAAATTCTATGGATGTCAAGACCAGGTAAGGTTCTTCGCGTTGCATCGAATTAAACCACATGCTCCACCGCTTGTGCGGGCCCCCGTCAATTCATTTGAGTTTTAGCCTTGCGGCCGTACTCCCCAGGCGGTCGACTTAACGCGTTAGCTACGGAAGTCATCTCTCAAGGAAACAACCTCCAAGTCGACATCGTTTACGGCATGGACTACCAGGGTATCTAATCCTGTTTGCTCCCCACGCTTTCGCACCTCAGTGTCAGTATTCGTCCAGGAGGCCGCTTTCGCCACAGGTATTCCTCCAGATATCTACGCATTTCACCGCTACACCTAGAATTCTACCTCCCTCTACGATACTCTAGCTTTCTAGTTTCAAATGCAATTCCTAAGTTGAGCCCAGGGATTTCACATCTGACTTAAAAAACAACCTACGTGCTCTTTACGCCCAGTAATTCTGATTAACGCTAGCACCCTCCGTCTTACCGCGGCTGCTGGCACGGAGTTAGCCGGTGCTTCTTCTGCGAGTAACGTCAATGCAATGTCTTATTAACACATTACCCTTCCTCCTCGCTGAAAGTACTTTACAACCCTAAGGCCTTCTTCATACACGCGGCATAGCTGCATCAGGCTTTCGCCCATTGTGCAATATTCCCCACTGCTGCCTCCCGTAGGAGTCTGGACCGTGTCTCAGTTCCAGTGTGGCTGATCGTCCTCTCAGACCAGCTAGAGATCGTCGCCTAGGTGAGCTATTATCCCGCCTACTAGCTAATCCTACCTGGGCACATCTGATGGTGTGAGGCCCGAAGGTCCCCACTTTGGTCTTGCGACATTATGCGGTATTAGCTACCGTTTCCACTAGTTATCCCCCGCCATCAGGCAGTTTCCCAGACATTACTCACCCGTCCGCCGCTCGTCACCCAGAGAGCGAGCTCTCTTGTGTTACCGCTCTACTTGCATGTGTTAGGCCTGCCGCCAGCGTTCAATCTGAGCCATGATCAAACTCTTCAATTTAAAGCTTGATACGCTTCAACTTGTGAAGCGCTGCTCAAAGATTTACTACATGAATGTTACTTCAGATAGTCATTCTTCAAGACTTTATATTTTTCGTCCCAATAGTAGGACGTGATATCGTCTTGTGGAGTGCCCACACAGATTGTCTGATAAATTATTAAAGAACAGTAAATTGACCGCAGCACGGCGGCAAACTTGAGGTGGCGTATACTACGCCTTCCCTATGAAGAGTCAAACCATTATTTTGACTTTTGCTTATCCGACCGGGCTAGTGGGGAGCATTGTAGGGTTCTAATTTTTTGCAAAACCCCTTTCCTTTTTTGATCTTTCTTTTTCTTGCACACTTTCTCATCCTTTTGGGTGGTTCTTGTGCGATAAATACCATTAATCCGTCGCCGTAAATAAATAATTGTAATTTCATCATCAAAGCCTAGTATTGCCGATAAATAAGATCACGATGAGGCTATTACCATGTCCGATGCAGTACGTTCTTATCTCCATTACTCTCCTAAACTCAGTCAACGCGTCATGATCAATCCCTCCAGCGTAGTGATCGGCAATGTTGAATTGACCAACGATGTCAGTATTTGGCCTCTGGTTGCCATTCGTGGTGAAGTTAATGCGATTAAGATTAGCGCACGCAGCAATATTCAGGATGGATATGTGCTGCACGTGACCCATAGATTGAAATATAACCCTGAAGGTTACTAATTATTTATTGATTGGCAATGACGTTACTGTTGACCATAAGGCCATACTGCACGGCTGCACCATCGGCAATCGGGTATTGGTAGGTATGGGTTCGATGCTGCTAGACGGTGTAGTAGTAGAGGATGATGTGATGATTGGTGCTGGTAGCCTGGTGACACCAGGTTAACGGCTGGTCAGCGATTATCTCTATATGGATAGCCCAGCGCGCTAGGTTTGCCAGCTGACCGCCACCGAGTTGGGTGGATTACTCTACTCTGCCAACAACTATGTGCGCTGGAAAAACGAATACCTGCCGGAAGCTATCTGATTAGAACCTATTACCTGATCAGGAATAGGTGCTTCGCTTACGCCGCCAACTGACTACGCACACAGCGCAATACCGATTCGATCTCAGGAGTTACACCGTGCCACAGCAAGAACGCATGAGCAGCCTGCCCCACCAGCATCCCCAGACCATCTGCAAACTCCGTTGCCCCCTGTTGCTGAGCCCAAGCGAGGAACGGCGTCCTTCCCTGCTGATAGAACATGTCATAACACCGAGTTTGGCAGTTGACCACACCGACTGGCAACACAGGTATCTTACCGCTGATGCCGGAAGCCGTGGCATTGATCACCAGATTGAATGGCCGGTGCTGATCAAGCTGATCCATCGGTTGCGCTGAGATCTCACCATGGTGTTGGAAGAGCTGAGCCAGTTCCTTCGCCCGGATGAAAGTTCGGTTAGTGATCGTTAGTTCACAGCCAAAGGACAACAGCGGCAAGATTACACCATGCGCTGCACCACCTGCTCCCACCAGCAAAATGTGATCCTGCGGCCAGATCAGTTGTTGGCGTTCAAGATCGGTTAATAGGCCGATGCCATCCGTGTTATCTCCCAGCAAACCGCCTTCTGGTAACACTTTAAGCGTATTCACAGCACCAGCCAGTGAGGCGAGCTCACTCAGCTCAGACGCGGCTTGAAAGGCACGTTCCTTAAAAGGTACCGTGACGTTCGCCCCCTGACCACCCGCATGGATAAACGCTTGTAGGCGGGCCTCAAAACTCTCTAGGGGTGCTAGCACAGTGCCATACGGGTGATCAATTCCTGTCTGTTCTGCAAATAACGCATGAATCAACGGTGATTTGCTGTGGCTGATAGGGTTGCCGAATACCGCAAATTTCTCCATGCACATTACCTCTGTCTAACCCTGGCGGATCTGTTCCCCGCTCAAAGCATCTCTGATTTCTGAAGGGTTAAGGTAACCACCAACTTTACCCACCAACACCGGGAACGCAGTACCGAACTGCTGTGTCACATCATTTGTATTACGACAGGGTTCTCGCTCGCTGAAGTTAGCGCTGGTCGATACCAATGGTTTGCCATACTGCCGACATAGTTGCTGCACCAGCGGATGGGCACTGACGCGCACCGCCAGCGAGTTGAAACGGCCAGTCAGAAAGCGTGGAGTTTCAGGACGTGCAGGGATCGCCCAAGTTACCGGCCCCGGCCAATTGGAGAATATCGTAGCACGTTGCAGTTCACTCAACGTGCTGTCATTAATATACGGGATTAACTGTTGGTAGTCGGCGGCGATAAGGATCAATCCCTTCTCCCACGACCGCTGTTTCAAGGACAGCAACGTATTAACCGCCTGTTCGCTATCGGGGTCACATCCCAGACCGAATACAGCTTCAGTAGGATAGGCGATAACCTGCTGATTATGCAGCGCGTCAATAATAGACGCGAGGGTGGAAGTAGGTTCTGGGTTCATTATGTGGTTATTCAGTGGTTTCTACGGGTTTTCCACAAAGTTTATTAGCACGGCAGAGGATCAACCCTTTTGCCGTACGCTTCTCCATCAGTAATGGATAGTGGCAATAGTGGCAGTAGGTGTACTCGCTAGCAACTAGTTTAAAATTGAGAGCAAACTAACACCACGGATAACGATCACAGGAATGGAACACCTTACCGTAACGCGACTTGCGCCGCAGCAGTTTTCCCTGTCTACATTGCGGGAAAGTGATACTAGTTTCGTCCGTCTTATCAATCAATTCGGTATGGTCACATTCTGGATAATTACAGCAGCTGATGAATATACCATAACGCCCCTGACGCAGCGCCAGCATCGCCCAGTACTTCGGGCATGACTGCCCCTCTAATACCTTGACGATATGACCATCAGCCTGTGCCTTAAGCGGCCTGGATATGCTGGCATTCGGGATAATGAGAACAGCCCAAGAAGGAGCTGTAGCGACCACAGCGGATCACTAACTTAGCCCCCGCATTTCGGACAGAATTCATTTTGCCTGGTGGCAAAAATCGCTATTTTGGTCATAACTTTTTCTATGCGTGTAAATGGTTTAGTGCAGATAGCCTTCTACTTCAAACAACAGTTCTTCCATTTGCTGATGGGCATTTTTATATCCGGGGATATTAAACAGTACCATCAGAACCACCCATTTTAGATCTTCGAGATCAAACTCCGTGTTGTCCAAGGCTATAACACGATCGATAACTATTTCACGTATTTCAAGGTTTAATACCTGAATCTGTTCCAAAAATAGGAGGAAATCACGGCAAATAGCGGCATCCAAACGCACGTTATCCTTTTTGGTGTAAATCTGCATCGTTAGTGGGTCAGTATCGATAAAGTAAGATGCATTTTCTTCCACATGCAAATAAGAAAATTTTATAACTAATTAAATGCATTGAAGAAATCATCTGAATGAAAGACCACCTGAGCGATATCGTCGGTCAGTTGATCCTGATCGACGTGTAACTCTGATCTATTGTGGAGATAAGTTTCAAACAAGTACATAAGTACGCCGAACATGACTTGCCTTCCTTATTCGGACATAACTACCAGGTACCGCTGCGATCCATCCCGCTAGCTCCAAATCTAATAACTTGATTACTACTTCTGTCACGAGTTGGCCAGCACATTCAGTGACGACATCAACAGGCACCACCTCATCTCCTACGTTAGCCAACACATCGGCAAATGGCAATTCAACTTCGGACTCAGATACATAAATAGGTGTATTTTCGTTCATTGACAACCAATGAAGACTACTTCCCAACTATTAGGCGATGTCTTTCGGGCTAGTGACCAGATAAGCACCTTACTGGATCAGCCAATGCGTGCCTTCGCTCATCGGGTTCCCCTAGCGCACCAGGAAGAGCGAACACCTCACGCCCAGGCTCAGGACGCTGATAATACGGTTACGCTGTGGAAAGTATGCGGCCAACGGCAAATCGGTGACCAGATGGTCAGAAATTACCACACTGCCCTGTTCAACAATCTGCTTAGCAAGCCGCCAATGCTGACGCGGATAGACGTTGGCCAACCCGCTGACCAAGACCGCCAAGGTGCAACCACTGGCCGCCAGTGCAGCGCGATGGCAGATACCATCAATGCCAATAGCCAAGCCGCTGGTAATGGTAAGGCCATACATAATACGTTAATTCACCAGCAAAGTAGTGCCCCCAATGCTCGCCGTAGTGGCTAAATTGCCGACTGCCGAGCCGACCATAGCAATTTATGGCTGTTGCAGTAATTGCGGGTTGCCCTGTACTAGCAACAACGGCGCATCATTAATATGCTTAAAGCGCTCTGGGTATCCGACCTCACCATAGAGCAGAATCTGGCAGCACACCTGCTCCAACCAGCGCAGTGTGGAGGCCAAATAGCGGGCATTCGCCTGCTTAAATTGAGCTTGCTGCCGGTCATTCAGCCCTATCTCCCGTAACAACTTGCAAGGTTCAGTACCGGACGCTATTAACTGCCGCATAATCTGGCTAGCTAATGACGTGTTCAGCCCCTTCACCCCATGTATCCGTAAGCTAATTTCTTCTGGATGCATCACCATTTTCCTCGCAGAAAGCGCTGATATTACCCATTCGAGCAATTGATGTACAATGCTGTCAATCAAGTAGGGAAATGTCTAGAATGAAAGCTAAACCTCGTTTATCACTCGGATACAGATCTAAAAATATATGTCAGTCTTGCAGGTATTATATTTCCCAAACGATCGGCTGCGCAAAATTGCAGCACCGGTAAAAGAAGTCAATGCAGATATTCAGCATATCTCGGATGACATGTTTGAAACCATGTACGCAGAGGAAGGCATTGGCTTGGCTGCAACTCAGGTGGATATCCACCAGCGCATTATCGTTATTGATATTTCCAATAACCGCGATCAGCGCTTGGTGCTAATCAACCCGGAACTGCTGGAAAAAAGCGGCGAAACAGGCATCGAAGAAGGCTGCCTTTCGTTACCCGAGCAACGCGCTCTGGTACCGCGCGCAGCCAACGTGAAGATCCGTGCGCTCGACTTCGACGGCAAACCTTTCGAGCTGGAAGCGGACGACCTATTAGCGATCTGCATCCAACATGAGATGGATCACCTGGTGGGCAAACTGTTCGTAGATTACCTGTCGCCACTCAAGCGCCAGCGCATCCGCCAGAAACTGGAAAAAATGGCCAAGCTTAACGCCCGTGCCTAACCGATCAGGAAATCAGCGTGTCTGACTCTTTACGGATTATTTTTGCCGGAACACCAGACTTCGCAACGCGTCACCTTGACGCGTTGTTATCATCTGGGCACCAGATAGTCGGCGTATTTACCCAGCCCGATCGTCCGGCTGGACGTGGCAATAAGCTAACACCAAGTTCAGTCAAGGTGCTGGCAGAACGGCATCAACTGCCGGTATTTCAGCCGAAATCATTACGGCCTGAAGAGAATCAGCAATTAGTTGCCGATCTTAATGCCGATGTGATGGTTGTGGTGGCTTATGGACTGCTTTTGCCGAAAACAGTATTGGATATGCCCCATTTGGGCTGCATTAACGTGCACGGTTCACTGCTGCCACGCTGGCGTGGTGCGGCACCGATCCAGCGTTCTTTGTGGGCAGGCGACAACGAAACCGGGGTTACCATCATGCAGATGGATGTGGGGTTGGATACCGGCGACATGATACACAAGATCGTTTGTCCTATCGAAGCAACAGATACCAGCGCCAGCCTATATGACAAACTAGCCGAATTTGGCCCGCAGGGGCTGCTGACAACGTTACAGCTGTTGGCAGATGGCACGGTTAAACGTGAAGTTCAGAATGAGGCGCAGGTGACCTACGCTGAGAAACTGAGCAAAGAAGAAGCTCGCCTGGACTGGAGCCTGTCCACTACGCAGTTAGAGCGTTGCATTCGCGCCTTTAACCCATGGCCGGTCAGTTACTTCACCGTGGATGGGCAGCCGGTGAAAGTCTGGCAAGCCAGTGTGCTGGTGGAAACCGCAGATGCAGAACCAGGTACTATTGTCCATGCCGACAAGCACGGCATTCAGGTAGCGACGGCAAACGGCATCCTTAACATAACCCAGTTGCAGCCAGCGGGGAAAAAACCGATGTCAGCGCAGGATTTACTGAATTCACGCCGCGCATGGTTTACCCATGGCAACCAGTTGTAGCATCCTCCATAGCCCGGCCATTAATCGCCGAGCTGTTTCTTTTTTAATGCTGGCAGTTATCATGAAAAACAATTACAACCTTCGAAGTCACGCTGCTAAAGCCATCGGACAGGTACTGGATCAAGGCCAGTCGCTCAGCATTGTCCTGCCAACAATGCAAAGTACCATCAATGACAAGGATCGTGCATTGCTACAGGAACTGTGCTTCGGTACCTTACGTATGCTGCCCCAACTTGAATGGTGCATTCAGCAGTTGATGGCCAAGCCAATGATCGGCAAACAGCGCACACTGCACTATTTACTGATGGTTGGCCTCTACCAACTGCTGTATACTCGCATCCCACCGTACGCGGTGCTGGCTGAAACGGTGAGCGGTGTAGTAGCGCTGAAACGTCCGCAACTTAAAGGGCTGATTAACGGTATATTACGCCAGTTTCAGCGTCAACAAGACGTGTTGATGCAGCATGCTGCCGATAACAACTGCCGCTACTTACACCCAAGCTGGCTGTTAAAACGCATCCAGCAGGCCTACCCGGAGCAGTGGGAGCAGATTGTCGATGCCAATAACCAGAAACCTCCAATGTGGCTGCGCGTTAATCGTCTGCATCACACCCGCGAAGCATACCTGCAACTGATGAGCCAGGTCGGCATAGCAGCTGAGCCTCACGCTGAATATACTGACGCACTACGTCTTCTAACACCGTGTGCTGTGAGCACTCTGCCTGGCTTTGCCGATGGCTGGGTTACTGTACAGGATGCTTCGGCGCAGGGCTGTATTGCTCTGCTCGATCCACAAAACGGTGAACAAATACTCGACCTGTGCGCGGCTCCTGGTGGCAAAACCACCCATATTCTGGAATCCGCGCCCAAGGCACAGATGATGGCCATTGACATCGATGAACACCGACTCACTCGTGTCAAAGAGAACCTTCAGCGCCTACATTTGCATGCTGAGGTAAAACTGGGCGATGGCTGCACACCGCAACAGTGGTGCGGCAACAAACGGTTCGATCGCATTTTACTGGATGCTCCTTGCTCGGCCAGCGGCGTTATTCGCCGGCATCCCGATATCAAATGGCTACGTCGTGACCGTGATATCGCCGAGTTAGCTGGCCTACAGGCGAAAATGCTAGCAGCGATATGGCCACATTTGAAATCCGGCGGTGTGATGGTCTACGCCACTTGCTCGATCCTGCCGGAAGAAAACAGCGAACAAATCGCCGCCTTCCTGAAACACCATTACGACGCTAGGCTAGTCGAAACCAGTAGCCTGGATCAGCCAGGCCGACAGAACCTTCCACACCCCAAGAATGGTGATGGCTTCTTTTGCGCTAAGCTGATTAAAATATAATTTTCAGGGCATGACCCAGCCCCCTAATCTTTCAGTGTGAAGCAGGTAACCAAATGAAAATAATTATTCTTGGTGCAGGCCAGGTTGGCGGTACGCTGGCGGAAAACCTGGTAGGCGAAAATAACGATATCACCGTCGTCGATACTAATTCTGGTCGCCTACGGCAATTACAGGATAAATTTGACCTGCGAGTGGTGCAGGGGCACGGTTCTCATCCGCGTGTACTACGCGAAGCCGGTGCCGAAGACGCAGATATGCTGGTTGCCGTCACTAACTCTGACGAAACTAATATGGTCGCCTGCCAGATAGCTTATTCGCTGTTTAATACCCCCAATCGTATTGCCCGTATACGTGCGCCAGACTACATCCGCGAGTCAGAGAAGCTATTCCAACCAGCAGCGGTGCCAATTGACCACCTGATTTCACCGGAACAACTAGTTATCGATTACATTTACAAGTTGATCGAATATCCCGGCGCACTACAAGTGGTGAACTTTGCCGAAGGCAAGATCAGCATCGTGTCGGTAAAAGCCTACTATGGTGGGCCGCTGGTAGGTAATGCGTTATCCTCAATGCGCGAGCACATGCCGCACATCGACACCCGTGTCGCCGCCATTTTCCGGCAGGATAGACCCATTCGCCCACAAGGTTCAACCATTATTGAAGCTGGGGATGAGGTATTCTTTGTCGCCGCTTCACAGCATATCCGTGCCGTAATGAGCGAACTGCAACGGTTAGAGAAACCCTATAAACGCATCATGATCGTCGGTGGTGGTAATATTGGCGCTGGGCTGGCTCAGAGGCTGGAGAAGTCTTACAATGTGAAGCTGATTGAGCGTAATCAGCAACGTGCCACCGAACTGGCCGAGCAGCTTCATGATACTATCGTGTTTTATGGTGACGCTTCTGATCAGGAACTACTGGCAGAAGAACACGTCGATCAAGTGGACGTATTTATCGCTATCACTAACGACGATGAAGCCAACATTATGTCTGCCATGCTAGCAAAGCGGATGGGTGCTAAGAAAGTAATTGTGTTGATCCAGCGCCGTGCCTATGTCGATCTAGTACAGGGAAGCGTGATTGATATCGCTATTTCGCCACAGCAGGCAACGATTTCAGCATTGTTGGGCCACGTACGCAAAGCAGATATTGTCAGTGTTTCTTCATTACGCCGCGGTGTAGCCGAAGCAATTGAAGCCATCGCCCACGGTGATGAAAGTACCTCGAAAGTGGTTGGTCGGATCGTGGCAGAGATTAAACTGCCACCAGGCACTACCATCGGTGCCATTGTACGCGGTGATGACGTTATTATCGCTAACCGCAACAGCAAAATTGAGCAGGGCGATCACGTTATTATGTTTATTACCGACAAGAAATTCGTCCCTGATGTAGAGCTGCTATTTCAGCCGAGTCTATTCTTCCTATAGAACAAATCTATTAACAGATATTCTTCTCTGCCGAGGAAAGAGATAAAACTTTTTCCTCCATTTATGGCAAAGGGGAAGTGCTTTGTTAAACTTGGGTTATTAATTTCTGCAAGGTGCAAGGGGTGCGATCTATGAGTTTATTGAAATAGTTCCGTGAATTTGCCATACGTGGCAATGTGGTTTATCTAGCCCTGGGAGTTATTATTAGTGTGGCGTTTGGCAAGATTGTTTCATCTTTGGTTGCGGATATCATCATGCTACCACTGGGCTTACTTATCGGTAGTGTTAATTTCAAACAACTCCATTTGGTATTACGCGAAGCTCAAGGAACTGTTCCTGCTGTAGTGATAAACTATGGTTTATTTATTCAGACCATTTTCGATTTCGTTATTGTTGCTTTCGCTATTTTCCTAGCGATTAAATTAATGAAAAAAGCTCGTCACAAACAGGAAGAAAAGCCTGTTACCCCGCCAGCACCAACCGCAGAAGAAAAACTGCTGACTGAAATTCGTGATTTGCTGAGCCAACAACAACCAAAACTGTAGAATACAGACTAGACCCATTCAAATAAAAGCAGTGGTGACGCCGATGTATTGTTGGTGTACTCTTTCGGCTTCTGAATGCACCTATGACAAAGATTAATGTAGTTTGTCCTCGTTCTTCTGAAACGAAGAGGGTAATTTGGAACGGCCATTTCAGATCAGTAGCATAAGCTTTATCGCTGTAAACACTGCCTGAAAACCTTCCAGCTCAGCTCTCGCTACAACGGTGCTAAACCCGAAACCCATCAGACCATTGTTGATATGGCGATGAATGGTTCCGGATGCCGAGATACCGCAAGAGTGCTGAAGATAAGCCTCAATACTGTTCTCCGTCATTTAACTACATCAGGTAGCATAAAACGTTGAGCCAGGCGCTGAAGTAGTTATTTGCTGTGAAGCCGATGAACAGTGGTCTTATGTACAGAGTAAAGGTCATCTACGCTGGTTATTCTATGCTTATGACCATATCAGAATGCGAGGCCTCGCACATGTACTGGGCCCACGTAATGCTCTGACTTTACGGCAGCTTCTGACTTTGCTAAGCTTGTTTACTATCACTTTCTATATGACTGATGCTGGCCTGTCTACCAGGCTTTACTACCCTCAACCAGTCATGTCATCAGCAAAAAATATACCCAGCGGATAGAGCGGCATAATCTCAATATTTGCAAACCTATCTTAAACGACTGGCCCGCAGTACTAACTATTTCTCGAAGTCAGAAGAAATGCACAATAAGCTTATTAGGGGTATCTGACTATCAATCATTACCACTCAGTCTGCGTCACGACCCTCTTTCATAATGATTAACCGCAACAATGATCATTGTTGCAAAGGATACACGAAAGCGGCGAACATGGTGAAATTAGGGATTATTTTTTAAATGCATGCTTCTAGCTGATATGTGCCGTCAGTGACAGAGTACCATTGTGGAACGTACGATCTGCTGATAACGCTGACGCTGCATGGTACGCGGCTCTTCATCATCGTAGGAAAAATGGGCGTTGGTAGCAGGGGAGTAACGCAGTGCAGTTCACCAAAAGGGCCAAGGATCTCATCATCAATAAAACGATATTCTCTGCTATCATGGTTCAGCTCTTCACGCAGAGCCAATAGCAGTTCTCAGTCTCCATACTCATTGCGATTGATCATACCTAAACCATAAATCAGCTTCATCCGTACAGATAACTCACTCAGTGGGCCATCACCGAGTAGCAATGGCTCAACAGCATATTTGACAGCGTAATCATCTTTACGAAAAACCTGTATCATCAAAATGTTAATCTCTTCGGTTAATAAATCAACGGTAGCGATTAGAAAGCTTTTCACCGAACGTCCGGCATTCAGGCGTTCTAACACCAGATTTTCAAAAGCTTGTGGTTGTTCCTTGAGTGCCTGCATATCATTCTTCATAAGATAGATTAGCGTCAGTGCGGGGGCACAGCCAGCAGGCTGTGCCCTGAGTGTTTATCCATGAGGATCGCAAATCGCGGTATTACGCCATCGCGTTCCAGGCTCGTACGACATCCTTCACCACGTCACTTTTAGCATCCAAACCTGAGATTTCAGACAGAGTAGTGGCAACATCCTGCTGCGCCAGCAGCGCTACTAGCTCTTGTGCCTGTGGATCCTGAGCACTGTGATAGCGTAGTGCCGCTGTAATTCCGGTGACGAGGTTTTCGTGTGGTAAATGATATTCCAGTGTACCCAATATTGGTTTGATCAGACGATCGCCTGCGCTCAGTTTGCGCAGTGGCTGACACCCAACACGCTCAACATCATCTCTCAGGTATGGGTTTTCAAAGCGTCCAAGGATTTTCTGGATATAAGCTGCATGTTTTGCTGCGTCAAAGCCGTAACGCTTAATCAGCACTGCGCCACTCTCTTCCATTGCCCCTTGCACTACGGCACGCACATTCGGATCGAGGATCGCCTCACGAATGGTTTTATGCCCCGCCAACTGGCCGAGATAAGCGGTAATCACATGACCCGTATTCAGCGTAAACAATTTACGCTCGACAAAAGCCATCAGATTATCCGTCAGCTCCATGCCTGGGATAACGGGCGGTTTCCCCTTAAACTGGGTTTGATCAACGATCCATTCACTGAAGGTTTCTACCATGACTTCCAGTGGATCGTGGTTACCCGTTTCAGAAGGAGGTACAATGCGATCCACTGCAGAATCAACAAAACCGACATTCTCTTCCACCCAGGAGTGATATTTTTCAGGCAGTGCTTTCAGTACGTATCCTTTCAACTGCGTGGTACCACGCACCATATTTTCACAGGCGATGATATTCAGCGGGCGAGTATTAGCGTTATTACTGCGTTTTGCCAGACCTTTAGCGATGCCACCGGCAATATGCTCAAGTATCTGTGAACCGACCGCCATAGTAACGATATCAACCTCAGCCACCAGATCCACAATAGCGTCGCTGGTGCTGTTAACCGCATTGACACCGGTTACAATTTCAGTTTTCGCCTGCTCACCAACAACGTGAACCAGATACTCATGGCGTGCGTTCAACGCATCCAGCACGGCCTGATTCACATCAGCAAAGGTGAGCTGGATGCCAGCATCAGCCAGCAGTTTACCAATAAAACCCCGCCCGATATTACCGGCACCAAAATGTAATGCTTTCATGTTATTACCCATTTAAATTTTCCAGGAGTCGGCGCCGAAAAAAGGTCCGGGAATACCCGACACTACAGAGATTTCACGGACAGTTCACACTCAAGCGCTTGTTTTACTAGACAGCAGATCCAGAACTTCCTGTATATCGGTAGTCGTTGCTAGGCGTGCAATGATGTTTTCATCGTCAAGTGCGTTAGTCAGGCTAGTAATCACCTGTATGTGCTCGTTATTGCGTGCTGCTACTCCAATCACCAGATGGGCGATGTCATCCTCTTCATAACCGAAAAGAATACCCTCAGGATACTGACAGAATACCACACCGGTTTTCAGTACACGGTCTTTCGCTGTAATCGTACCATGTGGCACGGCGATAGATTCACCCAGATACGTTGAGGTCAGTTTTTCACGTTCCAGCATTGCCTCAATGTATTCTGGCTCAACGTAACCGCCTTTTACCAATTGCTCACCCGCGAAGCGAATAGCCTGTTCTTTATTGGATGCGTAATTGTCGAGGAAAATATTGCTGGCGCTCAATTTGAATAATTGATCCTTGTTTTCAGTGCTGTTGTCACGAGGTGTACTGGTTTTTTTTTCAGCCTGTACTTCAGTGCGGGCGACTTCAGCCAGACGGGCAGTAAGATTGTTATACAGACCATTGTCAAGGAAGTTAGTCAGCGAAATATGTTGTGCATGAGGTGCCTGGCGCATCGCCCGTTCAGTCAGATCGCGATGTGTAATTACCAGATTAACATCACCCGGTAGGTTATTGATGGCGGTATTCGTTACTGAGATGTTAGTCAGGCCAGCATCATACACTTTTTTACGCAGGACACCGGCTCCCATTGCACTGGAGCCCATACCAGCATCACAGGCTACGATGATTTTACGTACGTGGCCCAGATCGCCGTGCAGGCCATCAGCACTCGCTACTGCTGACTGATCTTTTGACTCGGCTTTCATCTCCTGCATGCGGCGGGTTGCTGCTTCGATATCATCTTCTTCTTTCACTTTGCTGGTTTTCAGCAAAATAGTAGAAACCACGAATGAGACGGCAAAAGCGGCAACAATTGTGGCGATATTTGCGAAGTAAGCTCCTTTAGGCGTCATTGCCAGCACCGCCAGGATAGAACCCGGAGAAGCCGGAGAAACCAGTCCACCGTTCAGTAAGGTCAATGTGAACACGCCGCTCATTCCACCTAGAATAACTGCCAGAATAAGACGCGGGTTCATCAGTACATACGGGAAGTAGATTTCGTGAATACCGCCCAGGAAGTGAATAATCGCAGCACCACCGGCCGACTGTTTAGCATTGCCACGGCCAAAGAACATATAGGCCATCAGCACGCCGATGCCGGTGCCTGGGTTAGCTTCGATCAGGAAGAAGATAGACTTACCGGCTTCACTTGACTGCTGGATACCCAGTGGCGAGAAGATACCGTGGTTAATAGCATTATTTAGGAACAGGATTTTGGCCGGTTCTACAAAAATAGAGGTCAGTGGCAGCAGGTTGTTCTGCACCATCAAATTCACGCCAGCGGCAAGAATATGCGACAGTCCTTCAACCAGTGGACCAATTGCCAGGAATGTAAGGATGACCAACAACATACCGATGATACCGGCAGAGAAGTTGTTAACCAGCATTTCAAAGCCGCTTTTTATTTTGCCGTCAACCTGGCGGTAGAAGATTTTAATTGCCCAGCCGCCTAGTGGACCGGCAATCATTGAGCCGAGGAACATGGGCATATCAGCACTAGCGATCACGCCCATCGTGGTGATTGCTCCGACCACACCGCCACGATCGCCACCCACTAGACGCCCACCCGTAAAACCGATTAGCAGCGGTAACAGATAAGTAATCATCGGGCCAACTAACTTAGCCAGTGTTTCGTTTGGCAACCATCCGGTTGGAATAAACAGCGTCGTGATAATACCCCAGGCGATGAACGCACCAATGTTCGGCATTACCATATTACTGAGAAAACGACCAAAGTTTTGTACTTTGATCTTAATATCTGATGAGGACATAAAAACACACCCCTTATAAGTACGCGCTGACAAATAAGAGAGCGCATTGATTTTTTTGAGTTGTTATAGCACAGGCCGACAGTAATACTGTATACAGTCGGACTCTACCACGCGAATATGATGTTGCGTAGTACCCAGATAAAGCGTGATGTATATCACAATAATTTTCTGGGAGTTATGGGTGTTTTAGTGATACTAATCACAATAAATCGTCCTTAAGTTAAATTAATGATGGGATATCGAGTAGATCAGTAAGCGTAAAGGCAATGCCGTATTGACGGTTAGATTCCGTTGAGTTTGCACGTACCGGTCAGGTGGTACAGCAGTGCGCCGCGCTCACCACCATGGTCGCTGCCGAAGAAGATATAATTTTTCCCCAGACAGATGTTTCTCAACGCCCGTTCCACTGCGTTATTGTCAGGTTCCGCCAGCCCATCATCGGCGTAATAACACAACGCATCCCATTGGTTCAACGTATACGCTAACGCTTTACCCAACTGGGATTTTTTCGACAGCGTCGCGCTTTTATCCACTATCTACTCATGTAGTGAGTCGAGTAACGGTTTAGCTCGGTCCCGTCTCTGACTGCCTGACTACCTTTTTGCTTCCGTCCTGCCGCACGTATTTCTTCCTCTATAACGTAGAGTTGACCGATGCGTTTCAGGGCTTCCTCGGCCGTGGCATCCTGGGTACTGATGTACAACATCATGGGTTTTTCTACGGGCGTGTGCCCAGCATGCAACCTCGATCAGTGCACCGTCTTCACGTTCTGCATTGAACAACTGGTCATAACCGCCGCACGCATCAGCCGGCAACATGCCACTATATTGGCGAAGATGTTGTTGCGGATGTTTTCCTGCCGGTCCGGCGAGTAGGCAAACCAGGCCGCCGGTGTGTCTGATGAACTAACGTTACGGTTATCGCGGACATAAGTCCAGAGCCGCCCAGTTTTCGTCTTCTTCCTACCCGGGGACAACACTGGCACCGGCGTATCGTCGGTATGAAGTTTGCGGGTATCCGACGTAGCGGTACAGTGCTTCGTTCAGCGGTGCCGTTAACCAGCAGCAGGCATCTACCCAGTTAGAGAGCAAGGCTCGACTCAGGTCCACGCCCTGACGGGCTAGGATTTCAGTTTGACGATACAAGGGCAAGTGTTAGCCGTATTTTGACGTCATCACCTGGGACAGCAGGCTAGGCCCTGCGATGCCGCGGTCAATGGGACGCGAGGGGGGCTTCAAAAATGCAGTCACACTTTTCGCACGCCTTTTTCACCCTGACGGTGCGGATTACTTTCAGAGCGCAGGCGACCATTTCCAGCTGTTCTGCGCTGACTTCGCCGAGATATTTAAGGTTACTTCCGCACTTATGACAGCCGGTTTCCACGGGCTCAAGGCGGTTCATCTCACACGGAAGGTGTTCGGGAAGTGGCTAACGATACCGGGACTGGCGAAGCTGACTGGGAACTTGCGGGTCGTTTTCCGACCGTTGTGACGGTCACCAGCCTGCTCGTGCAGTTTCAGCACCGCTTCAGCCTCTTCCACCTGTCGGCGAAGTTTTTCAGAGCGGGTACCGAACAATATCCGGTGCAGCTTTTCCAGTTGCGCCGGTGATGACACGGTTGCTACCGTTGCGGGAAGGCGACGTGATATGCGGCATTCATTCTACCAGAGGCGTAGCCATTTGAAAATGAGATTGTCATTGGTGCCGTGTTCGCGGATAATATGAGCAACGCCAGCTTCGGGCTGAGAAGCCAGCTTGGCCATGCGCAGTTTAAAGTCATTTGTGTAATTTTTCCGTGGTTCAGAACGCCAGAATTGAGATGCCATAGTCAAGTGCCAGTCTGATTTAGGTGGGCGTCTAAGCTATCAGGATTGGTCAATTAGCTACATACCATACCGCACTGACTTTATACTTACTTTTCAGAATGGAGATGCTTCTGCATTACCCGAAATCTCGTCAGAGTGTTTTCCAACAGTTTTTAGTCCCCGTCGAAAGTCCCTTGTGCAGAGACTGAACATCCCAATGTACGTACCTTATTACAGTACTGCTTGGTTCGGTATTTGGCTATGTAATCAATGTGCTGTAAAACCTCCTGGCAGTCATCAGCGGCCCTCAGCCCTCCTCTGAACAGGTGATGATAACAAGGATTTTCTGGAAACGAGACCAGAGCACGGTATTCATCGCCCTTCAGCTTCAGAGCGCTTAGCCATTCCTGAGTAATCAGGTCTGCCAATTTTCCTTTTTTCTTATAATCCTCTAGGGTTTAAAAGGAGTCTTTGTTAAACATCAATAGCGCATGATAGTGAATTTTCTCACCACACTGATTATTCTCCCTTACCCAGATATAATAGAGGCCTGAATCATGTATCTGCTTGCCAGGGTTATTTTTCTTCTTTCGCTTAAATAAGGCGACGAGTTGGGATTTAATAGCTAGAGTAAAAGACTCAATCGCTTTATTGTCATCAACGCAATAGCCTTCTGGTAAACGTAGATCAACACGGACGGCCAGCATTCTTGGTGTATTATTAGAGCATTGTGAATGCGTGCTTCTGAATCGTGCGAGATAATATAGGTTGTTGGTATTAGGATTGCCTTTTTTCATAACGTTACTTGAAAGTTACTGAAGTCATTGGTGAGAATATATTTGGATATGAGCAGGGAGAGGTTACTAGGACCGTGCTACAATCGATGTCATGACCGATATTATTTTTGATAGTGTTTTCTCAGATGATTAAAGATGAAATTACAATTCACCCATCTCTCAAAATTAATTTTTTATGATATTGCATAGTATTGCTATGGGGGTTGTTAACTATCAAACTTACAGGTAGAATATCAACTCTGATTGTAGTTTTGTTTATTTTTTATAAACCCACCTAACATTTTTATATATTTATTATATTAATATACTATCAATCCGATAAAAAATTACTTGTGTTAAAGTTATTAACCCTTGAGCAATAAGGAACAGTGGATACAATTCCGTGTTTTCTCCCCCCCCAATTTACTCGGGGTTAGCCCTTATTAAATATGTTAAAAAGACTGTAGGTTTTTCCGCCCCTATAGTTTAACGAGATGATTTATGAGTTGTTGACGGAAGAGAAGTAGATGTAGCATTCAATACGGTTAACCAGAGTTATCGTAGCCATTTGCAAGAACAACGACCGGAGAAGGTTGCTAACGCAGTAATCGGCAAGAGAGGTTGAGAGCAGAGCGAAATGGCTAAGTCTTATATGCAATACAAAGCCCAGTAAAAAATCACATAAAACAGCTAGAGATTTGGACAGGCTGCCGTAAAGGAGTCACAGGGATTGAGTGTCGTTCTTGTTGTGTGAGTGGATAGGTGTGTTAATATATCACAGTATGTTATAAAAAGTGCTGCGCCTAAAGTGGTAAAGATGCTACGCCATAACCGGATCACCGTTAATCTCCACTCCAAGTTACTCTACAGTGACCTGAAAAAAACTAGCCCAAAAGAAAGAGCTTACCCTGTCAGGGATTATCCAGAAAATCGTCATTGCGATCCTCAGGTCTGATGTAACGGATACTTTGTTTCTGGAGTAATTACGTGCAAATATAAGCCCAGAAAGCACTGATAAAAAGGACCGAAATTTAACACATATTCTCCACAGTACTGTTATGCGGAAAAGTAAAAGCCATCTATCTGACAACCTGGTGACGCTAAATGCCAAGTCATTTGTATTGGGTAATTATCAATATGAATCCTTTTTTCTGGGGTTTGAAAGGTATAATCGGTTTGAATCCTTGGGAGGTAAAATTAGTAGTGAATTAAAAAAACCAGTTCGAGATGCACTGAGGGAGTATGTTATCCGCATAGTGCCAATCATAATTGGTCAATTGGGTGGTACACCTGATATTCTTCATTTATTTGTCAAAATAAGCAGAGGTTAAATATTATTATGATGGTGATATTTCATGGCGATTTAATATCCTCCCATAACTGCATGTATTAACGATTTTCATTAATGATGTTATGAACAGTAGGCTGTATTTTCTTGAGATCAGGTTTAAACAATTAAAAGATATAGCCGTAAATGGTTAGGATAAAAGTAAGTTTGAACGGCTTATTTTAATAGATAATGTATCTACTTCCCGTTCGGGAGGGTACTTCGTTGGGGTTTCTTTGTACAAGTTGGATTACATGAAGGATGAGTATAAGTATTTTCATAGTATCTCTATAGACAACGAGACTGGATTGAAATCTGTAAGCTGCATGGTGCACATTCATCACAGAGATGTGAAATTCAAAAGGATCTTAAAGCCTTTATCTCTATAAATATTCAGACCTATATTATCGCTTTGTACCTTGCCTACAGTGTGTATTTAAAACTTGTCATGGGAAATAACAGGTTTTTTATGCCTAATGAAAACTGCAGGCTTCCAATAATAAATGTGAACCATGACAAATAGCTCTCTCGATAACACCGTGCTACCTAAGGAAGTATTTTCGGTATTACCTGAGGATGTTTACCGCAACCTTTGTTTCCATCTTGGCACGATGATTAATTATGAGCCTTTCATCGTGGTTATGGGCAAAACAGGTGCGGGTAAATCCAGCCTGTGCAATACGCTTTTTAGCTCTCTTCCTGCGAGCGTTGATGCAGTGAAAGGATGTACCCGTCTTGCTCAACAATACAAAATCTCTGATGGTCTGCATGCACTTAACATTATTGATTTTCCTGGGATTGGTGAAACGCCAACACTTAATAAGATTTATATCTACTTGTACCAACATTGGCTGAATAAGCTAGACCTGATTGTCTAGGTACTGAAAGCTGATGACCATGCCTGGAATGATGATATCTGGTGTTATCGGCAGTTGGTTTCTCAGGGCGCAGATCCTGCACGCTTTCTGTTCGTCCTCAACTAGGCCGATAAAATAGAGCCTTGCCGAGAATGGGATACTGTGCAACCCACCAACCTTCTCTGCGGCATCAGCAGAACCTACAGGAGAAAGTAACCCCGGTGGTGAATACCGTATTTTCTCCGGTTTATCCTGTATCGGTGGTTTCTGCCTCTGAAGGTTTTAACATACCTCAGCGGGTTGAAACCATAATCGCCGTTTTACCTGACAACGCTAGCAGTGCGGTACCCGTCAGCTTGATGGTTCGGAACTTAGATCCGTTTTTTTTCCTTTATGTCAGGGTCAAAAGAGGGTGATAGGATCATGAGCTTCATCAGCTCAAGCAGCACGAGTTTGACGATTGGTTAAAATAACCACCATTTTGATATCTGTACCAAATTTCAGGCATAGCTTTCCTGTGCCGCCTGTTGCGCAACCATCGTTCTATTTTGAACTCCTGCCGACGTCGCGCCAATAATTCTTCTGCCCGGATACCGGCCTCTGCGCTCTTTAGTAATACCATCCTGCTTCCACATAACACGCGCTGGTACGGATCCACATTGGTAAATTTCTTCATCAGCAACGTAAAGCCCGGTTTCTGTGGTTTTGCCTTCACTTCAATCCCCAGAGCGGTATAGACCTTAGGCAATAACTCACCGCGTTTGCGGTTGGCCGTAATGCCTGACCATCTTAAAATGGCGTGACGGGGAATATGGCTGATATAGTGCCACAGTCTCTCTTCCTGGCTGAGTCGTTGCGTGCGGTGTTGCTGAGTCCGGTGATCATAATATAGTAATAATGAACAACAAATCCGCCGTTGTAATGACGCAGTTTTGAGGCTGCGAGTGGTGGCCGTTTCAGATAGTGGCCGAGGTAATTGACATTTTGCTGGGCATATTGGGTCTTTTTGGCAAAGTAGATTTTCCTGCGATGCTGAAATTGTGCCTCAAGAAACTGGCACCATTCCCGGTAGTCCCGGATGAGTTGATAGCCGACGGCAGGTAAATTCAGCTAGGTGTGTCTTTCCCGCAACAAGGCGATGATGGTCTGATGCCAATAGCGCTCAACGATTTTCTTTTGAAGTAAACCTGCCGCCTGGCAAGGTGTTTAAGGCACAGTCCTCCGCGAGTGACGGACAGATGAATGTGCGGATGCTGATTGAGCTGGCGGCCATAGGTATGCAGGGCTACAAACAAGCTTATTTCGATATCAAGCTTTTTGGCCCACTATTGGTGGCACAGGTGAAGAGTTTATTGAGCAGGGGCCAGTTATTGGCAAAGGCGGGCCAGAGTTTATCGGTCATGGTGAAGGTAATGTGCTGCTATTCGCAGTTGGGCAGGATGTGCTGTTGCTCAGGAATCCATTGCTCAGTTGCTTTCATGCTACAAGGCGCTGTAGCCTTTGCTTTTACAACTTTGGCAGACGTATTTAGTGTGAGAACAGTGGGTAGAAGCGCAATAACAATACAGGCGAACGCCCATGGCATCCGTCCCGCAGGCAAGTATCCGCTCGACAACCAGTTTGGTCCATTCGGGGACGATGTTGCCGTGTTTAGCGAGCAAATAACTGGCCCCCAGCCATCATCAATCTGGAAGTGGAGTTTTGCTGGTCGAGGTATGTGCACACACAGGAGTATAGCAAGCTACAATGGCTAAATAAAGTCACTCTCTAACAGAATCTTAGCTCCCGCCGCAGGTGGGCCACTATTTTATTGTCCCTGCCAAAGTCGCAGGCAAGTACGCAGGCAGAAAGGCCGACTTCGTAACCAATGAACGTATTATTACCTTCTGGCAGTCTGGGATAACAATACGGGGACGCCCACAGCGTTACACTGACCTTGCCATCTTCTCCTTTAACAATGTCTCTCCATAACTAGTATACTCACCGCCTTCTTCTATATAGTACTCATGCTTTTACATCATTTCGGCTTTGTGCAATAATTCGTATATCAATCGGCGTATTACTAATTACTGAAGATGGCAGAGCAAGTAAAAATTTAACTGATAAAAATAAGTGAGATATATACATTATGAAACAAACTATGGACGTAATAATTTCCACGACTGGAGATCTGCACCTTATTGGATAAGCCTGATCGCCGTGAAATGGACGTGCCGGTGGAGTACGTGGGTTTCTCAATCCCAGACGAATTCGTGGTGGGCTACGGTATCGACTACAACCAACGATACCGCCATCTTCCCTACATTGGCAAAGTGGTGTTGCTAGACGAGTAATATGCTGAGGGGGCGGTATGTCGCCGCGCCGGTGGTGAGATTATAAACCTTTATCCTGTTACAGGGTGGCTGGTGCTTTTTGGTAGCCTATCTCCAGGCTTTCACGGCTGGTAGCTGTGACATACAGATCGCGCATACAGCCATCCTGAATGCTATACACCCAACCGTGAATCATCACTTTCTGCGCGCGTTTCCAAGCGGACTGCATGACGGTAGAATGGCCCAGGTTATATACTATATACCTGTTCAATGACGTTGATCTTGCACAGTACGTCAAGGAGCTGTTCCAGCGCAAATTCACCCAGTAGCGATCCGTGTTTGTACCACAGATCTCGTGGATGGTGCAGCAGCCAGTTGTTGATCAGTACCAGATATGCGTTCTCCACTGCGGCTTTTACGCTGCCGCATCCGAGGTAGCCGCAGATAATGATGTGCTCAACCTCTAGCACATCGACGGCTTACTATACAACCGACAGGCAGTTGAGATTGGTGTGGATCACTAGGTTGTCCACGTTGCGGTGAACAAACAACTCACCTGGCTCTAAACCGGTTAGGCGTTCTGCGTGAACGCGGCTGTCAGAGCATCCTATCCGTAAAAAACGGGGTTTTTGCGACTGTGCTAAACGTTCAAAAAATTTCGGATCTTCTTTATTCATACGGTCTGACCAAGACTGGTTATTGGCGATAAGTGTTTTGATTTCTTTCATATAGGTTATTGACCTGTAACGAATAGATTGCATTGAGGGGTAATACAGGGCAAGCGTCACAATTTGGAAATAGGAACAACGATGCTATTTTTTCTGCACGGATTCGACTTAGTGAAAATGTGGCCGATGATAAGATCATCTTTACGCCCAGATGCGATGGCCTATTTATCGTCATAAGGTACTCTTTCACACATGAATTATACACTGGAATTATCGCAACTGACCAAGACCTATGCCGGTGATGTGAAGGCATTGCGTAGCATCGATCTGAATGTTGAGGTCAGGATTTTTATGCCCCTGCTGGGGCCAAACAGGGCTAGAAAATCCACCACCATCGGCATTATCAGCTCGCTAGTCAACAAAACCACTGGTACAGTGCGGGTTTTTGGCTATGATATCGATAAAGACATCGTTAATGCCAAACGCCAACTTGGGATAGTGCCACAGGGGTTTAACTTCAATCTGTTCGAGACCGTAACGCAGATTGTGGTGCCAACCAAGCTGGCTACTATGGCATCACGCGGCATGAAGCGCTGGCGCGCGCGGAGAAATACCTCACTCAACTTAATCTGTGGGGTAAATGCAATGAGTGTGCGCTCATGCTTTCCGGAGGTATGAAGCGCCGTTTAATGATCGCTCGTGCGCTGATGCATCAGCCCAAACTACCGATCCTCGACGAACCAACCGACGGAGTAGATATCGAACTACGCCGCTCGATGTAGTGCTTCCTGAAAGAGCTGAATAATCAGGGCACCACCATTATCTTCACCACTCACTATAGCGGAGATACTGTGCCGCAATATCGGCATCATCCAAAAAGGTGAACTGATGGGAAATACCTCGATGAAAGGGCTACTCTATAAGCTGAAATCGGAAACCTTCATCCTCGATCTGGCGGCAAAAAGCCCGTTGCTGCAACTAAATGGTTACCACAGCAACCTGACTGACACTGGGCTACCCTGGAGGTGGGAGTAATGCGTGAGCAGAGGGGCTGAACGGCTTATTCGCCCAATTGAGCGCGCAGGGCGCGTGCAGGTGCTGAGCATGCGCAACAAGGCTAACCGGCTGGAAGAGCTGTTCATCACTATGGTTAATGGTAATGGAGAAAAAACATGATGCGTTTGTATTGGGTGACCTTGCAAAGTATCTGGGCTAAAGAGATCCACCGCTTTGCGCGCATCTGGATCCAGACCTTGGTGCCGCCTGTGATCACCATGGCGCTGTATTTCATTATCTTCGGTAACTTGATCGGTACATGCATCGGGGATATGCACTGCTTCAGTTATATACAGTTTATCATTCCCAGCCTGATCATGATGGCGGTGATCACCAACTCGTATGCCAATGTTGCCTCGCCGTTCTTCAGCGTAAAATTCCAACGCAATATTGAAGAACTGTTAGTGGCACCAGTGCCGACCTATCATGTGGTGATCGCGGGTTATGTTGACGGCGGCATGGCGCGTGGCATTTGCGTTGTCATGCTGGTTACCATCATATCGCTGTTTTTTGTGCCGCTGCACGTGTACGCTTGATGGGCGGATAGTGCTGACACTGCCACTAACGGCGGTGTTGTTCTCGTTGGCGGGGTTGATCAATGCGGTGTTCGCTACCACTTTCGATGACATCAGCCTGATCCCGACCTTCGTACTGACGCTGCTGACCTATCTGGGCGGAGTGTTCTATTCGCTGACGCTGCTGCTGCCATTCTGGCAGGCAGTGTCCAAGCTGAATCCGATCGTCTATATGATCAGTAGTTTCCGCTATGGCTTCCTCGGTATCAGCGATGTGTCGTTAGTCTTCACCATGGCAGTGTTGATGGGGTTTATCGTGGTATTCTATCTGTTGTCTTGGTATCTGATTAAACATGGCTGTGGCCTACGCAGTTGATCGTTGTGCGCCTCTGGGATTATCTGCCGGGGTGCTATTACTGATTTAAATAATTCAATAGAATGGCTCAAATAACCCCTTTCTCCCCGATGTTCAAATCGTGCTATGCTGGTATCCCAATTTTGCTATTACGCACGCATAAGCAGAACATCATCATGCGGTCTCAATATAAGATGACGGCTAGGCTACTTGGCATCCTATTGGTGTTGATTTCCCCAGCTAGCTTGGCGAACCTACTGTTGAAAGACGGCACTGTTCAATCTGAATACATGGAAACACAACGCAATAGCGAGGTCTATGCGAGGCTCGGTGAGCATGTGATCCCGGTCGGGGAAGTGAAGCGCGGGCAACTGATCCAGGTGTTCCCGACGCAAAAGGAATACTACGCGTTCAAATTTGGTCATGGTACCGGCTTTATTGATAAAAACGATGTACGCGGGCTGAAAAAACACGCAAATTACAAGGCCATCTGAGCGAGTTGAACAAACCGTCGACCAATCAAAATGTGATCACCAAAAAGGCGATCAACGTCTATACCGACGCGTATAATGGTGGCGAGGTGTTCGGTCGGCTTGAAGAAAACTTACGCTATCCTCTCATCGGCAAGATGCAGGATCGGCAGAACAATGCCTGGTATGAGACAACATTGGCGAGCGGCAAGCCTACGTCAGCGGACAGAAAGACGGCGAGATCGACAATGGCATCCTAGTGCTAACTTATCATCATCTACTACCTCAAACAGGCAGGTTACGACACTATCTCGCTGTATCAGTTGGAAGCTTACTTAAAAAACCAGATCAACCTGCCGGGGAAAGCGGTGGTGCTGACTTTCGACGATGGGTTGAAGTCAGTTTATCACTATGCTTACCCGGTACTGAAGCATTACGGTTTTCACGCCACGGTATTTATCATCTCTCAACGCATTAAGCGCCATCCGCAGAAGTGGAACCCAGACTCTCGTTATAGTTCATGAGTATTTCGGAGCTTAAGCAGACCAAACGGTGTTTGAGGAGCAGTCGCATAGCCACTTCCTACACCGCACTAACGGCAACCGCCAGCCGATCTTGCTAAGTCGTTCGCAGCATAATATTCAGTTTGATTTTGAGCATTTCCTATCTTTCCTATCCGTTTGGTGACTATAACCAACAAGCGATTCAGGCGGCAAAAGAGGCCGGATTCCATATGGTAGTGACTACGGTGCAAAAAAAGGTGAAACCAGGGGATAACCCCCATACATTGAAGCGGTTTTATATTCTACGCCCCGACGCCATCCATACCATGGCCATGGACGGCGATCGGATAGCAAACCAACTGGGGTAGACGGGCAGTACAATGAAAAAATAACGGGCGGATGATGTGCCCGTTATGATGCTCAAGCGACCTGAACTGGCAGCGCTTTCGCCTTGCGCAGCTGGTGATTGTCACCCTCGAAGTAGACTACTTTAGGGTGGTGCTGGTGGGCATCGGCCTCGCTCTTCTGGACATAGGAACAAATGATTAGCTTATCGCCGACGCAGGCGCAGCGTGCTGCCGCGCTATTGACCGAAATGATGCTTGAACCACGTTCAGCAGCGATGGCATAAGTGGAGAAGCGTTAGCCGTTATCAACGTTATAAATATCGATGGCTTCATATTCCAGAATTCCAGTGGCCGCCAAAAAATATTGGTCGATGGCGCAGGATCCTTCGTAGTGCAAGTCAGCTTGCGTGACTTTCACCCGATGTAGCTTGCCTTGCAAGCATAGTACGTATCATAACTTTACCTAATTGAATATCAGTATTCACGGGCGTTGAGTTAAACATCTGTTCAGCATCCGTGACCTCTGATCCTTATTGCCCATATTACCGCTGTTGCCTGCTTTCTAGCGCATTGACACAGTGACGATCACACAAAAAATGGCTTACAGCGTCAGATCAACCTGCTGATTGTCGATCAGACAAGACGTGCCTGACCCAACCAAGAGGCTATCAATACTACCGCGCAGCGGCTATAGGCATCGTGGATAAACAGCGCATCCGGGGTAAAACCGGCGGCACGAAGTTGCTCTGTCATTTGTTCCAGCATCCCATCAATGTGGCGTTCGCCGTTGACCAACTGCTGCGCCAATGTATTCATGATCATGTGGGGCTGCAGGGCTATTTTACGCTTGTCTGCAGTTAGGTAACTGTTGCGCGAACTGAGCGCCAAGCCATCTTTGGCACGCAAGGTAGGCATGCTGACGATGTCGATATCGTAGCCCATATCCGCCACCATTTTGCGGATCAATACCCACTGCTGATAGTTCTGTTCACTAAAGCAGGCTAGATCTGGTTGCACCAAATTGAATAGCTTGCTGACAATGGTGGCGACGCCACAGAAATGGATGGGGCGGCTGGCCCCTTCCAACATAGTAGCAAGGCCCGGTACATCGACGTAGGTTTGCTGTTCCAGCCCCTGTGGGTAGATATCGCCCGCTACTAGTGTAAATACCAGATCTACACCGCGACGGGCCAGCTTCTCACAGTCTTCCTGCAACGTGCGCGGATAGCGCGTCAGATCGTCCGGTCGTTCGAACTGCATCGGTTTAACGAAAATGCTCACTACCACGACATCGGCGCGGGCGTTCGCCTCATCGACCAGCATCATGTGGCTATTATGCAGGTTGCCCATGGTCGGCACCAGTGCAATACGCTTACCGTCCTTGACGCCAGCTGCGGATCTGTTGGCGCAGCAATTGCAGGGATTCAATAATAATCATTAGGCACTCCTTTGATCGGCCATTTTACTTGCCTATGCGTGATTGGCCGGTGCCGCTCTCCTCACATCAGGAACTGGCCACCGCTATCACACCTATTAAGAACCTATCTCATTAGGTTATTTTATTTGCCATTTTGGCCCTGGGCAGTGCTCACCATCCTCACGTATTCTATATACGCGGCGGTTGTTGCGTGCTGTCTCTATGCAAATAGATTGCAATAATGTACGCCTAATGGGACAGGTTAAACCTGTTGTTAATTCAAAGAGTATTCTTCTGCCGGATAAAGGCCTTGCTCTACTTCCTGGATATATTGCCGCACTGCCGTGCGGATATCACTGCTGTAGGCCAGGAAGTTTTTAGCGAATCTCGGCGTTTGGTCACCGATAATACCTAAAACATCGTGCATCACCAGGATCTGGTCATCGGTAGCGTTACCCGCACCGACGCCAATAACCGGAATGGACGGCACCTCAGTAATTTGGTGTGCCAACCCTGGCCTGTACGTATGCCAACACTAACAGTTGCATGCCAGGCTGCTTATCGCGCCCCTTGTACCTTATAGCCGCAAAAAACGTTGACTGACTGTGGTGTCAGCCCCAAATGGCCGCATACCGGCACTGCGCATTCGGTAAGTATTTTCACCGTTTCGCATAGCCAATTGCCACCTTACAACTGCACTATGTTGGCCCCCGCACGCATCAGCTTGGCGGCATTGGTGAAGGCCTGTCATGAAGAGGGTAGATCGGCTAGCAGTAAGCAGGCTAGCGCGCCTTGGCGCACTGCGCGGGTATGGTAAGGCGATGGCGGCAACAGTGACTGGCAGCGTGGATTTGTGTCCCTGTAGCGTCATGCTCAGCGAATTGCCGACCAACAGGAGATTAACGCCTTGCTAGCTAAACAATTTGGCAAAGCTAGCATCATAGGCAGTAAGGGACGAAAACTTGCGTTGCTCTAGTTTACATTGGCGCAAATGGCTCATGATGGTGGTGGGTTTCGTCACTACGTTTCCTGAGTAAAACTGTGCGGCGTGCGTAGAGCCTTAGCAGCACAAAATTCAGCTATTTAGCTGTAATCTTAGCGGGGTGAGTAGCGTCGTTCAACCGGAAAAAGATGCTGATGCGAATTTTGTTGAAAGAAAAGGGATTATTTTGCTTGATGCCACAGCACCATGCCGTTTTCCGGCACGCGTTTCAAGCAGTTAGCGAATGATTCTCCATCTGGGAAGACGATATCAGGGGCGATTTCAGCTAGCGGATAGAGCATGAACTCACGCTCTTTCAGGCCATAATGCGGCACCGTTAGGCGATCTGTATCAATAACTTGATCGTCATACAGCATGATGTCTAAATCGAGAAGGCGTGGCCCCCAACGTTCATCCTTAGGTATACGCCCTTGATGACGTTCTATCGCCTGAGTGTGATCAAGCAGTTGTTCAGGCGGCAATAGGGTATCTAACGCCACCACCGCGTTGAGGAAGTCCGGTTGGTTCTGTGGCCCCAGCGGCTTGGAGCGGTAAAAAGATGAACAAACGATCAGCTTGGTGCTGGGGAGGTGCCCCAGTGCCTCCAGAGCGGCATTAACCTGCTGTAGCGGCTGTGATAAGTTGCTACCCAGCGCGATATAAACACGAAACATTATGCTCCATTTTTACGCGGTACCCGACGGCGCAAACGCATACGGCGCGGTACTGGTTCGTCACTAAGGGTATTTAGCATGGCCTTCTGACGTGCTAGCGTGGCGCGCTGGAACTCGCCCCACCACTCGGACAAGTGCAGCATTTCCTGATTGCTTTCTACTTCGGCGCGCAGCGCCAGCAAATTATAGGCGGCGTGGAACTGTAGGTGCTCCATCAGCTTGTGCGCGCGCTTGCCTTGGCGGCGGGTTAGACGTAGCTGCAACTGCCAAATATCGCGCACCAGTACGGTGATGCGTTTTGGAATGGCAAGTGAACGACACTGTTCATCTAACACATCGTTCATAGCCAACGCGAAGGCGTCGTAATATCCCAGGCCGCTTTCTTGCGCTAATTTCTGCGCGTGCTCCAGCAGCGGATGCCATAGCATAGCGGCGAACAAAAACGCCGGGGTGACACCCATGCTGTTCTGCAAGCGGTAGTCGATATTTTTCAGCGCCTGCACCAGTGTGCGTTCCATCAGTGTGGCGTGATTTGGCGTGAAGTGGCGCGCAATCAGCGGGAACAGCGGCTGGAACAGTTGGTATTCGCACAGCTTCAAATAGGTGGAGTAGCCGTAGCCCGCTAGTAGCAGTTTGAGGGATTCTTCGAACAGGCGCGCAGGTGGGATCTCGTGCAGCAGCAAGGCTAGGCGCGGGATAGGCTCGGCGGTCTCATCGCTGATAGTCATGCCCAACTTAGCAGCGAAGCGCACCGCGCGCAGCATACGTACTGGATCTTCACGGTAGCGGGTTTCTGGATCGCCGATCAGGCGGATCGCGCGCTGCTGCAAATCGCGCAGGCCATTAACGTAATCACGCAGCGTGAAATCTGCCACGCCGTAGTACAGGCTATTGATGGTGAAATCACGGCGTTGAGCGTCTTCTTCAATAGAACCGAAAATGTTGTCGCGCAGAAGCATGCCGTTTTGCGCCTGCCGGGAAGAATTCTTGTCATATTCCGGATTTTGCTCATGGTGCCCACGGAAGGTGGCGACCTCAATGATTTCCGGACCGAACATCACATGCGCCAAACGGAAACGGCGACCCACTAGGCGGCAATTGCGGAACAGCTTGCGTACCTGTTCTGGCGTGGCGTTAGTGGTGATGTCGAAATCTTTCGGTTTTTTCCCCAATAACAGGTCACGCACACCGCCACCGACCAGATAGGACTCATAGCCGGATTTGTTCAGGCGGTACAGCACTTTCAGCGCGTTCTCGCTGATATCTTTGCGTGAGATCGAATGCTGTTCGCGCGGGATGGTGGTCATAGAGCCAGTTCCTTGCGTGGCGGGAAACGGCGGAAGTTTACGCGCCGCAGAGCGGCGGGCTTGGGCTATTGCTCTGCCATGATTAGCGGAACGACGTTGTGGCGGCGTGCGGCGTGCTTCTGCCGCCTCGCTTGTTTCGCAGGCTAGGTTTTTATCGCTGACCGGCGTTTCATCGCGGGGCAGTTTGTCATCGCGGATGAGTGCCTTACGGCAAAAATTGGCTACTCGGGTAAAAATGGCACACCTCGTTAGTGACGGATAAAAATGGAACTGACAAAAAATTGCGGCTAATCATAGCTCACCCTGGCTCCTTTGAGAATGCCGATGTGTTTTTAACCAGAGCGATAGCGTCCTGTGACGGCACGTTTTCCCGCTTCCAGTGCGCGACTGCCCAGCTCAATAATAACGACAGGTCAAGATCTTGCCAGCTTTCCGGCAACGGTTGGCATAGAAATTTCAGCACGGCAACTAGCACCGGGAGCGGATCGCCCTAGGGCAACGTAGGCGCATGATTTTGCTTCGATAGCTTGATACCATTGGCACCCAGAGACAGCGGCAGATGTATAAGTCAGAGGGCACCGGGAGCTGCAACTGATGATACAACGCAATCTGACGTAACGTTGGCGCGATCACAAATCGGCACCGCGCACGATTTCGGTAACGCGCCCTTGAAATGTTTGTCGATCACCACCACCAAATTGTAGGCAAACAGCCCATCGCGGCGGCGAATGATAAATTCCTCGCTGGCTAGCGCCGGATCGATGCGTAGTTCGCGCCCTGCAAACTATCATGAAACACATAGACAGGAGCGAATTGACGCAAACGGATGGTGGCACCCTGCGTGCCGATCGCTGCAGTGGCCATCGTACAGGACACCGAGGTGCTGAATGCGGCTACGCGGACAGGTGCAGTAATAACACAGCCCCTGCTGTGGCAACAGATCCAATGTGGCACGGTAGGCATCATGACGTTGGGATTGATAAATGACCTGACCATCCCAGAAAAGACCATAATGTTCTAGTACGGATAAGATACGGCTGGCAGCACCGGCGACTTCGTGTGGGGGATCGATATCTTCAATGCGCACTAACCACTTCCTGCATCGGGCGCGGGCTTAGAGGTAGCTTACGAGAGCGGCAATCAGCGAACCAAAATGTATATCTCCAGAGAGCGAGGGGGCAAAGCGCCCTACATAATGACTTTTTTGCATATCAGAGAGGAAAGACACCTCCTTTTTCTGTACGGTGCACGCAGCGGTGATCTACTCGTCATATTTGAAGCTGCATCGGTATAGGCTGAAAATCACTGAATAAAAAAGCTCATCGGGATATACGCCTTTGCTTCCTTGATGCTCCAATCATTTAGAGTATACTCTTCATACTTCAAGTTGACTGTGCGTTATATACTGTGTGTACGCTGTGGTTGTTACGCGCTGTCCCTGTGCAAACCGCTGGCTACAATAATGTACGCCTACTGAATGTACGCCTACTGGGATAAGCTGTTACTGGTGTGAGCACTTGGGGATTAATAAACCTCATCCCTGAGGTTTATTCTACAGACCCCCTGCACGAGTGTGGTTCAAATCTCTTCCTGACCGATTTGTCGCTGCGCTACTGCTTTACTACAACTAGAATTATTTAGGGTGTATAACTTTATTAGCCAGCCATCTGTTTCTCGCGGATTTCTGCCAAGGTCTTGCAGTCAATGCACAAATCAGCTGTCGGACGCGCTTCAAGTCGGCGAATGCCAATTTTCACGCCGCAGGATTCACAGTAGCCGAAATCTTCATCTTCTACTTTCTTCAGCGTTTTCTCGATCTTTTTGATCAGTTTGCGTTCACGGTCACGGTTACGCAGTTCGAGACTGAACTCTTCTTCCTGCGCGGCCCTATCAGCCGGATCAGGGAAGTTGGCAGCTTCGTCTTGCATATACGATACAGTACGCCCCACTTCGTCTCTAAGCTGATTACGCCATGCTTCAAGAATACGCCCGAAATGCGACAACTGGGTGTCGTTCATGTACTCTTCGCCTGGTTTCTCTTGGTATGGCTCCACCCCAGCGATGGCGAGAATGCTCAAGGAAGAGGTTTTACGGTTTTGCCCTTCTTGCATGTTGCTTCTCCTACACACAATACGCACACGCTATTGAATCCCCAATACGGGGAAAAACAGGACGCTATAAATAACAGAAGGAAGGTAGGTTGGCAATTATTCCTATCGCCCTCTTGACAATGCTGTTAAGGGAGACGTACCTGATGATGTTCTAACCAGTTGTCAACTTCTTCATGTTTGATTGCTGCTATAGATAAAAAACGGTAACTTATTGTGCATGGATATACCGTCAGGTGATAATTTAGCGCCATAGCAAATGACTTCGACTCCCAACTTGCGCACTTGTGCCAACAATGCCGCATAACGTGCGCCTATGCGATGTGCAGGTATGACTTGTTCAATACCACTGTGTAACACGGCAAAGAGCAACACTACCCGTTGACCACGTTCAATCAAGCTTGAACAATTCACGCAGGCGTTTTTGCCCTCTTAGCGTTACCGCATCAGGAAAATAACCACATTGTTGTTGCAACAAAGTCACTGACTTCACTTCAATATAACAGTCAACCCGGTTTTCTGCCTGTAATAATAAATCGATACGACTATTCTCACTGCCGTATTTCACCTCGCAGCATATTTTACTATAACCAAATAATTCATTGATTAAATTCTGTTCAATGGCTTCACGCACTAGAGTGTTAGCACGCAGCGTATTGATGCAAATCTAATCACCCTGTTGGATATGCGTTAGCTCCTAACTGTGGGCGTATTTGCGCTTGGGATTGTCAGAATTGAAATACCAGACAATATCACCCGGCGTGGCGCAACCAGAGTCATGGCACCGGTATTGGCACAGTGCAGTGTCAACGTTTTCCCTTCTGGGGTAATGACATCCGCCAGAAAGCGTTTGTAACGCTTAATCGGCGTGGCACAACGTAGCGGCGTGGTAAAATCATCCATCTGCATGATGAACCAAAGGCCATTGTTCTAACGGGGGAGAACCGTTGACAAAAAACCACTGATATAAGGAAAAGGTTGCGGCACGCCAGCTCATCACCTACTGCGGAAGTGCTTCAGACAAGAGCAAAGCTAAAGCTAAAAACACGTTGGACATAGCTACCCAGTAAATAATGAAATGCTAGGTGTAATGCTATAATGCACGCCGTTTAATGTTAACTACCACGGAGAATTCTGTTTCTTCACTGCCCGTCAGTGCGTTACTGGATAAATTGCTCACTGCGCTACACTCTGCTGCACAGGTGCTACTGCATACCCCGACTGGTGCTGGCAAATCCACTTAGCTGCCGCTGCAAATCCTAGCCAAATCCGGATTACTAGGCCGTATAATCATGCTGGAACCACGGCAGCTAGCGGCGACGTTTCATACCGGTTGGCACAATAGTTGGGTGAAAAAAACGGCCAAAGGGTGGGTTACCGTATGCGCGCAGAAAGTAAAAGTGGGCCGTAGACTCGGCTAGAGGTGGTGACTGAAGGCATTATCACCCGCCTGCTACAACATAACGCTGAACTGCCGGGCAGTCTCACTGGTGATCCTAAACGAGTTCCATGAACGTAGCCTACAAACCGATCTGGCGTTGGCGCTGCTGCTCGATATACAGCAGGGGCTGCACGATGATCTGAAACTGTTGATCATGTCGACGACCTTAGATAACGCACCGGCTGGTGCAATTGTTGCCAATAGCATCGGTCGTGGTCTCCGCAGGGCGCAGTTTTCCGGTTGATCGCCAGCACCCATTGCTGGCTAGCCATCAACGGTTGGAAGACGGTGCGGTGGCAGCGGTAAGGCGCTTGTTGGCAAAACAACCTGGCTAACTGCTGTTGTTTCTGCCAGGGTGACGGAAATCAACCGAGTGTTGGAACGCCTTAACGGCGAGGTACCAGGTGATACCGATCTGTGCCCGTTGTATGGCGTGTTGCCGTTGGCGCAGCAACAGAGAGCTATCTAACTGGCAGAGGCCGGGCGGCGCAAGGTGGTGCTGGCAACTAACATCGCCGAGACCAGCCTGACGATCGAAGGCATCCGGCTGGTGGTGGATAGCGGTCTGGAAAGGGTAGCGCGATATGATGTGCGCAATGGCTTGACGCGGCTGGTGACGCAGCACATCAGCCAGGCATCGATGGTGCAACGCGCTGGCCGAGCTGGGCGTCTGGGGCCAGGTATTTGCTGTACCTATTTGCCAAAGAGCAGGCGGAACGCACTGCCAAACAGGCATCGCCGGGGATCTTGCACAGCAATCTCGCCAGTTTCTGTCTTGAGCTTCTGCAATGGGGATGCCATTATGCGGCTCAATTAACCTGGATCGATCGGCCGCCAGCGGCGGCGCTGGCATCGGCTAAAGTGTTACTAAGCTAGTTAGGTGCCACCAACGACAGTGATAAATTAACCACTCAGGGGCGGGCAGATAGCCGCATTGGGATGTGAACCGCGTTTGGCAGCGATACTGACCCGCCTGGGCAATGTTGGGTGCTAATGGTCTGGCCACAGCAGCAGCATTAGCCGCCATACTGGAAGAGTCACCCATAGCCGCACTGGCAGCGCCACGCCAGTCAGTTTTCCCGATGCTTTTCGCAGCGGCTGGGACAGCTCGACGATTTGGCTGCACGCCTGCTGGCGTATGGATTTGCTGATCACATCGCTCCGAGGCGTGGTCAGGATGGTCGCTACCCGTTAGCCAACGGGGTTGGTGGAGCAGCGATAGATTAGGATAAAGCCTTGTCGCGTGCGGCCTGGCTGATAATTACCCGTCTGCTGCATAGTGATAACAGCCCGGATGCGCACAAAGCTGGCCACCAGTGGAAGACAGAGCTTTGCTGGATGGGTTGGGAAAATGGCTGCTGCTATCGCTGAACGGCGTGCGTGACTTTCGTGGGTTGCAGCAAGTCAATATCGCTAAGACGTTGAGCCGCTTGCTGGACTAGAAACAAAAATAGCGGCTGGATAATTGTGTGTTACCCATCCATTATACCGTGCCGACGGGCAGCCGCCTGACGATCTGTTATCACGTCGGTAAACCGCCGATGCTATCAGCTGCGTTTACAGGGAGTGTTCGGTGAACAGCGCAACCCAATGTTGGCGGAGGATCGTATCCCCGTGGTGCTTGAGTTACTCTCACCGGCGTACCGCCCCGCCCGCTACAGGTCACCGGCGATCTGGCGGCATTCTGGCATGATGCTTATCGCGAGGTGCAAAAAGAGATGAAGGGACGCTATCCAAAGCATGTATGGCCCGACGATCCGGCTAATGCTGCCCCCACATGGCGGACGAAAAAGTATCAGTGAATCCATGATACTTGAAGCTGTATTTCTGTTGGCTGCGAGTTCTTTTGCCCCCTTGATGCAATAGAGAGTATAGAATCCAGATGTTTCTTATATTCAGCAGCCTACTGGCAGGGCAGATTAAGCGACTTACTAATAGCACTGCTATCATGCTCGGAGAATAACAATCATGGCTGGGGATAATCGCGAGCCTATCGTGCGCAAAGAAAAACAATCTAAACGCACCGCGTCGCGCCGTAGCCGAGACGATTATGATAATCAAGATCTGTATGACGATGATGTGGGTAAACAGGAAGAGGAACCGATGCCACGTAAGGTGAAGGCAACGCCACCGCATAAAAAACGCCGATGGCTTGGCCTGATGATCAAATTGCTCTTGGTTATCACTGCGCTGCTGGCGGTCTATGGCATTTATCTGGATTCCCAGATCCGCAGCCGCATAGATGGCAAGGTCTGGCAGTTGCCAGCAGCAGTCTATGGTCGCATGGTCAACTTGGAACCGGGCATGCCGTACAGCAAAAGGGAAATGATCGATCTGCTGGAAGGCATGCAGTACCGTCAGGTCAGCCGCATCACACGTCCTGGTGAGTTTACTGTTCAGGCCAATAGCATCCACATGTTGCGACGTCCGTTTGATTTCCCTGATGGTAAAGAAGGGCAGATCCACGCTCGTATGGATTTCCAGAACAATCTTCTGGCGAAGATCGAAAATATAGAAAATCAACGCAGCTTCGGCTTATTCCGCCTCGATCCGCGTCTGATTACCATGCTCCAGTCACCGAATGGGGAACAGCGGTTGTTCGTGTCGCGCACTGGCTTCCCTGATTTGCTGGTGGACACGTTGATCACTACCGAAGATCGCTATTTCTATGAGCATGACGGCATCAGCCCTTACTCCATCGGCCGTGCGGTGCTGGCTAACTTGACCGCTGGCCGCGCGGTGCAGGGCGGGAGTACTCTGACGCAGCAACTGGTGAAAAACCTGTTTCTGAGTAATGAACGTTCGCTGTGGCGCAAAGCTAACGAAGCCTATATGGCGTTGTTGATGGATTACCGTTACAGCAAAGATCGTATTCTTGAACTGTACCTAAACGAGGTGTACCTCGGCCAGAGTGGCAGCGATCAGATCCATGGTTTCCCACTGGCTAGCCTGTATTACTTTGGCCGCCCGGTGGATGAACTGAGTCTCGATCAGCAAGCGTTGCTGGTAGGTATGGTTAAGGGTGCGTCGTTTTACAACCCGTGGCACCATCCAGATCTAGCGTTAGAACGTCGCAATCTGGTGCTCAAGCTATTGCAAAGCCAAGGCGTTATCGACGCTGAGCTGTATAACATGCTGAGTGCGCGTCCACTAGGCGTACAGCCGAAAGGCGGGGTGATCACACCGCAGCCTGCATTTATGTACATGGTGCGGCAGGAGTTGCAGGCTAAGCTAGGCGACAAGGTTAACAATTTGTCCGGCGTGAAAATATTCACCACCCTGGATCTGGTATCGCAAGACGCGGCAGAAAAAGCGGTCGAAGGCGGTATCCTGGCGCTGCGCGCTGCGCGTCATATGCAGGATCTGGAAGCGGCGATGGTGATTGTCGATCGCTTCAGCGGCGAAGTTCGTGCCATGGTGGGGGGGGCCAACCCGCAGTTTGCTGGTTTTAACCGCGCGGTACAGGCGCGCCGTCTAGTTGGTTCGCTAGCGAAACCGCCCACATACCTGGCCGCGCTTTCCGAGCCGGACAAGTACCGCCTCAATACCTGGCTAGCGGATACTCCATTGTCACTGAAACAGCCGAATGGTGCCATCTGGCAACCGAACAACTACGACCGTAAATTTCGCGGCCAAGTGATGTTGGTTGATGCGCTTGCCAACTCGCTGAACATGCCAACGGTTAATCTTGGCCTGTCGGTGGGGTTGGCACAAATCAGTGCCACGTTGCAACGGTTGGGTATCCCCAATGCAGAGATTAACCAAGTACCTTCCATGCTGTTGGGGGCGATAGGTCTGACGCCGATGGAAGTGGCGCAGGAGTATCAGACTATCGCCAGTGGCGGCAAACGTGCGCTACTTTCTGCGGTGCGTTCGGTGATCGCTGAGGAGGGGACGGTACTGTATCATAGCTTCCCTCAGGCGGAACGTATGGTACCGGCACAGGCGGCTTACCTGACGTTATATGCCATGCAGCAGGGTGTGATCCGCGGAACCTCCCGTTCGCTGTCGGTGAAGTTCCCGAACTACGACCTGGCAGCCAAAACCGGCACCACTAATGACTTGCGCGACAGTTGGTTTGCCGGCATCGATGGCAAAGAAGTGGCGATCGTCTGGGTGGGGCGTGACAACAACGGCCCGGCTAAATTAACAGGTGCTAACGGTGCTCTGACCCTGTACCGTCGTTATCTGGAGAACCAAACGCCGCTGCCGTTGATGCTACAGCCGCCTGAGGGCATCAACCCAATGGTGATCGACGCGTCAGGAAACTTCATCTGCGGCGGAGGTGGCAACGGGCGCACCCTGCCGGTATGGACTGACAACCCACAGGGTTTGTGCCAGTCCAGCCAGATGGCTATTCAGCAGCAACAGCAGCAGGCTAAGGGCGAGCAAAAAGACAGTGATGGGGTTACCGGCTGGATTAAAGACATGTTCGGCCAATGATGCAAAGAGGGGGATATTGCGTGATACAAATCTTTCTAAGACATTGAAAAAGCATAATAAAAATTAGTCTTATAAAAAATTCCCTTTTAGTTGCTCATCTTCCTCTACCCTATCTCTGGCTAACTGCATGGTGATAACCCTTTCCCGTTGGTATTGGATCCCGCCGTCAATAAATCTGATGGTCAGATTTCAGGGCCATGTCAAACGTCCACTCGATAAAAATAAATACGGCGAACCTAGACTCGCCGTATTCACATCAATATCCAGGCTTATTTGAGGCCAGCGGCATCGCGCAGCAGTGCTGATTTGTCCGTTACTTCCCAAGGGAAGTGCTCGCGGCCAAAGTGGCCATAGGCGGCGGTTTCGCTGTAGATCGGTTGCAGCAGATCCATCATCTTAATTAGGCCGTATGGGCGTAGGTCGAAGAACTCGCGTACCAGCATGGTCATTTGCTCGGTAGGAATTTTCTCGCTACCGAAAGTTTCTACCATGATGGAAGTGGGTTCCGCCACGCCGATAGCGTAGGAAATCTGGATCTCACAGCGGTCAGCAAGACCAGCGGCGACGATGTTTTTCGCCACGTAGCGTGCGGCGTAAGCGGCAGAACGGTCAACCTTGGACGGATCTTTACCGGAGAATGCTCCGCCACCATGGCGAGCCATACCGCCATAGGTGTCGATAATGATCTTACGGCCAGTCAGGCCACAGTCGCCCATGGGGCCACCGATAACAAAACGGCCAGTTGGGTTGATGTGATATTGGGTGCTTGCGCTCAGCCATTCTGGCGGCAGTACCGGTTTGATGATCTCTTCCATTACCGCTTCTTGCAGATCTTTCAAAGCGACATCTTCATCATGCTGGGTGGAGAGAACCACAGCATCAATGCCGACGATCTTTCCATCGTCGTACTGGAAGGTTACCTGGCTCTTGGCATCTGGGCGCAGCCCCGGCAGAGTGCCATTTTTACGCACTTCGGACTGACGCTGTACCAGACGGTGCGCGTAAGTGATCGGTGCTGGCATCAAGACCTCAGTTTCGTTGGTGGCATAGCCAAACATCAGGCCCTGATCTCCAGCACCCTGCTCCAATGGATTGGTGCGGTCAACACCTTGGTTGATGTCTAGGGATTGTTTGCCGATGGCACTCAGTACAGCACAGGAATTGGCGTCAAAACCCATATCCGAGTGAACATAGCCAATTTCACGCACGGTTTTACGGGTGATCTCTTCGATATCGACCCAGGCACTGGTGGTAATTTCACCACCGACCAAAACCATGCCTGTTTTGATGTAGGTTTCACAAGCAACACGTGCTTTCGGATCTTGCGTTAGGATGGCATCGAGAACGGCATCAGAAATTTGGTCAGCAATTTTGTCAGGATGGCCTTCGGAGACAGATTCTGACGTGAATAAGTGTTTAGCCATTTTATCCCTTTACCTTGCATAAAACGAGTTAGAAATTACTGTACAGCCTTGGCATTTTGGCATCAAATAAAGAGCCTTCCATTGATGGTATAAGATGTATCCTGCAACGTCCTTCAGGCAATGTCGTTAAGCAGTTTTTCATTTATAGATGGATTAACTTCTAGACGTCTATTTTAGGTCGGGGTTTAGTCGGATTACCAGTCATTTTTTGCTTCTGTTTTTTAGAGAGAAGTTACCAGCGCTATTTTAATCGTCTTAAACAGATACCAGTAAATTTTTGTTTTGTAGTATATAATGCGCACGCAGCGCACTGACTGTAGCGGAACAATGTCAAGGACAAGGTTTTAAACTGGATGTAGCCTGGATGAAGTCACCAGTGATGCGCGTTTATGTGCTGCTGGCATCCACAGTTGATGCTGTCACTTCATCGCACATTTACACTCTATCTTTTTGTATGCAGTGCAGGAGGTTATCGTGAATGTTCGTAATGCCAGCAAGATGCTGAGCACTTATAACGTTGCCCAATGAAGTAATAGTTACTATGACGTTAATGAAAAAGGCTACATCAGCGTATGTCCTAACCCCTATTTTCCGCAGGCACGCGTCGATCTGGCGGAACTGGTGAAAGAGTGTCAGAAAGAAGGTCAGCGTCTCCCCGCATTATTTTGTTTCCCGCAGATCCTGCAACATCGGCTACGCTCTATTAACGCTTCTTTCAAGCGCGCGCGTGACGCCTTCAGCTGTAAGGGCGACTATTTTCTGGTATACCCAATTAAGGTGAACCAGCATAGCCGAGTGATCAAGTCCTTGGTTAACTCTGGGGAACCGCTGGGGCTGGAAGCCGGTTCCAAATCCGAACTGATGGCGGTACTGGCGCATCTGGTCATGGCCCGATCAATGATCGTTTAGCAATTGTTACAAAGACCGCGAATATATTCATCTGGTGCTGATCGCTCAGAAGTTAGGCTACAAAGTGTACTTGGTGATCGAGACAATGTCCGAGATCAACATGGTGCTAGAAGAAGCTGAACGGATTGGTGTGATGCCATGTCTCAGCGTGCGTGCGCTTCTGGTATCGAAGGGTTCCGGCAAATGGCAATCAAGCTTCGGCGAAAAATCCAAGTTTGGCCTGATTGCCGTGTAGGTACTGACGTTGATAGATACCCTGCGCGCAGTGGGCTACCTCGACAACTTGCAACTACTGCACTTTCACCTGGTTTAGCAATTGACCAACATTCGCGATATCACTATCGGCATGCGTGAATCGGCGCGTTTTTACGTTGAACTGCACAAGCTGGGCGTCAATATTCAGTATTTCGATGTGGGTAGTGGTTTGGGCGTCGATTATGAAGGAACCTGTTCGCAGTCTGACTGTTTGGTGAACTACGGCCTGAATGAATACGCCAACAGCGTGATTTGTGGTATCGGTAACGCTTGTAACAAGCATATCCTGCCTCATCCGATGTTAATCACCGAATCCGGCCGTGCTATGACCACGTACCATGTGGCGTTGGTATCAAACGTGTTCGGTGTGGAACGCTATGAGTTCAGCGAGCCGCTGCCACAGGCGGAAGACGCGCCGTGCGTGCTAGAAAGCATGTGGAAAAACTGGTTGGAAATGAACCAGCCAGAGAATCGCCGCTCGCTGCACGCATGGCTTCATGCCAGGCAGATGGATCTGCATGACGTTCACACCCAATACACTCATGGCACTCTGGATCTGGCCAAACGCGCTTGGGCCGAGCAGTTGTATCTGAGCATCTGCAAAAAGATCTTGCAGCAGCTCGATCTGGTCAACCGTGCACACCGCCCGATCATTGATGAATTGCAGGAGCTTATGGCAGACAAGTTCTACGTCAACTTCTCGCTGTTTCAATCTATACCGGACGCCCGGGACATACAGTAACTGTTTCCGATGTTGCCGCTGGAAGGGTTGGAATCAGCAGCCGGAAGGCTGAGTGCTGTTGCTCAATGTCACCTGTAACTCAGACGGCACCATCGGCCACTATATCGACGGAGACGGCATAACCTCCACCATACCGATGCCAGCCTATGATCTGGTTAACCCACCGGTATTGGGCTTCTTTATGGTCTGTGCTTATCAATAGACCCTTGGAAGAAACATGCACAACCTGTTCGGTGGCACCGCATCGGTTAACGTATACACGTGTTCTCAGATGTCCGCGTGGAAACAGAATTGTCCTGCGCAGGTAGTAAGAGCGTGGCTTATATGCTGGAATGCGTACAGTTGGATACGGCCGCGTTACTGGTCAAGCTCCGCGATCAGGTGAAAGAAAACGATCTGAATGACCTGTTACAGGCGCAATTATTGGAAGAGCTTGCCCACCTACTTGTACGGCTACACCTATCTGAAAGACGAGTCATTGAAGCGCTGAAAGGCCGGGTGTCAGCAAGACACCCGGCCTTTTTAGATCCACCCTGCTTGCTCTTTCATCTACTGTTGCTTTCACTCATCAGTCATCATCAATTTGTTAATTTTCTGTGAGAGCCTAGTCAGAATTCTGTCGACATTGGTTTGGATGAGTAATGGGCGCTCAGGGGCTTTTGATGCTAGCAAAATACTTTTTCCGATTTAAATAAATCAGGGTGTTCCCAGAGTTTATAGGAGCCATCATTAGCATTTTTGAGGCAATATATCGCTTGGGAATATTTAATGGTAAATCGGAAAGTCTAATTATCGGCGCGTAACAGGCCGATAAGGCAGCATAATTTATGCATAAGGTGGGTGGCTTAATCTGCACCGGCAACCCGATCCATACAGTCAGACCTGTTCCGGCTGGTATATGCCACGGAGACGTTGAAAACCGAGGCAGGGGCAATGGATATGTGATGGACACACGAGAGTGGAAGCCCTGGGTATCCTTGCTCCTCATAGAACAACGTTTTCTACATTGAAAAGTGGTGCTGAATGCTGCCTTCACCCAGGATGGCTGTTATTTGTAGCCGATACAGTTTCGCATTGTCGGTGACGTTACCACCTTTTTTATGTCAGGCAGGAAAAGGGTCTGCACACCTGACTTATTGATGAAAATCCTTAACATCAAATGGTAATACTAGAACCATACGGTCATAAAATCCTGTAGCGACAAACTGAGTAAGGTAACCTATCCGGCGATATGAAACCCTGCTAGTCGCAGGGACGCGCGTTTATCCATTCTCTCTTATTTCCCTTTAACCTGCCTATCGTAGCGTGGGATTCAGTTCTAGTCTGATTTTTCCTACTGGAAAGCCTGTGCTTAAGTACAGGTTACCTATTTGGTGTCATAAGTTATAGTAATAGACGTGAAGATAAAAAACATAACTTGCCACGCTCAGGTGGCTAATTTAGTCAACACCAGGGAAATTCCCGGTCGGACAGGGGTTACAGAAGCCCCTGCTGACCATTTCAAAAAGCGTAACATTTCTTAACTACCACTTCAAACAGGTATTAACTAAAAGGTTTGCGTAAAATGCAATCGCATCGTTACACTGCCTGTCGCTCCGATCATCGCCCGCCGCTCTGCATCTGGCATTGACTCCCATCCAAGCACAAGCAACCAACACAGTCGCCCATCAACGCTGAGTAATAATCTGGAGAGAGTGGCACAAAAATTACGATATTGAGCAGGGTAATATTCCATACTTTAATTGATGATCACCTATACCCGTCATACTTCAAGTTGCCTGTATGTTAGCTTTTTTCGCTCACCCCATTCACTGGCGGGTGTAAGTGACCGAGGATTAATGCACCTCATCCCTGAGGTTTAGCCTACGGACCAGTACAATCGCTGTTCAAATCGGTTCCCAACCGATTTGTCGCTGTGTTACTACCTTACTGCAACTCAAATTATTTAGGGTATATAATGCGCATCCAGCCCCTCAGGGGTCAAAATAACCGATATCACTCACTGCCAGTGTCCTTGGCTAACGAAGATAAAAATGAGTATTCGTGCATTATACTAACCCTGTTTACGGCACTGGTTGCATGCAGCCAGGTTGTTTTCGCCGTTGTGTACCCCTTACTGCCTAAAGACAGCAGCCTGACTGGTGAGAACATCCAAATCACCGTACTAGAAGAAAACAAACTGCCACTGGAGAGCTTCACCGCTCAATACCATGTTGGGCTTGAGTAACATGCTGGAAGCAAATCCAGGTGTAGATTAGTTCCTGCTGCAAGCGGGCAGCACCATAATCATTCCACAGCAGATAATCCTGCTGAACGCGCACCGCGCCAGGTTATTATCATTAATAGTGCTGAAATGCGTCTTTACTGCTACCAGAAAGGCTCCAACACCGTGGTAGTGCTGCCTATCGGCATTGGCCAACTGGGCAAAGACACCCCGCTGAATTGGATCACCAGTGCGCAGCGCAAGAAAGACGGCCCAACTTGGACACCAACCGTCAAGATACGTGCAAAGTATGAGGCTGACGATGATATACTTCCTGAAGTATTCCCAGCCGGCCCTGACAACCAGATAGGGGTCTGTATGCACTTGCACTGTATGTCGGGCGTCTGTACGCCATTCACGGCACTAATACCGCCAATTTTGGCATCGGTCTGCGCGTGAGCCATGGTTGTGTGCAGCGCTGCGCAACGATGACATCAAATACCTGTTCGACAAAGTACCGGTCGGCACCCGTGTGCAATTCATCAATGAACCGGTGAAAGCCAGCATTGAACCTGGGGGCGCGCGTTCTCTGGAAGTACATAATCCGCTGTCGGCGAACGAAGAAGAACTGAAGTCCAAAGACCCAGTGCCACTGACGCTATCCACGTCGGTAAGGAAAGTGTTGATGGACTCTACCGTTAACCAGCATACAGTAGATGCGGCGATCAATTCCCGTTCCGGCATACCGGTTAAAGTAAACTGACAGTCTAGGTTTAATCTTGTACCCATCATCTCAGCGATTGTCTGGATGATGCCACACGTGGTACAAAAACACCCGCCCTCATTAACTTCAGCAATACAGCTTGCGACCGTGCGGTTGGTGGTAGTAGTGGGCTGCTTTTCGTCTTTACACATATAACGGTGGGTTACCACCAAACGAATCGTAAAATCGGTTGTGTAAAAACGCTAAACTCGTGGCTAGTTTTTAGTTGACCTTATATAGACGCCCTGGGTATTATAAATACTGGTTCGATACAGTTTGCAACCATATATCCAGCATCATTAAGTAGGTAAAGTTACCCACACCATGATGTTATCCGAAACCTGTTTCCTTATCGCTATACCGGTAAATGATTACCTAGGTCAACTTCAGGCTGTGACAAGGACGGTAGCCATTTCTCATCAGTGACTGCAAACTCAGTGAAACGTGCTTTTTTAACGCTGTATTAAGTTAACTCACAGCAAAAACCTTATTCATATTAAAATCAACACTGTCGGTCAGTATGCGCCAGATGATGCGGGTTAGTTTATTTGCTAGAGAGCTACGTTGGTTTTCAGGAACCATCGCCGGGCCTCGGCCTCGAGCCTTTTCAGCCACATACCCAGGCTATCATTGCGCTTTTTCACGCAGAGCATCACTGAGCGCGTGCCCTGGATGACTCACGTTTTCTGGCTTAGATTGCTGTTTTTTGTCACAGAAGATAATCTTTGTTTTCCTCCCGAACTATGCTGCCGTGGAACAAGATCGCACCAGGCGGATAATTCTCTACCACTGGAGAACTGTACTGCATCCATTTCACTGATAAATGCTGCAGTGATAGATAAGAAGACTGACACTCGGGATCGTTAATAAATGGCGATATGCGGCCTGTTGTGAAGACAATGCAGCAATTTCGCCATCTAGACAGGTGATCTCTGTCCATTCAGGGCCTGTATATCTTATTTTGCCGCAATGAATAAAATAAATGGCGAAGCGTGAATGTCAGGTCATTAGACGCATCTTCGATAAATTCTGGTTCTAGTAGTAGCTGCTGAAGGCGCTGGATCCCAACAGGGATAATGAGACTATATTCAGCCAGCGCGATTTTCTGCTCAACCATGAGTTAACAGGTATTACGCAGTGCTTTGATATCCTGCTGTTCAGTGGTTTTGACCGGTACAAAGGTGAAGGCCTGGGCGGCAGGCTGTTTTGCATATTGCCAGCGCATTGTTTGCATCGTTCTTCTTGCTTCTGACAAACGCTTTCATATGCTGGGCAGGGATATGTCTTACGCTACATCCCATAGAACTGAGTGTCCGCCCCTAGAAATGAGAGGTTGAACAGACCTCCATCGATTTATATTATATCGCCCACATGGTATGAAGAGAAGTACTCGAACCTTCACGTCCATAAGGACACTAACACCTGAAGCTAGCGCGTATACTGATTTTGCCACCTTCACCTACTAGAAACATTACCACAGGAGCGAATTCTAGAGATTTTGGCAGGTACGTCAATAGTTGTTTCCCTTGTTTGTGGATACTTAACCAGGAAATTAGCACGCTGAACCGTTGCAACAGGGGGAGGAATGCCTGGGTAGACAGCGCACCCGCTGGAACTACACCTTACATGCATACGACTCAAAACGTTATTTCTTTTTCTTCTTCTGATCGCGTGGCGGAAGCCAAACTATCGCCTGATACACTTTGAAGCGGCCATTCTGTGCCAGCACTTCATGGCTACCGAAAGTGGCATCCAGCATGCCTGGGTACGGCAGGAAGGCGTTGGCCACGATGCGCAAACGACCGCCGATCGGCAAGTGTTTCATCGCCATACGGATCAGGGTTTCCGCTGCGGTCAGGCTGGTTGGTAGACCATCATGGAACGGCGGGTTGGAAATGATCATGTCGAAACGGCCGGTAATGTTGGAGTAGACATTGCTGACGATCACCTCGCCTTTAATGCTGTTGGCAGCTAGCGTCGCGCGGCTGGAGTCCAGCGCAGCAGCACTCACATCACTCAGGGTCAGCTTGACCTTCGGTGACAGCTTAGCCAACACCGCTGCTACCACGCCAGCGCCGCAGCCGACATCTAGTACCTTACCCTGCATGGAGTTTTCCAGCGTTGATAGCAGCAGAGCACTACCGGTGTCCAACCCATCGCGACTGAACACGCCCGGTAGGGTTTTCACTGTCAAATCGTGCAGTGGGTAGCTTTGCCACCAGTCGGTCAGATCGAATGTGGTCTGCACATCCAAGTGGCCATGATATAGGCCACAGCGGCGGGCGCTGTCGATCTTCATCAGCGTGGCGTGGCCTGCCATGGCCTGCTCGGCGCTGCGTACCCCGCTACGGTTTTCACCGATCACGAACACATCCGCGCCTACTGGTAGAAGCGCCAGAATGTTGCACAGTTGGAACTGCGCTTCCTGCTTGCTCTTTGGCCAGTAGTAGATCAGCGTATCGCACTCAGCAATAAATGCCGCGTCTAGGATCAGGCCGAACTGCGCGTTATCACCCATCTCCCGGTTCAGTAATTGCCAGTGATGGTATTGCTGGGTATGGACGCGTACCTCTGTGGCCGCGAATAGAGCTGGTAGGGTATCTTGTAGATCACCGGCGAATAAAACGCGGCGTTTGATAAACTTATCACTGTGGCGTAGCATGACTTCACTGGCAGGGGTTAATGCAGACATCAGGTTTTAGCTCCTAGCAATTGGCTCCTAGCAATTAAGCCGGGGATTATAGAGCTTTGTGACGCTATGTTCGACGGGTTTATTGGCGTGAGGTGCGCAGGTTTGCTAGCATAGCGCGGCGTGTGGCAGATATGACGCACCATAACGGGTAGGGATCGGCATGGCATCAAAACGCGACTGGCTGTTACAACAACTAGGTATCACGCAGTGGGCATTACGCCGCCCAGGCGTATTACAGGGTGCAGTGGCAATCAGCTTGTCGTCTGAGGTACGTTTGCTGATTGTGGCACAGGCGTTGCCCGACCATCACGACCTGCTGTTTTGTGACGTGCTGCGCAGCTTGGGGTTGACACCAGCGCAAACCTACGGCCTGACGCCGGATCAAATGGCGATATTGCCTGAAGATACCAAGTGCAACAGTTGGCGGCTGGGTGTAGAGGAGCCACTTGCAGTGGTCGGCGCGCAGCTATACAGTCCGGAGCTGGAAGAACTTTCTCAAGATCCCCGGGCTAAACGATCCCTCTGGCAGCAGATTTATCATCATGAACAGTACTTCTACCCTGACAGCAGCCGATCTGACTACGGCCTACAACATTGAGCAGGCTAGCCACGCTTTCCCTTGGACGGAAGCCACCCTTGCCAGTAACCAAGGCGAACGCTACCTTAACTTGAAATTAGGCACCGGTGGGCGGATGACGGGCTTTGCCATTACTCAGATCGTGCTAAATGAGGCTACATTGTTCAACATCACTATCTATCCACAATGGCAGCGCGTTGTGGCTTTGGCCGCCGTTTACTGCATGTGCTGATCGAACAACTGACCCCTGCGGCGTGGTCACACTGTGGTTGGAAGTGCGTTCCTCCAACGCGGCGGCGAGCGGGCTATACGATGATCTCGGTTTCAACCAAGTGACTTTACGCAGCAATTATTGCCCCAGCGCCAATAGACGCGAGGACGCGATTGTTATGATGCTGCCGTTGGCTTAGCCAGCGCACGGTGGCATCTTACTCACCAGGCAAACCATTTGATTGTCAGCTGTTGACAAATCAGCGAAAATATCCAGCTATTGTCTTTATCATTTACCGCTTTGCTTGACGCCGCTAGGGCGCGTTCTAATGTTGTCACAGGGCGGACTAACCGTAGAACCAGAAAAACATTTATCCTAGTGCATTTGCCCACGAAGTCTCGAAAAGAAAAACTTTCGCTATCATCTCGCATCTAAATGTTAGACCTTCTAAAGACTAATCAAAACCCCGCAAAATATCCTCAAACTCCAGTATGAAAATCCCGTATTTAAAGGATGTTGTAACCACAAAGCACAAACAACAACCAAAGAACGCAAAAGAAAAACAAAATATTTTCAATTCTTCTCAATAAAAATATATACAACAGCGTGTACATAATCGTAATCTCCGCCTCTCACATAATAAAAACATATATACATGAGGGTGGCTATGATTTTGTCTGATACCTGGCAACAGCTATAACTTGCAAATTACAAAAACCCCATCGAACGCGATAGAAGATGTCATCTACACCTCGACTGATAACTCGGTAGCAAGCGTCACCTCCAATAGCCATATGAATTATGGCTCAGCAGGAGATGCCACGATAAGAGTATCCGGCGTATTATCAGGTAAAAAAGCCAGTAGGACAGTTATCGTGACAACTGCACCGGTTGTAGAAAAACACCTGGTTATCGAAAAAACCTCTCAGAAATTGCTGATGCAGGGAAAAAGCGCAGGAATCATCACAGAAAATCTAGGGTTGGGGAAATTGGCGACCAAAGACGTGATCGCTGCAAATGATACCAGTACGTTACCTGTAGCCGATAAAAACCTGCAGGCAGGCATGGATTTAAATGCGATAATCGAACCTGGCGAATACTTCCATAACGTGACTAGCAACGCTACTCTGGCTCTAAACTACCCTGAGGCGGTGGCTAGCGCATTGAAGGTGTATCTTAACCGGTGCTGATTCCGGTGCCTGCCGCCAGGTGTATATGCCGTACAATTCGACAGTTAAACATCAGCGGTATGCGTTCAGTGATCCGCTGATGTTTTCTGCGTGGAAAGCGTAGTGACAGACCTCTACCAGTGGTGATAACTCAAAGTAATTTAGATTTTGGCTCTACCTATTACTTTATTAGCAGCCAAACGGGACAGGAAGCCTGAACGGCTACCGTACTCAGGATTTGCAGCAACAAACTGGTCGATACGACGAATTAGCAAAGAAGCAAGCGTTACGTTGATTTTTTCCGCTTTCCCCATTAACCGGGTAACGTCCACGTCTACCAGCGCCTCACACTACGCCAGCATAATCGGGATCGGCCAGCCAGTTTTTAACGCCGGTGGCTTCCGACACCGCTTCGCTATCTTCCACCAGTAATTCGATATGCGCGTCGATAGCCTCACGTACGCTCTCAATCGCATCCTGATAGTTGTCGCCGTCAGAGAAGCAGCCTGGAATATCAGGCACGCGAACGCCGAAGGATGAATCGCCTTTATCAATAGCAACGGGATACAACATATAAACTTCCAAAAGGACGGTCTTAAATCCCCGTCTGTTTCTTGATACTTTTTAGTGTTGGTAGCGGTATGTCTTTTTAGGGATGTTTTACCGTTATCAGATCTTTTTTGTTGGGTGCTTGAACTGGTGATGACCGCTTTTTACTCTCACTAGATACCACCCATTAGCTTCTATCAATTGCTATTGCATTCCCGCTATCCATCATCCTCCTGCCCTCTGTGTTGTTTTGATGGGGCTATGATGACCCTGTATTAAGTGAGCGTCAACTCATTTTGGGTTATTGGAGTTATGGTGTTTGTGGGTTTCAGCTAAGACGATTCATAATGCACCATGCCTGCCAGTAATCTAGAATCCCCACCTCAGCAAAAATTGTAATTTGTACATATATGTATACATGAAAGAGAGTGACTAGATGTCTAACCTCAGCTTTGCCGCGCAGGTAGCGGCTAGACGTACATTTGCCATCATCTCGCATCCCGATGCCGGTAAAACCACCATTACCGAAAAGGTACTGCTGTTCGGGCAGGCGATCCAAACTGCTGGCACGGTAAAAGGTCGTGGTTCAAGCCAACACGCCAAATCCGATTGGATGGAAATAGAAAAGCAACGTGGGATCTCAATCACCACCTCGGTAATGCAGTTCCCATATAGCGACAGCCTGGTCAACCTGCTGGATACACCAGGGCATGAAGATTTCTCCGAAGATACTTACCGCACTCTGACTGCCGTTGACTGCTGCCTGATGGTGATCGACGCCGCCAAGGGCGTTGAGGATCGTACCCGCAAGCTGATGGAAGTCACCCGCCTACGCGATACGCCAATCCTGACTTTTATGAACAAGCTGGATCGCGACATCCGCGATCCGATGGAAGTGATGGATGAAGTGGAGCGTGAGCTAAACATCGCCTGTGCACCTATCACTTGGCCTATCGGCGGCGGCAAGCTGTTTAAAGGAGTTTATCATCTGTACAAGGATGAGACCTACCTGTATCAGACCGGTAAAGGCCACACTATTCAGGAAGTACGCCTCGTCAAAGGATTAGGCAACCCGGAGCTGGATGCGCTGGTGGGAGAAGATCTGGCAGCGCAGCTACGTGAAGAGCTGGAGTTGGTGCAGGGCGCATCCCATACGTTCGATAAACAAGCGTTCCTCAGCGGCGCACTGACACCGGTGTTCTTTGGCACCGCCTTGGGCAACTTTGGTGTGGATCATATGCTGGATGGCCTGGTTGCGTGGGCACCTGCACCGATGCCGCGCAAAACCGACACCCGTGAAGTGGTGGCGGCGGAAGAAAAATTTACCGGCTTTGTGTTTAAGATCCAGGCTAATATGAATCCAAAACACCGTGACCGCGTAGCCTTTATGCGCGTAGTGTCTGGTCGTTACGAAAAAGGCATGAAGCTGCGCCAGGTGCGCACTGGTAAAGACGTGGTGATTTCCGATGCGCTGACATTTATGGCCGGTGACCGTTCGCAGGTGGAAGAAGCCTATCCTGGTGACATCATTGGCTTGCACAACCACGGCACTATTCAGATCGGCGATACCTTCACCCAGGGCGAGGATATAAAGTTCACCGGTATCCCGAACTTTGCGCCAGAGCTGTTCCGCCGCATTCGCTTGTGCGATCCGCTGAAGCAGAAACAGTTGCTGAAAGGGCTGGTACAGCTCTCTGAAGAAGGGGCAGTACAGGTATTCCGCCCTATTGCCAATAACGACCTGATCGTAGGTGCGGTCGGCGTGTTACAGTTTGACGTAGTGGTCTCGCGCCTAAAAAGTGAATACAACGTGGAAGCGCTGTATGAGTCGGTCAACGTGTCAACAGCCCGCTGGGTTGAATGCAATGATGTGAAGAAGTTCGAAGAGTTCAAGCGCAAAAATGAGCTTAACCTAGCGCTAGATGGTGAGGATAACCTGTCCTATATCGCGCCGACCCTGGTTAACCTCAACCTGACACAGGAACGTTATCCCGAGGTGGTGTTCCGTAAAACGCGTGAACACTGACAGAATAACGGGGTGCCTCACCGCACCCTGTTTTTAGGGAAGTTGATGGCTGGATGCCGTCATGCAACCTGACAGTGGAAACCATCAATGATGTGGTACAACTTTCCGCTGAAGTAAGACTCCAGGACACCGTATGAACACGCAGTAAACACCGCCAAAGTGACCGGCGGTGTAAAAAGCGTGAAGAACGATCGAATGGTTAACAGCCTAATGGGATAGGTTCTATACCCTACATAATTCGAGTTGCATGAAGTCAGCAACGCAGCGACAAATCGGTCAGGAACCGATTTGAAAAGCGCTTGCGCTAGGCCGCAGGCTGAACCTCAGGGATGAAGCTCATTTATCCCCTGGCTCTTATATCAGTAAGTGACTGGGGTGAGTGAGGAAAGCTCACGCACAGGCAACTTGAATAAGACGGGTATAAACCCTAATGTGGCCCATCATACCCCACATTGCACTGAATTCCTGGTCAGCTCGCGGTGGCCTGCATGTATTGCCAAAAAAGAAACTGCCCTGTTTGAGTGGCTAAGTGGTTTTTTGTGGTGTTGTAGCCTCAGAGCAGGAAAAACGGGAGGGGCGCTATGCGCGATGATTTCACTGATACCCATTGTCATTTCAACTTCCCGCCGTTCAGCGGGCATGAGGTAGAAAGCTTGGCGATAGCCGAACGGGTCGGGGTGCGGAAGATTATCGTGCCAGCGGTGACTGCCGACCGCTTTGTACGGGTGTTGAAATTGGCGCATGACTATCCACCACTGTTCGCTGCACTAGGCTTACACCCGCTGTACATCGCCCAGCATCATGAGCCGCACTTGGAGCAACTGGCAGCATTTCTGGCCAGCCAACCGCCCAAACTGGTGGCAGTTGGGGAAATCGGCCTCGATCTTACGATAGAAAACCCGCAATTTGAGCGCCAGCAACGCTTGTTATACGCCCAGTTGGCATTGGCGAAGCAGCATAGGCTACCTGTGATTCTGCATTCCTGCCGTACCCACGATCAACTGGCGGCGGTGCTGCGCCGTCTGGCGTTACCGCGTTGCGGCGTAGTGCACGGTTTCGCGGGGAGTTGGTCGCAGGCACAGGCGTTTGTGCGTCTTGGTTATTACATCGGCGTGGGCGGTACCATTAGCTACCCACGGGCGCAGAAAACCCGCAGCGTGATGGCGCAACTGCCGTTAAGCTCGCTACTGTTGGAAACCGACGCCCCTGATATGCCGCTGGCCGGTTATCAAGGGCAGCCTAATCGCCCAGAGCGCATTGCCGAGGTGTTTCAGGTGCTGTGCAGCCTGCGACCAGAGCCAACCGATGAGATAGCCGATCATTTGCAGCGTAATGCGCAAGCTCTGTTCGCTCTTTCTGTTTAAACCTAGCGAATTATTATGATGAGGGTCACGCTATAGGATTTTCATTTGGTGCCTAGTGTCGGCATTTGTGACATAAATCGGGGGAAATGAGGTCTCGTTCAGTATAATCGCGCCCGATATAACGTGATGATCCTGGTCGGTATAGCGGTGCTTATTACCTCCTGGTACTGCTGTCCAGCCACCGATCTCACCAGTAAAAACCTAATGAGTGGCCCACCCTGGTGAGAGGCTTAGGGTGTAATAAACCAGGCGGCACCCTATCGGTTATCTGCATCTGTGTGTTTAGCGAATCTGTGAACAATATCGCGTTATTTTGTGATGTTATCCACATATAATCCCGGCCTTGTTACACAGTGATATTTCATCTAGTGTGATGAGACGAAGAGTGTGCGAGGAGGGTGAGCACTGCTCAGGGCCAAAATAGTAAATAAAATAGCCTACCGAGATAGATTCTTATACAGACTGGCCAGCCGCGATGCGGGTGGTTACGTGCAGTGAGAAGGATCTCCGTTGCTACTGTGGTAACCAGTACCTCAGCACTATCTTCATGGAGCTAAGTTCGCTCGCCAACACTCAGGTTTTCAGTTGGAGAGTTTTATGACCAAACTAACCGCCGCAGCGCAACGTGCGCTGAATTTAATGGATTTAACCATGCTGAATGATGATAATACAGAGGAGAAAGTAATTGCGCTGTGTCGTCAGGCCAATAGCCCGGCTGGCCCTACGGCAGCCATCTGCATCTACCCGCGTTTTATCCCGGCAGCGCGTAAGGCTCTACGAGAGCAGGGAACACCAGACATCCGCATTACGACCGTGGCTAACTTCCCGCAGAGTAATGACGATATATCGACATCGCGTTGGCAGAAACCCGCGCTGCTATCGCCTATGGTGCGGATGAGGTGGGTGTAGTGTTCCCATATCGTGCGCCGATCGCCGGTAACGAGCAAATGGGTTTTAAACTGGTCAAACAGTGCAAACAGGTTGCCAAGCCGCCAACGCACTGCTAAAAGTGATCATCGAAAGTGGTGAACTGAAGCAGGCCTCTCTGATCAGCAAAGCGTCCAAAATCGCCATCAACGCGGGTGCTGACTTTATCAAGACCTTCACTAGCAATGTATCGATTAACGCCACGTTGGAAAGCACCGAGTTGATGATGTCGGTAATCCGCGATATAGGTATGGCGCAGACGGTAGGCTTCAAACCGGCTGGCGGTATGCGCACCGGAGAGGACGCGCCGCACTATCTGCAACTTGCCGATCGTCTTCTGGGCGAAGGATGGGTCGATGTGCGCCATTTCCGCTTCGGTGCTTCCAGCCTGCTAACCAGCCTGCTGGCTGCGCAGGACTATAACGTTCAGGCATCCGCTAGCAGTTACTGATGGTTCCGTTGGTGTAGAGTCAGCCTTTACCCGACATCATTAGGTCATACAGCAAGGGGAGCCTTTGTTCCTAGCACAAGAAATAATTCGTAAGAAACGCAACGGCCAGCCATTGAGCGAAGAAGAAATCCGTTTTTTCATCAATAGTATCCGCGATAACGTGGTTTCCGAAGATCAAATCGCAGCGCTGGCGATGGCCATTTATTTCCACAATATGAATACGGCAGAGCGTGTCGCGCTTACCATGGCGATGCGTGATTCTAGCACAGTGCTAGACTGGAAAAGCCTATCATTCAGTGGCGTGGGTGTGATGTCGTTTCGCTGATGCTTGGCCCGATGGTGGCGGCTTACAGCAGCTACGTGCCGATGAACGCTAGCCGAGGCTTGGGGCATACCGGTGGCACGCTGGACAAGTTAGAAGCCATTCTGGGATTTAACATCTTTCCAGACGATAATACCTTTCGCAAGATTATTCAGGATATTGGTGTAGCGATTGTCAGCTAGATCCATTCGCTGGCACCGGCGGATCAGCGCTTCTACGCCACCCGCGACATTACCGCGACCATTGAGTCAATCATGCTGACACCGCCTCGATTTTGGCGAAGAGGCTGGCAGGAAGGTCTGGATACACTGGTCATGGACGTGAAAGTGGGATCTGGGGCCTTTATGCCGACTCATACGCTATCGCTGGATCTGGCACCGGCGATTGTAAATGTGGCCAATGGTGCTGGGTGCAAGACCACGGCGCTACTGACTGACATGAATCAGGTGCTGGCCTCCAGTGCTAGCAACGCGGTAGAAGTGCGTGAAGCAGTGCGCTTCCTGACCTGTGAATACCGCAACCCTCGCCTACTGGCAGTCACCCTGGCACTGTGTGTGGAGTGCTTACTGTCTGGTGGCCTAGCTAAAGATGATGCCGATGCGCGAACCAAACTGTGGGCGGTATTAGACAACGGGTGGTGTTGGACAACGGCAAGGCAGCGGAGGTGTTTGGCTGCATGGTGGCAGCACAACAAGGACCGGCCGACTTCATTGAGTGCTTCGATAGCTATTTGCCAGTAGCGGCCTTCAGCAGGCCAGTCTACGCCGAAAAGCCTGACATCATCAGCGCCATAGATACCCGAATGTTAGGCATAACGGTCGTATCGCTAGGCGGTGGCTATCAATGCGCCACTGATAACATCGATTACAGCATTAGCCTGATCGCGATAGTATACTTGGGTGACCAAGTCGGATACCCAACAGCCGCTGGCGGTGATCCACGCCAATGACCAACAAAGCTGGCAGCAAGCGGCCTATGCACTGCGCAGTTCCATAACACTGAGTGACACCGCACCGCAAACAACGCCGATGGTGTATCAGTGCATCACGGCATAGTCAACGGAGATCAGCAGCGGCAGAGGTTCTTCGCTGCCATCTAAAGCGAGAGAAACACAGGAAAGTACTAATGAAACGTATATTTATTTATGGTATTGGACTCGTTTAGCATCGGTGCTAGCGCCGATGCCAAGCGTTTTAGCGATCAGGGGGCCGATATACCCTGGGCCACATCGCGGAAGTCTGTGCGCGTGGCGAAGCCAACGTTGGCCGCCAGGGGTCACTGACACTGCCTAAGTTGAGCCGTCTGGGCTTGGGTAAGGCGGCATAAGCCTCTGCCGGTAAATTCCCACGGTGGCTGGATAGCAATGCGGACATCATTAGTGCCTATGCTTACGCTAGTGAGCTTTCTTCCGGTAAGTACACCCCATCAGGCCACTGGGAAATCGCTGGCGTGCCGGTGCTGTTTGACTGGGGCTATTTCAACGATCCACACCACAGCTTCCCGCAGGAACTGCTCGATACACTAGTTGAGCGTGCCAACTTGCCGGGTTACCTGGGTAATTGTCACTCTTCTAGCACGGCGATCCTCGATCAATTTGGCGCAGAGTACATGAAAACTAGCAAGCCGATTTTCTACACCTCCGCCGACTAAGTATTCCAGATTGCCTGCCATGAAGAAACTTTCAGCCTGGATCTTCTATATACGCTGTATGAAATTGTCCGTGAAGCACTGACTGCAGGCGGTTACAATATTGGCTGCGTGATCGCGTGTCCTTTCGTGGGTGACAAGCCGGGCGAGTTCCAGCGTACCGGCAACCATCACGATCTGGCTGTCGAACCGCCAGCTCCCTACGGTGCTAAAAAAGTTGGTGGACAAGAAGGGCTGTGAAGTGGTGTCGATCGGTAAAATTGCCGATATCTACGCCAACGTTGGCATCACTAAGCAATTGAAGGCCACCGGCATTGACGCATTGTTCGATGCTACCTTGAGAGAAATAGACAAGGCTGGCGACAACACCATCGTGTTCACTAACTTCGACTCCTCTTATTCTTATGGTCACCGCCGTAATGTGGCGGGTTATGCCGCTGCGCTGGAACTGTTCTACCGCCGCTTACTGGAGATACTCAAGCGGGTAAACGGTGACGATATCATTATCTTTACCGCTGACTACGGCTGCGACCCGACCTGGAGCATCACTGACCACACCCGTGAACACATTCCGGTGCTGATCTATGGCCAGAAAGTGAAACCGGGTTCACTGGGACACCGTGAAACCTTCGCCGACATCGGCCAAACTGTGGCCAGTTACTTTGGCGTGTCGCCAATGGATTATGGTAAATTCATATTATAAGCTTAGTCTTTCAAGCTGCAGCGTTGTTGGCTACGCACACTTGCCGCCTAGCTGCAACTCGAAATCCAAGGACTTATATGCTTAACGTTTTTATTTAAATCGTTTGGAGGAAGAAAATTATGGCTACGCCGCATATTAATGCCGAAATGAAGGATTTCGCTGACGTAGTATTGATGCCGGGCGATCCGCTACGCGCAAAATACATCGCTGAAACCTTCCTGGAAGAAGTGGTAGAAGTGAATAACGTGCGTGGCATGCTGGGTTTCACCGGCACCTACAAAGGTCGCCGCATCTCGGTAATGGGCCATGGCATGGGCATCCCGTCTTGCTCTATCTATGCACGTGAATTGATCGCCGAATTCGGCGTGAAAAAGATTATCCGCGTAGGGTCTTGCGGCGCGGTGCGCGACGATATCAAGCTGCGCGATGTGGTGATTGGTATGGGGGCTTGCACTGACTCCAAGGTCAACCGTATGCGATTCAAAGATCATGACTATGCGGCGATTGCTGACTTCGACATGGTACGCCATGCGGTAGACGCGGCAGCGGTGCAGGGCATATCGGCGCGCGTGGGCAATATCTTCTCCGCCGACCTGTTCTACACCCCAGATCTGGACATGTTCCAGGTGATGAAGAAATACGGCATTTTGGGGGTAGAAATGGAAGCGGCCGGCATTTACGGCGTGGCAGCGGAATTACACGAAGAGTTCGGCTGTAAGGCGCTGACCCTCTGCACGGTATCCGACCACATTCTGCGTCATGAAGCGACTACCGCAGCTGAGCGTCAAACCACCTTTAATGAGATGATCGTTATCGCGCTAGAATCGGTACTACTGGGCGACCAAGCCTGATTATCCAACGGGCGCAGCAAAGCAGTGACCGCAGATCAATATATTCACCGATGAACAACGTCGAACAGGTTTTGCGTAGCGGCCTCGTCACGTCACACAGCTTATCGCCGCGCTTTGCATCAGCAAGCTAACGCTGCCGCGCCGTATCCGCGCATTGGCGGGAGCGGTGCTAACGCTCGGTAAAGGCAAAGCGACGCGTTATGCGTTGCGGCGCGGGGTGGCTGGAGAGAGGCAATTTCCGCTGTATCGCATCGAATGGCCGGGTTGCCGTGGTATCGCTGGAAACGCTGAATAGCTAATTCAGCGGCAGTGGCAGCGCAAATTGGGGCGGCGGCGCAGATGCTGTTGCAGCAGGGCGAGATAGAACGTCATACTTGCCAGAGGATGGCATTGTAATGGGCGTTCAGCAAGTTGATAGCCAATAGCGATATGCGTCAGGGGAATTTGTCGTTCCTACGCCCGGAACATCACCCTATGGCGATGTCCTCGTTGTACTACATGTTGCCGATGACGATTGCGCCGAGCGGCAACGGTAATATGCGCTGGGAAGCGGTAGCAATCAGGTTAAGCCTTGAGGTTAGCGGCACCACTTGGCGGCAGGGGGAATTACTGGCGCTTGAATTTTGGCGGTGCATAGCGTTGTGCCCGCAGATCAGCGATGAATTTCGCACCATTGCCGCACAAATGTTGGCTAAGCAGAAACTCAACTCTCACATTGCGCGCCTGGCCCGACTCAGCGCTTCTTCGCTTCTTCTTCCTGCGGCTGCGACGGTTCATCATCTTCCACCGTATCGCCTTCTTCCAACGGTGTATTGGCGGTTAGCAGGTATGGCGACTGCTGCCAGTGACTGCGTTGGTGTTGCAGCAGGGTGCGTGCCAGAATAATACCAATCGCCAGCGCTAGCAGAATCATTAGACGCAGCAAATTGGTGGTATTGTCTACCTGCTTGGATTCCGTCGCCAGCACATGGGTATCGAGGGTAATGCGGATAAAGCCGATCGGGCCGTCTTTGCCGTTGATCGACTCAACTAACTGATGGTTGAAATAGCCGCCTGCGCGTTTGCCATCGAGTAACAGGCGATCGCGTAGATTTATCTTTTCACCGGCAAGGGAAACCAAGGTGCCATCCAGTTGATAGACGCTGGCGTCCAGAATGCGGCTATGATTGGTAAGCTGTTTCAGGGTGGCGTCGATACGCTGATTGTCGATGTCGTTGTCCAGCAGTGGTGCCAGGCTGTATGCCACCTGCCTGGTTAACGTTTGTGCCAATTCTTCCACCTGATCGGAACGTGCCAATTGATGGCTCAGGATGAAATAGGAGGCACCTTGCATCAACAGCACCAGCAAAGCCAAGCAAATCAGAATAATAGCGGTACGGTGCAGGCGGAATTTCAATTTAGTGCGAGCCATGCAGATTCCTTACGCGTCTTGAATGCTTTATGTTGCCAGAACCGATGGCGATAGGATAGCTTGATGCGTCGTTTTCTCATCCAGCACTGGGTGCGCCCTCTTATATTCAGGAGTTAAATATGTCGAACAGTCTGACCTATTGCGATCTTCCGGTGGAGATCGCTCAATGGCCGGGTCTTCCCCTTTCCTTGAGCGGTAATGAAGTGATGCCACTGGACTATCGGGCGGATCATACCGGGTGGTTATTGTACGACAAAGCATTGGATAAAACGCGCATCGCTCAGTTCCAGCGCAAGCTGGGGATAGCGATGGTGATCGTCACTGCCTGGGACGTAGGGGATTATCAGGTCGTGCGTTTGGCGGGAACCCTGACACCGAGTGCCGTGCTGTTGGCGGCAGAGAGCGGGTTGGACGTGGCACCGTTGGGCGAGATCCCGCACCTGCGCACGCCGGGTTTACTGGTGATGGATATGGACTCTACAGCGATCGAGATCGAGTGCATCGATGAGATAGCCAAGTTGGCGGGTGTGGGTGTGCGGGTAGAGGAAGTCACCGAACATGCGATGCGCGGCGAATTGGACTTTACCGCCAGCCTGCGTCAGCGCGTCGCTATGCTGAAGGGGGCTGATGCCAGCATCCTCAAGCAAGTGTGTGACAAACTGCCCCTAATGCCTGGGTTGACCTACCTGGTGGGTCAGTTGCACGCTATGGGCTGGCATGTGGCGATTGCCTCAGGTGGTTTCACCTATTACGCTGAATACCTGCGTGACCGGTTGAAACTGGTCGCGGTGGTGGCCAATGAGCTAGAGATACGCGATGGCAAACTGACCGGTGAAGTGCTAGGGCCAGTAGTGGATGCGCAGTTCAAGGCTGATGCACTGGTACAGCTAGCGGAAAAGCTGGGTATTGCGCCAGCGCAAACTGTGGCCATCGGCAATGGTGCCAACGATGTGCTGATGATGCAGGTAGCGGGGCTAGGTATCGCCTACCATGCCAAACCCAACGTGTATCAACAAGCGCAGGTATCGATTCGCCATGCTGATCTGATCGGCGTGCTGTGCGTATTGAGCGGCAGCCTTAAACACCCAGTGCGCTAAACAGGCGAGCGAGGTAATACATGGCAAAAGCAGCAAAACAGGCGTTTGTATGTAATGAGTGCGGTGCTGATTACCCGCATTGGCAGGGGCAGTGCAGCGCCTGTCGCGCCTGGAACAGTATTACTGAAGTGCGTTTGGTGACGCTGCCTTCCTCCTCCCGCAACGAACGCCTAAGTGGCTATGCTGGCAACGCTGGCATGAGCAAAGTGCAGAAACTGTCGGATATCAGCCTAGAAGCATTACTGCATTTCACCACGGGCTTTCTTGAGTTTGATCGGGTACTGGGCGGTGGCGTGGTACCTGGCAGTACCATTTTGATCGGTGGCAACCCCGGTGCTGGTAAAAGCACCTTACTATTGCAGGTGCTATGCAAACTGTCCGAACAGATGAAAAGCCTGTACGTTACTGGCGAAGAGTCACTACAGCAGGTAGCGATGCGCGCCCACCGTCTGGGGCTGCCAACTCGTAGTTTGAATATGCTGTCGGAAACCAGCATCGAGCAGATCTGCCTGGTCGCTGAGCAGGAACAGCCGAAGCTGATGGTGATCGACTCGATCCAAGTGATGCACATGGCAGACATTCAGTCTTCGCCGGGGAGCGTGGCGCAAGTACGTGAAACTGCCGCCTATCTGACACGCTTTGCCAAAACGCGCGGCGTAGCAATCGTGATGGTCGGCCACGTCACTAAGGACGGCTCACTAGCGGGGCCGAAGGTGCTGGAACACTGTATCGACTGCTCGGTGTTGCTGGATGGCGATGCCGATTCCCGCTTCCGTACTTTGCGCAGCCATAAGAACCGCTTTGGCGCGGTCAATGAGCTAGGTGTCTTCGCCATGACCGAACAGGGTCTACGTGAAGTCAGCAACCCCTCGGCTATTTTCCTCAGTCGCGGCGAAGTAGTGACCTCCGGCAGCTCAGTGATGGTCGTTTGGGAGGGGACCCGGCCACTACTGGTGGAGATCCAAGCGCTGGTGGATCACTCAATGCTGTCCAACCCGCGCCGGGTAGTGGTTGGGCTAGAGCAGAACCGGCTGGCGATCCTCCTGGCGGTGCTGCATCGTCACGGTGGGCTACAAATGTCCGATCAGGACGTGTTCGTCAACGTGGTCGGCGGTGTGAAGGTCACTGAGACCAGCGCCGATCTAGCACTGCTGATGTCGCTGGTGTCTAGCTTGCGCGGTCGGCCATTGCCAAAGGATCTGGTGGTGTTTGGTGAAGTGGGCTTGGCGGGTGAGATCCGCCCAGTGCCGAGCGGACAGGAGCGTATTTCTGAAGCGGCTAAACACGGCTTCAAACGCGCTATCGTGCCGCACGCCAATGTGCCTAAGAAACCGCTGACCAATATGCAGGTGTTCGGCGTGAAGAAATTAGCAGAGGCGCTGGAGGTGTTGGATGCATTTTATTAACTGCGGAATGTGCTATTTTTTATCATACTATTAACCCTAAATGATTCGGATTACAGCCAGGTGGCAACGCAGTGACAAATTGGTCTGGAACCGATTTGAACTGTGCTTACGCTGTGTCGCAGGCTGTATCTTAGGGATGAAGTTCATTAATCCCCAGGCGCTGATATCGTTAAGTGACTGGTGGGGAGCGAAGAAATCCAACGTCTATGCAATCTGAAGTATGGCTGGCATAAACAGGGGGAGGCATATGCTGCAGTTTGACTACCTAAAGGCCGTCATTAAACAGAAAGGCTGTACTCTGCATCAGGTGGTGGATGCTAACGACATGACCAAAGGTTATCTTAGCTAACTGTTGAACGGTAAAATCAAAAGTCCAAGCGCCCAAAAACTGCAAGCTCTGCACCGCTCTATGGAGTTAGAATACCTACGGCGGGAAAAAATTGGCGTAGTGTTTGGTAAATTTTACCCGCTACACAGCGCTATATTTACCTGATCCAACATGCTTGCAGCCAAGTGTACGAATTGTACGTTATGCTGTGCCACGACGAACCGTGCGATCGCGCACTGTTTGAAAACAGCTCAATGTCGCAATAGCCCACGGTCAGTGATCGCTTGCGCTGATTATTGCAGACCTTCAAATATCAGAAAAACATCCATATTCACTCATTCAGTCAATAGGGGATTGAGCCTTATCCTCACGGCTGGGATCTGTGGAGCAACGCCATAAAAGCCTTTATGGCTGAGAAGGGCATAGTGCCGAGCTTTATCTACTCCAGCGAATTATAGGATGCCCCGTATTACCGCAAGTATTTGGGTATTGAAACTATTCTTATCAATCCTGAGCGTTCATTTATGAGCATCAGCGGTAGCCAAATCCGCCAAGATCCGTTCCGTTACTGGGATTACACCCCAACCGAAGTCAAACCGTTCTTTATGCGTACCTTGGCGATCCTCGGCGGTGAATCTAGCGGCAAATCGACCCTGGTAAATAAACTGGCGAACATTTTTAACACTACCAGCGCCTGGGAATATGGCCGCGACTATGTATTCTCGCACCTCGGTGGTGACGAAATGGCGTTACAGTATTCTGACTATGACAAGATAGCTCTCGACCAGGCACAATACGTTGATTTTATCGTGAAGTACGCCAACAAGGTCGCGTTTATCGATACCGACTTTGTCACCACCCAGGCGTTCTGTAAAAAGTATGAAGGGCGCGAGCACCAGTTCGTGCAGGCGCTGATCGACGAGTACCGCTTTGACCTGGTGATTCTGCTGGAAAATAACACCACCTGGGTTGCGGACGGTTTGCTTAGCCTCGGCGATCCGGCAAAGTGCAAGGCGTTCCAGCACCTGTTGGAAACTATGCTTTGCGCTAGTAACATAGACTATGTACATGTTGAGTACAGTGATTATGACAAACGTTTCCTGCGCTGTGTTGACCTGGTCAAACAATTGCTAGCGATGCCAGAACATCAACCTATCATTGGTTGAGTGAGATACCCGAGGTGCTATCACAGGGGCATAACGCTTGGCTATTTGGCACAGGGTTGAATTAACGTTCCCGCGCACTGGGCTAGGTTAATCTTTTTGTTAAAATAAAGACTGTAAGAACTATGACATATCGCCTACTCATTTTTTAGTTGCTGTGCTACGCGGCAATTTGGATGCTGCTGACTGTGCAGCTCGATCCTACCCTGCCTTATGACACCGTCGAAGCCTATAACTGGGGGGCGATGCCGAATGGGGGTCACCGAAAAATCTGTGGTTGGTGGGGACGGCAATCTGGCTACCCGAATTGCCGCTGAATATCTATTGGTACGGCAGACATTTTTTGGCTATCGCCATTGGTATGCGCTGGGTATATGGGTGCTGGCGCGGCGGCTTAGCGGTAGCACTCAGTTGGCCTGGTTGGCGCTACTGACGCTTAACCTATCCGGTATAATTAATTTCGACATCATTCCCTATAACGACAACTATCTACTGGTCATGCTGTGGCCGTGGATGATGCTGTTCTTTCACCTGGCGATAACCTATTATACCAGTTGGTGGTTGGCCTTTGCTCTGGCAGCTTGTCTGGCGATGATGGCGAAATATTCAACCTTCGCCTTGGTGTTCTTTATTGTGTTGGCGATACTGCTTGTGCCGTCTATCCGCCGTTACTACTGCTAGCCGCAGTTTTATCTAGCGGTAGCTGTCTGGCTGGCGTTGGTACTGCCGAAACTGTACTGGCTATGGCAGCATGATTTCGCCACCTTCAGATAGGTCGATTAGCAAACTAGCATGCAGTTCAACTTCGCCATACAGCTATCGCTGCTATTAGTGTTTTATCCATTGTTTTTCCTGTGGTTTATCCCGCGGTGGGCAGTAGCGGTGTTAGCCTGGCCGCGCAACTTACCGCTGCGGGTGTTGCTATGGGTCTATCTATTGCCGTTAGGCATCATCGCCTACTGGTTCTCTTTCCACGTGGGTTGTCGATTGACCGAGTGGTTGCAGTCGTTCCTCATATTGGCACCTGCACTGTTAGTCGATTTCGTGCACTAACCGTCGGATCCGCACGCCAGGCAATGATTTGGCTGCTGTGCATCACGCTGGCCACCTGCCTGGGGTATGCCGTGGTGATGCTAGCCAACGTACGCAATACCGGGCAGAAGATGGTTGGGGCATTAAAGAGTTCAGCACAGGGATTGGGCAGCGCTGGCAGCAACGCTACGGAACAGAGCTATGTTATGTCGGTGGTGCCTACTTATCACAGAGGATGATGGTATACGCCAATTCCCATCCGCAAACTATTACGCGCTGGAGAAATCTTGCGCGGTAGAATATCTATAACGCTCAGATCAGCTTTTCGCAGATTGTCTAGCACGGCGCGGTGCTATTTGGCCAATTAGGGGAAGATTGTGCGTAGACCAATTTTGGTGGGGTGTTGAATGACTGGCCGCTGATGCGCATCGATAGCCAGCAAAACTTTCCGTTCCTGGCGGATCCGCAGGCTAGCGTACACATGCTGTGTGTAGCATTTGTTCGGCCGTAGTTCAAGGATAGGTAAAGCTTGCAAATAAGACGCTAGGCTATGATGGGTAAATGAATTAGAAGGAGCTAACTGATCCTGTATATATTCGCGTATAACTGCCGCCGTAATTTGTATTAAAGGTGATCGCTCAGGCGACCACCGAACTCGCTAATAGAACGACTTATCGCCAGCTGTCCGCTTTGGGGTAGTGCCTCCGATGTTGCGCCTTGCTGCCAATGAAGCTCCACTGTCCATCGAGTTCACAGATAAGTGCTACATCAGCGTGAGCGACAGGCGATGATGTTATCCTCTGGGACGAGAGATTTTTAAAGTCGGTATGACGCGCGGTGTTGATACCGACTTTAAGCGTTCTGTCAGTATCACCAACCACGGCACCATTGAACGTCATATCGACGATGTGCTCTTTGAGTCCCGGTTTCCATGCCCTGATAGGTGTAGTTGAGCTGAAAGATACGCTGACAGCTCTGATAGCGCAAGCGTTCGTGTTTGGTTGGGTTGAAATCCTGTCGGTAAACATCATCGGGATCACAACGAGGGCAATGAACAGTAACAGTAGTCACAAGAATACCTTAAATAACTGGAGGAGATCACAACATCCAACCACTTATAGGCATTATCCATTTTTCATAGATCAGCCACCGTTGATCCTAAGTAATTTGACCCGTTGTAGGGCACGTATAGGTAGAGAGGAAGCAGTTAACTGTGTGCTGGTAAACTTCTTACGTAACAAGGCATGCCTATTTTTATCGGGAGCGTTGACATGAAACGAATGTTTACCGAGGTCGATACCGATAAGCGTAACGTTTTGCTTGATGATCCCCTTCAGAAAGAAAAACACCCTGACAGCGTACCGCTTACAGGATGGGGGGATCATCTCATTAGGGCCATTGAGCCACTGAAACGAAAAAGGTTTCAGATTAATCAGCAGATAGTTTCTCACCTATTTTCTCTGGGCTGAGGGCATATCAACTTGAGCAGAGATGACGTCTGGCGCAATAAGCTTAAACTGGGGGTATGGAAAATTCTGGCCATTGCGCGCAGTCGATATCAATCCGTACAAAAAAGTCTTAGCTGCCTAGACGGTTACTTCTGAGATGTGCAATAGATCTCGATAGAATGGCTTTTAAACTCTATGACTTAGGCTGTGTAAACTGATCATACTCTTCAGGAGAAATAACTACGGTCATAGTCTTGCTAATTTTAACTGGTTTACGCTGAACTTTCACAGGGATAATATTCATAAATTACTTACTATCTATTGTGCAGTTATATCGGCGATTTTCGCCATCGCACTTTTAACACTTATTAACGTAATATTTTGAATATTTAGACTACAATTAAATTCCCGAGATAATTTTTCTCACAGGAAATTGACATTATTAAAGTAATGTCACAGGAGTATCTAAGAATAAATAAAGTCAGTTGCTTGCATGTACACTTCTCGTTGGCACATCTTTGCTAGCTTCAATTGCCTATGCTATAGATCCTTTTTGTAATCGGGGGGAAATTTAGGTGAGATGGGTGAGGTTATGGAATGTACTAATTCTCCTGAACCTGAAAATCAATCTGAATCTGTGTCACTTAATAAATTCACTTTTAGGGGGCTAACTTATTCCCTAAAATATCCTACTTTATGGGGTTAGTTCATTCAGGCCGATGAGGATGTCAATCTTTCGCACAAATACTGTGCTGCGATCGCACTTAGCGTTAAAAATCAGTGATAAATCAACCGCAATCTCTCACTATGGCGTTTCCATAAAAATGATTAAGCGAGTGATAATCTATGTTGAAAGTCAATGAGTATTTTGCTGGAAAAGTGAAGTCCGTCGGTTTTAATAGTAGCAGCATCGGTCTTACCAGAGCAGGGGTCATGTAAGAGGGCGAATGAATATACCCGCTCAGCCGGAAGAAATAACGGTGATCACCGGGGCGCTGAAAGTACTGTTGCCTGGGGCACCGAATTGGCAAATGTTTATACAAGGTGAGAAGTTCTTCGTGCATGGTCATAGTGAGTTCAACCTGCAAGTGTCTAATGTTACCTCCTATCTATGCCGTTATCTAAGCAAATAATTTACCGCCTACCACCTCAATGAAAGGTTATTTTACACATGCTCTTTATGCAGAGCCTTATCCTGTAGGGGGTTAACGCTGGGCTTCGCCGCCGAGCGCTTCGAGGGTACTTTTGATCAACACCGCTAGTTCGCTGGTCATCAGGATAAAGTCAGCGTCAAAGCGTTGGGCGATGTCGTCATTCTGCTCACGCAGGATATCAGCGAATTTCAGGCGCTTTAGCGAGCCGTCGTCCGATAACACCAGTTGAATGCGTTCCTGATAGTCTAACGCCAGTTTGGTCACCTGTTTTCCAGCTTCGATATGTACCGCGATCTCATCACTGATCAGGTTCTGTTTCTTGCAGCGTATCACGCCGCCCTCTTCCAACGTCGCTTTCAGTTCTACTTCGTCCTGAATGACGAAACTGGCAGGCAGCTTGCCTGAGCGCACCGCACCCATTCGGTCAGCGTCAGTTCGATCTGGTTTTTCAAGGTCAATGGCACCACCGGTAGCGATCCAAGGCTCTTGCGCAGCAGAGCCAAATATCTTCGGCGCGTTTGGCGCTGGCGGCGTCGACCATGATCAGATCGTTGACGGTATCGATCCACATAAAGGTTTGGTTAAAACGGCTGAAGGCACGTGGCAGCAGGCAGTGCAGTACTTCGTCCTTCAACGCGTCCTTTTCAGTTTTCTTCAGCTTGCGCTGTTACTCGCCTTCTCTTCTAGGCGTTCGATCTTGGCCTGGAGCGCGCCTGCTTGATCACTGGCGATGGCAGGATTTTCTCTTCCTTGCGCGTGCAGATGAAAATCTGGCCGTTGAGCGTATGGGTCAACGCATCGTGGTGTAAGCCCGTCGGGGAAACCCAGCCGGTTTTCGCCATGTCCTGACTACCGCATGGGGTGAAGGCAAACGCGCTGAGCTGCTTTTCTATTTTATCTGCATTTAGCGCCACTTCACTGCTTAAACGGTAAACCATCAAATTTTTAAACCACAGTATAATATTATCCTAGGCCTGAACGTGCGTTTGGCATGCTGATTCGTCAAAATCAGGGCGGCAATGAGATACCTAATTGACGATGAAAAATTGCTTCATTACCGTGCCGACGCATGTTAATGCGTCCATTGAGGGGGATCCATGCCGCAGACCACCTAACACTAAAAGCCTATCCCATAGGCTATTTTATTTGTCATTTTGGCTCTGGGAAGTACTCACCATCCTCATGGACTCACACTGTACGCTGTGGTCGTTGCGCGCTGTCGGTATGCAAACTGCTGGCGGCAACATTGTATACCTACTGGAATAGGCGTTAATTCTTGCTGCGCACCTGCTCAATATGAATTGGTCAGGAACATTGGTCAATTGATGCTGATAATTTTTCTCGATGTGCTGATTAATTTTGCCCGCGCAGATGAATGACGCGGGGTATTGCTCTTTTACCTCCTGATAAAGTGAATTGTCGTTGCTGTCGATGTCTTTTTTCCCAGCAGGCGTTGGGCGAAGAACTTCAAATGGGTGACAAACCGATGATAACTTAGTGCTTCTTCATTGTAATACAAACAGAAATGTTATTTGACGATATTGAGTATTATTTCTTGCATCATACGGGTGATGTGCAGAGTGTTATGCATTTCGTCATTGAGTTAGGCGTTGATAAAATGCAGAGCGATAAAGCCAGCCCCGTTCTCCGGCAGGGTGGCTTCCAGCTGTTGGGCTATCAGCGTCACGGCTTGCAGCCCAACAACGAACTCGGCCGGATAGAGTTTTTTAATCTCCCACAGCAGCGCGTTCTTGATATCCAAACCCTGTGCATAGTGTTGCAATGCAAAATGGATATTGTCAGTCAATGTGATGTAGATGATGTTGTGCAGTTCCCCTGTCAGGTGCTGGCGAGCGAGGGTGATGATCTGGTTGGCTGTGGTGACGCAAGCCAACATAATTTCTGCCAGCAGTGCTTTATAACGCTCGGATAACTCGCTATTGTTAAGGGTGGTAAACACCTTTTCGATCAGGCTTTCGTCCAGCCTATCGCCAGCTTTTTTAAAGCCGATGCCACAGCTCATCACTACCATGTATGAATACCGCTGAACCCCTATGTTTTTATGACTGTCAGGGTACTGAGAATGAGATAAATGTAAGGTGGTTACCATATTTATCAAATAATGGCATGCTGGGCTTTATTTGGTACCAGCACGTTAACTTAAGTAGATTTTCTTGCTTTTCTTCTGATTCTGAATATTTCCTATAAAGTGGGAGTTTTGCGGTATTCATGCATTAAAACGGGCGTGATTTAATAATTAAAACAAAAAATATCGCCAGAATTATTTTCTGATTATATCACTAGGATAGATGTCTATAATGATTCTGATAATAGCTACCCGCTGATTCTGGCAGCTTGTAAAGCAGGGAGTGACGATGCAGATAGCTCTATTGTACAGAAATTAGCTAATGCAATAGGTAGAACGATAGTAGCGTTGCCTGGCATGATCCATGCCGAAGCCAGCGATAAAAAACTCACATAATAAAAATATGTAGCGATCAGCTTTTTTGGCTTTTATGCCTTCAAATATCGTCTGATAGTTAAATTATTTTCTCTTGATGTCAATGTAGGATCCTCATTAACGGGTCGTGTTGGGATTGGCAAAAATACGCATTTTTGTGCTGTTGTTGATAAAGTTTTTCTTCAATTTTCCGGCTCACCGCGCTCCGGTCACGAGCTCTGTCTCTTACCATAGGGCATATCACTCAGAACCTATTCTATTAGGTTATAAGCATTCTTAATTATAACGACGAACCATCAAGGCTTTATTTGTCCTGAATAGAATACCAGCCCAATGATCAATGTGTTTCGCAGAGAGAATATCATTCACTCTCTTGGTATCTCAATTCAGATGAGGTGTGTGTTCAAACCATGGCGGTCACTCAGGAGAGAGGTGAACTGGGGCACGGTAGAGCGATACAGAGTGTATGTTGTGGGTTTGGGGCTGTGCTCCTCCTCTATGGTTAGCTTGGTACGCTGGCACCATTTGTGTTCCCATGCTGGATCGCCGGTGTCTTAGTATTCATCAGCAGGCCGCCGGGAAACCTCGATTTTCTGAAGCGCTGGGGATTAGTCAAAAATGTCACAAAATTGACGCATAATGGCGCAGCATAGCCTAATAATAGAGATCGTTAATACATTGGGCAGGATTGATCATGACAATACGCATACTGGTGGTGGAAGACAAAGTAACGATCCGTGAAATGGTGTGCTTGGTGCTGGAACAGAATGGTTACTAACCGATGGAAGCTGAAGACTATGGCAGTGCGGTGATGCGCCTGTCTGAGCCATTCCCTGATGTGGTGTTGCTCGATTGGATGCTACCCGGTAGTTCTGGTATTCAGTTTATCAAACATATGAAACGTGAAGCGCTAACCCGCGATATTCCTGTGATGATGTTAACTGCTCGTGGTGAAGAAGATCGGGTACGCAGGCTGTAAGTAGGGGTAGATGATTATATCACCAAGCCATTTTCTCCCAAGGAAGTAGGTGATTGAAATGCAGGGGTTAAGTTTCGACACAGCCTCATACCACGTGATAGCTAACGATCAGGCGCTGAATATGGGGCCAACGGAGTTCAAGCTGCTGCATTTTATGACCCACCTGGAGCGTGTCTATAGCCGCGAACAATTGCTGAATCAGGTTATGGGGCACTAACATTTATGTGGAAGACCGCACTGTTGACATGCATATCCGTCTGCTTCGTAAGGTGCTAGAGACTAGCAGTCATGATAAAATGGTGCAAACTATTCGTGGTGCCGGCCGGCTATCGGTTCTCAACGCGTTATTGATGGCACTGCGCTGGAGAATATGTCGTGTTAAACCGCCTGTCCTGGAAGAGGCTCGCTCTTGAGCTGGTTTGTTTCTGTCTGCCAGCATTGCTGCTGGGGGTGATTATCGGTTATCTGTCTTGGTTGCTGCTAGTCTCTGTGCTGTCTATACTGGTATGGAATTTTTACAATCAACATAAACTTTCTCACTGACTGTAGGTTGACCACAGCATGACGCCACCAGCAGGGCGCTGGAATTGGCAACCGCAGTTCTATGGGCTATATACCAGATGCAGCAGCGTAATCGCCGCCGCCACCCGTGAACTGGCTTTACTGATCAAGCGCTTTCGTAGCGGTGCTGAGTCGTTGCCCGATGCGGTGGTGATAACCACCGTCGAAGGAAGATAACATCTTCTAGTGCAACGGGTTGGCGCGGCATCTGCTCGGCTTTCTCTGGCCGGAAGACAATGGTCAACACATCCTCAATCTGTTGCGTTATCCGCAGTTCAGCTACTATTTGCAGCAGCAGGCATTTTCACATTCGCTGATGTTGCAACTGAATAACGAACACCATGTTGAGTTCCGTGTGATGCCCTATGCCGAAGGCCAGTTGCTGATAGTAGCGCGTGATGTAAGCCAAATGCGCCAGTTGGAGAATATACGACGTAACTTCTTCGCCAACGTCAGCCATGAGTTGCGCACGCCACTGATGGTATTGCAGGGGTATCTGGAAATTATGAGCAACTAATCGCTAGATGATGCACTGTGCGCTAAGGCGCTGGATACCATGCAGGATCATGCTCGGCATATGGACATACGGGCTGGTCACGTAATTACTCACGTTGTCGCGCATTGAGGCAACTCCTAATGTGAAAATAAATCAATGGGTGGATATTCCGCTAATGTTACGGGTACTACAGCACGAGGCGCAGTAGCTGAGCGGCAGTAAGTACGAAATGACCTTCCAGGTGAATGAGCAGCTCAAGGTATTCGGCAATCAAGAGCAGTTGCGTAGTGCGGTATCGAACCCGGTGTACAACGCCATCACCCATACCCCGGCGGGGACGAATACTGCCGTGGGCTGGCAGCAGACGCCGCACGGCGCGCAGTTCCAGATCGATGATAACGCGGTCTGGGCATCGCAGCTGAGCATATCTCCCAGGCCTGACCGACGGGTTTTACCGTGTTGACCAGGTACGTTCCGCCAGACCGGCTGCAGCGGACTGGGGCTGGCGATCGTCAAGCATGCGCTCAGCCATCACCATGCACGGTTGGAGATTTATAACGAGCTGGGGATGGGAATACGGTTTATTTACCTTGCCTAACCTGTTGGCTGTTCCCGCTGATTTATCATAAAAGGCGGCGAAAAATTAACGCATAAGAGACTGGCATGGGTCGAATTTTCCGTTGGCTGTGGTATCTGCATTGCTTGCGTTATCCCGGAGAAGCATGCTGTAGGCTTCTAATTTTATGAGGGGCTCTAAGCAAGAAAGAGCACAAATCATGTAGTGTATATTTATTGATATCTAACATGATCGACTGGTTAGTGAATGCCATTTAGATGATAACTCTGCTTTTTATCCTGCGCCTTGCCTTTGAGCGCTATAAAAGTTTACATTATTGCCTGTTGCTGGATTAGATCTCCGCTTTATACCCAAAATAATTTGAGTTGCAGGAAGACGGCTCAAAGCAGCAAGCACATGCAACTTGAAGTATTACGAGGATATAAAATCCTGAAGCCTTACCCATAACCCTTAGTGGTGACTGTCGAAATAAGGGTAAAACGTCTGGCGTCACGCATTTTTTCTCTCATTTTATCCTGATGATGAAACGGCAATCTGGCAACTGGGTGAGCATATTGTCACTGGAATATCGGACATTTTTTCATTTTAATAGGCAGAACGGCATCGTATGAGTCATCGTTTAACATTAAAAGATATTCTGGCATTGGGTTTCATGACCTTTGCTTTATTCGTTGGTGCTGGGAACATCATTTTCCCGCCAATGGTTGGTCTGCAATCCGGCGAACACGTCGGGATCGCTGCGCTCGGGTTCCTGATCACTGCCGTGGGGTTACCGGTCATTACCGTGATTGCGTTGGCGCGCGTCGGCGGCGGCATTGACGCGCTAAGCACGCCTATTGGCCGCAGTGCTGGCTTGTTGCTGGCAACCCTCTGTTATTTAGCGGTAGGCCCATTGTTCGCCACCCCGCGCACCGCTACCGTATCCTTTGAAGTGGGTATTGCCCCGCTGATCGGTCATGGTGATATGCCCCTGTTTCTCTACAGCCTGGTGTACTTTGCGCTGGTGATTGGCATTTCCTTGTATCCAAACCGCCTGATCGACACCGTTGGTCATGTGTTGGCACCGCTAAAAATTGTGGCTCTGGCTGTTCTGGGTATCGCCGCGCTGCTGTGGCCAGTGGGTACGCCGATCTCAGCAACTAACACTTATCAGACGATGGCTTTCTCCTCTGGCTTTGTTAACGGCTATCTAACCATGGACACCTTGGGTGCACTGGTGTTTGGCATCGTCATCGTCAACGCCGCGCGTTCTCGCGGCGTAAAAGACACTGGCCTGCTGATGCGTTACACCATCCTGGCCGGATTGATCGCTGGTATGGGTCTGACGCTGGTTTACCTGGGCCTGTTCAAACTGGGGTCTGGTAGCGGCGTATTAGTGCCTGAGGCCACCAACGGTGCGGTGATCCTGCATGCCTACGTGCAGAATACCTTCGGCAACTTAGGCAGCTTCTTCTTGGTAGCATTGATCTTTATCGCTTGTATAGTGACTGCGGTAGGTCTGACTTGTGCCTGCGCCGAGTTCTTCGCCCAATATCTGCCGTTCTCCTACAAAACGCTGGTATTTATCTTAGGCTTGTTCTCGATGGTGGTATCCAATCTGGGCCTGAGCTATCTGACCCAAATCTCCATCCCGGTGCTGACGGCGATTTACCCACCGTGCATTGTGCTGGTGCTGCTGAGCTTCACTTTGGGCTGGTGGAACAACGCGTCGCTCATTATAGCGATGGTGATGCTGAACAACTTGTTGTTTGGTATCCTCGATGCAGTGAAGGCGTCCAGCCTCCAACACCTGCTGCCGATGTGGGTTCATCACCTGCCGCTGGCGGAGCAAGGGCTGGCCTGGTTGCTGCCTTCACTATTGATGTTAGTGCTGGTAGCGATTTATGATCGGGTATGTGCGCGTGAAAAAGTGATCACGTGATAATAAACCCCCGGTTTAATCGAGGGCCATGGACTAATCCGATGCTTTTTATGTTCCAAAATTATGGGTTATTTTATGCAACAACAGCCATCCCCCCCCCCCTCTCCCGACAATAAGTTAAAACCAGGTCTTAATGCGCGTCATATCCGCCTTATGGCGCTGGGTTCGGCTATTGGCACCGGGTTGTTCTACGGATCAGCAGACGCTATCAAGATAGCAGGCCCCAGTGTGCTGTTAGCTTATCTGATCGGCGGCATTGTGGCCTTTATCATTATGCATGCACTGGGTGAAATGTCGGTCAATAACCCGCAGGCCGGTTCTTTTTCCCGCTACGCACAGGATTATCTTGGGCCGATGGCAGGGTATATCACTGGTTGGACCTACTGCTTTGAAATTTTGATCGTTGCCATTGCCGATGTGACCGCTTTCGGTATTTATATGGGGATCTGGTTCCCCGAGGTGCCGCAATGGATCTGGGTGTTGAGTGTGGTGCTAATTATCGGGACTATCAACCTAATGAGCGTTAAGGTGTTCGGTGAACTGGAGTTCTGGTTATCGTTTTTTAAGATTGCCACTATCACCATTATGATCATTGCCGGTGTAGGCATGATTATCTGGGGGATTGGCAACGGCGGGAAGCCAACTGGCATTCATAACCTTTGGTCTAATGGTGGCTTCTTCAGCAATGGTTTTATCGGGATGATCTTGTCACTGCAATTGGTGATGTTTGCCTACGGTGGTATAGAAATCATCGGTATTACCGCCGGTGAAGCCAAAGATCCAAAAAAATCGATCCCGCAGGCCATCAACTCGGTGCCGTGGCGTATTCTGGTGTTCTATATCGGCACGCTGTTGGTCATCATGTCGATTTATCCGTGGAACCAAGTAGGCACCAATGGTAGTCCGTTCGTGCTGACCTTCCAACATATGGGCATCACCATGGCGGCGAGTATCCTTAACTTTGTGGTGATCACCGCGTCTCTGTCGGCGATTAACAGTGATGTGTTCGGCGTCGGCCGCATGTTGTATGGCATGGCCGAGCAAGGCTATGCGCCGAAGATGTTTAATAGAGTCTCCAAGAGAGGTATCCCGTGGGTGACGGTGATGGTGATGTTGTTGGCGCTGTTGCTGGCGGTATATCTCAACTATATCATGCCGGAAAACGTGTTCCTGGTGATCGCTTCGCTGGCCACTTTTGCCACCGTTTGGGTATGGATTATGATCCTGTTCTCACAGATCGCCTTCCGTCGCAGCCTTAGTAAAACGCAAGTGAGTAATCTGGTATTCCCACTACGTGGCGGGGTATTTACCTCGATGATGGCGATTATCTTCCTGGCGTTTATCATCGGCCTGATCGGTTACTTTCCAACCACCCGCGTATCGTTATACGCCGGTTTGGTCTGGGTGATGGCGTTGCTGGTAGGTTATTACTTTAAAATTAACTACCAAAAGAAACGGTCGGCACTTGAGCAACCGCAGAACTGAAAACAGCGTATGGCGAATGTGGCATGCCCCGATGCGGGGTGTGCGGATTGCCGCTGCTTACCCCTTTTTATATCAGTTTTTCGCTTGCCGCTGCCCAGAGAATGTGAAGTGTAGCAACGACAAACACGAGGGAAGTGGGGCCAGTTTCCTGCCCCGATAGGGTTAGTACATCAATATCCGACGGCCGAGCCAGCAGGAAGGCGGACGTCGTTGGCACCGTACAGGGGGTAAGCCTTCACGCATACTCCGCCAGGATACCGCAGAGTCGTTACCTGAGCTATCTGAATTGACACCTATTGCGCCTGGTAGGACAACCTGGATAAGTGTTAGGCTGCACACATGGTATTTGCTCAACTATCTTGTAGCCCATGTCCTTGAGGTTTTTAAGTGTGTCGGCAGAAATGCCGCGTTGCTCGTAATACACCTCACCTCACTCGGCAACTACTGGTGATGGATGCTTGGCGCATCTACTGCTTCCTGTGAGGTGCCCATGCCGTGGTCGATCACGTTCAGCGCGGTTTGCAGGGTGATGGTGATAATGCGTGAACCGCCCGGTGAACCTACCACCATAAAATTTTATTGTCTTTAGTCACCAGTGTTGGAGTCATTGACGATAGTGGGTACTTACCGGGGCAATGCTGTTGGCAGTACCATGAATCAGCCCGTAGAGGTTCTTCTCGCCAACCTTAACCGTGAAGTCATCCAATCTCGTCATTAAGCAGGAAGCCAGTGACTGGGGCAACTACCACAGCGCCAAAGCGGCCATTGACGGTGTAAGTGGTGGAGACTGCATTACCCTCATGATCGATGATCGAATAGTAGGTAGTCTCTGGCTTTTCATGCGTTGCCACGCGTAAAAGCACATTTTTAGACGGCGTGGATTTGTTCGCAACAATTTTCTTGCGGATTTCTGCAGCATAGTGCTTGCTGATCAGTCGATCAATCGGGTTCTTGATGAATTACGGGTCGCCGAGGTAGATATTGCGATCCATGTAAGCGTGGCGCATCGCTTCAGTCATGGTATGGATGGCCGCTGCAGAGTTGAAGCCCATGCTTTTCAGATCGTAACTTCCAGCGCGTTGAGTATTTCGCACAGCGTGACGTTGTGCTAGAGCTGGGCAAGGGCGCTGAGATAAACTTATAATCCCGGTAGCTGCAAGTGATAGGCGGCGTTTCAGTCACCTTATAATTGGCAAAATTAGCCGCCGTCAAAATACCGCCGCCCTGTTTGGCCGCCGCTGCTACTGCCTGCGTGATTTTGCCTCTGTAAAATGCATCTGTGCCATCTGGGCATAGGAAGATCTTGGCGAACTCAGGATCTTGTTTGAAATGTGCGATGGTGGTGTCGAGGACATCGATGTCGGCACGGATTAGCCCAATGCCTTCGCGCGCCAGTTTGATCGCCGGGATAACAACTGCTGGCGGCTCAGATTACCGTATTTCTCGCGTGCAGTTTCCATACCTATCACTGTGCCTAGTAAGGGGCTACTGCCAGATAGCCGTATAAACTGGTATCTTTTTTCACCTTGCAGATAGTATCTAGATATATTTGGGTGTCTAACTGCCGCTGGCGAGACTTCACGGAAGTTAATAAAGGTATCAGTACCATCAGCCAGGTGGATGGTCATAAAGCCGCCACCGCCGATATTGCCGCAGCATGGGTTGACCACTGCCTACGCGTAGCCAACCGCCACCATAGTATCTATCACGTTGCCGCCCATTTTTAGGATGTCGGCTGTGAGACCAGGTGCTGTGAGGTTACCACCATACTATTTGGGGCTTCTACCACCGGATTGGAAGCCGCATGCAGGCTACAGCTAGCTAGCAATAGTGCCGCGGTCATTGGTTTGCCCCATTTCTGTAAAAGCATAGTTACCCTTACCCTGTAAATTTTTTTGGTATTTGCTTTGCTTGCAAAGAGCAGCAAGCCTATGTTGTTGTGCATCTTGATAATAGATACCGATAAGGAGAGAGTAGAGTAAAACTAGGCTGAGAAATATGAGCGGAGACGAGGAAGTAAAGCCCACATTGTGAGCTGGATCTAAAAAGGATAAAAAACCGGCCACGTGAGCCGGCTGATTCACTTGCATATTGAAATTACAGCTTGGCAGCATTCTCGGATAGGTATTTAGCAACACCGTCTGGAGATGCGCCCATACCTGCTTTGCCTTTTTCCCACTGAGCCGGGCACACTTCGCCGTATTGCTCGTGGAATTGCAGTGCATCAACGGTACGCAGCATTTCGTCGATGTTACGGCCGATTGGCAGGTCGTTGACAACCTGCGCGCGTACCACACCGTCTTTGTCGATCAGGAAGGAGCCGCGCAGCGCAACGCCAGCTTCTGGGTGTTCGATGCCATAAGCTTGCTGAATTTGACGCTTAATGTCAGCAACCATGGTGTATTTTACTTCACCGATGCCGCCGTTTTTAACCGGGGTTTTACGCCATGCGTTATGGACAAACTCTGAATCTAATGAAACGCCAACCACTTCAACGCCACGCTTCTGGAACTCTTCATAACGGTGATCAAAAGCGATCAGCTCAGAAGGGCATACGAAGGTGAAATCCATCGGCCAGAAGAACAGAACCGCCGGCTTGCCGTTCAGGTGCTTCTTTAGGTTAAAGTTTTCAACAATTTCGCCGTTGCCTAATACGGCAGCAGCAGTAAAATCAGGGGCTTGACGAGTTACCAGAACCATAATGACTCCTGTAAAAGTTGTTAAGGGATTGAGAGAAAAAGCACTGGCCAGTATAAAAGCCTTGACTGGGTAGATAAAGGGTAAAATACCCATCAATGAGATAGGTTTTACCTATTAAACCCGTATGTTAAATTTATAAAAAATCAAAATAACTTTTTCCTGAAAAAGGGCAAGTATAAAAAATGTTTTCTTGAAAAGCGCCGCAATTTCAGTTTGTTTAACCTGATTTTACAGCTTTTTGTCTTTTGCCTGTTGCATCATCTGTAGGTAAAACTTCCAAAAGTGTGTTTCAAGCTGATGGTAATGGCGTTCGATGTCGGCGAAGGATCCCGTCAACGCGGCGAAGGCGTAGGCAGCTGGTGGCCATACTTTTCAGCACTTTAGCGATAAATATTAATTCGGCATAGCGTTCTAGCCAGCGTTTTGGCCACAGGTAGCAGTTTAGGTTCTGAAAGCGCGGCGGAGTCAGCGGCAGGTACGGCACAATTTGGCTGCGCGCCTGCTGGGTAAAACTGTCTAGGCTGCTTAATGGTTCCAACTAATGCCAGTGGCGCGCCAGAAAGCGATCCAAGACGACGTCAAGGGTGATCGGTGCCACGCGGCGATATTAGCCGCTGAAGTAGTCGCGGCAGGCTGTCGGCCAGCACATCGACACGGCGGTGCATCATGATGCCGGCCACTACGTTAGGCGCATATTCGCCCACCGGTTTGCCTCACACGAAGTCCGTCAGCAGATTGCCAAGCAAAGAGTTTTGCGCCGACATGGCTAAATGGAGATGAGCGAGAAAATTCATCTGGCTACTATACCTATAAATAATGGGTGTTGCACCAAGGCGTCAAACATTGGCCCTCAGGGATGGGGTTCGCTAACCCTGAGGAGCTTACACGAACAAGTGATTCGGGTGAGTGATAAATCTGCCAGTAACTGATTTGAATGCCGTAAAGCAGCAGGCAAGCCTGTCAGGGGAAACCCTATGATGGGTAGATATCCGAAGTTAAGTGCCTAATAGGATAGGTTCTAAGTATATCTTGCTTATTTCTTGCTGTTGACTGCCTACAGCTTTAGACTGGATCGCCTATTTTCATCAGCCATCTTATAGTGAAGAAGTGAATGCGCATGCGCGTTGCCGATTTTTCGTTTGAACTCCCTCCCAGGCGCCCTAATTGCCTGCTATCCGTAGCCTGCACGCAGCAGTTGCCGCTTATTGCAACTGGATAGGCCAAGCGGGGAACTGACGCACGGTGTATTTACCAATTTGCTGGACAAGCTGGAAGCTGGCGATCTATTGTTGTTTAATAATACCCGGATAATCCCGGCGCGTATATTTGGCCGCAAGGCCAGCGGCGGCAAGGTAGAAGTGCTAGTGTAGCGCGTGCTCGATGATCACCGCGCATTGGCGCACGTTCGCGCCGCTAAGTCACTGAAGCCGGGTGCCGAACTGTTGTTGGGTGATGACGAAAGCATCTCTGCCACCATGGTGGCACGTCACGACACACTGTTTGAGCTGCGTTTTAATGATAATCGTGGTGTATTCAGCGTTCTCAATGCCGTTGGTCATATGCCGCTGCCGCCGCATATCGATCGTCTGTACGAATACGCCGATCGCGAGATGTATCACAGACGGTTTACAGTGAGAAACCGGGCGCTGTCGCAGCGCCGACCGCTGGCCTGCACTTCGACGAACCGATGTTGGCTGCGCTGCGCGTGAAAGGCATTAAGATGGCCTTTGTTACCTTACATGTTGGTGCTGGCACTTTCCAGCCGGTGCGGGTGTAGAACATTGAAGCGCATGTGATGTATGCGGAATACACTAAAGTATCGCAGGAAGTAGTTGATGCAGTGCTAGACTGTAAAGCACGCGGAAAACGCGTGGTAGCGGTGGGCACTACCTCGGTGCGCTCGCTGGAGAGTGCTGCCAATGCCAGCAAGCCTGCGCTGATTGCCTTATTCTTCGGCGGATTACCCGCATCTTTATCACTCCAGGCTATCGCTATCAGGTGGTTGGCGCGCTAGTAACCAATTTTCACTTATCAGAATCGACGCTAATCATGTTGGTTGCCGCTTTCGCTGGCTATAAAAACACTATGAACGCTTATCATCAGGCGGTAGCAGCCGGTAGTAGCCGAGCAATACCGCTTCTTTAGTTACGGCGATGCGATGTTGATCAGCCGTAATCCGCAGGCGAAGCAAGAGTCCGTTGGTGCGAATGCCCAATAGATTGCAAGCTGTGGCAAGGCGCACTAGGTGCCAAGAGCTTACTCAAGTCAGTGACTGGCGGGAGAAGGTGCCGCCGATATAGCCGCAGTTTGAAAGATGAAGGGTAGGTATTCCTGTGATGCGCAAACAGCATGACCCTGTTTTAACGACATCAGACTATTCCACAGATAATCCAGGTGTTACTGCCACTGTACCTCCAGCAGAAAATCTACCTGAGCCAGGGCATCGATACACGTGCAGCACGCTGGCCGACTGATTCGGTGCGGTAGGTTCTACGCTGAGGCCTCTGGCAGAAGCGTTGCACCGTGACTTGTTACAGCAAGCTGTGCTGTAGGAGGATGAAACGCTGTTGCTCAACCCCGAGAAAGGCAAAAGCTAGAAAGGCTACTTGTGGGTGTACGTCAGTGCCGCCGGGTCAATCCAGCCCATAGTTATGTATGACTGTCAGCCGTGGCGCAGCAGCACCTATGCCCAAGCGATGCTGAATAACTGGCAGGGGATGCTGGTCGTGGACGGGTATGCTGGCTACCGGGCATTATTCGATGAAGGTGGTGTTGAAAGAAGCGGGATGCTGGGCCCATGTGCGTCAGAAGTTCTTCGACCAGTACAGGGCAAACGGGCAGTCTAGTAGCAGAGACGGTATTAACCACTATCCGTGAAATGTACAAACTGGAGCGTTAGATAAGGAAACGTCCGGCAGAAAAACGGCGACGATGGCGTCAGCGTTATGCAAAACCGTGGTCGGTGGCGTTCGAAAGCTGGCGGCAGCTGAAACAGCAGAAGACGGCGACGAACTAGTGGATAAGCAAAGCTATCGATTATGCACTGAAACGGTGGGTAGCGTTACGGGTTTACCTGGAGGATGGACGGGTGCCGATAGACAACAACCGGAAGGGGAATGTGATATGGCCCGTGGCGATCCGAAGCTTTGTTGAATAAATTGAACTTTTGCTGATTTGAAGGGGTAGATCACACATTCTCTGACAACGCAGGCAGTTCCGTGGCTAAGCAGAAGTTCAGAATCACTCACTGGCACACCTATAACAAAGTGCTTATCAACCACGGCTCCATGACTTTCTAGCTGGACGACGAAGCGATTAAGACGTGGTAAGACGCGGTATGAGACAGCCCCACCTTCAGCGCGAGGAATACCCCAGCGCTATTATGACCTTGCCATCACTACCGTTTTGGTGATTAAACGAGTATTACGGCTGACCCTACGGGCTGCACAGGGCTTCATTGATTCCATTTTTACCCTGATGGGCGTTCCGCTGCGCTGTCCGGATTACAGCTGTGTCAGCAAGCGGGCAAAGTCAGTCAATGTCAGTGTCAAAACTCCCACCCAGGGTGAAATCACGCACCTGGTGATTGATTCCACCGTGCTGAAGGTCTTGGGTGAAGGCAAATGGAAAGTCAAAAATACGGAAAAGAACGCCGCTGTATCTGGCGGAAGCTGCATCTGGTCGTTGACAGCAAAACCAATTAAATCATCTGTGCGGACTTGTCGCTTAACAACGTTACGGCGGACGGCGCTTATGACACCCGGTTATGTCACAATGAAATGCGCCGTAAAAAAATCAGCGCCCTCATTCCTCAGCGAAAGAGCGCAGGCTACTGGCCCGGTGAGTACGCAGACCGTAACCGTGCAGTAGCGAATCAGCGACTGAGCGGGAGCAATGCGCGGTGGAAATGGACAACAGAATATAACTGTCGCTCTATAGCAGAAACGGCCATGTACCGGGTAAAGCAGCTGTTCGGAGGCTCACTGACGCCGTGTGACTACGACTGTCAGGTAGCAGAGGCTTTGGCCATGGTGCGTGCCCTGAACAAGATGACGAAGGCAGGTATGCCAGAAAACATTCGTATTGCCTGAAAATCCGACCAGCTACAGGGACGCTCACTCGCACAGGATCTGATTTATTCAACAAAGCCGAAAAACCTTAGAAGATCTTGGTTCACTATTGAGTACAAATAAGTACAAGTTATTTAAAGTGGCGATAAATAGTTTCTAAGTGTAAAATTAATGATGGTTTTATGAACAAAAAACGCTATTTTTTTATTCTCTTCTGGATGCATCTGTTTGTCTTACGCTGTCTCCTGCTTTTGCAATGGCAAAACTAAGCATGCTCACTCAGTCGGCGAAAGCCTCAATTGAGGCTTTCGCCAGATTACCCTCGAATAGCCAGGGGCACCGGACTATCTTCGAATAAAACAACAGCGCGTGTTTGACCAGACGCCTTTGCAATCCACTGGATACTGGGTAAAAAAATGAGATATGCTGACTATCAATGTTGATTATTCCGGTAATGTACCACTTATTCTGGATGCATTCATCAGCGTACCGCGCGATTGCACACATCAGTATCAGTAGGCCCAGCATCGTTGAGTTGCTGAGTAACAAAATGATGATTACCTTACGTCGGGATAAGGCTGAATCATTTATTCATAATGGTAATCCTATCGGGATGCTTGAAACCTGGGATAATATTGTTACCTGGGCTGAAGATCAGTATGGATTGACCTCCACTGATATTTACAGTCCGCATAGCCGTATCCAAAATCGTTTTCATTTCGTTGATGGCATACAGCCTAAAGAGATAGTAAACAATGACAAATGCCATGGTTACATGAATGCTTGGAGCTGGCGTATACAAAGTTGCGATTAGGATGTTAATGCCGGAAAATCAGCAACCTAAAAGTTCTGATGCTAAAGTTCAGCGCTTCATTTTAGAAATCAGCTGCCTATCAGGTTATGACCTCACTCCGTTCTATGAAAAGTGGGGATTACCACTAACCCAGGATACGAAAGATAAAATCAAACAGCTATCTTTATTATTCGTAATGTCAGGTCGTGACGCAAACTGAGTGGTAATGATTGATGGTCAGATACCACCCAATGAGCTTGAAGCCCTGCCCTGGCTAGCATGCAGGCGCTCACGCATCAGAACAATATCTAGTGAAAAATATCCGAGTAAATCGGGCAGCGGCATGCCGAAAAGTTTACGGAAACTTTGCGCCAGTAGCTGCTGTGCAGCTGGGTTAGCGTAGTAAACCGCAAGCTGATTATCCAACTACAGGATACTGTTGATGAGAGAATTAAGGATCTGCCCTGCATCGGGCAGTTGGCCAGTTGCCATACGGCAGACTCCTGCACCTTTTTAGTGCACCTGTTCTACTCCATCCGTGATGGTTATTGTACGGAATAGTTTTGCATAAAATACGGTGGAGAATAGACCTATCCTAAGATAGGCTAAAAGTGTCCACGGCAACATAAAAGTGTCCACGGCAACATAAAAGTGGGCGCTGCCCGCAGACGGCACGGTATAGCTTAAACACTATAGTACAACTAAAACTCAACCGGATGTGGTGTCATGCGAACACGATCCGTCTCTTCCTTACGCAGTTCGATATAAGCATCGATCGCATCGTCAGTGAATATGCCACCGCGGGTTAGGAACTCGCGGTCTTCCTTCAGTACTGTTAGGGCTTCATCCAGAGAACCCGCCACTTTTGGGATCTCAGCCTCTTCCTCCGGCGGTAGGTCATACAGATTTTTATCCATCGCATCGCCAGGGTGGATCTTATTGATGATACCATCCAGGCCGGCCATCAGTAACGCGGCGAAGCACAGGTATGTGTTGGCCGCTGGGTCTGGGAAACGAGCTTCGATACGGCGTGCTTTAGGGCTGGCGACCACCGGGATACGGATGGGGGTGGAACGGTTCCGAGCTGAGTAAGCCAACATCACTGGTGCTTCATAGCCTGGCACCAAACGCTTGTAAGAGTTGGTAGTTGGGTTGGTCAGGGCATTGGTCGTTTTAGCGTGTTTAATGATACCGCTGATGTAGAACAAGGCTATTTTAGATAGGCCACCGTATTTGTGTCGCCAGCGAACAGGTTGCTGCCATTCTTGGACAACGACATGTGGCAGTGTATGCCAGAACCGTTGTCACTGAATATGGGCTTTGGCATGAAGGTTGCAGTTTTGCTAAAGGCGTGTGCCACGTTGTGTACCATGTATTTATAGATCTGAATCTCGTCGGCTTTCTTGGTCATGGTGTTGAAGCGAGTAGCCACTTCATTCTGACCTGCAGTCGCTACCTCGTGGTGGTGTGCTTCAACCACCAGCCCCATTTCTTCCATAGTCAGGCATATGGTAGAACGGATGTCTTGTGAAGAATCGACCGGGGGAACCGGGAAATAACCGCCTTTCACCTCCGGACGGTGGCCTTTGTTGCCGCCATCGTAGGTGGTGCCGGAGTTCTATGCCCCTTCGATATTGTCGATAGCGACATGGGAACCACGGAGGCTGCTGCCGAAACGAATGTCATCGAACAAGAAGAACTCTGGCTCTGGGCTGAACAGCACGGTGTCGGCAATACCGGAAGAATGCAGGAAGTCTTCTGCACGTTTGGAGATGGAGCGCGGATCGCGATCGTAGCCTTGGCATAGTACCCGGTTCGAGAATATTGCAGCGAAAACGATTAAGGTGGATTCTTCGAAGAATGGATCCAGTACCGCCGTGCTGGCATCGGGCATTAACACCATGTCAGATTCGTTGATGCCCTTCCAACCGCCGATTGAGGAACCATCAAACATTTTACCTTCTTCGAAAAAGTCGGCATTCACCTGGTTAGCCGGGATGGTGACATGTTGTTCCTTACCCTTGGTATCGGTGAAACGTAAGTCTACGAATTTCACTTCATGCTCATGTAGCATCGTCAAAACGTGTTCAGCGGACATACTTACTTCTCCCGGGATTTATCATTGTCGTCGTCGTAACGAATCTATGGAACTGGCTTTCTTGCCTTTGAAAAGGGTAACGCGAAAACTGTGTTAACTTTTCAGTACTTTTGCCGATTTGCTATGCGGATTTTGCACCCTTACTGCCTGCAAGATCACCCCTGCAACGCACTGATATAGTGCGATTTGAGTCAAATATAGCACCATTATGGTGCGGTTGTACGACGATGGTGCTTTTTACCCCGTGAAAGGGCTTGCAAACTGACCGCTATGCTATTGTTTATAAGAAGGGTTGTGATCTTGTTCAGTCCATCGCTTAATACGTGTACAATAGCGTGCTATTTCTAATGCCAGAGGCAAAGCTGTGATCAAAAATTTGCGTAACATTGCCATTATTGCCCACGTTGACCATGGTAAAACCACCTTGGTTGATAAGCTGCTGCAACAATCTGGTACTTTCGGAGAGCGTGTAGCAGCTACCGAACGCGTAATGGACTCCAACGATTTGGAGAAAGAGCGTGGGATTACCATCCTCGCAAAAAACACCGCTATTAATTGGAAAGACTGCCGCATCAACATCGTGGATACCCCAGGACACGCCGACTTCGGCGGTGAGGTAGAGCGAGTAATGTCAATGGTTGACTCGGTGCTACTCGTTGTGGATGCAATGGATGGCCCTATGTCGCAAACCCGCTTTGTGACGAAAAAGGCCTTTGCCAACGGCCTGAAACCGATCGTGGTCATCAATAAGGTTGACCGTCCTGGCGCGCGTCCTGACTGGGTTGTTGATCAGGTGTTCGACTTATTTGTTAACCTTGATGCAACCGACGAGCAGCTAGATTTCCCAATCATCTATGCATCCGCTCTGATGGGTATCGCTGGGACTAATCATAACGACATGGCGGAAGACATGACCCCGCTGTATCAGGCGATTGTTGATTATGTATCAGCACCGCAGGTTGAGTTGGAAGCACCGTTCCAGATGCAAATATCTCAACTAGACTACAACAACTACCTAGGCGTAATCGGTATTGGCCGCATCAAGCGCGGTAAAGTGAAGCCAAACCAACAGGTCACTATCATTGATAGCGAAGGCAAAACTCGCAACGGTAAAGTGGGCAAAGTGCTGGGTCACATGGGTCTAGAGCGTATTGAGTCTACTTTAGCTGAAGCGGGTGACATCATTGCCATCACCGGTCTGGGCGAGCTGAACATCTCCGACACTATCTGTGATACTGCCGTAGTGGAAGCACTGCCAGCATTGTCTGTGGATGAACCGACCGTAAGCATATTCTTTAACGTCAACACTTCACCGTTCTGCGGCAAAGAAGGCAAGTTTGTGACATCACGCCAAATCCTTGAGCGTTTGAACAAGGAATTGGTGCACAATGTAGCACTACGCGTTGAAGAAACCGAAGACGCTGATGCGTTCCGTGTATCTGGCCGTGGCGAGCTGCACCTGTCTGTTCTGATTGAAAACATGCGTCGTGAAGGTTTCGAACTGGCGGTTTCCCGTCCGAAAGTCATCTTCCGTGAAATCGATGGTCGCAAGCAAGAGCCGTTCGAAAACGTCACTCTGGATATTGAAGAGCAGCATCAGGGTTCTGTGATGCAGGCGATGGGTGAGCGTAAATCTGACTTGAAAAACATGGACCCAGACGGCAAAGGCCGTGTGCGTCTCGACTATGTGATCCCAAGCCGTGGTTTGATTGGTTTCCGTAACGAATTCATGACTATGACCTCCGGTACCGGTTTACTATACTCTACCTTTAGCCACTACGACGATGTGCGCCAAGGTGATGTGGGGCAGCGCCAGAACGGCGTACTGATCTCTAATAGTCAAGGTAAAGCAGTAGCGTTCGCGCTGTATGGTCTGCAAGATCGCGGTAAACTGTTCTTGGGCCACGGTGCGGAAGTGTATGAAGGCCAGATCATTGGTATTCACTCGCGTTCCAATGACTTGACCGTCAACTGCCTGACGGGTAAGAAGCTGACCAATATGCGTGCTTCTGGCACTGACGAAGCGATAACCTTAATTCCGGCCATCAAAATGACTCTGGAGCAAGCTCTGGAGTTTATCGATGATGATGAACTGGTAGAAGTGACGCCAACCTCGATCCGTATCCGTAAGCGTCATCTGACAGAAAACGATCGCAAGCGTGCCCGCCGTGGCTCTAAAGACATTTAATCGCTGAATTAGCTATGCTCAGGGCGCGAGAATCGCGCCCTGATTTTTTCCTCCGCAATCCCCAATTTGTGCGGAGTTTCTTTCCGCCCCATAATTAATCTTTTCTATAACAGTGAAATTTTATCGGCTGATAGGGAGAGGATTATTCCATATCTATTTGGTTATATACAGATTTTAAACCTTTGCTGGGTGTATGGAGCCATCATGAGAGGCTTGCCATTATTGCTGAACATTCTGATACCGGAAGAATACCGCCTGATAAATAATCAAGCAGAGATCTCAAAAAGTGCATGGAACTAAAGTCAGTCTGCTTGCAGTGCTCTCAAACACCGATCGCCTGCACTGTAATAATTACTGACCACAGAACTACCCTGAAGTCGCTGCCGCTGCAGACCATCTATATCTGCCATAGGATCTCAGCGTGTGCAAGCTAGACACCAATATCTATTATTGACACGTGCTGAACGCGGAAAATACACCGCCTAATGTTAATAATAATTTGATTATTATCCTGAGAGTATCGCTGCTGCACAAGCGTTGGGGATTAAAGCTATATGGATCATCGATCGCAAAATTGTACCTACATATTTTTTCTGAGAGTATAAAAAGTTGTGAAAAATACTATATAACATGAACTTAATGATTATTAATTTATTTAAAATTTAAATATATTTTCAATATGATACATTGAAATAACATTTTTTGTTTTTTAATTGTTGTAATGATATCTGTCTAATTGTGCCATTTCTTGGCATTTTTTATCGAGAGTACTCAGAGGGGCAATGGGCAATGATGATTCTCATATTTTATTTGAGTAGGTGTAAAAAACATCAAATTTATTTATGAATAAAATAGAAAAAGTAATGAAACTAATAATTTAAATACCTTGTTTCAATGAAGCAGAAACCCTTTCTACGACATATGTCTGATTTACCACGAGTAATGAATAGATTTGACTCTGTTGAGTGGCTGATTATAGATGATGGAAGTCAAGATAATACTGCTGAGCTTGCAAGATTATGTAGTATCACATCATATGGTACATCATACGGGAAGTTAAGGGCTTTCTAAAGCCTTTATGACCGGGCTAGATTCTTGTTTAGAGCTAGGAGCTTATGTTATTGTGAATACTAATGCTGATAATCAGTACAACGCTGATGACATTACTGCGCTAGTAGAACCTATTCTACAGCATCAAGCAGAAATGGTGATTGGTGCTCGCCCAATATCTATGATAGAACATTTTTCTCCAATAAAAATTACTTTAAAAAATAGGCCGTTGGGTTTTTAGAATTGCGAGTAAAACAGATATACCTGATACGCCAAGTGGTTTTAGAGCGATGACGTGATCCACCCACTACTCAACGATTGATGGTATTTAATGACTATACCTACACATTAAATACTATTATTCAGGCTTGGTAGAAAAACATAACGATAACGTCTATGCCTGTTCATGTAAATGAAGATCTTCGACCTTCTTGTCTAACAAAGATCATACCTTCTTATATTAAGATAAGCATTATTATTATCGCCAGGATTTTTATTATTTATCGACTATTTCGATTTTTTGGATATATCGATATTATTTTGTTTAGCATGGGTTTTTATTAGGTTTACGGTTTTTATACGCGTTTATTAGTGATGAAGGTTCTGGTCATATTCAATCACTTATATTTGCTTCAGTGCTACTGGGAATGGGGTTATAAACAATACTTATTACTTTTGTCGCGGATCTCTTATCAGCAAATCGTAAAATTTTAGAGGATATTAGTTTACGGGTTTTAAATTTGGCAAAATATGATTGCAACCGAAGTGATGATTAAAATCTAAGTTTGCAGATTAACTAAGGGTTATCAAGTGAGCATGAAGATTTATGGCAGTGTCGAAGAAAATGGCGTTGTTGTATGAAATTATTACGACAAATATGGCTCAAAAAACCCTATTGTTAAGAAGATGATGAAGGGGTTTAAATCTACCCTATCATATCTCGTCCTAGAAGCATCACCTTTGTCGATCCATGAAGTAGGTTGTGGGGAAGGATACTGGATCCTACAATGGAATAAGTTAGGATTCAATGCCAGGGGATGCGATTTCTCTAGTCACTGTATTGATATTGCAAAAAATGCTATTGCTTGCGAAGTATCCCCGGGAAAATTTAATGTTTGTAGTATTTATAAACTGGATCGAGCACGCGATACAGCGGATTTAATAGTTTGTTGTGAAGCACTTGAACACTTAGAGTATCCAGAGGCTGCTTTGGCCACTCTTCAACGTATCGTAGGGAAAAGTTTAATTATTAGTGCGCCAAGAGAGCCTATTTGGTGTGGGCTTAATCTGGCCTGTGGTAAATATCTTTCTCAGTGGGGCAATACCCCCGGGCATCTGCATCATTGGTATAAATCAAGCTTTATCCACTTGGTTTCTAAATACTTTGATGTTGTTAAAGTCAGAATGACTTTACCATGGACCATGCTTCTTTGTCGGCCCTCTGCTCGATGACTGTAACCCCTGTTTTAAAACTAACTCTGCAATGGATTGGCAATGGATTGGCAATCATAGGTATTTTCTTCGTCATCCTACGATTGTATAGAGATTGGCACGTTCATGATCTTTCTTACATTAGCCTAAATATTTGGCTCGCTATTACCTGTCTTGCCATATTCTACTGTTTTGACAGTTTCCTACTGGTTTTTTCCTAGCGCAGGATATTGAAAAGTTTAGGTTTTGATGTTAGTCGTGCTTAGTCTATTAAAATTTATGGCATATCCCAGTTAGCAAAATATGTTCCTGGTAACGTTTTTTATATTACGGGACAGCAAGCCTTGGGGATGTATGCCGGTATTTCTGGTGGTATTTTAGTGAAATCAACTGGTTAGGAAATTGGATTGATATCTGTTTATGGTGCGTTATTTTCGTAGCTAGTATTACTTTTATTAATTCCCTTTGTAACTTTGCCTGCAAGTATTGCTTTAATATTGCTAACGATAGTTGGGTTAGGATACATTCTATATAGATTTTTTAGCTTTCACCTGTTTTTGGCGTTCATATATCAAATCTCATTTCTTCTTATTTCTGGTGTAATATTAGTTATTCTTCTGGGAGCGCTTATTCAGAATGAATGGGGTATCTACAAGCGTAGATATTTATATGCAGTACATACGTAGTTGACTGGTTAGTGTAGTTGGTAACTCCAGAGGCACCTACAGGTGTCGGTATACGTGAATTGATTTCACTTTTTTTACTTAAAGGATTGGTCAATGATGAAGATTTACTTATGGCAGTTGTTCTGGCTAGGATATTAACCTTTGTAGGAGACTTATTATTTTTCAGTCTCTCTTCATTTTTTTAATGATAAAAAATGAATAAAAGATAGCAATGACACCTACAAGATTACATTATTATTAATAACATCTCTCTTTTTTATGCTTTTCTTAAATGGTGCGATACCTTTTGTAACGATACCTACATTGTAGCAGGTAATATGGACTTATGGCTTTGATCGATCCATTGCAAATGGTTCTTAGTATAATATTTCTGCTCATGATTTTGGTATTCCTCAAACGGCTGCGATCGCATTTGGATTATCAGGAGCATGATTAGAAAGCCTCTTTATCCGGTTCGGTATGGCTCCTTTTGATTCTTATTCTTGCATGGGCGTATTTTGGTTGATGGTAGCATTTTTCTCTACGATTAAAATCAGTGATATGTTTGGTGCACACCGTCGTCTAGATATTCTTAGTGGCTTACTCTGGATGAGTATGCCCATTATTTTGGCACATGCTGGATATAGCATGCTTTCTCTAGGGATCGCATTATTATTTTTTATTTCTTGGCAGAATTCATAATTTTAAATATTGAGAGCAACCCCATAAAATTTTTATTTTCAGTGATTCTTTATTTCATTACCGTAGTTATATACGTATTCATGTACGGTTATACGTTTATGATGTTTGCATTTGGGGCAAGCATTATTTTTTCTTCTGTATTTATAGCATCATCCAAACGCCGTCATAGTTTACTGAAAATTATGTTACCAGTTCATGTAATTAGCTTTCTTATAGCGTACTTTTATTCGCAAAATACATTAGAAAATCGAATCTTGAGTCACACAGCATGGATTTTTAGAGGTTGGGTACTTGACTTATCATTTATTGTTCAACCAACAAAAAAGTTTTATGGCTACCTGATTTTCTTAGGTTAAGTATAAATAGATTAGATAGTATCTATTTTGGTGATTCTTCTGTTTGGGTAACGATATTTTCATTACCAATCATTATTATAGGTTTATTTTCTTGGTATAATACTAAAAAGAGAAATTATTTGTCAACAGGTATACTATTGGTTGCTACTCTAGGGTTTTACATGGCATTAGGTCCCTCTTTAAAGATAAACTCAATAAAACCTGAGCAAATGCAGATTAACTAACCTCACCAACAAAGTGCATTTATGCCTGCAGAGTTAGCAATGTTGCCGACTGGAAATGCTTGGGTCTCAGAATAAATTCCTGGGTTCAATGTGATGAGAGTATTCTATCGTTGGTCTGCTCTTAGGATCTTCGCTTTATAGATGTTAGTCATAGTGTAGGTTTCACAAGTAGAGAAAAACATCAGGTAATATCAGTAAGTACTTTTCTTACTTTTACTTAATATTCCTAACTTAGCCAATCAATGGAAAAGGAGAGTGATTGCTCGTAAAATGTTCCATCATATTGATGATGAGATCGCATTCCCATTACGTCAAAAAATAAATGGAGCTGAAAAGGTCGCCTTTATCACTTGGGGAAACTACTTTCTTATAAATTATTTAGCATCCATCGGGGATTTTAGAATGTTTAATATTAATAGGGATAAAATATTGCAGAAGCCAAGAGGTTTTGGCCAACGGGTATGCAGTAGTTTAATGACTGGGTATTAAATGCGGATAAAACCCCGGCGCTAACTAAAATATTATTAGATAATTCGGTGGATGTGGGTTGTCATCCCCTATGTTCATTTGTTGTGGTCTGCTTATCGATGGCCATGTTGCCATGTTGCCAGGATGCTGAGGATCCAATGAAATTATCATCAAACTCCCTACGTCTATCTCAGCGTAAGTTGGAACTAGCCTCAACAATTCATTCCCTGGCCGCATTACCTTACCTGGATGTTGTAGATAACACCTTTTTTACGATTGTAAAACTACGCCCCTGAATTTACTGGTAGTTAACCGTTGTTATCTTTTTTGCTGAGCCAAATTGACTACCCTATATAAGGGGGGATCTCGTTTTAAAGACAACGTTGTCCTTTTTACTCAAGGTTAGCATAATGTGGAGGAAAATATAATTTGGTCGCAATAACACGCAAAGTTAATGCTGCCAGTTCTAGAAGAATGTGTTTCACAGCATTGCTATGCTGTTCTCAAGTTTACTGTTTTTGGTGCATCTCCTGCCAGATCGGTTAGGGTTCATTTTAGTGTTTCTGGCTGTAACCAGAATGTACGCTTTTCCTCTACCGACCTTAATGAGATCGAGATCCCTTTGGGTAACGCTAGTAGACGCCAAAAAATCACCCCCACGTTAGGGGCACCGGATAGCCGAGAATTAGGAATAGCACTTCAACGTATTGAGCTTTCTATAAAATAAATCATCAAAATAAAAGGGCATTTTGTTGGGCACAGGCGAACAACCTCGCCCAGGGGTTACTACTACCCTAGTCATGGTGGTGCTGTTTGCTGGTTGCTGGTGTATCGTGTTACTCGGCATGGAAATCACTGACTCCTGCGAGGAATATCGTGAACCACAAGAGGCGGAAAAAACAGCAGCGGCAACAAAAAGGGCAGGAATATATGATCGCGTTAGTTCAGCGGGTGTTAAGCGCCAGCATGGTGGTTAAGGGTGAGACAGTCGGCAAGATAGGTTCCGGGTTGCTCGTGTTGCTGGGCGTGGAGCAAGGCGATAACGAACAAAAAGCAGATCTCCTATGCGAGCAGGTGTTGGGTTATCACATTTTCAGCGATGAGAACGATAAGATGAACCTCAACGTGCAGCAGGCTAGGGGTAGCTCGTGCTGGTGGTGTCGCAGTTTACTCTGGTGGCGGATACCCAGAAAGGCATGAAGCCCAGTTTCTCGCGCGGTGCGGTATAGCTGGAAGCCGCAAACTTGTATCAGCATTTTTTTGGTCATTACCGTGAACACGGTATAAAGATCCAGACCGGAGTGTTCGCCGCCGACATGCAAGTGGCGTTGGTGAACGATGGGCCAGTGACATTCTGGCTACAGGTTTAAACATTCAGAGAGAGAAAGCGTCTATGTATCACTTACGAGTTCCAGTAACAGAACAAGAACTGAAGGAATATTACCAATTTCTCTGGGAAATTCTGCGCAAACCGTTATACCAGCCGGTGGGGTCGGAAAAAGGTGCCTATGACGCTATAGCATATCACCTAATGGTGGTGGACGAGGGCGGGAAAATTGTCGCTATCTGGCGGTTGTCTATTAATGCCGATAACGAGGCGGTGATCCGCTTTCTGGCGGTAAACCCAACAGTGCAAAATAAAGGCCTGGGTATGCTGGTGGCGATGACCTTGGAGTCGGTTGCACGTCAGGAAGGCGTAAAGCGGGTGGTGTGTAGCGCCCACGAGGAAGCAGTGGACTTTTTCGCCAAGATGGGCTTCGTCAATCAGGGTGATATCACTACTTTATAGGCTACCCCGATCCGCCACTTTCTGATGATCAAACCAGTAGCGACGCTGGACGATATACTGCACCGCCCCGACTGGTGCGGCCAGTTGCAGCAAGCTTGGTATGATCACATTCCGTTGAGTGAAAAGATGGGTGTGCGCATCAACCAGTACACCGGCCAGCGCTTTGTTACCACCATGCCGGAGATTGGCAACCAGAACCCACACCATATACACTGTTCGCTAGCAGCTTGTTCTCGTTAGCCACTTTTACCGCCTAGAGGCTGATCTGGCTGCTGCTACGTGAACGCCATCTGGGCTGTACCATTACTCTGGCGGATACGCATATCCGCTACAGTAAACTAATCACTGGACGATCATGAGCGGTGGCGGATCTTTGCTGTTGGCCTTAGGTTGCCAGGGTGTGATGCCGCAATTGGTCGGGCAGCTCAAGGGCAATGATCTGATAAAAAATAAGAAAATAGTCGTGAGCGGCCGTTTAATCAAAATCGGGGTTTTTGTTCTCGTGCGGAAACACCAGGTTTAGCACGATGGCGGTAATATCGCCGGCGGCAATGCAGGAAGACAGCAAAGTTTTCAGCCAGTCCGGCGCGAATTGCAAGATCAGCAGTTGCTGGGATACGCCCATGCCAACGGGCCAGCGATAGCGCTATGATCATGATGGCACAGCGATTCAGGCGTTCACGTGACACAATACGTACACCGGAGGCGGCGATGGTGCCGAACATCACAATGATAGCACCGACGAGCACGGGTTCAGGAATATGCTGGATGAAACCCGCTACTGCCGGGAACAGCCCTAATGCCATCAGCATAAGCGCCACCATAAAGCCAACGCAGCGGCTGGCAACGCCGGTCAGTTGGGGATCACCCCATTGTTCTGGCCTAAGCAAGAGTTGGGGAAGATGTTTAACACCGCCGATAACATAGAATTCAGGCCGTTGGCAAGCACACCGCCATTTAGACGCTTCATATACAGCGGGCCACTGACTAGCTGTTCGGAGACATCGGAGGTGGCAGTGATGTCGCCTATGGTTTCTAGCGAAGTAACCATATAAAGATCAGTATCAGCGGCATCAGCAAGTTTCAGTCAAAACCCAGGCCATAGTAAAGCGGTGTTAGCAGGGTGATGGTTGCCGTCTGGGATACCCGTTCACTGGCGGGTAGCATGTCCATCACCCAATCTAGCAGGTAGCCGACTACCATGGCGATCACCAGCGAGGCAATGCGCAGGTAGAGATTGCGCTGTCTATTTAGCAAGATAATCACCACCAACACCGCACCGGCCAGCAGTAGGTTTTTCGGCGCGCCGAAACTGTGATTATTCATTGCGGCATAGCCGCCACCGATGGAGGTCAGCCCTACTTGAATCAACGACAGGCCGATAATAATTACCACGATGCCGGATACCAATGGAGTAATGATGCGGCGTGCCAGATTATAGCACCCTTGACAGCAGGATCTCGGTGCAGGAGGCGGGCGATCATCAGCGTGCTGAACAGCGCGGTCATCATAGTCGGCACCTCTGCACCGCCGTTTTTCAACGCCAGGCTACCCATGATCAGCAGCGAAACAAAGTTAAAGCTGGTGCCTTGAATCGATAGCAGACTGTAACCCACCAGCCCCCAGGTTTTGATTTGCAGTATAATAGGCGCAAAACCGGAAGCAAACAGCGACATGCTAATGATGTGCTGAGTATCCTGCACTGGTAAACCCAGCGCTTGACAGATCAGCAGATCCGGGGGTAATCACCGCCACAAATATTGCCAACAGATGCTGACCGGCGGCAAACAGCGTTTACGGCAGTGGTGGGCGATCTTCCAGGAGATAAATCAGTTCACTGGTTTGAGGGGGAGCGGCGTCTTTTTACGCAGCATCAAGCTAGGAAAATGGCAAGGTCATAGTGTAGCGTTTCCTGAACGTCAAAGAAGGTATTTTAATGAACCACTATGTAAAAGAAAACGGTTGCGTCTAACAGACTATCTTAGTCAGCGTACTTTGTTGCCGCCCGTTTTCACAGGGACAATTCGCAACAACCGGCGCGTACAGGGAGTAAGTGAGGGGGGTGAGCACTCACTGTCCAGGGCCAAAATGACGAATAAAATAGCCTTGTGGAATAGGTTATAAATATTCTGCAACGCCTTAGGGGTAGAAGTTGCACTTTAATTTCCTTTTTCTTGTCTTGTCTGCTGAGGATCTTTTTATGCGTTAGAATAGCGCACCTTTTCTGGTAGCCAGCGCTCGATCAGCGCGCGGGAGAGTTCAGGGTGCTGCTGATGGATATGGCGAGCTATGCGTTGCACTTCCGGAATCATTGCCTGGTCACGCAGCAAATCCGCCACTTTGAATTCGGTGCTGCCGGTCTGACGGGTGCCAAGTAGCTCGCCGGGGCCGCGAATTTCCAGATCACGTTGGGCGATCACAAAGCCATCGTTGCTATCGCGTAATACTTGCAAGCGCTTTTGCGCTATTTTACTCAGCGGCGTCTTGTACAGCAGTACGCAGTGTGAGGCGACAGCGCCACGTCCTACACGGCCGCGCAACTGGTGCAACTGCGCCATCCCCAGCCGTTCCGGGTTCTCAATGATCATCAAGCTGGCGTTCGGCACATCGACACCGACTTCGATCACTGTCGTAGCGACCAAAAGCTGTAGCTCGCCCTGTTTAAAAGACTGCATTACCGCCTGTTTTTCCTGTGCTTTCATGCGGCCATGCACTAGCGCTACTTTCAGTGCAGGCATCGCGGCTTTCAACTCTTGCCAAGTAACTTCCGCTGCCTGCACTTCAAGCAATGCGGATCCTTCGATCAGCGTACAGACCCAATAAGCCTGTCGGCCTTCTTCCATGCAGGAGTTTTTCACCCTCTGGATAATGTCGGCGCGCCGGGTATCGGGAATCGCGACGGTGGTGACCGGCGTCCTGCCCGGTGGCAACTCATTGATGACTGAGGTATCAAGATCGGCATAGGCGGTCATCGCCAGCGTGCGCGGGATCGGCGTGGCGGTCATGATCAACTGGTGGGCGTGGAAGCCTTGATCTTCGCCCTTTTCCCACAGTGCTAGACGCTGATGCACACCAAAGCGGTGTTGTTCATCGATGATGATCAGAGCCAGGCCGTTAAACTGTACCTTTTCCTGGAAAATAGCGTGTGTGCCGACCACCATCGACACTTGGCCGCTGGCGATGGCTTCCTGTTGTGCGATGCGTGCTTTGCCTTTCTGTTTGCCAGACAGCCAGCCGACTTCCAGGCCTAACGGCTTGAACCACTGGCGGAAATTGGTGGCATGCTGCTCGGCCAGCAACTCGGTCGGTGCCATCAGCGCTACCTGCTTGCTATGTGCTATGGCGCGCAAGGCTGCCAGCGCCGCCACCAGCGTTTTGCCGGAGCCAACGTCACCTTGTAACAGTCGCATCATTGGAAAGGTCTTTTGCATATTGGCTTCGATATCGGCTACTACCCGTTCCTGCGCGCTAGTCGGTGAGAATGGCAACTGGGCAAGGAAGGTTTTTTTTAATCGGTTATCCGGCAGCAATGGCAACGCCTGATAACTTTGCGCACCGGCACGTACTGCCAGCATGCTGAGATTGTGTGCCAGTAGTTCTTCGAGGATCAGGCGTCTTTGCGCGGGATGCTTGCCATGTTCCAGATCCGTTAGCTGGATAGCTGGTGGTGGGCGGTGCAGGGTGTGCAGTGCTTGCGGTAAGCTCATTAGCTTACCTCTTACCTCTGGTGGCAGCAGTTCGGTGATGGTACAGGTATCCAGCAGTTCCAGTGCCTGATCGGTCAGCTTGCGCAGCATGGCTTGCCTGATGCCTTCGGTAGTAGGGTAGACTGGGGTCAGTGATGCCTGCAAATCAATTTCGTTGCTTTCTCCCTGAATGCGGTATTCTGGATGAATGCTCTCCGCGCCGTGATTGCCGCGTTTTATCTCACCGTAGGCGGTCACACGGCGGCCGGTAGCCAGGCTATTTTTCATCGCCGCGTTGAAATTGAAAAAGCGCAGTATAAGAATGCCTGTGCCATCACTAATTTGGCAGGTCATCATGCGCCGACGGCCAAAGCTGGTATCGCTGCGCAGTATTTCCCCTTCTACCGTGGCGTAGATGCCTGGCAGCAGGTCGTTTATCGGGTAAATCCGAGTGCGATCTTCATAGCGCAGCGGCAGGTGAAACAGTAGATCCTGAATAGTTTCCAAGCCGATTTTGGCTAGTTTGCCCGCCTGGCTAGCACCAATCCCAGAAAGCGTGGTTAGTGGTACAGCATTCAGTAAGCAGCCTTTCATTGACGCACCGTTGCTTGCATGGCCGCCCACGATTCGGTCTCAGCAACCACCTGGCCCCAGTCATCAATATGCGGTCTCGGTAACCCTTTACGTTTGGCTACGTTGGCCAGCACGGGATAGCCGCCATCAAATAGCAAGCGCTGCTGTTCTTCTTCGTCTAGCATGCTGCGATCGTGGTGGTACAGGCCAGCGTTTTGCCGCTGGCGCTTCGCTTCATACAAGATCAAGGACGAAGCCATGGAAACATTGAGTGATTGCACAATATCGATCATCGGAATGACAATGTCCTGATCGGCCAGCGCTAGTTCTTCATCGGTCATCCCCGTTTTTTCCTGGCCGAGTAGCACGCAGGTCGGGCGGGTATAATCCACCTCGCGGAAATAGACCACGCGGGAAGAAAGGTGGGTTGCCAGCACTTGCATACCTTGGGTTTTCAGATGGTTCACGGTGTCAGAGATGGTGTGGTGGGTTTTGACTTTGACCCAATTATTGCTACCAGTGGCGGAGGAAACCAGCGTGCGCATACGTGTGGTTGGCCATACGGCATGCACTTGATGTACGCCAACGGTATCGGCGGTGCGGATAATAGCGGAGACATTATGTGGCTTAAGTACTTGCTCCAGACAGAACGTCAGATCTGGCTGCCGGGTAGCAAGTATTTCACTAATCCGCGCATAGCTTTCAGGACTCATAAGTGCTAGTTTCGGTTGCGGTTAACTTTGATCACATCTGGCATGATACGGATTTTACGCATAATGTTTGCCAAATGGATGCGATCACGGGTGGTCAAACGGATAAAGATGCTATAAACTCGGCCATCTTTTTCTTCGGTATTCAGGTTCTGTATATTAGACTTGGCCGCGTTGATGACAGCCGTCAGGTTGGCTAGCGCCCCCTGATGGTTAAACATATCCACTTTGATCTCAGCGATGAATTCCTGCTCAATCTCTTTATCCCATTCGACCGCCATGAATTTCTCAGGATCTTTTTGGTAGCTTCGGATATTACGGCAGGACTCATGGTGGATCACCAGCCCTTTGCCTGGGCTGACGTGGGCGATAATCGGGTCGCCAGGGATGGGGCGGCAGCATTTGGCGAAGGTGATAAGTATACCATCTGCGCCTTTGATAGCCAGGTTGCGCACGCCGGAGTAGGTGCTACCCAGACTGGATTGATCGCCTTGTAGGTTTTTGGCCACCACCACGCTCATGGCATTGCCGAGGCCGATTTCCGCTAGTAAGTCGTCCAATGTTGCCAGCTTCATGCGTTCCAGCTCATGCTGGATATTTTCCTGCGGGATCTCGGCCAGCTTACGGCTGCCGCTCAATGCATGGTTCAGCAGACGACGACCAAGGCTGACAGAATCGTCGCGTTTGAGGTTTTTTAGCATCTGGCGGATTTTTGCACGTGCTTTCGAGCTAACGACAAAATTCAGCCAGGCGGCATTTGGCCGTGCGCCTGGAGCGGTGATAATCTCCACCGTCTGCCCGCTGGTCAGCGGCTGCGATAACGGGTACGGCTGGCGATCGACGCGTGCGCCAAAGCAGGCATGGCCGATATCAGTGTGTACCGCAAAGGCGAAATCAACAGGCGTAGCCCCTGCAGGCAACTCGACGATGCGTCCTTCTGGGGTGAAAACGTAAATCTCATCCGGGAATAGATCGGATTTTACGCTCTCGATAAATTCAAATGAGCTGCCAGCACTTTGCTGTAGCTCCAGCAGGCTCTGCATCCAGCGCTGTGCGCGGATCTGTGCGGTGGTGCTAATTTCGCCCTGCTCTTTTTCTTTATAAGCCCAATGCGCGGCGACCCCCATCTCGGCCATCTGATCCATGTCTTCAGTGCGGATCTGTACCTCAACCGGTACGCCATGCGGGCCGATCAGTGATGTATGCAGCGATTGATAGCCGTTGGCCTTAGGAATAGCGATATAGTCCTTGACCCGCCCCGGACGCGGTTTATACAGGTTGTGAACTTGGCCGAGCACCCGGTAGCAGGTATCCACCTTTTTCACAATTACCCGAAACGCGTAGATATCCATAATTGAATGGAAACGCTGTTCTTTGAGATGCATCTTGAGGTAGATGGAGTAGAGGTGTTTTTCCCGTCCACTGACGCGGCAGGGAATGTCGGCTTCAGTCAATCGTCCTTCGATCTCGCAGAGAATTTTCTGGATCATCTCCTTACGGTTGCCGCGTGCGGCTTTTACCACTTCCTTGATCACGCGGTAGCGGTTAGGGTACAGCGCCTCAAAGCCTAGTTCTTCCAGCTCAGTTTTTAGGTGGTGAATACCCAAGCGGTGGGCTAACGGGCTGTAGATTTCCAAGGTTTCACGCGCGATGCGCCGCCGTTTGTCGGGGCGCAGCGAGCCAAGAGTGCGCATATTGTGCGTGCGGTCAGCCAGCTTGATCAGCACAACGCGGATATCCTCAACCATCGCCATGATCATTTTGTGGAAGTTTTCCGCCTGTGCTTCTTTTTTGTCCTGAAACTTCAGTTTGTCGAGCTTGGATACTCCTTCAACCAGTTCGGCGACGCATTTGCCAAACAACTGTTCCATATCTTGGTAGGTGGCTGGGGTGTCTTCGATGACATCATGCAGCAGGGCGGCCATTAGCGTCTCATAATCAAGACGCATCTCCGCCAGAATACAAGCCACGGCAACCGGGTGGGTAATGTAGGGTTCACCGCTGGAACGTGTCTGCCCCTCGTGAGCATCACGTGCAACGAGGTGGGCCTGTTTGAGGCGCTTAATCTGCTCCTCAGGCAGGTAACGTTGAGTTAGCAGTTTTAGGCTTTCAAACAGATACAAGACAGACTCGCAGTCTAATTAACGACGGCCTTCAGCAATCGCGGTAACCGCCTGAATTTCAGCGTCTTCCTGCTCTTGCTGCTCCTGACGCTCACGCACATCAAGGATCTGGCTGGTAATCAAGCCTTCTTCTATTTCACGCAGCGCGATAACGGTGTACTTATCGTTCTCTTCTAGAACCAATGCATCTTTGCCGCCGGTCTGGATTTGACGCGCCCGACGAGCAGCGACCAACACCAGGTCAAAACGGTTACCAATTTTTTCTACAGCGTCTTGAACAGTTACTCGTGCCATATTTTTGCTACTCCACAGGTGACGAAAAGACGGGGCATAATACTGAAACCGCTTTCAGTCTGCTAATAGTTTGCTGATTAAAGCGTCATGCCGCAGTAATTGACGGCTTGAACGCAGACGTTCGGCGCGAATAATGGTTTTCAGATCGGACAGCGCCAGATCAAAATCATCGTTCACGATTAAATAATCGTACTCCGCGTAGTGCATCATTTCGGCCACAGCCTGAGCCATACGTTTGGCGATCACCTCTTCGGCATCCTGCCCACGGCCACGCAGGCGGCGGTCCAGTTCTTCCTTTGATGGCGGCAGAATAAAGATGCTGCGCGCCTGTGGCATTTGGGCGCGGATTTGTTGCGCACCTTGCCAATTGATATCTAGAAAGACGTCTACGCCAGTCGATAACACCTGCCTAATGGTGGCGCGTGAGGTACCATAATAGTTACCGAACACTTCGGCGTACTCAAGAAACGCATCTTGCTCAATCATCTGACGGAATTCATCTTTTGAGACGAAGAAATAATGATTGCCATGATGTTCACCTGGGCGGCTGGCGCGGGTGGTGTGCGAAACCGAAACTTGTGTGTCGTACAGCAGTTGCATCTTTAATAAAGCCTGAATCAGACTTGATTTACCCGCGCCACTGGGTGCAGAGAAAATATAAAGCGTGCCTTGAGCCATGATGATGTTCGTTGATAGCGGTTGGTATGCCAGTAATAGCGATGCGTATTTTCTCTACGCAGTATACACAGCTAACGTGGCGGATACAGCGTTAGTACGCATTTTGCCCGTGGCTGGAGGGTGAAAAACATTAGAATAGCGGATTTACGTGGCGAATTAGCAAATTTTTGCGGTTTTGCATCTCCAAGCGGCACTTTTTGCATGCCGCGCCACGGGATCAGTGATCTGGATGTGGGTAGTTGAAGATTGTCAGGCCAAGGCGGAAACGCAGGGCAATCAGGCGTGTGCTTAGCCCGGCTACCAAGGTGATCCCCACCACCAGATTATGCGGCAGGATGAGATGTTGCAGGCCGATATACAGCCAGGTAGTAGCGAAGGAGATACCAGCATAAATTTCCTTTTGGAACACCAGCGGGATGCGGTTACAGAATATATCGCGCAATACGCCGCCGAAAACGCCAGTGATCACGGCGGCAATTGCGGCGATAATCGCGCTGTGCCCCATATCCAGCGAGACTTGCGCGCCAATGATGGAAAACACGACCAGACCGATGGCATCCAACACCAGGAACAGGCGGCGTAAGTGGCGCATCAGTGGTGCCACCAAAGTGGTGGTTATCGCCGCAATGGTAACAATCACCACATATTCTGGATGTTTGACCCAGCTAAGCGGGAAATGTCCGAGTAGCATATCGCGCACCGATCCACTGCCGATCGCTGTGACTGAAGCGATGATAATCACGCCAAACATGTCCATTTGGCGGCGGCCAGCCGCCAGCGCGCCGGTCATGGCTTCAGCAGTAATACCGATAATATAAAGAACACTAAGAAACATAAGGTTTTCACTAGGTGGCAAAGATAAGCATCATGGCTAGCAGGATAATCTCCCCCTGGGTGCCGCGCCACATGAATTTTTAACAATAGAATTTTCAGATGAGTTCAACCAATTTAGGCCCCAGCAGACGCATGGCGTAACGCTGCGCACAGGCTTTCAGCTCGGCGAACTGTTCCGGTGATGAAGAGAGTATGATAGCGCGGTTTTACAGCCCCGTTAGCCTAATGCCCCCAGCAGGGTTAGATTGCGTTTGGCGTGGGTGCAGAGGATCGCTAGATCAGGGGCAGTGGCAGGGGCTGGCGATGTCTAGATAGGCCATCACGCCGCACACTGCTATATAACGCAGCATTACAGGTAGTACCGGGCTGCTGTGTAAGCGCCTAGAACAGCGATAGACTTGGGATACAATAGCGCCTCTAACCCTCGCTGGCTCATGCATGGTTCCTTTTGGCAACGTTAGGCCTGATTTTAGCCGTTTTGCCGCGGCTTTACTGTGACCTCTACATTGAGCCAAGGGGCAAAAGGCACTTTATGCATCATGCCGTTGAGTATATCGGCTATTCTTCCCGCTCGGAACACCATAATGGTGGGAATGCTGCGGGGAAGTGAGCGTTCAGCTCTGGCTCGGCTTCGGTGTTGACGCTCAAGAAGCGTACTTTGTTAACACACTAGTGGTGCAAAGCTACGGCATGGTCTGCACCGGGGTGCCCAGAAGCCGACCACCACGGGCAGGTCGCCCTGTCTCAGTTGATCCAAGGTAGTATCGGTAGCATTTATTATGCCACCGCCGAAGAGTCCATGGCCGCAACGGCCACACTTTACGCCATCCGCCAGGTGATCTTCAGGTATAGGGTTAGTGACATGGCAAAGTGCACAAATTATATTCATATTGGCCTTAAATATTAAAAGCGTATCACAGTCCGGCTGCATTCAGTAACACAGAGGGTTTTTAATATGGCGAACTGTTGGCAAAAGCAATGGGCTGGACAACGAGGATTGTTCAATAGATATGACAGTTGGGAACTTTTGGCGCAAGTTGGTAGTTTCATGCAGTAACATCAGGTACTCTTCGTTCCCAGCGCGTAGGTGGAGAAGACAATGAACGACGCATTCAGTGGTAAGAACGGTAAAGTTAAAGTGATGTACGTCCGCAGCGATGATGGCCATAACAAAAATAAATATTCGGCTGGCAAAGGTCGCTCGGTAAACAGAGCACGCTTAAGCCATGAGAATCAAGTCAAAGTGCGTAATGGCCATGATCGTCGTGGAGCAGGTTTCCACCGCAGTGAAGGTGATCACTCTCGTCGCCCGGCGTTGTCTCACTTCGCAGATCAAGGTAGTTATGATTCACCATGGAAAACCGTTTCACGCGCACCAGATGAAGAGCCTGCATTTGATCATGGCGGCATCAGCGGCAAAAGCTTTATCGACCCGGAACAGTTGCGCCAGCAGCGTGCGGAAGAAACCCGCGTCTACGGTGAGAACTCCTGTCAGGCGCTGTTCGCCAGCCGTCCAGATGCCATCGTTCGTGCTTGGTTCATACAGTCGATCACTCCGAGTTTCCGTAAAGCATTGCGCTGGATGGCGGCTAACCGCAAGGCTTACCATGTAGTGGATGAGGAAGAACTGGTCAAGGCTTCCGGTACTGAGCACCACGGTGGCGTCTGCTTTTTGATTAAAAAGCGTCAGGGGTTGAATGCGCAGACCTATCTGAAAAACCCCCTGGCTACCGACTGTGTGTTGGCGCTGGAAGAGGTGGGCAACCCGCATAATCTGGGTGCTATCGTGCGCTCATGTGCCCATTTCGGTGTCAATGGCGTGTTGCTGCAAGATCCTGCAGTGTTGGAATCAGGGGCTGCAGTGCGTACTGCAGAAGGCGGTGTGGAGCATATAAAGGCGATCAATGCTGATGACTTTCTATCGGTGCTGGATATCTTTCGCCAGGCGGGTTATACCATCGTCACCACCTCCAGCCACAAAGGTACTGCATTAGCACAGGCCAAGTTGCCGGCCAAAATAGTGTTGGTGTTGGGGCAAGAGCGTGATGGTTTGAGTGACGGCGCTTGGCAGCAGGGGGACATGAGTATTTCCATCGGCGGCACCGGTAAGGTGGACAGCCTGAACGTGTCGGTTGCCACTGGCATTTTGCTGGCTAACTGGTGGCGACAGAATCAGGCGTAATGCTCAACGCTGTATGAAAAGCGGGTGCCTCAGCAGGCAGGGTACCCGTTTTGTTTGGATGTTCAGTGAACGCCACAGCCCTTTGCGTTTCCAAGGCTGAATGGTGGTTTTGCCAGCCACATAAAAGTACTAACAGGATCATGAAAACCCCAGCAGATAGCCAGAAAATTTCATTGGCTGAGATGATAAGTGCCTGTATGGTGATCTCTTTGGCGGTATAGGCTGATGCCTGCTGCCTGCTTATGCCGATCTGTGCCAACCGTATATATATTTCCTGCGATTGTGGGTTATAAGGGTTTACTAACTCTGTTAGCTGAGAATGGTGCTAAGATTCGCGCCGGGTCCACAACGTGGTGGTGATCGAGGTACCGATAGAGCCTGCCAGAATACAGGTAAAATTCGACAGGCTTGATGCCGACGCCATACATTCTGCCAATAAGCCGGACAACGTAATGGTGATTAATGGCATAAAAAAGAAGCAGGCGATAGCGAATCCTTGGACAAAATACGGCCAGGCTTAGGCACACCAGTGGAAGCGCACAGCATACATAATTTCTATTTTATCCAGATACGCTATCAATTTACATGTTAGTGTCAGTTGTTCCAACTATTTTTGCTCATGCTCATTCAAGGTGGACCACAGGAAATACAGGCATTCATACTGTAGCGTCAACAATTGACTAAGAAACTTTTTCCCTGTGGTGTCAGGCTTAAATACAGGTAATGGCGGTCATTGTTGCCTTCTCGGCGCTCAACCTAACCACGTTTTTACAACTCGTCGGCAATACGGGTGGCATGGGTGCGCGAAGAGCCTAAGGCAGAGCTTAGTTCATAAGGTTGGACGCTGTGGTTTTTTTGCACATCCAACATGATCAGCGCTATAAAACAGCATTTTATTAATCCCCTTTTTTCAGTATATTATTACGATTTTACAGCAATTTTCCGTGCATGAGCATGCATAACCGAGTCAGCAGAATTTCCTTATGTGGGAAGTCTTTTTGTCGCTCGGCATGTAAATTCAACATGTGTTCAATGGGAGTAAATGAGCTTTCCATAATTTAGAGCCTCATTAATTTCTTTCAAGATAATAACAATGGCTGATAATAATATAAATCGATACGATACGATGGTGCAGTGCTGATCCGTACAGTGAGTGGCGCGCATCCATCACCATCACCGTCAGTGCGTAGACCCATAGTGACATACCGGCGCTCAACAGGGCGGTAATAACGAACTGGCGAGCACCTGCATAGATATAGATAATGCAGGAGAAGAAGAGGCTTTCTAGCGGGCTAAATCCTAGTTTGACCGCGCTGAGGCCAAAAGCAAAGGCCACGGGTAGCAGCTAGCCAATGACGAATGGCACACTGTCTATGATACCGTTGATGAAGCGGAAATGGCGACAGCGTGGGTGAGGCTATGTATAGCTTGGTTTTGTATTTTCATTAGGTCGCGAGTAGATAAAACGTTCATTATTCATGTATATACCCTTCATACTTTAGGTTGCCTGTGCGTTAGCTTTCCTCGCATACCCCCATCACTGACTGAGGTGTATGTGCCTAGGAATTAATGGGCCACATCCCCCAAGGTTTAGCCCGCGGCCCTGTGCAAGCGCTGTTCAAATTGGTTCCCGAACGATTTATCACTGTGTTGCTGCTTTCCTGAAGCTCGAATTATTTAAGGTATAGAACATGACCAAGTAGAGAGTCAGGATTATACCCTGGATTATCAATAAAATTATTAAGTTATTATTTACATAGTAATTAATAACCTGGTTTGATAGGCGCTAAATTGTCGTTTGCCTGGGTAGGTGCTGTGGGTTATGGGTATTGCGAAGATAGGGGCGCTGCTGTACCCACGGTTTACTTAACTTTCTGTGGCTTATGTGGCGGTTTTCAACCAATTGTCGAAGCATCGCTTAATGCTCTTTGATCCAGCTATTGACGTGGTTCAGGATATCAGCTTCTGAAGCCTGGCCCTGGTGTATACGCAGGTTCTGCGCGTTCACGTCGGCGATCGGTAACGTCATGATGGCAAATAGCTTAGATATCGCCGGGTTGGCTATCGCCTATTGCTTGTTAGCCACGATGCGCATGGTGTTGACTGGGAAACTGTAGTTGGCACCGTTAGGCAACTCTTAGTGTCGATGTTTTTTGCTCGCTAGGCAGAGAGGAGATGGGAACTTGTAGCCAGACTACGTCGTGGTCTGTCACCCAGCTCATCACTTACCCAGTAAGGCGTCCAAGTGTAATTACAGCACTGACTTGCCTTCTTTGTAATGGGAGATAGTATCGGCAATCATCGCCGCATAGTTGCCTTGGTTGTGCTCAACGGTGTTACTCAGGCCGTAGGCCACTAATATGGTAGTTAATCACTGCTTCACGGCCCTATCCATGGGTACAGCCGGTCAGATCGGCTTTGCCGTCGCCGTTGGTGTCGAACAACTTAGCGATTTTGAGTTCCTTAAGCTGCTCGATGTTAGTGATGTGGTAGGTATCGACGGTTTTCTTGTCGATTAGGTAACCTTATGCAGCACCATTGACGTAGACGCTTTCGCGGTAGAATTTATCGTTGCCGCCGGCTGCTTTGTATTAGTCGGCATGTAGTGGCTACCAATTGACGGCGATAAAGGTGGCGTCACCGGAAGCGATGGAAGTATAGGCAACGTTGTAATCCACCTCATGAGGGGCTTTCACCTCATAGCCCAGTTTTTCTAGCGCCTTGCTGACTAACAACGTCTGTAAGGTTTCTTCAGAAATGGTGCTTTGTACCGGTTGTACCTAAAACCTTTTCCTGGCAAATCAGCAGCAGAGAAGCAGCCTGTGAGCCAATCAGTGTAGTAAGGGCGATCATCGCCCAGATCCCTATGGTGCGCATAGTTTTTCCTCAGTTTTTAATGTTAGCACAGTGGCTCGCCGGGGCCAAACACCGCTAGCGGCAAAAAAATCACGTTTTTTTAATAAATGGACGGGTAAGAAGCCCAACGGGGTTGTGGGCATACCAACGGCCAATACTTTTACTGCGACGATTGCGTCCCAGTGACTTGGTGAGACAGCCAAGAATGATCGCCAGGATCACGATGCCCATGGTGGCCAGCCCCCCATATCCAGCCGGCCGATGCCACGCAATACAATATGGCCCAGACCGCCTACGGCGATCATTAAGGTGATCACTACCATCGACAGCCCTCTAGCATCAGCGTTTGGTTAACGCCGGCTATAATGGTTGGCATCGACATCGGTAGCTGTACTTTGAACAGCAGTTGATGTAGACTGGCACCGAAGGATTATGCAGCTTCGATCAGCTCTTCTGGCACCTGATTGATGCTGATAATGGTCATGCGCACAATCGGTGGCAGCACAAAGATAATGGTGACCACTACCCCCGGCACGTTGCCGATACCAAACAGCATAACGATCGGCACCAAGTAGACGAAGGCCGTGGTGGTTTGCATGGCGTCGAGCAGCAGTCTGATCACCTTGGCGGTGTGTTTGCTCCGCGACAGCCAAGTGCTGAGTGGCAAGCCAATGGCAATACAGAAAACAGCGCGGTCAGCACGAACACTAGCGTGACCATTACCTGTGACCAGGCACTGATAGCACTGATAGCAATCAGTGAGAACAGCATAATGGCGATCGAGGCTAGCATGCCAAGCAGCAAGTGCTAAAAGCCATTGAGGATATAGTACACTAGCACGCAGATGCCTTGGAACAGCGGACGAAAGTGCAGCACTAGCCAGTCGATGCCTTGGATCACCCAGGAGCCGAGTGGCAGCCAGGTGTTATAAAACAGATCAAGCAGGTTAAAGTGCACAGGTTGAATCGGTGCACTGTTTAGCCAGTCAGAGCTTGGTGCAGTGAGGTCAGGTGCGGGTGTGGTGCATAGATCGGTGAGTGCAGTAGCCCATGGATCTTGCGCTTGTAAGGTATCACTTATTCGTTGGCATCTCCTTGTCCAAAGCCTGTGCAGCATTTCCTTGGAAATGATACCGAGATAGTTATGTGCGTCGTAGACTACCGGCACCGCACAAGGTGCCTGGGCTACCAGAGAGATCAGTTCGCTCAGCGGCATGTCGGCTGGTATCTGGGTAGGGGCTTCAAGCAAGGCATCGTCCAGCTTCTAGCTGGCGGCTAGCGCCTTCTTCTTTAGCGAATCTATTGACACCACACCGATAAATTTATTCCCGCGTTCAACAACATAACTATAATCACAGTCTTCATCACGCAGCAGTTACAGCGCAGAGCATGGGCCAAAATCGTGGGGTTGCGCATCAGTGTTACCGGACGGCGTTGGGCAATATTTTTATCTTTGGCACTGAATACATGGCTGATATCTACGCCAAGGAAGAAGGTGCTGACATAATCGTTGGCTGGATTATTCAATATTTCATCCGGCGTGCCGACCTGAATAACCTCCCCATCCTGCATGGTCACAATACGATCGCTAATGAGCATTACCTCGTCTAAATCGTGGGAAATAAATACGATAGTTCGTTTATGCTGAGTCTGTAAATTAATTATCTCATTCTGCATTTCGGCGCGGATTAATTGGTCGAGCGCCAATAAAGCTTCATCTATCAATAATATGTCTGGATTATTAAATAGCGCACAAGCTAATCCTATGCGTTGACGGCATGCCACCGGACAACTCATCTGGATAGGCATGGGCATAATTCTTTAACCCTACCTGACATAGCGCTTCTAACTCTTTTTTCTGCCATTCTTGTGAAGGAATATCAGCTAATTCCATACCGAAGGCAGTATTATTAAGCACGTTTATATGTAGCATCAACGCGAATGATTGAAATACTATGCTGATTTTATTACGTCGCACGGTGTCGGATATTTTCTAAATATCCTCACTATCAATTAGTACCTAGCCGCGAGTGGGTTCTATCAGACGATTGAGAAGGCGTACCAGAGTGGATTCACCTGAACCGAATAGCCCCATGATGACAAATATTTCGCCTTCTTCAATGGCCAAACTGGCATTTTTATGCCGAGCGATAATCCAGTTTTTTCAAGCAACTGATCCTTTGTCAGACCTTTGTCTAACAGTTTAAAAACGCGCTCTAGTTATTCGCCAAATATTTATATAGGCTATTGACTTATAGTTTAATTTTCATGCAATTTGCTATGTCCTACAGTGTAATTAAAGCGATATGAAATATTCTAATAAAAATAAGCGTACCCTATGCCCTGACACAGTTAGTTTCTGAAACAACCCTCAATATCTAGATGAGATAGATATAAGTGGTTTAAATCAAGTTCTCGATTGGTTATAGTATTTTGGCCGATTGTTAGGCTATTGCTGTTTATTATTTACGATAATTGATTGCTCCCAGTTAAAAATAATGTATCCAACCAAGTAGCATTATTTTCCAGTATTAGCTAGTTTTGATATGAGAGTGTGATGTGCATTGGCCAGGATTCACCTGAAGAAATTCTAAGGTGCTACCCTACCATAGGCAGGGGGGGTGTGATATTGCCCGTGATCAGCTTATGATCGCTCACAGGAGTGGACATGGCTGTTCAATTGCTTGTAATAAAATTGCTAAGCTTTAAAATTAAATCTGCATTATTAATACCATTAAAACCACAATATATTTTACATAATTCTCTTAACATCATCGCAACCCCAGCATCATTAAAAACTCCTTTCTAACTTTGAGCATAATCACATTAGTTTATTTGCGGTAGCTGAAAAAACTAATAAAAGCCAGGTTATGGGCATAGCAGATGATTCTTACCTCGTCGCCAAAGCCAACGTTGCTTAAATTCCCCAGTGGGAGAAATGCTGGACAATAATAAAGTATGGATTATGCTATAATTGGTCTTTATTTTGGCCATTATCCTCAAAATCTACCCCATTGGACTTTTATCAGTGGAGAGTATTACCCTGATAGCCCCTCAGAAATTCCAGTTTTTATCCTTGGTATTGACTGCTTTACCAATCACATAGGACGAACCTGAACCGGAGAAGAAGTTGTGATTCTCATCGGCATTTAGCTACAGTGCCGACAGGACCGCCAGGCTGACCTCCACTATTCTTGGTGGTAACAGTTCCTCTTAGCCGAGATTCATCAGCGCCTTGTTGGAGTTGTAATGCAGTAAGGTTTTGATGTCTTCCGTCCAGCCTACACCGTCATACAGATCTTGGGTGTAACACACCTCATTGTCATAAAGATCGTGCAACAGGTCAAAGGCAACGTTTTTCACCTGTTGGCGGTGGTATAGGTATCGATGATCTTTTCCGGGCTGATATCATAGACATCCTGATAATACTCCTGGTTGTCATTGGTCATGTAGGGTGCGGGGGTAGTACACCCGGCCAATTTTGCCCTCCTTACGGATCTCAATGCGCGAGACGATCGGATGAATGCTGGAGGTAGCGTTATTGATATAGGAGATTGATCCAGTGGGCGGCACTGCCTGTAGGTTCTGGTTATACAGTCCGTATATCATCACTGACTGGCGTAGCGCCAGCCACGCGGCACGATTTGGAATAGCGATGTTGGCGGCGGCAAACAGCTAGCGCACTCGTTCGGTTTGCGGTTGCCATTCTCGCTCGGTATATTTTCTGAAATATTCGCCACTGGCGTAGCGTGAGTTTTCAAAGCCGCTGAAGGTGCTGCCGCACTCGATCGCCAGCCGATTAGAGGAACGCAGAGCGTAGTAAGCCACGGTATAAAAGTAGATATTGGTGAAGTCGATGCCTTCTTGCGAATCGTAGAAGATACGTTTACGTGCCAGATAGGATAGCTATGCTAGGATAGCTATGCAAGTTTATCTGGCCAAGACCGATAGCGTGCGAACTGTGGTTGCCTGCGGCGATCGATGGCACCGAAAGGATATCGCTCATATCTGCCATCGCAGTCAGTGCACGGATGGCGGTATAGACTGCTTTGCCGAAGTCTACTGCATCCATGATTTTGGCGATGTTCAGTGAACCGAGGTTACAGGAAATATCCTTGCCGATGTGGTCATAATTTAGATCTTTATGGTAGGTACTGGCGCAATTGACCTGTAGGTTCAACGAACACAAATTGCTCATATTGATGTGCCTAGCTATCGGGTTCTCGCGGTTGACCGTATCTTCAAACATCATATAAGTACGGCCGGATTCAAATTAGATCTCTGTCAACACTTGAAAAAACTTGCACGCATTGATGCGCGATTTGCGGATGCGCTTGTTGTCCACCATCGCGCGGTATTTTTCGCTGATGCTGATCTCCGAGAATGGCAAGCCATACACCTGATCGATATCGTAAGGTGAGAAAAGGAATATTTCTTCATTGTTTCTCGCCAGTTAAAAGGTGATATCCGGGATCACCAAACCCAGCGATAACGTTTTGATGCGGATCTTATCATTGGCGTTTTCTCGCTTGGTGTCAAGGAAGCGCAAAATGTCCGGGTGGTGGCGTGGAGATATACCTCCCCGGATCCTTGGCGTGCGCCCAGTTAATTGGCATAGGGGAAGGTATCCTCAAGTATTCTCATGATGGGGATAATACCAGAGGACTGATTCTCGATACGTTTGTTCGGTGCGCCCGCTTCGCGGATGTTCATCAACAGAAAGGCCACGCCACCACCGCGTTTTTATAGTTGCAACGCAGAGTTCACCGCCCAGTTTATCGACTCCATATTATCTTCGATACGCAGCAGGAAGCAGGAAACCAGCTCACCACGCTGCTGTTTGCCACAGTTGGGGAAGGTGGGTTTCGCTGGCTGGAAACGACCGGATATCATCTCCTCCACTAGATCCTGTGCTAGCATAGTGTCGCCCGCTGCCAGCGTCAGTGCCACACTATGCACGCCATATCTTCGTAACGTTCGAGATAATAACGTTTACCGTCAAAGGTTTTCAGCGTGTAGCTGGTGTAGTACTTGAAGGCACCTAGAAAGGTCTCAAAACGAAACTTTTTGGCGCGTAGGCCAACTGGAACAGTTGCTTGATAACCGGTTAGTTACTCAGTGAAATCAATCACTCACGGAATAGGGGTATTGATTCATCTATGCTTTGTTTAACGGCTCCACCAGGTATTATCAAAACAATACAATGAGGAATCCAAGATGAAAAAGTATTAGCGATGATTGTTGCTGCTACTATGGGTCTGTCGTCTGCTGCTTTCGCTGCTGATACCGTATAGCTTCTACTCCGGCAACTACTGCATTAGTGGCCTAGCAAGCGCCAGCCCTCGTAAAGCATCACCATCATAAAGCTAAACACCACAAAAAATCCACTAAGAAAGCAACACCAGCTGCTTAATTGAGTAAAGCATGAGGAGCCGACTAGTCCCACATAATTTAGCCAGTCTTCAGACACCCGATTCTCCTGGTGTCTTCTTTTGGGGTTGTGTCGTGATGATCCATCGCTATCTATTTGAAGTGATTTTCAGTGTTATCACTCTTTGTGGGTTGATCGCTGGCTGGGAATTCTTTTTGGCTGGTAGCTTCCAGTAAATGTTACGCGATGGTGGTTTCATCTAGGTGCTGTCAAGCTAAAGCGGCTTATCTTTCCCTGCAGCTTATTATTACGCCCATCGGCCACTTAGCCACTCGCGTCAAGATACAACCGCACTGTAATGTAATAACACGCCACGAGCGTGTTTTTTTATGTCACAATTCAGCTATATCTCTATGGTGGGCTGGATGGGGGAGCCGCAAGGCTCGCCGGTTAGTTGTACCGGTAAGGCTAACTCCGTCCAGTTCACCACCCAAGATTAGCCTCAAAGGTGGTGAGTAGATTAAATACAACCACTGGAGGTTACCATGACCACTCAACTTATTCCTGTTTTTCACGGCGCAATTTCCAACGAAACTATCCTACTATGCAATGCTCATGATCTGCATAAATTCCTGGGTATAGGCAAGACGTTTGCCGCCTGGATCACGGCGCGTATTTTTGAGTATAGTTTTATAGAAAATAAGGACTTCATAATTTTTTCCGAATCTGGAAAAAATCTTTAGGTCGCCACCGTAAAGACTACCACCTCACCCTCGATACCACCAAAGAACTGGCCATAGTCGAACGTAACGATAAAGGCCGTCAGGTGCGCCGCTATTTCATTGAGTGCGAAAAGCAGTTGATGAACCAACTACACATTAGTTATTCCCGTCAGAATGTCGAACCCCTTGACAATAACGATATCGCCAACCTTAGATGGCTTATCAGGTATGTAACGGCTCGTTTTAAATTTCAGTCATGCTGGAATGCTGCCATATGGCATGCCCTGTGTCAGGCCGCCGCGGTACACCTTCACCTTTCCCCTTCTCTGTTGAGGACATCCCTGTTCTCACTGATGAATGCCGGCGAATCCTTACCATCACCAGTCAGGCTAGCGAACTGATATGCCCGTTTGAAAAAGACGTGATGCGCAAGGTTGTGCGAGATCGCAACGTCTACGAAGCTATTGCCTGCAAAGTGCAGAGTGACTTTGACGCGCCGCAAATTACCCAGCGCGGCATTCAGGTACTGAGGAAATTTGAAGAAGCTGCATTGCTTCGCCTCCAGCACCATTAATCACTGACCCACCCCGGTAGCGTACCGAGGTTACATCTTCATCAATTTAATTATTTAGGTGTTTTCTCATGCAAAATTTAGTATCTGAACGCATTTTGAGATCATGTCCAACCGTGAGATTGCGGATCTGACAGATAAGCCACATAAAAACGTCAAAAACGACATCGAGAAGATGTTAATTGACCTGAATGTAGATGCGCTCAGTTTTGAGCACATCTATTCAGACAGCATGAACCGCCAGCAAACTGAGTATTTACTTGATCGCGACCACACCATTTGCCGCTGAGTTCGCAGAAGAAACCTAACGCCTGATCTTGGTCACCTAGGAACAGTAGGCCGAGATTAAAGACCTTAAAAACTTGTTTAAAGACGGCATGACACCTACACAGTTCTGCAAAATGCTGAACGGCGTCAACACCCAGCAGGTTAACCACTGGTTGGCAGATCGCAACTGGCTTTACAATAAAAGCAAGTCAGGCACCCGTTGGCGGTCAACATCCCATGCCCGCGACAGATATCTCACCGAGCACCAGTCCAAAATCAGCATTCACGGCGGTGAGGACTTCATCAAGTATCAACCCATGTTGCTACAGAAATGGGCTGAACGGATCTACACCCTTTACTGCAAATGGTCATTACCCATGAAAGTTAACTGGGACGGCAATTATACCCATCAGAAAGAAATCAGCCTGGCCTCTTGAGGCCAATTAATAGGAGTTACATCATGAATAATGAAAAATTGGAGATTGTGCTAGCTAACCTATCCAGCGTACCGGCTGAGCTTGAGCTTGCATTTATATCAACGACGCCTTTATTGATGGCCTCATTGAAAATATTCGTGACAAAGCATCAGCGGTTGTTGGTAATATCAACACCGCCAAGGGGCGTAAAGTTTATATCAGCATGGCCGCAAATGTCAGAAGCACGAAAGTGATGATTGACGACGCAGGTAAAAACCTAGTTTCTGAGATGAAAAAGCGGCCCGCCATGGTCGATGCCAGTCGCCGTAAAATACATGAGGCGCTGGATGAATTGGCCGTCGAAATCCACAAGCTAGTAACTGTGAGTGGGAAGCCGAACAGGCTTGCATTAAGGCCGTACAGCTGATGCAGGAGTGGCACACCGAAGCGCTGGAGATGAACGAGGCTTTCAACAAAGCACTGGCAGAGCGCATCGAGTCAGACTACTAAATAGCTTTGCTTATGAATAAAAAGAGTAACCAAGGATAGCATAAGCCAAAGCCGAAATGGAGCGAAAGCGTATTGCTCACGAAGAGCAATTAAAGCACTAGGCAGCGATTCAGGCCAGGCGACAATCAGAAGCTGAAATTGCAGCAGTAGCAAAACGCGAAGCTGAAGCAAAAGCAGCGCTTGAACGCGTAGAGCGTGACAAGTAGGAAGCCACTGAAGCAGAAAAACAGCGGGCAAAAGCAGAAGCAGACCAAAAGCAGCGGCAAGACTAGCTGAGGAAAAGCGCATTGCAGACAAAGTCGCAAAACTCGCTGCTGATGTCGAGCACCGAAAAACAGTAAACCAAACTGCATTGGCGCGTTGATTAAAGCAGGCATTCCAGAAAATTACGCCAAGCTTTGCATTCATACTATCGCACTTGGCAATGTACCAGCAATTCACATCAACTATTAACAATTCCTAAAACTAAGGAGTAACGTCAATGGTAAATGCTATCGGCGGCGCTATTGGCGTCGCTAAAATACTACTAGACCGAATTAGACAATATCTCATTGCGGGCGCTAAACCCGGTGTGGAGGCGGCGTACGCATAATTGATTACAGCAAAATGTCAGAATACAGGTTTCAACAAATCATGGATGCAGAGTTGGAAAAGTACGAAGCAATGCTCGATAAATCGCAGGATGAGCAGAAATTGATAGGTAAGCGCACCAAGATAGAAATGCGTGGACTTAAGATCACCATCCTACGATGCGCTGCCTAGGCATTATTCCCACATACAGACCAGAAGCTGATTTTTATGCTTATCAATTCGGACTGGATGACAAATAAATTCGAATATTTCCTTTATGACATTGTTCAACGCCTGGTGATCGTAGAATGCGTGATGGAATTATCATACGCTTAAAATGAAACCCCTGATAACTTTGACGAGGTGTCGTGATGAGTATCGTATTATCAAATATGGCCGGAAAGCTGGCTTAGTGTCTAGGTATGGACGCAGGTACAGACTTGATGAATACATTAAAGCTCACAGCTTTTAAAAGGGAGAATGTCACTGATGAGCAATTTACTGCCCTGCTAATTGTCGCTAACCAGTACGAGTTAAACCCCCGGACAAAAGAGATTTACGCCTTTTCTGATAAAGTTGGGATCGTAACGGTTGTTGGTGTTGATGGCTGGGCGCGGATCATAAACGGAAACCCTAATTTTGACGGTATAGAGTTTGAGCAGAATAATGAGTCCTATATCTGCAAAATATACCGCAATGATCGTACACACCCTACTACTATCACCGAGTTCATGAGCGAATGTAAGCGCACTACACAGCCATGGAACTCCCATCACAAGCGCGCATGTTGCGCCACAAGGCGATGATCCAGTGTGCAAGGCTGGCGTTTGGTTTTGCCGGTATTTTCGATACTGATGAAGCTAAGCGGATCATCGAAGGAACACCAGAAGAGGTTCATATTGGAAGAGAATCAAATGACCATCGTCCGAACCTTATCAGTGCCGCTGAAACTGAGGCCAAAAGGGGGATGGAGGCATTTAAAAGTCATTGGCTCGGTCTGACCAATGAGCAACGTGAAATCATTGGCATCGTTGAGAAAAAACGCCTTTATGAGTTGAGCTTGAAAAGTGAAAGTGCTGAGGAAGCCGAATTTACGTAGGCAGAGTAATGGAACAGCAATCACCTGAATGGTTTTCCGCTCTCTGCGTAAATGTCACGGCCCGCTGCCAGAATTACATGGCATAACTTATCTGCCAGTGTCTGACAGGGACACTGAAAGAAGGATATTCCAACAGCGCCATGCGGCATGGAAATGAGTTAGAGACAGTTGCCCGTGAAATGTATGTACTTAACCAATTCGATGCTGAGGTCTCTTAAGTGGGCTTTATACCCCCACCCTGTTATCGAAGGATTTGGCGCAAGCCCGGATGGGCTAGTGAATGATGATGGACTCATAGAAATTAAATGCCCTAATACGTGGACACACCTTGAAACTATCAAGTCTGGCAAACCAAAGCGTCAGTATCTCTCCTCCAGATGCACGCACAGATGATGTGTGCCGACAGGAAATGGTGCGATTTCATCAGTTACGACGACCGACTTCCCTCTGATTTGGCCTACTTCCAGAAGCGCATTATTCGTGACGATGAGTTGGTTATCGAAATTGAATCGGAAATAAAATCCTTTTTAGGTGAATTGGAGAAGGAGCTTGAAATTATTAAGCACTATGCCAGTGAGGCAGCATAAATGCAAAAAGAGCCGTAGGGAACCCTACGAGATCCAGTTCTTGTGCGGAGTAGCTGGCATTATGCCCATCCATATTATTGCTGAAAAGCTTGAACAACGGTCACCTAGGGCCGTATGCCTGAAAGCGAGATATACAGGCGTCAGGATAAATCCACCCCATTGGAATGATGAGGAAATATTGCTAATAACATCGGGAAAATTTAGCAATGAAGAGATTGCAGAAAAAACTGGGCGCTCCATTCCGGCAATTAGCATCAAGCGTTTGAGACTGAGAAATAAAGTGGCGTGAAGTGTTGCACCACCTCAAGCCTGTCATTTTCGAAACCAAATCCATACAGGAAATATATCAATAAACTTGAAAACAATGCTAACTATATTAGCGGGATTTGTCTGTGCTGTCATGACGACTTCTGCCTATTTTAGTGCCATCACTCTTGGTGAGAACGTGGCGGCTGATGAGCAGAGTGTCACTGTTGGAAATAATGCAAAAGGAGGTTACTACGCAGTCTCCATCAGATAGGGTGCCACGACTGAAAAAGCCAACTTCGGCGTCGCTATAGGTACAGAGTCCATAGCACTCTATGCTGGCCCACCGGGGCAAGGTTCCGTTGCCGTTGGCATCAGGGCTACCGCAGATCATGGCGGTATCGCATTGGGATTTGGCTCTGTCACTTCTAACTCAGATGAAGTCAACATCGGTGAATGATACATCAGCAGCGTCAAGGAAGGAATATCAAAAACTGATGCTGTCAATCTAGGGCAAACCAAAGCATTAAATGCATTTACACTACGTGCCGCTAATACCCGCACTGATAGCCTGATAGCGCTGACAGATAAAACAGTGGCACAGAGAGACGGGGACGTCGCGACGCCGAAATCAGCAAACGACTATACCAACTGGCGGGTTGATACCCTGAATATCGACATTGCTGACACGCCGCACGAATCGCAGACCTACACCGATACGCGCGCGTCAGTGAGTCTTTAAATTACACTGACAGCAAGTTCAGCTAGCTAAACACGCGTATCTAGCAGGCGGAGAAGCACCTGCATGCCGGGATTGCGGGTGTGGCGGCAATGGCCTCAATCCCCTATTTGGCCAGCAACCGCTTTTCCTACGGCGTCGCGGTAGGAAACCATCAGAACAGTAACACCCTCGCAGGGGGTATCCAGTATAAAACTTACCCCAACACGACTATCCGCCTCAATGTGTCTTTGGACTCATCACGCAACGCCTCTCTGGCAGTGGGTGTCCGGCGGTGGATGTTATAGGGGGTCACCATCTAGCGGCGTACCGACAAAACTCACTGGATTTAAAGGATAATAAAAATGTTTGATTTAATTAGTCACCTTACTGAAAACGGCATCCAGCATGCCGTATCAGACAATGGGAATATCACTATGGGCGTGCTACCTCTACCTGAGCTACACCAGCATCACCGCGCTGACGGAAAATGTCTGCTGCCTGTCGTTCTATCTCGACCCAGAGCGTATAAGCAACATCGTATATCGCAAAGGGTATGGCCGCTCAGGCCGCACCATCTTTGCAGCATGGACAGGCAAAGAGATCCGCATCGCTGCCGGGTGCTTTTTCGACACACTAGACGCTTTTAAGCGGGCTGTAGATGGCAAGTATACCGGCAAGGCCGCAGACGCCTATAAGCAAGCGGCGCGGGAATGTGTAGCTGAACTTTCCGAAAAACCAGGTAAGCACCATGACAGATAAATACATCGTTATCATCCAACGCGCTTATTGCTTCGAATATGGCAGCTGTATCAGCTATGATTCCGACTTAAAATTTTTCGTATCCAGTATTGATGCAATCAATCACATCATCGATATGTGCAATAGCGATGATTTCAATATTGGCACCGTTTGCAATAACAAACTCATTGCTTTCAACTGGATGAAGTGACCTATTAAAGGACACGATTTAGATCGTGTAGCTGATGAGATCGGACTATGAGGATAACAAGATGATTGAATTAAATCCCTGCCCATTTTGTAAATCCAGCGATACATATGCTGGCCCGAATAGGTGCAACTCTGTAATATATTCATACACACTCAATCACTACTGCGATTTAATAAGGGTAAATATTACTTTCACAGGAAATAGCGAAGAAGAAGTTAAGTCCTTTTAGAATTGTGAGGTGGATAAAAATGCTTATGACTGAACGTCTAAAAGATATGGCCTGCGTGCTATTAGCTAAGGATGTGGCCGCAAATCATCCACGATGAAAGCAACTATCCGGAAATTCCAGAGGGTTGCGTAGTGCCACTTGTCCCGACGACGGAAATGATAGTGGCTACCATGAGCTCTATCGACGTCACGTTTGACTATGATGATTACATTTTTGTGCATCACGACACTATCTACGCTGCCCATGCTCGCAGCAGCACCTGATGTGTACTGCATCACCCATCCCTAAATAACCCCCTTTCCCTAAATCAACACGAAGCCAGCATCTTTCCTCTATACGCGGGTTGATGAAAATTGCGGCTGACGAATAGAAACGGTTACACCAAGCTACGGTTATTAAGGTGCGTAAACCTACCAGCAAGCGCATTTGGTGGCTGACCAAAGAAGAGGCTACAACTTTGGTAAAATATATGCTGAATAGCTTTCGCCATGTTGTAATTTTTGCGCTGGCAAAGGGTTTACGCCGTTCCAACATCATCAACTTGGAATAGTCGCAAGTCGATATGCAGCGCAAAGTAGCATGGGTACATCCGGAAGATGCTAATGCAGGGAGAAAACCATTGGGGTTGCTCTGAATGATACTGCCTGCAAAGTGCTTCGCGATCAGATAGGCAGGCACTCACGCTTTGTCTTTGTTCACACCAAATCATATACACGTCCTGGCGGTGGGGGGCTACAGCAGCAATACGAAAAATGCGAGTAGATAACAATTATGCATGGAACACAGGTAAGCGGAGAGCAGGAATAACTGACTTCATATTTCATGATCTGCGACATACCTGAGCAAGTTGGTTAGTACAGGCGGGTGTACCGCTCTCCTCCTTGTAGGAAATGGGAGGATGGGAGTCTATCGAAACGGTACAACATTAAGCCTATTTACCACCGGTTCACTTTACCGAACATGCTAGAAAAATTGACGAAGTCTTGGCTGGCGATGTCACTAATCTGGCACTTTTGAAAAATATATCAGTTGGTGAAGAATAGCTTAACATATTTAATTTAATAGTACGCCCTACAGGATTTGAACCTGTGACATACGGCTTAGAAGGCCGTTGCTCTATCCAACTGAGCTAAGGGCGTGCTGGGTAACGGTATATGGTCAGCGTTTATTAAGTAAATTCCTTTTCATAGCATTACGGCCGCAACCGTGCATTATGCTGGTTTTACGCTATCGGTCAATACATGGGTAGGTAAACGCAGTCATCCAGCTTGGATGATAAACTAAGGGGCGACTCATTAGGCTATTTTATTTGCCATTTTGTACCTAGGCAGTGCTCACCCTCATCACGTGCTACCTGTACGCGCCGGTGTTGCCCACTGTCCCTGTCCAAACTGGCTGATGCAATATACGCCTACAGGGATAGGCCCTAAACTTGCCCAGTAGATGATAGATAAAGGCAGAGAAGATCATGCCGTTGATATAAAAAAGCGTAAATCATGATGAGAATAATTCAGCGCCTGACAGCGCGCTTGGCTTCTGACAAAATAGCGCCATCCCCGCTTTTCTCAAATGATGGATTTCCTCACTAATGGCAGCAAAGATTATTGATGGTAAAACGATTGCGCAGCAAGTTAGAAACGAAGTGGCTGAGCAAGTTAGACAACGTCTAGTGGCCGGTAAACGCGCCCCAGGTCTGGCAGTGGTGTTAGTCGGTGAGAACCCAGCCTCACAAATTTACGTTGCCAACAAGCGCCGCACCTGCGATGAAGTGGGCTTTCTTTCCCGCTCCTACGATCTGCCAGCCACTACCAGTGAGGCTGAACTACTGACGTTGATCGACCAATTGAACGCCGATTCGGCAATCGACGGCATTCTGGTGCAACTGCCGCTGCCCATCGGTATCGATAACGTCAAGGTGCTAGAGCGCATACATCCCGATAAAGACATTGATGGCTTCCATCCGTACAATGTTGGCAGTCTGTGCCAGCGTGCGCCTACACTGCGCCCTTGTACCCCACGGGGTATCGTCACCATGCTGGAACGTTATAACATTGATACTTATGGCCTGAATGCCGTGGTGGTCGGTGCCTCCAACATCGTCGGCCGCCCGATGAGCATGGAGTTGCTGCTAGCTGGTTGCACCACCACCATCACCCACCGCTTCACCAAGAATTTGCGTTATCATGTTGAAAACGCCGATCTGCTAGTGGTAGCGGTCGGAAAACCTGGTTTTATTCCGGGGAACTGGATCAAATCGGGTGCCATTGTGGTCGATGTTGGCATCAATCGTCTGAAAAGTGGCAAAGTGGTCGGTGATGTAGATTTCGACGTCGCCAGCGAACGCGCTGCTTATATTACGCCAGTGCCGGGTGGCGTTGGCCCGATGACAGTTGCCACGCTGCTCCAAAATACCTTGCAAGCCTGCGAGGTCTATCACGATGTTAAACCTAAGTAAGGCAATATGGAAATTTTTAACCTGTATAATCACCCCAGCACTGTTGCAAAAATCTGGAGGTAATAAACTCATCTCTCCCTTTAGCTGAAGGAGCAGCACATGAACCTATTCAAAAGCCAGCATTTTCAGATTGACATCATCCTGTGGGCGGTACGCTGGTACTGCAAATACGAAAAAACTACCGTGAGCTGCCTGCAGGAGATGCTAGCCGAGTGTGGTGTCAGTGTTAACCATTCCACGATTTATTGCTGAACCCAGCGATAAATCGTGGAATGGAAAACGCCTGGCGGATACTGGCCTAATCTTTCCGATCTTTGCCCGTGTCATATTGATGAAACGTACGTGAAGGTCAATGGCCGCTAGGCTTATCTGTATCGCGCCGTTGACAGCAAAGGGAGTACCGTCGATTTTTATCTTTCCTCCCGCCATAACAGTAAAGCCGCATACAGATTTCTGGGTAAAATCCTCAACAACGTGAAGAAGTGGCAGATCCCGTGGTTTATCAACACAGACAAAGCTCTCACCTATGGCCATGCGCTTGCTCTGCTCAAACGCGAAGGTCTATGCCAGCCTGACGTTGAACACCGGCAAATTAAGTACCGGAAAACGTCATTGAATGGTAAGCGTAAAATCAGTGCGGTATGTAGCTAATTGACCAATACTGATAGCTTAGACGCCCACCTAAATCAGACTGGCACTTGACTATGGCATCTCAATTCTGGCGTTCTGAACCACGGAAAAATTACACAAATGACTTTAAACTGCGCATGGCCAAGCTGGCTTCTCAGCCCGAAGCCGGCGCTGCTCATATTATCCGCGAACACGGCATCAATGACAATCTTATCTTCAAATGGCTGCGCCTCTGGTAGAATGAATGCCGCATATCACGTCGCCTTCCCGCAACGGTAGCAACCGTGTCATCACCGGCGCAACTGGAAAAGCTGCACCGGATATTGTTCGGTACCCGCTCTGAAAAACTTCGCCGACAGGTGGAAGAGGCTGAAGCGGTGCTGAAACTGCACGAGCAGGCTGGTGACCGTCACAACGGTCGGAAAACGACCCGCAAGTTCCCAGTCAGCTTCGCCAGTCCCGGTATCGTTAGCCACTTCCCGAACACCTTCCGTGTGAGATGAACCGCCTTGAGCCCGTGGAAACCGGCTGTCATAAGTGCGGAAGTAACCTTAAATATCTCGGCGAAGTCAGCGCAGAACAGCTGGAAATGGTCGCCTGCGCTCTGAAAGTAATCCGCACCGTCAGGGTGAAAAGGCGTGCGAAAAGTGTGACTGCATTTTGAAGCCCCCTCGCGTCCCATTGACCGCGGCATCGCAGGGCCTAGCCTGCTGTCCCAGGTGATGACGTCAAAATACGGCTAACACTTGCCCTTGTATCGTCAAACTGAAATCCTAGCCCGTCAGGGCGTGGACCTGAGTCGAGCCTTGCTCTCCAACTGGGTAGATGCCTGCTGCTGGTTAACGGCACCGCTGAACGAAGCACTGTACCGCTACGTCGGATACCTGCAAACTTCATACCGATGATACGCCGGTGCCAGTGTTGTCCCCGGGTAGGAAGAAGACGAAAACTGGGCGGCTCTGGACTTATGTCCGCGATAACCGTAACGTTAGTTCATCAGACACACCGGCGGCCTGGTTTGCCTACTCGCCGGACCGGCAGGGAAAACATCCGCAACAACATCTTCGCCAATATAGTGGCGTGTTGCCGGCTGATGCGTGCGGCGGTTATGACCAGTTGTTCAATGCAGAACGTGAAGACGGTGCACTGATCAAGGCTGCATGCTGGGCGCACGCCCGTAGAAAAACCCATGATGTGTTGTACATCAGTACCCAGGATGCCACGGCCGAGGAAGCCCTGAAACCCATCGGTCAACTCTACGTCGCAGGCTTATCTGCGTCATATCCTGAGTGTACTGCCGGAGTGGTCCTGTAATAAAGTGGCCTAACTTCTGCCCTGGAAAAGTGGATCTTACTTCTCATTAACCGTCAATACGGCATTGCCTTTACGCTTACAATTATGTTATCTGCTTCAAACTTTGGCGAACCTCTCCCCACCGGCCAACACCGCCTCTTTGACGTAATGATCATTTACTCTAGAGTGTTATCTGGTGATCTTTTAACCACCTGAAACCTGTCTCTGCGAGGGCGGATTCAGTTATTCATATTACTTATAATGGCGTTCAAGGGATGTAAAAGTATGGAGATGGGTACTGTTAAATGGTTTAACAAAGCCAAGAGCCTTTGGGTTTATTTGTCCTGAAAGCGGTGATGAAGATGTTTTTGCTCATTACTCAACAATTAAGATAGATGGTTACAGAACGTTAAAGGCGAGCCAACAGGTCAGTTTTGATGTGTGCCAAAGGCCAAAATGGAACCATGTAAGCCTTATTGTGCCACCGGAAAACCAAGTGCTGACTTAAGCGCCTTCCACAGAGTTGTTATGCAATGACACCCGGTTAAAATGCCAGCCCCTGTGTGGCTGGCATTTTTATTCATTTATTCGCGCGCCAAAGCATCGATCGGATTCAGCCGCGCAGCGTTGCGCGCTGGAAGATAGCCAAACACTACGCCGATGCCGGTTGAACAGACAAACGCACTCAGTAGCGCTGACGGCGGGAAGCTGATCTGCCATCCTGGTAACAATAGTTGTACCAGCAGGCCAATAGCAAACGACAGCGTGATCCCAAGCGCACCACCCACTAAGCAAACCAATATCGCCTCGATCAGAAACTGCTGCAACACGTCTCCAGAACGAGCACCTACCGCCATGCGAATGCCGATCTCTCGCGTGCGCTCAGTAACCGACACCAGCATGATGTTCATCACCCCAATACCGCCTACTACCAAAGAAATCACTGCTACCAGTGTCAGGAACAATTGCAGCGTGCGGGTGGTTTTCTCTGCGGCTTGCACAAAACTATCCATGTTATAGGTGAAGAAGTCTTTCTTGCCATGACGTAACTTAAGCAAGCGCGTTAACTGCTGCTCTACCTCATAGCTACTGTAACCGTCGCGGATGCGTACAGTGATCGAATCAAAATAGGTGTTACCCATCAGCCGGTTGGCCATAGTGCTGTAAGGCACCCAGATATTTAGCGTCTTACTGCTGCCAAACATTGACTGTTTTTGTTTGGCCACACCCACTACCGTTGCCGGCATATTGTCCACCAGAATCACTTCCCCCACTACCTGTTTTTGATGCGGGAACAGACGACGCTGGGTATTGTCGTCGATTACCACCGTCTGCGATTGCGACTGCACCTGCATAATATCGATACCCGCCCCTTGGGTGAAGTTCATGCCATACACGCGGAAATACTGTTCGTTAACACCACTGACATTGGCTGCCACATCGACATTGCCTAACCGTAGCCGTGTGCTGCTTACGATAGTCGGCGACAACACGCTGACATAGGGTTGCTCACGCAACGTGTCAAGATCCTCATATTTCAGCGACTGGCTAAAGATAGGATTGTCGTCACCAAAGTCCTTGCCGGGATAGATATCAATCGTGTTGGTGCAGATGGATTTGATATCTGCCAGTACCCGCTGTTTGGCCGCATCGCCGATCACCAAGATTGATACCACCGAGGCAATACCAATGATAATGCCAAGCATGGTCAGTACAGTGCGCATTTTGTTAGCCGTCATCGCCCGCCATGCCATGACCATCGCCCCGCGCAAGCGCCCGACCATCTGCCGCCAAGACGGCACAATGGCGTCCAGCACAAAAGATTTAACTTTCTGATTTCCCTTCTGATTATTGCGTGAGTCGGCAATGATCTCACCATCACGAATTTCAATGATCCGTTCAGCCTGCTGTGCCACTGCCGGATCATGAGTGACAATAACCACCGTATGCCCCTGCTCGCGCAGTTGTTTGAGAATGTTCATCACCTCGTCGCCTGAATGACTATCAAGCGCGCCAGTCGGCTCATCCGCCAGGATCACCTGTCCGCCATTCATCAATGCGCGGGCAATGCTGACACGCTGTTGCTGACCACCAGAGAGCTGGCTTGGCCGATAACTGACGCGTTCGCTAAGCCCCAATCGCCTCAGCAACGCCTCTGCCCGCTCACGCCGTTCCGCTTTACCTAACCCTGCGTAGACTGCCGGCACCTCGACGTTGTGCGCCGCGCTCATGTGCGGCAACAGATGATAACGTTGGAAAATAAAACCGAAATGCTCACGGCGAAACTGGGCCAATGTATCGTCATTCAGCATCGCCACATCTTGCCCTGCTACCCGGTATACACCATCGCTCGGTTTGTCCAAGCAGCCAAGAATGTTCATCAACGTCGATTTTCCGGAGCCGGAGGACCCGATGATGGCCACCATTTCCCCTGACTCAATGCTCAGACTGACATCTTTCAGTACATCCACCGTCTGATCGCCCGACTGATAGCTGCGTCGAATACCGTTCAGTTGCAATAGCACCGTCATCAGCTATCCCTCACACTGCCACGGCTGACGATCACTTCCTCTCCCAACTGTAAACCGCTGAGGATCTGTACATCAATATCATTGCGCAAGCCGATAGTCACTTCGCGTTTCTCCTCCTTATCCTGTTTCAGAACAGAAATAGGGTAACGGTTATCGGCAATCTGATCGCCCAGCGCTATCAGCGGGATAACCTGCGCCTGTCTAACGCCCGCCAATTGAATATGCACTTGTGCCGTCATCTGTAGACGCAGCATTTCCGCTGGGTTTGGCACCTCGAAACGCGCGTAGTAAAAGATGGCATTGTTGACTTTTTCCGGTGTCGGCTGGATATCTTTCAACACGCCGTTATAGCGCCGAGTAGGATCGCCTAGTACCGTAAACCACACCTTTTGACCAGGCTTGAGGTTGATAACATCAGCTTCCGATACCTGCGCCTTGACCAGCATGGTGCTGAGATCTGCTATAGTCAGAATGTTCGGTACCTGCTGCGCGGCGATCACCGTCTGGCCTTGCAAGGTGGTGATCTGCACCACGTCGCCGTCCATCGGCGCTTCAATGCGAGTATAGGACAGATTTATCTTGGCGGTATTCAGGCTGGCCTGATTTCTGGCGATCTGCGCGTTAATGGTGACTACCTGCGCCTTTTTCACCGCCAACTGTGTTGTCGCCTGATCCAGATCCTGGCGCGAAACCACCTGCAATTTGGCCAATGCCTGGTCGCGCTGAAAGGTTACTGCTGCCAGTTGCTGTTCCGCCTGCGCTTGTAGCAGTTGAGCACGCAACTCACGCAGCGTTGCCTCACTTTCTCGGATGCTGTTTTGCGCTTGCTGCGAATCGATCAGCCCTAGCAACTGCCCTTTCTTCACTTTGTCGCCGATCTCGACATACAGTTTTTCCAACTGCCCACTGACCCGCGCGCCAACGTCAACCTTGCGTACCGCATCAAGTTGACCAGTTGCCAACACGTTTTGTTGCAGGTCACGTTTAACCACCTTCACCGTATTAAAATCGGTCATTGGCGGTTGGCGAAAATGCCAGAACGCCACGGCGGTTATGACAGTGATAATCACTAAGATTATCGTCCTGTACCTATATCTTTTAAAGCACGTCAAAATAGGTTCCTGCCTGTTCTTGTGGATATTAACCGCCTTATGGACGGCGGAAGTAAATTATCATACAGCGTGCAAAATCACTAAACTTTAGGCGCTGTCTGGTTATTATCCATGAGCGATGCTGGCAATCATTTGAATACGTAACAAGGCACTGGCTGTGAGTGGCAGTGGGTCAAATACCCGATTCGTCACCGAGGAGCGCGTTCAAATGGCTCTACCAAAAGGCCGTAATCCGCGTTGCCGGGCTTGTACATAGGCTGTCACATCACGGGCTTTTGGGTCTGCGACGCCGCCACGCTCAATCACCGGACACTGCCTAGATCAACACGTCGCGGCTTGTGGCAACACCTTAGGTTACCCTTCAATATTGAACTCCCGTTTAGTGAAATCTAATAACATGGCGCTATTTGATATAGTCCAGTATTTTATCATGCCGCAGCACAGCCTGCTCCCCGTATCTACCCAGCCGCTTAATGGTCAGCAACTGATGACAGCACTGATTAAGGGAGAAAAGATACCGAGCAAGGCTTGGAAAAAACCTCGTTCGACAAGCTTAACAAGGAAGGGGAAGGGAAACTGTTACTGCGCAACGCCAATGGCATCATGCTAGCGTAAATCACTTTCGCGCTGTGCATTACTAGCAACAGCCAACACTATTTATCGGTGGCCTGCAAGGTGCAGGCCATGGAGTGCCGCATGCTGAGATCCAGCAACCCACCAAAGAGTGCCATGGGCTATTTTCGAAACGTTTGGTACTAGAAGGAATTAGCATGCTAACGCACCATCTGGGCATCTGCCAGATGGTGGCGGTCGGCAACGATACTTATATCTATCAGAACTGGCGTTATCATAGTAAAAAGAAAGATTAGATACACGCAGATTATGATCAATTTTGGCTCTCAACAGGCGGCAAACCTCTCGATGACGGTTGTTTCCCAATGCCAGCACACATCACCCACAAACCGATTGATGAAGTCGTCAGCAAGAAACGCGCTGAATACCACCGCCGTTACCAACTACTGGATGAGTTAGAGTAAGGGGTGGCTAAGCACTTCAGCACTCAGCAGGCATTGGTGGAAGCATAATCGGCGCGGGCACTCGCCAGCTAAATCCCGCGCAAGAATAGTTTTTTCAACCAAGCGACACTGGCATCTGTATACCATTCGCCAGCCTACGTTGCCACCTCGACCGCCATATCGGGGGTCGAAGCACGGCGTGGCGTTTTCAGGATCACCATACATATCGGCATATTGGCGTTGGTCAGCACCAACACCACCCGCAGCATGGCCAAAAAAACCCTTGTAGGTCAAGCAATCCAACATCGAATTTGCCACTTTACTCCAGTCCTGCTTTTGGTTAGCTTATTCTCCTCGTCGGATATCTCCGCCCCCAAAAAAGGACGTAAGCTGTACTATGTACTCAGGACTGCTGATGATTTTGTTACCGCTAATTGCCGGTTACCTCATCCCCTTACACTGTCGCCAACAGCTACAACTCATTAATCGATTGTTAAGCTTAATGATATATGTGATCCTGTTTTTTATGGGTATCAGCCTGGCTTTTATAGCAGATATCAGCAGCAATCTGCTGCTGATACTCCAGTACACGGCGGTATTTTCACTATGTATCCTCGGCGATAACCTGTTGCTACTAGCATTGCTGGAACGCCACATGCAGTGGCATAACACGCATAAGCAGGAGGATCTGCCCTCACACCTGCTGCATATGGCACTGTAGTCGCTCAATCTGTACGGCATGGTGCTGAGCGGTCTCCTGCTCGATCTGACACAGTGGCAATGGCTGCCATTCGCCAGTAAGGGCAGTGAATACGCGCTGATTATCCTGCTGCTGTTGGTTGGCATCCAACCACTATACAGCAGCCGCATGACGTTGTGTTAGATCCTGTTGAATCGCCGAGGCATCATAGTAGCGGGGGTGGTGACCCTTGCCTAACTAGTGGGTGGCGCACTAGCAGCGCAACTGATAAAGCTACCACTGAGGATAGCGCTGGCGATGGCTTCCGGCTTCGGCCGGTACTCGCTATCCTGTATTTTAATCACCGATGTCTATGGCTCAGTGTTGGGCAGTGTAGCTTTCTTCAACGATCTAGCCAGCGAGTTGGTGGCAATTATACTGATCCCTACGCTGGCGCGCTACAGTAGCTGTTCGTCTCTCGGCCTGTGTGGCGCCGCTACCTCTATGGACATTAATTACCCTGCCAATGTTGCGACGCAGTGGCGGTCTGGAAATGGTTCTCCCCGTCATCGCGCATGACTTTCTGCTGAGCTTGCTGGCACCCGTACTAATAGTCTTGTTCTCTTGAAAAGTACGACAGGAGTAGAACATTATTTTGATATACCCTAAATAATTCGAGTGGCAGAAAGGCGACAACGCAGTCGGGAACCGATTTAAACAGAACATGCACTGGGCCGCTGGCCGAACCTCAGGGATGAGGTTCATTAATCACCAGGCGCTGACACCATTAAGTGACTGGGGTGAGCGAGGAAAACTAACGCGCATAGGCAACTTGAAATATGACGGGTATAGCTTTATACCACGTGCTTTGCTCCACTCTAACTAACCTTAATGCCAAACATAAAATGCGTTTAAACCTTGAATTTAATCTGACTTTCACCGTAGAGGGCGGCGTATCAACTAGCTATATGAGCGTAACTAGCCGCAAGTCACTTGTTTACCGCCCGGAAATCCTGAGCGCATTGCTGTGGAAGGATCGACACGCTCTACTATATATTTAGTGATGCAAGGGCACGCAGTACGGATACAAGGCCAAATAACAATTAACGCTTTTATACTGTAAGAAGCTGTCCCATTAGGCTATTTTATTTGCCATTTGGGGCTTAGGCAGTGCTCACCCTCCTCACATACTCCCTGTACGCGCCGGTTATTGCGCACTGTCCGTGTGCACAACAACAATATACGCCTAGGGGATAGGCTCTAAGCTATCGTCCTTAATGGTAGAGACTTTTAGATAAGGTAATAAGATGAAAACAAAAATTATTGCGGCTATTTTTCCCTTTGCGCTGCTGCTTAGTGCCTGCACCCACGTTGAACCAGCGTTCAAGGATGTAGGTGCCCGCAGCGGCGGCCCTGATACAGTTGCACAAAAGTTCTATCACCTGCGCATCCAATAGGGCATAAGCACCACTTTGCCGAACACTAGCTATCTAGCTCAGTTACAGCCTTACTTGAGAAAAATGCTGTATCAAGATCTGGTTAGCGTCAGTCAAAACCCCAGCAAGCAAGAGGTGGTCGGCGATCTCTTCTCCGGCAATGTTCAAGGATCGAGCAGCGCATCCCGTTGCCGGCGCGTCTACCATTCCTAATACCGATGCGAAAAATGTTCCGCTGCGCGTAGCATTGAGTTACCAGAACAACGGTAGCAGCGCGGTCAACTGGCAAGATAAAGTGCTGATGGTGCGTGAAGGTACCTGCGGGGTGGTGGACGATATTCGTTATTTGAACGTGCTAGTACATGCCACTAGCGGCGGTTTGCGTCAGGTACTAGAAAACTAGTAGCCTCTCTCTGCATACCGGCATCATGCTTGGTGCCGGAAATATGCCCTGGTCTTGATAACAGTCAAATTTCGCGGTCAACTCAAGAAATTTCGCGGCTCAATACACAATCTGGCACCACCAACGTCCACCCCGTCCATGAATCACAATTCTTACATTAGGTTTAGAGCCTATCCCCATATGTTCTCATTGCTCACCGCATCGCCATAAATTTTAACGCATATATATTGCATAAGTATTCTTTTGAAGTTATGATTTGACATCAATTTCTATTCGATTCTTATGCATGAGCATTCAACTTAAGGCTATTAACTGTTATTATGGCACTCATCAGGCACTGTTTGACATTACGCTGAATTGTTCAGCGGGAGAAAAGTTAGTACTGCTTGGCCCAAGTGGTGCTGGGAAAAGCTCATTGTTGCGAGTATTAAATCTGCTAGAAATGCCACGTTCGGGTCAGTTGCAGATCGCCGGTAATCAGTTTGACTTTATGCGGGTGCCAAGTGAAAAATCCATCCGCGAGCTACGCCAGAACGTCGGCATGGTATTCCAGCAATATAACCTATGGCCTCACCTTACGGTGGTGCAAAATTTGATCGAGGCGCCCTGCCACGTGCTGGGCCTGACCAAGGCTAAGGCGATGGAACGCGCCGACAAGCTATTGCAGCGACTACGTCTGACCGATTTCGCTGATCGTTTCCCACTTCACTTATCTGGTGGCCAACAGCAACGCGTAGCGATCGCCAGAGCGCTGATGATGGAGCCACAGGTACTGCTGTTTGATGAGCCGACTGCAGCGTTAGATCCAGAGATCACCGCTCAGATCGTCAGCATCATCCAAGAACTGGCCGATACTGGCATCACTCAGGTTATCGTCACCCATGAGGTGGGAGTAGCGCGTAAGACCGCCAGCCATATGGTGTATATGGAAAATGGCCGCGTGGTGGAGCAGGGTGACAATAGCCACTTTACACAGCCGCAGACCACCGAGTTTGCCAATTATTTATCACACTAATAATTTAATCTTCTGTATTTGGGGAGTTTGCGATGAAAAAGTACCTAATCGCTGCCGTTCTAGAAGGCATCAGCGTTTCCGCCTCCGCAGTTGAAACTATTCGTTTCGCGACCGCAGCCTCTTATCCTCCATTTGAATTTATTGAAGCCAGCAACAATATACAAGGTTTTGACATTGATGTAGCCAAAGTACTGTGTCAAGAAATGCAGGCCGAGTGTACCTTCACCAATCAAGCTTTCGATAGCCTCATCCCAGGCCTAAAGTTCAGGCTTTTTGATGCAGTAATGGCCGGTGTGGACATTACACCAGAGCGTGAAAAGCAGGTGCTGTTCACCAAGCCGTACTTTAGCAACTCGGCGCTATTTATCGCCTTGAAAGGCAGTTTGGCCGATGGTGCAGCGCTGAAAGGCAAGAAAGTCGGCGTGCAAAATGGCACCACTCACCAGAAATATCTGGCTGACAAACATCCAGAAATCACCACTGTACCCTATGACAGCTACCAGAATGCTATTCTGGATCTAAAAAACGGCCGTGTGGACGCGGTATTTGGCGATACGGCGGTGGTTAACGAATGGCTGAAGCAGAATGCGGGGCTGGCAGCGGTGGACGATAAGGTTACTGATAAAGACTATTTTGGCACCGGCCTGGGTATTGCGCTAGGTCAGAAAAATACTGAGTTGCAAGGCAAGTTCAACGCCGCTCTGGACAAGATCAAACAGGATGGTGCCTATGCATCCCTCTACAAAAAATGGTTCCAGCAGTAATTCGCCGCGATGAATGACATTCAACCTCTGGCAAACGCCGCTGCCATGACCCTCGGCCTTGCTATTTTTGCCCTTATCATTGGGCTTATTCTGGCGATGCTGTTTGCCGTTTGGGAATCTTCTCGCTGGAAGCTGGTCAGTGGGTTTGGTACCGTTTGGATGGCCTTGGTGCGCGGTCTGCCAGAAATTCTGGTGGTACTTCTTATTTATTTTGGTTCGTCGCAGCTGCTGTTGATACTATCGGATGGTTTCACCCTCAATTTAGGTCTGTGCCAATTACCGATCCAACTGACGATCGATAACCTCGAAATCAGCCCGTTCCTGTGCGGTGTGATCGCCCTGGCTCTGCTTTATTCCGCTTACGCGTCGCAGATGCTACGTGGCGCACTCAAGGCGGTACCACAGGGGCAGTGGGAGTCCGGCCAGGCGTTGGGCATCAGTAAGATAGTAGTCTTCTTCCGCTTGATCATGCCTCAGATGTGGCGTCATGCACTGCCCAGCCTCGGCAACCAGTGGCTGGTGCTGTTGAAAGATACCGCGCTGGTTTCCTTAATCAGCGTAAACGATTTAATGTTACAGACTAAGAGTATTGCGGTTCGTACCCAGAAGCCTTTTACCTGGTATATGATTGCGGCGGCTATCTACCTGTTGGTCACTCTGCTCAGCCAGTACATTATTAAACGCATCGATCTATATACCACGCGCTTTGAGCGGGGAGCAACCTGATGCTTGAATACTTGCCAGATATCATTAAAGGTCTGCACAGCAGCCTAACGCTGACCCTGGCCGCATTGATCGTGGCGCTGGTGCTATCGCTGCTGCTGACAGTGATCCTTACGCTGAAAACGCTATTCCTGACGCCACTGGTCAAAATCTACATCACGCTGTTTACCGGCACGCCGTTGTTGGTACAGATCTTCTTAATCTACTATGGCCCAGGCCAGTTCTCAGCAATGCGCAAATATCATTGGCTGTGGAACCTGCTATCGCAGCCATGGTTATGCGCGATGATCGCACTGGCATTGAACAGCGCGGCCTATACCAGCCAACTGTTCTACGGCACGGTGCGGGCGATCCCTAGCGGTCAGTGGCAGTCCTGCGAGGCATTGGGCATGTCGCGCCAACAAACGCTGCGTATTCTGCTGCCGTTCGCTTTCAAGCGCGCGCTATCATCCTACTCTAACGAAGTTGTGCTGGTGTTCAAAAGCACTTCTTTGGCTTACACCATTACGCTAATGGAAGTGATGGGCTACAGCCAATTGATTTACGGCCGCACCTACGATGTGAAGGTATTTGCCGCAGCTGGCCTAGTCTACCTGTGCGTCAATGGCTTGTTGACGCTACTGATGCGCTTAGTTGAGCGCCGAGCGCTGATATTCGAAAGCCGTCACTAAGCGTTCCCCTCATAGCACCGCTTAATTACGGGGCGTTTCATTTATTGCGCCTATCAATTCTCTCAGTGGCATGGTTATCGCTAAAGGCCAATGCACTTTCACCAATCAGGCGTTCGACGGTCTGATCGCTGTGCTAAAGTTAAAAAAAGACGACACTCTGATCTCTGGGATGGACATCAAACCGGAACGCAGCAAGTAGGTTTCCTTCACCCAACCGTACTACGCTAGCTCGCTGGCGGATCTGGCAAGCAAAAAGCTCAGCATAGAGAATGTGGCACTACCCACCAGAAGTACATACAAGACGCGCCCCCAGAGATTAACATCGTCTCCTTCAATAAGCTATCATAATGCCATCCTTGAGCTAAAAAATGGCCGTATTGATGGCGTGTTCGGCGATACTGCCGTAGTGAATGAGTGACTGAAAAACAATCATGATCTAACGCCAGTAGGTGCACAGGTGACCGATGCACGATATTATGGTACCGAGTTGGGAATTGCAGTTCTCCTGGATAATCAGGCATTGCAGACTAAGCTGAACAGCGCGCTGGACGCCATCAATGCCGACCGTACCTACAAAAACATCAGCGACATATGGTTCCCGCAATAAGTTATTAACAAGATCCGTTATCTACTAACCAAATTTGATTAAAGGCTCACCTACAGCCTTACTACTGCTATAAATGGCCGAAATGACGGGTCGGGGTACCCGCGAGGTTTAATGTAGTACTGGCTGACACTCGACCACAGAGGGGCTTTCTTCTTCGTCGCTGATATACAGCAGATCTTTCTCCCGCGCTTCGAGGATCACCATTGAAATCTGCTCTTCACCCTGTTGCATAAAGTGGGTGAACTGCTCCAATGTCACTCCCACAGCGATGCTCAGCGACTGGCAAACGATTAACTTCGGCAGATTGTCATCCTGAATATCGACAAACGCCTTGACGGTCAGTGAACTGGTGTTGATCAGGCTTAGATTAGCCACCAGCGGGATCAGCTTAGTCGGCTTGACCTCAGCCAACGCCGAGAACAGGATCATATTGTCCACCAGATCGATTTTAGCATCAAACACACCGTCGAAGTTTTGCATGTGCGGCAAGTGCAGCGCCTGGCAGGAATTGCACTCAAAAAAAGAAATGCCTGATTGATCCAGCCAGCGCCGCAACAGCGCCAAATCAGGAATAATGAGTGAATCCATATAACCTGCCTCACAACATTCAAAACGCGAAAAGGCGCATAGCTTACGGAATATTCAGCTGATGCGCCACAATCAATACTGCTTAATTTGTTAATAAGGATCATTATCGGCGAGAAAAGAGCACAACGCTGACATTTGATCTTTTCGTCGATATCATCCCCCCATAGATCGCTTCCTTGCCGCGCTAGTTCAACAACGCGGGTCGTGCGCAGGCTAGAGGCTAATTTGGACAGTCAGAATGTCGCTACGATAGCGAATAATTAATTGAATATCAAACCAACAGCCTATCCCAATAGGCGTACATTGTTGCAGTCAGTTTGGATACAGACAGTGCGCTATAACCGGCACGTACATGAGGATAGTGAGCACTGCCCAATCACAAAATGTGCATAAAATAGCATAGTGGAATAGGTTCCTAAGGAGCGTTGTATATTTGCAGTAATTTTCGGGCGACCGGGCTGCCCTTATTGTATCCGTGCTAAACAATCGGCGGAAAAATTGACGGAAGAACGTGACGATTTCAACTTCTGTTACGTTGACATTCATGCGGAAGGCATCACCAAAGCCGATCTGGAAAAAACTGTCGGCAAACCGATTGAAACTGTGCCACAGATCGATCTTCCCGGATGAAAAATACATTGGCGGTTGCACAGATTTTGAAAACTACACCAAAGAAAATCTAGATCTGTATCAATAACACAGCAAAAGGTACTTACGGGCTAAGGGATCTCCAGAAAAAGACAGGCATTGTGTCTTTCGAACGCCGGGACGCCCTATAGGGTACTGTACTTCGCTCTTAGTTTGAGCAGCATGTATTGCCTGAATTTTCTGTAAGAACGCTGGCGGAGGGCGGCAGCATGTTGTTATTCATCGATGCCCCCGGTCTCTATCGTGAAGGACTCATACCGCGCCACCTACGTATCGGCGATTATAATATCGCGCTGGTAGGCTCCAGCAGCGCCACCATCTGCACACCCTGGACATGCAGCGCCTCCATACTGGCTAAGCGGGAAACGTCACGACCAATCTTGCCCTACTGATTTAGCCAGGACTGAAGCTCGTTCTGCGCGGTGGTATGGATGGGTTCAGACTCTGGGCCAGGGTAGAAATAGAGCAGAGCGTTAATCTTATAATTCACGATTTTCGCCGCCTTTACAGTCCGGCGGTCAGCTACCGGCCGTTTATCATCAGCGGACAGTGCGCCTTCAACCTTAGCAAGCAGTTCCTTGCTGGCAGTGCTGTCGCCATCGGTCGACAGCACCAAAACCACTATTACAGCAGGAGACGGGCTGATTGCTTTGGCGTCTGCGACTTTTCCTCTGGCGCTTCTGGCAAAATATTCATATGCGACAGTTGGCCCTGCCACGCTGAGTCCTTCAAATGCTGACTGCGCGCGCAGACGCAACGCAGTATCGCTTTCCAATATCGCGTCTGCCGTCGAGCGTGCCTTCAATCCATCCCTCATATTCAGGCAGAATGGATTTTTTCATTTCGGCTTTGGTTTCTTCGGACTGAACGCCTATGAGGCTGGATAAGTCCATGCGCAGGCGATGCAGAATTTGCTCATACGCAGTACGCTGGATATCTGATTCTTCATCCGCCTGGCCCCGGCGTTCTGCCATGACCTTCTAAAAATGTCGTTGTGCCAGTGTTAACATCATCACTCTTCCCCGTCATGGCAGGGGATTCCACCGCCTGCCAGTTCTGCCTGGGCGAACTAAATGCCGTCAATGAACGCAACATTGCCGTAGTCTTCAATGACGAAGTCATTGTTTGAAGACTGATACGTTGCGATGCGGTTGTATTCCGGCTCTTCTTTGATCGTCCGGCGCAGACCGCCACGCTGATAGTATATACCGACAGGTTTTTGAACAGCGTGATTAGCACTCCATTCACCGGGAAGTAAGGCGCAATGAAGGTCGGCATGTTGCCTACGCGCTCCTGCGCGACAATCAACTAACCGGCCAGCATTTCGGTATTCTGGTTGGTCTGGCTTAACGCGTTGATGGCCAATAAATTGCTGCTAGTCAGCAGGTCGCCCGCTAGAATCACCGTGTTATCCGGATTACGCTTGTGCCATTCATCCATCAGGCTGTTTTAGCGTCGTATACCGCAGCGCCAATGTTGACGTAGAGGTGCCTTTTGCTACAACCTTGTTATTTTCATCGCGCTAGGTGATCGTTACGCCTGAAATGACGCGGTGCAGCGTTTATTCGCAGATTTTTTGCAACCAGCCAGTGCTACAATCCTGTAAAAGCGGACTGGCAGCACGGTCAGAGGGGTTGTTGTACTTCACACCGTTAAAGCCAATCATGATGCTATCTAAAGACATCTGGCGGGCTATTGCCTTGCTGATCAGCGGCTGGAACTCCGGCATGTGTGCCCACGCATCCAACTGCTCATAGCTGATACCGTAGTCGTAGTTGATCTTACGGCACATATAATTGATCGGCTCCATTGCATGGTTTGTGTCTGGGTTGCGTCGGTTAGTCGTGCTATTGTTGATGCCCGCCATTGGGCCTTTTCTGCCAATCAGCACTTTCTGGCCGATCTGCTGGTTAACACCAAAAACGTTAATCTTGCTCAGGAATGAATCATACTGTTACGTGACATGTTCCATTTGTTACTGGCGTGATGGATCTAAAGCAAATTTTGCAGCAACGGCGGCGGCTGATATGCAGTTAAGCGGTGCCTGCCGGGCGATGTACTGATCAAACAGCCGGCGGGTAGTGTTTTCCATGTTCTCTGCTCTCGTTGTTAATATCAGTAATCAGCTGGCTGTGTGTTATTGCCGCCGCTGTCTGGCGCTAGACTGCTGAAATTAGCGTCGGTGCTGCTCAGCTTGCTGGTCAGTGCGTCAAGCTCGGTTATCAGCTTCTGAATGGACTGGCTGTCCTGCTAGCGGTCGCGGCTCAAATAATTGAAGCTATTCAGCAGATTAGCATGTGACTACGCCACGTTCTCCACGGCGTCACGTACCTGGCTGAACTGCTCACCATCAGATTTACGGCCCTTGCTGATAATCCCCATAACACGCCAGAACCATTGTTTACCTTCATCGCTGCGCTGTTCCGCCAGTTTGATAATTTCAGCTTCAATGGCATCGGTGAACAGCGGGGCTTCACCCTGCTGATTATTAAAGGACATAACCTGCTGATGCTGCTGCGCGGCAAACTTTAGGCGCTGCTCAATGCCCATGCTTGCCGGTGTATCGGTCATCGCCAGCCCCATAACATACGCCTTGCCATTGAGCGCAAACTGCGGGTGCAGCTCAATGCTGGAGTAAATTTTCTTACCTTCTTCCGTCAGCTTCTTCATGCGCTCAGAAGGTTCGATTTCAGCATAAAGAGCGGAGCGCCCAGCGAGCAGGCCTTCGCTTATATCTTCAGCACTCAGTGCCGTCACATCCCCCATCGCCCCAAAATCACTGCCGAGGAACGGTGAGAAATAGTGCTCTACGTTGACGCGTGCGCCGCACACGTCCTGACTGTATTTTGCTGCTGCATGATGAAGGTACTCAGGGATAATCTCACGCCCGTCAACGGTGGCACCAGAGACAGCAACGCGGAATTTCTTACGAGCTGGTTTAGCTGCGCTACCCATGTCGTTAATCCTGTTGAGTAGTTTCTGTATGGCCATGATGGCAGAGCGTAACTTGCTGTCTCAATAAGGTTTTGTTGTCAGAGAAAGGGTAGACCGTAAAGGGGGCGATAGCGGGATCGCGCGCGGGGTAATCTTCCCTCCATGAACGGTGGAGGAAAGATGATTCGGGACGCTTTTGTACGTCAGAGAGCGAGACAACTTTACTGGCAGGGCTACCCTGCCAGCTGAAATATCGCGCCTGATGGGGATTAATCAAAACACAATTTATGCCTGGAAGAAACGCGACGAATGGGATGAAACACCCTCAATGCAGCGCATCAGCCAGTCTATGGATGTGCTCCTGATCCAGCTTACGGACAAGAAAGAAAAGACCGGGGGAGATTTCAAAGAGATCGACCTGTTAACCCGGCAACTGAAAAAACTGTCTGACGGGCAACCGGCAGGCACTGTAGCGGGTAAAAATCCCCACAAGCATAAACTGAAAAACTACTTTACTGAAGAACAGATTGTCGCACTGCGGGAAAAATAATGGACTCCCTGTCCAGTCACCAGCGCAAATGGTACGAGAACCGCCACCACCGAAACCGCATGATACTGAAATCACGCCAGATTAGCGCAACCTGGTATTTTACGCGCGAAGCGCTGCTTGATGCGCTGCGTGACGATGTGAAATACCCCTACCAGCGTAACCAAATCTTTCTGTCAGCATCCCATCGCCAGGCGCACCAGTTCAAGGGATTTACCCAGAAGGTAGCGGAAGAAGTAGATGTCGAACTCAAAGGCGGTGACAAAATCGTACTATGTAACAGCGCAGAGCCGCACTTCCTCGGCACGTCTGCGGCAACGGCACAGTCATATACGGGCAACCTGAAATTCGACGAATTCTTTTGGGTCAGCAACTTCACCAAACTGCGTAAAGTCGCTGGGGCGATGGCTACACTAAAGGGGCTAACGCTGACTCGTACTTGCTTCTCTACGCCGTTAGGTGAAACGCATGAGGCTTACTCGTTCTGGACACGGGCGACGGGTGGAACGAAAAGCGCCCGAAAGCGCCACGTAAAGCGTTTGATGTGACCTGGAAAACGCTCAACAGTGGGCTGTTATGCCCGGATAAAACCTGGTAATAGATTGTGACGCTGAAAGACGTTATCACACGCGGCTGTGAATACACACCTACCTTGAAGAGATACAGGACGAAAACAGCGAGGATAAATTCCTAAACCTCTACATGTGCTAGCTCGTACGGGATAGTGAATCAGCCTTCAGTCTGAACACCCTGATCGGTTGCGGTGCTGACGGGTATGACGAATGGCCGGACTGGAAACCTTTTGCCGCCTAGCCGATGGGCAACCGCCAGGTATGACTTGGCTACGATGCTAACGGCAGCAGCGGCAACGGTGACAGCGGCGCGGGGTTGCCGTTGTAGTGCCGCCGCTGGTTCCTGGTGGTAAATTCCGCGCGATTGAAACCCTTCAGGTGCAGGGTCTGGAGTTTGAAGAGCAGGCGAAAGTTATCGAAAGCTTCACCCTTAAATATAACGTGCAGCATATCGGCATTGATGTGACGGGTGGCAACAGTGAGGCCGTTTACCGGATAGTGAAGAAGTTCTTCCCGATGGCGGTGCCGTACACCTTTAACCTGACCTCAAAGCGTGCCCTGGTGCTGAAAATGCTACAGCTGATCCGCGCTGGTCGTTGGGAATATGACCGCAGCGAGCGCACCCTGATCAACGCATTTAACTCTGTTCGCAAGGTAAAGACGCCTGGCGGATTCATTACCTATGACACCGATCGCTCACGCGGTGTTAGCCGCGGCGATTTAGCCTGGACGAATATGCTCGCTATTATTAACGAACCGCTGGGCCAGGAGAGTGGCAGCGGCGGGTTTGCTATGGAGTTCTGATGAAGAAGCGTATATACAAAAACAAATACACTGCCAGCAGTGACAGTGCCAGATAGCCTGATATCTCTGACGCGCTCAGAAGCGATCTGGCGCTCAGCGTCTTCACGTTTGACGGGCCATATTCGGTAACAGACGGCTATGATCTGCTGGACAGTATGTGCTGCGTCGATAATGGCCAGTACTACGAAACACCAATAGACTGGAAAAGGTTAACCCGTGCATTCGCACAATCCCTGCCGCATCAGTCTGCGCTTTATTTCAAACGTAATTTGCTGACCGGGTGTTATATCCCTTATCCGTTACTCTCACGGAAAGCCTTCTCTGCGTTTGCGCTGGACTGGTTTGTATTCTAGAAAACTTACCTTGAACACCGAACTAACTGCCTGGGTGGGCTGATAAAACCTCAGTATGTTCCGGCCCTGAATACGCGTCGTGGTAGTGACCTTGATACTTACTGGTTTATCCGGCAGTGGAAAGACGAGAATGAGTTTAAATCGGGCGAGGTATGTCACGTGATGAACCTCTACATTCATCAGGAGATCTACGGGATGCCGGAATACATGGCGGCGCTGCTCTCTGCCAGCTAGCCTCACTCTGCCGACAAATTCCGCAAGCTCTACTACGACAACGGCTCACACGCCGGATGCATTCTCTATGTCGGAGCCTCACAGGTTGACTCGGCGAGCATCAAGGTTGTGAAAAATGCTATCATAGGCCAAGGGAAAGGGTGCATTTAAAAACGTATTAATCCACTAACCAGGCGGCAGCAAAGATGGCATGCAACTTCTGCCGTTCAGCCAGATATCGGCAAAGGATGAATTTCTTAACATCAAATTAGCAACGCGCAACGATTCGCGCGACGCTCACCACATCCCGCCGCAGCTTATGGGCACAATGCCGGAAGGCTACAGGCTCCCTCGGTGATGTTAAGAAGTCCGCGCGCGTCTTCGCCATCAATGAAATGTTACCCGTGATGGAAGCCATGAAGGGCGTAAATGACTGGCTCGTTCAGGAAGTGATCTGCTTTAACCTCTACGCTCTACTCAAAGACGAGTAACCAGATCTACCCGCCGCACATCCTGCGGCAGTTCTCCTTCAGTAATTTTCAATCCCCGTATGACCGGCCACTACCTGATTAGTATTCAGTACGACCTTTAACCCCTCTCACTCAGAGTACATGAGCGCCATTATGACAGGCGGCGCTATTTGCAATCGCCCTCCCAACCATACATCCAGAAGTGAGAAAACGCGCAGAGAAGGCGGAAAAGGCCGAAGAATGGTAATTAAAAGTATCCTCACCTGCCCCCGTCACGTGGGCTGTTGTTCCCCCATCACCTGTGCGCGACATTCGCTTTGTTTTTTGTGCATTTGTCGATACTGAGCTAGACCGCGCCATTACATGGCGGAAAGGGCATAAATAGAATCAAAAAATTGTGCAAATTTATGCATTATTGTGCAGTGAAAATTGTCTTATCGGCAAGAAAAAACCACCAGTAACGGCGGCGTTTTTGGGAGAGGGACAACGCCCGTTATTGTATGAGGCGAGGAAAAATGATTATAGGGATGACTGAAATTCTTCTGCTCTTCTTTCTAATTCAGCCAGAAAGTAGGTGCGTGCCCAGCTCATGGGCATTGTGGGTGATATAATGCTGATCACCTGGTACTGATCACCATCAAGCCAATGTTCAACGTACACAAGGTAGTGATTAGATACGCGATTTATCTGTGCCTTGCTGTTTTTCCAAGTAATTTCGTCAGGAAAACGAATGTTTATTTTGTGGATCTGAGAATCACAAGTGCGATTGTTGAGTTCCCACACTCCATCGCGTTCCATGACTGAGTGGAGTATTGACGTTCTTTTCCAATGTTGTAGCAGTCTGGCATAGGCTATTGCTAACTCTGGGTATTCGGTATCATCATGCACAGAAATACTTGCCGTCATGATGCAAATATCAGCGCGGAAAGCCCCAATTTTTATGCTCCGCAATGATCATGGCATTTGCTTCATCAGTGGATGGAATGCCTTTTGGTTAGCAGGTTTTCTTTGGGGGTAAACTTTGCTCCATTGCTGACAATATATTGTTCGCCAGATACTCAGAAGTTGCTACCGCCTTCCTGAACCTTACAAGTTCTGCTTTAAAACTTTCACGCTCAGTCATATCAGGGAAATGGGTTTCCAGATTATCCGTTTTTAATGCAATACGTATTGCATCTTTAATACGGAGACACTGGGCGATGTTGCCATTGACTACTTTCACCATACTTGCTGGTTTTAAAAATAGCGCCCCCCTGCCTCTGGCTTCACGTTCAGCTATCACACATCATTCAGTACTCTGCGTTTATGATCGTTAAGACTTTGTAGGTAGGTTATTGCCGCCGAAAGCGGCAAGAATATTTCCTCACTCTCAAGGTTAAAGGTGAGTGTTGATGCAAGTTTGTTCTAATTCTGAACTTCGACAGCCGTTGTTGGAAGAATGGTGCTCTTGGCTGGCACTGGGGCCAGTGACGCCATAAGAGCGGCAACCATTGCGGGGGGTGCCATCATTTTACTCTGCTCTTCATTTTAACCTCTTATGACTTACTAAGTAGTGTTGCGAGTTCTTCATTGTGTACAAATGATAACCTAAAACTACACGGACTATCAAAGAAGGTAAATTTGATGTTTTTGTTGCTCATTTTTGGGGTGATTTAAACAATTAAATTATGTAGCTGCCGATTTTGCGGTGATTTAAACAACAAAATACACAAAACGCCCGTTTATTATCTATCTATTTCATTCAGAGCAACTATTATTGCAAGCATTTCAGCAAGTGGAAGGGCCGCATATTTAGCGTGCCAACGCTCAACTTTGCGCTTAATACGGTAGCGATCATTGTAGTCTTTCCCAGCAAACGCGTGCGAATACGCGCGCCCTTCCGAGTAGTTCATCCAAATTTTTTCTGTTCTTACACCGCCACGCGTCATGGCTTGAAATTCTTTGCTGTGCCAGCAAGTTAATCGCTCATCATAAAGCTGCGATGGGTAGCCAGACAGGATCACACTGACATTTTCCGGCAGGCTCATGAGGCAGGCTAACAGGCGCTCATGATCGGCAACGGTATATTCATGACAGTAGCGGGCGCGACTGGTACGCGTCTTCGGTATGTACGGCGGATCACAATAAACTAGCACCGGCCCAACTTAGTGAAGCCTGTTGCACTATCAAGTGCACAGGGTGATTTCAGTCTTTCCAAAAAACAAACAGCGTCGCCATGAAAAAGGCGCGGGGGATTTGATGCCTTGGTCTTTCCAACGCTGCAATGTCTGTATGCGCGCGGTATAATCCAGATCTGCGCCATAGTTCCATAACGCTGGCGGCTTATAGAACATCACTGTGCCACTGCCCAGGTGGGTTTCAATGTAAGTATTATGCGGCGGCATCTCGGCAATGATTTTTTGATAGATGCCACTACCGCCTTTACTCCCTAAATAACCCATCTGTAAAATCTCGCATTTTATCTGCAGCACTGCCAAAAATTAAGGTTCTCGATGTATGGCCAACACTGCCGTAAATGGCGCTATTGCAGTGATCCATTACCGTATAGTCAAAGCCAACCATTCCGATCGCTGCTTTACTTCTGCCGCGAATCCGCCGCTTTTATCCTGTTCACGAGGTCGCTTATTTTTTGCTTCACAGCCATCACCTGCGATGGCTGCTTGTCCAACCCGGACGCGTCGCGGTTGCGAGATATTAGACGCCCATCTTGCACGGTCATAACCAGATCACCACACGTCACTGACGCCACAGCCACATTATCGATTTGACCATGCCGACGCTGGCGTCGTTCCCACGCAAAGCCATAAGCTCACGGACATGCTGCTATTTCGCTGAGAGTCTTGCCCCTTCTATAGGGTTCGGTGTGCGTTTCTTGCGCATTTGCCTTGAATCCTCGATAAGCCGCTGCACCAGTTCCCGCTTTTCCTTCTGTGAAAGAGCATCAAAATTCACCGTCGCGTTCACTTTGTGAGCGGCATGTTCAACATCGTCAGCCCCTGCTGCGGGATCCCTCCCAGCTAAATAAGGCGTCACCAACGTTGGGAGAAACGAGGTTAATATTCCATCTGAAATGAAAAAACATAACTGCCATCGCGGCCAGTCCCCTAACCTGAGCATCTAAACACTTACTAACTTGTTAATGTTTACTTCCCCTTTAAACAAGTAATCCAACCATGCCAGACGGCATAACTTAATACAAAAGCACAGAATATCATTCTCCGCAAAGGGAAACTGCACGCCCCCACTACTTTAAGGCGTGTTTCCATGATAGCGAGATCAGCGGTGAGGTAACCAATCTGGACGCTGCGAAAGAAAGCATCGAAGAAGGTATTCTTACGTAAGTGCTGTAGGATAGCACTGTCTTAACTTATCATGTGGTCAATAAAGTTCAGGGGAAGTATTTAGGTCAGGTATACCCACCCGCCATGTTCAACAGGGTAGAATATGGCTGCAAGCTATGAATAACAAAATCAGAACAATTTACCGAGGTTATAATAAAGTACCGTAGTAATATTGACGGACTATACGCCGTAGCCATTTTCATGTAGTATGTAGCATCATCGCCTCAGGATTTATTGGTGTAGATGTCTTCTTAGTGATACACGGTTGTTTAATAACTAGAATGGTTCTCAAAAATTTCGAATCAGGAAAGTTCAAGTATTAGTGACTTTTATAATCGCCGTATATGGCGCTTACAGCCTTCCCTTCTTGTAATTGTACTTTTATCATTGATTATTAGCGGCATTTTTACCTGTCCGATGATTAACACATTTATTCACCGCGTCAAAAATCTACTATTTTTACCTAAAACAAATATTTCTAATATGTAACAACCAGTTATGTATCAGAAGATGCAAATTTCTCATATTACTTCATACGTGGTCTCTCTCTGTGGAATGGCAGTAGTACCTGTACTTTACGCTAATTATACATATCGCATTAAAGTACGTGGGAAGAAATAACACATTTCTAGCCTGCTGTGCTGCAACACTGCTTCTCACCTTTATGACAACAATATATCTGTTATTAACATCACATACCGGCAGGTACTATGACTTCCTCTCCAGATGTTTTAAGTTGCAGATAGGAAGCTGCCTTGCGTTTGGCAGGCTAAAAATAAGCAAGAAAGGGGCTTATGTAGTTAGCGTTGTATCGCTATTAGGTATTATCGCGCTGGCAATCAAAACCGATGTGATTTCCTAGTATCCCAATGGGTATACATCATTATCGTTCTGGCCTACGGTGCTCTTATTATATCCGGAAAACACAAACAAACCTTGATGTCACATTTACTTTCTAACCGCGTTTTAACAGGCATTAGCAAGCGTTAGTACTCGCTTTACCTCTAGCACTGGCCGGGTCTGGATACTCTGCACTACCTGAACCTGTTCAGTAATATAATAGCTCTCACCACAGTGCTTTGCGCATCACTTCTGCTGGCGTGTGCTTCGTACAGTCTAATTGAAATGCCCTTGAGGAAAACACAGACAAGCTTATGGATCACCTCAGAACTGCTCATCGTACTTCCACTGTTAATAGCGACCGGAATTTACGAGGCAGGCAAAAAATTTGAATTCTATCTGTGGTGTTTTGGTAGCACATTCGCGCATGCAGTTCACATGCAGAATGAATACAAGCAGTTGGCTGGTAACCGGCCGGACTGCCTGACCGATGATGCTGATGGTAAATACTCAGACGAGCATTGCACATTCGGCTCATCTCATCCTACCAGCAAAGCATTTTTATCGGCGACTCCAATTTAAATCATTACTGGATGTTCCTGAGCGTTCTTGCGCGGGATGCTGGACTGGCCGTGACCGCGCGCAGTACAGCAACATGCCTGATGCTGCCAGGCCTCTACCAATATGACTGGTGGATACACCACAACACTATTTACAACCAGTGTCATATAAATACGAATGAGTATTACCGTAAAATAGCTTCCGGGCATTTCAATTACGTCATCATCAGAGAATTATGGCCCATGTACGTCAGTGATAAAATTATTAATTATCCCCCTGACGCCAGAAGATCTGAACTGGCGAAAACCCGACTGGATATTGCCCTTCGTGACGCGTTCAACATCATAACTAAATCAGGCGCTGTTCTTGTGGTCATGAAAGAGACATTTACCAGACTAACCGGATATGAGTTATACACGAAGGAAAAGATTATACACAGGGAAAGTTACCAGTATGGTTCCTGTAATGTCCTGAATGTTGCGGTTCCGCCGCGTTCATGGTTTGACGAAAAGTTTACTGCACTGAAAAAAGATTATCCGTCTTTGATCGTTATCGATATAAAAGATGTACAGTGCGCCAATAGCCACTGTATGACCGAGGTTAACAGCATATCTGTTTTCCGGGATGTGGGGCATCTCAATGATTATGCAGCTCACGTTTTTGGTGAACAGTACTTTCAACTGAAAGGTAACCCCTTTATGTAAGTTTATCCCTGAAAGGGGACGCAGAGCAGCAACAGATTACATGCTCAATGCACAATAATATGGACGAAATTGACTTGTTTGGGTTCCCATTTCCCGCCGATGGTAAACTGGTTTTCGGCGGTAGTAGCATCCCAAACCATTACTGTCGATTGTGCATTGGACGAAATTTTAATTAGCGGCGGAGGCCATATTATTCCGGTTCCGATGGACATCCTAAATGGAGTGCTTCTACTGGTATTGGCTGAGCTGCCGTATGCCTAAAACAACTATTACTAGTTATGTGATCTATGCCCATAGGTAACTACTGATATGTATAAGCAGTGAACCTACCTGGAGAACATCCCTCACAGGGTAAAGGGTTAGAAGTAATTGAGTAACTTGTATTGGCTGTAACTTGGAATGAAATTGTTCCAGGTTTGTACCATGATGGGTTATTATCTGCCGCATTGGCCACATTACCAGATAGCGCTCACGTGTTACTACAACCATCACCATAACCAAGATCTTTATTGACGATTGAGTTGCCACCCAAAGCATACACAGTAATGGTGGCGTTACGTGAGTTGAAGCTATTATATTATAAAGTGTAAGTACCTAAGCCAATGTAACGCCCATTGCTTTTTTCACCACTCCACACACCGAATTGACAGAAAAGTATGGCACTAGCCGCATCGCGACTCACCAATCTATTGGGTGAACACCCTGCATCGACTGTGTTGACGCCATCAAGCTGAAGAACATCTCCCGTAGACAAACGCCCGTCCGCGCGAATGCTGCCGCTACGCACTTGTACTGCGGTATAAATATTCTTGTTGTTGAGTATCCTGACCCAATTATTATCAGACATGTAAAATCTGCCTCCGTAGGTCCCATCGGTCCACCCTCGGTAGTACGGCGAACTGACAACTGCCACAATACAAAGAGTACTATGCCGGAAAGCAGCGCGCATACAGTCCCAGGCCACCAATCCAGGCACATATGCCGCCAGCCAACCATATATCTCCCAGTCTGAAGGCGGCCTCCTGACCGGACGGTTTTAAGGCCACAAAACGCCAACCGCCGAATATCAACAGTGCAGAGGCTGAAGACAATGTGTGCTCCCAAAACTATGGCACGCCGAGAGCCGCTATCATGCCTGCCAACAGGCAGCTCACTGTTATTTCACGTGGCAGAAATCCCATCAGGGCGTTAGTGAGCGTAATACGAAACAGAAACAGGCTGAACAGCAGAGGGATCAAACGTTCTACGGCAGGTGCCGGTGCCATTATCATGCCTGTTGCTGCAGTGGCATACAGCCAGATGATCACGGCTGTGATGTAGTCATTCCACGAGGCAAACGTCATAAGCGTAGCGCGAACCTGCTGTGCATCACATGAAAGGCGAGCAGGCAAAGCGGATAAATGACTACCAGATAGGGCCACGGCCATACTCAGCGTTAGCAGCGTCATCATTTAATTTCCCGTTCCTGATGCAAAAGTCTGCGGTAGATAGCGTAAATACGGTTGGCATAAGACTCACGTATTTCATATCGGTCTTTACGAAAACTGGTGTTGTAAGAGCCGAGGCAGTTCCAATTGATGCCACAGACCTGAAAATGTTTCGCCAGGATCTATATCCCGATTTGTACATTCAGGCAGTGACGGGTCAGCAGCTCCTGCGCACTGCTAATATAGCCCAGCGCAATCAACCTCGGGATATGCGTGGAGTTCACCTGCATCAGCCCGTAATAGGTACTCAGTGCGCGGCCAGATTTTTTATTACTATTTGTATTGGTAATTTATGCGTGCAGGTTGCTTTCACCAATAGCGATAGCTTTTATGAGAAGTGGATCAATATGGTATTTTGCGCCTGCCGCCTCAAAGCAGGATGCCGCCGTATGGGGGCAGAACAAAATTATCAGCGGAACAGCAAATAGGCATAGCATGTCATCAACTATTATGGATAAAAACGAGCGTGTTGTTACCGGTCATTCCCGTGTCAGATGAATAGGCCTTGCCGGCAAGTTCAGTGCTGACGACGCCATCATTGTATGCCGTACTGTTGATGGTAATCGCGATACAGTCTGCCTGGGGGGGCTTTATGCGAGGTAACCGAAAAGCCATTGTTGAATCCGACGGCTACCGGGGCAATGACAACCTGACCACCGTAGCTGTTCCAGAGCATTGCAGTGCTAGAACTAGTTGTTCCCTGAACAGTCATCTCCTTTGTGGTGCCACCGATTTGAATCAGCCTGCCGGTCATGGTAGTACCGCTGGTAAAGTTATACTCTCCCTGGACCTGTTTAAGCTGCTGAGCATTCGTCACGATGGACTGGAGATTTGATGTTTCCACCGCGACAGACTTTTTCCCACAATCCACATACCATGGCTCCACAATGGCAAGTACGACAATTGTTACAAGGGCAATGCTGCCGTATTCAAGAATGCCCCATCCATGGTCGGTCTTTGGCTGATGACGATCTGATGTCTGAACTAACATGGTTGTTCCTTATTGTAAGTTGAAAGTGTTCATGTCCTGAATCTGCATCATCATCTACAGAATGAGTAGGAAGAAACTCATAATCAGAACCAGGGAAAAGTTTGGTGACGTTGGCGCGGCGCACCACGCGTGACAGTGCCTGCCCTAGCAAGCGGTCGGCGTAGTTGCTGATGAGATCCGCCGCACTGTCACCTTCATCAAGAAGTGAGAGATAATTTACCGCTTCTCAGCTGGGGAAGAAGTCATAGCCGCTATTGCGCAGTGCAAGTCCAAGCAAATTGCCTTCGATCATGCAATCCATCGCTGCCTCAATACGCTCCTAAAGCCAGGGTGAGGCGAAGCCGTGCAGCATTTGAAGGGCTTTCAGCTCTGGTACACCTGACCCCAGCATGGCATAAATATTCATCAAGAAAACAGCGCCATGCAGATCACTGTAAACCGACCAGGGCAACAGGTAATCAGCAACGCGTATTAGCCTGCCGCGCCAACGCGGCAGTGACCAGAAGGCCAGCAACATAAAACTTGCCCGTGGCACCTGCCACCATCATGCCCCAATCACCGGTCTACTGTGCTACCCCGTTCATCATCCCGATCGCCCCGGTCCAGCGTTCGGGATCTGATATTTTGCTCATAGAGGTCACCAGGGCAAGATTGTTGCCGCTGAGCAGACCAGCGCTCAAGATGCGCTCAAGATGCGCTCAAGATGACGAGCGCAGTTGGGAAGACAGGGGCGAATATCACCTGCGTCAGTATGAGCCGACGCGCAACGATAAGCTTATTGGCCTGCATCAGAGCATGGGTAATGCTGCCGGTCTCCATGCCAGCACTAATGAGTGCCCACCTCCTCAACCGGTGCCCAGACAGCCAGCACATCCTGCAGGTCACGACCCGGGCGGTTGTCCTTTAGGCCTTTCTACGCAGTCCTGCACCAGTTCGTTATACGGATGCCAGCGGGTACCGAAATAAGTATGGACGTCACCTATCATGGTGAGCGCGTCCTTCAGCGCCTTGCGGTTTTCCAATGGAAGCACAGGGTTTCATAGAATGGCTGCCGATACTGACCGGAGAAGATGGCCCTTACCAGCAGATAGCGTCGTACCAGCCGATAGCTCGCCCTTTCTGGCAGTGACATGTCACGGGTGGGATAAAAATGGGGGTTAGCAGCCATCCGGTACCTCACACTTCATGAGGTCGTCTTCATCCAGCTGGCAGATGAGATCACCTTCCAGCGGATCGACGCGCCCCTCCGTCAGATAGCACATCAGGTGCATACGGCGGGTGATGCCCCCCTGGTTTATCCAGTGCTGCCGGGCAACTGCCGGGCCGTGCGAAAGCCAGAGCTGCATCAGGCAGGCATCAGCGCGTACAACCTCTGCAATGGCCCGTGTGACCTGTCACACCACGGCTAATGATGCAGCCAGTCAGCGGGATTGTATTACGACAGTGGTCACACCCTTCGTGGTTGCGAAAATACAGCTTGCCGGGCTTACTGCCCCATTCAACGGTGCAGTATCTTTCCAGGCTGGTGCGGATATCACTCGCAAGCTCAGGGGCTTTTTCTACCCAGGGGATATAACATTTTTCACATAGCAGCGGGACAAGTCGCTGACCTACAAGGCCTGTAACAAGTGACGCATCCGCAATGAGATGACGGTCTACGCCAAAGTACTCCATGCGACGCAGCGCCACGATCGCGCTCTGCGTATGCAGTTATGGCACCGATAAGGGTGGCAAAAGTGTAATGCGCCGGTGGGCGGGTCATCAGTGGTACTACCTCTGCATAGCTTACCCCACAGCGCACATCTCTACTAAGAGGAGGCAGTGCCACTGCTGCCCCATCCTCTGCCGGCACCTCGTCCTCATCAGCATTTCCAAATAATACCTTTTGCAGCTGGGTAATCTCTGACTCGTGCAGCGACAGGAACTATGCTAGATAGTTGCGGCGGATCAGCGTATACACCCCGGCACTCAACCTCGTTTAGTGCAGACAGTTGAAATGCGTTACGCGTAGGGATAATACCATGATGGGCAGTGATTTTTTTGTCGTTCCATATGCGTGAGACTATCGTCTTATCGAATTGGAATAACAGTGGGGCGTACTCTGGATCAGTGCGGCCAATAGCGTCCAGTACGCTGGGAATTTCCTTATGCACTGACTCCGGCAGGTAGCCGCAGTCAGTGCGGGGGGGGGTAGGCAGTAGCCTTCCTTGTATTTTTCATACGGTCTTTGCGCTGTATTAAGCACCTGCTGGGGAGACATGTCCCAAAGCCTGCCATAGGCCTGCTGCGGGGAACCGAGATAAAAGACTAGCGGCGCGGCGGTCTTCCCCCGTTTTGTCTCGTACTCCGTTACTACTGCGACGCCAGCTTATTGGCAAAGATACGCCACCTGCTGCGCTACTATGTTCTGCTGCACGCAGCGCTTTTCCTCATCGGTATAAACCTTCGCCGGCACTCACACCCACTACGCCGGGAACGTGAGACCACCCGCAGTGAGCTGCGCTCTTACCTGCCAGTAAGGATTAGGCACAAAGGCCGCAATCTCCCTGTCACGTCGCACAACCAGTGCCAGTGTCGGGGTTTGTACGCGCCCGACCAACACCACACCGTCAAAACCGACTTCATCCGCGCGCAGGATATAGAGGCAAGAGAGGTTCATACCTATCAACCAGTCTGCGCACGCACGTCCTAACCCGGCGTGGCACATGCCGAGTGTATCTGCGCCCGGGAGAAAATCCTGCAATGCAGCACGGATACTGAGCTCATCCAGCGCCGAGAGCCAGAGACACTGCACCGGACCTTCCCAGCGGCAGTAATCGAGTAGCTCGCGCGTAATGACCCCACCATCACGGTCAGCGTTGGTTGCGATCACCACCTTATCAACCTAGCGTAGCAGCTGCTCGATTACCTTAAACTGATCCTACGTTTCTTTTTTCACAATGACCTGCCTGGGTGCGGGCAGTATCGGCAGGGCAGAGAGCGACTAGGGTCTGCCGTACTGCTGGCCATAAGCTTCTGGCTGTGCAGTCTCAAGCAGGCGACCCACCGCCTAGGTGATGATGACGCCTTCTGGAATAAAGATCATCTGTTTGTCCAGTGTTTCAATCATCTTTTGCATCTGCTGGCTGGCATACTCAATTTTTTCTTCCAGGGCCAGCATCGCCATATCGGCCCACGGATCATTCTGCAAAGAATCTCTGTTAATCAGCGTGGCACGGTGAATAAACTGCGGCATGCCTATAATAGGCTGCTTTCCTTTCTTACCGTTATCACGTTTCTCTGCCTTACGACCCTCCTACAATCCAATGGCATAATTAGTGTGGAGTTCGATATGAAGTTCGTACTGGAGTGCACCCGCCCTGGTTTTCTTGTCTGCCATCGTTGTCACCTGTGTTCAGTTAAGATGAGATAGCATAGTCCTGAAATATCAGGGTTTACAACAATGTAAAACTCATAATCTCAACGCTGAAATTATCACATGTACGTATTCTGACCTTGCCGCACCATGCAACAAGGTTATTATTTGGGCAATCTTGTTGTCTCAGGTTGCCATTGTTGCTTAATTCCAGAATCGGTTTGCTTGTTTTTTAATCTTGTTGTGCCCCATGCCGTATTGCCGCTATCACCGCTATCACCGCCTTCATGCGCTCCCGAGGAGTTCTGTTCGCTGGCAGAACAGGAAGCGATACCGCAGGCACTGGGGGCTGGCTTTCTACATGGTTAAGTGCGATGCAGCCAGAGTCTGCATGCCCGGCGTCTTCTGACAATTTTAATTTGCCATTGCGAGCTCATCGCAGCATTGAAAACATCCAGCCAACAGGATTGGACAGACTGCCCTGTCTCAGTTATTCACACAGCATCCCAGCCAGTATCTTCACAGTCGTTTCGGGCAGTGAGGCCATCTGGTTAGCCAGCATCTGCCGATCCTCACTGTTCAGTCCAGTCATGAAATCTTCAGGCAGCAACGAAAGTTCTCGGCCCAGCACGTACGTTTTTTTATTCATACTTTGTGTGAAATTACGTACGTTACAGTCCGATTTTCAGACTCCGGCGTAACTCATTTATTTCTCGCAGAGTCCTAATTTTGAACTCAGTATTTCTTCGTGCTGTGGGGTACTAAGTACATTTTTCGGACTTAGTGGATTAAAGAGGTTTTTTAAGCGTTTTTTACCAAGTCCGTTTCGTTTTCTAGACTCATTGACTGCGCCCCCTGCTACGACGGGCCATTTCAGCAGGTGTGGCAGGTACACTCAGCTGATTCTCAATGCGTACCAGCCGAGTATGGCGGTGACGCATACCCGGATCCTGAAGCATGTCATTTATCACGGCTAACGCCGTCATACGGACAGACTTATTCTTACTCAAACAGCTTTCTTCAACCAGCGTCAGCCGGCCCGGGTCGAATGTCTCTATATCTAAGTAACCCAACGGTTCATCATGCTGTACATAGATATTGCCACGTATGCGGCCGCGATCGTCACGCACGCGCTTACACAAACTTAGCCAGCCTTGTCAGACGCAGCATCAGAAGAACACGGCTGACGGTATCCCTAGGGTCTTTCTCAGAATATGTCGATGCGAACTGTATCTGCAGTTCATCATAGGTCGGGAAGACAGCCCCCTAATTCTGCTGTGCATAAAGCCGGACCGGATCATCACCCACGCGGTTTTATCGAGCGGTGAAAGGTGCGTGTCGAGAAACAGCCTGCGCGGATACGCATCGTGCACGTTCCCTATAAATAGCAGCCCGCTGCGCTCCTGGCTGACATCGCAGCTATCCGCCCCCGCTCCAGGTTTTGCTACATCCGGGATAGTGTGAGTGTCACAATGCTATCGGGCAGCATGGTCATTTTTTACTCCCCCTCTTTACCCTACGACAGCACAGTGCCGGGATTAACCCGGCACTGTATGTTTGTCAGCGACAGTCCCTTAACATCGCATTTCATGGTTATAGCTCTGATCATACACCTGTATCATGTCGCCTTACGCACACTGATATCTGTTTTATGGATAGCCTTTGCTTCACGATACCACAAGGCAGAAGCGGGTCCAGATGGTGGTTATGGACAGGCTGTATTACTCAGCCGCCAGCATCATGACCTCCAGAGCATGGTGCGATTCTGGCGTAGATATACCCGCCACCTTCCGCAGTTCATCCAGGCTCAGTTAGATTAGCGCACGGATTTCCTTGATCGACATGCCAAGCGACTTGCATCGGCGAATATTTCCGCTCTTTACGTCCATCAGCAGTGATGAAAGAATGGCCGTGGTAGCCTGTGACAGATTATGGTGGCTCATATAAGATTCCTCTGGATATCATCTGGTTTGCAACGAGCAAAACATCAAAAAACCAACCCGACAAGGCAGGAGCTCCATAAAATAACGTCAGTCATACGCGGATCTGATGTGGAGCCTGTGCCCCGTAAAGGACTTGATGCACATCGGCATCACGCCCGGCGATCCAGACCACCATACGGGCCATTTTATCACCGCGGCAACTGCCGACCTCACGGATGGTGATGTCGGCAGTTGCCCCCTATGACGCTGCACTAACCAGCGCTGCAGCACCGACGTTTCCACCGATGAGGAAGCAAAAGACTACAGTACTCGCTAGACGCCCGATACTCAGTCTTCACAGAACTGGTCTGCCCGACAGCGGAGCGTGCGCAGAAAGATATGGCGAGAGCGATAACTTTTCATATGACGGTCAGTTGCGACCTGCAACTGACTCTGCAACACGGTGAAGATGTAACGCGCGATTTCTGGCCGCTCACTGAAGCCGTAACAGTGCAACAAACAGCGATGAATTTTATTACCGCCCATACTGGTATAGACGTACTAACCGAACCAGCTACGGCAACCTATAGCCATACAGACAACAGTTGCAAGGGAGTTAAGCCAGGCCGGCACCCTCGCCGCGTTACTGGTCAGGCTATCGCAGACCGACTCGCTGACCTCTATGAGGGAGAACATGTCCTGAGTAAGGTTGTGACGCTGCATGAGGCGCTGAGCCAGCACTACGGCGCGAGTCGCTTCATGCTGGTTATCGTTGCGGGTGCCAAGCGCCATCAAGTGCCGGATGCGTATGATAAGCCTCTGATTATCAGACATAACGCATCCCCTTTTTGCTAGCTGGGTGATGCCGATCCCGATGCTACTTGACATACTAACGGCCCGCGCAAAGCTTCATGCCTGGAACTGCGAGTTGACGGTCTAAGGAAATATTAAAGCCGCAGTATCCGCATATTTCCTTTGATAGCAATGCAGTATGGACCTGTGCCCATATGGCATCGATACTGCGCTGCATAAATATCGCCGTACTGGGCTGTGCCATTTCATCGCTCAGGTCATCAGTCATTGTCCCCTCCCTTGGCATCCAGGCGCTGCACAGCTCGCGCAGTCAGCGGATAACGCGGAGATAATACGCATCGCTTTAACCACCGTAATATTGTCAAAAACTAGTGTATCAGCTGGGTGCTTATATCCGAAAAAGTTCAGGAATAACATAAACATATTTAACTGACCATTAGGTAATGAGCCAGAAAGTCCCGCCAGGAAGAGAGAAAATTCAACGGCGTTCGCAGACACGGAGAAGCCAACTGATGTTGGATTCTTGTCTTCACACACGCAGTCAGGACAGCCTATCGCCTCTGCAATTTTGAAGACAAGGCGGAAGGTTATGTCTTGAAGGTGCTCAGTGTCAGCCTGCAACGCCGGGATGTGCCAGATGTCGTTGACTAGTTCAAGTCCGGTAGCCGCGAACGCCACAGAACTCACTGCCACAGAAGGAGACTCGAGTTGCTTGCCGAACGCGAAAATGAGCGTGCCGGCGCTGAAATCACTCAGGACGCTCCCTGCATTATCGTCAGCGCTACTGCTCTCGCCGGTAATGACTTGACGTCCGTCAAAGTAGTCGTTCTGCACTTCACGACTCGGTACCCTGCCGACATTCGCTCCCTCGTATTCTGGCATCGCAATGCTGTCAGAAAGTTCCAGTGCGGGTTCAGGGTGGCCGGACGTAGTCAGCGTACCGCTGCGCAGGTTGGTGACCGGGGATTCTGATGTAGTATCAGCAGGAAGGTTGGTGACCGGCGGTTCTGTACGCTCCCGACCAGAGCAGGCTGTGTTCAATAGGCGGATTGCAGGCAGCAGTGGCGGTTCACCAAACTATTCGCGCCGTTTCTACTCCCGAGGATCCAGTTCAATTAGCCAGCCGTCATAATTAAGACTGGGATGCGGCAACGCATTGAGCAATTGACCAATAAATTCATCCCTGAACACGTCGAGAGCATAGCTGTCTGGCCCATCAAATACCTTACATGCTGCGCCAAAAACATCATCAAGTGTACAGTTAGGTTTCACATCACTGCTGAATGATTTCTAAACCTTCATTGCTGAGGATCGAAGGCTGAGGAGCGGGGTCGCCTGACCATGACTTATCCCGCCTTCAAGAAGCTGCGGCATGGGGGGGGGGTAAAGATAATCAAGCGTGTCCTCCATACGACTTACACTTGAATAATCAATAGGATAACCTTAACTCCCTAATAATTCAGAAAGCTCGCGCAGTGTGATAAGTACGACCAAGCTGCTCTTCGTAAATCACCCGTGCTTTATGAACACCAAATGCCTTTTCAATGTACGTTAGATCCACTCTGACTTCGTTCTCAGCCTGATGGCCAACCAGATACTTTAGCCGGCCAGGCCAGGGTTTGAAGATGGTATGAACGCGATAAAATTGCTCATCCCCGGTTTCCTGCCATAATTCGCAGAGGATCTGATAGCGGGTATTACTGCCATCACTGAATATATAGATGTCTTCTCCGTCAGGATCGCGGGTCACTTTAGGAATTGAATCCAGTCCGCACGCACGTACAGATGCCTTGATTTCATCAAAGCGAGGATTGCGGCCTTTACGCGGGTTGTCTGGATTCGTACGCAGATAGTCAAGTGTTAGTACCATGGCTATTTCACTGACTGGCAACGGTGCAGAATTTACGGTATCAAAGACCTGAGCCGATGATTTGCCCTGCTGCAGCATGGGCAGCCCCCAGATTAAGGTTGCGTATCTTGCTCATATGTACCTCCCAGCCTGGGTAGGCATAGCGGCGAAGCGTGTCTAACTCACTTTGAACTTTAGGCGGACTTTAGGCAAACTGTCCCTGTCGGCCCTTGCCGCTGCTTACTGATGATGACCTCCGCCCCCCCATTTTCTTCTGTATTCTCGTGATAGACCTCATCCCGATAAATAAGACGATAACGTCAGCATCCTGTTCAAGCGCACCGGAATCATGTAAATCGCCGTTATTAGGGTGTTTATCAGCACGGCTTTTTAATTGGCGATTCAGCTGGGAGAGAGCAGTAACCGGACACCACATTTCTTTGGCCAGCGCTTTCAACGATCGGGAAATTTACGCGATTTCCTGCGTACGGTTTTCCTGCCCCGGACATCTTGCATCAATTGTAAGTAGTCCAGACTAATAACTGACAGATGACCATGGCGACGGTCATTACGGCGCGCACGGATACGCAGCATAGCAGGTGAGAGTGTGCTTGTATCATCAATAATGAGGCGGTTTTGCAAGTCCCCCATCATGGTCGCTGAGGTGTTTGATACTCTGGCCCAATCCTAATCATCCATCAGGCCGCTTTTAAGGCGTTGCAGTTCCACGTTGCCCAAAGATGATACCATGAGCATCAGGATCTGTTCAGTGGGTTATTCAAGACTATAAAATTGCCCTATTGCATCAGCTTTTTTCAGGAGGAAATTAAGCATCAGGCTAATAATAAATGCCGTCTTTCCCATTGAGGTGGAGAGCTGTGATAAGTACCAAATCACCAGCCTGTAGGCCGCTGGTCATGGCATCAAACTCATTAAATCCGGTTGGTGTATCCGTGATACCGTCTTGGCGTACGGTAATAACGCTGTCGCGATGGGTACCGGGGCTGATGTGCAAGCCAATGAAAGTATTGCCATCGTTTCGGGGGGCTTCAGACAATGGCCGAGGGGCGGAGACTTATACGGGTCAATACTCAGAGGCCAGTAACCAAAGCGTAGGTACGGTTTCTGTCGGCAATGCAGTGATGGGTGAAACGCGTATCATTAACAATGTAGCCGATGATCAGCTGGCTAACGATGCGGTTAACGTTCGGCAGCTTGACGGTGCCGTAGAATAGTCAAAAAGATATACCGACGACGCCATTGCTCACGCCTCCTTCATTGAGTGAGTGTGGCAGTTATGGTAGGCGTATGGATAAAGTTGAGGTTAACATTACTGCTTTGCAGCAAGATCCAGGTGAAAGATACCAATGGGCAGGTCTCACCAACGCTGACCGGTAATAACAGCTTGGCTGCCGGAGCGGGTGCCAGCGCATCAGGGAATAACTCAACTGCCTTGGGTAACGGCGCAATGGCTAAAAGCAGCAACTCTGGGCGCCTGGGCATTCTACATAGCCGAACGGGATAATTCTGTCTCTGTGGGGAGTAAAAGCCATAAACGTCAGATAACCCATGTTGCAGCTGCAACACAAGGAAAGATGCCTTTAACTACGATCAACTGAAAAACAGTCTCGCTAATGTTGGTACGAGCTCTAACTCCTATACTGATAGACACGTAAACCAATTGAGGGGCGAGATGTCACGCCAGAATAAAAGATTAAGCAGTGGTATCACCGGTGTCGTTGCCATGGCTAACCTGCCACAGCCTGTCGATCCTGACGCAAGCATGATATCGATGGGTATCGGTACTTACCACAGTGAGTCTGGGTTAGCACTGGGTATTTCACACCGCTTTGAAAACTAACGCTAGGTGACGAAAGCCAGCGTAAGCACTAACACCCAGGGTGAGTGGAGCTTAGGTATAGGTACCGGTTATCAATTCTGATTTATGTTGCTATGGGGTATAGCAATACCCCATTTTTCTCTGGTGGATAAAATGAAATCTATCAAGTGTGTCTTTTTGTTATGTGCCGCTTCCCTGATATCAGCCTACGATATCCCTGCTGCTAAACAGGCACCCGGCGAGGATACAATGTAGGAGAATGCACCAATGCCAAAGGTAGGGAGGACTTATTACGTTGACATGACTGCGCTCCCACTGATCCAAAACACGATCCGCCTTATGGCTCTGCAGCTTAAAGGGGATGTTGATATTGCTGCAATCCAGAAAATTTGCCTGCTTGACCGTGGAGAGGTTACCAAAGCAGTAGTCAAAAGAATCTTTAAAGCTTGATGGGATTAAGCTGGAATCTATCCCACAGTCTAGCAACAATATATCACTGTTGATCAACGATGATAATATACTCGCCTGATACAAATGGCTACCACTTACCGCTATTAATCAAAGAAGGGGACTATGCCTTTTCTAGCAGTGGTGGCTACAACTTTTACACGTACTGATAACACAATTTTATTGTCGTATCAGGGCGTAAACTGGTTGTGGAGGGGCAAGATGTTGGGTTCTGATTACGTGCTTAAAGCAAAAATTTTCCCAGAAGAGGTGACAAAAGTCCGGAAAAATAATATTTTTATTGTTTATTTTTTCTATAATATGTCGTTGAGTAGTTAGGCTAAATAAATGGGGAATTATAAGCGCATTCAGTAGGTTAATTGCATCTACACTGCTTGCTAGTATTGCAGTATATGCCACTGCATCGCCAATTGACCTTATTCATTTCCAGAGTGATGAAATTTTGGCTAAGGATGGTGATGGCTGGGTGTGTGTTAAATTTGATGAATAATACCTTATAAATATCAAATGATAAGGCCTACTAAATGAACTATACCTCATAAAATTAGATAGTTTATGCTAAGCGATTAATGAGGTCAAAGTTCGGTAGAATACCTAACTTTGACCTTTTAGGTTGAGAAGGTCATCTTTACCAGATGACCGATGCAGTTTAACCCATCATTGAAAAAATGATTGACCATACTCCATCTCTGGAACCTACTCCGGGCAGACAGAGCCGCTTTGCACAAAAACTTGATAGTTAGGAATCTCAATAGCCGTATTTTGAGTATCCTAACCATAGACTATCGCGTGCTTCATTCCTAAATGGCGCATCATAGCACAAGGTTATGTCTAAAAACGCCTGCTTTGATGTGTTTTTAATCAAAAACTTATTTTTTAGGCATAAATACACATTACCCCATGCTATCAAATGATAGTGAAATCCTACCATTCATATCAGTCCTCTTACCGTTTTCAGCACTTTTGAAATTAATAAACCCAACAATGAAATAAACGTAAATCCGGTTGACTAAGTAACGTATTTATAGACTTAAAATCATATAGTTAGATACTGTAATTTAAATTGTGTATCTACCTGTTTTTGATATGTTCACTCCAGTAACGGAGACAGGTAAATTATGGACGAAAAGAAACTTAAAGCCCTCGCGGCTGAACTGGCTAAAGGAAAGGCTTTAAAACCGACGTAGATCTCAATACGTTTTCCCGCATGCTGATGAAGTTAACCGTCGAAACGGCGCTGAAGGCTAAACTTACCGACCACCTCGGGCACGAGAAAATTCCCCCAAAATCCGGCTTAAATACCCGTAATGGCTATTCCTCTAAAACGCTGCTGTGCGACGATGGCGAAATCAAACTGAACACGCCACGTGACCGTGAAAACACTTTCGCGAGCCGCAGCTAATAAAGAAAAACCAGACGCGTATCACACGCAGACGTGTCTCCCACGCTGATATCTAGGTCACCGATGCGGTTAAAGAGCAGGTTACAGAGTGGCAAAACCAGCCTCTGGGTGCACTGTATCCCATTATTTACCTTGACTGTATTGTTGTAAAATTTCTTCACGGCGGCAGCGTGATTAACACAAAGCCGTATTCTTCGCGCTGGGCATTAATACTGAAGGCCAGAAAGAACTGTTGGGCATGTGGCTGGCAGAAAACGAAGGGGATAAGTTCTGGCTAAGCGTGCTGACAGAGCTGAAAAACCGGGTCCTTCAGGAGATATCCTGATTGACTGCTTAGACGGTCTGAATGGCTTCCCAGATGCGATAAACAGCGTCTATCCGCAGACACATATCCATCTGTGCATCATCCATAGGGTGCGCAACAGCCTGAAATACGTGTCGTGGAAAGACTATAAAGCCATCACCAGCGGGCTAATGGTGTATTAGGCTCCGATAGAGGAGGCGGCGTTAATGGCGCTAGATACGTTCTATGTTCGCTGGCGTCTGGGACGATAAATACCCGCAGATAAGCAAAAGCTCGCGTGCGCACTGGGAAAATCTCAATACGTTCTTCGGCTACCTGCCTGATATTCGGAAAGCTATCTACACCACGAATGCGATTGAGTCGCTAAATAGCGTGATCCGGCAGGCGATAAAAAAACGTAAGGTGTTCCGGACAGACGACTCAGTGCGGAAAGTGATTTATCTGGCGATTAAGGATGCGTCAAAAAAATAGAGTATGCCTATCCAGAACTGGCGGCTGGCGATGAGTCGTTTTATTATCTAGTTCGGTGACCGCCTGAACGATCACCTTTAATACGCTGGCAGTTACACAGAATTAGGGACAGGGTCTATACAGTCTCTATCTTGCGGTAATTTAGCAGCCACTCGGGCTATGAGTGGCCATGATACTTTTTAACAACTGCTATCCCTTTAAGCTTAATACTCCTATTGCTCACTTATCCGCGTTTCACACAATCCTATTCCTACTATTCTGCTCTATCAAATGCCGGGATTAAACCCCTGGTCACAATCTCGTAATCAATCAGCAAATGACTAGGCGGTGCGCGCATTTGAGCGCCATTGGCCGGTCAGGTGCAGGGTAAGCCATAACCCAGTTCAGTCTCCCCCATGTGGGTATAAAGCCGTACCTAGGGTATCAGGGGGTAGGCAGGTTGTTTGGCGATCTTCTTGTAATTGATACGATGCGGTTCTAGCGCTTCCGCACCTAGAGTATGCTTTTTGTACTCTTCTTATTTGGAGAAGTTGCCTTCAAAAAATTCTACCTTGCCTTCGTCCTGGTAATCCAGGATATGGGTGGCGATGCGGTCGAGGAACTAACGGTCGTGCGAGATAACCATGGCGCATCTAGGGAATTCCAACAGGGCGTTTTCCAGTGTGCGTAGGGTTTCAATATCCAGATCGTTGGTCGATTCATCAAGCAGCAGTACGTTGCCGCCCACTTGTAGCGGCTTGGCCAGATGCAAATGGCCACGTTCACCACTGGACAGCTCACCCATACGTTTGCCATGATCGACGCCTTTGAAGTTAAAACGGACAACGTAGGCGTGGCTTGGTATTTCGGTATTGCTGATGAGCATGATGTTCTAACCACCGGACACTTCTTCCCATACGGTTTTCGCGTTGTCCATACTGTAGCAAAACTGATCGACAGAGGCCAGCTTGACAGTATCACCTAGCACGATACTGCCGGAATCTGGTTGTTCTTGGTCGGACATCATGCAGAACAGCGTGGATTTACCCGCGCCGTTCGGGCCGATAATGCTGAGAATAGCCTCCTTCGGCAACGAGAAGGAAAGATCGTCAATTAGCATGCGATCGCCATAATATTTTCACAGATTATTGATTTACAGCACTTTATCACCCAGGAGTGCTCCAGGTAGGATAAACGGTTCGTTGGTTTTGTTACGCTTCTGGTATTTGGTGTTGTTAAGCTCTTTCAAACCGCAACTATGCTCGCAGCTTTCCTACACCGTCCCAATCTAGTGGCTGCTTATGGTGTGACGATGATCGCGACGCGGCGGTTTTGCGTAGGTCTTTTGGCGGTGCAGTTGTTGGTGACGGGATTACGTTTACCCATACTACTGGGTTAGATACTGGCGCGCAGAATGCCTACGCTGGCCAACAGATTGGTCACTGTTGTGGCGCGGCGTAGTGAAAGCCGGTCATTATAGCTATATTTACCGTAGTTATCGGTATGATCGTCTGAACAGAACTGGGGATGCTGACGCTCAGCAACGTGCGCCCCATATCTCTCACTCTCCTGATGCCCTTTGAGTTCAGTATGTCGATGTTGTTCCAAGCAGCACTTTGCGAGACAAGTAGGAATCCCAGCCTTTATCCGTTAGTCTAAACCCTTGTGATTGCAATAGCGCGATCTACTCAGGCGTCAGACCTTGCAGTTTGTTCTGGCAGCCAGTGAGCTCCAGGAGAGCAATAAAATAAATATGATGGTCAGTGGTGAAAATGGTGTTTTAGCCTGTGTTGCGTTATAACCAAGTCCCCAATTTAAATTTAGGTTGGCGCTTTTATTTATGTATGGTTAGCCGCTAGCCGCCATTATCTCTATTAAAATGAAGCTTTGCCTGATACAATGCATCATTGGCTTCGTGCAGAAGTCCTTACGGCGTCATCGCGTGATCAGGGTAAAGCGCAATGCTGATACTCAGAGAAGTCATCACCCGCTCATCATTTGACAAAATTACCGGCTGGATCATGCAGTCGATAATATTATCGGCGATCTGTAACACATTTTTGGTATTGTTAATGGGTACCAGTAGCATGGCGAACTCATCCCCATTCAAATGCGCTACCAAATCGCTCTCGCGTAGTTGTGCGTGAATGCGGTCAGCAATGATGGTCAGCACCGCGTCGCCAGCCGCACGGCCCTAACGGTTGTTCACCTCCTTGAAGCGATCGCCGTCGATAAACAACACAGCTAGCTTTTCCGCTGGATTGATATTCCCCAAAGCCCGGCTCAGCCGACCTTCAAAGAAGGCACGGTTAGGCAGCCCGGTCAAGCTTTCATGCATCACTCGGTGGGTCAGCGAGTCATTTTCCTGTTTGAGATGAGCCTGCTGCCAAGTTTCCATCTCGTTGAGAAGGCCATTAAAATCGCTAATCAATCCATGTAGTTCAGCGATCGTTACTAATGGCACTCGCAGACCGAAGGTGCGATCGCAGCATACCGCCTGCGCTACAGATGATGCCGACCAGCATCCGGCGGGACAATACCATCGCACACAGGGTACTAAGGAGCACCAGGCAGGCGATCATGCTGCCCATGACGCGCATCAGGAAGCGTAACAGGCTACCGCCGTGGCCGTTTAGGCATACTTCGCCGACCAGTTTATTTTCATGGATGATCGGCAGTATGACAGTTTTTGGCAAAGACCAGTGGGCGACAATATGTTCCATACTGTGCAGTGGTCCATCTTTGAGGTGGTGCCAACTGGCCAGCACCTTGCCGTTGTTGCCCAGGATACTGGCTTCCGATATTTCCTCTTTGGAGGCGATCAATATCAATGTCTCGTTTGTGGCGGTGCGGTTTGCAAACACCACAGCGGCTTCGACAGCGTAGCTGATGAGGCGTGCGATCAGGTGCAGGTTGTGGTTAGCGTAGGCATGCAATGTAAACAATGCCACTAGCGTCAAGAAGACACCCGCAGTGCTTGCAGCAATCAGTGCCAAGCCCAAGATGCACCTGTTGCAGTACCTGTCCCAGCGTTTGGCGCACGTTGTTGGCAGATTTTTTACGCGACAGCCTCATAGCGTCAGTGACTTTTTACGTGCCAGTTGCAGCACGTTATAGTGAACACCGTACTCCGCTGCGTGCCAAGGCATCTAGGTTGGCCTTGAAGCTAGCTTGATCACCGACGATCTGTAGGCAAAAAACGCTACCAGCAGCGCATTCAATATCGTTCTCGCTGATGCTAAGAATGGAATGGCTAGCAATACGCCGTATAAAATTCTGTTTCTGCACCTGGGGGATATCCCCCAGATAAATCACGTTACAATAGGTACTCAGCCGTGGGCTTTAAGGGTCAGACGTGCGGTTTTTATCGGATAGGGGTCTTTTAGCAGAATCGGATCGAACAAATCTTCGGCGTAGCAGGGCGAGGCAGTGACGTACAGGTGGATAGGGTTGGGTCTACTGGCCCAATGCGCTTAACTGATAATGCCTACCACAATGGTGGACACCGCGTGCGTTTTTGGTAGAGATCATTGGGGGTAGGGGTAGGCCTGACAGGGAAACGCCAGCAGCACCAGTATGACGATCATCAGAGGGCCAAAACTGCTAAAGAAAGCCTGAAATAGGCTTTTTGTGCAGTTCGTCAATCCTGTGGTATTTTTCGCCATTATCATCTGCCATTCCCGCGTAGAAACGCCGCCAGCATGCGATAATTTATCAGTGGGAAATCTGGTTTAGACATGGGGCTAATCAGCCTGGCTGAAAGCTTTCATTCGCATTGTCTATAATTTTGGCGCGGATTGTATTATAAAATGCATATATTACGCACTTTATGGGCCATTTTATAGGCTTCTCAATCATACATCGGCGATGTATACCACATAGGCTATGTCGTACTCTTTCTATTTCTATTATTTCCAAGAAAATAATTAAAATTATTTAATTGATTCTATTCCGTAGGCGCTTAATCGTGTCAGTCATAATAAGGCCAATAGAAGAATGTTCAACATGACTGTGACCAGCGCTGACATAATGTATTAGTGGAGATAATGTTTTTTACCACGTGCCTACCGTGACGGCACATCTTTTTTACTATAGTAGAGTAGTATTGAATGGATAAGCGTTTACGCTGTTTATGGAAAGTTTATGCTTCTGGGTGCCAAGACTGGTGGTATTATTTTCCCTGAGCGCCCAAATGCGGCAGGGAAGCCCATTTTCTGGGGGATTAGTTCAGCAATCCGTTGGTCGCTATCGCGGTGTTAAGCTCACCATTAGTAGCATAACCAGCGAGGAAAAAGCAAATATGATCAAGGTGGACAAACGGTGGTTTTTGGCGGTAGGGCTGTACCTGATAGCGTTTTCCAGCGTGACGCTGGCAGATTCTTTGAATGCCTAGCGGTCAACGCTACCAGCAAATCAAACAGGCATGGGACAGCAATTAGAGAGCCGTGGTGGCACAACTGATACCAACGCTGCAAAATTATCCGCTTTATCCCTATCTGGAATACCGGGCATTGACGCAGGATCTCAGCCAGGTTAGGTTTTCTGAAGTAAACACTTTTATCAAGCAAAACCCGACGCTGCCGCTGGTAAAATCGTTAGTACCGTGCTTTGTCAATGAGCTGGCACGCCGTGAGGACTGGCGCACTCTGTTAACGTTCAGCCCATAGGCACCTAAACCGGTAGTGGCACGCTGCAGCTATTACTACGCCAAATGGGCGACTGGCGATCAGCCGGCGGCATGGCGCGGTGCCGATGAGTTATAGCTGAGTGGTAAAACACAGTCGGGGGCGTGTAGCAAACTGTTTGGCGCGGTGCGGGTAAGCAAATGCCGTTAAATACCTTAGAACGCATGAAACTAGCATTGAAAGAGGGCAACAGCATACTGATCAACAGCCTATATTGCCAATTGCCGTCAGATTATCAGGCCATGGGCAATTCCCTAGTGCGTTTGCATAATGATCCTACCACGCTTGAGGCTTTCGCTCGAAATGTAGTGCCAACCTATTTCACCCGCGATGCCATCGCTATTGCTTTTGAACGCCTGGCGCGGCAAGATGTGCAAAACGCCCGTGCGATGCACCAGGGATCCTCGCGCGTTTGCAAAAAATGAGCGACAGCAGACGCATGGCGTTGGAAGAAGCATTTGCATAGCGTTTGATGGGCAGCGATGCCACCGATGAACAGGCTTAGTGGCGCGATCAGGTTATTTTGCGTAGCCAGTCACCTGCATTTTGTTAGAGCGCCTGGTACGCATGGCGTTAGGCTATGGTGATTGCTAGGGTGTGGCTACTTGGCTTGCGCGTCTGCTAGTCGAGTTGAGCAATAAAGATGAATGGGCGCTACTGGCGCGCCAACATGCTGCTGGATGCTGGTAAACGCGGCGAAGGGATGCTGCATAACCACCTTATGACCGAACGTGGCTTCCACCGGATGGTGGCGGCGCAAAGACTGAATATTGCTTATCCGGTGAGGGTAGCAGTTGCAGCCAAGTCGCACGCCACGTTGGTGGGTACGCCAGAAATCGCTCGGGTACGCGAGATGATGTATTAGAATATGGATGATCTGGCGTGCAGCGAGTGGAGTGAATTTTTGTTGCTAGCCACAGCCATGTTGATCAGGAAGCATTGGCTCACTATGCCTTTGATCAAAAATTGGCTGATCTCATCATGTAGGCGACCATCGTTGGCAAATCGTGTAGCCATCTGCAAGAGCGCTTCCCGCTGGCTTAGCCGCAAGAGTTCTGCCGTGCCACCGATGACAAGGGGATAACACTGAGTTATGCGATGTCTATCGCCTGGCAGGAGAGCACCTGGAATCCGAAAGCACAATCTCCCATGGAGCCGCAGGGCTGATGCAGGTGATGCCGCGTACCGCCCAGCACACGGTGCAAATGTTCACTATTCTGGGGTATGTTGGTGCAGGCCAACTGTTTGATCCTCAGACTAATATCACAATCGGCACGCGCTACCTGGAGTACCTGTATCATCAGTTTGGCCGCAACAGTATTTTATCGACGGTAGCTTACAACACAGGGACATCGTGGGTGAATACTTCACTTGGCAACAGCGCGTGGCGGGTTGATGCGGTGGCGTTTGTCGAAAGTATCCCATTTTCTGAAACCCGCGCCTATGTTAAGAATAGGCTGGCCTACGATGTATTTTACCGCTATCTGAGCCACCAGCTAGCAAAAGTGCTGACCGACGCCGAGTGGCGGCGGCGTTATTGATTTTGACTGCCCTATGGTATGCTGCTGTACTAGTTAAATAGTATGGTGGCTGCCATGTCGCAATTATTGCTAAATGACCCGGCTCTTTCACCATAAGGCAATGAGGATTGGCTGCGCTTCGTTGCGCTGTTGCAGCAAGCATTTGCACAGTGATTGCAACAGCCGCTGATGCAGCTCTTACTGACATCAGATGAGCGAACTGCACTGGGTACCCGGGTACGGATTATTCAGGAATTGATGCGCAGCTAAATAAGCCAGCGTGAAAATGAACTGGGGGCGGGAATAGCCACCATTACCATTGGTTCGAATAGCCTAAAGGCATCCTCACCAGAGTTGAAACAGTGGCTGAAGCAACAGCTGCTAGATCAGGCGCAATAGCCTAGGCTATTGGATATGTTGCTGGTACATCTAGTTATGTAATGGCACCAATGCTAGCAATAAAGCCTGATGATAGATGCTAGTGCAACTCAGTTTCCCGTTGGTAAATATGCCTATCGCACTGCCCTGATATTTCACTTCAGCGTTGCCGGTGATCTTTGCAATTTCGCTACCTAGTTCGCGACCAGCGCGGATACCCTGTAAAATGGTTTAGGGCAGTATTAAGCTGGCGCAATGTTACTCACCCTGGGTATGCGGGTTTTTATTGTTATCCAGGAAAGGGTCCTGTTCTACTCAATTCCGGCCTCCGCTCCAATCCGTAAATCGGCTTCTGGCCGTATTTTACGTGCTTCAATCACTCGCTGGCGACATCGACAGATTCAGTATGGCAGTGGCCTGCGCCAAAGGTATCGTCAAAGGCTAATTGAATAGCCTAGAGCTTTGTCTGGTTGGTTGTTGCAGCGACAACATGGTACATAACGGATCTGATATCCTTCTAGTCGATATGTTGGTTGTAGTATAACGGGCCACCCGGCGCCGATAAATTCAAGTTTCACGGAGTAAAATAGAAACCAACAATATTACAGGTATATCTTCCGCCATGGCAAAATGCGATGGAATGCGGCTCGCCGCATCCAGGGACAGTCTGACAGCCCGTTAACTGCCAAGGGTGAACACCAGGCTCATCCGGTCGCCAGACGTGTCAGCACAGAGGGTATCACGCATGTGATCACCAGAGATCTGGGACGCACTCGCCATACTGCACAAATTATCGGCACCGCTTGCGGCTACACGGTGATTAACGATCAACGCTTGCGTTAGCTGCATATGGGGGTTTTGGAGGGGCGCCTGATCGACCGCCTGACGCCGCAGGAAGAACTGTGCGAACGGATGCGTGCTGCACTGGAAAATTGCCTGATTTTGCCAGCAGGCAGCAAGTCATTGATTGTCAGCCACAGTATTGCCCTGGGATGCCTGATCAGTTCGGTGCTGGGGCTGCTAGCCTATGCGGAACGCCGCTTACTTCTACGCAATAGCATTAGCGACGGATCGGGATTAAATAATCGCAGTTGATCATCAGTCAGTATTAGGGAGGCTGTCGATCACCTTTTAGATAAAAGCGCTCTATGTCGTGCCTATTGCGACGCCTCAACCTGAGCATTGGCAGACAAGAGCCATAGACCATAAGTATAAAGTCAAGCTGGCCTACTGGCATTTTCTCCGGCAGGTAATGCGGCTCCGGCGCGATAGTGTACACACGGTGGTTTTGGATAGCTTTCTGGTTTGGATGAAGCGCCGAGGGTGTGTCGGTAATGTCTTTGAATATCTGCTGTAGATGCCATTTGGAGTAGCCTAATTTTGTCGCCACGTTGTCCAAGCGACAAGGGGTGATCTAAATTTTTTCCAGCCAACTAAGCAAATCGCGATTGCGAATGATACCGGCTTGATCCATAGATCTTCCTCATAGATCTTTAGGGCTGTTGATTCATTACGCGAGTGCTTGGCATTATTAGACCATGTTGTATTGCACTCCTTTGCCTCTTGCAAAACACAGTGCGCAAGGGTTTGATTGTAGCGCTCTCTTACTTAAAGAGCGATGATAAGAACTTATCCCATTAGACTATTTTATTTGCTATGTTAGGTCTAGGGAGTGCTCATCATCCTAATTGACTCCCTGTATGCTGCGGTTGTTGCGCGCTGCCTTGTGCAAACTGGCTGCAACAATGTGCGCCTACTCTAATGGGATAGGCTCTAAATAACGACGCCGTATAATAGCAATTTTTTTGCTGTGCGAGACCGCCAAAGATTTTTCACGCTCCTTGCTAAAAGGAATACGGTGGGCCAGATAAATTCTTATTGTTGAGCCTGTTGCGATAAAGTAATGCTTGTGGGAGTTAAGTAAATGAGAAAAGAGTGGCTATTTTTTTTGGGTCTCGGTTGTGCAACGATAAACAGCGCGCAGGCGGACCAGGTGGGATCGGTGGATACAGTATTTAAACTGGTGGGGCCGGATCACAAAATTGTGGTGGAGGCGTTCGATGATCCAGACGTTAAAAATGTAACTTGTTATATCAGCCGCGCCAAAACTGGCGGTGTCAAAGGCGGGCTAGGGCTGGCGGAAGATACCGCAGATGCGGCCATTTCCTGTCAGCAGGTAGGGCCGATCGCCTTGAGCGATAAGATCATAAACGGCAATGCAGAAGGTTCAGTGGTGTTCCAGAAGCGAACCTCACTGGTATTTAAGAAGCTGCAAGTCGTGCGTTTTTATGATGCCAAGCGCAATACGTTAGTCTACCTGAGCTATTCGGATCGAGTGGTTGATGGTTCACCAAAAAATGCACTGAGTGCGGTTCCGATCATCCCATGGGGTGAGGTGAAATATAAATCGGGATCCAGTAAGCTGAATTCCGATTGTTTTGAAGTGTGAATTACGCTTGCAGATCGCCGCAGAAACGGTAGCCTTCACCGTGGATAGTGGCGATGATTTCCGGTGTATTTGGTACCGACTCGAAATGCTTACGGATGCGGCGGATAGTAACATCGATGGTGCGGTCATGCGGCTTCAACTCACGGCCAGTCATCTTCTTCAGTAGTTCACTACGTGACTGAATCTTACCTGGGTTCTCGCAGAAGTGCAGCATGGCGCGAAATTCGCTACGTGGCAGCTTATACCGTTGCCCATCCGGGTTGACCAGCGAGCGGCTGTTAATATCTAACTCCCAGCCGTTGAACTTATAACTTTCCACCAAGCGACGTTCTTCGCCGACGCTACTCAGGTTCATGGTACGTGACAGCAAGTTACGTACGCGAATGGTTAATTCACGAGGGTTGAACGGCTTGGTGATGTAATCATCGGCACTGATTTCCATGCTGAGAATTTTATCAACCTCGTTATCGCGTCCAGTTAGAAACATTAGTGCAAAGTTGGCTTGTTCGCGTAGTTTACGGGCCAACAACAGGCCGTTTTTTCCTGGCAAGTTAATGTCCATGATGACCAGATTGATATCATTTTTAGACAGGATGTTGTGCATCTTTGCACCGTCATTGACTTCGTGAACCATGTAGCCTTCCGCCTCGAAAATGCCCTTTAGGGTGTTATGAGTGACTAACTCGTCTTCGACAATCAGAATGTGCGGGGTCTGCATATTTGCTACCTAAAATTGCCAACAAAATAAAATGGGAAGTATAGAATTCTTTGTTTTTAAGAGGAGGGCAGAGATAGCGCCACGTTCCCTCCTCATCAAATGACTAAAGTACGTAAGCTCATTTTTGATACACACTTTCCACTATGTGTCAACAATAAAGCTGGCGTGCTGAGGATACGCGTCTCTACAGCTGCCTATTTATGCCTGTTAACAACAGTATAACAGAACATCGAATTTATCACCCAGAAAAACCATGGTTATGTTGATATATATCAAATTTAATTGTAGCACGTTAACATATTGGTGAAAAACACTTACAGAATTGACTGCTTAAGTCACAGAACATCGAATTTTATGAACGATTCTGCTTCATCGGCAGCAATAGGGTATACAATTATTTACAGCTTACTTTTCTGCAAGTTATTTTAATGTGTTGATTAATATTAACTGTAAAACATAGAACAATAATGGTAGTTGTTGTAAAGAACAATAATCTGTTGAATCTAGTTTGGATCAATCAACGTGATTTTGTTGCGTAATTGTAAATGTGGGTAAGCTATGCGGAACAGTCAAAACCGCGATCCATTTTCGGTGGAATTTCGATGCGGCTTTATATTGTTTTAATGGCTCCGACCCGGCCAGAAAATATTGGTACCGCGGCGCGGTCGATGAAAACCATGGGCTTTACTGCGTTGCGCATTGTCGCCAGTGAAGCGCACCTAAAGCCGTCGGCATGCTAGGTGGCACATGGTGCCCGTGAGATCCTTGATGGCGTCCACCAAACCTTCGTCACGCTAGAGCAGGCGATAGCGGATGTGGATTTCACCGTCGCCACTACTATCCGTAGCCGGGCGCGCTTCGCTTACATTACTATTTTTGCACGCCGCCGCAGTTGCTCAAGCAACTGACTGAACGCCAGCAGTAGGCGAGACAGGCGCTTTGGTGTTCGGTCGTGAAGACTGCGGGTCTGGCTAATGAAGAACTGGCACTGGCGAATTTGCTTACCGGTGTGCCGATGCAGGCGGATTACCCTTCGCTTAACCTCGGTCAGGCGGTGATGGTGTACTGCTATCAGTTAGCGGCATTAATGAATGTCAGAGTGGCGCAACAGCCGCCAGCCAATATCGGCCAGCTAAACGCTTTGCGCCAACGTGCTGAGGAATTATTTAGCGTGTTAGGGTCAGTGGTGATCAAAATTGTGCGATTGGGTGCACCAACTGCTGGGGGCACTGCAACAGCGGGATACAGCTATGCTGCACAGGATGTGTATGACATAGAAAAAACTTGCCAAATGATTATCCCTATTCTCTGGGCTGAGAATGACTCAGTGAGATCTCCTGCAATAGCGCAGGCAGGCTGCTTTTTTATTCTGTATATTTTGCTTTTCTACGGACCTTTTGCGCATTCTTTAGGCTGAATAGAGCGTGAGCAAATAAAGAAATAATTTGACTTGGGGTAGTGATTGCTTTAACCAGTAGAGCGGAGATCATATTTATTGAGACAAACAGCATGTAACCCCTAAGCCTGAATAGCACAATGATTACTACCACCGATACCACAAGGTAATGGGGTGGGATGACGCATACAGGAAATACAGAAAAAACCCGCACCTAACCAGTACGGGCTTTTTTTGGCTTAAATTTTGGAGAGATCAGAAATGCAAGTGCTGAAATTTGGTGGAACCTCGGTGGCGGGTCCGCGATATTCTGCCGGATATCAGTGACGCCGAACGCATCTTTGCTGATTTGCTAAGCGGCCTGGTTAAGGCACTGCCGGATTTTGAGTACCAACGGCTAAAGCGTGTTGTCGACCAGCAGTTCGCTCAGCTCAAGCAGGTGCTGCACGGCGTAGCGCTGTTGGGTCAGTGCCCGGATAGTGTGAACGCCTCGATCATCTGCTGCGGCGAGAAACTCTCCATCGCCCTGATGGAAGGCGTATTTCATGCTAAAAGTTTCCCGGTGACGGTGATTAACCCGGTGGAGAAGCTGCTGGCGCACGGGCGATACCTGGAATCCTCGGTTGATATCGCCGAATCCACGCGACGCATTGCCGCAGCGGCGATCCCGACTGATCATATCCTATTGATGGCGGGCTTTATCGCCGGTAATGACAAGGGCGAACTAGTGGTGCTGGGGCGCAATGGCTCCGACTATTCCGCCGCCGTGCTGGCCGCTTGCTTACGTGCCGATGGTTGTGAAGTTTGGACTGATGTCGATAGTGTTTATACTTGCGACCCGCGCACTGTACCGGACGCAAAACTACTGAAATCGATGTCGTATCAGGAGGCGATGGGGCTTTCCTATTTCTGAGCCAAAGTGCTTCATTCTCGCACTATCGCCCTGATCGCCCAATTCTAAATTACTTGTCTGATAAAAAACACGGCTAACCCACAGGTCCCCCGGTACGCTGATCGGCGAGGAAAGCAGGAATGAGAATATGCCGATGAAGGGTATCACCAGCCTGAATAATATGGCGATAATTAATGTCTCCGGCCCAGGCATGAAGGGCTTAGCGGCTCGCGTGTTTGCGGTGATGTCGCGTGCTGGCATCTCGGTAATGTTAATCACTCAGTCCTCTTCCGAGTACATCATCAGTTTCTGCGTACCACAGCATGAGCTGCGGCTCGCCCGCCGGGCGCTGGAAGACAAATTCCATCTGGAACTGAAAGATGGTGTGCTAGAACCACTGGATTATGATGGAGAAGCTGGCAATTATCTCGGTGGTTGGCGATGGCATACGCCCCTTGTGCAGTATCTCTGCGCCTTTCTTCTCCGCACTGGCGTGCGCTAACATCAACATCGTCGCTATTGCTCAAGGCTCTTCCGAGCGTTCCATTTCGGTGGTAGTCAGCAATGATACTGTCACCACGGGCGTACGTGTCAGTCACCAGATACTGTTCAATACCAATCAGGTGATCGAAGTATTTATCATCGGCGTGGGGGCGGTGGTGCATTGATCGAACAGATCTACCGGCAGCAGCCGTAGCTGAAGTAGAAGCATATCGATCTGCGGGTGTGTGGCATAGCCAACTCGCGTGCGCCATGCTGACCAATGTGCCCGGGGTATCACGCTGCAACGCTGGCGCGACGAACTGGCCGTGGCACAAGGAACCGTTCAACCTCGACCACCTGCTCCGTCTGGTGAAGGAGTATCACCTGCTGAACCCGGTGATCGTCGATTGTACCTACAGCCAGGCCGGTGGCCGATCAATACGCCGACTTCCTGGCTGACGGCTTCCATGTGGTGACGATGAAAAAGAAAGCCAACACCTCGTCAATCGCCTACTATCATCGGTTGCGCGCTGCTGCCTCCGGTTCACGCCGCAAGTTCCTGTATTGTCGCCGAACAGGGCAAAGTATTGCGCTATGTCGGGATAGTTGAAGAGTGGCGCTGCCAAGTGCGCATTGCAGCGGTAGACGGCAACGATCCATTGTATAAAGTGAAAAACGGCGAAAACACGCTGGTCTTCTACAGCCGCTACTATCAGCCGTAGCCACTGGTATTGCGCTGCTACGGTGCCGGTAATGATGTGACCGTAGCGGGAGTTTTTGCCGACTTACTGCGCACACTGTCATGGAATCAAGACTATATCAGCCATGGCCGCTATCTGGCAGGATTCATCCATGCTTGCCACATTCAGCAACCGCAACTGGCCGCCAAGCTGATGCGGGACGTAATCGCCGAGCCTTATCGTACCCGCTTATTGCCGGGCTTTGCCGCTGCACGAAAGGCCGTACAAGACATCGGCGCACTGGCTTGTGGCATCTCCGGCTACGGCCCGACGCTGTTTTCTGTCTGCAACGATGTCACTGCCGCCCAGGCAAGTGGCCGACTGGCTGAAAAATCACTATCTGAAAAACGACGAAGGTTTTGTTTATATTTAATGCGTAAAAGCCGCCTTTGAATTCCCAGCACCGGTAGTGCAGGTGGCAGAGGATGTGGCCTGTTTGGAACTGTTTCATGGCCCGATGCTGACGTTCAAAGACTTTGGTGGCCGCTTTATGGCGCAGATGCTGGTGCAAGTGGCTGGTGACCAGCCGGTGACCATTTTGACAGCCCGCCACCTCCGGTGATACGGGTGCCGCTGTGACGCACGCTTTCTATGGCTTGTAGAGCGTGCGGGTCGTGATCCTCTATCTGCAGGGCAAAATTAGCCCGCTGCAAGAAAAACTATTCTGCACGCTGGGTGGCAATATTCACACCATGGCGATCGACGGAGATTTCGACGCCTGTCAGGCGCTGGTAAAGCAAGCCTTTGATAATCGGGCGCTGAAAAAAGCGCTGCACTTGAATTCTGCCAATTCGATCAACATCAGCCGCCTGCTGGCGCAAATCTGCTATTACTTTGAAGTGATAGCAGAATTGTCACAGGATGCGCGCAATCAGTTAGTGATCTCCGTGCCGAGTGGTAATTTCGGCAATTTGACCACCGGCCTGCTGGCCAAATTGCTGGGCTTGCCAGTGAAGCGTTTTATCGCCGCCACCAATGCCAACGACACCGTGCCGCGTTTTCTAAGCAACGGCCAATGGTAGCCGCATCCCACGGTGGCGATATTATCTAACGCCATGGATGTCAGCCAGCAGAACAACTGGCAACGTGTGGAAGAGCTGTTTCGCCGCAAAGTCCTGCAATGGTCAGAGAGCTTAGGACACTCAGCAGTGAGTGATGAAACCACCAAAGACACCCTGCGTGAGCTGGCTGAACGGGGCAGCTACATTTCCGAACCGCACGTGGCGACTGCCTACCGCGCGCTGCGCGATCAGTTGCAGCAAGGGTAATTTAGTCTGTTCCTGGGCACTGAGCATCCGGCTAAGTTCAAACAGAGTGTTGAAGCGATCCTCGGCCAGAAACTGTAATTACCGAAGGCGCTGGCGCTGCGTGTCGATCTGCCGCTATTGTCACACAGCCTACCAGCCAGCTTCAGCGAATTGCGCCAGTTCCTGCTATCATTACCTGCCTGAAACCCTGCGCCATAAAACGATAAGCCATCTTTGCAACGGCTTTTTAATTACTGCTCAGGGCGTTTAAACACCCGTTCGTTTCCCTGCGTGCGATGCGCTCTAGTCAAAGGCATAGCCTTCCAGATTGAAGTCTAACAGTTGTTCGTGCTGGGTCAGGCGATTCTTGATGATAAAGCGGCTCATCAAGCCACGTGCCTTCTTGGCATAGAAGCTGATCACCTTGTACTTGCCATTCTTTTTATCAAGGAACACTGGCTTGATCACTGAGCCGTATAGCTTGGCTGGCTTGACTGACTTGAAGTATTCGTCGGAGGCCAGATTGACCACCACATCATTCCCCTGCTTTTCCGGCGCCTCATTTAGCTTTTTAGAGATTTGTTCGCCCCAAAAGCTGTACAGATCCTTGCCCTTGGCGTTTTCGAGTTTGAGGCACATCTCCAGCCGGTATGGTATCATCAGATCGAGTGGACATAGTACGCCATACAGGCTGGAAAGTATGCGCAGGTGCTGCTGGGAGAAATTGAAATCGTCTTCGTTGAAGTTTTGCGCCTGTAGGCCGGTATAGAACATCTCCCTTGAACGCTAGCCAAGCACCGCTAGCGTTCAAGGGATTGAATTTGGGTTGCCAGTTGTCGCTAAAACATACGGCATTCAGTCTGGCCAACTTATCGCTGATACCCATCAGGCTGGCGATTTATGCTGGTGTCAGCGCGCGGCAACTTTTGATAATCTGCTGTAACGTATCCAGCAGTTCAGGCTGTGTATAGCGTTCTATTGCCAGTGGGCTTTTATAATCAAGCATTTTAGCAGGTAAAATAATAACGAGCATGAGCACATCCTGTTTATCCGAGTGTCGATACTTTAGCAAAAAGCGTGGGGAAAAAGACAACAAGCCTGATAAGCACGGTGCCCGGTAAAGTTAGCGTGTTGGCTGCTGGTTACTCCAGACGAAAGATATCCACGTAAACGGGTGCCCGATCAAAGATAAAACCTGCACCGCCAGGTTGCGTCTTTCTAGCCTTGCTCTGGGCTTTACGCATGTTATTATCAGGAAAAGGCATGGTTGAATAATGCCAAACGTTTACGCACAAACGATTAGATAATGCCAACATGACCGACAAATTAACAGCTTTGCGCCAGTTCACCACAGTAGTTGCGGATACGGGCGATATCGCGGCAATGCAGCTGTATCAACCGCAAGATGCTACTACCAACCCATTGCTGATCCTTAATGCAGCCCAAATTACTGAATATCGCTAACTGATTGATGAAGCCATCACCTGGGCTCGCGAGCAGAGCAGCGATTGCGATCAGTAGATCGCCGATGCTGCCGACAAGCTGGCGGTCAACATCAGTTTGGAAATCCTGAAGCTGGTTCCGGGCCGCATCTCCACCGAGGTGGGCGCGCGCCTGTCTTATGATACCAAAACCCAGTGTCGCCAAGGCAAAACGCCTGATCAAGCCGTACAACGAAGCTGGCATCAGCAATGACCGTATCCTGATCAAATTGGCCTCTACCTAGCAGGGCATCTGTGTAGCGGAGCAACTGGGGAAAGAAGGCATCAACTGTAACCTGACGCTGCTGTTTTCCTTTGCACAGGCGCGTGCCGTGCCTGTGCTGAAGCTAGAGTTTACCTGATCTTGTCGTTCGTTGGCCGTATCCTCGACCGGTACCAAACGAACGGCGACAAGAAAGAGTTCGTACCGCACGAAGATCCGTGCGTAGTTTCCGTTACCGAGATCTACCAGTACTATAAACGGCACGGTTCTTGGTGAGCTCATCGAGCTGGCCGCCTGCGACCGTCTGACTATTGCGCCTGCGCTGCTAAAAGCGCTAGCGGAAAGCAAAGGCACGCTGGAGTGTAAACTGTCCTATACCGGTGAAGTGAGGGCGCATCTAACCGCGCTGACCGAATCTGAATTTTACTGGCAGCACAACCAGGATCCGATAGCAGTTGAGAAACTAACCGATGGTATCCGCAAGTTCGCCGTAGATCAGGGAAAACTGGAGAAAATGATCGCCAATCTGCTGTAATTGTTAAGGAGTGCGATAAAAAGGTGGCTCCGGCAACCTTTTTAATGCCTGTGGCAATCGGCAAACGCCTTTGACCCTAAATAATTCGAGTTGCAGGAAGGCAGCAACGCAGCGACAAATCGGCCGGGAACCTATTTGAGCAGCACTTGCGCTGAGCCGCTGGCTGAACCTAAAGGAAATTCCCAGGCGCTTACTCCGGTAAGTAAATGGGGTGAGTGAGGAAAAATCACGCACAGGAAACTTGAAGTAAGTATGATGGGTTAGACCCCCAGCATCATCAACCGGGAGTGAAGCGCCCCATCAGGCTGGTCGACATTACCCATGAATATTTTACGTATTGGTTTGGTTTTCGTTTCTGACTGCTCTTGCGGCGGCATTTACCAGGATAAAGGTATTCCGGCGTTGGATGCGTGGTTGAATATTGTACTGGCGACGCCATTCAAGCTAGAAATTTGCTTGATCCCCGATGAACAGTGGTGTATTGAACAAACGCTCTGAGAACTGGTAGATGAGCTGGGTTGCCATCTGGTGCTAACCACCGGCGGCACCAGACCGGCACACCCCGAGATGTGACCCCCGATGGCTACCCTGGCGGTCGCCGATCGCCTGATTCCAGGCTTTGGCGAGCAAATGCGCCAAATCAGCCTGCATTATGTGCCAACGGCAATTCTTTCTTCACGTCAGGTGGGTGCGATCTGCAAGCAGGCGTTGATTATTAATCTGCCTGGGCAACCGAAATCGATCAAGCAAACGTTAGAAGGAGTGAAGGATGAGCAGGGCAATATGCGAGTACGCGGTATCTTTGCCAGCGTGCCTTTATTGCATCCAATTGCTTGAAGGACCTTATTTGGAAACACATGGGACGGTGGTAGTCACATTTTGTCATAAGAACGCGTATCGCGATATAACCCTCTAAATTTCAGCAATCAGTGAATGCTAAACGTGGAGGTTATTCTTAGAATCACAACTACAGGGATAGGCTCTAATCTTGCCAACTGCAAGCACCGTTAATTCTGTCTCGTTAGTTTATTGCAAAGATGGCTTTATGCCAGCCAGCGCTAGCCATCGAACGTATCACTACCACATTGAAGGGTATGTACACTCACGCGGATATTATCATTGCCCTTACTGGCAAAAATCCTCGTTTGCGGTTGTACGCTGTGGTAGGTGCTATGCATGTGGTTGCGGCTCAGGGGGAGACTAATATCCAAGGTCACATTGCCGCGTTTGCGAAGATAAGTTTGAAAGAAAAGTAGTCAGTTTTAAAGTAGTAGCCTGTAGCCTGGCCAGCAGCGACTTTTATGCATCCGTTGTCTGGCCGTAACTGTTTTCCTTGATGTTAGTTAAATTAGCCACCTTATCTCTCGGTCAGGTTTTTTGCCATTTGTCAAGAGAGAGTGATTTTACGCTGCGCTGCCTTATCCTGTAGGAAAAAGCATGTGGATGCGGGAAAACCATGATCTGGATGACGATAAAAAAGAATTTTTTCGCTTTGCCCCTTGATGCTGAGTTGGATGGCCCCATCTTATTTTCAACCGCAGTTGCTAACCGCAGGTAAAACTGAAATATCGGGCAGTTGAAAAGTAAAAGACTGCCTGCTTGCTAGATTAGCAACCTGATCGATTATTAATTATTAGTGGAGACGTTTAGATGGGCAAAATCATTGGTATCGACTTAGGTACAACCAACTCTTGTGTAGCAATTATGGATGGTGCTAAGGCACGCGTGCTAGAAAACGCCGAGGGTGACCGCACCACTCCTTCTATTATCGCCTATACTCAAGATGGTGAGACTCTGGTTGGTCAACCAGCTAAGCGTCAGGCTGTTACTAACCCACAAAATACCTTATTTGCGATCAAGCGCCTGATTGGCCGTCGCTTCCAGGACGAAGAATCTCAGCGCGATAAAGGCATCATGCCATACAAAATCATAGAAGCTGATAACGGTGACGCTTGGCTAGAAGTGAAAAACCAGAAAATGGCACCGCCACAGATTTCTGCTGAAGTGCTGAAGAAAATGAAGAAAACGGCTGAAGATTACCTGGGTGAACCAGTAACTGAAGCAGTGATCACTGTACCTGCTTACTTCAACGATGCACAGCGTCAGGCGACCAAAGATGCTGGTCGTATCGCTGGCTTGGAAGTAAAACGTATCATCAATGAACCGACCGCCGCAGCCCTGGCCTACGGTTTGGATAAAGAAGTAGGCAACCGTACCACCGCGGTTTATGACTTGGGTGGTGGTACTTTCGATATCTCTATCATCGAAATCGATGATGTTGATGGTGAAAAAACCTTTGAAGTTCTAGCGACCAACGGCGATACCCATTTGGGTGGTGAAGACTTCGACAGCCGCCTGATCAATTATTTGGTGGAAGAGTTCAAGAAAGAACAAGGCATCGATCTGCGTAATGACCCGTTGGCGATGCAGCGTCTGAAAGAAGCCGCAGAAAAAGCGAAAATTGAGCTATCTTCCGCTCAGCAAACCGACGTTAACCTGCCGTATATTACCGCAGATGCGACCGGGCCAAAACACATGAATATCAAAGTGACCCGTGCAAAACTTGAGTCATTGGTTGAAGATTTGGTTGCGCGTTCCATAGAACCACTGAAAGTGGCGCTGAAAGATGGGGGTCTGTCGGTCTCCGACATTCAAGATGTGATCCTGGTAGGGGGTCAGACTCGTATGCCTATGGTGCAGAAGAAAGTCGCTGACTTCTTCGGTAAAGAACCGCGTAAAGACGTTAACCCAGACGAAGCGGTCGCTGTGGGCGCTGCGGTGCAGGCTGGCGTATTGGCGGGTGATGTGAAAGATGTATTGCTACTGGACGTTACTCCGCTGTCGTTGGGTATTGAAACTATGGGCAGCGTGATGACCCCGTTGATTACCAAAAACACCACTATCCCAGCCAAGCACAGCCAGGTGTTCTCGACTGCTGAAGACAACCAGTCTGCGGTAACCATCCATGTGCTACAGGGTGAACGTAAACGCGCCAACGATAACAAATCTTTGGGGCAATTCAACTTGGATGGTATTCAGGCGGCACCGCGTGGTATGGCGCAGATCGAAGTAACTTTCGATATCGATGCTGATGGTATTCTGCATGTGTCTGCCAAAGACAAGAATACCGGTCGTGAGCAGAAGATCACCATCAAGGCCTCTTCGGGTCTGAACGAAGATGAAATCCAGAAAATGGTACGCGATGCTGAGCTTAATGCTGAGTCTGACCGCAAGTTTGAAGAACTGGTACAGACCCGTAACCAGGCGGATCATTTAATCCACGGCACCCGTAAGCAGTTGGAAGAAGCAGGCGACAAACTGTCGACGGAAGACAAAACGGCTATTGAAACGGCGCTACAAGACTTGGAAGCAGCGTTGAAAGGCGAAGATAAAGCTGCGATCGAAGCTAAAACCCAGGCATTAGTACAGGTTTCTGGCAAGTTGTTGGAAATGTCCCAGCCTCAGCAGGGAGCTGATGCCGGTGCTAACAGTGCAGCACAGAAGAACGACGATGTCGTAGACGCTGAGTTCGAAGAAGTTAAAGACAAAAATAATCGCCCTTAAGCGGGCACGGAACGGCGGCGAAGCCGTTACTGGAAACCAGCACGGGCGTCGAGGCAACTCTACGCCCGTGCATGCATGTTCAGGGTAAGAAAAAGAATGGCTAAGAAAGACTATTACGAGATTCTTGGTGTCAGCAAGACGGCAGATGAGCGTGAGATAAAAAAAGCGTATAAACGCCTGGCGATGAAATATCATCCTGACCGTAACCAGGAAGAAGGCGCTGAGAACTTATTTAAGCAGAGCAAGGAAGCTTATGAAGTGCTGACTGATAGTCGAAAGCGTGCGGCATACGATCAGTACGGGCACGCGGCCTTTGAACAAGGTCACATGGGTAGTAGCAGTGCAGACTTTAGCGACATCTTTGGCGACGTATTTGGCGATATCTTCGGCGGTGGCATCCGGAAACGTGCCACCCGCGGTTCAGATTTGCGCTATAACCTGGAGCTTTCCCTTGAGGAGACGGTACGTGGCGTTACCAAAGATATCCGTATTCCGGTGTTGGTGGAGTGTGATGCGTGCCACGGTAGTGGTGCCAAGCCAGGTAGTTCGCCGGTCACCTGTCCTACCTGTCACGGCCATGGGCAAGTGCAGATGCGCCAAGGTTTTTTCAGTGTGCAGCAGGCGTGTCCGCACTGCCATGGCCGTGGGCAGATCATTAACGATCTCTGCAACAAGTGCCATAGTCATGGCCGGGTAGAAAAATCCAAGACGTTGTCGGTGAAAATCCCGGCAGGTGTGGATACTGGCGATCGTATTCGTCTGGCAGGTGAGGGAGAAGCAGGCGAGCATGGCGCTTCAGCGGGCGATCTGTACGTTCAGGTTCAGGTTAAAGCTCACCCGATCTTCGAGCGTGAAGGCAATAACCTATACTGCGAAGTGCCAATCAGCTTTGCTATGGCGGCGCTGGGCGGTGAGATTGAAGTGCCGACGCTGGATGGCCGGGTGAAGCTGAAGATACCCGCAGAAACCCAGACCGCCAAGTTGTTCCGCATGCGTGATAAGGGCATCAAGTCAGTGCGTAGCAGTAGCCAAGGCGATCTACTATGTCGCGTGGTAGTGGAAACCCCGGTTAATCTAAATGACAAACAGAAACAGCTACTGAAGGAACTAGAAACCAGTCTCGGTGGCCCTTCTGGCGATAATAACAGCCCGCGTTCGAAGAGCTTCTTCGATGGGGTGAAAAACTTCTTTGACGACCTAACTCGATAATTCACTGTTTTTAATGGTAAGTAATTCAACCGCAGACTTATACCTGGGGTTTTTATTTATTGTTATCTACATAAGATGTGTAACTTCTGTGGTGAGTTGATTGGTTTGCGGATATATCCTGTATAGAAGAACACAATAACACCGGCTTTGGCTGTTGCGTATTGGGACAAATAGGGTTGAACATTTTCTGAAATAGTAAAAGGACATTTGTCGAAGCGAAACGTTATGGAGAACTACTCGTGAGCATGTCGCATCTCAATTTTAATCACCTTTATTACTTCTGGCAGGTTTGCAATGCAGGGTGTGTGCTCGGCGCTGCTGAAGTACTGTTTCTGATTACTGGTCAGATTAAAGTTTTAGAATAACCCCTGGATGGCAAACTGTTGATCCCCGGTCAGCATTCTGGGGCATAAGTTGCTCAACTGGTTCAACACCCAGGGTGCTCAGGTCGAGATCCTGGGCGAGTTCAACGATGCCGCGCTGATGAAGGCGTTCAGTATGCATCTAATACGATCTTCGTTGCGCCGACGTTGTATAATATAGGATACCAATAACGAAGACCGTGTAGTGGAGATTGGGATGATTAATAGTATATAGGAAGAATATTACATCATCTTTGCTGAGTGTATGATCCTGCATTCTTCGGCGCATGTAGCAGTTGTGCAACAAAGACTTTTCGGTGCTGTTTTTTTCTAGCAGAGGGGGGGATCGGGGTATAAAGAAACCGGTATGAACCGGTTTCTTTATCAAGCAAACAACCTAATACTTACTGCATTGCGTTGATACGTGCAGCTAAGTTTGACTTATGACGCGCTGCTTTATTTTTGTGGAACAGTCCTTTATCCGCTTGACGATCCACAAGTGGTTGCATTATGGAGAATGCGTTTTGTGCTGCTTCTTTATCGCCTGCTGTGATAGCCGCGTCTACCTTCTTGATAAAGGTACGCACCATTGAACGACGGCTAGCATTGTGCTTGCGGCGTTTCTCAGACTGTATGGCGCGTTTCTTAGCTGATTTGATATTAGCCAAGGTCCAACTCCAAAATATATTTTATTGAGGACAATTCAAAGGTCGAGGAATATGCCCTTTTAACCTTCGTTTGTCAATGGATTTATGCAAATAAACGCCGCTTGTACGGGTGGCATTTGCTACTTTGTGATGGCGCAGGATTTTAACAGCTCTTAAGGCATGGGAACACAGTGTTTCCGCGAAAAGCCGCTGATGATTTACTGCGATGAATGCCAACTGCTGGTTAGGGGCGCTTATTGGCTTTAAGACGCAGGATAATTTGCGGCTAAGCCGTTTCACCCACCGATAATCTCCGGTATGGTATGCCTATGACATAAATGCACCAATCGCAGGTTAACCTTACCGACTGTACAAGGTATAATCAACCGATTCCCATTGTTTTGAGCCAGCTATGCAGCTAATTCGCGGCATCCACAATATTCAGGCGCGCCACCATGGTTGCGTGCTCACCATCGGTAATTTTGACGGCGTACACCGAGGCCATCAGGCAGTGCTGAAGCAACTACAGCAAGAGGGACAACATCTTGGGTTGCCGGTCATGGTGATGATCTTTGAGCCGCAGCCGCTGGAAATTTTTGCAAAGGATCAGGCACCGGCTCGCCTTACGCGTTTGCGTGATAAGGCTAAATACCTGGCGCAAGCGGGGGTAGACTACTTGCTGTGTGTCAAGTTTGATCCACGTTTCGCTGCCAACACCGCACAAGCGTTCATTGCTGAATTACTGGTGGAGAATCTGAGCGTTAAGTTACTGATAGTCGGGGATGATTTTCGTTTTGGCGCAGGACGCCAGGGCGATTTCACGCTATTGCAGCAGGCTGGGAAAGAATACGGCTTCGAGGTGGTCAGCACATCGACCTTCCGTGAAGGCGGGCAGCGCATCAGCAGCACCGCTATTCGCCATGCCTTGGATGACGGTGCCCTACTACTGGCAGAAAATTTGCTGGGTCACCCGTACAGCATTTCTGGCCGAGTAGCACACGGCGATGAACTAGGGCGTACCATTGGCTTTCCTACCGCCAATCTGCCGCTGAAACGTCTGGTGGCACCCGCGAAAGGAGTCTATGCGGTGGAGGTTTACGGCCTGGGGCCTGATCCGCTCCCCGGCGTGGCCAATATCGGCACTCGGCCGACCATTAATGGTGTGTGCCAGCAGCTAGAAGTGCATCTGCTCGATGTGACAATGGATCTTTATGGGCGTCATATTAACGTGGTACTCCGTATGAAAATGCGCAACGAACAGCGTTTTGCTTCGCTCGATGCGCTTAAGCAGCAAATCGCCGATGATGTAGTGACAGCCCGGAACTTCTTCGGGGTAAAAACATGAGTTTAATCGTTTACCCTAATGAATAGGTATTCAGTAAGCGATCTGGATGAAAAATCTACCTAAAGCAGATTTAAATGCTGCTTGCAGTGGCTCCGGTAAGGAATGAGGCCCACATGATGGGCCGAATAGTCAGGCAACCAACTAACAAAAAAAGATGTAACTTGAAATATCATCGGTAAATAGCTAAAAACGGAAACGAGAATCTCATGAGTGACTACAAGAATACCCTGAACTTGCCGGAAACAGGGTTCCCAATGCGCGGCGATCTAGCCAAGCGTGAGCCTAGCATGCTGCAACGTTGGTATGAACAGGATCTGTACGGGATTATCCGTACTGCTAAAAAGGGCAAAAAAACCTTCATTTTGCATGATGGCCCGCCGTATGCGAACGGCAGTATTCACATTGGTCACTCGGTTAACAAAATTCTCAAAGACATTATCATCAAGTCGAAAGGGTTGGCTGGTTTCGATTCACCCTATATTCCAGGATGGGACTGCCATGGCCTGCCGATTGAATTGAAGGTTGAGCAGTTGTACGGCAAGCCGGGCGAAAAGCTGATCGCGGCCGAGTTCCGCCAAAAATGCCGTGAATACGCCGCTGAACAGGTTGAAGGCCAAAAGAAAGACTTCATCCGCCTGGGCGTGCTTGGCGACTGGGAACGTCCGTACCTGACCATGGACTTCAAAACTGAAGCCAACATTATCCGCGCACTGGGCAAGATCATCAGCAGCGGCCACTTACTGAAAGGTGCCAAACCCGTGCATTGGTGTACCGATTGCGGCTCCTCGCTGGCGGAAGCGGAAGTAGAATATTACGACAAAACCTCTCTGTCGATCGATGTGGCGTTTCGCGTGGCTGATGCTGCTGCGGTCGCGGCCAAGTTCGGCGTGAGCGACTTCAGCGGTTTCATCTCGCTGGTGATCTGGACCACCACCCCATGGACACTGCCAGCTAACCGTGCTATCTCGCTACACCCTGATTTCAGCTATCAACTGATGCAAGTCGATGGTCAGTGCCTGATCCTGGTGGCTGAACTAGTGGAAATCGTGATGAAACGTGCTGGAATCACCGAATGGACAGTGCTGGGTTGCTGCAAAGGTGCCGATTTGGTGTTGCTGCGTTTCCAGCATCCATTTATGAGCTTTGACGTGCCAGCGATCCCTGGTGAGCACGTAACGCTAGATGCGGGTACTGGTGCGGTGCATACCGCCGGTGGTCATGGCCTGGACGACTTCGTTATTAGCCAGAAATATGGCCTGGAGATTGCCAACCCGGTGGGGCCGAACGGCTGCTACCTGACAGGCACTCACCCGCTGCTGGACGGTAAGTTCGTGTTCAAGGCCAATGAGCTGATCGTCGATCTGCTGTGTGAGAAAGGCACGCTGTTGCATGGGGAAAAAATGGTGCACAGCTACCCATGCTGCTGGCGTCATAAAACGCCGATCATCTTCCGCGCCACGCCACAATGGTTTATCAGCATGGATCAAAAGGGGCTGCGTCAGCAGTCGCTAGAAGAGATCAAAGGCGTGCGCTGGATCCCAAACTATGGACATGCGCGCATAGAAACCATGGTTGCCAACCGCCCGGACTGGTGTATCTCGCGTCAGCGTACTTGGGGAGTGCCGATGTCATTGTGGGTGCATAAAGACACCGAGCAGTTGCACCCACGTAGCGTAGAACTGATGGAAGAAGTGGCCAAACGTGTCGAGCATGGCGGTATTCAGGCGTGGTGGGATTTAAACGCAGCCGATATCCTCGGTGCCGATGCCTCTAATTACCAGAAAGTGACTGATACCCTGGACGTCTGGTTTGACTCCGGCTCGACTCATGCTTCGGTGGTAGACGTGCATCCTGAGTTTCACGGCTACAGCGTCGATATGTACCTGGAAGGATCTGACCAACATCGCGGCTGGTTTATGTCATCGCTAATAATTTCCACTGCAATGAAAGGTAAAGCCCCTTATAGGGAGGTGCTGACTCACGGTTTTACCGTTGATGGTCAGGGGCGCAAGATGTCCAAGTCGATCGGTAACACCTTCAGCCCGCAAGAGGTGATAAATAAGCTGGGCGGCGATATCCTGCGTTTGTGGGTGGCGTCTACTGATTACACCGGCGAAATCGCGATATCCAATGAGATCCTTAAGCGTGCAGCCGATTCTTACCGCCGTATCCGCAACACCGCGCGTTTCCTGCTGTCCAACTTGAACGGGTTCGAACCCAGTACTGACTGCGTGGCACCGGAAGAGATGGTGGTGTTGGATCACTGGGCGGTTAGCCGTGCGCTGGCAGCGCAGCAGGATATCGAGCAGGCTTACGCCAATTACGATTTCCACGAAGTAGTGCAACGTCTGATGCAGTTCTGCTCGGTTGAAATGGGATCCTTCTATTTGGATATCATCAAAGATCGTCAGTACACCGCCAAGCGTGACAGCATTGCCCGTCGTAGCTGCCAGACCGCGCTATTCCACATTGTAGAAGCACTGGTGCGCTGGATGGCGCCGATCATGTCGTTCACTGCCGATGAAATCTGGGGTTTCCTGCCAGGCAAACGCGCGCAGTACGTATTTACTGAAGAGTGGTACGGAGGCCTATTCGCCCTGGCAGAAGGCGAAAACATGAACGATGCTTTCTGGGCTGAGTTGCTGAAGGTGCGCAGCGAAGTGAACAAGGTACTGGAGCAGGCTCGTGCCGACAAACGCCTCGGCAGCCCGCTTGAGGCGGCGGTGACCCTGTACGCCGACAGCGAACTGGCAGATCGGCTGAATAGCCTACAAGACGAACTGCGCTTTGTGCTGCTGACTTCTGCCGCGCATGTTGCACCGTTGGCCGATGCACCAGTGGATGCTCAGGCTACCGAATTGCTGAAGGGGCTAAAAATCGCCGTTAGCACTGCTGAAGGTGAAAAGTGCCCGCGTTGCTGGCAATACACCACAGATATCGGCTTGGTAGCGGAACACACAGACATCTGCGGCCGTTGTGTGACCAACGTAGCCGGCGACGGCGAAAAGCGTAATTATGCCTGAGAACCCGATACCTGATGAGTAAATTAATCTGCTCGACTGGCTTACGCTGGCTGTGGGTGGTAGTGGTAGTACTAGTGCTGGATTTCGTTAGCAAGCAGTGGGTGCTCAGCTACTTGATGCTGGGCCAGTCCGAACAGTTGATGCCATGGTTCAATTTGTTCTATGCCCGTAACTACGGCGCTGCGTTCAGCTTCCTGGCCGACCATGGTGGCTGGCAGCGCTGGTTCTTTGCTGGTATCGCCATCGCTATTGTGGTGGTACTGCTGGTGATGATGTACCGCAGCAGCGCGCAGCAGAAGCTAAACAATATCGCCTATGCTTTCATCATCGGCGGCGCACTCGGCAACCTATTCGATCGCCTGTGGGACGGTTTTGTGGTCGACTTTATCGACTTTTACATCGGTAACTGGCATTACCCAACTTTCAACCTGGCGGATAGCTTTATCTGCGTGGGGGCGTCGATGATCATGCTGGAAGGTTTCCTGTCGCCAGCGAACCAAGGAGCAAAGAACAAAGGTGAGTAATATGGCGGTTCAGGCTATTGCTAGCAGTGCAGTGCTGGTTCACTTTATGATGAAACTGGAGGATGGCATGATCGCCGATTCTACCCGCAGCAGCTGCAAACCGGCGCTGTTCCTCCTGGGTGATGGCAGCCTGTCGGCACCGCTGGAAGAGCAACTGCTCGGTTTGCATACAGGTGACACATGCACTTTTACCTTACTGCCGCAAGCAGCCTTCAGCGCAGAGAACCCAGATCTAATCCAGTTCTTTTCACCTCGCGACTTTACGGAAATCTGCGTGCCGATGGCAGTGAAATGCCGGGCGTGGTGCATGCAGTAGTGGAAGATTCGATCACTGTTGATTTCAACCATCCATTGGCAGGCCACCCGGTGACCTTCGATATCGAAGTGCTGGCGATTGACCCATAGCAGGAGGCGAGGCATGCAAATATTGCTGGCTAATCCACGTGGCTTCTGCGCCGGTGTCGATCGTGCGATTAGTATCGTTGAGCGTGCTTTGGAGCTTTACGGCACGCCAATCTACGTGCGGCATGAAGTTGTGCACAACCGCTATGTGGTCGACAGCTTGCGCGAGCGCGGCGCAGTGTTTATTGAAGAGATATCCGAAGTGCCGGACGGGTCGATTCTGGTCTTCTCGGCACACGGGGTATCTCAGGCTGTGCGCTCCGAAGCCAAGGCGCGTGATCTGACCATGCTGTTTGACGCCACCTGCCCGCTGGTGACCAAGGTGCATATGGAAGTGGCACGCGCCAGCCGCCGTGGTACCGAGGCTATTCTGATTGGCCATGCTGGTCATCCTGAAGTAGAAGGCACCATAGGCCAGTACAGCAACTTAGAAGGCGGCATGTACCTGGTGGAATCGCCGAAAGATGTGTGGCAGTTGCAGGTGAAAGATGAAAATAATCTGTGCTTCATGACCCAAACCACACTGTCGGTAGACGATACCTCAGACGTGATCGACGCTCTATGTCAGCGCTTCCCTAGCATCATCGGGCCGCGTAAGGATGATATCTGTTACGCCACTACTAACCGCCAGGAAGCCGTGCGTAATCTGGCCGATGATACGGATGTGGTGTTGGTGGTGGGATCGAAGAACTCCTCCAACTCCAACCGTCTGGCAGAACTAGCCCAGCGCGTCGGCAAACCTGCTTATCTGATCGACTCTGCATCGGATATTCAGGAAGCCTGGCTAAGCCAGGTGAGCAACATCGGTATCACCGCTGGCGCTTCTGCACCCGACGTACTGGTGCAGGAGGTGATCAACCGCCTGAAAGCACTGGGCAGTAAGGATGTGCATGAAATCAGCGGCCGTGAAGAAAACATCGTGTTTGAAGTGCCTAAAGAGCTGCGTGTGGATATCAGGCAGCTTGACTAATCCGGTAAACGCTAATTACAACCTCCCCCGTTTTACGTTCAGGCGGGGTAATAGTCCATTTCTGTGATATGACACCACTTTCAGTGTCTTTTTGATGCTTTTTCTATCCAAATTTAGAATATCACCCAATACAGCATGCTTGAATTTAATCCTGTCGGAGCAATTTACCAGATTGGTGCGGGGAGCGTTGGTATTGTAGAGTTTAGTATTGATAGCATAATTTCAAATCAAAAACCGCAAGGGTAATGGTAAGTAGCAACCGGGGGGTACTTCTGTATAGTTGCATGCCATCGCTTAAGACTGGCTCTGAATTTTCCAAGATTGACCAGCTTGAGCATGTCTCTTAGCTATCATGCTCTCACTGACACGAAAAATAGCATGTCTGTTTCGAACCTATCATGATGTGAACTGCTAATCTGAATCCCTTAACGAAGTCGTTCTGGCGATAGCGGGTCTGATAGACTCTTAGTTTACGCTGAAAATAAGGGGTATAAAGGCTATTAGTGTCATCCAGCAACGCAGCGCGTTTCATCGGATAAGGCGACATTTGTGGCGCTCTGATCGTTTTTTAGTAGCAAGAGTTAAGGCTGAAATCAGAGTAGTTCTACCTTATCAAGAGTCAGCACCTTAACTTGGGCTTAGCACACTTTAAACTGGCTTTCCTAGCAGCGACTGAAAGTCGGACGTCGTTGTCCTGGTATTCGCTAAAGTCATGTTGTGCTACCGCATCACGGAGACGTCATTGCTTTTCTTTATCTGACATCGCCACTAATATCTAAAAGTCCCTGTGACAGGAAGAGTAAGACCGCTATGCCGTAAAAAGGAACAAGATGAAATAGAGCTAACATTTTTTAAGAGTCACTGCATGGTTATGTACAATCTTCTCAGGCACCTACATTGGCTGAATATTAACCCATTGGCAGTGTTGCTGATGAAAAGGGGAGATAACATAATTATCTAATTATGCAAAGGATCTTCTGGCAGTAATCAAGGTGGGGTTATTACCCTGAATGTATAAACCCGTGATACTTGAAGTTGCATCGGTGTTGGCCGCACTCATTGACCTAAACAAGTTCATCGGGATAATCCAAGCCACCTTGATGCAGCTTCAATTATCTGAGGTGCTGAAATCAAATTAACAAGAGAGCGAACATGACTTGTTCACATATACGTATGGCGATTTCGGGAGTTAGCGGACGTATGGGGCATCAACTGATCCGGGCGGTGCAGCAGGCAGAAGGCTTAGTGCTGGGGGCAGCGTTGTCGCGCCCGGGTTCTAGCCTAGTTGGCGTCGATGCTGGCGAACTAGCTGGCATTGGCACAGTGGGCATTACCCTAAGTGACAGCTTGGACAAAGTGGTAGATGACTTCGACATTCTGATCGATTTCACCCGCCCAGAGGGTACCTTGAGATACCTAGATTTCTGCGTGGCACAGCGCAAAGCGATGGTCATTGGCACCACGGGCTTCGACGATGCTGGCAAGCAGACGATCCGCAATGCGGCGCAGCATATTGGCATCGTGTTTGCCGCCAACTTCAGCATTGGCGTCAATTTGGTACTGAAGTTGCTGGAGAAGGCTGCTCAGGTGATGGGTGACTCTAGCGATATCGAAATTATTGAGGCACATCACCGCAATAAAGTGGACGCACCATCGGGAACTGCATTGGCGATGGGTGAGGCGATCGCCGGCGCGTTAGGGCGAGATCTGAAAGACTGTGCAGTCTATGCACGTGAGGGCCATACTGGCGAGCGCGATCCGAGGAGTATCGGCTTTGCTACCCTTCGTGCTGGGGATATAGTTGGTGAGCATAGCGCCATGTTCGTTAATATCGGCGAACGGGTGGAAATTACCCATAAAGCCTCCAGCCGTATGACTTTTGCCAGCGGTGCGGTACGCGCCGCATCCTGGCTGTATAAGCACGATAAAGGGCTATTTGATATGCACGATGTGCTTAGCCTTGACCAATTATAATTGATTATTGTGCTGGTATGATAAGGTTATATTGGTTATATCTGGTTGATATAATGGTTACTTTATTATCGCCATTTTATTTTTTCATTAAAATAGTCATCATGGTGAAAATTTATGTTAAAGTTGATGTTTTCATATTTTTTATTAGTTTTAGATAGCGATTTTCCCCGCAAAAGGTATTCTTCAACTGATTTTAGGGACGCAATATGTTGACTTTCTATTATTGCGTCTCGCAAACCATTTACCCACCCAAGTTTAGCGGTATTTTTATCGCTGCTGAGCTGATTAAACGGCAAAAGCGGCAAAATAAGGTAGGAAATGGTGCTTTCAGTAGATAATAGCGGTACTCATCACTAAAATTGCGCATAATTTACCGAAAATTGGCCTCGTAGACAGATTTTTGCGTTGATTTAGAACATGATATCTGAATTAACAATGCAAGCATTACGATTAATTATTACTTGGAGGGCATTTTGATTAAGTCAGCGCTGTTGGTTCTGGAAGACGGAACCCAATTCCACGGTCGGGCCATCGGGGCAGAGGGTACGGCGGTAGGGGAAGTGGTCTTCAATACGTCGATGACTAGCTATCAAGAAATCCTCACTGACCCCTCATACTCCTGACAGATTATTACTCTTACTTATCCTCATATCGGCAATGTCGGCACTAATACTTGCGACGAAGAATCCTCTGCTGTTCATGCACAAGGGCTGGTTATTCGCGATCTCCCACTGATTGCCAGCAATTACCGCAATGAAGAAGGTCTCTGCGCATACCTCAAACGTCATAATATTGTGGCGATCGCCGATATTGTGATACCCGCAAGCTGACCCGTCTGCTGCGTGAGAAAGGTGCCCAGAACGGCTGCATCATTGCTGCCAACTCGCCGGATGCTGAGCTGGCGTTGGCCAAGGCGAGGGTCTTCCCCGGCCTGAAGGGCATGGATCTAGCAAAACAAGTCACCACCAAAGGATCTTATCGCTGGCAACAAGGCAGTTGGCGGCTTGAAGGTAACTTACCAGAGGCCTAAACCGCTGAGGCACTGCCGTTTCATGTGGTGGCTTACGATTACGGTATTAAACGTAATATCTTACGCCTGCTGGTGGATTGCAGCTGCCGCCTGACCGTAGTGCCGGCGCAAACTCCGGCCGATGAAGTGCTGAAGATGAGTCCTGACGGCATCTTCCTATCCAACGGCCTAGGTGACCCAGAGCCGTGCAACTATGCCATCGACGCTATTAAAAGTTCCTGAAAACCGATATTCCGCTGTTCGGCATCTGCTTAGGTCACCAACTGCTGGCGCTGGCCAGTGGTGCGAAAACCATAAAGATGAAGCTTGGCCACCACGTAGGCAACCACCCGGTGAAAGATCTGGACAACAATTGCGTGATGATCACCGCTCAGAATCACGGCTTTGCGGTAGATGAGAACAACCTACCAGCGACCTTGCGTGTAACGCACAAATCGTTGTTTGACCAAACGGTGCAGGGCATTCACCACACCGATAAAGCGGCGTTCAGCTTCCAGGGACACCCAGAGGCCAGCCCATGCCCGCACGACGCCGCGTCGCGTTGTTCGATCACTTTATCGAGTTGATTGAGACTTGCCATTCTAACGCCAAATAATCAGGAGCAATAAAAAATGCCAAAGCGTACCGACATAAAAAGCATCTTGATCCTTGGCACTAGCCCGATCGTTATTGGCCAGGCGTGCGAGTTCGATTATTCAGGTGTTCAGGCATGTAAAGCGCTGTGTGAAGAGGGTTACCGCGTTTATTATGGTCAACTCCAACCCAGCCACCATCATAACCGACCCAGAAATGGCCGATGCCACCTATATTGAGCCAATCCACTGGAAAGTGGTGCGCAAAATCATCGAGAAAGAGCGTCCGGACGTGATGCTGCCGACCATGGGCGGCCAGACGGCGTTGAATTGCGCGCTGGAGCTGGAACGTCAAGGCGTGCTGACCGAGTTTGGCGTAGTGACGATGATTGGGTGCCACTGCCGATTCTATCGACAAGGCTGAAGACCGCTGCCGTTTCGATATGGCAATGAAAAAAATCGGCCTGGACACCGCGCGTTCTGGCATCGCCCGCACCTCAGAAGAAGCGCTGGCAGTGGCTGCTGAGGTAGGTTTCCCCTGCATCATCCGCCCTTCTTTCACCATGGGTGGCACTGGTGGCGGCATCGCCTATAACCGCGAGGAATTCGAAGAGATCTGCTAACGCGGCCTCGACCTTTCACACCGACCAAAGAACTGCTGATCGACGAATCGCTGATCGGTTGGAAAGAGTATGAGATGGAAGTGGTACGCGATAAAAAAGACAACTGTTGTATCATCGTCTGTTCGATTGAAAACTTTGACGCCATGGGCATCCACACCGGAGACTCCATCACCGTTGCTCCAGCTCAGACCCTGACCGACAAAGAATACCAAATCATGCGTAACGCTTCGATGGCAGTGCTACGCGAAATCGGCATAGAAACTGGCGGCTCCAACGTGCAATTCTCGGTCAACCCAAAAACCGGCCGTCTGATTGTGATCGAAATGAACCCTCGTATGTCACGTTCTTCTGCGTTGGCCTCGAAAGCCACCGGCTTCCCGATCGCTAAGGTTGCCGCCAAACTAGCGGTGGGCTATACCCTTGACGAACTGGTGGACGATATCACCGGCGGTCGCACGCCAGCGTCACTTGAACCGTCCATCGACTATGTGGTGACGAAAATACCTCGTTTCAATTTTGAGAAATTCACCGGAGCCAATGACCGCCTAACCACCCAGATGAAGTCGGTCGGCGAAGTGATGGCCATCGGCCGTACTCAGCAGGAATCGTTGCAGAAAGCGTTGCGTAGCTTGGAAGTGGGTGCCACTGGCTTCGACCCGAAAGTGCGCCTTGATGATCCAGAAGCATTGACCGTCATCCGCCGAGAACTGAAAGATGCCGGTGCGGATCGCATTTGGTACATCGCCGATGCCTTCCGTGCTGGCCTGTCAGTCGATGGTGTGTTTAACCTAGCCAATATCGACCGCTGGTTCCTGGTGCAAATTGAAGATCTGGTACGTTTAGAAGAGCAGGTGGCAGAAGCCGGCATCAATGGCCTGACACCGAGCTTTTTGCGCACCCTGAAGCGCAAAGGTTTTGCCGATGCGCGTTTGGCAAAACTGGTGGGTGTCGCCGAGAGCGGAATTCGCAAGCTGCGCCAAAGCTACAGCCTACACCCGGTTTACAAGCGCGTAGATACCTGTGCAGCAGAATTCGCTACCGACACCGTATACATTGTACTCCACCTATGAAGGAGAGTGCGAATCCAACCCAACCCACGGCAGCCGAAAAGTGATAGTGCTGGGCGGTGGGCCAACCGTATCGGCCGCCAGGGTATCGAGTTCGACTATTGCTGCGTACACGCCTCGCTAGCGCTGCGCGAAGACGGCTATGAGACCATCATGGTTAACTGTAATCCGGAAACCGTCTCTACCGACTATGACACCTCCGATCGTCTGTACTTCGAGCCGGTCGCACTAGAAGACGTGTTGGAAATCGTACGTATCGAGCAGCCAAAGGGGGGTGATCGTGCAGTATGGTGGCCAGACACCATTGAAGCTAGCACGAGAGTTGAAAGCAGCAGGCGTGACGATTATCGGCACCAGCCCGGATGCGATTGACCGTGCTGAAGATCGTGAGCGCTTCCAGCAGGTGGTTAACCGCCTGGGCCTGAAGCAGCCAGCTAATGCCACTGTGACTACCATCGAGCAGGCGGTAGAGTAAGCAGCCAGTATCGGTTATCCACTAGTGGTGCGTCCTTCCTACGTGCTGGGTGTCTGGGCGATGGAAATCGTCTACGATGAGATCGACTTGCGCCGTTACTTCCAAAATGCAGTTAGCGCCTCTAACGATGCTCCGGTGCTGTTGGATCGCTTCCTGAATGACGCAGTGGAAGTGGATGTCGATGCTATCTATGATGGTGAGAGTGTATTGATTGGCGGCATCATGGAACACATTGAACAGGCAGGTGTGCATTCTGGTGACTCCGCGTGTTCTTTGCCAGCCTACACCCTAAGTAAGGACATTCAGGACATAATGCGCCAGCAGGTGGCAAAACTGGCATTTGAATTACAAGTACGCGGCCTGATGAACGTGCAATTTGCGGTGAAAAACCATAAAGTCTATCTGATTGAAATTAACCCGCGTGCCGCACGTACTGTGCCGTTCGTCTCCAAAGCTACCGGTGTGCTGTTGGCTAAGGTTGCTGCACGGGTAATGGTGGGCAAAACACTGGCTAAGCAGGGTATCACCGAAGAGGTTATTCCGCCGTACTACTCGGTGAAAGAAGTGGTGCTGCCATTTAACAAATTTCCTGGTGTTGATCCGATCCTCGGGCCAGAAATGCGCTCTACCGGGGAAAGTGATGGGGGTGGGGCGCGCCTTTGCTGAAGCCTTCTCCAAGGCGATGCTTGGCAGCCAGTCAGGCATGGAGAAACAAGACCGTGCGCTGCTATCGGTACGTGAAGGCGACAAAGCGCGGGTGGTGGATCTGGCTATCCACCTATTGCGGCAGGGCTTTGAGCTGGATACGACCCATAGCACTGCGGTGGTACTGGGCAAAGCTAGTATCAACCCACGCCTGGTCAACAAGGTGCACGAAGGCCGCCCGCACATTCAAGACCGTATCAAAAATGGCGAGTACACCTATATCGTCAACACCACTGCGGGTCGCTAGGAGATTAAAGATTCCAAGCTGATTCGTCGTAGTACGCTGCAATATAAGGTGCACTATGACACCACGCTGAACGGTGGGTTCGCCACTGCAATGGCGTTGAAGGCTGATCCGACTGAGCAGGTGATCTCAGTGCAGGAAATGTACTCGCGCCTCGGCAAGTAATTGCGCGATGCCATAACTCCCGTCCTTCTCCACTCTGCTTGGAGTGGTGTGGAAAGGAGCGCATATGCTGATGCTGCATGCCGGTATCAACATTAAGAACCTGTCCCAGTAGGCTATTTTATTTGCCATTTTAGTTCTGGGCTGTGCTCACCATCCTCACGGAATCCCTTATACGCTGCGGTGATTGCGCGCTGTCCTGGCCCAAACTTGCTGCAACAATTTACGCCTACTGGCATAGGCTCTAAGTAGGTGTTGTTGCTGGTGGCGGTTTTTATCGGCATGATCGGTATCTCCTAGTCGCTAGCCGACCTGAAGGTGTTTACCTTCGCAGCTGTGATCCAAATGTTCCCCGGCATTTCCGCCTATACCGCGATGATTATGGTGGTGGAAATTTCGAACCTGGGCTATAGCGAGGCGTGGATAGAAACCATGATCTCCCATTTTCTTAAAGCTAGTGTTATCGACGCTGTACTGTCTATTGTCCTGTGGCTTTAGCTTAAACGCCCCTGCGTATGAAACCCAGCGGCCACTCATCGCTGGTGAGTCAATAGACCTGTAACAGCTATTTCTCTACCCATCTTGCTTGATTCGCCTATCGACGGCAGAGGAGCCTTTACGTATAGTGTGGGCAATTTGCTGCCTACACAAAGTTAAATAATGATTATCAGCCTGATTGCTGCCTTGGCGGCAAAGCATGTTATTGGTATGGGAAATGCCATGCCGTGGCACCTGACGGCCGATTTGGCGTGGTTTAAACGCAATACGTTGAATAAGCCGGTCATTATGGGGCGTAAAACCTTTGAATCCATTAGCTACCCGTTACCAGGGCGGCATAACATTGTATTGAGCAGCCGTTCGGGCAGCGAGTCTGGGGTCTCCTGGGTGAGTTCATTGGATGATGCATTAGCCGCTGCTGGGAACGTGGAAGAAGTGATGGTGGTGGGCGGTGGGCATATTTATAGCCAGTTCCTCGCACGCGCTAACCTTATGTACCTGACGCATATTGATGCTGAAGTTAGTGGCGATACTCATTTCCCAGATTATGAACTGTACGAATGGGAAACCTCGTTCAGCGAATTCCATGATGCAGACGAACTTAATTCTCATAGCTATTGCTTCGAGATCTTGGAACGCTGCTGATTACTAGGCATTCAATCTAATCATGAGGGCGCAAAGGATTGTGCCTTATGTCGTCTCTGTCAGTTCATGCAGGGCGGTAATCATTTCTGCTCGGCTTTGTTGAATAAATCAGATTTTAGTTCAATAGTTCCGTGACAGCCCCATCAAATTGCAACTAATAAAAATCACATTTCTCTCAATGGAATGACGCCATCTATATTGATGTTATTAATAAAATCCTGATCGTGACTGACTATAAGAACGCTGCCGGTAAATCATTCAACGCCTGAGCTAATAGTTTTCTCGACTCCATCTCCAGATGATTTCCTGGTTCATCACGTATCAGATATCAGTAACCTGACCGGAAAAGTTTATGCAAAGTAAGACATGTAAGCTGACCACCGCTTAATACGTCACTGGGCAAGAAAGAGTCTGTAGGGAGTTCCATCGCCAATAGTTGTTGCTCGATTTCCTCTTTCAACGTAAGCGTAAAGTCAGTGCGGTATGTAGCTAATTGACCAATCCTAATAGCTTAGATATCCACCTACTCGACCTGAAGATAGTGGCCTTCGCTAAATTAGGCAGCGGCATAACTGTCTTTTTTCTTTGATCAGGTGATAGGCCTGGAAAGTGGTGTAGCTGAGCACCAGATCGGCTTCGACCTTGAGGAACAGGCTATAAGCTTCGCTCCACAACTTAGTGACGGTGACGGTTTTTTCGCCAGTTGTTGCCAGGCCACTGGCGCTTTTTCGCCATAGACTTTTTGCATCCATAGCATCAGGCCAAGACTAGGGGTACTGGTACGCGGATCTTCGTAAATTACCCGCCAGTATTAGTCACGGCTCACTAGTTCTTGCAGGCTTTTAGGCGGGTTTTTCAGTTTGTCCTTGTTGTAGACGAAGGCAAAGTAGCCGTAGTCGTAAGGCACGAAGGTTTTATCCTGCCAGCCACCAGGGTATGGTCAGTTTGCTGGTATCCACATCGCTCGGTGCGAACAGGTAGGTTTGCTGCGCCACCAGCGGCAGGCCATTGGCACGCCACAGCGTGGATTGCTCGGCCAGATCATCACTCATGCAGTGATGCATCAACGGCATCTCATACAGAGTAGCGAACGGCGAGAACGCCAACAGTAGGGTGAAGTTGGCGCTGCTAAGCCACAGATCACTCTGCGCTTTGCATTGGTGCTAGATGTGGTAATCCACGTTCTGTATACCCTCAATGTGATGCCATATTGTGCCAGCAGCGGTTTGATGGTTTTACAAATGGTGTGGAACTACGAGTGCTCGTTGAAAGTAGGTGATTATCAGTGCGCCCAGGCTTGGCGGCTTCGGCTGTTGCGTCAATGTACGGTTATGATGCCAGCGCGTCAGCAGGCCGTAAGCCGGCGACCAGTGGCATTGATAGACACAGTCTAGGCGTTGTTCAACAGGGAAATCGGGTTGAGCAGCGCGCACAGCCAACTACGGATAGCTGCATCGGCCGCCAGCGGTGAGCGTTGATCGAATAGCAGAAAATAATAGCCTTCTTCCAGTAGGCTTACCAGCTCGTTTTTGCTGGTGTCATCGCCCTGTAATTGTATGCCGGAGTGCATCAGCTCTTCAGTTAATTCTGGTAGTACCCAGATATTCACTTCGTCGATCAGCTCCCGGTAGCCAAAATAGTCGTCGGTCGAATGTGTGGATATTCATTTGGCTGTGGTGGTTACGCGCCATGCTATACGGCCCAGTGCCGATCGGGTGGCGGGCAAAATCCGGCAGGCTTTGCTATTAACGCGGCAGGTCATCGCATGCACGCTGCCCAAAAAACCGTTATCCCGACGGAGGGGGCGGCCAATATTTAGGCTATGGGCAAGCCCAACAACGTAAACTACTCATGTGTTACCCGCCGCTCATTTGGCCCACCACACCTCACGACCCGCACCTTGCTGCGGGTCAAATTACTACAGCCTTAACATGAAAGACAAACAGTATCATAAGCCTCTGTGAATCGTCATCATCGCAGGTATCGGCATGCTCTATTTCCAGGATCTGATGCCGTGGCAGCCATGTGCTGCGACGACGTTGTTTACCAATAGCATTTCTACCAGGGTGATCTTGGCTGGTGTATTACAGGGGGCGCTGGTTGAAAATCTGGGTCACTATACAGTTTACTGGCTGGCAGCGCTGTGGATGAGCACCCAGGGGTGGGACGTCTGAGAAACGTTGGCATTATTGACCTATATCATTGAGAATGATGCGCTACGCAGCCAAGCTATGCAGCAGGCACTGAGTGCGATTGCTTCGCTCTTTTCCATCTTGCTTGAGATGCCGATCCGTTTAGAAAAAAGTAGGTACGTTATGGATACACTGACACTGCTCAGACCTGTTCCTTCACTGTGCGCCGTTGCTGCTGCATTGATTATTTGGTTCCTTACCCAGTACCGGCAGGCGTTGTCGCTAACGCCTGGCAGTTGCTGGCGCTGTTTGTCGGCACTATCATTGCCATCATCGGTAAGGCGATTCCGATCGGTGCCGTTACGGTGATTACCATTGCAATGGTGGCTGTTACTAGTGTCACTCATCCCGACGATCCGGGCGCGGCATTGGACGATATGCTAAGCGGATTTTCCAACCAGTTGATCTGGTTGATTGGTTTCTCAATCATGATCTCCCTTAGTCTGAACAAAACCGGGCTGGGTGCGCGCATTGGCTACTATTTCATTTTGCTGTTTGGCAAAAAGACGCTGGGCATCGCCTATGCGCTGACACTGGCAGAAATTGATTCTGGCACTAATTACCCCCAGCAATACTGCGCGTGGCAGCGGCATCATCCACCCGATCATGAAATCAATCGCTGAAATCCTCGGCTCTAAACCTGAACTGAATACCTCTGGCACCATGGGCCGCTATCTGTCGTTGGTGAACTACAACATTAACCCGATCACCTCGGCGATGTTTATTACCTCCACTGCCTCTAATCCGCTGATCGTTAGCCTGATTGCCAAAGGTACAGGCCGGCAGCGTCGAGCTTTCCTGGTCGATGTGGCGGTAGCCGCGCTGGTGCCGGGTCTTTGCTCTTTGTTCGTCATGCCGCTTGTGGTTTACCTTACTGTATCCGCCTGAGGTGAAAAGCACCCTGGATGCGCCGCGTTTCGCTAGCGACAAACTACAGGAACTGGGGGCGTTGACGTTGCCGGAGAAAATCATCCTGGCGGTGTTCACGCTGCTGCTGTTTGTGGGCGGGCATTCCGGCGATGATTTTTCGGCCCGGCGCTGACAGTCAACCTGACTACGACGGTACTGATTGGTCTGGTAGCGCTATTGGCGACCGGCGTGCTGAAACACAAAGGTGCCTGGGATACTATGGTGTGTTTCTCGGCGCTGGTGATGATGGCCAGCTTCCTCGGTAAGTTGGGGTTGATCGACTGGCTATCGCAGACTGTGGGCAAAGGCATTGACCAAATGGGCATGAGTTGGGTAGGTTGTACCGTACTGTTGATCATTATCTATCTGTATTCTCATTACTTCTTTGCCAGCACCATCGCGCATGTCACCGCGATGTTTACCGCTTTCCTCACTGCTGGGATTGCGCTTGGTGCACCGCTAGTACTGCTGGCGCTGATTTTGGCGTTTTCTTCCCCACTGATGATATCGCTGACCCATTATGGCACTGGCACCGCACCGATTATTTTAGCTCTAACTATGTCACGTTGGGTGAGTGATGGACAACCGGGTTTGTGATGGGCGCGATTAACCTACTGATCTAAATGGTAATCGGCGTGGCTTGGTGGAAGTTGCTGGGTTACTGGTAATACCCGTCATACTTGAAGCAACTGCTGCGTATGTTATTCGGCCTAGCCCTGGGCCTCGTCCCTTCGGTTGCTGCAGGCAGCGTTCAAATCTGCTCCCGGCAGATTTATCACTCCTCGGTCACTAAGAGCCTATCCCATTAGGCTCTAGGGGCCTGGCTGACTTGCCGCAGTACCGATTATTTAGGCTATGAGAAAATAATCAGTGCAAAAATGCTGGCTGTTGTGCCTCAAAACAGGAGATGTCCGCTTCGCGCTGTAGTCTCAGGCCGATGCTATCCAGCCAATTGAGCATGCAGTGGCGGCAGAAACTGTCGATCTTGAACGGGTAGCTTTTGCCGCTAGCATTAACCGTTTGGTGCTTCAAATCTACCATGAACTCAATGCCTTAGTTGCTCGCCACCTGCTTGAACAGCTCATCGAGCTGCTGTTCGCTCAGGGTGACTGGCAGTAGCTGGTTGTTGAAAACGTTGCTGTAGAAGATATCGGCGAAGCTTGGTGCAATCACCACCTTAAAGCCGTAATCAGTCAATGCCCAAGATGCATGCTCCTGCGAAGATCCATAGCCAAAGTTTTCCCGTGCCAGCAGGATACTGGCCCCTTTATAATACGGTTTGTTCAGAACGATCCGGGTTTGACTGTTGGCCTCCATCGTCGAGGAAGCGCCAGTCGTTAAACAGATGCTGGCCGAAACCGGTGCGGGTGACTTTCTGTAAGAACTGTTTGGGAATGATGGCATCGGTATCAACATTAGCAGTATCAAGAGGTGCTACTAAACCGGTGTGTTGAGTAAATTTAGCCATGTTAGCCCCTTTGGTGAATATCGCGGATATCGGCGAAATGGCCAGCGATGGCAGCCGCGGCGGCCATCGCCGGGCTGAGCAGGTAGGTACGCCCACTGCGACCGCGTCACTGACGCCATTCGAAGTTACGGTTGCTGGTGAATGCACGGCGCTCGCCTGGGTTTAGGCGGTCGTTGTTCATTGCCAGGCACATTGAGCATCCTGGCAGACGCCATTCAAAACCGGCTTCAATAAAAATTTTATCCAGGCCCTCGGCTTCTGCCTGTGCCTTTACTGGGCCGGATCCTGGCACTATGATCGCTTGTACGTCGTGGGCAACCTTGTGCCCCTTGGCGATCACTTCTGCCGCGCGCAAATCTTCAATGCGTGAGTTGGTGCAAGAACCAATGAACACTTTGTTGATCGGCACCTCGGTCAGTTTGATGCCCTGTTTAGGGCCGATCACATGCACGATGCCCTGGAACTGGTGGTTCAGGTCATACAGCGTGATGCCAAATTCCGCGCAGTTCTTGATCAACGCCTGTATTTGGATGCGCGTCATCTCGCCGCTGGCGTTAATATCTTTGGTTTTGATTGAAACGTTGTGATCTATGGCGGCAAAGGTCTTGCCTGGTTGGCGCACCTTGCATCCCATAGCACGCAGGCCATCGAAGGCTTGTGGCGAGGTCACTTCATACACCAGATGACGGTCAATATACAGCAGTGGCGTTTCGTTTAGCGCTTCGAGCACCACGTGGGCGTCGTACAGCTTCTGATATAAGGTTTTTGCCATGTTATGCCACCTGAGTTACAAAGTGGGAGATGATGTCGCCCATTTCATCGGTGCTGACGGCTTTACCCTCGCCGACCAGATCGGCGGTGCGATAGCCTTGTTCCAGCGCCTGGTTGATGGTGCGCTCCACGGCATCAGCGGCATCAAAAGTACCCAGGCTGTAATGCAGCAGCAGGGCGGCGGACAGGATCGGGGCGATTGGGTTAGCGATGCCACTACCGGTGATGTCCGGCGCTGAACCACTAGCCGGTTCATAAAGGCTAAAGCCTTGCTCATTTAGGCTGGCTGATGGCAGCAGGCCCATTGAGCCGGTTATCATCGCGCGCACTCGTCGGATAGAATGTCGCGAAACAGGTTGGAGCACAGCAGCACATCTAACTGCGATGTATTTTTAATCAACTGCATGGTAACATTGTCGATGTACATGTATGTCATGTGACACCTCTGGGTAGTCTTTGGCAACCTGATTGACGACTTCACGCCACAGGATCAAGCTTTGCAGCACATTGGCCTTATCGATCGAGGTGACCTTGCCATGGTGTTTGCGGGCGGACTCAAAGGCGATGCGTGCGATGCGTTTAATCTCGTATCGGTGATACACCTCGGCATTAAAGGCGTACTCCTGCATGCCCTGGCCTTTGCGGCCTTTCGGCTAACCAAAGTAGATGCCGCCAGTCAGTTCGCGTACGCACAGGACATCGAAACCGCGGGCAGCAATATCGGAGCGCAGCGGGCAGAACGCTTCGGGCCCCTACTACAAACGAGCAGGACGCAGGTGCTGAACAGCTTAAAGTGTTTGCGTAGTGGCAGTAGAGCGCCACGCTCAGGATGCTCGTCCGGTGGCAAGTGTTCCCCACTCCGGGCCGCCTACTGAACCGAACAGGATCGCCTCGGCCTGCTGGCGGCAACGGGCTACCGTGGCGATCGATGGCAATGCCGCCAATGTAATACTCGGCGGTGGTGTGTTGCGCATATCAAAGCGCTGACGCACCGCGTCCAGCACCTTGTGTTCCTGAGCTATTACTTCTGGGCAGATTCCGTCTCCGGGCAAGACGGCAATAGGGTAAGTATTCGTCATGTTCATACCATTTCCTAATTATTTCGATGGGTGCTTTGCTGCAAACACTGTTTTTCTTTTTCTACCTGCTGTGAGCGCCAAATATTATTCAATAAGTTAACTATCGCCTTAGCGGAGGATTCGACGATGTCGGTCGCCAGATCCACACCGTGGAATAGACGGCCGTTGTAGGACACCACGATATCCGCCTAGCCCAATGCATCGCGGCCCTGGCCTTTGGCAGTCAGTTGGTATTTCACCAGTTCTATCTAGTAGCCGGTGATGCGGTTGATTGCCTGATAGACCGCGTCGACCAGGCCATTGCCAGTGGCCTCCTCGGCTTTCTCTTCGCTGCCGCAGATCAATTTCACCGACGCGGTGGCCATAATGCTGCTTCCGGACTGCACGCTGAAGTAGTCCAAACTGAAATGCTCCGGCTCTTCATGCTGTTTATTAATGAAAGCTAGGGCTTCCAGATCGTAATCGAATACCTGGCTTTTTTGTCGGCCAGCTTCAGGAAAGCGGCATACAGGCTGTACGGGTTGTAGTCCTGCTCCTGGTAGCCCATCTCTTCCATGCGGTGTTTCACCGCCGCGCGACCAGAACGGGAGGTCAGGTTTAACAGCACCTCTTTCAGGCCGATCGACTGCGGGATCATGATTTCGTAGTTTTCGCAGTTCTTCAGCACGCCATCCTGGTGGATGCCGGAGGAGTGGGCGAAAGCGTTGGAGCCGACGATAGCCTTGTTAGCTGGGATTGGCATATTGCACGGTTGGCTGACTTATCTGGCTGGTGCGGAAGATTTCCTGGTGGTTAATGTTAGTGTGCACTTTCATGATGTCCTGGCGCACTTTGATCGCTATGATCACTTCTTCCAGAGAGCAGTTGCTAGCGCGTTCGACTATGCCATTCAACGTGCCTTCTACCTGGCGTACGCCGGCCTGTACTGCCGCGATGGAGTTACCGACCGCCATGCCTAGATCGTCGTGGCAATGGACAGAAATAATGGCTTTATCGATGTTGGGAACGCGGTCATACAACGTAGTGATAATACCGCTGAACTAGTTCGGTGTGGTGTAGCCGACGGTATCTGGAATATTGATGGTGGTAGCACCGGCATTGATGGCGGCTTCTACCACCAGGCACAGGTTGTCTATCGGCGTGCGGCCAGCGTCTTCACAGGAGAACTCAACGTCTTCAGTTTAGTTACGGGCGCGTTTGACTGAACGAACCGCCATCGCCAGTACCTTATCGAAAGAACGCTTCAATTTCGATTCGATGTGCGGCGTTGAGGTGGCGAGAAACACATGGATGCGGAATGCTTTCTCCGCGCACAGTGCTTCGGCGGCGACATCAATGTCTTTATCCACGCAGCGCGCCAATCCACAGACGCGGCTGTTTTTGATCTGCCGGGCGATGCTTTTCACCGATTCGAAGTCACCCGGCGAGGAGACCGGGAAGCCGACCCCCATCAGATCGACGGCCATTCTTTCCAGCGTCATCGCAATTTGAATCTTCTCTTTAACGCTCAGGCTAGATTGCGGTGCTTGTTCACCGTCACGCAGTGTGGTATCGAAAATAATCACTTGTTGGCTCATTGTAGGTATTCCTTATTGTGTTGATTTCACGCTAAGCTAGCAAAAAAACGCGCGTTAGCGCGGGTTCTTATAAGATTATGAGATGAGTTTAGTTGTTAACTCTATGCACCATCATACCGCGCAAACAAGATGCGTTGAGTAGTAGGCTTAGTAGTTGAAGAGTACGGATCATGCGGGTTCAGCTTCTCATAAAATTATCTCATTGCCTTACGTGATACGTTATTGTTTTGGCGGTATCAATACTTAATTGAATACGTGGGTAATGCGGCGCGGCTAAATTAGCCATGGATAGTAGATGGTAAGTGGCTAAAAAGAGCCAAGCAATCTCAGAGAAAGATCAAGGAGGGATTTGCTCACTGCTCAACAAAGCCATCATTTAAATAAATTTTTATGTGGAAAAATGAATAATCATCCCTGTTTTTAGTTTGGTGCTGATAAATTAGCCGTTTTTATATCAATCTGAATATCTTATGAAAAAATCAACATGAAGTTATATTCTGCCATTACCAACTTCTTCTGGTTTTTTATCTGATATTATGCTCAGGCTTGTTAGATCACCCTTTATCACTGACACAAAACCTTGTCACCGTTCCTACATCCCATTCATGTGGGTACGGTGAAATAACCTGAATTTTAGCTCGCACTGCTGTACGGGGTCATTTTTTACCGTTACCTAAGAGTGGATAGACTGAACTATGCAGAAAAGTAACCTCCTATTATGGGGCCATTTTGCCGTTTTCCTGCCTTAGAATTGGAGATTATGTTAGGTAGTATCCCGCCGTTTCCCCGCTGGCGGTTATTTACAGGCGCAGCAAGGCGTGGCTATGAGGTTTGGTACACCAAATCAGCGGCTTGTCACCGAAGATACCTTCAAGTGGCCCCAGCTCTTCGGGGCTGCGCTGCCGCTACGATCAATGACTGAACACAGCCTAGCCGATTCGATGCGCTTGCATAGTAGGAATTTAGCCGCGTAGTCAAACGGCACACAGGAAGCGGATCGCGGTATTTGCCATCATTGATTGCGTTTGGTTGTTAATCTCAGTTTTTGTGTTTACTTACAGTGTGTCTAACTAACTTATTGATTTAATATCTTAATTTTGGCGATTTATTGTTCCTATCTCCATTACCTCCGAGTAAAATCTGGTGCGCAGGAGATAGAATTGAATTACTTATAAAATACTATAAAAAACAACTAAGTGAGTTTATTTGGTACTGCACGGTCTGTTTTTAAAGAAACATGGCGGGAATAAGAGATGTAAAGAGATGAAATCATAATTATTTGGGAATAATTTTATCGAATTAATTTAATTAAAAATTAACTCCTTACTATAATATCCGAACCATTTATTTCTTTACTCTTGGCATACCATAAAGGTTTCAACTGATATAAAAGAGTGAGGGCAATATTTGTTGAACGTTATTAATCCAGCGGCTGACGTCCTATTCTGCTGCATGTAACGTGCCACGTGGAGCCTTAGTTGGCGCGGGCTACCATGGGATAAGGAAGTCATAAATTAATTAATCATCAATTCGTAAAATTTTTAATCAGATTCTTCCCCCCTTAGAAAATTCTCTCCTCTAATCATGGTGTTAATTTTTTAATTGCCAGATAAATAACGTTCATTTTACGAGTTAACCAGAGAAATATTGCCAAGGCTCTGCTGCTCTAGCTTGACAAGGTTTTCATGCCCTCCGTACACTGTATTATGTGGGGTTTTGTGGGGTAAAGTGGCGAAAACGGTTATAAAGGGGTAGCTCAGCAATATTTCGTGGCGCAACAATGGTCAATCTCAACAGCAAAGGGCGGCTTGCTATACCTACCAGATATCGGGGTTCGCTACACGAGGAGTCGCAAGGCCAAATGGTATGTACCATCGACCTCTGCCAGCCATCCTTGCTGCTTTACCCTTTACCTGAACGGGAGGTTATTGAACAAAAACTATCCCGTCTATCGAGTATGAATCCCGCAGAGCGCCGTATTTAGCGTTTGCTGTTGGGGCATGCCAGTGAGTGTCAGATGAATAGTGCTGGTCGGTTGCTGTTAGCCACTACACTGCGACAGCATGCTGGCCTTACTAAAAAAGTGGTGCTGGTTGGGCAGTTCAACAAGTTTGAACTGTGGGATGAACGGACCTGGTATCAACAAGTCAAGGATGATATCGATGCTAAACAGTCGCCTCAGGAATCTTTGTCTGAGCGGCTACAGGACTTGTCGCTATAAGCATATTGAAAAACTACAAACACGCCACCGTACTGTTGGATGAGGCGGTTAACAGCCTCAATATTCGCAGTAACGGCACATATATCGACGGTACTTTTGGGCGTGGCGGTCATTCTTGTATGATCTTGTCCCAACTGGGTCCGGAAGGACGATTGCTGGCAATTGACCGCGATCCTCAGGCTATTGCAGCCGCCAAATCTATTGATGATCCTCGTTTTACCATCGTACATGGCCCCTTTTCTGCTTTGTCAGATTATGTGCGGGAACGCGAACTGGTTGGGCAAATCGATGGTATCCTGCTTGATCTGGGCGTTTCTTCACCACAGTTGGACGATGCGGAACGCGGTTTTTCCTTTATGCGTGATGGGCCGCTGGATATGCGTATGGATCCATCCACCGGGCTATCTGCCGCTGAATGGTTGATGAAAGCAAAGGCCGAAGACATCGCCTGGGTGCTGAAAACCTTTGGTGAAGAGCGTTTCGCCAAGCGCATTGCGTGCGCCATCGTGGAAAGAAACCGCGTGGAGCCAATAACACGCACCAAGCAACTGGCTGATCTGATCGCTGGTGCCAGTACAATCCGCGAGAAATACAAACATCCGGCAACACGCAGCTTCCAGGCGATCCGTATCTATATCAACAGAGAATTAGAAGAAATCGAATATGCGCTCAATAGCACGTTAGAGTTATTGGCTCCCCAGGGCCGCTTGTTGATCATTAGCTTTCATTCGCTGGAAGACCGTATCGTGAAGCGTTTTATACGCCACCATAGCCGTGGCGCACAGGTACCAGCGGGCATACCGCTAACCGAAGAGCAAATACGCAGCATTGGGGGGCGCTCGCTGAAAGCGCTGGGCAAAATGATGCCTTCGGAAGCTGAAGTTGCGGGCAACCCGCGTGCGCGTAGCTCGGTGCTGCGTATTGCACAGAGGGTACTGACGTGATTGGTAACCAACGTCTTAGCCTGGTCGGGATGATTGGCGGCGACCTGCTGCGCAATGCCAAGATCCCACTGATTTTATTGGTTGCAGTACTGGTTTCCGCCATTTTTGTGGTGACCACTGTGCATCGTACCCGCCTGCTAGCTGCCGAGCGCGAGCAATTGGTATTAGAGCGTGACGCACTAGATATCGAGTGGCGTAACCTGATTTTGGAAGAGAATGCCCTCGGCGCTCACAGCCGGGTTGAATGTATTGCTACTGAAAAATTGCAGATGCAACATATTGATCTATCGCAGGAAAACATCATCGTTAAACAATAAAAAGTTTAACCCAAATACCGGAATAGTAGAGAAGGAAACGCATGAAAGCCGCGCGTGCCGGTAAGTTGAAACGCCAAGAAGATCAGGCCAGCTTTGTCAGCTGGCGTTTTACGTTGCTGTGCGGCTGTATTTTATTGGCGCTGCTGGGATTGATGCTGCGTATGGCTTATTTGCAGGTCATCAACCCGGATCGCCTGGTAAAAGAAGGTGATCTACGTTCGCTGCGCGTGCAGGAAGTGCCCACCGCACGCGGCATGATCAGCGATCGCGCTGGCCGCCCGTTGGCGGTGAGTGTGCCGGTCAACGCTATTTGGGCAGATCCAAAAGAACTGAACGCGCGCGGCGGTATTACCCTGGACAGCCGCTGGAATGCGCTGTCAGACGCGCTGAATATCCCGCTCGATCAACTCTCCAACCGTATTAACACCAACCCGAAAGGGCGCTTCGTCTACTTGGCGCGCCAGGTCAACCCAGAAATCAGTGATTACATCCACAAGCTGAAGTTACCAGGGATTTTCCTGCGCCAGGAATCGCGCCGTTACTATCCGGCTGGTCAGGTAACCTCACACATTATCGGTGTAACCAACATTGACGGCCAAGGTATCGAAGGTGTTGAAAAGAGTTTCGACCACTGGCTGACCGGGCAACCGGGCGCACGAACCGTGCGTAAAGACCGCTATGGCCGGGTGATCGAAGATATCTCCTTGATAGACAGCCAGGCGGCGCATAATCTGGTGTTGAGCATCGATGAGCGCCTACAGGCGCTGGTGTATCGCGAACTGAACAATGCCGTGGCCTTCAACAAGGCGCAATCCGGCACCGCTGTGCTGATCGACGTGAACACCGGTGAAGTGCTGGCGATGGCTAACAGCCCATCCTATAACCCGAACAACAAGGCTGATACGCTGCAAGACACTATGCGTAACCGTGCCATCACCGATGTTTTTGAGCCTGGTTCTACCGTAAAGCCGATGGTAGTGATGACCGCGTTGCAGCACGGTGTGGTGAAAGAAAATAGCCTACTGAATACCCTCCCTTACCGCATTCAGGGCCATGATATCAAAGACGTGGTGCGCTATAATGAGCTGTCGATAACTGGGATCTTACAGAAGTCGAGTAACGTTGGCGTTTCCAAGCTGGCGTTAGCAATGCCGTCCTCAGAGTTAGTAGATACTTACTCGCGTTTTGGACTAGGAAAGGCGACCAATTTGGGGTTGGTTGGAGAAAGCAGTGGCATATACCCTAAAAGACAACGGTGGTCTGACATCGAAAGGGCTACCTTCTCTTTCGGCTACGGGCTAATGGTAACCCCGTTACAGTTGGCGCGAGTCTATGCAACAATCGGCAGCCTGGGGGTGTATCGCCCATTGTCGATCACTAAGGTTGACCTTCCGGTCTCTGGCGAACGCGTTTTCCCTGCATCTGTAGTGCGCACCGTAGTGCATATGATGGAAAGCGTAGCCTTGCCGGGGGGCAGTGGGGTGAAAGCCGCTATCAAGGGATACCATATCGCCATTAAAACCGGTACGGCCAAAAAGGTTGGCCGAGATGGCAAATACATCAGCCGCTATATCGCCTATACCGCTGGCATCGCGCCAGCAAGTCAACCACGTTTTGCTTTGGTGGTGGTTATCAATGACCCGCAGGGTGGGAAGTATTATGGCGGGTCCATTTCCGCACCGGTGTTTGGTGCCATTATGGGCGGCGTCTTGCGTACCATGAACGTCAAGCCGGATGCATTGCCTATTAGTGATAAAAGTGAATTAGTAATCAACAAGAAAGAGGGTTCAGGTGGCAGATCGTAATTTGCGCGATTTACTCGGCCCGTTGGTGCCGTCGGCACCCAGGCGTGCGCTACGTGAAATGACCTTAGACAGCCGCATTGCTGCGTCTGGGGATCTCTTTGTCGCCGTTGTGGGTCATCAAACGGATGGGCACCGTTATATTCCACAGGCTATCGCCCAGGGCGTTGCTGCGGTGATTGCTGAAGCCAATGGTCAGGCCGAAGACGGTGCTATCGTTGAAATACATAGCGTGCCGATTATCTATCTGAGCCAACTTAACCAGCGCCTTTCCGCACTGGCTGGGCGTTTTTACCACCAACCCGCCGAGCGTCTGCGTCTAGTTGGCGTTACTGGCACTAATGGCAAAACCACGACCACGCAACTGTTGGCGCAATGGAGCCAACTACTGGGTGAGACCAGTGCGGTGATGGGAACCATTGGCAATGGCCTGCTGAACCATGTCTGTCCGGCTGAGAATACGACTGGCTCTGCGGTGGATCTCCAACACCAATTAAACGATTTGGCTGAGCAAGGTGCGACCTTCGCCGCTATGGAGGTTTCCTCCCACGGGCTGGTACAACATCGGGTAGCGGCATTGCCATTTGCCGCTGCGGTCTTCACCAACCTGAGCCGCGATCACCTGGATTACCACGGTGACATGGCCAATTACGAAGTGGCTAAATGGACACTGTTCGCTAGGCATGATGTGGGCCAGATGATCGTCAATGCCGATGACCATGTTGGGCAGCACTGGTTAAGCAAATTGCCGGATGCAGTGGCGGTCACTATGCAGGATAACATACTGCCGGGTTGTCACGGCCGCTGGTTGAAAACCACTGCGATCAGCTATCACGACAACGGTGCTACCCTCCGCTTCAGCTCCAACTGGGGTGATGGCGAAATCGCAAGCCAGCTAATAGGGGCCTTCAACGTCAACAATTTGCTGTTGGCGTTGGCAACGTTGCTGGCACTAGGCTATCCGCTGGATAAGCTGGTGGAAACCGGTAGCCGTCTGCAACCGGTGTGCGGGCGGATGGAAGTGTTTAACGTACCGGGCAAACCAACAGTAGTGGTGGATTACGCCCATACGCCAGATGCGCTGGAAAAAGCGCTGGAAGCAGCACGCCTGCATTGCCAGGGGCAGTTATGGTGTGTCTTCGGCTGCGGCGGCGATCGCGACAATGGCAAGCGGCCATTGATGGGCGGGATCGCCGAGCAGTTTGCCGATCGGGTGGTGCTCACCAATGACAATCCGCGTACCGAAGAACCGCATACGATCATCAATGATATTCTTGCCGGGCTGCTGGACGCCGGGCAGGCGCTGGTAATCCCTGGCCGCGCTGAAGCGGTGACCAGCGCTATCATGCAGGCGCAGGAACAAGATATCGTGCTGGTGGTGGGTAAAGGCCACGAGGATTACCAACTGGTGGGTAACAGACGTCTGGACTACTCTGACCGCGTCACTGTCGCTCGACTATTGGGGAAGCTGGCATGATCCCTGTCTCCCTTTTGGTACTGGCTGAGATATTAAGTGCTGAGTTAATCGGTGCCGATAGCCAAATTATTGAGGTGAAGACAGATACCAGTAAGGTTACCGCCGGTTGCCTGTTTGTGGCGTTGAAGGGCGAGCGTTTCGACGCGCACGATTTTGCTGCCGCTGCCGTGGCTGCAGGGGCTGGGGCGTTGCTGGTAAGTCAGCGCTTAGCGCTGGATGCACCGCAGTTAGTGGTGACAGATACCCGCCTGGCATTGGGGCAACTCGCCGCCTGGGTGCGTCAGCAGGTACCGGCGCGCGTGGTGTCTCTAACCGGCTCCTCTGGCAAAACATCAGTAAAAGAAATGACCGCCGCCATTCTCAGTGAGTGCGGTGAGGTGCTATACACTGCCGGCAACTTTAACAATGATATCGGCGTACCGCTGACATTATTGCGTCTGCAACCACAGCATGATTTTGCGGTAATTGAACTGGGCGCTAACCATATTGGCGAAATTGCCTATACCAGCGCATTGGCGCGTCCGCAGACTGCCCTGATAAACAACCTAGCAGCTGCCCATCTAGAAGGTTTCGGTTCATTGGCGGGAGTTGCTCAGGCGAAAGGGGAAATTTTTACCGTCCTGCCAACTGATGGCGTGGCGATTATCAACGCCGACAATAACGACTGGCCGCACTGGCAGGGCATGCTGGACGGCAAGACCGTATGGTCCTTCTCGCCACAAGCCACTGCAGGGGTAGAGTTCTTCGCTAGCGAGGTGCGGGGCGATGATGGCAACGGCACACAGTTCCAGCTACACAGCCCGTTTGGCAGCACTGAGATCGTGCTGCCGCTGCCGGGCCGCCACAACGTGGCCAATGCCTTGGCGGCGGCGGCGCTGGCGATGTCAGTGGGTGCCTCCCTCAAGGCAGTGCGCCAGGGGCTGAGCCAGTTGCAATCGGTGCCAGGGCGTATGTTCCCGATGGTGTTGGTGGCAAACAAGCTGCTGTTGGACGACAGTTACAATGCCAACGTGGGGTCGATGACCACCGCTGCACAGGTGCTGGCAGAGATGCCTGGTTACCGCGTGATGGTGGTGGGTGACATGGACGAACTGGGGGCAGAGGCGCAAGAGTACCATCGTCAGGCAGGTGAAGCCGCCCGTCGGGCGGGTATCGACAAAGTGATCAGCGTTGGCGGTTTGAGCCAGGTGTTGAGCGTGGCGTCCGGTAACGGCGAACATTATCAGGACAAAGCAGCCGTGATTGCGCGCGTGGCAGAATTACTGGCGGAACATGAGGTCATGACGGTGTTAATCAAGGGTTCACGTCGTGCCGCAATGGAGCAGGTGGTCTGTGCGTTACAGGAGAAAACACCATGCTAGTTTGGTTGGCCGATTATTTGGTCGAATATTATTCAGGATTTAACGTCTTTTCCTATCTGACGTTCAGGGCCATTGTCAGCCTGCTGACCGCACTGTTCCTTTCGCTATGGATGGGGCCTCTGGTGATCACGCATCTACAGAAAATATCCTTCGGCCAGGTGGTGCGCGACGATGTCCCTGAGTCGCACTTTAGCAAACGCGGTACACCGACCATGGGTGGTACCATGATCCTTACTTCTATCACCATTTCAGTGCTGATGTGGGCTTACCCATCCAACCCATATGTGTGGTGCGTGCTGTTGGTTCTAGTAGGTTACGGCATCGTCGGCTTTGTTGATGACTATCGTAAGGTAGTGCGTAAAGACACCAAGGGGCTAGTCGCTCGCTGGAAGTACTTCTGGCAATCGGTGATAGCGCTGGTCGTCGCCTTCACCATGTATACCGTAGGTAAAGGCACGCCCGCCACCGAACTAGTGGTGCCCTTCTTTAAGGACATCGTGCCGCAACTCGGTCTGTTATATGTGCTGCTGGCCTATTTCGTGATTGTCGGCACCAGCAACGCAGTCAATCTGACCGACGGGCTAGATGGTCTAGCGATCATGCCAACGGTGTTTGTCGCCGCTGGGTTTGCGCTGGTGTCCTGGGCGACAGGTAACATGAACTTTGCCAGTTACCTGCATATTCCGTATCTGTGTCATGCTGGTGAATTAGTGATCGTCTGTACCGCTATCGTCGGTGCTAGCCTGGGCTTCCTGTGGTTCAATACTTATCCGGCACAGGTATTTATGGGAGATGTCGGCTCATTGGCATTGGGCGGGGCATTGGGCACCATTGCGGTGCTGCTGCGTCAGGAGTTCCTGTTATTGATTATGGGCGGTGTGTTCGTGATTGAAACGCTATCGGTCATTTTGCAGGTGGGATCGTTCAAGTTGCGCGGGCAACGTGTTTTCCGCATGGCACCCATTCATCATCACTATGAATTGAAAGGCTGGCCAGAACCGCGCGTGATTGTGCGTTTCTGGATTATTTCGCTAATGCTGGTGCTAATTGGCCTGGCGACGCTGAAGGTGCGGTAATCATGGCAGATTATCAAGGTAAAAAAGTCGTCATCATTGGGTTGGGGCTCACTGGGCTGGCCTGTGTTGATTTCTTTATGGCGCGCGACATCATGCCACGCGTTATGGATACCTGCGTCTCACCGCCAGGGCTGGATACGTTGCCTGGAAGCCTAGAATGCCACCTAGGCAGCTTGCATCAGGGCTGGCTGCTGGCGGCGGATTTAATCGTTGTCAGCCCAGGCGTTGCGCTGGCGACGCCGGCGTTGAGCGCCGTAGCAGACGCCGGCGTGGAAATCGTCGGTGATGTTGAACTATTCTGTCGCGAAGCACAGGCACCCATCGTGGCGATCACCGGCTCCAATGGCAAAAGCACCGTCACCACCTTGGTGGGTGAGATGGCGAAAGCCGCTGGCTGGGCGGTAGGCATTGGCGGCAATATCGGCCTGCCGGCGTTGAGCTTGCTGCGTCAGGAATGTCAACTGTACGTGCTGGAGCTATCGAGCTTCCAACTAGAAACCACCCATAGCCTGCGGGCGGCAGCGGCGACTATGCTGAATGTCACCGAAGATCATATGGATCGCTATCCGTTTGGTTTACAGCAGTATCGCGTGGCCAAATTACGTGTTTATGAGAATGCGGGTGTTTGCGTAGTGAATACCGAAGACACATTTACCCTGCCGGTACGTGGTGCTGACGCACGCTGTGTCAGCTTCGGTGTGGATGTGGGCGACTACCACCTGAACTATCAGCAAGGTGAAACCTGGTTACGGGTGCGTGGTGAGAAAGTGCTGAATACCCGCGAGATGAAGCTGACTGGCTGTCATAACTACACTAATGCCCTGGCGGCACTGGCGCTGGCTGATGCAGTCAATATCCCGCGTGTCCCCAGCCTGAAGGCACTGACTACCTTTACCGGCCTGCCACACCGTTTTCAGTGGGTGTGGGAATGCAATGGCGTGCGCTGGATCAACGATTCCAAAGCCACCAATGTTGGCAGTACCGAAGCGGCGCTGAAGGGGTTGCAAGTGGAGGGTATGCTGCATCTGCTGATGGGTGGTGACGGCAAGTCTGCGGACTTTTCCCCGCTGGTGCGCTATCTGCAAGGCGACAATGTGCGTATTTACTGTTTTGGCCTCGACGGCGCACAGTTGGTGCAGTTGCGTCCCGCGGTATCCACCTTGACCGAAACCCTGGAACAGGCGATGCGCGACATCGCCTGTCGGGTACAACCTGGTGATATGGTATTGTTGTCACCGGCGTGCGCCAGCCTTGATCAGTTCCGTAATTTTGAAGTGCGTGGTGATAGTTTCGTCCGCTTGGCACAGGAGCTTGGCGGATGAGACTACGCTTGCCTAACTTTGGGCTGAGGGAAGGGGTAAAAAACTGGGCGGCAGGATCACGCGACGATTCTGCCAAGGTGATGTACGACAGCACACTACTATGGCTGACCTTTGGTTTAGCGATTATCGGCTTTGTGATGGTGACATCGGCTTCAATGCCGATCGGTCATCGTCTGGCGGACGATCCTTTCCTATTCGCCAAGCGTGACGCGTTATATCTCGGCATAGCCTTTTGCCTATCGATAGTGACGTTGCGTATCCCGATGGACATTTGGCAGCGTTACAGCAGCGTGATGTTGTTGATGTCGATAGTGATGTTACTGATCGTGCTGGTGGTCGGTAGCTCAGTAAACGGGGCATCGCGCTGGATCGCGCTAGGCCCGTTGCGCATTCAGCCAGCGGAGTTGTCCAAGCTGTCGCTATTCTGCTATCTAGCTAGCTATCTGGTTCGCAAGGTTGAAGAGGTGCGCAGCAACTTTTGGGGCTTCTGCAAGCCGATGGGGGTGATGGTGGTGTTGGCAGTGTTGCTGCTGGCACAGCCGGATCTTGGCACCGTGGTGGTGCTGTTTATCACTACCTTGGCGATGTTGTTCCTGGCAGGTGTGAAGATGTGGCAGTTCCTGGCGATCATCGGCTCTGGCGTGTTTGCTGTGGTGCTGCTGATTATTGCCGAACCTTACCGTATACGCCGTGTGATATCGTTCTGGAACCCCTGGGATGATCAGTTTGGCAGCGGATACCAACTGACCCAGTCGTTAATGGCATTTGGCCGTGGCGAGTTATGGGGGCAAGGGCTAGGTAACTCGGTGCAAAAATTAGAATATTTGCCAGAGGCGCATACTGACTTCATTTTCTCGATTTTAGGTGAAGAACTAGGCTATATCGGTGTGGTTTTAACCTTGTTGATGGTATTCTTTGTCGCTTTTCGCGCGATGTCAATCGGTCGCCGCGCCTTGGCGATTGATCAACGATTTTCTGGCTTCCTAGCCTGCTCGATTGGCGTGTGGTTCAGCTTTCAGGCACTGGTTAACGTCGGTGCTGCCGCTGGCCTGTTACCAACCAAAGGTTTGACGTTGCCGCTGATCAGCTATGGCGGTTCGAGCCTGCTAATTATGTCGACAGCGATCGTACTGTTATTGCGTATTGATTATGAAACGCGCCTGGCCAAGTCCCAGGCGTTTGTGAAGAGGTAAGGATGAGCGGGAAACCTAAGCGTTTAATGGTGATGGCAGGCGGTACCGGTGGGCATGTGTTCCCTGGGCTGGCAGTTGCACATCATCTGATGGCGCAGGGCTGGCAGGTGCGTTGGCTTGGCACCGCAGACCGAATGGAAGCTGATTTGGTGCCGAGGCACGGCATTGAGATTGATTTCATCCGTATTTCCGGACTACGTGGTAAAGGGCTGAAGGCTCAACTGAGCGCACCGCTGCGCATCTGGCAGGCGGTACGGCAGGCGCAGCTAATCATGCGCCGCTTCCAGCCGGACGTGGTGCTGGGCATGGGGGGGTATGTTTCCGGCCCCGGTGGCTTGGCGGCTTGGCTTTGCGGCATCCCAGTGGTACTGCACGAGCAGAACGGCATCGCTGGTTTGACCAACCGCTGGCTGGCGTGTATCGCTAAAACGGTATTGCAGGCTTTTCCCGGTGCGTTCCCGAACGCTGAGGTGGTGGGTAACCCGTTGCGCCGTGATGTGCTAGCTCTGCCATTGCCAACTGAACGCCTAGAAGGGCGAGAAGGCCCCATCCGTGTGCTAGTGATTGGTGGGAGTCAAGGCGCGCAGGTGCTTAATCAGACAGTGCCTGAAATCGCGGCGCGCTTGGGCGATAGCATCACGCTCTGGCATCAGGTAGGTAAAGGCGCTCTGGAGAGGGGGCTGCGCGACTACGAAAGGGCAGGGCAGACGCAGCATAAAGTGACCGAGTTTATTGATGATATGGCCGTCGCCTACGCCTGGGCTGACGTGGTAGTGTGCCGTTCCGGCGCGCTCACCGTCAGCGAGGTTGCCGCAGCGGGTCTGCCTGCGATTTTTGTGCCGTTCCAGCATCAGGATCGTCAGCAGTACTGGAACGCCCTACCACTGGAAGAAGCCGGCGCGGCGAAGATTATAGAACAGCCACAGTTTAACGCTGATACGGTGTGCGAGCTGTTGGCGAGTTGGCATCGCCCGATGTTGTTGGCGAGTTGGCATCGCCCGATGTTGTTAGCGAGTTGGCATCGCCCGATGTTATTAGCGATGGCCGAAAAGGCACGCTCGGTGGCCATTCCTGACGCCACCGAGCGTGTGGCGGCGGAACTAATACGAGCTGCGAAATAAATGCACAGATTCGGTACGCCGGATCTGAATTAAAGAGTCCGTAAGGGGCCTGCAAGCCGAACCTGGATTAGAGAGAGTGATGAATACACAACAATTGGCGAAACTACGTACTATAGTGCCTGAGATGCGACGCGTCCGGCACATCCACTTTGTCGGCATTGGTGGTGCTGGCATGGGAGGTATCGCCGAAGTGTTGGCTAACGAAGGTTATCAGATCAGTGGCTCCGATCTTGTACCGAACCTAGTAACCCAACAGTTGGGTGTGCTCGGAGCGACGATTTACTTTAATCACCGCACGGAAAATATTCTGGATGCGAGCGTAGTGGTGGTGTCTAGCTCCATCTCCGCCGATAACCCAGAGATTGTCGCCGCCCGTGAAGCCCGCATCCCGGTGATCCGTCGTGCCGAGATGCTGGCCGAATTAATGCGTTTTCGCCATGGCATTGCTGTCGCCGGTACGCACGGCAAAACTACCACTACGGCGATGGTATCAAGTATTTATGCCGAAGCCGACCTGGATCCGACCTTTGTCAATGGCGGGTTGGTGAAAGCGGCAGGAACCCATGCGCGTTTAGGCTCCAGCCGTTTCCTGATTGCAGAAGCGGATGAGAGCGATGCATCGTTCCTGCATCTACAGCCGATGGTGGCGATCATCACCAACATTGAAGCTGACCATATGGACACTTACCAGGGTGATTTTGAAAACCTGAAGCAGACATTTATCAATTTCTTGCATAATCTGCCATTCTACGGCCGTGCGGTGATGTGCATTGATGATCCGGTAGTACGGGAGTTATTGCCATACGTAGGTCGCCACATCACCACTTACGGCTTTAGTAACGATGCTGACGTGCGCATCGAAAATTACCACCAGCTAGGTGCGCAGGGGTGCTTTACTCTGAGCAGGCATGACAAGCCACTGATAACGGTGACCCTCAATGCACCGGGTCGCCACAATGCGCTGAACGCGGCGGCGGCGGCGGCGGTAGCGACCGAAGAAGGCATTGACGACGATGATATTTTGCGCGCGTTGGCGAGTTTTCAAGGTACTGGGCGTCGCTTCGACTTCCTTGGAGAGTTCCCGCTGGCTACGGTCAACGGCAAAGCAGGCAGCGCAATGCTGGTGGACGATTACGGTCATCATCCCACTGAAGTGGATGCCACGCTGCAAGCAGCACGCGCCGGTTGGCCGGACAAACGCTTAGTGATGATTTTCCAGCCTCATCGCTATACGCGTACCCGTGACTTGTACGACGATTTTGCTAACGTGCTGTCGCAGGTAGATGTGCTGCTGATGCTTGAGGTATACGCGGCGGGTGAAACGCCGATCCCGGGTGCGAACAGTCGTGCGTTGTGCCGCACTATCCGCACCCGCGACAAGCTAGACCCGATTTTGGTTTCCGATGCTGACAGCGTGCCGGAAATCTTGGCACAACTGTTACAGGCAGATGATTTAGTGCTGGTGCAGGGTGCTGGAAACGTGGGTAAAATCGCCAGAAAATTAGCTGAAGTAAAATTGCAACCACAGAAAAAAGAGGAAGAATATCATGGCTGATAAAGTTGCTGTACTGCTAGGGGGCACTTCCGCTGAACGTGAAATTTCACTGCAATCCGGTGCTGCCGTATTAGGCGGGCTACGAGAAGGCGGTATCGACGCCCATGGTATTGACCCGCGTGACTTCCCGGTGATCCAGTTAAAAGCGCTGGGGTTCAATAAAGTATTTATCTCGCTGCATGGCCGTGGCGGTGAGGATGGCACCATACAGGGGCTGCTGGAGTTACTTGAATTGCCTTATACCGGCAGCGGCGTGATGGCGTCAGCGCTGGGCATGGACAAATGGCGCAGCAAAATGTTGTGGCAGTCGATAGAGTTGCCGGTAGCGCCTTATGTGGCGCTAAATCGTAAGCAGTACGCTGGTGATGAAAAAGCAGCGCTACTAGATCGCCTCGCCTCACTAGGATTTCCGTTTATCGTCAAACCGAGCCGCGAAGGCTCCAGCGTTGGTATGAGCAAGGTTAGCGAAAGCAGTACACTTGAGGCAGCGCTGCAAGAGGCTTTTCGTTATGACGACGAAGTGCTGGTGGAAAAGTGGCTGAGCGGCCCGGAATATACCGTGGCGATGTTGGGCGATCAAGTTCTGCCGTCGATCCGCATTCAGTCCGCAGGTAGGTTCTACGATTATCAGGCCAAGTACATCTCTGGTAATACCCAGTACTTTTGCCCAAGCGGCCTAAGCGCAGAACAAGAAGCCGAGATGGCAGCGCTGGCGCTACGCGCCTACCGCGCGCTGGACTGTCGTAGCTGGGGTCGTATAGACCTGATGCAGGATAGCGATGGCAGCTTCTATCTTATTGAGGTGAATACGTCTCCCGGCATGACCAACAATAGCCTGGTACCGATGGCAGCGCGCCAGTTTGGACTAAGCTTCTCGCAATTGGTAACGAGAATTTTGGCGTTAGCCGAGTGATATGCCGCAAGCAGCTCTGAATATGCACGATCTCGAGGTGGGAAGCAACTCGCGCCGCAGCAATGGAACCCAATTGACGGGGATGATCTTCCTGCTGCTGTTGCTAGGAACGCTCCTATGGAGCGGTTGGACGGTGATTAGCTGGATGAAATACGCCAGACACTAGCCGCGAAAGCGGCTGGTAGTAACCGGGGAACGTGACTACACCACCAATGATGATATCTGCTAGGCGATCCTGGTACTGGGCGCACCAGGGACGTTTATGACGCAGGATGTCGATGTCATCCAGCAGCAGATTGAGCGACTGCCATGGATCAAGCAGATTAGCGTGCGTAAGCAATCGCCGGATGAACTGAAAATCCACATAGTGGAGTATTTGCCGGTAGCGCGTTGGAATGATTTGCATAGGGTGGATGCTGATGGCACATCGTTCAGCGAACCAACAGAGTGGGTGAGCAAACAGACATTGCCGCTGCTCTACGGCCAGGAAGGTAGCTAAAAGGAGGTGCTGATGGTTACCGTGCCATGAGCGGCATGTTAGCTGCCAGCAAATATACGCTAAAAATGGATAGTGATGAGCGCAAGCCATTCCTGGCAGTTGGCTTTGGATAATAACGCTCGCTTGGAACTAGGGCGTGATGACCGCATAGGTCGCCTACAGCGGTTTATCGAGCTTTATCCGCTATTGTAGCAGCAGGCTCAGGCGGAAAGTAAGAGCGTCAGTTATATCGATTTACGCTATGAATCTAGTTGCCTCAGTAGGTTGGACACCGTTGCTCATCGACTCGCAAGCGGTTGAGGCTCAGCAAACCAGTAATCAGCAATAGAATCAGGTACAGGCAAAATAACAATGATCAAGTCGACGGACAGAAAACTGGTAGTTGGACTAGAGATCGGGACTGCAAAAGTCTCTGCACTGGTGGGAGAAATTCTGCCCGATGGCATGGTCAATATTATCGGGGTAGGAGGTTGCCCGTCGCGCGGTATGGATAAGGGCGGCGTCAACGATCTGGAGTCGGTAGTGAAGTGTGTACAGCGCGCTATTGATCAGGCCGAACTGATGGCGGATTGCCAAATTTCTTCAGTTTACCTCTCGTTATCGGGAAAACATATCAGTTGCCAGAACGAAATAGGGATGGTTCCTATCTCAGAAGAGGAAGTGACTCAGGAAGATGTAGAAAACGTGGTGCATACCGCTAAATCGGTGCGTGTCCGCGACGAACACCGCATCTTGCATGTGATCCCTCAGGAATACGCCATCGACTATCAGGAAGGCATCAAGAACCCGGTCGGGCTGTCTGGTGTACGCATGCAGGCCAAGGTGCACCTGATCACCTGCCATAATGATATGGCGAAGAACATTGTCAAAGCCGTAGAACGTTGTGGTTTGAAAGTTGACCAACTTATTTTTGCCGGTCTGGCTGCCAGCTATGCGGTACTGACTGAAGATGAGCGCGAACTTGGTGTCTGTGTAGTGGACATCGGGGGCAGCACCATGGATATAGCGGTATACACCGGTGGTGCGCTACGCCACACCAAAGTGATCCCCTACGCCGGGAACGTGGTCACCAGTGATATTGCCTACGCCTTTGGCACACCACCGACCGATGCGGAGGCTATCAAAGTTCGGCACGGCTGTGCGCTTGGGTCGGTTGTGAGCAAGGATGAGAGTGTAGAGGTGCCTAGTGTTGGGGGGCGTCCTCCGCGCAGTCTGCAAAGACAGACACTGGCTGAAGTCATCGAGCCACGCTACACCGAATTATTGAATCTGGTTAATGATGAAATTTTGCAGTTGCAGGAGCAATTGCATCAGCAAGGGGTGAAGCATCATCTGGCAGCTGGTATTGTGCTGACCGGCGGTGCCGCCCAAATTGATGGCTTGGCAGCCTGTGCGCAACGGGTGTTCCACACCCAGGTACGCGTTGGTCAACCCTTGAATATCACAGGTCTAACTGATTATGCACAGGAGCCTTACTACTCTACGGCGGTAGGTCTGCTGCACTATGGAAAAGAATGTCACATGAATAGTGAGGCAGAGGTAGAAAAACGCGCCTCGGTGGGCAATTGGTTTAAACGCATCAATAGCTGGCTGAGAAAAGAATTTTAATGTCTTAACAAAGAGATCATGCTGAGCCATCTTTTTATGATCTTGCAGCGACAGGTAGAAAACGGAGAGAAACTATGTTTAAACCAATGGAACTAACCAATGACGCGGTGATTAAAGTCATCGGCGTCGGCGGTGGCGGTGGCAACGCCGTTGAACACATGGTGCGCGAGCAAATCGAAGGTGTTGAATTCTTTGCCGTTAATACAGATGCTCAGGCGCTTCGTAAAACGGCAGTTGGCCAAACTATCCAGATTGGCAGTGCTATCACCAAAGGTCTGGGGGCGGGTGCGAACCCGGAGGTTGGCCGTAATTCAGCAGAAGAGGATCGTGAAGCTCTGCGCACCGCACTGGATGGCGCAGATATGGTGTTCATCGCAGCGGGTATGGGTGGCGGTACGGGGACTGGTGCAGCACCAGTGTTGGCTGAAGTGGCTAAGGATCTGGGTATTCTAACCGTGGCCGTGGTGACCAAGCCGTTCAATTTTGAAGGCAAGAAACGTATGGCATTTGCCGAGCAGGGCATCGCCGAATTGTCTAAACATGTGGACTCCCTGATCACCATCCCGAACGATAAACTATTGAAAGTTTTGGGTCGTGGCATTTCCCTGTTAGACGCATTCTGCGCGGCCAACGACGTGCTGAAAGGTGCGGTGCAGGGGATCGCCGAACTGATTACCCGCCCAGGTCTGATGAACGTCGACTTTGCTGATGTACGTACCGTAATGTCCGAAATGGGCTACGCGATGATGGGTTCCGGTATTACCCGCGGTGAAGACCGTGCTGAAGAAGCAGCCGAAATGGCGATCTCCAGCCCACTGCTAGAAGATATCGACTTGTCTGGCGCTCGCGGCGTGTTGGTCAACATCACGGCTGGCTTCGATCTGCGTTTGGATGAGTTCGAAACCGTGGGTAACACCATTCGTGCCTTCGCTTCCGATAACGCCACTGTGGTTATCGGTACTTCGCTGGATCCGGAGATGAACGATGAACTGCGTGTCACCGTGGTGGCAACGGGTATCGGTATGGACAAACGTCCTGAAATCACCCTGGTGACCAACAAACTGGCCAGTCAGCCCGTGTTGGATCATCGCTATCAGCAGCACAGCATGTCACCATTGCCACAGGAAGTGAAACCGGCCAAGGTAGTTAGCGATCAAGCTATGCAGCCGAATAAAGAGCCAGACTATCTTGATATTCCCGCCTTCCTGCGTAAGCAGGCAGATTAGAATATCCTGAAATTTTGGAGCCTCCGCTCTTTGTGCTAAACTATTCTGCTGGCTATGCTATAGGCTTAATCGGTAGGATGGATAACATTGCGAGATAAGACGATGATCAAACAAAAAACATTAAAACGTATTGTTCAGGCGACAGGCGTCGGTTTGCATACCGGCAAGAAAGTTACGCTGACAATGCGCCCCGCGCCGGCGAATACCGGGGTCATCTATCGTCGCACTAACTTGAATCCACCGGTTGATTTTCCGGCTGATGCAAAATCCGTGCGTGATACCATGTTTTGTACTTGTCTGGTGAATGAGCATGATGTGCGTATCTCTACCGTTGAACACCTTAACGCTGCATTGGCAGGGCTTGGCATCGACAATATTATCATTGATGTTGACGCCGCCGAAATCCCCATCATGGATGGCAGCGCCAGTCCGTTTGTATTCCTGTTACTGGATGCTGGCATTGAAGAACTAAACTGCGCAAAGAAATTCCTACGTCTTAAAGACCGCGTGCGTGTTGAAGATCGCGACAAGTGGGCCGAGCTATCTGCGCATAACGGGTTCCGTCTAGATTTCACTATTGACTTTAACCACCCGGCTATCGACGCCAGTGCGCAACGTTATCTCCTTGATTTTTCGGCCGACTCGTTTGTGCGTCAAATCAGCCGTGCGCGTACCTTTGGTTTCATGCGTGATATTGAATATCTCCAGTCTCGCGGTTTGGCCTTGGGCGGCAGCTTCGACTGTGCCATCGTGGTGGATGATTACCGCGTACTGAACGAAGACGGCCTGCGTTTCGAAGATGAATTTGTACGTCACAAAATGCTGGATGCTATCGGCGACTTATTCATGTGCGGCCACAACATCATTGGTGCGTTTACCGCGTACAAGTCAGGCCATGCGTTGAACAACAAACTGTTGCAGGCCGTGTTGGCCAGGCAGGAAGCGTGGGAATATGTCACCTTCCAGGATGAAGCGGAAATGCCGTTGGCATTCAAGGCACCGTCCACTGTATTGGCGTAAATCGCCGTTGTTGGGATACCCCGGCAGCAGTGGTCACTGACTCGCGAGAGCCTGGCAATTTAGGCCTCTGATAAGGTGGATATTGGCTGTGGGTAGTTTTGTAGGACCAATACCGTGTCGTTGGCTACTTATCATGACGGGTTACCTTGGTACTCTCTCCGGCCAATGCGGCCAGTTGTTCCAATATCTTGCGCAGCTTCTCCGTGCTGTGGTTCGCTAATCCCATTACTGCCCTAGCGCTTTCTTGGCTCAGATGACGTCGTAATGGTGCGGCTTGCTGCGTATTTTTAACCCGATGCTCCCCATTCGCCATCAAGCCTGGATTAATCCTAATGTCGATTGACGACAATGATGGTAGAATTTGCGCTCGTAGTGTAGAGAGCAACATGGATTGTTCGTAGCGCAAGCGCATCATCCAACTGGCATTTGCCGCTTCTAACACTAAAATACCTTGTCGGACGTTCGCGACACGGCACCAAAGATGTAGTTGAGCTGGTAACAAGCTCTTCACTACACGGTTAAGCTTGAGCAGTGCCAGCGCGTGTTGCTGGACGTTATGCAGCGGTGCTTTGTCTGCGGTGAGGGCGTCGTCGAACAGGACAAGGACATCTAATAATTGTGGACGGCTATCACGCATAATGGCTCCGGCGGATTGTAATCTCGTAATCGGTATTCTAAATCGTTGGCGACAATTTGGCAGACGTTATTTCTGGCCACATCTCCTGTTAGGAATGGTTGCAGCCGCGCTTGGCATACCTTCAAGCTTAGCAGGCAAGATCGATACGGCTGCGCTGCCGAATACCTCCTCTAGCTTTAATCGGCAAAACTCAGCCAGCGGTGCTTATAACAGACTGTTGCTGTTGCAGGAAGCACGCAGCCGCCTGGTATTCAGCATTGACTATCGGCACCAGCATGCGCTAAGTACCATTATTTGTCACCTTTCTTTCGCATTGGCACTGCAGACGGTGTACATGCGGGGGCTGGAAAACGAAACTGAAGCGGTGGAACCTCCGTCACAGGTGGCACAGTTGGCGCTACTTTCCACCCTCAACGCGTTGTTGACACATGAACCGAAGCCGCCGCCCATCATTCGTTACATTCATTATAACGTGCTGTGCCCGCACTGGCCCTGCATAAAACCAGACTGTGGCTGGCGTAGGTGCTGGGCATTCGCGCCGGGCCTGGCGTTCTCGGCTAACTTTGCCCATTGGGCTACAAAAACACCAAATACAGCAAGTTGATGGCCACTTTGGGCTGTCATGACAGAGATATTAAACATCATGTTAGTAAAATTATTGACCAAAGTTTTTGGTAGCCATAACGATCGTACGCTACGCCGCATGCGCAAAGTGGTTGAGCAGATCAACCAGAGGGAACCGGACATAGAGAAATTGTCCGATGATGAACTGAGAGCCAAAACCAACGAATTCCGCGTGCGTCTGGAAAAAGGCGAGGTGTTGGAAAACCTGATCCCGGAAGCGTTTGCCGTAGTACGTGAGGCGAGTAAGCGTGTATTCGGTATGCGTCACTTCGATGTACAACTGTTGGGCGGTATGGTGCTGAACGACCGCTGTATTGCTGAGATGCGTACCGGTGAAGGTAAAACCCTGACCGCCACCCTGCCTGCCTATTTGAATGCCCTGGGTGGTCGCGGTGTGCATGTGGTGACCGTCAACGATTATCTGGCGCAACGTGACGCCGAAAACAACCGCCCGTTGTTCGAATTTCTCGGCCTGAGCATTGGCATCAACTTGCCTGGCATATCGGCACCGGCCAAGCGCGAAGCTTATGCCGCAGATATCACCTATGGCACTAACAACGAATACGGCTTTGACTACCTGCGTGACAACATGGCGTTTATCCCCGAAGAACGGGTTCAGCGCGAATTGCACTATGCACTGGTGGATGAGGTGGATTCTATCCTGATCGATGAAGCGCGCACCCCGCTGATTATCTCCGGGCCTGCTGAAGATAGCTCTAAGATGTATATCAGAGTTAACACACTGATCCCTAAACTGATCCGTCAGGAAAAAGAAGACTCTGATTCCTTCCAGGGCGAAGGTCACTTCTCAGTGGATGAAAAAGCGCGTCAGGTGCACCTGACCGAACGTGGCCTGATTTTGATCGAAGAAATGCTGGTAGAAGCTAGCATTATGGAAGCAGGCGAGTCACTGTACTCTCCGACCAACATCATGCTGATGCACCATGTCACCGCCGCGCTACGCGCCCATGTGTTGTTCAAACGCGATGTTGACTACATCGTTAAAGACGGGGAAGTGATCATCGTTGATGAACACACTGGCCGCACCATACAGGGCCGCCGCTGGTCAGATGGCCTGCACCAAGCGGTGGAAGCCAAAGAGGGCGTAGCGATCCAGAATGAGAACCAGACACTGGCCGCCATCACCTTTCAGAACTACTTCCGCCTATACGAAAAGCTAGCGGGCATGACCGGTACTGCCGACACCGAAGCCTTTGAATTTAGCTCTATCTACAGGCTAGATACCATTGTAGTGCCAACCAACCGTCCAATGATCCGTAAAGACATGCCGGATCTGGTTTACTTGACCGAGATGGAGAAGATTGGCGCGATCATTGATGATATCCGCAAGCGCACCGCTAACGGCCAGCCGGTGTTGGTGGGGACCATCTCGATCGAAAAATCTGAGGTGGTCTCCCGCGAACTTACCAAAGCAGGCATCGACCACAAAGTACTTAACGCTAAATTCCATGCTATGGAAGCGGATATCGTGGCACAGGCCGGTCAGAGCGGCGCGGTAACCATCGCCACTAACATGGCGGGTCGTGGCACTGATATTGTATTAGGCGGCAATTGGCAGGCGGAAGTTGCTCAGTTGGAAAAACCGACCAAAGAGCAAATCGCTGCCATCAAGGATGCCTGGCAAGTACGTCACGATGCGGTACTGGCAGCGGGTGGCCTGCACATTATAGGCACCGAGCGCCATGAATCACGCCGTATCGATAACCAGCTACGTGGCCGTTCTGGCCGTCAAGGTGATGTAGGCTCATCCCGTTTTTACCTATCGATGGAAGATGCCCTGATGCGCATCTTTGCGTCGGATCGCGTTTCTGGCATGATGCGCAAACTGGGCATGAAAGATGGAGAAGCGATTGAACACCCATGGGTGACCAAAGCGATCGCCAATGCCCAGCGTAAAGTGGAAAGCCGCAACTTTGATATCCGTAAGCAACTGCTGGAATATGACAATATCGCCAACGATCAGCGCCGCGCCATCTACAGCCAGCGTAACGAACTGCTGGATGTGTCTGACGTTAGTGAAACCATCGCCAGCATCCGTGAGGACGTATTCAAGAGCACCATTGATAACTACATCACACCGCAATCGTTGGAAGAAGAGTGGGATATTCAAGGGTTGGAAGAACGCCTGAAAAACGATTTCTACCTAGAAATGCCCATCGCCGAATGGCTGAACAAAGAGCCTGAGCTACACGAAGAAACGCTCTGTGAGCGTATCCTGGAGAATGTTAAGCAACAGTATTTGCACAAGGAAGACGTAATTACCAGCGAGATGATGCGCAACTTCGAGAAGGGCATGATGCTTCAAACGCTGGATTCCCTATGGAAAGAGCACCTAGCGGCGATGGACTATCTGCGTCAAGGCATTCACCTGCGTGGTTATGCACAGAAGGATCCTAAGCAAGAGTACAAGCGCGAATCCTTCAACATGTTTGCTACCATGCTGGAATCGCTGAAATACGAAGTGATCAGTGTGCTAAGCAAGGTGCTGATGCAGATGCCGGAAGAAGTTGAGTCGCTTGAGCAGCAGCGCCGTGAAGAAGCTGAGCGTCTGGAGCAGCAGCAACGGATCAGCCATTACGAAGAGAACACGTTGGTCACTAATGTTGCTAACGTACCGTTGATCGCTGAATGCAAAGTTGGCCGCAACGATCCTTGCCTTTGTGGTTCCGGCAAAAAATTCAAACAATGCCATGGCCGTCTGCACAAGTAAGCCGGGCCGCGTTTTATGCCCAAAATAATTCGAGTAGCATCGAGACGGCAACTAAGTGATAAATCGGTCAAAAACCGATTTGAACAGCGCTGGTACTGAACCTCAGGAATGAGGTTTATTAATCTATAGTCACTGACTAAAGTCAGTGACTGGAGTGAGCGAACGTAGCCAACAAAGATGCGGCTTGAAGTATAGGAAAACCGATGGCACCCAATGGTTCAAGCTGATCCCCTATTTTTTTGGCCTCAATCTGGAGGGTATGATGAAACATCCGAATGTCGCTGTGGGCATTATCCGTAACGCTCAGTAGGAAATCTTTATTACCCGCCGCGCCGCCGATGTGCACATGGCAAATTTTTGGGAGTTTCCCGGCAACAAAATTGAACAAGGCGAAACGCCGGAGCAAGCGCTGAACCGCGAGTTGCGTGAAGAGGCGGGTATCGAAACTGAACAGGCAACGTTGCTGAAGGTGTTGGAGCATCGCTTTAGCGATCGTATCGCCACGCTGCATTTTTATCTGGTAGAAGGCTGGATGGGCGAACCTTTTGGCCGTGAAGGCCAGCGCCAGTACGCTGGGTGAAACAGGCAGACCTGTGTAAGAAAGAATTCCCACAAGCCAACATCTACATGGTCAAATTGCTGGTGTAGCAGACCAACACTGCGCAATAAAGCAGACAGCCTAGGTGTTAACACTGACCCGATAGGGGCAAATCAGCGATAGCTACTGAGTTTAAGCCATGCATCTCACCCTTTCAGAGTCACTAAAAGCAACGTTTAAATCGGGTAGAAATCACATCTCTGTAAATTTTCCCCTGTGGAATGACGCTTTGCGGCATCCGATCTATTTATCACTCACTCCAGTCGTCACTTTCCGACAGATCGTCATTGCTCGGAATACGCTTATCTTCATCGGCCCACTCGCCAAGATCGATCAATTGGCAACGCTTGCAGCAGAATGGGCTGTGGGGACTGATCTCACCCCATACCACGTCATTGCCACAGGTTGGGCATTTTACTACGGACGTCATAACGGTTATTTACCCCTTGCCACATCTGAATGGATTTTATGTCAATTATTCAGCAACAGGCCAATTCAAAGGCCAAACGTTCTGGCACTATACCATGCTCATGGTCTAACAGCAGGAAGCAAATAGCGTAGCGGTCTTGTGACCAGAGATCTGCTGATAGAGTTGTTATGTCAGGTTGATGCTCAGGCGCAGCATATGTGCCCCTTCCCTTCGGCATTACAATGGAAGAAACCGTTCAAGCTTATTTGGTTGCGAAACGACCATGTTTGACGGATCAAATCCAGCGCCATGGTTAGTGCTTGGTTTAGCGGTGCGAGCGTCTGTAACCAATTAACGATATCGATATCGCCATCCTGTTGGGGGCGTGCATCCACATATGCAGGGTCGGCAGATCGAAGCTACAGCAACCACCAGGAATACTCAGTCATTGGCGCACTATAACTAATCAGCCTGTCTTCGCGCAATGCCTGGCCGAGACGCGGTGCCGCCATCAGTGCCGACGCCCGCGCTTTAAGTTGGTTACGCAGTTGGTCGATTAGCGGCATATCGACGCCCAGCACATCTACCAAGGTCAGCAGTTTCTGCTGCTGTAGTTCCAACTCCTTTAGCTGTTCGGTGCGTACTTCGCCGCATTCCAGTACGTCCAGCAGATCAGATAGGCTACGGAAGAAGGTTATAGCGATGGCGGTTTCGCTCAAAGCTTGTTAGCCGTACAACTGCTGCAATAAGAACTCGATACGCAGCCAGCCAGGTACGCATTTTTTCATTCAGTGGATGTTCAAAGATAACGCTTGGGGAAATATCACTCATGCAGTTTAATCCTGTTGGGGCACTGATGCCGCCAGTTCAAGGTAGCGATGATGCAGTGCATCGACTGATAGCTCTATCTCCAGAGCGATGCCGCTGTTGTCAATAATGTCATCTGCAATGGCCAGACGCTGCTTGCGTGTGGCCTGCACGGAAAGAATATCCTGTACCTGTTGGCGGCTGATACCGTCACGCGCAATGGTTCTAGCTTGTTGAGTTTCTGTATTGACATCTATCACTAAGACTCGATCGGCACAATCCTGTAGGCCATTTTCTACCAGTAGCGGCACCACCCATAGAGCATAAGGGCTGGTAGCCTGCGCCAACTGTCGTTGTGTTTCCTGACGGATCAGCGGATGCAACAATTGATTCAGCCAGATTTTGCCATCAGAATGTCTGAAGATTCTCTTGCGCAGCACCGCACGATTTAATGCACCGCTTGTCAGCAATATTTCATTACCAAAACGTTCAGCGATCTTCGCTAGGGCTGGGGTGCCCGGCTCGACAACCTGCCGGGCAATCATGTCAGCGTCGACAACGGCTACGCCGTGACGCGCAAAGGCGTTTGCTACGGTCGATTTGCCGCTGCCAATACCCCCGGTTAACGCAACAATGTAGGCCATGATGTTAGGGGTATCCGAAATTCGTAAAAATATAAACTAATCATAAAGCGATCGCGCAGAAGTGCAAGTCAGCAGGCGGCATCTGCTTTATACGGCGATAAGAAGCGCAGTTGGAGAAGGAAAAACAGCGAGAAGTTACACGGTGGATGCGCAGGTTAGTTTGTCATATTGTGGCATAAATAAACGTGTAATCGCAGTCTTGTCCAGTATTTATTAGCGCGTATGATAAGTGTCACTGGAACTGGCGTTAATCTACTTATTGCCTTTACAAACCACAGCGTCGTGAGCTAGCCGCAACGTGAAATTTATAGGGTCGAATATCTTCCTGCGATCTTGTGCCATAAACTAGGGAATTATTAGTCATGCGTATCGAAGAAGATGTGAAATTAGGCTTTAAAGATGTGCTGATCCGTCCTAAGCACTCCACGTTAAAAAGCCGTTCTGAAGTTGGACTAGAGCGCTAGTTCAACTTCAAACATTCAGGTAGTCGCTGGTCAGGTGTGCCGATTATCGCCGCTAATATGGATACTGTCAGCACCTTCCGCATGGCAGAGGTTCTGGCTTCTTTTTATATTCTCACTGCGGTGCACAAACATTACAGCGTCGAGCAATGGGCGTCTTTTATACAGCGCGTGCCTGGGTCCGGTATTGCGTCATGTGATGGTTTCCACTGGCACCTCTTAAGCTAACTTCTCCAAAATAAAGCAGATTTTGGCGCTGTCTCCGGCACCACTGAAGTTCATTTGTATCGATGTAGCTAACGGTTACTTGGAGTCTTTCGTCGCCTTCTTACAGAAGGCGCATGAGGCGCTTGTCCGAACCATGTGATTTGTGCCGGCAACGTGGTCACTGGTAAAATAGTGGAAAAACTGCTCCTATCCGGTGCCGATATGGTTAAAATCGGTATTGACCCAGTCTCGGTGTGTACCACCCGGGTGAAAACTGGTGTAGGCTATCTGCCGTGATCGAGTGTGTATATGCGGCTCACAGCCTGGGTGCCACAGATCGCGTCAGAGACGGTGGCTCGGTGTCTGGCGACGCTGCCAAAGCCTTTGGCGGTGGTGCTGACTTCGTGATGCTGGGTGGCATGCTGGCTGGTCACGATGAATGTGAGGGTGCCGTGGTGGAAGAAAATAGCGAGATATTCATGCTGTTCTACGGTATGAGTTCCGAGTCGGCGATGAAACGCCATGCAGGCAGGCGGGGTGGCTGACTACCGTGCGGCGGAAGGAAAAACCGTTAAATTGCCGCTGTGTGGTGAAGTTGAGTACATCATGCGCGATATCGTTGGTGGTTTGCGTTCCGCCTGTACTTATTATGTTTGTGCGGAACGCCTGAAGGAACTGACCAAACTCACCACCTTCATCCGCGTGGCTGAGCAAGAAAACCGCATTTTCAGCACCAAGTAACGCACACTAAGTCCTGATAGCAGGCGCAGTTGTCTGGTGTCCCGTTGTCCTCATTAGTTCACCCCAATAGCGCGCTGACTATCCCGCCAACCACAAGCATCAGCAGAGGTTCTAACGTCTACGCCAGCATATCGCTCAGTTCCAGCGTTTGCCGTTTCATGACACTGTGCCAGCTTATCGAGCAGACTGTCTAATGAGCCGGATTCTTCACCCACCCGTACTAATTGCTGGCAAAGTGCCGGAAACAGCGGCTGATGACTTAGAACTTGGTAAAACCTTTCCCCTTGAGCGATCTAGCGCTGCACTTGTTCTAGCGCTTGCCGATAAAACAGGTTGTCCACCGCCAGCGCCGCCGCATTCAGCTCTTCCACCAGCGACAATAACCAAAGATCGCACTACCCAGCAGCATGGCAAAATATAGCCCTGTGCTGATCAGCAGCGCTATCGTGCAAACAACGAACAAGGGATAGCGTAGTGCCTTAACCACCTTATTGTGCAGCTTTTTCTAGGATTCCTGTTGTTACGCTAGTTGCCAGCAGCAATGATCCAGATGCCCGGTCAGTTCACCAATGGCGATCAGTTGGCGGTAAATCAGCGGGAAGACAACCTGCTGTTCGGCAATAATCTCTGAAAAGGGTGTCCTTACTACACCGCAGCCATAAATTGCAGTGCGTTGACCAGTGGCAGACCCGCTTATAGCAAGGTTGCGAGCTGACGAGTGAAGTGGATCAGTGGATCGCCACGCTATTTTGTCTGGGTGTGATGCGTTTACCGTGCGTGATCCGGCACGGTTGTAGCCCCTGTTCAATAAGTTAGCGGCAGACTTGCTGTTTTTCGCTGCTCATTAGTGCGCCATAGAGCACTTCACCCTGAGCCTTCAAGACTGTTCTCCACCTTCTGTTGTGGTGATATCTACCACGCGATACAGCTCTTCTAGTAAGGTGACTCCTTTTGCAACCAGAGCCATCCCAGCCTGGAGCAACGTTATATGCCCCTGAAGACAGGCGATATCTGCCAGTTGGCGAGGGGAGGTGTTCTCCAGCAGACCAGTTTGCACCTCCGATATAATGGTCAACAGTTCATAGACCCCAATGCGGCCATAAGTAGCCGCCAAAACAGTGTTCGCAGCTATTGGCTTGCCAGACAGTCAGCGGCTCCGGCCAGGCCACAAGTTGGCTGGAAAGTCTACTGGTTGATTCAGTGGGTAGCGACAGTGTTCGTATAATCTGCGCACCAGCCGCTGGGCGATCACCAGTTTCAGGCAGGCGGCGATCAGATAGCTGAGGATACCCATATGCGTCAGACGCGTCAGGGTTTCTCCGGTGGAGTTGGTATGCAGCGTCGATAACACCAAATGGCTAGTCTGTGCAGCCTTAACGGCGATCTCGGCGGTTTAACGGTCGCGTATTTCACTGAAATGATGACTTCGGGATCTTGCCGCAGCAGGGCGCATAACACCCGTTAGAAGCTCAGTTCGGTTTTGATGTTTACCTAGGTTTAATTGACAAAAAATAGCGGGATCTCGATCGGATCCTCGACGCTGCACAAGTTGTTCTGCGTGTCATTTAATTGACGCAGGCCGCTGTATAACGTTATTGTTTTGCCGCTGCCAGTTGTGCCGGTTACCAGGATCATGCCTTGCGGATTGGTAAGTGATGCCGTATAGCACGGCAGCTCTGCTTGGCTCGTCCCCAACCGATCCAATGGCAATTCCTACTGCTCGGGTGGCAAAATACGCAATATACCACTTTTTCACCGTGCTGCAATGTTGGTAGCGTAGCGATGCGCATTGAATAACAGGCGTTATCCAGCCACAGGCTGAACTATCCGCCTTGCGGCAACCGGCGTTCAGCAATATCTAACTGCCCCATAATCTTCATCCTGGTGCTCAGTCGTATAGCCAACTCAGGCGGCGGTGATGCACTGGCCTGCAAAACGCCTTCGATGCGCAAGCGGACGCGAAAACGCTGTTGATAAGGATCAAACAAAGTGAACGTCTGAGACACGGCGATGAATGGCTATACGCAGCGTTTGGTTGATAAACTGCACTACCGGTTGCATAGCTCTGTCGTCGTCAAGGGAGGCGGTATCGAGTTGATACTCGGCGGTGGCTTGTGCAGGCGGTTCAACCTGTCGTTGGCGCTGATGAAATGCTAGCTAGCTCAAGCCGGGTTGCTGGCCACTGCTCCAGGTGTATGTATATGCATTTTCCCGTAGCGAAACGCAGCGCCGCCAGCAACACCCCTGGGGTGCCTCTTCGCTGAGTGCTAGCACTTGATAGCGCTGACACGGGGTCTGAACTTCTTCGCTAATCGCCTCATCCATCACCGTTACTATGCGACGGTGTCAAAGTGTAAGACATCCTGGCATAGCATACCTTGGCCAGATTAGCGTTTTCGCTGGTGGATAGGCGGCGAGTCCGGCGGCGAGTTTGGCCACCGGGATTTTGCGTAGATGTCAGCGCCACTTTTAACCCCAGCAGCGTCTGAGCGCCAAGTGAGGGTGGGTCACCCCCAGGCTGACTTGCACCGCGCTGACGTAGCGCGAGGAGCCGTTGGTAGGAATGGCCCTTGGCTATGCCGGCGTTGCAGTCAGTTGGCACACCGTCGTCCAGTAGGCACAATTAATTCTACGGCCATTTTATAAGGTGTTATCACCTGCAACATGTCGGCCAGCGCTGCTTTCCGGATATAACCTTGTTAGGCGGGAATGCCAATGGCGCTCAATATGGCGATAATAGCAATCACCACCATCAGTTCAATCAGGGTAAAACCGCGTTGTGATTCTATTTATTGTTTCCTCCATGTTAGTATGGAGGGCGGGTTAGTTGACCCAATGACGCGTTTCTAGGCGCTTTGGCGCATTTCCCAGTATGCTTCTGATACAAGTTGTCGCGGTTGCAGCAGGAAAAAGTTGGGGCTTCCCTAGCAATTTTTGCGCGAAAATGCCACGCCGTAGCGGCGGGGAATTATTTGAAATGCATAGACAAGTAGAGAGCAATCACATTCTTAGTCAGTGCGCCCACTGAAATATAGTAAACGCCGGTTTAGGCAAAAATGCGCAGCATTTCTCTGGTGACGTTGCCAGAGACTTCTAGCTGGGAGCGGCTTTGGGTTTGTGCCTTCGCTTGGTAAATCATCTCGACGGTGAAGTTGTCCAGCATCACGATGTCGGCACCCACGTCCAGTGCCTATTGTAACTCATCTGTCGAGCCAGGTGACGGTGACCCTGATAGTAGTGGTGGCGCTACTGGCTATTTACGGCATGCTGCTGTAAATAACAGCAAAAAACAGCAAGAGCTACGGTACCGGCCAGCTCCCGTTGTTTTTACCGTGCAAGCTTACAGTTTAGCGAAGCAGCGTTGCGCGGCGTCGATAGTACGCTGAATATCTGCCTTACTGTGTGCCACGGACATGAAGCCCGCTTCAAACGCCAAGGGTGCTAGATAGATGCTTTCTTCCAGCATCAGGTAGAAAAAGCTCTTAAAGTGCTCTACGTTGCATTGCATGACCTGCTGATAGCAGGTGACCCTGAGGCGCCAGTGAAAAACAAGCCGAACATGCCGCCGACATGGTTGACCACCAGTGGGATGTTTTCTTCTTTCGCCGCGTGCCGCAGACCTTCCGCCAACCTGTCAGTCAGTTCGGTCAGTGTCTGGTGTACACCTACCTGCGACACTGCGGTCAAGCAGGCGTAGCCCGCTGCCATAGCGATCGGGTTGCCGGACAGGGTTCCTGCTTGGTAAACCAGGCCGGTTGATGCCAGCACGTCCATCACCTCACGATGTCCCCACCAAAGGCTCCTACCGGCATGCCACCGCCGATAATTTTACCCAGGCAGGTCAAGATCCGGTTCGACGTGATAATAGGACTGTGCCCTAGTCAGCGCTACGCGGAAGCTGGTCATCACTTCATCGATGATCAGCAGTGCGCCATATTCGTCGCATAGTGTGCGTAGGCCCGGCAGGAGCTACGGTAGCGGGGGTACGCAGTTCCTGTTGCCGGCCACGAGTTCGAAGATGATGCAGGCGATTTCTGAAGGGTATTTCTCGAACGCCGTGCGCACTGAGTCCAAATCGTTATAGGTGCAGGTGAGGGTGTGCTTGGCAAAGTCTGCTGGTACGCCTGGCGAGTTTGGCTGGCCGAGGGTCAATGCGCCGGAACCGGCTTTCACTAGTAGGCAGTCGGCGTGGCCGTGGTAGCAACCTTTAAACTTGATGATTTTATCGCGGTGGGTATGGCCACGCGCCAGACGAATGGCGCTCACGGTAGCCTCGGTGCCTGAGTTAACCATGCGCACTTTATCCATAGTCGGCACCAGTTCGGTGACCAACTGCGCCATGCTGATTTCTATCTCGGTTGGCGCACCGAAACTTAGGCCGCGCTGTGCCGCTTCGATTACCGCGTTGCGAATCACTGGGTGATTATGCCCCAGCACCATTGGCCCCCAGGAGCCGACATAATCAATGTAGGCTTTGCCATCGACGTCGAACAGGTATGCTCCCTCTGCCAGCTCGATAAATAGTGGCACACCGCCGACACCCGTGAAGGCGCGTACCGGAGAGTTAACCACACCGGGGATCACCTGTTACGCCTGGGCATACAGACTCGCGGATTTGCTGGGTAAACTCATAAATCGGCTCCTGGATTTTTTTGAATGATTTTACCTCGCTATTCTAGAGGAGAGTGTCGCGTTATGAAATGTTCATCGACAAAGAGTGAAGAGTCGTAGTGGGCGGCTAAAAGCCTACTGGAATAGGCTCTTAGCCAGTGGTAAGATGACGGAGAAACGGGGTAAAGCAAATGGGGTAAATACTTGAACACAATACTTAGGTATCGGATAATACGTCAGTATTAATCAGGCAGATAGTGTAGCGATCTGATGCTGAACTAGGTTGGGAGTAAAAGAGTATGAATGATGAAACTGCATTGCCCCTGCAATTTACTGGGGCAGCAGCAAACAAAGTTAAATTTCTGATTGCTGATGAAGAAAACCCGAACCTAAAGTTACGAGTTTACATTACTGGCGGCGGCTGTAGTGGGTTTCAGTACGGCTTCACATTTGACGACAAAATCAATGATGGCGACATGACCATTGAAAAGCAAGGTGTGGCACTGGTGGTCGATCCGATGAGCCTGCAATATCTGGTGGGGGGTGCGGTGGATTATACTGAAGGGCTGGAAGGCTCACGCTTTGTAGTGACCAACCCGAATGCCAAAACGACCTGTGGCTGTGGTTCCTCATTCAGTATCTGACTTTTCCCCGCCAGGGTATTACCCGTCTTCCCTCATGGCTGGCTGGTTAATGCCCCTGTCATTCCCTACGCGACAGTTTGTTCGGTGAGGGTCACTTGGCTGCACTTCAACCGCGTTTGGCCAGGGCTTGCAGCATGGCGTTAACTATCATCGTGGACTGTTTGGCCGCCACTGTAAGGAATTCGTCAAAGCTGATGTGAGATACGCTGTCGGCGATGTCGGAGATAGCGCGCACAACCACAAATGGCGTGCTGAACAGGTGGCAGACATGGCCGATCGCTGCAGCTTCCATTTCAACTGCCACAACATTTGGGAAGGTGGCGCTAATACGTGCCAATGGTTCTGCACCATTGATAAATGCATCGCCGCTGCAAATCAGGCCGCGCACTGCGTTCAGGTTTAACTGTTTGATGCCACTTTCCGCCAGAGCGATCAGCGCGCTATCGGCCACGAATGCTGCTGGGCAACCGGCCATCTGGCCTGGCTCATAGCCAAAGGCGGTTACGTCGGCATCGTGGTAACGCACTTCTTCAGACACCACGATGTCGCCAACCTTCAGCGTGCTGGCAAGGCCACCGGAGGAGCCGGTATTGATCACCATATCCGGCTGGCAATGTTGCAGCAACAGGGTGGTGCCTATGGCCGCAGAGACTTTGCCGATACCGGATTTCAGCAGGGCAACGTCGACGCTGCCGATCTGGCCGGTATAGATTTCACTGCCCGCACGTTGAAGGGTTTGACGGTTTTCAATTTGATCGCGCAGTAGGGTGACTTCTTGCTCCATTGCGCCGATGATAGCTATTTTCATAAATAACACTCGCTAATTAGGTGGGGGATTTGCACCATAGTCTATCATGGCTGCCAGAGAGATAATTCATTGCATCCGCTGGCGGTAATTGTTATCACAGAGGTAGGTGCAACTAAGGAGAAACAGATGTCCAGGATCGACTTCAAGCAAAAAATCATCTTCCTGCAGCCATTTGGAAAACCTATTGAGGCCAAAGATAAGTACGACATTGTGCGGCAGTTTAAGAGCGATCGTGGGCACATTATCAATTCTGCCGCCATCCGCCTTTTGCAGCAAAAAACCCAGGTCTTTCCATTGGAGCGTAATGCGGCCGTGCATAGCTGCATGACCTATTCTATGGAAGTGCAGCAGATCGGGCGGCATATCGCCAAAGAGATCCTCAACCGCTTCAAACTAGCTGGGCGCATTGATGAGCTTGGCCTGACTTGGTTGCTCGCTCCCTTTGAAAGTATCATCGAAACGGCCTGTCTGATACATGATATCGGCAATCCGCCGTTCAGCTACTTCGGCGAGTCAGCGATCAACGATTGGCTCACCCAGCGACTCAATCCCGCCAGTTGCGGCAGCGGGCCTGGTAGCCACGATAGGTGTCAGGTTGAGATGCTACGCCTGCATCAGGGAGAAAGCGATCTTAACCGGCTGCGCAGCCTCATTCGTCAAGATCTTAGCCATTTTGAATGGCAATGCTCAGGCGATCCGCATAGTCTATACCCTGCTGAAGCTCAACCTAACTTACGCGCAGGTGGGTTGCATTTTGAAATATACCCGCCAGGCCTATTGGGCTAGCGAGATCCCAGCTAGCCACAGCTACCTGATGAAAAAGCCAGGTTATTATTTAGCGGAGGAAGCGTATGTTGATCGCTTACGGCGCGAACTACATATGGGCAAATTTAACCTTTTCCCTATGACCTATATTATGGAAGCCGCCGACGATATTTCTTATTATATTGCCGATCTCGAAGACGCCGTGGAAAAAATATCTTCACCGTTGAGCAACTTTATCAGCATCTCAAGCAGGAATGGAGGGAAAGTGATCACTGGGGATTTATTCGATAAAACCGTTGCCAGTGCCTTCTGCAAAATTGACAGCTGCGGGGATCAGTTCTTCATGTATTTGCGGGTATTAACGGTGGGTGAAGCGGCTGGTGCCACACGCGGCGAAACGCTTTATCGACAACCTGGAGGCGGTATTTCAGGGCCACTTCAATCATGCATTGCTGGAGGATGATGGACAAGGATTTGATTTATTAAAAATATTTAAGAATATGGTATTCAAACGTGTGTTCAACCACCTAGAAGTGGAATAGCTTGAGTTACAGGGGTTCCTGGTTATCAGCGGTCTACTAGACATTTACAGCCCGCTGCTAGCGATGCCATTGGCCGATTTAACCCGGCTGGTGCAGCAGAACAGCCATCGCGCATTATCCGATCGAAATGCGGTTATACCACAAGCTTTCCACTAAACATCGGCTATCCTATGTGTCGAAGCCGTGGGCGGGTTGCAGCATCTATCGGCAGAACAACAGGCGATTAGAGAATATTATTTCCGCGCACGTTTACTGCAAGAATATATTAGCGGAATGACCAATCTTTATGCTTATGATGAATATTGGCGATTAATTGCAGCAGAATAATTAATTGTTGTTTTCCCGTGCTACAGTCGGTGAGCCATTTTGTAAAGACAGGCAATATTTATTTACTATTACCAATAACCTGCGCCGGAACTTTAGGCTATTAATTAGCTCTGACAATGCACCGGATGGATTGAAAGACTTTTCTTAACGACTCGATAAAAGAGACATACAGATGAAAAAAACCGCATTAATCCTAAGTGCACTGACATTCAGTATGGCGATGGGGCCGCTTAAGGATAGCGCCGCCGACACCACATTTTCCAGCTCGCAACCGTTGCCAAGCTTGGCATCAATGCTGGAAAAAGTGATGCCTTCTGTGGTGAGCATCAATGTAGAGGGTAGTACTACGGTCAATACGCTAAGAATGCCACCGCAGTTCCAGCAATTTTTTAGTGAAGACTCGCCGTTTTGCCGCAATGGTTCGCCATTCCAGAGTTCGCCGCTGTGTCAAGTTTGGCCGGATGGGCAGCAACAGGGTACACAGCAGAATTTCCAGGCACTAGGTGCCGGGGTAGTGATTGATGCAATCAAAGGCCATGTCGTGACCAACAACCATGTGGTGGATAACGCTAATAAAATTCAAGTAAAGCTGAGTGATGGCCGGCGCTATGACGCTAAGGTGATCGGAAAAGATATGCGTTCCGATATCGCCCTGCTACAACTGAAGGACTTTAAGAATCTTACAGCCATCAAAATGGCAGACTCCGATCAACTGCGCGTCGGTGATTACGCTATCGCCATCGGCAACCCTTACGGTTTGGGTGAAACTGCCACTTCAGGTATTGTTTCTGCACTGGGTCGCAGCGGCCTGAATATAGAAAATTACGAGAACTTTATCCAGACTGACGCCGCGATTAATCGTGGTAACTCCGGTGGAGCATTGGTCAACCTGAACGGCGAGTTGATCGGCATCAACACCGCGATCCTGGCACCGGATGGCGGCAACATCGGCATCGGCTTTGCCATCCCAAGTAACATGGTGAAAAATCTGACGGCGCAGATGGTCGAATATGGTCAGGTGAAACGTGGTGAACTAGGCATTAAGGGCACCGAACTGAACTCTGAACTGGCCAAAGCGATGAAGATCGATGCACAGCGTGGAGCTTTTGTCAATGAGGTTGTGCCTAAATCCTCCGCCGCCAAGGCAGGTATTAAGGCTGGCGATGTGATCATCACCATCAATGGCAAAGCTATCTCCAGCTTCGCTTCTTTCCGGGCAGAAATCGGCACGTTGCCAATTGGTAGCAAGATGTCGTTGGGTATCATCCGTGACGGTAAACCGATGACCCTTGACGCCGTGCTGGAGCAAAGTACCCAGACACAGATTGAGTCTGGCAATATCTATACCGGTATCGAAGGAGCCGAGCTAAGTAATACCCAGATCGGCGCTCAGAAAGGTATCAAAGTGGACAGCGTCAAGGATGGCAGCGCCGCCGCACGCATTGGCCTGAAAAAGGGCGATGTGATCCTGGGCGTTAACCAACAGCCGATCCAAAACCTGGGCGAATTGCGTAAAATACTCGATAGCTCGCCTCCTGTGTTGGCGTTGAATATTCAGCGCGGTGAGAACAAACTGTATTTGCTGATACAATAATCCTTGCCAGCAGGTAATGTAAGGGCATAGTTCACAATGAACTACGCCCTTTTATACACTAAATAACTCATGTAGCAGGCAGACGGCAACTCAGCGACAAATCGCTTGGGAACCGATTTGAGTAGCGTGTGCTGAACCTCAGGGATAAGGTTGATTAACCCCCCCCCAGGCGCTGACACCCGTCAGTAATTGGGGGGAATGGGGAAAAAGCTTACGCACAGTTAACTTGAAGTATGACGGGCATAATGTGCCGCCACTGTGACTAGCTTCTACCCATCGATCAACATTAAGAACCTATCCTATTAGTAGGCTATTTTATTTGCTATTTTATGCCTGGGCAGAGATCATCCCCCTCACAGACTTCCTGTATGCGCTGGTTATTCTACGCTGTCAGTGCGTAAATGGACTACAACAATGTACGCTTACGGGAATAGGCTGTAGGCTAGTTTTTTCCTGTTTGGTAATTATTTATCGGGTCAGTTGATTTTAGGTGGGGCCGAGGGCAAGGCATACAACCGCAGAATACCGCGATGGTGTCTTGCCAGGAGGCATAAATGACCGGCACCCGTAGGGGCCGCTCAAAGAGGAGTAGCGGTTAAAAGTTAAAGTTCGATTCGACACACATCGTAGCTGCTGGAGTTCGTGGAATTAGGATAGTCTCCGAAGAGACTATTACTGGTAAAGATGGCGTAGTACTGATTGTTGTGGTCAATTTTAGATGTCCAAAATATACTGGCGGGGTGGTACTGGTAAAGATGGCGTAGTACTGATTGTTGTGGTCAATTTTAGATGTCCAAAATATACTGGCGGGGTGGGGAGGATTGTGTTTGATATGAAATAGCCTAAATTGTCCCGCTCACTTCACAGGGAACCTATCGTACCGCGCTGGTTTAACTCCTGCTTCTCTGTCGCTATTCCACCCAGTTGCAGACGGGTGGGTAGACTGGCGCTATGTTTGGTGCAGTAGGTCTTTGCGTCAGGCTAGGTTGTTTTGATCATTCCATTGTTGATATACCAGCCACTCAGTTTAAAGGTGTAGTGGATCGCTTTGACGGGGTTGGCCTTGGAGGTCGCCGTAATGGTCACCTCGTTAGTATTGCCCTTGTCGGTAAGGCGCACCATACTGTCCACTAATACTATTGTCCAGGTCGGGGCGCTAGTGTTCCAGTTATAGTCCTATACAGATACCCCACCGTTCAGCCTGGCGGTGAAGTGCGCACCCGTAAAGCCAGTTTTTGGGAAGCCAAAAATTGGCGCAAATTCGTATCCGTTCACCTGGATATCCTGCACGGTTGTCGTGAACGCCACCAGGGTCATGGTGGCATTTAGGTCGCCCACCGCCTTGCCGTTAATCTGCGGGATGACCTGATAGCTGTAGGTTTTTTCCCGCTCAGTTACGCGGTATACAATACACCACAGGCATAACGCTTTCTATGGTTGGCGTCGTCGTCACCGCGCCAGGCACAGCCGGGTTGTCATCGCGGTCTAACACCTAGAAACGGAGTACGCGGACGATACCCGGCATCGGCTGGCCTTGCGCATCCTTGGCGGTGAATGTCAGAGTAGCGCTGTCTTGGCCGTCTGCGGTGATGCTTTCGCGGTCGGCTATAAAGGTTGAATACGCGCTATCCAGCGGCGAATAGCCGATCACCACCTGTTACGCGCCCAACGTCAGGTTGCCCAGCATCGGCGTCAACGTGATGTGTTCCGCCTCGCTTCCCGCTGTCACCGTCACTTGATAGACCCCAGCCTGCTTTTAGTTACCGCCGAGACGTAGGCTGATTTCAGTGCGCTGACAGCCATGTGGATGTCGGCAAGCAGCATCTCTAGCGGCTGGCCTTGCATGTCTTTCAGCACCATGGTCAGCAACTGGCTGCTTTTTCCGTCTTCCATCAAGGTGCTGTGGCGGGGTGTCAAAGCACTGCTGTTAGTGTCAATCAGTGGGGATTGCACTGTTACCCGGGTTTCGATCGGATCCGATGTATTACCCTGACTGTCTACCCTACGGCGACACCGCTGACGGTATAATGGTTGACGCCCGGTTTGAACTTGATAGGCTGGCAACAACCAGGCTATAGTCCTGGGCGCGCTGTCCTGAACGATTTTGCTGCCTGCTGCCAAAACAGCACCGAGGCTAACCAATCGATACACGCTAGCGCGTGACTACTGGTGACCGAGACAGGATTTTTTCTCCACACCATAGCCGGTCACCTGCGATGCGGTATACAGGTGAATCAGTTCCTTCTTGTAGTACGACAGGATAATGTTGTTATTTTTCTCCACCAAGGCGTAGTGGCTGCCTGCCAGGCTGTACATTGCCGCCACGGCAGTGGGATTGATCTGCTGCTGCCATAGCATACCCAGTTGGTAGTGCATCTCGACCCTAGCCGTGTATTATTTTCTACCGATTTCCCTTGATTCTGTGCGACGCTGAAGGCTAGCAGCGGCACCGGGGTGTATTCAATCCCGGCGGTGAAAGCATACGGTCTGCGTTGGCTCTGGTCTTTGCCGAATAGCGCTACCTCATCGCCGTGGTATTGCTCATAGCTTAGCCTGCCACCCGGTTGCGGCCGTGCCGGCAGCCACGCCTGGTCGCGGATATCCCAACCGTTGGCCGGGCACGCTTCATAATCCGTCAACTCAGGCGCGTCTCTCCAGCCGGTCATGCGCTGATAGCCATTGGCGCTCAGTTTCAGGAAATCACGTCAATATTCCACCCCCAGACCGATACGGGCATGGTCATGCGACAGGTCATAATCAGTAAAGAAATTGGCACCGAACATATAATGGGGTACGAAGTGTAGCAGCCCGGTACCGAGATTAAGCTAGGTACGCTCATCGGTGCGGTGCAGGTGGTCAAAGCCATGGGAGAAGGTACGAAATTAATTAAGCTGGCGCAGTGCTGCCGAGATTAGGTGGTATTTTTGCGCCACAGAGTCAACGGTTTCGCCGTCTGCCAGGCGGTAGGTCTGGGTGTGGAGCAGGGGCGGTATGGGTGGGGAAGGGAAGACATGCTGACCGCTGTCTGCGCCATTGATGGCTGGAGTAAAAGCCACCGCCAGCGGCAAGGCTGCCTGAACAGCTATGGTAACCCAGGCCCACCCTCCGCAGGCAAGACGAAGGAACATCACTACAAAAAAGTCTATTATTCATTATATTGGCTTTGTTGAATAAATTGAACTTTTGCTGATTTGAAGGGGCAGATCACACATTCTCTGACAACGCAGGCAGTTCCGTGGCTAAGCAGAAGTTCAGAATCACTCACTGGCACACCTATAACAAAGTGCTTATCAACCCGGCTCCATGACTTTCTAGCTGGACGACGAAGCGATTAAGACGTGGTAAGACGCGGTATGAGACAGCCCCACCTTCAGCGCGAGGAATACCCCAGCGCTATTCTGACCTTGCCATCACTACCGTTTTGGTGATTAAACGAGTATTACGGCTGACCCTACGGGCTGCACAGGGCTTCATTGATTCCATTTTACCCTGATAGGCGTTCCGCTGCGCTGTCCGGATTACAGCTGTGTGTCAGCAAGCGGGCAAAGTCAGTCAATGTCAGTGTCAAAACTCCCACCCGGGGTGAAATCACGCACCTGGTGATTGATCCCACCTGGCTGAAGGTCTTGGGTGAAGGCAAATGGAAAGTCAAAAACACGGAAAAGAATGCCGCTGTATCTGGCGGAAACTGTATCTGGCCGTTGACAGCAAAACCAATTAAATCATCTGTGCGGACCTGTCGCTTAACAATGTTACGGCGGACGGCGCTTATGACACCCGGTTATGTCACAATGAAATGCGCCGTAAAAAAATCAGCGCCCTCATCCCTCAGCGAAATGGCGTGGGCTACTGGCCCGGTGAGTACGCAGACCGTAACCGTGCAGTAGCGAATCAGCGACTGAGCGGGAGCAATGCGCGGTGGAAATGGACAACAGAATATAACTGTCGCTCTATAGCAGAAACGGCCATGTACCGGGTAAAGCAGCTGTTCGGAGGCTCACTGACGCCGCGTGACTACGACTGTCAGGTAGCAGAGGCTTTGGCCATGGTGCGTGCCCTGAACAAGATGACGAAGGCAGGTATGCTAGAAAGCATTCGTATTGCCTGAAAATCCGACCAGCTACAGGGACGCTCGCTCGCACAGCGATCTGATTTATTCAACAAAGCCCGGCATGGGCAGAATGTTGAAAATTGTTTGCTACAAGGGTTATTTGCGCTTTAAAATTCACGCTACAAAGAATAATTTTTCACCTGTGGTTCGCGCTGATACGACATTTTCCATGAGCTTTGGGTAATCAGCAGCAACCAGCGTATAGAAAGGCTTCTAGAGTGATTCTCTCAATAAATCTATTCTAGTGTAGAACACACATAAGATTATGGTTGTGAATTTTGGCATGTTTCATTTTTCCTAACGGACTGCTGAATGCACAGGAGTGATAGTTTCGTGGCAATCAGCCATATCGCTAAATATCCTTTGTTACTTCGCGGTGCAGTGGATACCTTGGTACAAAAAAGCTGAGCGAACTTTCACCGATGGTTAAATAGCTACTGATTACGGATCGGTTTAGGCAACAGGATTTTGTCTGTTTATGTTTAGGGCATATTTAGGTGGCCAGTGATATGCAGCAAATTGATCAGGCTCAGTGACTATCGCTTTTAAGTTATATCGAATTGATTATGCCTACCGCAGCAACTGTTCAGGTAATAAAGCTAATGTTGCTATTATTTGTTCGTCTTTACTCGTCGAAAAGTGCTATAACTGGCATCAATACGAACGGCTCATGGTGGACGACAAACTCAGGAAGTGATATACGCCAACGTCGTTGTGCCAAATTTTGGCATTTATCGCAGTAGCTAGCACTACTGGCAGGGTGGAACTAATAAACTATTGATATTTTTCTAATGCGATGATATTGCAGCTGGTGCACTAAGGAGGGAAATGTACACTGATGTGCCGGTAATATTACCGTAACTGGCTGTATTTACTACCGCGACGGTTATATAAGCTATTGGCAGTCTGCTTTTTAATCTGACAGGCCAGGCAGTAGCGCATGCCTACGGTATTTCTTCGCCGCATTCCTGACAAACACGTTCACTCTTGCCGCCCCCAACGCATCGCGTGCACGTTGCACCACATCATTAACGGTAGAATCAATTTGATCCTGTACAGCACCGTCCGGCATCCAGACGCTCGCCATTGTGACCTCTCCATCTTACCGTCATCTCAGGGTTTTAACCTATTGGTGACTTTCTATACAACGCAACTGCAACGCAAGAAAAACAGGATGGGGTAAAGGCTCGCAGCCTGTCATCGGTTTTGCGCCAAAAAGCGTTTATTCAATATTTGATTCGATAAACCACAGGAATTTGTCCAGATTGCGTGATGTGGCGGTGAACATGTCAGCGGTGTCTTTATCTGCCACTTAGCTAACCGCTTGGCGAATGTCGGGAGCGCAGTTCTTTAGACTGCGTACTTGTGTTGTTGGCCATTGCATTAGCTATATACTGCGTAGCGGTTGCTTACCAGCGACAAAATGGTGCGCATGCTGTTTAAGCCGCAGTTTTCTCATCGCGCTGTATTTCTGCGATAAGATAGTTTTGGGCTGTGTGCCATGTTTTTCCTCGATGTGCAGTAGGCTATCACCATGCAACAAGTTAAAGAGAACGTCGCTCTCTGCCGAGCTTAGTTCACGAGTTTTTTGCACTTTGATCCCACCAGGTTCATAGCTTTCCAGTAGTCGCTGTATTTTTTCTTGCAGCGAATAAAGTGAGATGCGTCTTAATACCAACTCAATAGAAATACCCATTATCGACAATAGCTTTACTACATGCTCATCATCATAAAACCCCAGAATACGCATCTTAGCGCTGTATTGTTAATGCAAGAGCACCAGGCTTTCAATTAACGTTGACGCTTTGTTACAGATTATGTGAAGTGAAGATCAGAGTAATTCAGGGCAATATCGTGCTTGATGATTCTTTCCGCTTTTGCCCCCCTGCTTAAAATCGTAAAATAGCTGAATATTGTAAGCACCATAATGTTCTTTCAGTAGCCTCGACATGCCGATATTACTGTACTTACACTCACTAATGACTAAAATAGTATTCTTAGATATAATGGAAAATACCATACTAAGTATAAAAATATTTAGCTGTAAGTAGAGAATTCAAATCAGTAATTCTGGATTCTTTCCACAGTTTTCCTTGAAGTGCGTAATAGGGCATTTCGCCCAGCAATTTTTATGTTCTAGAGTTTCAATTCCTTCGATGATTACTTTGTAATGATTAAGGTAAAATAAATGTAACAAGGCGTGTATTAAACTTTCACCACCGGATTTTTTCATTAATTACTATAATAAAAATAGGTCGAGCTTAATAATGCGGAAAGGGATGCTATAGAGGGCAGAAAATCCTGCATAACCAGCTCTAAAATCATCTAGCCAAAATGAATAATGATCTAGTGTAAGAACTATGTGAATGTACTGTTCCATCAGCCAGGTTTCGTTCTCACTGATTTCGAAATAGATACAGCGCATGGCATTAATTTTTTCGGCAAAGCGACTGTTAGCTAAATATCGCAAAGAGTCATCGTCCACGTTCAGCGTGGCTATTACCTGATTTTTATGAAACCAATACTTATATTTTTCTATCAGGTTGACCTGATCTAACAGAATCTCAACTCGGGTTTCGCTATCGGCATATCGAAAGAACTGTTCGGGAGAAAAATGAGCATATTCACTATTGAAATTGAAGCGAGATAAGCACTCAACGGCCAGCAATTGTCCAGATTCCGCGAACATAGGCTGAAAGACATAATTGATATCGTTATTTTTCTCTGAAGAAACAACCCATTTTTACAAACCTTAGATTTGTATTTAAATTGTTGATTTAAATTTAAAAAATAATAAACCTGCTATGAATAGGTGATTTTCCTATTCAATGCAGCCGGATGACCAGGTGCTGCTAACAGGCACATGCGATGCGCATTAATTTTTCAAGTTAGAATGCTTATAAGTGTAATAAAAAGTAAATTACCGGTATGATATCCTGATTTTATCGCCTTAATTACAAATTAATCGCTATATAAATTTTATACACAGACTATTGTCATTCACATGAATCGTCAATATTGATCTATAGGTGTTTTTGATAGTTTATATCTATCAAGAGAAGGGTTATAAATGTTATAAACAATTTATCAATATATTAATAAGAATCGTCGTGTCCTAATATTATATTGCGAAATGTATTCATCAAGGCTGCACCCTATTTTCAGCAAGGAATGCTATCGACATGTATAATATTCTGTTTCGGCTATATAAGCCAGTCATTGAATTTATTCTTTTATATTTTTCTACGGAGATGGAAATGAAAAAAGTACTATTGCCTGTGGCTACACTGGTATTGTCTGCTGTTGCCTGCAACGCAATGGCCGTTAATGGTAACGTAAAATTAACCGGCGAAATTGTACAGTCTACCTGTAAGATTGTTGATAAAGACCAAAGTAAAGAAGTTTTCCTGGGTAAATACCCTACTACCGCATTCCTAACTGCTGGTTCTGCCAGTGGCGATAAAGCGTTTGATATTAGTCTGGAAAATGTGACGAAGGTAACTCTACACCCTGCGTTTTGTTTGATGGCAACACCCCGGCTGGCTACCCAGACATGTCGGCTGTGACTGTTGACGCTGTTGGTATTGGCGTTGAAATCCTGAATAACAAAGGCGAAACTTTGCTAATCTCTCAGGAAGTTACGGGTCCAGCTGAGATGACAATCCCGGCACTGCGGCGTTCAACCTGCGCGCTCGTTATAAATCTTACCAGAACCAGATCACTGCTGGTTAGGCAAACTCTAATGCTACCTTTTCACCATCGCATACAAATAATTTTTGTGTAGTATAGTGAGCATTATTAGCCAAGGATGGCTAAATTATGAGAGTTGAGATATCCCGATGAAAAAGTTTCTTTCTTATATTTTATTCGCGTTTTCCATTCATGCTTTTGCCAGTATTCAGGTCAATGCAACGCGTGTAATTTATAATAGCACAAGTAAATCAGCATCGCTCTCAATCAGCAATGATAGCGACGACACCTACATGGTGCAAACTTGGTTGGGCACGGGTGATGCCAGCCAGATGCCGAAAAATTTGCCGATCGTCATTACGCCACTGATTTTAAAACTGGCGACCCAAAAAGATGCTATTTTGCGTTTTACCTATTCTGGCGGCGGGTTAACCTAGGACAAAGAATCTCTATTTTGGGTCAATGTACAGGCAATACCACCGACACCTAAGCAGGAGAACGCGTATTGCAGGTGGCGATCCATACTCGCATAAAATTGCTTTACCGACCGGATTCGCTAAAGACCGATCTGCAACAGTAGGCGGAAGCGTTGAAGTGGCAGCATTAAGGCGGCAATTTGCTGGTAACCAATGAGAGGACACTGCATGTCACCTTGGGTAAGCTAATACTGAAAAGCGGCGGAAAAAGCTGGACAGTGAATGTTGATATGGTTAATCCGCACGATAGTCTGCGGGTGTCTCTGCCTCAGGGCGCGCAGTCGGCCAATAATATGTCATTCACTTATATCAATTACTACGGTGGTTACACGGAAATTAAAAATATTGCTATACATTAATTGAAACATTTTAAGGGATGATAAAAATAGCACGTAAAAAAATAACAACCCCTACACCAGGTTATTTGGCTAGGCTTATTAATGGTATAATCTATTTTTCTTCTGTGCCGTTTTCATTCTCTCATTTGGCCATGGCAAAGGAGCAGTTCAATACCTATTTCATCCATGGTGATGATAACGTTGCTCAGGTAACCGCCACTGGATAGTGGCGATAATATTCTGCCGGGTAAATATCCGTTTGATGTTTATCTGAATGGGCAGCGCAATCAACCACCGTAATATTGAATTTAAAAAAGTAGCCAAAGATACACCAGTGGTTCCTTGCCTGATAGCGCAAGATTATCAGAATTATGTGGTTAATCTGCCGGACGACTTGACTATGACGCAGTGTTACGCATTGTCGCAACAAATATCAGGTGCCAAGTTGAGCTATGATGCCGCTATCCAGCTGATAGATCTGGGTGTGCCACAGGTTTTTTAGTGCCGCGTCAGCAGGGCGCTATCCCGCCAAAGGTCTATTCGCGGCATCAATGCGGGCTTTGTCAATTACAATTTCAGCGGCAATCATAACCGTTACAGCAACACTCAGAATAGTAAAACCGCTGATTATTACTTCCTGGGCTTGAACAGTGGTCTGAATCTTGGGCGATTGGCGTTTACGCAATAACTCCGCGATGAACCAGCAATCTGGCGTAAGAGCGCACTGAAATAATATTTCCATTTGGGCAGAAACCGACATCGTTCCCCCTGCGTAGCCTTTTGGTGATCGGCCAGTCTAGAGCACCTAAAAGGAGATATTTGACAGCATTCAGTTTCGTGGCGTGCAGCTATCGAGCTCCAATGACATGCTGCCTGAAAACCAACGCGGTTATGCGCCGGCAGTACGTGACGTGGCATCAAGCAATGCCCGCGTTGAGATCCGCCAGAATGTTTACACAATATATAGTACCAATAGCACTTTGAGCGGTAACCTGGGCGTCATGATGATCGAGGCTAACGAGGCGATCGGTAGCTTCGTCGTGCCGTTCTCTTCAGTGCCGAATTGCTGCGTGAATGACTATGGAACTATCAATTGACTGTCGGTAAATACCATGATGGCAGCAGCCGTTCTCAGCCAAAGTTTATGCATGGCATCTTATCGCACGGTATGACGTTTGACGTCACTCCCTATGGGGGTGCTAGTGGTGGAAAACTACCGTTCGGCGGTGGTAGGGGGGGTTGGGTAAAAACCTTGGCAACTGGGGAGCACTCTCCTTTGATATGTCGTATTCTGACACCTATTTGGTCAATGGTGACGACAAACAGGGAGATCGCCGGCTACCGTTATTCGACTTTAGGTTATTACAATTTTACTGATACCGTGGCCGAGCGTGATCGCTATGAAGATGGCTATTTACCATAATAGTTATTACGACGAAAATGACCGCAATCTGGACGTACCAGATTGGGATGAGTTACGTCGTCGTACCTATTATACTCACCGCTTTAGAAACAAACGCCAGCGTGTAGAGCTGTCTGTCAACCAACGTATTGCTTGCAGTTCAACGTTGTACGCCAACCTTAGTAATCAGTCCTACTGGGGGGCGGCTCTGGCAAGGATCTCTCGGTGCAGGTTGGTTTTTTAACAGCAGCTATAAAAACATCAGCTATGGCGTGTTCTGCTAGCGCTCATATAAGACAAATCCTTGCTGAATAAACTGAACGGGATCGATATGATCAAGTTGACGATGTGATCCTCGTAGCCGTAGTTACTGCGGTTGTCCTGATAGAAATGCCGGCCACAGCAAATAGAGAGGCAACACCTATAGTTCTGGCTTAAACAGTACTGCGCTGGACGATAATCGGTTGAATTATTCAGTGTAGAGCTGGCACAATCGCCACTTCGGCCAGATAACTTCTTCTGCCAATATCGGCTACCAGAGCAGCATAGGTACAGTCAACGCCAGTTACAGCTATAGCAACAGTTACCAGCAGTCTTCGCTGAAGGTAGCGGGGTGCGTGCATCGTGGCTCACGCTGGCAGCGTGACCTTGACCCAGCCGTTGCAGCAGAATAGCTTTGTGTTGGTAGAAGCCAAGGACGCCAAAAGGGTTCGCTTGGTGGAAAATCAGCCTGCGGTAGCCATCGACCGCTTCGGCTATGCGGTGATGACCTCCGCTTCTCCTTACCGTCATAATCTGGTGGCGCTGGCGCTGCGCACCGAGGATATCAGCAACGGCCTGGATATCCCGATGGCGGCAAGAGGCAAGAGATGTAGTGCCGACTTACGGCGCGATCGCCCGCGTGAAGTTTGAGATCCATACTGGACAGAGACTCCTGGTACATAGCAAAATGGCAGACTGTAGTCTGCCGCCGATCGGCGCTAACGTGTTTAACGCCGATGTTAAAAATAACGTTATCGTGGGTACCAATGGCGATATTTATATTTCCGGTGTCTTGACAGGGGATCATCTGTTGGTGAAATGGGGCAGTGATATCGGCGAAAGCTGCTCACTGTTGGTGACAGATCTGCAACCTGCTACCAAATAGTTGATGGGCTATCAGGAACTGTCATTGAGCTGCGGAAAACCGTACAAGGAATAAACATGTCATCTTTGTCAAAATATAAACACTTGGGGCTAGCGACTGGGCTACTCGTCATGCTGGGGGCTGTCTCGCAGAACAGTTACGCGCTGTCGTGAAAACAGAATGGCAACATCCGCCAGGACATCGTGCTGGATAAGCCGATCTAAGGTATCAACTGCCAACACTAAGCCCGGTACTTTGCTCTGGCGTTCGCAGAATTACACCTCGACATTTCAGTGTATAGATGATCGGAATCACCCTCAAGGGAAAGATGCCTTTTTGCATTGGGATCCCGAGGCGCGTACGGGGAATATCCACAATTCGCTCGAAGTCGGTGTGATCTATAACAGTGTGGATATCACAAACCGGTCAAGGGGATGAAACAGAGCGTAGGCCATGGCACTGTGTGCAACCGCGACATCCAAAGCCAAATGCCAGCCGCCACCGGGCGGTAAGATCGAATATAACAATGCGTATTCGGTTTTTCAGGTCGATGGCGTATTGGGCTTGAATACTAAGCCGGATAGTAATTTTAATGCCTATATTTCTGGGCTGGGCACAATATTCAGTTTATTTCCTGTAACCCGACAATTACTGTGATGGCCAATGAGGAAATAATGTGGATTTTGGCGCTATTCCGCAACTGAAAGCGGTAATGGGTAAGATTGAAAAACAGATGCCATTCTCCATTGCTGCTAACATGTCTGGCCCTGAGAGCGGCCAGGATTGCCAGGGTGAAACGCTACGGGTTAGCTTCAGTTCCACCCACCCGGTTTAGGACAACAGTATGATCCTGCCGACCCGCGACAGCGGCTTCGGTATTTATATCTCACAGGAGGAAACGCCGGAGACACCGATCATGATGAACACCTGGTAGATCTGGGTCTGATCGATGGCACCTGAGTTGAGAAAAACTTTATCGCCAGCTTACAGTGGCTAAGCAATGATCCAAAGGTTATCCCCTTAACTGCCTCGGAGAATATCGATGTGACCTTCAAGTAGTTCTCGGTTAGCACCCCCTTCTAGCGCTCAATGAACATCATTGGATGCCTTTTTATGTGCGCCATGTATGGGGTCTAACTGAACCGCACCGGGTTTCCTGGAGACTAAACTCTTAGTAAAAGGAGATCCTAAGTGGAATAAAATCAGCAAACCGTTATCAGCTAGAATGATGTGAACGTGCCGTCAGCATGATTCTTGAACATCGTGGTGAATATGACTCTGAGCCAGGTGCTATTTGTATTAGCTCATCAAAAATTGGTTGCCATTACGATATCTTTCAGGCCTGGTTGCGGCAGCATAGAACTGATGTTCGTGGTGATGTGTCCCCATAAAATCTGATGATGTGGAACTTACTATCGATAAATACTAACATTTAATAGAGCTGGAACGTGAGAATCAGGAACTGCGCCGCAGCAATGACATATTGCACTAGGTTTCCTCTTATTTTTGCTCGACTGCCACTGGAAAATAATGCCACTTATGCAGCGCCTGAGTGGCACACACGGGGCCGAGCCGGTATGTCCCGAGCTGGATATTGCCCCGTCGACATATTACTGGCATCAAGCAACACCGGCTGCATCCTAAAAATGTCGTCAACGAGAGAAGCTTAATGGTCAAATCAGCCAGGAGATAAAACGCGTTTACAAAGAAAATTACCGCGTCTATGGTGTACGAAAAGTCTGGTATCAGTGACTCCGTGATGACTTCAGTGTTGTTGCACTATGTACTGTTGAACGCCTGATGAAAATCATGGGGATTTTCTTTACCCGCAGTGGTTCAGGCGTCTTTCTTGATGATCTGCATACGCTGGTCTGCGGTCCACAGCGTCCAATCTTGCTTGTTGGCTTGTGGTTAGTACTCTTGTAGTGTCGCTAAGCGATAATCGTCGTTCATCATTAGTTGGCTAACCAAATATTTCACTAGATTGAAATTATCCAGGCTAACGTGGGATCATCGAGATTATGTTTGAGGTGTTTAAGGAGCGCAGTAGATCGAATATGGAGCCGTTTTTCAGTAGGTTACTGGAAGGGGTGGGGTGGCGAAAGGCCCAAACAGCAGCACGCGTTTGCCATCCAGCATGCGGGTATCTAAATGTGGCACCGACATCCGCTGGCCAAGCCGTAAACTTTAGCCAGGTGCTGATTGGCCACTTCATGGTTGGTGGCTACCAGGAACTGATCGCCAACGGGGAAACCGCCGTAGCCGTCTGCTTCTGGAATGCCAGATTTTTGCAGCAGCGTTAGCGCATAGCCCCACCAGCCCCGATGAAGACGAACTTGGCATTAACGGTGGTAGCTTTACCGTCGTGGCTCAGATCAGCCACAGTTACGTGCTAGGTGTTGTCAGCATTGCGTTTGATATCGTGGACTTCGTGCTTTAGGTTTAATGCGAACTTATCGCTTTGGCTCAGTGCAGCAACCAACTGATGGGTGATCACACCGAAGTTGACATCGGTACCCAACGGCATACGAGTAGCGGCAACTTTTTGTACCGCGTCACGGCCATCCATCACCAGTGGCACCAACTGTTTGATCTGGTTGGTGTTTTCTGAGTATTCTATACTTCGGAACAAGGTGCTGTGTTGCAGCGCGGCGTAGCGTTTGCGTAGGTAATTGACTTTGTCGTCACCACAGACAAAGCTCATGTGCAGCACCATTATTAATAAAGGATTTTGGATCTTTCAGGACGTTATTTTCATCTGATAAGACCAAAACTGGCGAGAGATTTCGAAAGATTCGTTAATGCCAATAGCTTTACTGATATCAATGGTGCCATCAGCTTTTCCCGGGGAATAATTCATTTCACAGAATGCAGAGTGCCCGGTACCAGCATTATTCCAACCGTCGAAGCTTTCTTCCGCCACGCCATTCAAACGTTCATACATGTTAATAGTCCAGGTCGGTTCCAACTTATGCAAGTAAGTACCCAAGGTGGCGCTCATGATGCTACCACCGATTAACACAATATCGACGGTTTTATTCTCTTCCGCTGCAACCTGTTGTATGACGCCAAACAGGTTTAGACAGAAGATCAGAACAGGTAATTTTCTCATTAAATAAAGTCTCTTGTGTATAAATTCTTTTACTTGCAAGTAAAAGAATTTATTTGGTGTACCCCAGGTAAAGTTGATGAAGGGAACCAACCATGGGTAGCAATCCAATACCTTATTGTTAATAAAGATTTAATGAAAAGTGAGTTATCATCGGTTGCCTGAATACACATTGATCGGCTCATGGCGACTGTCAGGATATTATTGGTTGCAATTAATGTTAAAAACCACTTTTGTAACTAAAAAAATAAAATCTAATAACAAATACTTGTTTAGGGTAATAATCCGGTGCTGAGAATTCTCACGATGTTAGGCCTGAGAGCGACAAATAAGTGGTGTAAGCCGTTCCCTGCTCATGCCAGCTTGATATAAGAATTTATCCCATTAGGCTATTTTATTTGCCATTTTGTGCCTGGGCAGTGCTTACCTTCCTCACAGACTTCCTGTACGCGGTACGCCTACTGGGATAGGTTCTCGATGACTGGGGTGAGCGAAGCGGGCTAACGCACAGGAAGCTTGAAGTATGATGGGATAACTGTAGACGATCCTACTGTCACATTGTGGCATAATGTGTCTAAAATCACATTTCTAGAATGGGTAAATCCTTTGCTATTAAGTAACAATATCACGATGCAATTTGGTAGTAAGCCATTGTTTGAAAATATCACCGTCAAATTAGGTGGCAGTAACCGTTACGGTTTGATCGGCACTAATGGGTGTGGCAAGTCCACCTTTATTAAAATCCTCTGCGGTGACTTGGTGCCAAGCGACGGCAACGTGTTCCTCGATCCCAATGAACGTCTGGGGAAACTGCATCAGGATTAGTTTGCCTTTGAGCAGTACAGCGTGCTGGATACGGTGATCATGGGGCACAACGCGTTATGGGCGTTGAAGGAAGAGCGTGACCGCATCTACGGCTTGTCCGAAATGAGCGAAGAAGACGGCTATAAAGTCGCCGATCTGGAAGTGGCTTACGGTAAGATGGACGGTTATACCGCTGAAGCTCGCGCCAGTGAATTGCTGCTCGATGTGGGGATCCCGGTTAAACAGCACTACGGCCCGATGAGCGAAATCGCACCAGGCTTCAAGCTGCGCGTATTGCTGGCGCAAGCGTTGTTCTCTGATCCGGAAATCCTGCTGCTCGACGAACCGACCAACAACCTTGGATATCGATACCATTCGCTGGTTAGAGCAGGTGCTAAACGATCGTAACAGCACCATGATCATTATTTCGCACGATCGCCACTTCCTGAACATGGTGTGTACCCACATAGCGGATTTGGACTACGGCGAGCTGCGCGTGTATCCGGGCAACCGTGACGAGCACATGACCGCCGCCACCCAGGCACGTGAGCGTCTGATGGCTAATAACGCCAAGAAAAAAGCGCAGATTAACGAATTGCAATCGTTCGTGAGCGGCTTTAGCGCTAACGCCTCCAAGTCTAAGCAGGAAACCTCGAGCGCCAGTCAGATCGACAAGCATCCAACTGACAGAGGCGAAGGTTTTCAGCCGTCAGAACCTGTTCATCCGTTTTAAACAGAACAAAAAATTGTTCCGTAATGTGTTTTGGAAGTGGAAGCGCTGAGCAATGGCTTTGATAACGGCACGCTGTTTAGCAAGCTCAATTTGATGGTTGAAGTGGGTGAAAAAGTAGCGGTGCTAGGTCCGAACGGTACTGGTAAATCCACTCTATTGAAAACATTGGTGGGTGACGAGCAGCCGGACAGCGGCACAGTGAAATGGTCTGAAAATGCCAAGATCGGTTACTATGCGCAGGATCATGAATATGAGTTCGATGACACCCTGACGGTGTTCGAATGGATGAGCCTGTGGAAGCGCAGGAAAAGGACGACGAACAGGCGGTACGCAGCGTGCTGGGGCGTTTACTGTTCAGCCAAGACGATATCAAGAAGAAAGTAAAGGTACTCTATCCGGTGGTGAAAAGGGGCGTATGCTATTCGGTAAGTTGATAATGCAGCGTCCTAACATTTTGGTTATGGATGAACCAACCAACCACCAGGATATAGAATCCATTGAGTCGTTGAACATGGCGCTGGAAATGTACGAAGGTATGCTGATCTTCGTTTCCCACGAACGTGGGTTTGTCAGCTCGCTGGCCACGCGCATACTGGAAATGACACCGAACAAGGTGATCGATTTTACCGGCAACCATGAAGATTATCTACGCAGCCAAGGTATCTAGTAGCCTGTGCGATAAAATAACAGAGCGGGGGCATTCCCGCTCCATTTGCCTCTGTTAATCCCTGCTACATACCCCACATTGCGGGTGTTTTAACAGTGTCATTTCGCAAAATTGCATGGTTATGGCGTCTAGTATCAGCAGCTTTCCGACCAGCCTGTGGCTGTAGTTCGTCATCAGCTTGATGGACTCCATCGCTTGCAAACTGCCGATAGTGCTGACCAGCGGTGCTATGACGCCGGATTCGACGTGGGTCAAGGCATTTTCACCGAATAGCCTGCTCAAGCAACGATAACATTGCTCCCCCGACTGATAAGTAAACACGCTGAGCTGGCCTTCCAGGAGGATCGCCGCACCGGAGACCAGTGCTTTACGCTATGCATGACACAAACTGTTCAGTCGGTCACGCATTGCCACGTTATCGGAGCAGTCCAGCAGCAGATCGCAGGCGGCGATGTGCGCCGCTATGTGTTTATCGTCCAGTCGGTCATTGATGGCATCGATGCGAATATGTGGGTTGATGGCGCTCAGCTCTAGCTGCGCTGATTCAACTTTGGGCATACCGATGCGCTCATTACGGTGCAGGATTTGACGTTGTAAATTAGAGAGCGTAATACTGTCAAAATCGACCAGAACCAGATGGCCTACCCCGCCGCCGCTAGGTAGAGCGTGGCAGTACAGCCTAGGCCACCCAGCCCGACGATCAGCACCCGCGAGGCTTTCAGCTTCTCCTAAACCTCTAAGACAAAGCCGCGCAGCACAATCTGACGATTATAACGCAAGGTTTCAGCATCGGTTAATTCCGCCGACATACTTAACTCCTCAGCAGGGCATTGAACGGTTTAATCTTGACCCTTTCACCTACAGCGACCGAACCACGCTCGCGCTCTAGCACGATAAAGCAGTTGCCTTGGTTATAAGAACTGAACACATGCGAACCCTGATGACTGGTGGTACTGACTTCCAGTTCACCCTGGGCGTTACTGCCGAATACACCGCGTTGGAAGTCGAGGCGGCCAGGTGTTTTCTTCAATGGGGTTAACGCCCGTGCAGTTATGCTTGGCAGTAAATTCCAACCACTTTGACCAGCGAGTTTGGCCAGCAGCGGCTGTGCCAACTGATAGAACGTCAGCACGGCAGAAACCGGGTTGCCCGGTAGGCCGCAAAACCAGGCCTTGCTTAATTTGCCGAAGGCGAAAGGCTTACTGGGTTTGATCGCCAACTTCCCAAAGTTGATTTGGCCCAACTAGTCCAGTATATGCTGGGTGTAATCGGCTTCTCCTACTGACTGACACGCCACGCTACTGATCACCACATCAGCATGGCTGTCGGCTTGTTGGAAAGCGGCGCACAACGTGTTGGGGGTATCGCTGATGATGCCCAGGTCGATCACCTCGCAACCCATTTGCGATAGCATCAAGTGCACGGCAAAACAGTTAGTATCATAGATTTGGCCTGGTTATAGCAGCGGCTAACCGATCGGCTGTAACTCGTCACCAGTGGAGAAGATCGCCACCTCAGTTTGCGTATCACCTGCACTTTGGCAACGCCGAGTGAGGCCAGCAGCGGCAACTGTGTTGCTCCCAGCATAACGCCGGCTGGGAGCACATCTGCGCCCTGGCGAATGTCTTCACCCGCCAGCCGGATATATTGTCCGGCGTGCACCACGGCATTGAAGCGTACCCCTTGCTCGTCCACTTCAGCCTATTCCTGCATGATCACCGCATCGGCACCGGCTGGAATAGGGGCACCAGTCATGATGCGTATGCAACTGCTGGCTGACCATTCATTGTTTAACTCTATGCCGGCAAAAGCTTTGCTGGAGACCAGCAGCGGCGCGTTGGCGTGCAGCTCAGCAATGCGCACCGCGTAACCGTCCATTGCCACATTGTCAAACTGCGGTACGTCGATCGGGGAAATCACTGGCGTGGCGGTAATGCGGCCAGCGGCGGCGATCAGGGTAATGGATTCGGTCTGTTACATGGGGGAAAGCTGGCTAAGCATGTTATCTAGCGCCTGCTCCAGCGAGATAAGGTCAGAAGTAGAGAAATGATCTATAAAAGACACTCCGTGATCAAAGGGGCGCGAGATTATCGGCAAGGTAAAGTTATTATGAAGGATGCTATGCTGAAGTAAAATAACAGGCAACCTCATGGGCAGAAATGAGTTTTTAGGTGAGGAAAGCGTTGGTCACAAGGTTAGCAAGGATCGCGATCACCTACGTTGTATTATTAACAAAAAACCTCGCGATTATTTCCGTGCAGTAAGCTCCCCTCTAGATTTATTCCACTACGCTATTTAAGGGTGCAAAAAGAGTCTAAGCGGATTAGGATAAACGCTGGGCGTTAATTTGATGCATTACTAGAAATGTCGGGCTGAATATATAGCCTAAAATGCCAAATAATAACTGCTTGCCGAGATTAACACGGGGTATCAGGCCAATGAGCAAACCAGTTATTACCATGCACCATGGCTTAGGCACCCTTCAAACCACAGCCAACTCTGGGTTGCCAGCGCAGCACATGTTGGCGGTGCGCTATCTGAGCGTCAACTTTTATCAGCAGGGCGGCACTGTCGAGGAGGTGCGTAACCTGTCCTTTGAGGTCAATCGTGGTGAAACGCTGGCGATTGTCGGTGAGTCCAGTTCTGGTAAGTCGGTGACCTCGTTGGCACTGATGCGGTTAGTTGAACAAGGCGGCGGCTGCATCGTTAGCGGCAGCATGCCATTTTGCCGCCGCAACGGCGAACTATTTTGATCCGATGCATACGCCCCAAAACACACTGCGCCAAATGCGTAGTGCCGATATGGCAATGATCTTTCAGGATCCAATTACCTCGCTCAAACCGGTATTTTCCGTAGGGGAATAAGTCGCTGAGTCGTTGCGGTTGCATCAGGGCATGGATCACCGTAGTTGCCAGGCTGGAGGCCCTGCGTATACTTGATCTTTAGTTCGTATCCCGCAGGCCCAAGCCGTGCTTGTCCGCTACCCATATCAGTTGTCTGGCGGTATGCGCCAGCTGGTGATGATCGTCATGGCACTGTCCTGTAAGCCATCGCTGCTGATTGCTGATGAACCGACCACTGCGCTAGACGTCACCATTCAAGCGCAGATCCTACAACTGATACGCATACTGTGCCGGGAAATGCAGATGGCAGTTATCTTCATCAGCCATGATATGGGAGTGGTGGCGGAAATAGCCGATCGGGTGCTGGTGATGTGTCGTGGAGAACAGGTAGAACATAACACCGTACACAAGATGTTCGCCGCGCCGCAACATCCTTACACCCAAGCGCTGCTGGCAGCGGTGCCGAGGTTGGGGGCGATCGCAGATCAACGCTTTACGGCCAAATTCCCCTTGCCGGACGGCGGAGAAAACGGCATGCCGCATGGATACCGTGCCGGCCAACGCCCCGCCGATCTTACGAGTAGAATATTTGGTCACGCGCTTCGATCTGCGCAGCGGCATTCTGAACTGTGTCAACCGTCAGGTGTACGCGGTGGAAAATATCAGCTTCGATCTCTACCCCGGTGAAACACTGGGGCTGGTGGGAGAATCTGGCTGCGGCAAATCCACTACCTGGCGTGCGTTGCTGAAGTTGGTGGATAGCCAGCGCGGGAACCCTCACCTTAGATGGCTTTCAGATCAATCCGCTGCATGGTTCGGCATTGCAGCACCTAAGGCGTGACATCTAGATTATCTTCTAAGATCCCTATACGGTGTTCGATCCGCGTCTGACGTTCGGTTTTTCCATTATGGAACCACTGCTGGTACATAACGTGATGCGTGGCAAATAAGTCCTACGGCGAGCAGCCTGTTTACTGGAGCGGGTCTGGCTGTTGCCAGAACATGCGCGCCGCTATTCGCATAAATTTTCCGGTGGCCAGCGCCAGCGCATTTGTATTGTGCGCGTACTGGAGCTGAACCCAAAGGTTGTGATCGCTAATGAAGCAGTATCAGCACTTGATGTGTATATCCAAGCGCAGATTATTAATCTATTGCTCGATTTGCAACGTAAGTTCGGCATTGCTTTTCTGTTTATCTCGCATGATATGGCTGTAGTGGAGCGCATCAGCCATCGCTTGGCGGCGATGTACCTTGGGCATATTGTGGAAATTGGCCCACGGCAGGCGGTGTTTGACCATCCGCAAGCTGATGGCAGCGGTGCCGGTTGCCGATCCTAACCACGTCTACCAACACCAGCCGCTGTGGGTGGATGACATGCCCATCTCGATCCGTACGCTGGGCGATGAACCGGTTACTGCACCGCGCTAGTATAGGTTGGCCCTAGGAATTTTGTTTCCTATCATCCGATGCGGGTGCCTTTTAAAACATCTAGAAAGAAAAGCAATATTAAGCACATAATCAAACATAATGCGCTAGTAGCCGCCGTACTGCTGGCAGGAACCTGTTCGGTCTGGGCGGCAAAGGATGTAGTCATCGCTGTAGCCCCCAACTTCACCACACTCCGATCCCTATGATGCCAACGATACTCTGTCGCAGGCAGTCGCCAAGTCGCTTTATCAGGGACTGTTCAGTTTTGACAAAGACATGAAGCTGGTGAACGTGCTGGCGGACAGCTACGAGGTTAGTAAGGACGGCCTTACCTATAATACACCGTCAAGCCGCATCCAGGCGTCACGTTTCATGACGGCACCCAGCTAATGCCGAGGCGGTGAAAATCAACCTTGATCATGCCAGCAACCCAGACAACCACCCCAAACGCTATAACCTGTTTAAGATGATCAATAAAACTGAGATGGTGGGCGCTAACAGGGTAAAAATCATGTTGAAGGCCCAGTTCTCAGCGTTTATCAACAATCTGGCGCACCCAGCGGCGGAGCTGGCGCATTACCCATTACCGCAAGGATATCGGCTTCCACCCGGTCGGTACCTGTGCCATATCAGTTCGTTACCTGGAATCAGACCGAATTCTTTAAGGTGAAAAAATTCTATGGCTACAGGAAGCTAGGGTTGCCGAAGCTCAATAGCATCACTTGCGGCCGGTAGTCGACAGTAATATACCCGTGCTGCGATATTACAGACCGATGAGGAGACTTTCGCCTTCCTGATCCTATACGAGCAGGCTAAGGTGCTAGCAGGAAACCCCAAGCTTGATGTGATGACAGCGCCGTCGATCTAGCAGCGCTATATCAGCTTGAATGTCACCCAGAAGACGTTTGATAACCTGAAGGTGCGGCAGGCACCGAATTATGCCATTAATAAGACCGCGCTGATCAAGATAGCGTTTTCTGGCTATGCGGTGCCGGCGGAAGGGCCGGTGCCGCTAACGATCGACTTTGCTGCTTACTATCAGCCATGGCCGTATAATCCTGCCAAGGCACGCGAGTTGCTGAAAGAGGCAGGATACCCGAACGGTTTCACCCCCACCTAGTGGTCTTCCCATAACCACAGCACCGCGCAGAATAATGTTGCAGTTCGTTCAGCAGCAACTGGCGCAGGTAGGGGTGAAAGTGACGGTGACCGCGATGGACGCCGGGCAACGCGCAGCTCAAGTGGAAAGAAGGATACCGGTGTACGCATGTTCTATACCGGCTGGTAGGCATCGACTGGCGAGGCAGATTGGGCGCTGTCGCTGCTGTTCGCCAGCCAAGCTGCTCCGTCGAAGCAATTCAACACCGTGTTTTATAGCAACCCGCGGGTGGATGATGACTTTAGCGCTGCATTGGCCACTACTGATCGCGCCGAGAAGCAAAAGTTTTACCAGGATACACAGGATTACATCTAGGCTGATGCGCCATGGATTTTCATGACGACTGAACGCCTGCTGTCGGCTAGCAGCAAACAACTGAGAAGTTTCTATGTGATGCCTGACATGTCGTTTAACTTTGATCGTGCCGACCTCTAATAAAGTATTGCTGCCTCCTGCTTCATGCGTGGGGCGAGAGGGATGAAAGGGAGCGACCTGAAATGCTTGATTATTTTCTGAAATGACTGCTGGGTTTGATCCCAACTCTGCTGATGGTGGGGTACTGGTATTTCTGTTTGTACATATGATGCCCGGTGATCCGGCGCAGCTAGCTACATGGCCAGATGCCGATGAAACCGTGGTGCAGTTGGTGCGCCAAGATCTGGGGTTGAACAAACCGTTACTGCATCAGTTCATGCACTTTTTTATTAACGTGCTACGGGGGGATTTTGGTACTTCGATGGTGTCAAAACGCCCGGTGAGTGAAGAAATCGCCTCGCGTTTTATGCTGACCTTTTGGCTGACGATCACTAGCATGCTGTGGACAGTGATACTAGGTCTAGCGGTTGGTATGGTTTCGGTGGTATGGCGCAATCTCTTGCCATACCACCTCGGCATGATGTTGGCAATATTAAGGATTTCATTACCTGCTTTTGCACTCGGAATGCTGTTGATGCAGGTGTTTTCGGTCAATCTCGGCTGGTTGCCGACGGTCGGTACCGACAGTTGGCGGCACTACATCCTGCCGTCTATCACCTTGGGGGCCGCGGTGGCGGCGGTGATGGCACGCTTCACCTGCGCCTCGTTGGTGGAAGTGTTTATGCACTGCGCGCGCCAAAGGTGTGCCTGAGAGCCTGGTGGTGGTGAAACACGGGCTGCTCAACGCGATGATCCCACTAGTGACCATGATGGGGTTGAAGTTCGGCTTCTTGCTCTGCGGTTCGATCGTGGTGGAGAAAGTAGTGTTCAATTGTCCAGGGCTGTGTCGGTTGCTGGTCGATGCAGTAGAGATGCTTGATTGCCCAGTGATCCAGGCTAAAGTGTTACTGTTTTTGCTGGAGTTCATTTTGATCAATCTGCTGGTAGATATGCTGTATGCGGCGGTTAACTCAACAATACGCTACCAATTAGGGGGCAACATGATTAAACATTGGCGGCGCAACGCAGCACTGAAGGCGATGCCGATCCTTGAACCCAATGCGCTGCGCACGCCGTGGCAAGAGTTCTGGTGGCGTTTCTAGCAGAGCAATGTGTGGCGCGATAGTCGCCGGGTTGGTGGTGGTGATGCTGGCTCCGTATCTGGCCCCCTTTGATGCCGAGAACTATGTCGATTATGATCAGCTGAACGATGGACCTTCGTAAGTGCACTGGATTGGCGTGGATTCGCTTGGACGCGACATCTTCAGCCGCATCCTGATGGGTGCCAGCATCTCGTTGGCGGAGGGAGTGTTCTCTCTCGGTACTGGTGGGTGGGTTGATCGGCACCTTACTGGGGTTGCTGTCTGGCTACTATGAAGGGTGGTGGGATCGTCTCACTATGCGTGTATGCGATGTGCTATTTGCCTTTCCCGGTATTCTGCTGGCGATGATCCGGCTTAGTGGCGCTCATGGGCAGCGGCATGGCCAATGTGATCGTCGCGGTGGCGTTTTTCCCTATCCTGGCGATATTTATCAGCGTGCTGGTATTCAATCTATTGGGCGATGGACTGTGGGATGCGTTGGTTCCGAAGCTGTGGGGGTAAGGGAGCATCTAGCGAAGAGGCAACATAATGACTGGATAATCACCATAATAGTGGAATGAAATTTTGACCGAGTTACGTATCAGCTACCGGATTCTACTACTAGGAAAGTCAGCCATCTGCCTACCTTGCTGCAATAGGGGCATAGGCTGGGCGAGGTTCGTTGGAGAATATAAATGACATCACGATTCAGTAAAGAAGCTGCGCTGGTTCATGCAGCGCTGGAAGCCTGTGGCTTGGAAACCCCGTTGTGGTGGGATGTGTTGGATCGCGAAACGCGTAAACGCCGGATTAAAGAGCACATGACGAAAATCATGCAACTGCTCAATCTCGATCTGTCTGATGACAGCCTGGCAGAAACGCCACACCGCATTGCTAAAATGTATGTCGATGAGATTTTTTCCGGCCTGGATTACGCCAATTTCCCAAAAATCACCGTTATTGAGAACAAGATGCAGGTTGACGAAATGGTAACAGTGCGCGACATTACGCTGACCAGCACTTGTGAGCACCACTTTGTCACTATCGATGGCAAGGCAACAGTTGCCTATATCCCGAAAGACGCGGTGATCGGTCTGTCGAAAATCAACCGTATTATTCGGTTCTTTTCCGAGCGTCCGCAGGTGCAGGAACGTCTGACCCAGCAAATCCTGGTGGCTTTGCAGACCCTGCTGGGTACTAATAACGTCGCGGTATCTATTGATGCAGTCCATTATTGTGTTAAGGCTCGCGGCATCCGTGACGCTACCAGTGCGACGGCTACCTCCGCGCTAGGCGGGCTGTTTAAATCCAGCCAGAATACGCGTCAGGAGTTCCTGCGTGCAGTGAGTTATTGCCAAAAGTAATTGATTATTGAGTGGGGCTTAGCGCCTAGTCTACAGGCACCTTTCGGTGCCTTTTTAATAATTGAAATACAGCGTCATAGAAATGAACAGTGCTACATTGCCCCGTATCGCCATTCTGGACTGTGTACGTGGTATCGCCATTTTCGGCATCTTACTTACTGAATATCTGCGCATTTGGTCTGCCTAAGTCGGCCTACCTGAACCCGGATTATCTGGGGAATGCCTTCATCGCGTGATTCTTGGAGCCGGGCGCTACTAGATATTTTCGCCCAGGATAAATTCCTGGCCATGTTTGCACTGTTGTTCGGTGCTGGGATACAGATGCTGCTGCGTAGCGGTAAAAACTGGATACGCGCTCGGCTGTCATGGCTGGTACTGTTTAGTCTCGGTCATGTGATTTTACTGTGGGATGGCGATATCTTGCTGGATTACGGCCTGATTGGCCTGCTGTGCTAGCGTATAATCCGTGATGCTAAAGAGTCAGCCCAACTGCTGAAAACCGGCATGGTGCTGTACCTGTGCGGTGTAGGGGAGTGCTGCTCGTGTTGAGCTTTATTTCACACGGCGACCCAGGGGACTTTTGGCAGCCCGGCGTTGCTGAGTTGCAGTATGAAAAAATTTGGAAGCTACGGGGCGGTTTCGATGCCTGGTGTCATCGCACCGACCTACTCTCTTCAAGCCTGTTGGTCATCGGCGTGCAATACGGCTGGGAACTCTGGCAGGGTTGATGATGTTATTTGGTGCCGGGTTGATGCGCAGAGGCTGGTTGCGTGGCAGCTATTTACCGGGTGACTATCGCCAGCAGGCCCGTGTGGCTGATAGCGATTTCATTGGTTATCCAATTGCCCGCTGTGGCGCTGCAATGGCATCTGCACTGGGGTTACCGTTGGAGCGGCTTTTTACTGCAAGTGCCACGTAAACTGAGCGCACCATTGCAGGCGATGGGCTATATCTGGCACTGTGTTTGTTACTGGTACTGGGCAACGCTGTCGCGTTGGCGCATCGTCCATTGTCTGTCGCAGGTTGGGCGCATGGCACTGAGCAACTATCTCTTGCAGACGCTGTCTGCACCACATTGTTTTACCGCTTCGCTTTGTATCAGCAGTTCGACCAGTTGCAACTGCTGGCGTTTGTACCGCTAGTATGGCTGGCTAACCTGCTATTTTCACACCTCTGGTTGTGCTATTTCTCCTAAGGGCCGGCAGAATGGCTATGGCGCAGCTTGACGCTGAGGGTTGCGAGCAACAATAGACCCAAAATCAGCACTGAGATAAAGTATTTATCTACCTTGCAGAACCCCTCCACCGCATAGCTGCGGTTATGCCTATCAGGGCTATTTGGCCTTGTGCTTTTCTTGCGCCAGCTTGTGCTCCAATTCAACCAATTGTTCCGGTGAGACCGCCGGGTAGCCTTGGGCATCCTCCGGCACGCTGTGTATGGCGACGATTGGGAGCTGCGGGCCGAGAAAGCGTGGTTCGCGATTAAGGATGTACAAGTCGGTGAGTGCCGCGAGGCGGGCAAAAATTTCACGGGCGCGAACCGTCATCATGTCTTTCGGTGAAGGCACCGCATAGCACCGCGCTTGAATCCCCCTATACAGGGCGATAAACAGCGCCCGCTCACAGTGGAAACGCTGGGTGATAATAATGAAATCGTTGGTATCGAATACTTTGCAGGTGCGCACGATGGAGTCCAGCGTGCGGAAACCGGCGTAATCCAGCACGATATCACCCGGTGCTACACCAGCAGCGATCAGATCGCGTCGCATGGTCATTGGCTCGTTATAGCTTTGTTGGGCGTTGTCACCGCTCAGCAACAGATATTGCACCTTACCGCTGTTATAAGCGTTAATCGCCCTCTGGATGCGATAGCGGTAATACTGGTTAATAACGCCGGTGCGGTAATACTTAGCAGTACCGAGCACCATGCCTACTTGGCGATAGGGCAGGCTCTGTAGGTCGTCATAAACATAAGGTGCTGTTTTCCAGCTTATCCAACGGTCAAGTGCGATAGCCGCGAGCATCAACAGCACAATGATGATGAATAAGATGATGATCAGGCGTTTCCACATGTTATTGCTTAATGCGCTCAGTGGCTAAAAAAGAGATCTCAAGGCTACTTTACCTGGCTGGCTTGAGGCAAGCTGTCCATGGTTACCAGTTTACATACCGATTCTGGGGCTTTTGAGAGCCAACATCAAAACGAGGTACGCTTATAGCTGCGGTACTGTGGCCGCTAGAAGTTATGCTCGATAGCTTTCTATAGCACACCTTCAGAGGTGACCATCGCCACGCCCTGCAACTGCGCCACTTTGCCCACTGCTATCGCGATGCATTTTGATAGCCCCTTAATATCATCGATATTCGGCAATAGTGCGCCGTGGCCATCAGTGGCCAGTGGCGAACAGTCGGCCAGCGTGTGGCTGGCAGCCAGCCATCAGCATCGCGTCGGTGACGCGGGTAGCACCGGAGGCCAATACGCCCAGCCTGATACCTGGGAAGATGTAAGCGTTATTGCACTAGGCGATTGGGAACTGCTGCGCTTGGTAGGTCACCGGGGCGAACGGGCTACCGGTCGCCACTAATACGACACCTTCAGTCCAGTTGATTATGTCTTCTGGGCGGGCTTCCATACGGGAGGTCGGGTTGGACAGCGGCATCACAATCAGGCGGGCGCAGTACTCTGGTGCATTTTGCGGATCAGTTCTTTGGTAAACAAGCCAGGCTGGCCAGACACGCCGATCAGAATGGTCGGCTTGGCGTTGCGTACCACATCCAGCAGCGAAATGGCCTTGCTCTCTGTCTGCTAGGTGGTCAGGTTTTCGTACTTTTGCACCAGCTTGCTCTGGAGCTCCAGCAGGTTAGGCAGCTTGTCAGTTAGTAAGCCGAAGCAGTCAACCATAAATATACTGGCACGTGCTTCATCTTCGCTTAGCCCTTCAGAATTTATTTGCGCGATGATCTGCTCGGCAATGCCTTAGCCTGCGCCTAGGAAAGTCACCGTTTGGGCGCGCAACTAGCTACCGGCGGCGTGGCTTGCGGCGATCAAGCTACCGAGCGTGGCTACGACGGTGCCTTGAATATCATCGTTAATGTCATCGTTGAAGCAGCAGATTTCGTCACGGTAGCGGTTAAGCAATGGGGTGGCATTGTTCTGTGCGAAGTCTTAGAACTGTAACAAAGCGTTCGGCCAGCGGCGCTTGACTGCTTGAATAAACGCTTCGACAAAGGCGTGGTATTCGTCGCCAGAGATACGCTGATGACGCCAGCCCATGTACAGCGGATCATTGAGGCGTTGCGGGTTGTTAGTGCCGACATATAGCACCAACTGGTAGCGTGTAGGCCGGACTAATGCCGCCACAGGCGGTGTACAGTGATAACTTGCCGATCGAAATGCCCATGCCGCCGATGCCTTGGTCGCCGAGGCCGAGAATACGCTCACCATCGGTGACGACGATCACCTTAACGTTTTGCTTAGTGACATTTTGTAGCATGGATGCAGTTTTGGTTCAGGTAGGAGATGAACAGCCCCCGCGCGCGTCGGTAGATATCAGAAAAGTGCTCACAGGCTTCACCGACTGTTTGCGTGTAGATAATCGGCATCATCTCGCTTAGGTGCTAGTCCAGCAGGCGATAAAACAGCGTTTCGTTGGTGTCCTGAATATTGCGCAGATAGAGGTACTTGTCGTTGTCGTTTTTAAAATCCTGGTATTGGCGATAAGCGCGCTCAACTTGTTCTTCGATAGTTTTTCTACCGCTTCTGGCAACAGGCTATGCAGATTGAAGTGGCTACGTTCTTCCTTGGTGAAAGCACTGCCTTTGTTAAGCAGCGGAGACTCCAGCAAAATTGGGCCGGAGTAAGGGATGTAAAGAGGGCGTTTGTTTTCGGGTTCCATTAGTTTCACTCTTTGCGTATCAAATAATTTTATTGTTGGCTGATCCTAAAAGATAAAGAGAATATGTACAGCATTTGTTGCGAAATAGCGATTTTGTTATTTGCTTTCAAAAGCTGACGCGGATAACGTTGTGGCAACCTAGCACCGCTAGAGTGGCTCTGGTTATATCCCATTGGCTAAGGATAGCGCTCTGCGGTTCGTCCAGCACCGCGCGGCGGATTTTCATACAGCCACCGCCTAGGAAATTGAACAAGATCAGTACAGCCTGCAACGGCGGCAGACTTAGGTTAAAGGCGACGTTTTCTCAGCATAGCTACCAGCGCATATACCCGGCCATCTTCCGCTGCCAACGCCAGGCAGCTGTGGGCGTTGCTGTACAGCGCATAGCTTTGATTGGCCACCGCCAGCGCCGCTTGCGTCAACTTATCAGTCAGTGTCAACAGGTGATCCGCCAGTGTTGTCGGTTCAGCACCCGGCAGACGGATTTGTAGGCCAGCGCAGCTGTTCAACTCATTCATAAATTGGCGGCAGTGGCCGCACGGCCTGTAGTTGATAGTGATGGCAGCCATCACTGTTTCACCGCGTAGCCGAGCATGGATTACCGCAGATTGCTCGGCATGCACGGTTTGCTGCATCGGTACCCCGCTGAATTCCATGTTGGCACCAAAATAAAGCAGTAGGGCAAATGCCAGAGCATTATCATCCATCCCGCTGTGCTGAGGATCGCCACTGTTTGCTCAGCCGTCAACATCGCAGGAAAGTCAGGTGCAGCGATATATGGCCGCAAGGTGGATTGCAATGTTGTAGGCAATTTACCCCGAAGGCACTGTGAAAACGTAGGTGCATAAAAATCTCTCAACAGGTTAACGGGATAACAAGGTAGTTAGATCAGATAGAAATGTGATTAAGTCATCTTTTATTGATGAAATGACGGCAATAAAATATTTCAATGTGAGATTACTGGCAATTTTTACTGCTGTCAGGCGCATAAACGCAGCAGCGCCGGGAATAGGATAGAGGCCAGTAGCAAGGTGATGATCCCACAGATCACCAGCGACAGAGAACTGAAAGCCCCTTCTTGGTAATCTACCTCCGCGCAGCGCGCTGTTCAGAGCACATGGAATTCCGTACCCATCGCCAGCCACGCGCCAAAGGTGGGATGATTTTCAGTATGTTGAATAGCGCATGCCTGAACACCGCACCGAAAATACTGGCGAACATCACGCAGACTTTGCTGATTGCCGGAATGCCACTAAGCGATTGCGCTACTGCCATGGCGATAGGGGTGGTAACCGATTTCGGCATCACTAAAGCGGTGATTTCTGGTGTAGTGCCCAGCCATAGTGCAATGACGACACCGCTGATCATCGCGGTCATACTACCGATAAAGCATACCGCGATGATTGACTTCCAGCGGGCGCGGATCTGGTGCAACTGCTCATACAGTGGTAAGGCCAATGCCGCTACCGCCAGTTGCAGCAAATCATTGAGAATTTTACTGCCCTGAAAATAGCGTGGGTAGGATATGTCGGCTAGTAGCAACAGCGGAATAATCACTGCTATGGAAATCAGCAGCGGGTTGAGCAGCGGCGTGTTAAGCCGCTGTTCCAGCCTGCGGGCAGCAAAATAGACCGCCAGCGTCAATGGCAGTGACCACCAGATTTCATGGATCATTTCCCTTCCTCTGCCTCGTCTGGCTTACTGACAATACGGCGCTGGCGCTGGAAATAATGGGCGCTGTAACCGACCACCACCAGCACTATTAGCGTTCTTACCAGGCAGGAAATGACCAGTGGGCCGAGGTTAGCGATGATCTGGGGGGAGTATTTCATGATGCCTACGCCGATCGGCACGAAAAGCAGCACTATGTAGCGGATCAGCAACTGGCAGCCGAGTTTAACCCATTTTGTTAGCAGGATTTGTATGGGGGAGAGCAGGGTGAACAGCTGCAACATGCCGATGATGCTGCCAGGAATGGCGATATGCAGCAGTGCCTGCCGCCAAGGCATCACCGGTGAACAGACAGGGGTAGATAAGGGCGATTGCCCTTAAGTATTTCTAGCAGAGATTAAACACCTTGATTGTACCCCATTGCCTGTTTAATTAACATATTTATCATACAATTAATCCCATGAGTAATACCCACCTCCCACACTATGAATTCTCGCTATGCGCTCGCTAAGGTAGCTGGTAATGAACGGCAGCATCGCGCGTGACCGAGGGCCCCAACTCCGGTGGACGAAAAGGCCAAGCATGCTCGGCCCTTACAATAGGCAATAGCACAGTTATTTAACCGGCATGCCCGGTTGGGCACCGCTATCTGGGCTGAGTAGGAAGATTTCTTTCCCCCCTGAACCCGCTGCCATCACCATGCCTTCAGAGATGCCAAAGCACATTTTGCGAGGAGCCAGGTTGGCGACCATGATGGTTAAACGTCCTTCCAGTGCTTGCGGGTCTGGATAGGCAGCACGGATGCCGGAGAAGATCTGGCATGATTCTCCCCCTAGATCCAGTCGCAGTTTCAGCAGTTTGTCAGAGCCTGCGACAAACTCGGCGTGAGTGATCAGCGCGATGCGCATATCCACCTTGGCGAAATCATCAAAGGTGATGGTACTCTGAATCGGATCATCAGCTAACGGGATGCCCACCGGTTGGACAACGGTCATATCTTCTTTCGAGGCGTTGACCATGTGGTTTACCTGGTCGAGATCGATACGCTTGAATAAAGTGCTGAACACGTTGATCTGATGTCCCAGCAGCGGCTGCTGAAGTGTATCCCAGTGCAGTTCGGTGTTGAGGAAGGCTTCGCTGCGCGTAGCCAACATTGGCAGCACTGGTTTCAGATAGGTCATCAGCACGTAGAACAGGTTGATGCCCATCGAGCAGATGGTCTGTAGGTTAGTATCGCGGCCTGCTTCCTTCGCAACTACCCACGGCGCTTGCGTATCTACATAGCGGTTAGCCAGATCGGCCAGTGCCATAATTTCGCGGATCGCACGGCTGAATTCGCGGCTGGCGTAGGCATTACCAATACGCTTTGCCGCATCGACAAAGGTGTGATAGAGCGCCGGATCAGCCAGTTTATCGGCCAATTGACCGCCAAAGCGCTTGCTGATAAATCCAGCGTTGCGGGACGCCAGGTTAACCACTTTATTGACGATATCGGTATTCACACGCTGCACGAAATCTTCCAGGTTCAGGTTGATATCGTCGATTCGCGAAGACAACTTAGCGGCGTAATAATAACGCAGACAGTCAGCATCCAGATGCTGTAGATAAGTCCTAGCTTTAATAAAGGTACCGCGTGATTTAGACATTTTGGCACCGTCTACGGTCACATAGCCGTGCACGAATAGGTTGGTTGGTTTGCGAAAGTGGCTACCTTCCAGTATCGCTGGCCAGAACAGGCTATGGAAATAAACGATGTCTTTGCCAATAAAGTGATACAGCTCAGTGCTGGCGTCTTTACACCAGAACTCGTCGAAATCTACATCACTACGCTTGTCGCACAAATTTTTGAAAGACCCCATGTAACCGATGGGCGCGTCCAGCCAGACGTAGAAATATTTGCCCGGTGCATCTGGGATTTCGAAGCCGAAGTAAGGCGCATCGCGGGAGATGTCCCACTGCTGTAGGCCCGACTCGAACCACTCCTGCATCTTGTTCGCCACCTGCTCTTGCAGTGCACCAGAACGGGTCCATGCTTGTAGCATTGCGCTAAACCCAGGCAAGTCGAAGAAGAAATGCTCGGAATCACACATCACTGGTGTAGCGCCGGAAATCACAGATTTTGGCGCGATCAGTTCGGTCGGGCTATAGGTTGCGCTGCACACTTCGCAGTTATCGCCGTATTGATCTGCTGCTTTGCATGTTGGGCAGTTTCCTTTCACGAAACGGTCAGGCAGGAACATACCTTTCTCTGGATCGTACAACTGGGAGATGGTGTGCTTCTTGATGAAGCCGTTTTCCTTCAGGCGAGTGTAAATCAGGTTCGACAGCTCACGGTTTTCATCACTATGGGTTGAATAATAGTTGTCATAGCTGATGTTAAAACCGGCGAAATCCTGTTGGTGTTCTTGGCTCATTTCCGTGATCATTGCCTCTGGCTTAATGCTCAATTGCTGTGCTTTCAGCATGATTGGCGTACCGTGCGCATCGTCTGCACAGATGAAATAAACCTCGTGGCCGCGCATTCGTTGGTAACGAACCCAGATATCTGCCTGGATGTGCTCGAGCATGTGGCCGAGATGGATGGAACCATTTGCGTAAGGTAGCGCGCACGTCACTAATAATTTTTTCGCGACTTGAGCCATAGTGAGAATTTGCTTTCTGTTGAATAAAAAGGGCCTTTGATGTTAACCGATTAGGCTCTTTGCGGCTAGGGTGGTTTCTTGCAAGTTATATGCACCAGCAGTGCGGCAGTTCTGGTATGCTTGCCACCAGTGACTCATTTAAAATAAAGGAGACGTGATGAATGCGAAATCCCCCCCCCGCGCCAAGCAACTCCGAAGTTCTGCGTGCCTTGGTGACCAAGTGTATTGGCCGCCTTTGAGTACCCAACGTTAAAAAACAATCTGACCGTACTGAAGGCCATCCATCATTGCGTGTTGCTCGACGGTGTGCTGTATATTGAAATTGATCTTGCCATTTGTCTGGCGCAGCGGCTTTGAGGCGCTGAAGCAGCATGTGGGTGGCTAATTACTACGCGTGACCCGGGCCAGCGTCATTGACTAGCAGCTCAAGCATGATATCGCCACGATGAAGCGGGCCAATGGTTAGCCTGGCATTAAAGGCATGCTCAATATTATTGCCGTCAGTTCCGATAAAGGTGTAGTAGGGAAATTCAGCATCACCGTCAACTTGGCATTGGCGTTGGCCGCCGAAGGTGCCAACATTGGCCTGCTAGATGCCGACATCTACGACCCGTCGATCTCCACTATGTTGGGTACGGTGCATGAGCGGTCCGACTTCGCCGGATGGTCAACATATGGTACTGATTAGGATGCATGACTTGGCGACACACTCCATCGGCTATCTGGTCAGTGATGATCGCTCTATGGTGTGGCGTGGGCCAATGGCCAGCAAGACACTGATGCAGTTATTGCAGGATGTGCCTTGTGGCTAGATCTAGATTATCTGGAGCTAGATATGCCGCCGGGTACCGGCGACATCCAATTAACGTTGTCACAGACTATTCCAGTGACCGGCGCGCTGGTAGTCACTACGCCGCAGGACATTACGCTGCTGGATGCGGCCAAGGACATCGTGATGTTTGAGAAAGAGCAGGTGCCGGTATTGGGCATTGTAGAAAACATGAGCGTGCATATTTGCAACTACTGTGGCCATCACGAACCGATCTTTGGAACCAGCGGGGCGGAAAATCTGGTGAAGAAATACCACAGCCGCCTGCTGGGGCAGATGCCGCTGTATATTTCGTTGCGTGAAAATTTGAATCGTGGTGCGCCAACAGTGATCAGCTGCCAGAACAGCTAGTTCACTGAGTTGTATCCGCCAGCTTGCTGGCCGCGTTGCTGCGTAGTTGTATTGACAGGGAGAGGCGGATCCCTACGGATATATTGCGTTCCGCGCGCTGTAATTGATGGTGTCGAGAGAGTGGCGTAAAGTTAGCTGACTCCCTATAATTGGCGCGTTTAGTTCCCCCACCTTTTTACGCTACGAAATCAGGTAGTTAATTTTATGACTGACAAGCCGCATCAGTGCGTCATTATTGGTATAGCTGGCGCATCTGCCTCTGGAAAAAGCCTCATTGCCAGTACGTTATATCATGAACTTCGCGAACAGGTAGGTGATGAACATATCGGCGTGATCCCTGAAGACAGTTATTACAAAGACCAAAAGCATCTGACCATGGAAGAACGGATTAAAACCAATTACGACCACCCTAGCGCCATGGATCACAACCTGCTGTTCCAGCATTTGCAAATGCTGAAATCAGGCCAGGCGATAGAAGTGCCACTGTACAGTTATGCTGAGCACACGCGCAAGAAAGAGACTGGGCACCTGGAGCCTAAAAAAGTGATCATTCTGGAAGGGATCTTATTGCTGACAGACATTCGCCTGCGCCAGGAAATGAACTTCTCGATCTTCGTCGATACTCCGTTGGACATTTGCCTTATGCGCCGCATGAGGCGCGATGTGAATGAGCGTGGTCGTTCGATGGATTCGGTGATGGCGCAATATCAGAAAACTGTGCGTCCGATGTTCCTACAGTTTATCGAACCTTCCAAGCAATATGCCGACATTATTGTGCCGCGAGGCGGCAAGAACCGTATAGCGATCGATATTCTGAAAGCCAAAATCAGTCAATTTTTTCAATAATGCTGTTTAACGGTTGAAAAATTGTCTTACCTGCTGGTAGCAAACTATTTACACCCTAACGTAGATATTTCGTCCGTGGTGTGGCAATTTTCGTTTAGCTACGCGCTTTGATGGAGAAAAGAAATGAGACTGTGTGACCGCGATATAGAGGCCTGGCTGGATAACGGAAAACTGGATATTTCGCCGCGTCCGCAGATTGAGCGCATTAACGGGGCCACAGTGGATGTCCGCTTAGGCAATCAGTTCCGGGTGTTCCTTGGTCACACTGCCGCCTTTATTGATCTTAGCGGCCCGAAAAATGAAGTCAGCGCTGCGCTTGATCGCGTGATGAGCGACGAGATCGTCTTGCCGGAAGGAGAGGCTTTCTTCCTACACCCAGGTGAACTGGCGCTGGCGGTAACATTTGAATCCGTGACATTGCCAAATGATCTGGTCGGCTGGTTGGATGGCCGCTCTTCTCTGTCGCGTCTGGGACTGATGGTACATGTTACGGCGCACCGTATCGATCCTGGCTGGCAAGGGTGCATTGTGCTGGAGTTCTATAATTCAGGTAAGTTACCGCTGGCGTTACGCCCTGGGATGTTGATCGGTGCTCTGAGTTTTGAACCCTTATCTGGGCCAGCTGCGCGTCCCTATAACAGCCGCCAGGATGCCAAATACCGAGATCAGAAAGGCGCTGTGGCTAGTCGAATCGACAAAGACTAAAGGCAGGTGGCATGAGAAGACTACTGACGGCATTGGTGATCTTACTGATTGTATTGGTTGTGGGAATGTCTGCGTTGGTGCTCTTGGTTAATCCTAATGATTTTCGCGCCTATATGGTTAAGAAAGTAGAACAAAATAGCGGCTATCAGTTGATGCTTGCCGGCGATCTACGCTGGCATATTTGGCCGCAGTTGAGCATTCTTTCTGGCCACATAACGCTGACCGCGCCAGGGGCTCAAGCGCCATTGGTGAGCGCTGAGAATATGCGTCTTGATGTCAAACTGTTGCCACTGTTGTCTCACCATCTGTTTGTCAAACAAGTGATGTTGAAAAATGCTGTTATCCGCCTAACGCCGGACAGTAAAGAACAGCCTCCGGTTGATGCCCCTATCGCGCCAGTTGACCCTGTCGCTGAGTCAGTAGACACAGCGTGGAAATTGGGTATTAATAATCTGCGGATCATGGATAGCCTGCTGATTTGGCAGCGCGCCAATGATGAACAGATCAACGTCAGGGACATCAATCTTACCCTACAACAAAATGACCAGCATCAGGTACAAATGGCGCTTTCCATCCGGATAAATCGTGATCAGCGCGATTTGACTTTCACGATGGTGGCCGATATCGATTTACAACACTACCCGCGCCAGATCAACGCGAAGCTAACCCGGTTCAATTACCTGTTGGCAGGGGCGGATATCTTGAATGGCGGCATCAAAGGTGAAGGCCACGCACAGGTGGCTTATCAACAAACGCCACCGCATATTGTGTTCAACCCGGTGAGTATCAGTGCCAACGACAATCAGTTCACCGGCGATGTCAGTGCGACTATGGCGGAGGTGCCAGCATTGGTAATGAACTGGTCCTCGGCCAATCTCAATTTGGATAAGCTTTCTGGCTGGCAATCCCGCACGAGTTCGTCTGAACCGCAGGTGACATCCTCCGCGCCAGTTATCGCCAGCCAAATTAATGACCAGCAACAAGATCTGGCTGCACTGCGCGATTTCAACGCACAGCTCATTATGCAAGTCGATCAATTGACCTATCGCGGTATGAATATTGCCCAACTGGCCGTTCAGGCTGATAACCAGCGAGGGCTGCTTAGGCTGCATAAACTTTCAGGCCAACTGGCCGATGGGCGTTTTTCTTTGCCCGGTTCGCTGGATGCGCGTGGCGATAAGCCGATCATCGCCCTACAGCCCATATTGAAGCAGGTTGAACTGGGTACGCTGCTCAAAGCTTTTGATATGCCGCAGGTCATGAGTGGCAAATTTAGCATGCGGGGGGAACTAACCGGCGATCGTCTCACATTACCTTCTTTTATACATAGCTGGCGCGGTAGCGCCCATTTGGCGATACAGGAGGGGCAACTGCATGACTTGAACGTGCAACAGTTGGTCCAGCAGGTCATAGCACGCAGCGGCAGTAGCTTACGTGGGCAGGACACTTACCAGCATTATACCGCCGTTGCACAGCTAGCGGCGAAGGCCAGCCTGAACCAAGGCAGGGTGAAAATCAGCAAGATGAATGCTCAGTCTCCCCTGCTGAGTCTGGATGGCAGCGGCACTGTCAATATGATGGGCAGACAGTGTGACATGGCGCTCAACGTGCAGGTGACCGGCGGCTGGCAGGGCCACAGTGACCTGATCGAACAGTTGCGAAAAACGTCAATTCCTTTGCGGGTTTACGGCCCATGGGCACAGCTCAACTACCAGCTACAAGTCGAACAGATACTACATAAAACGTTGGAGAAACGAGCCAAGAATACGCTAAGTAATTGGGTTGAAAAGAATAATAACTCCTCGCGTGAAGGCCAGGATCTAAAAAGCTGCTTGATAAGCTTTAATCCATCCCTGGTGCGCTAGTATCCCGGCTTTTGTCAGGTTTTATCATCAGGTTCTGGCGGCGACAACGGGGTAATTTTCACCTTCAAAACACGGTGGCTATTGACTTCCAGTGGTTCAAACAGGTAGTCCCCGATGCACAGGTGTTCTCCTTCCTGCGGAATACGCTGGCTATGCTCCATTAGCAGGCCAGCCAGTGTATGATATTCACGTTTTTCTTCCAGCGATAGTGGCAGATACAGCACCAAATCTTCCAGTGGCATATAGCCGTTGGCCGTCCAGCTACCGTCTTCGTTTTGCTGAATGTCATGCCGTGCGTCAATTTCTTCACCGTCCTCCGGCAGGTTACCGGCAATGGTTTCCATGACGTCGGTTAAGGTGACAATGCCTTCAACTGAACCGAACTCATCGACCACAAAAGCAAAGTGCGTCTGCGCCTGACGGAACTGCTCCAACGCGCTCAGTAATGTGAGCTGTTCGGGGAAAATCAGCGGCTGGCGTACTAGCGAGCGTAACACCAGAGGTACCTGGGCTAACTGTTGTTTTAGCACATCAATGGTATAAACGACACCCAGAGGTTCGTCACTGTCACTATTTTCTACTACCACGATGCGCGTATGCTGGTTTTTCTCCAGTAGTTGGGTCAACTTTTCCTGTGGATCGTTCAGTTCGAGATATTCTACGTCATGGCGGGAGGTCATGATACTGCTTACCGTGCGCTGCGCCATCCCCATCACACGCTCGATCATATGCCGTTCTTGCTGGTTAAAAACTTCACTGCTTGCGCTATCGACCAGCGAACTGGCATAATGGCTGCTGTCAAGCTCCACTTCTTCATGCTTGCCGCTCAGCATTCGCAGCACTGCTTCTGCGGTGCGATCGCGTAACGGCCGCACCCGGGATAGAAAGCGTCGGCGGTTGAATTGTGCCAGTTGGTTCAATGCTTCAATCATTACCGAGAAACCGATCGCTGCATATAGATAGCCCTTCGGAATAAGATAGCCTAAGCCTTCGGCGACCAAGCTAAAGCCGATCATCAGCAGGAAACTCAGACACAAAATGACGATAGTGGGATGAGCGTTGACGAAACTAGTCAACGGCTTACTGGCTAGCAACATCAGGCCGACAGCGATACAAACCGCAATCATCATCACTGCCAGATGATCGACCATGCCAATGGCAGTGATCACCGAATCGAGCGAGAAGACGGCATCCAGCACCACAATTTGCGCCACCACTGGCCAGAAACGAGCGCCTTTGCGAGACTCTTGTTGTACTTGATCCTTGCCTTCCAGACGTTCGTGCAATTCCGTGGTGGCTTTGAACAACAGGAATAATCCGCCGATCAGCATAATGAGATCACGGCCACTGAAGGAGTAAGCAGCAACCACAAACATCGGTTGGGTAAGTGTGCCCAACCAGGAAATAGAGGCCAGTAGCGCCAGCCGCATTAGCAATGCGATCAGCAGGCCGACAAGGCGAGCTTTATCTATTTGTTTTTTTGGTAATTTTTCTGCTAGAATGGCGATAAAGATAAGGTTATCTATACCCAGAACGATTTCAAGCACCACTAAAGTGGCCAAGCCGATCCAAATTGTTGGATCTGCGATCCATTCCATACGCCTAATTTCACCTGCAAGTTAGACGGCTTATGCCGCATAGGAATGATGAGTGTTGCAGCGGGAAAATTCAACTTCAATCAGGAAAGTTTAGGAAAAAGCAGGCGTTTTTAGCCAAGGTGTGGAATACAATGGTACATTCGCCGTTCTTCATCTCCTCTCATCTTCCCCTTTACGGGCGGCAAGGCGGTTGCGTTCATGCGTTTTAAAATGCACGAATTGCACCATAACCACATTATTTTTATAGCGAAACATAAATTTGTATATTTAATGAACTCCTATTTCACATAGCCCTGAAATAAAGAATGATAGGCAATGATAGACAGGTGTTTTGATGGGCAAGATAGTAGCATACTTAGTAAAAAAATTTATTGCGTTTACTCTCTCTATAGCCTGTCTCGATGCCAACCACACGACAAATTGTGCTGATTTTACTTGTAGCCAAACAGGCTAGGGGATAATAAGTAACGCATTAACTGTCAGTTGGTTGGTAGCTATTGATCCAAGGGCGGTAGCTTGCCTGCTAGTGAGTTAAGCTGCGGCTTGTTGAGCTACTGGTAGCCCATTCGTCGTTTGAAATGCTTGAAGTTTTAGCCTGCTAGCCGCGTTAAAAATGCGCACATACACACAGTGATATTTATTTAATTTATTGTATTTTTTAGGTTATTTTACGGACCGTGAAAAGGATTAAAAATGTTATTACCTGTAATTATGGCAGGCGGTACCGGTAGCCGTTTGTGGCCGATGTCCCGTGAACTTCATCCAAAGCAATTTCTGCGTTTGCATAGTTTCCATTCAATGTTGCAGGAAACATTAAACTGCCTTGATAGTGTTGAGATCAGTGAACCTGTCGTAATCTGTAATCAGGATCACCGCTTTATGGTGGCTGAAGAACAACTGCGTCAAATCGACATGTTGTCACATAACATTATCTTAGAACCGTTAGGACGCAATACTGCGCCAGCGATCGCGCTGGCAGCACTAAACGCCCTTGCGCAAGGGCACGATCCCATCATGTTGGTCTTGGCGGCGGATCATATCATCAAGGATATTGGGGCGTTTCATGCGGCTATCGAGGCAGCACAGGCTTTTGCTGCATCCAGCGTGGCGAAAGCTAGGGTTAGCATATTTCTGCAACTTGCGTAAAGCGTTTTGTCGAAAAACCCGATCTTACCACCGCCCCAAATTACGTGGATTCTGGAGAATATTTTTAGAACAGCAGTATGTTCATATTCCGTGCCAAGCGCTATTTAGAAGAATTGGAGAAGTTTTGTCCAGATATTTTGGCTGTCTGCCAGCACGCTCTGAGTGATACCGTGGGCGATAAGAATTTTATCAACGTTAAACAAGACGCTTTTGCGTGCTGCCCTGATGAATTGATCGATTATGCGGTGATGGAGAAACCCAGGATACTATTATGATACCGCTAGATGTTGGATGGAGTGATGTTGGATCATAGTCTGCTTTGTGGGAAGTCAGCCCGAAGGATGAGGTCAGCAATGCATTAACTGGTGATACCTTCCTGTATAACACTCATGAGTGTTATATCAATACCGATGAAAAATTGGTGGCTGCTGTTAGCGTCGATAATCTGGTGATTATTAATACCAAGGATGCTGTACTGGTGGTTGATAAATCAAAGGTACAAGATGTAAAAAAGTAGTTGAATATCTGAAAAAACACAATCGTAGCGAATATAGAAGACATCGTGAATTTTACCGGCCATGGGGCATCTGCAATATCTTCTTGGTCGCCGAAAAACGTTTCTGTGTAAACCGCATAACCGTGAATCTAGGCGAAGCGTTTTCCTTGCAGATACACTATCATCGTACTGAGCATTGGGTGGTGCTTGCAGGTACGGCCAGAGTGACAACCGGAGATAAAACTTTCCTATTGACTGAAAATCAGTCGACATTCATTCCCATTGGCGTGGTTCACCGTTTATAAAACCCAGGTAATATACCTTTGGTACTGATTGAAGTGCAGGCGGATTCTTATTTAGAGAACGATGACATTATTCGTATCAAAGATCATTATGGTCGTTGCTAAATTTTGAGGTTTTAATGAATAGCCTAACCTGTTTTAAAGCATATGATATTCGTGGCCAACTTGGTGAATGGCTGAAAGAAGATATTGCCTACTATATCGGCTGAGCTTATGGGGAATATCTTAAGTCGTTACGCGTGATTGTCGGTGGGGGCGTGCGCCTTAGCAGCGAAGCTATTAAGTTAGCGTTAGCGAATAAGCTGCAAAATACAGGTGCTGATGTGTATGACATTGGCGTGAGCGGGGAACCGAAGAGGTCTATTTTGCTACTTACCATCTTGGCATGGATAGGGGGATAGAAGTGACTGCAAGTCATAACCCAATGAATTACAACGGTATAAAACTGGTACGCGCCAACGCACTGCCAATAAGTGGCAATACTGGCCTGTTGGCAATCAAACCGTTGGCGCAAGACAATGCATTTCCTCCGGTCGCAGCAAACAAAAGCGGTAGCTATCAGCAAATAACAATCTTGAACGAGTACGTTAATCATCTATTAAATTATATCGATACAGCAGCGTTGAAGCCAATGAAGCTGGTTATCAACCCCGGTAACGGCGCGGCTGGGCACGTCATTGATGAGATTGAACGCCTTTTTAAGCGTGACAACATCCCTGTCTCTTTTGTGAAAGTGCATCATCAGCCGGATGGTAATTTCCCGAACGGTATCCCTAACCCATTATTACCTGAATGACGTGACGATACGGCTAAAGTGGTACTGGCCCTATCGAAGCGGCACTCAATAAATAGGAGCAGGATCTGGGATTGAAAAACATTCACTTCCTCGGAGCACTGCCTGATGAACATAAAGCCGCATTGTTGCAATTATGCTATAGCGTGGTGTTTACGTCTCATCTGCGCTATGAAGCCTTTAGCATAACCTTGCTTGGGGAGGCTATGTATGGTAAGCCGCTGATCTCAAGTGAGATTAGTATAGGAACCACTTATATAAATATCGATCAGGAAACCGGCATTGTTGTGCCTCCGTCCAACCCGCAAGCACTGCGCGCGGCGATGGATACATTATGACAAGATCCTGAGCAGGCGTAGTGCTATGGCGAAAATTCTGCCAAACGCTTTCAGATTTTGTTTACCTCCGAGTGTATGGAGGAAAGCTATATCGAGTTGTACCATCAACTGATCAGCAATTATTCATAAAATAAACAAACTGCTTTTTTCAAGGTTTATGCATCGCAAAAATGTGACCTATAACACCAATCACTACCCGCGCACTGCCATCCTGAGTTAACATATTCTCCGCGTCGAAACCGGTTGGCCGTGGGTCGTTAACAGGTGTCATCCTCAGATAGGAGTTTCTAAATGTCCAAAAAACAAATCGGTGTTGTCGGCATGGCGGTGATGGGCCGTAATTTGGCACTGAATATTGAAAGCCGCGGTTATACCGTTTCCATCTTTAACCGTTCAGGCGACAAGACGGATGAAGTTATCGCTGAGAACCCAGGCAAGAACCTGGTTCCATACTATAGCGTCGAAGCGTTTGTCGAATCGCTAGAAAAACCACGCCGTATTTTGCTGATGGTTAAAGCGGGCGAAGCCACGGACAACACTATTGCTTCCTTAACGCCGCACCTGGATAAAGGCGATATTTTAATCGATGGTGGAAATACCTACTACCAGGATACCATGCGCCGTAACCAAGAACTGTCTGATCAGGGATTCAACTTTATTGGCACTGGCGTTTCCGGGGGAGAAGAGGGCGCGCTGAAAGGGCCTTCCATTATGCCTGGTGGCCAGAAAGAAGCCTACGAACTGATGGCACCGATCCTGAAGAAAATCGCCGCAGTAGCGGAAGGCGAGCCTTGTGTGACCTATATTGGCGCTGACGGTGCCGGCCACTATGTCAAGATGGTGCATAACGGCATCGAGTATGGCGATATGCAACTGATCGCGGAAGCCTACTCGCTGTTGAAGCAGGCGTTGAACTTCAGCAACGAACAGTTGGCAGAGACTTTTGCCGAATGGAACCAAGGTGAACTGAACAGTTACCTGATCAATATCACCAAAGACATCTTTACCAAGAAAGACGCAGATGGTCACTACCTGATAGATGTGATCCTGGACGAAGCAGCCAATAAAGGTACTGGCAAATGGACTAGCCAGAGCGCTCTGGATCTGGGCGAACCCTTGTCACTGATCACCGAATCCGTGTTCGCACGTTACCTGTCCTCACTGAAAGACCAGCGTGTTGCGGCTGCTAAGGTGCTGAGCGGCCCTAAAGTCACGCAGTTTAGCGGTGACAAAGCCGAATTTATCGAGAAAGTACGTCGTGCGCTGTATTTGGGCAAAATCGTTTCTTATGCGCAGGGCTTCTCTCAGTTGAAAGCCGCCTCTAAGGAAAACAACTGGGAGCTGCACTACGGTGAGATTGCTAAGATCTTCCGCGCGGGTTGCATCATCCGTGCCCAGTTCCTGCAAAAAATTACCGATGCTTACGCCGCTGATGCCGATATCGCCAACCTGCTGCTGGCACCTTACTTTAAGCAGATCGCTGATGAATACCAGCAGTCGCTGCGTGACGTGGTATCTTATGCGGTGCAAAATGGCATCCCTACCCCCACCTTCTCTGCGGCGATCGCTTACTACGACAGCTACCGTTCAGCGGTGCTGCCTGCTAACCTGATCCAGGCACAGCGTGACTACTTCGGTGCTCATACTTACCAACACATCGATAAAGAAGGTGTATTCCATACCGAATGGATGTAATAATCACTGTCGTTGAACAATAAAAAAGCCACCGAGGTTAAACCCAGCGGCTTTTTTATTGCCTGTATCACCGATGTCTTTCAAACTATCTTTGATGCCTCTCACGTAGTCGGCCAATCACCTTGCGCAAGTCCAGTTCCTGGTCTTGCAACAACAACACCATTAAGTGGTAAATCAGATCCGAGGCTTCGTTAGTCAGCTCCTCATGGTCATTGACCATGGCAGCCAGCGCAGTTTCCACACCTTCCTCTACGACTTTTTGTGCGATGCGCTTGGTACCTAGCTGGCGTACAGGCTAGCAGTGTAAGAGCTGCCTGGGCTGGCAGTTTTGCGCTATTGCTAGCAGTTGTTCCAACTGATACAAAAATCCCCAGTCGCTGGTGGCCGGGTAGAAACAACTACCGTTGCCTAGATGGCAGGTTACGCCAATGGGATTTACCAAAATTAGCAGCGTATCTTTATCGCAATCCGGGGTGATGCTGATGACGTTGAGAAAGTGGCCAGAGCTTTCGCCTTTAGTCCACAGCCGCTGTTTAGTACTTGAAAAAAGGTGACTTTACCACTCTGCTCGGTTATCATCAGCGCGGCCTGATTCATATAGCCAAGCCAGCATCAGCACTTCGCCAGATACAGCATGTTGTACGATAGCTGGTATCAAGCCAGCAGTCTTTTCCTAGTCTAGTAGGTTATTCTGTTGGTCGGTTAACATACGCGGATCTCCACGCCTTGTTCGGCCAGAAACTTTTTTAGTTCGCCGATATTAATGATTTATTTGTGGAACACTGAAGCCGCCAGAGCGCTGTCGATGCCCGTATCACGGAAGGCTGCCAGGAAATGCTCCAGGGTGCCACTGCCATCTAGGGTTTCCCACTGGGTGGCGCGGATACGGCGCTCGTCGCCGGTATATTGGTTGACGTGATATTTGCCGGGTTCACTGTCTAACTAGGTATCGATACCTACTACGATGCACTGCACACCGAAGCGATCTGCTAGGCGGCTAATCAAATCAGGATCGGCCAGTTCCGGTGAATTAATGGAGATCTTGTCGGCATCGAAGGAGAGGATCTGGCTGGCGTCCTCAGTACTTTTGATGCCACCGGCAACGCAGAAGGGAATATCGATCACTTTTGCTACCCATGATACCCAGCTTTTATCTACCACCCGGCTAGCGAAGGAGGCGGTGATATCGTAAAACACTAACTCATCAGCCTCTTCCTGCGCATAGCGTTGTGCCAGTGGCACGATATCACCGATTATTTCGTGGTTACGGAACTGTACGCCTTTCACTACTTGCCCATCTTTGACATCCAGACAGGGGATTATCCGTTTTGCCAGCATGCGATCGCCTCCTCAATGCTAAATTTCCCTTCCAACAGAGCGTGCCCAATGATCACTCCGGCAACGCCACTGCCACGTAGTTGGGCGAGATCCCCCTAGCTAACGATACCACCGTAGGCTTGAAAGGCGGCCTGCGGGTAACAGTGGGTGATTTCCTGATACAGTGCCACGGTTACAGCCAGCTAAGGTGCCATTGCTTGAAATATCGGTGCACAGCACATGCTTCAGGCCGTAGGGCAGGAACCGCTCAATTCACCTGCTCCAGCGTAGCGCTGGAGTTCTCCTGCCAGCCGCTGCTGATGCCCACGCTATTACTACCTTGCGCGTTAATACGCACATCCAGCGCCAGTACTACGGTGTCAGCTGCCGTAGCCAGGTAAGCCAGCTCTGTAGTACCCAGCGGGGTTGCTTCACTGCAGTAGAGCCAATCACCACACGGGTGGCACCGTCCTCCAGTAAGGTAGCTACATCCTGCTCGCTGCGGATACCGCCGCCGACCTGTACCGGTAGATCAACCCCTGCCAGCAGCGTACGCAGTAGCAGGATTTGGCGTGCCATTGGCGTCCTGGCACCGGTCAGGTCAGGTCAACCAAGTGTAGCAATTGTGCACCTTACCGTTGATAATCCTACAAGCGCAGCAGCGGATCCTTGCCGTAGTCACGTTGCTAGCGGTAATCGCCTTGATGCAAACGCACCACTTTGCCGTCGATCAAATCTAAAGCGGAAATAATCATGCTGCTTACATCTCCAGAAAGTTTTTCAACAATTGTGCGCCGGTTTTTCCAGAACGCTCTGGATGAAACTGCACGCCGAAGAAGTTGTCTTTTTGCATGGCAGCGCTGAAAAGTGCGCCGTAGTTAGCTTGGGCGGATGGTGCTTGGGCATATCGGCATCGCATAGCTGTGAACAAAGTAGCAATAGGCACCGTGCTTGATGCCACGGAACAATGGGTATCCCGCCTGCACAAAGATCCAATTCCAGCCCATATGCAGCAATGGCAGACCGCAGTAAGCCATTTACTTTACCGGGGTGTCGATGATGCCTAGTGTGCTGATGCCGCCGTTCTCTTCACTGCTTGCCGCCAGTAGTTGCATACCGAGGCAGATGCCCAGCACCGGCTGGTAGCAGGCTTTGTGATCAAGTCAATCAGCTCGCGCTGTTGCAATTGGTTCATCGCCGCCCACGCGGGTGCCCCCACACCGGGTAGCCGGAAATATCTAGCGCGCAGCGCACCAGGCATTCATCCATCAGCAGCATAAAGCCGAAGCACGCGATGCCACGTTTATCATCCAGTGCCTTGTTCAAAGCCTTGCCGAGCTCCAGACCGGTATCTTCCATCGTGTGGTGATCGTCGATATACAGGTTGCCTTTAACGTAGATATCCATGCGCAAGCCACCGTGGGTGGCAAATCTGGTCTAGCATGTGGTCGAAGAAGCTGATGCAAGTTTTGATCTTGCTGCCACCTTCACGATCCAGACAGACATTGACCTCGATCTGCGTCTCTTTGGTGACTCGGTTAACCTGGGCATGGCGGTCATGCTGGGTCAATTGGCGAATGATTACTTTCTAGCCCAGCGTTTCACGCTGGTAGCGTAGCCCCTGGATGCCCATATTTCCCGCCAACTGCATATCGGTTTAGCCGATCTCGCCAATCACGTAGCTGTGGGTGCTATCCATCATGCCAGCTTCGAGATAGCCCTCCTCACCAGCGCAGTTTTTGGATTACGGCAGTCACAGTTGTCTGTTAGTAAGTGCGGGTAGATCAGGATATAGGCGAAGTAGATACCCTGTGAACGTAAGATCTGCATCATCAAATAGTGTGGCGGATCAAAGGATTCCTGTGGGAAACAGGTGCTACCCAGCCCATCCTAATTGGTGATCATCACCAACTAATAGCACGCCCTATTGCAACGCTAGTAGCATAGGGATCACCTCTGGCTCCAACGCCAGCTTGTCCAGGCAGTCGACCTGGAAGTCTTCCGGTGGCTCGGCAATCAGCGAGCCATCACGGTCAATAAAGAGGATTTATTAGCTCACATTCACTCCTGGCAAGTCTAATTAGCGGTGGTTAGCGCATCAACCAGGCGTTGGCATTCGTCACGGGTACCCATGTATGGTGATGCGCAGGCAGCCGGACAATCCAGGCTATTGATGTTGGTTTCTTACGATAATGCCTTAAGCCGACAGATAGTTAAATACCTGACGCGCAGTGGTGAAACGCACTAGCAAATAATTACTGTCGCTGGTGAGCACCTGTTCTACGCCAGCGCAGTCTTGCAGTGCCTATTGTAGCCAGCGGAGGTAGGTTGCAATCTCGCTAACCCGCTGACGCATCAAAACGATCCTCTCGCTGCTCAGTGCTTGAGTGGCGATATCAGCCACGAGTGTAGGTAGTGGATAAGGTGCGATCACCTTCAGCAGCAGGGCGATCAACGTTTCGTTCCCCAGGACAAAGCCGCAGCGCAGACCGGCTAGCGTAAAGGCTTTCGACAAGGTGCGCACAGGCAAGCCTGGCTGGCGCTGAGCGACTATCCGCACCAGGATTGCCTGCGGGACAAAACTAAATATGAGCCTCGTCAACGGCAACGATCGCCTTTCCTTTGGTTATCTCCAGCCGGCGGCGCAGATCGTCGTGGTCGATCAGGTTGCCGGTAGGGTTGTTTGGGTTGCAGACGTAGACCAGCTTCACGGTCCAGATTGTCGGCGATAGCTGGCAAATCTAACTGCCAATCCTGTTTTGCCGCTACAATGCGAAGCTACACGCCGTAATTCTCAGCGCTAACGGCATACATGCCGTAGGTCGGCGGGCAAAATAGAATCTCGTCCTCGCTCGCTGGGCTGGCAGAAAGTGCGGATCAGCAGCTTGATTCCTTCATCGACACCACAGCTTACCAGCGCACCTGCTTCTTTTTCACCCTGGCATAAGCGGCGTAGCATTCAATCACTTGTGCTGGTTGGCACTCCTGGTAGTGGTTGAAGGTCTCTGCAGTCAGTTGGAACGCTGGGGCAATGGGGTATTCATTGGCATTCAGCCACACATCATCGCTACCGCCGAGGCGGCACACCGATTAATAAGGCGTCAGCTCGCGAACGTTGGTACGCGCCAGGTTTTCAATGCTAATGCTTGCTCCTTCAGGGAAGAGACACGCAGAGTTACCGCGTTTTTGTGGGCGATCAACTGCTCGGCGTTCGCCAGTGTTTCAATCGTAGTAGCCAGACCCATCAAGCCCTGTGTGGTAAGCTCCTGCACCGTCATGCGTTTCTGAAAGTCCTCCAGCCCCAGACTAGAGCTGGTCGCGGTGTAGCCGTAGGTTGGCAATACGTGGTTGGTACTGGAAGCATAATCGCCCGCGGATTTAGGCGACCAGTCGCCGAGAAATACCGAGCCAGCATTGGTGATGCTGTCCACCAAATCACTGGCGTTACGGGTCTGAATGATAATGATCAGGTGCTCACAGGGCTGTACTGGTTACTAATCTGATCACCACACATTGTGCCAAATCTTGTGCCACGATCAATTAGCTGTGAGCTAATGCCTGGCGGGTAGTTTCCGCACGCAGCAACCCGACTAATTGGTGTGTTACTGCATTGGCTACTGCCTGCGCCATCGCGGTATCGGGTGTCAGCAGGAGCACTTGTGAGTCCGCCCCATGATCGTCCTGTGACAGCAGATCGCCAGCGACAAACGCTGGAGTAGCACCGGCATCGGCGATCACTAGCACTTCGGAAGAACCAGCAGGCATATCGATCGCCGCACCGTCCAGCCGCTGGCTGATCTGGCGTTTGTCCTCGGTGACGAGGGCATTACCCGGTCCAAAGATCTTCGCCACCCGTGGCACGGAATCGGTGCTGAAAGCCATGGCGGCGATCGCTTGTACGCCACCGATCATGAAATACCTCCTGCACGCCACACCGTTGCGCGGCATAGAGGATCTCATCGGCAATTGGCGGCGGCGAGCATAGCACCACCCGGTGGCATATAGCGATGTGCGCTGGTATCGCCAGCATCAATACGGTGGAGAGTAGCGGTGCCGAGCCGACAGGAATATACAGCCTGACCGAATCGATCGGCCGGGTTACCTGCTGGCAACGCACACCGGGCTGGGTTTCAATATCGACCTTTGGTAGTTATTGCGCATGGTGAAAGGTTTCTACATTGGCAATAGCCACCGCTATCTCTTGCTTGATCTCCTCGCCCAGCCGTGTGCTTGCGGCGGCGATCTATGCGGCGCTGACGCGCAACGCATCGACCTCGGTTTTATCAAAGTTGGCGCTGTATTCGCATAGCGCTTGGTCGCTGTTGGCCTACACGTTGTCGAGGATCTCGCGCACTGTGCAGGTGGGTATTGTCGGGTGCGGAGATCGCCGGGCGCATCAGCAGTGTGCTACGCTAGTCGTCGCTACACTGTGCCCAATTGATCAGGGTATTAAAGTTCGACATGGCTTTATTTCATCATTATCTCAATGGGTAATACCAGAATGAAGCTGGCACCGAGCTATTTCAGTTTTTCCATGGTTTCCCAGAACAGGGTTTCGCTGCTGACCATGTGCATCGCCACGTGGTTCTACGTGCCGTCCAACGGTAAAACGGTCGAGCGTTCAGCACCCGGCAGCAGTTCGACGATGCTGTCCAGGTGTTTACTGGACGCATGCAACATGATGTACTTGGATCCAGGTGCTTGGATCACCCCTTGAATACGCGTCATCAGACGGTCGATAAGTTACTGTTTGTTTTCTGGCATTGCGCCATCACGTTGGATTAAGCAGGCTTCGAAGCGGTAGATCACTTCTACTTCACGCAGGCTGTTGGCTTCCAATGTGGCACCGTTAGAGACTAGATCACAGATAACGTCGGCCAAGGCCCGCGCGCGGGGGGGCCACCTCGACTGAACTGTTCAGCAGGCAGGATTTGAAGAGCACGCCTTGCTTGTCGAGGTACTGCTTTAGCAGGTGTTAAGGGTACGAGGTGGCGATACGGGCATCTTGTAATCTTTGTGGGTTGATATATTCACTGTCGAGCGGGGTGGCAAGAGACAAATAGCAAGCACCGAAGTCCAGGCGGCGTAAGGTGAGATAGCGCAGATCTTCGCCTTGGGCGCGGCGATTGAGCAGCTCTTCTTCCAGCACGTTTTCATCAATAATGCCCAGATCGACCACGACGTCCATCACCAGGCCAAGGATATCGTCATCGCGTACACGCAGGATGTCGATAGGCATATTTTCCGCGAAGGCGATCAGGCGTTGCTGTTGCAGATTGATTTTGATACTGCAGCGCGCTAGTAGTTCTTGAGATCCTTCGCTCAGGCGGCCCAATTTCTGCATGGCTAGGCGTAACCGTGTTTTGTCCAGCATGGTATAACCTCTATCTAAGTTGTAATTTAATGAAATTTACCTAAAAATTTTTAGTTTCTGTCTATCCTGAGACAAAAAAACCCGGAAGATTTTTCTGGGGGCTTCTCTTACGTTCTGCGCTCGACTGGAAGATTAAAAAAACATCTTCCAGCACACATCGCCTGAAAGACTAGCCAGGGTGATAGTGATGAGGGTGGTTGAACTGAACACGTGTCATAGTGTTTTCTCTGTATAGATCGTAATAAGCTGAACTGCTGAACTATTCGCCAGCTATCATGCAACCCTTTTTTACCCGCATAAATTTAATTTATTGAAACCAGTTGGATTATTAGCTAAACATATTTAGCCGAAAAGCCTATCCCAGTAGGTGTGCATTGTTGCAGCCAGTTTGTACAGGGACATAGGATAGGTTCTTAATGAGTGGCGTCGAACTTACGCACTGGCTCGATGACGGCGACTCACGAGGCAGACTTATGCCATATGATTCATTTCCTGGTGCCGGCTGATCGACAATATCTGCCAATTTTTTACTGACAATCACCTATTGTAAAAAGATTAAACCTATGGCGGGGCTAGCGGTAGTGTATTAATTTATAGATGGGTTATCTGGTAAATCGTAGGAATAAAACTGGCTTTATTGAATAAATTGAACTTTTGCTGATTTGAAGGGGCAGATCACACATTCTCTGACAACGCAGGCAGTCCCGTGGCTAAGCAGAAGTTCATAATCACCCACTGGCACACTTATAACAAAGCGCTTATCAACCACGGCTCCATGACTTTCTAGCTGGACGACGAAGCGATTAAGACGTGGTAAGACACGGTATGAGACAGCCCCACCTTCAGCGCGAGGAATACCCCAGCGCTATTATGACCTTGCCATCACTACCGTTTTGGTGATTAAACGAGTATTACGGCTGACCCTACGGGCTGCACAGGGCTTCATTGATTCCATTTTTACCCTGATGGGCGTTCCGCTGCGCTGTCCGGATTACAGCTGTGTCAGCAAGCGGGCAAAGTCAGTCAATGTCAGTGTCAAAACTCCCACCCAGGGTGAAATCACGCACCTGGTGATTGATTCCACCGTGCTGAAGGTCTTGGGTGAAGGCAAATGGAAAGTCAAAAATACGGAAAAGAACGCCGCTGTATCTGGCGGAAGCTGCATCTGGTCGTTGACAGCAAAACCAATTAAATCATCTGTGCGGACTTGTCGCTTAACAACGTTACGGCGGACGGCGCTTATGACACCCGGTTATGTCACAATGAAATGCGCCGTAAAAAAAATCAGCGCCCTCATTCCTCAGCGAAAGGGAGCGGGCTGCTTGCCCGGTGAGTATGCAGACCGTAACCGTGCAGTAGCGAATCAGCGACTGAGCGGGAGCAATGCGCGGTGGAAATGGACAACAGAATATAACTGTCGCTCTATAGCAGAAACGGCCATGTACCGGGTAAAGCAGCTGTTCAGAGGCTCACTGACGCCGCGTGACTACGACTGTCAGGTAGCATAGGCTTTGGCTATGGTGCGTGCCCTGAACAAGATGACGAAGGCAGGTATGCCAGAAAACATTCGTATTGCCTGAAAATCCGACCAGCTACAGGGACGCTCGCTCGCACAGCGATCTGATTTATTCAACAAAGCCAATAAAACTATGAACAAGACCTCTGTTATATTCTCCGGCTTGCTGATGGCTGTTTCCGTCAGCGCCCTTGCTGCAAAAGATATCGATATTAGCAAGCAGCCACTGGAAAAATCGCGCCATACCTACAAGCTAGAAAAGGCATGAGCCGACAAATAATTTTCCTGCCGAAGCAAGAAAATGAACAAAATTAACAGGTTAAACTGCTGATCGGTAAAACATTGTCAGTGGATTGCAACCGTCGCCTGATGGGAGGTACGCTAGAAAACAAAACCGTCCCCGGATGGGGCTATGACTATCTGGTAACTCGTTGATGCCCTAAGAAAAACGTACTCACTTGATGTCACACCAGGACTATTCGCCGGATCATGCGGCGTGCTAAGTGTTCTTAGGCCGACTGAAAAATGAAATGTATTACGGCCGTGAATGGTCAGGCGTGGTGCTGGAAAACTTCGTGCAGCGTATGGATACTGACATCCAGTGGTATAACGAACGACGTATTAAACTATTGTTAGGTGCAGTCAGTCTGGAAATGTATCGGTATCAGTTTGCGATCACACAATAAATCAGTCCAGGAAATCATCCGTCCCCCTCCTGACAAAGTAACGCTACGCAGTGGCTTATAAAATTAGGACACCCGCGTAGCCTCTTTCCACTACTCTACGTATTTATAAAGTGATAACTCGCCATTGTGGCGGTGAGGGTGTTAGCTATCCTCGCTCACCCTAGTCACTGACGAGTACAAGTTTCTGGAGATTAATGAACCTCATCTTTGAGGTTCAGCCTGCGACCCAGCGCAATATATTGTTCAAATCGGTTGCTGATTCTATTTGCTATGCTCTTGCTGTTAAATACATTGGCAATTTATCGTCATACATAAAATATTATTCTGCTGCGTAAAGCAGAACATTAAAATGCAAAAAACCACTCATTAGTAAATAAGAGGCAGAGATCGACGCGCTCGATGAGTAGAAATTATGCACCAAGGTAGCCGAAGGTGGCTTTTTATTACGTATGTTCCACCGGTTTCGTCTATTTGCGATATAGTTATATTATCCGAATGGCTAACGTTAACTGTTTTAGCGGGTGAAAAGATAAGTATGGATTATTACGGGTACGTTTTGCTTAATTTTGTTATTGGCTTTGCTATTGTCATTACTCACCTGAACCTATCAGGCAAAACCCAATTGTCGCAGATGCGCCCGGTCGATTTTATCGGCAACTTTGTGCTGGGGAAGATCATTGGCGTGGTGATTTACAGTGATAGCATACCGATGTATCAATATGTGATTGTGCTATTAATTGGGGTGGGGATGATCTCATTGTTGAATGCCATCAGCAAGCATTACCATATCTTCCGTTCGGTCACCATCGGCAACCAGATTCCAATCATCAAGAATGGACGATTCTTGATGGAAAATATTCTGACCAAGCAAAACAAAATTGATATTTTTAATCTTTCATCACAACTGCATTCCCAGGGTATTCATGCTTTTCAGGAGATTAACTACGCACAGATTTAACCATACGGCCAGGTCACAGTTGTGTGTTAATGGCATCGTCTGCCTTCGGTGATCGTGATGAAAGACGGTAAGCCCAAAACCTATAAGCTAAAGGAAATTGACAAGGATGAAGCGTGATTGAAGCAGGAAATAGAAACTCACAAGATCGCGCCGGAAGATATTTTTACTGCTGAGTTCTGTGATGGCCGGATAGTATTTATTCTGAATGATATCAGGGTTATAAAATAGACAAGTAGGGGGGCTGAACGCCCCACGCATAGCATTAGCTACGGATTTTGCGATAAACATACAGTATCACGATGGCACCGATAACCACGACCATAAAGCTGCCGAAGTTGAAACCGTCAACTTTGCCGAAGCCGAAGATGGTGCTGATATAACCACCTAATACCGCACCGATGATCCCTAATATTATGGTTAAGATAAAGCCGCTATTTTCTCTACCCGGCATAATCCATTTAGCCAAAATACCGGCAATCAGGCCTAAAATAATCCAGGAAATAACCCACATTATTTACCGCTCCTTTTCATTGTTGCTGAATCATGATTACTGTTGGGTATCGGATAGCGCATGATGGTTATATACTACGTCGATATTGCTCTTCAATTCTTCCGCTTTATTTTCAGCGCTGTTTTTAATGGCCTCTGTTTTCGTCTTAGCTTGTTCGGCCAGATCGTTGGCACCACTGATCGCACCATGCTTGATCGCCTAATCCTGGTCGACTAACTGCTGGCTGTGCTTGCTGACCTCGTCTTTGATGGAGCCAGCCTTAGCCTCTGCGTCATCGATGATAGCGCCAGCCTGTTTGTCCGCCTCATCCTTAATGACCGATGCCTTGTCTTTCAACTGATCAGCCTGAATAGCGGCCTCTTTTTTGATTTCATCAGCGGTGGTTTATGCTTTATCTGTCATATTTTTCGCTTTTGCTCTACAAGCATCCTTCATTTGTTCGGCGCTGTCCTTGGCTTTATCCAAGTTATTGTCAGCCTTGGATAAGTCATCACAGCCAGCAACCAGCAATGTAATAATGGGGGCTAAAAGCACTTTATTCCAAATTTTCATCATCTGTATCCTCTAAGAAACTTTGTTGATGGTGATTTTGTTTTACCTTTTTAATATTAGGATAGATCTTGATTAAATGACAAATTTCGCCTGTTATGGCAAAGAGTTAGTTGCTAATATAAGATTTTTTAATTAAATAGTGGTGAAGTATCATTTACCATTGTGATTATGGCATTAAGAACTTATCCCACTAGGCTATTTTATTCGCTATTTTAGACTTGGGCAGTGCTCACCATCCTCATGGACTCCATGTTTCCGCCGGTTATTGCGTGCTGTCTGTATCCAAAGGGGCTGCAACACTGTATGCTTATTGGTATAGGCTCTAAATCCTGCCGGTTCAACAGCGCTGATTTTCTGTGTTAAACTGGCCGTGTTTTCCTGCCTGTTTTGGTTGAGGTGCTTTTCTGAATACGCCGGCACAGCTTTCATTGCCACTTTATCTCCCCGATGATGAGAATTTCGACAGTTTTTATCCGGGAGAGAACCCATCCCTGCTTGCCGCCATCCGATCAGCCGTGTGCCAAGAGCATGGCAGCTATATCTATTTTTGGTCACGTGAGGGGGGGGGGCGCAGCCATCTGTTGCATGCGGCCTGCGCCGAACTTTCACAGCACGGTGAAGCTGTAGGTTACGTGCCACTGGATAAGCGCACCTATTTTATGCCTGAAGTGTTGGACGGCATGGAACAGTTATCGTTAGTGTGCATCGACAATATTGAGTGTATCTCTGGCGATGAAGCATGGGAAATGGCGATTTTCAACCTCTACAACCGCATTCTGGAAACCGGCCACACGCGGCTGTTTATTACCGGCGATCGGCCACCTCGTCAGTTGAATCTATACCTACCGGATCTCGCTTCGCGCCTAGACTGGGGGCAGATTTATAAGTTACAGCCGCTATCGGATGAAGAAAAGCTGCTGGCCTTACAGTTGCGTAGCAAACTGCGCGGTTTCGAGCTGCCAGAAGACGTGGGGCGTTTTCTGTTGAAGCGGCTGGATCGCGAGATGCGCACATTGTTCATGACCCTGGATCAGCTCGATCATGCCTCAATCACCGCCCAGCGCAAGCTGACCATCCCGTTCGTCAAAGAAACACTAGGGCTGTAATAGCAGCGTAAGGCATGGGCCAATTATTTGGCGTGCAGCTCCGGGGTTTTCGGCCTAGACCCGATGCTCATCATAGGCACGCGCTGAGCGTGCAAAGTGTCATTGATACGGGGGAGCCGCCCCATTGCTTGCACGAAATGCCCATCCAGGTGACATGGGCTAAGCGTAAGCGAAGTAGCCCTGATCAGGGGTATTTTATTGTCATAATCGCAGGCAATCAGAACTGCTGAAATTACAAAATCTTCAGCACCTGCTCTGCTAGCTGGCCAATGCGTGCCTTGCCACCTGCGACCACGATAGGGCGTTCGATGAGCTTTGGGTATTTCGTCATCGCGCAGTGAGCAACTGCTGTTCGCTCAATCTGGTGTCTGCCAACTTCAATTACTGGTATAAATCTTCTCTTTTGTACATCAGATCGCGTGCGTAGCGGAAGTTCAGTGCTTTCAGCAAGTTGTGCAATTCATCGCCAGATGGTAGCGTTTCCAGGTACAGTACCACATTGGCATCAACGCCACGCTGCTTCAGTAGCGCCAAGCATTCGCGGCTCTTAGAACAGTGTGGGTTATGATAAATAGTCACGTACTTCATGGCTTTTATTCCTGATGAAATCAGTGTCGTTGGTATTGGCGAAAGCGCTGTTGCAACTGGCGCAGTTAGTCGATACACGTATCATAGCGTGCCTATTACAGGCTACCGAGCTTCTGTAGCGAGCTGGCCTTGCTAAGCAGGCCGATAGCTTGATCTAGCTTGCCGGTCAGCGCCAGGCTCTTAGCACTAGCCGCCAACTTCTTTATAGCGCAGCCCTTGGGCGGCGCTGGCCTGCGCTGCGCGTTTTTGACCGATATTGATATCGGCCATCAGGTTGAGTAACTAGAGGTTTTTCTGGTTCTGCGCCAACATTGGCTGGAGGATATGACGTGCTTCATCGTACTTTTTCGCTTCATATAATAGGATGGCAAGGCCGTATTTAGCGGCCAGTTGCTCGCGCAAGTTGCCTTGGCTGTAGGTATTAAGTTGTTCATCGGTCAAGGCCCCTTCAGTACAGTACATGCCAAGCGAACGCACCTTAGCCATAAGGTAGTTCTGCGAGGACTGTATAAGATACTTCGGCATTTGATTAGCACGGTTGCGTGCATCGGCGAGACGATTGTCCGGCAAGTGGTGAGTCAACAGCATTTCCAGCGGTTTAGACACATAGCGTGATTGATCCGATAGCTTCTGTAAGAAAGCGGGCATCTCCTGCGGATCAAACCAGCGCGTTGCAACACCTGAATGCCAATGCGGTCGGCTTCTTGTTCATTTGATTGGGTAAAGCTGATCCTGTCTTGCTGGGTGCCGGCTAGGGTACTGCTCAGTGCTGCCATCCCCATGGTAGGGATGACCATCGCCTGGCTTTCGTTATCGCTGACGCAGAACAGCGCGGAGTGTAGCACGATGTTGCCGCCAAAAAAGGCGAAGGCATTGATCTCGTCATTGCGTACCAGATAAAAATAGAAGGGCATGCGTACTGAATAGGCGCTAGCAACTGGCCGATTACCCAGTTGGTTTGATGTATTGCGTCAGAAGCGGATCATTCGCCAGCTCTTGACCGATGCTCATCGTGCCGTTGGCGGAGGTGCCTGTGTCAGGTAGCTGATCATGGCTCTTCGCCAGTGGAGGGGTGGAAAACGTAGCGAGCAACAGTACTGCTATCGCTGTTTTGGTTAACTGAATGGTCATTGCCAGGGATTTCTGTTAAATAAATATTTAATTTTTTCAATATATTAGTGCCGAGAAAGCGTTCTTCTTCGTATGCCGAACTTACCAGTACAATACGCGTAAAAGTGTGTCGTAACGCAGCGAACTGCAGCGCTTCGTGTGGTTCACTGTTGTTGCAGGTAACCCAGCACGATATCGTGATGATTGGTGGTCTTGAAATTATTAAACACTTTCTCAACCTTGCCTGTTGCGTCGATCAGGAAGCTAGTACGGTGAATACCATCGTAGGTTTTGCCCATAAAGGTTTTTTCACCCCACACGCCAAACTGTTGCGCTACCTGATGATCTTCGTCAGAAAGTAGCGTGAAGTTGAGTAATTCTTTTTCAGTAAAACGTGACAACTTTTCTGGTTTGTCGGTGCTGATACCTAGCACCTCAACACCGGCCTTTTTTAACTCGTCCATGTTATCCCGCAGCCCGCAGGCTTGCAAGGTACAGCCTGGCGTCATCGCCTTGGGGTAAAAATAAATCAGTACACGTTGTCCTTGGTAATCGGATAAATTAATTTCCTCGCCGTCTTGGTCAGGCAAACTAAATTTCGGTGCTATATCGTTAACTTTTAATGGGTTCATGTCGGTACTCCCTCTTTACTCATCGTGCTGTCGATAGTTCATAACGCTAATATTGCCTTATGCGTTTAATTCTGTATATAGACGATGAAAGGCTTGCTCAATTCTTAACTCAATGGGTTTATCAAGGTAAACATAAAAAAACCGCCTGCCAAGCGCTGACAAGACGGTTGTTTACTTGCTTTTGGATAGGCAGCAAAAGTACCATGAATAACTTGTTTGTTGGGAGGACGGTCAATGTTTACGGGAAGTATTGTTGCTCTGGTTACGCCGATGGACAATAAAGGCACTGTTGATCGCGCGAGCCTAAAAAAACTGATTGATTATCATGTAGCCAGTGGAACTGTGGCTATTGTTTCCGTTGGGACTACTGGTGAGTCCGCAACACTTACCCACGATGAGCATATTGACGTGGTGTTGCAGACGCTGGAACTGGCTGATGGCCGTATTCCAGTGATCGCAGGTACTGGTGCTAACGCCACGGCTGAGGCTATTTCGCTTACCCACTGCTTTGCCGATACGGGCATAGTGGGGTGCCTGACGGTGACGCCATACTATAATAAGCCGACTCAGGAAGGGCTATACCAGCACTTCAAGGCGATAGCCGAAAGCACGGCTCTGCCGCAGATTCTATATAACGTACCCTCGCGCACCGGCTGTGATCTGCTGCCCCCGACTATCGTGCGGCTGGCAAAAATCAACAATATTGTTGCTGTTAAAGAGGCGACAGGAAACTTAAGCCGTGTCGGACAGATCCAACAGCAGGTTGATGATGAAGATTTCATCCTGCTGAGTGGCGACGACGTCAGTGGCCTAGACTTCATGAAATTAGGTGGCAAAGGGATTATTTCTGTTACGGCCAACGTGGCCGCGCGTGAAATGGCACAGCTTTGTGCGTTGGCGGCACAAGGCAACTTTGCGAAAGCACATCGCTTGCATCAGCATTTGATGCCGCTGCATCAGGATTTATTTGTAGAAGCAAATCCGATTCCAGTGAAGTGGGCCTGTAAGGCGCTGGGATTATTGGCAACCGATATGCTGCGTCTGCCTATGACACCGTTGAGTGACGCCGCCCGTCCGGTAGTGGAACGCGCGCTGAAAAGCGCCGGTTTGCTGTAACTCTAAAGGAAATTTAATGGCTTGTTCATTGCAAAAATCGATAGTAGCAAAAGTTGTTGGCCTCTCGCTGGTTATGATGCTGGTAGGCTGTATCAGCGATCAGCGCTACAAACGCCAAGTGAGTGGCGACGAGGCGTATCTTGACGCCGTACCGCTCAAAGCGCTGAACGCGCCGGTTGGCATGATCTTGCCGGTGCAAAGCGGCAACTATGAGGTGCCAGCTATCACGTTGAAAGGCAGTGTTGGCAAGCAGCTAGATATTCGTCCGCCAGTGCAGCCTCTAGCACTACTGAGTGGTTCACACGCACAATTCAACGGTGATAGCAGCACGCTGCTGCTGGAAAACAGCCCACAAAACCAACACCTGTGGTCGCGTGTGGTCAGCATGCTGCAAGCAAAACAGATCACTATCGCCTCACGCCAGGATGCCGCTCAAACCTTGACCACTGACTGGGTGAAGTGGAACTGCTTAGATGAAGACAGCCAGTACCAAGGCCGCTACCAGATCAGTATACAGCAGCAGGGTTACCAGCAGGCGCTGGTGGTGAAAAGCGTCGGCCTACAGCAGCAAGGTAAAACCGCTCAAGAGAGAGATCTATCTGTAATCCAACACTACAATGGTGTGATGATGAATACCATCATCGAAGCCTTGGATAAACAGGATAACCTGGCGAGCAGGCAGTCGGCGAGCCATTTCAGCGAGCTGGACGTGCAGAGCGATGCTGATGACACCGCTATGCCAATGTTAGTGGTACGCGGCCCTTACACTGTGGTGTGGGATCGCCTGCCGGCAGCGCTGGAGAAACTAGGGATGAAAGTGGGCGACCGCAACCGCCCGCAGGGTAGCGTGGCCGTCTCCTACAAAACGTTGAGCCGCAGCGATTGGGATTCCTTGGGTGTCAAGGAGCCTGAACTAGCTAAAGGGAATTACAAGCTGCAAGTCGGCGACCTGAACAACCGCACTAGCCTGCAATTTATCGATGCTAAGGGCAGGCCGTTGACCCAGTCGCAAAACGACAGGTTGGCAGCAGCATTCCAGTATGCATTCAGTCATACCAGCAGTAACTAAACAAAAAGGAGCCTTGGCTCCTTTTTGTTTAGTTAGCACGGTATCGTTTGCGTAGCAGATTTTGCACAATAGCCTGGTATCACGCTAAAGAATTCTTTAGGTCAATTTTCTACCCGTGCATTTCTGGCCTCCTCCTGAAAGATGACGGGGCAACACCATTGGAGTAAGTGAGATGCAAAAGCTAGCTGAGCTATATCGTGGAAAGGCAAAAACCGTCTACACCACCGAAAATCCTGATCTACTGGTGTTGAAGTTTCGCAACGATACGTCAGCACTGGATGGTCAGCGCATCGAACAGTTCGCTCGCAAAGGCATGGTGAACAATAAGTTCAACCATTTCATCATGAACAAATTGCAAGAAGCTGGCATTCCGACCCAAATAGAGCGTCTACTCTCCGACAATGAAGTGTTGGTGAAGAAGCTGGAGATGGTGCCTGTCGAATGCGTGATCCGCAACCGTACTGCCGGTTCACTGGTAAAGCGGCTTGGCATCGAAGAAGGCCAGGTATTGACTCTGCCGCTGTTTGAACTGTTTCTGAAAAATGATGCTATGCATGATCCTATAATCAATGAATCGTACTGTGATACCTTTGGCTGGGTAAGCAAAGCGCATCTGGCGCACATGCGCAAACTGAGCCACCAAGCCAATGATGTGCTGAGCAAGATGTTCGACGATGCGCGCCTGATCCTGGTTGACTTTAAGCTGGAATTCGGTCTGTTCAATGGCGAGGTGGTACTAGGTGATGAGTTCTCGCCAGATAGTTGCCGCCTATGGGACAAAACCACCCTCGATAAGATGGACAAAGACCGTTTCCGTCAGAGTTTAGGCGGCCTGATCGAAGCCTACGAAGAAGTGGCTCGGCGCATCGGCGTGAAGCTGGTCTAAGCCTCTGCCTGCCCTACGGGCGATCTGGCCGGATCGCCAGAACATTAATGTTTCCCAGCGGTATCAATGGATATCAAGAAGCTACACAACATTGGTAACCAGTATAGGCTAAGAGCCTGTCCTATTAGGCTATTTTATTTGCCATTTTGCATTTGTGCAGTGTTTACCATACTCACGTATTCCATGTACGCGCCAGTTGTTGCGCGCTGCCTGTGTTACAACAATGTACGCCTACTAGGGTAGGCTCTAAGGAGGGCTGACTAGTAGGATATAATCTTGGACTGCCCTACTGCCGGATTCATTCTCTACACTACCAGAAAAATTCTACATTTACATTATCACTGACTCTATAATGGTAATCACTTAGTGAGTTTCCTACCATTATAAAAAACCTAATCTGGAGTTGAATTATGCGTTGGCAATGGCGTCGAGAAAGTGATAATGCTGAGGATCGTCGCGGGCAGTCTTCAGATATAGGCGCGGTAGGGGGTTCTGCGTGCCTGTAGGTGGTAATGGCGGTATTGCCATTCTGGTGGTGGTGGCTGGTTACTATGGCATCGACCTATTGCTGCTGCTCAACCTGCTGCTCAACGGCGGAAATGGGGTTGCGTACAGCCAGCCGCAAAGCACCAATATCAACCCGAAAGACAATGAACTAGCGAAATTCACCTCGGTGGTGCTGGCATCGACCGAAGATAACTGGAATGGGGTGTTCCAACACATGGGCAAAATTTATCAGCCACCCAAGCTGGTGATATATCGTGGCGTCCACGCGCACCCGTTGTGGTACTGGCCAGGCGGCGACGGGGATATTCTATTATCCAGCAGACAAAACGGTGTATATCGACTTGTCGTTCTATCAAGACATGAAAATCAAACTGGGCACTGGCGGTGATTTTGCGCTGGCTTACGTAGTGGCACATGAAGTCGGCCATCATGTACAGAACTTGCTGGGTATTGAACCTATGGTACGCCAGATGCAGCAAGGTGCCCCAGCCAGGCAGAAGTTAACCGCTTGCCAATGAAGATGGATAAGCGGACTGTTTCGCTGGCGTGTGGGGCAAATTCGCAGAGAAACAGCAGATGCTAGAACTGGGGATTTGCAGGCAGCGCTGAACGCCGTGCTTGCAGCAGCAGAGCCAAGGGCAGGTAGTGTCAGACAGCTTTACTCATAGCACCTCACAGCAACGTTATTTTTGGTTGAAACAGGGCTTCGACAGCGGTGATCCTAAAACCTGCAACACATTTATCTCCCGTTAGCACAGCCTATGCCGTAACCTGAGGCTAGCATGTTTTTAGTTTGGACTCTGATGTTACAAGCAATGCAACAGCGTATGCAGCAGCAGAGCATCAGGCGTCTGCTGGTGATCAGCGGTGAATCTGAATGGTGCCAACAGCAGGCGTAATGGCTGGCTGCTACGCTACCGGGCGACTGGCCGTGGATCGGCGCACGCCCGCCACCCAGTTTGTCGTCATTGGCGAGCGGTGCAGTGCGTCAGTTGTTATGGCAGGAACGGCGGCAGTTCTGGCGTGTCAGTCAGATAGCTTTTGAGGTTTACACGCCGTAGATCTTTGATGGCGCTGACGATCATCCCCACCGGGATCAGTAGCATAATACACTAGTGATTTGCTAACCATTGCATATTCAGTCTTTTTCTTCACGGCGTATAAAACACGAAAATATTGATGGTAAACGGCGTTCAAGCCATTCGGCACCGGCCACTTTTTGGTTCTGCCAGGCTAGCAGTAGCCGCGCCGGCGTCAGTAGATGTTCGGCCTTCCGTGCCAGCGGTCGGTAGCTCAGATGCCAAGGTTCGACCGCCACGCCGTTACCCACTGTGCTTAATAGGCGATAAAAACCAAATTCCGCCATATATGCCGTCAGCCATTGATCGAACGGGTAGAAGTTCCCCCCCTGCTCATATTCCCACCCAAGGTTCCAGTTGCAGTTTTTGGTTTTCTGGTAGCAGTGACGGATCGTACACGTCTAGATCACTGCTCCAGTGATGGCGGGCGGCTAGCACCTGGCCAATGCCGACCAGTGTAGGATTGTTTTACAGCGCTCGGTGGTGGACAGCAGTGTGACGTCGATCGATTAGCCGCCCTTATCAAATACTGGGCGTTCGCCACAAAATTTTCCATTCTAGATCGCCAATTGCCGCGCGAAATCACGGAGCGTGCTGGCGGGTTGTAGATCGAATCACGCCACCTGCGCTGCCTGCTGCATGGCGAGGAGTGCGACCATGGCAGCAGGCGCTGTAGACAGTGGTTGCCACTGAGTGGTGCCAAGTGTGTTCGGTAGAGCGCCTGGTAAGCATTTCCGTGGTGATCATGCGACTAGTTGCTCCATGATGCGTTGGTACATACGGCTCAGTAGTTGCAGATCGGCGGCATTCACGCACTCGTTAACCTTGTGGATGGTGGCATTGACCGGCCCCAGCTCCACCACTTGCGCCCCCATTTGAGCGATAAAGCGGCCATCAGAGGTACCGCCTGTGGTTAGCAACTGTGGTGTTAATTCAGAATAGTGCTCAACTGCATTGACCACGGCGTCCACCAGTGCCCCGCGTGCAGTAAGGAAGGGTTGCCCGGACAGATGCCATTCGATGCTGTAGTTCAGTTGGTGGCACTCAAGCAACGCTTCAACGCGTTGCTTGATCAGTGCATCGGTAAGCTCATGGCTGAAGCGGAAGTTAAATTGCACCCACAGCTCACCAGGGATCACATTATTGCTGCCAGTGCCAGCCCTAATATTGGCGATCTGCATGCTAGTCGGCGGGAAGAATTCGTTGCCCTGATCCCATTCGATCGCCACCAACTCATTCAGTGCTGGTATGGCGCGGTGTACTGGGTTATCTGCCATATGTGGATAGGCAACGTGACCCTGAACGCCGTAAATACGCAGGCTGGCAGTGATTGAACCACGGCGACCGTTTTTTACTACATCACCAACGCGGTCAGTGCTGGAGGGTTCGCCGACCAAGCAATAATCCAGTCGCTCATTGCGTGACATTAGTGCCTCCACTACTTTGACCGTGCCGTGGGCGGCGCTGGCTTCTTCGTCGGAAGTGATCAGAAACGCCAGCCGGCCTTGATGAGTCACGTTGGCAGCAACAAAGCGCTCCGCCGCTACCACCATCGCTGCTAACGATCCTTTCATATCCGCAGCGCCACGTCCATACAGCATGCCATCGCGTATGGTTGGTTCAAACGGCTGGTTCTGCCAGCACTTCTCGTCGCCGACCGGCACCACATCGGTATGGCCAGCAAATGCTAGCGTTAGGCCTTCACCGCGCCAGGCCCAGAAGTTCTGAGTATCGTCGAAATCCAGCGTTTCGACGGTAAAGCCGATCGCCTTCAGACGCGCAATCAGCAATTGCTGGCAGCCTTCATCATGTGGGCTGAGGGTAGGGCGTTTGATTAATTGTTGAGCCAGTTCGATAACTGGGCAAATCATGCGGTGACCTCGGAGATAAATTGCTGATAGCTATTGGGACTAAAACCGATCAGGGTGTGCCCTGGTCGTCTCGTTCAGTAGTGGCCGTTTGATGATCGCCGGTTGCGCTAGCATCACCGCGATGGCGGTATCGGCGTTATCACAGGTGTTACGCTGAGTTTCATCCAGCCTACGCCAGGTGGTGCCGCGGGTATTCAGCAGTGGCTGCCAACCTAGCCGCTCGAAAAAATCGCGTAGATGCTGTTCCTCCAGCCCGTCAACGTGGTAATCGTGAAATTGATAGGTTATGCCTTATTCCTCCAGCCAGCGGCAGGCTTTTTTAATGGTGTTGCATCTTTTAGGAGAAAGACCGTACATGGTGAACTTAAGCTCTGCATGATTTGTCATGATAGTTTACCGTGTTCTGTCTGATTAGGTTTGTAGCATACAGGCGATCACAAAGCGTGAAAACCTCAATGAAACTTTATAATAATCATTATTTTAATTATATCATGGCTAATGTGATAAAAATCAATGGTTGTGGATGTTGTTAAAAGTGCCGCGTTTTTATTGACAAGATGATCTCATCTGAATTTTTATCCTTGGTTTATAGGCACACCTCACTAGCAAAGGGACTGTTATGAAAAATCCTAAAGCGTATTCCTATGTTCGTCAAGCTCAAGGGGATAGTTATCGCCGCCAACATCAGCAGGCTCGAGATTACTGTGCAACTCATAACCTTAAGCTAGACTACAAAACGATTGAAGACATTGGCGTCAATGCTTTCGTGATAGCACCCGAACTGGATGGCGCATTCTGGCAGATGAAAGAACGGGGAAATCACTCAGCTCACCAAGCGAAAACCTGATGCCGAACCAAGCCGAGTGAAAAACCGGACTGTTGCAAGGATTGAAATCGGCTCATAACCATGGGAAGCCAAACACGGCTTTGTTCTTTTTCAATTCGGCTCAAGATTAGCCACACATGACTACACTCCACTTATAAATATCAGGCCCTGAATGCAGAGCCTGAAAGGGCTTGATAAATTCTAGGATTTTTCCGTTTCCGGTTTGACTAATTCGTTATTTCACCATAAATTTCGTTTTGCGAATACGGAAAGTAGGCTAAGTAATAATGCCCATCCCTCATCCTCAGAACTTCGAACACGTCCTTACTTAAGAGCGTTAAAATATCTTAGCAAAAGCGTCGCTGGAAGAATGTTACACAACTTAAGATGCCCTGCAATCCACCTACGATTCTGGGTATTCACGAGGCTATACGCTTTTCGATAGGATAGACAGAAAAATAAGTTGAGGATGCTTGCATTGGAACATGGCCGACTATCTCTGATAGTAGTAATCGGTTATTTATGTCAATTGAGGGACTTCCCTTTCGGTTTGCTCGTGATGAGCATAAAGCCCCCAGAAAGCCAGCAACATTATTGGTATCTGGTACAGAAGCAGTTCAGCAAGAAAAATTCATTCTCGAAAGCCAGATGGAAATAGATTTTGATGGTGCGTCGGGCTTTGTTGAATAAATCAGATCGCTGTGCGAGCGAGCGTCCCTGTAGCTGGTCGGATTTTCAGGCAATACGAATGCTTTCTAGCATACCTGCCTTCGTCATCTTGTTCAGGGCACGCACCATGGCCAAAGCCTCTGCTACCTGACAGTCGTAGTCACGCGGCGTCAGTGAGCCTCTGAACAGCTGCTTTACCCGGTACATGGCCGTTTCTGCTATAGAGCGACAGTTATATTCTGTTGTCCATTTCCACCGCGCATTGCTCCCGCTCAGTCGCTGATTCGCTACTGCACGGTTACGGTCTGCGTACTCACCGGGCAAGCAGCCCGCTCCCTTTCGCTGAGGAATGAGGGCGCTGATTTTTTTACGGCGCATTTCATTGTGACATAACCGGGTGTCATAAGCGCCGTCCGCCGTAACGTTGTTAAGCGACAGGTCCGCACAGATGATTTAATTGGTTTTGCTGTCAACGGCCAGATGCAGCGGCGTTCTTTTCCGTGTTTTTGACTTTCCATTTGCCTTTACCCAAGACTTTCAGCCCGGTGGAATCAATCACCAGGTGCGTGATTTCACCCCGGGTGGGAGTTTTAACACTGATATTGACTGACTTTGCCCGCTTGCTGACACAGCTGTAATCCGGACAGCGCAGCGGAACGCCTATCAGGGTAAAAATGGAATCAAGGACGGCATATCGAGGGTAAGCATGGCGATGCCGTGCGGTGCCAGATACTCGTAGAACAGACGATGATAATCGGTCTGTAGGGTGTCCAGGCTACCACATATCAGCACTGTCAGGAACGGTGCTCCACCTTTGTCCGGGATATGTAGGAAGCCGATGATCTTGCTGCCTTTGATACAGAACTCAAGCTATTTCAACTGATATGGCAGCAGTATCGCCGCCTCTTTATAGGCGCGGTTAGCCAGTATCACCGCCTGTTCAGCTAATTCGTCACCCTTCAAATACGGGTAGCCAGCAATGCTGTAGAAGTTGCTGGCGTTCAGCCAGTATTGACCACCGCGCGGCGAGTTCTGCTGTTCAAGCGCACGCTGTTGCCATTGCATACCCTGATAGAACCCACTCGTAGATCCAGTTTCCTTTGAGATGGCCTACCCACAGTATCCAGCCACTGCAGATTGCTGCGCTCCGCGTCCGAGGCAACGATGCGCGCCAGCACTTGGTTGATTTCGATCGGATCGACGCCACGCCCAAGCCCACAATAAGTCATTAAGCAAGCGATACCAGCTACTGGCGGCGCGCTTGCCAGCGTGGAATGATCATGGCAGCGCTCATTTTATTACGCGTACGTGGCATCAGTGTCGAGGTTTCAGGGGGGTTGAATGAGGGGTTGAATAGGATCTCAGAAAGGTTGGCCTGTGTCATAGTAACAATAGCCTCCGCAAATCTGATTCAGGCCGTGAATTGCCCAATGGGAAGGGGTGTACCTAGCTCTGGCACAAGAAAGCCAACGCGCAGCATCACTGGGCGTTGGCATCAGTTGGGCTTAATAGCCACCGATCGGTGGCACGAAGGTCACCGCCATATCCCAAGGCTGTTCGATCCAAGTGTCTTGCGGGATGTCAACGACATAGTCGTCCACCAACTGGCGGCCTGCCGGTTTGGCGAAAATGGTGACAAAGTGGGCTTTCGGGTACATCTCGCGGATCGCTTTTGCAGTACCGCCAGTATCCACCAGATCGTCCACTACGATAAAACCTTCACCATCACCTTTGGCTCGCTTGAGCACTTGCATTTCGCGCTGATTGTCATGGTCATAACTGGAGATGCAGACGGTATCCACACAACGGATGTTCAACTCACGCGCCAGCAGAGAAGCTGGGACCAAGCCACCACGGCTTACAGCAATAATTACTTTCCATTGATCAGCAGGAAGCAGGCGGTGTGCTAGCTTACGCGCATGCATTTGCAGCATATCCCAAGTAACAACGTATTTTTCGCTCATGATAATATCCCGGCCAGCAGTGATGTGGCTTACTCAGTAATCAGGGAAAAGGTTACGCAATATTATAGAGATTTGCCACACTGAATACCAGTTGTACCGTAAAAATCCTGATTATTTCCTGTTGGTAATTACTGTTAAGCAAATAGGTGACAAAGCTGTGTGATCAGGCGTTTAAGTCGCACAATAGGAGCAGGCACGTGCCGAAAGAAAGTGATATTCTTCGCAGATCGTGCCACTACGCACAGATGCCACCCCCCTAACCGCGCAGCATCCCCCCATGCTGAGAATACTGCTACAGGAGACTTATTGTATCTGAGTTGTCTCAACTTCCACCACAGCCGCTATAGAATATTTTTGCCAAAATCTGCTCTATTCCGCATCCTTATTACCATGGAAGAAACATTGGCACAGCACATCCTTAACTGGGATAAAGAGAAAGACCTACACGTCGAACGCGATCAGGTCGGCAATATACTACTGCGTAAACTGGCTACCCAGGGCATGGAAAACCGCAAGCCGGTGGGCTTTACAAGCGCACCTGGACATGGTGCCGCAGAAGAATAATGACACCGTGCACGACTTCACCAAGGATCCGATCCAGCCATATATTGATAGCGAGTGGATCAAAGCATGCGGCATCACTTTGGGTGCCGATAACGGTATCGGTCTCGCTTCCGCACTGGCAGTATTAGCCAACGATAGCATCGAACACGGCTTGTTGGAAGCGCTGCTGATTATGACCGAAGAAGCCGGTATGGACGGCGCGTTTGGGCTACAATCGGATTGGTTGCAGGCGAACATCCTGATCAACACTGATTCCGAAGAGGAAGGCGAAATCTATATGGGTTACGCTGTCGGTATTGACGTCATCACTACCCTGCCTTTACATCGTGAAGCAGTACTACCAGCCGGTTACTAGAGGTTAAAGCTGATCCTAAAGGGCCTTAAGGGCGGCTACTACGGTGCAGATATTCACCTTGGTTTGGGCAACGCCAACAAGCTGCTGGCGCGCTTCCTGTTCGCCCATGCCAAAGAATTAAGCCTGCGCGTGCTGGATCTGAACGGTAGCACCCTGCCGCCATCCCGCGTGAAGCCTTTGCGGTAATCGCCGTACCCGCTGACAACGCTGAGCCAAAAATATCTGGCGACACTGCATAACGAGCTGTCTGCCAAGGAGAAGAATATCACTCTGCTGCTGGAGCCAACTGCCAGCGCATCGTTGGCACTAAGTGCCAATAGCCAGAGCAGTGGCTCCTGGCGTTGCTGAACGGCATGCCAAACGGCGTTATCCGTATGAGTGATGCAGTGAAGGGGGCAGTGAAGTGGGGGGAAACCTCGCTGAGCCTTAGCATGGTCATTACCGGCGAGAAAGAAGCGAAAATCATCTGCCTGATTCGTTCCCTTATCGACAGCGGCAAGGACTATGTGGTCAACATGCTGTTGATCGCACTGGGCCAGTTGGCCGGTGCCAAGGTGGTACCACATAGCAGCTACCCAGTCTGGCAGCCTGATGCCCACTCACCGGTGATGCATCTGGTACGCGAATTGTATCAAGATTTGTTCAGCAAGACGCTGAACATCATGGTGATCCACGCCAATATAGCCTGTTAAAAAAGCCGTATCCTCACATGGATATGGTATCGATCTGGCCAACCATCACTGGCCCACACATCTCCGGATGAGCAGGTGCATATCGAAAGCGTTAGTCTGTACTGGCAATTGCTGACCGCACTGCTGAAAGCTATCCCTGCGCGCACGTAATCTGCTGATGGGCTGAGTCCTGTGGAGTACAGAACTCAGCCCACCGACGACTGGGTTGCTATTTGTGATAGCAACCTGGAAGATACGGAGACAGAGCAAGGAGCCATGAAAATAATCCTCAATAAACCACTAGCTTTGCTACCTTATCGGAGCAATTTTAAGGTCACGAACACATACCAATTGAGGTGGTTCGTAGCAGCATATGTTGCTGTCAACAACATCTTTTTCAGAAATAGCTCCTGCTATACTCTCTTTCCAATTAATATAATCATTCTTTACGAAGTCATCGCTGATGTGATTGATAAGCTTAGTTTCTGCTGCTTCCAGAAAATAGTTATCACTTTGACGTTGTCCGGGGCAACCTACTAGCGGACACTCTCTGATAGACCATGTACTGCGAACTTAGTCGCACAATATGCAGCATGATATTGATAAGTCTTTTGGCCAGCCAAAGAGGATATATTGATTATCGTTCCCGTTTTCCTTTTTCGCATAGATGGTAATACAGCCTGCATTCTATTTATCACACCTTTAATATTTATATCAATCATCCTGTTCCATTCGTCATGATCTTGATATTCTAATTATCCTATCAATATAACACCTACGTTATTTATAATATAATCTATATTGCCAAACTATTTCTCTGCCTAACAGATAGCATAAAACACTTAATCACGACAGGTAATATCAACGTTAAAACAAAAAGAATTTTCAAGATTAATTGTACGTAATTTATCTACCCCGTGAGCTAATAAAGCTAGGCAATGCCCCTTGCTACTTAGCACTCTAGCAGCTTCAGCACTAAACCTAGAACTAGCTCCAGTTATCACTACCAATTTATTTTTCATATAAAATTACTCCATTTTACATATAATTTTTTAGCAACATCATGATGGGAGCGAAGTCTACCCTTCATATAATTTATACCGACATCTCTGAGTAGGCGATTATTTGGATCGGTCTCTATATATGAGGAGTCTAAAGTCAACTCTTTTGGTAAGTCAAACACAGGTACAACAGAATCAAGACTTGTACCTAAAAATAGGTAATTGAAAGTATTTCATTCTGCTATTCTGTAGGTAAAACCTTATAAACTGTTGCTATAAGGTAACCGTTGGTCACTAACTCTAGCAGTATTCTCATCCTGTAAGATTAATATCATAAGTCTAGAGTATTAAGTTTGGAATTGTCAGAGAATTCTTTTGACATAATATATGGTAATACACTAAACGAACATATAAAATCAATTAAATACTATTGTTGTGATATAAGAAAAGAAGCTCAGGTTATTGGTGCTCACCAAGGCCAAGCTTCTAAGTAACTTTAGAGAAATATGAGTCAATATATCATTATAAGCCATAATGGTATTCTCAACTCTGGTAAAAACTCAGGCCATTAATTATAACCATATAACCCCATCTAAATTGGATCTTTATCAGTTAAGTTAAATGGCTCACATTCAGCACCTATATCAAATTGTTATCTCCAGTCCGATTTTCCATTTTTTCGTTTATTATCGGATCTATTTTATCCTCTAAAGTGATGAGGGTTAATCATGGAAATTGATAATTTATCCTCTTCAGATAATAAAAACTTTTTGGTCAATTCACGTGCTCTTTCTAAAAATGAAGACGATATACCGTGTTCACTAACATAGAAAAAGCTAACATCATGAGCTGCTTTCTTCAACAAAGATATAATTTTTCTTATCGGGATCTCCATCAAGCATAGACAACTTCAATACAAGTATTGTCGATATTTTAGAAAATTATTTAATGCGGTGTACTGAAAAGGATGTTCTAATTCTTACAATCATACAATAAATTCCTTAATGAATAATCTTTCTCTCGAAGATCTTTAATATCTGACTCCTTGGACTTTCATCAATTATTAGGTTCACCGCCTTGGACTAGCGAACCCATGTTGTTGACTGCCCCCCTACTTGGACTCCTGGAGACTAAACGCTCTGATAGAGGTGAACAGGCGTTGAGTTCACCATCACCAACAGTACCTTTTTATTCCCAAGGTAGTTGCAATTGTCGCTCTAGTTGCAGATTTAGCAGCGTTACGTACAACCCTACTAACCGCACGCCGCGCCCTCCACACCTTTTACATCACACTTGATGCGCGACATCCAGCACATTTTGCCGATCCGGCACTTGGGAAACATGCTCTTGGGTCGTTTACTAAAAATTGTGAAACTTCAGCTTCACGCCCTGACGGGCGATATTCAGATCTGGCTTCACCTTGCGTAACCGCATCTCCAGTTCGGGATAGAGCTTATCGACAATTAGCGCTTCATAGTCCTGCCAATCGTGGATATCCTCTGCCAGCGTGCATTCCCACCCCCACCTATTTGCGCGGCTGCTGTGAGGATACCTTGCGCAGGTCGATGCCCTGACAGCGTTCCCATAGAACCCGGCTGAACTTGCCGAAGCGTTTTAGCAGCAGCGCCAGATCGTACTGTTGCACGTCTACGCAAGTGATCAGTCCCACTTCCTCCAGCCGCTTAGCGGTGACTTTTCCAACACCAGGGAGCTTACTCAGCGGCAGTTGCTGCAAAAAACTCGTAACCTGTGCTGGCGTAATCACATACTAGTCGTTCGGTTTATTCAACTCGGAAGCGATCTTGGCAAGGTATTTGATCAGTGCGATACCGTCCGAGGCGGTATGGTTCAGCTCATCGACGATCACCTGGCGGATCTGTTTGGCGATCAACAACGCTGAGCCGTTACATTGCAGACTGTAGGTAACGTCCAAATAGGCGTCGTCCAGCGATAGCAGTTCGATCAACAGCGTATAACGTGCGAAGATCTCGCGGATATGCTGCGAGGCCTCTTTGTAGGCTGCCATACGCCCCGGCAACAAAGTGAGATGTGGGCATATCTTGAAGTGCCGTCGCCGATGGCATAGCGCTGTGCACACCGTAGCGGCGTGCCGGATAGTTAGCGGTGCTGATCATGCCCCGGAGATTAGCGCTACCGCCAATGGCTAACGGAATATCACACAGGTTAGGATCATCGCACATTTCTACCGCTGCAAAGAAACAGTCCATATCGATATGAATAATTTTACGCATCGTCCCTCCAATAATACTGGATAAGTATGGGTCTTCCTCGATCATCATGGGGGACACAGAACGCCATGTTCGGCTTTCCCTAGTGGAACATCACGCCAAGGTTGAACAGTGCTTTATTTCTGAAGACCCATGACTTAGAGCATATCCCAGTAGGCGTACATTAACGGCACAGAGCATGTTGGCTGCATGGAGATGATCGAAGGAGATTTTATCTACGGCCTTGAGGGAGGTAAATACGGGCAGCGCTGATATAGGCCATATTTATGTCAATCGACAGCGTTTTTACATCATCCAACGAGTGATCTATCAGGCTATATAGACAACTGTCAAGGCTCTCAACTCTCCGTTCATCATTCAGTCACAGGCCCTGTCCAAGGAACCGGTAACCTCTGACTGTAGTGGATCAGTGATTCAGGGTACGCCTAAATCCTGTTAGTGTTAGACTGTTAGACAATGAACATGAGATGATGAATGATCAAAACTCGTCGGACTAAACGCACATTTTCCCCGGAAGTCAAAAGCCAAATAACAACACCAGGCGCATGCCGGGTTTCAGTTAAAAAATGCGCTGCTTATTGCGCAGCGCTGCTTTAGACTCACGTTTCTTGCGCGTCTCATAGGGTTCGGGGCAGTAACAGACCTTTTCTATCCTCAAAGCGATGATCCAGCCGCAGCTCCCTTGCAAGCTTTTACGTTTAAACAGGTAGCCCAGCAGTGACATACCACCGATGACCAACAAAAATAGTACCAAGGCGGCGAAAAATACCGTCAACATAGTCACCTCATAACCTTTTTTTCAGGTAGGGTTTGAAGGCTTCGGAATAGCTCTCTTCTAAGCAATTGCCGGTGTTCACTATCATCAGTACCTGGATTTCCAGCAAGTTGGCTAGCGCGCTATACCACGCTCCGGCCCCAGCACGTTCAGCCCAGTGTACAAGCCATCAGAAGTCATGCAGATCTGGCTTAGCATAGTGATCGACACCAGTTGGTGATTGATCAGCCACCTAGTGCTTGGATAGATGGTGTGCGAGTAGCGCCCACCGTCCTGCTCGAAGTAGTTGCAGTAATCTCCTGAGGTAGCGATCGACATCTCACCTGATTGGATAACCGCACCTGCTGCACACCCGCTGTTGGGTGCTCGATGGCGATACGCCGGGGTTGCTGATCGCCGTTACGCCTGCGAGTGGAGTGCGTACTTCACACTACCGATATCCACCATGTAATTTTCAACGTGCTGCTGAGCCACTTTAACGCAAGCCGCGTGGTGAATAAACCCTTCCCGGTATCATCGGCTACCGCCAAGGTCGTGCGCGAGGCATTGCGCATCAATCGCATGATGGATGGTGCGCTAGACGTTACTGTTGGATCGTTGGTCAATTTGTAGGGGGTTCGGACCGGAAGTGCAAGTGACTAAAGTGCCGAGTGCTGCCGAACTGGAACAGCGCCGCGCTTGGACAGGTGCTGATAAACTCTCGGTGCACGGCAATACGTTGATGAAAAGCACTTCCGAGATGTACGTTAATCTCTCGTCAAATCGCCAAGGGCTACGGTGTATGGACGTGGTTGCCAGTATTTACATCAGCTCGGAATCTGGCCGGTAGGTGGCCATCTGATCGTTCACTCGCTCTAGCCGTTTATCAATCTCCACCTGCATCTCTTGCACCGCAGGCGTGTGTGTCTTTGCCGGGTAGGTAGCGAATGGAATACGAGGTGCCTATGGTTTTACCATTCAGGTTAACTTGTTCCGGCTTACAGCCGGTCAGTAGCAAAGTGGCACCCAGTGCCACCATCGTCAACCAACCTTATTAATGTACGCATTTAGCCACCAAAATCATCCAGCATGATATTTTCATCCTCAACACCCAAATCTTTCAGCATCTTGATCACCGCCTCATTCATCATCGGCGGCCAGCACATGTAGAACTAACACTCCTTAGGTGACGGATGGTTACGTAGATAGTTCTCTAGCAGAACATGATGGATAAAACCAGTGTGGCCAGTCCAGTTATCTTCCGGCTACGGATCGGACAGCGCGACGTGCCAGGTAAAGTTTTCGTTCTCCGCTTGCAACCGGTTAAAGTCTTCTTCATAGAATATTTCACGCAGCGAGCGTACACCGTACCAGAAGGTGATCTCGCGCTGCAAGTTCAGGCGTTTGAGTTAATCAAAAATGTGTGACCGCATTGGTGCCATACCCGCACCGCCACCCCGATAAAGACCATTTCGGCGTTAGTATCCTTAGCAAATAACTCGCCGAACGGCCCGGAGATGGTCACTCTGTCGCCATCCTTCAGCGACCAGATGTAGGAAGACATGATGCCAGGCGGCACATCCGGATTATTCTGCAGTGGCGTGGCGATGCACACGTTGAGCATGATGATACCTTTTTCGTCTGGGTAGTTAGCTATCGAGTAGGCACGTACCGTGGTGTCATTGGCCACTGAACGATAGCGAAACAAATTAAGTCTGTCCTAGTCGCCACCACGATACTCCTGCGGTACCGCAAAATAGGCGTAGCTAATGTCGTGGGCCGGCGCTTCGATCTGGATAAACCCACCGGAGCGGAACGGCACGTCTTCCCCCGCAGGAATTTTCAGCTTCAGCTTTTTGATAAAGGTGGCTTTGTTATCGTTGGATATAACCTAGCACGCCCACTTCTTTACGCCGAAAATTTCTTTCGGCAGTTCGATTTTCAGGTTCTATTTTATGTTCACCTGGCAAGCCAGGCGACACCCCGCTTTCGCTTCGTGCTTGTTAATATACGACAGTTCGGTCGGCAAGATATCCCCTCTCCTCTTTGATCACAACCCGGTACCACTGGCCGCAAGAGCTGCCGCCGTAAGCCGAGGAAACAAAGATCCCCTGATTGGAGAGCAGGTTAAGCAGTTTGTCACCCGTTGGCGCGATGAAGCTTTTATCTAGATCGCCGTTGATCTCCACCGCGATGTCGCCAGTATTCACCAGCCTCGATTTGGCAAACAGAGGATTAGTAGCACCAGCACCATCACTACGCCTAAAATAATTTCCATAAATTCTTCCCGCATTTACAACTGAACACCTGGGAAAGACATAATGCCCAGCGCCATCAGCCCGGTAGTGATAAAGGTAATACCCAGCGCTACCGGCCACAGCGGCAGCGTTGGCGACACGATCAGTGCAAACAGGATCAAGGTGACAAAGAAACCTTCGTTTATCTCGTGCTTGCGGATCATGGCAAACAACACTTCCCAGAAGCCTCTGACGATAAATACTAGCGCGTAAATCGGCACGAAGTAGCAAGCACCTAACGCCATTTTACTGACCCAGCAAGCGTCTGCTGCCAGTGAAGCACCTAGCCAGGCGATAATGCCAGTTGCCCGCCAGTTACCTGCTGCAACTGATCGCCGCTATACAGATGATGCGGCGCCGGGATCGCCTGATGGACGACGTTATACATGCCCCAAAATATCGCCGGAAATACCGCTAGCCCCACACCAGGAACATCATGCGTTTCAGGTCAATGGCATCACGCACATGCGAAGTGCTACGCGTCACCGTGCCGGGGGTATAGAACACACCGTGGTAGTCGCCTCGAACAGCGGATACCATCGTTCCAGTTTGCCGCCCGGCGTGAAATGATGCTTAATCTTGGTCAGCACGTCGCGCAGTATCGGTGCGTATTCATACTTGTCGGGGCAGACGAAGGTACACAGCGCCAGATCTTCCTCATCCAGCTCTAAACACCCCAATTCCTAGGCGTTGTCACTGTCTCCCACCAGAAGCTCACGTAGCAGCAGGGTCGGCAGGATATCTAGCGGCATCACCCGTTCATAATTGCTGATCGGCACCATAGTGCGTTCACCGCCGTGGGTGCTGGTTGAAAAGGCAAACCGCTTATTCTTCAGTAAGTGGCCTAACGTGGTACGGGTAATGGAGAATTTATTTGCCGAGGGCAGGATCCAGCCGAACAGTTCTTTCTCACGCCCCTCTTCCAACACCGAGACCTACAAGTGGAAGCAGCAGCCGCGAGCCAGGCACTGGCCCCAGAGACACGCACACTGCCGCTCAACACAGAACCGGAAAATTCGTGATAGATGATCTGCTCCCCTGGCTGTCGACTAAGCTTGGCACTGGCAGAATAGTAGACGTGTACCTTGCCGCCGGTCAGATGCGTCAGCACCGTCATCACAGCATTAAACGCCGCCGGCTGTTCGGCGATGATCACTTGCGGATCAGCAGCCAACGGCTGGCTGTCTATGACAGTGACGAAAATGGCACGCGGCGTACTACTAAGGCGTGGTGTTTTACTGAACGTCCGGGTGCGCAACGCCGTCCACAGACCGCTGGCAAGCAGTTCGCTTTCCACTTGTTCATGCGGCAACTGTGTCAATGTATCGACAGGGTAGTGCGCGAACGCCAACTGCCGATCACCACCGTCCTCCAGCACAATCACTACTGACTGCAATATGAGGCACTCGCCACGATTAATGGCGATGATGCGACCGCTGGCTTATGCCGTGAAGATAACCCTAGGGTTCTTTTTATCTTCAAACAACTCCTGGCCTTTCTTAACGGTATCGCCTTCCTGTACCAGCATGGAAGGATCCATTGCGACATACTCTCTTGCTCAAGCAGGGCAACATGCTGAATCTTAGGACCATCAAGGATAGTCTGAATCGGCGCTCCAGCTATGGGCAAATCCAGCCCTTTTGTGATTTTAATCATAGGATTTGTACGATGTTGAATGGTTTACACGTCATACCGGCCTGCTCCAGAGACGGGGGCCGACGATGCCAGGACGATGAAACGATGAGAACGACCTCGGGGGTAAACGTGCTAGCGAAGATCCCAACGTGAAATTTCGCACACTGAAAAAACGGGGTAACACGCATTTCCTTGATTCACTACTTGATCTCTAGCGGGTATGGCAGGCATCGCTGCTAGCCATGCGTGGCAAAATCGACACGGAGTTAATAGCATGATCACTTCTATTTCAAACATCACAGCGCGTTAAATGAATTTGGAATGTTAACATTTCCCGCAGCATTCTTCTGTATCATACAGTGACCTGAGTCAAGCAAATGTAAATAAAATTTGGCTGTTTTGACCGACCTATCATTAATACTTGCCCGCAGTGTTATTCTTATCGATTTTTGTTGTTTTTTATACATTTCGCATATTGCTAAAAATAAACACACTGGTAATCTGTCCGTATTTTGACCGTAAATATTGATCAGTGGCACCATGGTCATTAAGAACTTATCCCAGTAGGCTATCTTAGTTGCTATTTTGGCCCTGGGCAGTGCTCAGCCTCCCCATATGTGCTCTCTGTACGCGCCGGTTGTTACGCGTCATCGGTGTTGTACACTAGCTGCAACAATCTACGCCTAATGGGATGGGTTCTTAGTCAGCAGATAAAATAAATATAATTAGGAATAAATGATGGGCAAAACGCGCTGTGGTTTGCGATATTTCTTGCTATGCGGATACTCATAGCTTACAGCGCCAATAAGCAACTACCCCACGCTGTCGGTAGTTCAGCAGCAATTAGTCAGTGCGCCGGTCTATATTCAGATCTTCAAAGAAGAGCGCACGCTAGAATTTTATACCAAAATCGGTGACCAATTACGTCTGGTGAAGTCCTTCTGTATCTGTAGTTTCTCTGGTGGTCTCGGCGAAAATCGCCAGCAAGGTGATTTTAAAAGTCCAGAAGGCTTTTACAGTATTGACGTACGCCATCTGGAAACCCGACAGCCAGTATTATCTGGCGATTAATATCGGCTTTCCAAATGATTACGACAAAGCTCAAGGATATTCTGGTGCCTATCTGAGATGATCTACGGTGAATGTAAGTCGATAGGTTGTTGCTACGCAATGACTAATACCGCTATGTCGCCGCCGCTTTCGCCTATAATCAGAGTCGCATTAATATCAGCGTCTATCCATTCCGCATGACCAAACAGAACTTGCAATACCACCGTTCATCGAGCTACATCGCCTTCTGGCTGCAGTTGGAACCTGGCTACAACTACTTCGTCAAAAACCAACTGCCCCCCAGGATGGCTGTCGCCAATGGTCAGTATGTGCTGAATCGCCCACTGATGAGCAATAACATGATGGCACAGTATACGTCAGCCATACCCCCCCCACTTATTAACCCAGAGCCAGCCGTTCACCAAAGTGAAATAATGCAAACTCACCTGGCGCGATCCTGTTCCAGGTTTCGTTGGTGGTCATCGGCTGAGTAGCGATCACCGTAACCACATCATCAGGTGTGGTCTGCTGCTGAAAATCAATCTCAATATCTTGATCAAGCAACGTGGCCTTACCAAAAGGTGCGCGACGCGTGATCCAGCACAGGTTGTTGGAGCAATAAGCTATTACAAAGCGGCCATCCGACAACAGCATATTGAACACCCCTTTCTAGCGCACTTGATCCGCCAGCTACGCGATATAGCAGAATACAGCCGCCCAATGGCTGGGAGTAAGCGGGTATATTTCACAGAGAACTGATGCGCCAACAGAAGGCGTACTCACTGTCAGTCTGGCCTACCGGACGGAAAGTGCCAGTTTTCAACTTATGGTAGCCTTTGAGTTGGCCGTTATGTGCATAGGTCCAATTGCGCCCCCACAGCTTACGAGTAAAGGGGTGGGTATTTTCCAATGCCACTTTGCCACGGTTGGCTTGGCGGATATGTGAAACAACTGCGCAGGACTGTATGGGGTAGTCCTGTACCAGATGGGCGATCGGTGAGTTGAAACTCGGCTGTAGATCTTTAAAAGTGCGGTAACCGTTCCCTTTATAGAAGGTAATGCCCCGCTATCCTTATATGGCCCAGTTCGGCCACCACGCTGGAGCAATCCGGAAAAGCTAAAGCAGATATCGGTTGGGACATTTGCACTTATCCTAAGCAATTCACACATCGCCAGCACTCCTTAATCACACTGACACTGCCTAGTATGGGTGCAACATGCTGCCCCATACTCTTCTTTCTTCGCATTAGCAGTTATGCCTTGATCATCTCTTTTTCGATCAGTTGAATCAAGATGTGAATCGCTTTGATATGGATCTCCTGAATGCGATCAGCATAGCCAAAGTGTGGCACGCGGATTTCCACATCGGCGGAACCCACCATTTTGCCGCCGTCTTTACCAGTCAGGGTAATCACTTTCATTCCCTTGGCACGCGATACTTCGATGGCTTTGATGATGTTGCAGGAGTTACCAGAAGTGGAAATACCCAGTAATACATCGCCTTCACGACCCACTGCTTCCACATAGCGTGAAAACACATAGTCGTAGCCAAAATCGTTACTGACGCAGGACAGGTGACTAACATCGGAAACCGCAATAGCCGGATAGCCGGGGCGGTTTTCGCGATAGCGACTGGTCAGTTCTTCGGCGAAGTGCATCGCGTCACAATGGGAGCCGCCATTGCCGCAGGATATCACTTTGCCGCCAGCTTTGAAGGCGTCCGCCAGCAGCACTGCCGCACGTTGAATGGCGTCGATATTGGCATCTTCACTGATAAATTTCGCCAAAGTGTCGCCCGCTTCGTTCAGTTCACTGCGAATAAGATTGTGGTACATGAAAAACCCCTTGTTATCGTCAATCTTCCATCTTGCAGTGTACTGGATCGCGGAAAAACTGAGAAGCACTGTCAGGCAAACAGACTGCCTTGAATATTCATGATAATTGCTGTAGTGCAAAACACATTATTACTAAAAAGTCACTTAAACTGATTCAGTCATCGTAGACTGGGGTAACAGTTTGGAGCCTTGTCTTATGGTTACATACGCCAAATTTGACAATAAATTAGAGCCTATCCCATTAAGTATGCATTATTGCAGCCATTTTGGACAGGGACAGCGCACAACAGCCTGAGCGTACAGGGAGTCCGTTAGGAGGGTGAGCACTGCCCAGATCCAGAGGGGCAAATAAAATAGCCTAATGGGATAGGCGCTAATTATGTTGATGGAGCATGTATAGTTATTGGCGTTTTATTTGCGCTGGCAGCAGGCATGATGTACGGGGCTGGTCTTCATCGGCCCCATCATCGTAAAGGAGTACCCGGCTGCATTGTAGTCGATCGCCCGTTATTTAGCTTTTGGACTTATTTCCTTACCGCTTTCCTGGTTCGACTGCAACCGGCTACGGCATCTAACGCGCGCAGAATGGCTGGAAACAATGAAACTGACGGTTATTGGCAATCTGCTGTATTACTTCTGCCTGGCTAGCGCCATTTAACGTACCGGTGCCCCGGTTTCAACCATGATTATTGGTACATTACCGGTAATGATCTCCGTAGTGGACAACCTATTTTATGGCCACGACGAAGGTTGCCTATCCTGGTGAAAGTTAACTCCTGCGCTGTTGGTAATTGCGCTAGGGATGGTGTTGGTCAATATTGCCTAGTTAAAGGCGAACCTGGTTCCGGTTGACCCATGGCGTTATGGCAGCGTCTTGGTGCTGGCCCTTATCGCAGTGGCATGCTGGACGTGGTTTCCTTTACGTAACGCTCGCTGGTTGCGTAAGAATCCGGGAACGCGGCCTGCCACCTGGGCTACGGCACAAGGCGTGGTAACCTTTCCGCTGGCACTACTGGGCTATATAGCTGCTGCTGGGCTATGTGGTCGTTTGTGGGCAACCGATGAGCGTCACTGACACGGCATTTCCCTTGCCGCTCGGCCCACGGTCTGAGGTATTTATTCCATTGATGTTCGCCATTGGCGTGCTGTGTTCGTGGATTGGCGCACTCTGCTGGAACTATGCTAGCCAGCATCTGCCAACAGTTTTAGTTAGGTCATTGATTGTCTTCGAAAAATCCTCGCCAGGTTGGCGTACACTTTCTTGCTGCGTCAAGCGTGACCTCCGTTGCTCACCTTATCCGGGATTACCTGTCTAGTAGCGGGCGTTATCGGGTCACTGCGCATCAAACCGAGGGGGCACAATGGGGGATAGTTTCGCATTAAGAGATAGTCAAGGTAATAGGCTGTTTTTTTATTATGTTACCTGACTTTGCTCCGACAAGCCCTTAAACAATTACACTATCCAGTCGTTATCATCGCGCAATGTGTCAGCTGGTACTGAGCCTGCGCAATCTGGAAGTAATGATGACAAAATGTGGCGTTGCCGTCGACCACACTCTACGCCTCACCTCACCGCCAGAATAGTCCACGTTGACTCGTACCCAGGATAAAATGATTATCATTACTCAGAAAACTCTTACGCTTAATGGTGGTGATTCTTACCTGAAGCTAAGCCAGAAGGGTTTCGAGTATAGTATTAACAAAGACTTAATCGCCAAAGCGACTGGTTATCAGGTGCTGATGACCGTTGTGAGCATGCAGAGTGAAAAATTTGTCTTCGATAAAACAAACTTTGTTATTCTGCCACCTGTGACAGAAGCCACCATTCTACTCTGCAGACTGCCAGAATGAAAATCTGTTTTCCTACCCGTAATAAAAATGGAGAAAACTACGGCATGTTGGATGAAATGATAGAACTCATTGGCCGAGAGAAACAGGCCATCTGGCTGGTGGGAACGAACCGGATGTGGCATGGCGGTATTCAACTGACTGAAATATCGGCACCTGGGTCAGTGCTTAAAGCCAAAACGATGGACTCTACCGTTACACTGCAGTGTATGGCTGACGGAGAAGTGGTGGCCGAGCACCTGAACAAGGATTACCAGAAAAATACGTACAACAGTCAGACACTACAGTATTCAACAACCTTTGTGCTGGTGAAATAGATCTATAAACCCGCTCCGGAGAAAGACTACACTTGGCTTGAGTTTTATTCGTTATACATGGGACTGGCCCCGTTGTCGGTATTTCTGAAGACGGATTGTTTTTGTATGACTGATAAAGGTGATGAAGTCAGAAAATGACAGCACAACGGGGCAAAGAAAAATGGGCATGCGGCACCTTTGTCAAGTGGCGGTATTCTGAAAAAAGAAAACCGGATCATAGTGATACGTAAAATATCTTTTGACCTAAAGGATAAATCACATCTGTTCGTCCTAGCCAAAACCACTAGCTCCTAAATTTATGGAACCGGATCGAAAGCAATATGCGCATTTGCCGGTATGTATGCAATATGCATTATTTAGGGAAATATTTGATGCTGTAGTGAAACCAGATAATAAACTTAACATCGATACTGGGGATGCCATTAGGTTTCTGGGTGAGAGTATTATTCCAGATAGGATGAGAAAAACTAGTAGCAGTGCCTATGTGTAGGAGACTGTAATTTAAATTGTGTATCTACCTGTTTTTGATATGTTCACTCCAGTAACGGAGACAGGTAAATTATGGACGAAAAGAAACTTAAAGCCCTCGCAGCTGAACTGGCTAAAGGAAAGGCTTTAAAACCGACGTAGATCTCAATACGTTTTCCCGCATGCTGATGAAGTTAACCGTCGAAACGGCGCTGAAGGCTAAACTTACCGACCACCTCGGGCACGAGAAAATTCCCCCAAAATCCGGCTTAAATACCCGTAATGGCTATTCCTCTAAAACGCTGCTGTGCGACGATGGCGAAATCAAACTGAACACGCCACGTGACCGTGAAAACACTTTCGCGAGCCGCAGCTAATAAAGAAAAACCAGACGCGTATCACACGCAGACGTGTCTCCCACGCTGATATCTAGGTCACCGATGCGGTTAAAGAGCAGGTTACAGAGTGGCAAAACCAGCCTCTGGGTGCACTGTATCCCATTATTTACCTTGACTGTATTGTTGTAAAATTTCTTCACGGCGGCAGCGTGATTAACACAAAGCCGTATTCTTCGCGCTGGGCATTAATACTGAAGGCCAGAAAGAACTGTTGGGCATGTGGCTGGCAGAAAACGAAGGGGATAAGTTCTGGCTAAGCGTGCTGACAGAGCTGAAAAACCGGGTCCTTCAGGAGATATCCTGATTGACTGCTTAGACGGTCTGAATGGCTTCCCAGATGCGATAAACAGCGTCTATCCGCAGACACATATCCATCTGTGCATCATCCATAGGGTGCGCAACAGCCTGAAATACGTGTCGTGGAAAGACTATAAAGCCATCACCAGCGGGCTAATGGTGTATTAGGCTCCGATAGAGGAGGCGGCGTTAATGGCGCTAGATACGTTCTATGTTCGCTGGCGTCTGGGACGATAAATACCCGCAGATAAGCAAAAGCTCGCGTGCGCACTGGGAAAATCTCAATACGTTCTTCGGCTACCTGCCTGATATTCGGAAAGCTATCTACACCACGAATGCGATTGAGTCGCTAAATAGCGTGATCCGGCAGGCGATAAAAAAACGTAAGGTGTTCCGGACAGACGACTCAGTGCGGAAAGTGATTTATCTGGCGATTAAGGATGCGTCAAAAAAATAGAGTATGCCTATCCAGAACTGGCGGCTGGCGATGAGTCGTTTTATTATCTAGTTCGGTGACCGCCTGAACGATCACCTTTAATACGCTGGCAGTTACACAGAATTAGGGACAGGGTCCATCAAAATAGTGGTTATTTTAACCAATCGTCAACCTTGTGCTACCTAAGCTGATGAAACTCATGGTCCTATCACTCTCTTTTGCCTCTGACATAAAGGGAAAAAACGGATCCAATTTCCTAACCATGCACCCCTGAATATTTCGCTCTTCCCATAAAAATGCACTTTACTCAGTTGGTGTGTCCAACTTTTGGGGTGCGGTTCATTAATAAGCCAGTGGGGCAGAGGCCACTTGGGTGGAATGGGGGGGGTGACGTTGATGCGGGTAAAGAGGTTCTCTGGTAGGTAAATGGGTTATCCGAGGATGCGCTTCATAAAATCGGTGAGGGAACACTGCATGTGAATGCCAAAGGTATCAATCCAGAAAGCATCAACGTCGGTGCGGGTACGGGTCGTCCTCGATCAGCAGGCCGACGCGGCCGGACATAAACAGGCCTTTTCATCGGGCATGTTGGTAAGTGGTCGCCCGATAGTAGTGTTAAATAATGCAGATCAAGTGGCTATCAGCAACATCAATTTTGGCTATCGTGGCGGAGTGCTGGATCTGAATGGTAACGCCCTAAACTTCAAAATGATCAACCATACCGATAGCGGGGCGACATTGGTTAACCACAATAGTCATGAAGTAGCAAATCTTGCTATCACAGGCTTTACTCCCGAAGATGCCCCCTTTAACCAGTGGGATGGCAATAAAATAACAATAAGGGAACGCCGGGTTCAATTTATGTCTATGACAATTCCTATACCAAAGATACCGAGTATTTTCAACCGAACACAAGTTCATACTGGTATTTCCCTACGAATAAAAGCAGTACATTAACCTGGACTTATCTAGGAACCGATCATAATGTTACCTATTTTGACTATGAGGCGATGATATCACCTCTATTCAGGTGGCCAAATTAACTATGCCACTACAAACGGAAGTAAAAGCAGAGATCTCACACCTAGTATTAGGTAGTATTCGACAATGGCACACCAGCGCCTTCAAATGACCCTGGCTCCACGTTATTGGGCTTGAGCATCATTGATTAGTCAGGGTGCAGTCCAGAGACTTGGGCTTTTTCATAGGTAAAATGAAAGGTGGTTGAGCTATACGTTGAGAGCATTATCTTTTATAAGTGTTTATCTCAAACTAAGCGCCTATCCCAGCAGACGTACATTATTGCCGCCAGTTTACACACGGATAGAGCGCCATAACCGGCGTCTAGTGGGGGGTCATGAGGATGGTGAGCACAGCCCAGATCATTAATGGCAAATAAAATAGCCTAATGGGATAGGTTCTCAGCATAATTAATAGAATAAGGCAGGCGTATAATCAATCCATTGTTGGTGGAGACTTCTTCGCTAATTTCATTCAAATTAGAAATAGGCGAATATCTTGCTGAAACGAACTTATGCTTTGAGGTATGTTGCAGGCCAGCCAGTTAAGCGAATTTTCCCTGGTGCCATCAATCAGCCATTATCGCTAACAGCCGCATTGCCTACTATTGGTACCCTGCGTACCCTGCGGGTAATGGTGTGGAATATCTTTAAACAGCAGCGGGCCGATTGGCTTTGGGGACTGAAAAGCTATGGCAAGGATGCGCAGCTGGTGCTGCTGCAAGAGGCGCAAACCACCCCGGAACTGGTTAGTTTCGCCATCGACAACTATCTAGCAACCGATCAGGTGCCAGCACTCGTACTGCCGCAACATCCATCCGGTGTGATGACGCTGGCAGCGGCACATGCGGTATATTGCTGCCCGCTGCGTGAGCGTGAACCTTTGCTGCGCCTAGCAAAATCGGCCCTGATTACCATCTACCCGTTGTTCAATGATCAGCTATTGATGGTGGTAAATATCCATGCGGTAAATTTTAGCCTGGGGGTTGATGTTTACAGCAGGCAGTTGTGGCCGATCGGCGAGCAAATCGTCAACCATCAGGGACCGGTGATTATGGCCGGGGACTTTAATGCCTGGAACCGCAAACGTATTAATGCACTGTATGAGTTCGCCAGTAGTATGGCGTTACGTGAGGTGAACTTTATCGACGATTATCGCCGCAAGGCTTTTGGCCGCCCGTTAGACTTTGTGTTTTATCGGGATCTTAGGGTGGTGAAATCATCGGTGTTGGAGACCAGCGCCTCGGATCATAACCCACTGCTGGTAGAATTCCACCGGAGCTAGACAGCAGGCAAGACTGACGCTGAGAAGTAAAAAGCCCCACCAGATGCTTAATTGATAGGGGCTTATTTTATGCCGAATATTTAGAACCTACCCTATTAGGCTATTTTATTTGCCATTAAGGATATGGGCCGTGCTCACCATCCTCACGACCTCCCACTAGACGCCGGTTATGGCGTTCTGTCCGTGTGCAAACTGACGGCAATAATAATATACGCCTACTGGGACAAGCTCTTAGGTATCCGGCATTGTCTTGTTGCCAACAAATAAGGTCAGTTTAAGATCGGGCTGCAAGCTGCTATCTCTGCCGAGCGTTGAGTTCCAACTCATCACATCGTCAACATCGACACCATGACGATGTACGATACTAACCAGCGAGTTACCTTTACGAACCTAATAGGTGATGCTGCTATTACTAGTTATTTGCAGGGTTTATCCGACTTTTAAGGCGCTCTTGGCGTATAAGTTGTTCCAACTCTGCAAATTACTGCTCTTAATGTTCAAGCACTTTGCAATGCCTGACATGGTATCTCCGGAACGCACTTTATACCAACTGCCGCCAGACAAATCTCTGTTCTTTACTAATGAGAGCGTTAGCTGAGTCACGGCGATCCGACCATCGGCCAGCGAATCTTTTAACCGAGAGGCATGCCCTTTGGGTACCATGATATAATCGGTTCCATTGAGGACGGGGACGGTAACGCCTTTTTATATCCTGGGTTATAAGCTTTCATTTTGGTGATGGAAAGCCCAGCCATCTCAGCCGCTTTGGCCAGTTGCATCTGCTGGCTGACATCAATACGCGCTAGTGCACGGGTTTCATCAATCTTTATAGGCTTGATACTGTACTTAACTTCTTGCTATGTTTGATAATGTCGCTTGGCGCCAGCTATTTTCGGAACATAAATTGATGTTTCAAGCAGAAGCGACAATGCCCATAAATTGGTGGGTTTACCTTAGCGTTTGTTTGTTTTAACCGCTTGCATCATACGGCCTTCACCACTGTTATAAGCGGCTACTATCAGTAACCAGTCGCCATTAAACATGCGGTTCAAGCGCAGCGGTCATTGAGGCCACAATATCACGTCGCCCGTCATACCACTAATTGTTTTTAAACTGTAATGACGACCCGTTTATGGTACGATTTGCCATAGCTATGCGGCATTAGCACTTGACGTGGCGTGTGGATCAAAAGCGCTCTCTACTAATGTAGAGCCCAATTCCATCGGCATATTACGTTGCTTAACTTGCCTGATTATCCAGTACATATACGGCTCCGCGCGTAATGTTACATCGTGGAGATAGCTCCTATTTTTCAGGTACTTTATTTTTTGATCACGGATCCGGGAATTTTCCAGAACCTACATCTTCAGCTCGTCGCTAATAGAATTCTACAGGTCTTGTTGCGCGGAAGCGCTATTGCTATCTAGCCACCGTGCCGAGCTAGCTCGACTATTCGTTGTGTACTCTTTTGCTTCACTTGCCGAAGACAAACTCTGTGCATGCTGTTCTGGAGCCGGTGCGTCCTGCTTGGACGACTGGCATCCTACTAGCAAGACCGAAGCGATAAATATCGCTTTTGCCTTCATGTGTGTATCAATATAGTTGCTTAAAAGAAGAGCAATCATACTTGACTGAGCCAAATACTATAACTAAAAGCCTAGAAGTTGTCTTTTCGCAGGCGTAACTCGGAGAAAACCAAATGAAGCTGCTTTGGTGGCGAATTAAAGCCTAATTTCTTTTGTAAATCATAATCATGACAGCGTAAAAATAGATTGATTTTTCGCTCTAATTGCAAGTTGGTAGGTACGCTGGGTTGGTTTTTTGCCCTTAATGCTTCAACATGTTGTTGATATACTTCAATCTCTCGATCTTCTGGCAAAACAGCCCGCGCAAACTTGAGGTTTGAAAGAGTATATTCATGCGCACAACAAATTAAGGTGTTATCGGGAAGTTGTATGAGTTGTTGAAATGAGTCGTACATTTGTTCTGCGGTACTTTCAAACAGTCTTCCGCAACCGGCTGAGAACATGGTGTCGCCGCAGAACAGATAAGGTGCACTATAGAATGCCACGTGGCCTAACGTATGTCCGGGCAGCGCAATCGTCACGTATTGGCGACCATTGATTTCTAATTTTTCACCATCGTGTACCACATGATCCACCCCTTTGGCTGCCGTTTCCTGCGGTCCGTATACCGGCAAGTTGGGATAGTGCGCCACAACCTGCGCCACACCGCCGACGTGATCCTGATGGTGGTGGGTTAGCAAAATCGCATCGGGTATTAGCTTCAGGCAGTGTAATGCCCCAAGCACTGGCGCTGACTCACCCGGATCGATGATGACGCAGTGTCCATATTGATCATCAAGCAACCAAATGTAACTATCTTGTAAAGCAGGAATACTGATAAGATTCATATTGTCCTTCTCGTTAGCAGCAGCTTGAAATAAAAAGAAGATAATAAATCATGAAACCAGCCCGCACTCTACAAAAGCTTACTGACCCACCGTCATGGTCTGAGCTACCATGGGGAGAGTACTACCGCAGGGCTCTTGAACAGCAGTTGGAACCCTGGTGGCCAAAGCTGTTTGGTTTCCACCTGTTGAAGCTCGGCGACCTTAGCGCTGACTTGGTGACAGATAAATGCGCTATCTCACATCAGGTCAATGTGGGGCTGGCAGGGGCTGGGCTACAGGTGATTGCTAAAAACTGCTCACTCCCCTTTGCCACTAAGTCAGTCGATGCCTGTTTGTTGGCGCATACGCTATGCTATACCGACGATACTCATCGCTTACTGCGTGAGGTTGATCGGGTGTTGATCGACGACGGCTGGTTAGTGATCAGCGGCTTCAATCCGTTTAGCCTGCTGGGGATAGGCAAGTTGGTTCCCTGGCTACGCCATCACCAGCCTTATTCCAGCCGAATGTTAAGCCAGATTCGTGTGCTGGATTGGCTTAGCTTGCTGAATTACGAAGTATTACATCAAGCGCGTTTTCACGTACTACCCTGGCAGCACAAGGGTAACAAGTTTCTATGCACCCACTTGCCAGCTCTGGGGTGCATGAGTGTGATTGTGGCGCGCAAGCGTACATTACCGTTGACGCCAACGCCGATGAAAATGTGGGTGAAAAGCCGTCTCTCAGTAGTGCAGTGGGCGCGATCAAGAGCTATCGTAAGCTTCCTTAAGCCTCTTAAGCTTCCGGCCGATAGCCGACATCCTCCTGAGTTGGATTTCCAGCCGCATCACGCGCTAATACGTCGCAGCGTTCGTTATCTACATGACCAGCGTGGCCCTTGACCCATTCCCATGTGATGGTGTGACGCTGGATGGCTAGATCCAAGAGTTGCCATAAGTCAACATTTTTGACGGGTTGCTTATTGGCGGTTTTCCAGCCACGCTTCTTCCAGTTAAGAATCCACTGGGTAGTGCCTTGGTGCACGTATTGGCTGTCGGTACTAAGTATCACCTTACAGGGTGCGGTCAACGCTTCCAACGCCACGATCGCTGCCATCAACTCCATACGGTTATTGGTTGTCAGGTAATAACCCATGCTAAAGGTCTTCTCGACCAGCTTGTAACGCAATATTGCGCCATACCCCCCGGGCCCTGGATTGCCAAGGCAAGAGCCGTCGGTGAAAATTTCTACCTGTTTGAGCATCTCTGGTAGACTCTTCCTATCAGTTCTAAAAACCAAGTCTGACATAAACGAACGCTGTGAGCACTGTAATATGATTTTAACCACCACCAGACAAATCGCCCTTGATACTGAAACCACCGGTATGAACAAACTTGGGGTACACTACGAAGGTCACCGCATCATTGAAATAGGTGCGGTGGAAGTAATTAATCGCCGTCTGACGGGTCGTCACTACCATGTCTACGTTAAGCCAGATCGGCTGGTAGATCCAGAAGCTTATAGCGTACACGGTATAAACGATGAGTTCCTGGCTGATAAGCCGACCTTCGATCAGATAGCCGATGAGTTTCTCGATTTTATCCGTGGCGGTGAGTTAGTTATCCATAACGCTGCATTCGACATCGGCTTTATGGATCACGAATTCTGCCTGCTACAACAGGGCATCCCGAAGACCGAGACCTTCTGTACCATTACCGACAGCCTGCTGATGGCGCGCCGTTTGTTCCCTGGAAAGCGCAACAATCTTGATGCCCTGTGCAGCCGCTATGAGATAGACAATAGCAAGCGTACGCTGCACGGCGCATTGCTTGATGCCGAGATCTTGGCAGAAGTTTATCTGGCGATGACCGGTGGTCAGACATCAATGACGTTTCAGATGGAAGGCGACACCCAGCAGACCAATTACGCCCAGGATATTCAACGCATCGTTCGCTCGGAGATGGCGATGAAAGTGGTCTACGCCAGCGATAAAGAGCTGGCGGCTCATGAGGCGCGTTTGGATATGGTAGCGCAGAAGGGTGGCAGTTGCTTATGGCGCGCACCAGTAGTGGAGTAAAACGGCATTTACGTGGGCTTCGCTGAAAAACTGTGCAAACGGTTCATGTGTTGAGAAAAGGGCATTGACGGTACTGAAGGGCATTAGTATTATGCGCCTCGTTCCCCTGTAAAAAGGAATGTAGCGGAGCGGTAGTTCAGCTGGTTAGAATACCTGCCTGTCACGCAGGGGGTCGCGGGTTCAAGCCCCATCCGTTCCGCCACTTATTTATTCTGGGGTATTCTTATAATTTCAGATATAAAAAACCATCTCTCTTAAAGAGAGATGGTTTTTTATATCTGAAATTATCCCTCTGTATACCAGGGTATCCGGTTAAAATGGCCGACAAAATAGCCTAAGCGACCAGAGAGAAAATTTCGTGGGCCATTTTTGAATTTATGGCTGATAAGTGGTTGTGGAACGGGATATCACATCATCCCTGTCGCTTAATATTGACGACAACCTGAGGAGTGAACCATGACCATTATCCGCTGTCTGCTTTCTGCCGCTGCCGTACAAAAATCAAAAACCGCCGATAAAGATTATGATCTGCTGGATGGCCACGGACTGACGCTTTCTGTCAGAACTTACGGGAAAAAATCTGGTGTTTTCGTTACCAGTGGACAAATTACACTGCCCGTACCAATATTACGCCCGGCTATTATCCAGCCCTCTCACTGGCTGTTGCCAGCACCCTTCACGATGACTATACGGGCCCGCTGGCTCAGGGTATTGATCCGAAAAAGCTGGAGCAGGAGAAGAAGACGACAGACAGTTTGTTTATCAAAATAGTAACAAAATGGTTTGCCATTAAAAAGACCAGTGGTATTTCCGAAGTTCATGCCGATGACATCTGGCGTTCACTGAAAAAGAATGTTTTTCCAGTAATAGGACAGGCCCGGTGTCTAACTTTTAGGGTGTAGTTCATTTCCGGGGCGGTTCAATTCCCTACTGGGGTGACTAGCTGTAAATTAAGTGATAGGATACAAATTCATCTATCTATTCAAAAATAAATCCAACATTATGCCTACTCTCTCTGACACAAGGCCCGATGCAAGCTAGGCAACTCATTGATATAATAAACATTAGCCAGCCAACGCTGTCCCGCGCATTGAGAGATGTTGGCGATGACATTGTTCGAATCGTAGCTGGTCCATATATTCAATACGCTCTACGCGATGTTTATCGCAGATTCAGGTCCGCACCCATTTACCGCATCACTGATGAAGGAAGCATTATACCCCTTGGCGAGCTTATTCCGGTTCATCCTGAGGGATTTATCATGGTGCAGACCAACGACGTAAGTCTCCATAGCGACGGGCTGCCATGGTGGCTGTTTAATATACGACTACAATGGTATCTCGGACGAGCCTACGCATCAACGTATGCTACCGATCTCAGCCTACTGGCGAATCCAGAGCAATAGGCTGACTCGGATGTCGTTAGGGCGTTGCTTGCACATGGTCATGATGCTATCGGCAACCTGCTGATAGGGGAATAAGCACGAGAGCGTTTCCTTGAGATGCCAGAACCCACCCCAGTTGAGAGCGCCACAGCGTACCCCGCGTTGGCATTAGCGGCTGGGGCCGGTGAAGCACCAGGGTCATCTGCAGGTGGTGAACAGACGAAATTTTGCACCTATTACAGAACGAGGTCACGTCTTAGTGAAATTCTCAGCCCCAGACGCTAATCCAGTTAGCGAACGTTGGCGCAACCTTCTATTGGCAGAGCACTTGGTGCTGAGGGTGCTTGGTGTGGAAACTGATGTATATGATTTTGGTAGTCAGCGCTTCATCGAGATCCCCCGACTCGACCGCGTTGGCCAACTGGGCCGTATTGGCGTCTTCTCACTGTGGGCACTTGATGTAGAGTTTGTCGGCAATGCCAGGGCCCCTTGGCCTGTTCTGGTTAACAACATTGTTACGGAAGGGCATGTCCATTATGATGCCGTAGTTGGTACCGCCCCCGTCTTTAGGCATTTGGGATGCTAATTGGCAATACCGACATGCACTACGGGAACTTGTCGTTCATCAGCAGCCACGGTCGCCCGTATCACCTTGCACCAGCCTACGACATTCTGCCTATGGGGGTTCGCTCCCAGAACGGGTGGAGCAATTGTGAACATGCTTTGACCTGCATCACTACCGAAAGTAATTAGCCGAGATATCTGGCAGGAAGCGCTGGACTTGGCTGAGAACTTCTTTGTTATAGCTAACAGTTGCGGGCGTTTCTCTACCAATTTAGTCCCATGCCTTGAGGCATTACGCCATCATCTTGACGAGTACAGATCGCGTATCGCCCGTTTAGGATAAAAAGCCAGCTCAACTTTACTAATCTACTTATTTTCCAGCTCAATATAGTTAAAAGCATGCGGGTATATAAACAGTGTGGATACAGGTGATACGTAAACTTCGTCATCAGGAGGATCGCACTGAGCAGATCCCGCGAAAAACCAGGCAGTAGAAGCCTCTTAACTTAAGAGATAGGCTTAGAGATATATATCTAACACTGTTTCTAATTTGTAAGCGTAAAGTCAGTGTGGTATGTAGCTAATTGACCAATCCCGATAGCTTAGACTCCCAGCTAAATTAGACGGGCACCTGACAATGGCATCTCAATTCTGGCGTTCTGAACCACGGAAAAATTACACAAATGACTTTAAACTGCGCATGGCTAAGCTGGCTTCTCAGCCCGAAGCCGGCGTTGCTCATATTATCCGCGAACACGGCATCAATGACAATCTCATCTTCAAATGGCTGTGCCTCTAGCAGAACGAATGCTGCATATCACGTCGCCTCCCCGCAACGGTAGCAACCGTGTCATCACCGGCGCTACTGCCTGTTGAAGGGATATCTTTCCCGACATAATGAGGTGATCATAACGCCACAACCTGTCAGCCTTCTTCGCTGAACGCCACCTCCTGCCACGTGGAGTTCTGTCGGGGTAGAATGACGCTGAATAATCCGTCTCCCGAACTGCTGGCGGTGCTGATCTGCAAGCTGACCGGGAGAACAGCGAAATGATAAACCTCCCGTCAGGCACCCGTATTTGGCTGGTTGCCGGTGTTACGGATATGCGAAAATCGTTCAACGGTCTGGGCGAACGGGTGCAACACGCCTTCGAGGAAAATCTCTTCTCTGGCCATCTGTTCATCTTCCGTGGTCGTCGTGGCGATATGGTTAAAATCCTCTGGGCAGATGGGTACGGCTTGTGCCTCTTTACCAAACGCCTTGAGGAAGGCTAGTTCGTCTGGCCCATGGTTCATGATGGTAAAATCGCCATTACCCGCTCACAGCTTGCCATGCTTCTCGATAAACTGGACTGGCGGCAGCCGAACCCCCCGCTTTAACTCGCTGACAATGTTGTAAAAACACCATGACCCCATTATAACCATGGTCATGGAACACCACTATCTCACCCACATCGCAGCCCTTGAAAAAGAGCTCCGACAGAAAAATAACAAACTCAGCCTCGTGGAAGAGACTGAGTCCTTCCTGAGCTCGGCGCTGTCCCGTGCAGAAGAAAAGATAGAAAACGAAAAGCGGGAAATAGAGCATCTACGTACGCAACTGGAAAAGCTGCACCGGATGTTGTTCGGTACCCGCTCTGAAAAACTTCGCCGACAGGTGGAAGAGGCTGAAGCGGTGCTGAAACTGCACGAGCAGGCTGGTGACCGTCACAACGGTCGGAAAACGACCCGCAAGTTCCCAGTCAGCTTCGCCAGTCCCGGTATCGTTAGCCACTTCCCGAACACCTTCCGTGTGAGATGAACCGCCTTGAGCCCGTGGAAACCGGCTGTCATAAGTGCGGAAGTAACCTTAAATATCTCGGCGAAGTCAGCGCAGAACAGCTGGAAATGGTCGCCTGCGCTCTGAAAGTAATCCGCACCGTCAGGGTGAAAAAGGCGTGCGAAAAGTGTGACTGCATTTTTGAAGCTCCCCCCTCGCGTCCCATTGACCGCGGCATCGCAGGGCCTAGCCTGCTGTCCCAGGTGATGACGTCAAAATACGGCTAACACTTGCCCTTGTATCGTCAAACTGAAATCCTAGCCCGTCAGGGCGTGGACCTGAGTCGAGCCTTGCTCTCTAACTGGGTAGATGCCTGCTGCTGGTTAACGGCACCGCTGAACGAAGCACTGTACCGCTACGTCGGATACCCGCAAACTTCATACCGACGATACGCCGGTGCCAGTGTTGTCCCCGGGTAGGAAGAAGACGAAAACTGGGCGGCTCTGGACTTATGTCCGCGATAACCGTAACGTTGGGCAATAGAATGATACCCTGAAGCCAAACAGGGACTATTGGGCGACCGCAGGTAGTACCTTCAATAAGGTTTGGCGTTTTGCTTATCTGCCAATGTTGTGGACGATACTGGGTCATTTGAAGCACTTTTATGGATAGGCCTGTTAATCTGGTATTACCTTTCGGTGGGCGTGAAATTATCCCAAGAGGTTAGAGTAAGACGAATTAAAGACCTATCAAAAAACAATGCCGATCACCTAAGGTGGCCGGCATTAAGCCGAGGCCTTATTTCTCCCGCCATACTTCACCTTGCCTGTGCGCTAGCCTTCCTCGCTTACCCCAGTTACTAACTATTATATTCTCCTGAGTCTCCATAAACCTCATCCCTGAGGTTCCGCCTGCGGCACAGCACGCACAAGCTCCGTTCGAATCGGTTCGCGACCGATTTGTCGCTAGGTTGCTACCTTCCTGCAACGTGAATTATTTAGGGTTATAGACGCTAAACCAGCGTTAAGCATAATAACTTAGAACTGGTAAACCAGACCCACAGCGATGACATTATCAGTAGTGGTGCCAGTGTCTTTAGTGAACTTGTTGTCGTCCAGCAGGTTGATTTTGTAATTAACATAAGTGGACATATTTTTGTTGAATTCGTAAGTGCTACCAACAGAAATATATTTAACCAGATCTTGGTCATGCCCCGTTCCTGCGTAGTGTATGTTCTTACCTTTAGATTGCAGGTAGGATACTGCTGGACGTAGGCCAAAGTCGAATTGGTACTGTGCGGTCACTTCGAAGTTGTGAGTTTTGTTAGAGATGCCATTCATATAGGAGTCTTTACCAAATGGCGTCATATTGCGGGTTTCTGCGGACATAACTGCCAGGTAAACGTTGTTGGCATCGTATTTTGTACCCACAGTCCAGGCCTCAGCCTTTTTGCCAAGCTCTTTATCATTCAACTTCTGCGTTTCGGTACGTTTAGAAGACGCATAGGCAGCACCAATGCTTATGCCTTTACCGATGTCATAAGTAGAGGAGATACCCCATCCTTCGCCGTTTTGTTCCTCGATGTCGCGCTCTTTCGCAGTGTTTTTACCTTGATACTGCAAAGCGAATTTCAGGCCGTCAACCAAGCCGAAGAAATTGTTGTTACGGTAAGTTGCAATGCTGCTGGTACGACTAGTCATGAAATTGTCGGTAGAAGAGTAAGTGTTGCCACCAAACTCCGGCAGTGAATCTGTCCAGCTCCCCACATTGTACAGTACGCCGTAGTTGCGGCCATAGTCAAATGAACCGTAGTAAGCAAATTTCAGACCAGCGAAACCCAAACGATTTTCGCTATCTCTGGAACCTTGAGATTCAGCATGGTTAGTCGCAAGGTTGTATTCCCACTGACCATAACCAGTCAGTTGATCAGTAATCTGGGCTTCCCCTTTGAAGCCCATACGAGCATAGGATTTATCTTTATCCTCGTGTTTGTCCTTGGAAAAGTAATGCCGACCGACAACTTTACCGTACAGATCTAACTTGTTGCCGTCTTTGTTGTAGACTTCTGCTGCGTTTGCTGCACCGGCAGCTAACAGAGCTGGGATTACTACTGCAAGAATGTTGTGCTTCATCATTGATTACCCTCATTGGTGTTATCCGGGCACCTGTGCCACTGCCATTAATAATCCTTTTGAACTATTGTTGATAGATTGGTGCCGACCTATGTCTAGACGCAGTGTTCCATTCACGGACGGGTTAATCTAGAACGAAAGTGCTACCAATCTCTCAATGTGGTTTCAAAAATAAACTATATATTACAGGTTGTAAATTTTGGGGGCTTTGTGATATGGATCAATACTCATAAATGCGCAAGGCCAGCGTAAATCTGGTCTTGTTTTGTAATAAATATCGTTGAAAAAGTATTTAAACGGATTAATTCAGAAGGTTGCATTGCGTGGGGTACGTGGGAATGGGATCACATCACGTACATTTTGTACACCGGTGACGTAGGCGATTAAACGTTCAAATCCTAAACCAAAGCCGGCGTGAGGTACGGTGCCGTAGCGGCGTAAGTCACGATACCACCAGTAGTCTTCTTTATTCAGCCCCATTTCTGCCAGACGCTGATCCAGCACATCTAGGCGCTCTTCACGCTGAGATCCGCCAATGATCTCACCAATGCCCGGTGCCAATACGTCAATTGCGGCCACAGTTTTGCCATCGTTATTCATACGCATATAGAAGGCCTTGATATCTTTTGGGTAATTTTTCACCACCACAGGGGCCTTGAAATGTTTCTCCGCCAGATAGCGTTCATGCTCGGAAGACAAGTCAATGCCCCAAGATACTGAGCTTTCAAAGGTCTGGCCGGAAGCGAGGAGGATCTCTACTGCTTCGGTGTAGCTAACCTGCGCGAAATCGGAAGAAACAAAACGTTGTAAACGATCGGTGGCGTCTTTATCGACGCGCTCGGCGAGAAATTTCATATCGTCTATACGCTCATTCAAGACGGCCTGGAACACATACTTCAGCATTTTCTCTGCCAGTGCTACAACGTCATCCAGTGTAGCAAAAGCAACTTCCGGCTCGATCATCCAGAACTCCGCCAGGTGGCGGCTGGTGTTGGAGTTTTCAGCACGGAAGGTTGGGCCAAAGGTATAGATTTTTGATAGCGCGCAGGCGTAAGTTTCGCCGTTTAACTGGCCTGATACGGTCAGGAAAGATTCTTTGCCGAAGAAGTCTTCGCTGAAATCGATAGCACCTTGGTCGGTGCGCGGTAGGTTTTCCAGATCCAGCGTAGAAACGCGGAACATTTCGCCAGCATTTTCGGTATCAGAGGCGGTAATTAATGGGGTAGATACCCAGAAAAACCCATTCTCATGATAGTAGCGGTGAATAGCCTGTGCCAAGGTATGGCGCACGCGTGCTACGGCACCGATCAGGTTAGTACGTGGGCGCAGATGGGCTACTTCACGCAAATACTCAATGCTGTGACGTTTGGCTGCCATGGGATAGCTGTCCGGATCGTCCACCCGGCCGACCACGTTGATAGCAGTGACCTGCAACTCGAAACTTTGTCCTTCACCTGGCGATGCGACAACCTTGCCGGTGACTTCAACCGAACAGCCGGTTGTCAGGTGTAGTACTTCATCTTGATAATTCGGCAGAGAATGATCAACCACAGCCTGTAACGGATTAAAGCAGGAACCGTCATAAACATCCAGAAAGGAGATACCTGCTTTAGAATCTCTCCGGGTACGTACCCATCCGCGCACGGTGACTTCACTGTCAACCGCAGCACGACCATGCAGTACATCGACTACAGGCACTACGCTCATAGATTTCTCTCTTCAATATTTGGTTTAGAATTGGCTGATAACCCAAGAATATGGGGATGTTTGCTATGTTACTTACCGCAGGGCAGAGCACAAGCAGAAATCGCCAGATGATTGCCACATTTCTTGGTGCTATATCCGGCAAAGAAAGCGTCAACAGGTTTTTTTCACCAGCGGCAGAGATCGAAGGCTTTACACAAGGCTTTGACAAAGGCTTGATCCTGACAGATGGTTTTCCCTGGGCTATCGGAAAGCTTAGCTACCGGTTTGCCTTTACATTCCACCAATTTAATCACGATATTCAACATCTTGACGCCAGGAATGTCGCAAGTCAGGCTAGTGCCGATGCCGAACACCAGATTGATGTGCTGGTAGAAGTGGCGGTACAGCGCCAGCGCCTTATCCAGATCCAAGTTATCCGAGAACACCAGTATTTTACTCATCGGGTCGATGCCAAGTGCCCGGTAATGGGCGATCGCTTTCGTGCCCCATGCGAACGGATCGCCCGAATCGTGGCGCAGCCCCTGGTAACGTTGAGCGAATTGCGTGCCAAAATCGCGCAGGAAAGCATCCATGGTGATGCAGTCGGTTAGTGCGATGCCGAGCTGATCCGGATATTCATCCAGCCAAGCCTGCAACGCAGCGCGTTGGCTGTTGGCTAAAACCGGGCTGATCTGCTGGTGAGCCTGGAACCACTCATGCGCCTGGGTACCAACCGGTGCCAGATCCCACAGATGTGCCAGATCATAATTGCTGGTACCGGCCAAATACGGAAACTCTGCCTTCATGGTGCTAACAATCGCCTGTTGTACGCCCTGAGAGAAACGGCGACGCGTGCCAAAATCCACCAGCTTGAAACGCGAGATATCTACATCACTAGCCAGGTTTTTGAACTGTAACAACTTGCTCCGTAGATGGGCAACAGCCCGTTCCGGGGTGACTTCTGGAGAGCGGTGGCGGTGTACCACCTCGCTGATTACCGCTAGTAGCGGCACTTCCCACATGATCACCTCGCACCACGGCCCTGCGATACGTATCTGTAGTTTGCCACTGCAGTTTTCGATACTCACCTGCTGCGGATGGTAGCGAAAATCTCGTAGCCAATTCAGGTAGTCGTGGCTGAAGAAGGGGAGTCCTAAGAGATAGGCAAATTCCGCGTCGGTCAGCGCCAATTGGCTCATCAGTGCGACTTGCGCACGGATCTCATCAGCGTATTCACCCAGCAACTCATTACCACGACAGCGGAATTCCGCTGCAACGCTGATTGTGGGATAGCGGTGCAACACAGCCTGCTGCATATGAAACTTATAGGCGTCAGTATCAAGCAGTGATGTCAAAATGGAGGAAGCGTATTGAGTCATAGCGTGTTACAGCACCCTCGCCAGATGTGTTATCTTATCAATCAGTTAGTTGAATTATTTTTTATTTTGCTTGCAAATAGTTTATGCAAAGTGGAAAACAAAATAGGACTAAAAGCCTATCCCGGTAAGCGTACCTTGTTGCCGGCCAGTTTGCATAGGGACAGCACGTAACAACTGGAGCGTACAGGGGTACGTGGGAATGGTGGGCGCTGCGCAGGTACAAAATGGCAAATAAAATAGCCCAATAGGATAGGATCTAAGTTCTCGATACTAAAGAATATCATAGCTAGGAACGGAATCTATGACTTCTACATCCGTTTATCGGGAAAAGGTTTTTTCGCTCAAATCCAAATGTTGGCTGTAGCCGAGGCCACTTTGGAATCAACGGACACAAAAGACCTGACGTCGTTGAGAGCATGTGGAGTGCTGCAAAGATAACAGGTTTAACGTTATAGTGCTTAGCTATTGTGATACATTTAATCACCATCGATCTAATCTGGCAAACGCATACTGACGTCTCTCTACGCATTCGTAGATGATGATGGCCTGACATTTGTCACTTACTAAAGACATCGAAGGATTTTATGACACAATAACCACAGGTGCAGTATCGCCACAATTATCGTGCGCCAGATTACACCATCACCGATATCGACCTGGATTTTGAACTGGATGCAGACATCACCCACATCACTGCCATCAGCAAAATTAAATGCCAAGGAGACACCGAGGCGGCGCTGGTACTGGACAGTGAAGAGCTGACGTTGGTGAGTGTTCAGGTTGATGGCTAGGAGTAGAGCGCCTACCGTTTTCAGGAGAACCAACTGGCCATCGATGGTTTGCCAGACTATTTTACTCTCACTATCGTTAATGATATTTATCCGGCGAAAAACACCGCGCTGGAGGGGCTTTACCAGTCCGGTGACGCATTGTGCACTCAATGCGAAGCCGAGGGTTTCCGCCAGATTACTTATTACCTGGATCGTCCAGACGTGTTAGAGCGCTTTACTACGCGCATTATGGCTGATAAGGCACGTTATCCGTTTCTGCTGTCGAATGGCAACCGCATTGGTCAGGGTGAACTGGAAGGCGGCCGTCACTGGGTTCAATGGCATAATCCATTTCCCAAACCTTGCTACCTATTTGCGTTGGTGGCTGGTGATTTCGAGGTGTTGCGCGACAGTTTCACTACTTACTCCGGGCGTAAAGTCGCGCTGGAGTTGTTTGTTGACCATGGCAATATGGATCGCGCCGACTGGGCAATGACCTCACTAAATAATTCGATGAAGTGGTACGAAACCCGTTTTGGTCTGGAATACGATCTCGACATTTACATGATCGTGGCGGTGGATTTCTTCAATATGGGGGCGATGGAGAATAAAGGGTTAAATATCTTTAACGCTAAATATGTACTGGCAAAGGCGGAAACCGCAACCAATACGGCGGACTACTTGAACATTGAAGCGGTGATTGGCCACGAATATTATTTCTATAACTGGACGGGCAACCGCGTGACTTGCCGCGACTGGTTCCAATTCAGCCTGAAAGAGGGATTGACGGTATTTCGCGATCAGGGGTTCAGCTCTGATATGGGCTCTCATGCGGTTAATCGCATTAGCAATGTGTGTGTGATGCGTGGTGCACAAGTTTGCCAAAGACGCTAGCCCAATGGCGCACGCCATCCGTCCGGATAAAGTGATCGAAATGAACAACTTCTATACCTTAACGGTGTACCAGAAAGGGGCTGAAATGATCCGCATGCTGCATACCTTGCTAGGCGAGGTGAACTTCCAGAAAGGAATACGTCTTTATTTCGAGCGTCATGATAGATGGCAGCGCCGCTACCTATGATGATTTTGTGCAGGCGATGGAAGATGCTTCCAATGTCGATCTGTCGCTGTTCCGCCATTAGTATAGCCAGTTTGGCACCCCGCTACTGACAATACACGATGACTATGACACTGAAAATCAGCAATATCGCCTGCACATCAGCCAGAAAACCACGCCAACCGCTGAGCAGCCAGAAAAACTGCCGTTGCATATTCCGCTAGATATTGAACTGTACGACAGCGAAGGCGGCGTCATTGTGCTGCAAAAAGACGGTTCACCAATCAATAACCTGCTAAACCTGACTGACGCGGAGCATACCTTCGTATTCGATGGCGTGGCGCACCAGCCGGTACCCTCATTGTTGCGCGAGTTCTCTGCTCCAGTTAAGTTGGACTATCCGTACAGCGATCAGCAACTAGCCTTCCTGATGCAACATGCGCGTAATGAATTTGCCCGTTGGGATGCTGCGCAGAGCCTGTTGGCCACCTATATCAAGCTTAACGTGGTCAAGCATCAGCAGCAGCAACCATTTACGTTGCCGCTGCATGTCGTCTATGCGTTTCGCGCGCTATTGCTAGATGAACAACTAGACCCGGCGCTGGCGGCGTAAATCCTGACTTTCCCATCCGAAAATGAGATGGGAGAACTGTTCGCCACTATTGATCCAGAAGCGATCTTAGCAGTGCATGAAACGATTGTCCGCTGCTTGGCGGAGGAAATGGCTAATGAATGGTTAGCGGTTTATCACGCCAACAAGACAGACAGTTACCGCGTTGAGCATAGCGATATCGCTAAGCGCACCCTCCTACGCAACGTATGCCTGGGCTATCTAGCTTTCGGAGAGGATATGGCGCTGGCTGACAAGCGGGTGAGCGAACAGTATTATCAGGCCGATAATATGACCGACTTGCTAGCGGCTTTGGCTGAGGCAGTGGCCGCGCAGTTACCATGCCGTGACGCGTTGCTGGCAGCGTTCGACGAACGTTGGCACAATGGATGGGCTAGTGATGGACAAATGGTTTGTGCTGCAAGGCAGCAGCCCAGCGGCGGACGTATTGAACAAAGTGCGCGGCTTGCTGCAACACCGTTCGTTCAGCCTGAACAATCCAAACCGCACCCATTCGCTGATCGGCGGCTTCGCCTCCGGCAACCCGGCGGCATTTCATGCTGCCGATGGCAGTGGCTATCAGTTCCTGGTGGAAATCCTTAGCGATCTTAACCAGCGCAACCCGCAGATCGCTGCGCGGCTGATCGAACCCCGTTAATTCGCCTGAAACGCTATGATACGGGCCGCCAGGCATTGATGCGACAAGCGCTGGAGCAGTTGAAAGGATTGGAAAATATATCGGGAGATCTGTACGAAAAGATCAGCAAAGCGCTCAATGCCTAACCGATCATGTCACGATACAAAGGGGGCGGCAGGTGCCGTCTCCTTTTAATTCACAGTCCGGCGCTGGGGGGGGGATAGATCCTGGGTTATGTTCCGTCATTGCACCGTGAGCGCCGCTGGTAGGCTAAATAAGCGGCGTGTAACCTAGGAATACCTTCACATAACCCAGCTTTACGGATCTGCAACGCTACCACGGTTAATTACCGGACACCGCCTAGTGTGTGTAGCGTATCGTACCTTATGGAATATTCTAATTTGTCAAGGGATGCCAGATAATACCCCGCCAATGTGCCATGGGAAATCAGGAGAGTTTATGTATTATCCCATCATGAGGAAAGTGTTGTTCCAGCTCGATCCTGAGTGCGCGCATGCATTGACCTTACAACAATTGCGCCGTATTACCGACACCCCATTAGTGTTTCTTGTCAGCCAGTCAATGCCAACAAAGCCGGTAAGTTGCATGGGGCTATCATTTAAAAACCCGTTGGGATTGGCAGCCTTCCTGGATAAAAATGGTGAGTGTATCGACGCATTTGGCTCGATGGGTTTTGGCCATGTGGAGATAGGCACCGTGACACCGCGTCTGCAGCCTGGCAATGACAAGCCGCGCCTGTTCCGCGTTGTGGATGCTGAAGGCTTGATTAATCGTATGGGCTTTAATAACCATGGTGTGGACAATCTAGTCGAAAACGTTAAGCAATCCCATTTCTGTAGCATTATCGGGATTAATATCGGCAAGAATAAAGACACGCCAGTCGAACAGGGTAAAGACGATTATCTGACCTGTATGGAGAAAGTTTATCCCTATGCAGGGTATATTGCGATTAATATCTCATCACCCAATACCCCAGATTTGTGATCCTTACAATATGGCGAAGCGCTGGACGATCTTCTAGCGGCGATTAAAAATAAACAACAGGAACTCTATGAAGCTCACCACAAATACGTGCCGGTGGCGGTAAAGATCGCCCCGGATCTTTCTGAAGAAGAATTAATCCAAATAGCCGATAGCCTGGTGCGGCATAATATCGATGGGGTGATAGCCACTAATACAACTTTAGATCGTAAACTGATCCAGGGATTAAAGTACTGTGAGCAAATGGTAGGCCTCAGTGGGCGTCCATTGCAATTGCGCAGTACCAAAGTGATCCGCCGCCTGTCGGACGAGCTGCAAGGGCATTTGCCAATTATTGGCGTGGGGGTATTGATTCACTGACGGCGGCGCGTGAAAAATAGTGGCTGGTGCGACTTTAGTACAAATTTACTCCGGCTTTATCTTCCATGGGCCATGTTTGATTAAAGATATTGTTACCCATATATAATTTTTTCCTTTCATTTTATCTCTGGGGGTATATTTATGCCCCCAGTTCGTCTATATTCTGTTTATTAGCATAAATAAAGTTCGCGAAATTATTCGATATTCAAGCAAATCTATTGATGATAAAATTACCTTTCAGGTAAATACGATGTGGTGTAGGCAGCGAGAAGGATAAGAGATGAAGATAAAACCTGACGATAATTGGCGTTGGTATTTCGACGCTGAGCACGATCGGATAATGTTGGATTTAGCCAATGGTATGATCTTTCGCTCACGCTTTCCAGCCAAAATGTTAACGCCAGACGCCTTCAATGAATGTGCTTTTTGTGTTGACGACGCCGCTATTTATTTCACTTACGAAGAACGCTGCAAACAACTAAAACTCAGCCATGAACAGCGTGCGGAACTGGTATTGAATGCGCTGGTCGCCTACCGTTTCCTCAAGCCGCTGATGCCAAAAAGTTGGCACTTCTCACAGCAACACTACACGCTACAGCCGAAGAACGGTGAACTAGCGGTGGTGAAGGTGATGGAAAGCGGTGTTGAAGCTTGCCTGCTCGTGGTAGAGGTCGGCGATAACGCTAGCCTGTGCCTGCTGGCGCAAAATCACCTGCCGATGGCGTGCCGCACCATGGTGCTGGGTGATGCGATCAAAGTGATGCACGATCGGCTCAAGCCCTGCGCGCTGGAGGAGTCCTCCGCCCCGGCTTACGATAGTGCGGTGTAAACCTATTACGCCAGCGTCAAATCGCTTTTCGGAATGCAACTACAGCAAAGAATGTTGCTGTTGCCAGCCAGTGCGCTATTCTTCAGAGGCACGACCTCACCACTGACCAATGTTATGCGGCAATTGCCATAGAGATACCCGCCAGGCAGGAATAAGGCACGCGAATCCCCTGTTGTTCCAACTGTTCGAGTAATATTTGCTAGTTATTACCGGTAAATATCTGGCCTTCATATTCTAAGGTCACGCTGTGCATGTTATCCTGCAGTGCGTTCAGGCTTGCCTTCAGGTTGCTAGCACCATAAGCGCGGGGCGGCTTGATCGACAACACTTCCACGGTATCGCCCACACGGATAATGCCACTGTTGCACGCAATCATATTCTGGCCAAAGTCGATGTTGCCGTTATCGGCGGTGTGGAATTCTTGCAGCGTGCGCAATGGTTCACCGTTCGGATGCTTGCGGCCATGTTCGGTGCTGACAGTGGTCAATACGCATCGGCTGTAAGGTTTCACCATATCGAACCTCACCTCGCCCACACTGATCCTTTGCCAGCCATCTTCAGCCCAAGCGCTGGCACCGGCGATCACCAGATTGGGACGGAACTTCTCCAGCTTGATTTTACTGGGGCAACGCTGTTACAGGGCATTAAACGAAGCTTAGTTAATTAATAGATAAGGATAACCATCGGCAAACGACGGCGGAATTTCCGGGTGCTTCTATTTCCTGGTGCTTCTTGACCCGGCGGGAGAGTTCTGTTCCCAGCCAGCGTAGCTGCACATCGTGCTGGAAATAGCCGCTCATCCAGCGGTTGATCTCTGCCGGCGGGCGCAATCAGGGCGGTGAAATGGTTGCCCCACACCTCGGTAGGTTGCGCTGTGGTGGCGAGAAATCGCTGAAATTAATGGCCGCACTTACGCCGTCTGGCGCGGTCAGGAACAGGCTGGCCAGCAGCGCTAGGATGAAAGCACCATCTGCGGATATTGGCGTGCAGTAATAAAGGTACCATCTACATACTTAGGCATGTGAAAGCTGCAAACCTCGCAGTGATTTAACCAGATGAATGTAAAGTCTGGCAAGCATGATCATCCTTATCTCTGTGCGATATTAAATAGTAGGGAGCAACTTTATGACAAGCGGTCTGGATTGGCTATAATGCGCAATAACTTTCTTTTTGGTGATAAGTAAAATATGAACTCTCTGTTTGCCAGCACGGCGCGTGGGCTGGAAGAACTGCTAAAAAGTGAGCTGGAAGCGCTGGGTGCTCACGACTGCAAAGTGGTGCAAGGTGGGGGTACATTTTCAGGGTGACGATCGTCACTTGTACCAAAGCCTGCTGTGGAGCCGCTTAGCATTGCGCATTCTGTTGCCACTGAATGAGTTCCGCGTGCACAGCGATCTAGATCTGTACCTAGGTATGCAAGAGTTTGAATGGCCGAGTATTTTTGGCGTAGAAAAAACTTTTTTCGTGCATTTCAGCAGTGTCAATGGGGAGATCCGTAACAGCCAGTACGGTGCGCTGAAGGTGGGGGGGGGACGCCATCGTCGACAGCTTTACCCGTAAGATCAATCAGTGCCCGACGGTGGGCTAAGCAACAGTCAGATATTCGCGTCAATGTGTTCTTACAGCGTAATATAGCCAGTATAGCGCTCGATCTAAGCGGCAAAGGTTTGCACCAACACAGCTACCGCGATCTGGCTAGCAGCTTGGCGCGCTGATGCTTGATCCGATATGTGGTTCTGGTACCCTGCTGATCTAAGGGAAAAGACTTCCTCAACCTGTTCTCCTATATCGGCACTGCTAGCATGCACGCAGGGTTAGGTGGCGTGGGCAGTACCACCACGGTAGATATGTCGCACACCTATATAGAGTGGACGGAAAAGAACCTTGCGAGCCAATGGCTTGATCGGCCGTCAACATCGCTTGATCTAGGGCGACTGCCTATCGTGGCTGAATAACGCCAGTGAGCAATTTGATGTGATTTTTATCGATCTGCCTACCTTCTCCAATTCCAAACGCATGGAGAGCAGCTTTGATGTGCAGCGCGATTATCTGGAACTAATGAAAAATTAGCAACGGTTACTGCGCCGCAACGGTACTATCATGTTCTCAAACAACAAGCGTAGCTTCCAGATGGATGTAGCGGGTCTGAGCACTCTAGGTCTGGCAGCGAAAGAAATCACTGCCCAGACCTTGTCGCAGGACTTTGCCCGTAACCGTCAGATCCATAACTGCTGGTTGGTCACCCGTGTCAGCGAAGGAAAATAATCACTATGTCGTTAATCAGCATATCTTGTGCCTGGCTGTCCTTCAGCGATGCGCCGCTTTTAGACAACACAGAAATTCATATCGAATACCAAGAACGCGTTTGCTTGGTGGGGCGCAATGGCGCCGGCAAATCGACGCTGTTGAAAATCTTCAGCAAAGAAATCCCGTTGGATGATGGCCGGGTGATTTACGAGCAGGATCTGATTGTGGCGCGTTTGCAATAGGATCCGCCACGCAATATCGGTGGCAGCGTATTCGATTTTGTGGCAGAAGGTGTTGCGGAACATCTGAAGGCATATCACGCGATTTCCCCCCCTGGTGGAAACTGAACCAAATGAGAAAAACCTGGCGCACATGGCACAGATCATGGAAATACTTGATTATCGGGGGCTGTGGCAGCTCGACAATCGCATCAGCGAAGTGTTGCGACAGTTGGGCTTGAATGGTGATACCCAACTATCTTTGCTTTCAGGCGGCTGGTTGCGTAAAGCGGCGCTGGGCCGCACGTGCTGCTGCTCGACGAACCGACCAACCACCTGGATATGAAACTATCAACTGGCTGTAAGGCTTTCTGAAAGAGTTACAGGGCAGTATCGTCTTTATCTCTCATGATCGTTCGTTTATCCGCAATATGGCAACGCACATTATCGATCTTGACCGTAGCAAACTGATGTCCTGGCTGAGCAACTATGATTTGATTTGTATCTGCTCAGCAAAGCAGAGGCGCTACGGGTAGAGGAGTTACAGAATGCTGAATTTGATCGCAAGCTGGCACAGGAAGAAGTTTGGATCCGTCAAGGCATCAAAGCGCGCCGCACCAGTAAAGAAGGCCGTGTGCGTGCCCTGAAAGCACTGCGCAATGAGCGTGCGCAACGCTGTGAGGTGATAGGCATCCCGCTAAGATGCAGGTGAGACGGTGAGTTCCGGCAAAATAGTGTTTGAATTGGAAGACGTCAACTATCAGATCGGGGAAAAAGTCCTGGTGCGCGGTTTCTGCGCTCAAGTGCAGCATGGTGACAAAATCTCACTGGTGGGGCCGAATGGCTGTGGTAAAATGACATTACTTAAAATTGATGCTCGGTCAACTAAAGGCCAATAGCGGCCGCGTGCACTGTGGCACCAAACTGGAGGTGGCCTATTTTGATCAGCACCGTGCTGATCTTGATACCGAACGTACAGTGATGGATAACCATCTGGCAGAAGGCAAGCAAAAGTGCATGGTCAACGACCGCGCCCACCATGTGCTGGGTTACCTACAGGACTTCATATTCCCTATTATTGGCTAAGCTGTTTCTGAAACCAAGCAATCTGCTGATCCTTGATGAACCCACTAACGATCTGGACGTTGAAACACTGGAACTGCTGGAAGAACTGATCGATAGCTATCAAGGCACTGTGCTGCTGGTCAGCCATGATCGCCAATTCATTGATAATTCGTTGACTGAGTGCTGGATCTTTGAAGGCAACGTGGTGATCAACACTTTTGTTGGCGGTTATGACGATGCGCATTATCAACGTGCTACGGCTAAGCCGAATCCGTACGGCGGTGGTCAGCCAGAGTAAACCGGTTGCAGAAAAGAAAATCGCACAGCCGAAGAAACCCAGCCGCCAAGTTGAGTTATAACTTGCTGCGAGAATTGGAATAATTGCCGCAGCGCCTTGAGCAACTGGAAGCGGAAATGGAGGCACTACAGGCACAAATAAGCGATGCTGACTTTTTCACGCGTCCGCATAGCGAAACTCAGCGCGTGTTGACGGTGCTAGCTACCGCCTAATAGACGCTAGAGCAGGCTTTCGTCCGTTGGGAAGTGTTAGAAGCGATGAAAAACGGCTAACTATTGTGAACACCGCCCCCGCTGTGAACGATATCGCTGTAGTGCTAAGCAATATTATTAAGGAGAAATAGGGTGTATTCCTACGAAAATCACCCGTAGCATAGCCATACGCTACCCGCCGCCGGGCGGCAGGATAACCTGATGTTGTTGTGCCCGCAATGCGATATGCTAGTAGCGCTGACTCCGTTAGCGTTTGGCACTAGAGTGTTATGCCCACGCTGTAAAACGACATTCAGCACTCGCTGAGAGGAACCGTGTAAGCAGCCGATCGGTTATGTCCTCAGCGCATTATTCATACTGCTGCTGGCGAATATTTTCCCGTTTATCAATATATGCGCGTTGCTGGCTTTAGCAACGAAATCATACTAATCCAGATCCCATAGGTGTTGGTGGCGGATGATTATGCTAGCTTGTCCAGGCTGTTTATGGTGTTGGTATAGTTGATCCCAGCATTCTGTATGCTAGCGATTATTCTGCTATGCGCTAAGGTGCGCATGCCGCTGGTGCTAAAAGAGTAGATAGCTAAAATGCTATTCCAATTTAAAATCTGGTGCATGGTGGAAATCTTCCTGGCCGGGGTACTGGTCAGTTTCGCCAAGCTGATAGCCTACGGTGATATCGGCATCGGCAACAGCTTTGTGCCTTATTTTCTGTACTGCCTGCTGCAAGTGCGCGCCTTACAGTGTATCGATCGCCGTTGGCTGTAGCAGGGGATATAGAACCCGTACCGCATCTGGATCGCCCGTTGAAGGTAGGGCGCACCGGCATATGCCAGGGTATGCACTCTTACCATTGCTGCACGGCGATCCTGCCAGCCGATCATACTCATTGCCCACGCTGCTACAGCACTGTCTATGTGCAGCGGCGACGCTACAGCCTACAGTGGATGTTAGCGCTGTTGCTCACCTCGTTCGGTACCTTCGCTGAAAATATTGGCGATCTGTTGGCTGTGCTGGGATGCCAATGGCAAAGGGTAAAAGCGTGCTGACAGCGAACGTATGCATTTGATTTATGATGTTGTCGAATTTGTTGGCTGCTGGTCCATAATCGATGTGTTCGTCATCGCCGTACTTTCAACGCTCGCTGGTGCGTATGAGAAAATTGATAAACATTTATCCAGATACCGGAGCGGTACTATTCGTCCTGGCGGTGATCCTCACCATGTTTGCTGCCATGAAGTTCGATCCCTGTCTGACACGTGATTGCGGAAATGAAACAATAAAAAAGGAGCTGAAAGGTGACGGAAAATAATCATAGCATCGCCGACGTTGAGAAGATAAAACGCTGGTCGCCGGTGTAGATCATTCCTATCATGACTGCGCTAATCGGTGCCTGGATACTGTTTTACCACTTTATCAATCAGGGACCGGTGGTGACGCTGGTCACCACCAGGGCTGAAGAGTTGGTGGTAGGTAAAACCAAAATCAATAGCCGTAGCGTCTATGTCGGTATGGTAGAAAACGTGTCGTTGAGCGAGGATCTGAGCAAGATGCGGGGGTGCAAGCGCGTCTCAACAGCGGCATGGAAAAGCTGCTGCACTAGGATTACAGCCTTCTTGGTGGTGAAGCTGCAGATTGTCCGTGAAGGTGTTTCTGGCATGGTTACGCTGCTGTCAGGTGCTTATATCGAATTGCAATCAGGAAATACAGGCAAAGTGGGCCCAGGATAACTACCCACTGCTCAATGCCACGCCATTGGCTTCTCTCGATGCTAAAGGATACACATCGTGCTGGATAAGATTAATACGATACCCTTGAACCCGATGATCGATGAAGCAACTAAAGCGCTAGCTGAAAGCCAGAAGACAATGAAAACGACTCAGCAAACTATGACGTCGTTAAATGATATTATTACCAGCAACGAGATGAAAGTGTTTCCTCAGGACACGTAAAGAACCTTGCAAGAACTGAATCGCAGCATGAAAGGGTTCCAGCCCGGTTCACCGGCCTACAACAAAATGGTTGGTGAGATGCAACGTCTTGATTAGGTGCTGCGCACCATGAATGAAAAGAGCAACGCGCTGGTATTTGAAGCCGCAAGTAGTCACGATCCTCAGCCGAAGAAGGCCAACAAATAGATAAAATGGATCCCAGTAGCCCTATTGCTGTTCCTCAGTGCCTGTAGCAGTATGCCACAGAAAACCTACTATCAGTTACCTGCGCTGGGCGGTACCGGCGCAGGTGAGTAGCAGTGGTGTCTCGGCACGTCAGTTATGGCTGGAACACATAAGCGTAGCCGATTATCTGGCGCAAAACAGCGTGGTTTACCAGACCAACGATGTGCGGTATTTGATTGCCCAGAAAAACCTGTGGGCTAGCCCGCTTGATCAACAGATGCAACAGACTATGGTCACCAATCTGAGCAGTGCGCTGCCGGGGTAGGTGGTGTCATCCCAGCTGATGAGCAGTGATCAAGATAGGCTTAACCTCACCATTAACGGCTTTCATGGCTGCTTTGATAGCAAGGCTATTATTTGCGGCGAATGGGTGGTGAATCATCAGGGGCAACTGATCAAACAGCCCGTTCAGCCCTGGCACTGAAGCAGGGTGAAGACGGCTATAACGCGCTGGTGCGCACTTTGGCACATGGTTGGCAATAGGAAGCTCAGGCTATTGCTTCACAGGTCAGCGATTTTTAGTCAATATTGCGATTAAAACGCACAAGGCGGCGTTCCGTCATTAGATCGTGGCACCGCCGCACACTAAAAATCCGGTAATCAAGGGTAAAGGGCAGGCCGGGCTTATGTACAGGCCCGGCAACACGGAGTATGGGATTTGGGGACGATTACAAGAACCGTATTAGAGGCTTACTCAGTGATGGCTTTGTTGAATAAATCGAACTTTTGCCGACCGACAGGATCTAATCATGCATCATCCTGACAACAAAGGTTATTCCGTGGCAAAGCAGAAGTTCAGGAATCACCAACTGGCACTCTTACAATAAAGCTCTCGTCAACAGAGGCTCTATCACCTTCTGGCTAGACGAGCAGGAGATTCAGGCATGGTATGAATCTGTAACACCATCGATTGAGCTGAATTGCTAATATGGTTAACCTGCGGCCTTTATATTCGGCAATTTTTTCAGTGGCTGTGGTATTTCTTCCATTTCCAGCGCTGGGCGGTGTTCCGTCTGTGGTTTCTGGACAGCACCTTCCATATCATAGGCGTGGTTATGGCCTATCAGTTTTGCTGGACAGCATGGCGGAGGATAGAAGTAATGTATTGTTGAATAAGCATGGCAACTTCAATATAACCAAGCGCCTCAACCTTTTTTACCGGAACCAGCAGGTCACCAGTATCCAGCTCAGCGATATCTTTGTAGCCAATTACCGGGAAGACATAAGTTTCAAGTTGCTTCTAAGACGGCATCACCGTAATCTTCTGACCATCTTGTTTTCGTGGCGAACCAAGTCTTAGCCACCACAGTGAAGGTACGTATCTTATCACGCTTGACTTTCAGCTCTTTAACTTCGGCCTGTTTTTTGGCATTAGGATCAATGCCCTGAGCAAGAAGCTTTCTGGCTTGGTCACGCAGCTCTCTTACATCAGCAAGTGAAACAGCAGGCTAGACACTTATGGAGAAGATTTTTTGCTTACCTTCGAAGCGGTAAGCTATTTGCCAGTATTTCTAACTTTTAAGGGTAATGCGAAGGAACGTACCGAAGCCATCGGTCAGCTTGTATTCCTTTTCGAGGGGATTGACGTTTTTTACTTTGGTATCAGTAAGTGGCATAACAGCATCCCCCATTTGTTGGTAAAAACGCAATCGAACTACCATTACCAACATTTTCACCAGCAAATGGGTATGGCTTCGAGTGGTTTTTAGTGAACGAAGGTGAACCTGGGGAAGGGGATAACCAACTGACAGAAATGCATAAGGCAGACGTCAGTAAATGCTTTCTTCCCTTAAGAGAGCTCCTCTGACTGGGATCGCTTTAGACAGTAACTAGCTAATAAGTAAACTAAACCTGAATTTCTCTCCTGTCAAGATCACTAGAATGACCACCAATTTTTATTAATCTCTCGGTGGTAAATGCTTGCTATCACACCTGCCGTGATATCTGGTATTTATGTTTGATGTAACAATACTGTTAAGTTCTTTTATACTGTAATACTTAAAGCACCCTTAAGAAATTCAAAGTAGGAGCTATATTACTAATTCTAATGTTTATTATTTCGTGAAACATCTAAAACGAAAACATCGACTAAACCACGGAGATCAACTGGTAACACTGCTTCAATACTTATTTTAAGTTCCTGAGTGGTTTTGATACTGTGGAGCTTGCGGCCTGCAGCGGTCTCACTCTCTCCAAACCATATAACAAGAAAAATACCCTGCTGTTCGGCATCTGGGTGGATGGAAAAACAGTCATAGAGTTGGGCTGAAGCGGCATAATATAACTCTCTGTGCTACTGGACTTTGACTTCTGTAACCAGCAACCGTCTTTTTACACCAATTAACTTAGATGCCGTGAAATAACTCCTGTTTTGACCTTTCAACTGATGCTCAGGTGTTATCGATATGCCCTGAGGTTCGAGTCTTAAATTGAGACGTTTAGCAATGATCTACGTATACTTTACCTCATTAAGGCGTTCATTTTTTTCATAGAAGCTCTGGAAATCATAAAGCTCCTGAAGAACTAACTGACGCAGGCCTTCAACAGTAAACACTGAATCACAATCTAGATGTTGGACTATTTCATCAGGTGTCGGTGGTTCAAAATACCTGAGCGCTTTTTTCCTGAGCTAACCAGCATATATACTTTGTAGCCATTTATTCTGGCTCGTGAAACGTGGATCGGCAAGAAGGCGACCCAGTACAGGTATTACATTGTCAGGAGTATCTGATTCAATTGACCAAATTAAATTATACAAAAAGCGGTAGGCTTTTCCTCTTCGGAGCTATCACTACCCCAATGACTTAGTAGTTCAACATGCAGCCATTGTTCAAAGAAAGCGTCTAAAATGGCTTTAATTTTAATTAAGGTCAGTTCCGGCCGGGTATGATTCTCGCTTAGGATCACGCGGCTAGAACGACTATAAAAATGCAGTAAGTTATTTTTGGCATATTTTATACTATACCCAATAAATAGCTGTAATGCTCTCAAGAAAGTAGAATTCCCGTACCAGACAAGAATATTCGCTTGTGTTCAAAATCCTCATCTTTTGTCGGATTGGGCTAGCCCGATATTATCTCAGAGCAATGCTCTGCAATAATTTCTTTTAAATCCTCATGATCGCCGTATTGAGTAGCAATTTCAAAAATCGCATCCGCTGAGTCAAGGGATAAATCGATACAGCGACAAAGCCATTCAATGGAAAGTTTAGCGCGTGACTGCCTAAAGACCTATTCTCCACTTAACATCCAGATTTGAGGGTGGAGGTATGGGTGAGCGAGTTAGGGGTTCAACATACTGTAGGAGATATTTTTCCGCACTTTCACTATCAGGAAAAATCAGGCGATCAAACTCTGCCTGTAGAGCATCATGTTCTTCCGGCGAAACTTAATTGTATCCCATGTGAATGTTAGTTCTTAATGCTATAAGCAACTCAATATTACGCATTCAAGGTTGCCTTCTGCACGTAGAATCTCCAGACAGGATGCATATAAAACCGTCTCAGAATACCTGTGTTTAGATTCGCATTGCAGAGCCGCTAGTTCGCGGTAGGGTGGGAACCACCACGGGAGTAATAAAATCCAGACAATTTCGCAACGCAGTCCGAACCAGTTTCTCGTCACCAAACTCCAATTCAATGTATTGTTGTATCTGGCCCATATGTGAGTGCGGGTGTCCGTCGAATTTCTCCACTTTTATGTTGAATATCTCTTTACGATCCGTTAATAGCCCGAATACATGAGCAATTATCCCCTGACGAAGCGTGTAATTTTCCCGAATCACCTGTACCGATTTGTTTTGATCGGACTGGCATTGACGATGAAAATTTAGATTACCTACCCATTGCCAGATCCTCACAGGATCAATCGGTGCTTGGGCTAATTCAAAATAGCGATCGATCATTGAACCGACGATCTTGCTTATTCCATTGCGACAATCACACTCATAGGATCTTTTCCCACAATAGCAATGAATATTATGGGTTAATTCATCCATAAGAAGTTCAAGAGTATAGGGTGAAAAACAGGAAATAAGTTTTTAATAAAGTAAAGAGAACCAACGACCTTTTCAATTTGTTCTTTGTGGGGTTTAAAACAATCAGGCTCAGTTCAGGCATCAACCGGTTATTAACCTGGGAGTCTGCCAGAAGTTCTAAAATTAAGTCATGTAAATGCCCCCCTTTGCCCATCGCTAAAAGAGGTTTTATTTCTTCAACAACGTCTTGTGTGAAAAAATCGGCCGCGCTGTAACCGTCGCCAGAAATCGCTCCGACGAAAGTAAGGATCTGCAGCTTCAATCTCTTTAAGTCGATGAAGAAGCTGTCGTTTCGATAAGCGTTCAAGCTGCGATAGATCGACGTTTGCGAGTATCGCATAGGCGTCAAGCTCAATAATGGATCCCCGCACCGACCTGTTGCCTAATGCCGCCATCCATCTTAGCAGACCTCTCAACTCATATCTAGCAGTACCGTTAGGCGTAATAATAGACAAGCACTTTGTTAAAGTGAGGTCATCCGCAGGATAGGCAATTCGATTAATGAGATAATCCGCTGCGTAGTATTCAGCGACGATCTTGTGTACCGGGTGGTGCTGGTCTTCATTATCGCCGGGTTTGAAAAGCTGCGTTGACAATATGTCGTAACAGGCACTACTGCCGTTAAACAACGCTGACAGCATGGGATACATCCGGTTTGCGGTCGTATTGATGGTGCTAATGCCTTCTGCGCCCGACAATAGAAGTTTGGCATAAACCTCGGCAGAAAATGCAATCTTCTATGCAACGGAAAGAGATACAGAGGCTTTCGGGATATCTGGGGTTACATCCTTAGCCAGTCGCTCGACCGCTAAAGCAAAGATTGAACGTTTGTCAGTAAATCGCCCGTCACTTTCTAAATAGACATCGGTGAACATTTTCGGAAACTGAGTATTTGGTAACAACATGTCTAAATTAAACCGAGTGACTTCAGTCTGGAATGGGCTTTGTTAAATAAATCAGATCGCTGTGCGAGCGAGCGTCCCTGTAGCTGGTCGGATTTTCAGGCAATACGAATGTTTTCTGGCATACCTGCCTTCGTCATCTTGTTCAGGGCACGTACCATAGCCAAAGCCTCCGCTACCTGACAGTCGTAGTCACACGGCGTCAGTGAGCCTCCGAACAGCTGCTTTACCCGGTACATGGCCGTTTCTGCTATAGAGCGACAGTTATATTCTATTGTCCATTTCCACCGCGCATTGCTCCCGCTCAGTCGCTGATTCGCTACTGCACGGTTACGGTCTGCGTACTCACCGGGCAAGTAGCCCGCTCCCTTTCGCTGAGGAATGAGGGCGCTGATTTTTTTACGGCGCATTTCATTGTGACATAACCGGGTGTCATAAGCGCCGTCCGCCGTAACGTTGTTAAGCGACAAGTCCGCATAGATGATTTAATTGGTTTTGCTGTCAACGACCAGATGCAGCTTCCGCCAGATACAGCGGCGTTCTTTTCCGTGTTTTTGACTTTCCATTTGCCTTCACCCAAGACCTTCAGCACGGTGGAATCAATCACCAGGTGCGTGATTTCACCCTGGGTGGGAGTTTTGACACTGACATTGACTGACTTTGCCCGCTTGCTGACACAGCTGTAATCCGGACAGCGCAGCGGAACGCCCATCAGGGTAAAAATGGAATCAATGAAGCCCTGTGCAGCCCGTAGGGTCAGCCGTAATACTCGTTTAATCACCAAAACGGTAGTGATGGCAAGGTCAGAATAGCGCTGGGGTATTCCTCGCACTGAAGGTGGGGCTGTCTCATACCGTGTCTTACCACGTCTTAATCGCTTCGTCGTCCAGCTAGAAAGTCATGGAGCCGTGGTTGATAAGCGCTTTGTTATAAGTGTGCCAGTGGGTGATTATGAACTTCTGCTTAGCCACGGGACTGCCTGCGTTGTCAGAGAATGTGTGATCTGCCCCTTCAAATCAGCAAAAGTTCAATTTATTCAATAAAGCCGTTGTTGAGCATAAATATATCGCGCAACATATCCTTCCCGGTTGGTATCCAGATAATCCGACCACCATTGCATCATCGCTTTACGAGCATCGAGATATTCTGCTTTATGGATGTAAGCTGCTCGAACGCTATTGCGTTCCTGATGACTTATTTGACGCTCAACAGCATCCTACGCCTACAGTCCAAACTCCATCAGCGCACTACAGGCCATTGCGCGTAATCCGTGGCCGCAGATTTCGTATTTCGTGTCATAACCCATCAGGCGTAGTGCCTTGTTGACCCTGTTTTCACACATTAGCTTATACGGATTATGATCAACGGGGAATATGAGTTCCTGATGCCCGGATATGTCCCGTATCTGTTTCAGAATAGTGATGGACTGACGGGAAAGGGGAGGAACGATATGCGGCGAGCGCATTTTGGCACCACGCCCGGAATAACGCACACCAGGGATAGCCTTGTGGGTGGCAGGAATGGTCCAGATTTTGTTTCTGAAATCGAGATCAGACCAACGGGCAAAGCGCAATTCGCTGGAACGGATGAAAAGGTGCGGGGTGAGTTAGACGGCCAGACGGGTTAATTCACGTCTTTGCTTGTAGTCCTCAATGCGAGTCAACAGTTCCGGCAGTTGCTCCAGTGGAAGAGCAAGATAGTGGCGTTTAACGGGAGGAGCGATGATACCGTCCAGATCGGCTGCCGGATTGTGCTCTATCTACTCCTGATGCACGGCATGACACATGATGTTGCACATATGCTGCCGGGTATGCGTAGCCACATCCAGCAGATCTTTTTTCTCAATCCCTTTTACCAGATCGATAAAGTGGCGAGTTTTCAGCTCTGTGATCAGCAGGTGTCTAATTATTGGGAAGATCTGATTGTTCATGCTGGCAAGCAGACGGGCAGCATGGTTTTCTGACCATGTTCGGTTGCTTTTATGCCACTCCAGTGCCACGGTCTTAAAGGTTTTTTATGATGAGGAAGTGGCTCTTTCAGCAGAGCGCTATTGAGCTGGATTGACATTTTACGCCAGCAATTTACGGATACCGTCACATTGCTGATGAGCATCAGCGAGAGAGACATAAGGGTAGGCACCTAAGCCGAGGCGGGATTCTTTTCTTATTGATACGATATTTAAGATACCAGAGACGTGAGCCGCCTGGATTAACTAAAAGGTACAGACCGTGAGAATCGGAAATTTTGAAGGGTTTTACGGATGGTTTTAAGTTGCGGATTTTTGAGTCGTTAAGAGACATTTTGTTGGGGTCACTCCGTCATCGAACCAACTTGACCCTAAATCTGATCACCGAATTCTCCCGATGCAAAGGGAAAACTGAAAATGCACCGGGAAGACTTTTTATGCTAACTTATTGAATCAGAATCATATAAGAATTCGAAGAGCAGCATGAAAACAAGAATTTGGCTCCTCTGACTGGATTCGAACCAGTGACATACGGATTAACAGTCCGCCGTTCTACCGACTGAACTACAGAGGAATCGTGTGAACGGGGTGCATCATATCCAGCCGCCATAGGAGTGTCAACGCTAAATTGACCATTCCGGTTCGATTGCTCGCTATCTGAGCAATGCACGGCGTATCCCAATACCAGCACATTACCACGCCGGGTTAGGCGTACGAAGTGGTTTGGCTTAGAACTGTTTTCCACGGCCATTTAAATCATCGGGTTGCTATCGTCACATGAATATGACACCTAGGTAACGAAAAAATGCTTACCCCACTGATTAACAGTGCTATAATTGGGGAAAAGAGATTTTATAGTAGCATTATAGAGTGAAAGTTCATCGTTGATGATGGCCTGTGCAAGCTTTTATCCAGAAATCAGGTGCTTATATTCTCCTTTTTCCAGCTTAGTTTACGCTGAGCTTTTTATCTTATTGCACTAGAAATGCCTTGAACTGCGGCGTCATCACCGTACTAAAACCATCGTTAGTTTTGCTGATCAGATATGCCGCTAGCCCTTTTTCTTGCGCTAACTGTAACGCTTTTTCTGTGTTCAGTACCATCAGCCCAGTATCCCAGCCATCAGCTTCCAGCGCGGTAGAAGCGATCACCGTGGCGGACACTAGCCGATGTTGAATTGGCTTGCCGGTGCTTGGATTGATGATATGCGAATAGTGCTGGCCACCTAGCTCAAAATAGTTGCGATAGCTGCCAGCTGTGCTGATGCTATAGCCCTGTAAATCGACCAGCGCTTGCACGGCATTCTCACGATCGGTTGGTTTCTGGATTGCCACTCGCCAGGGTTTGCCCTGACTGTTAACGCCGTGTGCAGATACCGCACCGCCTACCGAAACCAGATAGTTGGTGATGCCGTTACGTGTCATCCGCTGCACCAGTTCATCGGTGCCATAGCCTTCGCCCAACGTCGAGAGATCGACATACATACCAGGCAGGTCTTTCTGTAACCATTCTCCCCGGCTGTCACTGAACAGATTCAGGTGCTGTAACCCTACCTTCTTCTGCGCCGCTGCTATTTGCTGCTGGGTTGGCACCTTGACCTGGCGTTTGTCCGGCCCAAAGCTCCACAGGTTCACTAACGGGCCAATGGTAATGTCCATGGCACCACCGGTATCCTGGCCAATGTGCTGAGCCATCAGTATGATATTTGCCATACCGCGCGGTATGGCTTGTGGGTTATTGCTGCAGGAATGATTAAAATGAGACAGCACCGAATTGGCACGATAGGTGGAAATATCGTCGTTGGCCTGTTCTAGCAGCGTATCGATCTGGTGCTGTAACTGTTCTTTGCTGATGGCGATATCACCACTCACCTTAACGCTATAAAAGGTACCCATGGTTTTGCCGTTGATGTCGATTTGCGGGCGGGATTGCGGTTTGTTACAGGCGGAAAGCAAGATGATTACGCTACTCAGCAGTAACCATTTGATGAAAGTGTTAGTCATAAAACATCCTTTAGTGCTGTAAAAAGGTGCTATAGATAAAGCAATACGCGGCAAATGAAAATTAAGTAAAGGAAAAATAGCATTTTTTGGCCTGGGCGAGGAGCGATTGGTGGAGCACAGCAGCTTGCGAGGGCATTTTCAACGGTTGTCCTGATCCTTATAGAATGCCCCCGGTGGTGGGTATTTTTGCGCGCTGTCCCCATGAGGTGGGTAGGCATTGGGATAAAATCACGCCAAGCAGGGTGATACCGCCGCCTAACAGATGGTGGTTGTGTAATTGTTCATGCAGGAACAGTACGGCGATGATGGCAGTGAACACCACCGGTGTTAAGTTCATAAAGATCGCGGCGGTATTAGCCCCTAGGCGCATAATGCCTTGAACCCACAAGAAAGGCGCAATGACCGAGGCCGGGGTGCCGGTAAACAGTACCATAGGGATATTATGGCTATCGAGCCCAATCTCCTACGCCAACAGAAATTCCGGCAGCAGTAACACGACGACAAACAGGATCTGTACGTACAGTTACTGCCAGTTAGGCAGGGCAATGTTCCAATATTTGGTTAACACTCCGTATAGTGCGTAAGAGAAGGTGGCGGCTAACATCATCAGTTCTCCCTTGTCGATATCCTATTGCAGCAATGCGCCAGACTAATCAATATGGTCAGTGGCAGGATCAAAGAAGCGATGATGCCCATAAACAGCGCACAGAAACTGTACGCAGCATAGTAGGCTAGGCTTTGATACAGTACCATATCCAGCAGACCGAGTACCAGCAGTTTCCACTCATTGACACGCACCACCTGTCGGTTGCCGATCACCCCGGCAAAATACAATGGGTATTAGGATGATTAGCGCCAGTAGCCAGCGGTATAAGGAGATGGCTGCTGGATCGATAGTAGTGACAGCTAGTTTGTTGACTATATGGCACTGATTGACTAGATCAGCACTGCTAGCAATGGGAACAGTATACTCATGATAATTATTCTCAATAAGGTCTAATTAGCCACATAGCCACATAGCCACATAGTCACAATGGGGGCCAACTAATGTGGGTGAAAGCCGGGTTGATTGTGCTACGCATCGGTTTCAGCATTTTCTGGAACCGCCAGATTTATTCTATTGACAATTTATGCTTCTCACATATTAGTATTTAGGTTAGTTATCCATTTGTATGGATCTCCTAATCAATGACCAATAATAATTGAAAGGATGTTATATAAAAGCAATCTATCTATTCTATAAAAGAAGCTCCTAATAACAGATTGTGCCATTTGTTATTTCTCCAATGAGAGAAGGGTAATAAGAATTGCTATGCAGGAAGCTCTAATAATAAGTAACTATATCTTATTTAAGATTTTTAACCATGAGTGATGAATTATATCTATTCGTTTAAAATGGAATAGATATTAGTGGAAATGGATTCTTTGTTAGAAACATCACCTAATCCGCCGCAATAACGATAAGCTTCTCCACCAGAGAAAAATAAAAAAAATCCTCAATGCTATAAATATGGGAAGAGCATAATTTATATCGTTTAATTTGAACTTTACTTGTCATGCTCTTCATTCTTCAAAGATATGCCAATTACCTGTCTGATATTACGTCTTCGCTTGACTATTATCCAGTATGATTAAACGATCTTAATCAAAAAAATGTAAAAATAATATTACCTCAATCCCCTATCCAGCAAAATTACCTGCCATCGTCCGAGGACAAGTTTTTGGTACTGATACTCCCCCTAAGTACTTCCGCCGTGCATGATTTAGTGGCACACTATTTCACAGATAAATTGCGGTGAAGCGTCGAAGAACGCAGTGAAAATTCTAGTTGATGAAAAATATGCCCTATTCGGCTGAGCTGTTCAGTTGCCTGGGAGATGTACAGGTGGTGCTAGATAGCCCTATCCCGCGTGATGCGCTGGCGGATGCCAAGGTACTGATGGTGCGCCGTTCGGTTACCCAGGTGAATGCAGAATTGCTGGCTAATAGCTGCGTTGGTTTTGTAAGCACCGCCACCGCCGGCACTGACCACATTGATGAGGCTTGGCTTCAACAGCAAGGCATCGGTTTTTTTCCGCCGTACCAGGCTGCAATGCTATCGCAGTAGTCGAGTATGTGTTTTCCGCTTTACTGGTGCTTGCTAAACGTGATGGTTTCCAGCTGCGTGATAAAACTATCGGTATCGTCGGCATGGGTAACGTTGGCTCACGTCGTCTGGATGCGCGGATGAAAGTATTAGGCGTGCGTACGCTATTGTGTGATCCACTGCGCGCTGCGCGCGGTGGCGCGGGGGAGTTTTGGCCTCTGGAGAAGCTGGTGGCAGAAGCCGATGTCCTGTCCTTCCATACGCCGCTTAATAAGTATGGCCCTTATACCTTATAGCATCTGGCTGATGCCGATCTGCTAGCAGCAGCTCTACCGGACAACCGTATTCTGATCAATGCCTGCCGTGGCGCGGTGGTCGACAACGCAGCGCTGTTGCAGGCATTGGAAAAGGGCAAAAAGCTGAGCACGGTGTTGGACGTCTGAGAGCCGGAGCCGGATCTTTCCCTGCCGTTGCTGGCACAGGTAGACATCGGCACCGCGCATATCGCGGGCTTATACCCTGGAGGGCAAGCGTACGGCACTACGCAAGTATTTGAGGCCTACAGCTGTTATCTTGGGCAGCCACAGCAGATTGCATTGGCCTCACTGCTGCCGATAGCAGAATTAAGCCATATCCAACTCAATAGGGTGTTGGATGAAAGCAAATTAAAAAGATTGATTCACTTAGTGTTATGATGTGCGCCGTGATGATGCACTGCTGCGTAATGTCGAGGGGCTGATGAATGATTTTAATCGCCTGCGCAAATACTATCAGGAGCGCCGCGAATGGTCTTCGCTGCGTGTTCAGTGCCATGACAGTGCCAGCGCGGAGTTGCTGCTTGAGCCTGGTTTCAACGTTCTGTAAATATTCTGTAAGGTTGTCTTATGTATTATCGCTGCTATGGTAGGCTGTATCCGGCCCTTGCCCGTGAGCGCCGTTGGGGGGGATATTGAATACGCGTAGCAAGGCGTGGGTTGCGAGGTTTGCTGCGCCAAATAGACGGTGCATCAAATGGCCCCGGATCTATTGGCCGCTCCCCAAAAGTCGCTATTCTGCGTTGTCGGTCTTGAACTCCCCCCCCTCCGCTTGATTACCCACTTTTGGGGCAACCAGGGGGCTACAATCAATAGCCGGACACAGCCAAGAGTCAGCGGCAAAAATTATCGGGCCGTGGCAACACGACTCATTTGCTTTTAAATGCAATACTCAGGAGAAAACCCAATGTCTGACGGCTGGAATATCGCTCTGCTTGGCGCTACTGGCGCGGTGGGGGAAGCATTGTTAGAATTGTTGCAGGAATGCCAGTTTCCAGTAGGTGAACTTCATCCCTTGGCAAGTGTTGGTAGCGCTAGCTCGATCGTGCGCTTCAAAGGTAAATCTATTCTAGTGCAAAATGCGGATAAGTTCGATTGGTCGCAGGCACAGCTAGCGTTCTTTGTTGCCGGTAGCGAAGCCTCTGTCCGCATGTGCTGTCTAGTGATCGACACCAGCAGCTTGCTCGCTTTATAGCCCGACGTACCGCTGGTGGTACCGGGCGTCAACCCGCAGGTGCTGGCCGAATATCGTAACCGCAATATCGTTTCCATCGCTGATAGCATGGTCAGTCAATTGCTGACAGTGATCACACTACTAACCGAACAAGCGGGGGTTTCGCGCCCACACGTGATGACATTGATATCGGCCTCGGCTCACGGAAAAGTGTGGCAATGAATGATCTGGCTGCTCAGAGCGCGCATTTGCTTAACGGTATTCCGGCTGAACCTGGCGTGTTCGCCAAACAATTGGCATTTAACCTGTTGCCGCTCCTCGCTGATGAACAAGGCAGCCTGCGCGAGGAACGCTTAATCATCGATCAGGTGCGCAAAGTGTTGCGGGATATGTGGTTGCCGAGCTCGGTGAGATGCGTTCAGTCGCCGGTATTTTACGGCCATGCGCAGGTGGTGCATCTGGAAGCCTTACGCCTAATTTCCGCAGAAGAAGCGCGCGGTGAGTTGGAGCAGGCCGAAGACATTCAACTGAGCGAGGAAGAGAATTATCCGACTCAAGTGACCGAAGCATCCGGCAGCGATGCGTTAAGTATTGGTTGCCTGCGTAATGATTACGGTATTACGGCGCTGTTACAATTCTGGTCGGTAGAGGACAATATGCGTTTCGGCAAGGTGTTGATGGCTATCGAAACCGCAGAACGTCTGGTACAGGAGCAGATATACTGATGTCTGAGGTTACTTTTCCTATCCTACAGACACAAAAGATTGCGCTGGGTATTGAATATGACGGCAGTCGTTATTACGGCTGGCAGCAGCAACGGGAAGTAGCTAGTGTTCAGGGCTGCCTGGAACAGGCGTTGAGCAAGGTCGCGGCTGCACCGATCAACGTGTTGTGCGCCGGGCGTACTGACGCTGGAGTACACGCTACCGGGCAGGTGGTGCATTTTGAAACCAGCGCACGGCACAAGGACGCCGCTTGGTCTATGGGAGTGAACACCTATCTACCGCCGGATATTGCTGTGCGCTGGGTAAGCGCTGTCGCCGACGATTTTCATGCGCGTTTCAGCGCTATCGCACGCCGCTATCGCTATATCATCTACAATCATCGTAACCGTCCGGCAGTATTGCAGCAAGGAGTGACCCATTTTTACCATCCATTGGACGCCGTTCGGATGCATCGCGCTGCGCAGGAGCTGCTGGGCGAGAACGATTTTACTTCGTTTCGTGCCGCGCAATGCCAATCGCGCACGCCGTGGCGTAAGGTAAAACATATCAAGGTCACGCGCCAAGGCGAATATATTGTGGTGGATATCAAGGCCAATGCCTTTGTGCATCATATGGTGCGCAATATTGTCGGCAGCCTGATAGAAATTGGTCGCGGCAAGCGGAATGAGAACTGGCTGGCCGAGCTGTTAGCGTTGAGGGATCGTAATCTGGCGGCAGCGACGGCACGAGCCGAAGGTCTATATTTGATCTCTGTCGATTATCCTGAGCATTTTGCTCTCCCCCGATCGCCGCTGGGGCCGCTGTTTTTACCTGACGATTAAACGCTGGCGTGTTTGAATCTATTGTTCCCTATAGCTTGCTGCTGGGGGAAGGTAGCCGGCGTTAAAGAGAGAACTGATGGATATCATCAAATTTATTATTGATTTTATTCTGCATATTGATGCCAACTTGATCGAGTTAGTCGCACAGTACAGCATATGGGTTTACGCTATTTTGCCCTTGATCCTGTTTTGCGAAACTGGCTTGGTGGTAACGCCTTTCCTGCCGGGGATTCTCTGCTGTTTATTGCCGGCACGCTGGCGGCATTACCGATCAATGATCTCAATGTGCACACCATGGTAGTGCTGATGGTAGCGGCGGAGATTATTGGCGACACGGTTAATTATACCTCAGCCGACTGTTTGGTGAAAAACTATTCAGCTGCCCAGACTCGAAGATTTTCCGTCGTAGCTATCTGGACAAAACGCATCGATTTTATGAGAAACTCGGTGGAAAAATGATTATTTTGGTGCGATTCGTGCCGATCGTACGCACTTTTGCACCGTTCGTCGCTGGTATGGGGCATATATCCTACCGCCACTTTGCTGTCTATAACGTCGTGGGCGCAGCACTGGTTTGGGTATTGCTGTTCACTTATACTGGATATTTTTTCGGCGGTTTGCCCGTGATGCAGGAAAACCTGAAATTATTGATCATGGCTATCATCATTATTTCAATTCTACCGGGTATCATTGAGATCTAGCGGGCTACTCGCCAGTAAAAGTAAAAACATCGCCTAGCTTTTCGGTTCAACCAGTTTTTTATCCACAGTGTTGGGCTGATATGGTTAAATGAGCGACATTTATGGTCTGTTCTTGTGCACAATCCTGAGGCTTCTTCGGGGGGGACATGAACAGCAGACTGGCGTTTGCCAGGTTCGAGCAGAAAGGTTATCGATGAGCTGGATTGAACGAATTCTTAACAAAAGCAATATTACACAAACCCGTAAAGCAAGCATTCCTGAAGGGGTCTGGACCAAATGCGATAGCTGCGGCCAAGTTCTCTATCGCGCCGAGCTTGAGCGAAATCTGGAAGTGTGCCCTAAGTGTGACCACCACATGCGCATGACATCGCGTATACGTCTGCACACCCTGCTGGATAAAGGCAGTGAAGTGGAATTGGGCGGCGAACTAGAATTGGGCAGCGAACTGGAGCCGAATGACATTCTGAAGTTCAAAGATTCTAAAAAGTACAAAGATCGTTTGGTCGCTGCGCAGAAAGCGACTGGTGAAAAAGATGCATTAGTGGTAATGAAAGGCACGTTGTACGGCATGCCGATCGTGGCCGCCGCTTTTGAATTTGCCTTTATCGGTGGTTCTATGTCGTCCGTGGTTGGTGCACGTTTTGTGCGAGCAGCCGAGCAAGCACAGGAAGACCACTGCCCTCTAGTATGCTTTTCTGCCAGCGGTGGTGCGCGCATGCAGGAAGCACTGATGTCGCTGATGCAGATGGCGAAAACCAGCGCGGCGCTGGCCAAAATACAGGAACGTGGTCTACCTTACATCTCCGTGCTGACTGATCCGACGATGGGGGGGGTTTCTGCCAGTCTGGCGATGCTTGGCGACATCAATATCGCCGAGCCGAAGGCGCTGATCGGCTTCGCTGGCCCACGTGTTATTGAGCAAACAGTGCGTGAAAAACTACCGCCTGGTTTCCAGCGTAGCGAATTTTTGATCGAAAAAGGCGCGATTGACATGATCGTTCGTCGGCCAGAAATGCGCAGAACTCTGGCCAGCATTCTTTCCAAGCTGACCAACCAACCGCAGCCACATTTTGATGAGGAAGCGCTGGTCATCGCCCAGGAAAATAAGACCGACGCCTGAGGTATAGGCAAAGACCCCGCACGGGTGCAGGCCAGTGTGGGGTGCTTGAGAATTAATGAACCAAGTCCAGCGATGGCACTCATGCAAAACCACTCAATTCCCCAAGCCACATCGCCATTGAACGAGTGGCTTTACTATCTGGAACATCTGCACAGCCAGGCGATCGAACTCGGCTTGGAACGTGTGCAACGCGTTGCGATGCATCTTGAGTTATTGACCCCCGCAGCAACGGTATTCACTGTTGCTGGCACCAACGGCAAGGGTACCACCTGTCGCATGCTAGAAGCTATGCTGTTGGCCGCTGGCCTACGTGTTGGCGTTTACAGTTCGCCGCATCTGGTGCGCTATACCGAGCGGGTACGCATCCAGGGTGAAGAACTGAACGAGGCGGAATTTAGCCACTCCTTTTCTGCTATTGAGAACGGCCGTGGCGAAACCTCACTGACTTATTTTGAATTTGGTACTCTGTCTGCATTGCACCTGTTTAAGCAGGCACGGCTGGATGTGGTAATCCTGGAGGTTGGTTTGGGTGGGCGCTTGGACGCCACTAATATCGTTGAGCCAAGCGTGGCGGTGATCACCAGCATTTCGTTGGATCATACTGATTGGTTGGGCAACGACCGTGAAAGTATCGGCAGCGAAAAGGCGGGCATTTTCCGTAGTGGCAAACCGGCCGTGGTAGGCGAAGCGGACATGCCAGCGAGTATCCAGCAGGTGGCCGAAGCACTGGGTGCACCGCTTTACCGCAACGGGGTGGCCTGGAGTTATAGTGAACAAGGCGAGCACTGGCAGTGGCAAGATGGTGAAACGCTGCTGGCTGGTTTGCCGATGCCGAATGTGCCGCTGGTCAATGCCGCTACCGCACTAGCGACGCTGAGCTATTCCTCGCTGGACATCGATCATCGGGCAATCCATGCCGGGCTACAGCAGGCGATGCTGCCTGGCCGTTTTCAACTTGTGTGCCAAGAGCCGAGACTGATCCTTGATGTGGCGCATAACCCGCACGCTGCCATCTATCTGGCTGGATGTCTGGCGAAGTTGCCACGCAACGGCGGCAAGGTGCGTGCTGTGGTCGCCATGCTGTCGGACAAAGACATCACCGGCACGTTGGCCTGCCTACGCGCGCAGGTGGATCAATGGTATTGTGCGCCGCTTGACGAGCCGCGCGGTGCTCGCGCTGAATTTCTGGCACAGCATTTGATACAACCGCGCCAGTTTATCGATGTTGAAACCGCTTGGCGGCAGGCTATGCATGATGCTGATAAACAAGATATTGTTATCGTCTGTGGATCGTTCCATACCGTTGCACAGGTGATGGTGGCATTAGAAGAGAGGCGAGGAGTGTGAGTGGCAAGTAAATTTCAGAACCGACTGGTTGGAACCGTAATTCTGGTCGCACTGAGGGTCATCATCCTGCCAGGGCTGTTGGACGGTAAAAAAATATTATGAGGATGAGTTCGCGACGATACCATTGGTGCCGAAGCCGGGAGAAGTGGAAGAAAACACCATGCTGCCGCCAATCACTCAGCTGCTGCTCGCGCCGCCAACAGTGGGTGTAGAGGCTTTAGTTGAACATCAGGTAGCCCCTGAGGCGGCGGTTAAGCAGGTGGGGCACCAAAACACGCCACCGCCGATGCATAAGCCCATGCCACTGCCGACACCGGTCGATGTGAAAAACTGGGGGTGAAACCTAACCTAATGCCGAAACCTAAGCCTGCTCCTGTGCATAAATCGGTGAAATAGCAGGCCCCGGTTGGACAAGCTTATGTTGTGCAACCCGGTGCGCTGAAAAATGCTGCCAGGGTGGACGAGATCGTCGCTTCGCTGCGTTTGTCTGGCTATCGCGTCTTTACTGTGCCATCGATACCGGTTCAGGGGTAACTCACGTGCATTTACGTTGGCCCAGATGCCTCGAAGCAAAAGCTACAGTCTTCTTTGTCGGCGCTGGAATGCCATCAGCGGGTTAAGTGGGCAGGTGAAGCCGTATAGCGTGCATTAGGCGATGTCCTGCCATTGCCCGTGAGTACACCGATGACGGTCATTTGAAGGCGGCCTCAGTGATAGGGTGAAAGACGCTGAGGGCGTGAAAGGCGTGATGGCTGACATGAAATAGCTTGATATTGTCGAAACCATAAAAGATGAGCGTATCAATATGCCCGCTCTCTAACGAATTGATTTTAGCAGGCGAAGTGGAAGCATCCGCCTAGAAGTTGCATGGTAATCGAGCGGGTTATGGTTTATCAGTATTCTCTATAATGCGGTGCGAGAACACGCCCTTATTGACTATTTTTATTTATAACGTGGTGGGAAATTCCCTATGAAAACGTTTTCTTTTTTCTGTTAAAATTCGCCGCAAATTGGATGCGCCTTGTAAATTTCAAGTTGCCTCAAGGTAGTCACTGAGCAGTTACCTGTGGCAAGGAGTAAGTTGAGGGCTGCCGCTGAAAGATAAAAGAAGCAAGAGCGATTCATCATTGGGATAGTTCATGGTCTGGATTGATTACGTCATTATAGCGCCGATTGGATTTTCAGCTCTAATGAGCCTGATCCGAGGGTTTGTTCGCGAAGCATTGTCACTGTTAACATGGGGATGTGCGTTTTTCGTTGCCAGCCATTTCTACTCTTACCTTGCGGTTTACTTTACTCGTTTTGAAGATGCACTAGTGCAAAACGGTATCGCGATCGTCATTTTGTTTATCGCGACGCTGATCATTGGTGCAATGGGTAACTATGTGATTAGCTCTCTGGTAGAGAAAACCGGGTTATCAGGCACTGACCAGGTATTGGGCATTTGTTTCGGTGCACTGCGTGGCGTGCTGATCGTTGCAGCGATCCTGTTTTTCCTGGATACCTTTACCGGCTTATCGCAAAGCACAGATTGGAAACAGTCGCAGCTTATCCCCCAATTTAGTTATATCATCAGGTGGTTCTTTGACTACTACTTGCAAAGCACGTCGAGTTTCTTATCGGGGCAGTAGAGGCTTAGAGGAAAAAACAGCATGTGCGGTATTGTTGGTATTGCCGGTTTTACACCCGTTAACCAGTCGATTTATGATGCGCTGACGGTGCTCCAGCACCGTGGTCAAGATGCTGCAGGCATTGTCACCATTGATGCCGAAAACGGGTTCCGTCTGCGTAAAGCAAACGGTTTAGTGAAAGATGTGTTCGAGGCACGTCATATGCAGCGGCTGCAGGGCAACATGGGTATTGGCCATGTGCGTTACCCAACGGATGGCAGTTTCAGTGCCTCGGAGGCTCAACCTTTCTACGTGAACTCTCCGTTCGGCATTACGCTGGCACACAATGGCAACCTTACTAACGCCCATGAACTGCGTCATAAGTTGTCTGAGGGGGACCGCCGCCACGTCAACACTACCTCCGATTCCGAGATCCTGCTGAACGTGCTTGCTAGCGAGCTGGATCGTTTCACGCATTATCCTTTGGGGGCTGACAACATTTTCAGCGCTGTGGCCACCATGCATCAGCAACTGCGCGGTGCTTATGCCTGTGTGGCGATGATCATCGGCCACGGTTTGCTGGCGTTCCGCGACCCGAACGGCATCCGTCCATTAGTGCTGGGCAAACGCCAGCTTGAAGACGGTTGTAACGAGTATATGGTGGCCTCTGAAAGCGTGGCGCTGGATACGCTGGGGTTTGAATTTCTACGCGATGTAGCACCGGGTGAAGCCGTCTACATCACCGAGAAAGGTCAATTTTTCACCCGTCAGTGCGCGGAGAACCCAAAAACTCATCCATGCATGTTTGAGTATGTCTATTTCGCCCGTCCTGACTCCTTTATGGACAAAATTTCGGTCTATAGCGCTCGCGTACGTATGGGGCAGAAGCTGGGCAAGAAAATCGCCCATGAGTGGGAAGATCTGGATATTGACGTGGTGATCCCGATTCCGGAAACGTCTTGTGACATCGCGCTGGAGATTGCCCGCATCCTAGACAAACCTTATCGCCAGGGTTTCGTAAAAAACCGCTATGTAGGACGCATCTTCATCATGCCGGGCCAGCAGGTTCGTCGCCAGTCAGTGCGCCGTAAGCTAAACGCTAACCGCGCCGAGTTCCGTGATAAAAACGTGCTGCTGGTGGATGACTCTATCGTGCGCGGCACCACCTCAGAGCAGATCGTCGAGATGGCGCGCGATGCTAGTGCTAAGCGGGTGTACTTGGCCTCCGCTGCGCCAGAAATCCGCTTCCCCAATGTCTACGGCATTGACATGCCGAGCGCGAATGAACTGATCGCCCATGGCCGTGAAGTGGATGAAATCTGCAAGATTATTGGTGCTGACGGTTTGATCTTCCAAAATTTGGCTGATCTAATTGAAGCGGTGCGTGACGAGAACCCGGATATCGCCCAGTTCGAATGCTCGGTGTTCGATGGCATCTATGTCACCAAAGATGTTGACCAGAGCTATCTGGATTATTTGGCGTCGCTACGCAACGACGATGCTAAAGCGCTATGTGGGCAGAGCGAAGCGGAAAATCTGGAAATCCATAACGAAGGCTAAGTGCTATCTTGGTGCACTGCGGCGTTAGTCATGGTGCATTGCCCTTCTCTGGCTTGCTTATCCATCGCCATTGCGGCAAAGTTTGACTGAGCTTATATTTCCAAGGCAGAGGTCTACTTTATGAAACGACTTATCATCGGTATTTCCGGTGCCAGCGGCGCGATCTACGGCGTGCGCTTATTGCAAGCATTACATGATGTCGCGGAAGTAGAAACCCATTTGGTGATAAGTAATGCGGCGCAACAGACACTGGCGCTGGAAACCTCGCTGAGCTTGCGTGAAGTACAGGCGCAGGCTGATGTGTTGCACGATGCACGCGACATCGCCGCTAGTATCTCCTCCGGTTCGTCCAAAACGCTGGGCATGGTGATTTTGCCCTGCTCGATCAAAACCATGTCTGGTATCGTTAACAGCTATAGCGATGGCCTGCTAATACGCGCCGCCGATGTGATATTGAAAGAACGCCGACCATTGGTGTTATGTGTGCGGGAAACACCACTGCACCTTGGTCACCTGCGCTTGATGATTCAGGCAGCGGAAATGGGAGTAGTAATTATGCCGCCGGTGCCAGCATTTTACCACTTGCCGAAAAGCGTGGATGACATCATTGATCAGACCGTCAATCGGGTTATCGATCAGTTTGACATTGCATTGCCAGTAGATCTGTTTACCCGCTGGCAAGACCCTAACTAGCAGAGTTATCGGCAAATTGACCTATGGTTGCCCCACGGCGTGGCGTCACTTCTGGCGGTGGATCATGGTTATTGAAACCGAATCGGCGTAGCGCAGAGCCAGTAATTTATCTATCTCTACTTCTGCATAGGTTACCCAAGCATGTTCTTTGACGATATTGAGCACATCCTGAGTTAATTTTTCCAGCAAGGCGAAGCGGTTATCTTCAACATGGCAAATGATCGCCTTGGTGATGGTGCGGTAGTTGAGCGTGTCGTTAATATTTTCGCTGTTACGTACTTTGTCCGCCGGGTAGTGGATCACCACGTTGATCAAGATGTCCTGACGGTTATTGATTTCTTCATCCTTAATACCGATGAAAGTACGCAACCTAAGATTTTTAATACGAATGATTGCATCGGGTTGACTAAATGACATCATAGAATTTCCACAGGTCTTATTATTTGTGCTCAGCATACACAGAAAATGGAGAATAAGGTTATGTTGTATCCTGTAATTCCACGTGAACGCAGATGGCGGTTAATTACGGGATCCAGCCCGGGGTTAACTTTATTCGTCCAGTTTATAGGCACGCTCAGTTGCTGGCCGTTTGCTGATGCGCTAGAACCAATTGCGTACCGTTGGGTAATCCGCCAAATTGATGCGTTGACGTAGGTGCGGGGTACCCCACCTAGGGATAGGTAGCGATGTCGGCGATGCTATATTTGTCGCCGCCTAAGTAGGGATATTTTTGCAGTTCGGCTTCCAACACGCTGTATAGCCGCTTGGTTTCCAGATGGTAGCACTCGATAGCGCGTATGGTACGGGCTGCGGTACGTAATGGTTAAAGTGGCGGTTTTGCCAAAGCATCATCCTGAAGCCCGCCACCTGCCACCTGCCATCTGCCATCTGCCAAAACAGACACTGTAGCATGGCGGCGCGTTCGCGCAGCCCTTTGCTTAGCAAATTGCCGGTTTTCTCCGCCAGGTACAATAGGATCTCGCCAGATTCTAACAGGCTAATTGGGGCACCTCCATCTACCGGTTGTCGATCGACGATCACCGGGATTTTGTTGTTGGGTAAAATGCTTAGAAAGTCCGGCTTGAATTGGTCACTAGCGCTGATATTTATCCGGTGGATACGGTAGGATAAGCCCACTTCCTCCAGAAATAGAGTGATCTTGTAGCCATTGGGAATTGTCGCGTAATACACGTCGATCATGTTGCCTCCAGTGATAAGGTGATCTGTCATTCATTACACGTTGTTGCGGTTTTCACCGCGCATAAAGTTATTTCAGAAATTCAACTAAAGCGCCGCCATCAACAATAGCAATTAAGAATAGCAGGCTGTGTGAGATTTGTCCGATGCTATGGCGCGCTAGCCTGGAACACATTCTCTACAGGCGCAAGAGGCAGATCTTGGGCTAAGCGCCTAATGGGATAGGTTCTAAGTTTGCTGATGCGGGCAAGGCTATAAGGTTAATATTCACCATGGCCGATAAATTATCTGTTTGCCGAATATTTGGAAGGTAGTCAAATGGTTGTAGAGGGGATGTCAACGTACTAATTTATACACAATAAAAATCTTTGAAAAGCGCGCATTGATTAACCAGTGTGCCGGATGCACCGCGCATAAAAATAGAAGGTTTTAGAGTATGGCAGAACAGGTTCAGGCTGCAAATACCGAGTAGGTTGATATCGTCGACGAGCAAAACGAGATGATTGCTCAATCCAGTCGTCAACAGATGAGGGCTCAACGGCTGCGCCATCGCGCTACTTATATTGTGGTGCATAATGGTATACCCTGGTGCAGCATCACACCGATATTAAGGACGTCTATCTAGGTTGCTTGGATGCCACTTCTAGTGGTGTAGTGCAGAGCGGTGAAAATGTGATCGCAAAGCGGAGGAAAAGCTAGGTATTGCTAGTGTATCCTTCGCCGAGCACAGTCTCTTTTACTTTGAAAAACAGCAGTGTCGAGTATGGGATGCGCTGTTCAGTTGCGTATCGCACGGGACTTTTGCGTTGCAGGAAGAAGAAGTGGCTGAAGTGAGCTAGCTGACGCCGGAAGAAATCACTGCCCATTGCGACGAATTCACTCCGGATTCGCTGAAAGCGTTGTCGCTGTGGCTGGCAGACGCGCAACAACGAACAGGGCTATGGTAAACCGCGACATGATGCAGATAAAAACGCCTGACTTCGCGTGATTATGAATATAAAAAGCCGATCAATGACCTAATAGAGCCAGTCCATAATTTTGTTTCACTGCCTACGTATTAAGGCCTGAATAACTTGACGCTGTTTATCGATGACAACGAGCAGCAGTTAGATGGCCTGTCGGACGACGTGATCAAAGAGTTTGACCTGCCAGGCAAGTTCCATGCCTTCGGATTTGAGGCATAGACTATCCAATGGTAACGACATTGCCGCATTGTGCGATGTGGTTTCGCCGATGCGCAGCGGCGAGCAGCGGCCATTGGTGGTCATTCTCGACAGCATCAAGAGGTATGGCGTAGCATATCAGGAAAACCTGCAGAACTCGCATCACCTGTGACTGACGCCGGAGATACGGTGGGAAATTCCCCATCGGCAAGAGCAACCTGCTGCGCGATGGGAGCGACATCACGCTGATCTCCAATGGCATTATGGTGTCCGATTCGCTGAAAGCGTAGATGCTGGAGCAGCACCCATGAGAACTACAACATCTATAGGAATACGGCCTAATTGCCAAGCATATTCTTGACGCTGCCAACCTACTGCTGCGCCGAGCGGGCTGAATAAGGAAAACGCTGGTCAGTGACCGGCGTTTTTTAGAGAATAGCCCTACGGTTATCGGGCCTTGTCAGCCGCAGCATCAGCCTGGGAAGACTGGATCGCCGTCAGTGCCACGGTGTAAACGATATCGTCTACCAGTGCACCACGCGATAGGTCGTTCACCGGTTTGCGCATACCTTGCAACATTGGTCCGATAGACACCAGATCGGCAGAACGTTGTACCGCTTTATAAGTAGTGTTGCCAGTGTTTAGATCTGGGAAGATGAACACAGTAGCCTGGCCAGCAACCGGTGAATTTGGTGCCTTAGATTTCGCTACATCAGCCATGATAGCAGCATCGTATTGTAACGGGCCGTCGATGATTAAATCAGGGCGTTTTTCCTGCGCTAAACGGGTCGCCTCACGGACTTTCTCCACATCGCTACCCGTGCCAGAGTTACCGGTGGAGTAGGAGATCATCGCTACGCGTGGTTCAATGCCGAAGGCTGCGGCAGATTCCGCCGACTGAATAGCGATTTCAGACAGTTGCTCAGCGGTCGGGTCTGGGTTGATGGCACAGTCGCCGTACACCAGCACCTGATCAGGCAGCAGCATGAAAAACACGGAGGATACTAGTGAGCTGCCTGGTGCAGTTTTGAGAAGTTGCAACGGCGGACGGATGGTGTTGGCGGTGGTATGAACTGCGCCAGACACCAAGCCATCGACTTCTCCCTTCTCCAGCATCAGGGTGCCGAGCATCACGTTGTCTTCCAACTGCTCACGTGCTACCACTTCGGTCATGCCCTTGCTTTTACGCAGTGCAACCAAACGCATCACATAGCTTTCACGCACGGCAACGGGATCGACGATCTCGATACCTTTGCTAAGTTCAATGCCTTGTGCCGTAGCCACGCGCTGGATCTCGTCCGGGTTGCCTAGTAGCACGCATTTTGCAATGCCACGTTCGGCACAGATGATGGCTGCTTTCACGGTGCGTGGTTCATTGCCCTCCGGCAGTACTATGCGTCTACCCGCTTTGCGTGCCAGTTCGGTTAGCTCGTAGCGGAACGCCGGGGGAGAAAGGCGGCGTGAGCGCTCGGAGGCAGCGGACAGCGATTCGATCCACACGGCATTGATATGGCTGGCAATATAGTTCTGCACTTTCTCAATGCGCTGATAGTCGTCAGACGGCACTTCGAGGTTGAAGCTTTGCAGGTTGAGCGAGGTTTGCCAGGTATTGGTATCGACCATAAAGACTGGCAAGCCAGTTTCAAAGGCACGTTCGCACAGCTTCTTGATCAGCTCGTCGATGGCATAGCCGCCAGTGAGCAGAATAGCGCCGATTTCCACGCCGTTCATTGCTGCCAGACAGGCGGAAATCAGTACATCGGGGCGGTCTGCTGAGGTGACTAACAGGGAACCCGTGCGGAAGTGTTCCAGCATGTGCGGAAGGCTGTGTGCACAGAAGCTCACATATTTCACACGGCGGGTCATAATATCGCCTGCGTTGATCACACGTGCCTTCAGGTGACGGGCCATGTCGATGGCGCGCGTAGCGATCAGATCGAAGCTCCATGGCGCGCAGCCTAGCACTGGTAACGGGCTGTTAGCGAACAACTGTGTATGATCGACATGGGTAATGCTGGCTTTGGTGGAGTCGTCAAAGATTTCGGATAAGTCAGGGAGGGTGCGATCTTGCTCGTTAACCGGGGCGTTCAGTTTATTGATGATCACGCCGGTAATGTTCTTGTTTTTGCTGCCACCAAAGCTGCTGCGTGCCAGTTCGATACGTTCTTTCAATTGTGTTGGGGAGTCGTTGCCCAGCGCTAGCACGAAGACGATTTCTGCATTCAGTGTCTTGGCGATTTCGTAGTTTAACGCGTTGGCGAACTGGTGTTTACGGGTTAGCACCAGCCCTTCGATTAATACTACTTCCGCGTCTTTGGCGCTCTCGTGGTAGCGAGCCACAAGCTCTTCCATTAGCACATCCTGCTGGTTGGCACCCAGCAAGCTTTCAACATAGCTCATGCGCAGCGGTTCGGCTGCTGGGATGGGGGAATGGCTACGGATGATGGTAGTGGTTTGATCCAGGGCATCGTCGCCAGCACTGGGTTGGGCGATAGGTTTGAACACGCTCAGGCGAATGCCTTTCTGTTCTATGGAACGAATGACACCTAAACTGACGCTGGTCAGACCAACGCTAGTGCCAGTGGGGATCAACATAATTGTACGTGACACAGAACAGTTCTCTTCACAGTCAACATGGGGCTGAAATAACCCTGTCCGCGTGGGCTGACAGGACTTGAGCGCATTACATGGTCAGACGAAAAGCGTCCTGCGCGATGACCCGTTCTTCGTTGGTCGGGATAACCAGCGCCAGACGGCTGCCGTCTTTGGTAATGGTACCTGACTTGCCGAAGCGGGCGGCGATATTGCGTTCATGATCGATGTCAAAGCCCAATAGGCCCAGTTTACCGAGGGCCAGTTCACGCACTTTACTGGAGTTTTCGCCTATGCCACCAGTGAAGATCACCGCGTCGAGACGCCCGGCCATCAGGGCGCTATAGGCTGCGATATATTTGGCTAGGCGGTGACAGAACACATCCATTGCGCGCTTAGCATCGACTTTACTGTCATAGTTGTCTTCCACATAACAGCAGTCGCTAGTGATACCAGTCAGGCCTAGCAGACCGGACTCTTTGGTGAGCATGTGGTTGATCTGGTCGATGCTCATGCCCAGATTGTCGTGCAGGTGGAAGACGATCGCCGGATCGATGTCACCGCTGCGGGTGCCCATCACCAGACCTTCCAGCGGGGTCAAACCCATTGACGTGTCAACGCACTGGCCGTTGCGCACTGCGGTTACTGAACCGCCGTTACCCAGGTGACAGGTGATCACATTCACTTCTTCCACTGGTTTGTTCAGCATTTTCGCGGCTTCTTGTGTCACGTAGAAGTGGCTAGTGCCGTGTGCACCGTAGCGGCGAACACCGTGATCACGGTACAGGCTGTACGGCAAGGCGTACAGATAGGATGTTTCCGGCATGGTCTGATGGAACGCGGTGTCGAACACGGCAACGTTTTTATCCGCCAGTTGTGGAAAAGATTTGAAAGCTTCTGCGATACCGATCAAGTGCGCCGGGTTATGCAAAGGTGCAAATGGTACAGAATCTTTGATACCCTGTAGTACATCGTTATTGATGATGGCTGAGGTGGTAAATTTCTCGCCGCCGTGTACGATGCGGTGGCCGATAGCGGTCAACTGCGCGGAAAGTGCCGGTTTTTGTGCCAGAATAGTGCTAACAATGAAGTTCAGTGCCTCGCGGTGCGCAGCACCAGTACCCAGGTCAGCTTGGTGTTTGGCACCGTCAATTTTCCACTTTATACGTGTTTCAGGCAGGTGGAAATACTCAGCCAAACCGGAAAGAAACTCTTCACCGCTAGCAGCATTGATAATGGCGAACTTTAGGGAAGAACTGCCGCAGTTAAGAACCAGTACTAGCTTACTCGACATGAGAAGTACCTACTTAAATAGTTGAGTTTGTGTCGTTAAAGGAAAACCAAGAACACACGGTGAATTATTTGCCAATCAGGCAACAGCGTAGCGCATACTGCTATCAACACGGATAATGAGCCTCATGTAAAGGGAAAAGATTACACGATGATGAAAAACCGATGATTACACTATGGTTTAGATAAAATTGATTTTCATAAGGCTAAAGGTTGACGAAATTTTTATTATCTTTGGTGGTCAAAATACCCGCCTAGGATAGCGATAGCCTGCTGCAAACACAAAATAAATTTTAAAGATTCAAATTTTTAGGCTTGTGTAGCACTTTATGTGAAGTGGAGGTGCGTAATGACAAGCAAACCAACCGGTTCTGTAAACTGGCCCCAGGCCTTCCAGTGCAGGCAGCATTATATTAAAACCTGACCGTCAGACAAATGCTTGGATCTGGTTTTTCCAGAGCATCGCGTGGCATGCATCACCCGTTTTGCTATTCGTTTTATACCGACCTTGGTGATATTTACTTTGACCTGGCAGATCGCGTTGGGTGGCCAGCTCGGCCCGGAGATCGCCACCGTGTTGTTTGCCTGTTTTCTGCCGATGCAGGGGCTTTGGTTGCTGGGCCGCCGCTCGCTCACGCCATTGCCACCGATACTGTTGCAGTGGTTCATTGATGTGCGCAACAAGCTGGCGGCATCCGGCCAGGGGGTCGTTTCGACTGAAGGCACACTTACCTATCAGGCGTTGGCCGATTTGCTGAAACGTGCCTTCAAGCAACCGGATAAAACTTTCCTCAACGATCTATAAGCGTAAAAAAGTTGCAGTGATGGCGATCACTGCCTTGGCTGTTGGATTTTGGCCAGTATCATGCATGGGAGCCGCGCCGATGGGGTTATAGCGAGAAATCGAGGCTGATTTCGTCCAGAGACAGGCTAAAGCTCTCGGGATAAACACCGCCATGAAAATAGTCTATCTCCGGGCTGTGGCGCTGCTGTAAGATTTTGTCCAACCGCGTCTTGGCTAGCGTGAATTCATTATTGCCGGCGTACAGTTCTTCCAGGCACTTTAGGTAGGCACACAGCGCGTCAGCTTGTTTCACTACCTGCTTTTCATCTGCACTATAGTAATGCTCATCAAGAATCAAACGGAAATCATCACGCAGTTCTACCGGGATCATATCTAACAACTTCTGTTGGGCTATTTTTTCGATTTTCTTGTACTTGTTGGCGATCTGCGGATTGTGATACTTGATCGGTGTCGGCATGTCACCGGTGATCACTTCACTGGCATCATGGTACACATCGCCAACAATGACACACGATCAGTGTTCAGGTTGCCATTGAATTTGCGGTTCTTGATCACCGCCAGCGCGTGGGCGAAGAAAGCCACCTGTAGGCTGTGCTCGGAAAAGTTCTCGGTACGCATGTTGCGTATCAGCGGCCAGCGGTTGATCATTTTCAAGCGGGACAGCTGGGCAAAGAAATGGCTCTGGCTCATGATTATCTCTATCTACAACGGCAAATGTGAAGGTGTCATTGTGAGCAGTGCTGGCGGGTTATGCAAATATCCTTCACACTGAAAACTGCGTTCAAGTCTGCTCTCGACAGATTTATCTCCCTGGTCACGGAGTTATCTATGCTTATGGGGATAATGCACCTCATCCTTGAGGCTCATCTTACGGGCCAGCGCTGTTCAAATCCGTTCCAGACCGATTTGTCGCTCAATAGCCGCCTAGATGTGTCTCGAAGTATTTCAGCCATTGCTAGAGTGTACTTGTTTTTACTGCCGATAGTTTTCCATGAAATAGCTTAATTTGCCGATCGCCATTTCTAACTCATCCACGCGGGGTAGCGTGACGATACGCAGGTGGTCTGGATTTGGCTAATTGAATGCGCTGCCTTGCACCAATAGCACCTTTTCTTGCAGCAGCAGGTCAAGCACCATTTTTTGGTCGCCGTGGATGTTGAAATGTTTGGTGTCGATGCGCGGGAATAGGTACGGCGCACCTTGCGGTTTCACGCAGGAGACGTCAGGGATATCGTTGAGTATTTCCCAGGTGAAGTTACGTTGTTCATATAGCCGGCTGCCTGGCCGAATGAATTAGCTGATGCCTTTGGTAGCTACCAAACGCGGTCTGGATGGCATGTTGCATCAGCATGTTGGCACACAGGCGCATTGAGGCCAGCATTTCCAACCATTCGATGTAACCCCTTGGCCTGTTTCTTCGGCCCGTTAAGCACCATCCAATCTTGGCGAAAGCCCGCTACGCGATAAATCTTCGACAAGCCGTTAAAAGTAACAGTCAGTAGATCGGGTGCCAGCGCGGCGATCGAATGGTGCTCAGCCTCGTCATACAGGATTTTGTAGTATATCTCGTCGGAAAAGATGAGCAGATTATGCAGACGGGCGATCTCGACGATCTGCTCCAGCAATGATTTGCTATAGACTGCACCGGTTAGTTTATTCGGGTTGATGATCACAATGCCACGGGTGCGTGTGGTGATCTCTTGCTGATGATGTCGTCCAAATCCGGGAACCAACCGGCCTGCTTGTCACACAGGTAATGTACCACGTTGCCGCCGGATAACGACACTTCTGCGGTCCACAGTGGGTAATTGGGTGCTGGCAACAGCATTTCATCACCAGTGTTAAGCAGTGCCTGTATGGTCACACAGGTAATGTACCACGTTGCCGCCGGATAACGACACTTCTGCGGTCCACAGTGGGTAATTGGGTGCTGGCAACAGCATTTCATCACCAGTGTTAAGCAGTGCCTGTATGGATTGGAAAATCAACTCGGATACGCCGTTTCCAATGTAGATATCCTCAACGGTAACGTCACGCATATTGCGCGCTTGGTAGTGCTGCATAATCGCTTTACGTGCCGAAAAAGCACATCAACCAGGATTTCGTCTGGAGCATCAAAGCAGAACGTGACATGGTTACCGATATTCAGTTTCAGGATATTATTGCCTTCTTCCTCAAGACGTTTAGCTTCTTTGAGCACCGGGCCGTGAATGTCATAACAGACGTTGTCCAATTTGCTGGATTTCTCAATGGATGATATAGGAAATTGAACCTTTTACTTACTGGGATAGGGCGTTGTTACTGTGGAACAGCGCAAACCGCCTAATGTACTACTGGCGCTGATGTTTTTGAAGCGTTGCACATGTCTTTGGTGCCAAGACAGGGCGCGAAGGGATATTTTAGTGATGATAAACAAGGCAAAACTTCATCTTGATTTACATGGCTTGTGTTTTGCCATGATTTTGTAATTTTATGTTGAATTACAAACGTGATGTAGCCTTTATTTTCGCCACGGCGTTTTACGAGCATCTAGGTGCTGAGCAGAGAGCCAGGATTGCATCAGATAACTGTGAAGAAATGATAATTCTGGAGTAGTCTGATAGCAGATTGTTGTTAAGCAAACCATAATAGTGAAAGTAGTTAACCGCATTAATAATACATTACATTTAACTTAAAAAACTCTTAATTAACTTTCGTGATAATACTCACTGTAATGAATATTATCAATTGAATTCATTATAGTCAGATGATTAGATACTATGTGATACCTAAAAACTAGCTTATATTTATTGACGGAAAGCCGAGTCTCCTCAAATGGTATGCTGGTGTTGCTATCATGCGAATGAAGTGAGAATTAGGCGCAAGCATGAGTGAAATTTTCAGTTTGTTAAGAGTAAAATATTTTTACTCGTATTAAGCTCCTGCTTTGTACAAGTAATTTCGATAGAACACATTTTAAAAAACGTCAGATGTAACAAAATATAAGTAATCTTTTGCCCTCCTCTAATGAGTAGAGTAATGTCATAAAGCATAAATCGTTACTATTCAATGATACCTGAGATACACGCCAGAGTAATGGGTAAATTATAATTTAAAAAAGTGAAAAATACACTATGATAACTGTAAATCATTAAACACTTAATCTCGACCTCGATCTGCTAAGAACCTTTGTTGCTGTTGCTGATTTGAACACCTTTGCGGCGGCGGTAGTCGCTGTTTGTCGCACTCAGTCAGCAGTCAGCCAACAAATGCAACGGTTAGAGCAACTGGTTGGCAAGGAGATGTTTGCTCGCCATGGACGCAACAAGTTATTGATAGAACAGGGTATTCAACTTCTCAGCTACGCCAGGAAAATCCTGCATTTTAACGATGCAGCCTGTGCTTCTCTGATATACAACGATATAAAAGGTGTTCTGACTATTGGTGCTTTGGATGATACCGCGGATACCATTTTGCTTTTCCTGCTGAACCGCGTGATCTCGATTTACCCCAAGTTAGCGATTGACGTGCGGGTGAAACCTAGCCCACAGATGGTTAATATGCTGAAAGATGACGCGGTTGACCCGGCGATTACTACGGCACATATCGGGGATCAACCACATATTGTGCTGCGCACTTCGCCGACACTGTGGTATTGCGCGGCTGATTATCATTACCAGACCGGTGAACCTATTCCATTGGTGGTGATGGATGAGCCTAGCTCATTCCGCGTTATGGCAATCCAATATATGGATCAGGCGGGTATTCTATGGCGTATTGTCTATGTAGCTTAGACTCTGTCCGCTGTTTGCGTAGCCTGTAAGGCTGGCTTGGGTATCACCACAACACGGCCGATCGAAATGATGACTCCCGACCTGCGGGTGCTGGTGGCAGTGGAGGGCTCTTACCACCATTGACGGATACCCAGTATGTCTTGTGCAAAGACGCCCAGTGAAGCAGTGAACTGGCGAAGGTGATCTTCAATGCGATGCAGGGGGAGCAGCGACAGCTATAACTTCAACCAGTATGACTTCGCCCTGCCGGTTGAAGTTAGTTTAGTTGATAAAGGTGACGTTTAACTGGGTTGACGAACAAGAATAACACCTGAGCGCACTCAATCTGAATGAGACAGCCTTTGCTTCGGCAGAGTTTTTTGACTCTAGCTCGATAAAAGTGTATTTTTAGTGGTTTTGTTTATAATTTGTTTGTAATTTATCATAAATTGGTTATTTTTTTAGTTTTTGTTGTCATTGAAATGCGGTTTTTCAGTATAAATATATTTTACCGTTTCTTAATAATGGCAATGAGGGCGGGATGGTGCTGAATTTAAAAAATTGTTAAAGTCACATACTTTTTTGAGGATTTATGCTAAAAGTCTATCCTATATTAAAGCATACCCTTAGTTTATGAGTAGAATATTTAGATATTTCTGAGATAATGGTGGTATAATGAGAATAGCTCTGTTTCTCATATCTATATGTTGCTAAAAAATTAGCCGGCACGATTTAGCTTGAATTTGAGGCATTAAATGTTAGTGTAATAGTGCTTATGTGAACAAAAATGTGGTTACTTTTGCTAGAGTTGACAAAAGGTTGTGGACAGTAGTAAAAAGCCCACAGTAAAATGCTTCCTAGATCACTGTAGAACAGTTTATTTGTGTGGTTAATTTATCCTTCCCTTGAATCGATGTGGTGCACTAACTGCCAGCTCATATTAGCAGAGTGATCGACGCCACTTTTGATGAGTAAGCATAGAGAACGTTAACAGCAACTGAAGTTATCGCTCATCACTGGGTGTTCGCCGTATTTATTGTCGTAGCGATTGGGCTTTGCAGCTTAATGCTGATAGGTGCTTTCTTTCTAGGCGAGAGGGCGCAGGAGCGTGCCAAACACACTCCCTTTTGGATCCGGGATCGACGCGGTCGGTACGGCGTGCATGCGTCTATCCGCCAAGTTTTACCTGGTGGCTATGTTCTTCGTTATTTTTGATGTTGAAGCCTTATATACCTGTATGCTTGGTCGGCCTCGATCCGCGAGAGTGGCTGGGTAGGCTTTATCGAAGTTGCCATTTTCATTTTAGTGCTATTGGCGGGCTTAGTGTATCTGGCGCGCATCGGCTCATCGGCGCATTGGATTGGACGCCAGCGCGTTACAAGCGCTAGAGCAAACCCGGCACCATCACTAACTCTAACAGTCATCCGCAGTAGTCATTTGTGTTTAAAAACCAGGCATTAAGATGGATTATACGCTCACCCTCATAGATCCCTAACGGTGAGAATGACCGTTATTCCCTGCAAAAACAGGAGACCGTAGCCGATCCATTGGAACAACAGGTTCATCGTACAGTTTACATGGGTAAACTCGAACATGCGTTGCATGACATGGTAAATTGGGGGGCGTAAAAACTCTATTTTGCCGTATAACTTCGGCCTTTCATACTGTTACGTGGAGATAGTGACCTCGTTTACCGCTGTTCATGATGTGGCGCGTTTCAGTGCATAGTGTTGCATGCATCGCCACGTCAGGCTGACCTGATGGTGGTGGCTAGCACCTATTTCACCAAAATGGATGGCTACGGTCATTCAGCACCTGTACGAGCAGATTATGGAACTGGAATGAGTAATCTCAATGGGTGCCTGTGCTAACTACGGTGGCATGTACGATATATATTCCGTGGTACAAGGCGTGGACAAATTCCTTCCGGTTGACGTGTATATTCCCGGTTGCCCGACACGTCTAGAAGCATACATGCAGGCGCTGATGCTGCTGCAAGAATCCATTGACAAAGAACGCCGCCCGATATCGTTGGTAGTCGGCGATTAGGGCGTTTAACACGCCAACATGCAGTCTGAAAGGGAGCGTAAACGCAGCGAGCTGATTGCGGTAACCCACTTTCGCACGCCTGACGAGATTTAAGACGTCCATCTAAGTAGTGTGTGCGCTATTGGTTAACACAGCTAAAAGTAAAACTTATAGCGAAATTACCCTTTAGTATGGTGAAAAAATTATGACAGATTTAACGACGCACGACGTATTGTCTGCCTGGCAATACCCGAGATCATCTTAACGATCCGGTGATCGGCGAACACTGTGCAACCGTTTTGTGCCGGAAGCCTTCACTATTCAGCCTACCCGTACCGAAATACCTGTGGTATGGGTCAAACGTGACCAGTTGCTGGAAGTCATGATGTTTCTGAGAAAACAGCCAAAGCCTTACGTTATTCCGTTCACCGACCGCATTGAGTATCTTGGCGGCTGTGTGAATGAGATGCCTTACGTGCTAGCGGTTGAAAAGTTGGCAGGCATCGGGGCGCCAGCACGTGTTGATACTATCCGCATGATGCTGTCCGAACTGTTCCGCATCAACAGCCACCTGCTCTGTACATCAGCACCTTCATTCAGGACGTCGGTGCCATGACTCCCGTGTTCTTTGCCTTTACCGATCGTCAGAAAATCTACGATCTGGTGGAAGCGATAACTGGTTTCCGCATGCACCCGGCCTGGTTCCCGCATTGGTGGCGTGGCGCATGACCTGCCATGCGGCTGGGATCGCCTGCTACGCAAGTTCCTTGAGTGGATGCCGAAACGTCTGGATTCCTACGTCAAGGCGGCACTGAAGAACAGTATCTTGAAAGGCCGTTCCGTGGGAGTGGCGTCTTATAATGCTAAATAAGCGTTGGAGTGTTGTGTCACTAGTGAAGGCCTGCGCGCCACTGGAATCGAGTTCGACGTGCGCAAATAGCGTCCGTATTCCGTTTATGAGAATTTCGACTTTGAAATTCCGGTTAGCGACGGCCACAGCGGCTACACCTGCGTGATGCTGAAAGTGGAAGAACTACGCCCGAGCCTGCGTATCCTCGAACAATGCCTGAACAACATGCCGGCAGTACCGTTCAAGGCTGATCACCTACTGACTACGCCGCCGCCGAAAGAGCTCACGTTGCAGCATATCGAAACGCTGATCACCCACTTCTTGCAATTTTCCTCTGGGGGCCGGTGATGCCAGCCAACGAATTATTCCAGATGATCGAAGCCACTAAAGGGATCAACAGCTACTACCTGACCAGTGACGGCAGCACCATGAGCCACTGCACCCGGCGGATACGTAAGCCAAGCTTTGCGCACCTACAGTAAATACCGGCGGTGATCCATGGCAGCCTAGTCTCTGACCTGATCGTTTATATGGGTAGTATCGATTTTGTCATGTCAGATGTGGACTGCTAACTATGCACTCTCAAAAAGACAATCACGCAGTCAACGATGCGCTTAAGCCTACCAATGCAGCTACTCCTCAGAGCGGCGCTGGTGCGTTTGAACTGCGTGCGGAAGGACGTGATGCGATCGAGCATGAAAAGCACCATTACGAATATCCGTGCGCCGCATCTACTATCTAAGCGCTGAAAATTGTGCAGAAGAAGCGCGGATGGGTTCCAGATGGTGCGATTTAATTGTGACAGCGTTGTTTGTCATCTCACCGGTTATCAGGGTATTCAGGACGCGATAGAACAGAAGCTGAACATCAAGCCGGGTCAAACCACTATTGATGGCCGTTTCACTCTGCTGCCGACCTTCTACTTGAGCAACTGCGATAAAGGGCCGACCATGATGATTGATGAGGACACACACAGTCAGCTAAAGCCTGAAGATATCGAGACTCTACTGTAGCAGTATCAATGATTAAAGACATTATACGCACTCCAGAAACACACCTGCTGACCTGGCGGTTGCGCGATGACAAACAGCCGCTGTAGCCGGATGAGTATCGCAGCAAGAACGGCTATGCTGGTGCAGAGAAAGCCCTCAGGGAACTGGCACCAAATGAGATCGTTAACCTGGTGAAAGACGCCGGTCTGAAAGGCCGTGGCGGCGCAGGTTTCTCCACCGGTATGAAATGGAACCTGATGCCAAAAGACCCCTCAATGAACATCTGTTATCTACTATGTAATACCGATGAAATAGAGCCTAGTACCTATAAAGATCGTTTGCTGATGGAGCAGTTGCCGCACCTGCTGGTAGAAGGCATGCTGATCTCCGCCTTTGCGCTGAAAGCCTATCGCGGTTACATCTTCCTGCGCGGCGAGTGCATCGAAGCGGCGGCGCACCCGCGCCGCGCCATCACAGAAGCCACTGCCGCTGTATACTTGGGAAAGAACATTCTCGGTACCGGTTTTGATTTCGAACTAATGGTTCACACCTGTACTGGCCACTATATCTGCGGTGAAGAAACTGCCTTGATTAATTCTCTGTAAGTCCGCCGCGCCAACCCACGCTCCAAGCCGCCATTCCCGGCCTCTGCTGGCGTATGGGGCAAACCGACTTGCGTCAACAACGTAGAAACGCTGTGCAATGTGCCGGCGATCCTGGCGAATGGCGTGTGGTACACCGGTATTTCCAATAGTGAAGATAAAGGCACCAAGCTGATGGGTTTCTCTGTCCGGGTAAAAATCCGGGCGTATGGGAACTGCCGTTCGGTACCCATAGCGCCATGATATCTTGGAAGATTACGCTGGCGTCATGCGTGAGGGTATGCGTTTTAAAGCCTGGCAACCGGGCGGTACGGGTACCGACTTCCTGACCGCTGAATACCTCGATCTACCAATGGAATATGGTGCGATCGGCAAAGCCGGTAGTCGTCTCGGCACCACGCTGGCGATGGCGGTAGACCACGAGATCAGCATGGTGCTGCTGGTGCACAACTTGGAAGAGTTCTTCGCCCGCGAGTCTTGTGGCTGGTGTACGCCTTGCCGCGACGGCCTGCCGTGGAGCGTGAAGATCCTGCGCGCACTGGAAAATGGCGAATGGCGGCCTGGGGATATCGAAACCCTTGAGCAGCCATGCCGTTCTCTCGGACCGGGTAAAACCTTTTACGCCAACGCGCCAGGTGCCGTAGAATCACTGCAAAGCGCGATTAAATATTTCCGTTCAGAGTTTGAAGCAGGCATTGCTGCTCAGCACTATGGCAATCACGCCCATGCTATTGACGGCATTCAGCCGAATAATCTGCTGAAGCAACGCTAGTAATGCTTCAGGCAAATGAGAGGCGTCAAATAGGGCATCTCAATGCTATGCTTAAAAAAGATTTTATAATTAACGCTTGAAGAATGGCCCTATCATTTACGTGGCAGCAAGACGCTAACTGAGGGAAAAAACGCCGGGAGTTTAGTGAACTCAATGATCGGTGTGAACACAGGCAGCTAACGCAGCAGCAACGTAAAGGATGAAAGTTATTTCAGGCTAACTGGAAGCATACTGACTATGGCTACGATTCATGTAGACGGCAAAGAATACGATATAGAGGGTGCGGACAACCTATTGCAGGCTTGCCTTTCTCTCAGACTTGATATTCCTTATTTTTGCTGGCATCCGGCTCTGGGAGGCGTCGGCGCTTGCCACCAATGTGCTGTAAAGCAATACTAAAACACGGAAGATACGCGTGGCCGTTTGGTAATGTCTTGTATGACACCGGCATCCGATGGAACCTTTATCTCCATCGACGATGGTGAAGCGAAACAGTTCTGCTAAAGCGTGGTCGAGTAGTTGATGACTAACCACCTGCATGACTGCCCGGTTTGTGAAGAGGGCGGTAACTGCCACCTACAAGATATGACAGTAATAACCGGCCACAGCTTCCGTAAATACCGTTTCACCAAGAGTACCCACAACAATCAGGAACTGGGGCCATTTATCTCGCACGAGATGAACCGCTGTATTGCCTGCTACCGTTGTGTGCGTTACTACAAAGATTATGCGGATGGAACCGACTTCGTCATCTATGGTGCGCACGACAACGTCTACTTCGGCCGTACCGAAAGCGGCACGCTGGAAAGCGAGTTCTCCGACAATCCAGTGTAAGTCTGCCCAACCGGCGTATTCACTGACAAAACCTACTCCGAACGCTACAACCGCAAATGGGATATGCAGTTTGCGCCAAGCATCTGCCAGCAAGTGCAGCATTGGCTGTAATACTAGCCCAGGTGAGCGCTATAGTGAACTGTAACGCATCGAAAACTGCTACAACGGTAGCGTAAACTACTATTTCTTGTGAGATCGTGGCCATTTCGGTTACGGCTATGTCAACCGCTAGGATCGTCCGCGTCAACCGCAGCAGTTACGTGGCAACGACTGGACACCTTAAAAGCTGAACAGGAGATGCAGGATGCTACAGATATTCTGCGTCAGGCGAAAAAACCATCGGCATCGGTTCGCCGCGTGCCAGCCTGGAAAGCAACTTCGCGCTGCGTGAACTGGTCGGTACTGAGAACTACTATACCGGCATCGCTCAGGATAAACAGTCGCGCTTGGCGCGGTGCTAATGCTGAAAGTGCTGAAAAACGGCAGCATTCACACTCCGGAGCAGCGCGTTGCCGACTGGCAGATCGCAGCGGTGCAGAACATTGGTCAGCACGCCAAATACCCGCTGTTAACTACCAGTGTGGATAACACCAGCCTAGACGACGTTGCTGCCTGGAACTATCGCGTGCCAGTAGACGAGCAGGCATGCCTTGGTTTTGGCCATTGCGCATGTGCTAGACAACGCCGCACCGGCAGTGAACGACCTGGCTGATGGCTTAACAAGAAAGTCGACATCATCGTGCAGGCGCTGACTGATGCCCGTAAACTGTTGATCATCACCGGCAGCGAACCTATCATCGAAGCAGCGGCAAACATCGCCAAGGCGTAGAAAGGCCGTGGAGCTGACGTCGGCATCACCTTCGTGGCGGGTGCCACCAACAGCATGGGGCTGGTAATGATCGGCGGCGGTTCATTCGATCAGGCTCTGGAGCAATTGATCAGTGGCACGGCTGATACCGCCATCATGATGGAGAACAATCTCTATTGCCATGCGCCGGTGGTGCCACCGCACGGCTGATTGCCGGATGCACACAGCCAGGCACCGACTGCTGGCTCCGTTAATCTGGAGGGGATCTTGCTGAAAACGGCGGCCTATGGCCTACTGCGTTTCAGCCTGCCGCTGTTCCCAGAAGCCTCACATGCGTTTGCACCAATCGCCATGTGGCTGGGGTGTTTGGCATCTTCTATGGTGCTTGGATGGCGTTCGTATAGACCGATATCAAGCGTCTGATCACCTACACCTCGTTTTCCCACATGGGTTTCGTGCTGATCGCCATTTACACCGATAGCCAGTTGGCTTATTATTGGGTGGTGATCTAGATGATCGCCCATGGTCTGTCTGCCTGCGGCTAGCATGTTCATTATCTGTGGTCAACTGTACGAACGTCTGCACACCAGCGACATGCGTCAGATGGGCAGCCTGTGGGGGCGTATCAAATTACATCCCTGAACTCTGTCGCTATTCTTCACGGTGGCCATACTGGGGATGCCAGGCACCAGTAACTTCATCGGCGAGTTCATGATCCTGTTCGGCAGCTTTCAGGTGGTGCCAGTGATCACCGCGATCTCGACCTTCGTCTTGGTGTTTGCCTTTGTTTACTTGTTGATCATGATACAGCGTGCTTACTACGGCACATTGAAATCTGACTAACCCTTGCCATGCATTACCGCGCGCGAACTGTTCACTATTCTGCTGTTAATGGATAAGCGCAAAGTCAGTGCGGTATGTAGCTAATTGACCAATACTGATAGCTTAGACGCCCACCTAAATCAGACTGGCACTTGACTATGGCATCTCAATTCTGGCGTTCTGAACCACGGAAAAATTACACAAATGACTTTAAACTGCGCATGGCCAAGCTGGCTTCTCAGCCCGAAGCCGGCGCTGCTCATATTATCCGCGAACACGGCATCAATGACAATCTTATCTTCAAATGGCTGCGCCTCTGGTAGAATGAATGCCGCATATCACGTCGCCTTCCCGCAACGGTAGCAACCGTGTCATCACCGGCGCAACTGGAAAAGCTGCACCGGATATTGTTCGGTACCCGCTCTGAAAAACTTCGCCGACAGGTGGAAGAGGCTGAAGCGGTGCTGAAACTGCACGAGCAGGCTGGTGACCGTCACAACGGTCGGAAAACGACCCGCAAGTTCCCAGTCAGCTTCGCCAGTCCCGGTATCGTTAGCCACTTCCCGAACACCTTCCGTGTGAGATGAACCGCCTTGAGCCCGTGGAAACCGGCTGTCATAAGTGCGGAAGTAACCTTAAATATCTCGGCGAAGTCAGCGCAGAACAGCTGGAAATGGTCGCCTGCGCTCTGAAAGTAATCCGCACCGTCAGGGTGAAAAGGCGTGCGAAAAGTGTGACTGCATTTTTGAAGCCCCCTCGCGTCCCATTGACCGCGGCATCGCAGGGCCTAGCCTGCTGTCCCAGGTGATGACGTCAAAATACGGCTAACACTTGCCCTTGTATCGTCAAACTGAAATCCTAGCCCGTCAGGGCGTGGACCTGAGTCGAGCCTTGCTCTCCAACTGGGTAGATGCCTGCTGCTGGTTAACGGCACCGCTGAACGAAGCACTGTACCGCTACGTCGGATACCCGCAAACTTCATACCGACGATACGCCGGTGCCAGTGTTGTCCCCGGGTAGGAAGAAGACGAAAACTGGGCGGCTCTGGACTTATGTCCGCGATAACCGTAACGTTAGTTCATCAGACACACCGGCGGCCTGGTTTGCCTACTCGCCGGACCGGCAGGGAAAACATCCGCAACAACATCTTCGCCAATATAGTGGCATGTTGCCGGCTGATGCGTGCGGCGGTTATGACCAGTTGTTCAATGCAGAACGTGAAGACGGTGCACTGATCGAGGTTGCATGCTGGGCACACGCCCGTAGAAAACCCATGATGTTGTACATCAGTACCCAGGATGCCACGGCCGAGGAAGCCCTGAAACGCATCGGTCAACTCTACGTTATAGAGGAAGAAATACGTGCGGCAGGACGGAAGCAAAAAGGTAGTCAGGCAGTCAGAGACGGGACCGAGCTAAACCGTTACTCGACTCACTACATGAGTAGATAGTGGATAAAAGCGCGATGCTGTCGAAAAAATCCCAGTTGGGTGAAGCGTTAGCGTATACGTTAAACCAATGGGATGCGTTATGTTATTACGCCGATGATGGGCTGGCGGAACCTGACAATAACGCAGTGGAACGGGCGTTGAGAAACATCTGTCTGGGGAAAAATTATATCTTCTTCGGCAGCGACCATGGTGGTGAGCGCGGCGCACTGCTGTACCACCTGACCGGTACGTGCAAACTCAACGGAATCTAACCGTCAATACGGCATTGCCTTTACGCTTACAGTCTTTCGCAGTCTCAAAAGCTAATGGTTACCAAAAAGATATTATGTTGATTTTGGTCATGCAATACGTGATATCAACGACTGGATAAACCGTTATGACAATGTTTTTCGTCCCCACATAATGGTGGTGTACCAACTTGCGTATATGAAGAACGGTGGAAACAAGCTAGCCAAGTGTCCTGATTTTGTGATCCACTATACCTCTATTCAGGTGGCCAAATGAAAATAAGAAATTTCAGCGCGGGGTTCAAACGCAAATCTTCCCAACTAGTTGTTGATCAAAACTACGCTATTGCTGACATGGGCTGCCGTCAGCATTTTTGGCTGTGACAGACTGATGTGCCACATCTAGCTTGTTGCAGCCTGTTGTCACGGCCAAGTCGTTGGATTACAGCCCGGCATTAATTTTTACCGAGCGGGCCGACGAGTCGGTATAAATTCTTGCTCATGGCAGCGTCCCCGTGGAAAAATGAAAATAAGGTTTTTGGTCATCTACCCCAATGACCTGAAGCGACAAGTCGTTACGCCGATGTGTTGTTGGTGTACTCTTTCGGCTTCTGAATGCACCTATGACAAAGATTAATGTAGTTTGTCCTCGTTCTTCTGAAACGAAGAGGGTAATTTGGAACGGCCATTTCAGATCAGTAGCACAAGCTTTATCGCTGTAAACACTGCCTGAAAACCTTCCAGCTCAGCTCTCGCTACAACGGTGCTAAACCCGAAACCCATCAGACCATTGTTGATATGGCGATGAATGGTTCCGGATGCCGAGATACCGCAAGAGTGCTGAAGATAAGCCTCAATACTGTTCTCCGTTATTTAACTACATCAGGTAGCATAAAACGTTGAGCCAGGAGCTGAAGTAGTTATTTGCTGTGAAGCCGATGAACAGTGGTCTTATGTACAGAGTAAAGGTCATCTACGCTGGTTATTCTATGCTTATGACCATATCAGAATGCGGGGCCTCGCGCATGTACTGGGCCCACGTAATGCTCTGACTTTACGGCAGCTTCTGACTTTGCTAAGCTTGTTTACTATCACTTTCTATATGACTGATGCTGGCCTGTCTACCAGGCTTTACTACCCTCAACCAGTCATGTCATCAGCAAAAAATATACCCAGCGGGTAGAACGGTATAATCTCAATATTTTCAAACCTATCTTAAACGACTGGCCCACAGGACTAACTATTTCTCGAAGTCAGAAGAAATGCACAATAAGCTTATTAGGGGTATCTGACTATCAATCATTACCACTCAGTCTGCGTCACAACCGGTTAACTGAAACCAACACCTAATGGCATAATGAAAAACCATAAAAACTCAGGCTTATCAAAATATTGGGGTCTAAATATGGCGGAGGGGCAGAGATTTGAACTCTGGAACGGTTTCCCGTCGACGGTTTTCAAGACCGTTGCCTTCAGCCACTCGGCCACCCCTCCGTAACGAACCAAACTATAAACAGAGCAGATCTGCTTGTAAAGCCTAAGATTGCCCAACTGCACGAAAATAAAGCACCTAATACGTAAGCGATTAATCAAGCATCAGCGTCGGTTCGCTGTGCCACAACGATAACGATAAACAAAGAAGCATCATGAAAATTTTGCTAAACTTATGCCCATTCAAAACTATCCGTTACCGAGGCAGTATGTTGGAGTTTGAAGGCCAGGCCATTGAAACTGACGCACAAGGTTACCTGAAAAATAGTGCAGATTGGCATGAAGGCTTGGCACTGCTGGTGGCTGCCCAGGAAGAGATCACGCTTACCGATGCACATTGGGAAGTAGTACGTTTTGTTCGTCACTTCTACCAGCAGTTTAATACTTCGCCGGCAATCCGTATGTTGGTCAAGGCCATGGTGCAGAAATATGGCGGGGAAAAAGGCAATAGCCGCTATCTCTACCGCTTATTCCCGCAAGGCCCAGCGAAACAAGCAACCAAAATAGCCGGCCTGCCAAAACCAGTAAAATGTATCTAACAGACTAGATAGGCTGTGCTGCCGTCTCGGGAATTATGGATGAGTGCCTGAACGCCGAGTGGCAAATGCCAAATCCCTGCTGTCTATCCCGCACATAATCGGCGCGAGCACTGCACTGCTACTCTTTCCGTTAGGCCACCAATGCCATGTACGATGTCATGCACATACGCAGCAGTGCAAATTTGTGATATAATCCGCACCTATCAATTTTGTTTATGGCATTTTCTGTGCGTCCATACGGTAGTGTCACCCTTTTTATCAAGCCAGCAACACTCTTAACTATGACCGCACTATATCTTACTAAAGGACGCGAAAAGCCATTACTTCGTCGCCATACGTGGGTGTTATCCTGAGCCGTTCAGCGCGTTGTGAGGGTAAAGCCCTTTCCGGTGAAACCATTGATATTTATGACAGCCAAGGCAAATGGCTAGCGCACGGCGCTTACTCTCCTATGTCGCAGATCCGCGCACGCGTCTGGACTTTCCAGCAAGATGAAGAGATTAACCGCGACTTTTTTATCCACCATTTAAAGCGGGCGCAACACTGGCGTGGTTGGGTAGCGCAAAGAGGCGGGCTGGACAGCAGCTACCGCTTGGTTGCTGGCGAATCCGATGGCTTACCGGGCGTCACTATTGATCGTTCCTAGAACTTCTTGGTGTTACAACTGTTGTCTTCCGGGGCGGAATATTAGTGTGCCATCTTGCTCTTCGCTTTGCAGCACTGCTATCCAGAGTGTTTAATCTATGACCGCTCGGATTTTGCCGTGTGTAAAAAAGAAGGTTTACCGCTGAGCTATGGGCCAGTGCAGGGCGATCTACCGCCTGAACTCCTGTCAATCACCGAACACGGCATGAAGCTGTTAGTGGATATTCAGCATGGTTACAGATGCCTGGCGGCGCGCAATTATGCTGCCGGTTGCCGGGCGCTGAACTGCTTCTCTTACACGGATGCCTTTCCGTATCCGCCCTGATGGGCGGTTGCGAACAGGTGATCAGCGTAGATACTTCACAGGCGGCACTGAATATCGCCAAACAAAACGTTGTGCTTAACCAACTGGATCTGAGTAAGGCAAAGTTCATCCGCGATGACGTTTTCTAGCTGCTGCGCAATTATCGCACGCATGGCGAAAAATTCGATCTGATCATCATGGACCCACCGAAGTTCGTTGAAAACAAAAACCAACTGTCCGGTGCCTGCCGTGGCTATAAAGATATTAATTTGCTAGCGTTGCAGTTGCTGAACCTAGGAGGCATTTTGCTCAGGTTTGATGCCAACCGATTTGTTCCAGAAAATTTTGGCTGATGCCGAGTTAGATGCCGGATGCGATGTACAATTTATAGCGCAGTTCCGGCAAGCTATTGATTATCTAGTTATTGCTACCTATCCTGAAGGGCTGTATTTGAAAGGATTTGCGTGTCGGGTGATGTAACTTGAAACACGCTGTTTTGCCATTATCTAGAGAGCAGTGCATTAATTTACCAAGAGGTCATTATGATTGCCAGCAAATTCGGTCTTGGACAGCAGGTTCGGCATAAACTGCTGGGGTATTTGGGGGTGGTTATTGATATCGACCCAGAATACTCTTTGGAACAACATAAGGCTGACGAAATTGCGGCAAACGACGATCTACGCTTTGCTCCTTGGTATCATGTGGTGATGGAAAATGAGGAAGGCCAACCGATGCATATTTATCTGGCAGAAGCACAGTTAGATGGCGAAGCCCAAGAAGCCCACCCCGAACAATCCTCGTTGGATGAACTGGCACAATCCATTCGTCACCAGTTGCTAGCACCACGACTACGTAACTGAATAAGTTAAGACCTGAGGAATAAGCCAGGTCTTTTTTATTTAGCATTCAGGCCCCAAACGTGGGATTTCAATTTTTGGGCAGCGATTCATCACAACCATCAACCCCGCTCTGGTAGCCAACGCTTCTGCCTGATCGTTGATCACACCAATCTGTATCCAACATCGATATAGCTATCGTCTCCTACACGCGACATACACCGCCTTTGAGTGGCAGGAAACGCTATCTTATCTACAACTTCTAGCCTAGCGTCCCTGTAGGTGTACATTGTTACAGCTAGTTTGGACACAGACAGCGCGCAATAGCCGGAGACTCGACAAAGACAGTAACCACCGGCGATGGGCCATTAGAGCTACGTACTCCGCACGATCGCAATAGTTTCTTCTATAGTAGCCACCGTTTAAACCGGACATTTTATCAATAATACTTAGGCATATACCTATGTTTAAGAGTGTCTTGTGCAAGGAATAGAAGTGCCCACTAGCGAGCAGAAGCGACGCCGTTATACTGCTGAAGAGAAGAGCCGTTTTGTTGCTCTGTCCATGCAGCCCGGCTATTCTGTTTCTCTGGTCGCCCGGCAATATGGCATTATCCCCAGTCTGCTTTTTAAAGGGAAACGACTAATGAATGATGGTGGTCAATCTGCGATTGCCGCTGGCGATGAAGTTATTAGTGTATCTAAAGTTAAGGCCCTGGGGGAAAAGGTAAAACAGCGTGAGCAGATACTGGGTCGCAAAACCATGGAAGTCGAAATCCTTTACGATGCGCTGGAGATAGCGCAGTCAAAAAAGTTAATATCGCATATGTGCCATTGCTGCTCCCCGGACGATATATGCTCGGTACGGGTAGGGTAGTGTTCAGTCTGGACTGCTTCGATCGCGAAGCCATCAGTTATAGTGCCGACACCGGGGGTATCAGCAGCGAAATGGTACGGGATCTGCTAACAGAAAATCTGGAAAAACGGTTCGGAAACGCGCTGAAGGTTTCCTATACGATAGAATGGCTGACGGATAACGGCAGCTGCTACATAGCTGATGCTACGCGTATGTTCGCCAGGTCACTGGGGTTCATTGTGTGCACAATACCGGTGCGCAGCCCGGAAAGTAACGGCATGGCAGAATCGTTCGTGAAGACATTCAAGCGAGATTATGTCTACGTAAATAATCTGCCGGATGCGGCATCAGTGCTGTAAAAGCTGGCTGAGTGGATGGCAGATTATAACAAACTGGCATCCGCTTAAGGGGCTGAAAATAGGATCCCCACGCGAATACCGTGAAGCCGTATTAGCGCTTAATTAACTATGTCCGTTTTGGCCGGGGCAACTCCACCTTCAAGCCGCAGTGGTGAAGAAAAACAAGACCCGTATTACCGGTATGGATAACCAAATCATGTCGCTGTACGGCCAAAGACACGACCACACGTAAGATTACCGTTGCATTTAAAGAGCGGTATGACGCTGATGTGTCGCCGGCACGGGTCTCTAAGGTGACTGATGCCGTGATTGATCAAGTCATCTAGTAGCAGCACCGACTGCTAGATGCAATCTATCCCATTGTTTAAATTTACTATCTCATACTGAAAGTTCAGCAGAACAGCCGCGTCATCAACAAATCAATGTTCCTAGCCCTGGGGATCAATATCGAAGGTCAGAAAGAGCTGTTGGGTATGTAGCTGGCCGAAAATGAAGGTGCCAAGTTCTGGCTGAACTTGCTGACATAGCTGAAAAAAGAGGCCTTAACGACACATCATCTCGCTTGTGTGGACGGATTGAAAAGCTTACTTAATGCCGTCAATGAGGTCTACCCGGAGGAATACATCCAGTTGTGTATCGTGCATAGGATGCGCAACAGCCTGCGGGATCGTGTTCTAGAATGACTACAAGGGCTTCACCGTAACCTGGAAGCTATCTATCAGGCCCCACACGGAAGAGGAGGCAGGGCGCTACAAGGTACTGGAAACGTTCTCCAACACATGGGACAGCTGCTATCCGCAGATAAGCTGTGGTTGGCAGTTCAACTGGGCGAATCTGTCCACGTTCTTTGCTTATCCAATGGACATCTGCAAGGTCCATCTACACCACTAACGCTATCGAGTCACTGAATAGCGTGATCCGGCATGCACTCAAGAAACGCATGGTGTTCCCGACTGATTAGTCGGTGAAAAAAGTAGTGTGGCTGATAATCCAGGCGGCATCACAGAATTGGACGATACCACTAAGGGACTGGCGTATGGTAATGAGCCGCTATCGGTGATCGCCTCGGTGGTTACTTCTGAGGAAAGGCATTTACACAGAATCGTATACAGGCTCCATCTTCCATCGTAGAAATGTACCTTTTCCCTTATTTATTCAATAAAGCTACTACGCGAATGAAACTCTGCCGCTAGTGCCACGGTCTGAGACAATCATAGTCTGAGCAAATATAAATATGTCTAAATAAGCCAATGTATGCAAAAATATGAATATTTCAGTTAAATTGAAAATATTTGACACGATTTGTGGTATGTTCAACACTTATAATTTGTTACCTCATGGGGAGATTATGATGAAAATTGGCCTGGTAGTTACGGCGCTACTGAGTATCAGCACGCTAGCCACGGCTACGACCCTGAAATTCTCCCCGACCTGCTAGCGGTCGACGGCAAGAAAATGACAGGTTCGTTATTAAAAGGTGCCGGCAGCTTTGAGCTAGATGGTGGGTAGCATCAATTACTGTTTAAAGTCTACAAATCCATACGCTCCGACCAACAAGAGCAGGTTCTCTACGTTTCCCTTCCAATTATCGCTACCTTCATCAACACACAGAACATCAGTACGGTGGCGATCGAGCTGCCGCATATCGAGAATCACCCCGTGATGCGCAGCGCTTCGACAGTACACTGAATTATCAGGTGATTGATGCAAAAGGCAGTAACCTACCAATAAGGCATGATATGCTATACTCCCGCCAAGGTGGATTTCAGTAACAACCTAGAAAAGTTCATGTCAGACTACAATCATCAGGATCGTCCAGCTTCGGTGCTAGCCTTTGCGCAAGCACTTACTGCCCACACCAGGCATCCCACTGGTAAGCACCGCTAAATTCACCCATAGTGACACCTAATAGCAAGAATGCCTCAGAACAGATGCTGCAATACTGGTTCCAACAGGCGAACAAAGAAATACAGCAACATTTTTTCAGATGGGGTCAATAAGCAACCTATCAAAGGGATCGCACCTAGTCACGGCATAAGCACACACTTGGCATTTTCAGCTGTAAACACACTAGGCAGTGAAAAATAATTTCAGTAATGTGTCGTACATCGCCTGATTAGGTGAAGGACATTAAAATGGAATTAACCACCCGTACTATCGCCGCATGCAAGCACATTGCACTGGTGGCACACGATCACCGCAAACAGGAACTGCTAAAGTGGGTTGAAAGCCATAAGGCCATACTGGTAAAGCACCTGTTATACGCCACTGGCACCACTGGCAATCTTATTCACCAAGCCAGCGGTATTTCAGTGCAGAGCATGCTGAGTGGGCCAATGGGTAGTGATCAACAAATCGGCACGCTGATAGCCGAAGGTAAAATTGACATGCTGATTTTCTTCTAGGACCCGCTTAATGCGGGTGCCGCACGATCCAGACGTGAAGGCATCGCTGCGGCTGGCGACAGTGTGGAATATCCCAGTCGCGACCAATCGCGCTCCACCGCAGATTTCCTGATCGACTCATCACTGTTTAATGGCACGGTAGAAATCGCGATCCCCGACTATCGTCGCCATTTGCAGGAGCGCCTGAAGTAGTTCCTTTAACCTAGCTGTATACTAAGCCGTCCGTTTCAAGATTTTTTCTGTAGCGGTACGCCAAGATGGTGCAACTGTTCGACAAACACTGAAGGATGCCCACGACCTGCAATAACTAGACTTGATTTTTGGCGCGCGTCAATGCCATATATAGCAAGAGCCGCTCCTCAGCATCAGGGAAATCCTCCGGCTGCGGAAGCAATACATCTTCCAACAACGACTCGCTTGCCACTGCCGGGAAACCGGCATGGCCTGAGCACAAGCCAACAATAATCACATACTCCGACTGCTGTCCTTTGCTGGCATGAATACTCATAAATTCAATGTTCAACTTCGGCAAGCGAGTCTCCGCTTTCACCAACGTTTCCGGTTTCAGGTGATGGTCTCGTGCCAATACCAAGATGTGTTTCCACGGGCTAACAAAGCGTCCTTTCTACATAATATTGGCCGCTTGATGGATCAAGCCGGGAAAATCTACCGCCCCTTCTTCTTTCAAAGCGTTTTTCCATGCTTTCAGCATTAGGGCCATTAGCCGGATGCGTTTTGAGAATAGGTCGTGGATTTCTTCGTCCACCTATTCGATCATTTCCGCCTGACTGCCACCATGCATGCGCATTATCCCTAGCCAACGTTCGAGCCGGCAAGATAAGCGTTCAGCAAAACGCTTATCTTGCCGGATAATCTCCTTCCGGCAGTTCCCACTCCAAATCCTCTATAAGCTATTGTTGCCAACCCTTGGCCCGTGCTTTTTTCTCTATGCACTGCCGCTACCAATAGGCGATCAGCAGTGCGCGTCTGGCTTTACTGTCTGTTTCCAGTTTGCTGATCGCCAACGCCTTGCGATTACCCTACTGAATAATCTGCAGCGCCAAAGCGTGGAATCTCCTGCTACTCGGTGCCATGCAACCGTACTACCTTTTCATCAGGCAATTCAAACTATAGCTCGCCCCAGACGATGCCATGTTTGCACCTGGCCTATATCAGTTGATTAAATGGGATAAGGTATTGATGTTTTTCGCCGCTTACATCAACACCAGCATGCAATAATCGCGCACGGTTATAAGGATGTTGAGCCAAGTAGTTTCCATAGCGATATCGCTTTTAGTTCTATATCGTCTCGCCATGACTATGTTGTTGAGATTAAATAAGACCTATCTGCCAGTTTACCTGCGATAAGCAATGCCCAACTCTAGCGCTAAAAGAGAGTAGAATATATTTTACGTTTTGACAGCAAGCACAACAGTATCGTGGTTTGAGCATCATTAGAGCAGAAGAGTAGGATGACGACTATGCAATTGTACTCAATATTCTTAATTTTGTGTTAGGTGGTGGTTTTGCCACCACGCTGGACTAGCTAGCTGCAACGGTGTGCAGTATCCTATTAATCTTCACCCTGCCGTTGACCAGCTACTGCTAGTAAATCACCAAGCTGTAGTTTTTTCCTTTTGGCAATTAGTCAATCTACGTTGATGAAATGTATACGGAAAAAAGCAACGCATTGCCTTCCGTTGGTGGCTCGCTACTGAATATTATGTGGCTGCTGCTATTCGGATAGTGGCCGCGCCTATCACACATTGCCGCTGGCATCATGCAGTGCGTATGCATTATCGGTATTCCGGTCGGCATCATCGCCAATTTCAAAATCGCTGCCATCGCCCTGTGGGCCGCCGCGTGGTATCAGTCTAAGTGGCTCAGCAGGCCAGAATTGAAAATGCTCGCTAACAGTATAAGCAACACTAATTTTTTCTCCGTCTGCGAAGTTTTTTATGCTCTCTTTTGTCCCATGATACACTGTTATGCCTACAACAGCAACTAATTTTACCCTTTGCACATCTTCATTGCGTTGGACCACGCAGCAGTTTTTCCTTGATGACTGACCATCCTTCTGAGGCCGGGCGGGCATGGTCGCCGCCTCCCCGACTGATCTAGATACTCGGTTGACCGTACGCTTGCACAGCCTGCTGTTCACACGCCAGCATGTTTATCATCCTACTGGTGCTTTTGTGCTTCAACCTTACTGGGCGAAGACTTTGAGGTGGCGGCACCACGCTTTTACTTTAGGCTGTGAGGATGCGCTATTGCTTGGACGGCGGTCGGCTTCATCTGATAGGACGGGAAATTATGTCAATAGCCTGAAGTTGTTGATAAAACGCTGGATGCCAAATGCCGCTATCTATCTGGATAGCCATTCAGGTACAACATACCATGGGGCAGGGATAGCAGCCTACCTTACGCATCACACGGCATGATGCTCACACCGCCCCTGGGGCCGACAAACATCTACAGGAGGCTTATGTATGGATGCCCTGCCTGAATTACATCGCCGCACACTGTGAACACTTGGTAGATCATCCAGCAACGTTAGATTTGCTGAACGATACCCTTTGCTACGTTGATGACGCTCTGCACCAGGAAGAACAAAACTGCTCGCGTATTGCACAAGCATTGGAAAACCTCACGTAAAGCAGCCAGCATACCGCCCTGAGCAAATAAAGCAAATAGCAACTGATATTACAACAGATTGGATTAATGCTTGAATTGCTGCCGTAACTTACTGCGCTACACATTTGCATAACTATTATTTAAGGATAATTAAGCCATGCTGCGATCTTGAATAACAGGTTCATGTCCATGGATGCGCATTTCCATCACATGTTTAAACCATTGAATCAGTTCGAAGCGTAATTCTTCGGGCAAAGCGGCATGGTGATAGCCAGCAATCACTCCTCACAACGATAGTAACACCCGCAACCCCAGAGTGTTTTGTTACTGCAACAACCTGAAATAACTGCGCTTAGCACGTGCAACCGCAAATCATAAACGTTTCGGATGCCAGACTGCCACAAAAAGCGTTCCATGTTAATGTTAATTGGGTAGTGTCTTTAGTCGCCAAGGGCTGCTAGTTTTCATCTGCTGCTCTTTACGCGCCTCCCTGACGGCCTGCCAAGCCAAGCTAATCAGTTCGTTGCGTGTGCACCAGAGCGATTCATCGACCAAATAATAACGCATGGTAATGGGTACCCCACGCTTGAAGTAAATCATATTGACCATGCTACGGGCACAAAATGCAGGTTCCAGGCTAGCCGTTGCCCGGAGGTATAATTCCCCGTCTGATATCACCGCAAACATCACGCCCTCGGCCAACAGCCCATAACTACTGAACTGTGAACATATAGTATAATGCACCCCAATTCCGAGAAGCACGCTTTCGCCTGCATAATCCTTCCTGTTGATATCCCTTTCATACCATGATTCCTTTATAAATTATAGACGTGTCATCTTTCACATCATTGAAATAAAAGTAAAGTGAACAACTAATTATAAAAATACGCATTATCTCCTGACATGCTAATCATAAAAACGCCTGTATAAAAAATAATCGTGATTATGCGAAGCTCTACGAAAATTTGGCTTGATCTCGTCTTTGATTAAGTATATTGTTTTTATATATAGTAAAATTGCGAATGGAATACATTATACGTACTCAACCACGTTACTAACCTCATTTCAGCTGCAGTGCGATTGCGGTTAATAGTCTTGCCAAGAACACCGATGTCGGCAATAAAAATGGTCTTATCAGTGAACTTGTCTACAATGAACAATAACTTATCCTCGCACAGCTGTTGCTGCCCCTGTTGCAACAACTCGGCAGCCAATCACGCTGGCTACTTTGGCTGACGCTACAACAGAAATTAAGAAAACTATAGTTGCAACAATCCGACCTATCGATCGAAAATGTGATGCAACTGAGCCAGATCACCCCATTAGCAATGGTTGAGACAATGTAAAAAGCTCTACTGACTGGGAATTACAGCGTTGTTCTCGGCTAGTTGCCCGAACTAAAGGAGGAGGATCGTCTAAAATTAAGGCAAGCGGCAGAACTGGGTAACACATGTGGGTTCATTATGCGTCCGCAACCTACCCCCTATCCAGATCATAGGTACTGTTCCACTATAAAAATTCACTCTTTTTTGTATCATTAAGTAAATTTATGATTATTCTCACCAATTGTATTCCATGTGAAGGGAATCGTTACAAGATCATGCATAAAGCGACTCAGGATGAGGTTTCACGTGAAAAAATATGCAATACATAATTCTATTTTTACCGATTACTGCTAGCAAATTTTTATAATTATGCGTATTTTTTAGGGCTTTATCACATCACACTTGTAACTTTCGCGCTACGTTGTAGACTTTATATCGTCAAGGTTGCTCTGTAACTTCAGAAACGCTGGTCGAGTAGCAAGGGAGTTCAAACCTTGACGAAGGAATTTAACCAAGGGCTTAAAACAGCTTTAAGGCTCTTTGCCTATTTGGATTATAACGAGGCGCAAATGAAAAAGACAGCTATTGCATTAGCAGTGGTATTGGCTGGTTTCGCTACCGTAGCGCAAGCCGCCCCAAAAGATAACATTTGGTACACTGGTGCTAAACTGGGCTGGTCCCAGTACCATGACGTAGGTTTCTACGGCAACGGTTACCAAGATGGCATCGGTAATGGTCCGACCCACAAAAATGAGTTGGGTGCTGGCGCGTTCCTGGGCTACCAAACAAATCAATATATAAGCTTCGAACTGGGCTATGACTGGCTTGGCCGTATGCCTTACAAAGGAAGTGTGAATAATGGCGCTTTTAAAGCGCAAGATGTTCAACTAGCAGCTAAATTGAGCTACCCGATTGTTGAAAATTTGGACATTTACACGCGTCTAGGTAGTATGGTTTGGCGTGCAGATTCCAAAGCTAGCTACGACAACGTTCGTCGTCTAAGCGCCAACGATACTGGCGTTTCTCCGTTGGCTGCTGTTGGTGTTGAATATGCACTGACCAAAAACCTAGCTACCCGCCTGGATTACCAATTCGTCAGCAAAATTGGTGATGCTGGTACTGTCGGTACACGTCCAGACAACACCATGTTGAGCCTGGGTGTTTCTTACCGTTTTGGCCAGAATGATGTTGTAGCTCCAGTTGTGTCAGCTCCAGCACCTGTTATTGAAACTAAGCGTTTCACTTTGAAATCTGACGTGCTGTTCAATTTCAACAAATCTACTCTGAAAGCAGAAGGTCAACAGTCTCTGGAACAACTGTACACTCAGTTAAGCTCCATGGATCCTAAAGACAGTTCTGTCATTGTTCTAGGCTATACAGATGCTGTAGGTTCTGAGCAGTACAATCACAGGCTATCTGAAAAACGCGTACAAAGCGTTGTTGATTTCCTTATTTCTAAAGGTATCCCGTCAGACAAAATCTCTGCACGTGGCATGGGTAAAGCTGATTCCACTACTGGTAACACCTGTGGCTACAAATTTGGCCGCGCTACCAAAGCTCAGATCGACTGCCTAGCACCAGATCGTCGCGTAAAGATCGAAGTTAAAGGCATCAAAGAGATTGTAACTCAGCCATAGGTCTAAGCTATCACTGCATAGTAAAAAACTCCACAATGCGCTGAGGGATGGTATCTCCGCTAAATCAGCGCTAGTAAACCAGCACCCTATTTCGGTAGGTTTTGGCGAGGCAGTTAAGAACATCATCCAGTTCTAGTTCTGTTCACTTTAAAATTAGCGGGGAGTGTCGTAAGGACATTCTCCGCTAACGTCAGATATGAGATGACCCATCGCGACTTCTGGCTATTAGCCTAATACCTCAGGTGTAATCCTTTATTTTCACAATGATATCCCAGTGACTACATTATATCCTTAGCCAGTGTTGCCAGTAGACGTAGACTAAGCACCGGTATTTACCCTCCTGCTGTGCCGCTATGACTGGCACGAAGGACAAAACAAAAACGCTCGCTTTTTTCATCTCGGAAGTTCTGCTCTATCTGTATTCTGCGGCTATACAGTTTCATAACCTGACGGGGTTTGAACTTGTCCGTACTGCTGAAGATAAGCTATGGCTCGTTTGTTGCTGCACACCCGTCACTTTCCTGGATATGGCGCGATATGCGGTAACGGTCACGTTGGTGTTTACGATTTTTAGCGTCTTTTTTTATGCAGGTGAAAATGCCCATCACAACGGGCATATTCGGCACGGGCAAGCGTCTACGCTCCCAGATATTCTGGTTTATTGTGCGCTTTCAGTTCCTATTTTCTGAACCACTGCTCACCTTTGTTATCCATTCGTAGCTGGATATTGCCCCCTAGACCAGCCCGATAAAATCCCATCCCAGGGATTTAAATTGAGAAATGCCTTCTGTATCTGCGCATCCTGCTGCTGACAGAAAGGAACAATATGGCTCATCAACGGCATAGAACGCCCGTCACATATGGCTGGTACGTAAGACATGAAACCTGTTGCGCAGGATAACCGCTCCAGTCAACAGCTATGACGCACCAGGGCTGGTGCTAAGTCAGCATTAATGAAATATCTTAGGGATATCGCTATGTTGTGCAGCGTTGCCGAGTAAGTCGGTATGCCCGTTTTATCTTATTTTTAACCTTGGCGGCACCCGGCATATAACGAACGATACTGGTCAGGATAAGCGAGGCTCCACGCGTCAGTGCAATGGTGGCATCAATAAGGGCATTTTGTCGGTACTGATGAAACGGGGCTAACGCGTACCTGAAAAACTTCTGGCATAATATGCGAGCGGGCATAGAAATGATCTCCCTGAAGTGGTTGAATCATAGATCATACCTTCTATGCCCGTGCTATTTTCCCGCTACGTTACTGGGGATCCATCCCTCGGCGCTACGCGGGTTTTTTCGCCTTGTCTTAGCGTCGATTATATCTGTGGGCATATTGTTGCTGGCAAGAAGCGTTGCCCCTGATTCTTACCGAGGATCGCTTTGAGATCTTGTTTCAATAACGAAATCTGATTGGCATAATTCTCTTTGCGTTCCGCATCTTCAATACGTTATACCACGTTTTCTGACAACGTTACTCCACGCCGATGTGCCAGAGCCGCAAGACGCTGCCAGCCCAAAAACTCCAGATCGATAGATTTTTTCGCGTGTGTTCATGTTCCACGTTAAAATGGCGTTTACGGCGAGTGCAGATCGTTTGCTTCATTTGGTTATCCAATGTAGGGTTCATATGATTAACGATCCATGCAAGAACTTTTACTGGTTCATTTTCCAGGCCTTAGCAGCTCATTCACTGCTTCCTGAGCGACGCTGTTTTCAATGTATTGAGTGATAAATTAAGTTCTCCCCTTCCAGGTGCTTTTTCACCAGATACTTCCATTTCCACCAGCTCTCCAGATTTTCCAGTTGCTGATATTTCAGCTTGAACTCTACAGTGACAGCGTAAATTTATTAAGCATAACAGCTTTACGCCATTTTTCTGGCAATAAAACTGTCTTTTAGACCGTTTTTTATACATTGATCACAAGATGTCAAACTCCCTTTCACCAACAACTACTCTGCATATATCAAGCTGCCGTTATTCTTGTATAATCGCTCTTTCTCTTTTTAACGATTGCATCTAACACTTTGACCAATAACCGACTTGAATGGCAATCTCTATTGCCAGACGTATCGCCTTATCAGGCGATATTTGATACCTCCACTCAGTTGGCGCCTGTGCCCTTTGCAGATATTCAGCCCCGGCTAGAAAATGCGCTGGCGCTATTTTGCCATCCGCGGTCACCACTGCGTTTCATGCTGCTGAAAGCGCAAGAAGTACGAGAACATCTGGAGCTGATCGCTCGTACGGTGCAGCAACTCCCCCCACAGAACACCGCCAGTAAAGGCATCCATTATGTGATCCAGGGCAGAAAAGTCAGCGTTGAAGCGGCCAGTCACGGAGATGAACCTTTCGCCACCAGCGGCAGCTGCGTATTCCAGGAGTGGGTAGAGCCGGAACAACTTTTTGGCTGTGTCCGATTCCATAATGATGAGATCAGCCTACAGCCAGGTCTGGTGCATCAAGCCAATGGCGGTGTACTGATCATTTCTGTCCGTTCACTATTGGCTCAGCCACTACTATGGTTGAGGCTGAAGCAGATGATCACCCAATGCCAGTTTCACTGGGTTTCCCCGGATGAAACGCGCCCATTACCGATCACCATTCCGCCCATACCGCTGGAACTGCGTTTAATCGTGGTAGGTGATCGTCACGGGCTAGCTGATTTTCACGATATCGAACCTGAGCTTAGTAAGCAAGCAATCTACGGAGAATACGAAGATTATCTGCAACTCAACGAGATCGGCGACATGTCACAGTGGTGTAGCTACGTTAATAGCGTGATCGTAGAGCAGCAGTTGCCCGCGTTGGCTGCTGACGCTTGGCCACTGCTGATGACTCACGCAGTGCGCTACAGCGGTGATCAAGGCATTCTGCCATTGTCCTCACTGTGGATTAGTCAGCAGCTTGCAGATGCTGCGCTATATACCAAAGAAAACGTCATTACAGCCAAAGCCTTCAAGGCTGCGCTGAGTGCACGCGAGTGGCGTGAAAGTTATCTCGCGGAACGGATGCAGCGTGAGATTGAGTTGGGCCAAATCCTGATCGAAACAGAAGGCGAAACAGTTGGACAGATTAACGGGCTTTCCATACTGGATTATCCAGGCCATCCACGTAGTTTCGGCGAACCGTCACGTATAAGCTGCGTCGTGCACCTTGGTGATGGCGAATTCGCTGACGTTGAGCGCAAAGCTGAACTGGGCGGTAATCTGCATGCCAAAGGCATGATGATTATGCAGGCCTTCCTGGTTTCCGAACTAGAACTAGACCACCCACTGCCTTTCTCCGCCTCTATCGTATTTGAGCAATCTTATGGCGAAGTGGATGGCGACAGTGCCTCACTGGCCGAGCTGTGCGCCTTGATTAGCGCTCTGTCGCAGCAACCTATCAACCAACAGATTGCGGTTACCGGCTCCGTCGACCAATTAGGCAACGTGCAACCAATCGGTGGCGTTAATGAAAAAGTTGAAGGCTTCTTTGAAGTTTGTCTGCGCCGAGGCCTAACCGGTAAGCAAGGCGTGATTCTACCGGCCACCAATGTGTGCCATTTGTGTCTACATCAAGACGTGGTTAATGCAGTGCGTGAGGGACAATTCCATTTGTGGGCCGTCAATAGCGTTGCAGAGGCGTTGCCATTACTAACCGGTTACGCCTACTCTAATGAACAACAGCCAAATCTCTTAGCAGCCATTCAGGAACGAATTTCGCAAGTGAATCCGCAGGAACGCCGCTGTTGGCCGTGGTCACTGCGTTGGCTCAGTTGGTTCAAGCACGGCTGATCGGACTTGTTCAGCGTACACCTGTTAGCTAAACTACGCCCCTCATTACAATAAGGCTTATTGAGAACATGGTAGATAAACGCAACTCCTATAAGAAAGAAGACCTCGAAGCATCCGGCCGTGGCGAACTGTTTGGCACTGGTGGCCCACCGTTACCAGCAGGTAACATGTTGATGCTTGACCGTGTGGTAAAAATGACCGAAGACGGTGGCAGCCACAACAAAGGATATGTGGAAGCGGAACTGGATATCAATCCAGAGTTATGGTTCTTTGGTTGCCATTTCATTGGTGATCCTGTGATGCCGGGCTGTCTGGGTCTTGACGCGATGTGGCAGTTGGTTGGCTTCTATCTCGGATGGCTGGGTGGTGAAGGCAAAGGACGCGCGCTCGGTGTAGGTGAAGTTAAATTCGCTGGCCAGATTCTACCGACGGCAAAAAAGGTCACTTATCGCATTAACTTTAAACGCGTGATTACCCGTAAGCTGATTATGGGCGTAGCCGATGGTGAAGTGCTGGTCGATGGTCAGGTCATTTACACTGCCAACGATCTGAAAGTAGGACTTTTCAAGGACACTACTGCGTTTTAACCGCAGTAATGGCGGCTCTTATCTGCCGCCGTTTTTTCCATCGTTATTGCCAATGTGCTCTGCCCGGTTGCCCACTTATTGGATGAGAGAGACGAAGGGTAGGACTATATTGATACTGAAGCACGCCTTCCACAGCCTGTCGAATATGCCACTCACCTGAATTACCTGGTGGTTAGCGGCATTTGCATAAGCAGCATTATCAGATAGCACCCGCACTCTTGAACCTGGATAATCCCGATCTGGCGACGGAAGTGTTGCGTCTGGTAGCGAAGCAGGCGAAATCAATGAGCATTATCTATGCCTTTTATCCAGATCAAGTTGGCTTCGTCTTTAGCGGCGTGCACACGAGTATTCTGTTGCAATGCTGGCAAGGTTAATCAGCCAGCAGAAAAAACCTCCGCGTTGTGGCGGAGGTTATCCCTTTTTTAACAAAGAACCGCTATGCAGTCATAGCTCTGTCCGCCACGGCTTCTCACCCCCCCCAGCCATTCCGGACATCCACTGATGATTGGTAGAGGGACAATGTTCTCTGGAACGCCCTAAAATAACTGCCTGATAACCTCTTGAATGCGCCCTTTCCAAGCGATCGCGTTTCTGTCTCTTCATGCCTCATTTCCCTCATTTTTGCTTTGGTGGAAAGAAAACAATAGCTGTTTTTACGCAGTCACCCATTATCAATAACGCTGAATAGCACGAAGATCAATGCGTAAAATTCACACCGATATCGCATTTGTGAACTATATTTAGCTGAAAAAGCTAACTGGCTGATATGTCAGAAAACAAGTGGATATATTGATAATAAATAAAAATCTTTATCCTTAGAAGTATCGATATATTTCAGCGACAGGGCATAGTCTGTGTCCGGCAATAGCAGATGAAATGCGGATGGCGGTTATGTGAATGCACACCAAGGCGGTGTGTGGGCCAAAAATAAGCAGCACGCGTGTTCACGCGGCCCAGCTTTCTGCACTATTAGCACTTAGATAGCCACTACTTCGAGTTCACCGTGGTACCTGATAACCTTGCGAAAGAAAAGCGCAGCGCTCTGCTGCCGCATCCCGCCTGATGGTCGGCAGTAAGTCTACAGTTTGACCTGCAGTATCAACCGCACGGCACAAATATTTCCACTGGCTTTTGATTTCAATATAGGTTTCGTCCATTCTCTATAGACGTCCCACGCGGCGTTTATGCCAGCGAAACACCTTATTTAATAACGACACCAGGCGGATGACCCAGCGGTGATTCCTGCACGCCAGGTTATGCCTGGGAATAATGACGCCGACACGGTGAGCCTTAACCTCCCCAATGAATGTTCGGTCAGCTTTTTTCCCGATTAGTTACTGACCGTGATACAGGACTTGTTCTTATGTTAACACCGCAGCACATCTGGCTGACGCGGGAGTCTATCGATATGCGCCGGGGTATCGATACCCTGACGCAATATATTACCGACTACCTTATTGTTAACAAAACTTCGCTATCGCATTCTCACCTCACTCAATATAATGACCCCGAGGTGAAGCATGGTAAAACGGTATTCTCACAGTGAACAGCAACAGCATCTCGATACTTGGCAACATAGAATTATGGACAGGATCGAACAGACTCCCTGACCCAATAATGCAGATTATTTCACTTCGCCAATCGCTTTAAGCTTTTTGGACAGTTCGCGACGCTCTTTCGATAGATCGGCATTTTTGATGATGTGGTCATCAATGCGTTCTTCATAGTCACAGCGCATGTTGGCGATGATAGCCTGAATGTCATCAATGCTCATATTCATACCAGGCTTGATATACTCACTCAGATTGTCAAGCAGCAGTACACGCTTTTGGTTATCACGAATTTTCTTTTCATTATCGGCGATTTCGCGTTGCAATTTATTTTTGCGTCGGAATATACGCACAAACTCTAGAACTTTCTGAAAGCTCGCTTTATTTTCATTATCCATCATTATACCCTTGCCTTAGTTATATACAAATTCATTTGCTCACGGCCACTGTGGTACCACGATACAGCTTTATGGCGTCAGGCATAACCTTGAATGCTTTATCTTACCCATTGTACACCTGCCCAAGGAGAAAAGGCGAATCAGGCATCCCTCCTCATTTGCCATAAAGCCCTTAAGCAGCATACTTATCTACCAGGGCGTGCAGAATAGCAGCAGTTTCTACATCCATCACACCATCGTATCTCTGCTGACGGAAATGTAACTGGAAAGCACGCACCAGTTGGCGATAACCTTCAGTACCGGTTGCAGCTGAGATATCGTAACCGTATTTGGCGAATAGCGTCAGCACAGTTGTTGCTGTGCAGGCAGGCTGTGGCTGCTATAGCTTTGCTGGTACTGTTGCTTCGTGGCTTCGTGGCTTCGTGGCTTCGTGGCTTCGTGGCTTCGTCATACCAGGCCTCCTACCCCTTACATGATACAATTGCCGCCAAGAGAACTGCGGGCCAGGATCGCTCTTGCGAACTGGTGCGATATCGGAGTGTGCCACCACGTTAACCGGGGTGATGTCCGGATAACGTTGCAGGGTGTTTTGCGCGAGCTGGGTGACCGCTTCAATCTGCTATGGATTAAAGGGGGGAGGAGTTGATGTATTCCCCATTACCGCACGCCAGGTTAACGATCTCGATACCAATCTACGTATCATTGAGGTTATTACGGTTACCCCACTTACTAGCCCCAGCATGCCAGGCGCGTTCATTTTCATCTACTAAGTTGAAGATACGCACGCCGTTGAAACCTGCAGCCTGATAACCGGTATCTCTGTCGGATCGGGTACCAGAGAATGGGTGCTAACTAATTTTCCGGTCAGAAATTTCATAGAATTGACAAAATTCTGTGCCGTATAATGCAGCACCAGAAAGCGTACGCGTTGATTGAAGCTGGCTACCGAACGGTAGCTATTGTAGTCAATAAAGAAATAAGGCGCAATAACCTGCGCGAACTGATGGTTCGCTATACTCAACAAGGCATCAACCAAAATGAATTCGCCGCTATGGTTGAATCCTCCTGCAATCTTTGCGACAACCTCGCCAAGCAAATTGAAGCTAAGCTGAATCTGCCCAAGGGCTGGTTCAATGTGTTTAATGAAAAATCGTTGGCTTTCCCGCTCGACAACGTGGCATCAGAATCATACTTTCAGCCTGCCCGCCTGAAACCCATAGAGTGGGAGGATAGCACACAGGATAAGGAAGAGTTTGTTGAGATCTCACTGCTGGATATCGATTTTTCCGCTGGCGACGGCTGCTATGAAATCATCGAACGTGAAGAGTTTTCGCTTATTTTTTCGCCGTTACTATCTGGACAAAATTGGGGTGGCGGTGAACGCAGCACGGATTATCCGCATTTCAGGTTCTAGCATGGAACCGCGCTTGCAAGATAGTAATGTATGGGTATCAACACCGACGATACCCGCATTCGAGAAGGCAAGACCTATGTGATTCGCCGCCACGGTAATCTTCTGCGGGTGAAGATCCTGATAGAACAGCCCAATGGCGGCGTGACCATTCGTTCGCTAAATAGGAAATAGTATCGGGATGAACAACTCAGCTACCAACAGCGTAAAGAGCAGTTGGTGGTGTTGGATCGCGTATTCTGGTCTTCATTATCTTGGTAAAGTTCAGGTTGGCGGGATACTAAAACGGCAAGATCCTAAGCTAGGAGTCGAGTCAAAACCGATTTATTGACCATCAATCATCTATAATGAGCGCTACGGCATTGCCCCCACTAAGGACGATGCGGCAAAACAAATGCTCGAATATCTGCCTGATGGACCATCGCTACGCGTAATAAATCAACCATAGCTTAGCATCACGCCTCTCGCCATTACAACAGGGGGATATTTCCCCGCCAATGAAGAGATGCTATTTTGAGCAGCAAGGTAACAGCCACATTCTACTCCACGATTACGCTATTTTTTATCTAAATAGATGAAATTTAGTATCTTTTATTCACATAAATGTATTCCTGGTACGTTTTTTAGTACACACTCCACATCGAGCAGGGTGAGACTTATTATCCGGCGTGGTGACTGATAAAGTGGTTGAACAATAAAACGGTAATCCTCGTAATAGGCTATATATCCTCTAAAACAGCTACTGGATTTTACTTTGCAAAAAAATCACTCCCGCTAGAGCAAGACACATATTAAATACAAAAAATTTCCAAAAAAGTTGCTCTCGCTCTATTAAGAAAGGCTGAGGTTAAACTCCCCCATCCTATTTCATCGTCTCCCTGTTTCACTTCGGAGGCGGAAATATTTCCATCGGTGAAAACACATATATTAATTATGATTTTATATGCATAGACTATTCATAAATAAGCATTGGTAGTGATGTACTTATTGGCCCCATAGTAACCCTATACACCGTTACGCATCCTATGGAACTAGCAGTAAGACTATCCATTCAAAGAAAGATTCATCCACCGATTACTACTATTGGAGATAACGTATTTGTTGGTGCTAATGTCACTATACTTCCAGAAGTAAAAATTGGTGAAAATAGCGTTATAGCAGAAAATAGCGTCGTAACAACAGACGTTCCAGCCAATTGTTTATATGGTGGTACGCCTGTGAAATTTAAAAAATCACTGTAATTACGCGCTCCTTATACTAATCCATAAATTTAATATAGGCATTTGTTATCAACAGTGCCGAACCTGAACCTGTGTTTGTAGTAGTACCGTAAATAGAGTACGAGTGAGCACTAATTCCAACTGTATGGCTATGAGCACCAATCGCTACCTCATGTGAGTGATAACCCATACTACTAGTATTACCGCATAAACCGTTTACTGGTCCCTGCCAAAAACCGTTGCCGCTATTTTCAGCTTTTGATGACGCAATTGAGTTATTGTGTGCTCCTGCATTGGTCGTTACTTTTGTCCCGTGGTAGAATGTATTTGTTGTTTTTGTACCATAATCAAAACTACTGGTATTAGCTAAGAATGTATGGTCGTGAGCTGGCAAATTACCTACAGTCAGCGTAACTTATTCGGAGCTGCCTGTTGACATAACATCGCTGCCGTTAGCGGCGGCTAAGCGTATTATTTTGTCCTCAGCAATATATTCCCACGTAGTGCCGGGGAAAGGTTTGTTGGGGTCTTTGTTCTATGCAAACCAAATAATGCATTCTAATGGGATATATGCTTAGATATTATTTTGAAGCGATCAGCACCTCAATTATAGAAAGTATTTGACCATCATTTTTAGGATCAATTAATAGTCTTGCCCCTTTAACTATGTTAACCAACTCACGCTGCAATCTTATTAAACCAGGCTGCGGGAAGAATAGTGGGACTCACTCCCTGGGCAACATTGCCGTCTGTAAACTCGCCCTGTAGATCGGCTGTAGTAGTGATATCACCGATTTTTTGTATAAGTAGTCCTCGTATTTAAACGATTATGGGTAATTAAGTAACAAAGAAAAATTAGAGTGATTATGTCTCGGTAGAGACCAGGTAGCCAAATTTCACTACAGTCTGTTATGGGGATAATGCCTTTATCTAGCACTCAAGCTGTTTGTTACCCCAGGAACGCAGTAGGTCACCGCAATAGGTACGTCCTGATCTCGCATTAGTGATGGTAGTTTCCGGGGAGGTAACCAGCTAGGTAAAAGGCTAGTATTCCCCATTTATCGCATCACCAAACACTGACATTCCCGCGCGAGCCTGACAGTATTGGGTGATAGTGATATCGTAACCCAGGGTATTATTTGGCTATTCGGATAAAATAGTCCGTTGACTGGCTGCTGGTGCTAAGGCATACAGCGCTCTTTGGTAGTCATCAGCAGTATATTGGCTTATGTGTACTCCACCTCGCCACGCACGGGCAGTTTCCCAACCCTAAGATCAATATCGGCCGATGGGGTGACCAGAATAAATCCGGCCGTTCCTACAATATCACCGATCGCCCTGTTCAGGAAAGAAATATCTTCCCGTTTCCCGATGGCGTCCCCTTATGGAAAAACACGCTATCTATGGCAGAGGCAGTAGCCGCCGTAATATCACTGCCAATATGAGATATGCCACTAATCTTAAAATCCACCGTCTTCGCGATGGGCGAACAGGCGTAAACCAAAGCAGTCACCGGGGCACGCGGATAAATGTAATCAGCTACCCTGCCTTGATCACTTGTCGCTTTCTGAACCCCCCATTCATCCCGCGGGGATAGACCGTCAGTCCATATAGGAAAACCATGATTGGTTTCATCGTTGCCATCACACATGATGTACACCATAACAGTGCCAGCCCCATCAGCCGCCGCTTGGTCCAGTACCGGGTAATATACCAGGCACTACACGCGCCCATTGTTCATAGTCTTTATTGCTGCCGCCTTGCGGAGGGGTTTGATACGCGCCAGCAGCATGCAAGCGCGTAGACTCTCTTGCGTTTCAATATCTGCCCCTCTGGTAGCAAGGTTCGACAATTTGAAATATCTAACGTCAGGGCCGTGTCAGAATAAGCATTACCGTTAATACCACCACCTGTTGGCGCGTCAATGATATCAGAGAGGATCGCGGTCAACTTGCCAATACCATCGCCGTTTTTGCCTATAGTCACATCCTCGATGAGGCGGTAATAATACTCATTCCCCCGACGCAGCACCGCCTCTTTCTCTAAGGTGAAGTCTGCGATGCCGGTGAATTGATATGAGGGTGTTGAAGCCGGATTAGCAGCTATTTGATAAACCCTTTTCAGGGCAGCCCATCCTGCTAGCCATTCATCAGTAGCATTAAAAGGCGTGGCCTGCTGCGCAATGTAATCAGGGTAGCCGTAATGCAAGTGTGCCAGTCCAGCATCGGCATCAGCTAGTACACTCATGTTAGAGTAGCGCAGCAGTGCGCCGGTTTGTCTCAATTCCGATTTAAGCTGCGTGCGGACTCTTTTCGCGCAGTTCGGTCAGTTTAGGTCGATTAAATAGCATTGCTTATTGCTCCAAAACCCAAAAAAACGCATATCCGTATCGTCATGGCTCCCCAGTTTCTGATAGCTGATAACCAAGTTAAGTTGGCGCGGGTAAACGATCTAGGCTGTAACCGTCACTGACAACACCACTCCATCAGTGATCAGCCACTGCAACGCCTACCGGACATAGTCTTCAGCTTTCCAGGCAACAGAATGATCCAGCTTTTTACGCCGTAACAACCACAGCCTTGAACCAATATTGTGCTCTTCGTCTAAATCCCCCCACCATCCTCGCCGATCGTCTCCATTGATGACATCGTCATCACCTGCAACCCGATCGGTGAACAGGCTGATAATGATTACGGTCTGAAGGTTGTTGCCGTTGATGAGGTCACCATTGACTTCACGCCAGTCAGCCACCAACCGTTCAATATCCCAAAAGGAACTGATGTCGCTCATCAGACAATCCTCCCCGGTTTATCGCTGGTTATGTTGTTGCTGCCACTTTGCACGTCTTTTAAAACGTGGTCATGCCCACATTGTAGGCTTCACGTAGGGTTTTTAGCGAAGCACCATTACTGTCGCAGTTGTCAACCACGTTATCTGTGACCTCCAGACGCGAGGTATCTAGTTTGATTTTCTCTGATGACGTGACCGTGACAGTCGTCGCATGGCGAACAGTTACCGGCTGGCCGTTGGCTTTAACTTCCATGCCGTTTTCAGTGAGTTTGATAAACACACCCCATTGGTCATAGATAACCATTTCTCCCGCTTTAAACCCGGATTGCCGATATTGCTGATTATTGCTGGCCACAATCACAGCACTGGAACGGTCTCCGCCCAAATAGGCCAGAACAACATTAGTGCCAACCGGTAGGCCAGATGAAAAGCCAAACTCCGCCATTCGTGGCATTGCTCCTATGACTTCCAATGGCGTATGGTATTGCAGTTGTTGGATACCTCCAGCATCGCTGTAACCCGTGATCTTTCCAATACAGATCATCATGGCCACTCGACTGCCAAGTTACCTCAATATGCACTCACTCATGGGTTAAGCTCCTGTACCTGTCTGTAAAATTGGTAGGGCTGCACGGCAAACGCTTCACACGGCAACGGCATCAGAACAAGCTTGGTGCAGGTACCTCGCTCATTACGGATAAATATTACTTCGGCCAATAGCCAAAGCTGGTTATTGAGGCCAACTACAGGAATGTTAATGTGGATTAGAGTATTTGGCTCCCAGAGCTTTCCCAACTTGTCCCGCCAACTGTCGATCTCAACCTGCAAACAGCGGGATCAGTCATATTGACGGTTCATCTCCCAGTCGATGCGGTTTTGCGCTTGACCATGCGAGTTCATAGTGCTTTCCACGATGACAACCCGGTTTCGATAACGTAATTTGGCAACTTCCGGATCTTTGGCTCGCGCCAGGGTTAACGAAGAATATCCCCCATGCTGGTGACAGTTTCATCACTAGCGTCATAGACATCGATACCCAAATATAATCCGAGTACCGTTCGTCTATTGATGCCATGAAAGATGCCGTCTCGATGTTTTCACCTTATGCCACACCTCTGGCCGCTTTCACAGTTCCGACACGGGTCAGATAAAGGCTGCCATCTGGTTTATCGTAGTACAGTAGAGCAGTCCAACGGGTGATCCTGTCAATCACTTCTTGTGATTATTCTCCCCAATTTAACGTAAATTGGGGAACGGTCGTCAAATCCTCTACATCGCTGGTGACGCTAATTCCGTAAGGTTCAGCCAGTATTTGAGCGATTTATAACGCAGTGGCCTAGCTAATTACGTTGTTTGGCCATTCTGCTGAGCAATCCACCAAGTCCTGATATTTACTTCGCCCAGTTGCATGCACCTTGTGGCGCATCTTACCTATAACTCTGGGTTCCAGCGGTCAATGTACCCGGTCATAACCAGATTATCCCCCAAATGCACGGTGCAACTGTCACCCGGTAGCACTAATTGCTTATCGTCATTACCGGGGTAGTAGTCCATTAAAGAGAGAGTAAAATCAGAGGGTAAACGCCATATGCTGCGCATAACGCGGACAGAATCCCAGCCGGAAATTTGTTTGCCGCCGGATGTCAAAATCAGTTTATCTTTCATTTTCTCAGCGCTCTGAATTTCGTTGGCATAAAGGCTGGGTAGCGAGAATGAACCTGACTACACCAACTCATCCCCGCGCGCGGCATTCTGGTAAAGACGATTAGCAAGCATCAACGCAGGCAATGAGGCAGATAGGCCAACTTGCGTCAGCGAACTCAGATCTGCACCTTTCTGACCGTATGCGTTGATAAGAGCGTTGCGTGTTTCCAGCAAATTGAGATAGTCATCATCATCCCCGGCATCGGCCACCATTAACAACACATCATCCAATGTGTCGCGGACACGGTTTAGCATCAAAATAGCGTTGTCATAGCTTGAGGGTTCATACTCTTACAGCCACCATAGCTACCACAGCTACCACAGCCAGTGCACCAGCGGATAAAACGCAGAGTAAGGTCGTGGCACTTTAGGCAATGGCATCTTCCGAATTAGTCACATAAAACGTCGCGTTTCGGTATGAAGCCAATGTTTTAAGCATACGGATTTTCTCTTCCACGCTGCCTGTGAAGGTCATAACCGCATCAATGATAGTTTTCGCATTGCCAGGGAACGCATTAACTAAATTCACGCCCTCAAAGGTGGCTGTTTTAGACAGGAGATTAGATCGCCTAGTCACCGCTTACGCCATTTTCTGCATGACCAGTCCGGGCTGGTTTTTAGTATCTACGGTACGGTTTACCGTCCCGGTAGAGCTAGAAACACCGCCCCCCACAAATCATTTGTTATACTGGATATAGCGGGCGCAGCCGAAGGTGGACTTCAAGACGTTGCTGAGATTCGTTACTTCGTTGGCCGTGTCTTTCACTTTATTCCCCCAAAACGCGGCCGTATTTCGCAGCGTCTTGATGGTTAGGGTGACGCTCCTAATCTCGCCCTTCACCGTGGCGATAAATTTGGTGGCTGCCATCAAACCGGTGCGTAGCCAATGAGTTTGAACCAGCGAAGCTACCTGTGTGTTGCCGGTAATGCTGAAAACCTTCAGGCCGGACTCAATGAGGGTAAGCGTGAATTCGAACGATCTCCCGTTATCCACAACTTTCCAGCACCCGCAGGCCGCCATCAGGAACGCCGACCGTAAGTTCCCCCTAGAGTCGGATGAATCAGCATGCCGGCCCCCTCAGCTTCACAAGCAGCGACCAACGAGTTACGCTATAAGTGATCACCTCAGGGGCGTTATAAGCCAAACTGTTGTGAACAATAAAACCGCGAACGATCAGTTTCCGGGTACCGCGCCCCAAATCCCCGACCCATATAGTGTTACGATAAAGGTACTCATGCAAGGCCTGGCGACGTCCAAATACGCTTTCGGCACTGACTATCGCGAAAGGAACTCCGCGAAAAGATGCAGAGTGAATATGCTCAAACCAATCCCAGTTGTCGCCGGCCACCCAGCAGCGATGAGATCGCATCAGTAATCAGAGCCATAAATTCTCCAAAACAAAAAACCACCATGGCGGTTCAACTCAATGATTGCATTGACAAGGATACACGTCCGCCGCCTTCCGTTTATACTTTCCACCGCTCGCCTGTTTGGGGATTGACCAGCGTGATTTCCAGATAAAGTGTTCCGATCACGCAACCTGCTCCAGCGCGGATCATAAACATAATCACTGATCCCCCTGAGAATCTGTTCCCGGCTGTATGGCTGAGCACCATTCTCATGCTGTATAATCGCTGGGATTAACCGTTCCAATGCGGCGGGAGAATGGAGATCTATCCTGTCATAAGGATTAAATCCAGTCATTCTCTACACAGCATTAATATAAGTTTGGGTATTATTCTCTTTACTGGGCGCATAAGTATGAATGATGCCATTTAACGTATTGTTACCACGATTACCGTACAGCATGAGTTGGCGAGAAAGTGCCGCCATTCCGTCTATTATTGCCAGTCGTATTCGGTACGGATCTGAGATTGCAAGGGTTGTTATTACGCATTCCAAGTACATTATTTCCCAGTTGACTATCAGGCGTTGAAATCCCAGGCTCACCTGAAGGGTTATAATAAATCTTTAGTTTCTTGAGTATGGCTTCCGATGCATAGCCAAGATTTAAATCTAGTTTCTCTTTCCATGTGAGCGTGTCTTTGAATTGATCGTCACCTTGTTCCTGGCGCAAAATGTCTGCCTGTTTCCCACCGCTATTGAACGTCAGGATTGAGCCTAGCGTGACCTTGTCAAGGCCATGGGTGACGACCTACTTGATTTGATCTACTGACGCCGCCAAGAACTCCGACTGCCCCAACCATACTTGCACCTTCATCTGCATCCCATTAAAGGCTGCGCTGATCTGATTCATCTGCTGTTTAAACGCCAAGGCGTTTTGCAGATCCTTGTCACTAAATCTAAATATGAGGCCGTCACGCCGAGCCAGGTCTTTCAGGCGCTACACTTCACTGGTAGTATTGCGCAAATAACTGAGCAATTCAGGTGACAACCCCCAAGTTTTGGATAAAAGTGCCTGTTCTCTAGAGGACATCGTGTTGATCACGCAATTGAGGTCATTAATTAATTTTGTAACATCTGCCGGCCCCTCTTTCGTTTCACTGATCCCTATTTTCTTCTCTTTCAGCAATGCTAAAAAATAGTCATTACGAGCATGGGCAGCGTCACTATCTTTATCAAAAATACCCACAATCGAGATTTCTGCGGTCTCACGGGTTGTGCCGTTTTCGATCATGGCTCCCGTAAGCTACTGAAACGCACCTGCCGTCATGCTGACGTTTCTTGCGACGGTATCGATGCGGTAACTCGCATTGGCACATTCTGTCAGATTATTTCTGACAATATTCACCACAGCAGCTACGCCACCAAGCCCCAATGTCAAGCCCCTGACCATTTTCAGCGGAGGAACCAGATCGCCCATGAATTGAACACCGCTACGGGCATGTCTGGCTAATACGTTAAACTGACTTCCCAGGATATCTAGTTTATCTCTTGATTCCTGGCAGCCGAGCGCAATGCCTTCTCGCGTTTTATTTAACAGCGGGTTGAGGTTCTTTACCACCTCCTCAATCCGCTGAATTGACGCCGATGCCTGATCGCTTGCTGTCAGCTCGAAATCAAACTAATTCGCCATTATTTACCTGCCTTCATTTTTCTATGCGATTGTCCTGATTGACCCAGAAGTCCAACCGGGTACGGGTCAGGGACCATGCATCATAGGGTCCCCACCTGTAATACTTCGTCACCTCAGCGGCTAACTGCTGCCATCCGGCGATGGATCGAAGGTTAAAAAAGACATCAGGTAGTCCTCGCATTGCCGGTAATCGGTAAATGCCATACTGCCCAGCACTTTTCAGTCACCCCCGTATTCAAGGCGATCAGCAGCTTCATTGCGGCCTTGCTGTTCTTAGCTCGCTGAATGTCATAAAAAATGCTCTACCTCGGCCAGGACTGGCTCTTTCAGGTCTAGATGCTCGTAATGCACATCGCCGTACAATCGTTTTTTCTTATCAAGCATAACCATATCAATACTACGTCACCGAGCCGCCTTCCCAGCGAACATCAAATACTGCTTCCTCGCTATCCACATCCTGCGTGTTCACGGACCACATATTTTCACCGATCACCGTTTTACCGTTGGCCAGTTCCACAACAACCGTTACATCGGTTGAATTATTTATCCTGGCAATCGACGTGCTGCTACTGTCACGTGCCTGGTATGAAATGAACGGCGCACGTAGTTTCTCCTTGTAACCATGCACACTGTCTATCCCGGTGAGCGTGGAGCGTTCCACTTTTCTGGAGCTATATTTAAACTAGCCAGCGACCATAACCGTCACACCGTCAATGGTGACGTAAGCAGTATCGGTCAGGCGGTTAGTTGTATCTCCCATAAATACCCCTTAGGCCGCGGTTTGCGCGCGTCACCATTGATTGAGTGGTGCGAAAATTTCCAGTTAGTCGATCAGTGTAACCGTCCAAAGCACATCAATACGCTTGGTATTGCTGCTGTTGCGCTCCACCCACAATATTTTTGCAAATGCCGCTGCATCCTGCACATATCCGTTATATTCCAGCGTGCAATACTGGCGATCAATTCGGTGCGGATCACATTTGGCGTCACAATGGCGGCACCAGGTGCAAACCGGGTGCTATCATTGGCCAACTTCATGCGACTAAACTTTGAAGTGATCTGCGCACGCAAGAAACGCGTGATGAACATCAGAAGAAACATCCTCTCAATGTTTAGATAGTTATCATCTGCATCGCCAAACTTGTTCTTCTGATAGGTGGTGATGGTCTTTTCCACCTGCACTTGAGCCATCATCTGCCACCGTAAACGTTAAAATGCCGCTGTACAGAAAATTGTTGCGTTCGGCAAGGATAAAACGGTCTTCCAATGGCATGGCCAACACCCCACTGATGATCAGCGTCTACGTAGGTCAGCCCGGATCACTACGTAGGCTGGGAGCAACGGTACCCGTTAACGTAGCAGCCTAGAGATAGGCAGGAGTCGGTGATCCATTGATACCCAGCAGCGTTTCGTGCTGATTGTTACGCGCTTCGCCTATGATTGACAAAGAGAGCCGTAAGTGCCGGTCAGTGCGCTGAACGAATGCCCATAAAGCTGTTGAGCATAGGACCACCGACCAGTGTCATCAGACAAAAACGCTTTAATCACCTCGAGCGATGTGGCGTCTGTGTAAGAGTTGACGATAAAGTCAAACGCCCGATCATGCAGGTTACCTAGCACCCTCGTCAGTTCCGTCGCACCCATGCCACCCACCAGCCACGGGGTGATCTTCAACGCCATGCCATGAGGGGTTTCTTCCCCACCCGCAGCGACCTGATAATTGAGGCGTATATTAATGCTGTTGCCGTGCACCCTTGTATTTTTCGCCGTCAGGTTCACGGTATAGGTCACCTTGCCATCAACCTCAGCAGTTGACCGGGGTAACTTGCTTTGGCCATTGATAGCCGCCACAATAGCCGCAGCAACAGCAACAGCAACAGCAACAGCAATAGCAATAGCAATAGCAATAGCAATAGCAATAGCAATAGCAATAGGGTCATCGGTACTGACTATCGTCAGTTGAATATGCATGCCATCCATATAGAGAGACAAAACACCGGTCGCAGAAGTAGCAGTCAGCACCTGTAATTTACCGGAGACTAAGACCGGTTCCGGTGGTGCCGTCAGACAATGGCAGTATCCAGATTTCAGCCGAAATATCATTAGCCAGGTATACAGTCATCATGTTATGCAACATTGAGCTATTGCCACAGATACCGGCTACCGCCGAATCAGACGAGGCTTTCTGCGGGATGCCTGGCGTTGCCGTAGCTGTTGCCAGCATTTGTCCGATCAGCAACGTGCGCTGAAAGGTTGTGGCTGAATTGGTCATTGAGTTATCAAACTCGGCATAAAAAATGGCGCGCGCTGGTTTGAAGAAAAGTGATTGAATGAAACAGTCATTGTTCATTCTCCTAGTTTTCTTCCCTATGGCTGGCTTTACCACCGTGTTTGGGTCGAATTTTTCAACATCGCCATCCTTCAGGCGGCGTCACCAAAAATATCATCAGGCACCTATTGGCCAGATCCTGGCAAAAAGGTGCCCTTGACCGAATTGTGTACAACACGACCCGGTGCGGGTTTAACAAACATAGGGTTACTCCAGATCGATTTTAACGTGGGGTTCGGGGGTGGGGAGCCATCAGGCATGGAAAGCGATACGTCTATTCCTTCAATAGTCTCAATATCAATTTCAAAAAACTCTTCAGGACCATAGTAATTATTCAATGTCCAACTCCATTAGTAACTGGACTGTATGCCCTTCGCCGCCAGCATCGACATCAATGGTGGATCGCACCCGCTGAAATTTCTGAATAACGCGTGTCAGTTCATAACTGTTGATCACCGCACGCTCGACCCGCTCGCGTAACTGATCAAGCGCCTCTTCAGCCTTTTCAGCCCCATTGTCTTCCGTTTCATCGTCTAACGCTCGCAGGCGTCCAGTAAAGCGAACAGTTGTTATGGGGTGGTAAACTGGGGAAGTATTACGGCCTAATGAACTTTTAATGTCGATGGGCGTTTGCACCAGGATAACGGGATACATGTCAGCAGTGGTTGGCCAATCACGTGGCGAATAAACCCGGTTGCCTGCATCGGTTTTATTCTTTAACGCCTCGATGACCAGCAGTCTTATTCCTCTAGGGCTCATCATCTCACCTTATTGAGAATAAGCTTTATTCCGCCATGACTATCAGGCTTAACGTCTGCAACCGCAAACAGCGTATTCACCAGCACGCCGCCGACAATACCGATAAATACCCGATCACCCTGTTTTGGGTAGAGCCTAAAACTGGCTATCACGAACACCCAACACTGGTTTGTGTGGTGTTGATAGTGCTGCCATCATCCAAAGGATCAACGTCCTGCGTATAGGCCCGATCAAAGATGCCGCTGCGGGTATAGGGAATACTGCCAGCAGGCCGATACTCAACCGGATCACCAAAAACGCCGTGCAACGGTGCCAGTAAATGCCGATCCCAATTGATACCCATCATTCCACAGCTCGATTGAATTGATATCGTTGGTGCCGCACGCTTCAATGCCTGCTTACGGAGTTGGTCAACGTCAGTGACAACACTTAATCTAATTAAGCGTTGTGCCTGTGCCTCCTCTAAAGGAAGCTTGAACTCCCGATTTTCGAGATAAGTCTGGCCGTCATGCCGCACCGTATTGTCTTTGGTCATAACCACAGAAACCAACTCGTCATCCTGTGCTTCGTCTTCCAGTTCCTGTTCCAGATCATCATTACTACCGTTGGTGTCGCCAGAATTATCGTAAGCCTAATCATCAACCTTCAGCGTTTCCTGGTTTTCCTGGTCACCTACCTGTAACTCGAGCGGCAAGCCGCCTAGTTCTTCTTTTTACTGTTTCTTTGCCATATCACACCACCGTTGCACAAAGTGAATCATTAACCCCGGCTTGAAATGACCAAGGGCGATGATTGTATCATAAGCAAACGTTGTGCCGGATCTTCTTTCACCCAGGTTTTAGGCGCAAATGCCAAGGGGCCATAGTTGAACGCTGGATCCAAAATAACGCCAAAGGCACGCGTTCCCATTAGATCGGCGCAACTAATGATTACCACGCCATCGGCGATCAGAGATTCTTCAATGCCTATAACGGGATCAATAGCCCAGTTGTTGTAAAGCCACAAATCAAAGTTGCCCTAACGGCCTTTATAAACCGCTCCCTTCTGAATTTGAGCACTAATGTTAATCTGGTTGCCAAAAAGGCTTAATACCGGAAAGGTGATGGCATTGTCTTTGATCGTGGTATCAAGACGAAATGTACGCCATGACTTGTTGGTGAATACCAGAACTGTAGGCACTCACTGCCCTAGAGTTTTTAAGGAATGTCGTATGCCAGGCTTCAATATCATCAGACGGTTGAGTGTTGGTGGCACCAGCAGAGGCAATGCTAAGGGGCCATTGGTCTGAACCACTCAGCGTTATGGTTAAATCTGCTGATCGTCCAAAATCAACCACCTTAGTTTTATAGCCCTCGCCAGCAATAGAGGCCTTACCTTTAGTCAAAGCACTCGCTGCCATCCATTCCTGGCAGAGATTGATCATGTCGATTTAGTCAGCCATCTCAAGCCTCAGCATTTCGCGCTCTTCGGCGGTAAATTCTCCCCAGATATGTTCACTAATCTAGCGGGATAGGCTTAAGCAGAGTTAGTGGCTCGTTTGTCTTTGATGTAGGCGTGCTTGAAGACATTAGTCTGGTATTGATGCTGTTCAACCAGTTTCCCCCCTACCAACGGGGAAACAAACGGGGCCATACGACGCAGGCCAACATCCACATCAATGGTCACTTATTCCGTCTCATAGGTCACCACATTCGGAAAGAAACGATCCAAAAGCCAGTTTTGGCTGGTTTTAAGATTTGGGACGACCTGCACCAGCACGCTGGTATCAAAAATATTTTCCATATTCAGTCTCTTTATGATGCTGGCACTGTAGCCGACCAGAATTCAGGACGAGTGCAACCCTGCCAAAGAACTAGCATCGGTTACGTTTCAAAAGGGTAAGATCAGGATATCGTCGACTGGAGGCTATCGCGCAGGAAGATGGCCAGTGGGTGGAATTGCGCCTTCAGGCCAACAATGGTCCAGGTCTTATCGAAGATCAAACGGTGCTGATTAAACTCGCCCATCAGATACACACCGCCATTTTGTGCTGTGTTCGTGGTGTCTACGTTATCGACCAAAATGGCGGACGGCTTTTCACTGCTGTCAGTCGCATCTTTTTTGCTCGGGATATATGCGCCGGTAGCGGTGATCATGCCGAGTACCGTCCCACATTTAAGCGCCCCTGGAACACTGATTGTGACAGAGTCAGTGACCAGTTGTAACGGGCCGGAAACCAGCTGATCTGGTATGAACAGCGAACTTTTCATGCCAGGTGCAAATTGATTTTGTCCAAACTGGTGGTCCATTACTTATTACCTCATGCAGAGTCATAGAGGCCGGTTATCTTACTTACCAGCGCATTTTTCTCCGTGTCGGGCTTGATGCCATCCGGTCCCAGGCGTACCTGTTCAGATTGCATACACGAATCCAGCGAAACATGCGCTGTTTTCGCCGGAGCAACAGCCCCCATCATTGCCGGCGTGCCAATGGCTTCACTCGCGCTCATGCGGGTATTGAACGCCAAGCACGCCGCCATATCAGGACGACCGGCGGTGTGCTTACTGCCAAAAATGGCTGCGCAACGTTTATGCTCAGCCAGGCGACATTTTTTCATATCGCGGCTTTCGTCTTCTTCCTCGTCGGCATAATCATCGTCTTCTTCCACCCGATGAGACTTCGCATTTTTACCTTTTTCTTTGTCATCGTCCCCATTTTCAGAGGCTTTTTTCTTAAAACCCATCAGGTTGGCAAACTTTGAGTAAGACATACGTCGCGAACTCCTGCTTCGGTGAATAATTTTCGGAATGCGGTGTTAGGGGTCATGACTGCGTCAGCCAGCCCCAGTTGTACGCCATCAGCCGCCAGGAAACAGGCAGCCTATGTGGTATTACGGATAGTTTTTTCAGAGATCCCCCCGATTTCGGACTACAGTGCTGACAAAAAGCCTACCCATCGTATCCACATCATCCTGGATCGCGGCAGATGCCTGATCGGACAGTTTGACGTAAGGATTGCTTTCAGCCTTGCGGTTGCCATAAGTAATAATGGACACCGCAAGGCCGTCTTCCTTAATTCACTGTGACTAGTCACAGTGAATAACGATGACACCAATTGATCCGACACCGCCAGTGCGCGGAACGTGAATGCGATCTGCGGCACTGGCAATGGCGTATACGGAAGAATAGGCATTTTCGGTCAGAATGGAGTAGATCGGTTTAGAGACGCGAGTGTGATAAATCTCGTTAACAAGGTAAAAATACCCTGCAACCTCTCCCCCTAGAGAATCGATATCCAGACAGATACCGGCCACCTCCGGATCATTCATTGCCGTAAGGAATGATTGGCGAATTCCGTCGTACTTGGTCATGCCGCTGTAGGGGCGCAATGAGCCCAGTTTCTGAACCAACGTCCCCTGAAATTGGTATAACGGCAATACTACAAACCACTTCATAACCCGCATCCTGCTTACGTGCTTTACGGCTAAAACTGTCAGCGCCAACCGGATCCACCCAGCCACGTCCAGGCCCCATTCAGCGTGCATGGCAATACGCCGCCCTGGCATCCAGAAAATGCGGCGCACAACTAGGTAGCGGTAAGTCTTCCATATCGTGGATTTCTTCAATAAAAGCGTAGAGGATCGGCTGGGAGAACCCCACAGAAAAATCATCGCGTTGGCGGGTCAACGTTTTCCACGCCTCCAACATCGCAGAACGTGCAGAGCTGTAGTTAACGTCAGACCAGTCTTGTGTTACCTACTAGGTAGACAGCCCGATAGCAGCAGCGATATTGTGCAATGCAGCGTTCTCAAACACCTCAAAACTACTGTGCTAGCACGAAGCGTTAACCGTTTCTATTTTTTCGCCAGGGTACAAAAGAGGCATTATTGACCCATTTTGTAGCGATATGCGCTGTTCATTATGGAATTCAATGCGTCCATATTAATAAGCCCCAATACTGGTATCGTCGAAGTTTTCCTCCATCGCTGCTTTCACTATCTTCGGATCATACGGTGAGGAAACATAAGCGCCGAATACCGCGTTCAGTATTGCTGTTTCCAACTCTGTCTGATCGTACTTGATGGGCATCTTCTGTAGTGGCATAGCGCCCTTGCCCGCGGCCTAGTCGATCTGGACGATATTGCAGAACAGCAAGCGCATCGCCGTCGATTAATTTATGACGAAAACCCAGTCGCAACATTTGCAACACCATCTGTTTTCGCTCTACATCGCAAAAATGTCCCGGATCGTTATACCATGACCACCAAGTGAGCCTCAACCACCTTGCCATATTCATCGGCCCAGGTGGCGTCGAAAGCTTTATTGCCGGTCATTAATGCTAATATGCGATAGTCAGGATTGAGGATGGGGCGAAAATTGGCACCGACGGTGTTATCCAGCACGCGGGTAATACTGCCACTGGCCCAGCCATTATTGCGCGCAAGATCGCGCACACGGGAAACTGCGATCACGTTAGATGTTAATCTTATTGTCTGGCGACCATAGCGTAGGCTGCCAGTTAGCCAACTGGTTGCTGAACAAATCCTCCGCATCGTAGGGCACACGGCCACCGCCCACCAGCATGGATGCTTTTGACCGCATCGGCGGTAACGGAACGGTTGTCCGTTTGGTCCTAAAATCTTGATGTCGCTCATCAGAATCTAAAACTCATTGGCTTGCGTGGACGGAGAACAATACTTAACTGAGCCTGTAGCAACTAGATCAGCGACATCAAATTAGCTAGTAAGGATTGGTGGTAAGAAACAGAACGTGTTCCATCACCCTGCACATACGAAAACTACACGCCGCGAGCCTCGGCAGCAAGGTCAATATAGGCTTGCTGCGCCTTTGCCAATGCAGACTGCAATTTCTCAGGCGTCATCGCACCGGCCAGCAGGCTAGTGATGACTCCGGGCAGACGAAGGTTTGGTTTTTCTTCCGGTTGCTGCGGCACTGGTATTAGACGTTCAGGATTCGCTGAAATATTTTCTGCCAATTTATTCAGTTTCATTCCGAGATAAAACAACCCGCATAACGCTGCATAGCTATACACCAGACAGTCCAGGGCTTCGTTAGCGCGTCTAGGCAATTGTTCCTACACGTGGTAACGCTGGCTACCAGACACTTTTAGCACTGAACGCTCTGCCAACAATTGGCTGAAATAGTTCAGGTCATGATCTGCTGGAAAGTGCATGTAACTGGCGGAAGCCTCGCCCGGTGCAGGCAGCTCGATATGCAGACACCAGCGAATGGTGTCTTTTGCCGTATTCACACCGATGATGATTGGTTTGAAACTGGCCTTTGACCGAGATGAGGGCTTTTTCGTTGGCCAAACTGGCGAACGCTTACCACCCTGTACCGATTCACCTTTGATGGCCCAAATACGGCGACCAAATTGTTCTTTGGCAAACTTGTAAACTTTCTGCGTGTGGTGACCACCAGAGTCGATGCTAAGCCACCATGGTGGTAAAACCCCGTACGTCAGCACGCCGCCAAATCTTGTTTTAGATAAGCATCCAGGCGCTGCCATGGCTCATTGGTTTCTATATCACCCTCGATCGCGTCAAAGGCAACGGGCCAGCTTTCCCCATTAAGCCCCCAGCCAGTGACCTAAATTTCAAATCGGTCATCACGTGTATCAATCCCCGCAGTCAGCACTGCCACGCCCCATCAGGCACTTCGGCAGACCAGACCTCAAAACGTTCTAGCAAACGTTTTTCGCTTAGTGCTTTTTCACCCAGATCTTCATAGGGTTCGCCTAGCACAAGGTTAATAAACGTCTGACGCATTAATGGATCATTTTTAACCCGCAGCCATTCGGCAATTAGGTATTTACATGCGGCATTGGGGAACAGAATGTACCCCGCCAAGAGGTGGAATCCCGCATGACCTTTAAACGGTTTGCGTGCCCGCCATTCACTACGCTTTACCATCGACGCTTTCTCGTTATGGTAGATTACGCAACCATTGTGGCGGCAAATGTAATAAGCCGTTTCAGGTATTCCCTCTCCATGCTTATCCTTGTCCCATTTGATGCCATAAGGGGTCTCTGGCCCGCCCCATTCCAATACCTGATGCTCACCACAATGCGGGCCGGGCATGGCACGTAATATCGGCGCTGATCGCTTTCCTCATACACCTTTTCAATGCGGCTAGTCCCTTTGGACTGTTGGCGTTGAGCCCAGGGAAATCTTGCGGTTCCAGAATGTTTCTGAGCGTTTTATACCTAGCGAAATTTGATCGCCCTCCACGCCAGCATCGCTATCCAGATAACCATAAACCTCATCAAACAAAATGATGCGGCAGATAATACGGCTGAAACCCTCAGGGCTATTTGCCCACACCAGCGTTAGGTTGGCACCGTTGGCAAACGTCTTCTTGAGGATAGTTTGATTACTGTCCTTGGCCTTAGGGTCACTGTAAATCTTCGCCAACACCGGGGTATCATGCAGCATAGGCGCGATCTCGGTCTTACTATAATCCTCAGCATCCTCGACATGCGGCTGAACGATCAGGATCGGCGACGGGTCATGTGCCAGATAATAGCTAACTACATGGTCAAGGATTTTGGTATACCCGAAACGTGCCGACTTCATTACCGACATTTGCGTAACAGACGGATCAGTGATGGCATCCATCATGCCATCCTGATAAGCGAAGGAACGAAAGCGTCCGGTTTAGGAGCTGGTCTCTTTCGACAATACTGCGTATTTGTTATCCTATTCGCTTAGTAATAGCGGCTCAGGTGGCTGAACATCATCGCGTCGCTGGCGCAAATCACGGGTAAAATTACTCCAGGCTGTATTATCAGACAGACCTCTCTCCTAGGGTTATTTGCATCAATGCTTAATTCCTCCAGCGCCTCATACACCACCTCTTGTAGTGCCTGGACAAATTCCGCATCGTTAGTGGTGTAAGCCAGCACCCGCAACCGGGGGCCATGTTCAGGAGCAATTGCAATGAGATGGGTGCGCATGCGGGCGTATTCATTACCTACCGCCTCGATCATGTCTTTATAGGGCAACACCTGCCCAGATTTAATGTCGTAATCAAGCTGGGTAAGCAACGCGAGGAAGTTTTCTTTCATTTGCCGCGCTTCATACAACTTCATGGTGACGCCGTGCTCAGCTATCATCCGCTCGACGGTTTTCGTCGCAGACTAGGCAAGAGACTTATCGTTTTTGTTACCTGACTTTGTTACCCGAAGATCTATTACTTGTTTTGTCACCATGTTTGTTACCTGCCACCTTTTTCCGTGGAGGGTAACAGTTTTTCGGAAGTGCTCAATGTTGGCGTTAGATACTTTGACATCGATGTCGTCTCCGGCTAGAATCAGCCAACCACTGGCCTTCCAGCTCGTTACCGTCTTTCGGATGACGCCGTGAAGTTTAGCAAAATCTGACTAGTTCATCTGCTACCTCAGGTGTTGCCTGTTACCCAGATTTCAAAAGTTGATACCTAGTGAAATATCGGGGCACTCAATTATCCTTTAATATAAATCACTTAGTAAGGACCCATTTTTTCTGAGTGGGGTATTTCTGTATTGGATGTGGTTATTTTGCCGTTACCATGGCTTCAGCTATAGCTCTGCTTAACTCTGTAGGCATCAGAGCATTAGCCATCACCTGTGCTCGATCAAAGTAACCAGTAATTTTGGTGGCCTCTATTTAACCCTCTCACGGCGAGTACCATTTGCAGAACGCTTCCGCCGTTTTTTACCCTTCTTGACTTTTATCGCTTTCTTGCGCTGCCATATACCATTGACACCCTTTATCTCACCGACGAACGTATTAGGCTTGGCCTTGAGTTGCAAGAGCTTATTGCGCGGCAAGTTGCCGTATTTATTCAGTTTGATGTTTTTAGGGTTAAGCAGCGCCTAGCTGTTCAGCTTATGCTGACTACCAAATTCAAACGGCTCCAGATAACTGGCCGCAGTATCCATAATAAACACCTTGACCTGTAGATTGCTTTTTCTAGCACTATACGATCTGACCGTATTGACAGTGAAAGGTATTGGGTTCTCCAGGTGACGCTCAAACGCGGTTCTCTCCTCCGCGTCCGCAATCTTACGGGCTACGCGGGTTAGTTCCTGCGCGGCGGCAAATGGGATTTGCTTCCGTACGCTCTGGAGTTGAGCTGACAGCTCTTTAAACCAGCCATTCTCACCCCCATAAAAAAACCGCCTAATGGGCGGCTATATTTCAATCAAGTTTATTTCTGTGCTCTTGAAGTTCTTGCAATATCTCCCCCCTTCGAAAGATGAAGACATATCAACCTTGAAGGCTGGGTCAATATGGCCTGCGAACTCATAAGCCACATACCAGCTTCCAAACGTGCTACCATGCTTACCGCGCACAGTTTTTAAATGTGTGCTCAAATCACATTTAGCTAACTCTTTGATAAACAAACTTGTTGATTCAAGGAGAGCAAATTGCGATGGCCTGATGCTATTAATTTCACGCCTAACAAGAAACTTATCGTCACCCGATTCGGCTCTAAGTTTCGCGATCTGCCACATATCAGTCAGACAAATCATGCCTTCATCGCTAACTCGAACGGAGTGATTGAATAGCTGGAGTTCTTTCATTGTGTTTTACTTTCGGATATGACCTTTAGTGCCCGTAAATGACAGCCTATAACAGCCCATAGAAGCTCACCAGCTATACTGGCATTCCTCTGAAGGTCATTTCCAAACAGGATCTATGGTTTTTTGCCTGGCATGGCGAGAGGATTTACGGCATAAAAAAGCCCCCGACTGTGCCAAGGCTATAAGTTGTCGTTATGACAAGAGTGCGCCGATTAAAAATTGATCTAAGTATTATGCTTAAGTATAGTCAGCCGCGAGAGAGAGATATCCTAACATTGTTACACTTGCCCCTTTGTAATTTGGGGCTTTTTTATTTAATGATTCCGTTACTGATACTGCCCCTTTAAATACGCCTGCAAAAATTGTAACTTCCGCTGATCGCTAATCATTCCTGAACAGAGATCGAGAATAGTTGATCCAGCTTCTCTACTGACCTCGATGGCGCCTCCATTGCCCATGATGACACCGGTGGCGGTTTTAGACACTCTACAGATGCCTTTGGATGCGCAACTGGCGACGACCAGCGGCGATATCAGCATGAAGACGATCATTCTCAAGTCTGGAATCGGTAAGCTCCTGGGTATATTTAGCGTTTAGGGCTACGACTTCTTTTTGCTGGCGATGGATGGTGTTGATTGTGTCTAGCTTGGACTTTGCCACTTCATGCTGATTACCCAGTGCTTGTCGATAGTTGTGCGGTAATGCCAAGTGGCTATAGACAGAATGACGGTTATACACTCTGATAACGCAGCAAGAACCACTTTCCAGTTGAAGGGGATCATAGCAAAAATCTCACGCTCTGCCGCCTGACGCTTGACTAGACCAAGCACTACAATGCGGCCACAGTGACACCAGCGGTGAAACTCTAAAGCCATGTTGACCGGATAACCCTGTTTCCATGCTTAGGATGCCACCAATCAGCCCCGTAAAGCTAGATACGATGATTTGTGCCAGCGTAGCCGCCAAACTCTACGTTGTCTTGTTGCTTTTGATATCCATAAGATACCTTACGACCCCACCCCGCGATGAGAATAAACACCGCCCACATGCTGGAGAATATATGGTTGATTTTTTATCCGGCATAGCCCCAACCACCTTTGGTGGATTGACCGGATAGACCGGTGATAGAAACAAAAAAAGCCACGTATTAGCGCAGCCTAAATATTATTTGCCTGTCAGATCCCAGACTTCATTGACGGTCTGATTAAACCATTCACTCTCAAGCTCCACACCCACTGCACAGCGCCATAACGCTATCACAGCTTTTATTGTTGATCCCGACCCTATAAAAAATCTGCGACGAGCTCTCCGGGCCTGCTGCTGGCGTTGATAATCTCTTTCAGCATGTCAGTGGGCTTTTTACAAGGGTGTTTACCTGGATAGAACTAGACTAGTTTTGTACATCCACACATCGGTATAGGGAACGTCGATAGAAACAGATAACGGGTGGCGCAGAGATTCAGACTCCAAGCAGAGATCGCGATATTCACGACTGAGCGTGTGGTACTGCCGCACCAGTTTATAGTGTAGCGTTTCCAGTCTTCCCGCCGGGTGCTTCTCTGCTGTGATACGCGCAAACAATTGTTGCAGTGCCAGATACTGATTTTCGTTCGGCAATTGCCACTGGCTCTCGCTGAACCAATGGCCGGCCATCTGCTTTCCGGTAGCAGCGTTAATCTCTTTTGCCGATATGCTAAGCAAAGCACTTGCAGAACGAAAATAATCGATCAGGGGGCGGAATACGTTTTGCTTCAGTCATGCGCATTTTGCCGCATATCCATCATTTTTAGGTCTGAATGGCCCGGCATAGTGTTCGGAAAATAATACGTTTAGTTGACGGGAAAAAAGCTCTTAGGCTCTCTTTATTCTAACACTGCCACGGGCCAAGATGGCTTGGCCCAGATGATGTGGTTCAGGACGTTAAAGCGCTGGCGTACCAATATTTCGGTATCCACCGCCAGTCGTGAACTACAGAACATATAAAGACTGCCGGAAGGTTTCAACACTCGCCAGAACTACACTAGCAGTTCATCCAGCCCCGCTAGATATGCCCCCTCGCTTTCCCATTGGTTATCCCATTTACAGGCTTTAACGCGATAGTATGGCGGATCGGTGGCAATCAGATTGATACAATCATCTGGTAATATTTTGATAAAATTGAGGGAGTCAGCGTTGACCAATCCAAAACTAGTTATTTTTACAGTATTATTCATGGATAAGTAAGCAGGTCTCTGATAGGCTAATTGTGCTTTAGCGCTAAAGTAGTGGGTCTTAGTTCGCTTATGACCCGGAGCATGTACGAATAGTTGGTGAGTGCTCTAACACCCACCAGTAGCCCATTTTATAGCATGGATCCTCCCTCATGGGAGGGACTCGTAGTATTTTCGTACTGGCACAAAAAACCCGCTTGATGGCGAGTTTATATAATTTCGACCTAATTTGTTGCATTTTGCAATTCCGTTCTAAAAATAATCTCTTCCCGGCGTACCGCTACCATGTGCAACGCTTCCACATCCGTTCTCCCTGCGACCCCCTTCAATTGCGACCAATGCTTTGCAATATACCCACGACCACGTGGAACGATCTACGTTTATTAAGTTCTCCAGGACGTTGCTAGCATACTCTCTGTATGTTTCATTCCTGTTTTTTGCGGCGGTATCCTGCACTGCAAGCCAGACCAACGAGATCAGACGCTTAATTATTTTTGATTGCAGACGATCGCCAACCTTGTAGGTCTGGTAGCTCTCCCATACGTGCTGGCAAATGGCTGTCTAGTAGCTGAAGTGCAGATCGAAGCTATAGTAATAGCGAAGACCCAATGCTCACCTCAAGTTCTACTTTGTAGATAGGCTGCTGTCGTGGGTAGTGGATCTTGTTCGCTGGCGGGTACTCGCTGAACGCTTCAAGTTGTTATTTGGTTTCCTCTGACTCATCAAATAAATCGCGGGTTAACTCCAGGCGTATATATTCAAGATCCTGTGCATTCATCAGTTTTCCCCGCGTTTTTAGCCGTACTGATCACCCTAATACCAAAGACCCTGTCTAATGTACGCACCAAGTGGAAAAGCTGGCTACTGTGCTTGGCCTCCCATGCCACTATATCATCATGAAGTCTGGTATAGCAAGGCTCGAGTCAGGGGCAGGGTAGAAAATGTAGTGTGGCTTGGTACCTGTGCCCCCAACCCGTGATCAATGATGTGATGCGGGTCGGTCTGCTGGTATGCCACAGCCACAGCAGTAGGACTGTGTCCTTAATCCACCGGGGTTCTCGCACGTCCAGCTCGTCAGTTTTGGCCTCAGCATAAAGCCTGCCGCTGGCTCTAGGTCTACCTCAACGGTCAACAAAGGCTTAACCTTATCTACATACGCGTTGATGATTGCCTGCGGATCTTTATCCCAAACAATATCAGCCTCTCTCCGTGTCCCCCGCGCTAGAAGGGGGCAAGGGGAAGGCGCATGGAGACGCGGGAGACCGCATCAGGCAACAAATCGGATACGTCCGCCGGAACCGCTTACCAGCACAATTCCGGCAGACTTAGCTGGTGTTCCTCACCAAACCTGAAATGGGTACGTGCGCGGTGTACGACCCACTCGGCGACGTTCTGCGCTGCTAGGGCATCCAGCTATGGCAAGGATTGCTCCCGCAAAAGATGCTCATGGTACCAACACAACCGGATCGGACACCTATTATAGTCGAGGGTATCCATCTGATCATGGTAGTAATCGTCGCCATGCGTCCATTGATATCCTCGTCCCCGCATTAACCATTCGCATAGCTAGCTGACGCCCCCTGCAGCGTCAATGACGCGCTCATGCAGGAGAAAAGAAGATAACCATGAATCCGCGGAAAGGTGTTGATTTACCGCTGGCAACAGGCCAGAGGGGGGCGGCTTATACTCCTCAGGTTCCGGGGCGATCAGCAGACGCCCATGGCCACTGAAATAGTGCAGCAGGCCACTACCTAGTCGCAACAGGACGATGCCCAAATCACGTTGCAGATAAGAGGTAGTGAGTAACATTCTCATGCTGCTACCTCTTTAGATCCGCAAGATACTTCAGGTAAATTAGCGCGAACTAGGACTTCAGCAAAGGGCGGTGGCACCGCGTTACCACATCGCGCAATCTGCTTGTCTTTCTCGTACTTTATGCCGCGATAGTCCTGGTTGATGATGTACCCATCAGGGAAGCTCTGCGCCGCGTATAGTTCATGCGGTTGCAGCATACGTATACCGATATCTACGATCTGGTAATCGATACCTTCTACACTCACCAACCCAAATCGGTCAGTCGTGGTCACGGTATGAAGTGGCTCTCTAACCCGCTTCCCGGTATTGGTACCTCTCATTTTTACAAGATTGGATGTCACCAAAGAGTGGTGATCGAAGGTCGTCACTGTGTATGCCGGTTTTGCCAGATCCGCTCCACAACCGATCTAATTCCCATCAAAGTTCTTGGCAAGGAACGTGGCTACCAGCTGACTTTTGCCCCCTACGCCAGCTGTAACCGTACCGTTTTGCCCATCCACGCCATGCTGCTTGATGCTGTTCCCAAACTGTTTGGCGATAACTGGGGCACCAGGGAAGCATGATTGCTATTGCACAGCGTGTGCATGGGGTGATCTGCTAAACGGGGTTTGGCTGAATATTTCTGGCTACCCGCACCCACAATGAATGGCATCATCATTGCTTCTATACTATTCCTAACGCATGGCCGTTTCCACCTGGGCGATCTGAACTCCATGCAGTGAGTGAGTGATAGTGACTATCGGTTCATCACACTCCTGTCCAGTGGGCCCCGGTATGGAACTTCGTGATGTGTGGGACGACAATAGCAAAACCGTGGGTCTTCGTGGTTGTCAATCACAAAGCTACGCCACGGAGCAAGCCTGCCGCCTTGCACCTCTAGTGATTTTAGATCCCCATAGGGTGGGGGATGGCCAGCAGATTTTCCTACCGTCACAACGCATCACCATAAATAATCTCTTGCGGATCGTCGGTGCGCCAAGGTCTCAGGCACGTAGCTCACGATAATCAATGCTGTATCCAAGGCCATTAACTAATGCACGTGCCTGCTAACCGTCTGCCGAAATAGACAAGAATTCGCAAACCTCCTTCAGAGCCGGATGAGTCACTGGGAGGCCGTTAGACAGCATGCTGACAAAAGTACGGAAGGTTTCGCCTGTACGCTCGGGATATGGACGCATTTCATCGGCCAGCAGCGGCCCCCACGTTTTGAATTCCTCAACGTTCTCCAGCATCATCTCACGGGGACGCTTCACCAAGACGGCCCAACGAATGACAACCCATGCCAGCCCACGGATCTCCTTCTTGACGAGTTTTGCCCCCTTTGCCTTTGAGAAATGACGGCAATCCGGGCTTAAACCACGCCAGTCCTACTGAATTTCTTACCGTGGCTGCCTCAGGGTCAACATCAAACATCGATTCGCAGTAATGCAGGGTGTCGGTATGATTGGTATCATGCATGGCGATCACGTTTTCATCGTAGTTGATGGCAATATTTACACTGTGCCCAATCGCCTGCTCTATACCGGTACTTGCCCCCACAGCCACCAGCAAAGTTATCAACGATAATTTCACGTACAAGCCACCCCCACAACATACTGCTGACTAGACCACACGCCACAGTGATAATCTTGCTGGTAAGCAGTAGCTCTAGCCATAGCTGGTTTATGTTGGCTTTAAGCTTGTTCTGCTGCGTCAGATACAGAACGTCAGCTCTCTTAACCTGGTCAAACATAAAGCCCACCTCAAGCGGCCAGATGCGGTTTTCCGCCTCCTGGCGTTCTGCTGTCTGACGCACTGGCGTGTAAGTCGCTAGTGGGTTTGCTTTTTCCGCAGCGAACTGCGCCAACGTCATGAATGCCTGCCCTTTTGCCTCCAGTGCGGTGCGGGAAATATAGCTGAATCGATCACCCCGCCAGGACTTGTCAAATACAGCAATCGTACCCGCGAAGAATGCCACTGTGGGCTGCTGTTTATCGTCAGCTGGAATAAACCAGGCAGATAAGTCGAAGCCTATCCGCCCATGGATAAAAGCAATATGATCGGCGCATTCAGGCCACCAGGTTTCGCTCCTTGCTGCCTTGATCAGGAAGACGTAGCGTCCGCCCTTTTCTCGCACGGCCGCAGTGTGGGTCATGATGTGGCCCATGCCAGTGATTGCCTGCTTGTCGTGGTACTGTGACCGGCTGTGGGGCGGATTGGCAAATGCCGCGCCGCCGAGTTCGGCAAGCCGCGCTGACTAGTCCTGCGTCAGCGAGTTGTCTTCTGCCGTATACCAGGCAGGACATTTGGCATTGCTATCGTCAGCGAACAGATCCAGCACCAGCAGGCCAAACACTGCATTTATGCCCCAAAACAGCAGATCAGGAGTACACCATTGATCTCCTACCTCTTTTAATTCATGCGTATTCTTGCAACATAGTTCCTGCAATGCCTAGCTGTATGAGCGCTTAAAATCACGTTGATTTCTCCCGCAAGTGCGCCAAAAATGCCTTACGAACCTGCTCGTAGCCCGCTAGACTATCTGGATCAAGAATGTCTGCCGCTGCTGGTGGACGGCGTTTATCCGCCAGTTGCTTCATCGGCTTGGGGATCGCTCTGCCAGCATTAAGCTCGCGTTCCCACTTGCGCATATGAGATTTAATGGATCGTGAAACCTCGGACTTGGTGTAATTGTACTTGTGCATCAAACGGCGTACATCCAACACGACCTAATACATAACATCATGTGTCCATGGGTAGGCTTCTGGTATTGAATAGCGGTAGTGATTACGGGCATAGCGTTGAAATTCAGCCATAACATCTTCATCAGAGGGCAGGCCAACTGACGATCGCCCACTCTCATGGTACCAGCTGATAAATTTCCCGCAGGAAGGCCAGAAGTCACTCTCCTGGTGTCGGGCCATGCGCATTCCAGAACGATTTAGCGTCTATTTCAAGCTGCTTTTTCCTGTGCAGGATGGAACTCATAACAATAATTCTCCATTCTGTAGTATTATTAACATTAGCAACATAAATAGCATGTTGTCAATGAAAGCAACACTTGATCATCTTAATTTCGGGCGTTACACTGTAGAGTACATAACTGCGCTAATGCAATTTTCTTGTGCGGGATGCATAGCTACATTCTGTCAATGGTGGGGCGTACAGAGCAGCAGAAAAACTGGACGGGTTCTCTAACGATCGGTTTCCTACCCCTGTACGTATTGTGATCGTATCTAATGACGTTTACGATAATGCCGCGTTGATCCTCGTGATGTGCCGGTTTTTACAGTAAATAAACCGTCGCGCTGACGAAGTGCATGAGGCAACAGGTTGCCTGATTGACGGAATAGCACCTTGTATCGAACCAGCGCGTCTATCATCGTTTTCTCTGGCATATTCAGGATTTTTGCTGTCTCGTGTAGGCTTTTTGAGCTACCGGTTCCCACGTAATGTTTAATAAACAATACATTAGGCGCATCTCTATGAACTTTGCTAGTCAGCTGCGCGTTCTGCTTTGCCATATCAGCAGCCAGTTGTAGTGCTTCGGGGGAGGGTCTGAGGCAATGGTGCAGTAGCTCCCTCTAACTCATGCAGTCGGAGAATTATCCTCATGCGCAACGTGGCACTGTAGCCAGTAATCAGGAATTCGGTATATTCGCGATCTAATTGATATTCACAGTATTTCTAGCTGTTATGAGGGTGTACGAGGTTTTGCGCACACCCCTGAGGAGATCCTCACCCAACTGTTCAAACATACGTTCAATATCGCGCATTACATCAAAATGGCGCTTCTGTGTAAGAGCTGCAATTTCACGACTGCTCATAGTAATGGCCTCACTAGAAATAGCCTGAAGCAATGAATGAAATTTAATATTGCTTATTTGCTGTACCATTTCGCCGCCCTCCTGTTAAACACCTCCACAATTTTGATAGCACGTCTGTGGTTATATTTAACCCAGCGCCATATGATACCATGCGCTCATATCGAAACGAGGCTAAACCTCTTTTTGGAAATTCTCTTAGTTGTGGTAAGCGGCAATTTCCCGTTAAATTGTTCATGCGAATTATTTCCCCATGCACCTAGAGTTGTTCGCCAAGGCACCCGGAGCTGCGTGCTCGTGGGCGCCACCCCCTCCCAAACAGCATTTCAGTGACAACCATGATTTCAGCCACCATCGCCTGCACACGATAGCCCTTAGCTTTCATCCGCCAGGTTTCTTCGCTATCCAGCACACCCTCCGATGTCGATTCGTTATGAAATCGGGCAAACCGACCCAGCACAGACAAAAGTTCGTTGAACTTAAATAGCAGCTCTTTGTTACCTGTCTGCTCAATTACGGGAAGCTTTACGAAGACTCCGTTAGAATCAAAAGCAACGGCATCAGCAATATGGTTAGACCCACCAGCACGTTGTAGAAGCATTACCTAACCAAAAAGGAAAGGTTTGATCATCGTCGCTACATAGGCGGTTAAACAATGAATTCTCGGTCGCACCTAACCATTCCGCCACTTCAGCGTACCTGCCAGGCAGTTCTGTAATCGTCATTTTAATTTCAGTTACCAGCCATGCTGGCTGGATGCTTATATACTTTACCTACTATTAATCCTCTAAATCTGTGGTTACGCTTTCAGCTGCGCTGGTATAGCCTTATAACTTAGCGAGTTGATGATCTCTATTGCCGTCAACTGCCATAAATATCAGGTTGCAATTGATGAGGTGAAACCGCCCAGTCCCCCATTTCACATAATTAGATTACACGCTTAGATGGGACACGATTTTTTCTATCCAGTTGGCGACAGATTGAACGGAAAGTAACCATAAAGCGACTGGAAACAGCAGAAATAGAGCCTACAGCTCTGATAGCTTATTCTGTGATGTTCTTAAATTCATGTATCATATAGGCCTCTTTTGATGAACACAACTAAATACTACCTATAGTAGCCCAATCAATCAACTTAAAATAGAAATGACGTACGGCACTTCCCCAGCTAACCTTCTACTTATGGTAGAAAATTAATCTAAATATAAAGATTTCGCAGATCGGCTAAACGCCCTTATGAAAGAGAGGAGGGTTGATGTGAACGTGCTTAAAAATATAAACGGTGTCTCATACGAGATAGCCCGTCGCTATACGCTTGGCACAGCAAAACCTAGGGATGAAAAGCTTGAAAAAATAGCTAGATTTTTGGTATCACAATGCCATACCTTGATTATGGCGTGGATGAAGTATTGCAACCGACAAGCGATGCAGAAAAAATAGAACAACTTGAGGTGTATACCTCCGCTGGGTACAGTAGCTACATTAATCGGGATTTCCCAGGAGTAATATGCTCCATAGAAATTCCTAAAGAGCGAGTGTATGAGTTTTTTAGCCGTAAAAATATTAAAGGGATTAGAATAATTAACGTTGATGGCGATAGTATGATGCCAACGTTATGCCCTTGAGATTTACTATTCATTGACTCTAACGTGGATCACTTCAGTGGTGATGGGATTTACGTCTTCTGTTTTGAATGTGCTACGTTTGTTAAGTGGCTATAGCTGGTCAAGGGCCGCAGGCTAGCTGTAATTTCAGATAACGATCGTTATCTACCATTCACTATTGAAGAACATGAAATGTATGAACTTTATATTTTGGGAAGCTACTAAAACAACTTCCCATGAAGTTTGTTGACTTCGATTAACTCCATACCCCCCTTTAATTAAATTAAATACCGGCATCGCTGGTTTTTTACCTAAAATTCAGAAAATTAACTTATGCCTCTAATGTTTTCTACTTTTTGCTATTGACTTAATCTACATTAAGTAGCGTTATTCTATCAACATCGAACAGGCAGGACGCCCACGAAGTAACCTCCCTAGCATATGAAGATCGGGATGATTCGCCGGTAACAAAAAGCACCCTACTAAACGCTTTTCTTTTTAAAACTCTGGATATCCACTACCGCCAGCCACCTCTAGAAAGGAAGCCAATAATTTGTTGCTAGGTATAATTATTCTTGGCTGCTAGCGTTTTATCCATTGTAAATTCTGAATTACAGGACGAACAAAAATGAACCCAGGAAGCTCCCTTAAAGCCCTTTTTTCCGGCTGAAGCATAGATATTTTCTTCTGTTGGTAACAATGTGGGCAGGCATTCACCACCAGTTCCTCATTATCTACAGCAACCTGTTTCGAATACACAAAGATTCCACCTTCCATCTGATGAAGAACATAACCTGCAGATTCGGATTTAAAATTTTCTAACTCTGCAATTTTTGTTTTGAGATGTACTACTTCGTCACGAAGGCGGATCACATCGCCAATAGTGAAGCACTCAGCATGAAGAGTGATTAGTTTGTTTTGAAGCTCAATAGTTGCAGCTTTAACTTCTGCATCAGTTTTCGCCTCACCTTAATCACTTTCGCGAGACTTGCAGTCTCCTTTATAGCGGTCATGGCCGCAGATAATTCAGCCATCACTATGAATACTCTTTTTGTCGTTGGGGATATCCAGATTAATCAAATCCTTGTTGTTGGGGAATAGCAAGATCCACCTAGCCTGATGTGGTTAAAAGATAGGCACACAACGAATAAAGCACTTTCCTGTGGCTAAGGAAACGCCAGAAAACCTCACCGGTTAGTACTCTATTCGTTATGGTAATTCGCGAAATGGCACGGCGGTAAGTATGGCCCGGGTTTTTACCTGTTACCGGATTTGTCCACCGGGCTGTCAGGTTGACCATACGCCTAAGTAATAGCCCCACCACAACGCATAACACGATGCTGTATGCAGTGGCGGGTGTCCTGGTCTTCAACCCAACACTAGGAGAGGAGAGAAGGTAATGTTCTACCGGATATCCCGCCCTTTTTACACAACTGAAAAGAGCACCAGCGATTCGGTAGTCTGCAAACTTACCTTTGCACCCAGAGGTGGGTTGGGTTATGAGCCCATCGCCAGTTGATGCTCTTTTCAGTTGTGTATGGAGAAACTTATGGCGGTGGCCGCCGCTTAAACGAAAGAAGAAGCGCGTCAAGATCAAGCATAAATTGTGTTACAGCACACCTACCCTACGTGGTAAAGCCTCTGAAGAAGACACCACCGAAACACCAATGTGGGTTAACCGTGGCGGAAAACTAACCATCAGGCAGGAAGACCAAGGTCAGCTGTTCGGGATCAACGGATCTATGGACAGAAAGCTGAAAGCGGCTCAGTGAACCGCTGACAAATTCACTGTCTCCATTACTCATTAGTTAACAAGTGATCATTATATCTCAGCTAAACGGCGATGATATTCAGGAAATTAAAAAGCTGGTTTTATCTGGTTATCACCTCAATGATATTTATGGTACTGCCTGCCCAACAGCATCACTACCCGAAAGCACCCACATTCAGAGCCTCGAAAACTTCTCTATAGAACGCTTCCGCTTCCAGGGACGATGGATACAACCAGAATCGATGATTCTGTTAGCTACTCTACTGGTTACGCCAGCAAAAATGAACTGGCCTGCTGCTTTATTGATGCGGATAATATGACTGTGCGATCCGTGTTCAATATCGGCACACTGGAGGATCATGGTCATGCTGATAACGTTGCTGCAATTACCCTGAAGCAAAAGCAAATCGCTGAATGGCTAGAAGACTGGAAGACTAGAATGATTATCTTCTGGTCTTTGATGCTGACGGAAATACCATGCAAATCTCACAGGCTGATCAGGCAGTTTGACGCATCACTATCCAGCAGGCCATTCAGCAAGATCATAAAGATGGTGATTCAGCGGTAAAAAATCCCTCATGCAAAGTATTGAAGCCAGCAGCAAATACGTTATGCCGGTAGCGTTTGAATTCAAATGCGTGACGTATGAAGGTCTGGATAAACGTGCATTCAGCCTTCGAAATAGTCTGCTGACAGGCAATGAAGCGCGCTTTGTTGTTCGCATCGTCCAACTTGAGGCGCAGGAAAGCGATCGCCAACGAATTCCGCAACCTGCTGATCGGCAAATTCGACGTCATGCCAGTGGAAACCTTTATCGCTAAATTTAAAGCGCAATTACTCAGCCTTAATTGCCCTTCTCGTCAGGGGGCAATTAGTGAAGCGTAATTCCGTTATTTATCGCCATTCGGCGAGGGACTTGCACACCCAAAATCAGCCGCAGGTGTGCATCTGCGAATGACGATATTGAGATTGAAGATATCGCCACCGCATTATCTCATCTCTGTCGTTTTTGTGGCCACCTGCCAGAGTTCTATTCCGTCGCGTAACACTCAGTGCTATGCGGCCAACTAGTTCCACCCACGTTTGCTTTTGCAGCCCTTATGCACGATGTCGCAGAAGCTTACTACCATGACATCCCTGCACCACTGAAAGCCCTGCTGCCTGACTACCGCCAGATTGAAGCCTTTGTCGACGAACTGATCCGTTTTAAGTTTAATCTTCCGCTTACCCCTCTACCTGACGTGAAATATGATGACCTCAAGATGCTGGCCACTGAGCGCCGGGATCTCGATATCAGTGATGATGATCCGCGGCCGATGCTTAAAGATATCACCCCTTTCGACGAAATACTGGTATCTCCAGTTAACCCTAACCAGGCACAAAGCATGTTTATGCAGCGCTACCAACAATTGATCAGTGAGAGGGGTTGTTGATCGTAGAACAAACAATCCTCGGCATGTGCTGTGGCTCTCGCATGTTTTAGCTTGACAAGCAAGATGAGCGAGCACTCTTCGCCGACATTCGTTCAGAGCAGCACACTATGTGATAGCCGCGCACTGCATATTCACCTTGACGTTATTGCCGACTTCCGGGTTTTACCCTTTGCCGATGCTTCATTTCCGGTAGTGGTGTTCGACCCACCATACCTGGGGCGAGTGGGTGAAAACGCCTGGATGGGCAAGAAGTACAGCAGGCTGAACAAATACACTTGGCGCGATGATCTGCATTCCGGCTTCGCCGAAGCTTTCCGCGTACTGCGCCATATGGCGTGCTGATCTTCAAATGGAGCGAAACCCAGATACCGGTTAGCCAGATTATCGCTCTAACTGACTAGAAACCAACTATCTGATAGCATACCGGAAAAGCCGACAAAACTCACTGGATCATCATTGTTAAAGAATAATAAATAAGCTACACCGGTATCACTAAGCTACCGGATGGCCTAACTGTGGGGCGCAGCCTCTATCTGAACCACACCCCCATAACCGTGCTACCAGCCTGCCTGACTGTGGGCGGCGTCCTAGACCTGCACGGCACTAGCATCGCCGTGCTGCCGGTCGCTCTAATCGCATATCGCAAAGGGTATGGCCGCTCAGGCCGCATCCTCTTTGCAGCATGGACAGGCAAAGAGATCCGCATTGCTGCCGGGTGCTTTTTCGACACCCTTGATGCTTTTGAATGGGGCTATATAATTCAAGTATACCGGCAAGGCCGCAGACGACTATAAGCAGGCGGCGCGGGAATGTATAGCCGAACTTTCCGAAAGGCTCAATAAATGAGGATAACAAGATGATTGAATTAAATCCCTGCCCATTTTGTAAATCCAGCGAGACATATGTTAGCCCGAATAGGTGCAACGCTAGAATACATTCATACTCGCTCAATCACTACTACGATTTAATAAAGGGAAATATTACTTTTACGGGGAATAGCGAGGAAGAAGTTAAGTCCTTTTGGAATTATGAGATGGATAAAAATGCTTACGACTGAATGTCTAAAAGATATGGCTGAGGGCGGCAATTGGCCAGAACGTGGATTCTACGACACGATAAAAGAAATGGCCCGTGTGCTATTGGCTAAGGATGTGGCCGCAAATTGCCACGATGAAAGCAACTATCCGGAAATTACGGATGGTTGCGTGGTGGTGCCACTTGTTTCGAAAAAGGAAATGAGGCTTTAAATTCACTCATTATCGGAAACTACATGCATGAATTGTGGTTCGAATGTCGTTGTGGACTGTGTAGAAAATGCTTTGCTGTCATGGGAGGACATGCTCGCAGCAGCACCGAAGTTGGATGTTGGATGGCTGCTAAAGATCCGCGCCTATTACAACGAGATCGACTCTAACGCAGCGCGGTGGCTAAGTAACTTGATTGACGCTAGACATACACAAAAAGACTTTCTATTCTAGGGGAAGAGTTAATATTGGAGGAGTTCATTTCGAGATGCCGCGCTTCTGGTGTCGTAAGCAAGTATTTACTTCACACCGTTTAGGGGTACAAAAAAAGGGGCTAGATTAAAGCCTGGTACTCTATCAAAGGGATTCAGCACAGCTAGGGATAAGACTAATTTAAGTTGGCCAGGCACCGAAACTAGCATCCACGAAATACGCAGCCTGTCAGCACGTCTATATATAGACCTTTACGGCAAAGAGGTTGCACAGGCTATCATGGGACACAAAACTGCAGCTATGACAGACCTCTATCGTGATACTAGAGGTGCTGAATGGATCACCGTAAAGGTGGTATAGTACTACCAGAATTTTTACTACCATTTTATATCGAATCTCTAACTAATTTATTTTAAATCATAAAAAACAGTTCGAGCTTCGTAACTGGAACCTGCACGATTATGAGTAAACCGATTCAGATGGAACGCGGCGTCAAATACCGCGATGCAGACAAAATGGCGCTGATCCCAATTAAAATAGTGGTCACCGAACGGCAAGAGCTGTTGCGTAAACCCGACTGGATGAGAATTAAACTGCCAGCCGACTCGACGCGCATTCAAGGCATTAAAGCTGCCATGCGTAAAAACGGCCTGCATTCGGTCTGTGAGGAAGCCTCCTGCCCGAACCTGTCTAAATGTTTCAACCACGGCACCGCCACATTTATGATCCTTGGTGCTATCTGTACCCGCCGTTGCCCATTTTGTGATGTAGCCCATGGCCGCCCGATGATCCCGGATGCCAACGAGCCGGAAAAACTGGCACAAACTATCGCCGATATGGGCCTGCGTTACGTCGTGATCACCTCGGTTGACCGTGATGATCTACGCGATGGCGGTGCCCAACACTTTGCCGATTGCATCGCTGCCATCCGTGCCAAAAATTCTTCCATCAAGATCGAAACGCTGGTACCGGACTTCCGTGGCCGTATGGAGCGCGCGTTGGAGATCCTGACCAAAACGCCGCCGGACGTGTTTAACCATAACCTGGAAAACGTACCACGCGTTTACCGCCAGGTTCGCCCCGGGGCCAACTACACGTGGTCATTGAAGCTACTAGAGCGTTTTAAAGAAGCACATCCGCATATCCCCACCAAATCTGGCCTGATGGTCGGCCTGGGTGAAACCAATGCGGAAATCATTGAAGTGATGCGGGATCTGCGCCACTACGGTGTTACTATGCTGACGCTCGGCCAGTATCTGCAACCAAGCCGCCACCACCTACCAGTTCAGCGCTACGTCAGTCCAGTCGAGTTCGATGAGATGAAAGAAGAAGCTAAGGCCATGGGTTTCACCCACGCGGCCTGTGGCCCGTTTGTTCGCTCATCCTACCATGCCGATCTACAGACTAAAGGGCTAGAGGTGAAGTAGATCCGGCAATAATTTGTTATGTTTCAATCTTATGAAATGGTAAAAGAGGGCGGGCCTGGCGACATCCGTTTTTATTGCTGACCACGCAGGCAGGTTTAGACATTTTTCCTTTCGCCGCTCTGCTGCTGGGCAGACTGGATTTCAGTGCTGTTATTAGCTATCGAAAGAGTGCTGTCGTCACCTAACGCTTTTTTAAAGCCCTTCAGCGCCGCGCCAAAATCGGCATCAAGAATGCGCAGTTTGCGGGTACCTAACAGTAAAATAACCAATACAGTAATCACCAGAAGTTTAGTAATACTGATACCTTCTATATTCACCTTCTTGTGGCTTTGTTGAATAAATCAGATCGCTGTGCGAGCGAGCGTCCCTGTAGCTGGTCGGATTTTCAGGCAATACGAATGCTTTCTAGCATACCTGCCTTCGTCATCTTGTTCAGGGCACGCACCATGGCCAAAGCCTCTGCTACCTGACAGTCGTAGTCACGCGGCGTCAGTGAGCCTCTGAACAGCTGCTTTACCCGGTACATGGCCGTTTCTGCTATAGAGCGACAGTTATATTCTGTTGTCCATTTCCACCGCGCATTGCTCCCGCTCAGTCGCTGATTCGCTACTGCACGGTTACGGTCTGCGTACTCACCGGGCAAGCAGCCCGCTCCCTTTCGCTGAGGAATGAGGGCGCTGATTTTTTTACGGCGCATTTCATTGTGACATAACCGGGTGTCATAAGCGCCGTCCGCCGTAACGTTGTTAAGCGACAGGTCCGCACAGATGATTTAATTGGTTTTGCTGTCAACGGCCAGATACAGTTTCCGCCAGATACAGCGGCGTTCTTTTCCGTGTTTTTGACTTTCCATTTGCCTTCACCCAAGACCTTCAGCCAGGTGGGATCAATCACCAGGTGCGTGATTTCACCCCGGGTGGGAGTTTTGACACTGACATTGACTGACTTTGCCCGCTTGCTGACACAGCTGTAATCCGGACAGAGCAGCGGAACGCCTATCAGGGTAAAAATGGAATCAATGAAGCCCTGTGCAGCCCATAGGGTCAGCCGTAATACTCGTTTAATCACCAAAACGGTAGTGATGGCAAGGTCAGAATAGCGCTGGGGTATTCCTCGCGCTGAAGGTGGGGCTGTCTCATACCGCGTCTTACCACGTCTTAATCGCTTCGTCGTCCAGCTAGAAAGTCATAGAGCCGCGGTTGATAAGCACTTTGTTATAGGTGTGCCAGTGAGTGATTCTGAACTTCTGCTTAGCCACGGGACTGCCTGCGTTGTCAGAGAATGTGTGATCTGCCCCTTCAAATCAGCAAAAGTTCGATTTGTTCAACAAAGCCCCCATGCCGTTAAAGCCACTTTTTTTGATTGGGGGGGATCTCATTTCAAATAAATAACGCTAATAAAAATGCCTGAAAGGCGATCCTATTTTAACTGGATGCTATCCTGACTTTAGCAGAAGAGTTTTTTTAGAAAAGGATTTATAAAAGCAATGTTACCTAACGCTGTCTCGTTTCATACAAAACTGTTTGTATGGATGCTTATTGTAACGCAGTTTAATTTTCCTTTGGCCGCTACCGCTACAGGCACCCTGAATGGGTCAAAGGTTGGCAGCGATAACCCTTTCCTGAAAAAGCCAGCGGATACATCCTTGCAAACGCAGGTGCATATCCTCTCCAGCGGCGAAAATAGCGCATTACTAGCTCAAAAATATCACATGACATTGGAGTAGCTGCGTAAACCTAATCAGTTTCGCACCTTTGCGCACGGTTTTTAGCATCTATAACTTAGTGATGAGCTGGATGTGCCGCTGGGCTGGCACCGCTTCCCGAAATCATATGGAATGATGCAGCCATCTCTAAAGCGGCGGAAAAACATGATGATGGGCAGTTACAGAAAATAGCGAGTTTGGCCTCACAAATGGGGGGATTTCCTGTCCAATAATCCAAGGGGGAGGGACACCGCAGCAAACAGAGCCAGAGGAACGGTAAATAGTGTAGTCAGCTGCAAGACCAAGCAATGGCTGAACTAGTTTGGTACTGCTCGCGTGCAGCTTGATACCGACAAAAACTTTTCCCTGAAAAAATCACAATTTAACCTGCTGGTTCCTTTGTACGAATAAAAGGATATACTGGTTTTTACCCAAGGTAGCCCGCACCGCACTGATGACCGAACCCAGTCAAATATCGAGGTAGGATTCCGCCACTTTTCACCCAGCTACATGCTGGGCGGCAATGTCTTTGGTTATTATGATTTATCCCAAGAACACGCACGGGCAGGCATTGGTGTAGAATACTGGCGTGATTTCCTGAAGATGAATGCCAACAGCTATAGAAGTCTGATAGGCTGGAAGGATTCAACGGATGTGGAAGACTATGAAGTTCGTCCCGCCAATGGCTGGGACGTGCATGCGCAGGCTTGGCTACCCTCACTGCCTCAGCTTGGCGTGAAACTGGCGTATCAGCAATATTACGGTAAAGAAGTGGCACTGTTTGGAAAGGATACCCGGCAGCACAACCCCCACACCCTCACAGCCTGGTTAGACTATACCCCAGTTCCTCTCATCACCTTCAGTACGGAACAGCGTCAGGGACAGCACAGCAAAAGCGACACTCATCTGGGTATTGAGCTGCGCTATCAATTGGGCGTGCCTTGGCATCAGCAGCTCAATCCAGAGGTAGTGGCAGTGATGCGTATCCTGGCAGGCATCCGCTACGACCTGGTGGCACGTAACAACAATATCCTCCTGGAGTACCATCAGCAGCAGGTGATACACCGGCAAACGGCAGAATAGGTAAGCGGTTATACGGGCGAGTAAAAGTCGCTGGGCGTATCGGTGACCAGCAAATACGATCTGGCACACATTGAATGGACGGCACCGACATGGCTTCAGGAGGTAAAATCGTGCGGGTCGGCGCAGATTATAGCGTAGTACTACCGCCGTACCAGAAAGTGGGGCGATAGATAAACACCTACCTGTTGAGTGGCGTAGCAGCGGACACCAGGAGGAATCGCACAGAGCGCAGCGAAATCAGGGTCACGGTACTGGCCCTAGTGATCACTGAAAGTCATGCCGCGCAGGAAAACTCGGCCATCACGCGCGATCAGGACAACTACGTGGCTGGCCGCGAGATGAATGGTGACAGTGACGCGCTCAAGGATACGCAGGGTAACCCGGTCAGCGGCCAGTCAGCGGCCCTGACCAATGACAGCGTACAGGTGGCCAATGCGACTGACGAGGCCACGTCCTGGACAAACGCTGGGAACGGTACCCACACCCGCATCTATACCGCGTAACAGGCAGGCAGCGACCCGAAAGCCACGCTGCAACTCCTGGACTGGAATAGCGCTGATGAATCGGCCACCTATTTCGATGGATCACTGATCACCACTTTTAATCTGCCAGCCACATCACTGACCGGCTTAACAATAAAACTGTCTTTGTTCTGGGCATTGCCTTTGATACTGACCTGTAGGCCATCAAAGCTCAGCATCGGCTTGCCGTCAGCATCCGCGCCTGCAGTGGCGTTGACCCTAACATTGTCCGGTAGGCGACTGACCTGACAGTTACTACCGTAAAATTCGACACGATAATCTTGGGCTTTCACCTTCTTAGTATCGCTATAGGACACGGACAGCGAGGTGCTACCGGTGTTGTGGATGTTATCTACTACATGGCTACCGCTGAAGCTGAAGAAGTCGCTGCCAGCCTTACCGTTAAGATCAAAACCTGCATGGTGCTGCTGGTTAAACTTGTCTGTCAGCACCAAGGCAATTTGTGCCCTAATTGGTTGCGGGTGCTATCGAGCGTTTCGCTGAGGAACTTCAACATACCGTTGAGGATATCACTGCTGATTTGCGCTTCTAGTACTTCGCGGGCACCATGACCATGGTTATAGCCGAAGGTCATACGAGCAGGATCGCTGCTAGAAGGCACCGCTGACACCTGATAAGTGTTATTGCCCTGCACCAGAGTCAAGCCGTTGGCGAACGAGACGGTATAGTCTCCCGCCATCCTGCTCAGTCACCTGCACGCTAACCACTTTATTTAGCTCGGTCACCAGTTGATCGCGCTGATTCAGTAAGGCATTCGGCTCGCCACAACTGCCGCGCAGACGTGTAATTTCATCGTTCAGTTTGGCGATCTGCTGGCTGTAGCTGTTAATCTACTGCGCGCAGTCGCCGATTTGCTGATTAATGCCACTGTCCATATCGCGCAAGTATTTGTCAGTGTTATTGAACTGGTTAACCAAGCCGTTAGCCTTGCCCAGTACCGTCTGACGCGCCGTATCATCGCCGGAGTGGCTCACCCACCAAATTCCCCGCAAGTTGGTAAAATCTTGCATGTTGTTCGACAACCTGTTGGTTTTACTCGCCAGTAGGTTGTCTATCTGTGAGATTTTTTCGTGGTAGGCGTTATACGCTTCAGCATTGCCTTGTGCTTGGCGGGCGCAACTGATTGGTGATGAACTGGTTGTATTCACGATTGACACTGGTGACGGTCACGCCGTTACCAACAAAACCGTTAGTTATTTGCGTGCCACCATTTTGCGCCAGAATAGCAGTCTGACGGTTATAGCCCGCTATGTTGTAGTTGGGAATGTTGTTGCTGATAGTGCTGATCGCCACCTGAGCCGCATTCAGCCCACTCATTGTGGTATTTATTAAGCTATTGGACATTGGGATTCCTTGATTTTGCGGCACCTGTGGCCTACAGGGTTCATTCGTTTGCTGAACCATTCGCTCAGCCTGTCTCGGTTATTGACAAAAACGGGCAAAACTTGAGAAAAAATCGGCGGCTACACAGTCAGAACAACTCTCGTATATCGCGAGTGTAAGCTTTAACTGCCTGCGCACTAGCTTGTTTCATCTGTTGGATCACGCTGACTAGTTTGCTGGCGTAATGCGGGTCGGTGGCATATCCCGCCCGTTGCAAGGCATGCGCCGCCTGCTCTGGACTACGGGCATTGACCACCCCAGCATAGCGTGGGTTGTTAGACAGTAGTTTAACGTAGTCGTTCATCGCTTCGACATAAGAGCCGTAGATACGGAATGCTGCTTTAACCTTCTTCGCTGCCACTTGCTCGAACTCAGTGGTAGTAATTTCGGTTACCTGGCCATTCCAACTCCTCCCCACCTTAATACCGAACAGGTTGTGGCTCGGTGAGCCATCAGTAGTCGGGATCTTGCGCTGACCCCAACCTGATTCCAGCGCTGCTTGTGCCAGGATCAACTGATGGGGAATGCCGCTCTGCTTGCTGGCGATACGTGCCGTAACCGACAGACGGGCGAAGAAGTTGCCGTTGTTGGGCGGTGGCACAGCAAGGGGGGGCAGGAACCGCGCGGCGAACCATCTGCGCCAGCGTCTGTTGTGGTAGCGTTTGCAATACCTCGTTGTCTAGCGCCATCGGCGACAAGCCCGCCGCTTCGCTGGGCACGTTATTGACGTTACTCTCTATCTGTTTGACCATCTCATATCGGCCAGCCCCAATCCCTTCTGTGACATCTGCTGGGCGATCTGCTGATCATACAGCAAAGTGTAAATCCGCGTCTGATCGCTGCTCAGCACCACGTCCTGCGGCAATGCAGCGCGCATACTCTTTAATATCATCTGCACGAATATGCCTTCTACCTGCTGCGCTACCTATTTCAGGTTGCTCTGCGGATCGTTGGCGGCATCGCGTTTCAGTCTGTTCAGTGCCTGGGCGTCATAGGCCGCGCCCGACATCGCCATTAGATTGCCCGCCATCAAATGATTTCCAGCTTCGCGAGCAGGCATCCAGCGCTCTGCATCGCTTGTAAGATCAACATTAAATCATTCGGCGTGGCACCCAGAGTGTTTAGTGCACGGATCACGCTGTTCAGGTTGGCACTGGCATTAACCTTTTGCAGTACCCCACACTGCTGCTGTACCGAAATCTGAGTGTTCGGTGTCACCACCGGCTGGCTAACCGTATTTTTCTGTTCTACCACCACTGATAGGTTGCCCTGTGCCACCGCACAGGCATCCAAAATCACATCGCGGTTCATCACTACCGATCCAGTACGTGAGTTGATCACTACCTTGGTATCGATCGCGCTAACTCTAACGTTAATATTCTGAATTTCTGCCAAGAAACGCACCTGCGAGCTGTTACCCTGCGGTACTCGCACTTGAATGGTGTGGGGCGTCGAGCGGCGATGCGATACCGCCGCCACGTTGACGATTGATGGCATCACTGATCTGCTGCGCCAGGGTAAAATTTTCGTCATTCAGTTGCAGGTTGATCACCTCGCCACTGCCAAAGGTGGTCGGTAGTTCACGTTCGATGATGGTACCATTACTGATGCGCTCCCCCGTCAGTTGATTGACCTGTACGCTGCCGCCACCAGCAGAATCACCAGCCCCCCCCGACCAGTATGTTGTTACCCTGCGACAGTGCGTAGATTTGGTTATCCCCGCCTTTCAGCGGCGTCATCAGTAAGGTGCCGCCCCGTAAGGCTTTTGGCATTGCCCATTGAGGACACCACTACGTCGATATTTTGCCCAACACGCGAGAACGGCGGCAGCTTGGCCGTTACCATCCCGCCGCTACGTTTTTTAACTGCATATTGGTACCAGGCGGCACGGTAATACCCAACTGCGACAACATGTTGCCGAGGCTTTGGGTTGTGAATGGGGTCTGCATGGTCTGGTCACCAGAGCCATCCAGTCCCACCACCCGTCCATAACCAATCAAGGCGTTGTCACGTACACCCTGCACCGTCACCAGATCGCGGATGCGTTCCGCCATCACCGGTAAGCTCGTCGCACCAATCAGCAGCGCCAGGATAATTTTGTTTAACATTAAGACCTCATTCGTCTTAGAACCTATCCTAATAGGCCATTTTATTTGCTATATTGGCTCTGGACAGTGTTCACCATCCCCAGGTATTCCCTGTACACTACGGTTGTTGCGCGCTGTCCGTGTGCAAACTAGCTGCAACAATTTATGCCTCTTATGCCTCCTGGGATAGGCACTTAGCCAAAAGGCGTGCGGTTGCCAGTTTTATGATGGTAAGCCATCCCGCCGATATTCAAAACGGTGAAACATTCAAGAAGAAGCGTTGTAACTAGCCTATGGTCTGCGCTTCGTTGATATAGCCGCTACCGACATATTCAATGCGCGTATCTGCTACTTGGGTGGAAGTGACCGAGTTAGTACCGCTGATAGTACGTGGATTAATCACTCCGGAAAAACGAATAAATTCGGTACCTTGATTAATGGCAATTTGTTTTTCACCCACCACATGCAAATTGCCGTTAACCAACACCTGATTTACCGTTATGGTGATGGTGCCTCTGAAGGTATTATTGGCGTTTGCAGCGCCTTTTCCACCGAAGGTGTTGTCACCAGAGATATCCATATCGGCACGCGTATTACCCAATAACCATTCCAGATAACGCGGCACGGTAGCAATGCCGAATTTACTGGCACCCTTGCGGCTGGCGTTAGCAGAGGAGCTTTTGCTAGCACTGACGTTTTCCTGCAAGATAATGGTTAGCATATCGCCAACATTTCGTGGGCGACGATCTTCAAACAACGGTTGATAGCCGTAGTTCATTGGCTGCACCGCTTGGAAAATCGAACCGTTTGGTTGAGGTATACCCATCGGCGCGGGCTGCGCTGTAGTCGCGCCATCTACCAGAGGTTTATGCGGAATATAGGCGCAGCCGCTCAGCGTCAGCATTACCAGCCCTGTCAGCCAGAATTTCCCCTGCGGCAGCAGGGTAGCCATCGAATATGTGGTTACCACGGGTATTGCCTTTGTTTCACTCAATTGGGGCGATAGACGTAGCAACGTGTGAACTGCGCCCGTTAATTACAGTTGCGTCAATTTTTGCAACATCTGATCGGAGGTCAATACCGCCTTGCTGTTAATTTCGTAAGCGCGCTGTGTCTGAATCATATTGACTAATTCTTCTGCCACGTTAACGTTGGAGGTTTCCACATAGCCCTGATACAGCAAGCCGGCACCATTCATACCCGGAGTGTTCTCATTCGGTGCACCTGAGCTTTCGGTTTCCCGATACAAGTTTTCACTCACGCTTTCCAGGCCGCTGTCGTTGACGAAACTGGTGAGCGTGAGTTGACCTACCTGCTGAGGAGCAGCGGTTTGCCCCTACTGGGTAATGCTGACAATGCCGTCACGGCCAACGGTAATGCTCAGGGCGTTAGCCGGAATAGTGATCGCCGGCTGCACCGGGAAGCCTGCTAGCAGTGACTAACTGGCCATTATGGTCGATCTGGAATGAACCGTCGCGAGTATAAGCCTGGCTACCATCCGGCAACATCACCTGGAAGAAGCCCTGTCCCTTAATGGTAATATCTTTGCTATTGTTGGTCTGCGATAGGTTGCCTTGACTGTGGCAGGCATTCAGTCGCTACCGGGCGCACGCCAGTGCCAATCTGCAAGCCAGAAGGCAGCGTGGTCTGTTCGGAAGACTGCGCCCCCGGCTGACACAGGGTCTGGTAAAGTAGATCTTCAAACACCGCGCGCTGACGTTTAAAGCCGTTAGTAATAACAGCCAGGTTATTGGCAATTATGTCCATATTGGTCTGCTGCGCATCCAGATCGGTCTTGACAATCCATAACGATGGGATCATTAATTATTTCCTCGCTACTTAACTCATTGATAATAATGCATTGGCGCGCTGTTCGTTTTCATCCACGTTGTGAATGATCTTCATTTGCATTTCAAAGCGACGGGCGTTAGCGATCATCTCGACCATGGTCTCCGTTGGCTTGACGTTGCTGCCCTCCAGCACTCCCGGCATTACACGTAACAGCGGATCGTTTGGCAACTGATTGCCCCGCTTCTTCTGGGTTTACGGTGTCAGATGGAACAAGCCATCATCACCGCGCATCATTTCACGCTCCTTGGATTTCACCAACTTTAGGCGGCCAATCTGCGCGATGGTGTTAGGCGGATCACCCACATTCAATGCCGAAATAGTACTATCGGAGGCGATGGTGATCTCCGCCGACGGCGGCACCTCAATCGGCCCACTATCGTCCATCAACAACATCCCCTCTACCATCAATTGCCCAGTGGAAGAGACCTGAATGTTGCCGTTGCGGGTGTAGGCTTCGCTGCCGTCCGGTAGGATCAACGCTAAGAAACCGTCCTGCTGCAACGCCACGTCCAGCGGACGTGAAGTATAATTTAGCGCTCCTTGGCTCATATCAGCCCCCAGCGTCGAGCTGGTTACAAGGGTGCGGGTCGCTAGACTCGGGCCATCAACCGGCACCGCGCGTAGCGCCGATAACTGGGCACTAAAGCCCGGCGTTAAAACATTGGACAGGTTGTTGGCAGTCACTTGCTTGCTGCTCCAGTGTCTGCCGCGCAGCACCCATTGCAGTATAAATCGCGTGATCCATAAATCGATCCTATTAGCGCAGGCTGACTAGCGTTTGCAGAATAGAATTCTGCGTTTTGATGGTTTGGGCATTTGACTGGTAGTTACGTTGGGCAACGATCATGTCCACCAGTTCGTGACTAAGGTCAACATTGGACGCTTCCAACGCACCACTGGTTAATTTGCCGAGGCCACCGCTCCCCAACAGACCCACGCGCGGCTGACCAGAAGACCCGCTTTCCTGCCATAGGTTATTGCTCTGCGAAGACAGATCTTCTGGGTTGGAGAAGTTAGCCATCACTATCTGACCCAGTATCTGCGTCTATCTGTTAGAGAGTAGGTCCCTATCACTTTGCCGTTGTTGTTAATCTGGAAGTTGGTGTATTCGCCAGCCGCATAACCATCCTGCGTTACCTTACTCACCGAGTCGATGCTGACGTTCTGCTGCTACATGCTGCCAGCAAAGCTCAGGTTGAGCTTTTGTCCCTTGACCGCGCCATTTTCGTCAGCCATCTGAATGCTCATATTAAACTCGCCTGCCTTGCCGTCGACATTAATCAAATTGCCTCTACTGTCGAACTCCATGGTGCCAACTTCTATCGGTTTCGCATTACCATCGTGGGTATGAACATGCCATTTGTTCTCTCCAGTTTTCACAAAGTAAACGTTAATGTTATGCGCATTGCCCAGCGAGTCATGGGCGGTAATGGTATTGACATAGTTGTAGCTATCTTGCTTAGATGGATCAAAATCCTTGTTTTCCAGCATTTTATGGGTGGACTTTAGGTTGGTCACCATAAACCCCGCCGTGGATGCCTTGGCATTCATCATGTTTTCCGGGATTCTTAGCGGCACCGGATCGGCACCCTGCTGAATGACCGGCGGCGTACCAGCCACTGGGTAACCCGTTAGATGCAGGCACTGCATGTTGGTGAGGTTGCGATTCTCGTCCAATTAGAACTGGCCGTTGCGGCTGTAGAAGATCCCACCATCTTTGTCCTGCATACAGAAGAATCCGTTGCCGGTGATAGCGACATCCAGCGCACGACTGGTGCCAGTGGTGATGCCCCCTTGAAGTTCTCTGTATAAAACCGGCTACCTTGACGCCCAATCCTATCTGCGAGTCGGCGAATATGTCGGCAAAGGAAACACTACCGGATTTAAAACCGGCAGTAGCAGAGTTAGCGATGTTGTTACCGATCACGTCTAGATTAGTTGCTGCCGCGTTCAATCCGCTTACTACCTGAGAAAAGGCCATGAGATTCTCCGAATAGTGGTCAAGATATCGACTGATAAAGCAAATGTTAGGGTTATAAAATCTGTCTGATTTCTTCCAGCGTAGCGCTACCTGCCAGGCCAAGATCCAATTTGGTGCTGCTAGCGTTGCGGATCACACCGTTTACCATGCCGAAACTCAGACTACGCGCCACCAGTTGCTCACCGTTGCCCTTGGCGTTAATTGTCACTTTGTAGGATCCGTCGGGCGTGGTGGTACCATCATCCAGCGAGCCGTCCCAGGTGAATGAATGCACCCCAGCAGTCAGAGCGCCGATCTGGACGGTACGCACCACCTGACCACTGGCGTTAGTAATGGTGGCAGTAACCTGATCGGCGGCACGCTCTATCTCGACGCCAAACGGCGTGGTACTGATCTTGCCATCTTTGCCGCCCGCCAGAATGTTGCTACCTGGTACCATGACCCCGTGGCCGATCAGCGCGCTGTCTTGCAATAACTGATTGCTGTTAATCTAGCCGGATATCGAACCGAGGGTAGTGTTGAGCTTCTCGATACCCTGGATGGTGTTGATCTGCGCCAACTGCGAGGTCAGCTCGTTGTTTTTCATCGGGTTAGTTGGGTCTTGGTTCTTCAACTGTGCCACCAACAGTGTCAGGAAAATGTTGCTCAGCTCCTTGCTATTGGTGCCTCTACTGTTGCTGTTGTAACCAATGATGGCGTTGTCCAGCGGTTCATTAGTGGTTGCGACGATAGCCATGAAATTATCCGGTTACTGACTAAGCGTCAGGGTTTTCATCATCATTGACTTGGTGGTATTGAGCACCTTAACGTTGGCCTGGTAGCTGCGAGAAGCGGAAATAGTGTTTACCATCTCCCCCATGACATCGACGATACATAATTTGCTCCGGTGATGGATCATCTACTACCTGTGCTACGCGCACGCCACCGGTTGACTGACCGGGCGCAGCAGCCACCTCGAACACTACCTGCTTAGCACGATAAGGTTGACCGTGTCTGGGCCGGTTACACTGTCGGCATTAGCCATGTTGCTAGCGCTAACGTTCATACGTTGCGATTGTGCAAACAGCGCTGAACCGGAGATATCAAATATATTCAGTAACGACATAAGCCTTATCCTTGTTGCAGTACCGACATCATACCTTTTATCTGACCGGTGATCAGTGTCAAGTCAGTCTGATATTTCAGGCTATTGTCGGCAAAGTTAATGCGCTCGCGATCCATGTCCACCGTATTACCGTCCATTGATGGTTGATCCGGCACCCAGAACAATAAATCAAGCGGGGGTGGCGACATCTTCTGCGCCAGTATATGATGCGCCGCCGTCAGATTTAGCGCGATGCCGTTGCTGCTAATACGCCCTTGCTCCAACACCTTGTTCAACTGGCTGGCGAAACCGATATCCCGCGCCTGATATCCCGGAGTGCCGCGTTAGCAATGTTAGTAGCTACCAGGATTTCTTGCCGCTGGACACGCAGATTGAGCGCCTCTTGATTAAAGTGCAGAGCAGTGTCTAATTTGTCGAGCATGGCTTCCTACGCGAGGTTAGAATTTGGAGTTAATAGCATAAACCACCTCGATGCAACCGATCGGGAGAATAAAGGCCAAATGGGTGGCTATTTGTCCGCTTATACTGTTCGCCTTACGGCTACACTTACTCACGACTATTCCAAAGAAGCTTGAGAAAATAGCAATGAAAGGTAAAATGCCGCTCGCTGGGTTGCTGTGCAGCCTTAGCGCACAGGCTGACGACCTCTAGCGAGGCAAATCGAAAGCTTCATCAAGAGCCGCTATGACGTTAGCCAAGTGCAAACCAACGTTCTGGTGCGCACTCCGGCCGCACAATGGCCACAGTGCGAACAATAGACACCGGCAAAATCGCCGACGCGCTGCTGCAAAATATGCAGAGCGATATGCTTTGGAACCCCGGACGCGACTGACGGTACGGCGACAAATACTCTCAGAGAAATAATTGACAACCTTGAAAAACCCGGTACAGCTGCTGGAAGCCTTACATGGGCTGGATACGGCGTTGGTAGAGGGAACATCATCTGCTATATTCAAGCCAGTTGCCTGGCGTGGTTTTGCAACGCATTACCGATGCTAAGAGTCAGTTGCTGGCAACGGTAGGCTATTTGGAACAGCAACGGTATAATAGGCAGGAAAACACCCTCGGGGATGGCAAGCACCTTACGACGAGCTACCGCAATTGGCGTAACGCTAGCAACAAATGCAGCAGCTTAGTCAGACACTAAGAGAGAAAAATTAGCACAACGACATGCTGCTCAATCAGCAAATCGACCACAACGCGCAGGCACTGGCGATCCTGAACAAGAATAATCAATCACTTTATGGCCCAGATGGACAGTCGCGCGTCAGCAACCTGCTGTGGCGTAAGATCGCCATATGAATCAAGCCGATACGCTATGTGCACTTAATGCCACCAGGAGCATATAGAAAAAATGCGTGATTAATTTTAGTTATCCGCTAAAAGACCGGTTAGTAGCTGTATTTTATTGCCAAGTATGGCTTCAGAGTTAAGGCAACCTGAGCCAGCGGCCTGCTGACTCAGGCTTTCTACTAGCTGAGCCTGTTTAATCCCCATGCCCAGTTTCATTTCATTCAGGTTTGAGGTAGCTTCTTGCTGCGGCGTAACACTACACATAACCATACTAAAGACACGCCAATACCATCTATAGCTGAACCTAAGCAGGTTAAAATGCTGAAAATTGTAGGTAGCACGCCTCTAGGGTAAATGTATTTGTGGAAAAAAGAAATAAGAGAAGTTACTTTTAAACTATCAATTAACCATTAAGGATGGTATAAACTTCGAGCCTTCAGTTAGTATCAGCGTACTGTAGTAACCAGTAATGACCTTATTTACTTTTATTTTCCTGAAAATAGTCATTTTCTATAGGAGCATATACATTTTATGCCATCCTAAGATTTGTAATTTTTGTATAGACCCAGTAAATTAGCATAATTGCTGCTCCATACAAATAACCTCCCTGACTAAGTTACAGCATAACTTCCGCTATAGTCAGCCGATATATCAATCATTTTTTCTCCATAAAAACCACTACTGTTAACTTTTACTGGCACGTTACTATCAGAGGTGGCCAGATACTTATTTACTGACTGAGCTTCAAAAAAGCTGTTACGATCATGAGGAAAGAAGGGGGTTAGCCGTTCGCAAGCGCCAATAGGTACTTTGACTGTTTTGCGAGAGGTGGGACAGTTGATAAGTTAGACTGTGTCCGATCATTGACCCTGGTGGCGTCACAGAGCCAAAAGCCCGTAATCAAAGCGGAGGGTGTAGTGCCTATATTCAAACCAGACAAGATTTTTGGGAGTGCCCCGAAGATCTAGCCCTCCTAGATGACGAGCCACTTATTTGGCCCACTAACCCGTCCGCACCTTGCCGCATCTGTAAATGGCCCCAGTGGTGCTCACGTGCAATTGCCGAACACACACAGCCTAGTCCCCTAAGATCTGCATACTGAGCATACTGATTTCTCACTTATTGACCAAGTGAACTCAGGGTGCGCAAAACTTGCAGGCAGTATCAGTGGCGGGATGGCAAATATTACCAGGACATGCAGCGCTTACTTTACTCATAGTTGACAATCACCTGATTGCCAATCACCAGTAATGGCGGATTTAGCCCACCACGCGACGGCACGTAGTAGATAAAGCGAAACGGTGAATTGGCGAGATCACCCTGCAACCTGGTACTGCTGCCACTGCCGCTCCCCAGCAGAATACAGGGTTCAGGGTGCATAACTGCACTTGTATGCCAGCCGGCTCGGCCGATAGCAGGCGGTAGAGCCAACTAATGCGGGTAATGCGCGCATTAGCACCGGGTAAAGGCATTCGGTGCCCTTAATTCAGCAGATTCATCACGCATTCTGCCCTGCTCCAGCATCACCCCCGGCCCTTCAGCTACCCAAGATCCGGATACTGCCTTAGTAAACAGCGGCATCAGTAAAAGTAGTGCCGACAGGCAGTATTTTTCATTCGGCGGATCCAATGGTCGCGGTCATGCGAAGTTGCCGATCGTCGTTAATTTCCAGATTCGACAACACTACAATCTGCGGCACGCCGTGGCATAGGAAGCGTGCTAGCAACGCACGCAACGCGTGGTTGACCAACAGCACCGGAGGAGCGCCGAGCATTTCTTGCCGTTGCAGCGCTTGTCGCGCCTGTTCCAGCAGACGATCCGCTAACCCCGGTTCCAGTCCGCCACCGCCCTGGAGCGCTTGCAATAGCAAACGCTCCAAATGGGTGTCCAGGCCAATGACCTGGATCTCACCGTTGCCTGGGAACCATTGTTGAGTGATCGCACATCCTAGCGCCATACGTACTGTTGCGGTCAGTTCATAAGGATCGCTTCGCGTTGGCGCATGCTCTGCTAGCGTTTCAATGATGGTGCGCATATCACGGATCGATACCAGTTCTGCCAGCAGGTTTTGCAATACTTTATGTGGTGTGGTCAGTGACACCACGCCTGGTACGAAGTCTTCTGTCAGTTTTGGCATCTCCTGAGAGACATGATCCAGTAGCTGCTGGGTTTTCTGCCGACCAAACAACCCACTGGCGAACTGGCCAATCAGGTGGTTGAGATGCGTAGCCACCACCGTGCTGGCTTCCACTACGGTAAAACCCTGGATCTGTGCTTGTTCACGTAATGCACTGTCGATCTATACTGCCTCTAACCCAAAAGCCGGATCGATAGTCTTGTCCCCTGCCAGCTCTCCCACGGCGTTGACGGGGTTAATCGCCAGCCAGCGACCCGGGATGCGCCTCTCCATTGCCAATCTCCACTCCTTTCATCAGGGATGTAGTAGCTGGCTGGCGGTAGTTCTAGGTTGTCGCGGATATGCACCACCGGCGGCAGGTAGCCCATATCCTGGGCGAATTTTTACGTATGCCACGGATACGCTCAAGCAGCTCGCCGTTCTGTTGAAAATCTACCATCGGGATCAACCGGTAACTAACTTCCAAGCCTAGCGGATCCTCCATTTGTACGTCAGTCAGACCAGCTAGCTTCGGAGGCCTGCGAATTTTCCTGCGCCACTGGCGTTTCCACCATTCTGGGTGCTTGTTGCTCACGCCCACACAGCCACCAGGCCAGCCCAAGCAAGGCAGCGGTAAACAGCAGGAACACCAGTTTTGGCATACCTGATACTAGGCCCAATAACCCTAGCACTCCGGCACTGAGCAGCATAACCCGTGGGTTATTGAACAGTTGACCAACCATCTGCTCCCCCATGTCCTGATCGGTCGCCACTCGGGTGACGATCACACCGGCTGCGGTAGAGATCACTAGCGCGGGGATTTGCGCCACCAACCCATCGCCAATGGTCAACAATATATAACTTTCCGCCGCTGTACCCATCGCCATACCGTGCTGGATCACGCCGACCAACAGCTCTCCTTCTACGTTCAATACCATGATTATCAGGCTAGTGACCGCATCACCCCGTACGAATTTACTGGCACTGTCCATTGATCCGTAGAAATCGGCTTCCTGCGTGACCTCAGCACGGCGATTTTTCGCTTCGTCTTCACCGATTAGGCCAGCGTTAAGATCAGCGTCGATCGCCATCTGTTTACCAGGCATGCTGTCCAGTACAAAGCGCGCCCCTACCTCGGCGATACGTCCAGCACCTTTAGTGATCACTATAAAGTTGATCAATACCAAAATGATAAACACCACGATACTGATGGCAAAATTGCCGCCAACCAGGAAATGGCCGAAAGCTTCCACCACACGGCCTGCTGCAGCCGAACCAGTATGCCCTTCCATCAGTATGATACGCGTCGACGCCACATTCAGTGATAGCCGCAACAGGGTCGAGAACAGTAAGATGGTTGGGAATGCAGCGAACTCTAGAGTGCGCTGGGTAAACATCGCCACCAGCAGCACCATAATCGACAACGCGATATTGAAGGTGAACAGTAGATCGAGGATAAACGCCGGCAGTGGCAGCACCATCATTGATAAGATGATCAAGATCAATATCGGTCCAGCCAGTATCTGCCACTGCGTATCTTTAAAATTACCCGACAAACGAAGCAAGGAGGCCAAATTAGCCATCAAAGTTGTTCTCTCCAGCAAAATCCAGTGCTTCTGGCACCGGTAGATTTTCAGGTTTTTTCGGTATTATACCGCCTTCTTGCCGCCAGCGACGCAATTGATAAACCTAGGACAGTACTTCGGCAACTGTGGCATACAGGGTGGCTGGGATATGTTGCCCAATCTCGCTGTGTCGATACAGCGTGCGCGCCAATGGTGGGGCCTCAAACATGGGGATTCGATGTTCTGCACCTAGTTGGCGAATGCGCAGTGCAATTTCACCGGCTCCTTTAGCCAGTACTTTCGGCGCACTCATTTTTTTGTCGTTGTACTGTAGTACGACAGCATAGAGCGTTGGGTTGGTGACGATGACATCCGCTTTGGGCACATTGGCCATCATGCGACTCCGGGCGATCGTCCGCTGCTGTTGGCGCAGGCGTCCCTTGATATGCGGGTCACCTTCCTGCTCTTTGAATTCGTCGCGGATATCCTGTTTGGTCATCTTTAGTTTCTTGAAATAACTCCACAGTTGATAAAACACGTCGAACGTCACCATAGGTGTCAATCTCAGTACCACCAGCAGACCACAGAAAATAATTATTTATAGCGCATTGCCTAGCGCCTCAAACGGCTGCTGCCTTACTAAATGCAGCATCGCCGCCCAGTTGTGCCACAAATACAAGCTGGTGATCCACCCCACTAATATAGCTTTCAATATCCCTTTCAGCAGTTCCACCAACACCTGGCTGGAAAAGATACGCTTCAGCCCAGCCAAAGGGTTCATGCGTTTTAAATCAAACTTGATCGATTTACCACTGAACAAGATACCGCCGAGAAGCATTGGCGCAGCTATCGCTACCAGTACTAACCCTGCTATGATCGGGGTAATAGCGCCCAGGCGGCCTGATGCAACAGCATACCCGATTGGCGCAACATCTGTTTGTCGTTGCTGACCGTGCCGTGGTCGAAATTCAGACCATTAGTCAGCATCATCGCCATTTGTTGCGCCATATTGTTGCCGGATATCCAGATGATCGCCAGCCCAGCGACGAGCATTAGTACGGAGGTCAGTTCGCGTGAACGAGGGATCTGGCCATCTTTACGCGCTTTTCCCACCTTGTATGGTGTGGGAGCTTCGCTTTTTTCCAGATCGCTGTCTTCAGCCACGGACGATCGTTTCCTGTGCTGGGAGAAAATAAAATTGCATCTAGAATGCCAAAAAAAGCCGATGCTATTGGTAGAACAACGGGGAAAAAGGTAGGTTATTTACCGAATAAGGAAAAAACCTCTGGCATTCCCCCTTCCCAAAACTTATCAAAAAACGTGGCTTTCACGTATCTGCGTCTGAATGACGATCATACCAGTGCATTTCTCATCCTTATTCTGGTCATCGTTTTGCGGTTTCTCTTTATCGGTCACTGCTTTTGCCTCAGCAGCTTTTTGATCCTCAGCATCCTAGCTCACAGGATTCTCCTTGGGTGGTGAGCTGCTGTTCGCCGGTGCTGGCATAGTAGGCGGTATCACTTGCTTCAGGCTATCCGGCTGGGTGATGTCTGTCGCATTGCTTTCTGCGTTATCACGTTCAATCTCCTTCTGGGTATCCTTATTCAATACCAGTATGATAATGCGACGGTTAATGGTATCACGCTATTTCAGGCTCATGGTAGACGCCATGCCCACGACCCGCAGCACCTTATACCCTCCGAGAGGCCGCCCGCGATCAGTTAACGCCGTGAAGCGTTGGCACGATCAGCAGACAGTTTCCAGTTACTGTAGCCATGCTCACCGTTAGCGTAAGGAAGATCATCGGTATGACCCGACAGGCTAATTTTGTTCGGCAGGTCGTTGAGGATCGGCGCAATCGCTCGCAGTATATCGCGCATATAGTCTACCACTTGTGCACTACCGGTTTTGAACATCGGCCGATTCTGACTATCGATGATCTGGATACGCAGCCCTTCATCTATCAGGTTGATCAGCAAATGTGGGCGCAGTGTTTTCAGGTGAGGGTCTGATTCAATCAGTTTGTCCAGCTTCTCGCGCAGCTTATTCAGCTTTAGCTCTTCAGCGCGTTTTTCTGGTGACTCAATCTGTTTCTTCACCAGCGCCTCCTGCTATGTAGGGTCGTCGCCACCACCTGGGATAGGGCTGCTTTCAGAGCTGTTTTTATCACCGCCGGTTAACGCCACCTTTAGCGGTGTGTGGAAATACTCGGCGATTTGCGTCAACTATTGCGGGTTGGCAATCGACAGGAGCCACATCACTAAGAAAAATACCATCATAGCAGTCATAAAATCGGCATAAGCAATCTTCCAGGAACCACCGTGTTGGCCACCATGGCTCGCCTTGCGTTTTTTTGACCACAATCACCGGATGATCTTGTTTCATATTCTTTCTTCTGTCGCCTGTTGTGCTGGTGCTTTCACTTGGCGCATATGCTCTTCCAACTCAAGGAATGAAGGACGCTCGGTGGTGTACAGTATTTTGCGGCCAAACTCGACCGCAATCTGCGGCGCGTAGCCACGTATGTTGGACAGTAGTGTCACTTTGATACACTGCATCATTTTGACCGTCTCCGCACTCTTCTGCATCAACACCGCTGCAAGCGGAGAAATAAACCCGTAGGCCAGCAGAATACCTAGGAAAGTACCGACCATTGCATTGGCGATCAGTGCCCCCAGTTCAGCTGCTGGGCTATTATCCGAGGTTAGCGCGTGTGCCACCCCCATAACCGCTGCCACAATGCCGAACGCCAGAAGTGAGTCACCCATCATCCCTAAGCTGCCGGCGGGTACTTCACTTTCATGTTCGAAAGTTTCGATTTCTTCATCCATCAGCGCTTCGACCTCAAACGCATTCATGTTGCCACTCACTATCAGCCTTAAATAGTCGGTGATAAATTCCACCGAGACATTATCAGATAGGAGGCGCGGATACTTAGAGAAAATTTCACTTTCCCTTGGGTTATCAATATCAAACTCAAGAGACAACATGCCTTTCTGGCGTGATTTAGCCAATAGGAGATACAGCAACGCCATCAGATCCATATACAGAGCCTTGCTGTATTTCGAACCGCGCATCAGCCCGGGTAATGCGCGCAACGTGGCTTTGATGGCCTTACCGCTGTTGCCGACGATAAAAGCGCCAATACCTGCCCCACCAATAATCAGAAACTCTGACGGCTGATACAGCACACCGAGATGGCCACCCACCATCATATATCCGCCAAAAACCGTACCTAATACCACGAGATAACCCAAAATAACTAGCACACGCATTCCTCAAATTGACAATGTAGATGGAAGGTGGGTAAACGCGCCTTTTGAAGGTTAACCTGCGCTACCAGGGCGGCATCACCACACCCTTCCCTATATCACACGTCTATTTTCACTGCCGTCAACCAGCAATGTTGCGAGTTCAAATGGCGCTCTTAACCTGCTCATCCAGCAGTTGAGAGATAATATCGGCTAGTTGCGGCGAAAGTTTACGCCTTTTTACTGCGCGGGATGGGGGCTAGCATAAACTGCAAATAAAACCGTTGAGCGGCTGATAGGCATGGGTGATAAATGCACCACCGCAGCAGTTGCAGGCGGTCAGTTGCAGCATACCGCTATCGACGAAGAGCACCAATGTCCAGGCGTGGGTCAGCGCCAGCAACGGCGCTTCTTCTAGCTGCTGAGGACACTTCTCCAAGTAAAGGCGATAGGCTTTGATCACCGCCTCCACACCGCTGTACTGCCCGCTTTTTATCAGAAATTAATAGGCATTGTAGAACATCGAAGAATGGATGTTCTGTTCCCAGGTTATAAACCAATTGGTAGAGAATGGCAGCATCCCTTTGGGCGGTGGGCTAACACGTAATTCTTTATACAACTTAATCAAACGGCCACGGCTGAGCTGCGTCTCGCTTTCCAACATCTGCAAACGCGCCCCCAGCGATATTAGCTCCATGGCGAGCTGAACATCTTTGGCTTCCTGAACAATACTTTTCTCTATCATCATCAGGCTCTTTTCTTCGTCACACCACCGTCTTTTTCAGCCAATAGTTCTTGCAGTAAATGACTTGATAACAAAATACCCGTATGGATTTGCTGTAGATCGTCCACGCGTGACTCTTTGTTCAGGCGTTCGATACTCTGGTGATCGTTAAAACAGAAGTGGCAGATCAGTTGGTTGGTCTCTGCCAGTTTAACCATTTGTGGTAGCGTAAGCTGTGCAAGCGCGTCAGCCATAGCTCCGTTAATCCCTAGGCGAAACATCACCGAGGTTTTTTCATCATTAATTAGCCGCTGTGCTAAAATTAAATATAATAGATTTATGTCATAAATATGTTTAAGTAATTCAGACGTACCCATATTCCCAACCCTAATAAACTATGTTTAAGAACAATACACTGAGTGATAATTTTATCGCCCATGCTCTAGGTTTGTTACCGACGTTAGCAGGATCTCTTGAACAGTACAGTCATAAGTTAAATTCTACTGTTATTCAGTATTGAATTCTTGCGTAAACCAACGTGTGTAGTATGTGTACGTATGCACAGCATTTTTTTAATTTTATCAAACTTACATAGGATTAATCCCAATATAGGATGATTTTAACCTGATCTACTAGCACACATAATATAATTAAGAAAAAAGTTTTCAACTTAACATGAGCAAAACCATAAAAAATTTTTATCCGTATATTTCTATGACTCATTGTTTTTTGATGTTTTTCTATTCAAAATTTTGATGACAGAAAAATATTAAGTTAGAGATAACTTAGCCTCAAATGGCCCATTTTTAATACAGAAATAAGCAATCAAAAAACAACAATTCAGAATAAAAAACTAATTCCACGAAAAAACAGCATAAAAAACATAGATATACTAATTATTAATATAATTCTCTATTAATTAGATAATATAATTTGGGTAATATATAGCGTTGGATCAAATCTTCGGGACAGGCTTTTTTCATTTCACCATAGGATATCTGCTTAGTGATGACCCGGTGCTATCATGAACAAGGAAATCAGCATAACGCTATGTATTATCTCAACAGTTAATGAGAAAATATCTGCTCAGAACGCTGATGAAGTGAGCAACATTATAAGAGATTGAATCTAAAACAACCTGAAAGATATCGGTAGTGATGGAGATAAAAAATAGTTTTTCATATTATTCGCTGCGGTAAAAGTCACGATACTTTCCATAACAAACTGAATAATAACATAAAAATTACCATAAAAAAACGACTAATAAGATTGCATCCTCTCGTCGTTTCCAATGATCAACGATAACTATTAATCCTTAATTTATCCATCCAGCCGCACCCATGGGATACCTGCCAGCCGAGTGGTATAAGCTGGCGACAATATTTCGCGTTTCATCTGCCACGGTTTGGTGATGCTCTGCCCGGCGAACCAGATACGCCTGCGCTCTTCCCGGTTCAGTTTGTCCAACGTGTCCATCAGTTGGCCGCTGTTACACCACTGTGAACCACCGTCAAACAAGTCAATCTGTGCCATGGCACTAGCGCTAAAATCCCCCAGAATCACGCCTCCTTTCAGGTAGTATCGGCCCTCTTGCCAGATGCTTTCCAATACCCGCGCTACCGTGTCGATGATATCTCGGATATCGTTGCTCGGTATCAGGCATCCTGGCGCTCCCCATATTGCTGTAGAGACTCTCACTCGCCGCATGCGGTCTAGTTTTTATAAACACCAACACATGGCGGCAATAGCGCGATCATCCTGGCGCAACTTCTCGGCGGCGCACTCTGCATAGCTACAGATTGTCTCGCGCATATGCTGGTAATAGGTCAACCGCTGGCCAAACGAACGTGGCGACCGCTGCCGCCTCCAATGGCAGACATGATCCCCCGCGCAGTTCGCATACCGTGCGCTACAGTACCACGCTGAAGGTTTTGCGTACCGGCCGAGTATCGCAGTCCGCCAGTTGCAACGCGCTGTGAATGCCCATCGCCTGTAGCTGCCGTGCCAACCGCCAGCCAATGCCCCATACCTCTTCTACCGGTATCAATGCCAGTAGCTTGCGCTGACGAGCCGGTTCTGACAGATGATCTACCACCCCCTGAGAACCACGCCACTTTTTGGCAGCATAGTTGGCCAATTTGGCCAACGTCTTGCTCGGCGCGATGCCCACACCGACCGTTAAATGCAGTTACCGTTGGATTTTATCGCATATCTGGCTGCCAAACTGTTTTAGTGCTATGCAGTAGTTAATACCATCCAGCTGCAGAAAAACCTCGTCCAGCGAGTAAATTTCCACTGCGGGTGCCATCTCCTACAGCGTGTCCATCACTCGACAAGACATATCGGCATACACTGCATAGTTGGAAGAGAATACCGCCAGGCGCAGGTCATCCTTAATCTTGAAGTAAGGTGCACCCATGGCTATCCCCAGCGCTTTGGCCTCGGCGCTAAGGGCGATCACGCAGCCCCATCGTTGTTGGAAAGCATAACCACTAGCCACCCTTGTAGATCTGGCCGAAAGATAGTCTCGCAGGAAGCATAAAATGCATTCACATCCACTAACGCAAACATGGCTACACCGTAGCATATACGATAAAGTTGACCAAGCCGAAGATCTCCAGTCGCGCTTCCTCACCAAGGACGATTGATACATAGGCTGGGTTCACCATCGATAGCAGCGATAACGATATTGCCGTGCTCCGGCGTGAGCGAGCTGTCAACGATCAGAAAATCCCCGTTCTTGATATTGCCATCAATCATTGAGTCGCCGCTGGCACGCACAAAGTAGGTGGCATTGGGATGGCGTACCAACAGTTCGCCTATGTCCAGGCGGCTCTCGACGTAATCCTGCGCCGGCGAAGGAAAACTGTAGACAACGCGTTCGACGAACAACGGTAGCCTATAGAAGGTTGATATTTCATCTGGTTGGTAAATATTCATGATGTGTTCCAAATACATGTTTTCATGTACAGTATTTATGTTTTTACACTTACAACCAAGCCCTGAAAGACAGAAAAGTCCTATCCGGATGATGGTGCTGGTAATTTAGGTTATCTTCTCCTCGATGCCCACATATACCCTAAATAATTCAAGTTGCAGGAAGGCGGCAGCAATGCAGCGACAAATAGTTCGGGAACCGATTTGAACAGCACTTGCACAGAGCTGCAGGTTGAACCTCAGGGATGATGGGGCAATACTTAGCAATCATGTTTTGTTCTGATGCGATATAAGTTATCGAATTAGAAATGGCATTTTCATCTACCTGATGCGCTATTCCATTAATACTCATGTATAATAACCGCCATTCTTGCCCCCCGAAGCGCTTTGCATCAGTATTTAATCCTGCGGCGATGACGAGAAAATTATGAGTAAGTATTTACTCCTCAATGAGCATGGTACTGGTGTATAATGGCATTTCTCATGTGGTGATGATAGCCACCACAAAAGATCTGGCGGTATTCGCCATCGGTTTCTCGCTCTCTGAAGGGATTATCGCCTTCCCCGACGACATTTACGATATCTGGCAGCAGCTAGTCTGCAATGGCATTGAAGTGCATGTAGAACTACTCTCCAGCCGGCGTTTGATGCAGTTGAAAGTGAGGCGCGCAGCCTGGCTGGCCGCACCGGCTATGGCATCTGTGGCGTGGAGCAGCTACAAGATACTACCAGGCCAATCCTCTTGTTTACCCTTTACCCAATGTTTTGCTTTGGCAATGCTTGATCGGGGGGTGTAACATAGTTGAAAAACGTTCAAACTGTGGGGTAACTGCCTGGCTGTACCCATGCAGCAGCTAGGCTACAACCCGATGGCATGCTCAGCAATAGTTGTGAAGATATTGGCCGACACGCATGGCGCTAGACAAGCTGTTGGATTACCGCAGCCAGCAAAACTGGCCGCAAGGTGCTATACTAGTGTCTAGCCGCGCTAGCTATGAAATGGTATAAAAAACAGCTATATGCAGCATTGAGATCTTATTTACCGTCTCCGCCGCCACTAGCATGGCGGTGGCAGAGCAAAGCAATCTGACGCGCTAGTGGGCTTCAGCAAGCCGGGACGAGCTATCGTTTAAACTCATCCGCAGCGGCTGATTGCGGAGTAATTAAGTACAGTTCAGCAAAATATATTCAATAAACCCATCGCTAAGAAAAACAGCAGAAAATATCTACATCACACTTATTCTCCCAAATCAAAACTGGTTTTTCCTCCTGTTTTCCTGGCACAGTTCCGTGCTGTCAAAGATTATCTTACGTCTATCATTAAGTATTATTATGCCCAGTGTAGTGATCATCAGCATTCAATGGTATGGCAGCGTTGCCGTTATTATTTACTGTCAGAAACTAATCTTATTATGGCCACTAGAAAGTTTCAATTAGCTGCAGCAGACGAATAATGCTTTATTTTTTATTTGAATTTCATCATGGCCTTTTCTTTAATAAAATATGCCTCACTCATGCTTAATAAAAAATCAAGCATATTTATTAAGATCGGGTATCCTATTATGGTTCGAATGTGTCTATAATGGTGGGGTAAAGTAAAATATATAGCTACATATTATATATACTGATAATTTTAACACCGTTTTTATTATTGCTTTTAAGATGCTTCTTTAAAGATTTTCAAGCTTAAATACCTGAATCGGACTCAATGAATGCCAATACCAACCAACTGCAAGCCGTATTTAGCCCAGTGACGCGTCACGCGATATTCATTGTCGCTATTCTTCACCCATTCCCGAACACCTCGAGACCGTGTGAGCCTGGTGCGGCGATGTCGCTGCCATCGTTCGATCAGTGGGAAACAGATAGCTCGCAGGCCAATTGTCGTGCGTGTGTGGGTTTGGTTCCGATACCTGGGATCGGCTGTTCGGCGCGCCTCGTCCTGCTCATTTGCACCCTTTCAGCGCCATCGGCACTGGCGATCGCCTCGCTGTCTCCACACCTGACGACTTTCTGTTGTACATCCGCGCGGATGAAATGGATCTGTGTTTTGAGATGGCGGCCCAGTTGCTGAAAAAACTCGGCGATGCCGTCATAGTGGTCGATGAAGTGCATCGCTTTCGCTACTTTGACCAACGCGCTATGATTGGCTTCGTGGATGGTACCGAAAACCTAGAATGGCATGAGGCGTTCGACTATACGGTTATTGGCCAGAAAGACGCGCGTTCAGCGGTGGCGGCTATGTGCTGGTGCAAAAATATCTGCATGATATGAAAGGCTGGAATGTGCTGACCGTGGAAATACAAGAGAATATTATCGGCCGTCACAAGCAGTCTAATATCGAATTAGATGCGGATATCAAGCCTTCATACCCCCCAGGTTCGCTGACTACCATAACCGATGAGCAAGGTAATGAGGTGAAGATCTTGCGCGATAACATGCCATTCGGTAAACCAGGTATGCGCGAATTCGGCACCTACTTTATCGGCTACGCTCGCTCACACTAGCCTATCGAACAGATGCTGGAAAACATATTCATTGGCCGACAAGCCGGCAGTTATGATCGCCTGCTCGATTTCAGCCGCGCGGTCACCGGTAGCCTGTTCTTCACGCCGTCCGTTCATTTGCTAGAAGCATTAGCCGATCACACCACTGCATTCGGCAGCACGTGAAGTGCATTAATCTACATACTTAGCCAACGGCACCCAGGATAAATTCATATTTATCCTGGTGTATCATTCCAATGACTTTTATTATCTAATAACGCACGTTGTCAGATTTCCTATCTATTATTTATCGCCTTGTTAAAAAATGCTTCCGTTCATATAAAATCATTACTCCATTTTTGTTCTAAACTATCCTTTTAACTTGTGATAAATAATAAATTTATGTCAATGGGTTTTTAACCCATTGAGGTTAATTGAGTGGCTCTTAATGGGAGTAATCGTTCAATAAAACGCGATACGGATGATTAGGGTAAATTAACCTGATAAAGTTAGAACCTATCTCATTAGGCTTTCTTATTTGCTATTTTGGCCTTGGGCAGTACTCACCATCATCACGTACTGCGTGTACGCACCGGTTGTTGCGCGCTGTCGGTGTCCAAACGGGCTGCAACAATGTCGGCCTACTGGGAGAGAATTTTATTTTGTTATGCCTGTTTGTAAAATTTGCCAGGTGTATACAGCGTCAAGACCTACCACCATCATACCATTTTTATAACGCACCTGCCAGCGGCTGGGGACTACTTAAGGCGACGGCTATCGCCGTACGCATGCAAATGGACACCGTTGAAGCCCCAATCACCCTGCTTCGCACTAACCAACCAGATGGCTTTGACTGCCCCGGCTGTGCCTGGCCAGACAAAGAACATCACCTGACATTTCAATTCTGCGAGAACGGTGCCAAAGCAGTGACCTTGGAGGCGACCGGCAAACGCGTGACGCCGGAGTTTCTGGCGCAAAACACCATAACCTCGCTATTACAAAAAACCGATTATGAGTTGGAAGGCTACGGCAGACTGACCCATCCTTTGTCCTATGACCGCGACAGCGACACCCTATGCCCGGTCAAATGGGACAAAGCATTCGAGCGCATCGGCGAGATCTTGCGCGGCATGCAATTACCAGATCAAGTGGAATTCTACACTTCAGGCCGTGCATCCAACGAAGACGCCTACCTGTTCCAACTGCTGTTTGCCTGTGAATATGGCACTAACAACTTCCCGGATTGCTATAACATGTGTCACGAACCTACCAGTGTAGGGGTTGCCGCAGTAGATTGGCATCGGCAAAGGCACCGTTTCGTTGGAAGATTTCGACCATGCGGAGCTCATCATTTCTATTGGGCAAAACCCAGGAACTAACCACCCACGCATGATGGGTACTCTGCACGAATTGGCGCGGCGCAAGGTGCCGATCATTGTACTCAACCTGCTGCGCGAGCGCGTTCTCTAATGCTTTACCGATCGGCAGAACGTCATCGAAATGGCGACCTATAGCACGACTCACATTGCTTCGAGCTACTTCCAGGTTAAGTTTGGCGGTGACGCCGGTGCGCTGAAGGGCATCATGAAAACACTGCTGGTGATGGATATAGAGTAAGGTAACGTGGTGGATCACAACTTTATCGTGCTGCACACACTCAAGGTTTTGAGTGACTTGCCGCTGATTTGGCCGCTATCCCGTGGGAAGTTATCGAGAAAGAGTGTGGGCTGACGCAGTCCAAGATAGAATAGGTGGCCATTGCCTACGCAAAATCCAAGGCCACCATTATCACCTATAGCATGGGCATCACCCAGCATAATAAAAACACCGCCAATGTGTGCCTGATCGCCGATCTGCTACTGATGTGCGGCAACATCAGCAAGCCAGGTGCGGAGATTTGCCCGCTGCGCGGCCATTCTAACGTTCAGGGTAAGGGTAACCGTACTATCGGCATTACCGAGAAACCGTCAGAAAACTTTCTGAAAAAACTGGAGGAGGTGTTCAGCTTCACCACGCCGAAAAAACACGGCCATGATGCAGTTAACGCAATGAGTTCGATGGTGCAGGGGACTTCCAAAGCGTTGATCTGCCTGGGTGACAACTTTGCAGTGGCGCTACCAGATCCAGAGCAATGTTTCCCCACCATGCAAAAGTTAGCGTTGAGCGTCCATCTTGGTACTAAGCTTAATCGCACCCATTTGTTGGTGGCCGAAGAGACCTTTATCCTGCCTTGTCCGGGCCGAACCGAGCTAGATATCCATGCCGGTGTTCGCCAATAGATAACGGTCGAAGATTCGATGTCGATGGTGCATGCCTCATCAGGTAAGCAGAAATCCCTCCTCCGAGTTTCTGCGTTCAGAACCCGCCATCGTATATCGTGGCTGGTATGGCCCAAGCTGTGATGCCGGATAGTAAAGTTCCATGGCTGGAGATGATAGCGGACTACAGCATCATTCGTGATCTGATTGAAAAAACATTCCGGACTTTGATAACTATAATAAACGCATCGCTGTACTAGGCGGGGCGGATTCTGCATTCTGCTGCCGCCGACCAAACGCCAGTGGCCAACGCCAACAGATAAAGCCATGTTCTCGGTGTTCAGTATGGTGCATGAAGACACACAAATATAGGAAGACGACATATTGCGCCCGATGACTCTACGCAGCCACGACCAAGTACAACACACCACTATCTGTGCGCTAAATAACCGCTACCGAGGCGTGTTTGGGAGACGAGATATTCTGTTTATGGAGCGATACTGATCTCGATGCACGCGGGCTGGAACATGGCGACTAGGTGGATATTGAAACGGTAGGTAGTCGCTGGCAGCACACTGCGCTTGCAGAACATCACAGTTATTGCCTACAATATCGCCCCTGGCTAAGTCGGCGCTTATTATCCAAAGGCCAACGTGTTGGTGCCGCTGGATTATATTGATGTAGAAAGCAGGACGCCATCGTATAAATCAGTGCCAGTTCGCGTCAAACTTTCAGCAGGGAGCTGATTTTACTTGCAGCATTGTGGCTCTCACTAAAGTTCTCTAGCGGCACTGAAAGAGAACCGCCATAGGTTGATGGTAAGAACAATAATCTCACTGGGCTGATGGCAGGTTGTAGCCTACGGGTCAAAAGCTATTATAGCCGCCGGGCATAGCAGCACCCAGCGGCAGCTATGTGGTTATAACCACTCGCCGAAGCGAAGGATATATAAGCGCTTCATCATCTGTTCCACCGCGCAGTAGCTAATCAACAGCACCTAGCGGTGAGAACGGAATGTAGATGCATAGTGCCATCACCAGCCCGGTGGTCAATAACACCGGCAATGCCGCCGTGCTTTGGATGAACGGGATCTTCTGGGTGCGCAGCATATGCACCACCAACGTTTGCGATAGCAACCCTTCAATAAACTAACCAGACTGGAACAGTGGAACAGCGCTTGGTTCTCCGCGCTGTTGGCGGCGAAGACATACTACATTTACGCGTAGGTAGTAATATCGAAGATCGAATATGTAGGGCCGATCTACGGCATAAAGCTGCCAATGTTCTTCGAATCCTACTTGCGCAGGAACTCCTTATCCATTTTGTCCCATGGCAGCGAAAGCTGGGAAAAATAGTACATCAAGTTTTGGATCAACAGATGGATCGCCATCATCGGCAGAAACGGAATGAATGCACTGGCTACCAGCACCGATAACACGTTGCCGAAGTTGGAGCTAGCAGTCATGTTTAGATATTTGATGATATTACCTAAGTCCTCACGCCCTTTGATCACCCCTTCTTCCAACACCATCAGGTTCTTTTCCAGCAAAATGATATCCACCGACTCTTTGGCGATGTCGGTGCCGGTGTCCACCTAAATGCTAACATCGGCATCACGCAGCGCTTGCGCATCATTGATGCCATCACCAAGGAACCCAACAGTATGACCATTGGCCTGCAACATTTTCAGCACCCGCAATTTTTGTAGTGGTGTCAGCTTGGTAAATACCGTGTGCTGCCCCACTTCACTCGACAACTCTTCATCGCCCATCCACTCAATTTATAGGCTAGAAAGAGGTTCAACCGGTTCCAGCCCAACATCATGGCAAATTTTGCAGATAATAACCGGGTTGTCACTAGTCAGCACTTTCACCGTTACGCCGTTTTCTTGTAGCGCGGCGATAGCCCTGCTGCGCACTCTCTTACGGCGGGTTGAGGAAGGTCAATAGCCCCTGGATCACCATATCGCGTTCGTCAGCCACGCTCAGCGGCGCAACCTGTTGCTGATCGCCCAGTTTCCTGCTAGCCAACATCAACACGCGGAACCCATCTCCTCATTATACTGACGCGCCAGCGCCAGTAGCGCCGCACGTCACGCACCATCCAGCACCAGTGTTTGTTGCCATTCCCGCACATAGGTGGCGATTCCCAGCATCTCTTCGAGAGCCACCTTACAAATCAGCCACTGCTGGCGGTTTTCATCCGCTACTACAATTGACAAATGGCGGCGCACAAAATCGAACGGTAGTTCGTCTATCTTGCTGTAACGACCCAGCGTCTCAATACCAGGTTTGCCACGCCCGAAGCGGATCACCAATTGATCCATCAGGTTCTTAATGCCGCTCTGATGGAAGCTGTTAAGCCAAGCCAAATACAGCACCTCATTATCCGTGACACCGCTGATATTAGTATGATGTTCGAGAATTATGCGATCCTGGGTAAAAGTGCCGGTTTTATCGGTACATAGCATGTCCATGGCACCGAAATTCTGAATGGTGTTTAGCCACTTGACCACTACTTTACGCCGCGACATATCAATAGCGTCCTTCGCCAGGTTGGAACCGACGATCATTGGCAACATTTCCGGCGTCAGGCTAACGGCAACGGCAAGAGCAAATAGCGCTGCCTAGCTCCAGTCACCTTTGGTGAAATTGGTGAAACCGTTGATTAACAGCACTACTGGCACCATGACCAATATAAAGCGGATCAATCAATAGCCAACTAAGGCTGTTCACCCCGTGATCAAACGCTGTTTGCGCCCGTGTGCCGACGATCGATTTAACCAGCGAACCGAAATAGGTGCGGCCACCTGTAGCTACTACCATCGCCGTGGCGGTACCGCTGGCAACATTGGTACCCATCAAGCAGATATTCGACAGTTCCAGCAGTTCATTCTCGCTGGAAACATCATCCTCACTCGACTTTTAAGCAACGCAGCTCATCACATCGTATTTCTCTATGGGGATCACATCACTAGTCATGATATCGCCTCGCTGATAAACAGATCGCGTGAGGTGAACAGGCGCACATTGGCTGGCACCATGTCGCCGGCAGAGAGCTGGATAATATCTCCGGGAACCAGTTCACTGATAGGCACTTCCAGCAATAGTGGGTGTGCATTAAAGCTGTGGCGGCGGAGCACCGTTGCGGTGATACGCACCATAAATTTTAATGCTTCTGCCACCTTTGTTGGTGTAGTACTCCTGCCAAAAACGCAACATGCCACTTAGCGACACCATAATCAAAATAATGATAACCACGGTAAGTTCAGTTTCTTCACCGTGCTGAGCTGGCAGCCAATAGTCGGTAAAGAAACTAATCGCCGCCAACATCATTAGTACGAAAATAAATGGGTTGTTAAACGCGTTGAAGAGCTAGATCAGCGTATGCGGTGCCTTATCATGGGCAACCTGATTGGCAACGAATTGTTGCAACCGTTACTCAGCATCATCTTGAGTTAAACCATTGCGGTTACATTTTAAATTAGCCAGAGTCTTGGCGATGCTATTTTTCTCCTCTTCCGCGATAGCGTAAGGAACAGTGCTCTTATCATGGCGGTATACTTTTTGATTAATTTGAGTCATAACTCAATTCTCTTATTTGATTCTGCACACAGGGATATTTTCCCGATCAACAGGTAAGTATGTGCGGAATGGAATTATTTAATTAGCGTAGCTAAATATCCACCATGCAGAAATCATGCTTTCTAGGGCCATCATCTATAATGCCTCCTTAACTTGAAGTTAATAAAATATATAATTACATTAATTAAAATTAAGATAATTAATTAGACCGGTAATTCAGATATAATCCGCCAACGTACGGCGCTCACACTTTTTTCCAGGCTGATGTGATAAAGAATGCCTTCAATTTCTTTTTGCGCGGTCGGTATGGCATTTCTTTCTGCACAGACTTACAATTGACCGGAGCTTTCGATATCCGCACTACGCAAGGATTACAACCGTAGTGCCACACCGTTCAATGCCTGCAATATCAGCAAGGTACGCACCAGTATTTTATCCCGCTCGCCGCAGGTAACCTGAATGCAGTAACACAGTTCCAAATCGGTCGCCTGCTGCTGCGGTTGCAAGTTGATGCGCTGTGCTGCCCCGAGCAACAGAATATTGGCGCACAGGATCACCAGCGTCGCGATTAGTGCATCCCAGTATTGCCCCAAGCCGCACAATACACCAAAAGCCGCAGAACACCATAGCGTTGCAGCTGTATTTAAGCCACGAATATTCAGCCCTTCACGCATAATCACCCTAGCGCCAAGGAAGCCGATGCCTGAGATAATCTGGGCAGCCACCCGCCCGGGACTGTAAGGGTCGGTAGCCATGGAACTGAGAATAAATAACGCCGTCCCAGTCGCCACTAAGGCATTAAGTACGCAGGCCAGCCATAGGCTGACACCATTGTTGTTCAGCACTAATAACCGCACCCAGACACATCGCCAGTAATAAATTTAAAATAAAAGAAATCATAGCCATGACTTTCTCCTTAATCAACCATAAGAGATAAAATCATGTGCTGTTTATCACATACAAAATCGCGCTGAAATTAAATCAGCGAATAAGTATATCAGTGCCTAGAGAGAAAAGGCTGTTGCTGCAAATTACCATAACAACGTCCAACTCAATTTTCCTGAAACTATTAGGGATCATATAACGTAGAGATATTTTGGTATGCACATCTCGGAATAAAAAAAGAGAGGTGCTACCTACTAATTTCGGCAAGCAACAAATCAGAAAAGGATTAGTCAGCTTGCCTTGTGTATATCTATTTCGTTACAATTAAAACTATCCAATTGTTTTCTTCCACTGAAATTTTAGCTGAGTATTATAGATAGTGACGGAGGTGTTGTGATGTAAAGGTCAATTTATTAAATATGGATTAAACCGAGATGGGTCACTAGATATTCTTCCTTATGTAATAATAGTTCCCGATGAACAAACTTTTGAGCCATATCGCTCTTTCCCACCAGCACAGCACGACGTTAGTCAACGGATAACCAGGGAATTTGAGCAATCACTTACGCACTGCTGACCCCTATCGGTTTAGCGCAGAGCTGATTACGGCTGGCATTTTCATTGGTCGTAGTGGTAATCCATCTTGCTCGCCAAACAGATATTTCATCAAAGATATGAGTTGTTCAGAAAACCCATTAATCACGCAGTAATATTAACCAGGTCAATTTCTAAAGCGATGTTTTTAACAAACAGGGTATAATCATTAAACGGGTAACGGAAATCTCCGGGGTATCAGGCTTAGAGCCTAGAATTGTAGCATGTTATCTCATGTCTGAAATTAGCGGAGAATGTCTAGCGACACTCACCACTAATTTTAAAGTAAACGAAACAAAATGCTGTACTTGAACGCCCACAAGCTGAGATAGCATTTTAGTTTGTTGGCATTGATTGAGTTGGGTAAGCCATCAATGACCAGATGGCTTTTTAATCAGTAGGGATGATTAGATAGCGGTAACGTTAGCCGCTGATGGGCCTTTAGCACCGTTCTCAATAGAGAACTGTACATTTTGGCCTTCTGCTAGGGTCTTGAAGCCTTGATCCTGAATTGCAGAGAAGTGTACGAATACATCTTTGCTGCCGTCTGCTGGAGTGATAAAACCAAAACCTTTAGACTCATTGAACCACTTCACTTGACCTTTAATCATGTTAGACATACTAATTTCCTTCGATAATAAATGTAGCCACCATGGGCATGTTATAGCCGGCATCAGTTACTTATGGAGGCACTAGAAAGGAAATTCGTCAGATAAGAGCTATCTAGAGGATAACGCTTTAAATTTGAACTACTTTACTCAAAATGTCGTGCATAAATAGGTCTGTACCACAGGCCGAGTTTATTAACTCATGACCGAGCTTTAATAGCAACTCTTTTTAGAGTAGCACGCTGAAAGGAGACATAAAACGAGCAAGATTTGTGCCATGTCGGTTTCCTTTGCATCATCCCCCCCTCTGCCGGCGCAACGGGGAAAGGGAGTTAAGCTTATGTCCCGCAATAGCATATGAGCCGCTGGCGATCAATTACGGGATACAACCTATGGTTCTGTCACTAAAAGCAGTAGTATTGTGACCTCAAAAGCCGGTAATCAAGGTGTAAGGGTAGAACACAATTTAACTTTTACTTGAATAACTTGCTGACCATATTCCCCAGTATGTTGCCATCCTACTGCACTTCACCGTTGGGTGATGCGGCGTTAGCCGCCGTAGGCAGAAACTTTGCAGTAGTGCTGCATGCCTGAGCCGGATTGACCCCCAGTTTTTCGGCAAATTGATTGATAGCGTCGCTACCCAGCACTTGCCGCATATGGTCGCCGGAAATCTGCTAGTTTTTGCCGTTGCTAAGCCATGACTACACTATATCACCGAATTGCCCGTGACGGAATTTGTCTAAAATCGCCTGTAGGCCACCCTGTTACTCAACCTATTTCATAATGGCGGCATATTGCTAGCCCTCTCAGAATGTTACCCAATACGCTATTTAACAAACCCATAGTCATACCATTTCAGGACATGCGACGGCCGAGTTAATTTGACGAAAAAACCACCGCGGAGGCCAAATTGCTCAATGGTAGCCTAACCGCTGATTTTTCTGTTGAAAAAGCACCGCCTAGGTACTGACAACTACCACCCAAGGTCATTCATTTGCTCAACATCATTGCTCACTGAAATTTTAAGATCTTAATTAACATTACCTGAAAATCATCACCCTAATACTATAGTAAAAAAATCAGTAACCTGCCCGTTTCCATAGACTATAGTTAAACGATTCTTGGAAAAACACAGGATGTTTAATACGCCACCCTTTTGAGTGCTCTAATCTGACATCTGAAATTTAATGCGTCTCACAATCCAGTATAGGGCACACCGATTTTGGTTAGTATTCTACATTCACCACACCTTTTTCCATTGTGATGGTAGTGAGCAGCGGTATTAATGACTAAGAGGGAAGATTGCTCTTAACTTACTTGGTTCGAAGATTAATTACATAACAACAATGGTGGCATGACTCAACAGCAACCGACACAAAATGCAGAGCAGCCACTCAACGTTAAAAGCCCCCCGTTATTATTTGTTGATTCTGTTTAATGGCTGGCAAATCTGGAACGCCAGTCAACGCAATATGAGCAACAACGCCGAATATGAATCAGCTAACCTCGCTTGCTGGCTCAGCACACTGACGACACCTTTATGCAAATCGACAACAACTTGCTCGACCTAGCCGAACGCCTCTAAACCGACAGGTAGAGTCATCAACAACTGCTGCGGCTCCAGCAAGTAATACAAACTCAGGTCGAAGAACTCCCGCGGTTGCAAGGGATATTTATCTTTGACTCGCAAGGCCGCTGGCTAATCACGTCGTCAGACAATGTCCTCAAAAATGCCAATAATGCTGATCGCGAGTATTTTAAATATCGCCAGAACTACGATGCAAATAGCCTATACATTAGCAAAGTGATCCGCAGCAGCTCTCTACTGGCGATTTGATAATTCCGATTTCGCGCCGCTTCAATAATCCAGACGGTAGCTTTGCTGGCGTAATAATGGCGGCACTGTACCTTGATTATTTCTACCAGTTTTACGACAGCTTTGCACTTAACACTGATGCCTCATTGAACTCGCTGATGGTGGACGACACCATTCTTTACCGACGCCCCTGCACTCTGACCTCAATTAGCAAAAATATTTCTCAAACTATATAGTTGTTCCGCGAAATTCTGCCGCACTCAGAATTTGGGAACACTACCATCTCCTCGCCGTATGACGAGGTGGAACGAATTTACAGCTATTTACGGGTAAAGTGCTATCCGCTGGTGATCACTGCTGGGTTGTCAAAACGGGACGTGCTAGCTGACTAGCACAACGATGCCTATATATTTTCCATAGACGGTTTCTCAATGCTAGTAATTCTGCTAGTTATGGGGCTTGGTATTGCTGCGGCAGATCAAACACAGTGTGCAAACTGAAGCCGAGCTAATGCGTACCAGTGACCAGTTGACTACTATTAACCAGATGCTGGAGGAACTAGGCGCTAATAGATAGCTTTACCGGCTTGGCAAACCGCCGACAATTCGATATTGCGCTGAAAATGAGCTGACGCAGGCTTGCACGCAATTACCGTAGCATAGCATTGTTGATGCTAGATATGGACTATTTCAAACAATACAACGATATCCATAGCCATGTTGCTGGCGACTAGTACCTGCAACAAATTGGGCAGACGCTGAAATGGTTAGCCCACCGCAGCAACGACATCATGGCGCGTTATGATGGTGAAGAGATGGGCATTATCCTGCTAGATACCGATACTCAGGGCGCTCTATTTTTTACCGAGCGTATCATCGACGCGGTACGCGAACTAAAGATCCCGCATTAGGGCAATCCGCATGACATTGTTACCATAAGCATCGGCATCTATGCCAAAGTGCTGCATAGGTATAACAACGATATACCAATTAGCTTTATCGACCTGGCAGATCACGCACTATCAAGCAAAGATACAAGGTAAGAACGGCATCTACAGCAGTTAATATCATCACCTGCATGTTTTCAACCAAATAATTAATGCATCTATATTATTGATAGTTAAATGATTATATGTGAGTAAAATAAGCGCCTGTAGGGGCAATTATTACGTGCTACTTCGCTTGGCGTATGCAGCAAACTGGTTGCTTATCCCCCCAAATCAGTGGAAAATTTATCAGGGTAAAAGTCGTCGTATGGGATAGACTATGCTGTAAAGAAAAATACCAATGAGCACTCACTTCTCCGCAACTCTCAAGGATGCTGTGCTGTGTTCCGCGAGGCGGACTACATCAATGGGCAATTGTTATCCATCAAAAACGGCTAGTCGATCGAGATCCATAACCCTACCAACGGCGAATAAATCGGTCGAGTGCCCAATTTCGGTGCCAAAGAAACCATACGGGCGATCGCCGCCGCTAAAAAGCGCAACCTGTCTGGTAAGCCTTGACAGCTAAAAAGTGCGCCAGCAAGCTGCGCCGCCTGTTTGAACTGATGATGGAAAACCTGGACGATTTGGCGCGCATCATGACCGCTGAACAGAGTAAACTGCTGGCTGAAAGCTGTAGCGAAATAGCCTATGCAGCATCCTTTATCGAATGGTTCGCCGAAGAAGGCAAGTGGATGTATGGCGACACCATTGCGCAAGACCTGCTGGGACAACGCATTATCGTGCAAAAGGAACCGATTGGCGTGTTCGCCGCCATCACACCCCATGGAACTTCCCGGCGGCGATGATTACCCGTAAAGCTAGCCCCGGCTTGGGCAGCAGGCTGCACTGGCGTGATCCGCCCCGCGAGCCAGACGCCATTCTCAGCGTTAGCGATCGCCGTGCTGGCGGAGCGCGCCGGGTTACTAGCTGGGGTATGCAATGTGATCACCGGCTCCAGCAAAGCCATTGGCTGTGAGCTGACTGCCAACCCGGACGTACGTAAATTTTCCTTCACCTGCAGTACTGAAGTCAGCGCGCAGTTGCTGGCGCAGTGTACATCAACTATCAAAAAACCAGTATAGATCTGGGCGGCAATGCGCCGTTTATTGTATTCGATGATGCTGATCTGGACGCGGCGGTGACCGGCGCAATAGCGGCAAAATACCGTAATGCTGTCCAAACCTGCGTCTGCACCAACCGTTTTCTAGTTCAGGAACATGTGTACGATGCATTCGCCACCAAGCTAAAAAACGCCGTGGAAAAACTAAAAGTCGGTAATGGCCTGGACGATGGTATGAGTATCGGCCCGCTGATTAACCAAGCGGCAGTGGATAAAGTCAGCGAACATATCACCGATGCCGTTGCACATGGTGCTTCGGTACTGCTGGGCAGTCAGCCCCACACTCTGGGTCATTATTTCTATACCCCCACCATTTTGACCAATGTGCCGTGCGAAGCCAAAATCTTCCGCGAATAAACTTTTGGCCCGGTGGCACCTTTAATCCGATTTAGCAGCGAAGACGAAGCCATCGAATTAGCCAACGATACGCCGTTTGGCTTGGCGTCTTACTTTCTATATCCGCGGCGATATTGGGCGGGTAATGCTCGCGGCTGAAGCACTGGAGTATGGCATAGTCGGTATCAATGCGGGGTTGATATCTACGGAGATATCCCCGTTCGGCGGTATCAAGCATTCAGATCTGGGCCGGGAAGGCTCTAAGTATGATATTGAGGACTGCCTTGAGATTAAGTATCTATGCCTCGGAGGCCTGAGCACCTGATGCTGGTGACCCCGCAGACACACGGGGTACCACTTTTGGGGATGCTATGGTTTTGCTACCTTATAGGTCGTCTATTCAATTGAAAATTGAACCTGACCATTTTTATATTTAAGGCCACAGAGCTCATGCCAGCAGGATGATCGTTTTGGGAAGGAAATAATTAGGGATTGCCACTCTAAAGCACGCCACCTAGCGTACTCTTTCCCTAGTTGATATTGATTATTATTTGAAATATTGTATCTGCATTGGTACCAGCAGTAGTTAACAATCATTCTACACGCTAGGCAATGTTCACCCCGGATGCCTTTAGCGGTTATCGATACCATGCCATCTACACTAGCGTTTCTCGGGATCGACCACTCTACATACCCCATGATGATATACTTGATAGGCCATAACAATGCCAAAAAAGAGTAGCCCGAATGATCCAACAACTGCTGACCACTATGCTGATATTTGTTTACATACTGCTAATGATACCAATGTGCTACGTGTGATCGACAGCCGCCTGAGCACCGCAAGCTGGTGCACAAAATGGTACAAAATGCCACCATCATCATGCTGACATTGCTGCTTTTCAGCATCATGACGCTACTGCGTTAAATGCCCCTTACTTATACTACTCAGAGTCAAAGCTTAAGATCAGCGTAAAAACATCTTAGTGCAGCCTAGGATCAAATAGGTGATGCTGAAATCTCGTATATGACTGACATCAGACCCGCCGTGTAAGATAGACCAAAGTGGAAAAGTTAACGTGAAACTGCGTGGTGATGTATTTTTTCCACTATTACTATTTTCCACAGTTTGGGATTATCATACAGTGGCTGACTAAATATAGAAGAATATGCTTTTTTATGCCTTTCTTATAGCGACAAAGGACGCCGCTTCACTTCACCTCCCCCCTTTATCGGTACCGTTTATTTTATTATGTGATAAACACCGCTAAGGAAGTTCTCCCTCTACTGTGCCAACCAATGAGATCTGTAGTACTACCTGTATCTGGAAGTCGATAGCCTGAACGCTAGCATGATATTTGAAGAGTGCCATCTGAACCGCCAGTACCCGATTTATTGCCCTGTAACGTACAGTGCGTGGCTATCTCAGCCCACTCGGGCGTTTATAAAGGTTAGACCGTGACAGCTTTAGTGCCTGCGTTATTCGGATGAGCGGATATCGTCCGAGGGTAGGCATACGCGATATCAACTTTTTTGACTACGCTATCTCCAGCACATCGCGAAGGATTTCGGCTTCCATGGTTTTGCGGCCCAGCATCTGCTCACGCTGTTTTACCTTTTCCTCCAGGGCCTTAACTTTAGAGATACTAATAACTTCATCGCCAGCTGCGATCGCAGATTGACCACTATCATTCATTAGTCGTTTCCCTTTAAAAAGCAGACTGGGAATAATGCCATATTGCCGGGCAACCAGAGAAACAGAATATCCGGGCTGCATGGACAGCGCAACAAAATGTCTCTTCTCTTCGGTAGTATAACGGCGTCGCTTCTGTTCGCCATTCCTTGCACAAGATACTCCGGTCTATGCCTATATCTTATTGATGAAGTGTACGGTTTAAACGGTGGCTACTACAGTGCCAATGCCGACGCTTCAGGCGTTTCGTTTAGCGCCAACAGCAGATTGTTGCATGCCGCTGCCATCAATAAAGAGATGCGGCCATATTCAAAATTAAGTAGTGCTTTTCTTCATAGTAGGTGACGTAACCTTAATACGCACACCTCGCCTCTTTCCAACGCAAAACGACGACTAAACAGCGCATTGAATGCGTTATCCGGCTCCTGCGTTTTATTAATATGCCACTTTTCCTCGAGCAAATAAACCTGACGTTTTTTCGTCAAGACCAACTTTTGTGCCTTCAATGCCAGGATATTTACGCACTGCAGCAACGCGGCCAGAATGCGCCGCAAAGTGACCGAGAACGCCGACCGCAGGAATCGGCTCGGGATTTTCAAAGCATAAAGGAAATTGTATTGGCTACGATCGCCGCACTGCAACTTTTCCAGTAGATAAAAGCGTGTGTGATTCATAGACATCGTTTCGCTATAACGATCAACTATGAACAAGGAAATTCAGCAGCAGCTACAGTGAGTTAAACCTTATTAAACATCTAGTAATGCGGGACTTGTATGCCGTCGCTGCGGCATTTCCCGCCCCACATTGTGTAAATGTTGGCGTAGGGTATCTAGTATAGGACAGGACTGGAAGGCCAAAGTCGTCGTCCTAAAAACTTTCTAACAACTAAAACTGATGCTGTTGAGATAGCCCTGATTCTGGAGCTATGCTCCCTACAAAATGGGGCAAAATGCATTCAGAGCGTGTTAAAGCGGCTTTATTCCATTTCTATGGCGATGGCTATGATCCGCAAGGTTCTTTTGCCAGAATTAGGTTAAGCCAGTTGCTAAACTTCTGCGTAAGCTGATTTCATTCGCTACGCACTTCCTGCTCCCACAAACCGCGTCCAGATGGACGCATGTAAGATGGATCCCGGTTTATATTAGTACACATCTGTTGATAATTGCACTAATTGCAGGATCCTGCTGGTAGGTCGTACAGGGTTCGAACCTGTGACCAATTGATTAAGAGTCAACTGCTCTACCAACTGAGCTAACGACCCAACGGTTTTATTATTCTCTTCTGCTGCATTACTGTCAAGTGCTTACACGGATTATTTTTTTCATGTAAAATTGGCAATGCCATGTTTTTTGATAAAAAATCCATATAAGTTCTGTTAATTCACCATTTTTCAGAGTAATCTTCCACTCCTTGAACGCCCTATTTCTACCTCTGTAATGCCAACGTAAGGAATAATCAACTTTAATCTCGCACATAGCACATAAATGTTGTAAAAATGTTGTACAAGGGAGAGGTTACCGCACTGGATTACTAAACCAAGCCAATTTAATAAACGTAAAAAACAGCTACCTCAGAACTTACATATCCCACTAATGACAGGTAAAACAGGACATCATCAAATGGTAGATCACTCTGAAATAACCACCGACGTTACGCCTGCGTCAAAAGAACATCTACGACGAAACTTAACCAATCGGCATATTCAACTGATCTCCATTGGCGGCGCGATTGGTACAGGTCTGTTTATGGGTTCCGGCAAAACCATCAGCCTGGCTGGCCCTTCCATCATCATCGTGTACATGATCATTGGTTTTATGTTGTTCTTCGTGATGCGTGCCATGGGCGAACTGCTGCTGTCTAATCTGGAGTATAAGTCATTCAGTGATTTTGCCGCAGATCTAATCGGCCCATGGGCCGGTTTCTTTACCGGCTGGACTTACTGGTTCTGTTGGGTGGTTACCGGCATCGCCGACGTAGTAGCGATCACTGCCTACGCTCAGTTCTGGTTCCCCGAATTGTCGCAGTGGATCGCCTCACTGCTGTGCGTACTGCCGATGCTTGTCCTGAACCTGGTGACGGTGAAGGTGTTCGGTGAAACGGAGTTCTGGTTCGCGATGATAAAAATCGTCGCCATCATCAGCCTTATCGTCATTGGGCTGGTGATGATCGTTATGCAGTTCCATTCTCCGTCCGGTACAGTTGCCTCACTTTCACACCTGTGGAATAACGGCGGATTGTTTCCGAAAGGCATCAGTGGCTTCTTCGCTGGCTTCCAGATTGCAGTATTCGCCTTCGTCGGTATTGAATTGGTTGGTACCACCGTAGCGGAAACTAAAGACCCAGAAAAAGTGCTGCCGCGCGCCATCAACGCTATTCCACTGCGCATCATTATGTTCTATGTGTTCGCGCTGATGGTAATCATGTCGGTTACGCCTTGGAACTCGGTTGTTGCAGACAAAAGCCCATTCGTTGAGTTATTCGTCCTGATCGGACTACCAGCAGCGGCCAGCATTATCAACTTTGTGGTGCTGACCTCAGCCGCTTCTTCTACCAACAGTGGGGTGTTTTCTACCAGTCGCATACTATTCGGCTTGGCACAGGAAGGCGACGCACCAAAATCGTTCGCCAACCTGTCTAAACGCGCGGTACCAGCCAACGGTCTGATCTTCTCATGCCTTTGCTTGTTGTGTGGCTCAGCGCTAATTTTCCTGATCCCAAACGTGATAATGGTGTTTACCTTGGTTACCACCGTTTCGGCGATCTTGTTCATGTTCGTCTGGAGTATTATCCTATGTTCGTACCTGGTTTATCGCAAACAGCACCCCGAGTTACACCAGAAATCAATCTATAAAATGCCGGCAGGCAGGCTAATGTGCTGGATTTGTATGGCATTCTTTGCCTTTATGCTGGTGTTGCTAGCGCTACGTGAAGATACCCGCCAAGCTCTGATCGCCACGCTGCTGTGGTTTACGGTACTCGGCCTTTCCTACATGCTGCTGAGTAACAAGAAGGCCGCTTAATAATGGCACGTCCCGCAGCGCCTGCCCAATTCAGCAACACTATTGGGTAGGCGCTGCATCTTTTGCGCACAGCATTGCTACTGTGCTGTACAACCATGTTTAGCCAATGCCTCTTTTATCCATCTACGCTAGTGAAAAGCCTCATAGAGATAAAATAATTAATTGATAAAAAAGCGTAAGCGTAAAAGCAATGCCGTATTGACGGTTAATGAGAAGTGAGATCCGCTTTTCAGGGCAGAAGTTAGGCTACTTTATTACGGGGCCACTCCGGCAATACACTCAGGATATGACGCAGATAAGCCTGCGACGTAGAGTTGACCGATGGGTTTCAGGGATTCCTCGGCCTTGGCAGCCAGGGTACTGATGTACACATCATGGGTTTTTCTACGGGCGTGTGCCCAGCATGCAACCTCGATCAGTGCACCGTCTTCACGTTCTGCATTGAACAACTGGTCATAACCGCCGCACGCATCAGCCGGCAACACGCTACTATATTGGCGAAGATGTTGTTGCGGATGTTTTCCCTGCCGGTCCGGCGAGTAGGCGAACCAGGCCGCCGGTGTGTCTGATGAACTAACGTTACGGTTATCGCGGACATAAGTCCAGAGCCGCCCAGTTTTCGTCTTCTTCCTACCCGGGGACAACACTGGCACCGGCGTATCGTCAGTATGAAGTTTGCGGGTATCCGACGTAGCGGTACAGTGCTTCGTTCAGCGGTGCCGTTAACCAGCAGCAGGCATCTACCCAGTTGGAGAGCAAGGCTCGACTCAGGTCCACGCCCTGACGGGCTAGGATTTCAGTTTGACGATACAAGGGCAAGTGTTAGCCGTATTTTGACGTCATCACCTGGGACAGCAGGCTAGGCCCTGCGATGCCGCGGTCAATGGGACGCGAGGGGGGAGCTTCAAAAATGCAGTCACACTTTTCGCACGCCTTTTTCACCCTGACGGTGCGGATTACTTTCAGAGCGCAGGCGACCATTTCCAGCTGTTCTGCGCTGACTTCGCCGAGATATTTAAGGTTACTTCCGCACTTATGACAGCCGGTTTCCACGGGCTCAAGGCGGTTCATCTCACACGGAAGGTGTTCGGGAAGTGGCTAACGATACCGGGACTGGCGAAGCTGACTGGGAACTTGCGGGTCGTTTTCCGACCGTTGTGACGGTCACCAGCCTGCTCGTGCAGTTTCAGCACCGCTTCAGCCTCTTCCACCTGTCGGCGAAGTTTTTCAGAGCGGGTACCGAACAATATCCGGTGCAGCTTTTCCAGTTGCGCCGGTGATGACACGGTTGCTACCGTTGCGGGAAGGCGACGTGATATGCGGCATTCATTCTACCAGAGGCGTAGCCATTTGAAAATGAGATTGTCATTGGTGCCGTGTTCGCGGATAATATGAGCAACGCCAGCTTCGGGCTGATAAGCCAGCTTAACCATACGAAGTTTAAAGTCATTTGTGTAATTTTTCCGTGGTTCAGAACGCCAGAATTGAGATGCCATAGTCAAGTGCCCGTCTGATTTAGGTGGGCGTCTAAGCTATCAGGATTGGTCAATTAGCTACATACCATACCGCACTGACTTTGCGCTTATCCAGATCACCAGGGGCGATACGATAATTTAACGCCGTATCCTGGGTCACCGCTACCGCCATTGCAGGGGCAAAGATGGCTATCGGAGCAAAGGTACAGTGAATATAGCCAAAGCTAAAGGTGTTGTTTTGCTAAAAACGCGCTGAAGACTCGTGCAAGAATCAGACATGATAGTCTCCATTTATTGACAGGATATTTAGAACCTCTCTATCAGGTTCTTATGTTCTTTGTCTAAAGAGTCTAATGAGGAGATGAAAAGGGACAATGGTAATGAGAATTTTTATCATTTTATTTATTTTTTACTCGCACCTACCTAGTAACGGTTAAACGTCGGTATTGGGATAGTCAGCGTTTGGGCTAAAACCATCAGCAGGCAATCGGTGTGGTGCAATCAGTGTGGTGCAAATAGCCAATAGGTAAGTCTGCCACATCATCAGTACAATCCATCAGTTTGGCGTAGCGATAGTGTGGTGATATGGCATCACCCAGGCAGGATGGCAAACCATATTGCGGCCATTTTCCGCGCCTGGTGCTGTTAATTCAGTCATCCTGTTGGCCATGATCCTGATTCTTGCCGCAGACGGAATAGCATATAGTGTTCAGTGGCTTTCGCCATATACTTCTTCACTGAGCTGACCAATAATCTTAGCTGCACAAGACAACTTGCGCACAGGTCATCCCCTCCAGTTGGGATAGCAGAAAGGCACACTGAACTTTGCTACCTAATTAGTCAAGCATGACGTTAATCTGCTGCAGGGTTTCCAGCATGACATGCTGTAGTTCCGGTTATGGTATCTGCTGTTCCGGCAAATATTCCAGTATTTCCTTTCCTCTCTGTTCCAGCATGTTGCGACGATAGAAGTCCACCATCACCCGCCGGGCAAGCGTGCAGAGAAACGATTTTGGTTCACGGATCTTCGGTGTGCTGCCGCCAAGCAGCACGCGCATAAAGGTATCCTGCACTAGATCCTCTACGTCGGAGTCCTAACCATAACTTATGGCTATAGCCAAGACCTCAATCAGCGATGATGCGACTGATAAAGCGTGAAAAAACTGTCTACAGGAGCCTCCTGCGTCGCGCTGATTTACATAGAAAGCCAAACTATCATTTGGCAGAAAATTAACAACACGAGAATAAATAATAATATTTATCATTTCAATGTTAATAAAATGCCCCTTCCTTGGACTTTCGCATGTCTCTCTTTTCGCTAATTAACCAGGTTTATACCATAAAAAACGCGCGAGCCACCGTAAGAGCCCATCCCATCGGGCTATTTTATTTGCTATTTTGACCCTTGGCAGTGTTCACCATCTTCAGGTACTCCCTGCACGCTGTGGGTATTGCTCGCTGTCCGTATCCAAACTGATTACACTGACTGGGATAGGCTCTAAGTGACGGGCATTACGCCGCAGTGTGTTTTAAATTTAGCCGCCAATTAGGCCTGTCATCACTGACCTTTGACTTCTTTCAGGCCGTTGAACAGAGCGCGGTCACCCAGCGCTTCTTCTATACGAATCAACTGATTATATTTGGCAACGCGATCAGAACGACTCATGGAGCCGGTTTTGATCTGGCCCGCCGCAGTACCTACCGCAAGGTCGGCGATGGTGGCATCTTCGGTCTCACCTGAACGGTGAGAGATCACCGTAGTATAGCCAGCATCTTTTGCCATCTTGATAGCGGCCAAAGTTTCAGTCAGAGAACCGATTTGGTTGAATTTGATCAGAATAGAGTTAGCAATACCTTTTTCGATACCTTCTTTCAGGATCTTGGTGTTGGTGACAAACAGGTCATCACCCACCAACTGGATTTTGTCGCCTAGCACTTTGGTCTGATAGGCAAAACCATCCCAATCAGATTCATCCAGGCCATCTTCGATCGACACGATGGGGTACTGTTTAGTCAAGTCTTCTAGGAAGTGGGTGAACTCTTCAGAAGTGAAAGATTTGTTGCCTTCACCAGCCAGCACGTATTTACCATCTTTGTAAAACTCGGAAGCCGCACAGTCCATCGCCAAGGTCACATCTTTGCCTAGCTCGTAACCAGCCGCTTTTACCGCTTCAGCGATAACTGCCAGTACTTCAGCGTTGGAAACGAGATTTGGCGCGTAACCGCCTTCATCGCCTACTGCGGTGTTCATGCCTTTGGCTTTCAGTACTTTCGCTAGGTGATGGAACACTTCAGAGCCGATGCGCACTGCTTCTTTCAGGGTTTTCGCGCCAACTGGCTGGATCATGAATTCCTGAATATCGACGTTGTTGTCCGCATGCTCGCCTCCGTTGATAATGTTCATCATCGGCAGTGGCATGGAGAATTTGCCTGTGGTGCCGTTTAGCTCGGCGATATGTTCGTACAGCGCCATGCCTTTGGAGGCAGCGGCAGCCTTCGCCACAGCTAGGGAAACCGCCAGAATAGCGTTAGCACCAAATTGGGATTTGTTCTCGGTGCCGTCCAGCTCAACCATGATCCTGTCAATGTTCGCCTGATCTTTGGCATCTTTACCCTGTACATCCTGAGCGATCGGGCCGTTTACTGTAGCAACAGCCTGCAATACGCCTTTACCTAAGAAACGAGCTTTGTCACCGTCGCGCAGTTCCAAGGATTCACGGGAACCAGTAGAAGCCCCTGAGGGTGCCGCAGCCAGACCGACGAAGCCGCCTTCCAGATGCACTTCGGCTTCAACAGTCGGGTTACCACGGGAGTCGATGATTTCACGACCGATGACTTTAACAATTTTGGACATTAAGGTTTCCCCAGTACAAGTTAAATTAAAACTCAAGATAAGCAGCACGCGCTCCTCACCGTGCGGCTACCTACCGATAGGTTATTTCATCTGGCACTTCTGATGCTCACCAGCGGCTTTCACAAAGCCCGCAAAGAGCGGATGCCCATCACGCGGTGTTGAAGTAAATTCCGGGTGGAACTGGCAGGCCACAAACCACGGGTGATTTGGCAGTTCAATGATCTCAACTAGCTTGTTGTCGGCAGAAAGACCGGCTACGCGTAGCCCGGCGGCTTCAATCTGCTTCAACAGCATGTTGTTAACTTCATAGCGGTGACGATGGCGTTCAACAATGGTCGGTTGATCATACAATTGGCGCACTAGACTGTTTTCAGCCAGGTGGCATTGCTGGCTACCGACACGCATCGTTCCCCCCAAATCGCTTTCTTGGGTGCGCACTTCGATGTTACCGTCTTCATCACGCCATTCGGTGATCAACGCCACCACTGGGTATTTACAATCTGGGGCAAACTCGGTTGAGTTAGCGTTCTCCATACCCGCTATATGGCGGGCGAACTCCATCAACGCTACCTGCATCCCCAGGCAAATGCCCAGGTAAGGGATCGCGTTCTCACGCGCATAGCGCGCGGCCATGATCATGCCTTCCACGCCACGATAACCGAAACCGCCAGGGATCAGGATCGCATCTAACTCTTTTAGCACTCCTACGCCACGGGTTTCCACATCCTGAGAGTCTATCAACTTGATGTTCACGGTCAGACGTTTTTTCAGCCCTCCATGCTTTAATGCTTCAATCACCGACTTATAGGCATCTGGAAGTTCGACATATTTTCCTACCATGCCAATGGTCACTTCGCCGCCCGGATTGGCTTCTTCGTAGATCACCTGTTCCCATTCTGCCAGGTTTGCTTCAGGAACATTCAGGCTGAATCGTTTACAGATATAATCATCTAACTCTTGAGATTTCAATAGACCTGGAATTTTATAAATAGAATCAACATCTTTAAGGGAAATAACCGCCTTCTCCGGTACGTTGCAGAAAAGTGCGATTTTCGCGCGTTCGTTAGCAGGAACTGTGCGATCAGAACGGCAAATCAGCACATCCGGCTGGATACCAATTGAAAGCAGCTCTTTTACGGAATGCTGTGTGGGTTTGGTTTTCACTTCGCCTGCCGCTGCCATATAAGGCACCAGCGTCAGATGCATGTAAAGGGTATGCTCACGGCCGACTTCCACTGCCATCTGGCGGATGGCTTCGAGGAACGGCAGTGATTCGATATCGCCAACAGTACCGCCAACTTCCACCAACACCACATCATGGCCTTCGCCACCTTCTAGAATGCGCTCTTTGATCGCGTTGGTGATATGCGAGATAACTTGCACGGTGGCACCTAGATAATCGCCACGGCGTTCTTTACGCAGAACGTCGGAGTAGATACGTCCGGTGGTGAAGTTGTTGCGGCGCGACATTTTGGTGCGGATGAAGCGCTCGTAGTGACCCAAATCTAGATCGGTTTCTGCACCATCTTCAGTGACAAAAACTTCCCCATGCTGAATCGGACTCATGGTACCCGGATCGACGTTGATGTACGGATCTAGTTTAATAATGGTAACGTTGAGGCTACGGGCTTCAAGAATAGCCGCCAAGGAGGCTGCGGCAATGCCTTTACCCAGAGAGGATACAACCCCGCCGGTCACGAAAATATAATTAGTTGTCATACTGAACCTGAGAGTTTAGGTTTAAAGACGATGGGAACCAGAACGCGAAAATAGTATACCCGAACCTCATTCGGCCTACAAACGATCGCTTTACTACCCATCATCTCTGCCCATATCCGTTCTTCATCGTGGTTTTCATCCTTCAACACCACTATAAATATAGATAAAATAGCCAGTTAACAGAAAAAATCTTATTTTACTGTCTCGCTGTCACGATAAAACACCTTCTGTTTCAGTTTGTTGGATTTCCTGCTGCCATGCCTAGTTTAAACGTGGCAGATTTGAAGTTTAGCGCCTATCCCAGCAGGCCGTACATTGTTGCAACTAGTTTGGATCAGGACAGCGCAATAACCACAGCGTACAGGGATTCCGTAAGAAGGATGAGCACGGCCTAGGGCCAAAATGGCAAATAAAATAGCCTTATGGGATAAGTTCTTAACTATTTCAACTTGAATGGGCCTTGTCACCCATCAACATCAGGTACCGCGCCTGTGGATCGGTTTTCTTGACGTTTAACCTGTTGCCAAGCTGCTTCCTTTTGCTCTTGCGTAGCCTCTTCCAGGCGTATACCTTGCTGTCTGGTGATCTCTTCCACCTGGCGGAAACGCCGTTCGAACTTGCGATTCGCCACCTGCAAGGAGTTTTCAGCCTTATGGCCGAGGTGTTGCGATAAGTTGACCGTGGCGAACAGCAGATCGCCAATCTCTTCCTCCAGTTTTTGCTCATCAACTACCGCATGGCGGGCTTCATATATCACCTCGTCGATCTCTTCATACACCTTGTCCAGCACGGGAGTTAAGGTGTTCCAGCCAAAGCTGACAGCAGCGCAGCGCTTTTGGATTTTATGTGCTTTCATCAGCGTTGGCAGCGCCTGTGTGGGATATCGTCCAATGCCGAATACAGTGCCTTCTCGACACGCTCATCGGCTTTTAGTTGCTCCCAACGCGCCGCCACGTTCTCGCTGTCGGCACCAAAAATGTGCGGATGACGGCGCTCCAGTTTGTCGCTGATGGCGTTACACACTTTATCAAAATTGAACAACCCTTGTTCCTGCCCTATCTGGACGTAAAATTCCACCTGGAACAGCATGTCACTAAACTCGTCACGCAGGTCGGCGTAGTCCTGACGTTCAATGGCGTCCAGTATTTCGTAGGTCTCTTCCAGTGTGTATAAGGTACAAGGGTGGCGAAGGTCTGCTGGCGATCCCATGAGCAACCCGCCTGCGGGTAGCGCAGCGTTGTCATAATATTCAGCAAGCGTTGTAGCAGGGGAGATGAAGTCATAGGAAAATCTCTGAGAATAAAAAAAGGATGGGCACTCATTTCTGTACCCGCACAGTCTATTGCCAATCGCATCCAGGAGCTGGTAGCCAAAACGATACGATTCGAAAGACACAGGGGACTTAGTCGCCATGCAAACGTTTAGCGTCGATCACGTCTGGTAGTTGATTAAGCTTCGCCAACACCCGGCTCAGTACCAACTGGTTGTAGATTTCGATATCCATATCAATAGTAGCCAGTTGCTTTTTGGTGTCGCTGCGGCTAGCGACACCCAACACATTGACCTTCTCGTTGGCCAAAATGGTTGTGATGTCACGCAGCAGCCCACTGCGATCATTCGCTATCACACGCATGACCAGTGCATACCCGCTAGAATAGCTTTCCCCCCATACAGCATCGACGATACGCTCCGGTGCATGTGACTGTAGTTCAATCAACTGATCACAATCGGCACGGTGAATTGAGATGCCACGCCCCTGGGTGATAAAGCCAACGATATGGTCTCCGGGGATCGGCTGGCAGCAGCGAGCAATATAATGCATGAGGTTACCCACCCCTTCCACCACTACCCGGCCATTGTCTTTACAGCGAGTTGGCGGTGACGCTTTATGTTGCACCAGGTAGCGCAGCGCTTCGCGATCTTGTTCTTCGGCGCTCAGCTTATTGAACTTGCTTTGCAGGAAGTTCACCATCTGATTAAGGCGAATGTCGCCGCCACCGATTGCCGCCAATACCTCATCCAACGAGTGCATGTTATAGCGCGGGATCAGCAATCTTTCAGCCTCTTTCAGGTTAATGCCTAGGTGCGCTAGCTCGTTATCCAACATTTGGTGCCCGGCAAGAATGTTCTTGTCACGATCTTGTTTGCGAAACCAGTGGTGGATCTTCGAACGCCCACGGCTGGTAGTCACGTAGCCTAGGTTGGGGTTCAACCAATCGCGGCTCGGGTTGGGCCGTTTTTGAGTGATGATCTCAATTTGATCACCCATCCGTAACTGATAAGTAAAAGGCACGATGCGGCCACCAACCTTGGCACCAATGCAACGGTGCCCCACATCACTGTGGATATGGTAGGCAAAGTCGAGCGGCGTCGACCCCGCCGGCAGATCTATGACATCACCTTTCGGGGTAAAGACATACACTCGGTCATCAAACACTTGGCTACGCACTTCATCGAGCATCTCGCCGGAGTCTGCTATCTCTTCCTGCCAAGTGATCAGTTTGCGCAACCAGGCGATGCGCTCCTCGTAACCAGAACGCATCGTCGCTCCGGCACCCTCTTTATATTTCCAGTGCGCGGCCACGCCTAGCTCGGCGTTTTCGTGCATCTGGCGGGTACGGACCTGGATTTCCAGCGTTTTACCACGCGGGCCAAGCACCACCGTGTGGATCGACTGATAGCCGTTGGGCTTCGGGTTGGCAACGTAATCGTCAAATTCGTTCGGTAGATGACAGAAGTGGGTATGCACAATCCCTAGCGCGGCATAACAGTCCTGCAAACGCTCGACCACCACACGCACCGCCCGAACATCAAACAGTTCGTCAAAGGAAAGATGTTTTTTCTGCATCTTACGCCAGATGCTGTAAATATGTTTTGGGCGTCCATAGATCTCAGCTTTGACGTTCTCATCAGCCATGGCGCCGCGTAACGATGCAACGAAATCGTCGATAAATTGTTCGCGATCAATGCGGCGCTCATGCAGCAGATTGGCGATACGCTTGTATTCGTCCGGGTGCAGATAGCGGAAGCACAAATCCTCCAATTCCCATTTGATTTGACCGATGCCTAGGCGGTTGGCCAGCGGTGCATAGATGTTGGAACACTCTTTGGCGGCCAACATGCGCTCATCTTCGGGCGCGTCCTTTACTTCACGTAGGTGGACGATGCACTCCGCCAGCTTGATCACCACACAGCGAAAATCCTCCACCATCGCCAACAACATACGACGCACATTGTCGACCTGCCTGTAGGTCATCGAACTATTTTGGGTGGCTTTCAGTTGACGGATAGCATCCATATCGCGCACACCATGTACCAGATAGGTGATCCCCTTGCCGAACGTTGCGGTCAGGGTCTCTTCCTGCACGATGCCGGCATCCGCCAATGGGAACAGCAGCGCGGCGCGCATACTGTCATTATCCATGCTCAGGGTGGAGAGAATTTCTACCATTTCAAGCCCACGCCATAATAACAGCGGCGCATTAGGGTAGTTTTGGGTCTGCTGTTCACAATAACGCCAGGTTGTGGCTAATCGCTCACATGACTGTGGGCTAGTTAGCCCCAAACCGGCTATCCACTCATCAAGAGCAAATTCAACCGCTGTATTCAGATGTACACTCCTTACCGCAACCATAACCAACCCCTCTCTACTTTGCAGCGCCATTGAGCAAGATGCCCCGTATGCGGAAACATTTATACCCTAAATAATTCGAGTTGCTGGAAGGCAGCAACGTAGCGACAAATCGGTAGATAACCAATTTGAACCGCGCTTGCATTGGGCCACAGGATTAACTTCAGGGATGGGGTTGATTAATCCCCAGGCGCTTAACCAGTTAGTGACAGGGGTAAGCAAAGAAAGCTAACGCACAAGCAACGTGAAATATCACGGGTATACCGCGCTAGCACGCATGCCAGACACTAACCGGTACCCAGTCGCTTGCCTTCGTGGTGTGGGATACATCACACCCAGTGATTATAATCTGTGACATCCTTCCAAGCGTCCCCCGTCCCGGGTAGGTTTCCAGTACCGCCTGATCGACTCTTTGCGCCATCCATCTTGTCGCTCAACGTCTGCCTCCCTGTTTTCATCGAAAACGAGACATTTTCTTAAGGATATTCTTATGCCCATTATATTGCCCATTCACTACCAGCGTGGCAACAACTTACATGAGCGGTACCAGTGCGCTTCTGCCCACTACGGGCGATGGGGGCTTATTTGGGGTCAACTGGATTTCTGCCCGTTTGCACCATGCTTTGGGCAATGGAATCGAGGCTGCTCAGTGATTTGTCAATTCAGCCAAGTCTTCATACGGCGTTTGACAGGATAGAATTGCGCCATGTTTGTCGATGATGTGCTGGTTTATATTAAGGTAGTTGAAGCCAGTTTACCCAGCAGGCTATTTTATTTGCTATTTTGGCCCTAGGCAGTGCCCACAATCATCACATACGCCATGTATACTGCGAGTATTGCGCGCTTTCCTGGTCTAAAGTTCTGAGCTAGCGTCAGTTATCAATTCTCCTATCATTAGAATCCCATGACCAAATATAGCCTGCGTACGCGCATGATGATCCTAATTTTGGCACCAACTTTGCTGATTGGTTTACTGCTCAGCACCTCTTTTGTGGTGCATCGCTATAACGAGTTGCAGGAACAACTGGTTAACGCCGGTGTCAATATTATCGAGCCGCTGGTGGTGGCCCGGCGAGTACGGCATGATTTTCCACGGCCGCGAATCGATCAGGCAGCTAGTCAGTCTATTGCACCGCTGTCATTCAGGGATTGTGCGTTCGATTACCGTGTTCGATGCGCAGAATAACCCTATTTGTCACCTCCAATCATCATCACAACTTCGCCCGACTACAGCTACCGACAGGGGCGCCTCATCCTGCCGATCTCATGTTGACCCAGCGCAGCTACTCGCTGATCCTGCGCACGTCAATTTGGTCCGAAAACCAGTATCCCGAAGGAACTGCCGACAATAGCGGCAATGTTGACACAACCTAGGATATGTGGCGATCGAGCTGGGTTTACAGTCGGTGCGGCTATAGCAATATAAAGAAGTGTTCATCTCCACCCTACTGCTGTTGGCTGTGCATGTACATCTCTATGCTGTTCGCCTACCGCCTGATGCGTGTGACGTGACCGTCCCAATCTTGCAATATGGTGAATACCGTTTACCGCATTCGCCTAGGATAGCTCAACATCCGTGTCGAAGGCTTTATGCTTGGCGAACTGCACACGCTGAAGAATGGCATCAACTCGATGGCGATGTCGCTCACCGCCTACCACGAAGAAATGCAGCAGAACATCGATCAGGCCACCTCCGATCTGCGCGAAACTTTGGAACAGATGGAGATCCAAAACTTCGAACTGGATCTGGCGAAAAAGCGAGCCCAGGAAGCGGCGCGTATCAAGTCAGAATTTCTGGCTAATATGTCGCACGAGCTACGCACCCCGCTGAACGGCGTTATCGGCTTTACCCGTCAAATGCTGAAAACCAATCTGAATATGACCCAAGACGATTACCTGCAAACCATCGAGCGTTCGGCCAATAACCTGCTGACCATCATCAACGACGTGCTGGACTTCTCTAAGCTGGAAGCCGGCAAACTGGTGTTAGAACACATCCCGTTCTAGCTGCGCGAAACCCTGGATGACGTGATAGTACTGCTGGGAGGGGCCCCCAGCGCTCATGATAAAGGGCTGGAGCTGACTCTGGACGTGCATAACAACGTGCCAGAGCAAGTGTTCGGCGACGCGTGGCGCTTTCAGCAAATCATCACTAATCTGCTGGGCAATTCGGTCAAATTTACTGAGACCGTCAGCATCGATATTCGCGTCGAGCTGCGTAAACAGTTGAAATGCATGGTGGAGTTGTAAGTGCAGATCCACGACACTGGCATAGGCATTTACGAGCGCCAGCAATCGCAGCTTTTCCAGGCGTTCCATCAGGCAGATGACAGCATTTCCCGCAGCCACGACGGTACCAGGCTGGAGCTAGTGATCACCCAAAAGCTGGTGAAGGATATGGGGGTGATATCTGCTTCCACAGCTAACTTAGCCGTGGTTCGACCTTCTGGTTCTATATCCAACTCGACTTGAACGAAGGCATGCCATCATTGCAACCTAGCTTGACGGATCTACGTGGTAAAATGCTGGATTACATCGAATCCAACCCGGCAGCAGCGCAAGCGACACTCAATATGCTTAGCGTCACCCCACTGGTGATCACCCATTTGCTGACCTTGTCCCAGTTACCAAAAAACGAATATGACTTTCTGCTCATTGGCGCACCAATCCCGGTCATCAGCAGTATGGTTCAGCATAATAACGCGCTGCTAGCGGCGCTAAAGGTAGCTAGCCGGGTGATCCTGCGCTGTCATATCAATCGCAGATCGATGCAGAACAGTTGAAGCAGCAGGACGCACTCGGTTGCCTGATCAAACCGATCACTAGCAATCGCCTATTCCTACTGCTGTGGATGGAGGTACCACTGCACCTCAGCCCCCAACCACAGCGTAAACGACTGACGCTAACGGTGATGGCAGTCGACGATAACCTGGCTAACCTGAAACTTATTGGCACTCTGCTGGCAGAACAAGAGGAGCAAACCCTGCTATGCGAAAGTGGTGAAGAAGCACTGGCGCTAGCACGCGACAACGTGCTGGATCTCATCCTGATGGATATTCAGATGCCTAAGATCGACAGCATCTGCACCAGTGAATTGATCCACTAACTACCGCACCATAAGTCAACCCCGATTGTCGCCGTCACCACCCATGCGATCAGAGGCGAACCCGAGCATCTGCTCAAGGCCAGAATGGACGACTATCTGGCCAAACTGATCGACGAAGCAATGCTAACCCTCGTGTGCTATCCTGCTATCACAGCGGAGAGCCGCACGTAGCCGAATAGCTATTGTCGCTCAACTGGTCGATAGCGCTGCGCTAGGCAGCCAACAAACAGGTCTGGCACGCGACATGCTAGAGATGACGAACAGGCACAAACGCTGCTCAACGGCTAGCCGGACGACAGCATTCTTGACTTGATCCATAAGTTGCATGGCAGTTGTAGCTACAACGGCGTACCGCTCCTGAAGCAGTTGTGTTTCTACCTTGAGCAGCAGTTGCATCAGGGCGTCAGCCACGCACAGTTAGAACCAGAGTGGTTGGAGCTATTGGATGAGATTACACTGGTGAGACAGGCTGGGCGTTGGCGCGCCTAGTCAGCGAACTTTCCAGTATTGCCAGCAAACTGAACCTACTCACAAGCATGGCTTCGGTAAAACAGGCGCTCCTCGCGACCATTGCCAGGATCGCCACCATACTTTCCAGCTTAACTATCGCTATAATACCCATAATCCCAGCATAAAAGACGACATGATAAATATGGTACTCAGTGACAGTGACTATGGCGTCAGGGATAGCATTTACGTTCTGAAAATAGATATTAATATTGTTATTGAAAAACATCACTACAACTATTCAGAGTCATGACCCCGCATAGTAATGATCATCGTAAAAACAGCGTAATACCCTGAACCTCACCGCGCCTGATGTCACACAATAATTTATATCATTATTTTTTAATTATATAAATCAATCAACTCCAGTTTATTGTTTATTTTTATCATTAACTATCGTCAAAGTAAATCAATATTAGTTTATTGATCGTTTAAATTTTTCAAATACAGATCGACTTATTTATAATGCATCACTTCGTATTGGCTGTTTAGGCTTGCGACTACCGGAGTGTGGTTCCCCTATCTCTTTTATAGCAAACCCAGCCATTACGAAATCTTCTAATTATTATCCATCTATCTGGCGAATATAATAAAGAATAGAATCTTTTATAGTGATGTTCCTTCGTCTTGCCTGCGGCGGGTGGCCTGGGTTACTATAACTATATCAGGCCAGGCAGCCTTGCCGCTGGTGGTGGCTTTCACCCTAGCCATCGCTGGCGCAGACAGTGATCAACATGTCTTCCCTTCCCCATCCACACCGCGCCTGCTCCATACCCAGACCTACCGCCTGGCAGACGGTGAAACCGTTGACTCTGTGGCGCAAACAAAAATACCACTTCACCCCGGCGGCACTGCGCCAGCTTAATCAATTGCGTACCTTCTCCCATGGCTTTGACCACCTGCAACCCAGTAATGAACTCGATGTGCCTATCGCCCCCTTGCCGCAGGTGCAGTAGCATGATGAACCGGCAGTAGCGCCAGCGGGCGATGACCCGGCACAACGGATTGCCGGGGTGGCATCACAGGCAGGCAGTTTCCTGGCAAACTACCCGAACGGTGAGTCTGCCGCTGCCATAGCGCGCGGGATGGCGACCGCCGCAGCCAGTGGTCAGTTGCAACATTGGCTAAGACGCTTCGGCACCGCCCGTGTGCAGTTGGGCTCGGATAAGCACTTCTCGCTGAAAAACTCGTAGTTTGACCTGCTGGCTCCGCTCTATGACCAGAGCGACAACCTGCTCTTCTCTCAGGGCAGCATGCACCACACCAATGATCGTACTCAGCCTAACCTCGGTGCCGGGCTGCGACAATTTGCGCCCCGTTATATGCTCGGTGCCAATTTATTTAATGATTATGACCTGTCGCGTGACCATGTATGCCATGACAGCAGCAGATTAATCTCACTGCCGTGGCGGCAATGCGCAGCCTGGCAGGCAGCCACTACGCCCTGGTGGAAAGAAATAACAATATTATCCTATCGTATAGCAAGAAGGAACTGATACGCCTGCATACCGCATCGCAGCTGACCGGCTATAGTGGGGAGAAAAAATCCCTGAAAGTTTCGGTCACCAGCAGTCACACGCTAGCGAGTATCGATTGGTCAGCCCCGCGGAGCTGTTGGCAGCAGGCGGCAAAATCGTTCAGGATGGTGTCCAGGACTATAGCCTGGTGTTGCCCGCCTATCAGTTCAAACTAGGCGTTAACCATTACACCGTCATCGGTGTTGCCATAGACAGCCAGGGCAATACCTCTCGGATATGAGCAAAACCCGGGTAACGGTGCAAGTCCCGCTGATTGACGCCAACAGCAGCACCTTGACGGCAGACGGAAAAAACAGCCTGGGGTTTATAAAGTGACGGTGACAGCGGGAAGCGAGGCGAAAAACATCATGTTGACGCCAGTGCTGGGCAACCTGACGTTGGGCGCGGCACAGGTGGTGATCAGCTATTCGCCGCCGTATGGCGCGTATTCAACTCAACTTTTGTAGCCGACCGCGAAAGCATCACCGCAGACGGCCAGGAAAGTGCCACTCTGATATTTACCGCACAGGACGCCAATGGCAACCCCATCGCTGGGATGAGTCACGTGACCTTTATGCTCCTATACGGCACGCCAACCGATAAGGTCAAACTGAGCGCTGTGACGGATAAGGGCAACGAGATATATCAGGCGACATTGAGCGGAACGCGGGCGGGCAGCTACAAGGTAACCCAGCAGGTTAATGGCAAAGCAGTAGGCAACCTGTATGCCACCGTGATCCTGGTGGCGTTCACGATAGCCGTGCAGGATATCCAGGTGAACGGCTACGAATTTGCGCCAACAGCCGGCTTCCCAAAAACTGGCTTTACGAGGGCGTACTTCACTATCAGGTTGAACGGTGGGGCTGCACAGGACTATAACTGGAGCATCAGTGCCCTCCAGACTGGAAGCGGTATCAGCAGATGACGTGGTGCGCTTACCGACAAGGGCAATGCCAACGAGGTGACCATTACGGCAACCGCTAAGAACAATTCATCCAGGGTGTCCTGCTACACCTTTAAGCTGAGTTATTGGTATATCTACAACTCAACTAGAATGAGCTGGCCTGACGCAAACAGCTACTGTGCCAAACAGAGCGCCAGTCTACCCACCCGCCTGCAACTGGGTGGAACAGCGACAGAAGGTCAAAACCAGCGCCGTAGTACGATAGGTTCGCTGTGGAGTGAATGGGGTGATCAGAGTACTTATTTGGGCATAACCATGGCTCCTACTGACATAACCTGGTCATCTGAACTCTATCAAGATAATAAACATTACGTCATCGCCATGAGTCATTGGCGTGGCTGGATCAGTGTCGTCAGTGACGAGGATAATAAAGTTCTTGTTGCTGTCGCATCAAACTTTAACTTTTAACCGCTCTTTCTCTCTGACTGGCCCCTACGGAGCCGGTTGTTTGCAGGGCTTTAAACATCTATACCCATCATACTTCAAGTTGCCTGTGCGTTAGCTTTCCTCGCTTATCCCAGTCACTTAGAGCCTAATAGGATAGATTCTTAGGGTATAAAGTGGGTAGATAGGATAGTGCAAAAGTGTCGGTATTGATGATTAAATGGCGTTTTTATTTCCCGGTTAAAAACATGATTAGGGCATGTTTAATGCTATCGAGGAATGGCCTCAAAGTAAGCGTAACGTTGCGGTTTGTTTAGCAGGGCGTGCGCCACTACGAGCGTTTCGCCTGTTGCAGCCATTTGTCCAGTTCGTTGGCGAACTGCTGACCGTTCCGCTGGTTGAGCGCGTTAGGGCCACCGGTTTGGATGCCGCTGGAGCGCAGGGTTGTCGATAAAGTCGCGCTGCATATTGAGGCGCTTGTGGATAGTGTATTGGGCGTGTAGCATTCGCCACGTGCGTTCAACGCAAATGCGCCTTTTTATCACCTGTGCTACCAATGGGATGTCAGCGGTGATCACCAGATCGCCTTTCTCGCAGTGGTGTACGATCGCGTTATCCGCCACGTCAAAACCCGCCGCCACTTGCAGGCTGCGAATAAATTTCGACGATAGTGTCTTCAATCACTGGTTGGCTACCAGCATTATCGGCATGGCAGGGCGATCGACTACCCGGAAAAGTACATCCTTGATCACCTTTGGGTAGGCGTCCGCATCGACCTAAATCTGTATCATTCAGGCTCCATTAGCCAGTTGCGTACTGGCAGGAAATCGCGGTACAGCAAGCACCGCTTCATGACTATCATCTGGCGTTTGGTAGTGGTATTCCCAGCGTACCAGTGGCGGCATCGACATTAGAATCGACTCAGTACGGCCGCCAGTTTGTAATCCAAACAGTGTGCCACGATCCCACACCAAGTTGAACTCCACGTAGCGACTACGGCGATACAGTTGGAATTAGCGTTCATGCTCACCCCAGCCCAGCGTTTTACGCTTTTCGACGATTGGCAGATAGGCGTCAAGGAAGCCCTCACCTACCACGCGGGTAAAGGCGAAGCAGTGGTTAAAGTCTAGCGTGTTCAGGTCATCATAGAACAGGCCGCCGATGCCACGTGCTTCGTTATGGTGTTTAAAAAAAAGTAATCATCACACCATTTCTTGTATTTGGCATAGACCCCATTACCGAAAATAGCACACAGCCGCTGGGCGGTACGGTGCCAGTGTACTGCGTCCTCTTTAAAGCCGTAGAATGGTGTCAAGTAAAAGCCACCACCGAACCACCACACCGTATCTTCACCCGGTTTTTCGGCGATAAAGAAACGCACGTTGGCGTGGCTGGTAGGAATGTAAGGGCTGAGCGGATGAACCACCAGCGGATCCCCCCAGTGCTTGGAAGCTACTCCCGGCCAGTTCAGGGCGGTGCACGGTAGCGGATGCTGGCAACGTGGCACCGGATACGTGGGAAAAGTTTACCCCTGCTTGTTCGAACACCGTGCCGTTAGCCAGTACGCGGCTACGGCCACCGCCACCTTCTTCACGTGTCCATTGGTCTTCGGTGAAAACGGCACCGCCGTCGGCTTGGGCTAGTTGCATGCAGATGCCATCCTTCAATGCCAGCAGGAAGGATTTTACTTCAGCAAGGGCGAGTATACTTATTTCATCGCAGTTGTCCGGCGGCCAGAAACAGCGCGTGGCGCTGGTGCGTTCCTTAGCGGTGGAGCCACAGATCCTGCTACTCGATGAACCTTTTGGCGCGCTGGATATGCAGGTGCGCAAAGAATTGCGCCGCTGGTTGCGTTAGTTGCATGAAGAGTTGAAGTTCACCAGCGTGTTTGTAACTCACAATCAGGAAGAGGCGATGGAAGTGGCTGACCTCATTGTGGTGATAAGCCAGGGCAATATTGAACAGGTTGGTTTGCCAGAAGCGGTTATACGTGCACCAGATAGTCGCTTCGTATTATAGTTTATCGGTGAAGTGAACCGCTTTAGTGGTGAAATCCGGGGTTCACAGTTGTTCGTTGGTGCGTACCAGAGTGGCCGTTGTTGTTCCAGTTGGTGTGTCAGGGCAGCGTTGATTTATTCCTGCATCCGAGGGAAATAATAGAAGTGGCTAGCGAGAGCACTGAGCGTTGCTCGCTGCCAGTGCAGGTGCCGGAAGCGAGTCCTCGGGCGCACTTCTGGCAACTGATCGTGCAACCGATCGGTTGGCATCAAGGGTTGCTCAACGTGGTGTTGCCGGGAGGCGATGCAACGCCTGTGCACAGTGGTTGTTATTACATTGGTAGCCTCAATGCGTGCCTATTATGCTGGCAATCAATTGCTGCAACCTATTACGCAAGCCAAAAGCGCCTAATAGCTTTAAAAGTTAATAAATTTCATTTTAAAGGCAATCCTGGGGTTGCCTTTTTACATTATGTGCCTCAACACACAGGACAAAAGTAAGCGTAAAGGCAATGCCGTATTGACGGTTGATGAGAAGCGAGATCCACTTTTGAGGGCAGAAGTTAGGCCACTTTATTATACGGGGCCACTCCGGCAGTACACTCAGGATATGACGTAGATAAGCCTGCGGGTCGATTCCGTTGAGTTTGCACGTACCGGTCAGGTGGTACAGCAGTGCGCCGCGCTCACCACCATGGTCGCTGCCGAAGAAGATATAATTTTCCCCAGACAGATGTTTCTCAACGCCCGTTCCACTGCGTTATTGTCAGGTTCCGCCAGCCCATCATCGGCGTAATAACACAACGCATCCCATTGGTTCAACGTATACGCTAACGCTTTACCCAACTGGGATTTTTTCGACAGCGTCGCGCTTTTATCCACTATCTACTCATGTAGTGAGTCGAGTAACGGTTTAGCTCGGTCCCGTCTCTGACTGCCTGACTACCTTTTTGCTTCCGTCCTGCCGCACGTATTTCTTCCTCTATAACGTAGAGTTGACCGATGCGTTTCAGGGCTTCCTCGGCCGTGGCATCCTGGGTACTGTGATGTACACACATCATGGGTTTTTCTACGGGCGTGTGCCCAGCATGCAACCTCGATCAGTGCACCGTCTTCACGTTCTGCATTGAACAACTGGTCATAACCGCCGCACGCATCGGCCGGCAACATGCTACTATATTGGCGAAGATGTTGTTGCGGATGTTTTCCCTGCCGGTCCGGCGAGTAGGCAAACCAGGCCGCCGGTGTGTCTGATGAACTAACGTTACGGTTATCGCGGACATAAGTCCAGAGCCGCCCAGTTTTCGTCTTCTTCCTACCCGGGGACAACACTGGCACCGGCGTATCGTCAGTATGAAGTTTGCGGGTATCCGACGTAGCGGTACAGTGCTTCGTCCAGCGGTGCCGTTAACCAGCAGCAGGCATCTACCCAGTTGGAGAGCAAGGCTCGACTCAGGTCCACGCCCTGACGGGCTAGGATTTCAGTTTGACGATACAAGGGCAAGTGTTAGCCGTATTTTGACGTCATCACCTGGGACAGCAGGCTAGGCCCTGCGATGCCGCGGTCAATGGGACGCGAGGGGCTTCAAAAATGCAGTCACACTTTTCGCACGCCTTTTCACCCTGACGGTGCGGATTACTTTCAGAGCGCAGGCGACCATTTCCAGCTGTTCTGCGCTGACTTCGCCGAGATATTTAAGGTTACTTCCGCACTTATGACAGCCGGTTTCCACGGGCTCAAGGCGGTTCATCTCACACGGAAGGTGTTCGGGAAGTGGCTAACGATACCGGGACTGGCGAAGCTGACTGGGAACTTGCGGGTCGTTTTCCGACCGTTGTGACGGTCACCAGCCTGCTCGTGCAGTTTCAGCACCGCTTCAGCCTCTTCCACCTGTCGGCGAAGTTTTTCAGAGCGGGTACCGAACAATATCCGGTGCAGCTTTTCCAGTTGCGCCGGTGATGACACGGTTGCTACCGTTGCGGGAAGGCGACGTGATATGCGGCATTTATTCTACCAGAGGCGTAGCCATTTGAAAATGAGATTGTCATTGGTGCCGTGTTCGCGGATAATATGAGCAACGCCAGCTTCGGGCTGATAAGCCAGCTTAACCATACGAAGTTTAAAGTCATTTGTGTAATTTTTCCGTGGTTCAGAACGCCAGATGCGCCATGCTCGGCCTGGCTTTAATACCATCCACCCAGCATGAAAAACTGCAGATGCGTCGATCGATCTGCTCATGACCGGTTTTGATGGCGAAAAGCGGTTTGTTCTGCTCTTCATGCTGCGATTGTTGGCATTTTTATCTGAATTTGATCCTGTAGGCATTACTTCACGATTTCCTTGACAGTCAAAATGTGTCGCAAATTTGATTATAGCCAAAGCACCTGCTGATTTGGCTACCCAGTGCGGAAAACGGCCAGTTCCTGAATTTAGCGCGTTAGCTTTCGGTATGAAATACCGGGGAGAGTAATAAGTAAAATTATTATAAAAACCCAGTGCTAGCTCTGCTTCTCTCACTCGTATCCCTACAATTTTAGCTGTTTCATCGGCAAAAAACGTTTACTGATGGTAATAGCGCTGTAGTTTATAGAGCGTGCATTTACAGCCATTAAGACTCGAATAGTCTCACCTGAAATCAAGAGAAAAATGGAAGGTTAAAGGAAGGTACATCATGTGGATGCCGCTACGTGCTGAACCACGCCCGTGTTTTAATCAGGCATTGATCGAAGACGTCATGACGTTGGCGCAAGCAGCAAAAGAATCGTCACTGCCATTCGATTTTTGGGTCACTGGTTCACTGGTGCCGAAAATGTTCAATGCTGGTGGTGATTTGCAAATTCTTTGCCAGTGCGATCAAAAACCGCAAGCGAGAGGCGATGATGATCTACTCTCACGCCTGCATTGATTGCGTGCATGCGGCTTTGCGCGGCTTTGATACCGGCGTAGTGAGCATTGCGATGGTGGAAGGTAGTGCGCGCTGGGCGGCGGTTTCAAAGCTGCCTTGACGCACCACTTTGTGTTGGCACAGAGTAACGTCCGTATGGGCTTCCCAGAGATCTGCCTTTAACCTGTTTCCCGGTATGGGCGGGTACTGTAGCTCACGTGCTCCGAACTGATAGATATTACTGAGGACTGGGTGCACTCTGCCTTTATCATTGAGGAGAGAGATCAAGCCTATCATTGAACGACTAGTGACGCTACAAAATCGTCACTAGTTTAACCTGCAACATACTAGCTGAGAGTTAATGTGCTCGTATCACATATTGTGGAGGAAGACGAGCGATAAGATTGCATCCAATGCTCCAATTGTTTCGGGGCATTGGCTGCGCAAAGAAAAACCCTTGCTTTTCATCCATGCCAACTTCGTCGAGGAAATGATTCTCGCTTTCTGCTTCGACACCTTTGGCGATCACCCTGAATTTAAGTGCCTCCGCTGCGGCAACGATGGCACGCACCAGCGACTGCGACACCGGATTGTAATTTATCCCGTGCACGAAGGCTTTTATCCAGCTTGATGGCGTCGAGCAGAATGCGTGCCAACTGAGCCAGTGAAGAATAACCGGTACCTAAATCATCAATCTGCACCTGGGCACCCAACTCGCACAGCCGAGCGATCAGGGTGCACGCACGCGTTTCATCTTCCATCAGGCTGCTTTCCGTCAGTTCGAAATCAAGCAGGCAAGGCGTCATTCGGTTATGTTGCAGGACATCGATCAGCGAGTTGACGATGCCGTCATCGGCTAACTGACGTGCTGAAATGTTGATGGCTACTCGCAGGTTCAGCCCTTTCAAATGCCACTTTGCAGCTTGTTTGGCGGCAGTTTGCAGCACCAACTGGCCCAGCGTGATGATCAGCCCGGATTCCTCGGCGTAGGGGATAAATTGCAGCGGTGATACCAAGCCGAGTTCCAGTTAATTCCAGCGTACCAAGGCTTCCACACTGCGCACTTCACCACTGCGTGTATCGACTTTCGGCTGAAAATAAACCACTAGTTGGTTCTGCTCTAGCCCTTTGCGCAAATTGGTATCTAACCACATATACTCGGCTATACGTTTGTTCATCTCCAATGAGAATACTGCAAAACTGCGCTTTCCATAATCTTTGGCGACATACATGGCGGTATCGGCGCTGCGGATCAGGCTATCGAGATCATTTCCATGCTCTGGACACAGTGCGATGCTGATCGAACAACAGGTATAGACTTCGATCAGGTCGATACGGAAGGGCTTTTTTAGCCGCTCGATGATGCGTCACGCCAGGTTTTGTAGCATATCGTGGTCAGCTTGTTGTGCTAGCACCAGGAATTATTCGCTGCCCATCCTGGCCAATACCTGATCCTGCTTTAGGCAGTCAAGGATCGCTAGCGATACCTCAACCAGCAGGCGGTCGCCGAACATATAGCCGTAGGCATCGTTCACCTTCTTGAAATTGTCGGGATCAAGATATACCAGCCCAATGTGGCTGTCCTTGCTTATGGCGATGACCTGGGGGATCTTTTCCTGAATGGCATTGCGGTTGGGCAGGCTGGTAATGATATCGGTATTAGCTAGCACCCTCAGGCGTTCCTGCGCACGTCGTTCTTCGGTGGTGTCGGTTCCGGAGTAAATCAGAAACATCTTGTTTTTGCCACTATCGCTGTGGACAAACTTATTGCGAAATAGGAACAGCCGTTAGCCTTTCACCGTCTTTAGCCAGCGTTCTACTTCATAGGAGAAACCATTGCGAAAGAAACCTGCGATATTGCGCTTGGATGCTTTAGCTTCCTCACGACTCATAAACAGTTGAAAGATGCTTTTGCCGATCACATCTTGCTCACGCAGGCCTGTATATTCCTAACTCAAGTGATTGAAGTGCTGAATACGGCCGTGTTGGTCAACAATCATAATCACCGAGTTGGCTTCCGAGACCACCTGTTCGGCAAAGGACAAACCATGCACCAGGTCATGCGCTACCGATTTGGTATCGCTAAAGGCCAAAGCGGTGCCAGCCCATTCTAGTTTGCGTCAGCCCACCAGGTGCAGATGTATCGGCTCGCCAGCCAACTTAATGATGAGGTCGAGATTGGAGGTTATACCGCCCAGACAGTGGATTTTTGCCGCCTGCGTAGCGCTGAGCACCACCGCAACATGCGCTTTTCCTTTGACACGGCGGACAGTGCCAGAGCATTACTGTCAAATGCCAATCGCCAATAAGGGCTATTAGTGCCGAAATGAGTATTAAGAAGTGTGGAACTTTGGTATGCGAACATTATGATCCCTCCAGAGAACCGCGTAGCCAGTGTTCACAGTGAGAATAGCGGAAAATATATGACCCGGTAGTGGTCGCTATGTATGTATTACCATCATATAACATATCTTTCACCGATAGGTATGGACGATAAAACTATTATATAAGGAATAATTGATTTTATCATATACCAATCACTTTTGTCGGTGATTCGCTTAAAAAATTGAAACAGGAGCCTTGATTGTGATGAATTGGTATGCGATTTGGAGCAGCAGTGGATCACGCTGGCGGTGGTGAAAGCCGTTGGCATACTGCTACAATATTAACATATAAGCACATGTTATACTGTCGCAGGCCATAAGTTAATTGCCTCTCACAGGGTAGAATTCTGATTTGTCGGATAATTGAAAATTCAACCGAATAAAAATTATTTTCATATTACCTTCATCATTAGTTAATAAAATCATTATATATGTAAAACTTACATTAACTCTCATTATTTTAATTTTACTCATCTATCATTATATCTGAATGACCCCATACGCTTATTAACTAACATCATTCCTGATGAAAAAATTTTTTAATGAAATGATTATGCGTAAATTTACCGCTTTATTTTTCTCTTCTACCTTTACTTTGGCACCTGCTTCTATGGATTTTGCTGCGGATGTTATTCCAATATCAGTGATGTATAACCTCGATATTCAAGCAAAAGGAAGCCTGCTTAAGGGGTCCTAACCCTAACTTGACCGAAAATCAAAGCTTGCAAATACGTGATACTCTAAAAGAGCTGCACTGAAAACTTGGCACAGAGTGGGTAAAAGAAGATCGCCATGCATTGCATAAACCTGCTTGTGTCTTACCGTTTCGATATAAAGTGAAAAAGAAAATTGGTACCATCAGTAAAGTGCAACCCGAACGCCTGTTGAAACACGCCAAAGTTGAAAATAAGATGTATAACCTGCTGAAAAAAGAACAGAAAGAGAAGTATAAAGAAAGTTATCGCAATACAGAAAGATAAATTAGAGATTACATGGGCAAGATGAGATCTCATATGGTGACTGAATAGCAATATATTCCCAAGGCTATAAAAGGGTCAGATCAGTAATCATGGCTTTTTTATCTTAATGTCGGCATTAGATGAAAACTGCTTGGCACTTATGTCAGTAGGAGCGCTTATGCTGGGATTGTGGCCAGAAAGAGGCTTTGTTGAATAAATCAGATCCTGTGCGAGCGAGCGTTCCTGTAGCTGGTCGGATTTTCAGGCAATACGAATGTTTTCTGGCATACCTGCCTTCGTCATCTTGTTCAGGGCACGCACCATGGCCAAAGACTCTGCTACCTGACAGTCGTAGTCACACGGCGTCAGTGAGCCTCCGAACAGCTGCTTTACCCGGTACATGGCCGTTTCTACTATAGAGCGACAGTTATATTCTGTTGTCCATTTCCACCGTGCATTGCTCCCGCTCAGTCGCTGATTCGCTACTGCACGGTTACGGTCTGCGTACTCACCGGGCCAGTAGCCCACGCCATTTCGCTGAATGATGAGGGCGCTGATTTTTTTACGGCGCATTTCATTGTGACATAACCGGGTGTCATAAGCGCCGTCCGCCGTAACGTTGTTAAGCAACAGGTCCGCACAGATGATTTAATTGGTTTTGCTGTCAACGGCCAGATGCAGCGGCGTTCTTTTCCGTGTTTTTGACTTTCCATTTGCCTTCACCCAAGACCTTCATCCAGGTGGGATCAATCACCAGGTGCGTGATTTCACCCCGGGTGGGAGTTTTGACACTGACATTGACTGACTTTGCCCGCTTGCTGACACAGCTGTAATCCGGACAGCGCAGCGGAACGCGCCCATCAGGGTAAAAATAGAATCAATGAAGCCCTGTGCAGCCCGTAGGGTCAGCCATAATACTCGTTTAATCACCAAAACGGTAGTGATGGCAAGGTCATAATAGCGCTGGGGTATTCCTCGCGCTGAAGGTGGGGCTGTCTCATACCGTGTCTTACCACGTCTTAATCGCTTCGTCGTCCAGCTAGAAAGTCATGGAGCCGTGGTTGATAAGCGCTTTGTTATAGGTGTGCCAGTGAGTGAGTGATTCTGAACTTCTGCTTAGCCACGGGACTGCTTGCGTTGTCAGAGAATGCGTGATCTGCTCCTTCAACTCGGCAAAAGTTCAATTTATTCAACAAAGCCTCCTAATTACTATCATTCGAATTATTTCCTAATACTCGTTTAATTCATTCCCCATGAGTTCCATACCCCCATGAGACCGAAAGATATTCTACGAAATAAATAAGGCGATATCACAATATATTAACGAATTAACATAAAAACAGATTATCATTATAATCTATTAGATTTTTTCATTATTTTATCGGTAATTACATTCAGTCCCCATTTAAATCAAAGTTAACATCATTAATAAATACTAATTAAACTTATTGTATTTTTTTACAATTAAATACACTTAGATAAAATAAAATAAATTTATTCAATGAAGATGCTCTATGGGGCATTACTAATTTAGTGTTGAATACTTTTTAAAAAACAACGGCTTTGTTGGATAAATTAAACTTTCATGGGATCGCCGGTTCCAAGCACTATCATCGTCTAGACATCTGATCCCTATGGCAAAGCAAAAGTTTAAAATCACCCACTGAACCGCCGACAACAACGCTATCAGACAACGCGCCTCCTTGACGATATAAGCTCGATGCTTCTGCTATTATCGCATGGACGGAGAACCACCCTGAGCGTCGGGGCCAACCTCTTCACTATTCTGATATGGTCATTACCACAGTTCTGATGATGAAGCGGGTGTTTAACTTTTCGCTTAGAGCGTTACAGGGCTTTGTGGACTCGATCTTTAAACTCATGCTGTTGCCGATGCACTGCCTGGATTATCTGCTGATCAGCATACGTGCAAAGAACGTCAGCATCCGTATAAAAACGCCAACCCAAGATGAAACCGCCATCTGATTATTAACGGAATAGGACTAAAGGTCTTTGGGAAAATCAGGCAGCACGGAGCCGACAGACGACGGGTGTGGCGCAAGTTACACCTGGCATCGGACATATCCTGCCGCGAAACGGGGCGCAATACAGGACGCAGCGATACTAGGAGCATAATCATGTCGTGACAACTCAACCTCGAAGCGGCAGTAATGATATCTGGAAAAAGAAAGTGGGTTTATCACGGATGCTCCGTAATCAAAACAGCGATGTTCCGGCTCAAATCGCTCCTGGGGGGGGGTATCTGAGCCTGTGTGACTGATGATGCGCAGGTTGGTGAGGCGATGGCGATGGTCAAAGTGCTTAATCGGATTACGCTGTTGGGGATGCTGGATATGACCTGCATCGCATAATAATCGCTCTGCCTTGGAGGCGCTTATCGCTGAGTATGATTTATTCAACAAAGCCTATAATCGTGGGTAATTTGCAAGGTTCACTTAACGCTTACCTATAACCCGGAGCAAGAAAAAACTGCAACATTGCCGTTGCGGTTAGTTTTAAAGCTTTGCAGATACTGTCACCGAGTCGGTAGCGCTTATGTAGATTTACAGGGAGATTTTCTGAGCAGCATACTATCTAAATCTATCCACATAGGCATTACAGCATCCTTTTAGGAAATTATTTGCAACCTCCGTGCATATTTGAGGAGCCTAACTTGCGCCAGACGTCCCATTCACCATTGGTGCCTGGCTTATCGCCACGAGTCCACCAGCTATTTAGCCAAGTGCTGCCATTGTAAGCGACTTTAGTACATGGGGTAGAATAATAGTCTGTATTTTGATCCCACGCAGAACCCCCTGGCATTGGCTTAGGCTGTGGGATAGACTCTGGTTTAGGCTCGGGCTGCGCATTATTGCCAGCCAATTCGACATCGATGACATTATAGAATGCATTAGAAGTGTCATTGACAGTCCAGACAGCCAGAATCTCTTGATAGACCTCACGTGTTGGCACATCATAGGTATGAACCTTCAGATAGCCCCCGTCTTGGTACGGCACCATTTCTCTGAATGGTGCCGAATGGCTTGCTCTCAAAACTGGCACACGTCAATGGTGCATTCTGGTTACAGTTGTTTTTGGTAATAAAATACTCATACTTGTTGGTTGGATTAGGCGCAGTAAAGAACCAATGAAACTAGGCTTTTCCCGCTGAGATAGATGTTTTGGCCCAGCGATCTATATTCTGTACATTCAATTCACCGCCACGCACTCTATTCGCACTGGCAATCTGACCGTTGATCGATCACCCCCGCGCGCGGGAAACCCTGGGGAGCTTCAAGACTTTGCGGTTCGTATTGAATATTGCCACAGCCTGAGTTTAACGCAGGAAAATTCGCATCATGTGCCTTTTTCGTGCACAAGTAAGCGCGTGCTGGAGGGGGCCCATCACATAACCATGCGATAATGCGGTACCGCTCACTAAGAGCTATAAAACAACAATTGCAATTTTATTTAATTTCACAAATCCTCATTAAAAAAATTATCTAACCAGGGTACCTCTGCGTCTATTTTTATAGGTTTACGAGGGGGCATTTCTGTAGTGCATCCCCTCTGAATCTACCTTATAAAGACGTTATAGCATCTTCCCAGGAAATTATCTGCAACCTCCGTGCATATTTGCGGAGCCTAACTTGCGCTAGACGCCCTATTTACCACCGTTGTCTGGTTTATCGCCACGAGTCCACCAACCATTTATCCAAGTGCTGCCGTTGTAAGTGACTTTGGCGCATGGAGTCGCATAGACTTTATTTTGATCCCAAGCAGCCCCCTACCATGGAAAATGCCCAATAGCATTACTCGAACACAAATAAGCGTGTGCTGGTTGGTCCATCACATAACCATGTGATAATGCGGCACCGCTAACTAAGAACGATGCAACGGCAATTGCAATTTTATTAAGTTTCATAAATGCTCATTAAGCAATTAAAAGGTATTTCCTGGCTAGGGTATCTGTATATCTTTTTTGCCGTGATGATCCCCTTCACAAGCTTGATCATTTTGACGTTTTATGTAACAAACAGACATGAGCATATTCTTTAAAAAATGGAGAACACTGGTAAAGTCTGTGATACTTAGGGAGTGCATGATAGGAAAAAACGCTGAAAATATTAATACACAACCTTTCAGAGGGTTACCGAGATCGAATGAAACACTATTATGCACATATACCTGGCCATAGGGTGGTTAATTTGACCAGATTAACTCCCATACCAGGAGTTATCCTGGTATGGGCCTTGGTGCTTTTATCCCCACACTAATATCGCTAGCGCTAACGCGATCGGATAAGGCCCAAGGGGGGAAGGTTCCCCCAGTTTAGTGCATAATACCAGCAATGCGCTGAGCAATGCCAGCAGAGGGGAAAAGGCTAGGATGCGCCATAAACCCGTCATGCCAAACCACGCCCCCAGCGAAGCAAATAGCTTCATGTCGCCCATCCCCACCTCTGGATGACACCGCCATAGGTAGTATAACAGGCGATCCAGTGTAACCAGGGAACCAAAAACCCCAATGCAGACGTAGCCAGAGATTCGATGCCGCTCACTCGGACTTCTCCCAAAAAGGCACAGACGATGCCAAGCCCACACAACGGTAACATTAAGCGATCGGGTAGTAGCATGGTACACTGATCGATGCTGGCTAATACCACCAAGAGGCAAGCCGCAACTAGAACATATCCGCCTTGCAACGTCAAAACATAGCGATGGATCAGCAAAGCAAACAGCGCTGCAGTCAACAATTAAACCAAAGGATAGCGCCATGAAATGGGATTATGGCAATCGGTGCAACGCCCAGCCAATAACAGCCAGCCTAACAGAGGCAAATTGTGGTGCCAACAGATTTTGGCACCACAAAGCGGGCACTCTGAAGCTGGACAGCTTAACGACATTTTTCGCCCGCCATGATTAACGGCAAACGATAAATCACCACGTTAAGAAAACTGCCGATAATGGCACCCAGTGCCATAAATAGCATAATATGCATATGAACAAATTCGCCATACTGGAAATATCGTTACCCATAGTATCAAGATATAGATACCCTGATGGGAGTCATAAATTCTGCTGCCAATGGGTCAACCTTACACATGATTACTGCTTGGATAAATATATTACCACGATACATGCACCATAACAGAAAAATCAGAAAACTCTGTATTACTAAATCTGAATTCCCATTTAGATAAAGAGGGATATCATTTAAAATATATTTAACTATTTGGATAATGCTCGAAAAATCAGCCTATACAATCGTTAAAAACGTGAATATTTTATGGAAGAAAAATTATTAATGCACTACCGACGGCAACAAGGTTTTACTCTACTTGAGTTACTGGTGGTACTGATAATTATCGTCATGCTGGCTAGTTTTGTCGGCCCACGTATTTTTTCACAGGTTGATCAAGCCAAGGATAAAACAGCTTTGAATTAAATGAAAATCTTGTCCGACATGCTAAGTCAATATCGGCTTGATGTTGGCCAGTATCCCAGTGAAACTCATGGGCTAAAGGCGCTGATCGACCGTCCAAGCGTCGTTACCGGTTGGCGCGAACCCTACTTGAGCAAAAGCGTTCCTAGCGATCCTTGGGGCAACCATTATCAATGGCACAATCCGACGCGCAACAAAAATGCGGTTTATGAAGTTGAACTGCTGGCCACTGGCAATGATGATAAAATTATAAACTACGGATTCTAACGATACGTACCGCTTTGTTTGCCCTGTTGCTACTCGCATTGCTAACCAGCGCCCCCTGGTGGCTATTTACGCCAGCGTTACGTCTATCGCGTCTTGCCTAACTATCTGCTGCTCTAGCAAAAGCAGGCACCGAATAGGGCCATTTAATAATAAAATGTTTCGAAGTAACGTTGCTGCTCAATGGTACGCATAGCACACAACAGATCCAGGCGTCCTGCATGGAAGAAGCTCACACGCAGGTCGGTAGCGGTGCTCTGGTACTAAAGATAAAACCCTGCTGACGCCTGATGCGACGCACCAAGCCCTTCTCCATGACGTTGTTCATTCAGGAACTTATCGCCCTCTGGATGCGGCCCTGGTGATTGTCGAAGCCATTGAGGCGCTGAGTGAAAGCAGCAGCGAGTGCTCGGCGTGCTGATGCAATCACTGCACCGTGGCCGTCAGCTCTCTCAGATGCTGGCGGAACAACCGGCTCTTTTCCTTACTCTGTTGATCAGTACCGTTGCTTCATCGGAACAAACAGGGCAATTGGCTATAGCACTCGGCCGTTTCCTGCATTATGAAAAGCGGATGGATACATTGCATAAACGTATCCTCAGCACCCTGCTCTATCCCAGTGTTGTCCTTAGCGTCGGCTGCCTGATCTTGTTCTTCCTGCTCAGATTTATCATTCCCCGATTCTCCATTGTCTTTGAGGGTATGAAGAACCTGAACGGCAGTGTGCAATTTATCGTTTGGTGGGGCCATCTGACTCAAAACCATGGCACTTCTGCTACTGGTATAGAGCATTGATGGCGTTATCATGCTGATTAGCGCCCAGCGCGATAAAAATCTCCGCCAGATGCTGCTCAACCAACTGTTACGTATTCCACAATTGCAGCATTAGTACGAACTGGCCATTCTGGTGCGCTTTTACCATACTTTAGGTTTGTTGCTACAGGGGGGCCGTAGTAACCGCCCTGACGCTTACCAGTAGCTTGCTGCCCCCGCGTTATCATCAGAACCTGAATCAGGCGCTGACCGAGGTTCGGGCTGGCAAAAGCACTCTCATCCAGACTGGAATCACAACAGTTCACCACCCCGGTCGCTAGCCGCCTGCTGGTGGTCGGTGAGCGAAGTGGCGATCAACCTGCCATGTGTGAACGTATTGCCGTATTTTATGATGAGAGCTTGGAGCGAGCCATAGAGATATTCAGCAAGGTTTTCGAACCGGTGTTAATGCTGATTGTCGGCGAGTTGGTCGGCCTGGTGGTGTTCTTACTTTACATGCCGATCTTTGAAATTGCCGGGGTCTCTCATGATGTCCTCATCCTTTGCAAATACCCTTACCGTATGGCAAGAACTCCCCCCTGAAACCCGGTGCGCGTAACTGGAAAACATGCTGACCCAGCACCCTGATCACCTGCCAGCGTTTGCGGCCAAACTCGGTCTGTATCTACTCAGCCTTGAGCGTCTCACCAAGGCTGAGCTGAATTTTTCCCTGGTTACCTTGCCTTAAGCTTTATTTCACCGCTTATTTTGCCGCTCAAGGTTGACGGCCATGACTTTCTAGCTGGACGACGAAGCGATTAAGACGTGGTAAGACACGGTATGAGACAGCCCCACCTTCAGCGCGAGGAATACCCCAGCGCTATTATGACCTTGCCATCACTACCGTTTTGGTGATTAAACGAGTATTACGGCTGACCCTACGGGCTGCACAGGGCTTCATTGATTCCATTTTACCCTGATAGGCGTTCCGCTGCGCTGTCCGGATTACAGCTGTGTCAGCAAGCGGGCAAAGTCAGTCAATGTCAGTGTTAAAACTCCCACCCGGGGTGAAATCACGCACCTGGTGATTGATTCCACCGGGCTGAAGGTCTTGGGTGAAGGCAAATGGAAAGTCAAAAACACGGAAAAGAACGCCGCTGCATCTGGCCGTTGACAGCAAAACCAATTAAATCATCTGTGCGGACCTGTCGCTTAACAACGTTACGGCGGACGGCGCTTATGACACCCGGTTATGTCACAATGAAATGCGCCGTAAAAAAATCAGCGCCCTCATCATTCAGCGAAATGGCGTGGGCTACTGGCCCGGTGAGTACGCAGACCGTAACCGTGCAGTAGCGAATCAGCGACTGAGCGGGAGCAATGCGCGGTGGAAATGGACAACGGAATATAACTGTCGCTCTATAGCAGAAACGGCCATGTACCGGGTAAAGCAGCTGTTCGGAGGCTCACTGACGCCGTGTGACTACGACTGTCAGGTAGCAGAGGCTTTGGCTATGGTGCGTGCCCTGAACAAGATGACGAAGGCAGGTATGCCAGAAAACATTCGTATTGCCTGAAAATCCGACCAGCTACAGGGACGCTCACTCGCACAGGATCTGATTTATTCAACAAAGCCTATTGATGGCTCCAATTTACTTGTCATAGTGACTATGGTGGGGTAATTATCTATAGCTATATCCATAGCTATATAAAAAATTAAACGATCCACTTGATTGGGGGAAACAGTTAGAATGATGAAGTTCTATGATGTAGGCATATAATATGCTTTCTAATAACAGATCAAAAGAGTTATTCTCTTTGAGAAAAAACGTTTAAAGATCGTCTCGACTGGATAGTGAATTGTGAAAATAGCATAGAGTTTGATGAGTACGATAGTCATCATACCACCTATATTTTTGGTGTTTATTAAGATCATGTTATTTGCAGACTGCTATTTGTTGAAACTAAGTATCCTAATATTATTTCTTGCGGGGAATTTAACGCTTACTTTAATAATAAAATAACTCTTCCAACAGGGAACTATGTTGAAGCGAGCAGGCTATTTATTGATAAAGAACTAGTACGAACGCTAGATCTCTGTCAACAGCCGATCATCTCAATACTTTTCTTATCCATGATTAATTTCGCTAGAAACTTTGGATATCAAGGGATTTATGCGATCATTAGCCATGCCATGCGGATTATTTTTCAACGCTCAAGTTAGGATATATCGGTAGTGGAACACGGCTGTTCTGAGAAAAATAAAAATATTTATCTAATTTATATACCATTAGATGACAACAACCAATACTGAATGATCGAGCGTATCACCTATCAAGCTTTCCTATTAGGAAATCCTTTGGACTCCTAGCCATTATCCTTCCTCATCAGTGAGAAGCGGCCTGATCAGCTGTAACTCAATACTTAGTCTGATGGCATGCTTAGCGTTGTTAACGCCCAGTTTTTAACCATGTTGCCAATATGATATTTTACTGTAGTAAGCTTTATACCCAAGATAAGCGCGATTTCTTTATAGGATTTTCCCATACTTGCCCAGTAAATAATCTCGTTCTCGCGCTTATAAAATATCTCCCGTTAGTTCATTCTTTCAAAATCTGTGAGAGTATTCACACGCTGATAATTAGCAGTAAGTTCTTCGTGCTTAGTGAGCAACAGCATATGAATTTTGTCTTTATTATTTTCAATCTATTCTCCTATATTATCGTTACAACATTTATCCAACATGATGGATAGCACCATAAGATTGTGATTGTTGTCATGTAACACAAATGTGTATCCATTTATGATATTGTAATTCTTAGCCATAACAAAAACATTTGAAAACTTAATCCCCGAACTGATCGTGAGATCCTTATCTCATGTGAACGTGGTGATTCTGTGTGAGGCAGTAATCAGCACAGGATAGATAAATTAATGGTTATTCTTTATATAAAACTCAAACTATTCGGTTCTGTTTGATATTATAGAAAAATTAGTGGGGTTATTCTTATTCATTATCGCATAAGAATATTTAATGTTGTTGTATTCACTTAGCTTCTTTTCCAACTTATTTTTATCGAAGTATTAATTATTTCATCACTAAAAAATAAATTAGACATGGATCAATCTCCTTGAGAATCATTATTCCAATAAATCAACAAGCAAAGTATAGCACCAATTTATAACATGAGTATAACCTTATTAAAAATCTAGTTAACTTTAAGTATTTACTGGGATTTTATAATGCCAGCAGATTGTTATAATAAGGTGATTACCAGATGTATAATAAATTATTTTTATTTATTGATATTTTATTAGTAATGCCAAAAACTTAAGCACTGTTTTGTATAATACATTAATTAAACATATAAGTATCATTTTTTAACAATTTATCGTGTGTGTGGTTGTGCTATACAATAGAAGGAGAGAAATAAAATGAGTGGCATAAGCAAGCGGATCTATGAATTGAATACCTGCGACCTTGCGGCCGCAGGAGAAAGAAATCAACAGCGAATATTTTATTATATGAGAATAAAAAATGGTTCCCTAGTGTTAGCCAGATGGCTATCTGATCCTTAATGCGATCAGCTTTTATGCCTAGATTTGAAATGTCTTATTATTAATAAATAATAGGGGTATTTATTTACGAATAATAGTTGTACTAAATTACAGTATCTGACCGATATCTTAAATAATTCACGTTGCAGGATGGCGGCAATACAGCGACAAAGCTGAACACGGTTGATTAGTGTGATCCTCACTGATACGCTACTCGGTAGACATGATCGCGGTATCTAAGCTACTTGCAAACCATATGGCTTCATCCTGTTAGTGTAATATCAACAATAAAGTCAACTGGGAACAACACAACTTATCCTGGCCTGTTGGCTAAACGAATAGAAATAGCACTCAACGAGCAGAAAAAGATCTACTACCCGTTAAATTCCCGACGTTAGTGTGGCCTGTATCTTGCATGCAAACTCTTTCTTTCCCCATTTATTACGACTATTTTTGCGCAGCTTAGTGATTAAGATCATATTTTTATGTCACTTTTAATTAAATAGAAACATACTTTATGTTACATTAATGCAATATTTTCGGTGGGGCAATACAACTTCAAAAGCGAAAAATTAAAAAAGAAATTATCGTGATAACTGGTGCGTACGGTACCGATACTGTACCGTCAGCTTGGTAGTCAGGTAGCTATATTGCCTATTATCTCTGCTGCGTGAGCCGATGGCGTGTAAATTCGCCGCGAATTGTTTTCCGAAAATGAATTGGCTTCTTTGCCAGAACTGGCGCAGGAGGCACCACGTGGTTTCGAATTCCCATTGCAAGGCAACGACCTAGAAGAGATGAGATCCTCCGACACTATGTTAACCTTCTGGGTGCCGAGTAGATTATGATGACAAGGCTATCAATGGTATGTACGCGTCGTTGGATGTGATCAAGCAGGGTGAGGTTGGGGCAATGTTCATGGCGGTTAAAACCGGTGATCTCGCAGAAGTGGAAATCTCCACTAGGTCTATCGCTGGTGCTTAGCTGAACATAGTCATCAGCTTAGCGCTGGCATAACCTGTATATGTTGGCTCTGACATGCCAGTGTTGTAAAATGCGCGTTGCCCCCCATGTACAAGCCGAACAATGTTTTAGCATCCCTCATTATGATCTGGACTGTGGCGTAGTAGTCGATGAGTAAGCGCGGATTAGAGCTTTGCAAAACAGTACGCTTCATGTCAGCCAGGTTGGCTGTCGTCGAGAAAGAGCTGTTGCCGATATCTTCCACGCTGTTGCGGCTTCGAAACGTAGTGGCGGGTTCTGCCACCCCTAAAATGCGCTAAGCATGGCAGAATGTGCATTAGATAACCCGACCACTGCACTGACAGGCACGGTGAGAGAAAAATTATTGCAAAAGTAACTCAGCATGGCCGCTTATTCTGTAGATAGTTGGCTATGATTTTCTGCTTGCTCCGCGTGTCCAACCATTCGGTGATCGACTACTACAGCAAGCAACGTAATATCATATACTATGAGGACATATTTATCGTAATTTATGCAAAGTGTTTGATTTATTAGCTGTATTGCGCCAGAATTTATTTGGCTGTACGATGGATAAGGTCCTACTAAAAACACTATTTCTATTTATGACTTTTTCACTTTTCGGCGACAAATTTACCCGTTATACGGGTATCACACGCTTGATGAATGATCTAAACGAAGGCTTGCGTATCCCCGGTGCTACCATGCTTGGCGGCGGGGCAATCCTGCGTAGATACCAGAGAGATGGAAAGCTACTTTAAACAATTATGTCAGGATATGCTCGATCAGAGCAAACTAAGCGAAGTGCTGTGTAACTACAATGGCCAGCAAGGTAAGGACGCGCTGCTGAAAGCGCTTGTCAATCTGCTGTGCGATGAACTCGGCTGGCAGATCTCTCCACAGAATATTGTGCTAACAAATGATAGCCAAAGCGCGTTTTCTACTTATTCAATCTGTTCGCTGGCTGATCCGCCAACGGTTCATGCCGACGCGTGTTGTTCCCACTGACACCGGAATACATCGGTTATGCCGATGTTGGTCTGGAAGAAGAATTATTCATCTCAGCCAAACCTAATATCGAACTGCTGCCGGAAGGCTAGTTCAAATATCACGTTGATTTCGAACACCTGAGTATCGGCTAGGATATCGGCATGATCTGCGTTTCTCGCCCGACCAACCCGACCGGTAACGTGATTACCGATGAAGAACTGATGAAGCTGGATTTGCTGGCGCAGCAGCGCAATATTCCGCTGGTGATCGAAACTCCTATGGCGTACCCTTCTCCAGCATCATCTTCAGAGAGGTCATACCACTGTGGAACTAGAATATCATTCTGTGCATGAGCCTGTCGAAACTTGGTCTGCCCGGCTTGCGCTGCGGCATCGTGATCGCCGACGAGAAAGTGATCAGCGCGCTGACCAATATGGGTGGTATCATCAGCCTGTCCCCTAGCAGTATGAGGCCAGCGATGGCAACCGAAATGATCAAATATGGCGATCTGTTGCATCTGCCGAAAATGGTGATCCGCCCGTTCTATAAACAACGCTTAGAGCACACTATCGAAACAATCCGCAGCTGCTACCTATCGCCAGAACGGTGCCTGATCCACAATCCTGAAGGGGATATTTTCCTCTAGCTGTGGTTCAAGGATCTACCGATTACCACTGAAGTGCTATATCAGCGCCTAAAGAAGGGCGGCATGCTGATGGTTCCAGGGCATTACTTTTTCCCTGGGCTGGAGCATGAGTAGTCGCACACCTATCAAATGCTTGCGTATGAATTATGTGCCGCAGGCAGAGAAGATTGAACGTAGCATGGCGATTTTGGCGGAAGAGATTGAGCGCACTCATAAGGAAGCCGGGTTCGGAGTGCAAGCGCTGTAAAGAACCACGTTTATGAGCTAACTATTACCGCTCTTTTTGTCGATTATTAGGTGTGCTGTTGATGTGCTGCGGCAGTAGCTCTTCCGGCTCGGTGTAGCAGATTGATGCGCAACAAGCCGTATTCAAATTTAACGTCGGAGACATCTCTACAGCCTGGGTGACCATGGGTACAACAGCGTAAAATCATTAATGGAATGTTCTAGACACGGTGTTTAGAGAAAACTATTGCGCGATTTACCTAAGTGATATAGCCCACGTAAAACCCTTTACAACCGTTTTAATCGGTGGTCAAAGTTGGGAGTTATTGAATTTATTTTCAATTGGTTACTTTTAATACCTTGATGCTCATGGCCTTGTTGACTGCTCTGCCAGTGCTCTGGACGGTCGCTCACTCGATGGTTATGGCACTAAAATCCATATGGCAACAGATGTAAGCGGTATCCCCGTTAACTACCGTGCTGATTCCTGGACAGGCCCACGAAAGTCAGTTCGCGTTACGCCTTCTGGACGGAATTGGCGTGTAGCGTGAAGACGGCAGCATGAAATATCGTGGACGTGCGGTGGTACTGGCTGATAAAGTTTACTCCAGGCATACACAGCGTAACGGGCTGAAACGCAGAGAGGTAAAACGGTTATCCCCCCAAAAATCTAACGAAAAATAGTTTCAGAGATGGACGTTAAAAACTCGTTCATAATGCTTATCACCACCGCAATATAGCGGAGCGGTATTTTGGTCGATTAAAGGAATATCGTCGTATTGCCACACATTACGAAAAAACGGTACGGAATTATCTGACGATGGTGAAACTGGGCTGTATCCAGCTCTTTTACCAAAAGCTATACATTTAAGGGACATAGCCTAGTAGCAGAACTGTATAATAGGGAAAGAAAAAGTTGCGCATAAGGCAGCTTCCTAATGCACTTTAGCGAGGTCTCGATAATAAGCCTGCTACTATTCTGGACAAGCCAATGAGTCGGAACCCCCCTTACGGCGAATGCTTAATCTTGTCTTGTGGTAAAATGGAGATGAGCCTCATCATTTCATGATAGTGATCGGCAAAATTGACAACCGGTACTGCGAATATTTTTGTAACTTACAATAAGTTACAATAAAGTGAGAGAGCTGACACAAAGTGGGGCTTTGTTCCTTCTAAAACCGTCAACAGATGTTGTAAATCAGCATATTTCTGGGGAACAGCAACCCTATAGGATAGATTCATGGCAACGATAAAATTGACAGTGACCAGTTGCATGCTGTTAGCAACCAGCGGTTGCTCCAGTATGATGGCCATACTGGCTCGAATCAGGGTTATTATCCTGGCACGCAAGCCTGCGAGGATATGCTGAAGAGTGACAACACCAGTTGGGTAATGATGCCACTGGTGGCTCTTGATCTGCCGTTCTCAGCACTAGTGGATACCATTTTGTTGCCTTATGACTACATGAATTCCGGCAACGATGGCGCCGAAGACTCGCCGAAAGAGCGCATCCTGCACTGTGAAGAACTAAACCTGGCGACACCCCATAATACCGACTCTACGACGTATTAATTATCGCTAGCCTCCGCCACTTTACTTTATCACCATTGAATCGTTATAGATTTTACCTCCATAGTATAAATATTTTTGCACTGATAGACTTGGTTATACAGTTCTCGTGCCCTCCCGTTCGTGGATTTCGTTGATTGAGTTGTGCCTACATTAACGGAGGATTCTGGTATAGATCGTATAGCTGAGTACTGAAAGCTTTTATCCCTATACCATCAGGTATTTTAGCAAGCAGGAATAGTTGTATCATAAAAACTATTATCTACGTCTATCTTTTTTGCTTTATGTCTCACTTAATCTTCCCTAATAAAATAGTAAATAGTGAGTAAAATAATATTAATACGTTATCCTATAATAGGATACTATGGGATTTAAAACGCCTCATATAATAATCCATTATCAGAGCCAAGTATTATATTTAATGAAAAAATTCATATAAAGAATAATTTATTTCTAGCATGGCTGTCAGAATGGGCTTAAGTATAAATATGATTAGGGTCATAACTAAATTAATATGGCTTCCTTGCCGAATAAAAAATAGTCTCACAATTCTTTAACTCGATACGCGTACTATTTATATACAATAACTAATCAAGTCATATCCCAAGAAAAATTCCTACAGTCATTTACGAGCGCCGATAGTACAGTGAAAAAGGTTTCATCTTTAACCCCAGCCCCCTTAAAGGCTATATCAAAGATTTGCTCTTTAACGCCGGACTTATAGGTCAGTTGGAATACAGAGCGGCACTCACGGCAGTGGAAGAGCACTAGATCTTTAGGGGTCTTACTATGGCGATAAACCAGAGTAGGATCACAGCAGGGACAATGAACGTTAACGCAAGCCACAGGCAAACTGTAGTGGTGCAGTAAATTTAGCCGCCTGAGCAGAGGTGATATTCTTATCTCTGCATAAAGTAGGTGACTTTATGAAAAAAACAAAGCGATCCTTCTTCTCTGTCGAATTCAAACTTGAATATACTCAGCTCATTGTCTATATAAGGTTATTCATATCAGGAAGCCAGTGAAGCCATGAACGGCGGTTCTTGCCCATGGGGGCAGGGAGTGCCAGGGCCGCCCCCTGCAACGTCGCCGATAATACGTAGCAGCGACGTATCCGCAATCTGGAGAAACAAGTTTGCCGCCTGAGCGTGTAGGCTACTTAAAAAGATCGCTCTGTTATTGTAGATCGTCTCTGTATCAGCGCCAGACATACTCAATACGAGATTAGGGCTTTTCCCCTATTCACTGTTTGTGGCCTAACAGTTGAAAATCATTCGCCATTATTTTGGGAAAACGCTTCTTTTCTAGGCAGTAGTAGCGTGCTAACGGACGATGAAAAGTTGCTCTGACGCTGGTAACGTCGCAGTATCTTACACACAGTCCGGTAACGCAACGAGAGTATAAAAAGCGAGGTGAGCAAGCCGTGGGTGGTTTGGTCGGGAGGAACTGCCATTGGTGCCAGTAAGAACCTATCCCATTAGGCTATTTTATTTGCCATTTTCGCCCTGGGCAGTGTTCCCCCTCCTCACGGACTCCCTATACGATATGGTTGTTGCGCGCAGTCTTGGTTTAAACTGGCTGCAATAATGTACGCCTACTTGGGATAGGCTCTAAGCTGATTAAAATTTATGCTGATGTTATCCAAGCACTATGGTGGTAACAACCCAAAATCGTATCAGTAATGTGGGCATATTAGCTAGAATTTGTTAATCTAGCCGAAAGCAGTGAGGCACCTTGAAATCAGACAATTAAATAAATGTAGGTCAAAATAAAGGTTTTCTCATGAACGCATGAACGCATGAACGCATTTAAATCTACTATGAATCAATGGTGTAATGGCTCGTATGAAATACCGCGACTTACGTGATTTCCTCTCATTACTGGAAAAGAGAGGGGAACTAAAACGCATCAGCCAGCTAATCGATCCCTATCTAGAAATGACAGAAATTGCTGATCGCACGCTGCGTGCGTGTGGTCCGGCACTGCTGTTTGAAAACCCGAAAGGCTATGACATGCCAGTATTGTGCAATTTGTTTGGCACCGCTAAACGCGTGGTGATGGGCATGGGTCAAGAAGATATCAACGCGCTGCGCGAAGTCGGCAAGCTGTTGGCGTTCCTCAAAGAGCCTGAACCGCCAAAGGGTTTCCGCGATCTATTCGCCAAAATGCCAAAGTTCAAGCAAGTGCTGAATATGCCGACTAAAGTGCTGGGGTCTGCACCGTGCCAACAGCAGGTGTGGCAGGGCGATGATGTCGATCTCAGCCGCATTCCGGTGATGCATTGCTGGCCGGAAGACGCTGCGCCGTTGATCACCTGGGGGCTGACAGTCACTCGTGGCCCGCATAAAGAGCGTCAGAACCTGGGCATTTATCGCCAGCAGGTGCTGGGCAAGAATAAAGTGATCATGCGTTGGCTGTCGCACCGTGGCGGCGCGCTGGATTATCAGGAATGGTGCCAGGCGCATCCCGGTGAACGCTTCCCGGTGGCGGTGGTGCTCGGTGCCGATCCTGCGACCATTCTCGGTGCGGTAACACCAGTGCCGGATACCCTGTCCGAATACGCCTTTGCAGGGTTACTGCGCGGCAGCAAAACTGAAGTCGTCACTTGTCTCTCCTGTGATTTGGACGTGCCCGCTAGTACGGAGATTGTGCTGGAAGGTTACATTGAACCGGGTGAAATGGCCCAAGAAGGCCCATATGGCGATCATACTGGTTATTACAACGAAATTGACAATTTCCCAGTGTTCACCGTTACTCACATTACTCAGCGCCGCGACGCGATTTATCATTCCACCTATACCGGCCGGCCGCCAGATGAACCTGCGATTATGGGCGTGGCGCTGAACGAAGTGTTTGTACCGCTTTTGCAAAAACAGTTCCCGGAAATCATTGATTTCTACCTTCCGCCAGAAGGGTGCTCGTATCGCCTGGCGGTGGTGACCATCAAAAAACAGTATGCCGGTCATGCCAAGCGCGTGATGATGGGGGTCTGGTCATTCCTGCGCCAGTTTATGTACACCAAGTTTGTTATCGTCTGTGATGATGATGTCAATGCATGTGATTGGAATGATGTGATCTGGGCAATTACGACCCGTATGGACCCGGCAAGGGATATCGTATTGGTAAAGAATACGCCGATCGACTATCTGGACTTTGCTTCGCCGGTTTCCGGACTAGGTTCAAAAATGGGGCTGGACGCTACTAATAAATGGCCGGGTGAGACTGAGCGCGAATGGGGCCGTCCGATTAAGATGGATGAAAAGGTGCGGGCGCGCGTCGATGAAATCTGGGATGAGCTGGCAATTTTCCCTGGCAGGGAACTGACGCTCTAATGTCAGGCTCTGTTCTCAGTTTTGTATTGATGACCCGATAGAGGGAATGCATGGCAATATTGAGTTGTAAAGTGACCTCGGCAGAGGCCATTACCGATACGGTCTATCGGGTACGTTTAGTACCTAAGATGCCGTTTTCGTTCAAAGCTGGGCAATATCTGATGGTGGTGATGGATGAGTGCGACAGGCGCCCATTCTCTTTGGCATCAACACCATCTAAGCAGGAGTACATAGAGCTGCATATAAGCGCTTCGGAACTGAATCTGTATGCCATGGCGGTAATGGAGCGCATTTTGAAAGAACAGGCGATCACTGTTGATGTACCGCATGGTGACGCTTGGCTGCGTGAAGAGGGCAACCGTCCGCTGGTGCTGACCGCCGGAGGTACTGGGTTCTCCTATGTGCGTTCGATTTTGCTGACCGCGTTGGAACAACAGCCTGATCGTGATATCTCAATCTATTGGGGGGGACGAGAACTGAAACATCTATACGATCAAAGCGAATTGGAAGCGCTATCACAGCAATACCCAAGCCTAAAGGTGATCCCGGTAGTGGAGCAGCCGACAGATGAGTGGCATGGTCGTAGTGGAACTGTACTCAGCACGGTGCTGCAGGATTTTACTACCCTGGCGGATCACGATATCTACATTGCAGGTCGTTTTGAGATGGCAAAAATCGCTCGCGAACGTTTCTGCACTGAACGCGGCGCACAAGGGGCGCACGTGTTCGGCGATGCATTTTCATTTATCTGAGACATGGGATAAGTCTATAGCGGGGAACCTGGCCCGTTTTGAAACACCACTCATACTGATTTATATTATATTTTTCATCAGGCCATTCTAGTCATAAATAATTGGTATTCGCAAAGTATGTGCTATCTGCATTTGCCCGAATCAGTGTTTCATGACGGGGATCAGAATGAGTCAAGTGACATGTGTAGCGCGGTGCTGCTTGAACATTCATGGAGGCTAGCAATGGCGTGACTCGGCTTGTTCAACAGGCTGATTTTAAGCTGTGGATGTCGCGTTGAATTGCGAACTGCTCTGCATGCTATAACGTTGTATGGGGCACGCCTGGGCGCTGTGTTAAGATTATTTTTTGTGTGCTAAGGATACTCTGTGATGGCAACGCCGGCTTCTTTGTATAACGACTACCTGGCAGAGTGGCAGAAACGTACGCGCAAAGTTCTGAAACGCCATGCACTGGATGCGCTGCTGATTTACTCTGGAGAGCTGCAAAAGGTATTCCGCGACGACCGTAGCTATTCGTTCAAAGTAAACGTGAATTTTAAAGCCTAGGTACCGATAACCGCAGTGCCGAATTGTTGGCTATGGGTTGACGGCGTTAACAAACCGAAACTATGGTTCTATTCACCGATCGATTACTGGCACAGTGTCGAGCCGCTGCCAGACAGTTTCTAGATCGCATCCTTTGAGATGATGCTGTTGGCCAATGCCCGATGACATTGCACAGCAACTTCCGGCACAGCGTGGACGCGTGGGTGGGCTATATCGGTTATGCGCCTCAGCGCACCCGCGATCTTGGTATTGTCTCGGAGAATGTCAACCCATAAGCGGTATTGAACTACCTCAACTTTCACCGTTCGATCAAGACCGGCTACGGGCTGGCTTGCATGCGAGAAGTGCGGAAAACTGCGGTTATGGGGCACCGTGCAGCATATAAAACCTTCTTGTCTGGCATGAGCGAGTTCGATATCAACTTGGCTTACTTGATGGCAACCGGCCACCACGATACCGATGTGCCTTACGACAACATTGTGGCACTAAATGAGCATACCTCGGTACTACACTATACTAAGCTGGATCATCAACCATCGGATGAAACACTGAGTTTCCTGATCGACGTGGATGCGGAGTATAACGGTTACGTCGCTGATTTAACTCGTACCTATGCAGTGCACGGTAGCAGTGAGTTCACCTGTCTGGTGAAAGATCTCAACAACGAACAGTTGGTGCTGATCGCTACCGTCAAAGCTGGCATGCATTATACCGATTATCATGTGAAGCTGCACCAGCGTATCGAGGACATGACGTGCAATCTGAATTTAGCCTGAGGCAGTCTTACCCGATAGCTTCCTCCCCGATCAGCATCAATGGAGCAATTAAGACGCGTCGCTTTATCATCTTGCTGACCACGGTTAATCGTGTAGAGGCAGCAAAAACGTCTATCCAGCAGGTTCGTATGTTTTACCATAGCCGTTGGTGGAAAATTTGTTACAGAAAGCCAAAGGTCGGATACTACAGGATGAATATGGCAGCACTTTCTTGCTACATCTGGATTTATTGGCAGCCTGCGTTGCGCTTTTTGACAATAAATTACGTGCTCTCAGTCGAAGTAATTTGCAATGAACGCCTATTTCACAATAATTCCTCCCAACTGAATTACTAAGGATCGTGCTGAAATGCATTTTCGCGCTATAATCCGTATTGTTGGTTTGCTGGTCATCCTATTTTCCGGGACGATGTTTATTCCTGGGCTAGTTGCATTAATATATCGCGATGGAGCAGGGCGGGCATTCAGCCAGACTTTCTTTGTGGCGGTGACTATTGGGCTGATACTGTGGTGGCCCAACCGCAAGAAAAAACATGAGTTAAATCCGCGCGAAGGTTTCCTAATCGTGGTGCTGTTCTGGACTGTACTGGGCAGCGTGGGGGCATTGCCGTTTTTGTTCTCGGATCGACCCAATTTGTCACTGACAGATGCCTTCTTTGAGTCTTTCTCCGGCCTGACAACGACTGGCGCTACTATTCTGATGGGGTTGGACTCATTGCCAAAGGCTATTCTGTTCTATCGACAGATACTGCAATGGATGGGCGGAATGGGGATCATCGTGTTGGCGGTGGCGATACTGCCAATCCTTGGTGTCGGTGGTATGCAGCTGTACCGGGCGGAAATGCCCGGTCCGCTGAAGGACAATAAGATGCGTCCACGTATTGCAGAAACCGCCAAAACTCTGTGGCTTATCTATGTATGGCTGACTGTCGCTTGTGCGGTGGCACTATGGGGGGCGGGAATGCCAGCGTTCGATGCTATCAGTCACAGTTTTTCTACCATTGCTATCGGCGGTTTCTCCACCCATGATGCCAGCATCGGCTATTATGCTAGTCCAACCATCAACACTATCATTGCCATCTTCCTGCTGATTTCTGGCTGTAATTATGGCTTGCACTTCGCATTATTGAGTGGACGTAGCCTTAAGGTCTACGGGCGGGATCCTGAATTCTGTATGTTCATATTGGTGCAACTGACGTTGGCGGCAGTGTGTACGCTGGTGCTTTGGGAACATGGTGTCTATAAGACCGGCATGGAAACGCTGAATCAAGCATTTTTTCAGGTAGTATCGATGGCGACGACCGCAGGCTTTACTACCGACAGCATTGCCAAATGGCCACTGTTTTTGCCAATGTTGTTACTGTGTTCCGCTTTTATCGGCGGTTGTGCTGGCTCGACTGGCGGTGGCATGAAGGTCGTTCGCATGCTGCTACTGTATCTGCAAGGTTCCCGTGAGTTGAAAAGGCTGGTACACCCGAACGCCGTTTACACTATTAAACTGGGCAACCGTGCACTGCCAGAGCGCATCCTTGATGCAGTATGGGGGTTCTTCTCGGCCTATGCGCTGGTGTTTATTGTTAGCATGCTGGCGATTATCGCCACCGGCGTTGACAATTTCTCTGCTTTCGCCGCCGTAACGGCGTCGCTGAATAACCTAGGGCCAGGGCTAGGCGTAGTGGCGGACAACTGCACTGCCGTGCCGACAGTAGCTAAGTGGATACTGGTGGTGACGATGCTGTTCGGGCGTCTGGAAGTGTTTACACTGCTGGTTCTGTTCACCCCGACGTTCTGGCGTGAATGATCCTGACATTAAGGAGTAACTTCATGAAAGCACTGATACTTTATTCAGGTCGTAATGAGTAGACACTGTCTATTGCTTCTTATATGGTAAGCAAATTGCAGGACAGACTTCGTTGTGAGGTTATTGACCTGCTACAAGCAGAGAACGTTGACCTTAGCCAGTATCAGCAGGTTATGATCGGCGCTTCCATACGCTATGGCCATTTTAATTCGGCTTTGGATAAATTCGTGAAGCATCGTGCTGAAACGAAGTTGAACCAAATGCCAAGTGCATTTTTTGCTGTCAACCTGACGGCCCGTAAACCGGAAAAGCGTTTACCACAGACCAATGTCTATACCCATAAATTTCTGCTTGCCTCACCTTGGCAGCTAAAACAGTGCATGGTGTTTGCTGGAGCACTACATTATCCGCGCTATCGATGGTTCGATCGCATCATGATTCAATTTATTATGTGTATGACGGGTGGAGAGAAACGGACACTAGCAAGGAAGTAGAGTACACAGATTATCAGCAAGTCAAACGCTTCGCTCAAGAGTTTAGCCAGATTAAGTACGAAAAGCAACCTAAATTCGTCACTTTCACCCCTATTGCTTAAAAAACACGCTTAAAAAGTTTTTTGCATTTAGGTGTTGCGGGCTACTGAGAACGCCCTACAATGCTCCCCCACTAGCCCGGTCGGATAAGCAAAAGTCAAAATAATGGTTTGACTCTTCATAGGGAAGGCGTAGTATACGCCACCTCAAGTTTGCCGCCGTGCTGCGGTCAATTTACTGTTCTTTAATAATTTATCAGACAATCTGTGTGGGCACTCCACAAGACGATATCACGTCCTACTATTGGGACGAAAAAATATAAAGTCTTGAAGAATGACTATCTGAAGTAACATTCATGTAGTAAATCTTTGAGCAGCGCTTCACAAGTTGAAGCGTATCAAGCTTTAAATTGAAGAGTTTGATCATGGCTCAGATTGAACGCTGGCGGCAGGCCTAACACATGCAAGTAGAGCGGTAACACAAGAGAGCTCGCTCTCTGGGTGACGAGCGGCGGACGGGTGAGTAATGTCTGGGAAACTGCCTGATGGCGGGGATAACTAGTGGAAACGGTAGCTAATACCGCATAATGTCGCAAGACCAAAGTGGGGACCTTCGGGCCTCACACCATCAGATGTGCCCAGGTAGGATTAGCTAGTAGGCGGGATAATAGCTCACCTAGGCGACGATCCCTAGCTGGTCTGAGAGGATGACCAGCCACACTGGAACTGAGACACGGTCCAGACTCCTACGGGAGGCAGCAGTGGGGAATATTGCACAATGGGCGCAAGCCTGATGCAGCCATGCCGCGTGTGTGAAGAAGGCCTTCGGGTTGTAAAGCACTTTCAGCGAGGAGGAAGGGTAATGTGTTAATAAGACATTGCATTGACGTTACTCGCAGAAGAAGCACCGGCTAACTCCGTGCCAGCAGCCGCGGTAATACGGAGGGTGCGAGCGTTAATCAGAATTACTGGGCGTAAAGCGCACGCAGGCGGTTTGTTAAGTCAGATGTGAAATCCCCGCGCTCAACGTGGGAACGGCATTTGAGACTGGCAAGCTAGAGTCTTGTAGAGGGGGTAGAATTCCAGGTGTAGCGGTGAAATGCGTAGAGATCTGGAGGAATACCTGTGGCGAAAGCGGCCTCCTGGACAAAGACTGACGCTCAGGTGCGAAAGCGTGGGAGCAAACAGGATTAGATACCCTGGTAGTCCACGCTGTAAACGATGTCGACTTGGAGGTTGTTTCCTTGAGAGATGACTTCCGTAGCTAACGCGTTAAGTCGACCGCCTGGGGAGTACGGCCGCAAGGCTAAAACTCAAATGAATTGACGGGGGCCCGCACAAGCGGTGGAGCATGTGGTTTAATTCGATGCAACGCGAAGAACCTTACCTGGTCTTGACATCCATAGAATTTCCTAGAGATAGGGAAGTGCCTTCGGGAGCTATGAGACAGGTGCTGCATGGCTGTCGTCAGCTCGTGTTGTGAAATGTTGGGTTAAGTCCCGCAACGAGCGCAACCCTTATCCTTTGTTGCCAGCGATAAAGTCGGGAACTCAAAGGAGACTGCCGGTGATAAACCGGAGGAAGGTGGGGATGACGTCAAGTCATCATGGCCTTTACGAGTAGGGCTACACACGTGCTACAATGGCGTATACAAAGAGAAGCTACCTCGCAAGAGCAAGCAGACCTCACAAAGTACGTCGTAGTCCGGATTGGAGTCTGCAACTCGACTCCATGAAGTCGGAATCGCTAGTAATCGTAGATCAGAATGCTACGGTGAATACGTTCCCGGGCCTTGTACACACCGCCCGTCACACCATGGGAGTGGGTTGCAAAAGAAGTAGGTAGCTTAACCTTCTGGAGGGCGCTTACCACTTTGTGATTCATGACTGGGGTGAAGTCGTAACAAGGTAACCGTAGGGGAACCTGCGGTTGGATCACCTCCTTATCCTTATCGATAAGATATTGATTTGTGTGGTGTGCTCACACAGATTGTCTGATGAAAGTAGCGAGTAGAGAATACCTTAATAGGCTTGTAGCTCAGCTGGGAGAGCGCACCCCTGATAAGGGTGAGGTCGGTGGTTCAAGTCCACTCAGGCCTACCACCTCTTTTCTAGGCAAGGCATAGGTATTGCGACGCATATTTCAATATGTGAGAGGTACCTATGCCTAGAAAAGAAATGGTGATATCAAAGGTCTCTGCAAGTTACAGTATGGGGCTATAGCTCAGCTGGGAGAGCGCCTGCCTTGCACGCAGGAGGTCAGCGGTTCGATCCCGCTTAGCTCCACCATAAAGTCCAAGTGCGTTGTTTCACTACTTCAGTAGTGTACTGGCAACAGAAAGTATTTTGTTCTTTAACAATCTGGAACAAGCTGAAAATTAAAAAATGACGGCTAAAGCTTATCTCTGCGTAGAGGTATTGGGGTAAGGATCAAGCTGTCATAATGAGACACCTTCGGGTTGTAAGGTTAAGTAACTAAGCGTACACGGTGGATGCCTAGGCAGTCAGAGGCGATGAAGGGCGCGCTAATCTGCGAAAAGCGCCGGTAAGGTGATATGAACCGTTATAGCCGGCGATACCCGAATGGGGAAACCCAGTGCGATACGTCACACTATCGTTAAGTGAATATATAGCTTGACGAAGCAAACCGGGGGAACTGAAACATCTAAGTACCCCGAGGAAAAGAAATCAACCGAGATCCCCCCAGTAGCGGCGAGCGAACAGGGGCCAGCCCAGAACCTAAATCAGCGGGTGTGTTAGTGGAAGCGTCTGGAAAGTCGCGCAGTAAAGGGTGATAGCCCCGTACACAAAAATGCACTAGCTGTGAGTTCGATGAGTAAGGCGGGACACGTGACATCCTGTCTGAATATGGGGACCATCCTCCAAGGCTAAATACTCCTGACTGACCGATAGTGAACCAGTACCGTGAGGGAAAGGCGAAAAGAACCCCGGCAAGGGGAGTGAAATAGATCCTGAAACCGTGTACGTACAAGCAGTAGGAGCTCAATTTTTTAGAGTGACTGCGTACCTTTTGTATAATGGGTCAGCGACTTGTACTCTGTAGCAAGGTTAACCGAAATTTTTAAGGGGAGCCGTAGGGAAACCGAGTCTAAAATGGGCGAATTAGTTGCAGGGTACAGACCCGAAACCCGGTGATCTAGCCACGGGCAGGTTGAAAATTAGGTAAAACTAATTGGAGGACCGAACCGACTGATGTTGAAAAATCAGCGGATGACCTATGGTTAGGGGTGAAAGGCCAATCAAACCGGGAGATAGCTGGTTCTCCTCGAAAGCTATTTAGGTAGCGCCTCGTGAATTCATCTATAGGGGTAGAGCACTGTTTCTGTTATGGGGGTCATACCGACTTACTAGGCCGATGCAAACTCCGAATACTATAGAATGCTATCACGGGAGACACACAGCGGGTGCTAACGTTCGTTGTGGAAAGGGAAACAACCCAGATCGCCAGCTAAGGTCCCAAAATTATAGTTAAGTGGGAAACGATGTGAGAAGGCAAAAACAGCCAGGATGTTGGCTTAGAAGCAGCCATCATTTAAAGAAAGCGTAATAGCTCACTGGTCAAGTCGGCTTGCGCGGAAGATTTAACGGGGCTAAACTATATACCGAAGCTGCGGCAGTAAAATTTTTACTGGGTAGAGGAGCGTTCTGTAAACTGTTGAAGATACATTGTAAAATGTATTGGAGGAATCAGAAGTGCGAATGCTGACATGAGTAACGATAAAGCAGGTGAAAAACCTGCTCGCTGAAAAACTAAGGTTTCCTGTCCAACGTTAATCGAGGCAGGGTAAGCCGACCCCTAAGGCGAGGCTGAAAAGCGTAGTCGATGGACAACAGGTTAATATTCCTGTACTGAGTGTGACTGCGAAGGGGGGACGGAGAAGGCTAAGCAGGCCGGGCGACGGTTGTCCCGGTTTAAGCGTGTAGGGGTGGAGTTTTAGGTAAATCCGGAACGCCATACATAAACCCTGAGGCGTAATGACGATGCGCCAAGGTGCAGAAGCTGTTGATGCCCTGCTTCCAGGAAAATCCTCTAAGCATCAGGTCTCACCTTTAATCGTACCCCAAACCGACACAGGTGGTCAGGTAGAGAATACCGAGGCGCTTGAGAAAACTCGGGTGAAGGAACTAGGCAAAATAGTGCCGTAACTTCGGGAGAAGGCACGCTGGCATGTAGGTGAATTCCGTATCGGAGGGAGCTGAAGCCAGTCGCAGAGACCAGCTGGCTGCAACTGTTTAATAAAAACACAGCACCGTGCCAACACGAAAGTGGACGTATACGGTGTGACGCCTGCCCGGTGCTGGAAGGTTAATTGATGGGGTTAGCCGCAAGACGAAGCTCCTAATAGAAGCCCCAGTAAACGGCGGCCGTAACTATAACGGTCCTAAGGTAGCAAAATTCCTTGTCGGGTAAGTTCCGACCTGCACGAATGGCGTAATGATGGCCAGGCTGTCTCCACCCGAGACTCAGTGAAATTGAACTCGCTGTGAAGATGCAGTGTACCCGCGGCAAGACGGAAAGACCCCGTGAACCTTTACTATAGCTTGACACTGAACATGGAGCTTTGATGTGTAGGATAGGTGGGAGGCAGTGAATCGTAGACGCCAGTCTGCGAGAAGCCACCCTTGAAATACCACCCTTTAATGTTTGATGTTCTAACTTTGCCCCGTGACCCGGAGCAAGGACAGTGTCTGGTGGGTAGTTTGACTGGGGCGGTCTCCTCCCAAAGAGTAACGGAGGAGCACGAAGGTCAGCTAATCACGGTCGGACATCGTGAGTTTAGTGCAAAGGCATAAGCTGGCTTAACTGCGAGAGTGACGGCTCGAGCAGGTACGAAAGTAGGTCTTAGTGATCCGGTGGTTCTGAATGGAAGGGCCATCGCTCAACGGATAAAAGGTACTCCGGGGATAACAGGCTAATACCGCCCAAGAGTTCATATCGACGGCGGTGTTTGGCACCTCGATGTCGGCTCATCACATCCTGGGGCTGAAGTAGGTCCCAAGGGTATGGCTGTTCGCCATTTAAAGTGGTACGCGAGCTGGGTTTAGAACGTCGTGAGACAGTTCGGTCCCTATTCTGCCGTGGGCGTAGGAAGATTGAGAGGGGTTGCTCCTAGTACGAGAGGACCGGAGTGAACGCATCGCTGGTGTTCGGGTTGTCATGCCAATGGCATTGCCCGGTAGCTAAGTGCGGAACAGATAAGCGCTGAAAGCATCTAAGCGCGAAACTGGCCTCGAGATGAGTCTTCCCTGGGTCTGAGAGGTCCCTGAAGGCACGTTTAAGACGAAGACGTGGATAGGCTGGGTGTGTAAGAGCAGCGATGCTTTGAGCTAACCAGTACTAATGAGCCGTGAGGCTTAACCTTACAACACCGAAGGTGTGTTATAGATAGGGGTAGAGTTATTTTCAGCGAGTTCCGAGATTGGTTCTAGTGGTTACGTGAGTAACGGCCAAAAATGAAACAGACTTTGCCTGGCGGCAATAGCACGGTGGTCCCACCTGACCCCATGCCGAACTCAGCAGTGAAACGCCGTAGCGCCGATGGTAGTGTGGGGTCTCCCCATGTGAGAGTAGGACACTGCCAGGCATCAAATAAAGTAGAAAGCCTCATGCGAAAGCATCGGGCTTTTTGCTTTGTGTGTTACCGAGAGTGAACGGTCGGCCTATGGGGGCCTATGCCAGGTGAAACGAAAGAGTCGGGAATACGTTAGGCGTTGCTTGACAGTGACTTGAAGGGGGAAGTGAGCAGGAAAGCCCGCTGACAGGGCCTTTGCCTATGGCGATATTCAGTAGGTGTGAGCTTAGAATGAGCTGAACACTGTTGGTATCAATTAAGCTAAACTGCCGATTTCTACCTAGCACCACAGCGATGAAATATTTTCACTTTCCTACTGATTACGCGACATCCATTTTTGAAAACGCTATTCTTGGGTATCTAGATAGCTAAATATTCAAGTTGATATGTGAGAGCCAAATAATGCCGATTCGTGTTCCTGATGAGCTACCCACGGTGAGTTTCTTGCGTAATGAGAATGTCTTTGCGATGACATCTTCTCGGGCAAAAACACAACAAATCAAGACAGTTGAAAGTGCTGATTCTGAATCTAATGCTAAAGCAGGTATAGACAGAAAACCAGTTTTTACGTTTGCTCTCTAATTTTCCATTGCAGATTGATATCTAACTGCTGCGCATTGATAGTTGCGAATCAAGGAATATGCCGACCGAACACCTGAACAATTTCTACTGTAATTTTGAGGATATTCAGCAAGAGAACTTTGATGAACTAATCATCACCGGAGCGCCGCTGGGCCTGGTTGATTTTTGCGATGTTGCCTATTGGCCGCAGATTGAATGGATTATCAATTGGGCTAAGAACTGCGTCACTTTCAAGCTATTTGTTTGTTGGGAAGTGCAGGCAGCGCTAAATATCCTATATGGTATCCCCAAGATGACGCGTGAGGTAAAGATCTCCAGCGTCTACCAGCATCAGACACTGCAGCAGCATACTTTGCTGACCCGTGGGTTTTGACGAGATCTTCCTAGCACTGTATGCGCGTTATACCTACTTCCTGACCGAGATCATCGGCCAATATACCGATCTGGATATCTTGGCCGAATTGTAGCAAACTAGTGCTTACCTGTTTGCCAGCAAGGACAAACACCTGGCATTTGTCACCGGTCATCCAGAGTATGTGATGCGCTGACTATGGCTAGTGAATATTTTCTCGATAGCCGATAGCGACGCAGGCCTTAACCCAGCTTTACCGCTCAACTACTTCCCCGGCGATAACCTTGAACTCATCCCGAAAGCTACCTGGCGTAGCCATGGTCATCTGCTGTTTTCTAACTGGCTTAACTACTACGTCTACCAGATCACACCGTTATATCTGCGGCATATGCCCCCCACGTTTGAGTAACTTTTTTTCTTTTGTCAGTGACTAGAGTTTGTATGGGGATAGGGTTCGCTACCGCATTTAAATTCGAGGCCTAGAGCTGCGGGCTGATGTGACAAACTTGACCGTGATCCGACAGTATAGATCTTGAGCTACACTTGGAACCTGTTATATTATAGGCATAGGGTGAATAGCATCTCCGGCAGACTCCAATTTAGCCTGAAACCAATTGGGTAAAGGTCCTTCTATTATTGGGAATCTAATATAGTATATATTCTATGTTGACCCTCCTTCACCTGCTTTCGTCAGTCATGCTACTAGTATGGGGTACCCACATTGTACGCACTGAGATCATGCGGGTATACGGTACCAACTTGCGCTGCATTTTGAGCGACAGCGTTAAAAAAAGCCGCTGGCCTTCATTTCTGGCATCGGCGTTACCGCGCTGGTACAAAGCAGCAACGCCACTGCGTTGTTAGTCACTTCATTTGTCGCTCAGGGACTAGTAGGGCTAGCACCTGCACTGGTGATCATGCTCGGTGCAGATGTCGGTACCGCGCTGATGGCAAGGGTACTAACTTTTGATCTTTCTTGGTTGTCGCTGATGCTGATTTTGTTCGGTGTATTCTTGTTCCTCAGCCGTACGTAAGTAAACCTGTATTGGTCAAATGGGGCGTGTTAGCATCGGCTTTGGGCTGATCATACTGGCGTTGAAACTGATTGTTGCGGCAGCTACACCGATCACCCAGGTGTCCAGTGTAAAGGTATTGTTCTCATTGCTGACTGGTGATGTGATACTGGATTCCCTAACCGGCGCGTTGTTTGCTATTGTTAGCTATTCCAGCTTGGCAGCAGTATTGTGTTGACCAAGATCCTGACTGCATCCGGTGTTATCTCGTTGAAGGTAGCGCTTTGCCTGGTGATCGGTGCCAATCTTGGCAATGGCCTGCTTGCGGTGATCACTACCAGTGGCCAGAACGATGCTGGTCGCCGGGTGGCGCTGGCAGCCTGCCGTTTAAACTGCTCGGTTGTGTACTAGTGCTGCCGTTCGTCGTTTATTTGGCCGATATAATGAGCTGAGTACCTGGTAGTAATAAATAGTTGGTGATCTACTTCCATGTATTTTATAACTTGATCCGTTGCCTGGTGCTAATCCCACTGACAGGGCCGATGGCAAAGCTGTGTGATATGCTGAGACGTGGCGGCCGACAATCCCCGTCTACGGCCACGGCACTTGGATGACAGCGCACTGGATACCCCAACGTTGGCACTGGCTAACGCAGCGCGTTAAACCTTACGTATGAACAATGTGGTGGAGCACATGATGATAATGCAACGGGAAGTGCTGCATGGCAAGCGTGGGCAAGATAAAGAAGTGCGTCGGCTAGACGATGATGTTGATGTGCTGTACACCGCCATCAAACTTTATCTGGCGCAGATTCAGAAAGAGGATCTGGGTGAAGAGGATTCCCGCAGCTGGGCGGAGATCATCGAAATGGCTCTTAACCTGGAGCAAGCTAGCGATATCATTAAACGCATGGTAGGTGACCTGGCAGCTAAATCGTACGCGGGGTGCGGCGAGCGTTTTCAACTGAGTGGCTGGCAGAGCTGGATGCGTTGCATGAGCGGCTAATCAACAATCTACGCCTGAGCCTGTTGGTGTTCCTGTCCGGTGATATTGCTAGCGCTAAACGGCTGCGTCGCTCCAAACACCGTTTCCGCATTTTAGATCGTCGTTATGCGTATACGCACGTTGACCGTATGCACCAGCAAAATGTGTAGAGCATCAAAACCAGCTCGCTGCATCTCGTATTGTTAGGGGATATGAAAAGGTTGAAATCACTGTTCTGTGCGGTGGCATACAATGTGCTTGATCAAGATGAAAAGGATGCCAGGTCGTGACTGAAAAGATAACCTAAGTACGCTAAAAAATTGTGGGGCGCAAATGTTTGCGCCCTGAGAAAGACGACTTACTTATTCGAATAGATTATGATGTAGAGTGCGGACTACCTGATCGGCATCGTCACCCGGCACCAGAAAGCATAGGTTATAACTGCTGGCACCGTAGCAGATCATGCGGATGTTGAAGGGATAGAGTACCTCGAACACTTCTTTGCCCACACCACAGGCCTGAGATAGCTTATTGCCGATTAACGCCACCAGGGCCAGGTTTTCCTCCACTTCCGTCCGGCATAGATATGACAGTTCAGTTAATAGTGAAGTGGTCAGCAGATTACCGCTGATAGAGGTATAGCCGGTGGTGTCCATGGTCAGCGCTACGCTGACTTCTGAAGTAGTAATCAGGTCAACCGAGATATTATGCCGCGCCAGAATGTTGAACACTTCGGCCAGAAAGCCGCGTGCGTGCAGCATATTCAGGCTATGCAGCGTCAACAGGGTTTGTTTGCGGCGCAGTGCTAGCGCGCGGAACAGCGGCAGATCTTCGGTGGTGTTGCATACCAGCGTGCCGCCAGCGGCTGGCTCCTTGCTAGAACCGACAAACACCGGAATATCGTTGCGCACTGCTAGCAACAGGGTGGCCGGGTGCAACACTTTAGCACCGAAGGTAGCCATTTCCGCCGCTTCTTCGAAGGTGATTCTATCGATGCGTTTGGCCAGCGGCACCACGCGTGGATCGGTGGTATAGATGCCTGGCACATCAGTCCAAATATCAATCTGGCTGACATGTAGCGCTTCGCCCAACAGTGCGGCGGTGTAATCGCTACCGCCCCGCCCCAGCGTGGTAGTACGGCCTTTCGGATCGCTGCCGATAAAGCCCTGAGTAACTACTAGCGCCTTCTGTAGACAGGGTTTCAGCATCGTCTGGGTAAGTTCCCTCAACGCAGTGCTGTCCGGCAAGGCACGGCCGAAGTGATCATCGGTACGCATCACTTTGCGCACGTCAAACCATTCAGCCTGCATGTTGCTAGCGCGTAAAATATCGACAAACAGCAGGGTGGACATCAGTTCCCCGTGACTGACTAACTCGTCGGTCAAAGCCGTGGAGGTAGTCAACGCTGCGGCTTCCGACAGCATAGCAATATTTTCTAGCATGCGATCGATTTCTTTACGGCTTGCGTCCGGCGCTTTGAGGCGATCGAGGATAGTGTATTGGATGCTGCGGATCTCATCGAGCCGACAGTTGCGGTTGTCGGCATCGCAACCCTTAGCCAGAGCCACCAGCAGGTTTGTGATGCCTGCCGAAGCGGACAATATTACCAGACGCACCTTAGGGTTAGCTAGCACGATATCGGCGCTGCGGTTCATGGCTGCGAAGTCGGCAACGCTAGTGCCTCCGAACTTGGCTACTACGGTAGAATTTTGGGGTACTGCTTGGATCATTAAAAACCTCGTGTCAGGGATGCTATCTTCAGACAGCATTTTATTTCATAGCCTTGGCACAAGGGGAGAGCGGTAAACAGGGAGCAGGCGTAGAGGTTAAAGCTACGATACACCCAGGAGCGCTCCACCTTGCTTACCGCCCCATAGGGGTGATCCTGGTGACAACTCAGGTGATTTAGCCCTTATAGCCGATACGATGATCGCCGTGCATCATCCTATCTCGGCATCGCACTCACTCTAGTGGCGTCATTGGAAAATGGTTCCTCTGACACCTTACCTGGGCGATGCACCTCTTCTGGTTTGCGCATCCGGTACGCAAGTAAGGCTGTTAGGAATAGCGGGTTATTGCGTGGCTGTCAACGGGACGATATTGCGGAATGTGTCGCACTTAGCTTAAACGATGCCATCGGCTTTGATAATGAGTACCTATCGCAAGAAAAGAGATCATAATTACAGTCGAACAAGACTATAATCAGACAATTGTTTCACATTATTCTCGAGTCTAAGAGTATTGCTATGAAAAATATCAATCCAACTCAAACTGCTGCTTGGCAAGCCTTGCAGCAACATTTTGCACAGATGAAAGATATTCATATCGCCGATCTGTTTACACAGGACAGTGAGCGTTTCTCCAAATTTTCCGCCACTTTTAACGACCAAATGCTCGTGGACTACTCCAAAAACCGCATCACTATAGAAACGCTGGAGAAACTACAGGCGCTGGCGAAAGAAACCGATCTGCAAGGCGCAATCGTGTCGATGTTTGCCGGTGAGAAAATCAACCGCACAGAAGACCGCTCGGTGCTACATATTGCCCTGCGCAATCGCAGTAACAGCCCGATTCTTGTTGATGGCAAAGACGTCATGCCGGAAGTAAACGCCGTGTTGGTAAAGATGAAACGATTTTGCGACCTGGTGATCAGCAGCGATTGGAAAGGCTATACCGGCAAACCAATCACTGATGTAGTGAATATCGGCATCGGCGGTTCTGATCTTGGCCCTTATATGGTGACTGAAGCGCTACGGCCCTATAAAAATCACTTGAACATGCATTTTATCTCCAATGTTGATGGTACCCATATCGCTGAAACCTTGAAGCCGCTGAACCCGGAAACCACGCTGTTCCTGGTGGCGTCCAAGACTTTCACCACTCAGGAAACCATGACCAACGCCCACAGCGCACGCGATTGGTTGCTGAATAACGCTAGCGACCAGCAGCATGTAACGAAGCACTTTGCCGCGTTGTCCACCAACGGTAAAGCGGTGGCTGAATTCGGAATCGACACTGACAACATGTTTGAATTCTGGGACTGGGTGGGTGGACGCTACTCCTTGTGGTCGGCGATCGGCTTATCAATTGCGCTGTCAGTGGGTTATGATAACTTTGAACAGTTGCTGAGTGGCGCACACGCAATGGATAAACATTTTGCAAAAACCCCGTTGGAGCATAACCTGCCAGTGCTGTTAGCGCTAATTGGTATCTGGTACAATAATTTCTTCGGCGCTGAAACCGAAGCTATTCTGCCTTACGATCAGTACTTGCACCGTTTTGCCGCCTACTTCCAGCAGGGCAATATGGAGTCCAATGGTAAATACGTGGATCGCAACGGCAATCTGGTTGATTACCAGACCGGCCCCATCATCTGGGGGGAGCCAGGCACTAATGGCCAACATGCGTTCTACCAGCTTATTCATCAAGGCACGAAGTTGATTCCTTGCGACTTTATCGCCCCAGTAGTCAGTCATAACCCACTGAGCGACCATCATGTCAAACTGTTATCGAACTTCTTTGCCCAGACCGAAGCCTTAGCCTTCGGCAAATCGCTGGAGGTGGTGGAAGCGGAGTTCACCGCTGAGGGCAAAAAGCTGGAAGATGTCAAGCATGTGGCACCGTTCAAGGTATTTGAAGGCAACTGTCCTACCAATTCTATCCTGCTGCGAGAAATTACACCATTCAGCTTGGGCAGCCTGATTGCTCTGTATGAGCACAAGATCTTCACTCAAGGTGCCATTTTGAACATTTTCAGCTTCGACCAGTGGGGGGTGGAGCTAGGTAAACAGTTAGCTAATCGCATACTGCCGGAACTAGCAGGCAACGAGAAGGTCAACAGTCACCATAGTTCGACCAACGCCTTGATCAACCGCTTTAAAGAATGGCGTTAAACATCGCCCTGAGTTGTTGTCAATAAAATCGCTAATCACCCGACGATCGCCTGACCGTCTGGTGATTAGCGATTTTGGCTAAGGCTTTGTGGGCTACCGGGTTATCACCCACTTTCGTGGCCATGGATCTACAGGGTTCCAGCCTACTTTTCGATCTGTCAGATTGACGAACTGTAACCCCCACGAACCAGCCTGCCGCTTTTGTATTTCTAGGTTATAATGTGACCCCCTGTTAACAGTTTGTATCGTCTGGCGTGGTCTTGTAAATGGCGGCCCCAGACGTGGGGTAGAGCAATGTCTGGTAATAAGGATTCTATCCTACCACCGCTTGAGTGGTTGTTCGATCAGCATCCGCCACTGCCTGCTGCCATCAGCGACTGGTTGATAGAGCTGGGTTCCATGACCTACCGTTTTGAATACCATTGCACGCGGGTACATATCGATCTGCAGCGCGAATGTTTTTTGACCCGTGATCAATTGGGCGAAGAAGCCGAGTATCTACCGGACAGCCCGCGATACTGGCTGCGAGAAATTGTGCTACTGGGCAACAATCAACCCTGGCTGTTGGGGCGCACGATGATCCCACAGGAAACACTGACTGGACCGGATCAGCTGCTGGTGGATCTAGGGACGCAGCTGCTGGGACGCTATTTGTTTAACAGCGGCAATATGACCCGAGATTATATTCATATTGGTCGACAAAATGTGCTATAGGCACGCCGCTCCCGCCTGAGGCTAGCGGGCAAGCCGTTGTTGCTGACTGAGCTGTTTCTACCGGCTTCACTGCTGTATGTGTAACCCATATAGACAAATATACCTTGGAGGAAGTGTGACTCAAAGAAAATGGCAGGCTTACAGCCATCTGATGCGCATCGATAAACCGATCGGTAGCCTGCTACTGCTGTGGCCAACGCTGTGGGCGCTGTGGCTAGCCGGGCAGGGTGTGCCGCCTTTGTCGATCCTGCTGGTGTTCGTGCTTGGCGTGTTCCTAATGCGTGCTGCTGGCTGTGTAGTGAATGACTATGCCGATCGCGCTATTGATGGCTACGTAAAGCGCACTGCCAAACGTCCAATACCGAGTGGTCAGGTGAGTGAAAAAGAGGCCAAGGTGCTATTTGTGGTGCTGGTACTGATCTCATTCGGGCTGGTGTTGACACTAAATGCGATGACTATCTGGCTATCGCTGGCGGCGCTGGCTCTGGCATGGATTTATCCCTTTATGAAACGGGTGACTAATCTGCCGCAATTCGTGCTGGGTACTGCCTTTGGCTGGGGCATCCCGATGACCTACGCCGCAGTCAGTGAATCGCTGCCACTTAGCTGCTGGCTACTACTACTGGCCAATATCTGCTGGACTGTGGCCTACGACACACTGTATGCGATGGTAGATCGCGATGACGATCTAAAAATCGGCATCAAGTCTACCGCCATCTTGTTTGGTCGCTATGACAAGCAGATCGTTGAGGTGTTGCAGTTTGTCGCCCTGCTGCTGCTGCTGTGGGTTGGCTATCTGGCGCAACTGGGTGAGGTATTTTACGGGGCATTGTTGCTAGTGGGCGTACTATTTATCCATCAGCAAAAGCAGATCGCCACGCGTGAGCGTGAAGCCTGTTTCAAAGCATTTCTACACAACAATTACGTTGGGCTGGTGGTATTTATCGGTATTGCGCTAAGTTATTTCACAACTTAGAACCTATCCCAGTAGGCATATATTGATTGTTACAGCCAGTTTGGACGCCGACAGCGTGCAACAACCGGCGGGTACAGGGGGGAGTCCGTGAGAATAATGGCAAATAAAATAGCCTAGTGGGGTAGGGTTCTTAACGGACTGCAGGTAATAAACCAAGGCATCTTTCGGTGCCTTTGGTATATTTGGTACAGGTTACCGTTCAGTCCTCTTTCGTTTCCTCAGTAGCCGTTTCATGTTGCGCGTTGATTTCTACCGGCATGCTGACGCTTTCGATAGTCAGCCTAATTTCTGGGGTAATCAGGTCGCTCAGCATAGTGTAAACCTCCAAAGTAGGCTCACGGATCGCATCGCCGATATCGTTGATGTAGCCCTCTTCACGCAGCGTCGCCACCAAGGTAGCGAATACTGCTTTGTCGAAGAACTCTGGCGCGTTGATGCCGTGTAGCATCGACAAGCGCTGTGCCATGATACGGCTCTCTTTCTCCAGCGCACCACGGTTGATGCTTGGGTTAGTGCTGAGCACTGACATGGTGATGGCATAGCGTTGCAGGGTTTCACGCACGCCAGCGGCTAGCAACTGCAATGGATGGATACGATCCGGATTTAGCACCAGATCCTCGTTTTTACCAAAGATCAACTGTTGACGAATCATTTCATTGATTAGCGGCTGTAGCACCTCCGCCAACTGTTCCTTTTCGTAATGTAGGAACAATTCAGCCTTCAGCATGGGGTAAATCAGGTCAATTTGCCGCAGTAACTCGCTGCGCGACACTTTGCGGTGATGCATCACTATAGTGGCGATCAGTGAAGGCAGTACTAGCAGGTGGTGAATATTATTGCGGTAATAGGTCATCAGCACCGCTTGCTCACGCGGCAAGATGATGATATCGCCGATGTTATCCTGCTCTACCGCGAACTTGTTCATACTCAGCGCATGATCCAACAATTCATCCGGCGTCTGAGCCGGCACGGTAACATCGTAGGCGTAAGACACGTTACGCATTAATTGCAGATAGCACTCGAGTTGTTCAAGCAATTGCTCGCGGGTTAGCGAATGTTGGATGGAGGCCAGCAGCGCGGTAGAGCATAGATTTACAGCATTGGCCGCAGCGGCATTGTTGATGCGCACCATGATTTTTTCCGCCAGCTCATTGACCGTTGGTGTCATCCAACTTGGGCGTTGGGCTTCGATAGGATCGATATCGATCGATTCACGCCACTGCGGCACATGCTGGTTCAAATAGGCGGTCAGTGGTAGCGGATCGCCAAAGTTGACGTAACCCTGTCCCAGGTTACGTAGCTTGCGCAAGCCGCGCAGCATATGAAGCAGACCCTCTTTTTCCTTAGTGGCACCGCGTAGTTCTTTGGCGTAAGTGCCCACTTCCATCACATGTTCGTAGCCGATGTAAATCGGCACCAAAGTGATCGGCCGGGTGCCGCCGCGTAGCATCGCCTGAATGGTCATCGACAGAGTGCCGGTCTTTGGCTCCAGCAGGCGTCCAGTGCGGGAACGGCCACCCTCTACAAAGTATTCTACCGAATAACCCCGAGTGAACAACTCACCGAGGTATTCGCGGAACACTGTAGAGTACAGCTTGTTGCCCTTGAAGGTACGGCGGATGAAGAATGCTCCCAGGCGACGGAAAATCGGCCCGGCTGGCCAGAAGTTGAGGTTGATGCCGGCCGCGATGTGTGGCGGTACCAGCCCTTGATGATACAGCACATAGGACAGCAGCAAATAGTCCATGTGGCTACGGTGGCAGGGTACATAGACGATCTCGTGGCCGTCTTGGGCCAGTTGGCGAACGCGCTCAGCATTGGTAACGTTGATGCCCTGATATAATCGGTTCCAGGTCCAGCTCAACACACGATCGGAAAGGCGCACGGCCTCGTAGGAGAAATCAGCGGCGATCTCTTCCATTAACACGATGGCGTTCTGTCGGGCTTTATCAAGGGAGATTTTCTTGCTGTGTGCTTCGTCTTCGACGGCTTTTTCGATCGCTTTAGAAGCCAGCATCTTGTTGAATAGATCCTGACGTGCTGGCAGGCTGGGGCCGACTGCGGCCAGACTCTGGCGCGAAAAATGCATGCGTGCCACGCGTGCCAGTTTCTGCGCGATGGCTTTATCTGTACCGTATTCGGAGGCCATGTGGCGCAGCGAAACAGTATTGGAGAAACTTACGAAGCTATCACGGCCGAGCCACAGCACAGCTAATAATTTCTGCACACCATTCAGCTGGCGCGGGTGTGGTGTGTCTTGGCCTTCTCTCCCAGGTGAACGGCCAAACATCACCGAGACCGGCAGCATCTGGATATTGAGACGCGGATTACTGCGGTGCAAATCCAGATAGTCATGGAACAGCTTTATTGACTCTTCCTTCGGCGTGTAATAATGGAATAGGCGCGGGCCATCGTGAATAAACACGTGGCTCGGCAGCACCGTGCCGTCGATTTCTAATAGGTCAAGAGGATCGGGCAGATCCTGTTCCAGGCACTGAGTGCGTAGCGTCAGCAAATCCGTCTTGGAATTATAAGGCAAAACATACAAAATCTGCCGTGAGGGATCTAATCCTAACTTCCTGACAGGATCTGAAGGGATAACCTTACTTCTTACCAAGAATTTGAGTGGTAAATTTAATAACTTATAATAAATTTTACGCCAACCTGACATAACTACGTGAAGCCTCTTGTTAGCAATGCACCACAATCATACCAGAAACTGGGTAGCAGATCTGCGGTGTTGGAAAACGAGAGCCGACATCACTGAGTAATCTAGACTCTTTTTATGATTTACCCCTGAGAAAGGCACAGAAATATGGCAAATCAAGCAACCAGCCTGACCTGTATTATTAAAGCCGCTGGCTATTCTTATAAAGGAATTGCCGATGTTTGGCGGCATGAGGCGGCATTCCGCCAGGAATTAGTGGTGGCCATGCCTAGCTATCATACTGGCAATTTGGCTGAATGTGGGTGCGATAGCATGCATTTTATTGATCGGATCGGTGGTATTGGTGCTGATTGTTGAGATCATGAATAGCGCGATAGAGGCGGTGATTGGTCTGGTAGGTAGCGAATATCATGAACTGTCTGGCCGTGCAAAGGATATGGGGGCTGAGGCAGTGTTGCTAGCGATCGTGTTAGCGCTGTTCATTTGGGGTTCTATTTTGTTGCAATACTTCATTTGAACGGGGCGTGACACCCTGATTTTATTCATTCGTCGGTTCCCAATTCAGGCATGCCTGTATATACTTACAGCAAAACTGTATAAACAAACAGGGGGTGGAATGAAAGCACTAACTACCAGGCAGCAAGAGGTTTATAAACTGATTCGCGATCATATTTTGCAGATAGGCATGCCGCCGACACGTGCTGAGATCGCTATACGTCTGGGGTTCCGCTCACCAAATGCCGCCGAAGAACATCTGAAGGCGCTAGCGCGCAAAGGGGTCATCGAGATCATCTCCGGCGCGTCGCGCGGCATACGCCTGCTGATGGAAGATGAAGAAGGTTTACCGCTGATTGGTGGTGTGGCTGCTGGCGAGCCACTGTTGGCTCAACAGCATATTGAAGGCTACTATAAGGTAGATCCTTCCTTATTTAAACCAAACGCGGATTTTCTGCTGCGTATTATCGGCATGTCGATGCGCGACATCGGCATTTTGGATGGCGATCTGTTAGTAATACACAAAACTCAGGATATGCGCAATGGCCAAGTCATAGTGGCGCGTATTGAAGATGAAGTTACCGTCAAACGACTGAAAAAAAACGGTAACACGGTTGAACTACTGCCGGGAAACAACGAATTTCAACCGATAGTGGTCGATCTGCGCCAGCAAAATTTTACTATCGAAGGTCTGGCAGTCGGTGTGATCCGCAATGGCGACTGGATTTAATCGTCACGCCTAACTAAGCTGTTGTCCCCTGATTTAACCAGCCCCTGTTTTGGGGCGGTTTCGTTTTACTCCACCTAATATGGCAACTGAACTACCATGGGAACATTGCATAATGCACCTGATCTCTGCCTTTACCAGCGACACTAATAAAGCCATGTAGCACCTGGACTTGCCGATGATCTTCTCCAATATCACCGTGCCATTGCTAGGGTTAGTGGATACTGGTGATCGGCCATCTTGATATCCCGATCTATTTGGTCGGTGTGGCGATCGGCACGATAGTCAGTAATTTCCTGTTTATGCCGCTACTGTTTCTGCGTATGAGCATTACCGGGTTAGCCGCCCAAGCGCTGGGAGCGCAAAGCCAGCAAATGCTGGCGCGTGCCTTTATGCAGCCGCTTCTATTGGCACTATTGACTGGGTTGGCAATGGTGCTGCTGCGCCACCCGCTGATTGATTTGGCGCTATGGATCGTTGGTGGCAACGTTAAGGTACTGGAACAGGCGCGACTGTTTCTGGACATTCATTGGTTGAGCACCCCGGAAGTACTGGTCAATATGGCGCTACTCGTCTTGCTGCTCGGCGTGTAGCATGTGTGTGCGCCAGTGATCTTCCTGATTGTCGGCAACCTGCTGAATATTGTGCTGGATATCTGGCTGGTAATGGGACTGGTCTAGAAGGTGCAAGGGGCAGCGATAGCGACTGCCATCTAAGAATATGGCACGCTGCCTGTCGTCAGGCTTGCCTGGTAGCGTTGGCCTTTTCTGTGCTCTAGTTCTTGGCTGGTCAGCAGATAGTGGTGGCCTTGACCTCGCTGCATGAACTGCGTGCGTTGGCTCATTATTATTTGCTATGGCAGGTTGTCTTGCCATTGGTTAGCGTGTGGTGTTATTCCTTGCTAGATAGTATATTTATTGGTGCCGGCCGTGGTGCGGAGATGCGCAACAGTGTGGTGGCTGTTGGCTATGTATTGACACTGTTTAGCGTACCGTGGATTGACACCTGAAGCTACACTATAGCTGGCTTGACGATAGCTACAAAGAGATCCTATTATCCCGGCCTATTTTTTTTGATGGCGATGTTATGGTCGTGTTCGCCACAATCATGCTTACCGTCGCAAGCCTCAACCTCAACACAGCCAGTACACATACCGTGTGCTTCCACCACACGGTAGCGCAGCGCAAACCCTGACTCTTTCGCTAGCTTTTGCAGCGTTTTTTCCACGTCCTCAGTAGTGCGCTCTGTCACTTGGCTACAGCGATCACAAATAAACAGCGCAGAGGTGTGCATCGGCTGGCCAAAATGGTGGCACAGTATATAGCTATTAGCCGACTCTACTCGATGGATAAATCCTTGATCCATTAGGAAATAGAGCGCGCGGTAAACCGTGGGTGGCTTAGCCCGTGGCTCGGCGATCCGCAGCAGGTCGAGTAGGTCGTATGCGCTGATTGCACCGGGATGCTGTGATATCAGGCGCAGTACTTCCAGCCGCTGCGGCGTTAATCGCACATTGCGTTGCCTACAGAGTTGTTCAGCCTGCGCTAACAGATTTTCCTGGGTAGTTGAATTCATCGCAAATACCGCTCTCGGAGTTAAATGACCTATTTTAACATAATTACGGCGAATAACCGAGACAACGGTTTCTATTTGGGTTACCCAGGTAGCAGCGCCAGCTTTTGCGAACCTATGGGGCCAGAATATTTTGCTTTTACGATAAATACACTTGCCATCTTATTTCACGCCCGCAATGCAACGGTAGTGGAAGCAACCTGATAAGCTCTACCCATTTTCTGCACCACGACTGGAGTATCAGCGGATAGAGTTTTGTCGCATTAACATAATAAAGTTAGCCGGATAGATATCGGTGATAATAATCGCAATGCGGCTGCGGCATCCCGTTTAGCGGTCAGCAGGAAATTGAAGGTACGACACGAGGTATCGGCCACACGATAAAGATATTTCCATTGCTCCTTAATTTTGATATAGGTTTCATCTATACACCAACGTTGATCTACGGGGCGTTTACTTTGTCGAAAATCTTGCTTGAGTAAAAGTGAAACTCGGGTCACCCAACGATAGAACGTAGAATGTTCAACCTGTATCCCTCTCTCGGCCATCATCTCCTCAATATTACGTTAGACTCAGGACATAAGCGAGATCTCTGCGATAATGTCGATAGGAATGCTGCTAGCGTAGACCTTTCCTCCGTTATCCAAGCACGGGTGGGTATGTCTGTAGCGCTCTGTAACATTTGTCTAGTTATTAATTTATCTTATTAGTTATTGCATTATTTTTTTTGACTATAATAGATTCCGTGAGGTAATTCTTCCTCACATATCATGTTACTTGTTACTAATTATTAACCCAAGCAAATAATGGTGATTTTTATGAACAAATTCAGTAAGTTACTTGCTTAAGTAACTGCTTGATGGTACCTCGTTTTCTGCTGCTACTGCTGATGAAATTGCGGTGAATCTTTCTGGCAAATGGGTATGCGTTAAGATTAATTAATTCTTAACATTAAGGGTGATTGCTAAATCACCCGCATGATTTTTAAACAGTAGTACGCTGCGGCGTGCTACTATTTCATTTAGTGTAAAATAGTGCTAACTTTGTGACCGTTTTATTGCGAGGGTACGGTAGTAGAATGTTAAATTAGCGCGTTAAAACCATATAAAATGGGTTTTACTGAGCTAAAAATTTTCAGATCAATATTTTTCAGATCAAAATAAAGGCGGGGAGCCGAGTGGCCTAGTTTTGAAAAGGCGGTGTAGCCACATATATTGCTCTAGCGCGCGCCTAATCTCCTTTTCCACCACTTTATTCATGTAAACAGCCGCTGCTAGTTCATCGGTGAGCGGATAATCTTCCAGCGCTGGTTGGATCAGCAGGTCATAGCCACGGCCTTTCTCGCCGCGGATCAGCACCACTGGCACCATCGCTGGCTTGGCCATGCGCGCCAGCATAAAAGTGCCGCTGGTGGTCGCAGCTTGCTCAACGGCGAACAGCGGGGTGGAACACACTGCCACGTGGGCCATAGTCTTGATCTGGAGCGAACCAGACAGCTTCACCACGCTTCAGTGCGCGCACCATACTGCACAGATCCTTGCGATCGAGCATCGTTTTATTGGAACGCATACGGCCTTTAGTCTGCGCCCATTCCATTGCCTTGTTATTGTGCGGGCGGTACATCGCCATCATCGGTTGGCACAGGCCCATAGCGCGGCCACCTAGCTCCAGCGACATAAAATGCACGCCAATCACCAACACACCGCGTTGGTTCTGCTGCGCTATTTTCAAGTGATGGATGCCGTTAGCCTTGAACCAGCGTTTGACACGCTTGTCCGACCAGAACTAGGCCATACTGGTTTCCATCAGACCCATGCCCAGCGATTCGAAGTTGCCCACTACTTTGCATTCAAGCTGTGCTTCATCCATATCGTGTAAGCACAGCTCCAGGTTACGGTGGGTAATGGAGACCTGGCATTTCAGAAAGCGCATTGAGCTACGTCCTATCCACCTCCCAAGCTGATGCAACAGCGGATAGGGGAGTTGAACAAGCAAGAATAACAAGACCAGACCGAACCAGGTTAGCCAATAACGTGGGTGCAGCAGCACCGATTGAAATTTTTGCGGATGCTTCATATGAACTCATTTATGCATTTGGGAACGGCAACCGGTGACCGATAACTGAGCCATTCAAAAGCGATACAACTTCTCAGATCACGAGTAACACCATGGCTTAGGTAGATTCTTGACTCATTGATATTCGAAGGTGGTATACGTTGCTAATCTGGCTTCAGAGGGGTAGCTGTTGGCTAGTGCTAGTCGAAAGTGACGCTAAGTATATCCATCTTAACATAGAATCGAGAGACAATTGGCAAGAGAACATATCTTCACTCTAGTCTTTCGTCTGAATTACAAAACTGACTATCAATCATTACGTTAAAGCTAATGTTGCTCTGGTCGCCTGGTTTAAAGCTGACCGTAAAGGAAATCTCTGCACCGGAGCCAGCACCGAAGATACTCCGGTGTTAGTAGAAGCCACCGCTTTCTACGATGTTGTGAACACACAGCGGACAACGAACGCCTTCTTTAAGAGGTGCAAAGCACGATGAACATTGACACTACTAATCCCTAGTATTTCGCCAGTACGGGGGCAATATTTCTACTCTCCATAAACGTCATGAAAATTTCGCGCTTTCGGAAGGTGACCGCAACGTCTATTTTCATGGCAAGGCTCATTAAAATTAAAAAAGACGATACATTATCTTACCCAACCACCCCGAAGCCGGTGCTACAAAGGCAGGGGAAAAGTGTAAACGGCCAGTTTTGTTAGTAGATCGGCGATGGCGGTGATAATGCCCACCTCGGATAAATACCGCCATTCTGCTGCGCCTGTTATCCGCTAGTAAAAAAGAGCTGGCGAAAGTGTGACGGCATCAGGAACCGCTATTTAGGATTGAAAATCGCCTCTAACCTACTATAGTTTTTATCTATATCTATCTCTCAAGGTACAGCCAATCCACTGTGCCCTTTCGTTAGGATCAGATCATCACATGCGCATACCCCGTATTTACCATCCGCAGCCATTGACCGACTATGAGGAAATCGCCCTGAGCGTTTAGGCGGCCAACTATGTTGGGCGCGTACTACGCATGAGCATCGGTCAGGCTTTGGCGCTGTTCGACGGCAGCAATCAGGTGTTCGATGCCAAGATCGTCCAGGTGGATAAGAAAAGTATTCAGTTGCGGCTCGGTTCTGGCCTAGTGGAGGAAGACCTTGAGTCACCGCTCAACCTGCATCTTGGCCAAGTGATCTCGCTTGGAGAGAAGATGTAGTTCACCATCCAAAAACCCATTGAGCTGGGCGTCAACGTCATCACCCCGCTGTTTTCTGAACGCTGCGGCGTTGTGATTTCTGGCGAGTGCCTGACAAAAAATTCAGCAGTGGCAGAAGATCGCCATCGCTGCTTGCGAACAGTGTGTCCGCAACCGTATTCTTGAAATTCGCGCGGCGATGCCGATGGAGGCCTGGTGTGCCGAACATGATGGCAGCCTGAAACTGAATTTTCACCCATGCGCTCGCCACAGTATCAACACCTTGCCGCTGATAGTGGATCACCTCCGCCTACTGATCGGCCCAGAGGGCGGTTTATCCGCCAACGAAATTGCGATGACCACCGGCCATAGATTTACTGATATCCTTACGGGGCCACGCGTTCTGCGTACAGAAACCACAGTGCTCACCGCAATTACCGCTTTGCAGGTACGTTTCGGCGATCTGGGATAAAGGAGAAAAGATGATCAAGCTCGGCATCGTGATGGATCCTATCGCTTCCATCAACATTAAGAAAGACACTAGCTTTGCCATGCTGCTTGAAGCGCAGCGCCATGGCTGGGAGCTGTACTACATGGAGATGAACGATCTCTACCTGCACTCTGGTAATGGCCGCGCATGCACGCGGCTGCTGAGCGTAAAAGAAAACCAGGAAAGTTGGTATAGTTTTACTGCCGAGCAGGATCTGGCGTTGCAAGATCTGGATGTGATCCTGATGCGCAAAGATCCACCGTTCGATACTGAATACATTTACGCGACCTATATACTGGAGCGTGCAGAGGTTAAAGGCACGCTGGTGGTCAATAAACCGCAAAGCCTGCGTGACTGCAACGAGAAGCTATTCACTGCCTGGTTCCATGAACTGACGCCGGATACCTTGGTCAGCCGTAGTGCCGAACATATCCGCAATTTTCACCAGCGGCACGGCGACATCATCCTCAAACCGTTGGATGGCATGGGCGGTGCATCGATCTTCCGTGTGCAGCAGGATGATCCGAACCTGTCAGTGATCATCGAAACCCTGACCGAGAACGGCAAGCGCTTTTGCATGGCGCAGAATTTCCTGCCGGCGATTAAGGAAGGCGATAAACGTATTCTGGTGGTCGATGGTGAACCGTTGCCCTACTGCCTAGCGCGTATTCCTGCTCATGGTGAAACCCGAGGCAACCTGGCGTCTGGTGGTCACGGCGAAGTGCGTCCGCTGAGCGAGAGTGACTGGAAAATCGCCCACGCGGTGGCTTCAACGTTAAAAGCAAAAGGGCTGTTCTTCGTCGGCCTGGACGTAATTGGTGACCGCTTGACTGAGATAAACGTCACCAGCCCCACCTGTGCGCGTGAGATCGAGGCAGCCTTCTCAGTGTCAATTACTAGCCTGCTGATAGAAGCAATAGAAAAGCGTCTGGCGGCGAAGTGAATCTGCAATGCGGGCGGAAAACCGCCTACCATTGCCACTTTCGCACCGTGATTGTCTCTTTAGGCCAGGATATGGCTTGAAAGGCTACGGGTATGACCGCATACTGGCGGTTGTTTAATTTATCCACCATCAATCACCCTGATAACGCCATGAATCTACAGCACCATTTTCTAATCGCCATGCCATCACTTCAGGCTTCTTGCTTCACACGATCTGTCATTTACATATGCGAACATAATGAAGAAGGCGCTATGGGGTTAGTGATAAATAAGCCGCTGAAGCAATGCACGGTAGCGATGGTGTTAAACAAGCTGAAGATCATGCCCCAAACACGCGATCCGGCGATCAACCAGGAAAAACCGGTATTTGCTGGTGGCCCATTGGCAGATGACTGCGGCTTTATCTTACATACGCCATGCCAGGGATTTGGTTACAGCATGGCGATCTCAGATCAAACCATGATTACTACCTCGAAAGACGTGTTGGAAACACTGGGTACTCCAGAGCAGCCGGATAATGTGCTGGTAGCGTTGGGCTATGCCGGTTGGGAGCCAGGCCAATTGGAGCAGGAAGTGCTAGATAATGTTTGGTTGACCCTCGAAGCCGATACCGACATTCTGTTTCATACGCCGATCGCCAAGCGTTGGCGTAAGGCTGCCAACCGCTTGGGCGTCGATATCCGCAGCATCGTCAACCACGTAGGACACGCCTGATGAGCAATCGCACCGTTATTGCCTTCGATTTCGGCAGCAAAAGCATTGGCGCGGCGATTGGCCAGGAGTTGACGGGCAGCGCCCGCGCACTGGCAGCTTTCAAGGCGCAGGCTGGTTCACCGGACTGGCAGAAAATCGCTAAGCTACTGCAAGAGTGGCAACCGGATCTGGTGGTGGTTGGCTTGCCGTTGAATATGGATGGCAGCGAGCAGCCGGTGACTGAGCAGGCACGCAAGTTTGCCAATCGCCTGCATGGTCGTTTTGGTGTGCAGATTGCCTTGCATGATGAACGTTTGAGTACTGTTGAGGCCCGCGCCAACTTATTTGATCACGGCGGCTTACGCGCTCTGGATAAGGGTAGCGTAGACTCCGCCTCGGCAGTGGTTATTCTGGAAAATTGGTTCTGGAGTCAGCAGGGCTAAAACCTCCTGCCTCTGCGCCATTTCCGCCTAGCAAACCCGCCTCGATCCACTGTTGCAGCCCCTGTTCAAAGGTTCTGTATACCGGACTGTGCCCCCGTTTGCAGCGCACTGTTAAGTTGATGGGTTTTGCCTTCGCGGATCATGCTGCTGCCGTTGCTGTTAGTACTTCAAAGATAACCACCCTTCCACTACCAGGGCATCTTAGCAGCTTTTGGGCGATCACCGCCTGCAAGCTACCGGCTAATTGAACGCGGACACAGTGCTTTTCCTCGGCTAGAAACACGTCTACCAGTTACTCAATCGCCTGCGCTGCGCTGCGGGTATGTAGAGTCGCCAGCACCAAATGGCAGGTTTCCGCTGCGGTAAGCACGAGGCGTATGGTCGCGGTATCGCGCAACCAACCTAGCAGGATCACATCCGGATCTTCTCGTAGCGCAGCACGCAATACCCCATCGAAACGGTGGCTATCACGGCCAATTTCACGCTGTTGAACCAACGAACACTGGCTGTGATGAATAAATTCGATTGCTGCTGTAGCTCGCGGCGTTGCGGGGAAGCCAACAGTGCATCATCATACCAGGTTAACATCTGTTCTGGCGTTAGTTTTTCCGACCCTGCCAGCGGCTGCAATTCTCCATCAATGTGCAACATTATTGGATGGTCAGCACAAAGGTGCAGATCGGAGGCATTATGCTTTACACTAAGTACGACTAATTCACCGATATCCATATCAATCTACTAGGTCAATTATGCGTACTATCCAACAGAATCTGCAGGATGTCCGAAACCGCATTGCGACGATGTCGCAATACTGCGCGCGCGTGCCAGAAGAAGTGACCTTGCTTGCCGTCAGTAAGACCAAACCTGTGGCGATGATCGCTGAAGCTATCGCTGCAGGTCAACGCGCATTTGGTGAAAACTACGTGCAGGAAGGGGTAGACAAAATTCAGCATTTCGCCGCTTTGCCGGAAGGGACGGCGCTAGAATGGCACTTTATCGGCCCACTACAATCGAATAAGAGCCGTCTGGTGGCGGAAAATTTCGCTTGGTGCCAGACAGTGGATCGGCTACGTATCGCCGAGCGGCTGAACGATCAGCGCCCGTCCACGATGGCACTGCTTAACGTGCTGATCCAAATAAATATCAGCGATGAGCAGAGCAAATCTGGCATTGTACTGGATGCTATGCCAGCGCTGGCCGAGGCGATCGTCGCGCTGCCGAATCTGATGTTGCGTGGGCTGATGGCCATTCCATCACCGGAAGTTGTTTACCCACGGAAACTCGCGGTGTTAGGCCAGATGAACGATGCTTTTCTGGCGCTACGGCAACGTTACCCGCGGGTAGACACACTGTCTATGGGCATGACCGATGACATGGAGGCGGCTATCGCCGCAGGCAGCACCATGGTACGTATTGGTACTGCAATTTTTGGTCACCGTGATTATTCACCCGCCTGACAAAGGGAGGGATTTGATGCAATATCGTAAGATTACCTTTATTAATGCTGGCAATATGGCGCGCGCTATCATCACTGTCTTGGTGGCAGTGGCGGACGGTTATCAGGCTAAATTCATCCGTATTTGCGCCCCCCTCAACTAAGAACTGGGATGCGCTGATGGCGAGCTTAGGCATCGTCAGCAGTGGTGATAATATCGCCAGCGTGCGCGAAGCCGAAGTCATAGTGCTGGCGGTCAAACCACAGATGATGGCGGAGGTGTTTCGACCACTGCGGGAACACGTTGACTTTACTGGCGAGCTGGTGCTGTCGATCGCCGCCAGTATCCAGGTCAGCCGTTTCTATCAACTATTGAGCGACCAAGCTGAGCTTGGTGCGCATCATGCCAAACACCTCATCACGGGTTGGCAAAGGCACAAGCGGGCTCTGTATGCGTCACTGCAGGTTATCCCGCAGGATCGTGAATACACCGCCGATCTGATGAGTGCTGTCGGCAAAGTCTGCTGGGTTAATGACGAAAACAGCATCAATAGGGTGATCGCCGCAGCGGACAGCGCCTCGGCCTATTTTTCCTGTTTATGGAAGCAATGCAAAATGAGGCCGAGCGTATGGGGTTTGACTGCTAAACCGTGCGCGATCTAGTGTAGCAGGACGCCTCCGGTACTGCCGACTTGGTGGAAGCCAACCCAAATACGCCATTGTCCACGCTGCGTGAGCAGGTGACTTCCAAAGGTGGTACCACCGCTGAAGCGCTGAGGGTGTTTTTAACCAACAGCAACTGCCGGAAACCGTAGCCAAAGCTATGCAAGCGGCGGTATCATGTGCGCAGGAAATGTAAAAATTATTTTAAATAACATAATGTTAATTGGAAGGGCTGTAACATGCTAACGCTGAATTTTTTGGTCAAGACCGTTATTGATCTTTACGTGATGGTACTACTACTGCGCATTTGGATGCAGTGGACGCACATCGATTTTTACAACCCGTTCTCACAGTTTATGGTCAAGATCACCCAGCCAGTGGTCGCTCCGCTGCGCTGCATCATCCCTTCGCTGGGACCGATTGACAGCGCCTCGCTGCTGCTGGCGTTCCTTCTGATGACCATCAAATACCCACTACTGCTGCTGATCCAGGGTGGCGCGATATCGCTTAACCCGTATAACCTATTGTTTGGTTTGATATCGTTGGTAAAATCCGTTGGTTACTTGATATTTTGGGTGATGATTATCCGTCTGTTGATGAGCTGGATCAGCCAGGGGCACAGCCCGATTGATTATTTGATGTACCAGTTGACCGAGCCGTTGATGGCACCGATCCGCCGCATCATCCCGGCGATTGGGGATATCGATTTTTCCGCTATGGTGGTGATCTTGATCCTGTATCTGCTCAACTATTTGGGTATAGATCTGTTTGGCGAACTGTGGTTCTTGCTGTGAGTGCAGTCATCCCCGTGGCGGATGGGCTGGAGATCAGGCTATATATCCAGCCGAAAGCTAGCCGCAATCAGATCATCGGTTTGCATGGCGACGAAGTTAAAGTTGCCATTACCGCCCCGCCAGTCGACGGCCAGGCCAACACCCATTTGATTAAGTTTCTCTCCAAGCAGTTCAAAGTGGCGAGAAGTAACGTCACCATTGAGAAAGGCGAACTGGGGCGGCATAAACAATTACACATCATTCATCCGCAGCAGATCCCAGACGTGGTCGCGGCGCTATACACAGCATAATTGAATCATTTTCAAGGTAGTTGCTATGCAAAACGCTATTCTTGCCACCGCTAACCCAGGCAAAGTGCGTGAATTATCCGAGCTGTTGTCCGATGTTGAATTCGAGGTTATTGCACAAACGGAACTGGGTGTCGATCCAGCCGAGGAAACTGGCCTACCAGCTATCGCGGACGATTCTGTCCTGGAGGTGGACGCGCTAGGCGGCGCGCCAGGCATCTACTCTGCTCGTTACGCGGGAGATGATGCCTCTGATCGGCAAAACCTTGGTAAATTACTTGCGGCGCTGAAAGACGTGCCGCAGGGCATCCGTGGGGCGCAATTTCACTGCGTTCTGGTCTACATGCGCCATGCACAAGATCCCATATCGCTAGTGTGCTATGGCAGTAGTTGGGTAGGTAAAATCACCATTGGAAACCTATGTGAAGGCGGATTCAGCTATGATCTAATCTTCTACCTGCCAGAGCGGGGCCGTACTGCCGCCGAGTTGAGTCGCGAGGAGAAAAGCGCGCTGTCGCACCGTGGTAAAGCATTAAAGCTGATGCTGGCTGCCATGCGCAATGCTTAAACTGCCCCCGCTGAGTTTGTACATTCATATCCCGTGGTGTGTGCAGAAATGCCCGTACTGTGACTTCAACTCGCATGCATTGAAGGGAGAGGTGCCGCATCAGGAGTATGTCGATCACCTGATGGCCGATCTGAATGCCGATCTGCCTCTGGCTGGGGATCGTGAAATCAGCACCATTTTTATCGGCGGCGGCACCCCCAGCCTGTTGAGTGCCGAAGCAATGCAGGCGTTGTTAGACGGCGTGCGCTCACGCATCCGCGTTGCTGATGACGCTGAGATCACTATGGAGGCCAATCCTGGTACCATCGAGGCCGATCGCTTTAGTGGCTACCAGTATGCCGGTATTAACCGCATTTCGATCGGTGTGCAGAGCTTCAACGCTGAGATGTTAATCCGTCTGGGGCGCATCCATGGTGCGGAAGAGGCTAAACTTTCGGCGCATTTGGCGACTGGCCTTGGTCTGCGCAGCTTCAACCTCGATTTGATGCATGGCCTGCCAGACCAGTCATTGGAAGATGCGCTAGATGATCTGTGCCAGGCGATCGCTCTTAACTCGCCACACCTGTCGTGGTATCAGCTAACCATTGAGCCGAACACCCTATTCAGTTCGCGCCCGCCGGTGTTGCCGGACGACGACGCGTTATGGGATATCTTCGAGCAAGGCCATCAGTTGCTAAGCGACGCCGGCTATCAGCAGTATGAAACCTCGGCCTATGCTAAGCCGGGTTATCAGTGTCAGCACAATCTCAATTATTGGCGTTTTGGCGACTATTTGGGGATCGGCTGCGGTGCGCACGGCAAATTGACTTTCAGTGATGGCCGTATCCTACGCACGGCGAAGACCAAACATCCGCGTGGTTTTATGCAGGGAAAATATAGAGATAAACAGCATGAAGTGGTGCTAGCGGATCGGCCGTTCGAATTCTTCATGAACCGCTTTCGCCTGCTAGAGGCTGCGCCACGCGCCGATTTTGTCAACCATACCAGGCTGGCGGAAAGCGCCATCCGCCCGCAGTTAGAGGAAGCGCTGATGAAAGGTTATCTGAAGGAGACGCCGGAATATTGGCAAATTACCGAGCAAGGCAAGCTATTCCTCAACGAGTTGCTAGAGTTGTTCCTGGTGGACGAGGCTTTGTTGAATAAATCAAATTTTGGGTTAGCAGCCTCGTGATAGCTCCGACACTCAGGCAATGCGTCCACTTTTGGCATACCTGCCTTGGTCATTTTATTCAGAGCACGCACTATGGCCAAAGCCTCTGTAACCTAACCATCGTAGTTATGTAACGTTTGCGATACGTAGTCTGCTCCTGGTCGGGGGCAAAAGTTCGATTTATTCAACAAAGATGCTGAATGAATACAATAGCGAACGCCCCCATGGACTCCTGAATAACCTGACGCCGGAAGAGTACCAGCTGATAGCTGAAAACCCGGAAATCTCAAAAAGTGCGTAGAACTAAGACAGGTGTGTTTACCGTTGAAAAGATAAATTGCACGGACCACTGGTTGGTTACAAGTAACGGGGAGTTGAACATTGGACAGGCATTATAAAAATCGATGCCTGTAGGTAGTATCTGCTTTTAAAAATACTGATGCAGGATATCCCTAACATCTTTTAATGCAAAATACGCACCTACCTATTGCCCGAATGCAAATATTCTATAGCTTATTTCTCTATGCCAATTGAGATTAGGTAACAGATACTGACTATATGTTGTATCTCTGTGCTGATAAAAACTGTTCGTTTTTACTAATCATAAACTAACACTTCTATCAGCAGGATTAAATGCCAACACTATCTCTTAAATTATATTTTGACCCAGTACTCTTTGAGTGACTATTTCATGTTAGAACTGTACTATTGCCAGCTCTGATGTACTTGACTCCGTACCTCACTCTTCAAGATAACCTATTGAATGCCGAAGTTCATAAAAAAGACTGTCGGTATTCATCCTGAATATAAGTAAAGGTTCCATGTGAAATTGGGATTGGAGTAATATGCAACTGCAATAGCTAACGTGTCGTCAAGGCTTGATGTAGTAGCAATATATGCACTATCCCTACTTCCCGCCATGCATGAAAATCCTCAGAAATGCGGCAAAATATTATTGTTAGTACCAAGGGGTAAAAACCATCACTGAATACAATATCAGGGGGGCTGCTATCTACTTTACAATCCCAGCTATCTGCTGATAATGATAATTAAACACCTATTAAAAATTAGTAAAAATAAATTTAATAAAGCGAAATAAAAAAATATCATTTTAAATATATGCCCCTCTTTTTATAACGCAAACTCTAATTAGTTATTATTTTTTAAAGGGCGAATGGTGATACCTTAAGTGAGTAGAACAAGTGTTTTTTCATGCAGGCAGCGATGACGTTTTCATGTAGCTCAATCGAACGTTATCTACATTTCGTCTTGCAAACCAGCTATTTAATACGGATGCTTGATGTCAGCAGCTTGTTATGCTCAATGCATTGAGTGAAAGTTTTGCCATTTAGGTGTTTATCATTCTGGTATATCAGAAAGAATACCGGCTTGCCCGTTTCCGTGGCTAGCTTGATGCCTGGTGGTGATAAGGTACTGTGTTTGATGGCGTTATTCAGGAACAAGATTTTCGCCGGTTCAATGAAGATTGATGCTAGTGGAAGCAGGTGGTTCACTTCCATGGCATGTATGCTGGCCGTCAGCAGTTTGGGTAAGGCTTTCACCAGTGGGCCGATACCCAGGGAGGGCCAGGATCGCCAGTAGCATGCCGTTGACACCTACGGAGAAGTTGTTCATTGGCATCTCAAAGTCGCTTTTGATCTTGCCGTCTACCAAGTGATCAACATACTTGATTGTCCAGCCACCTAATGGGCCGGTAATCATGGTGCCAAGGAACATCGGCATGTGTGCATCGACGATCACGCCGATAGTAGTGATGGTGTGCTAACCACGCCACCATGCTCATAGCCCACCAGGCGGACACAGGTATATCCGATCAGCAATAGCAGCAGGTAGGTGATCATTGAGCCTACCAGCTTGGCGAGGGCTTTATTCATCAGCTATACGGAAGGAATGAGTAACGAGGTTATGCTATCTCAAGCGATAAAGGTAGCGATGTTGGGCATGACCATATTACTCAGAAAGAGGTCAACATTTTGAACTTTAACTATGATGTCTGGTGAAAACATAAAACCTACCTTTATTTATTACGCGTTGATAGCAGAGCGAGTGATTATTGTTGTGACGTGCCAGCCGTGTTTATTGCGGTATGCGCAGTGAACTCTATCACGTTATTTTATTAGGTGAACCTCATGGGAGTGTTTTTGACATAAATCACGTATAACATCCGGTGGAAGGGGTATTTTTAATGATGAACAGCATATTAATGGATAAATTCCGCATAAAATGTGATCAAGTTATTTTTCGACGTGATGGGAGTCTTTTACCGCTGGGGAATTGCAATACGATTAATTGAAGTGCCAGAAGTTATGGGAGCTAGCAGCGCGTGAGCTATTGGAAAGGCCGAGAGGAATTAACCTAGGCCGTATGTCGGCCTGGGGTTTTGAATAGAAAAAACTTATTGCATTAAGGGCTGAATAGTCTCCTGTGCTTTCAGTAAATCCTGCTGTTTGGCTACCAGATTCAATATCATAGCGTTATATTGCGTAGCCTGCTGATATGTGCGGAAACTGCACACTATTGTTGTTGACGCTCATCTGGTTGTCTTGAGCCTGTACAAAATACCTAATGTGTACCAGATCCTGTATAAAGCTGGTGGTTAGAATCGCTGGCATCAGTACGTGAGTTGGCATAGTGACAATGTTGTCATAAACCTGATTGTACACCGCTTTTAGATCATCTGGCTGTTTCAATGCCATACGCGAGGCACCTGCCTGTGACTTAGCTGATTGGATCTGTTGACCCAATAAGTTGGGCGCCCCAATTGACTGCTGTAAGGCATCACGCTTGCTCATATAATCCTGGGCAACGCGGATTTGGTTGATCTGATCTAGCGCTGGCGTCAGGCTAGCACCGATGGATTTGGATAACTGCCGGGAAAAGCCGACTAAAATGGCGTAATCGCTGTTATAGTTGCTGAATTTCCTTTGCTGATCTTCGCTCAGTGTGGGGAGTTTAGCCCCGCTGTATATCACTGTACTCTGTAAGTAGTCAATGAACGCTTTGCATTGTTCTAGCTTTTTATCGCCATAGACGGTCAGTTGCATGACCATCAACAACTCTAATACTGGCAACCACCAACGCGTGAAGCCTCTATTTGGATCCCTAATGCTATGTGACATAATTTCTGTTATTAACCTGCTTTTTCATCGTACTCCCTCCCTTTTGCTGCACTCCATACGCCTATAAGAATAGATCAACTGACAATGATGCGATACGCGATTGCATGCCAGATAAACGTTATCTGTAGCCGATGGCCGCAGGGTGGTCAATAACGAGCTGCTGCGCAGGTAAAGCGCACATAATAGACTTTTATATCCTTTATCACCCATCGTCAGACTAATTTGCGCATGTCATTTTATCAGCCTCCGTTGACTATCACCTCTCGCATACTGCATTACTAAGCACTTAACGCCAGCAAGCAGAAAACCGACTTGTGCACCTTTGGTCTAATGTATGCTAGAGATGATTCTGCAAGCGCTTGAGCAGATCCTTACCCCCTAAGTCACCGAATTGCTGGCGGTATTGCGGGGAGAAATAGCGCTAGTAGCGATATAGAACGCATTACAGCTATAAGATCTGAAAACTTTTTGCGAATGTTATCTGCAACCGGCCTTAAATGCATGATGGATAGAAATAACACTGCCGGATAAACCCAACAGCCGCTTGCAACGTTATCGGTTAACGGCTGCCGGTTGCCAGAAGTAACAAAGGCGCTCGCAAGCGCCTTTTCACCGCAAAGTACCGGTTACTGCAATACAGAAATATCCGCCACCTGCAAAAACAGCTCACGTAGCTTGCTTAGTAGTGTCAAACGATTCACGCGCACTGCATCGTCCTCGGCCATCACCATGACATTCTCGAAGAAAGCATCTACCGGCTCGCGTAGGGTAGCCAACTCCACTAGTGCGTCCTGATAATTGCCAGCAGCAAAATATGGCTCCAGCTTGTCGCGCAGTACCACCAGATGGCTCGCCAGTTGGATCTCAGCGTCTTCCTGTAATACTAAAGCTTGTACATGGTTGTTTAACGTATCCATAGATTTAGCCAGGATATTGGAGACGCGCTTGTTGGCTGCCGCTAACGCCGCCGCTTCTTCTAAAGTACGGAAGTGGCTGACGGCCTTGACGCGAGCATCGAAGTCGGCCGGCTTGGTCGGCCGGCGCGCGAGCACTGCCTGAATAGTGTCTAGTGCATGCCCTTCTTCCTGATACCAAGCACGGAAACGGCCTAACATGAATTCTACTACCTCATCGACCACCTTGATGTTAGTCAGCTTGCTGCTGTAAAGGTGCACAGCCTCTTCAGTCAGGATTTGTAGATCCAGCGGTAGGTTTTTTTCGACGATGATGCGCCACACGCCCAGTGCAGCACGGCGCAGGGCAAACGGGTCTTTGTCGCCTTTTGGATGTTGCCCGATGCCAAAGATACCGGCCAGGGTGTCCATTTTGTCGGCGATTGCCAGTGAACATGCGACCTGCGACTGTGGCAACCTATCCCCGGCAAAGCGTGGCTGATACTGCTCATTCAGCGCAACGGCGACGTCTTCCACCTCACCGTCATGACGCGCATAGTGCATGCCCATCGCGCCTTGGGTGTCGGTGAACTCGAACACCATATTGGTCATCAGGTCACACTTTGACAGTAGGCCCGCACGGGTAGCGTGGTTGACGTCGGCACCAATCTGGCCAGCAATCCAGCCCGCCAACGCCTGAATGCGATCGGTTTTATCGCGCATAGTGCCCAATTGTTGTTGGAAGAGTACAGTATCTAAACGTGGTAGGTGGTCTTCTAGACGTTTTTTACGGTCAGTGTTGAAGAAGAACTCAGCATCCGCCAGACGCGGGCGCACCACTTTCTCGTTACCAGCGATGATTTGCTGTGGATCTTTGGATTCAATGTTAGCCACGAAGATAAAGTTTGGCAGCAGGTTGCCTGCGCTGCTGTACACTGGGAAATACTTTTGGTCGCCTTTCATGGTGTACACCAGCGCTTCCGCTGGCACTGCCAGGAATTCCTCTTCGAACTTGGCGGTCAGTACTACTGGCCACTCCACCAGCGAGGCGACTTCTTCCAGCAGGCTTTCGCTCAGATCGGCCTTGCCACCAATCTTTGCCGCTGCTCGCTCGGCGTCACGCTTGATCAGAGCCTTACGTGTTTCGTAATCGGCGATTACTTTACCGCGCTCCAATAGGATCTGCGGGTAGTGATTAGCATTGTCGAGGGTGAACTCGGTTTCGCCCATAAAGCGGTGGCCACGTATGGTACGCGCAGATTCAACTCCTAGCACGCTGCCAGGGATCAGTTCTGCGCCTAGCATCATGGTTACGGTATGCACCGGACGCACGAACTGCACCTCGGAATCGCCCCAGCACATCAGCTTCGGGATCGGCAATTTAGACAGCGCGGTGTTGACCATGCTGGCCAGCAGTTGCTGCACAGGCTGTCCTTTAACGTAGGCACGGTACAGTAGCCACTCGCCTTTGTCGGTCATCAGGCGTTCGGCCTGATCGACAGTGATGCCGCAGCCACGCGCCCAGCCTTCGGCCGCTTTGTTAGGTTTTCCTGTAGTGTCGAACGCTTGACTGATCGCCGGGCCGCGTTTTTCAACGATGCGATCAGCCTGTGCCGCGCTCAAATTAGCCAATTTCAGTGCCAGACGGCGAGGAGTGGCGAACCAACTCACTAAGCCGTGCTCGAGATTGGCATTTTCCAGTTCGGTAGTAAAGTTGGCGGCAAAGGCTCCCGCCAGCGAGCGAAGAGCCTTCGGCGGCAGCTCTTCCGTGCCGATTTCCACCAGGAAAGTCTGTTGAGTCATGGCTGCCTCTGAGTTCTCGTTTTACACATTGGAAAGCCCAGCACTTCACGGGAAGTGTAGTAGGCTTCGGCAACGGCTTTAGTCAGTGTGCGGATACGTAGAATATAGCGCTGGCGTTCGGTCACCGAGATAGCCTTGCGGGCATCCATCAGGTTAAAGGTATGGCCAGCCTTTAGAATACGTTCGTAAGCGGGCAGCGGTAACGGTTTTTTTAGCGCCAGCAGTGATTGGGCTTCTTTCTCGTACTGCTCAAAGCAGGAGAACAGAAAATCTACATCGGCGTAGGTAAAGTTGTAGGTAGATTGTTCCACTTCATTCTGATGGAATATATCGCCGTAGGTGGTAATGCCCTGCGAACCGTGGCTCCACACCAGATCGTAAACGCTATCTACGCCCTGGATGTACATCGCCAGGCGTTCCAGGCCGTAGGTGATCTCACCAGTAACGGGTTTGCACTCTAGGCCACCGACCTGTTGGAAATAGGTGAACTGCGTCACTTCCATGCCGTTCAGCCAAACCTCCCATCCTAGACCCCAAGCGCCGAGGGTTGGGTTTTCCCAGTTATCTTCCACGAAGCGAATATCGTGAATAGTCGGGTCTAGCCACAGTTCCTTCAGCGAGCCGAGGTATAGCTCCTGAATATTGTCCGGAGAGGGCTTAATCACTACCTGGAATTGATAGTAGTGCTGAAGGCGGTTCGGATTTTCACCGTAGCGACCGTCAGTCGGGCGACGAGAAGGCTGCACGTAAGCTGTGGCCATGGGCTCTGGGCCTAGTGCACGTAGGCAGGTCATCGGGTGTGAGGTTCCTGCGCCGACTTCTATGTCCAATGGTTGAACAAGGGTGCAACCTTGGCGCGCCCAGTAGTCCTGTAGTGTCAGGATCAGACCCTGAAAAGTCTTGGTATCAAACTTTTGCATGTTGAATTCGCACGCGGTACAAGTGGATTTAGATAGAATGCACCAGTATACCTGTTGACCGTAGGATATACAGTCCGAATCCAGCGACATGTGTGAATCGGTTAAGCCGCATAGAATTATTATGCACCCAAATGAGGCTATAGCGTACACAGCTTGTAGTTTGCCGCCGATGATTCTTTAAACGAGTTATCTCTAGCAGGTCAATTTGCTAACCGGTGTGATCATCTCGATGGTTTTTGTCTTTTCGTTAAAAAATACAAAGAAGTAAATGAAGTGAAAATAAAAATATAGCTCAGTGTTATTGATGGGGCTTTATTGAATAAATCGGACTTTTGCTGAGTTGAAGGAGCAGATCACGCATTCTCTGATAACGCAGGCAGTCCCGTGGCTAAGCAGAAGTTCATAATCACCCACTGGCACACTTATAATAAAGCGCTTATCAACCACGGCCCCATGACTTTCTAGCTGGACGACGAAGCGATTAAGACGTGGTAAGACGCGGTATGAGACAGCCCCACCTTCAGCGCGAGGAATACCCCAGCGCTATTCTGACCTTGCCATCACTACCGTTTTGGTGATTAAACGAGTATTACGGCTGACCCTACGGGCTGCACAGGGCTTCATTGATTCCATTTTACCCTGATAGGCGTTCCGCTGCGCTGTCCGGATTACAGCTGTGTCAGCAAGCTGACAAAGTCAGTCAATGTCAGTGTCAAAACTCCCACCCGGGGTGAAATTACGCACCTGGTGATTGATTCTACCGGGCTCATCCCTCAGCGAAATGGCGCGAGCTACTGGCCCGGTGAGTACGCAGACCGTAACCGTGCAGAGCGAATCAGCGACTGAGCGGGAGCAATGCGCGGTGGAGAAATAGACAACGGAATATAACTGTCGCTCTATAGCGGAAACAGCCATGTACCGGGTAAAGCAGCTGTTCGGAGGCTCACTGACGCCGCGTGACTACGACTGTCAGGTAGCAGAGGCTTTGGCCATGGTGCGTGCTATGAACAAGATGACGAAGGCAGGTATGCCAGAAAACATTCGTATTGCCTGAAAATCCGACCAGCTACAGGAACGCTCGCTCTCACAGGATCTGATTTATTCAACAAAGCCTCCTAAACCCTAAATAGCCGCGCAGAATAGCAGATCACTTTGAGGGAACTCAGTCTGGATTGAGCGATCTAAGCAATCGCCAAACTAACCCTATCACCAACCGGACTGAGCGATGCTGATCATAGCACCCATACCCCGCACCGAACGACGCCTGATGCAGAAAACTATCTATAAAACGCGGGACAAAACCCTGACCGCAGGCTGACAGCCTTACTGATACTGCATCGGGGTAGCATGGTCAGCGACGTCGCCAGAACGTTCTGTTGCGTCCGTTCATCCGTTGGACGCTGAATTAACTGGTTTACGCTATATGGTGTGGAAGGCCTCAGGTCTTTACCTTCCTGGCATGGAAGTCGCTGGCGGTTTTAACATATTTGCGAACTACTGCGCGTGCTCGTAAAGTATTCACCTAGTGACTTTGGTTATCAGTGTTCCTGCTGGCGTGGCGTGCTGAACTGATGGCAACAAAAATCAATGAGATAACCGGTCGTCACGCCGGGTCAGAATGAAAAATATTATCTGGTGGAAGTCTTGCACAATGGTACCTGGAAGGCTAGTTACGTGGGCAGAGGCAGTAAAAGTTCAGTGTTATGTATCAGCCGGTTAAAGCATCTTAAAGCAACATACCAACGGGCAAAATCTATCACGCTCATCGTCGATAACCACATCCTTCACAAGAGCTGGGAAATGTGCTGTGCTGGCTGAAACAGAATCCAAAGTTCAGGGTGATTTACCGGCCAGTTTACTCGCCGTGGGTCAATCATGTTAAGCGCCTGTGGTAGGGGCTCTGCACGATACCATTACACGTAATCATCAGTGCCGGCCAATGTGGCAACTGTTGAAAAAAGTACGCCACTTTATGAAAACTGCCAGCCCGTTCCCGGGCGGCAAACATGGTCTGGCAAAAATGGAGTGCTATTAGACGAGGCTATTTAGGGTGCACAGAGAGCGCGAAACAAAAATCAGGAAATTACCTAATCTCTACAGTGAGACTGTAATTTAAATTGTGTATCTGCCTGTTTTTGATATGTTCACTCCAGTAACGGAGACAGGTAAATTATGGACGAAAAGAAACTTAAAACCCTCGCGACTGAGAACTGGCTAAAGGAAAGGCTTTAAAACCGACGTAGATCTCAATGCGTTTTCCCGCATGCTGATGAAGTTAACCATCGAAGCAGCGCTGAAGGCTAAACTGACCGACTACCTCGGGCACGAGAAAATTTCCCTAAAATCCGGCTCAAATACACGTAATGGCTATTCCTCTAAAACGCTGTTGTGCGACGATGGCGAAATCAAACTGAACACGCCACGTGACCGTGAAAACACTTTCGCGAGCCGCAGCTAATAAAGAAAAACCAGACGCGTATCACACGCAGACGTGTCTCCCACGCTGATATCTAGGTCACCGATGCGGTTAAAGAGCAGGTTACAGAGTGGCAAAACCAGCCTCTGGGTGCACTGTATCCCATTATTTACCTTGACTGTATTGTTGTAAAATTTCTTCACGGCGGCAGCGTGATTAACACAAAGCCGTATTCTTCGCGCTGGGCATTAATACTGAAGGCCAGAAAGAACTGTTGGGCATGTGGCTGGCAGAAAACGAAGGGGATAAGTTCTGGCTAAGCGTGCTGATAGAGCTGAAAAACCGGGTCCTTCAGGAGATATCCTGATTGACTGCTTAGACGGTCTGAATGGCTTCCCGGATGCGATAAACAGCGTCTATCCGCAGACACATATCCATCTGTGCATCATCCATAGGGTGCGCAACAGCCTGAAATACGTGTCGTGGAAAGACTATAAAGCCATCACCAGCGGGCTAATGGTGTATTAGGCTCCGATAGAGGAGGCGGCGTTAATGGCGCTAGATACGTTCTATGTTCGCTGGCGTCTGGGACGATAAATACCCGCAGATAAGCAAAAGCTCGCGTGCGCACTGGGAAAATCTCAATACGTTCTTCGGCTACCTGCCTGATATTCGGAAAGCTATCTACACCACGAATGCGATTGAGTCGCTAAATAGCGTGATCCGGCAGGCGATAAAAAAACGTAAGGTGTTCCGGACAGACGACTCAGTGCGGAAAGTGATTTATCTGGCGATTAAGGATGCGTCAAAAAAATAGAGTATGCCTATCCAGAACTGGCGGCTGGCGATGAGTCGTTTTATTATCTAGTTCGGTGACCGCCTGAACGATCACCTTTAATACGCTGGCAGTTACACAGAATTAGGGACAGGGTCTATCTTTTAGCCATTTCCTATGACAACAGCGATTCATCCTCTGAGGTTACCTAATGAATCAACGGCGACAAGGTGGCAAACGACAAAATGTTGACCATCATCAGGATGAGTTCCCGATAAATCGCAGAAACAACTTACTTTTCCAATACTGCTACTTATCGTATCTGTCAGAAGTAAAAAACGCCACGATTCGGCGTGGCGTGGCCTAGCATTATGCGAATTTTACAGAATTATGAGCGTTTCATCATATCGAAGAATTCATCATTGGTTTTGGTCATTGCCAATTTATTAATGAGGAACTCCATCGCATCGATCTCGCCCATTGGGTGGATGATTTTACGTAGTATCCACATTTTCTGCAATTCTTCAGAGGTAGTGAGCAATTCTTCTTTACGCGTACCAGAGCGATTGTAGTCAATAGCCGGGAACACGCGCTTCTCGGAGATTTTACGCGCCAGGTGCAATTCCATATTGCCAGTACCTTTAAACTCTTCGTAGATAACTTCATCCATTTTCGAACCGGTATCGACCAGTGCGGTAGCGATGATGGTCAGGCTACCGCCTTCTTCAACATTACGCGCCGCACCAAAGAAACGCTTAGGACGATGCAGGGCATTAGCATCCACCCCCCCCGTCAGTACCTTGCCTGAAGCAGGTACTACGGTGTTATAGGCACGCGCCAGACGGGTGATAGAATCCAGCAGGATGATCACGTCTTTCTTGTGCTCCACCAGGCGCTTGGCCTTCTCAATGACCATTTCTGCTACCTGTACATGCCGAGATGCTGGCTCGTCGAAAGTCGAAGCGATCACTTCGCCTTTCACTAGACGCTGCATTTCGGTCACTTCTTCTGGACGTTCGTCGATCAATAACACCATCAAGACGCAATCTGGGTGGTTGTAAGCGATACTTTGCGCGATGTTCTGCAATAACATGGTTTTACCGGCTTTTGGCGGCGCAACGATCAAGCCACGCTGACCACGGCCAATCGGCGCTGCCAGATCCAATACACGCGCTGTTAGGTCTTCGGTCGACCCGTTGCCTCGTTCCATCCGCAGACGGGAATTGGCGTGTAACGGAGTTAAGTTTTCGAATAGGATCTTGCTACGGGAGTTTTCCGGTTTATCATAGTTAACCTCGTTAACTTTCAACAGAGCAAAGTAGCGCTCGCCTTCCTTTGGCGGCCTAATTTTACCGGAAATGGTGTCGCCTGTGCGGAGGTTGAAACGGCGTATTTGGCTAGGGGATACATAGATGTCATCAGGGCCGGCGAGGTAGGAACTATCTCCAGAACGGAGGAAACCAAATCCATCCTGCAATATCTCCAGCACACCATCGCCGAAGATATCTTCTCCACTTTTCGCATGCTGCTTCAGAATGGAGAAAATAATGTCCTGCTTACGCATGCGGGCCAGGTTTTCCAGCCCCATATTTTCGCCGAGAGTAATCAGATCAGAAACTGGCGTATTCTTTAATTCGGTAAGATTCATAGTGGTGGGTTCTTAAACTCGGGGTATGTCTCGAACTTTTATCGTGAATGGTATGGCAGCGTGCGTGATACGTGCCTGTTTACTGGACGTTCGATCACCGCGTGCCGAGATATCGCGGTAAGAAATGGCTTACATCAGGCGCACGCATTGCGTTGATGGTTTAAGATCGAAAGTACCTTAAAATTGATTTTGCAAAACCGCTTGATCGCTAAAACGCGGACTAGGCCCATTTTACTTTGGATACCAGTGGTTCAACACAAAGTAAAGCTTAGATTTAAATTCTTTAGATTTAAAACTTCAGGCAAGTTCTATTTGCAGTGTGGTTAAACTTAACACGCTTCTTGGCAAGCGTCTAGCGATGAATTGAACATCGCTAGACACCAGATATTGACTTTCTCACCTGATTACAAATTTGCGTTCAGAAAATCTTTAAGCTGACCTTTGGATAACGCGCCAACCTTGGTCGCGGCCACCTCACCGTTCTTGAACAGCAACAACGTAGGGATACCACGGATACCGTACTTAGGGGCGGTCGCCGGGTTCTGATCGATATTCATCTTGGTAATGGTCAGTTTGCCGGAGAATTCTTCGGCAATCTCATCCAGAATCGGGGCAATCATCTTGCACGGCCCACACCATTCAGCCCAGAAATCGACCAGTATTGACCCTTCAGCTTTTAGCACGTTGCTATCGAAGCTATTATCAGTCAGGTGAATAATTTTATCGCTCATGTTCTACTCCAAAGGATTAGGTCTACCTTGTTGGTGTAGTATTAACCAACTCAAGGTGATTTCATTTCACCGCGTTTATTTCAACGGATGTGCTTTGGTAAAGCAATAGTTATCTGATATTCTGCTATACTATGAGAAAAACACACTTGACTAATCAGAAGTTTTCCGACTTCGCCATGCGCTAGTTACTCCTTAAAGCCCTTGAGAAAAAATGGTTTCACCATTGCACGCCCATCCAAGAGTTAGCATTGCTGCTCACGCTTTTCTGGCGTAGCGTTGTAGGTCGGGCGCAAACCGGTACCGGAAAGACGCCGGCTTTTTTAGCGTCTACTTTTCACTATTTACTTACCTATCAGGTGAAACAGGATCGCCAAACCAACCAGCCGTGCGCCTTAATTATAGCACCCACGCATGAACTAGCGGTGTAGATCTATTTAGATGCGGGAAACCCCTCACCCAGAGTCCACTAGCCTGAAGCTGGGCCTGGCCTACGGCGGAGGATGGCTACGATAAACAACTGAAAGTGCTGAAAAGAGGCGTAGATATCCTGGTCGGCACCACTGGTCGCTTAATCGACTATGCCAAATAGAAACACATCGATTTGGATGCCATTCAAGTCGTAGAGTGCTAGATGAAGCTGACTACATGTATGATCTTGGCTTTATCAAAGACATCCGCTGGCTGTTCTGCCGTATGACTGCGGTTGACCAACGCCTGAATATGCTGTTCTCTGCTACCTTATCCTACCGTGTCCGTGTGAATTGGCCTTCGAACAGATGAACAACGCTGAATATGTTCAAGTGGAACCAGAACAGAAAACCGGCCATCGCATTAAAGAAAAACTGTTCTACCCATTTAATGAAGGAAAAATACATCTGCTACAGACTCTGATCGAAGAATAGTGGCTGGGGATCGCGCCATCATCTTTGCCAATACCAAACACCGCTGTGAAAATATCCAGGGTCACCTAGCTACCGATGGCTACCGTATTGGCTTGCTGACTGGCGACGTAGCGCAGAAATAACGTTTGCGCATTTTCGAAGATTTCACTACGGGCAACCTCGATATTCTGGTTGCCACCGATGTCGGCGCGCACGGTCTGCCATATCACGTTGGTCACCCACGTATTCAACTACGATCTGCCTGACGATTGCGAAGAATACGTGCACCGCATTGGCCGTACTGGACGCACTGACGAAATTGGTCATTCCATCAGCCTGGCCTGCGAAGAGTATGCACTCAACCTACCGGCGATCGAGGACTATACCAGTCATAGCATTCCAGTAAGCAAATATATAATAGCGATGCTTTGCTGGCCGATCTACCGGTACCGGAGCGCCTGACGCATCCGCGCAGTAGAAAAATAGGCCATGTCGCAACTCAGCACCCCGTCTCGGCGGCGTACCGCGTGGAAACCACAAATGATCAGACTGATGACCCAATAACTTTCAAGTTGCATCAAGGTGACCCGCTCGTTAGTACACTGGGTCAGTACTGGAGGCAAGCAAGTGCGGCCCACACCGATGCATTTTAAAAGGCACCGGGGATAACATGCTCAATTCCAGCAGGCTCTATGTAGATATCGACCTTGGTTCCAACAGCTTCTATATGCTGGTGATATGCGAAGTGGTCAGCAGTACTCAGATCCTATTGCGCATCAAGAGCGTAAAGTGCAGTTGGCGGCGGACGGGCAGGATCAGCAAAATCGCCTATCGTACGAGGCCATGCAACGCGGAGTCTGTGCTTGAAGCTGTTCTCCAAATGCTTGCAGGACATTCCACGCAAGCAAATCCTCAGTTATCAGATCTCGGTGATCAGCGGCGTGGAAGAAATGCGGCAGATTTACCACCACATCGCGTACACCACTGGCTGGCCTGATCGATGTTTGGTAGTTGATATAGGCGGCGGCACTGAGTGGGTAACTAGCCGCTGAAGCTAGAAGCTCAACATTAATGTGATAACGGCGTAAATTGCGCCCAGTATTCTACCCTTCTTCGCCTTTGGCCTTGGCTAACTCTGGGTGCGAATATTGGCTAAATGGCTCTGGCCCTTCTGCATGAGCTTTGGTATGCTGATCACCTTAGGCCCGCTTTCCCACGTCAGATCGTCTTGCGGCAACTCCATCAGAAAACGGCTTGGTTCAGGCCGCACTAGTTTGCCATACTGGCGACTTTCACGGCATAGGGTAAAAATCAGTGTTTTTTGGGCGCGGGTGATCCCCACATAGGCCAAATGCCGCTCTTCATCGATATTATCCTCATCGATACTGCTCTGATGCGGTAATAATCCCTCTTCCATTCCCACCAGGAACACATAGGGGAACTCTAGGCCCTTTGAGGCATGCAATGTCATCAGTTGCACCTAGTCTTGTTGTTCTTCGCTTTCGCTGCGTTCCATCATATCGCGCAAGGTGAAACGGGCGACCACCTGGTTTAGCATCATTGGTTCTTCCAAATCACTGCCTGCCAACATTTCTGTTATCCAGCCAAACAGCATATTAACGTTTTTCATACGCATTTCAGCAGCTTTAGGGCTAGGGGAGGTTTCAAACAGCCAACTTTCGTAATCAACACCGTGGATCAGATCGCGTACTGCCGTAACCGGATCACATTCAGCAAGCTTAGCAATGCCACCCAGCCAGTGGGTAAAACGCTGCACTCTCCAGCCAACGGCTGCTCAGATGTTGGCTGAGGCCCAGATCGAAGCTAGCACGGAATAAGCTCTTGTTACGCTGATTGGCCCACTCACCCAATTTTTGTAGCGTCGCCAGGCCAATCTCGCGCTTAGGCGTATTGACGATACGTAAGAAGGCTCTGTCATCGTCCGGGTTGGTCAACACCCGTAGATAGGCCAGAAGATCCTTGATCTCTGGCCGCGAGAAGAACGAGGTACCGCCGGAAATCTTGTAGGGGATGCGGTTCTGCATCAGCATCTTTTCGAACAACCGAGACTGGTGGTTGCCGCGGTAGAGGATTGAGTAATCGCCGTAGCGGGTTTTTTTCACAAAGTGGTGAGCAATCAGTTCCCCCACCACCCGCTCAGCCTCATGGTCTTCGTTAGTCGCGGTAATGACTTTCAGTTCTTCACCATAACCTAGCGTGGAAAACAGCCGTTTTTCAAAAACGTGTGGATTATTCGCGATTAGAATGTTGGCTGCTTTCAAAATACGTTCGCTGGAACGGTAGTTCTATTCCAGCTTGATCACCTGCAGCGCCGGAAAATTTTCCTTCAGCAACGTCAGATTCTGCGGCCACGCCCGCGCCAAGAGTAGATCGACTGGTCATCATCACCGATCACAGTAAAGTGCGCACGGTTACCTACTAGCAGTTTTACCAGTTCATACTGGCTGGTGTTGGTATCTTGATATTCGTCCACCAGCAGGTAGCGAATGCGCTTCTGCCAGCGCCTGCAGACCTCTTCGTTGCACCGCAGCAGCAGAGAGTTGGCAACAGGATTAGATCATCGAAATCCAGCACATTGCAGGCCCGCATATGGGCGTGATACAGGCCGTAGCAATGAGCGAACAGCTTGTCGCACTCAGAGTGCGCCAACGCTATCGCGCGTGTGGGATCGATTAGATCGTTTTTCCAATGGGAAATGGTGGAAATAAGCTGCGCCACCAACGTTTTGTCATTTTCCAGCTACTTTTTAGTCCGATCTTTTAGCAGTGCAAGCTGATCCTGATCGTCAAACAACGAAAAATGGGGCCTCATTTCTAACACGGCGTATTCCCCCGCTTGATGATCTCCAGACCCAAAGTATGGAAGGTAGAAATCATTAGTCCGCGCGCTTCTTTGTGCCCCATGATTTGCACCACGTGCTCTTTCATCTCGTGCGCAGCATTATTGGTAAAAGTTACGGCAGCGATATGTCGCGCTTGATAGCCGCAGTGGTGGATCAGGTGAGCAATCTTGTTGGTAATGACGCGCGTCTTGCTGGAACCGGCACCGGCCAGCACTAGGCAAAGCCCGGTAACGAATTCGACAACTTGTTGTTGGCTGGGGTTTAATCGCATGGCGCTTTGTTGCTTGACTTGATAAGGTGGCAGAAGATTGTAGCAGAAAGTGCCGATGAGATTTAACAGGCATATACCCGTCGTCTTTCAAGCTGTAGCGTGGGTGGCTGCACTCAGTTACGTGGTCCATCGATGGATCACCTCTCTTATGAGTCTGCGGCAAACCACGTTCAAATCTAATAGAAATAAAATTCTTGTAATTTCTTCTTCGGGCTACCACTTTGCAGCATCCAAATGGATTCCCGACCGATTTGTCCTGGAAACATTGCTACCCCAGCGCTTTACTTGGGTCATCGCCTGGAGACTCACGAATTTGCTGCCTAGCTGCAACTTGAAATTCATAGGGTATAATCAGCGCAATTTCTGCCTTGATAAAGGCAATACTATGGCAAAGACGGCATGCGCCATGCACATACTGGTGGACAATGAAAAATTGACCAATGTGCTGCTGGTCAAGCTGAAGCGCGGCATCAGCTTCGATGCGCTGGCACGCAAATACTCAGGATACCTGTCAAAACGTCATGGTGGCTCGTTTGGCAAGCTTATCAAAGGCAGCATAGTCCGCTGCCTTTGATAAAGCAGTGTTTAGCATTCCACTGCTCAAACCCCATAGCTCGGTCAAAACCCAGTTCGGTTATCACATCATCAAAGTGCTATATACTGTGGCGGTGGTGGCCTAAGCCCCCCCTCAAGCCTCAAGGCTGCCGTGTGCTAAGATCCACCGCTTTCACTACCACAAGACGCTGCAGACATGATATTATTACAGGTTTCCTGCAACTGCTTCATACTCATTTCCGGCTCACCTTCTGGTTGTTTCAGCGCCAAGGTCACATCCTGAGAAAGCTGCAATTTCAACATCCACCACACCTCTTTGCTGAGAACCTAGAAACTGGCTAACATCGGTATATCGGTACCTGTGTGTGCATAGGCGGCAAACAGTTTGCTCAGTTGAGCGACATTGACTGGCAGCTTCACCGGATGAGCCGGATCCTGTGCCGCCAATGTCGAACCTTTCAGGCAACAACGCCACTAGACATCTTGCAGATTTAGCGGGAATGTGCCAACTGGATCGATGCAGACACTCATCACCGCCTGCATCCCGTGCTTATTTAGAGCTAGCTTGCCAGTGTGGTATCGGAAAGCCACACCAACGCATCTTTCAGCAGTTCTGGGCGGTTATTTGGCAAACTTAGATTGTAAATAGCGAAGTAATAAGAGCTGATGGCTAGCGTTAAAGTCCGTTTATCGTCGAGGCTCTGCTGCCATAGCGAACGAAGTTGCAACGTGGAAAGACTTACGCTATGCACCAGAGACAGGCGCGGCAACAAATAGGCGGAGCCTATCTGTTGAGAAGACTCCGCCAGAGAACTAGTATTGATCCTCAGCCGCAATTTGATGCGGTCATTCGGCCGTTGCGGCGTACTAAAGAGTTGCCATGAAAACCCCGTTGGCCCACCCCCTGCCGCCACGCTAGATCGGGTTGTAGTGTTTTAGCCTGCGCGTTTGGCAGTAACCACACAGCATCGTGAAAATAATGGCTAGTCGAGTTTTAAATGCAAGAAATCATGATAGGGACAAGCGTCACCAGCTGCTAAAGCAACCGATGATTTAGCCATTAGCATCAGGTGGAAGATAGCGCTTTATCAGCGCCACCATTTTTATTGTTCAGAGTATTTTTCAATTGATTCTCATCTAACTGCTCGTACCACTTCGCTATCACCACAGTAGCAACGCCATTACCTACCAGGTTGGTCAGCGCTCGCGCTTCAGACATAAAGCGGTCAATGCCAAAAATCAACGCCAGACCGGCTAGCGGCAAATGCCCTACCACCGCAGAAATGGTGGCGGCCAGTACGATAAAGCTGCTACCCCGGTCACACCAGCCGCCCCTTTGGAGGACGGAAGCAGCACTCTGCCAGTAGGGCAATCTGATGAATGATATCCATACAGGTATTGGTGGCCTGTGCAATAAACACCGCCGCCATAGTCAGATAAATCGAGGTGCTATCGAGATTGAATGAATATCCGGTAGGGATAACCAACTCCACCACCGACTTCTTGCAGCCCAGTGTTTCCATCTTGCCCAGCATGCGCGGCAGCACGGACTCGGAAGACGAGGTGCCGAGCATAATCAATAGCTCTTCCTTGATGTAGTTAACGAATTTGAGGATGCTGAAACCGTTTGCACGGGCAATCGACCCCAGCACTACCACCACGAACAGGATACAGGTGATATAGAAGCAGGAGATCAACTGTCTGAGCTATACCAGAGTGCCAATGCCATATTTACCGATAGTGAACGCCATGGCACCGAACTCCCCCAGCGGAGCTAGCAGTATAATTATGTTGATGATGCCAAAAATGACCTGATCAAAATTGTCGATCACATTGAAGATTAACTGACCCTTTTTTCACCTAGGTTATGCAGCACGAAACCAAACAACATAGCAAAAAACAACAGTACCTGTAGAATGTTACAGCTAGCGAATACGCCAAAATCATACTGCCGGGAATAATGTCTAGTAGGAACTCAATGGTGCCCTGCTGTTTCGCTTGCTCAGCATAGATTACTACTACTTTAGTGTCCAATGTGATGGCATCAATATTCATGCCAACCATAGTCTACATCAGATTGACCATCACTAAACCGATAATCAGCGCTACAGTGATGACAACCTCAAAGCAGATTAGTGCTATAGCACCGGTACGCCCCACGGCCTTCATGCTTTCCATGCCCGCGATGCCGCTCACCACGGTGCAGAAGATCACCGGAGCAATAATCATCTTGATCAGCTTAATGAATCCATTGCCCAGTGGTTTCATTTGAGTGCCGATGTCGGGATAGAAATGACCCAGCAAGATACCTAACGTAATTGCTGTTATTACCTGAAAATAGAGTCTTTAAAAAAATAGTTATTTTCATAAAAATATCCTTTAGGGGAAAGGCGAACCAGGCGGTAATCTATTGATCCCCCTGTTAATCTCAGGTGCAAAAAATAATAATTAATTAACAACATGGAAATAATTTGTTTCAGCCTGAAATCAGGAACGGCGTGAATTTAAGAACTGAAACGCGCCAAGCTGGAAGAAAAATTGGAAATTACGACATCTTTTATTTTCCTGGTATAAGCACAAAAACGGCGAAAATGAAGCAGCTATGGACAGACACGGTGAGCCACAGAGAAGAAAATCAGTCCGCAGCGCAGCAAAACCGGGCCTCAAACTCCTCACGCGGCAACGGGCGCGGTAAACAAAAAGCCTTGTACATAGTCAATGCCATGCCACAGAAGCCAGTCGCGCTGCGCAGCGCTTTCAATGCCCTCGGCTATCATCGGTAGGTTGAGCACATCAGAGATTGCTCTGACGATGCGTACCATAGCGTCGTCTTCTGATAGCTCTTGAATAAAGCTTTTATCGATTTTAATCAGATCGATTGGCAGGTATTTCAGGCGGTAAAGATACCCAAAGCTGGAATATATCATGCCAAAATTATCCAAAGCGGTAGACATTCCTAGTTCATGTAGCTCACGCAGCAACATCAGCGCTTGATTTAGATCGTTGATGTGCACCTGTTTCGGTAATTTTTAGCAGCAGTTTGCACAGATTGATCCGATGTTGCGCCAGCACGATCTTTAGGTGCGATACAAAGTCTTCATTATGCATCTGAATACCGGAGATGTTGACCGCCAGTAGCAGCGTAATGCCCCGATGTTGCCAGTTCGCCAGAATATGGCAAGACTTCTTCAATCACCAAGTTGCCGAGATGCAAAATCGGCCCCCTACCGATTTATTGCTGCGTTGCTGCCTTCCTGCCACGCGCATGATTTAGGGTATAAAGGGTATAAAGGGTATAAAGGGTATAAAGAGAAGAGTTGAGAATTAAGGAGAATGCGTTTTTATTAAGAATAAAAATTTTTACAAAGTTGCTGCCATTTAGGGCAAAACTTCCGCATAAGTTCTCATCCCGTTAAACGGTAGACGAAAAAACTTGCTTACAAAGCAGGTTTCTTAAATGTGGTCGGCGAGAGAGGATTCGAACCTCCGACCCACTGGTCCCAAACCAGTTGCGCTACCAAGCTGCGCTACTCGCCGTTAGTGAGGCGTATCTTACTACTAGCGGTTATAGGCGTCAATTACTTTTTCCTCGCTGCGCTTCAAGTAGTGATAAAAGCACCATAAAGTACAGCGTGACAGGAACTGCCACCGTGCAACGCCACCAAGTTCGCGCATACCCACCAGTACCGTGAACGTTATAGGACGAGAAATTAGCAGCAAATGGTATGGATTGATGAAAGTCAGGCTTTATCTTTCAAGCTGTTACCGTTGTTTTGAATCATATCACGATACCAGTAGAAACTCTTTTTGCGCCGCCGCTCCAGGCTACTGTTGCCAGCATCGTCTCGATCTACATAAATAAAACTATAGCGCTTTGACATCTCCGCCTTAGAAGCACTAACCAGATCGATGGGCCTCCAACTGGTGTAACCTATCACCTCCACGCCATCGTCGATCGCTTCTGCCACCTGCACCAAATGGTCGTTAAGATAGTTGATGCGATAGTCGTCATTGATGCTACCGTCAGCCTCAATGCGATCTTTGGCACCCAGACTGTTCTCGACAATAAACAGCGGCCTCTAGTAGCGATTGTACAGCATATTGAGCAGATAATACAGCCCAATCGGATCGATTTGCCAGCCCCTCTCCGAACAGTCCAAATACGAGTTTGGCACCATATTGGGAATGTTGGCACTGGCGGTGTTATTTTGAGCCTCGTCGGTGGTGACGCATCCGCTCATATAATAGCTGAAGGAGATAAAATCGATAGTTTCTCGCGTAGCGCCTGCCGATCCTCAGCGGTGTGATCATCGCCACTTGAATGCAGTTTTCGCGGAAAAAACGCTTCATATAGGCCTGATAATAACTGCGCGCCTGCACATCGCCGAAGAACATCCAGTCGCATTTTTGCAGCTGGGTTTCCAGCACATCCTCTGGCCGACAAGTTAGCGGATACAACAGGCCACCCAGCAGCATATTGCCGATTTTACCGCCTGGAACTATCTCATGGCAGGCTTTCACCTGTTCCAACGGCAGCACCTTACCGGCGATTGGGCTGAGGATCGGCTGTATACCGTTGAGCGGTGCGTCAATGACCGGACCGGTGCCTCTTCCGTTGGTTTCATGCCAAACAGATAGCTAGCCAGTGCAGCGAAGTAGAATGACAACAAGGTTCCTCATCTCGCCCCACACCGTGGCATCGAAGCTGCTGGTGGGAATGATCTGCGCAAAAGTGAAAATGCTTACCAGCCAGAGTGAATAGGTAGCGGTATGGTAATAGCCGATCACCGCCACCATAATACGCCGCCGATGCAGCCGAAGACAAATGGCCGCTTGTGCGGCAGTGTTACGCCGTACGTAGCACCCACTTGCCCCATTACCGCCGGTAGCAGCAATGGCACCATGGTATCGTGGCCCAGCATGCTCGGGTTATTAAGCATTAGCGGCACCAGCCCCTAGTGCAGGAAGGCCAAGGATCATGCACACTTGCCACACCGCGCCCATAAAGGAACCAGAGACGATCGAGTTAAAGCTATAAATGCTTTGGTAGCCATCCGCCAGCAGATGACTCAGCCAGGTCGCCCCGCCGGACCGATCAATAAGAAGGTTATTGGTACAGTATGATCTCCAGGTACAGCAGCGGAGAGATGAAATTGCGCACCGTTTTGTGGATCACCCGGCCAAACAGCAGTTCCAGCCTGCAGGAGACCCAAGCAGCAAGGATGATCAGGATCACTGAAGAACTGTAATTGATAGAGGTCAGCGGAATGCCAAGAAAATATTCGCGCACCGCGTATGGTTACTGCTGTGCAGCTTCGAACGTCGTGATCATCAGCAGGTGAGTCAGTGCGTCGCCGATCGCCATGGTGATGAATGGGTTGCCGCCAAATTTTTTCCCAGTAGTGTAAACCAAGCATGATTGGGAAGAAATAGAACAGCGAATCGCTGGCAGCAAACAGTATTTTAAAGACACCGCTGCTCTCCAATAGCCAGCCGCAAGCCTGGCTTAGTGCCAGAAACTCCTTAAGAACCCCCTATGCGGCCATCACCCTTAATTGTGGGATAAAATGCTGGAAACCTCGTCGATAAAGCGGCTGAATAAATTCTCTTTCTTATCATCCGCGCTATCTACTCCGACTGCGCTGTTGTCAAAACCAGCAACCAGGTTGATCTCGTGGTATACCCCTGCTATGTGGTTGCCAACTACTACCTGAAACTGCCCGCCACTTTCTACTACCATGATGACACTGGGGTTTTTCTTCAGCACCGCCGCATCGTTGCGGCGGGGTTATCGTGTAGCTTGAAACGCAAGCTAGTGGCGCAATGCACCGGGCTTTTTACGTTGTTGCGGCAAGGCTTTGCGATAGCAAATTGTAGAACTGTGATCTATCGTACAAAGCGCTCTCAATAGGCGACATATTGCATGGCAGTGCGTAAATGGCCTAGTGTAATGTTGAAGCTATAAATTAATAAGATTACCTAATTGGAGTATTCAATTTTTCGGTAATTAGCTGGATGAATACATTGAATCACAGCTCACTCTGTGTGAATATTTCTCATCATCACCTCATCATAATCGTGCAGAAATTCACTCATTACTCGGCTAGCAGGATTTAAAACACGCTGTGGTACTGCGGGTTCAACTATGGGGTCGCGGGGTGGTGTCCTTATTACTATCAGATGTAGGATGATGGCAAGTGACAAAGCGCTCAACCATCGACTGTAGCATGCGTAACATGATTTACCCATTTATTCAATATATTACGTTGGTTTTTTGCAATTATCGTGCTGGAAATCAGCGCAATAAATACCGGAATGTAGCGTATCGACATAGTAGGCCATTCTTCACTACCTGCTGTGCAGGCAGTATAAACTTTTTGATCACAAGCCTTACAAAATACTGCCCATTGGCAGCACACAACATCAGAGAGGCTAATTAAAAAGTTGGACAAAAGTCACAGAGAAATATTATTACTGGTCACAGAGTAATCTCTATTTAGGGGACGGCAGCGATCATGACCTTACGTAAGGAATTAGGACGTATTCTGATTACGGGTTCTGGGTTCCGGTGGCCGGGTGGCAACGGCGTTTCGTCATGCGGTAGGTCATCGATATCTACACAGGCGGTGCGGCAGGCGGAAAGAAATAGCGGTTTGCTCAACGATGTGCACCTCGACGATGAATTCATTAGCTTTAACATTGCCGATCTCGACGCCTGCCGCACCGCCTGTGTAGATATCGATACCGTATTGCACTTGTCGTCCGATCCCTCTCCTAATGTAGATTTCCGCGGTTCACTGATAGACAATAACATCCTCGGTACTTTCAATATTTTCCGTGCGATAAAAGACGCAGGTTGCCGACGCGTAGTGTTCGTCAGCAACGTACAAGTGGTAGAGGGCTATCCGCTGGATTATACCAGATCCGGCCTGATGACGTGCCAAAACAGAAAAACCTGCACGGTGCAAGCAAATCGTTCGGCGAAGGCATCGCCGCCTACTTCGCCTATCAAGGAGGACTTTCCTCACTGTCGGTGCGCATTACGCTAGGCGAACCGCTCAGCGCTCGCGATATGAGTTTCTTTCTCAGCCACCGCGATGCCACCAATCTGTTGGAACGTTGCATCCGTATCGAAGGAGTGTAGCACGCGGTGGTACATGGCATTTCTAACAACCGCCATAAGCGGCTGTCACTGGTGGAAACCAGCCGTTTGATTAGTTTACTACCCGCAGGATGATGCGTTCAGCTTCTGCGGTTTCTCCTAAGGCTTATTGAAAAGATGCTTATTCGCCCTTATAAACCAGGAGAGGAACTTACGCTCAGGAAGGTTTTCCACTCTGATGTTCATCATTTATCCCATCAATATTATTCACCAGAACAAATTAATGCCCGGGATCCAAATACCTATGATATTCAGGAATGGAATAAGCGTATCAGTATACTTAAGCCATTTGTCTCTGAAATCAATGGTAACATCCTAGGTTATACTGACCTTCAACCACATCAGGGTATATAGACCATTTCTTTGTTACATCTTCTCATGCACGTCAAGGTATAGTAAACGTGCTTATGCTGCATCTTCAATAAGATTGCGAAGCGTGAATGTATTAAGCATTTATCGTCAGATGTAAGCTTTTCTGCTGAAAATTTTTTCACCTCTCACAGATTTAAAAGCAAGAGACTTAATTTAACTGTTGTCAGAGGGATAATATTAAAAAATACCCGAATGATATAAAAGTACTGGATTAATCACTCAGTTAGCTAAACTTACCTGTAGTACCACTTTTCCCTCCCCAAAAGTTAGGAAGTTAATGGGTAATGACCATGCCACGCTATACTAGGCTAAGCCCTGCCATTGCCTGTAAGCGCCTCTGGCGTCCATACTACTACTGATAAAAATTATCGCCTGATATCACACCAGCTCGGTCAGCCTGTTGGATCGGGTGCTGCCGGATAAGGAATGTCAGGCCATTATCGGCGTAGTCTCTTCCTGGCCGGGAGTGAAAGGTGTGCATGATTTGCGCCCCTCGTCAATCCGGCCCAACGCGCTTCATTTAATTGTATCAGGAGATAGCGGATTCTCTGCCGTTACGGCAGACGGCACATATCCTGGCGGAACAGGTGGAGCAGGGGTTACGGCATCGTTTCCCAGGGTCAAATATCATCATCCATCCAGACCACAGTTCCGTAGTACCAACAAGACGTCAGGGGCATAAGGAGTGGTAATCAGATCAAGGCACCACACCCCATGTCAGATTAGCTCAATATGCCATACCGGTTTTTTTACCGTTATATGGCGTAACTTGAATCAATTCAGTTGGGCGTTTTTGATATAGTATCCCACCTAAAAGCAGGTTTTCTATGAGTCGGAGAGGTGCTAAGGGATGGGCGAAAACAGGATTCTTAAAAAATTGCATCTACAGTTCGGAGGTAGTCATGATCAAAAAAATCGGTGTACTGACAAGTGGCGGTGATGCGCCAGGTATGAACGCGGCGATCCGTGGTGTGGTGCGTGCGGTACTTTCGGAAAGTTTAGAAGTTTTTGGTATTTACGATGGCTACCTCGGCTTGTACGAAGATCGCATGGAGAAATTGGATCGTTACAGCGTGTCCGACATGATTAACCGTGGTGGTACCTTCCTTGGTTCGGCTCGTTTTCCGCAATTCAAAGATGGAAGTGTTCGCGCTAAGGCGATTGAAAATCTGAAAAAATGCGGCATTAATGCGCTAGTCGTGATCGGCGGCGATGGTTCTTACATGGGTGCTAAACGCTTGACGGAAGAAGGATTCCCTTGCATCTGCCTACCTGGCACCATCGATAACGATGTAGCCGGTACGGACTACACCATCGGTTACTTCACCGCATTGGAAACCGTGGTAGAAGCGATTGACCGCCTGCGTGATACGTCTTCTTCGCATCAGCGTATCTCCATCGTCGAAGTTATGGGCCGCCACTGCGGCGACTTGACGCTGGCGTCGGCTATTGCGGGCGGCTGTGAGTTCATCGTGCTGCCAGAAATTGAGTTCAATCGCGAAGATCTGGTAAATGAAATCAAGGCCGGGATTAGCAAGGGCAAAAAACATGCCATCGTAGCAATCACCGAGCACATCTGTGATATCAATGAACTAGCACGCCATATTGAGCAGGAAACTCAGCGAGAGACCCGCGCGACCGTGCTGGGCCACATTCAGCGCGGCGGAACCCCTGTCGCTTATGACCGTATCCTGGCATCCCGCATGGGCGCATACGCGATTGAACTGCTGTTGCAGGGTTACGGTGGCCGCTGCGTCGGCATCCTAAATGAAAAGATGGTGCACCACGATATCATTGATGCAATCGAGAGCATGAAACGTCCGTTCAAAGGCGATTGGCTAGAAACGGCGAAAAAGCTGTACTGATACGCTGTTTTTTCTGATATCAAAAAACCCCGCTTGCGAATAATGCGGTACAAAGGAAAATAGGACTGAAAGCCTGATTCCTGCATTATTTACCGACATTATCCCCACAAGCGGGGTTTTTATACTCGTCAGCGTTATATTCCTAAATCGTCTATATTAAATATTTTTATTCTTTAATTGCCAGGAAAGTTTCTGGCAGGCTCAGGGGTTAAATCAACCTATTATAGTTGCACTTAATTTTCCTAGGAGATCCTGTCGATGCGCAAATGGAGTGTAGGTTTAACATCGGTGCTGTTGGCGTTTGGCACCATGGCACAAGAGATCCAACTGCTAAACGTTTCATACGATCCAACGCGCGAGTTATATCAAGAATATGACACCGCGTTTTTTAGCAAATACTGGCAGCAACAGACCGGCGACAAAGTAAAGTCAGGATGTGCGCCATTCGTACGGTGGCTACGGCAAGCAGGCAACCTCTGTTATTAACGGCATTGAGGCCGATGTGGTGACACTAGCGCTGGCTTATGACGTGGACGCTATTGCCGAACGCGGGAGTATCGATAAAGCGTGGATCAAACGTCTGCCGGACAACTTAGCACCTTACACCTAAACCATCGTGGTTTTATAGTACACAAGGGTAACCCGAAGCAAATTCACAACTGGCCGGATTTGGTCAAACCCGGCGTCTAGGTGATTACGCCAAACCCGAAAACCTCCGGCAGTGCACGCTGGAATTACCTGGCGTCCCTGGGCTATGCGCTATACCACAATAACAATGATTAAGCTAAAGAGCAGGATTTCGTTAAAAACTTATATGGCAACGTTGAGGTACTGGATCCTAGCGCATGCGGTGCTACCCATACCTTCGCTGAACGCGGTATTGGTGATGTGCTGATCGCTTGGTAAAACGAAGCGCTGCTGGCGGAAAAAGGGCTGGGTAAAAAGATAGGTTCGAAATTATTATCCCAAGTAAATCCATTTTCGCTGAACCCACCGTAGCAGTAGTAGACAAAGTGGTGGACAAACGCGGCACCAGCGATGTAGCTACAGCTTACCTGAAATATCTATCATACGCTGGAGGGGCATACCATCGCCGCAAAGAACTACTACCGCCCACGTAATGCGGCCGTAGCAGCCAAATTTGACGCTCGGTTCCCAAAACTAACCCTGTTCACAGTGGACGAGGCCTTTGGCGGCTGGGGTGAAGCGCAAAGGTGCACTTCGCGACCGGTGGCGTGTTTGACGAAATCAGCAAGCGCTGGATCCCTATCTAGCAGCGATAAAGCCCCCCGGTAATCCGTGGGGCTTTCGCCAAACTGAATAAAATCAGGATTTTTTCGCTGCGGAGGCGGCTTTGACGATCGCAGCGAAAGCATCGGCTTTCAACGATGCACCACCAACCAACGCGCCATCGATATCCGGTTGAGCAAACAGCTCTGTGGCATTCTTATCGTTGACAGACCCCCCGTACTGAATGATCACTTCAGCAGCGATGGCCGTATCGTGCTTGGCAATGTGATCGCGGATAAATTTGTGCACTGCCTGAGCCTGTGCTGGGGTGGCAGACTTGCCAGTACCGATGGCCCACACGGGTTCATAAGCGATCACAGCACCTTTCATAGCTGGAGCGCCTAGGGTTTTTATTACGGCATCAATCTGACGAGCGCAAACTTCTTCGGTTTTACCCTCTTCGTTTTCCGCTTCGGTTTCACCAATGCACAGTACCGGGATCAGACCCGCTTCCTTCAGCACGGCAAATTTCTCGGAGATCGCTCTGTCGGTTTCTTTGTGGTAGGTGCGACGCTCAGAATGGCCAATGATGATGTACTGAGCACCAACGTCTCTCAGCATATTGGCGGAAATTTCCCCGGTGAAAGCACCGGACAAGTTGATGTCCACATTTTGTGCCCCCAAAGCGATACAGCTACCAGCCAGTGCGTGTCTGGCCTGATCCAGGTACATAACCGGCGGAGCGATAGCAACACCACAACCGTCAACACGGCTCAACGCATTGCGCAAGCCTGCGATCAGCTCACTGACCATATGGGTGCTGCCTTTGAGCTTCCAGTTACCCATAACTAATGGATGACGCATGTTTTTTCCTCCAACAAGGGAACAAAAAATAGAAATGATAACTGCCGAACTGGCAGTTTACCTGCCCAGTAGTATAGAGATGATTAAGCACAAATGCTTATCTTTCGCCACTAAATACCCTGCTATCAAGGCGTGGATAGCGCTAACTTAACCGGTTCAACCGCGAATGTTACCCCTTTATCGCCATTGTCCGATACCACATAGCGAATGACACCAACCTGCTGTTGATAAAAACGCGAACCTTTGCCCTTCACTAACAAGCTGGTCACTTTACCTTGACTCTGCCCTACCGTCAGCGCCGGTTCAAACTGGCGCATCAGTGCGGACATATAACTGATAGCAATAGCGCGTGCCGCCTTGTCCTCGCCGCTCTGTTGTAACGGCAAATAGGTGATCTGCAACGTCTTGATCTTGCCAGTACCCTTTTCCAACGCGGTGGAGGTATAGAGATTTTCATTAAGTTTGCTGGCGGCACGGGTCAACAGCGGCGAGTCGTCTTCTGCTGCGGCGATGGTATGAAACTCGCCAATTGGCAACATCGTGTTGTCGCGATTATACTTTTCGCGGAATGTCACCATCGTTAAATCGAAGGTCGGCGCTCCTGCTAACAGGTAGGGCGCAGTGGGTGATGTGGCGATGGCATCTGGTGGATTAGCCCAAACACTGGCGTTCGCCACTAACAGGCTGGCAATAGCGATGATTTTTCTCAGCATGGCTTATGAAATCAATAGTCAATAGGGGTAGCTCTGATTAAAACGATAAGCAGGAGCATTGTCAAAGCTCCCCCCTCCACTTGCTAAAGGATCTGAACGCTCTAGCCGTTTCGACAGTGGGCGTAGCTAATATGCGAGAAAATGGCTTAAGAACTGCGCTGGTTTTAAGCCCTTTAGCCAGCTGGGCAATAAGTGCCTTAAGTTTCTTTATAATTCATCATTCTTCCTGTCTATATTGTTAGGAAGAACATATCAAAAATAGGTAATTGTAGTGGTACACCGAAAAGCTGGGCAGAAGTAGTAGAACTGGTCACACTGAAATGGGTTGTCTGGTACAATAACTGTCGGTTATTGGAGCCACTTGGCCATATCCCACTGATGGAAATAGAAAAGGCCTATAATGCTTCCATCGCAAACAAGGATCTGGCAATCTGAGTTTCTGGGCTAGAAACTTTCCAAAAAACCGGGGTGGTTCATACAGTGGAAACGTAAAGCTTCTTATCCCGTATGGCGGGTGATAAAATGATTGGGTGAGAAAAACTTAAAGCCTCGCTGTAGATAGTGCGGGATATTCTTGGGTAAAATCTATAGTTAGATTGTATTTTTAGATAAATAAATGGATAAGAACAATCATATGAATTATTGTTTCGATAAATAGCACATAGAACTTTCATATATAACCCATTTTTTGAGATCAGGGGAATATCAATTCCTTAACTGATCTACTAAAGGTATGTGAGTCATACTCTTTTGATATTATTAGCAAAATACAGTTTATCATCGTTGATGATTGTTCATCTGTTAAATATGAAATCGAAAACTATAATTTGAATATTACATGGCTAAGAATTACTGACAATATACCCTGGAATTAGGGAGGCGCAAGAAATCTTGGTGTTACACATGCTAAATCCGGCAAAATTATTATTACAGATTTAGACCATATTTTACCGGAAGAAACGCTAAAGCACTTAGTTAAAAAACAATCCATGGCGATATTTATTCAAAATTTACAGAAAAGATAGTACGGGTAAGATATACAAAGGTCACTCAAATCTTTTCTTTATATATCACATCTGCTTTATACGCTTCTTTGGTTATGATGAAAAGTACTCAGGAGGATATGGTGGTGAGGATTACCGATTTGTTAAATTTCATAAATATCACGGTTCACGCCAACGTTATCTCTCTAAGAAGTTTGTTTGCTACGAGAGAGCTAGATAGAGATAATAGCTACTATCATAATCTTGTCAGAGATTTTTCTAGAAATACTATTATAGACTTAAAAAATTAAAAATAAAATATGACTATGGGTTCGAGCATGGACATAGCAGATTGTTTCTAAACTTTAAGTGGGAGAAAGTGGCTGAGTTTCAACTTACCCCTCCCAGTTATAAAAAGAAAAGATTATGGAAACCCCTGTGGTGGTTTAGGTGGTTTAGTTCAGCTTTAGCAAAGTAATACAGATCATTTACTGCTCTAGGCACTTCTATATCAACCCATGAGTTTTACATATGGGTTGATCACAGAAAATGCAAAACTAGAACCCGTACTTGCTGTAGTTACTGATACAGAGTGCGCTTATGCCAACCTGGTATTCGCGTGCATCAATGTAGACGGTATGGGCATGCGTACCAATATTCGATGACCAGTTCAAACCGTATGCAGCATTCCCTATACTAACAAACCATACCGTCTTCCTGGCGTAGCTACACTCCCGCTATATGGGTAGGGTCACCGGATTCGTTCATTTACTTACACTAATATTTGCAGAAAAATAAGGACTATGTGCAAACAGATTATTAACTGAAAGCGTTACCGAATCAGAGACGCCAGTCGTTATAACATCGGTTCCGTTTGTGGCGGCAAAGCGTATTGTCTTGTTCTTGCCAATATATTTTCATGTAGTACCGGGGAAAAGCTTATTCTGATCTTTTTTTATGCAAATTCTAGGTTACCTGTACGGCAGTACATTATTGAATATTAATATTAATCAACTCATTTCTTTATAGAAGAATGCTTAGTTCTCTAAAAAGGATTTTTTAATGGCATGGTTAATCTTAATAAAAATAAATATATTAAAAACATCCAGTAAAAAATAGGTTTCCCGACTATATCTTATTGCCTGTAGTACTACTCAGATTTATTCAAAGAAATGATTATGGTAACCCCTATCTGGCACCTCTACATGCTGTAGTCTACTAAGCGGTATGCTGTATACCAGTATTACTACCGATATAGCCCGGCGGTTGGCGCAACATCAGGCGGGCAAAGGTGCCAAGGTACTACGGGGAAAGGGGGAAATTGACCATGGCGTTTCACTGCCAAGTCGCGGATCATTCGATGGCGCTGAAGCTGGAATATAGAATCAAATAGTTAAGCAAAACGCAAAAAAAGGGGTTGATCAGTCAGCCAACTCTCTCATTGGGGTATTTGCTGTCGGTGATTACAACCGATTAAACGGTTCTGAGTACTCGACTACACCGTTAACGCCACTTAGGGCTTCTTCTAACCAACGGGTAAACCTGGAACGCCGTTTCAGCCCCTGACCAGCGGCAATGCAAACCATGGGCGGCGGCCAGTTTAAAACCAAAGCGTCTATAATAGGCTAGATCGCCCAGTAACTACCACAGCGGCATAGCTGAATTCATTGAGCGCATCCAAGCCTTCATAGATCAGCTTTTCACCCAATCCTTGACGGCGCAAGCTTTCATCTACCACTAACGGTGCCAACCCCACCCACTGCCTATCTTCTCCGGCTACATTGACCTAGCTGAAAGCAGCGTAATATACAATGCCGCCTTTATTATCGGTGGCAACAATGCCCAACTTAAGCAGGCCAGCTTCACGCAGTTTCTGCACCAGATCGGCCTCGTCATCGCGGCCAAAAATGCGGTGCAGCAGGACGTCGATGCCTACCGTATCTACCGGGATCTCTACACGAATCAGCATGATATCAACACACGGGAAGATTGCACCGTGCCCTCTTGCAGCCCTGCTTTAACAAAATCAGCCAGTTTCAACAGATGCATGCACAGCGGTGCAGGTACGCTCTCCTGCTTAATAACTTCCATCAGATTTTTACATATAGACCCAATTCAGTATCCCCTTCAATCTGTAACCGATGCTGAAAAAGCAGCGTATCTGGATCTTGCTTACGCACTGCGTTCAGAATCAGATTTTTGGCGTCGTCACTGAAACTGACGTCCGCTTCGGCGTGCTGACTGACCACCCATTTTTCGTTTTCAACCATCATAAACTAGTGTAGTGCCAGATCACGAAATTTGAACTTTAACCAACGTGATATGAGATATTCCGGTTCATCCTCCGCTAATGCCTGGTGGCGGAACGGCCAACCCAGCAACTGTTCTAGAAGCTGGCGTTGGAGAGAAAATGGGGTGAATCTAGCAGTAGGAACAGCAGCGGCGGCCCGTGGTGTACAGTGCAAGCTCGCACACAGTCATTGACTATTTTAATATATAATAGGACTATTTTGCCTCATTGATGCGCAGCCTCGGCTGCTTATATCATTAAATACTGCATTTCACCATTACGTTTACCCTTACGCCAGACGCTGCCTCAAACCCAAATCTGTTCGCTGCATTTTCATTAAAATTATCTTCTAGATTAGCGTTTGCCAGTTAAAAACGTGCGCACAAAACCCACGTAAGCACCCAATAAGGTGTAGATCATCCCCATCACCAGCAGTATCACCACAATGTCCTACACTTCGTTCAGCGACAGACCCATCTGATTAACCCCGGCGATCGTCTTGGTGGCCCAGGTGGAGGGGATACAGTAAGAAATGACTCGTACTCAGCCAGGCATCGCTTGCAACGGCCAGATCGTGCCCGACAGATAGAATATCGGCGGGGTGATAAACGCCAACTTCAGGTAGATTATCTAGATGCTACGCAGGCACTCAGTCATCAGTTTGCCTAGCCCCAGCACTACCAGCAGGAACGGGAAAGTCAGCAGTAGGATTTCTGTAATGTTTGCCGTCTGGCGGTAACTCAGCCCACACGGCCACAATACAAACAGCACAATCGATAGGAACAACCAGATCGGCAACAATGCTGTCATCCCCGCCCAAGCTCGTAGCAAACAGCGCTTTGCCACCGTACATGCTTTTCATTGCCATGTTGACACGGATGCAGGCGGCGATCAACAACAAGTGTTGCAATAGCATTACCAGCAGGCCGGGGAAGATGATCGCCGCAAAGCTAATACCAGGGTTGAATATCTCCAGCGTCTGCCATCGTATCGGCGTCAGGATTACCCGTTCCTGGCGTTCGCTAAAGCCGCTTCGTAGCAGTAGCCCATTGTTGTACTCAGTCAGCAATTGCTAGTAGGCCACCATCACGTCATGCTGGATCTAGCTGTTAGCCAACCAGTTGGTGGCATCGCCATACATCGGCACTACGATATTCTCACTGTGCAGGATCTTCTTCTCGAGATCCACTGGCATGATGATCACTGCAAACAGTTTGCGCCAACCGAGGTCACGCTGCGCCTCCTGCTCCAGGATGTCGTAGGTTTCAATGGCGATCTTGGCCGTGGCGTTCAGCTGACGGATCAGTTGGCGGCTGGAAGTGGTGTGATCCTGATCAATCACCTCCACCGGCAAATTACATACCATGCGGTTGGTATACACCATGCTCATGATGCACAATGACAGGATCAACGCCAGCTACACTGGCTGCTCCAACATGTTGATGAGCAATACCTAGACGAAAGTTTGCCAATAGAGTTTCATCCCGCATCCCCCTTCCTTAAGCAGCCGCTTCATCAGACGATTACGCACTAACAGTGCGTCGACCAGTGGATAAACCATCAGCAGCGCATAAATGCTGAAGATGGTACTGGCCTGTACCTGGCGCAGGAATACGTCGAACATCGCGTATAGCGCATGGGTCAACAGTTGAAGATTAGCAATAATCCGCGCTGGCAACGGCATCGACAATTCCGGCACTGCTATACTAGAAAAGATCAGGGCGATACTTGCCAGGATACCGATCAGGCTGTAAGCAATGATGGTGCTGCTGGTAAAGGTGAACAGCAGCTGGCCAATGCTCTGTGCTGCCGTCACGTAGCAGAGACCGATCAACAGCATAAACAGTGGGTTGCCGCTAACGCGAGCGTCAAAGATACTCACCAACGTAGTAATCTCTACCATCAGCAGAATAGTAAAACACAGGGTGTAAGGTGCTAGCTTGCCGAGCAACGCCAGGCTGAATGGTTTAGCTTTCAGCAACGATTTGCTACGTGCCAGCACGTAGATCATGCAGATCACCATGAACAACTGCAACAGGTGAATGATGGCGGCGAACTTGCCGGTAATAGATATGGCTGCCGCTGGCATCGAATAGGTTGCCGTAGGATAGCGTTATATCCGCCAGTGGTGGCAGCGTTTTGCCCATCGCGCCGGCGATAATGCGGCGGGTGTTGGCGTTGATTTCGGCCATCAAGCCGCTGAAATCCTAAGTGGAATAATACAGTCCAGCACCGTAAAATAGCGCGTTGTAATACATCACTACGTTCGGTTGTTTTCCCGCCAGTGCATTGGCTTCGAAATCCGGTGGGATGTACAGCAACGCATAGTCCTTCGCACTGCGCAGGCGGTGAAGCGACTCTAGCAACCCACCGGGGTAAGCCCCTCGATGTGAGCGTGTGAACCGGCATCCAGACAGCGCGCCAGTAATTTGGATATCGGGCTGTGATCGCTATCTACCACCGACACCGGTAAATCGATCAGCGTGCCTTGGGAAAAGTTGCTACTGATAAGCCCAAAACAGTATCAGTGGGAAGATCCAGATCAGCCAGTGTACCACCGGGCTGCGAAAAGCGATACAGCACTCGTTGTTAAACGCACGGCTGAAGCGGCGCCAGCCATCTTTTACTCTTTCCATTGCCATAAGCTGCTCATCCCTAGTCGTAAGCCATCCACTGGCTGTGATGGATACAGGCGAACCTTAAAGGTTTTCAGATCAAAATCACCGATGGCACGGGTAGCACGTTTGGTAGCGTAATCCCCTAATGGCGCGATGTAGCGCACCTCGGTTTCAATCATTTTATTATGCAGCGCTGGCACCCGAAATTTAACCTTATCTCCCTTGCGCACGTGGGCTAGGATGTCTTCACGTAGATTGAACACGAAGTAAGGGGCATTCGGCACCCGGATCAATGTCAGCAACGGGCTACCAGCGTTCAGCAGTTCTCCTACCTTAGCCGGGATCGGCCTTACTTCTCCGTTCACTGGCACTTTCACTTGCAGGTCTTCAGTTTGAATCATGATCTGCAACAGATTCTCTTCTGCCTCGTGTAACGCTGCCGTATATTGTTGCCGAAGCTCGATGCGGTCGCCGTTGATGCCTTCATCATCCAGATTGGCTTTTGCCGCTTGTACTTGTTGGAAGGCGGTATCACGCGCCTGGCGTGAGCCTTCCAGTTCAGATTTCGAGATATAGCCTTTACCGGACACGCTCAAGTTGCGGTTGTAATCGTTCTGCGCATTACGGTATTGCGCCTAGGCCTGCGCCAAATTGGCACGCACGGTGCGGATGCTCTTTTCACGGGTGCCGTGCATTGATGATTATTCGAGCTGTGCCTTGACCTTGTCGCGTGTCGCCTGTGTAGAACGTAATTGCGGTATCAGTTCCGGAATATCAAGCTGGATCAACAGTTGCCCACCCTTCACGTTGTCGCTACGCTCTACCAGGCATTCGACTACCAGCACTTTGGCCTTGGAGGCAACGATCACCTCTGGCGCATCAACTTTATACTGTAGCAGCACATCCTGATTATGCGCACGGAACAGGATCGCCATAGCGATCGCCACTATCATCAGCAGCATGGTCAATAACGTCTTTTTTTCATTATGATGTCAACTCCCAAAAGGTAAGCGGTAAATAGGGATAATCTTGTTCCCATCTCAATTCGCTACAATATATCCTCTTTTTATAATAATGACAGCGAGCCTGTTAACCCATTGACGTTTCATATTTCGCTGCATAAAAAAACCAGCCCGTAAGCTGGTTCTCTGTACTACTGACCACGAATGGTCAAATCAGCGGTTATGCATCACCAAACCGACGACGATAAACCGTAGGCGCTGAGTCATCACGGCGCGGTACTTGTTTACCGTCACGGTTGAAATTACCGCTGCGACGGTCTCCACCACCAGCAGAATGACGCGGTGCGCCTTCACGGCGTTCGCCGTTGAATGGACGGCCATGTCCACTGCGTTCATTCGGCTGCGCATCACCCAGTAGTTGTATATTCATCGGCTTGTTCAGGATACGGGTGCGAGTGAAGTGATTCAGGATCTTGCCCGGCATCCCTTTCGGCAGTTCGATGGTGGAATGGGAAGCAAACAGCTTGATATTACCAATGTAACGGCTGCTGATATCACCTTCGTTAGCGATAGTGCCAACGATATGACGAACTTCCACACCGTCATCACGACCCACTTCAATGCGGTAGAGTTGCATCTCACCAACGTCACGACGTTCACGGCGCGGACGGTCACTGTCACGGCTGTATGAACGTATATTACGGCGGCGATCATTGCCACGATCGTCACGATCATTGAACTCACGACGCTGACGTGGCTTGAATATAGGATCCGGCGGCAGAATTAGCGGACGTTCACCCTGAGCCATCTTTAGCAATGCGGCAGCCAGGTTTTCCATATCCAGCTCTTCTTCCGGCTGTAGTTTAGCCAACAGCGCACGGTACATGTCAAGATCGCGACTTTCTAGTTGTTGCTGAACTTTAGCGGCAAATTTGGCTAGACGACGCTCACCCAGCAGTTCTGCGTTGGGCAGTTCTACTTCTGGGATAGTCAGCTTCATGGTACGTTCAATATTGCGAAGCAGGCGACGTTCACGGTTTTCCACAAACAATAGCGCACGGCCTGCGCGGCCTGCTCGGCCGGTACGGCCAATACGGTGAACATAAGACTCGGAGTCCATCGGGATATCGTAGTTTACTACCAAGCTGATGCGTTCAACATCCAGACCACGGGCCGCAACGTCAGTGGCGATCAGGATGTCCAGACGACCATCTTTTAGACGTTCCAAGGTCTGCTCGCGCAACGCCTGGTTCATATCACCGTTCAGCGCAGCGCTGCTGTAACCAATGCGCTCCAGCGTTTCGGCTACTTCCAGCGTGGCATTTTTGGTGCGCACAAAAATGATCGCTGCGTCAAAATCTTCGGCTTCCAGGAAGCGTACCAACGCTTCGTTTTTACGTATGCCGCGCACCGTCCAATAGCTCTGGCTGATGTCTGGACGGGTAGTTATACTATACTGAATGCGCACTTCCTGTGGATCTTTCATAAAGCGGCGGGTAATACGGCGGATCGCCTCTGGCATGGTAGCGGAGAACAGAGCGGTCTGATGTTCAGCCGGGATCTTAGCCATGATAGTTTCTACGTCTTCGATAAAGCCCATACGCAACATTTCATCGGCTTCATCCAATACCAAGCCGCTCAGATTAGAGAGATTCAAGGTGCCTCGTTTCAGGTGATCCAATAGACGACCTGGTGTACCTACCACAATTTGTGGCCCCTGACGCAGAGCGCGCAACTGTACATCATAACGTTGGCCACCGTACAGAGCCACAACATTCACACCATGCATGTGTTTGGAGAAATCAGTCATAGCTTCAGCAACCTGTACCGCTAGTTCGCGGGTTGGTGCCAGCACTAGGATCTGAGGTGCCTTCAGGTCAGCCTGTAGATTATGCAATAGTGGCAGCGAGAATGCTGCAGTTTTACCACTACCGGTCTGTGCCATGCCCAGCACATCGCGACCGTTCAACAGGTGAGGAATACACTCAGCCTGGATCGGTGATGGTTTTTCATAGCCCAGGTTAGTCAGGGCAGAAATGATCGGAGCAGATAGCCCCAGATCGGCAAAAGAGATTTCAAACTCAGTAGTCATGTACACAAGCCTCATTAATAATGGCAGCCAGTCTACATAACTCGTCGAGAAAATTTTCAGTCATTTTCATTGAAAAATGTGAACCGGCTCAAATTAGTTTATAAAACGAACAAAAAAACCCTCACCCGTGAAGGCGATAACTTTGGCTGTAAAACCAATGTCTATCAGGCTGATAATCCTTCATCTTTCAAGCCACCGTAGTGTTAGCTGCTCTCCCTCACCCTCATCACTTAGCAAACTAAGCCCCATGGATCCGTTCGATTGCTGACTTGCCGCAAGTAGAAGTGTTCGCTTGAAATCTATTGGGTAGAAGTGTTCATCAGCTATTGCTGGTCCGATTCTGATAAGTCGTCTTGCTCTTGGCCTAAAAGCGCTAATTCCAACAATGCATAGCGGTGCTCAACGAAGTTATTTACGTTATTAGCTACCGTTAGTTTGAACAAAGCTGAAGCGGTGTTCTTGTCCCCCAAACTCAGGTGGTGTTTACCCAAATAGAAGTCAGTTTCACTGAGATGCTCAGCGAGCGAAGTATTATCCGTTGTATCTACCTTGAGGCGTGACATCAGCGTTTTTTCGCTAATGTTGCCTAGGTAGAATTCGACAATATTCCATCCCCATTGCCCTCGATTCGCTTTGTCATAACGCTGCTTGAGTGCTACGTCAGCCTTTTTGGGATCGATTTCTCGTTCCACAAGATACAGCCACAACGAACGGAAGGGATCGTTTGGGTCGTCTTGATAAAACGCCAGCAGATCATCCTGCGCCAACTGGAAGCGGCCGCCATAATACAATGCGATGCCTCGGTTTAAACGCGCGTAATTGTAAGTTGGATCAAGCTCTAATACAGAATCAAACGCTTCATAGGCAGCATCAACATTGCTTGCCTGCGTTAAGTAAATGCCTAGGTAGTTGAAAACTTCAGGCATATCAGGACGTATCGTCAGCGCTTGCGAAAAATCATTGCGCGCTAGTACGCGTAGCCCAAGGCTATCATATAGCACACCACGCTCATATAAAAGCTGCGCACGCTCATCGCCCATCAGTACCCGGCTGGCAAGTATCAGTTCCATACGTGCCAGGATTATTTCTTGCTGCAGCGTAGGCTGCAGTGGGATCGCCAAAACCTCGTCTTTACGCCAATCATGGTTGCTACATCCTGCCAGCATGAATGCTGTCACAACATACCACCAGCTCAAGAAAGGCTTCATTTCCCACTCCCAAAGACAAATATTAAATGAACGCCCTATCCTCCGTTTGCTAAATACACGAGTTCCTACCCAGGCAGAGATACAAATAGCTCTCGACCCTATGGCAAGGAGCTGCAAATGTATCTATACGGTTATTCTGCTTCAACTGTAGGAGGCTACCCCGCTTCTGGCATAGTCGCTTCTTTGATGCTTAAACGTACACGGCCCTGACAGTCAACTTCCAGTACTTTAACCGGTGTTTCCTGACCCATTTGCAGATAGTCAGTGACTTTCTCAACACGCTTGTCGGCAATTTGAGAGATGTGTACCAAGCATTCTTTACCCCCGCCGATAGTGACGAACGCGCCGAAATCAACGATACGAGTAACCTTACCTTGATAAATGCGGCCAACTTCAATCTCTGCGGTGATCTCTTCAATACGACGGATAGCAAATTTCGCTTTCTCACGGTCGGTCGCAGCAATTTTAACTGTACCATCATCGTCAATTTCAATGGTGGTGTCAGTCTCTTCGGTCAGCGTACGAATCACCGAGCCGCCTTTACCGATCACGTCTTTAATTTTATCCGGGCTGATGCGGATAGTATGAATACGTGGTGCGAACTGAGAAATATCGCTATGCGGCACGCTGATTGCCTGTTCCATCACTCTCAGGATATGTAGACGCGCCCCCTTGGCTTGGTTCAGTGCCACCTGCATGATTTCGCGGGTGATGCCTTCAATTTTAATGTCCATTTGCAGCGCGGTGATACCGTCACGGCTACCGGCCACTTTTAAGTCCATATCACCCAGGTGATCTTCATCACCCAGAATGTCGGACAGAACCACAAAGTTATCCGCTTCTTTCACCAACCCCATGGCGATACCCGCAACAGCAGCCTTGATTGGCACGCCTGCATCCATCAGCGCCAGAGAAGCACCACAGACCGAAGCCATGGAAGAAGACCCATTGGATTCGGTAATTTCAGAAACCACCCGTACTGTGTACGGAAAATCTTCCAGTTTAGGCATCATAGCCAATACGCCACGTTTTGCCAGACGGCCGTGACCAATTTCGCGGCGCTTAGGTGAACCGACCATGCCGGTTTCGCCAACGGAATACGGCGGGAAGTTGTAATGAAATAGGAAGCTGTCGGTCTTCTCGCCCATCAGTTCATCCAGGTTCTGTGCATCACGTGCAGTGCCCAGTGTCGCGGTAACCAACGCCTGTGTTTCACCACGGGTGAATAGCGCAGAACCATGGGTGCGCGGCAGTACGCCAGTACGCACATCCAGACCACGGATCATGTCTTTCTCTCGGCCGTCGATACGTGCTTCTCCACGCAGCACACGGCTACGCACCACGTTTTTCTCGACGCTGCTCAGGATGTCTTGAATTTCTGAAGCGTCCAGCGTTTCATCTTGCACTAAAAGGGTTTCAACCACGCTGTCCTTGATCGCCTCTACCTGAGCGTAACGCTCTTGTTTCTCGGTAATGTGATAAGCGCCTCTCAAGCGGGCTTCGGCCAGTTCAGCCACGCGCGCATGCAGTGCTGCATTGACCACAGGTGCCTGCCAGTCCCACTTAGGCTTGCCAGCTTCAGCAACTAGAGAGTTGATGCTCTCGATCACCACCTGCTGTTGCTGGTGACCAAACACCACCGCCCCCAGCATTTGATCTTCGCTTAGCACATCAGCTTCAGATTCAACCATCAGCACCGCGCCAGCAGCACCAGCAACCACTAGATCCAAGCTACTTATTTTCAGTTCGTCGGTTGTTGGGTTCAGTACATACTGGTCGTTGATGTAACCCACGCGTGCTGCACCAATTGGGCCGTTGAACGGGATACCGGACAGGCTCAGGGCGGCAGAGGCCCCAATCATTGCGACGATATCTGGGTTAACTTGCGGATTGACAGAAACCACGGTAGCGATCACCTGTACTTCGTTCAGGAAGTTGTCCGGGAACAGAGGACGGATTGGACGGTCAATTAGACGAGAGGTCAGCGTTTCACCCTCGCTCGGTCGGCCTTCACGACGGAAGAAGCTGCCCGGTATGCGGCCAGCAGCGTAGGTACGTTCCTGATAGTTTACGGTCAGCGGAAAGAAACTTTGACCCGGATTGACTTTTTTCTGGCCCACTATGGTGACGAATACGGCGGTGTCATCCATGCTCACCATAACGGCTGCAGTGGCCTGACGTGCCATCATACCGGTTTCTATGGTGACGGTATGCTGGCCATACTGGAATTTGCTAATGATCGGTGTCAGCAAAATTATGTCCTTGATTAATGGCGTACTCATCGTAATGACGACTCGATACGCCTATGACTTGACTTACCTTTCCACTACATCCGCACGACTAATGAGAGGCTTTATCTCAAGCTGGGGATAAAGCCTCTCATTAGTCGTGCGGACCTCTGTAACGGAAAAACCTGTTTTGGGAGTATCAAGCAATACACTAACCTGATTTGCTTATGCTTCCTAGAAAAAAGGGGCCATGATAGGCCCCTTTTCCACTGAAACTAGCTAGACTAGCGACGCAGACCCAAACGCCCGATCAGGCTGGTGTAACGTACCACATCTTTACGCCTCATGTAATCCAGCAGCTTACGACGCTGAGAAACCATACGCAGTAAACCACGACGGCTATGGTGATCTTTTTTGTGCTTGGAGAAGTGGCCTTGCAGATGGTTGATCTGCGCAGTTAGTAGGGCAACCTGAACCTCGGTAGAGCCGCTATCGTTAGCATCGTGACCAAAATCAGCCACGATTTGAGCTTTAACTTCAACACTTAGAGACATGGCAATACTCTGCTCCAGATTATAAGATTATAGATGATAACTACAGGCGCCGATCTCTAATTCAGCAACCCAATGCATAAAACGCGCTATTCTACCCTTATCCCCGGCCCCATTCAAGATAAAAAGGGGGGGGATACGCGCACTTTACCCACCCTTAATCAACAGATTCGACCACTAGGCGGCATGGTGCCACACGACCATCGTCGGTGATGGTACCTACGCCGATAAATTTACGTTTTTCTCCTTCGGTTATGCGCACTATGCCAGAATACGGAGCACCAGCAACCTGCACTGGCTGCCCTTGTTTGACATAACCCGCCACTACAGGCAACAGATTCACTTCTGGATAGTTCTCAACCGGTCTGTCCATCGGCATAAGCAATGGATCAAGCAATTCATCCAGCGCAATCGCCTGCGTCCGCGCCAATAAAGCATTCAGTTGTTCCAACGTTACCATACGTTCGATCGGATAAGTTGCCACTTGCAGGCGGCGCAGGTAGATCACATGCGCACCGCAGCCCAGTATTTCACCGAGATCATCGATGATAGTGCGGATGTAAGTGCCTTTCGAGCAGTGGATTTCTAACTCCAGTTCATTCCCTTCGCAGCGAATAACCTGTAGCTGATAAACGGTGATGCTGCGTGCTTCACGCGGCACTTCAATGCGTTGGCGCGCATACTCATAGAGTTTCTTGCCCTGATACTTCAGTGCCGAATACATTGATGGCACCTGTCGGAGGTCGCCACGGAAGTAATCCAGTGCCACATCTAGCTGCGCCTGGGTGAAACTCACCGGGCGCTGCTGCACAACCTGACCATCAGCGTCCGAGGTATCGGTACGCTGCCCTAGTTTGGCAATCACCCGATAATGTTTGTCTGAATTGATCAGGAACTGCGAGAACTTGGTCGCTTCGCCTAGGCAGATTGGCAGCATGCCGGTCGCTAACGGATCGAGCGTGCCGGTGTGACCTGCACGATTGGCGTTGTACAGGCGCTTCACTTTTCGCAAAGCATCGTTAGAAGACAGGCCCTGCGGTTTGTCTAACAACAGTACGCCGTGGATATCACGGCCACGGTGACGAGGGCGACTCATTTAAGCCTCCTCGTCATCGCCCGATGCGCAACGGCGTTCAGCGTCATTATTCACCACATTGGTCACCAGGTTGGACATGCGCATGCCTTCCACCAGCGAGTTGTCGTAGACGAATGTCAGCTCCGGCACCACACGCAAACGCATGGCTTTGCCAAGTAACGTGCGGATATAACCGGCTGCATCCTGCAATGCTTTAATGCCATTAGTCATCTGGTCTGGATCATGATTTTCAGCCAACACGTTCAGAAAAGTAACGTAAACCTTAGCGTAGGCCAGGTCGCGAGAAATTTCTACTCCGGATACGGTGGCCATACCAATACGCGGATCTTTGATTTCACGTTGCAAAATGATCGCAATTTCTTTCTGCATCTCTTGCGCTACGCGTTGACTACGGCTAAATTCTTTTGCCATTTTTGGCTCCCCAGACAAATCGGGGGGCACAAAGGCCCCCGTTAACATATATTACCCAACATAATTAAAATTGCCTCTTTGTTGACCTCTTCACTCACCTCAGAGGCATAGTTGTCTGTACACCTGGAGATACGCTCAGTTGCTGTCTTGAGGCCACTCGAATTATTTTAGGTCATTAGCAGATGTACAGTTGTTAAGCAATGGTGCGTTGGATTTCGATGATTTCGAACACTTCAATCATGTCGCCAACACGTACATCGTTGTAATTCTTAACACCGATACCACACTCCATGCCGTTACGAACTTCATTAACATCATCTTTAAAGCGGCGCAGGGACTCTAACTCACCTTCATAGATAACCACGTTGGCACGCAGAACTCGGATAGGGTTATGACGTTTGATCGTCCCTTCAGTGACCATACAACCGGCGATAGCACCGAATTTCGGTGATTTGAAGACGTCACGCACTTCGGCTAAGCCAATAATCTGCTGTTTGTACTCAGGTACCAGCATGCCGCTCATCGCCTGCTTCACTTCGTCGATCAGGCTATAAATTACTGAGTAATAGCGCAGATCCAGGTTTTCTGCTTCAATCACGCGGCGTGCAGAGGCATCAGCACGGACGTTGAAGCCTAGAATGATCGCGTTGGAGGCTGCTGCCAGTGTGGCATCGGTTTCAGTAATGCCGCCTACGCCGGAACCGACAATTTTCACCTTCACTTCGTCAGTAGAAAGCTTCAATAATGAATCCATAATCGCTTCGCAAGAACCCTGTACATCAGATTTCAGTACGATGTTCAGCTCAGAAACTTCCCCATCAGTCATGTTGGAGAACATATTCTCCAGCTTAGATTTCTGCTGGCGCGCCAGTTTGACTTCGCGGAACTTACCTTGACGATATAGTGCAACTTCACGCGCTTTTTTCTCGTCACGCACTACGGTCGCTTCATCACCCGCTGCTGGAACGCTGGACAGACCCAGGATTTCCACCGGAATAGATGGGCCAGCGGAAGCTACATCGTGGCCCAATTCATCACGCATCGCACGCACGCGGCCGTATTCAAAGCCACACAGCACGATATCACCTTTGTTCAGCGTACCTTCCTGAACCAGAATGGTCGCCACCGGTCCACGGCCTTTATCTAGGAAGGATTCGACCACCACGCCACTAGCCATGCCACTGCGTACCGCTTTCAGTTCGAGAACTTCAGCCTGCAACAAGATAGCATTAAGCAGTTCGTCGATACCGATACCGACTTTCGCAGAAACATGGACGAACTGCGCTTCGCCACCCCACTCCTCCGGCATCACGCCGTACTGGGACAGCTCCTGCTTAATGCGATCCGCATCAGCTTCTGGCTTGTCGATTTTGTTAACTGCAACTACTAATGGCACCTGCGCCGCTTTCGCATGCTGGATAGCTTCAATGGTTTGTGGCATCACGCCATCATCGGCAGCAACCACTAACACTACAATATCAGTCGCCTGAGCACCACGGGCGCGCATGGAAGTAAAAGCGGCGTGGCCAGGAGTATCCAGGAAGGTGATCATGCCATTGTCGGTTTCTACGTGATAAGCACCAATGTGCTGGGTAATACCGCCAGCTTCGCCTGCCGCCACTTTGGTAGAGCGAATGTAGTCTAGCAAAGAGGTTTTACCGTGGTCAACATGACCCATGATGGTCACCACTGGTGCGCGCGACTCAGCTGCAGCGCCGGTATCACGGTCACTCATCAACGCTTTTTCTAGCTCATTCTCGCGACGCAGGATAACCTTGTTGCCCATCTCTTCAGCCACTAGCTGTGCAGTTTCCTGATCGATGACCTGGTTGATAGTGGCCATTGCACCCAGCTTCATTATCACTTTAATGACCTGAGAGCCTTTCACCGCCATTTTGTTGGCCAATTCAGCCACGGTGATGGTTTCACCAATCACCACGTCACGATTAACAATCTGAGCTGGCTTGTTGAAGCCCTGCTGTAAACTGCTTGGCTTCCGTTTGCCTTTGCCGCTACGCGTTACAGCACGGGCTTCTTCACGATCTGCTTTAGACTCAGAAAGCTTATTGCCTTTCTTCTGCTTAGTCGCTTTACCAACACGGGTGCGGGTGCGGCGCTCACCTTCAACTTTAGCGTCGTTTTCGTCTTCGGCGGCACGGGCGTGCTGAGAGGTGGTCACATGGTAATCGGCAGTTTCAACTGCAGCGCTTGCTGCTTCAACTTCGGCCCACTTCTCACCGTTCTCTTCAGCCATACGGCGCGCTTCTTCCGCCACGCGCTTGGCTTCTTCTTCGACCTTCCGGCGTACTTCTTCTTCCGCTTTACGTTTCAATTCAGCCGCTTCGGATTCACGGCGTGCTTTTTCTGCCTGAGCTGGCTTGGTCATTTCATCGGTATGTTGATTGGTCACTTTTTCTTTTTCCGCTGAATTACGCTTAGCAATTCCCTCGGCCTCACGTTTGACTTTACGTTTGGCTTTTTCTCCGGCTGCACGTTTCGTTTCTGCATTACGCCGTGCCTGTTCTTCTGCTTCAACCAGTTGGGCTTCCTGCGTATTGCGATTTATATAGGTGCGTTTCTTGCGAACCTCAATTTGCACCGATTTACTTTTACCACCTGTGCTCGGAATATTTAAGGTGCTGCGAGTTTTGCGCTGCAAAGTGAGTTTGTTCGGCACACTGCCGTGTTCACGGTTCAGGTGCGCCAGCAAGGTTTCTTTTTCTTTCTGGGTCACAACATCCGACTCGACCTTGTTGATCCCTGCATCAGCAAATTGCTGTACCAGGCGATCAACCGAAGTCTGAATCTCTGCTGCCAGCGATTTTACGGTTACATCTGTTGTCATGCTATTCCTTCCTGCTACAGTCTATTACGCGTTGTCGCCAAACCAACAGATATTACGTGCAGCCATGATCAACTCGCCGGCTTGCTGGTTGCTAAGCCCTTCAATATCAGCCAGATCATCAACACCCTGCTCGGCAAGATCTTCCAGCGTATCAACCCCACGCGCGGCTAGTTTAAAGGCTATACTGCGCTCAAGACCGGGCAGGTTGAGTAAATCCTCTGCAGGTTCTTGGCCACCCAGGATCTCTTTTTGAGCCAGGGCTAGCGTGGTCGATGCAGCTATGGCTCGGTCGCGCAACGCTTCAACCGTATCTTCATCCAGACCGTCGATTTCCAACAGCTCTTTGATTGGCACGTAGGCCAGCTCTTCCAAAGTGGAGAAGCCTTCTTCAACCAGAACGGTAGCGAAATCTTCGTCGATATCAAGATACTTGGTAAAGGTATTAATAGCGGCATGTGCTTCGGCCTGGTGCTTGACCTGCAAATCATCCGCCGTCATCACGTTCAGTTCCCAACGGTCATCGTCGCGATGCTGTTTCAACAACTGGGAGGCCAAACGCACATTTTGGCCATTACGGCCGATCGCCTGTGCCAGATTGCTAGCTTCAACGGCGATATCCATGGTGCAATTATCTTCATCAACCACGATCGAGGCGACGTCTGCCGGGGCCATGGCGTTGATGACGAACTGCGCAGGATTATCATCCCACAGGATGATATCGATGCGTTCACCGCCGAGCTCGCTCGAAACGGCCTGAACGCGTGCACCGCGCATACCCACGCAGGCACCGACTGGGTCGATGCGTTTGTCGTTGGTTTTTACTGCAATTTTTGCACGGGAACCAGGATCACGGGCTGCCGCTTTAATCTCAATCACTTCTTCGCCGATTTCCGGCACTTCAATGCGGAACAGCTCTTTCAGCATCTCTGGGCTGGAACGGCTGACGAATAATTGCGCACCCCGGACTTCAGGACGCACGGCGTAAAGCACGCCACGGATGCGGTCACCAGGGCGGAAGTTTTCGCGCAGCAACATGTCCTTACAGCCAATCACTGCTTCGGCGTTGCTACCAAGATCCAGCATGATGCTATCATGATTAACTTTCTTCACTACGCCAGTGACGATCTCACCTTCGTGTTCACGGAAAGCGTCAACTACCATCGATCGCTCGGCTTCGCGTACTTTCTGCACGATAACCTGTTTGGCCGTCTGAGTGGTGATGCGGTCAAAGGTGACTGAATCGATCTGATCTTCGATATATCCGCCCAACTCAGTGTCTGTCTCTTCATACTGAGCTGCTTCCAGCGTGATCTCACGCGTGGGCTGCGTCACTTCATCAACGACGACCCAACGACGGAAGGTGTCGAAATCGCCAGTTTTGCGATTAATGCTGACTCGGACATCTATTTCCTGCTCATATTTTTTCTTGGTGGCGGTGGCTAAAGCGGTTTCCAACGCTTCGAAAATCTTTTCACGCGGAAGGGATTTTTCATTGGAGACCGCTTCAACAACAGCCAGAATCTCTTTATTCATCCTAGGTGCCTCATCCAAACTTTAAAAGTGGGGTATCGGGTTCGCTTTCTGGATATTGCTCAGCGCAAACACTTCATCTTTCCCATCTACAGTAACCGTGATTATTTCGCCTTCGACAGACTTGATAATATCTTGCCGTTTGCGGCGGTTCTGAACTACCATGCGCAGAACTAAGCTGACTTCTTCACCGAGAAAACGCGTGTAGTGTTATGCGGTGAATATCGGGCGATCAAGGCCAGGAGAGGAGACTTCCAAGTTGTAAGCGACTGCGATTAATTCTTCGATATCCAATACAGCGCTAACTTGGTAGCTGACATTAGCGCAATCATCAACATTAATGCCGTTTTCACTGTCAATATAGATGTGGAACGTAGATTGGCGCGCACGAATAAATTCAATGCCTACAAGCTCAAAACCCAACGCTTCTACCGGTGCTAAAAGCATCTCAGTTAACTTTTGCTCTAATGTGGACAAACTCTACCCCTAAGACATAAAAAAAGGGCTAAATAGCCCAGTAATTCTGCTTTTCAAATGTTGTTCGATAAAAGTGGATTTCATTCGAAAAGTGTATTTGAAAATCAACACTTAAAGGAAAGTGGTTGCGGGGTCCGGATTTGAACCGACGACCTTCGGGGTTATGAAGCCCGACGAACTACTAAGCTGCTCCACCCCGCGTCCTAAAACGTGCCGAATATACGCAAAAATCGCAAGCTATCTCTTGGATTTGGTACCGAGGATGGGACTCGAACCCACAAGCCCGTTAGGGGACTACCACCTCAAGGTAGCGTGTCTACCAATTCCACCACCTCGGTACCGATTCTTACTGCTAGCAGCCGTTGAAACTATCCAGATACAAACACGGTTTCAAGTGTTATTGCTGCTTACTGCGGGATATCACTGCTCGGCTTAGCAGGTGCCGACGGCATGGTAGTTTGCTCATATTTCACTGGCTGACCCAAATTTTCCCACTCGCTACCTTTTTTGCTTTTGTTACTGCTGAGGTTGCCCAAAATCAGACTGATGACGAAAAACAACGTCGCCAACGCCGTAGTCATACGGGTCATAAAGTTACCGTAACCGCTCGAACCAAACATTGTGCCAGAGGCACCTGCCCTGAAAGAGGCTACGGCTTCAGCGCCTTTACTTCGCTGCAGCATAATCAGAGCAACTAGCCCGATTGAGATCAGTAGGAAAATTACTAGAAGAGCTTCGTACATAATTGCACCCGTGTCACTGCGGCTTCAACCGCATGCCAAATGTTTTTGACTTTAAAGCTTCTAAAAAGAAGTCACAGGAACTTTTTTATACTGCTTACTTACTTAAGCGAGTGTGAATACTAACTAAAGCCGCTAAACCGCGCAAGGGTAATTTTCTGCCAACAATGCGTTTGCAGAAAAAAACACCAAAAATTATTTTTGCTGATAACCGGCTGATTTCACCGCATCAGCGATGCGCTGTGCCAGCACAGTCACCTGCTGTTCATCCTCACCTTCCACCATTATACGGATAAGCGGTTCGGTGCCGGATTTGCGCAATAACACACGGACGCGATCAACCAACTCAGCTTCAACCTGTTTAATAATTTTACGTACTTCAGCGGATTCCAGCGGGTTGTGCTCGCCCTCGAAACGCACGTTGATCAGGATCTGCGGCAACAGCTTCATGCCGCTGCACAGATCATACAGGCTCATATGATTACTCACCATCGCAATCAGTACTTGCAACCCAGCCACTATGCCATCGCCGGTTGTGGTTTTGTCCAGTAGAATCACATGGCCGGAGTTCTCCGCGCCGATGCGCCAGCCCAGTTCTTGCAGCTTTTCCAGCACGTAGCGATCACCCACTTTGGCACGCGCAAACGGGATACCCAGTTGCTTCAGTGCCAACTCTAACCCCATATTGCTCATTAGTGTACCGACAACACCACCGCGTAACTGGCTTTGACGCAGTTCTTCCCGAGCAACGATATATAGGATCTGGTCTCCATCCACCTTGTTGCCCAAATGATCCACCATCATCACACGGTCACCATCACCGTCGAACGCCAGCCCAACATGCGCCTTTTCTTGTAGCACCCATTGCTGCAACTGGCGGACATCGGTCGCACCACATTTTTCATTAATGTTCATGCCATCCGGTGCGACTCCGATAGCAATCACTGTAGCACCCAGCTCACGCAACACGCTCGGCGCAATGTGGTAATTGGCACCGTTGGCGCAATCGACCACAATTTTCAACCCCTTCAGGCTCAGTTCACTAGGGAAGGTGCCTTTGCAGAATTCGATGTAACGGCCAGCGGCGTCGATAATCCGGCTGGCTTTACCCAACTCGGAGGACTGCACACAAGTCAGCGGTTTTTCCATCTCGGCTTCAATCGCTTCCTCAACATCATCCGGCAACTTGTCCCCGTCGATCGAGAAAAACTTGATGCCGTTATCGTAGAACGGGTTGTGCGAGGCAGAAATCACGATGCCGGCTTCAGCGCGGAAAGTACGTGTTAGGTAGGCTACCGCCGGTGTCGGCATCGGGCCGGTGAAGGAAGCGGACAACCCAGCGGCTGCCAAGCCAGCTTCCAGTGCAGACTCCAGCATATAACCGGAAATGCGGGTATCCTTACCGATGATGATTTTGCGAGAGCCGTGACGCGCCAGCACTTTACCGGCCGCCCATCCAAGTTTCAGCACGAAGTCCGGGGTAATTGGGCTATCACCGACCTTGCCACGAATACCATCGGTGCCAAAATATTTGCGCTCACTCATGTTTCTACTGTCCCTTAGCTGAAAGTGTTGCCTCGACGACACGCATCGCCTCGACGGTTTCTTTAACATCATGCACTCTGATAATCTGCGCGCCCTGCATCGCAGCGATCACTGCGCAAGCCACGCTACCGATGACGCGTTGATCAGGCGGCACTTTCAGTAGCCGTCCAATCATTGACTTGCGTGACATCCCCACCATCAGCGGCAGACCGAAGCGGTGCAATTCCGACAACCGCGCCAAAAGTTGGTAGTTGTGTGCTAGAGTTTTACCAAATCCGAATCCTGGGTCGAGCAGCAATTGCTGATTTGTTATCCCAGCATCATGGCAACGCTTGATATGACGCTCAAAAAACATCTTCACATTAGCAATCAGGTCATCGTAATACGGTGCCTGTTGCATAGTGCGTGGCTGCCCCTGCATGTGCATCAGGCACACCGGCAAGCCGCTTTCGGCAGCGGCAGCCAACGCGCCAGGTTCCTGCAACGAGCGGATATCGTTAATCAGACGCACTCCCGCCTGTGCCGACTCGCGAATCACCCCCGCTTTAGATGTGTCAACCGAGATAAACACCTCGAAACGTTGCGCCAATGCCTCCACTACCGGTACCACCCGTGCAATCTCTTCATCCTCACTGACCTCTGCCGCCCCCGGCCGTGTGGATTCGCCTCCAACGTCGATTATGGTAGCACCAGCCGAAATCAGCGCATGCGCATGCAACAGTGCCTGATTGAGTTGGTTGTAACTACCACCGTCAGAAAACGAATCCGGTGTCACGTTGAGGATGCCCATCACCTGCGGATGGGAGAGATTGAGCGTCATGTCGCGTACGGCTAACTGCATGGCTATACCCTAAATAATTGAAGTGACATCACAGCGGAGCGACAAGAGCGTGACAAATCTGCCGAGAATAGATTTGAACAGCACTTACGCTGGCCCGCAGGGGATCCTCATTAATCCCTAATCCCCAGGAGCTTACTCAAGTAAGTCACTGAGGTGACAAATATGCCGGGATAAATCGCTCAGGAACTGATTTGAATGCCTTAAAGGCAATCACAAGGATGTGATTCCTAATAAATTTGAACTCGGCATGCAGCGGCCCCGAGGGGGTGAGACCCATAGATGGGCCGAATAACCGCGCAGAAAACACAGATGTATTCAAGTATGATGGATATCATCCAGCTGCTGACTGTTGCCTGGTTTACTGCCTACCGGGCAGTAAAAACCCCGGTAGGCCGGGGTTTAATGTTACCACATAGCAGAAGTAACTTGTCGAGCTGTTCAAACATGGTTATTGCCTGGACTCGGCGTGTGCGATTCTTCTACTGACGTCGGCGCTTTTGGCGTGCCGCCGGCTTCGGGGCTATTACCTTTGTTTGCATCGTCCCAACCAGCTGGCGGGCGTACGTCTTGGCGGTTCATCAGATCGTCGATCTGCGGCGCATCAATGGTTTCATATTTCATCAGTGCATTCTTCATTGAATGCAGGATGTCCATATTTTCCATCAACAGTGAACGCGCGCGCGCGTAGTTGCGTTCAATCAGAGATTTTACTTCCTGATCAATGATGCGTGCGGTTTCATCCGACATGTGTTTCGCCTTAGCGACGGAACGGCCAAGGAACACTTCACCCTCTTCTTCTGCATACAACAGCGGCCCCAGCTTATCAGAGAAACCCCATTGAGTCACCATGTTGCGGGCGATGGAGGTCGCCACTTTAATGTCGTTTGACGCCCCAGTAGACACATTTTCCGACCCGTAGATGATCTCTTCCGCCAGACGGCCACCATAAAGGGTGGAGATTTGGCTCTCCAGCTTCTGACGACTGGCGCTGATTGCATCACCTTTCGGTAGGAAGAAAGTGACGCCGAGTGCTCGGCCACGCGGGATAATGGTGACCTTGTGAACCGGATCGTGTTTTGGTACTAGACGACCGATAATAGCGTGACCTGCTTCATGATATGCGGTCGATTCTTTCTGCGCTTCGGTCATCACCATGGAGCGACGTTCCGCACCCATCATGATCTTGTCTTTAGCTTTTTCGAACTCAACCATTGATACCACACGTTTGTTACTACGGGCAGCGAACAATGCCGCCTCGTTGACCAGGTTGGCCAAGTCAGCACCAGAGAAGCCTGGTGTACCTCGAGCAATGACGGAGGTATTGATATCAGCATCCAACGGCACACGGTGCATATGCACCTTCAGGATCTGCTCACGACCGCGCACATCCGGCAAGCCGACAACCACCTGACGGTCAAAACGGCCTGGTCGCAGCAGCGCCGGATCAAGAACGTCAGGGCGGTTGGTTGCCGCGATGACGATAATGCCTTCGTTGCCTTCAAAACCATCCATCTCCACCAGCATTTGGTTAAGGGTTTGCTCACGTTCATCGTGACCGCCACCCAGGCCGGCACCACGTTGACGACCTACGGCATCGATTTCATCAATGAAGATGATGCAAGGTGCTGCTTTCTTGGCCTGCTCGAACATGTCGCGCACACGGGAAGCCCCCACACCAACAAACATTTCCACGAAGTCAGAACCGGAAATGGTAAAGAACGGTACTTTTGCCTCGCCAGCGATCGCTTTCGCCAAGAGCGTTTTACCGGTCCCCGGTGGGCCAACCATCAGCACGCCTTTAGGGATCTTGCCTCCTAGCTTTTGGAAACGGATTGGTTCGCGCAGGTATTCTACCAGTTCGCTCACTTCTTCTTTTGCTTCATCACAACCGGCAACATCAGCAAAAGTGGTCTTGATCTGATCTTCGCTCAGCATGCGAGCCTTGCTCTTGCCGAAGGACATCGCACCCTTACCGCCACCGCCTTGCATCTGGCGCATAAAGAAGATCCAAACCCCGATCAGCAACAACATCGGGAACCACGAAATAAAGATAGAGGTCAGCAAGCTCGGCTCTTCAGGCGGCTCACCGACAACTTTCACATTCTTGGTTAACAACGTATCTAACAACTTGGGATCGTTGACAGGGATGTAAGTCTTGTATTTGCTACTGTCTTTCTTAGTAACGTTAATCTCGCGTCCGCTAATTCGCGCTTCGCGAACCTGATCCTGGGTCAGTTCAGACATGAAGGTAGAATAATCTACCCTACGGCCATTCGACTCGCTGGGCCCAAAACTCTGGAATAGGGACATCAATACTACTGCGATGACTAACCAGAGAATTAGGTTTTTCGCCATGTCACTCAAGGGATGAACCTCATATTACAACTGTGTTAACAAACAGCGTTAGGGTACTACAGCTTGCGCCCTGTCGCTACAATGTATACTTCGCGCGAACGGGCGCGGGAAGCGTCTGGCTTACGAATCTTAACCTTCGTAAACAGGAAGCGAATTTCCCGTAGGCACTCGTCAAATCCATCTCCCTGAAACACCTTCGCTAGGAAACTTCCGCCTGGTGCGAGGACATCACTACACATCTCCAATGCTAATTCCACCAGATACATCGATCTTGGAATGTCGACGGCCGGGGTGCCGCTCATATTCGGAGCCATGTCGGACATAACTACCTGAACCTTACTCTTACCTACACATTCCAACAGGGCTTTGAGCACTAATTCATCACGAAAATCGCCCTGAAGGAAATCAACGCCAACGATAGGATCCATTGGCAAAATATCACAAGCAACAATGCGACCTGCACCGCCGATTTGGGTAACCACGTACTGCGACCAGCCACCCGGAGCTGCCCCCAAGTCCACTATTATCATGCCCGGTTTGAACAGTTTGTCACTCTTCTGCTGTATTTCATCAAGTTTAAACCAAGCACGGGAACGCAGCCCTTTTTTCTGCGCCTGCTGCACATATTTATCACTAAAGTGTTCTTGCAACCAGCGACTAGAGCTAGCAGATCTCTTTTTATTAGCCATCTCGTTTTCCAACTATCATAAAGAGAGTCTTATGCTAGGATCACTGCTCATGTAGACCCCCTATCGATAAAGACTGATTTGGTGATGCACATGAGATGGCGGTAGAACGTCTTGTTTTCAATCCCAACTTAAGCAAAAAAGACAATGCATCTGAATAATAAACAAAAACAGCACCAGAAAGGTCTAGCTCATCCGTTAAAACCGGTTGTCATGCTGGGTAATCACGGTCTCACCGAGGGGGGTGCTGGCTGAAATTGAACAATCTCTGGAACATCATGAGCTGATAAAGGTAAAGATCGCGGCTGAAGATAGCGAAACCAAAACCTTGATCGCCCGCCGACGCTATCGTGCGTAAAACCGGTGCCTGCAACGTGCAAGTCATTGGTAATAAGCTTATTATTTACTGCCCATCGAAAGAGCACAAGATCAATATACCGCGTTAATTAAGGATCAAGTTAACGCAAAAATGCCATGCACCTGATTCAGATAAAAGGTCACTGGTGGCCTTTTTCCTTTCTTTACAACCTACTTGGGCATTTCTTCCTCAGCGGGTATGATCAGAGATACTCGACCTTCAGGATTTCATAATCCACATCACCGCCAGGAGTTTTGATCACCACGATATCGTCCTGCTCTTTGCCGATCAAACCACGTGCCATTGGCGAATTGACCGAAATCAGATTTTTCTTAAAATCAGCTTCATCGTCGCCAACGATACGGTAGGTAACTTCTTCCTTGCTATCCAGGTTCAACACCGATACAGTGGCACCAAAAATCACCCAGCCAGTATTCGGTACTTTAGTGATATCGATCACTTGCGCGTTGGACAATTTTGCTTCAATTTCCTGGATACGCCCTTCACAGAATCCCTGCTGCTCACGGGCAGCATGGTACTCGGCATTTTCTTTCAAATCACCGTGCTCGCGGGCGTCGGCGATGTCGGCAATGATTTTTGGACGGCGCACGCTTTTCAGATATTCAAGTTCTTCGCGCAGTTTTTCAGCGCCAAACAAGGTCATCGGGATCTGTTTCATCGTATAAATACCTCTAAATCTTTCCCGTTCAAATAACCGTCATCCTGACGTGTTCGTATGAAAACACGGTTAGCTCATTCATCGCCCTACCGCCAAGCGATAGATATATAGATATAAAGAAACCTGACTAAGGACAGGATCGATTTTGCATTTTATCCTAAAGTTCCTCAGGGGTCATCGTTTACTTTTTCCCTGAATGCACCGTAGTATGTCGGCACGTTATTATCCAACTGATGTCCCAAGATTATGCGTTTTTCACGAATTGTTAGTGCATTGACTTGCGTATTTGTTCTGAATGCGCAGGCGACCTCGGTTGAAAATTACACACAATATTTACCTGCTAGAGCCAACTTAGCCCTGGTAGTTAAGAAGATCGGCACTACCACATCAGCCATCGATTATCACTCTCAATAAATGGCATTACCAGCCAGTACTTAGAAGGCGCTAATAGCGCTAGCAGCATTATTATTACAGTTCGGGCTAAACTATTACGCTTCACTACCATGTTGGAGAGCCAGGGTAGCATCAGAGACGGTGTGCTGTGCGGTGATCCGACCTTCAAGCGCCGAAGTTTGCGTCACATGGCGTAGATCCTAAAGAAACAGGGTGTACACCGGAATTACCGGCAATGTGCTGGTCGATACTTCAGTGTTCGCCAACCATGATAAGGCACCCGGTTGGCCGTGGAAAGACATGACACAGTGTTTCAGTGCACCACCAGCAGCGGCGATTATCGATCGCAACTGCTTTTCGGTATCACTGTACAGTACACCAAACCCAGGAGATATAGCATTTATCCGTGTTGCACTCCTATTACCTGGTCAACGTGTTCAGCCAAGTACGCACATTGGCAAGAGGCTCTACTAACGCCCAATACTGCGAGTTAGACGTGGTGCCCCGGTGAGTTCGCTTTACCCTTACCGGCTGCTTGATCCAGCGCAATGATCCGCTGCTGCTGGCGTTTGCCATCCAGGAAGGTACCAGCTATGCAGAAGCTATCTTGAAAGATGAATTGACGCAGGCAGGCATCCAGATCGGCGGCCATCTGAAACGCTAAACCCATCTGGGTATGACCAGTACGGTGATCGCTCAGACGCAGTCTGCACCGCTACATGATTTACTGAAAATAATGCTGAAAAATCGGATAACATGATCGCCGATACGGTATTTCGTACCTTAGGCTATGAACAATTTCGGCTTACCAGGCACTTAGCGTGCAGGTGATGATGCAGTACGTCAGGTGCTACGCTAGAAAGCCGGCATCGATCTGGGAAAAAGCGTTGTAGTAAAGATGGTTCCGGCCTATCGCGCCATAACCTGCTGGCCCTGGCGACCATAATGCAGATACTACAGTATATCGCGCAGCATGGCAACGAGCTGGACTTTGTCTCTATGCTGCCGTTATCATCCGGCTATGACGGCACCTTACGTTACCGTGGTGAGCTACACGAATCCGGCGTCGATGGCAAGGTGTCAGCCAAAAACAGTGTATTGCAAGGCGTCCACAACCTGGCAGGCTTCATCACCACCGCCGGTAGTCAACGTTTAGCCTTCGTGCAATATCTGTCGGGCTACGCCGTACCGCCAGAAGATCAGAAACAACACCGCGCGCCGCTGGTACGCTTCGAAAGCCGCCTGTAACGAGATATTTATAAAGCCAACTAATCTGTATTCGGTGATTACTCCTGTCACCGTTGCAGACATAAAAGCCCATAATTAAGGTGGAGGGGCATGGCCTGTGTTCAAACCAGGCAACGTGGAATACCGACTATTAGAGCGCGAACCAAATGGCTGGGGCCATTTGAAAACGACCCCTAGCTTATAGCTCATCAACCCTCACTGCCTGCCCCTTGCTATGCGTTCAAATAATCGCCAGCGGCGATCACCAACCATTGCCGGACATAACCTACAGAATCATATACCAGATAATGAAGTAAAGAGGATTATCACCGCTGAACCTCTTGAGCCAGATTATTTCTGGTAAATGATTTTGACGACGCCTTCGTCATCATCTTCGTCCTAGTCATCTTCCGTTTTAGCTTAGGCGATTTGTTCACGGTGGTAGTTATCCCACATGAATTCGACTTTTTCTGGCACACTTTTTTCAATCGCCAACGCTTTTGATTGGGTGTTGATAAAATTCATCACATCCCAGCACAGCGCATTGACGCCTTCGCGATTGGCGGTGGAGATCAAGTAGTACTCACCTTCCCAGCCCATGCCCGCTACAATAGCCTTAGCACGTTCAGCAGCTTCTTCCTCATAGAGTAAATCAACTTTGTTGAAAACCAGCCAGCGTGGCTTCCGCGCCAAATTTTCACTGTATTGATTCAATTCATTGATGATAATCTCGGCATTTTCTACCGGATCGGATTCATCGATCGGAGCGATATCCACCAGGTGTAATAACACGCGACAACGTTCCAAATGCTTTAGGAAGCGGATGCCTAAGCCAACACCATCAGAGGCACCTTCGATCAGCCCTGGGATATCGGCAATCACAAAGCTCTGCTCGTGATCCATGCGTACCACACCCAGGCTCGGCACTAGCGTGGTGAACGGGTAGTCGGCAACCTTCGGCTTGGCGGCGGATACCGCACGGATAAAGGTTGATTTGCCAGCATTAGGCAGACCCAGCATGCCCACATCGGCCAGCAGTAGCAGCTCCAATAGAATGTCTCGAGCCTCACCAGTTGTTCCTAACGTCTTCTGACGCGGCGCACGGTTAACTGAAGATTTGAAACGGGTGTTACCCAAGCCATGCCAGCCACCTTTGGCAACCATCAGCTTTTGCTCGTGACGGGTCGTGTCACCGAGGATCTCGCCAGTACCCTGATCCTTCACACGGGTGCCGATCGGCACCTTGATGATGATATCTTTGCCACGCTTGCCGGTACAGTCACTACTTTGACCATTTTGGCCGTGCTCGGCGCGGAAAGCTTTCACAAATCGGTGATCAATCAACGTATTGAGGTTTTCATCCGCTAGCAGATAGACATCGCCACCGTCACCACCATCGCCGCCGTCAGGCCCACCATTCGGGATATATTTTTCGCGGCGAAAACTGACGCAACCATTACCACCGTCACCTGCAACAACCAGAATCGCTACCTCATCTACAAATTTCATTTGCCGTCTCCATCAATATTCAATACCGCATATCCATTTGTTAATAATGGACTTATATCTGTTTTTCCTGCATCATTCTTCACAAAAGTAGTACACGGAACTTTGCACAAATACGAACAACCAGTACGGAAGTGAGAAAGGTCGCGGGATTGTACTCGCATCAGGTTCAAATTTCACTTTGTGTTAAAAGTGTACGGCAAGGTTCTGATATTCATAGAATAGGGCAACTAAACTAAATACACATCATTTTATCTGTACACCGCCAATCCCGTTGACAAGATTGGCGCGACTGGTGTGTGGCTTAAAGTATGGCAGGTATAAATGCAAAAAACCCCCACTATAGATTGCGGGGCTTACATCAATGAAAGCTAGAAAAATTATTCAGCTTCGATACTGATGAATTTACGATTGTTCGGGCCTTTAACTTCGAATTTGACTTTACCGTCTTTCAAAGCAAACAGTGTGTGGTCTTTACCGCAACCCATGTTATTACCGGCGTGGAATTTAGTACCACGCTGACGAACGATGATACTGCCGGCTAGTACTGCTTCGCCGCTAAAACGTTTTACGCCCAGACGTTTAGCTTGTGAATCGCGACCGTTACGTGTCGAGCCGCCAGCTTTTTTATGTGCCATTAATCCGCTCTCCTAACTTAAGCACTGATGCTGGTTATTTTAACATCAGTAAACCACTGACGGTGGCCCTGCTGCTTACGGTAGTGCTTCCGACGACGAAACTTAACAATCTTGATTTTCTCGCCACGACCATGCGCAATAACTTCAGCGTTTATCTTGCCACCATCAACGAAAGGAACGCCGATTTTGACATTTTCGCCATTAGCGATCATCAGGATCTGGTCAAACTTAATCATTTCACCAGTTGCGATGTCTATCTTTTCCAGGCGAAAGGTCTGACCCTCGCTTACTCGGTGTTGTTTACCACCACTTTGGAAAACTGCGTACATATAAAACCCCGCTTTCCACGCGCTCTAAATATTTATAATATGGTGCGAATTATACGTAAAAAACTGGCGCATGACAAGAGTATAATAACGCCAGAAGCAAAAAAGAAGAAAAAAACTACAGTTTCTTTGAGAGCATTTATCTGAACCGTTTTTCAAGTACAATCAAGCAACAGTCATCACTATGTACCGATGTAGGAAGCACTCTCAATACACGGTGAAGAGAATCACAACTGAAAAAAACACCATGAATCTAGAGCAAATTACCGCGTTAACCGCACAAGATATGATGGCTGTAAACGCAGCAATTATCGAACAATTGCACTCCGATGTCACACTCATCAATCAGCTTTGCTATTACATTATCAGTGGTGGCGGTAAGCGCATCCGGCCTATGATTGCTGTGCTGGCAGCGCGGGCATTGAACTATGAAGGCGGCAACAAGCATGTTACCGTTGCAGCGCTGATCGAATTTATTCATACCGCTACACTGCTGCATGACGACGTAGTGGATGAATCTGATATGCGACGAGGCAAAGGCACCGCCAACGCCGCATTCGGCAATGCCGCCAGCGTGCTGGTAGGCGACTTTATCTATACCCGAGCCTTCCAAATGATGACCAGTCTGAAATCGCTGCGTGTGCTAGCGCTGATGTCCGAGGCAGTAAACGTGATTGCAGAAGGCGAAGTGCTCCAGTTAATGAACGTGCACGATCCTGACATCACTGAAGAAAGCTATATGCAGGTGATCTACAGCAAAACCGCTCGCTTGTTCGAAGCGGCGGCACAGTCATCGGCGATCTTATCCGGTGCAAACCAGGCGGAAGAAAAAGCATTGCAGGATTATGGCCGCTACCTCGGTACCGCATTCCAATTGATCGACGATCTGCTCGATTACAGTGCCAATGGCAGCACCTTGGGTAAAAATACCGGTGACGATCTAAATGAAGGTAAACCCACTCTACCGCTGCTACATGCCATGCATCATGGCGACGAAGCGCAAAGATCGATGATCCGTGAGGCCATTGAACAAGGCAACAGGCGACATCTGCTAGAACCGGTGCTACAGGCCATGCAGCAATGCGCTTCACTGGAATACACCCATAATCGCGCTAAGGAAGAAGCTAACAAGGCGATCGCCGTACTGCAAGCACTGCCGAAATCGCCGTATCGCGACGCGCTAGAGGGTTTGGCTCGCTTGGCGGTGCAACGCGAATTTTGAGAAGTTTATCATTTTTAAAAATACCTTTACAGGCACAGGCTTGCAGCGCGAGCCTGATTACTTCTCCTTGTTGTTGATGCACGCCAACAGGCCACCAATCCCTTTTCGTATTAGAAACGCAAGCATTTTTTCGCGCTCACTTTCCGTTAGGTAATAATAGTACTCAATCCACACTGTCAGCGGATCCTGCCTTTCCACTTCATAAACCGCCCCATCCTCATTTAATAACAATAGTTTGCGTATATTGTGCGGCAAGCTGTTGATATGATACTCCAAGGCTTTTCCTTGCACGCCTTTTCGCCTGCGGCTGATCTATCCCTCGCGCCGAGCCATTAGATTTATTCCCTGTGTGGAAGAAGGTAATCCTACGATGTTAGTAAGATCCTTGGCAGCAAACCACTCGTTTTTCATAGCCATTATCTCTGAGTAATTGTGAGTAGCGTTATCTTTAGGATAACCATTTGGATATTTTTAGAAATTTAATGGTATATTTATTTTTGTATAAGCTTTTCATGCTGTTAAAATAATTAACCTTGACTAGTTATTTATACCACTAAGTGAATTTTAGCTAATTAAAAAGGATTGTAAAATGAATTCAAGGCATCAGAATTGGTATCCGGCAGATATCATCTGCGGCTCTACCGCAAGAAGGAAACAATACTAGTGGCGGTATCTCGCTGTGCCGGTTTGAGTTTATCAACGTTGGCCAATGAGCTGGCGCGCCCCTGGCCGAAAGGTGAGTGGCTTATCTCTGAGGCGCTCGGTCGGTGTACATCCTTCAGAGATCTGGCCAAGCTGCTATTTTGATCCGTACAGTGATCGCCTATTAAATTGAAAAGCACGTATCAAGTCGTAAGCGCAGGCCAAAAAAACCGCCGGATAGGGAGGATCCGGTGGTTTGCTCCATGCAAAATTTCTGCCACGATCAGTTATCAATAAACCTCTCGCCTAATTCGATATCTTTATGCAGCACGTCCAGCATCTCAGTTAGCGCTTACTGTTCGAATACGCTCAGGGCACCGATGTCTTGACGTTCTTAAACACCATTTTTGCAGTAACAGCGGCTGTGCAAAGAAGCGTACGTACTTGCCGTCACCTTCAACATAAGCGCATACCACCATGCCTTTTTCATCCTGTAGCACCTGCACCAAAGACAGGCCGAAGCAGGCCGCTACCAGTCCCATGGACAGGGTAGCTGATCCACCCACCAGCTTTGGCTTCAACCACTTTAGTACCGGCATTCTGAATACGCTTGGTTAGATCTGCTATTTCCTGCTCGGTAAAGCTCTCAAGCCAGGGATCTGTGACAGCAGCGGCAGGATAGTGACAACACTAGAATGGTCACCGATAACCGGCACATTTAGTTCTTGCGGCGGCTTGCCTTTCAGCTCAGCCACGAAGGTGTTGGAACGGATAACATCCAGAGAGGTCACTCCTAACAGTTTATTCCTATCATATACGCCGGCCTTTTTCAGCACTTATTTATGCCGCGATAGCTACCGTGGTGTTGACCGGGTTGGTGATAATGCCGATGCAAGCTTTCGGGCAGGTTTTCGCCACTTGTTCGATTAAATTGCGCACGATAACGGCGTTAATATTGAACAAATCGGCACGATCCCCATGCCTGGTTTGCGCGCAACACCGGCAGAGATAAGCACCACATCCGCGCCATGCAAAGTAGGAGTCGTCGTGTCCTCACTACTGAATCCTTTGATTTTAACTGCGGTGGGGATGTGACTTAAGTCAACGGCAACACTAGGGGTAATAGGGGCAATGTCATAGAGAGAGTTCAGAACCTGAAGGAAGCTGGATTTTGAGTAGAAGGGAGAGGGCCAGGCCGATATTGCCAGCAGCACCGAGAACTGCAATTTTCACCCTATACGCCTTTATTAATCATCTTGAATATAAAGTGCTTTGAATACGTTAGGTACTAACTTTAAATCATTACACATTTTAAAAATAATTCTTTAACGTTATGTTCAAGAATCGTGACAATAAAATGGGCGACAGCGAGTCCATTCTAGATTAAATCGCTGGCGATTGAAGGACATGGCGTACACTAATCAAAAATAATGCGAAGTTATTCATAGGCAAGTTAGCCCATGGTAACATTACACTTTGATGTAATACTTTATTTACTACCTCTGCCGTTTTAGTTTCTGAAAGGGCATATTTAGCAGGGGCGGGTTTTGTTAAAATCTCTTCCTTATCTTTGCCACCCGGTTATAAATATTTCCCTCGGATTGATTTTTATTGCATAAAAATGCATTTATATGCGTAACTATCACTTCTGTTGTCAACATTTCATGGTAGAAAATGCGTAATTCTGCAAAGCAGGAAGATCTAATCAAAGCATTTAAAGCGCTATTGAAAGAAGAAAAATTCAGTTCTCAAGGCGAGATCGTTGTCGCGCTACAGGACGAAGGCTTCGAAAATATTAACCAATCCAAGGTGTCACGTATGCTTACCAAATTCGGCGCGGTGCGTACCCGTAATGCCAAAATGGAAATGGTGTATTGCCTTCCAGCCGAACTTGGTATGCCAACCACCACTAGCCCGTTGAAGAATCTCGTACTGGATATCGATCACAACGATGCCATTGTGGTGATCCACACCAGCCCAGGTGCGGCACAGCTCATTGCCCGCTTGCTAGACTCGCTGGGAAAATCCGAAGGTATTCTCGGCACCATTGCTGGCGATGACACCATTTTCGTGACACCCGCCAACAGCTTTAACACGCATCAACTTTACGTAGCCATCCTGACGTTATTCGAACAGGAACTGTGAAACACCACGCAAACAAGATAAGCATAATGCCCACGTTATGTTAGCTTTTCTTAAAAATATAGTAAAAAGAAAAGGCTAACATAATAAGCATCGCTAGACGAAAGATGCATTTCTATGACTTAAATCACAGTTCGCTGAGACTGGTACACGTTATACAGGTGGCTAATACGCGTCCAGAAGAATCTAATTACTCTGGCCCTTCGATGGCTTTTAACTCCTGCTTTTCGCCAGGGCTGCTAGCAGGCGATCATGAATATACTGCTGTCCCCCCGTTGCTCATCACCAAAATATAATCGCCCGGCTGTGTGGTTTTCGCAATCATTTCCACCAGTATGTCAAGGTCAGCACTCCAATGAGCGGGTTGCATATAGCGCTCGATCACTTGCGCCACCTGCCATGGAATGGTTAGGCGGCTGGAATAAGAACACTTCTTCAGCACGGCCAATCGATGGGGCTAGCTTATGCTTGCTGATACCCATTTTCAAGGTATTGGAGCATAGCTCAAGCACTGCCAAAATGCGCGCCATGCCACCGACCTTGGCACGCAGTGCAGCCAGGGGGTCGCCAGGATCGCCGTCAGGTGATGAGCGAAATCATCATACACCGTGACACTATTGGCTTCACCACACAGCTCCAGACGACGACGGGCATTAGTGAAATTACCCATCATACGACGGACAAGCGTCCGCTGGCTGCACCCCCACATGGCGGGTTGCGGCGATCGCCATCAGGCCATTATGCATGTTGTGCTCACCCACCAGTTTTTGCTCACTCACTCCAACATCCCATCGCCATTACCTGTTTCAGATGATTATCGTTATCTGGCAGGATGATTTTGCCTTTGCCCGGTACCAAGGGCGCACTAGATGGTGAAACTGCTTCTGGATCGCTTTCAGATCGTCGAAAATATCAGCATGATTGAATTCCAGATTGCTCATGACCAACGTGCGCGGACTATAGTGCATAAACTTAGCACGCTTGTCGAAGAACGCACAGTCATCCTCATCCTCATCGGCTTCGATCACAAAGAACGGGCTGCCACCGAGACGGGAGTAAACCTCAAAGTTGCCAGGCATGCCTCCGATGACAAAACCCGGCTGGTAGCTACAGGCTTCCAGTACCCAGGTGACCATACCGGCGGTAGTAGTTTTGCTATGGGTGCCAGCAACTGCCAATACCCAGCGATCGCATAGCACGTAGTCATGCAGCCATTGTGGGCCGGAAACATAAGGGATGCCCAGCTCCAACACTGCCTCTACGCACGGATTGCTACGTGTTATAGTATTACCGATGATCATCAGATCAAGTGCTGGTTCCAACTGAGCCGAATCATGGTCCTAAATAAGATCAATCTCCTGGTTTTCCAACAATATACTCATTGGGGGATAAACGTTGGCATCAGAGCCAGTGACTTCATGCCCTAATGAACGAGCTAGCAACGCCAGCCCCCCCCATAAAAGTGCCACAGATCCCAAGAATAAGTATGCGCATGTAGGTTTCTCATTTGAGTTATTCGAATTAAAATTTATTCTAACGCTCTGGATCTCCCAAAAGAAATGGATTTACCTATGAATAGCGCGCATTTTTCAGTTACACTTCGTTTGCTAAAACGTTAAAGGTAGGTTAACGTCCCACTATCCATCCGTAGATTCAGGAATTGTGTCATGAAAACGTTAGGCGAATTTATCGTCGAGAAATAGCACGACTTCTCTCACGCTACTGGCGAACTGACTGCGCTACTCTCCGCCATTAAATTGGGTGCCAAAATCATTCACCGCAATATCAACAAAGCCGGCCTGGTTGATATTCTAGGCACCAACGGTGTATCCAACATACAGGGTGAGGTACAGATTAAACTGGATCTGTACACTAACGAGAAGCTGAAAGCGGCGTTAAAAGCACGCGGCGAAGAGGCAAGTATCGCTTCCGAAGAAGAAGATCAAATAGTGATATTCGACGGAGAACGGGCTGAAAATGCCAAGTATGTATTACTGATGGACCCATTAGACAGTTCGTTCAACATTGATGTCAACGTCTCAGTTAGTACTATTTTTTCGATCTATCGTCGTATAACCTCTGCCTACAGTCCAGTAACCGAAGACGACTTTTTGCAACCGGGCAGCGCTCAGGTAGCCGCAGGCTATGTAGTTTAACGGTTCATCCACCATGATGGTGTACACTACCGGTTATGGCGTGGCATGCCTTTACCTATGATCCTTCTCTGGGTGTATTTTGCCTCTCTCACGAGAAAGTCCGTTTTCCTGAAACCGGCAACATGTATTCCATCAACGAAGGCAACCATATCAAGTTCCCTCGTAGCGTAAAAAAATACATTAAATATTGCCAAGAGCAGGATGAAGCGACACAGCGTCCTTACACCTCATGCTACATCGGTTCACTGGTGGCCGACTTTCACCGCAATCTGCTGAAAGGCCGCATTTACCTTTACCCAAGCACTGCCAGACATCCGCAAGGCAAGCTGCGCCTACTGTATGAATGCAACCCGATAGCGTTTCTGGCCGAGCAGGCCGGGGTGGTAAAGCCAGCGACGGCAAAAACCGTATTCTGGACATTACCCAGGTGAAACTACACCAGCGCGTGCTATTCTTCGTTGGCACTAAATCAATGGTTGAGGATGCCGAGCGCTTTATCGCCGAAAACCCAGACAAGTAGTGACACGTCCAACGAGGGGCGGGAGATGAAAAGGGCAGGAAATCGCAAAATAGTCCGCTTATAATAGCCACTATTCTATTTCTAGTTAGATTAAAGGAAACCGACATGAGCTTGAATTTGGTTCCAGCTGGCAAAGACCTACCGGAAGACATCTACGTTATTATCGAAATCCCGGCCAACGCTGATCCGATCAAATATGAAATCGATAAGGACACCGGTGCGCTGTTCGTTGACCGTTTCATGTCCACGGCGATGTTCTACCCATGCAACTACGGTTATATCAATCACACCATGTCTTTGGATGGTGATCCAGTTGATGTGCTGGTGCCGACCCCATATACGCTGCAACCGGGTTCAGTGATCCGCTGCTGTCCAGTTGGCGTATTGAAGATGACCGATGAAGCCGGTGAAGATGCAAAACTGGTTGCCGTTCCGCACAACAAGCTGACCAAAGAGTATGATCACATCAAAGATGTGAACGACCTGCCAGAGCTATTGCGCGCCCAAATAGCTCACTTCTTTAAGCACTACAAGGGTTTAGAAACAGGCAAATGGGTGAAAGTGGAAGGTTGGGCAGACGCGGCGGCAGCTAAAGCTGAAATCGTTGCCTCTTTCGAACGCGCAGCCAAGAAGTAGAAGTAATAACTAATCTACTAAAAAACGCCACTCAGTGCGGAGTGCCTCCGTTCCGGTAGACATTTTCTGTCCTCGTAATCAAAGATATCCGCCCGGGACATGGCCCAGGTTTTATATATTCGCCTTCTGACACGTTCTTTTTTAGCGAACTGAAGAACGATTTTTCCACTGTAGTGGCATATTTAATTTGGCCATATGAGCGGAGATGATACCATCGCCCCATAGCCAAAACAAGTAACATTATGACCGGACGTAACAGACGCAATTTTAGCCCCGAGTTTTGTCTCGAAGCTGACCAGCTTGTTCTTGATCAGTATTACACAGTTGCCGCCGCTGCTACGGCAATAAATCGCGAAAGTAATAGCCCCGTAGGCGCACGTAATATTGCCGCGATGGTCACCAACCAAAAACGTAAAACTGAGCCGCTGGCGGGCAATAAAGCTGATGGAACGCTCCTGATTAGAACGTAAAACTGAGCCGCTGGCGGGCAATAAAGCTGATGGAACGCTCCTGATTAGCCAGTTCATTAGCGCACTGTTACGCGTAGACATCCATAATAAGCACCACCGTAATGATGCACATTGAGGATGTTAAGTTCCAGTATATAGTCCACGCAGCACAGAATATCGCGATCATGACTGATGACCAGAATGCCGCCATCAAAACGCTGTATTTGCTCGATCAATCATCTTTTGCCCTGTTGATCTAGATGGTTGCCTGGCTCATCGAAGATGAGATAACCGTAATCAGATTGGAAAAGCTGATGCAATGCGAGGCGGGTCAACTGGCCGCCGCTCAAGGACTGAGAGCGTAAGAAGGGGTCTACAGGTAATCCTAATGCCAGTAGCCAGTAGTTGTTGCTCCAGTTCCTCACGCAGTAGCTAATTGTCACCGATCAGCTTGAAGTCATGAGGATCACATCCACCCCACCTGCGGCAATTCGGGATAGGGCTTCCAACATTTTGCGAACGCTCAGAAAATTGCTAACAGTTTCATAATGAACAAGCTTTTCCTCCGCGACAATCTGACGCAGCTAACCCACTCGGCAGAAAGTGGTAACAGAACTGGAATAAGGGGTTCTTTCCCCTGCCAGCAACGCCGCCAGAATCGACTTGTTCGCTCCGTTACAGCCGACCAGCCCAGTGATTTTATTCTCCAAGGTAAAAGTCAGATCGGAAAACAGGTGTCACCGTTATCAAAACGATAAGTTAACGTTAATACTGGCCATAAAACCTCCTGTAAATAATGAAAATAAACACACCTTATGGATAGCACCCAGAGTAACCCGTTGATGACTGTAGGGATGAAAATATCGTAGGGTAAAATAGTGTGTTTTTGTTATTAAATAATCTTTACACTACGTCCATCACAGTGCGCTTACATTGCTCTTTACAGCAGACCATAATCGCTAAGCCGACATACAGTAACGCGGAAACGATGGGCGCGCTGATACTGATATTTGCCACAAAGCCGAAGGCAAAGCCGGAGAACCCTACGCTGAAAGCAGCGATGGCTGCAGCCATTCCCATTGATGGAGTCCTGCCAGCTGGCATCAACGCTAATGAATAATTGCGCCATCAAGCCGCTGTAGGACAGGACAAACCCCACTGCTCCCAGGGTCGCCAGTAAATACAGCGCGTAGACATTGGTGCTGTTCAGGGTTTCGCTGATGCAGAACTCCATCAACGCTAACGCCAGCCCAACCATGCTAAGGGACTTCAGTATTTTCATGGCAACCACACTAGAAACAGGAATGCTGACGCCAGACCAAAACCGACCCAGGAGACAAAACTGCTCACCTCCTGCTGCCCCAAACTGAGGCCTCCTGTCAGATACAGACCGATAAACTGAAAAATGTATTCCAGCCCACCAACATCAATAGCAGGAGCAAGGCATAGGTGCGAATATCCTTGATTCTCACTGCGTCGAGTAGGCTTGCAATGGGGTTTAGAAGCCTCATCGCGTGGCTGTCGGCGTCCACTTGTTGGTTTTGAAACACGAACAGTAGGATCAACAAATTCACCACAGACAACGCCGCTACAAAGACAAACGGCATTTGCAGATTGAACCAGGGGGAACCAACGCCGGATCGCTCAGGTAACCGCCGAACAATGGGCCAACGACATAGCCTAGGGAGACAAAGAACATGATGTAGCCAATATACTCGGACCGCTGCTTCTCTTCGGTAACGTCGATAATGGCCGCCTGTGCGACGGGCAGACTACCTGAGAAAAAGCCGCCAATAAGGATAAGGCGCCCGGCCATGAACAACAAACAACCACAGGATCTTGAACGCCAAGGCGAGCGCCAGAAATACATAGCTCATGGCCAGACCGTATAGGCACAATAACAGCGTCTTCTTTCTGCCCAAGCCATCGGACAAGGCCCCCAGCAAAGACGCACCAAAAAACATCGCAATGGAAAACGCGCCTAATGCCATACCATAGACGCCATTGAGAAAACTTTCAGATCCTTCGCTTATCAACCCTGCCGCCAGATCGTGGACGATTGGCTTCAGCATTGGAATAATCAGACTGGCACCTAGATTATCAATAAAGATAACCAAATAAATACCGACTAAACTCAACATCCGGATGTTTGTCATAAAACCTCGTACACATTTGGAAAGCGGAATAATTACGTATTAAAAAACAGGCTCGTGGTCAGGGGTACAAAATGATCGTGTCCCTTCACGATCAGTTCAGCAGCCTGAGGAATACGGCGCAGTTGATAGAAAGTCGCCTCATTGATGACGCAATCGTTTTGCCCATAAATCAACAATACCGGCACGTCAATCCCGCCAAGGCGCGCATTAATGTCAAAGTGCATCAGCGCGATCACAGGAGTCGTATTTGATAGCTGTCGCTATTGAATTTACTTAGTTTTATCGTATTAGATTTTGGTTGTTGGAACTAAGGGTAATCAAGGCGACTTTTTAGTGTCGGTTTTCCACTGTAGTAAACCGGCAATATCCTTTTCTCCCTTGGCTTCTTTTAAACACCGTTGTTGCTCAGTAAACTGGACGTATTCGGCCTGCGCTTTTTCATCTGCTGTTTTCTTACTGACAGTACCAGTATCTTGTAGAACTTTACGATCGTTAAATTGTAGGAACTGATCCAACTTATCCTGCCAGTCACGCAAAAATACCTGCTGACGATGCTGGGCTTGATCTTCGGCAAAATCCAACCACATGTTGACTACGCGGTTGAGCTATCTGACTTCATCCTGGTTAAGGTAGTTTTTCGCCACTGTCACATCGCTTTTACGCATCTCTTCGCCTTTATAGCTGCTCAACCCCATATGGGGCTGGCTGGCGTTAGCACGCTGATGGATACGTTCGGCAGCAGTATGGCCGGTGCAGGAAAAATTCAGTTTATTCTGGATAGTTTGAAAAAACAGCGTTGTCTCTTTGAGTGACGGCTGGTAGTCAGTGGCTAATGTGAAGATCTCCAGAACCTGCAAATAAACCCGACGCTCAATAGCGCAGATGTCGCGAATGCGTTCCAGCATCTCATCAAAGTAATCAGGCACAGCCAATGTTCCAACGGGCGGGTTTTTCAGCCGCTTGTCATCTATCACGAAACCTTTGATCAAATATTCCTGAAGCGTTTAAGTCGCCCACTAGCGGAATTGGGTGCCTCGAACGGAACGTACACGGTAGCCAACAGCGAGTATCAACGTCAGGATAACATATTGAACTTGATGATTTTTCCCGTCTCTAGCAGCTGTTCGGTAAAACCGAATAACTGGATTTTTTACCAGTTCACCTTCTGCAAAGATATTCTTTATGTGTTCGCTGATAGTCGCTTTAGCTTTGCCGTACAGTTCTCAGATTATTGCCTGGGATAGTCACAGGGTATCGTTTTTAAAGCAGCGTTCAACGCGCACCTTTCCATAACCGCCGGCAAACATAACAAATTCACCTTCCGAGGATTGGGTTAAGTGTTTATCTGTCATGCCGCCTCCATTTTAATCCGACTTACAATGCTCTATCCGCTTAGTATGCCAGAGATCCGCGTTGAAGCTCATTACGCGTATAGCGTTTATTTTGTCGGCAACATGCCTGGATAATGCTTAGCGATGATGTCGTTCATCTTCTCCACCAGATCCAGCCGTTTAAACATTAGATGCACAGTTCCCTTTTGGAAGTAACGAATACTGAAGAACTCATCCTCGTAAACTTCCTTAGTCTGGTTATCCTGAATATGCTCCATAAATCGGGTAGAGATATCGCCACGGTTGTCAGGAATGGGCTTCCCATCTAGCAGGAAGAGCATCCGTTCCAGATCCGCCAGTTAGTCACGACGCCATCACCAGTTCAGGCTAAAGCCCCAGCGATTGTCAGTGACCAGGTTATTGATGATGATTTTTTGCCAAAACTACATGGGCTGTTAGTTTTGTAATCCCATGAAAGCCTCTTAAATACGTTGACCACCCCACGTTCGAACACTTCCCCCTTACTGTGGTGCAAATGCTCAAAGGTGGCCAGAATGTTTTCCTCGCTGATTTCTGGTAGATCTCTCTCCCCTCTAGATTCTTATGCCACTAGTCACGGGCCTACGCATCCATTAAGAGAAATTATCCCAGATTTCAGCATTAGGTCACGCCAGATACTTTGATCAATGTTACAAGTAATAGCCCGAATGGCCGTATCAACTTTGTCCGTCAGCCAGGAGTCGTAACCATGTCCCTGACGCATGACCCAGTCTTTTGCCGTTCCACCTCCGATGCTGTTGGTCAGCGCCGATATCTCATCCAACTAGTGTATTAGGGCTGTAATCTGCGCCAGAACTGCATTACATCCAGACACGACGCGTTCGATGCTGGTGGAACAAATCACCTCTGTATGGTCAGTTAAAACTTCGGGTTCAGTCTGCATATCTATTTCTCCATAAACGCAAACACCCGCCGGTTTAAGGGCGGGTGTTTGGTAATAATAGTATTAAAAACATTGTGGGCTGTACTGTACTAGACGCGGGTAATCATCATGTCAGCAGCAATCTGGACAGATTCATGCCTGCTTTTCTCCCCAGATAACTGAGGTGATGGCCTAGTAACCCAGACGGGTCATCAAGCCAGTGGCTCGACGGGCACGGAGAATATCGATAGCCGTGATGAAGGGAGATTGTTCCTGGCAGGAGAACCACCGGCGATCGATGCGAACCAGGTCGAACTTTTCCACCGTAAAATTCAACGCATCAGCCAGAGATATACCGGCATCAATATGTTCGTGGACCACAGCATCATCACTGAACTCGGTATCGTTAAGCGCCAATCCGTAATGCTGTTCCAGCAGATAAGTGAGCATGAATTGCCAGATAACAACGGGTGATGGGCAAGCGCAAGCCGCCCGTTTCGGGGTGATAGGTAAGGTCTGCATGTTTATTATCTCATAGTTAGCTACATAAAAAGAGGAAATCGATAGGTATAAAAGGCGAAGATTTATGCAGTTGATTGGGGAGTAGGATAAATGGCGAGATACACATAACCGTGTGATCCCAGGCTATCGGCCTCACAGGTCAAGCCATTGCAATACAACGTGACACAGTACTGGTGGAGAGGATTGAGCTCACCGGAGAGCAGCATCAGTTCCAGGTAGTTGATAAACTGCTGCGGTAAGGCGTTATTTAAATCACGTACTTGTGCTTCGCTGAATGTCCTGCTGATATCGGCACAGTCGGCCAGAAAATGCAGCCGGTCGTCTTCTTATACCAGGCGGGTACCAAAACTGCGGAGTGACGTTGCGTTTAAGTCCCCAGGCTGGGGTAGTGATTGATAGCATCATGTCTCCACCCCCTATAACAAGCCGTGCTCAGCAAACGAATACACCGTCATGCCGCCGACAATACGGTGATTCAGCATCCTGACCTCAACCAGTGCCAGTGCATCTTTAATCTTGCCGGTGATTTGCCTGTCGGAAACACTGGGCTCAGCGTGGCCGGGATGCGTACTTAATGGCAGTTCAGTGACTGCTAGGGATAAGTTTAAGTTCATTAAATTTTTCCCGTTGTTTTCAGTCGTTCATATGCATGATGGCGCTGTATTCATGGATCATTGAGCAGTAGCGCAGGAAACTGCTTGAAGTAGGTCATCTCGGCTTCTTAATACAAAAAGCCCCATCGCGATCAGCGACAGGGCTCGAAGTAAATAGCAAAATGATAGCGTTATTCAATTAGTTATTGGTGATCAACAAGACGTTTGAGTGGTGATAACTTACTATTGACTGATTTGATGTCGCATGATATGGCTTTAGCATCAACCAATGCCTTCTTCCCCAAAGCCGGGGCCAGCAATTTCGCATGGTATTGGAAGCTGTACGCCAGAGGGACATGATCGAAGCTGCTGTCATTATGGTAGAAGTGAAAAATAAAGGTTCCAGTCTTGCGATCCAGCATTTTTGAAACAGCCTTTGCCAAATTGGCTGTCGGCAGACTATCCATCAGTGTATCGGGATGATCGATACTGATATTCATTTGATGAGCCCCTACCGGGTAATACTGCAGGTTTATTCCCGTTGCCCCATCAGCCTTATAACCATAGATACTTTTCGGATAATACAAGATATTCAAACGCGCTTCATTAACGTTGCAGGTGAGCCTGGATTTCTCCGTAATCCCTAATCCCCCTTTCCTGCCGGTGATAAATTCATCAATACCATCTATAATGCGGTCATACTCAACCTGTACGCTGTCAGCCACCACATTCCTATTCTATCGGCTTTGAATCATAAGCCGCTGCGCATACGGCCTGGCTCAACAGAACGCTGACCAACAGGGTAAACATCATTATCATTTTTTCATATTCATAATCTCCTTGATAAAAATAAATTATTCCTAATCTGTGAGCGTGACGTAAATAATATTCCCGCCTGAGCACACTTCTATCTTCAGCTGCTATTTTGAGCCAGTATTCAGCAAAGCCTGAGCCTGATAAAAACACCCTGCCACCTCTTCCTTAATATCTGTGATACAGATACAGCGCTCCTCAATACCCTGACGCTGCAGGATTTTAGTGACCACCGGGCAAGTACTTTGCGCCAGCTGTTCGGTACCCGATTGCGTTTTAAAATGATTACCGGCCACAGATGACAACACGGTGCAAATCAACTATACCTGTAACAAGCTCCAGGGATTCCCCTGACGCTCGTCACGTTGGCACAGGTAGAGACCCATTAGCAGCAAAAGGAACCACCCCAGTGAAGGGGCTGTTATCTCCTGTTTAAACAGGCTAAGATGGTCAAGTAGTGCCTAGACCAGAAAGCAAAGCATATAAAGACACAGTGCTACCTTCTGTGAAAGGAAGATAACGGAGAGACCCCACTAGATAGCAGGAAGGCCAATGGATAAACACCAGGCGTAGGTGTCTTGCTTAAGAAACGGGTAAGGTTTCAATATTGAGAAATATTCCTTTATTAATAATTAATTAGAAATTATTGGGATTAAACGACCTCCCCAGCGAGAGGATCGTATCGGGATGTAAAGAAGAGGGATAATCGTTAGTGAAGATCAATAAACCGAAATCTATCGTTGAAATATATCGTTATTATCGATCTTTAAACAGTAACTAATAGTTAAAAGATATAATTAATCTGTGTTCGATCGGCGAAACAGATCTAACACATGTCAGGTTTCTAGGCATACGTTAAAAGAAACGATGCCAGACCAATTTAGCCAGAGAGAGCTGTCGATAGCGGAGCTGTTTTAACTACTTTCTTAAAGTGTGTGACTCCACAGTAGGGAAATTCCACGCTTTCATCAAAGATGTCCCCTACAACGCGGCTAAAGCCTTCTTATGCCGTGCTGGTAACCTTCTCCATTCGATACTCGAAAATAGTGGCCCACCTGCGGCGGGAGCTAAGATTCTGTTAGAGAGTGACTTTATTTAGCCATTGTAGCTTGCTATACTCCTGTGTGTGCACATACCTCGACCAGCAAAACTCCACTTCCAGATTGATGATGGCTGGGGGCCAGTTATTTGCTCGCTAAACACGGCAACATCGTCCCCGAATGGACCAAACTGGTTGTCGAGCGGATACTTGCCTGCGGGACGGATGCCATGGGCGTTCGCCTGTATTGTTATTGCGCTTCTACCCACTGTTCTCACACTAAATACGTCTGCCAAAGTTGTAAAAGCAAAGGCTACAGCGCCTTGTAGCATGAAAGCAACTGAGCAATGGATTCCTGAGCAACAGCACATCCTGCCCAACTGCGAATAGCAGCACATTACCTTCACCATGACCGATAAACTCTGGCCCGCCTTTGCCAATAACTGGCCCCTGCTCAATAAACTCTTCACCTGTGCCACCAATAGTGGGCCAAAAAGCTTGATATCGAAATAAGCTTGTTTGTAGCCCTGCATACCTATGGCCGCCAGCTCAATCAGCATCCGCACATTCATCTGTCCGTCACTCGCGGAGGACTGTGCCTTAAACACCTTGCCAGGCGGCAGGTTTACTTCAAAAAGAAAATCGTTGAGCGCTATTGGCATCAGACCATCATCGCCTTGTTGCGGGAAAGACACACCTAGCTGAATTTACCTGCCGTCGGCTATCAACTCATCCGGGACTACCGGGAATGGTGCCAGTTTCTTGAGGCACAATTTCAGCATCGCAGGAAAATCTACTTTGCCAAAAGACCCAATATGCCCAGCAAAATGTCAATTACCTCGGCCACTATCTGAAACGGCCACCACTCGCAGCCTCAAAACTGCGTCATTACAACGGCGGATTTGTTGTTCATTATTACTATATTATGATCACCGGACTCAGCAACACCGCACGCAACGACTCAGCCAGGAAGAGAGACTGTGGCACTATATCAGCCATATTCCCCGTCACGCCATTTTAAGATGGTCAGGCATTACGGCCAACCGCAAACGCGGTGAGTTATTGCCTAAGGTCTATACCGCTCTGGGGATTGAAGTGAAGGCAAAACCACAGAAACCGGGCTTTACGTTGCTGATGAAGAAATTTACCAATGTGGATCCGTACCAGCGCGTGTTATGTGGAAGCAGGATGGTATTACTAAAGAGCGCAGAGGCCGGTATCCGGGCAGAAGAATTATTGGCGCGACGTCGGCAGGAGTTCAAAATAGAACGATGGTTGCGCAACAGGCGGCACAGGAAAGCTATGCCTGAAATTTGGTACAGATATCAAAATGGTGGTTATTTTAACCAATCGTCAAACTCGTGCTGCTTGAGCTGATGAAGCTCATGATCCTATCACCCTCTTTTGACCCTGACATAAAGGAAAAAAAACGGATCTAAGTTCCTAACCATTAATAAGAGCACCGTCGATTACCTCTCGGTGATCCCTAAGTTCACCCTCAAATCGATCCTGAGGAGCTGGCAGGCCACCCAGAATTTGTCGATACAATCTATTCTGACTTGGTACGGCCGTCAAAAGCCGAAAAAGTACAATTATCAGGGCAAACCGCTTACTGGAACTGAAAAACGCGAAGTCAGCCCTTACGTCATTGTGGGGGCCAGCGCCAGCGATGTCCTGACCAAAAACGTTAGCGTCACCACCTGGATCGAGAACCTGTTCGACAAATGCTAGTTCCGCGCCGGCAACGCGCAAAACACCGGTAACCTAACAACCGGCTTAATTAACATTGCCGGTGCAGGTGCGGCTACTGACAACGAACCTATTACCTTAGCGCATTAACAGCCATTTCCGATAGCCATAAACTAATGAAAAGGGGCATTACCCCTTTTTTCATGCCGATCTCCGCTCAGTTTTTTAATGGGGGAATAGCGGATAACAAAACGCCCCCAGAGTAAGGGTGGGGGGCATTTTGCGGATTAAGGCTAATTGGCCGATTGGGCTTTATCCGAGAGGAGTTCCTGCTCATAAGCAAGCGCCTTCTTGCGATCGAATTGGTGCTCCCACTTGGCAATGATCAGCGCCGCCAATGCGTTACCCACCACGTTTAAAGCGGTACGCGCCATATCAAGGATACGGTCAACACCAGCGATAAACGCCAGCCCCTCCAACGGGATGCCAACGCTGCCCAATGTGGCAAGCAACACCACAAAGGAAACGCCGGGTACGCCCGCGATACCCTTTGAGGTGACCATCAAGGTCAGTACCAAGATGATTTCATGGCCTAGCGACAGCTCAATCCCATACAGCTGTGCAATAAAGATAGCAGCAATGCTTTGATACAGGGTTGATCCGTCCAGGTTGAAGGAATATCCGGTAGGCACTACAAAGCTGACGATCGACTTAGGCGCGCCATAAGCCTCCATCTTTTCAATGATACGTGGCAGCACCGTTTCTGAACTAGCGGTAGAGTAGGCTAGGATCAATTCATCCTTCAGAATGCGGATCAGCATCCAGATGCGTAGGTTGCATAAACGCGCAACCACGCCCAATATCACGAAAACAAAAAAGGCGAGGGCGAAATACACTAAGAGTACCAATTTAGCCAACGGCAACAGCGAGGTGAAGCCGAAGTTCGCCACCGTTACCGAGATTAAGCTAAACACCCCGATTGGCGCGTAAAGCATAACCATGTGGGTAACCCTGAACATACTCTCTGAAACCGCTTTAAACATCTTCAGAAACGGTTCTTTGGTTTCCTTTGGCAATGAAGATAACCCTAGGCCAAATAACACCGAGAAGAAGATGAGCGGCAGCATGTCCCCCTTGACCATTGATGAGAAGATGTTAGATGGGATCAACGACAGGATGGTGACCACCAGATTATGTGAGCCACCATGCACATGCTCGGTGGTTTTCTCGTACTGCGAGATATCTACTGTGGCCAGCGTCGACATATCGATGCCGTAACCGGGTTGAAAAAAATTGGCCAGTGTTAGCCCTACCACTATGGCGATCGTGGTGATCACTTCGAAATATATAATCGTTTTTAATCCGATGCGCCCTAACTTCTTCGCATCTCCTACCCCAGCAATGCCGACGATCAACGTGGAAATAACAATCGGCACGACAATCATTTTAATCATACGAATAAAAATATCTCCCGCAGGGCTGAGAATATTGCTGACCAACCACTCACGCGACTCTACCTGATTATGCAATACCGCACCGACAATAATACCCAACACCAACGCTATCAGTATTTGCCATGCAAGGCTAATTTTTACACTTTTCATACCCAAAAGTCCTTAGAGACTCTCCTCCCCACATTTAACCACCGTGCGACAAAGAGAATACTTAATTATTTAATACAGGCCTATGTTAATTCAATGAATGCGTTCACCTGCCATTTTAGTGTGACGCAGTACAAATCTGTACCATCTTAGAGGCCTCATCTGCAAGCTTTGATTTGTTAGGCCCCTGTACTGTATCGAATCACACAAATATTGCACTGCACCTCAAAAAATATAATACATTGTTATTAAACATGTAATTTTACTTAGGGGGAACTTCAATATACTATTTAGATGTTTTTTTATACAAAATTAGCATGCGTTATTTTTTGTACTTTTTGCATATTTAGTCTACAGGAGATGTTTTTATTTTGTTACAGGAAGGTGCTGGCAATGGGGATGAACGAGTAACATTCCCTTGAACAGTAAAGCGAATCTTTAATTAAAGAGTAAAAAATGAACGATTCGGTATTTAGTAAGTGCACGGATCATGTGTCATTCATGCTAGCAATAACTGACTATGTTATTCAGTCGCTTTAATTTACTCAGTCAGAAGATATATTCTTATTAAATAATAATCGAATATAGTTCATTAATTACAAATCAATATCATAATTTTCGTGATCTACTGCGCAAAAAAGAAACAAACAATCATAGCAAACTATACTTAACCTTGAGTTGGCATATCATTAACAATCTTAAGGGGAAAAGTTATGAACCCATTGCACAAATACGTTGTTCCTTCTGCAATTGCAGAGCACACTTTGATTACTCCAGCACAATATCAGCGGTACTATCAACAGTCTGTGCAATACCTGGAGGATTTCTGGGTGGAACATGGCAAGATCCTAGATTGGATCAAACCCTATTAACAAAGTAAAAAATACTTCGTTCGATCGGGGGTGCGCTAGCATCCGCTGGTTCGAAGATGGCACCCTCAACCTGGCAGCTAACTGCCTTGATCGTCACCTATCCAAACACGGAGACCAGACAGCCATTACCTGGGGACGATCCCGCCCAGTAGAAAAAAATAACCTATAAACAACCGCATCACGATGTCTGCCAATTCGCCAACGTGCTGAAAAAGCTAGGCGTTAAGAAAGGCGACGTGGTGGCTATCTACATACCGATAGTACTGGAAGCGGCCGTTGCCATTTTGGCTTGTGCACGCATTGGTGCCGTGGCACTCAGTGATATTCGGCGGCTTTTCGCCAGAGGCGATCGCTAGGCTCATCATTGATTCCCATGCCAAACTGGTGGTCACACTGCCGACTAGGGACGACGTGCAGGCCGTGCTGTACAGCTGAAGAAAAACGTCGATGACGCGCGCTGAAGGCTCTCCCGGCATGACCAGCGTTACCAACGTGGTGGTGTTCCAACGTACAGGCAAACTTAGACTACTCTACTGGCAGGAAGGACGCGATCTGTGGTGGCAGCATGAGCTGACCAACGGCGTTTCTGCCGATTATTCACCGGAAGAGATGAATGCAGAAGATCCGCTGTTTATTCTGTATACCTCCCCGGCTCGACCGGCAAGCGAAAGGCGGGGTACTACACTTTACTAGCGGCTATCTGGTGTATGCTGCCATGACCTTCAAATACGTGTTCGACTATCATGATGGCGATGTGTACTGGTATACCGCCGATGTCGGTTAGGTCACTAGTCATAGCTATCTGCTGTATAGCCCACTGGCCTATGGTGCTATCACTATGATGTTCGAAGGCCTGTGGTGCCTAACTACCTTGACGATAACCGATTGTCGCAGGTTATCGATAAGCATCAGGTCAATATCCTGTATACCGCGCTAACCGCCATCAGCGCGCTGATGGCCTAAGGCGATATGGCGATCAAGCACACTAAGCGTGATTCGTTGCGCATCTTGGGTTCAGTCGGCGAACCGATCAACCCAGAAGACCGGGGATAGTATTACAACAAGATTGGCAATGGCAAATGCCCGATCGTCGACACCTGGTGGCAAACAGAAACTGGCAGCTTCATGATCACTCTGCTACCGGGAGCTACCGAGCTGAAAGTATATATTTTAGCAGTGATGGTGCACGCCGAGACAAGAAAGGCTATTACTGGATTACTGGCCGCATTAATGATGTGCTTAACGTTTCTGGCAACCGCCTAGATACCGCCGAGATTGAATCTACCCTGGTATCATACCTGAAAATCGCCGAGGCGGTAGTAGTTAGTATCCCACATAACATTAAAGGTCAGGCAATTTACGCCTATGTCATGCTGAACCACGGTGAAGAACCAATGCCAGAGCTTTATACCGAATTGCGCAAAAGAGATAGGGCCGATCACCACACCGGACATGCCGCATTGGACAGACTCGCTGCCCAAAACGCGTTCCGGCAAGATCATGCAGCGTATTTTGCGTAAAATCGCTGCTGATGATACTAGCAACCCAGGGGATACCTCAACGCTGGCTGGATCCATCCGTAGTTGACAAGCTGTTGGAAGAAAAACAATCGGTAAAACTACCATCATAGTTCGCACCCTGCCAACATCTACTGGAGATGAGCTGATGAATGACACTATTTATCAACGGATTGAGGAAAATCTACGCTTTAAGGAACTGGTGAGAAAACGCGGCCGCTTCGCCTGGCTGCTTTCGCTGATTACGTTAGCATTGTACGTTGGCTTTATCTTACTGATCACCTTTGATCCTCAGTGGCTGGGCACACCAATCATCACAGGATCATCCATTACCCGTAGTATCCCGGTAGGCGTTATCCTTATCGTAATCTCTTTTGTACTGACCGGGATCTACGTGTTTCGTGCTAATGGGGAATTTGACCACCTAACGACAGAGATTTTACAAGAGGTGAAACAATGAAGCCTTTACTCTCCACTGCTACTTTGCTGATGTTGTCGGGGGCTAATGTCGTGGCTAACCTACGCCGACACCATTAATGGTGAAGTGCATCGCCAGCAGCTAAACATCCAAGCGATCATGATGTTCGTCCTATTTGTCGGCGCTACCCCCCTATATCACCTACTGGGCCTCCAAACGCACCTGTTCACCCAAGATTACTATACAGCAGGCGGACGCATCACCGGCCTGTAAAATGGGCTGACTATCGCCGGCGGACTTCATATCTACCGCCTCCTTACTCGGTATCTCCGCCCTAGTGTATACCCCTAGCTACGATGGCCTGATCTACTCTATCGGTTTTTGATTGGCTGGCCGATCATTCTGTTCCTGATTGCCGAATGCCTACGTAATCTCGGCCGCTATACCTTTGCCGATGTCGTCTCTTACCGGTTAAAGCAGAAGCCTATTCGCACTCTGTCAGCCTGCGGGTTCCCTGGTGGTAGTGGCGCTATATCTGATCGCACAGATGGTCGGCGCTGGCAAGCTAATTCAGTTACTATTCGGGCTTCACTACCATGTGGCGGTAATTCTGGTTGTCCTTCTCATGGTGCTTATATGTGCTGTTAGGCGGCATGCTAGCCACTACCTGGGTCAAATTATCAAAGCAGCGTTGCTGCTCGCGGGTGCTAGCTTTATGGCATTGATGGTGATGAAATCGGTCAGCTTCGATTTCAACACATTATTTGCCGAAGCGGTAAAAGCACATCCGAAGGGTATCGCCATCATGAGCCCCGGCGGACTGGTCACTGACCCGATATCGGCGCTTTCATTAGGGTTAAGCGCTAATGTTCGGCACTGCCGGCCTACCGCAATATTCTGGATGCGCTTCTTTACTGTAAGTGATGCCAAAGAAGCCCATAAGAGTGTGTTCTACGCCACCGGTTTTATCGGTTACTTCTATATTCTAACCTTTATTATCGGCTTCGGCGCGATCCTACTAGTCAGCGCTAATACGGCGTTCAAAGACACTACCGTTACATTGCTGGGTGGTACTAACATGGCGGCGGTACACCTGGCCAATTCGGAGGCAACCTCTTCCTCGGCTTTATCTCGGCAGTCGCCTTCGCCACTATTTTAGCGGTGGTTGCTGGCCTAACACTGGCAGGCGCTTCTACGGTATCCCATGATCTATACGCCAACGTGATTAAAAACGGCAAGGCAACCGAACGTGACGAACTGAAGGTATCCAAAATATCCGTAGTGGTATTAGGTGTTGTAGCTATCGAGCTGGGGATCTTGTTTAAGAAACAGAATATCGCTTTTATGGTCGGGCTGGCGTTTTCCATTGCCGCCAGTTGTAACTTCCCGATTATCATTCTATCGATGTACTGTACTGGTCACGCCTGAATACCCATGGTGCTATGATTGGCGGCTGGCTGGGCCTATTAACCGCTGTGATCCTGATAATTATTGGACCAACCATCTAGGTGCAAATCCTTGACTATGAAAAACCCATTTATCCTTACTAATACCCTGAGCTGTTTTTCAATGCTTGGTTTTCAATGCTCGTGGCCTTTGTCTGCACTTAGCTATTCTATGTTACCGACAGCTTGTTCGCCAGACAACTAGAGCACCAACACTTTCGCTCCCAGTTTGTGTGTTCACAAACTGGACTGAGTATATTGAACAGGCAGGGGTAGGGAACACCGTAGCTACGTTTTTTAGCACCGAAACAAAAATTCCCGGGCTCTCACGTAGGCTTTCGTTCTATTTGATACCAACAGTGTTCAGCTCATTCTAAGCTCACACCTACTGAATATCGCCATAGGCAAAGGCCCTGTCAGCGGGCTTTCCTGCTCACTTCCCCCTTCAAGTCACTGTCAAGCAACGCCTAACGTATTCCCGACTCTTTCGTTTCACCTGGCATAGGCCCCCATAGGCCGACCGTTCACTCTCGGTAACACACAAAGCAAAAAGCCCGATGCTTTCGCATGAGGCTTTCTACTTTATTTGATGCCTGGCAGTGTCCTACTCTCACATGGGGAGACCCCACACTACCATCGGCGCTACGGCGTTTCACTGCTGAGTTCGGCATGGGGTCAGGTGGGACCACCGTGCTATTGCCGCCAGGCAAAGTCTGTTTCATTTTTGGCCGTTACTCACGTAACCACTAGAACCAATCTCGGAACTCGCTGAAAATAACTCTACCCCTATCTATAACACACCTTCGGTGTTGTAAGGTTAAGCCTCACGGCTCATTAGTACTGGTTAGCTCAAAGCATCGCTGCTCTTACACACCCAGCCTATCCACGTCTTCGTCTTAAACGTGCCTTCAGGGACCTCTCAGACCCAGGGAAGACTCATCTCGAGGCCAGTTTCGCGCTTAGATGCTTTCAGCGCTTATCTGTTCCGCACTTAGCTACCGGGCAATGCCATTGGCATGACAACCCGAACACCAGCGATGCGTTCACTCCGGTCCTCTCGTACTAGAAATAGACCCCCTCAATCTTCCAACGCCCACGGCAGATAGGGACCGAACTGTCTCACGACGTTCTAAACCCAGCTCGCGTACCACTTTAAATGGCGAACAGCCATACCCTTGGGACCTGCTTCAGCCCCAGGATGTGATGAGCCGACATCGAGGTGCCAAACACCGCCGTCGATATGAACTCTTGGGCGGTATTAGCCTGTTATCCCCGGAGTACCTTTATCCGTTGAGCGATGGCCATTCCATTCAGAACCACCGGATCACTAAGACCTACTTTCGTACCTGCTCGAGCCGTCACTCTCGCAGTTAAGCCAGCTTATGCCTTTGCACTAAACTCACGATGTCCGACCGTGATTAGCTGACCTTCGTGCTCCTCCGTTACTCTTTGGGAGGAGACCGCCCCAGTCAAACTACCCACCAGACACTGTCCTTGCTCCGGGTCACGGGGCAAAGTTAGAACATCAAACATTAAAGGGTGGTATTTCAGGGTGGCTTCTCGCAGACTGGCGTCTACGATTCACTGCCTCCCACCTATCCTACACATCAAAGCTCCATGTTCAGTGTCAAGCTATAGTAAAGGTTCACGGGGTCTTTCCGTCTTGCCGCGGGTACACTGCATCTTCACAGCGAGTTCAATTTCACTGAGTCTCGGGTGGAGACAGCCTGGCCATCATTACGCCATTCGTGCAGGTCGGAACTTACCCGACAAGGAATTTTGCTACCTTAGGACCGTTATAGTTACGGCCGCCGTTTACTGGGGCTTCTATTAGGAGCTTCGTCTTGCGGCTAACCCCATCAATTAACCTTCCAGCACCGGGCAGGCGTCACACCGTATACGTCCACTTTCGTGTTGGCACGGTGCTGTGTTTTTATTAAACAGTTGCAGCCAGCTGGTCTCTGCGACTGGCTTCAGCTCCCTCCGATACGGAATTCACCTACATGCCAGCGTGCCTTCTCCCGAAGTTACGGCACTATTTTGCCTAGTTCCTTCACCCGAGTTTTCTCAAGCGCCTCGGTATTCTCTACCTGACCACCTGTGTCGGTTTGGGGTACGATTAAAGGTGAGACCTGATGCTTAGAGGATTTTCCTGGAAGCAGGGCATCAACAGCTTCTGCACCTTGGCGCATCGTCATTACGCCTCAGGGTTTATGTATGGCGTTCCGGATTTACCTAAAACTCCACCCCTACACGCTTAAACCGGGACAACCGTCGCCCGGCCTGCTTAGCCTTCTCCGTCCCCCCTTCGCAGTCACACTCAGTACAGGAATATTAACCTGTTGCCCATCGACTACGCTTTTTAGCCTCACCTTAGGGGTCGACTCACCCTGCCCCGATTAACGTTGGACAGGAACCCTTGGTCTTCCGGCGAGCGGGTTTTTCACCCGCTTTATCGTTACTTATGTCAGCATTCGCACTTCTGATACCTCCAGCAGCCTTCACAGGGCACCTTCAACGGCTTACAGAACGCTCCCCTACCCAACAACGCATCAGCGCCGCTGCCGCAGCTTCGGTGCATGGTTTAGCCCCGTTACATCTTCCGCGCAGGCTGACTCGACCAGTGAGCTATTACGCTTTCTTTCAATGATGGCTGCTTCTAAGCCAACATCCTGGCTGTCTGGGCCTTCCCACATCGTTTCCCACTTAACCATGACTTTGGGACCTTAGCTGGCGGTCTGGGTTGTTTCCCTCTTCACGACGGACGTTAGCACCCGCCGTGTGTCTCCCGTGATAACATGCTTCGGTATTTGCAGTTTGCATCGGGTTGGTAAGCCTGGATGGCCCCCTAGCCGAAACAGTGCTCTACCCCGAAGATGAATTCACGAGGCGCTACCTAAATAGCTTTCGGGAGAACCAGCTATCTCCCGGTTTGATTGGCCTTTCACCCCCAGCCACAGGTCATCCGCTAATTTTTCAACATTAGTCGGTTCGGTCCTCCAGGTGGTGTTACCCAACCTTCAACCTGCCCATGGCTAGATCACCGGGTTTCGGGTCTATACCTTGCAACTTTTCGCCCAGTTAAGACTCGGTTTCCCTACGGCTCCCCTATGCGGTTAACCTTGCTAAAAATATAAGTCGCTGACCCATTATACAAAGGTACGCAGTCACACCTTAACGGTGCTCCCACTGCTTGTACGTACACGGTTTCAGGTTCTCTTTCACTCCCCTTGCCGGGGTTCTTTTCGCCTTTCCCTCACGGTACTGGTTCACTATCGGTCAGTCAGGAGTATTTAGCCTTGGAGGATGGTCCCCCCATATTCAGACAGGATGTCACGTGTCCCGCCTTACTCATCGAACTCACAGCTAGTGCATTTTTGTGTACGGGGCTATCACCCTTTACTGCGCGACTTTCCAGACGCTTCCACTAACACACCCGCTGATTTAGGTTCTGGGCTGGCCCCTGTTCGCTCGCCGCTACTGGGGGGATCTCGGTTGATTTCTTTTCCTCGGGGTACTTAGATGTTTCAGTTCCCCCGGTTTGCTTCGTCAAGCTATATATTCACTTAACGATAGTGTGACGTATCGCACTGGGTTTCCCCATTCGGGTATCGCCGGCTATAACGGTTCATATCACCTTACCGGCGCTTTTCGCAGATTAGCGCGCCCTTCATCGCCTCTGACTGCCTAGGCATCCACCGTGTACGCTTAGTTACTTAACCTTACAACCCGAAGGTGTCTCATTATGACAGCTTGATCCTTACCCCAATACCTCTACGCAGAGATAAGCTTTAGCCGTCATTTTTTAATTTTCAGCTTGTTCCAGATTGTTAAAGAACAAAATACTTTCTGTTGCCAGTACACTACTGAAGTAGTGAAACAACGCACTTGGACTTTATGGTGGAGCTAAGCGGGATCGAACCGCTGACCTCCTGCGTGCAAGGCAGGCGCTCTCCCAGCTGAGCTATAGCCCCATACTGTAACTTGCAGAGACCTTTGATATCACCATTTCTTTTCTAGGCATAGGTACCTCTCACATATTGAAATATGCGTCGCAATACCTATGCCTTGCCTAGAAAAAGAGGTGGTAGGCCTGAGTGGACTTGAACCACCGACCTCACCCTTATCAGGGTGCGCTCTCCCAGCTGAGCTACAAGCCTATTAAGGTATTCTCTACTCGCTACTTTCATCAGACAATCTGTGTGAGCACACCACACAAATCAATATCTTATCGATAAGGATAAGGAGGTGATCCAACCGCAGGTTCCCCTACGGTTACCTTGTTACGACTTCACCCCAGTCATGAATCACAAAGTGGTAAGCGCCCTCCAGAAGGTTAAGCTACCTACTTCTTTGCAACCCACTCCCATGGTGTGACGGGCGGTGTGTACAAGGCCCGGGAACGTATTCACCGTGGCATTCTGATCCACGATTACTAGCGATTCCGACTTCATAGAGTCGAGTTGCAGACTGCGATCCGGACTACGACGTACTTTGTGAGGTCTGCTTGCTCTTGCGAGGTAGCTTCTCTTTGTATACGCCATTGTAGCACGTGTGTAGCCCTACTCGTAAAGGCCATGATGACTTGACGTCATCCCCACCTTCCTCCGGTTTATCACCGGCAGTCTCCTTTGAGTTCCCGACTTTATCGCTGGCAACAAAGGATAAGGGTTGCGCTCGTTGCGGGACTTAACCCAACATTTCACAACACGAGCTGACGACAGCCATGCAGCACCTGTCTCAGAGCTCCCGAAGGCACCTCTCCATCTCTGGAAAGTTCTCTGGATGTCAAGAGCAGGTAAGGTTCTTCGCGTTGCATCGAATTAAACCACATGCTCCACCGCTTGTGCGGGCCCCGTCAATTCATTTGAGTTTTAACCTTGCGGCCGTACTTCCCAGGCGGTCGATTTAACGCGTTAGCTACGGAAGCCACTCCTCAAGGGCGCAACCTCCAAATCGACATCGTTTACAGCGTGGACTACCAGGGTATCTAATCCTGTTTGCTCCCCACGCTTTCGCACCTGAGCGTCAGTCTTTGTCCAGGGAGCCGCCTTCGCCACTGGTATTCCTCCAGATCTCTACGCATTTCACCGCTACACCTGGAATTCTACCCCCCTCTACAAGACTCTAGCTTGCCAGTCTCAAATGCCGTTCCCACGTTGAGCGCGGGGATTTCACATCTGACTTAACAAACCGCCTGCGTGCGCTTTACGCCCAGTAATTCTGATTAACGCTCGCACCCTCCGTATTACCGCGGCTGCTGGCACGGAGTTAGCCGGTGCTTCTTCTGCGAGTAATGTCAATGCAATGTCTTATTAACACATTACCCTTCCTCCTCGCTGAAAGTGCTTTACAACCCGAAGGCCTTCTTCACACACGCGGCATGGCTGCATCAGGCTTGCGCCCATTGTGCAATATTCCCCACTGCTGCCTCCCGTAGGAGTCTGGACCGTGTCTCAGTTCCAGTGTGGCTGGTCATCCTCTCAGACCAGCTAGGGATCGTCGCCTAGGTGAGCTATTATCCCGCCTACTAGCTAATCCTACCTGGGCACATCTGATGGTGTGAGGCCCGAAGGTCCCCCACTTTGGTCTTGCGACATTATGCGGTATTAGCTACCGTTTCCACTAGTTATCCCCGCCATCAGGCAGTTTCCCAGACATTACTCACCCGTCCGCCGCTCGTCACCCAGAGAGCGAGCTCTCTTGTGTTACCGCTCTACTTGCATGTGTTAGGCCTGCCGCCAGCGTTCAATCTGAGCCATGATCAAACTCTTCAATTTAAAGCTTGATACGCTTCAACTTGTGAAGCGCTGCTCAAAGATTTACTACATGAATGTTACTTCAGATAGTCATTCTTCAAGACTTTATATTTTTTCGTCCCAATAGTAGGACGTGATATCGTCTTGTGGAGTGCCCACACAGATTGTCTGATAAATTATTAAAGAACAGTAAATTGACCGCAGCACGGCGGCAAACTTGAGGTGGCGTATACTACGCCTTCCCTATGAAGAGTCAAACCATTATTTTGACTTTTGCTTATCCGACCGGGCTAGTGGGGGAGCATTGTAGGGCGTTCTCAGTAGCCCGCAACACCTAAATGCAAAAAACTTTTTAAGCGCTTAAATAACCACCAAAAACAAACAATAAATAAAAAAAGAGAGCGGCCCACTCGTTCCCTTTTATCTTTGTTAGGGGTAATCACCGTGACTGATGGGCAATGATATGTTCGTTTTCGACATCCAACGTCACCAGTTTGCCTGGAATCAACATGCCAGAGAGAATTTCTTGCGCCAGCGGGTTTTCGATCTCCTGTTGGATAGCACGTTTCAATGGACGTGCACCATACACAGGATCGAAACCTGTTTTACCCAACAACTCCAACGCCGGTTCGGTCATGGTGACTTCATAACCGCGTTCTTCTAAACGTTTGTAAAGACGCGCCAGTTGAATCTTGGCTATTTCGGCAATGTAATTTTGGCTAAGTGGATGAAATACCACTACTTCATCTATGCGGTTAATAAATTCTGGGCGGAAGTGGTGTCTCACCATTTCCATCACAGATTCTTTCATCTGCTCGTAGCTCATTTGACCGAAATGCTCCTGGACCAGATCAGAACCCAAGTTAGAGGTCATAATCACCACTGTATTGCGGAAGTCAACGGTGCGACCCTGACCATCAGTCAGACGCCCATCATCCAATAGCTGCAAAAGAACGTTGAACACATCTGGATGCGCTTTCTCTACTTCATCCAGCAGGATCACTGAATAAGGTCTGCGGCGCACTGCTTCAGTCAGGTAACCGCCTTCTTCATAGCCAACATAGCCAGGAGGAGCACCCACTAGCCGAGATACAGAATGTTTCTCCATAAACTCGGACATATCGATGCGCACAATTGCTTCGTCGCTGTCGAACAGAAACGAAGCCAGTGCTTTGCAGAGTTCGGTTTTACCCACTCCAGTCGGACCAAGGAATAGGAATGAACCGATCGGGCGATTAGGATCGGAAAGTCCGGCACGGCTGCGACGAATCGCGTTAGAAACTGCACTGACTGCTTCATCCTGGCCGATCACCCGTGAATGCAATTCCTGCTCCAGACGTAGCAGCTTGTCGCGTTCGCCTTCCAACATTCTGGCAACCGGAATACCGGTAGCACGCGCCAACACTTCGGCAATTTCCGCATCGGTCACCCGATTGCGTAGTAGCTTCACGGTGTTGCCTTCAGCCTGCGTCGCAGCGACGAGCTGCTTTTCCAACTCAGGGAGCTTACCGTACTGCAATTCAGACATTCGCCCCAAGTCACCGACGCGGCGTGCCTGCTCCAAGGTGATCTTAGCCTGCTCTAGTTCTGCTTTGATGTTCTGGGTACCGGAGAGCGAGGCTTTCTCGGCTTTCCACTCTTCTTCCAGCTCAGAATATTCACACTCTTTTTGCTCCAGTTCACTACTGAGTATCTCCAGGCGTTTTTTACTGGCGCCATCAGATTCTTTATTCAGCGCCTGCTGTTCCAGTTTCAATTGAATGATACGGCGCTCCAGCCGATCTAGCGACTCTGGCTTGGAGTCCATCTGCATACGGATGCTAGACGCCGCTTCATCGATTAAATCAATAGCTTTGTCCGGCAGTTGACGATCAGAAATATAGCGGTGGGACAGCGTTGCCGCCGCCACGATCGCCGGGTCGGTGATCTGCACATGGTGATGTAGCTCATAACGTTCTTTCAAGCCACGCAGAATAGCAATAGTATCTTCAACGGACGGTTCTGCAACATAGACTTTTTGGAAGCGACGCTCAAGCGCCGCGTCTTTCTCTATGTATTGGCGATACTCATCCAGCGTAGTAGCGCCAACGCAATGCAGTTCCCCACGCGCCAAAGCCGGTTTCAGCATGTTGCCAGCATCCATCGCACCGTCGGCTTTTCCTGCACCAACCATAATGTGTAGTTCATCAATAAACAGGATCACGCTACCTTCCTGTTTAGCCAAATCGCTCAATACCCCTTTTAGTCGTTCTTCAAACTCTCCGCGATACTTGGCACCAGCGATCAGTGCCCCCATATCGAGCGACAGCACACGCTTATGCTTCAGTCCTTCGGGCACTTCTCTATTGATAATGCGCTGCGCTAGACCTTCAACGATGGCGGTTTTACCCACGCCAGGTTTGCCGATCAGCGCCGGGTTATTTTTTGTACGACGTTGCAACACTTGAATGGTGCGGCGGATTTCTTCGTCACGGCCAATAACCGGATCGAGTTTACCTTGCTCAGCACGTTCAGTCAGGTCGATAGTGTATTTCTTCAATGCCTGTCGCTGGTCTTCAGCACCCTGACCTTCCACGTTGTCACCGCCTCTCATTTGTTCAATGGCTTTGCTGATTTTATCTGCTGTCACACCGGCCGTTTTTAACAGGTCGGTCAGATTTCCGCGATCTTCAAGCACTGCAAGGACAAACAGCTCAGAAGAAATAAATTTATCTGAACGCTTCTGCGCCAGCTTGTCGCACAGATTCAGGACGCGTACCAACTCTTTGGACGGTTGAACATCACCCCCGGTACCTTCGACCTGAGGTAAGCGGGACAATGCTTGTTCAATTTCGATGCGTACACGTCTGGCATCAATACCAGCGGAAGTTAACAGCGGTCGCACCGTCCCTCCTTCCTGATTGAGCAAAGCACTCATCAGATGTAACGGCTCAATAAACTGGTTGTCGTGTCCAAGAGCTAAAGATTGCGCATCGGCGAGAGCAAGTTGGAATTTATTGGTAAGACGATCCAGACGCATAACACCTCCAAAATGGGTCGAAATTGCTACTGGAAATTAAAATGAGGTCACGCCTCAAATTTTCAAGGTTATTTAGACTCAATATTTTGGTACTACGCCATACGTCGTTGGATCGCCCTAATTTAATAGGTTATATCAGCCAGATTAAACTTGCCATATGTCCCGTTATTCTATCGCATCGATAGGAGAAAAATGGCTCATTTCTCTAAATGTACAGCGGACACTGCCGTAAACAGCCTGTATGCCAGCAGGCAGCAGGCATTGACGCGCCAATAAATAGATATCTGCCAAAAATTGGTCGCCATGCGGAACAAAAGTAGCAATTGCGGCGCTGTCTTCCTCGATAAAGGCGGCGCTGATTTCCGAACCAACTACAAACTACTTGGGGCCTATCGCCGGCCCCAGCCAAACGCTAATATTGCCCGGCTATGCGGAAAAAGTCGCAATGGTTTGCTCTAGCACCATGTTGCATAACCCGCGCCAGCCAGCGTGGGTGGCGGCAACTTCATCTCCCGCCTGCGAGTAAAACAATACCGGTAGGAAATCTGCCGTTATCACCGCACACACCTTCCCCGGAACACAGATGTAAACCGCGTCGGCGCGCAGATCGGCCAGGGGTTGTCCCTCTAGCCGCAGTACGTGGGTGCCATGCACTTGCTCCAGCCAGACTGGCATCTGCGGCAGGCGTGCACTGGACACCAGCAAGTCGCGGTTGCGCGCTACCGCCTGCACTTAATTCCCTACGTGAGTACGGAGGTTAAGCAAACTATAGGGCGCGGCGAGCTGACGCCGCTATGGCGGGTAGTGGTGCAGGCTTTAACCCCTACTGGCAGTGGCCAATCGGGCAGAATGAGTGGCACCACCATTACCAATCTATTTTATCTTTAAATTTTTCGGTATCTGCTTTCAGCACAGTGATCAAATCGACCATATCCCGCGGTAGCGGCGCATGCCACTCCATTTGGATGCTGCTGATCGGGTGGTACAAGCGCAGCATGGTGGCGTGCAGTGCCTGGCGATCAAAACTACGCAGTGTGCTGATAAAGGCTTCTGATGCACCTTTTGGCGAACGTGGGCAGCCGCCGTACAGCGGATCCCCCACCAATGGGTGGTTGATATGCGACATATGCACGCGGATCTGGTGGGTACGGCCGGTTTCCAAACGCAGACGTAGTCGGGTATGGGCGCGGAAATGTTCCAGTATGCGATAATGGGTCACCGCTGGCTTACCCATCAGATACACCGCCATATGAGTGCGTTTAGTGGAATGGCGAGAAATAGGTTCATCCACAGTGCCGCCAGCAGTCATGTTACCTATCGCCACCGCTTCGTATTCCCGGGTAATTTCACGCTCCTGTAGCGCTTCTACCAGTTGAGTTTGCGCCGGTACAGTTTTCGCTACCACCATCAAGCCAGTGGTGTCTTTATCCAGACGATGTACGATGCCCGCACGGGGCACATCGGCAATTTTCGGATAATAGTGCAACAATGCGTTGAGCACAGTGCCGTCTGGATTGCCAGCACCTGGATGCACGACCCGATCGCGAGGCTTGTTGATCACCAGAATATCGCAGTCTTCGTAGATGACGTCCAAGGCGATATCCTGTGGTTCCCATAGGGGGTCTTCTTCTATCTGTGCAGCAATAGCGACTATCTTCTCCCCACCCAACACTTTCTCTTTCGGCTTGTTTGCCGTTTTACCATTGACCTGCACCTGATCATCCAAAATCCACTCTTTAATGCGAGATCGTGAATAATCAGGGAACAATTTGGCCATAGCTTGATCTAAACGTTGTCCGAGTTGAGATTCGGCCACTGTTGCGGTGAGTTGTACTTTTTGTACCATATGCAGCTTCTTCATTAACGTTGGGTTTTCACGGCGATGCCGTTTAATATAGTGTGCTATTGTACATGGTCTTTGTCTGGAGCTTAACGGACAGTCTCCCGGCATAACACCCTGAGGGTAATCAAAACGTCATGACGCGTATGAAATATCTGGTGGCAGTAGCCACGTTGAGCTTAGTGCTAGCAGGTTGCTCTACTTCCAAGGATGCAGTTCCCGACAACCCACTTTCGGAAATCTATGCTACTGCCCAGCAAAAAATGCAGGACGGTAATTTTAAGGGCGCGATTACACAACTCGAAGCGTTAGATAATCGCTATCCTTTCGGGCCGTATTCCCAGCAAATTCAGCTATATCTGATTTATGCCTACTACAAATCTGCCGATTTACCGCTGGCTCAGGCGTCTATCGATCGCTTTATACGCCTGAATCCAACGCACCCGAACATCGATTATGTGATGTACATGCGTGGTTTAACCGATATGGCGCTGGATGACAGTACGTTGCAAGGATTCTTCGGGATCGATCGTTCAGATCGCGATCAACGGCACGCTCGTGCCGCATTCCGCGACTTCAGCCAACTCATTGAGCGTTCCCCTAACAGCCAGTACGTCACCGATGCCAACAAGCGTTTAGTCTATCTGAAAGACCGTATGGCCGAGTATGAACTTTCAGTAGTGGAATACTACACTAAACGCGGTGCTTACGTCGCAGCCATTAATCGTGTCGAACAGATGTTGCGTGAATACCCGGATACCAAGGCAACACGGGACGCACTACCATTGATGGAGCGTGCATATAAGCGGCTACAACTGAACAGTGAGGCCGAAAAAGTAGCCAAAGTAATCGCCGCCAACCCACGATAGGTGAGCAAGAAACAGTTCTAACGCGCCTGCGGGCGTGTTTTTTATTGACGGGATAAAAACCATCGGTTACTTTGAAAAACGTTTATGTCACATCCAGAGGGTAACAAATGATCCCCGCACACCGTTCGTCTTCGTATTCTTTTTTACCTTCCCCTGATTGGGAGTTTTTCCATCGTGTGATAAAGAATGCGAAGACGGAACAACAAAGCCTCCTAAAATGAAGTGAACCACGAAAGTTGGACATCCAACGATTAAGGGTTTTGCGTTTCAACGGGCAGAAAAAAATACTCTTTTGAATGCAAGCAGCAAGTTGTTCATCACTACCTGAACAGCAATGCGATGACGGTGCGAAAAAACAGCCTGGTTGTTTGGCGTCAACCACGGTGCATTCCAGCGCTGGAATGAACACTAGAAAGTGAATTGCGTGAACGACTTTACCATTCCAACCAGAGCTTACTCCACCAAGTTTAAAGAGTCCGTTGTTCGCTGGATGCAGGAATACAACCCGTCATCCCGGAACGGAAAGCTGCTACGAAGTTTTGTATCGCTGTAGCATGTACCGTCAGCAAATTGGAGCGTCTTTATCGTGAAGGCAGTATCATCGCTCTACTTGACTAACGCAGAGGGCACCCGATGAAGTCAGGGAAGAACAATACGTTAGATAAAGAATATAACAATACACGTCCAGAGTTCCCTAGTACTTAAAAAGCTTCATGCCTTGATTCGAGAAAAACAGAAGATAAAGCGAAAATAATCACCGAATTAAGGCAAAGCCATAAGCTGAAAATGTGACCTCATATTGCCGGATTATCCCGTATTACCTATCACTAGCACCTAAAGTCAGGTAGCCGTAGTGGCTGTTATGAGGAGTAACAACACAGAATAGTTGCGTTGTTATATTACCATAAAGGGCGATACGGTTACCGGCATATGACTCTGGCGTTACGAAATGAAGGCTATGGCATCATAAATCATAAAACAGTTCGAAAACTGATGCGTAAGATAGGGCTGATCTCATGCCTGAGAAGCAAGAAATATCAGTCATATAAAGGCACTTACGGCAAAGTGTCCAATATTACGGGGTTCACTTTAAAAACAGGGGTTTTTTATAACTATTGGCAACATATAAGATAAGAATAGAAGGCAGAAGCTGATTATGAATGACAACCCGTTATTAATGCTACGCGAACGCATTAGCACTCTGGATCTGAAGCTGTTGGCCCTGCTAGCAGAACGGCGTGAGTTAGCAGTGGAAGTAGGCAAGACTAAGCTACACTCTCACCAGCCCATCCGCGATAAGGAGCGCGAACGCGATATGCTGGATGCGATGATAGCTGCCGCCAGGCTTCACAGCCTTGATAGTCTCTTTATCACCCGAGTGTTCCAACTGATTATCGAAGATTCGGTGCTAATCCAGCAGTCTCTGCTGTAGCATCAGCTTAACCAAATCAGCCAGCACGCTGTACGCGCATTGCTTTTCTTGGGCCTAAAGGATCTTACTCACATCTGGCGGCGCGCCAATACGCCGCACGCCATTTCGATCAACTGATTGAATGCGGCTGCCAAAAGTTCCAGGATATCTTCACTCAGGTGGAAACCGGCTAGGCAGATTACGCTATCCTACCTATCGAAAACACCAGTTCCAGTTCAATTAATGACGTTTACGATTTGTTGCAGCACACCAGTTTATCGATCGTCGGCGAATTAACTAATCCGATTGATCACTGCGTTCTGGTGGCCAAAGATAGTGATCTGGACTAGATCGAAACCGTCTACAGCCATCCGTAACCCTTTCAGCAGTGCAGCCAGTTGATCAACTGCTATCCGTACTGGAAAATCAGTATATACTGAAAGCACCGCTGCAACAATGAAAAAAGTTGCCAAGCTGAACTTGCCGAAATCAGTAGCATTGGGCAGTGGGGCTGGCATTGCACTGTATGGCTTATAGGTACTGGAATATAACCCGGCTAACCAGCAACAGAACATTACCTGTTTTATCGTGCTGGCGCGCAAAGCGATTAATGTTTCCGAATAAGTACCAGCCAAAACTACCCTGATCATGGCCACTGTCCAGCAGTCTGATGCATTAGTTGAAGCATTATTGGTGTTGCGAGATAAAGATATCATCATGACAAAGTTGGAATCCCGGCCAATTAATGGCAGCCCTTGGGAAGAGATGTTTTATATTGATGTACAAGCTAACTTGAGTTATAGGGCAATGCAGAAATCGCTACAGGATCTGGTGCCTATTACCCGCTCGCTGAAGGTCTTGGGCTATTCCCCAAGAGCGATAACGTAGTACCAGTCAAACCGTCATAAAAATGGGGGATGGCCATACCCTATTATTTTAATGTTACTATAATAATGTACGGCTCTCCACCAAGAAGCCGCTGGGCGTAAATTCCGAACCAGCGCGCTACTTTTTGGAGGATTTCAATAAACGCCTGTTTGTTATTATGCTCTAGTAACTTTATCACCTCACCAAAATGCTGGTAGTAGCGTTTAATCAGCGCGATATTCTCTTCCGAAGACATGATGATGTCGGCGTAGAGTTGCGGGGATCCTGCACAAACAGTCGGCTAATCATTGCCAGTTCCAAGCGATAAATCGGTGAATAAAGTGCCAGCAGTTGTTCCAACTGAACATTTTCTTCTGCCAAATGTAACCCGTAGGCAAAGGTAGTAAAATAGCGTAACGCTTGGATAAATACCATATTCTGGTCATGTTCCAGCGTACTGATGCGGTGCAAACGTGCGCCCCACACTTGCAGTTGCTCAAACAACCACTGATAGGTTTCCGGCTGGCCACCATCGCAATAGACCAACACCTGCTTAGCCACACTGCCCACATCCGGGCCGAACATCAGGTGCAACCCAAGCACCGGGCCACCGTGCACCGCCAACATCGTATTCAACTGGCGATTTTTACCGATGCCAGATCCACCAGAATACAGTCGTCCGACAGTGCAGGCAGCCGACTAATCACCTACTCGGTAACCTCCAATACGGGCCGTCAGCACAGCACCAAGTTCCCTGTGCATATGGCGTAGTAGGGTCTCTGTGCTCTCCCAGTTAATGCATGCGTCAGTGACGGAAATACCATAACGCATGTTTGTACGCGGTTGTTCAGAAGACTGGTTGCCTTCATGCAGGTGGCTTTCCAGCATGATGCCAGTGATCGAGAGGTTACCCACTTTGATCTGCTCAACCACCGACTCGGCAACTGTCCGCTGACGACGATAATCTTTATTCGAGTTGCCATGGCTGCAATCTATCATCAATGATGGGTGGAGTCCTGCATCCCGCATCTGTTTTTCACAGGCGGCGACGTCTTGGGAACTGTAGTTTGGCGTCTTGCCACCGCGCAAGATTACATGACTATTCGGGTTTCCCTGGGTTTGCAGCAGGCATACCTGTCCTGCCTGGTTAATACCGACAAAACAATGCGGCATAGCGGCGGCACGCATGGCATTGATGGCGGTTCCTAGGCTACCGTCTGTGCCGTTTTTGAAGCCTACTGGCATCGACAGACCAGAAGCCATCTCACGGTGCGTCTGTGATTCAGTGGTGCGTGCACCAATCGCCGACCAACTGAACAGGTCTCCCAAGTATTGTGGGCTGTTCGGATCCAACGATTCGGTCGCCAGCGGCAACCCCATGCCCACCAAATCCAACAGCAGGCGACGCGCTATGTGCAAACCAGCCTCAATATCAAACGAACCATCCATGTACGGATCGTTGATTAAGCCCTTCCACCCAACAGTGGTTCTGGGCTTTTCAAAATAGACACGCATAATGATAAATAGCTGATCGCTCAATTCAGCCGACAGGGTTTTCAAATGACGGGCGTAATCCAACGCCGCATCCGGATCGTGGATGGAGCATGGCCCACATACCACCAGCAGGCGGTGATCGCGCCCCTGTAAAATATCGGCGATGATTTTGCGGGCGCTAGCGATTTTATTTTCATCATTGACACTAAGCGGAAATTGATTTTTCAGTTCTTCCGGCGTGATCAAAACCTGTTCTGCACGAATATGTACATTATTGAGCCCGTCTTTTTGCATGATTCTATTCCTATCTTTTGCCGTTTTGCATTAAAATGGAATATTGAGCGTTCTAGAGTCCTAGCTTACCATGAAGTGTAAAGATTTAAATCTGAAATATGTAAACAAAGTATTACTACCATGAATTAAAAAAAGGCTAAGAGATGCAATCAGTAAAAGCACATACAATTAATTAATGACGCAAACCTTCCTCAACCAACATAAACAACTAAAGGTGCAAATATTTATGTACACAAAAATTACAGGGTAGAATCCCCAATTGCAATTGGAAGCAAAAATCAGCCATAATGCCTAATAAAAGCTTCAGAGTGCTCAGTATGCTATGCTGTCGGCGGGGATTAATTCATCAGTAGAAGAGCCAATAAATGAGGTTGTTAAATTAAGCTTATTCAGTTCTTTTTGTCACTATGGCGAGCCGATATGACTGGTCGTCATCACCAATAAACTTCTTAACAATCCAGATCTAGAATGCTTGCTTCACATGTTCGCAGTACAATTCCGCTGTTTATTTGCTGCTTGGCAACTTTTACCAGTGCTTTAGCCCTTGCCGACAATACATTTTTTACTGCGATCGACGACCCGGCTACCGCCAAAAAACCATTCGAAGGTAACTTCCAAGCAGGTTACAATGCCCAGTCTGGCAACTCGCAAAACTCCAGGTACTGGCCAGCACCAATATGACCTGGTTCGATAACGATGCGGCCTATAGCATGTGGGGGGCAGTTAACAATGCTACTTCCTCTAACATACGCTCATCTGAAAAATACCAGGCAGGCGGCCGTAACCGTTACAACTTGAATGATCACAACTACTTGTTTGGCCAAGCCAGTTGGCTGAGTGACCGTTTCAATGGTTACGATTCTCGCTCCATACTAACCGGCGGTTATGGTCATCAGATCTTGAATGGGCCAGTCAGCGACCTGCGATTAGAATTTGGTCCCGGTGTGCGTCACGATGAATATCATAGCGGATACCGTTCCACCAAAGCACTGGCTTATGGCGCAACAAACTACTCATATCAACTGACAGACAGCACTAAAATCACTCAGGGTATTTCTGCGCTGACAAACGAAGCTATCACACTGAACTCGGAAACCGCCCTGAACGTGGCGATCAACGAGAAATTATCACTGCGCATGGCCTACACCATAACTTATAATCACAAACCACCGGTATTAGCGCCTAAGAGTACCGACACCACGACCTCAGTTACGCTAGTCTACAGACTATAATCTCTGCTACCTATCGGTTCATGTCAGGCATAAAGGCTTGTGGTGTATTAGGATCGCATATTAGGTGGAGGTAGAATTTGCTGCCTCGGCAGGCGCGCAATAAAAAATGGGGGCCTCAGCAACCTGGGGAGGATCCATTTACACCAAAGGACTTATTACAAGATGGCTCTGCTAACCGTAACGGCGACAGCTGGGTGTTACGAAAGGTTATGCCTAAAGCTGGATGAGAAGGATATGAGCAATAGGATGAGAAAAAGAATTGGGGTTCACGCTAAAATATGATAAACTAGAAAAGGCTTGCCAAAAAGGTAAGCCAATGATAATTATAATTTTTTGGATGTAGAGTTAGTTGTATCTTAGTTAAGACGCTCTTTGATACGAGCCGCCTTACCAGTACGCTTACGCAAGTAGTACAGTTTGGATTTACGAACGGCACCACGACGTTTAACAGTAATACTGTCGATTATTGGGGAGTGAGTCTGGAATACTCGCTCAACACCTTCACCATTGGAAATCTTACGAACAGTGAATGCAGAATGCAGACCGCGGCTCCGGATAGCAATAACTACGCCCTCGAATGCCTGCAGACGTTTTTTGCTACCCTCAACGACCCATACCTTAACTTCTACGGAGTCACCCGGACGGAATTCGGGTGTGTCTTGCTTCATCTGCTCTTGTTCAAGTTGCTTAATAATGTTGCTCATAATATGTCTCTTACCCTAGGTAAACTGATATATCGGTTTCGCCTGATGTCAGACGTTCCCTTTATACTCCTGCTGTTTGGACAGATGCTCCAGTTGGAACTCAGCCAGCAACACCGCTTGCTCGTCAGTCAGAGCTAGGCGTTCTAGAAGCTCAGGTCTTCTAAGCCAGGTACGGCCCAGCGACTGTTTTAAGCGCCAGCGACGTATCTCGACATGGTTTCCCGACAGCAGAACTGGCGGAACTTCCATCCCTGCCAACACATCTGGGCGGGTATAGTGCGGGCAGTCCAGTAATCCGCCAGCGAAGGAGTCTTTCTCCGCTGAAGCCTGATGCCCTAGCACACCCGGTATGAAACGGGCGACTGAATCAATCAGGGTCATTGCTGGTAATTCCCCGCCGCTGAGTACGTAATCGCCGATTGACCATTCTTCGTCAATTTCAGTTTGGATCACGCGCTCATCTATCCCTTCGTAGCGACCACACACCAGAATCATATTTTGATTGGCCGCCAGTTCGCACACGCCAGTTTGATCCAACTTACGCCCCTGAGGCGACAGATAAATCACTTTGGTGCCCTCGCCTACTGCTGCTTTTGCTGCATTAATGGCTTCCCGCAAGGGTTGTACCATCATCAACATCCCAGGGCCACCACCATATGGGCGATCGTCCACGGTACGATGCTGGTTGTAGGTGAAATCACGCGGACTCCAACACTGCACACTCAGAAGGCCACTTTTTACTGCCCGACCGGTTACTCCGTAATCGGTGATTGCGTGGAACATTTCTGGAAACAGGCTTACAACACCAATAAACACTGGCCAATCCCCATACTGTTATTCTACTTGTTTTGACCTTGTGATCTAGAGGTCAAAAAACCGGATCCCAATCTGCTTCAATCACTCGAGCAGTGAGATCTACTTTCTTGATAACCTGCCCGTGAAGAAACGGAACCAACCGCTCCTTCATGCCTAACGCATCTTTCAGGTTCGCTTTCACAACCATCACGTCGTTAGAACCGGTTTCCATCATATCGATGACTTTACCCAGTTTACAACCGGTGGTGGTGACTACCTGGCAGCCAATTAAGTCTTTCCAGTAATAATCATCCCCCGCCAGCGGGGGCAGTTGCTCAGAATTTACGATGATCTTACAATGAGTCAGCAAACTCGCTGCGTCTCGATCGTCAATACCTTTGATCTTAATGATCAAACCCTGACTGTGGTGCTTCCAGTCTTCCAACTCGACAAACTTCCACTGACCCACCTGTTGGATAAGCCAAGGCTGATAGTCAAAAATGCTTTCGGCGTTTTCGGTGGATGAAAACACTTTGAGCCAACCACGAATGCCGTAAGCAGACCCTATTTTACCGAGTATAATTGGTTGTTTAGGAGCTACCAGTTTAAGTTGCTTGCTCATTGCCACCACCGCAACAGATTACGCTGCTTTCTTAGCGTCTTTGATCAGCGCGTGAACGCGATCAGAGACAGTTGCACCCAAGCCGATCCAATATTCGATACGATCTAGATCCAGACGCAGAGCTTCAGCCTGACCAGTTGCGATCGGGTTGAAGAAGCCTACGCGCTCAATAAAACGACCATTACGCGCACTGCGACTGTCGGTCACCACTACTTGATAGAACGGACGCTTTTTTGCGCCGCCATGCGCCAAACGAATTTTTACCATAACATCCTCTTTAAGTGAATAAAATAGCCAAGCCTCATTGAGGGACGGGGTCTGGTTGCAATATAAAAAGCCAAAAAATTCTACTTATTTTAGCACAAAAAGCAATCTAAAGCTTAGATCGCCCGGGGCAATTTTAGCAGCCAATCAAGCTTCAGGCGGTTTTCAGCGTGAGAAGCTAATGATGAATGCGCTCGCTTTTGGTGGGTAGATGCCTGTTAGCGTCTAGGGAAACCCGGCATCATCATACCCTTCATACCACGCATCATCTTCACCATACCGCCTTTTTTCATCTTTTTCATCATGCGATGCATTTCGTCAAACTGCTTGAGCAAACGGTTAACATCCTGCACCTGTACGCCGGAACCCATAGCGATGCGGCGCTTACGTGAACCTTTGATGATTTCCGGATTGGCACGTTCTTTCACCGTCATCGAATTGATAATCGCTTCCATGCGCATCAAGACTTTGTCGTCCATCTGAGACTTCACGTTGTCCGGCAGTTGACCGGCACCAGGCAGTTTGCTCAGCATGCTAACCATACCGCCCATGTTGCGCATCTGCTTGAGTTGATCCAAGAAGTCGGTCAAGTCAAAACCATCGCCCTTTTTCAACTTATTGGCTAGTTTCTCCGCCTGTTCACTATCAACTTTGCTTTCGATATCTTCGATCAGCGATAGCATATCGCCCATACCCAGGATGCGTGACGCCACGCGATCCGGGTGAAACGGCTCTAGTGCTTCGGTTTTCTCGCCCACGCCGAGGAATTTGATCGGCTTACCGGTAATGTGGCGGATGGAAAGCGCTGCACCGCCGCGCGTATCACCATCAACTTTGGTTAGCACCACGCCAGTCAGCGGCAGCGCTTCATTAAAGGCTTTTGCGGTATTAGCGGCATCCTGACCAGTCATGGCGTCAACCACAAACAGAGTTTCTACCGGATTGATCGCTGCGTGTACCTGTCTGATTTCGTCCATCATCGCCTCGTTAACATGCAAACGGCCGGCTGTATCGACGATCAACACATCGTAAAACTTCAATTTGGCCTGCTGCAGCGCGTAGTTGACGATATTCAGCGGTTTTTCTTTAAACTCTGAGGGGAAGAAATCGATGCCAACGCCTTCTGCCAGTGCTTCCAATTGCTTGATTGCCGCAGGGCGATAAATATCCGCAGACACCACCAAAACTTTCTTCTTATGTTTTTCTTTCAGAAACTTGCCAAGCTTGGCTGCGCTTGTGGTTTTACCCGCGCCTTGCAGACCCGCCATCAGCACCACCGCTGGTGGCTGAGCCGCCAGATTCAGCTCGGTGTTCACTGCGCCCATCGCGGCAATCAGCTCACTCTTGACAATCTTGACGAACTCCTGACCCGGTGTCAGTCTTTTGTTAACTTCATGGCCGACGGCGCTTTCTTTTACACGATTGATAAAGTCACGAACCACTGGCAGCGCAACGTCTGCTTCTAGCAGCGCCATGCGCACTTCACGCAGGATTTCCTTGATATTCTCTTCAGTTAGCCGCCCACGGCCGCTAATATTGCGCAATGTGCGCGACAATCGATCGGTTAAATTTTCAAACATCGCCTTATACTCAATGTGTAATGACAGGCCGCACTAGCGGCATAATTGCGGCAATTATAACACGAATCACACAGGATCTCTGTATCAGCGTTGGAGATCTGTTGGAGTACGGGGCACGCAACGCTATACTGGTAATCAAATTAACCACGCCGAAGCAAAATTAAAAGCTATGCTAGTTTTCTCCATTGTGGCTTTGATGGCCTACCTATTCAGCCTTGTATTGATCATCCCCAGCTTGTTGCGAAGGAACAACGCATATCGTCGACTTGCTCTCGTCTCAGCGGTGGTAGCACTGTTCCACCACACTATCGCGCTACAGCAGCGCATTTTTGATGTCAGCACTGGGAAAAACCTCAGCCTGCTGAATATCGGTTCAATCATTAGCTTGATCATCTGCTCGATGATGAGCATTGTCGCTTCCCGTGGTCGTGGCTGGGGTTCCTGCTGCCGATCGTCTATAGCTTTGTGATGATCAATCTGGCGTTTGCCAGTTTTATGCCCAGTGAGTTCATTACTCATTTGGAAGCCAGCCCAGAGTTGATGGCTCATATCGGCCTGGAATTGTTCTCTTACGCCACACTGATCATCGCCATGTTGTATACGTTACAATTTGCCTGGCTGGATTTATTTATTGAAAAACAAGAAGCTGACCATCAGCGCCGATATGCCGCCGCTGATGGGCATCGAACGTAAAATATTCCACATTACCCAAGTCGGTGTGGTGCTGTTGACGCTTACCCTATGCACTGGCCTGCTTTATATGGATAATCTATTCAGCAAAGAGAACGTGCATAAAGCCGTGCTGTCGATCATGGCGTGGTTTGTGTACATCGTTCTACTATGGGGCCATTATCATGAAGGATGGCGTGGTCGTCGCGTTGTCTGGTTCAGCTTTGCAGGGGCCTTTCTGCTGACACTCGCCTACTTCGGTAGCCGTCTGATTCAGCAGGTCATGGTAGGCTAAGACGCCTGAGGCTATCTTCCCTCATAATATAAGGAATGTCACGTTGGAGCACGTGTCGACAGGAACCCTGATCATTATCCTTATAACCATGATAGTGGTATCCGCTTATTTCTCAGCTTCTGAAACCGGCATGATGACGCTCAACCGTTATCGCCTCCATCACCAAGCCAAACAAGGCAACCAATCTGCCCGTCGGGTGGAGAAACTTCTGCAAAAGCCGGATCGCCTGATCAGCCTGGTGCTGATTGGCAATAACCTGGTGAATATTCTAGCTTTAGAGCTAGCGACTATCGTTGGCATACGGTTGCATGGCGATCTTGTGGTAGCGATCGCCACCGGCGTGCTGACCTTTACCATATTGCTATTCGCTGAAGTGTTACCCTAAAACCTTAGCTGCGCTCTATCCGGAACATATCGCCTTCACCAGCAGCATTTTGCTCACTCCATTGCAAAAGGTGATGTTCCCGCTAGTTTGGTTGCTTAACGGCATAACCAGCCTGGTGCTGCGCCTGTTTGGCATCCATACCAACGTGCGCATCAGCGATGCTGTCAGTAAAGACGAGTTGCGCACCATCGTGAATGAATCCCAGTCGCAGATTTCACGCCGCAATCAGGACATGCTGATTTCAGTGCTAGATCTGGAAAAGGTGACAGTTGACGACATTATGGTACCGCGCAACGAGATCATAGGTATCGATGTCAACGGCGACTGGAAGTCGATCATGCGCCAACTCACTCATTCGCCGCATGGCCGCATTGTTCTGTACCGTAGCTTGCTGAATGATGCTATCGGCATGCTGCGGGTTCGCGAAGCCTACCGCCTGATGACTGAGAAAAAAGAGTTCAATAAAGAAAATCTGCTGCGTGCCGCCGATAAGATCTACTTTGTACCCAAAAGCACGCCGCTCAATGTACAGTTGGTAAAATTCCAGCATAACAAGGAGAAGGTCGGTATAGTAGTTGACGAGTACGGTGATATTCAGGGGCTGGTGACGGTAGAGGATATCCTTGAAGAGATCGTTGGCGATTTCACAACCTCAATGTCGCCAACGCTGGCGGAAGAGGTCAACCCACAGAGCGACGGCTCTGTATTGATCGACGGCACCACTAACGTACGTGAGCTGAACAAGGCGTTCAACTGGAACCTGCCGGCTATCGAAGCGCACACGATCAACGGCATGCTGCTAGAAGAGTTGGAAGAGATACCGGAAATCGGCACCCAGGTGCGCGTAAGTCACTACGAGATGGAGATCCTCGACGTGCAGGACAATATGATCAAACAGGTGCGTGTAAAGCCGATCAAGCCACTTAGAGTCAGTGTAGAAAGCCACTGACCCCCGCAGCGATAAATTAGAACGGCGCTGAGGGTGGCGCTAGAGACGCTAAATGCGTGCAGATCTTCGATTTCCTAGCTGATATCTTTGTAGCTCTCATATTCAGCACGCAAATACCGATGATCTCGCGTTAGATTTTATTAGACAGCATGTTCTGATATTTTTTTACGAGATGAAGTTCAAAAGAGCCATTTTAGTCAACGGGAATAGCCAGTTCAAAGGCATCGGTTGGCGCGTTTTGACCGTTTTTTAAGTGCCCTCTTTTTGCGGTTGACTTCAACGTCCCAAGCCAGATGAGAGTCGAGTTCATTAGCCCCAATGCACTCTGATTAACTCCTTAATCAGCAGGGTAAAGATGCTATCTTTACCTATCAAAGCATGACCATCCTGAAGGGCTTTCAGGGCTTCATCAAAATCGATGGGTGGGACAGGTGTCATTCGTTCTTGTCAATATTTTACTGGAATGAAACAGAATATTTTAATATTCCCTTTATTCGATACTTTTTTATTTAATCAGGAAACCTTTTCTAACTCGGCGAGTCTGAGTAGGTGAAAGACTCGCATTTGTTATTATCATCCTTATTATCAGAGATACATAATTTGGCCACGTTGACGTGGCCTTTTCTTTTTCAACTGCCGCCGTTTTGTAGTTGCATAAATGCTTCAAAGCTTAGCGTATCGCTAGCTTCTATGTGGCTCTGACGCTGCCAGGAAGCTTCCTGCTCCTTTACCAACTCAGCTTTGTTCAGAATTTCTAGTGGCTCTTCAATCAACATTTTGTGGTATTGTTCCGCCAACCGAAGACCAACGCAGCCAGTGCTTTCTTCCGTTATCGCCTTCAGAACACGCGCCGAGAAAGTCAGCTCTGGATTATCAAACACGGCGACCAGTTCATCGCAAACTTGCTGATACTGCCGATCGCCAACTTCTCCATCCAACACTTCCGCTATGCGGCGCAGGTCGTCAAATAGCGCTTTACCAACCTTATCCAACGGTTCGTGGCTGCCATCGCAGCCAATATCGATACTCTGGCCGGGTTTACGCCCTTCCAGGATCACCCAGTTCCAGTTTTTACGGGTACAGAGTAGCTCGGCGCTGCCCATCTCCGATGCTTCCACCAGCACGCACCATATCAGGAAGAGATCCAAGAATCGTACCTGCACCGCGTCCACTCCGATTGGCGAGAACGGGTTGATGTCTAGCGAGCGTACCTCAATATATTCAATGCCACCGCGCAAGAGCGCATCTGATGGCGTCTCGTCGCTATTAGTTACGCGCTTTGGCCGGATCTGCGCATACAGTTCATTTTCAATCTGTAGCACGTTGCTGTTCAGTTGTAAGTAGCGATCACCCTCCTTAACCCCCAGCTTGGCAAACGTTTCTGAAGGCGTAACGATCGCTCGCTTCAGACCTGCCACATAACTGTGCAGATCGTTAAAATTGATACCCAAATTGCTCTGCGACTTGTTGGTATAGCCAAGATCGCTCAAACGCAGCGAGGTGGCGTACGGTAGATAACACATACCCTGCTCGGTGCATTCGAAGGCCAGATCGGTTTCACAATTTTTCAAGAAAGAAGAACAGATCGCTGGTGAAGCACCGAACAGATATGGGATCACCCAGCCAAAACGGTAATAATTGCGGATCAGGCTGAAATAGCCCGCCGAGATCTGTGCTTTGCCACTTTCCACGTCTTCCACTCCTGCCCATGCCTGCCAGAACGCTAGCGGAAGCGAGAAGTTATAATGCACACCGGAGATGGTCTGCATCAGCGCGCCATAGCGGTTTTTCAGCCCTTCTCGATACAGTGTCTTCATGCGGCCAATGTTCGACGAACCGAACTGCGCTAGCTCAATATCCTGGTCAGCATCAATAAAGCATGGCATGCTGAGCGGCCACATACGCTCCTCGCCTAGATTACGCGCCACATAACGATGGATATCACGCAGGAAGGCTAGCAAGTGATCGAGGTTGTCATCAACTGGCGTAATGAACTCTAACATCGCCTCGGCAAAGTCTGTCGTGATCCAGTGGTGCGTTAATGCCGCCCCAAAATTTTCTGGATGCCCAGTTAGAGCCAGCGTACCGTTGGGGGTGACTCGCAGCGTTTCGCGTTCAATGCCTCGACGGATGCCTTTTAAGTCTTGGGAATGGGCTTTCAACCAAGAAAGCGCCTGTGATACATCCGGGATCAAATTGACCTCCCGTTTCTAAAATAATGACTCGTTAGCATACTAAATTCGTACCCCAGACTGATTGTATCCACTTGTTTAATGCCACCAGGCGATGCTTTATACCGTTACTATAAGCCAAAATTATATAACGCAGCGTCTTTCCGATACAAAGAAATAGCACGACTGCCCCCTGAAGGCATGCGTAGTAGCCAACATGCACAACAAATTGCCTACTACTGGCCCAACGCAGCCGGCTAAAACATCGCCTTCCTCCGTTGAGGTTTCAACGCTGGTAAGAAGCACCCTATAATAGATGGGTCAGTCCGCGTGACCAATACCAGCCATTCTGCTGAGGTACAGTTGTTAGCCTACAAAGCGACTAAAATAATGTCTGAATTTCCCAGCAATGGCACACTCAAGGAAGCGGCTGTCGAAAAACGGTCACTTACAGCTCACGAATGTATACCACAGCAATTTTGACGCTTTTCGCCGCCTGAATGCCAAAGTCAGCGTCTTCAAACACGACGCATTTTTCTGGAGGAACACCGATCAATTCAGCGTAGCTCAGGAAGGTGTCCGGTTTCGGCTTATGACGCTGCACATCATCAGCACCGACGATCGCGTAAAAGTAGTTGAATAAACCCAGATAGCGCAGCAGGGTTTCCGCCATGCGGTGTTCGCTGCCAGTACTTACCGCGCCATCAGACGGCGACCATGATAGGCTTTCACCACATCAATCAGAGGCAATGGACGCACACTGTCCAGCAACATCGCCTCCACCGTGCGCGTTTTCTCTGCAGCCAGATGATGGGGATCGAGATCGACCTGATGGCTGGCGATAATCTCCTGGGCGATATGCCATCTCGGAGAGCCACTGAGCGTCACTATTGCCGACTTATCAAACGTCATACCGTAGCGAGACAACACCTCGTGCCACGCTTTGCGGTGTGTTGTTTAAGTATCCATGATGCTGCCATCCATGTCGAAAATAAGACCTTAATAGCGGTCGTACATCGTTACTCCATGATCGTTATCTTTGAAGAAAGGAAGCTACTTTAACGTAAAGCCGTTAGGTTGTCGCTGGCTGCGCAATGATGGAATGTATTCCAAAGGAGACGGGGGAATGTCGCTGATATCGGGAAAAGGAGATTCGGAAAGCGAAAACCCTCTAAAGCAGATCTTTAGGTGCTGCACCCAAAAGAATTATTTAGTTGCTTTTCTCAAGGGGGCTATTGCTAAAGCAACGTTATATTTCTTCGTGCTACCTTTCAGCTCATATTTGTCTGGAAGACAAAGATTTCTGATAGATACTTTTTAGGATGGTGCATCCAGGAGGATTCGAACCTCCGACCGCTCGGTTCGTAGCCGAGTACTCTATCCAGCTGAGCTATGGATGCAAATGGCGGTGAGGCGGGGATTCGAACCCCGGATGCAGTTTTTGATCGCATACTCCCTTAGCAGGGGAGCGCCTTTAGCCTCTCGGCCACCTCACCGTACGCTTCTTTTAAACAGTGTTTAGTGCTCTTTAGAGAAGCTCATCGGCACTGCGTGGCGCACATACTACTTTCTCCGACTTGTAAGTCAAACAATTTTTCCCAACTCATGTGCGTTTACACAATTGACACTCAACCTGAGGGATTTCACGGCAAAAAGGGTGTTTTATCAAAGGCAACCGCAGGGGTTGGGTAAAAAGATGCAAACAAACAGGTAGAAATAACAGCGTAGAATGTGGAAGAATATGTACACAAAAAGCAAAGCAGAGCAGCGTCTCGCTTAGCAACGAGACGCTACTTCGAAATCAGTAAGTCGTCTGTTGAGACTTCTCTGCCTGAATACGCTGATATATTTCTTCGCGGTGTACTGACACCTCTTTGGGGGCATTTACACCAATACGCACCTGGTTGCCTTTTACTCCTAGCACTGTCACCGTGACCTCATCGCCAATCATGAGGGTTTCACCAACTCGACGAGTCAGAATTAACATTCTTTGCTCCTTAAAAGATTAAAAGAGTCGGGACTCTCAGTTTCCCCGCTAGTATCCATCATATATCATAAAATGTAAGCATATGTTGTGAAAAAATAAGCCATTTAAGTATAAGCTAAATTACTTTCACTTCAGATAATGATAAGTTTAGCTGACCTGAAAAACTTTGTTCACGCAATTATAATTAAACTGTGTTAGCACTACATAAAAATCACAAAAAACAATTTATTATGTCTTTTTTGCGTGCTATTTCTTTGTATTCACAGCTTCGAAGCCACCCAGGCTTCTACGCTGTTTAACGCCGCAGGAAGAGCGCTAACATCCGTTCCCCCCGCCTGCGCCATATCTGGGCGTCCACCGCCCTTGCCAGCTACCTGCCGCGCTACATTGCCGATCAGCTCTCCAGCTTTCACTCGGTCAGTCAGATCCTTGGTCACGCCAGCAATCAGGCTGACCTTATCATCAGCAGTGGTAGCAAGCACGATAATGGCTGAACCCAACTTATTTTTCAGATTATCAACCATAATGCGTAACATTTTTGCCTCGACATTATCCAGTTGGCTGACCAACAGCTTCACACCGTTAACCACTTTTGACTGACTGGATAAGGATGCGCTTTCCTGCGCCGCATGCTGATCTTTCAACTGCTGTAGCTCTTTTTCCAACAGACGGGTACGATCGAGCGTTGCACGCAGCTTATCGGCTAGGTTGCTACTGTCGCCTTTCACCAAATGCGCAACAACTTGCAACAGATCACTTTGTTGATACAACTTGGCGATAGCGCCTTCGCCAGTCACTGCCTCAATACGTCGAATACCCGCAGCAGTACCGGACTCAGTAACAATGCTAAACAAACCAATGTCACCGGTGCGGCTGGTATGGGTTCCACCACATAGTTCAGTGGAGAAGTCGCCCATGGTCAATACACGTACATTGTCATCGTACTTCTCACCGAATAATGCCATCGCTCCCTTCTCTTTGGCATCGTCCAGCGACATTACTTTAGTCTGTACCAGCAGGTTGCGACGCACCTGCTGGTTTACCAGATTTTCCACCCTACGGATTTGCTCCGGTTTCATCGCTTCATAGTGCGAGAAGTCGAAACGTAGATATTTGTCGTTAACCAGCGATCCTTTCTGCGCAACATGCTCACCCAGCGTTTGTCGCAGAGCGGCGTGCAGCAGATGGGTCGCCGAATGGTTCAGGCGGATGCGGTTGCGGCGTTCAGTGTCGATCTGCGCATCAACACGATCTTTCACTTTCAGCGACCCCCGTGAAAGCTTGCCTAGATGGCCAGTAGCCTGGCCGTATTTTTGGGTGTCGCTCACCACAAAATCTGCTCTGGCGGCTTTTAGCACGCCTTTATCACCCACTTGGCCACCGGATTCACCATAAAATGGCGTTTCATCCAGCACCACTACAGCTTCTTCACCGGCATTAATTTGTTCGACCGGCTGACTATCGCGGAATAGCGCGATCACCATCGCCTGCTGTTCTTCATAGTCATAACCGCTGAATCGGCTACTGCCATCCACGCGGATCATGGTGTTGTAGTCTGCGCAAAAACCGCTGGACTCGCGTGCACGGTGGCGCTGTACTTCCATCGCCTGCTTAAAGCCAGCTTCATCAACTTTTAGGCCACGCTCGCGACAGACATCGGCAGTCAGATCGACCGGGAAACCAAAAGTGTCGTACAAACGGAAGGCAATTTCACCGTCCAGTGTCTCACCATGCAACTTGTTCAACTCATTATCCAGTAGCGCCAGACCACGCTCCAGTGTACGGGCAAATTGCTCTTCCTCGGTTTTCAGTACTTGCTCTACCCGCGACTGCTGACGTTTCAGTTCGTCGGCGGCTGACCCCATCACTTCAATCAGCGGTGCCACCAGCTTATAGAAGAAGGTGTCTTTCGCACCAAGCATATTACCATGGCGGATAGCACGACGAATGATACGGCGCAGTACATAGCCACGGCTCTCATTAGATGGGCTCACACCGTCTGATACCAGGAAAGCGCAGGAACGGATATGGTCGGCGATAACACGCAGGGATTTGTTGTTCAGATCAGTAGCACCAGTCACTCTCGCTACAGCGGCGATCAGTGTGCGGAACAGGTCGATCTCATAGTTGGCATTCACATGTTGCAGTACCGCTGCAATACGTTCAAGGCCCATGCCGGTATCAACTGAAGGCTTTGGCAACGGTAACATGGCACCATCGAACTGGCGGTTGAACTGCATGAAGACGATGTTCCAGATCTCAATATAACGATTGCCATCTTCTTTAGCACTACCCAGAGGGCCACCACAGATATGATTGCCGTGATCATAGAAGATCTCAGTGCATGGGCCACACGGACCGGTATCGCCCATTTGCCAAAAGTTGTCAGAAGCAAAGGCAGCTCCTTTGTTGTCTCCGATGCGGATAATACGTTCAGCCGGCACACCAATATGTTTCTGCCAGATGTCGAAAGATTCATTATCGGTTTCATAGATGGTAACCCACAGTTTTTCTTTTGGCAGGTTGAACCAGTATTCCCCGGTGAGTAGTTCCCACGTATAGCTGATCGCCTCGTGCTTGAAATAATCACCGAAGCTAAAGTTGCCCAGCATTTCAAAGAAGGTGTGGTGACGCGCAGTATAACCGACATTCTCAAGGTCGTTATGCTTACCGCCAGCACGCACACAGCGCTGCGAGGTGGTAGCTCGGGAATAAGCGCGCTTGTCCAGCCCCAAGAAAACATCTTTAAATTGGTTCATGCCAGCATTGGTGAACAGCAATGTCGTATCATTGTTAGGTACCAAAGAACTACTTGCTACAACCTGATGGCCCTTACTATGAAAAAAATCGAGAAACGCTTGACGGATCTCAGCGGTGCTCTTGTCCATAATTTTCCTGGAAAAGCTAGAATAATGACACACGGGCAAGAAACACACCATACTAACGATGGTAGCTCGCTCGCGAACAACAAAAAGTGGAGATAAGATAAATTTTCTTTAGAGGGAAGTAAAACCCCGTGTGCATTCATTACGCAAAATCACGGTAAATTATCTGAATTTCTTCCTGGAAGAAGCCAAGATAGCGTAGATAAAGCTGCAATTTGGCTTTTTCTTTCCAGTCTGTCGGTAACACATCGCTAAATTTCCTCTGCGCCTCTTGTTTCGCCTATTTGCACCAGTCAATATCACAATCCTCCAACGCCGCTTGCACCAGTTTTTTATCTACGCCCTCCTGCGCCAATTCAGCATGGATGCGTTGTACACCGTATCCTTTACGACAGCGGCTACCGATATAGCTAAGGGCAAAATATTAGTCATCCAGCCAGTTATGCTGATAGCAGTAGGCGATAATCTGCTCGATGATAGCAGGTTCAAGGGGGGCTTTAAGGACTGGCGTTGAAGCATGCGACATTCTACCGCTATCATTCTACCGCTATATTAGGCTTTAGCTATAAACGGCTGCGCCGCAAGTTTGCGTCGCAGCTCAGTTTCACTATGATCGCATTGCGACAGCAGGCGTATGGCGCGGTTTAGCAAGTCATTCATCATTCAAACCTGATTAGTCTGGATGGCTGTACCCTACCAATAGCGGTACATCATCGTCAGCGATTAAAATTGCTCGCTGGTTTCCGCTTCGTCACCACCGGTGTCTTCGCTGATAGCAGCAACCAGTTCACCCGTGTTGTGCAACAGCAGATCACGCAGCTTTTTGTCCAACTCGGCGGCGATGGCCGGATTTTCTTTCAGGAAGTTGCAAGCATTGGCCTTGCCATGGCCAATTTTCTTACCGTTGTAACTGTACCAAGTTCCTGCTTTTTCGATCATTTTATGCTTAATGCCCAAATCGACTAATTCACCACGGATGTTGATTCCTTCGCCGTACATGATTTGGAATTCGGCCTGCTTGAACGGCGCAGCGATTTTGTTTTTCACCACTTTCACGCGAGTCTCACTGCCCACGACCTCGTCTCCTTCCTTGACCGCGCCGATGCGACGGATATCCAGACGGACAGAAGCATAGAACTTGAGGGCATTACCACCGGTGGTGGTTTCAGGGTTACCGAACATCACGCCAATTTTCATACGAATCTGGTTGATGAAGATCAGCAGGGTGTTAGCGTTTTTCAGATTGCCTGCCAGCTTACGCATCGCCTGGCTCATCATACGCGCCGCCAGACCCATGTGTGAGTCGCCGATTTCACCTTCGATTTCCGCCTTCGGCGTCAGTGCCGCTACGGAATCAACAATGATGACATCAACCGCACTAGAGCGGGTCAGAGCATCACATATTTCCAGCGCCTGCTCACCAGTGTCCGGCTGGGAACACAACAGGTTGTCGATATCCACACCCAGCTTCTTCGCATAGATTGGGTCTAGCGCGTGCTCAGCGTCAATGAATGCACAGGTTTTACCCTCACGCTGCGCCGCAGCGATAACCTGTAACGTTAAAGTAGTTTTCCCGGAGGATTCCGGGCCATAGATCTCGACGATCCGCCCCATCGGCAGACCACCAGCACCCAGTGCAATATCAAGTGACAATGAACCGGTGGAGATAGTTTCTACATCCATGGAACGGTCTTCACCTAGGCGCATGATGGAGCCTTTGCCGAACTGTTTCTCAATCTGGCCCAGTGCTGCAGCTAACGCCTTTTGCTTATTCTCATCAATAGCCATTTTTGCTCCTTCATTTCGCAATGCCGATATTACCCCCATACTGCCACTGATTGTATGTTGTATAGGAAATTCCACTAATTATACTGTACAGTCATACAGTATCAAGCCTAATTTCACAAAAATTCTTCAAGGGTAGTACGCAGCGCAAAAACCGTCGTCTGAAGCCGCACCGCATCGCGGTTGCCAACAAAATATCCCTTGCGTACCAACACTCGGCCACCATCTGCGAAGCCAAACCACACCGTTCCCACTGGTTTTTCCTTGCTGCCACCTTCAGGGCCAGCAATGCCGCTTACCGAGAGCGCCAGATCAGCCTTCGCGACATGTAGCACGCCTAACGCCATCTCGCGTACTACCTCTGCGCTGACCGCCCCATGAACAGTTAATGTCGTTTCCGCCACCCCTAGCAAATCGCGCTTCGCCGCGTTGCTATAGGTGATAAACCCACGATCGAAATAGGCCGAGCTGCCGGCAATATCGGTGATAGCTTTAGCAATGCCACCGCCAGTGCAGGATTCCGCGCAAGTGATCCAATACCCTTTCGCTTTTAGCTTTTCCCCCACCAGAATGCTGAGTTGACGCAGTTGGCTTTCACTCATAACTTCTCCTTTCCTTAGCGAATCAGAGTGATATATCCAATTAGTAGAACCTGTGTTTTTCAATGAAGGAAGTAATAACTTTTCATGAAATAACGGAAAACCATCATTAATACATTGATTATCAATGACAATACGCTATTGCACTGATAAAACAAGGGCATGAATATCGATGTAGTGCTGGCCTCACAAAACCACGATGAACTGTGGGCTCTGGTGTTGAAATTATTCGTGAACCAAGAGCCGCAGACACAGCGAAGACAGACACTGACAGGCTATATCAAGCAACAGGAAGAGGCACTGAAAAATACCCGTCAGTAGCGCCCCAGGCGTAAAAGCAAAGCCTTCCAGGGGGAATAGCGCTGACTGTTAGATGAAGATATCGAAATCAATGCCGCCGATATCTAGATCGAGCAGTAATTGGTCACGCTGTTACCTGAGCCAAAAGCACCAAAATATCTTCGACCCTGGCAATGGCAAACCCCACGCAGTTATCTGTGGATCTATATCGCCGCACAAGGTGCCGGGCGGGCGATAGTGCTTTATGATTGCCAATCTTGGGCACAGTGGTCAGTATGCCCGCGATGTGCTTGAGGGCTGGCACGTTACCCTGGTGGTGGAAGGTGATGCTGGTTACCAGATGTTGTTTGGCAAGCGGCTAGAGATGGTTGACACCGGGTGTTAGGTACACGCCCGGATTACGTTCTTCAAGCTGTTTACTGCCAACCCAAGCCCGGTGGCGAAGTTAGCTCTAGATACTATCTACTATCCATGAGTTGTACAGGCTTGAGCGCAAAATCAAACATCGATCAGCGGATAAAAACGTCAATGGCGACAGCACTATGCCAACCCTCTGCTGGACGCCTTCGCCTTCTATCAATGGCTTTTGTTGCAACAAGCACAAGACGGCCCCCAACTTTAGGTTACGCAAAGCACTGGACTATCCCCTGAAACGCTGGTCAGCATTACTGCGTTATCTTGACGATAGCCACGTGCCCATAGATAATAATAGCATAGAAAAATGCCTTTGTCCGGTAGCCATAGGCCGCAAGAACGTACTCTTTGCCGAGTCGTTGCGTGCCAGACAACGGATGGCAGCTATCCTGAATCTGTTGGAAACCGCCAAACTCAACGGCTACGACCCGTCTATTTGGTTGCGTGATGTGCTAGCCGCTTACCTACCTGGCCCCACCATAGCCCCCAGAAAATATTACCCTACGCCGAAAACAGCTTTAGTTAATATCCGCCAGTTTATTACATTATTTTAATCATACAATACGATTTTGCCGTTCGGTTACAATCATCGTATGAATTAAGATAATCCAAAATGTCCTGCAACCTATACCATACCATCGAGATTTTGTCCTCCAGCAGCTGTTGCGTGTATTTCTCAACCGCTGAGACAAGCTCTAACATCTCCAATGAATCAATATACAGATCCACAATCAATCGAGCTTGCAGGTTAATGTGCAGTGACTGATTGTAATAAGTAAGGATCTGCTCGAGTTTTTTTCCAACCAATGGTTTCTTCAGCATAGGTTCTGTATGGGAAGTTTTTCCAGTGGCTGTTCGGCATCAACTGTTTATTGATTTTCGACCCGATCAGAAATTGAATCATTGTCATTTGTATCAGATAAATTATCTGTCTTTTCTAATACTGATGAAATTAGCTATGGTACTGCTTTCAAGAATAGTGGGGTAAGTTTTTATCGAAGAAAAATGGATACTACTAAACACATTCTCCTGAGAACGATTTCCAACGGTTATGTAGGTATCCCCTAGTACAACGTGAAAGTTATTATTGTTTTGCTTAATCTCTTGCATTTTATTGGTGCGATTATCAGTCTGCGAGACATTGTATAAAGAATCCTGCGCATTATACTTATAATCCGCTTCCTCATTGATAGGAAATTTATCAACGTTTTCACCCCCTTGGTTTTGCAAAGTATGGCTAACTGTCAAAGGTTTACCTTCCTCCTCCTGCTTGTCAGCGTTCACATCACTTTTTGAGAAGACCGCTCCCGTCAATATTCAAGGGATTATATTTTACGCTGCCGCCGATGGAACTCCCGCTCACAGCTTCCTGACCAGGAAGCAAGCAATTTAGCAGTAGGAAAATATTCTGTATAGACTCAACCTGTCTCGTGAAATTTTGCCACAGATCACCTAATTCATTATTAAAAAAGGTTATCCTTATACACCCGCCTTGCGGTAGCATGATATTCTTGGGTCACCGCACCTCGCTCTGCACCAGGGATTAACGTGGGATGTGTAATAATAGGCTGTTCGGTAGCGGCTTGCCATGACGATGGTGTAGTGTAACCCTCGCCGGATAGCGGCACCTTAACACTCATTTTTTCAACAAATCAATAATGAATGTAATTTCATACTCCATCGACTGAAATAACAATCTCAGACAAAAATTTTTATCATCAATAGCATGATAGTTAAAAAACAGGACTTGTGCACTGCAGCCGTACGCTTATTTTGCTCATCAACCGCCTTATAGAGATATTACTTAATCTGGTCGGGATTAGCCTCTAGTTCTGGTCTACGTTCCTGTGATATAACGCCACTTTGCTATAACTTATTTAAGATTTCTGGATGGGCAGAGGTAGCCATAAACTTTTTACACAACTCCTCCAAGGCCGATTTTCTATATGGACAGTTATCAAGCCCTACCTTTTTCATCAAGTCATGGTTCAGTTTATTGAACTGCTTTTTAGCCGATTGTGCCGTTTTATCGTCTGTTGGTTTATGCTTTTTCATCGCTATGAAAGCAGCACTAACGTCTTTTTTGAGCGACTCGCGCATTTCTGCCGGTAGCAACTAGAACAACGCAACGCCAACGCAGTTGAGATATTATCCTGCAAACCAGCATGTATTATATTGCTTCTGTTGCCATCCCCAGTCCGCATCACAAGATTAAAATCTTCTACACTGATATTTTACCTGATGAACTTAAGAACTTAAACAGAGTTTCAAGTTGTTTTTCTCTATTTATATCGCACAGCGTAGGACCATTAAAAGAATTTGTAGTAAAGGAGATTCTGGTATACTTTTCCATGGAAAGAGGGTTACTGGAATTTGGGTCATCAAATTTAATGTTGCTAATATCGCCGGCAACAGTGTTATGCTGACCAGCACTTGAGTAGCGCGGGAAAGTTGTTTGACATATACCACTGATTTTCTGATCAATATTCATATATTAACTCTTCGGAAAATATCTTGTCACACTACAATCAGCAGTAAAATCGATATATCTATATCAATATGCCACCTCTGCCTCCATGATAATCCCTCATAAACTCTTAACTTATGTTACAGCATTAGTCATATCAAGAAGATCTTCTATACCGGATCTCATATTACGAAAACATCCAAATATTATACTCGTAATACGCCGATTAGGTTCTTAATTATCATGCTAAAAGTTAGAAAAATAGCGGGGACATAATTTACACATTCATATAACCCGCGTTATAGCGATATAAGTATTCAGTCATTCGTTGCAATAATTGGATAAGCGCTTTAAATTTACTGTTGTTCTAAAGGAATCACTCCAGCAACTCGGAGACGTTATTATTCACCTTATTTTCTGGCTATCAATGGCAGTTTGAAAATCCTGGAAAGCTTGCCCTGAAAGTTCTATCCCCTCCACCTTTACACTTTCACCGTTGAGTCCATCTATACGGTCAATGATACCTTTTATCACATCCGAGTTTGGTAATATCTCAATATCACCAGATGAACTACGTCGTACGATATAGCCACTGCCCAATTTATCTTTCCAAAAGGTGAGTGCATTGTCATCTCCGGTAAAATTATGGATGGATTTCGGCGATATATTGCCGTCTTAGTTAAAATAGAAATGTTTACTTAATGAGTCTTTGAACGCCTTAAGAAACCCATCTTTATCGAAGATACTCTTTACATCTTTACCTGCATTGATGTAATCACTCATTTTCCCCAACGCCTGGTTGACATCTTTCATATACTGTGAAGTTTTTTCAGTAATTTTGGCGTAAAGCTTTTGATATTTCGTGTGGATTTTTTCAATCAAATCCTCTAGCGCTTTGATGTGAGGGGGAGTACCAACATCCTCTTTGTCGGAAGAGGCCTCCAGCGCATTCGTTTGTGCAGTGCGGTAATTATCTTCACTACGCTTAAGATCGAGTAGCAGCTGCCGCGCATCGTTAGTGATATCTTCGGCATCAGCTTGCGGATCACTTAACGGTTGAATGTGTTGGTTTCTTTGCAACAAATATGCTGCTTGTACATAAAGATCGTCTTACCATTGCGGTGCGCTGAATGCCTTTGTACCGCTTAAAAACGGCATCTGGGCCTGAGTCCGGTTTCCTTTATCGACTACTTCACCCAGAGGCGCGTTAGTTGCGGTAAAAAATTGCTGGAAGAAATAGTCGTCATGGCAGGGTACCTTTATTTAGCCTCTGATAAGGCTCTGTTTAGTCTTGTTTATCATTTCTTGCATCTCATTGATGTTACTGCGCATCTTTTTAATCGTTTCTTCACTGTTACTGACCTGATCTTCTTTATCTTTTGCAACGCTACGGGTGATATCTGATGCCGTACTTTGTAGTGCCTTGTCAGCTTCAGCACCTTTTATCGCCGTTATATTAGAGGCGTTAGCCAATTGCCCAGCACTATCGCCATTTCTGGTCAATTGCTCAGCAATACTGTTATGAGTGCTATATTTATTGACTTTCTGCTCATATCTTAGCCTGTGTAGATCTGTATTCTCCATCGTATCTATGACGGGCCGTTACTGTTGCAACTGATGTTGCGCTTGCCGAGCTGAGGGAGGCGTATTTACCGGTGCGACCGGCTGCCCATCTGCGCTTAGAAGCCTGTGCCCTTTTGCCGACTCTCCGGTTTGATGTTGCGTTAGCTTCAATCCATTCGAGTGTTTACCATTATTGTTCACGCTATTAAGCGAAGTTTGCATCGCTTTATTTTGCTTATATAACCCACGAGATTTGAAAGTGACTCCAACGCCAGTAATTAGCATCGTAGTAGCAAAACTAATTAACACGCCTTTGTAAATCTCTTTTCCTTCTCTCACGCTGGATGCTGCTGACTTTTCAGACATGCTGACGTTGAGTTCGGCAAACATCATGTTGATACGGCGCTCTGAAATAAAGATTTCTGCCATTACCTGGCGCAAAACGCTAAACAAGAAGCGCATCATTTTTATTATTTTGGATGCCAACAAACGGCTCCTGTTTGAACGCATCAGCGGGGTCTGTTTTATTCTTAATTCTTAACACTGGGTTCTATCGCCTGCTGCGTATTACTCTCTTTCAACAACGACCCCACCAGCATCGCCCGGGTTGCCTGTACCACATTGCGTTACTCAACTTCATCCATCTTGTACCGCTTCTACCAGTGCGCGTGAACCCGTGTTTGTGCTGTTACCCAGTTACCGCTGTAAAACCACATAAAGCACCTGATTAATATCGTTTGGCCTTGTAGTAAGTGCGATACGCAAATCATCTAGGCATTCGGCGTTTTCTGGTTCTTCCAGTTTCTTTAGCTGTGCCAATACTTTGGCCTGCTGTGGGTAAAGACAGGCACAGTTAACTGCGGCCTCTAACTCTGGGATGTGAAATTGGCCAGCGCTGGGCCAATGTCAGGCAAATCTAATTGGCTAAAGTGGATCCCTGACGCAGTACCCTGCTTGACAAGTGGGATAACATCCTGGCTAACCCATGATGTAGGTTGAAAGTTTCCCGTTTGCTCGATAGTGAGTGACATCAGAATATCTCCTAAAAATTATGCATAACTGCTTTTCATTAAGTTAGCTTTGGTACGACCAGATTCGTTTGTTGCTGTCAGCATATTGACGAAGTCTGTATTGTGTTGGTCAAAATCTTTCGCCCAAGATTTGATCAATGCCACCAGGTTGCGGCAAGCATTCTCCAACTCCAGTAGTTCTTTAGCGCTATCACTCACAACTTTATTAATATTGATACCCTGAGAAAAAGCGCGAATATTAGCGATTCGCTCACAACTAATCTATGTAATGTTCGCTATTTTGTTACCTATAATAAGGATGAGTTTCTTCTTGCTCTGTTTTTGCCAAGTTCTTCTTTATTGCTTGCAAATAGACCGATACTTTTTTCTTAAGATCGTTATCGGTGCTGTCATTTAAAGTGCTTTCAAAGCAATGCAACGCAGCACTACTTTTCTTCAACATGAGATTGCACTGACAGGCATGAAATAGTGTGCGGTAGTCATCTTTTGCTAAAACAAATTCCAAGGCATAAAGTTATGCTGATTTTTCATAACGTTTAGTCAACTGATATACGTCTGCCAACCCCATGACATAGTCAGCATTATAAAAATAACAGATACTGAGAAAGCGGAAAAAAGTCTCAGCTTCTTTCAGTTTTCCTTTCTGATAGAATTCATAGGCATAAGCATAAACCTCATCCATTGCATTTTTAGGAATGCCATGAATATCCTTATAAGTAGCACCATCCATCAGTGCCTGACAAACCTCGTCAAGTAAACCTTCTATCTCGTCTGTTTGCTCCTGCGCTGTATCTTCCTACTGTTTCATATACAAACTCTTAGTAAATATTATGAAAGATAAGATACAACTGATCAGGTTGCATCATAATTTAAATAATACGATCTCTCTTATAAAAAGTGATCTTAAAGGGGATAACCTGCCCCCATCTGCTGCTCAGGTTCCCTTTTAACTTCCTGTTTTTACATTTTTAGACCTTTTATAAATAGGAAAAACTCCGTTAGTGTATCTGCCAGCAATACGATGAGTGCCACCGCAAGAAACATGATGATAAAACAATACAGAGGTTAACCCACTGTCCTATCATCACATTCAAGGTGGCAAGATATAGTGTAAAGATATCTACACGCCAAATAACAAAAAAGAGAAATGCAGAGGTGAAAAACCAATAAATAGAGAAATGCCTTTGCTAATTCCTTCAGAGAACGAATAGAAAAAATCTTCTTGAATCCAGAGACGGGGTTCAGGTGAGAGAAATAGATTTCTATTTCTTCCGTCGCTAAGCGGAAGCGAATTTGCAATAAAGTGATGACGGCTCCGGGTAAAAAAGATGCTACCAGTACCTGCAAAACAGCGTGTGAAAAAAGGCTAAAAAGCCGTTGTAGTAAAGCGGCTAGGCCCATTTCTCCTGGTGCTAGCAGGATCTTTTGCATTAACCATCCCAATTCCATTAGGCTGGAACAGCCAACAATGGAAAAGGCACCCGTAACCAATACCACCACTGCAACCATATCTTTACTTTTGAAGCTCTGCCATTTCTTAGCCGAATCTCTGATCTTCTTCTAGGTGTGCTTTTCCGTTTTCTCCGCCATTCTTTATCTCCATTACAAATGTTGTTGAGGGGCGATAATATCGTACTATTGAAATAATATTAACCAAAATTGAGTGAACTTCATTCTGGAAATAGAATAAGATAATGCTAAATGCAATGATAGATTTTATCGTCAGCGATAAGGAAAAGGAATTCAACTAGGGGCAAAATCGTGAGTACAGACCTAACGCAACCTCTATGATAAATAAGGTGATAAGAATAGGGGCTGCCAGTATGATGCCACGTGTCAACAGTTGGTTTAGCCAATTCCCCAAAGGCAGGCTGTTAAAATGAGAAAAACCTGTGGCAAACGGCAACAGCCGATAACTGTCCTCAAGGATCTGTACCAACATATGCATACTTCCTTACGCCAGGAATATCATGACTAATATGTGGTTGAGCAATACTGAAAGTTACAAAGACTCAATGCCGTTAGCTGGATCGATAGTATCGCTAATCGTTGCCCCTCGCTGGTTATCGATAAGTTCGCTAATAATATTAGCAATCAAAAAAAGCAAGCTAGGATTAAAAGCTAATACCGGACCAATGGTAAATTACATAGAGCAATCCTTCGACAAGCCAAATGTCCAGAGGAGCGCTAGTGCGTGAAGAAAAAGGCCAAAGTCTGAGGAAGATAAAAATTGCTATACAGTTCTTAATAATTCTATTATTAAGTAATTTTGTACTGAGAAACAGTAAAAAAGAAAACAGGCGCAACGTGCATCCAGCCCAGTGCCAAGGTCGTCATACCAGATTAAAAAGCAAGGTAATAGGAAAAATAGAAAGACTGTACTTCAGAGGTCATCAGAGGATCCCAGTCGGTGCGAGAGCAATAGCTACCACTTCCTTAGTATAACTAATCACTTTATCCGCCAACCAGTCAGATATCATAAATAATGTACTAAATACTGCCAGTAGCTTGATACCAAATGGCAAGGTCTGTTCCTGAAGCTATGTGACTGTTTGAATTAAGCCAACCAGTAATCCCACAATGGTTGCCGTCAAAACAGGGATTGCCGACAGTACTACGATGAGTAACATGGCTTTATTACTGGCATAAATTATTTCATCCATCAATGAGTTCCTCTACTATGCTGTGCCAGTTCTATATATTGCATTATCAATCCTTTGGAAATTAGCGACCATCCGTCTATCGCCACGAATAAAATCAGTTTCACCGGCACGGAGATAGTCACAGGGCTCATCATCATGCCTAATGCTAACAGAATGCTGGAGATAATTAGATCAATGACCACGAATGGCAGATAAATGTAAAATCCTATTTGGAATGCCGATTTGACTTCACTTAAGGCATAAGCTGGCAGTAAAGAGAATAGTGTTGGCTCACGCTCATCTTTCGCGGTTTCTTCTTCGCTGCACCACTGTTGTAGCGACCAAAAAAGGTGAGTAAGTCTGAGTCAGGGTATTTCTTCAGATATGATTTATAGCCCCCCCCAGTCCCCCATCAACAAATTTCTCCACCGAGTCGGCATGACCAAATCAACGTGCTCATGGCGCCATATATTGATGCACATCCTGGATGATAGGCATCATGACAAACAGTGAAAGCAAGAACGCTATCCCATTAAGTACAAGGGTGGAAGGAGGAACCTGCTGCACCCCCATGGCGTTGCGTACCATCACCAGCACGATCAATATTTTAAGATAGCAAGTACCGGATGCAATGATAAAAGGCAGTAACGTGGAAAAGGCTATAATTGCCAGTAAAGGAACGTCACCCGGTATCGTTGGCATAGTGCTTATCACCCCAACTATCCTTTGCATGCAAGGCACGTGATCTCAAGGCCTAATTCCCCTTCTTCACCAATATAAATAAGCTCCCCTTCCGCCACTAACTGCTTATTGGCATATAATTTGACCTCGCGCGCTCTTTATCCGTGCCGATGGAGTGCGTCGCCCCAGGCTAAATGTATGCCAATTCAGATAGCGGGATATCGCTGTGACTCAGCACAAAGGTCAGTTGCACGCTAATGATCGTCTAAGCCCTGCCAAGCACAGTTGACCAACTCAGGGTAGGTAAAACGGCACCAGCTATCAGCCGGAATTAACGCACGAATTTTTCTGTTGCACTGACCAGCCATAGCTGAAAATAGCAATCTGCACATCGTGGGATGGTGATGTGCCGTTACTGGTGATACCGTTGTTGCGAGCGTGTCACCTCGGCCTGTCGCGCACTAATTCTGCGGATATTGAGCATGATTATGCTTCTTCCTAATCCGATGATTTTCGTTTCTCGCGATGCTGACGTTCACGGAAGTGCGGCTCACTCTCTATCATCAGCTAATGCTGAATCTCCAAAAGCGCCTGTTGAACTTCAGCACTATCAGTTATGGCGATGAGACTGTCAGATGCGGATAATTTAAATGTCACCGTTGCGCTATTACGCCATTGACTAAAGGTATAACTCAGCGTGCGTCCCCCGTCATATGTGCCTTTGGCCCCTCGTCCAGGGGGGGGGTCGATTCTAACTCTGACAGAGCCGTCGGCAACGCCTGTGCGCAACTGAATATGCCGTGTTCAGGTGTGATGCTATTTTCTACCACAGAACTCACCGTCTGCTCGACCAGTAGCGGAGGCGTTATGTCGGGGCTTTATGCTGTCCAACATGCACCATCCACGTTGATTCGTCGCTTAACGTCGCTGGAGTCAGTAATGGGTCTGTAGGTATTAGCTGGGTTTCCCCTTTGCTGTCCAAAACGAGGAAATTAATAGATACCATACATAGGTAGCAAAACGTCTGCAGAAAACATTACTACCGCTTTATCAGCTGTTGCAAAGGCGGCAGAAAGCAAGGAGCTTTCCCTGCCAGTACCTAACACTGAAGGTTCACATACGATCTCCCTGACTCCATTATCCCGCTTTAACCTGCCAGGATCTGCCGACAACAGTTCTCTTGGCATAGAACCGCTTTGCGCGGTTGCATCAGCATGAGATGGGAAAGCGTTGCTCAGTCGTTGATGCCTTGCACTTGCTTTTTCCAATACGGGGGACATGTCTAACAACGCGACTGTTATCAGAGGAAAAGCCTCTTGCATCCCCTTAAGAGCCATATCCTTAAGTTCACTCAAGCACAGGCACCAGGTGGCATGCAGTCCAACGTTATCATTGGCAGTGCTAACGGCACAGGCATGCACGCTTCTGCGCGTTTCTTGCGTAGTTTATCAACCAACAGATTTGCCGCTTCTCGTACCTCATGAAGAGCTATGGACACAACCTGCGAATTATCTTTATATTTCAGTGCAGGTCGGTAATGCTGGTGAGGTTCATCTATTTGATGATCAGGAGCACCACTATGTATCGGGTTTATTGCCAGCATAGATGGATAACTCCTCAAAGTCGTTTTGTTGCTGTATTTCCGATTTTAAGCACTGTTTGATACGTAGCTGCTTCAGATAAATTCGGAATTTTTCACACCTGTTATTTGTTTCTCGTAAGCGGCGTTGTAACTGGTTCTGTTTGTAAACAAGTAGCTGTTAGCTCTACTTGTAAGTTCTCTAGTTAAAAATACAAATGGGCAATTTCGGCAAGCACCCCGCTTTATAGCGTTGACCTTCAAAAAAAGACGTACGCGTGAACTCTGCTGGCTGCTCATAGAGTCCACTTTGCGTTTTCACCATGCTGATACTCGCCAAGATCAAGATACAGTTGTATTTGTGCCAGACGCCCCAGCATGTCGCGCATCTGCGCTACAGCTTGCTGGTGTGGCGGCGTGGTCACGCGTGAAAATACATGATTAACGCTGTTTAAAACGTCAATGGCCGGATAATGACCACGCCCTACCAGCTTGGCGCTGAGATAAATATGCCTGTCCAAAATTGAGCGGATCTTATCCCTAATGGGGTCTGCTTCCTCCTTACTCTCAAGCAAAACAGTATAAAATACGGTTATCGAACCCTGTCGCAGTACCCCCGGACGTTCCAGTAATTGTGGCAATTGTTCAAAAACGGAAGCGGGATATCAACGTCGGGGAGGCAATTCACCGGCGGCTAACGCTACATCGCGTAGCGCACGCGCCTATCGGGTCATTGAATCAACAAATAGCAGGACATCGCGCCCAAGATCTCGAAAATATTCCGCCATCGCCATCGCCATCGCCATCGCCATCGCCATCGCCAGCAAGGCAGCATTACAGCGTTCAACTGCCGGGCTGTCTGATGTGGAATAAACCAAAATAGTCTGGCTACTGCGTGGCGAAGCGCGTAATTTATGAATAAACTCTGTCACCCCACGGCCTCGTTCGCCGATCAAGGCAATCACACAAATATCTGCCTTCGCGTGATTCATAATCATACTCATTAGAGAAATTTTACCGCTGCCTGCTGCTGAGAAAATTCCTATATGTTGCCCTTTACCACTGGGTAAGCAGCTCATCGATTGTGTTTACGCCGCAGTCATCAAAGGTTCGCAAACTGGGCTGCGCAGGCTGACACTTGCAACTGGACTATCCACTCGCCGTAAAACAGCCCTAATGGAGTTGAAATTCTGTGGTCTGATGTGTCAGCACGCCTATTTCTTCACCAGCAGCATTGAAGATCTTGCCAGCCAGGTGTTCACATATCTCGAAGACAAATGGCTGTCAATCAGGGCGGATTACCACTTCACGCGTGAGACCTTGTGATCGTCCAATCAAGCTGAGAAGAGTCTGCCCTTCCCGAAACCCAACCACTACAGTTCTGGCAATCACTTTGGGTTGGCACAAAAAACATTTAATCTGACAGATTTCACCAATAAATACCCCATGGATAGGGGCTTCTATCAGGCAACCATGAATCCGTTTTGGGTGCGCACAGCCATCAAAAAGTTTCATGGCTCAGAAAGATCATAAAACTCTTCCAGCATGCCAGCAAACATAGGTTGGTAGGTGAGGGACTCCTCTTTCATCACTGCAGAAAGCACGAGCGTGCTATCAATAATATTCAACGCAGGCTGTCCAGCCATAAAGTACCTAGGAGAATAGTTAATTAGCTTATTCAATAAGCTGGCGCTTACCGCCTCAATATAGGATAGATTGTAATCAGCGATGTTGCTCCAGATAATAATATCGTTGGTCGCCAGATCAATTTTAATTAGCGTATACGATTCAAGATCTAGTTGGATGATTGAATGACAATCCAACTGGCTATTAATTAAATCATCACGTCTATAAGCGCTCAAGAAATCATTCATGGCTTCTAAAAAATGATATTTCATACTAATATCCCCCTAGATTGTTTTAATAACATTGACTTTAACCATTTCGGATACCTCATTAAATGAGAGCACTTCCAATTCAGGAAAACGGATTTCGATTATTTTCTTTACAAAACAAAGATAAGGTTTCTAATACCAGCTCAAAGGCTTGGATGATGTCATCACTTTTCTCATGTTCTAAATGTAAATAATACCTCCAGCTGCTTGGCGAATACTCTGTCGGATCATATCTTCATATTGTGCGTTAATCATCAGCACATTCAGACGCCCATCTACAGCAAAGCACGATGAAATATATCGTGCCATGGCAACACGGACATATTCAACCAATATCATGCTATCCTTTTCTTTCGGCACCCACTGTACCAAGGTCTCCAGGATCAGCTTCATGTTGCGGATTGAAATATTTTCAACTAATAAACTCTGGAAAACTTCAGTAATTTTCTGTACTGTTACGTAATGATAGAATTCTCTTAATAACTCTGGGTATTTCTTTTCCAAATCGTCCAACAGATTCTTTGTTTCTTGAATACCGAAAAACTCATTAATATGACGCAGCAATAAAGTTTCAACACAATCTATAATTTCGATCATATCATCTAGCACTAAGATACCTAATTGTTTCACTTCCTCAGCATTACTTTCTTTGACCCAAGTGGTAACAGCACCTTTTTCATCACTAAAATTAATAAGGTTTAACCCTAGACACTCCAACTAATCATTAGAAGTAATAAGGTGAAAACTGCCAAAAAATACTGTAATCACCGGCACATACTTCGTTAATAAGTATAATAATTGTATTATCTAGCACCACCGGAGAGTAATTTATGGCAATATCTAGAATACGATAACCATAATTTATAAATATATCTTTCATAATACGAGAAAGAAATTTCCCTTCTTCTAAACGGCGCTTATGTACCTGGCTGACTGAAATAATAATTGGCAAGGTTTTCGGTATCTATTCCATCTCGCCATGTTGATTTTCGCGTAGCATTTCATCTTTATCCACCTCAGTTTCACTATGCTTCTCCTCGGAAATGAGATGTTTATCCTTGCGTTTTTTGTAAGTACGATACCATAATAAGGCTAGCATCAACCCTGCAAAAAATAAGAAGATAATCGTCGATAAACAGGGTAAAATCCTATAGCACAAACAATGATCGCCGTTATCAGAATAGTAAGATCGTTGGTAAAAAGTTCTGCAATAATATTTTCACCTGGGTTTTTATCATTACCGCCGACACAAGTTACAATCAACCCCGCAATGATAGAAATCAGCAACGCCGGGGTTTGCACTACTAACCCATCACCGATCGTCAATAAGGTATAAGTATGCAGCGCAGTAGATATATTTATACCCAATTGCGCCATACCAATAGCAATGCCACCAATAAGGTTAACGATGATGATAATGATCCCGGCGATGGCATCTTCTTTGATAAACTTCATCGCCCCATCAAAAGAGCCAAATAGATGACTCTCTTTCTCTATATCGCGGCGTTTTTCTTTTACCACTGCTTTATCTATTAACCACGCTCGCAGATCGGCATCAATACTAATCTGTTTGCCCGGCATAGCATCCAGCGAGAAATGCACAGCCACCTCTACGATACGTTCTGAACCTTTAATAATAACAATAAACTGCACTATGGTCACGATAGAGAACACCACCATACCAACCACTAAATTGTCCTAGATAACAAACTGGCCAAATGTATTAATTATCTCACCTGCATCTGCTTCTAGCAGGATAAGTCGGCTTGTACTTATCGATAGCGCCAGAAGAAACAGCGTCATGATAAGCAAAATTGCTGGAAAATACTGGAAATTTAGCACCCGAGTTATATAGAAAGACCCCATAAAGATAAGAACTAAAACTATAATATTCAGTCCTATCAAAAGATCGACTAAAATAGTCAGTAATAGTATAATCGGTATAGCAATGATCATTACCATAATAATAATCAAAAGCATCAATTCTGGCCGATTACGCATGTCTAACAGCAACCCAGTGACTTTACTCATGAATAGCTTAATTCCCTTCATTTAATTTCCGGTGAGCAATTTCAAGATCTTGCACATAGAATATGTCCCATATATTATTTTAATTCATTAATCAAGCTATCTCGACATTCTGGCGAGAGAAAAATGCCTGTTGGTAATGTAGAAAATGCCACAATCAAAATCTGTAAGAACTGGGCACATCTATCAATACTAATAAGTACACTAAGGTTTTCTGAGAAAAATTTCAGAAGATAATCGTTAAAGCTTTTATGGCTTCGGATGCCACGAGTAAATAACTTGCTGAACGACTTCTCGCTAGATTAGTTAATAAAATCAAACCCAGCATGTTGAAAATGTTGCCTGAATACCATTTCTACCGATTGCGTTTCCCGTAATCAACTAATGCGATTAAAGAAATGGCTAAATTCATTGATATTGAAATGGCCTAACGGCAATACCTGTAGGTCATACGCTAACGCACGCGTCAGAAAACGCAGGATATTCTCATGTTCATGAGGGGACCTGCTCTTCAGCCCATTGTTCATACAAATAAACAACCTGGCGGGCCGTCATGGCGAAGAAACTCTTGATACAGCATGTGTAGATTGCCAGCCGTACGTTGTGTTTTTTTGCGTAAAAGCCTTCGCCACCAGGGGGCAATATTGATCCCATCTTCTGCGCTACGATCGAGATCTTCTGCCTGGAGCTGCTTTTGTAATTCCTTTAGTCTTTCAAGCTGCTTTTCATTCAGCCACCTACGCTGAATCAGTGCCGCCAATACTATTAATATATCACTGGGATCGGCAAAGAAATGCAGTAAACAGGCCATAATTTGCCGATGTGTTCATCAGCTACTGATTGAGTGCATCTTCAACGTGGAGAATTTTTCGTCGGCCTGACTGTCAAGGATGCATTCTGCAAACTTCATCCACTCTTCTTGAGCATTGGCCTGCGAGCCACAGCAGCACACATGGCTGGCGGCGAGCATAGCCATGGAAGCATATTCATTGTTGTTATTGATAACACCTTGCCATTGTGCAACCTTGTTAGAATCATCCCCTGCTTTTACCGCTCGAGCACTTTTATCGCGTTGTTCTACAATAAAACGTGCACTGCCGCCCACGGGTATTATTGCCATGGCTGGCTCACAATATTTCTGTAGAAATTGAATGTTACTGTGTAACCGAATATCGTGCGTGGTTAGCCAATCGCTGTCAGAGAACTGACGACTATCCCAGGCCTCGTTTTCATCCAATAAGCGAGGATGAATCAAAAATATGCGGATCATTTTTTGTTGATTATTCGATAGAAACTTAAAAAGTATTGCCTAATACGGGTATGTCACCGAAAAACGGGATGCAGCTTTCATTGATTTTAGTCTGATCGCGAGTATATCCACCTATCAGAAGACTGCTATTCTTTGCAATCCGCGTGACGGTGTGTTAATACTAGAGCGATTAACCTGTGGTAACCCACCGACGTCAGCGGTATTGCCACTGCTACCACGGCTCAGTCCCCTGTCTTCAATATTAATCTCCATTTCAACGCTTCTGCTGGCGGAAACACGTAGCAACACACTGATCATCGTGCCATAGGTCACCTTTTCCAGAGATGCCACCCTTTCACCTTGCAGGCGCGCGTAGAAGCTAGTATTGTTGTCAAATAGCGTCAGAATATTCTCCTGCGTCAAAATCACCGGACGTGAGGCGATCCGCGCGCTGCCGTTTTTGCTGATAGCATTAATCTGAGCAAGGAACTTGGTACTATCTGTAAGTTTGTGCTACGATTAAAGGTCACCTTACCACCACCCGTATCCAAATTTCCGCTCTCCCAACGCACACCAAGATTATCTAATTTGACGCGTACCACGTCAATGATCCACAAGGAAAGCCCCACCTGTAATCGGCTGTCATCCAGTGCGTTCACTAATTGGCGAACATAACGAATTTGTTCCGGGCCACCTTTCACCACCAAGCTATTACTATCGGGATAGGCAACCAAGGAGAAGTTTTTATTGTGATCTACTGAAGCTTTGCTACCGCCTAATGATGGCGGTTTGGGAAACCCATCCTCAATAGGATAGGCGTTCCCCTCTTTAGGATGTATTTTAAGGACATCATCCCCTGTGTGCCGCTATTTTTAAATAGTGCGTTGATTGACGATAACATCCCAGGGATAGTGATATTCTGACCCCGCTGATTATAGATACGATCTGTCAATGAAGAGTGCCCCAACGGGATAACCGCCACTTCGCTGCCGGTCAGTTCTTGCTGTTGAGTACGCTTGTCAAGATAGGAGGATACCGCACTAATCAGTTCCACATAGAGAGGAGGCCCCGCCACAAAAAGAAGATAACTATCCCCCTGAGAACGGACGGTGGAACAGCTGTCATAAATACCAGTTTTTCTTATATAATAGAGGACTTATAAGCTATACGCAGCTTGGGTTCTTACAATTGCACTGCGCATTTAACTGCTGTCATAAACATAGATCCCTGCACCATCATCGGACCAAAACAGTGCTATTCGCCGCGTTAATGCTTTAAACATCATATCGGCATTCGCCAGATTAAAGTTACCTGTAACCCACTTTTGCGCCGCAGATTTGCTAAGAATGATGGGTTTCTCCAGTCTTTCTGATAGCACGTCAAACAACTTGCCAACCATGATATTATTAGCGACAAAAGAGTCGTTGATTTTTTCCTGTTCAACAGGAAGTGATGCTAATATTTCCGCACCAGCATTGTTAATATTCACCACCAGTGCAAGCAGAAAAAACCACATCACACTTCTGCGGTTATCCTTCATATAAAACTTCTCCAAACTCCTTATTTCTGATAGTGTCAAGCCCATCTCATTTTTAAAGTAGTAGTGAAATGTGCTGCCAAGTAATAGCCGGAATCTATAATGATATCGAGCACTGAACAATCACTTTCGATGAGTTTTAAAATGGCAGATGCCAGATGTATATCCATAAGCTTTTTCTTGGCTGTTCCCTTTAAAATTTTCTCGATACACTTGCCTAAAGTAGGGAGCAGATAAGCCATAACGTTGACTCAGATGATTGATGCTTAACTTCTCTTTATCCCTAATTTTGGTAGATGAAAGTAAGAAACGCATAATTCCATAAGGTCCACACTTGCGCAATATATTGCACCAATCCGAGAAAACTGGATAACTATGCAAAATAAAATCAACTAAAATATAATGTAGCGACTATTTCTGAATAATTTCATCAGGCAGATTAACAACATCTTGACATACGTGCCTAGTCGTTACCTTTTTGTCCAGGTCATACAGTAATGATTGCCCCATAGCGGCATCAATTGTTGCCAGAATTTCTGTGAACCGCGAAAGTGGCATACATTGTATAGTCCAATATTTCTTATACTCTACTATTAAATTCATATCAGGGCAAATAATTATTGATGATCGATTAGTAATGATCTCTTTTCCAGAAATTGTAAAACAAGAAAATAACACATGTTTTTCGCTAGTATTTATTGCAAGAACTATATCATGATGTAAGGATAAACACTGTATCGGATCAACGAACATAGCCGTATTATATTTTGAAATCGCCGTTGTTTTCCTTATATTCAGTACGCTTATGCTAATTTAGACACGAAAATAGTGCGGGATTATCTCGCCATAGGATATGGAAATATTCAGAATAACTTATACTGCTAGTAAATACCACCAGTAAAAATTAATAAGAAAATTTCTAATGAAAGCCGTTAACTATAAACCCATAATTCCCATTAATATCAAATGGTTGATACTAGCTTCATGAAGGACGCCGATAAACTTATTTGCATAATAAAAGTGGCAAGTGGCAAGTGGCAAGTGGCCATTTGAGCGGCAGCGAATTGATGCTCACCGTATTATTACAGGAACAGAGTATACCTTTTGCAGTTAAACTGATAACAATAGCTTCACCACCCATTATTTACCCAGCGAACTGTGAAGATATGAATTGGCGATTATTTCAAGTAATGCTGCCACCCCCAGGGAGTACGGCAGTAGTGATGATAAGTTGTTTTTATCAGTCAGTGGCGATCTTTCAAAAACAACACTGCCCATTAACTTTCAGGAACTGATGCTTTCCAATAATTTCCCTATAATTATCAATCCATTAAATGGGGATTGTAATATTCCTGAATCTTCTGTCTGCCAGAGTATACACGCAAAGGGTGTCAAAGATTTGCCAATAAAGACATCTGCTTTGGTAGGGCTGAAAACCAAACTTGCCTATGTGGCAGGAATAACATTGCTGGTGTTGACAGTGGTCTGGTTAGGAATAAATTACGACAGCAACGTGCGCAAAGTTAAAACTTTGCAAAGCCTGCTACAAGGAGGAAGTTCCCTGTTGACGGTTACCACAGGTAGAAATGGCAAAAGCCTGGTGTTAGTACAAACACAGCGGGACGTCGATTAGAGCACCCAACGTTTACTACAGCAACATTATTCCGAACCCATCGCCGCCATAAAGAAAATCAGCACACTGAAAGCAGAGATAGAAGCCCGATTAGATAAATTACTACCCAACTTATTAAAAGTAGATCTCTCTATGCCAGATTAGCCGATTGTTCAGCTGTTAAGAGTAAACTATTTTAATCCATATAGATAACTTATTCAAAAGATACTGAACGATTCTCTTCTCATATATTCACATGTCATTGTAGAGGTTTATACGCCAGAGGAATTATTGCAAATGGTTGAGCAAGGACTGGCGGAAAGTAATGTCCCATGGCGCATGGGTAAATAAGAAAATACTTCTATATTTATTATCAATGCCAGCATGAATGATAAACAAACTATTTCAGTTATTGATTTTGCTGAAATATCTGCTAAAAATGAGGGTGATAAACGTTTAATTCTCAGTATCTTTAGCAACCAACTCTCTAGTGGGGAGAGCGTTTGTGCAAAACTCAAACGGTTATGTTCTATTGGATAACAATCATTGGTTATTCAATACGCTTTAGTTCTAAATCATCATCAACAGAAAAGGTAACGCTATGTCCATATCAAGAATTAACTCAAACGGTAATTTGACAACATCTGAGTAGGAGAAAGTTGATACTACATCAACAAATAATTGGGGCATGATGTACCGTAATGGGGGTTTACTCAATGCCCGTGTTGATATATTGGCTAATGAGCTTAAAAATGCGCTTGAAGATGCTAATAATGAGATGTATAATCTAATCGTATTGGAAAAGATTTCTGCACTAAATGGTTATTATAACAGCGCACGTCAAGCACAGAGTAACGTGATGAAATCCGAAATCTATCAAGGATACTTCACAAAATATTATACGTAATATGTAAACCAACCATTACAGAATGTTTTATACACCCTAAATAATTCGAGTTGCAGGCTGCACCTCAGGGATGAGATTTGTTAATCCCTAGGAACTTACACCAGTTAGTGACTGGAGTCAGCGAGGAAAGCTGAGGAAAGCTAATGGACATGCAACTTAAAGTATGACCGATATATATGTGCAATATTCTATGATTAACAATGAGATATCATGCCAGTATTTATTAATTTTTCTCCCATCATACATTCCGTTGTCAACAACGACGAAATACTGACAGGTGACAACTACGGAATTGAAGATCGGGTTAGGAACATTTTTTCAACCTATACCGCTGCCGCTACCCAGGAAAAAACCAATATCATCAACCAGATAAAGTAAAGTATGGCTATGCGACTAACCCGGCGGTGCTATTAAAACTACAGAACCGCGTCGGCAATTACAGTCTTGCCATTAATATGGTCAGTACTTTGACCTCATCGAGATTCATCCGCTATTGATAGTGTACTAAAAGCACAGTAAAAATGAAAAATATTAAGAAAATATTTATCTTTTTTCCATCTTGGTACTAAGTGGTTGTGATAACTAAATGTTGCTTAGTGCGCTCAACTAGCGGCAATGTAATGAAGTATTGGCTATTTTTCAGGAAAATGGCATAGGGAGTACGCTAGTAAAATGGGCAAGCAAAGCCAATAAATTCAGGTAGCGCGCCGCGATTTTGTCACCGCCGTCGATCTATTGCGTCAATATAATCTGCCATCAAAAGAACCGGTGGAAATCATCTAGGCATTCACTGGGGATTCTCTCATCGCTTCTACGCAGGCGGAGCGTGCGCGCTTACTTTCGTTGATAGAACAGCGTTTGCAGCAGTCTCTACTGACCATTCCCGGCACCGGCATAATCAATGCACGGGTTCATGTTAGCTACCCGCTGAGTAGCGATAACCGCGTAAAATAAACTCAACAGGTTTCAAGCCTGGTGACCTACGCAGGTGATGAATCCCCCAAACTTCTCATGAATAAAATAAAATTATTTCTGACCAACAGCTTTGCGGACACCAATTTTTATAATCTTTCCCTGGTAGTGGTTGAACGGCTACCATTGTAGCATCATGTTACAGAAAAATTAGGTATGTCTCACATGACGACGCTGCTCATTTCTATTACCGTTACATTGCTATTGGTAGCCGTTATTGTGCTGTTCCTATTATGGCGTCAACTTCAGCAGAATCGTTCTGAACCCCCCGCAACTAGTGAAGAGAAAAATGACGATGTCATTGGTCAATAAGTCAGCTTTCTTCGCTCATCAGAAAACCCTGTTAGAACCGGGAAGTTACTTTCACAGAGAGCACAGTGGAATTGATTATCTTTCGCTCCTCCTTGCATTACAGCATGCACACAATCGGCGCTTGCTGGCGCAGTATCAACTGCCACTGTTGGATGCAAGAACGCCAAAGTTACCCGACGTTATGATTAAACAATGGGTGGATTTGCCCAAAACAGCTTGGATTCTAGGCGTTTATTTGCTTCCCGCTCTATTACCCTGGCGGGTTGAAAATACCCGCTATGCCACTTTGCATCAGCAGGTTGCTAGCAAAATCAAACTGATGCCAGATTGAGAAATTACATCACCACAAACGTTGTTGGCAGCAAGTGCTGCACAACTCATTGCCTGCTTAACTTACATTAGTCCGGTTTATAGCCTACGGCTTAAATATATGTTTCGTCCGGTAATTTAGTGTTTAATGAAAACGCCAGTTGAGGTTGTTTTACCCTGGAACTTGATCGAAGAAGCTTGCCACTATGTCAAACATACCTGAACCAGATATTATGCAAACTGTCCAAGAAAAGGTGCTAATCAAACATCGGGCGATAAAAGCGAGCCGCTACCACAGGCAGTTGATAAACTCGGCTAAGAAACAAATGACAAAATATTGTAAACAGTCTCAATCCGAAGCTCAAGGAGATAATACAAATGGCTACGAGCAAGGCTACCAGGACGGGGGAGGCAATTAATAGCCGATATACTCCAGGGTATAGAATTAAGCCAACGCCAATATCAACAGGTGCTTGCACACAGCCAGACTCAATTACATGCGATACTGATAAAATTATTCAATGATCCCAGAATGTATGAAATCATCAGTCATCATTTTATAAATCTACAACTCGACGCGCTGCAGATAATAATGCATGTGCCACCGGGTTTAATGAATAGAATTAAGCCGATCCTTACAGAAACTAAGTACAGCACATCACCGTGCCTAGTGGGGCAGAGCGATGGTATCGCTATGGAGACGGGCGATGAAATTTTACATTTCTCACCAACCAATGCAGCACAGCGCATATTACTTAAATTATTACCTATGCCATTACGATGCAAGATCCTTGGAGCAAGGAATGCTTGTTATCAGAAGATTGCAGAATTAGCCAACCTAACAGGAAATACAGATGACACTTCCTCTACTTCATTCCGTCCTGAAGACATTAGTAACAATGTCAACCAATCTGCTACTAAACAACAGTAATGACATCGAGCATCGGGTTACACAAGAGTGGCAAAGCAGAACAGACTCTATAGGAGAAAATCAAAAAAATAGAGTAAATTACATCTATGGGTGAAAGCGTTGATCTGTCAGAAGCAGATAAGAAAACCATCGAAGATTTCATTGAACACCTTCTCACCACACAAAGTAAAAGAGAAACTTACGTACTACTTAATCAGAAGTTAAGCAGCCTATCTGAAGAATAACGCGAAGAATTTATTTCTGGCTTGATCCAGAAGCTTAAAAACGCAGACTCACCGGAGGTTGAAGCACTGCTTAAAGAGAAGTTCAATTCCGCTTATTCTATGTATATATCATCAAGAATGATGGCAGCCCAGTTAAATGAGCACTCCCTAGAAAACTTTGGCTAAGTAATCAGTGAAGAAGATGATGATGGGTCTAATGAGATCTAATTATTTACATTCGATTATCGAATTTTATCTGGCGATCACTTTTACTTTCTCTTGTGCTACAGCCTGTCCGTCATTTTTATCGAACGCAGCCATTCTCTGGGATGTATCTGAAAGTATTCTTGAGGATATTATCTTTCAAGAATCAGATTGGGATCCTGATGTATGCAATATTAACAACAATGGCAGCCAAGACGCTGGGCTGATGCAAATAAACTCAGTGAATATTAATTTGCTAAAATCTGCCGGGATTATCAGTGATGAACATTTGTTGATGCAGCCTTGTACCAATATTGAAACTAGTGTCTATTTACTTTACTAAGCCTTAAATTCAAGAAATATGGTTACACTTAGCGTGCTGTCTGGGCATATCACTCAGAAACATCTTATCATGGGAAAAAGTATGCCAATAATATTATGAAAATAGTTCACACAAAGAAAAATTTCTTTCGTCAGAAAGACTTGATATCGCCAGTTCCTCAGCAGGAATAACCTCCACAAATAAAATGTGTTATTCATAGACATCTTTTCACTATAATGATTCACTACAAACAGGGAAATGAATGATACGGTATCAAGATTCGTCAAAATAAACTAGCTTCTCTCCATCTTAATGGCAAAGTTGAATGTTCCTAAAAGACAGAAAAATATGAGTTTTACGCTACTCTAGACCTCTAAGATACTGACCTGGAGGAACTGCTAGCAGAATGGCCGCATAGCGATCGCATCGGTAAAACGCCAATGGAGCACTACTTACTTGTTGAGTAAACGCCATATTCTGATGCCGTTCATGCAAACTATTATCCTAGTGAAGAACATATATAGGAACAGAATTACAAGTTTGAACTTGAGCTGAGAAAATTGAAACAATGCCTATGAATCACACAAATAAAAATTATTCCTGCTTGTGTTTTGCTGGCTTACTAGCGCACAAAAAGACTCCAACCGCTTAGGATTGAGGTTAGAAGGACAGTATGGCTATCTCTTATATCCCATACTTATCTGCAAGTAACGTTTTCAGCGTGAGAAGCGGTAGTGTTTTTCTTCAATAATGACTTTATTTATGCCTACTTTTCCAGCTTTAACTGACAGTAAATAGTTAGGATGCATCAACAGTAAGTATCAGCAGCTCATCGGACTGGTAGGAAATGGGTATTATTTTATCGCTTATCATAATTAAATCCACATTATTCTCTATCCTTGCACCTATATTAAGTTTTCTGGTAAGAAAAGTGGCATCTTTAGGTAAAGAAACGTGAAAAGGTATAACATGGCTTTACTTTTTTACCGATATATTATATTCGAGAATGGTAAACTCTTGTTCACCAACTGATTTATTCTACGTGATTGATATAGTAGCTATTGAATTTATAGGAATATCCCCTTTCTTAGCATATATTTTCCTTCAAGATAATACTCTTCTACTTTCTTGGTATTATTAGGATGAGTGCATCCGCATAAAAAATTTCAGAATTAGCATGCTACTACTAAATTTCAAAAAACGTTTGATGTTAATAATATTCATTTATTATTACTCGATAATATATAAGTATAGACAAAGTTCACTAATCACTAGGCTTAAAGTAAGAATGGTGAAATTATACACTAATTTCCCCATATACCAAAAACCATTGATTTTTTCTTTGTTCGATACGCTACTGCTTGAGACTGTGATGCAATTCATACCAACGTATGTAATACCTATTCTAGATAATTTTTTTATCAAATTGCCATCGAGATTGGCTTACTCGAAAGAGATGCGTAACTGGCGAACCAACTTATAATAGCTGCTTTCTGTAACAATCAAGCCGCGTTTTTCCTAGACTTCATGCATGATCTCCCATTTATTGTTGCATGTTCTGGTCAATAGCATTTTCAAAAGGCATACTTCGTTTTCAGATAGTGTGACAATTGTCAGTGTTTGATCCTGGGAAAGAGTGTGTTTTAACGGATTAAAAACAACTCCATTGGATAAAAGAATAGCGTTCAATGTCTCTTCATTATTAGATATAACTTTCCGCATAAAGATATTTTCTCCTAATATTGTTGCCAAAGGTGCAAAGTAGGTTTCCCGCTAGTTGGGTGGCTCTATCTATGCATGAGAACTCATTGTCCTCCATCTCAGTAGCTCGAACCAGGCGATAAACCACACATCTGACGTTTCAGCATATTCAGACGAATTTCCTCTCCTTCGGCAACCACCTTATTCCTATTTGCTGGTTATGGCCTCAGTTGCTGCAGGTATGTCATTTCACCCCGTCAAAGACGACGCCTTGAAATTCAGGCAGGGCACGTTCCATTGCGCGACTGAATCAGTTGATCCAACTATTTCTTATATTTCAGCCCCGACATACGGTAGCATGCCCAAAGCAAGTTACCATGTGGCTTTTATTTGGGATTATTTTCACTCATAAGTTTAACGAATCAGATTGTATCTCACCATTTTGCTACCGACATCTTTAACAGTTACTTCAATGCCACTAACCCCTGCTTACACCATTTATTTCCATAAGCGACTGGCGGTTATCCCAGCCTGCCTAATGAGCCAAGAAGCCCAGCTTTTGATTGTCTACCTGCTATTTCATGACTGTTATCAATGACGAATAGTATGAAGATATTCCCCGAATTTCATGCCAATTATTGATGAATATGCAAGACTTGTTCCCTGCATGTGTAGCGTTTCTCTCTCCACACACATCTCTTTATCACCCGATGAGGATAAAATATTAACTTAAGTAATATTTACTTTATCTTTTAGTATCATGAGATTACGATTATCATAGCCATAGCTATGACCACGATACTAACCTAACATTGCAGCTCTGGTGACTGTACGATCACTACGAAGCGAAGCAGAGTATCTGCACTGGTTACGTTAGCAGCATGCATACCGCTTCACTATCGATCCTTGAATCAAAATCCAACGCCTAAAATCTGATCCAGGAGTTAATCTGTTCTCCTTGCTGTTGCAGCATTAAATAGATCACAAATATCCTAATAGATACCCCAACAAAGGCTAAACGAATAATAAAAAATCATCATCAATATATCAGAGGTATAATCTTTTGATCAATAAAAAATTTTGCCATAACTCATACTTATCGAGATTATATCTTTTTGATGTGGTATAATATATAAGTTGAAGTAACCGGATAACGATACAACAAAAACCCTAGGCTTGGAATAACAGTAACTCGATGTTAGGTACACAGCATTACTAATCAAGACCTAAAAACCTTCCAACGCCACTTTTGCTATAACCCAGCATATACATCCGAGCATCGTTAATATGGCAATAAATGGGTTAGGACATAGGGTAAGATCCTGTGCACATTTATTTAAATTAGTTGAAACACTGCTCCGCTCTATCGCAACCCATATGTCTGCAAGTTCGTAGTAAGTAAGAATTATATCCCGGGTTTCTGATCGGCTCCCTACGTCGCAAGGCTCAACCCTCGTCACTACGCAATCAGGGATAAAATGTCGGCGAATGCACCAACCCATGGCAGATCGCAATTGAACAAGAAGTTGCCTAGCTCTCCTGCCGTTCTTCCTTTCTTCTTGAGTGAACAAATCGACCCACTGCTTGAACTTAATATCAGCCACTGGACGTCCTTTAAAAGCGTCACTTAGGCGTTTTATGACCGTCGATTTATAAAGTTTCCTCGAATTTTCGCGCAATGACACATCAACGTAATTTTTCTTCCAATATTCCAAGCAATCCTTTACCGTAACCATACTATTAGTAGCGCTGCTATTCTCGAAAAACTGGCGCGGTTCTTATTATACGATCATAAATAATTCGCAGCTCAGAAGTTATTTAACGAACGTCTTTCATCATAACTGCAGGGTATCTCTACCTATCCCCAAATGCTGAGCATTTCCATTCTATCTATATCGAAACTGGAAGTTGATCACGCCCTTAGGAGAGATGCGGGCACTTAGGCCATCCGCATCAGGATACTTCAGGACTTCCCATATATGGTTTACCATGTAATGGGCGCAGTTTTGTATTGCTAAGTGCCATAATAATTTTTTGTACGCAGTAAAATTAGTGTTATGTACCAAAACTGTACATAATAGCACATGGACAAAGGTAAACAAGAAAATAACGCCGACTACAATTATGGACAGAACAGGCAGTAAAAATACGTAAAAGCCCTTTTAAAATGGCATATTAGATCACAAACTCAGGCAATAATAGACAGTGATAGATAACCGTAGACAGAATACTTTTTACTTCCACGATTACGAAACCTTCGGCAAAAGCCCATCAATGGATCGCCCGGTGCAATTTGCTGGCGTGCGTACCGATATGGATTTCAATATCATCGAAGAGCCACTGGTAATTTACTGCGCCCCAGCCTCTGACTACCTGCCAGAGCCTGAAGCGGTAATGATCACTAGCATCACGCCCCAGCAGGCACGTGCCAAAGGTGTCAATGAGGCCGAGTTCGCCCGGCAAATCTATCAGGCTTTCAGCATGTCTGGTACTTGCATTCTGGGATACAACAATATCCGTTTCGATGACGAAGTCAGCCGCAATATTTTCTACCGCAGTTTCTACGATCCTTATGCCTATAGTTGGCAAAACGGCAACTCTCGCTGGGATTTGCTGGACGTGATGCGCGCTTGCTATGCACTACGACCCGACGGCATCGTTTGGCCGGAAAACGAAGATGGGTTCCCCAGCTTCCACCTGGAACATCTTACTCGCGCCAATAGTGTCGAACATACTCAGGCTCACGATGCCATGTCGGACGTTTACGCCACCATCGCCATGGCCAAGCAGGTGAAGCAAGCACAGCCACGCCTGTTCGATTTTTTGCTGCAATACCGTAATAAACACAAGCTGAATACCCTGATCAATATCGCTGAAGTGACACCCTTGGTGCACGTTTCCGGCATGTTCGGCGCAGCGCGTGGCAATACCAGTTGGGTCGCGCCGCTAGCCTGGCACCCAGTCAACAAGAACGCGGCGATCATGTGCGATCTGGCTGGTGACCTGACGCCACTACTAACTCTAAATGCTGATCAGTTGTGCGAACAGCTTTATACCCGCCGCGATACGCTGACGGTTGACCAGCCGCCGATACCGCTCAAGCTGGTACACATTAACAAGTGCCCTGTGCTGGCACCGGCCAGAATGCTACTGCCAGAGAACGCAGAACGATTGGGCATTGATCACCGAACCTGCCGGCAAAACCTGCAACTGCTGCGCCAACATCCGCAAGTACGGGAAAAAGTGGTAGCGATGTTTGCTAAAGCCGAACCTTACAAGGGCTCCGACGATGTTGATGCTCGGCTTTATGATGGTTTTTTCAGTGATGCCGACAAGGCAGCAATGAAGATAATCCAACAGACTAAGCCGCAGGATCTGCCAGCGCTGGATCTGACCTTCAGCGATAGCCGTATGAAAGAGCTGCTGTTCCGCTTCCGCGCACGCAACTACCCTAATACGCTGAACAACGCCGAACAACAACGCTGGCTACAATATCGTCAAGAAGTACTGAGCGTGGAACGGGTGCAAAAATACCTACTGCAACTGGAAGCACTGTATAACCAGTACGCGAGTGATAAAGAGAAAATCGCGCTGCTACATGCACTGTTTGACTATGGCCGCGAGTTGGCGAGTTAACCAGCACAAACGCAGCTTTTATTGTTATAAAGGGTTCAATGTTGCACTGAACCCTTCAGCTTTCGTTATGCAATCTCTTCGTTTGCCTGCGGTACTGACAGGCAGAAGCCGCGAGTCATAATAGTCAGGTAGATCAGTCCTACTACAGCCCACACCAACCCCAGCGTCATTGAGCTGGCTTCCAGATTAATCCAGAGTGTTCCTACGGTCAACGCTCCCATTACCGGTAGGATTAGGTAGTTGAAGGTATCCTTTATAGTGCGATTCAGCTTGTCACGGATGTAGAACTGCACAATTACCGACAGGTTGACGAAGGTAAAAGCTACCAGCGCACCGAAGTTAATCAGTGCGGTAGCGATAACCAGATCAAAGGATACCGCCGACAGTGCGATGACACCAACCAACAACACGTTAAACGCCGGGGTACGCCATTTCGGATGCACATAGCCAAAGAAGCGGGTTGGGAACACGCCATCACGGCCCATGACGTACATCAGACGCGATACGCCAGCGTGTGCCGCCATGCCGGAAGCCAATACGGTCACACTGGAGATTACCAGGATCACCGATTGGAATAATTTGCCCGCCACATACAGCATGATTTCAGGCTGCGAAGTATCAGGATCTTTAAAGCGCGAAATATCCGGGAAGTATAACTGCACAAAGTAAGACACCACGATGAAAATCAAACCACCAATTAACGCTATCAGGAAGATAGCTTTCGGGATCACTCTCTCCGCGTCTTTGGTTTCTTCCGACAACGAACTGATGCCGTCAAAACCTAGGAACGAAAAGCACAGAATTGTCGCACCGGTGATCATCGGCACCACATGAGCATTTTCCGACCAAAACGGACGGCTACTGAGTAAAGTACCAGCACCTTCGCCGTGATAAACGCTGTTAATCACTAGGCCGAGGAATACAATCATGATCGCCACCTGCACCACCACAATGATGGTGTTCAAGTTAGCCACTAGCTTAATGCCATGCAGGTTAAAAAAGGTCATCAAGCCGACCAGTACAGCCACGAAGATCCACGATGGCGCACCTGGAAAAATGGCTTCCAGATAAATTTTAGCCAGTAGAATGTTGATCATCGGCATGAACAGGTAGTCCAGCAACGATGACCATCCCACCATAAAGCCGACATACGGGCTGATGGTTTTCTGTGCGTAGGTATAGGCGGAACCGGCTGAAGGGAATTTTCTCACCAGTTTTCCATAGCTCAAGGCGGTGAATAAAATCGCCAGCAACGCGAAAACATATGCGGTCGCAACGTGTCCGTCTGTCAGGCCAGATACGATGCCAAAGGTGTCAAAGATGGTCATTGGTTGCAGATAAGCCAAGCCAATCATCACGACCGGCACTAAAGTCAGGGCTTTACGCAGTTGAGTGCGTTGCGCTGGAGCGGCATTAATGAGGTTATTGGACATTGTACCGCCCTCCATTACCTTCTTGCCTTACTGGGATTAGATACGCTAAGACTTAAGGTTGCAGGGAAACTTTGCAATGAGCGACTTAATTCAAAAAGAGAAGGGGTAGAAGCCGGATAGCACGTCAAAAAAGTCTTGACTGCGCCATAATCGCTGCACCCACAGCGGAAACTGGCAGGCACCAATGCTAAAGTGAATAATTGCTCCATTGTTCTTATCCTCATGAGTCACGACCACTAAGAATGTTGTTTGGTCACGCGCAAAACTATTTACCTATCCGGAACATTTGTCCGGCCTCGCTTGGTGCATGAAACGAACAGTTTGTAAAGCGCAGTGCAAAAAAATAACCGACGTGTTAAAATGTCGGCTATTCTCATTCATGATGAATTGTGCACCAAAATGCCCCCGGATGACAAGCGCAAAATGTTTTCTTCTTATACAAATTCTTTCGGTGATGGGTCGGAAAATCCACTAATAGATGAAGGTGGCCAGCGAAACCGTCAGGGTATGACAAACCGCAGGAAAACCACTTATGATCCATAGTGGAAACTGCCATAAACCCGCGCCACCTGCGTTCGACAGGTTTTGAGGCCCTACGGCATACAGTCTTATTGATAAGGCTGCAATGAGAAGTCCACCTACTACGTTAACGTCTCAAATACTAGCACTACTATCTGCCCCCGCTATAGTGCCGCGGTCTCGTGCCACGTTTCTATTTAACATCCATTTTCGGAAAGGTCATTTCTCGGTATTTTACGATACGGGTGCCGTGCGTCAGCTTGTAGCCAAACCAGATAATCAGGAACAGGGGGATACCAATATAGGTTGCAGTCACACAATACCAATCGATCTTGTCTTCCAGGAACGCCTGGTAATTTTGTCCCAGTGTGGTTATCAGACACAGCACAAAGGCAAAAATCGGGCCAAGCGGGAAAAAGCCGGAACGATAAGGCAGCTCGTTTAAATCACGCCCTTGTAGCATATAGCCCCGACGGAACCGATAGTGGCTAATGGCGATGCCTAGCCAGGCAATAAAGCCAGTCATTCCCGAAGTATTCAGTAGCCACAGATAAACCGACTGATTACCGAACATCGAGCTTAGAAAACACAGACCAGCCACCACCGTGGTAGCGTAGAGCGCGTTACGTGGCACTCCGCCCTGAGACAGTTTAGAGAAGATGCGAGGTGCCTTGCCTTCTACCGCCAAGGTAAACAGCATGCGGGTTGAGGCGTACATGCCAGAATTCCCGGCGGACAGCACCGCAGTCAGGATCACTGCATTCATCACCGCTGCCACCGACAGTAGACCAGCATGTTGGAATACTAGGGTAAACGGACTGACACTGATATCTTTCACATCGTTGCGCAACAAGCTTGGATCGGTATAAGGAATGATCAGGCTAATGATCAAAATGGCAAAGATATAGAACAACAGGATACGCCAGAACACCTGGCGCACCGCACGTGATATATTTTTGCTTGGGTTTTCCGATTCGCCAGCGGCGATGCCGATCAACTCGGTACCCTGGAACGAGAATCCGACGATCATCGCTACACCTATCATCGCCGAGAAACCGCCAGCAAAGGGAGCCTCACCTAGCGTCCAGTTCTGCCAGCCGCTATATTCGCCGCCTTTCAGAATGCCAAAGATCATTAGCATGCCGATGCCAATAAAGATGATAACGGTGGTCACTTTAATCAGTGAGAACCAGTATTCTGCCTCGCCGAAACCTTTGACCGATATGTAGTTCAGCAGGAACATTAGTCCGAGGAATAGCGCACTCCAGATCCAACCTGGAGTAGCGGGGAACCAATAGGTTATCACCAACTGCGATGCCACCAAATCAACAGCAATGGTGACTGCCCAGTTATACCAGTAGTTCCAACCCAGCGCAAAACCAAAGCCTTCTTCAACATATTTGGCACCATAGGTGGCGAATGAACCTGACACCGGCATAAATGCTGCTAGTTCGCCAAGGCTGGTCATCAGGAAGTACACCATCAAGCCAATCAAGGCATAGGACAGCATCGCCCCGCCAGGGCCAGCCTGAGAAATAGTAGTACCTGAGGCAACAAACAGGCCGGTGCCGATAGAACCACCAATGGCGATCATGGTTAAATGCCGGGCTTTTAGCTCGCGGCATAATCTGGGAACTTGATGTCCCATTGTTTTTATATCCTGCTGGGCCATGCTTACCCTTTTTATTTGTCAAATAATGAGAGCAGATTGTAACAAATACCCACTGACGAACTAGCAACATGGCACTGATATAAGATAGCTTCATAACTCAGCAGTGATTATTAGCAGCCGCCCTACCAGGCTGTGTCCCGTGATTGAACGTGCCAGCGTCGCAGGCGCAAAAGCCCATAATTAAAGCGGAGGGTGGCCGCCCTATATCGAAGCCCGACAATACGTGGTAAGGGCTTTTGGGGCACGCTCCTAAAAGCTAGGCGTACCTACCTGACGAGAACCACTAATTTGGCACACCAAGCCTCACACCACGCGCCTTAGTACGCGTTCAAATGACTACTAGCAGCGGCGCTCATGGACAATGGTCTGGCACAGGATAAATGCGCCGACACAGAATAAAAGGTTACAGCGTGCAATAGCTGAAAAAACGCTCAAGGGCATTGGAGATGTGTTTCTGTCGGTGATAGATTAGGTACAAAGTGCGTATCAGCGGCGGCAATAGCTCCTTCAACTCAACCAATGCACCACTAATCAACTGTTCTTCCACTACCCGTCGAGATAGGCAGCTGATGCCGATGCCATGACGCACCGCATGCTTAATTGCCTCCGAGTTGCCAAGCTCCATGCATGACCAGTTAGAATTGTGGCATATGTCCCAGCAGCAGTTGCTCCAGCACCTCGCGGGTACCTAAGCCAGGATTGCGTAAGATCCAAGGCGCATTAGCCAGCTCCTCCAGTGTTAGCGGCAGTTGCGTCAACGGGGCATCCAGCGTAGCTAACACCACCAGCTCATCCTCCAGCCAAGGCTGAGTCACCAATTCCCGCGCGTGGTAAGGCCCCCCGGCCCACCTATCATCCCCAGATCAACGCGCAAATCTGCTACTGTGGCGATCATATCCTGGCTATTACTAACATTCAGCTCTAACTAGCTATCTAGGAAACCCTTCCAGTAACGGCTGATCATCTACGGCAGGATATAATTACCGATGGTGCTGCTGGCAGCAATACGCAACGCCGCAGCACCATGGCAAAATAGCTGCTTAATTTCCCCCAACTGCTCCAGCATCGCCAACGCTTTAGGATACAGCAGACGGCCGTGCTCGTTAATCATCAACCGCTTGACAACGCGATCGAACACCTTTACGCTCAACTATCTTTCTAAATCCGCTAATGCCGCACTGACCGCCGATTGTGACAAAAACAGCACCACTGAAGACTGAGTGATCGAGCTGCTTTTTAGCACTTCAGTGAAAACTGCAAGTTGACGCGGGGGGATATGCATAGCCGTCTCAGTGTTGTAACGTGACCGATTAGTAAAGCCACTGAAATTATTGAAAAATTTGTAATAACACAAAGATTGTCTTCTATGATGTTATCATGTTTACTATATCTAAAATGAAGCTAGCCCACAAAAAAGAGACTCGCAGGGCGGCTTTCCCGCATGCCACATCTTAATATCGGCCATTAAAACATCAATACCAGTTATTAAGATAGGTTATAGATATTTAATCTATTTTTATTTTATTTAGCGGAAACTTATTTTAGTAAGTAAACAATTTGATAGAGGACTGATTTCCATGGCGACTGAGACCCTATATGCCTGGTCAAAACGGCGTTCCCCCTTGTCTGGCCTGCTGCTGATCAGTGCACTGACCGTATTGGCCATCTAGGCTAACAGTATTCCTTATTCTGGTCGAGAACACACTCTATCCTTGGCTGCAACCCAGTTGCCACAGTGGAGTCCAGTTGGTTAAGCAATATCTGCTGCGGTTAAGGATCATTCTTTACGGCTTCTAGCTGACCTTTCAACAGATCACCGATGTCGGCGCTACTAGTATCATTATTGATGCGCTAATGCTGACCACTACCTTTCTGTTGGCCCACTAACTAGGCAAAAATTCGGTATTGACAGCCATACCACCATGTTGATCGGGGCCAGTAGCAGCATCTGCAGCGCTGCGTCAGTGCTAGCTACCGAGCCTCTGCTAAAAGCTGACACTAGTAAAGTGGCCGTGGCAGTGTCTACCGTAGTGGTATTTAGCACGCTGGCAATTTTCTCTTACCCATAGCTATATCAATTGAATGCACATATGCAGTAGCTATCCTTCACCCAGAAAATCTTCGGCATCTACACAGGTTCCACCTTTCACGAAGTAGCGCAGGTAGGTGGTAGCCATTGGGCCGGATGCCGAGAATGCGGCGGTGATCAACAAAATGATCCGCGTAATAATGATGCTAGCGCCGTTTCTGCTGTTGCTTTCCGGCTATATCCGCCGTGGCAGTGATGCAAATAAGGCAGACAGATCCGCCATCACTATTCCATGCATGGTTTGCTGTGCTGTTTATCACCGTTGCTGGGCTGAACTACTGCCAGTTGATCTCTGTCACACTGGTACGGTACCTGATTACCATCGACAGATGGGTGTTGGCGGATGGCCATGTCGGCGCTGGGGCTGACCACCCAGATCAGCACAGTACATCAGGCTAGGATCAAACTGATTTTGCTCGCTACCCCGCTGTTTATCTGGCTGCTGGTCGGCGGTGCTGCGATTAACCAAACTGGTACAGCATCCGCGTTAATCCCTCTTTACGGCCATTCAATCAGGCTATTATCAATGCCATAATGATAATGACACCGATAACATAGGAGAATAAAAATGAAGTTTGTTGGTGCACATGTCAGCACATCAGGCGGGGTGGATCAAGCGGTTATCCGCGCACACGAATTAGAGGCGACCGCATTCGCTCTGTTCACCAAAAACCAACGTCAATGGCTGGCCGCTCCGCTGCCCACCAAGGTGATTGATCAGTTCAAAAACGCCTGCGCTCAGTACGGCTACGATTCTGGGCAGATCCTGCCACACGACAGCTATCTGATCAATTTGGGTCACCCGGTGACTGAAGCGCTGGAAAAATCTCGCGACGCCTTTCTCGATGAAATGCAGCGCTGCCAACAATTGGGGTTGACACTGCTCAATTTCCATCCGGGCAGCCACTTACTACAGATCGATGCAGACAAATGTCTGGCACGCATTGCCGAATCAATTAATATCGTGCTGGATAAAACCCAAGGCGTAACGGCGGTGATCGAAAACACTGCCGGCCAAGGCAGCAATTTGGGGTTCAAATTCGAACATCTGGCGGCGATCATCAATGGCGTTGAAGACAAGAGTCGGGTTGGTGTTTGCATCGACACCTGCCACGCTTTTGCCGCCGGTTACGATCTGCGTACCGAAGAGAACTGCGAACAGACCTTTCAGCAGTTTGGCGACATCGTCGGTTTTAACTATCTGCGCGGTATGCATTTGAACGATGCCAAAAGCGGGTTCAACAGCCACGTTGACCGCCACCATAGCCTGGGTGCGGGCAACATCGGCAAAACGGTGTTCAGCTACATCATGCGTGATCTGCGTTTCGATAACATTCCATTGATCCTAGAAACAGTGTATCCAGATATCTGGGCGCAAGAAATTGCTTGGCTAAAGGCACAGCAATGAACCAGGCCGAGGCATACCCTTTGCCTAACATCGGAGGATGACAAGTAAGACCACCAATCTAGTGTCCCCGGCGAAAACCAGACAAAACACGCGGCTTATGATGGCTGCGCGTTTTGGTGATCTCAATGCCTAAGCCACAGTGGCAACTGGCACTTCAGCACGTTTCAGCCAGGCATAAGCCATTCTTGCCAACAGTGTACCTGCAGCGATTACGACCAGATACAACCAGCACACCGGGGCGATTGCACCGGTGGTTAGCAGTACAAACGAACCACCGTGTGGTGCCATCAACTTAGCACCGAACACCATTGACAATCCGCCAGTCAGCGCCCCACCCATGATGCAATAGGGCAATACGCGCATCGGATCGCGGGCGGCGAACGTAATAGTCCCTTCAGAGATAAAGCATAGGCACAGACCAAGCACCAACGCTGCTTTACCGCCTTCCTGCTCGGACTTGTTGAACTTGCCACGCGCCAGCAGAGTTGCTAACCCCATCGCTAACAGAGGCACCATGCCGGCGGCCATAAATAACTGCAGCCATAGGCGCGCATACACCGACGAGCTTAGCAGCATCACACCGAAGGCGTAGGCGGCCTTGTTTACCCGGACCGCCCATGTCAGAGCACATCATTGCGCCGAGGATCGTCCTAAGCAGCAGCGCCACTTTCTCGCCGTATTCATCGAAAATATCTACACTGGGCGGCTAACAGTGGCTGCACTGAACAGAGTGCCCTCGCTGCTATCGCTCAACTAAATCCCCTGCCCTAAATTCGGTAGATTATGAGTGATCACCTCGCTGATAAACTGGGCGTTGACTGCACTGATCTTCTGCAAAAGTCCTACATTCAGCGCCTGCAACGTCATCAAGCTGTCGGTGGCAATATCAAGCGTAATAAGGGAAATGTCGAACCGAAATTCAGCCGCCTATTTCTCCCCTATCAGTAGGCTATGTAATTTATCTGCCGAAGCCGTTTTCACTAACTATTGAGCGACACTGTCATCGCTCAACACACATGGGTCAGTTGACACAACAGCGCCAAGTGCTCGTTGGAACGAGCGGCGATACCGATCACAACATAAGCCGTCTGGTCTGACCCCCACTCGATAGCCTGTGGGAACTGGAACACTTGAACACCGGTGTTCAACACTAAATCGCGGGTGTCAGTAGTGCCGTGCGGTATAGCGATTCCGTTACCCAAATAGGTGGGGGTTTACAACTCGCGTTGCAACATGCCATCCACGTAAGCAGCGCTGACGCAACCGGCCTCGATAAGCGTGGCAGCCACCTGGCGGATAGCACTCTGTTTGTCGGCGGCGGCAACGCCCAAATTAATGTTTTGTTGTGACAACTGGAACATGACTTTCCTCTCTTGCTGAATTGAATCTTTTCAGTTTTATTGCTAAAAAATTGTTATCTGCGAGAATATGATGGGCGGTAACGCCGAAACATTTCAAATAGTGTGTAAGCACTGCAGATTAGAAGCAACTATTCTTCATTTTTCCGCCCTAGATTTTTGAGCTTACGTATACTTTTGCCAAAGAGTAACTGTGCCGAAGGCAAAATGATAGACGGTTCTGAAACTGTGCTGACGAAAAAAATATCAATCGGAGTCGGCCAGATATCCACGCAAAGCGATCTCCGTTTGCTCGTCAGGATACGGCGATCTGATACCTCCGCCACCGGCATAATCTATGCTTTCTCCCTAATTTTTATATCCTGTACTATAAATATGCACTCAATAGCGATAGAGTACTAGCGGCCCGTACCACAATTAAGATGCGCTAAACAAACCTGTTCCCTCCTTCTTTACATGCGCCATGCGCGACTGCTCCATTCCGGGAGCAAAATGTCCACGGACCCCCTTCAGAAGCTGCCCCGTCCTTCCATACTCGGAGGCACGATGATCATTTCTAGCACCGCCGTGGGTGCCGGCATGTTCTCCCTCCAGATCATGACTTCTAGCGTCTGGTTCAGCGCGCATCTGTGGCACTGTTGGTTTATACCTGGGCTTGCATACTGATTTCTGGACTGATGATCCTCGAGGCCATGATGCATTATCCGAGTGGTGTCAACTTCCACATCAGTGTAAAAAATCTGCTGGGCAAGGGCTGGAATGCCATCAACAGTATCACGATTGCATTTGTGCTTTATACCCTCACTTATGCCTATATCTCCGCTGGCGGCTCGATTATCGAGCATACACTGGAAGGCATCGTCAGCATCAGCCAGACTACTGCTGGGCTGTTTGGGCTGTTATTCACCTTCCTGGCAGAGTTTATTGTCTACTAGCTATCTACCCAGGCGGTCGATCGACTGAGCACCATTCTGATTGGCGGGATGGTGCTTACCTTTATCATGTCGGTGAGTGACATGTTCACTCACGTACAGCCAGCGGTGCTATTCAACCGCAGCGACGATGGCGCTAGCTATCCGCCTTACGCGCTGGCGACACCGCCGTATCTGCTGACCTCGTTTAGCTATCACGGCAACATTCCTAGGCTGATGAAGTATTACCGCAAGATTACCGCAAGGACAGCGGTACCCGTAGTATGCAGCCTGGTATTCGGTACTCTGTGCTGGCGCTGGCAATCTACATCCTGTGGCAGTATGTGATTCAAGGCAATATCGTGCGTGACGCTTTTAAACAGATCATTGCCCAAGGCGGTAACATCGCTAGCCTGCTCAAGCAGATGAACAATGTGTCCAGCGGCTTGGCTATCAGCCAGTTGCTAAACACCTTCTCTTATATGGCGCTGGCCAGTTCATTTCTGGGAGTGTCGCTAGGCTTATTAGATTATCTGGCGGACTTATTTACATTAAGCGACGACGCAGCTGGGTGCACTAAACAAAACCGTGCTGGTGACCTTTGTGCCACCGACATTGGCCGCGCTGCTATTACCCAATGTTTTCCTGTACGCGATCGGTTTCGCCGGGCTGGCGGCTACCCTCTGGGCAGTGATCGTGCCGGCGCGCTGATGGCGCGTGCCAGCCGCCGCCGCTTCCCATAGGCCAGCTATCTCGTACCGGGCGGCAACGCCATGATCCCCTGTTCATCATCTTGTTTGGACTGATCAATGCTGCTGCTCATGTACTATAGTTGCTCGACCTGCTGCCGGCGTTCAAATAAATAGCACCTCATAGGGAATGGCACACCCACCCGCCCTACTTTCTCTTTTTCTCGCACTATTTACGCCGGACTCTTGCTTGATCACGTGAGTAACGTGTCGCAACCTCTAAAATACTTATTATCACGGATGACTTTATATGGCAAGAACTAACGAAATTAAGTACGGCATGGCGATCAACTACCACGGTAAACTGTTGCTGGTGAAAGATATCGATGTGCAAAGCCCCAGCACAGCACGCGGTGCCAGTACCTTATACAAAAGGCGTTTTTCCGATGTGCGCACCAGGCTAAAAGTGGAAGAACACTTCAAAGGAGATGACATTTTAGACACCATCAGTCTGTCACGCGACAAGGTGAACTTCTCTTATATCAATGGTGAAGAATACGTGTTTATGGATGATGAGGATTACAGCCCGTACATCTTCAGGAAAGATCATATCGAAGACGAACTGCTATTCATTCTATAGGCTTGCCTACCAGGCATGCAGGCTCTGATTCTAGAAGGCCAGATATTGGCGTTAGAGTTGCCGCAAAGCGTAGATATGGAAATTGTCGAAACCGAGCCAGGCATTAAAGATGCTTCTGCCAGCGCCCGCAACAAACCAGCCACCATGGATACTGGCCTAACCATTAAGGTGCCGGAATATCTTAGCCTGGCGACAAGATCCGCATCCATATTGCTGAACGCCGCTATATTAGCCGGGATGAGTAACCTATCTTGCTGACTACACCCCACGGTAGATCTTGATTTTTCATACACCGAGATGCCTACACTCCCAGACCACAACAGCGTTCATCTATCATTGAGCGTATTAGGCGGTGAAAACTGTGTTCATTACAATTGGCATCGAAAGTTGCCATTCCTGCACAACACATTGACACTGCAGGACAAAATCAACGATAAATGACCTATATCACCGCTAGTTAAACTCAGCATTAAATTAAATTCACTGAAATATGCCTACCCGCACGTTTTCAGCAGTAACTGAGCAAGCGTTGATAAGTTTCGTCGTTGATGAGTTTCGTTTAGTATTGCAACTTTCGTCATTAAGGGCTTCAAAGGAAAATAATACCGATGGTTAAATCTCAATCTTTTCTGAGATACTTGTTGTGGCAATTTACTGCAACATCCACAGCGATAATGCTTTGCGCATGTAGCACCATTCACACGTCGCACTTGACTAACGTACAAACCGCGATGCATACAGTAAACGATCAGGACAGCCTTTTTTTGCAAGCCTCTCAGAGTAAATTTGAAGCCATGGTTCGTAATGTTGATGTTAAATCAAAAATTATGGATCAGTATGTAGCCTGGAAAGGCGTTCGCTACCGTTTAGGTGGTGAGACCAAACGCGGCATTGATTGCTCAGCGTTTGTACAGCGCACCTTCCGCGAACAGTTTGGCATGGAACTACCACGTTCGACCTATGGACAGGCAGACGTTGGCAAGAAAATTCAGCGCACCAAACTACGTCCAGGCGATCTAGTACTGTTCCGTGCCGGTTCTACTGGGCACCACGTCGGCATCTATTTGGGTAATGATCGGTTTGTGCATGCCTCAAGCAGTAACGGCGTAATGATCTCGACGCTCACTGATAATTATTGGAACAAACGTTTTCATCAAGCCCGCCGAGTTCTCATCCGCAGCTGACTACGTATTCCAGCGAAGATGAACGGTCATTCCAGAGGAAAGTGAACGCGTTATTTCTCCTAACACATCCTAACGTTTCTTTATTACCCCCGCTGTTCGTTTTGTGTCAACCGGCACCAGCCTTTTTCTCATTGACTCACCTTTCATCTCTAGCCGGTGAGAGTTATTCATCATGCGCTCCAGGATGGCGTCGGCCAGCGTATTATCACCTACACAGCCATACCAATCATCCATTGACAACTGGCTTATCATTACACCTTGGCGTTCCCCCCCCCGTATCTGTAGCTTCGACCCAGGTGTAATTTGACGCACCCAGCACAGCTTAGAAGATCTGCGCCTAGCGATACTCGCCAGTTTCCGTCGAGATAATCGGCAATGGGGGCCACAGTAGCCGATAAAGCATTTTTTACCGGCGAGATGCTGTGCTGGTACATGGAGCGCTTCTGCGACAGGCACCGGACCTGATAGTGGCAGCAGAACAGCGAGTAGCTGTAAACCTGGACAGACATCCGCTGGCAATACTCCTCCCACAGCAAATGTCAGGTGACTCCTTTCTTACGTAACTCAATATGGATAACGGCCCAGTCAGGATACTCCAGCGAGCCGGGATGGCTGCCAGACTCCGGATACAGCAGGCCGGCAAGCCGGGGCTCTGGCATCCTCTCAGGGTAGCGTCTAGGAGCGCCAGGAGAACTCAAGGCGTTTGAGCATTTTCTGGATGGCACCACAGCTAACATCGACACACTGGCTTATCTTGGAGGAAGGCTAGGGTAGCCCAACCGCAAAACGCAACCTTAAAATTTCATGGATTTTACGCATTGCAATTCTCTTGTTTAGCATATCACTACCCTCAGAATAAAAGGGAATAATATATTATTAAAATCAATTTTTAAGAATTATTCTGATGAGGCGAACAAAAATTACGGTCGGATGAACATAGATTATGTTCATGGTGCAAAATCGTGGTATTTTCCGCCGGAAAATGCGTTCACTCAAAACCAGAATCAGCGTTCACTTTCCGCTAAAATAACTATTCACGATAGGCCTAAATACGCAAGCTGACAGCACAAAACCTGATTATTATAACTACCAAACAAACGATAAGATACCGACCCTGACCCATGTTTTCAACAAGTATCCACCACTGTGTTCACATTTACTAGCCTGACTAGCGCCTGATTAGTAATCTATTATCAGCTTGTGGTGTTTGCATAACGCTGAATAACGCTAAAAATATCGCTATAATAAAAACAAATGGTTAAACCATACTTAAGGAGCCGGTTTATGGGCTTGAAAGGGGTATTGACTCACAGCATGTCGCACAAGCAACACATCCTGCTTAAAAGTAATATTGCTACTATGCTGTTTTTTGTTTTATTTACCACCGTTACTTTGTCTTTTATTACCCGTCAGCTCGTGTAATATCAGCGAACGGTGAAAGAACACACGCTGAAAAATACCATCAGCTATATCAATCATCTGGTGATAACTATGCAGCAAATGTTGCCACTCACCGCTAAACCCTGCCTATTCAGTAAAGCGGATATCACTTATCAAGCAGCATTCACCCCCAGCGTTCGTACCTTTTTGCTAGTTAAAAACGGTTATGCCTATTGTTCTTCTGCCAGCAAGTGACCTAATGCTGCCGCTGAAAATCCTCTATCCAGAAATCAACTGGAACCAGCATTTAGATTTTAAGCTGCAACAGGACACCCCTACTATGCTGGGTAAGCCGATAGTTGCCGTTTGGCTGCGTCAGCCCGACAGACTAGATACCGGTATCCTGGCCAAATTGGATATTGACCTGGTACCTTTGTTGATTACCCCATGCTATGCACAAATATCTGACATCGCCATCATGATAGATGATAGCGCGCTGACCACTTTCACCACAAACCTAATGCCAGTAAATCAACTGCCTCATCAAGAGGATGACCGCCTGAACATTAACGGACTACCGTTAAGCATCATGTTATACAACGAGAAACTGACACCTGAAGACATTAGTCTGACGCTATTGGGGGTAGCCCGGTATTATCACTGATGATAGGGGTACTCTGCTACTACACGTTGATGTTACGTCAAAGCCCTGAGCAAGCGTTGCTACGCGGCATCAAACGTAACGAATTCTTTATCGAATACAAACCGGTATTCCATACCCGTAGTGGCACCATCGCTGGATTGGAAGTACTGATCCGCTAGCAGCAGCACCAGACTAGAGGACATATTCCACCTGAAGTGTTCATCCTTGATGCGGAAAGAAGCGGACTTATCGTACCGTTAACCCGCCACCTTGTTACGTCTGATTGCCAAGGATGCGCCGCAATTAGCCACGGTATTACCACGGGGGGATAAAATCGGTCTGAACAATGCGCTCGCGGTGTAGTAGTGCGATCACCCGATTGCCGATTGCTGCGAACATGCGCTTCACTTGATGGTAGCGCCCTTCGCTAATGGTCAACCTCACCTGACGATCGTTGATCTTCTCCAATTGCACGGGCCTAGTCAGGCTCTTTTCGTTATGCAGTTGCACACCAGCGGCGAAGCGCTGCACAGTATTTGCCGCCAGCGAATGTTCCAGAGTCACCAAGTAGGTTTTTTCGCAGTGGTATTTCGGCGAGGTGACGCGATGTGGCCACTGACCATCGTCGGTCATCAGCACCAAGCCGGTAGTGTCGATATCCAACCGGCTAGCGGCATGCAAATTGTAAGCAACCGGTTCATCGATAAAGTACAACACCTTGGGATGATCGGGATCATCGGTAAAACAGACGTAGCCCTGCGGCTTATTGAGCATAAAATAACTCGGGCTATTCTGCTGCGCCAGCAGATTGCTGTCGAACTTTACTTCCTGCTCAACCGCCAACTTGACCGCCCCGTTCTTCACTAATTCGCCGTCTACAGTGATACGTCTAGCCCGAAGTTCACGAGATACCAACGTACGGCTAATACCTAACTGCTAAGATAAAAACTTGTCCAGTCGCATTGAATCTATTTTGCCTGTCATTGTAATTTGCCAAAATACGATGCCCTACTACCGCATCGGCGTAATAGCAGGTTCGAAAGGGAAATTTTGTGGGGAAACAGCGATAGCTGCAAAACGAGTATAACGGCGGAAACTGCCCTCTGACAGAGGTAATTTCCATGCTTCTCGCCTTGTGCGCATTCAGATGGCATAATGATAGAAATTTTTTGGTCACCAAGGGAGTAAAATATCACTGTCTCAGTGGGATCGAATGTTGCAAACATGTTTTTAGCCCCCCTTAACCCATGGCTTTAACTTATGATATTTACCCTACGCCCATACCAATTGGAAGCGGTTGACGCCACCATTAAACATTTCCGACAACACGCTGAGCCAGCGCTGATTGTATTGCCGACTGGTGCAGGCAAAAACTTGGTGATCGCCGAACTGGCAAAACGTGCGCGTGGCCGAGTGCTGGTGCTGGCTCACGTCAAGGAGTTAGTGGCACAAAAACCATGCCAAATACTGCGCCTACGGGCTAAAAGCGGATATCTTCGCCACCGGTCTACGACAAAAATACAGCGCAAGCAAAGTGGTGTTCGGCAGCGTGCAGTCGGTGGCGCGCAACCTGATGCTGTTTGACGGAACCTTTTCCCTGCTGATTATTGACGAATGCCACCGTATCAGCAAGGATGACGACAGCCAATACCCGCAGATCATTCAGCATTTGCAAAAATCTAACCCGCAGTTACGGCTATTGGGATTGGCTGCCACCCCTTATCGGCTGGGTAAGGGGTGGATCTATCAGTATCATTATCACGTATTTACCCGTAGCGATGGCCACAGCCTGTTCCGCGATTGCATCTATGAACTGCCGCCACTACGCTATATGATTAAGCATGGCTTTCTGGTGCCGCCAGAACGGCTGGACATGCCGATTGTGCAATATGATTTCAGCCGTCTGAGGATCAGCAGCAACGGTCTGTTCAGTAAGGCAGACCTAGATCGCGAACTGAAACGGCAAAACCGTATAACACCGCACATTATTATCCTGATTGTAGAATATGCCGAAACACGCAAAGGGGTGATGATTTTCGCCGCTACCATTGAACAGGCACGTGAGATCCATGGCCTTTTGCCCACTGGGGAGGCCGCGCTGGTCAGTGCCGCTGCAACCCCCAGCGTCGAGCGGGATGCATTGATCACAGCTTTCAAACAGCAGCAATTGCGGTATCTGGTCAATGTAGCAGTGCTGACCACTGGATTCGACGCACCACACGTCGATATGATCGCCATTTTACGCCCTACCGAATCTGTCAGCTTGTATCAGCAGATCATTGGCCGTGAACTTCGTCTGGCCCCCGGAAAAGTGGACTACCTGATCCTAGATTACGTGGGCAATCATCACGATCTATTCACCCCGGAGGTAGGTGTCAGTAAGCTGCACAGCAACAGCCAACCGGTGCAGGTATTCTGCCTTGGCTGCGGTTTTGCCAATCTATTCTGGGGAAAATATGCTGAAAACGGCGACATCATCGAACAATATGGCCGCCGCTGCCAAGGCTGGCTGGAGGATAACGATGGCCATCGCCAACAGTGCGACTACCGTTTCCGTTTTAAGCGTTGCCTGCGCTGCGATGCAGAAAACGACATTGCCGCCCGCCATTGCCATCAATGCCAGCAGATATTGGTCGATCCCGACGATATGCTAAAGGCTGCGTTGAAGTTGAAAGATGCCCTGATACTGCATTGCAGCGGCATGATGCTGCAATGCGGCCACGACGATAAAGGCAAATAGTTGAAGGCCACTTACTATGATGAAGACGGCACCAGCACCAGCGAATGTTTTCGCATACAGACACCAGCACAGTATAAAGCATTCGACATACTATTTCTGCGCCCACATCAGCGTGCACCGGGTGTACCCTTCCGATGGAAAACCGCTGCCGATGTGCTAGCACAGCAACTGTTGCTGCGCCATCCAGACTTTGTGGTGGCATATAAGCGTGGTAAGTTCTGGCAAGTGTGGGAAAAAGTGTTCGATTATCAAGGACGCTTCCGGCGTGCCAACGAGCTATATTAACTACGGCGGCTAGCGCCTTGGACAGATTTTCGTTGCCCTGCGGGGGGCATTCCGTTAGAATCTTTCCCCGCTTTGCCTGGGTTCACCCGGTGTAGAGATGGGTTATCAAACTTGCTACTGGGGCGCCTGTAGCAGAGTAAATTTTCTTTTAAGAGAAAAAAATGTTCACTATCAATGCGCAAGTACGTAAAGAGCAGGGTAAGGGTGCGAGCCGCCGCCTGCGTGTAGCAAATAAGTTCCCGGCTATCGTTTATGGTGGCGAAGAAGCGCCAGTCTCTATTGAGCTGGGGCAAGATTATGTAAATAATATGGCAGTTAAGCCAGAATTCTATAGCAAAACCATTACTCTGGTTATCGACGGTAAAGAGACCAACGTTAAGGTTCAGGCTATACAGCGTCACCCGTTCAAGCCAAAACTGACTCATATCGACTTTGTTCGAGTATAATCGCAACGTATCCGAGTATTTCGGAACACCGAGGTAAAAAACGCCGAAATATCGGCGTTTTTTATTTGTCTACCATTGTGTAAGGTCACTTACTGTTACCGCTCAGACGGCGTTGCAACTAATCGCGCAGGTTTGGCGGGGTGCCTTTAATAGTCAGCGTATCAGTAGCTGCATACCAGAAAATTCGCTCACCCAACAGCATCGCATCAAAAGTTAGGCTAATACCACCGCCGCTACCGGCAAACTTGGTCAACTGGCGCAGCGTACCACGATCCGCAGGAAAACTATCTTCAAGATGATAGCCCTGTTCGCTGGAAAACTGTATGAAATCCTTTTCACCAGCCGACGCAATTTCCTGCGACAACTCCTGTAACTCGATCTCTTCACCAACGTGTAGTCGTTGATTACAGTAGCTGTACACCTGCTAGACCTGCTAGCGCACCGCTTGCCGCTCGTTTTTATCCAATTGTGCGTCTGCGCAATAATCATCAACCGCTTTTAGTAGCCCTCGGTTTTACGCTTTGGTATCCATCCCTTTGGCTGCCGCCAGGAAGTCCATAAAGAAATCGGAAACTCTACGCCCTACCCGCCCTTTCAGAAAGGTCAAATAACGGGTTGATTGTGGATTGGTTTCCCACTCGGTCAGATCGATACGCGCTACAATATCGGCGTGGGTTGATGTCTAGATAATGGGTAGTGTTGATATCCAACGTTTCATTGACGCGTGTGCTATTACGGCTGTTCAACACCGCAATAAGCAAATATTCCACCACCAGATAGCGGTATTGAACAAACAGCACTACAGGCCTTCAGCGAACGAGTACTTGGCCAACTCATCACGCAAACGCCCAGTTGCTGCACGGCTGAAAGCTAGAAAGTCTTTATCATCCTTACGGCATATATGCAGCGCTTGCGCCAGTTCGCTGCCTTCGTTGAATAGACCATAGGCTTTGTTCTTGGCGCTGTAAACGCGATGCAGTTCCGCCATCATCTCTTCCACCGCTGCATTAGCAGGAAGCAGGGAATCGCGTAGCACCACATCCAACGTTTGCTCGTCGCGTTTAACCAACTGATGTAGAGCGCGATCTTGTCGATATCCAGATTCATGGTAAATCCTCCTGTTCTTTAGCCACATATTCAAACACTGAAAGTACTCGCTCTGCAATACTAGGCTGTGTCCGGTCATGGAGCGTGGCAGCGGTGCTGATCCAAAGGCCGGTAATCAAGGCGGAGGGGCAGTGCACCCAATAACGCGGAGTAAGGGATTTGGGGGCGGCTCGCAGGGCGAGGGCCATTTGAAGCCCACCTAGATGATGAACCGCTTAATTTAGCCCACCAAACCTCACGACCTGTACCTAGCGGCGCTCTCAAATGACACAACTAGCAGCGTTCACCTGTAATGCTGAGACACTACCTAGCAACCAATCCCATTAGGCTATTTTATTTACCATTTGAGATAGGCTCTAAGGCAACGCTACAGTTATCGATGCGATTTGAAAGAAAAAGGTGATCGATAAAAGAGCGGAAAATCACGACCCCATACGGTAAGATGTGCAACTTTATCAGGTTACTAAGCACAATTTTATGCCACAATCATCTCGTTATAGTGACGAACGCGTTGAACAACTGCTCTCTGAGTTGATCAATGTTCTGGAAGAACACCGTAGCCCCACCGATCTTTCTCTGATGGTACTGGGCAACATGGTGACTAATCTGATCAACACCAGCGTTGCACCTGCACAGCGGAAAACCCTAGCAAGATCATTTGCTGAAGCCCTGCAAGCTTCTATTCGTGAAGATGAAGACAGAACTCATTAAGACCTATTTATGGTGACAAACCGCCAGCATTATCGTGAAAAAGTCTCCCAGATGATTAGCTGGGGGCACTGGTTCGTCTTATTTAATATCCTACTCGTCCTTGGGGTGGGGAGCCGTTACTCGTTTCTCACTGACTGGCCGTCTTCGCTGCTAGGTAGGATATATGCTCTGATCAGTCTATTGGGGCACTTTAGCTTTGTTGTGTTCGCTGGTTATCTGCTAGTGATTTTCCCGCTCACCTTCGTGGTGATATCGCAACGGCTGTTGCGCTTTATTTCTGCCGCGCTAGCTACCGCAGGGCTGACACTGCTGTTGGTCGATAGTGAAGTGTTCTCCCATTTCCACCAGCACCTCAACCCGGTAGTGTGGGCACTGGTGGTCAACCCAGACCAAAGTGAACTGTCGCGCGACTGGCAACTGACGTTTATCTGCGTGCCAATCATCTTTCTGGTGGAGATGCTGTTCGGCACCTGGAGTTGGCGGAAGCTACGCAGCCTGAATCGCCAGCATTTCGGCAAGCCGCTAGCGGTGCTGTTTATCTGCGCTTTTCTCACTTCGCATCTGATTTATATCTGGGCTGATGCTAACTTCTATCGCCCAATCACTATGCAACGCGCCAACCTGCCGCTGTCGTACCCAATGACTGCGCGTAAATTCCTTGAAAAGCACGGCCTGCTCGATCAACAGGAATATCATCGCCGTCTGATGCAGCATGGCAATCCTGAATCAGTAGCAGTAGCAGTAGCAGTAGCAGTAGAATATCCGCTTAGTGATCTAAGCTACAGCGATAAAGGCAGCGGTTATAACTTACTAATGATTGTGGTAGACATTCTGCGCCCTCAGGATATGGCACAGCATATGCCTGCCCTAGCTCATTTTGCGCAGGAAAATGTCCGCTTCAACAATCATTACAGCTCAGGCAATTATGCCAATACTGGTTTATTCGGCTTGTTCTACGGTATTTCGTCAACCTATTTAGACAACATTCTTGCCTCGCGCAAACCATCAGCGCTAGTGAATGCACTCGGTGAACAAGGGTATAGGTTCGGCTTGTTCTCATCCGACGGCTTTACCACCCACCTGTATCGCCAGGCCCTGCTGACCGACTTCTCCCTGCCCACGCCCACTAAGCAAAGCGATGAAATCACCACGAAGCAATGGCAACGCTGGTTAGTGGATCAGGGCAGTAAAGAAGAACCATGGTTCTCCTATCTCAATTTCAACGGTACCGCGCTAGCGGCCAGTGGGAGAACGCCAGCATCGACCAATATTATTCAGCGTTATCGCAACGGAGTGCAGGACGTGGACACGCAGATTGCTCAGGTGCTTGGTATATTGAAGCAACGTGGCCTGCTGAATAAAACCGTTGTGGTGATCACCGCCGAGCACGGCATTGAATTCAACGATGCTGGCAAAGAGCCATGGGGTAGCGGCTTTATTAGCCAAACTCAGTTGCATGTACCGCTGGTGGTTCATTGGCCAGGTACGCCAGCGCAAACTATCCGTAAGTTGACCGGACATAATGATGTGATGCGCACGCTGATGCAACGCCTGCTGCATGTGAAAACTGCGTCAAAGAATTACTCGCAGGGTGAAGACCTGTTTACCACTCAGCGCCACAAGAACTGGATCGCTACTGGAGACAGCAACCTACTGGTGATCACCACGCCAACGCAAACGTTGATGCTGGATAACAATGGCATTTACCGTGCCTACGATAAAGATGACCAAGAGATAAAAGACGAAAAACCGCAGCTTACCCTGCTATTGCAGGTGCTAACCGATATAAAACGTTTTATTGCTAACTAACTGCTTATAACATAAGCAATCGGACAACTAAGTATTTGCATTAGCATCGAGAGTAGGTAGTATTATCTTCCGCAGCGTCGGCATGTAGCGCAGCCTGGTAGCGCGCCATCATGGGGTGTCGGGGGTCAGAAGTTTGAATCCTCTCATGCCGACCAAAAATCCTTAGAGAAAACAATCATTGCAGTTAGTTTTCTTATACCTACAATTTTAATATAGTAGAACTACGGCAGCAAAATTACCGACAAAACGAGTAATCGTGCTCAACACGTTTATACCGTAATAATCCTTTTTTACCAACATTGCCCAAGACTGCTTACTCTATGTTTTTTATGAATTTTTTATCTTCTTAAAAAATGTTACCACTACTCAAAAATACCCAATATCTCCATGTCTATGCCCCGTTTATGCCCCACAAGTTCAGCGAGCATTGAAAAGAACCAATTCACATATACTGTATAAAAACACAGTCAATTACAGAGTGCATAAAATGTTCATTGAACTCGTTTACGATAAGCGCAATGTTGCTCAGTTTCCAAAAGTGGCAGAGATCATCAAGAGTGAACTAATCAAGTGTGTTCATCACTTTTTTACCACATGTCTGCGTCAAGCCTATGCAAGTCAACAGCCTTAACACCGATGCAAGCAAAAGCAACAAAGAAAAACTTAATCGAATGTTGGAAGAAATATTTGAAGAAGCTGATCAGTGATTATTATTTGACAACTAGCATGATATTGATTTTTAAATGAAAAAAGGAATAAGTATTGATTACACTAATAAGTAGGATGCTGCTCCAGCCAATCCACAACCCTAGTGTTAATTCCGTTGCCAGCCACGAGGCAACAGATAATAAGTAAGGGCAACAAACAGACTTTCAAGTGCTAATTGTAACTACACTCGCCTAAACCTTGAAGATCCTGCCATACATCAACCTCATTCACCTCTCATTGACTTCAGCAACCCTGTCCCTAATTATGTGTAACTGCTAGCGTATAAATCTGGCTGTCCATCTGCGTGATAACGCGTCTGGTTTTTCTTTATTAGCTGCGGCTCGCGAAAGTGTTTTCACGGTCACGTGGCGTGTTCAGTTTGATTTCGCCATCGTCGCACAACAGCGTTTTAGAGGAATAGCCATTACGTGTATTTGAGCCGGATTTTAGGGAAATTTTCTCGTGCCCGAGGCGGTCGGTCAGTTTAGCCTTCAGCGCTGCTTCGATGGTTAACTTCATCAGCATGCGGGAAAACGCATTGAGATCTACGTCGGTTTTAAAGCCTTTCCTTTAGCCAGTTCTCAGTCGCGAGGGTTTTAAGTTTCTTTTCGTCCATAATTTACCTCGATCGCTGTTTAATTTGGTTAAAAAACATCATGTAACTATTTGAATTTGTTAGATCGCAACTGTTGATTTTTAATGTGATTGGAAAAGGCAAAAATAGATCTTAACTATATGAAAATAAATGTTTTTATGGGTATTTGTGGACATTCCAGTTACGAAGCTCGACCGTTTGGTAGCCGAGTAAATGAACAAATTCCTGTACTAGGATTGGGTGTACGTCTTCAATGCCAACGTGGGGTGCCAGCGCACTTACTTGTATCATCTGCATGCCAGCGTAACCACAGGGGTTGATACGTTGGAAGGGGCTTAGATCCATCGCCACATTCAGAGCTAGACCGTGGAATGAACTGCCTTTACGGATACGCAGCCCCAATGAACAGATTTTCTGCTCCCCGACATACACACCGGGTGCATCCGGGTGGGCGCAGGATGCGATGCGGAAATAGGCGAGGGTATTGATCACGGTATCTTCTATGACTGTAATCAATTGACGCACGCCAACATTGCTGCGTTTCAGATCGACCATCACGTACATGACTTGCTGCCCTGGACCATGGTAGGTCACTTGACCCCCGCGATCGCTTTGGATCACTGGAATATCGCCTGGCATCAACAGATGTTCCGCCTTACCGGCCTGACCTTGAGTAAACACAGGCTGATGCTGTACCAGCCACAGTTCATCGGGCGTGGTTGTGGTGCGGCTGTCAGTAAAGGTGAGCATGGCTTGGGATACCTGCTCATAGGGTTGCAACCCCAACTGACGCAAAATGAGCTTGTCTGGTTGCAAAAGAATTATCGCCATGATACGGAAAGAGAAAGCTATTATATCAGGCACCCTGACCTGCAACCAGCATTTAGCTGTTCAAAACGTGCAACCCAAGCACATCATCGGCTTCTCCAGATTGATAAATCAGGCTTTATGTCAGATTTACAGCACCATGCGGACAATTTCAAGATTGCCTAGCTCTTCGTACAAGGTTTCTACTTGGTCGATATGGGTAGCGTTGATAGTGATGGAAACAGATTGGTAGTTGCCTTTGCTGCTTGGTTTAACCTGTGGATTATAATCACCAGGGGCGTGGCTCTGCACCACTTTAACTACTTGGTCAACAAATTCCGGTTGTGCCAGCCCCATCACTTTGTAGGTAAACGGGCAGGGGAATTCAAGCAGTTTGTTCAATTTGGTTTTTTGCATATGTTTGCGCTCCAGTGTGCTGCTATATAGGGTATTGCTTACGTTATTCAAGCTGTTTTCACTCATTTGTCATTGCTGCTGAGAACTCTACAAATTGTTACTCCCGCTTGAGCGGTAGTGAGTATTATTTAGTATATCTGGGCGATTTCACTCGTTTCAACGGTTATCGGAATTGTCAGCGAGGATCACCAAACATATTGTCACTTAGCAGATTTTGGTCTGATGAGTATGAGTGCGTAAACCAGGCATTCCAGGCATTTATCGCATCCAGATCGAGCTCGTTTCTTTTCTTATAAGGGCGTATTACCCGCTTAAAAAGATGTGTTGCCAGGCTACAGGAGACATCTGCCTGATAAATCTGGGCAAGAATATTCGCTTTCTCCTCGACGTAAAACAGCTTATAATTGAAAGATCTGTGCTAGATACATGAAAATGGGCGCTACTCTATTAGCGATCTGGCGGATCTGTTTGCAGTATCAAGTTTCACTGCTGTCTCGACACTTGTACTGTTCAGGGTGCTTAGGAGAGGAGTTTGTTACCGGAATAATCGTTTATTAGGTGATGCCTCCAATGAGTTGAACAGGTATTTTTCAATGAAAGCCCAGATGACCTTTTCGTGGAGTTCGACAGAGCGCGAAAAACAAATTGTCTTGTGAGTCAGTCGTTTGATGCGGGTGCGCAATATCAGGTTATCGCGTTCGGTACGTTGAGTAAAAATCTTTCCCGTCAGAGGTTATCCTTTGGGACTGCTCTGCCATAACTGCCCCAGTCATCGCTGGTAAATATACCGACAGTAAAGAGAGCCAGTAACGCTAGTAGCTACCGGCAGGTTTAATCAGTTCGTGGGACAAATGTATAAGCCAGAACGCTGCCATTTTTGTATTATCGCCATACCATAACCCATGTTGTCGGGCCTTGCTGCCGACAAAGTTCCATTGTTAATCCAGTACGCAGATGAATGTTATATCAGCATGAGCGACCGGAGAGGGGGGTTACCCGACACGGCGAGAGTTTTTTAAATGCGAATGGCCGTGTTGATACCGATTTTCAGCGTTTTGGCGGTATCACAGACACTGGCACCATTAAAGGCCATATCGACGATATTGTCCTGCGTACCGGGCTTAGAGGCTTCGAAAGCTGAAAAGCGCGACGATATAATTTGCAGAGAAATCTCTGACGCCCTGACGGGGTACGCCGCCTGTAGTGGTAGACATCATCAGACTGGCAGTGAGGGAACAGTAACGCGTCGGTCACAGGGATACTTAAAACTCCGTATTATACACCAGATAAACTAATTGGCGGTATCACCTGTATTTGAAAGATAACCTAATGACGAACTAAGAAGGATTAAAATTATTTTTGGGTAAACCTTCAGAAAAAATACAGCACATTAGAATCTTTGGCTGAAGATTCTAATAGCAAATGGGGCTATTTACCTTGATGAAATTCATTTATACCACAAAACATAAAGCCTGAAGATATCAGTCTTCTGTCAGCAGATGAGAAAGCCAACTAGCTAGCGAAGGCCCCTGGAGAAACTATCTTTAACGCAAGCGCAAGCGTGTGTGGTACACAGTCCATGCCATCATGGCTGTAACAATGTGTGCCTACTGGATAGGTGCTAAGTTCACACTTTCGCTTGGCTGGTCTTCATGTTTTGTGACAGACGTTACAAAATTTTGGACGGTTACCACTTATCACCTATTATCCGAACCAGCGATGGAACATCAGTTTGACACAGTCAACGATACGGCTAAAGAAGCAGCCTTCTTTCACTTCGTTCATCACTACCAGCGGGCGTTGGTCAATGATTTTACCATCTAGTTGGAAGTTGATGTTGCCGACAACCTGGTTCTTCGACAACGGAGCGTGAATTTCTGGGGTATTGAGCACATAGCTGGCCTTCAGATCTTTCATGCGGCCACGCGGGATGGTCAGGCAGACGTCTTTATCCACGCCCAGATCGACGCGATCGTCATTGCCAAACCACACGGGTTCAGAAGCGAACTCTTTGCCGACTTTTAATGGCGCGACGGTTTCGAAGAAACGAAAGCCCCAGGTCAGCAATTTCTTGCTTTCAGTTTCACGGCCTTTATAGGTACGGCCACCCAGTACGGCGGAGATCAAACGCATCTGGCCTGCGGTTGCCGAAGCCACCAGGTTATATCCCGCGGCATCGGTGTGGCCAGTTTTAATGCCATCGACGTTTAAGCTGGTATCCCACAGTAGACTGTTACGGTTAATCTGTCGTATATTGTTGAAAGTAAACTCTTTTTCTTTATAAATTGCGTACTCTTCTGGTACATCATGGATCAGTGCCTGGCCGATCATCGCCATATCGCGTGCTGAACTGTACTGACCCTGCGCATCAAGGCCATGTACTGTCTGGAAGTGGGTATTCTTTAGGCCAAGCTTGTTAACGTAGGTGTTCATCAGATTGACGAACGCATCCTGGCTACCCGCTACATAGTCGGCCATCGCCACGCAGGCATCGTTACCGGACTGTAGGTTAATACCACGGCTCAGCTTGGCTACTGATACGCGATCACCTGGTCTAAGGAACATCAGCGAAGAACCTTTGAACACATGGTTTCCCGTCGCCCAAGCATCTTGACCCACAGTAACCAGATCTTCCTGACCGATCTTGCCAGCTTTCAGCATGTGGCCAATAACGTAGCTGGTCATCATTTTGGTCAGGCTGGCTGGATCGCGGCACACATCGGCGTTCATCTCAGCCAGCACCTTGCCGGAGTTGTAATCGATTAGGATGTATGCTGCCGCATCGATTTGCGGGACACCTGGGATCATGGTCTTGATATTAACCTCATCAGCATGCGCTACAGTAGCGGCGCTCATCGTGATAACGGTACTGAGTGCTATACACTTGATTAAGCGAAAATAATTTACATGTTTCATAATCGGAACTACGAGATCCGTGAGGGTAAAGTTAACAATGAATCACACTATAACAGATGAGATCCCGGTAGGCATTATTCATCATTGGACTGTTAACGCCAAACTGTAATGTCCCCTAAGCGCAGACATTAAATTTATGTATGAATTGATATGAGCAGAGATCTGGTAAAAGGATGCTGCACGTAGATGTCATGTCCTAGATAGAATCAAGCGCTAGGTTGCTTGTGGTAGTTTAAACAATACCAGGAAATCGGAGAAAAAGCGTTTTTTCTTGAGTGGTTGACTGCATAATCCCATGATTAAGATAAAATTGTTTTGTCACGTCAGACAGGGCATGAACCATGATAGCCCGTACCCCGATATTCTTTGCCACGCGACAGATGCATAATACTGCATCGTGAAGTAAATCAGCGCCAAGGACCTTACCATGGTAACCCGCATCGATAGCTAGTCTTGCCAGTATTATGACCGGGATGGGATCAGGCATGTTTCGTCAAAGGCTTCTTGGTGCAATAATATTAGTCATACTACCAGTGGCCAGTGAGTAAAAACCGACCACCTGTGAAGAATGTTCCCTGCATACCACAAACGTCCTTGCTGCACCGATGGATTGATTTTTCAATCCTTCGTGCTTGGATCCATTCATCCAGTGCTGTTTCCCTGGAGTGGAACTCTGAAAGAATGTGTGTCATGTTGAGCGGTGTCGGTGCTGTTTTACTTTTCCCACTGTGGTTTTCTCGCCAGGAGTGCATCCAGTGCCGGATTCGCTGTGACTGGTGCATCCAGCATATTGATGAATTCTGCGTATTGTTCATCATTAAGATTAAATATCCGGCGATCAAGAAGCACATTTTCAGCAGCCTGACAGGCTATCTCGAGGATAAAGTCAGTACGTGATTTATGTAGAATGTCGGCTGCTGTATCGATCAATACTCGCTGAGCCTCTTTTACCCGAATATTAAGCTGAACATCGGATTTCATGATTTACTCCTTGTATAGCAATTGATATACATATCTTATATCTGCTATATAGCAAACGCTGTACACATTTAGAGCGAAATTTTCATGGTAGGGGACAAATGAATCAAACTATCTGGCTTCAGATAAGGGTGAGGATATTTCTTATTTGCAGTGATGGGGGTGCCACTTCTGCTTTGCGTTGACCATTCATCACTGGATACATCTGGTTTAAAGACACTTTAGCTACAAGAAAATATTTCAGCTAAATAAGCGCTTATCAATCATGTTTGGCTATAATTAATGCTAAGGGGCAGCAATGATGAAAGAGTGTTGCTATGCTGTCGCTAGACAAACGCTGTTGCAGTTGTACCGCTTTTGGCGGCTGCTAAACGAGCCAAACTGCTAGCTCAGGCGTTGCTGCCAACGTTGAGTGTGTTCGACGTTGCTCAACGCGCCAACTTGCACCCAATAATTACCCGTTGAGGCAGCAGTTACGGCAGTCTCAGGTGTGGAGCCATCACGCATGATGCCAGGCACATCGAAGAAACCACTGTGGCTGTTATTTCCTGGTACATCATCGCTGATGTTCAGGCCACTGTTATCGACCGGGCGCGCTGCGGCACCATTGGTGAGTAGTACTTCTTACTGCATTGGCATACCCATGCTGCTGGGGTCGATATCCGGACGTGTTGGTAGGGCATAGCTTTATTTCGCAACCGTGGTGCCAATGGTGCTGGGGCCGCTTAGATTGCTGTCTGGCACAACGCGAATAAAATCGATATTGACCTTAATTTTATTGCTCGGGTTTAGACGATCGGCAGCGGCTTTCAAAAGATCGATGATGCGCACTTTGGTGTAAGGGCTGCGATCGTTGACGTGCGCCACCAATTGACGTCGCATTAGCCAAGTTGGTAATGCGCACATAACTTGGGATTGGTAGACTCAGATGGGCTGCTGTCAGGGCAAAGGGATCGAACTGTTCGCCCAGCGCAGTGCTGCTGCCGTTAGATTCTGTGCCATACCCGCGCTTGCCAGGCCTGTTTAGGGGAAATTCTGTGCATCTTTTACGATGCGGCAAGTCGTACTATTAATCTTATAATCCTGCATATTGTTGGGATTATAAGTCTCATATTGCGGCTCCACGCCGCCGATTTCCACTACCGGCCACTAAGTAGGGCTGCGGCGGTGCTTGCTGTTTCGTGATCGCGGTGGTACATGCAGAAAGCAGCACTGCCACTATGCTGGCCCAAAGCCATTCTTTACGCATTACTCACCCCTTATAAACTTTTAGACAGCATTTTCCGATGCGTGTGGATCGACATAATAATGCCGAAGCCCGCCATCAAGACAATCAGTGCTGAACCGCCATAACTGACCAGAGGCAAAGGTACGCCAACGATAGGCACAATACCGCTGACCATACCAATGTTAACAAATACATAAACGAAAAGAATCAGCATCAGACCGCCGACCATCACCCGGCCGAAGGTGGTTTGCGCCTTAGCAGCGATTATCAGACCACGAATGATCACCAACAGGTACAGCGCCAGCAGCACCAGCACCCCGATCAGGCCCAACTCCTCGGCCAATACCGCGAAGATAAAGTCAGTGTGGCGTTCAGGCAGAAACTCCAGCTGTGATTGAGTGCCGTGCAGCCAGCCTTTGCCCACCAGCCCCCCGGAACCAATGGCGATTTTCGACTGAATAATATGATAGCCAGCACCGAGCGGATCGCTTTCTGGATCTAGCAGCATCGTAACGCGATCACGCTGATAGCTGTGCATTAGGAAGAACCACAGTACCGGGATAAAGGCCGCCAGCAGCAGGGCGGCGATAGCGATCATCTTCAAGCTCATGCCGGATAGGAATAGCACGAACAGGCCGGATGCAGCGATCAGGATTGAGGTGCCCAGATCCGGTTGTGCGGCTACCAGCAGGGCTAGCAAGAAAATCAGCACCAGCGCGATGCCGGTATTCTTCAGCGAAGGCGGGCAGACATCGCGGTTCATAAAGCGTGCGACCATCAGCGGCACGGCAATTTTAGCGATTTCCGATGGTTGGAAGCGCACGAAACCGAGATCCAGCCAGCGTTGCGCGCCTTTACTGATCTGGCCGAAAGCATCTACCAGTATCAGCAAAATCACACAGGTAATATATAGATAGGGTGCCCAGCTTTCATAGACTCGCGGCGGGATCTGTGCCATTACGCCTAGAACGATAAGCCCGATGACGATTTGACCGATCTTGCGCTCCATCATGCCAATGTCCTGGCCACTGGCGCTCCACATCACCAATGCGCTGTAAATCAGTAGAGCGAGAATGAGCAACAGGAACGTGGGATCGATGTGGATTTTGTCCCAGATCGAGCATTTTTGTTGGCTTTCAGTCATGTTCTATCTTCCTAATCACCTTCTACACCAGGCGGCAGCGGTGCCTCATTGGGTAATTGTGTATTGTTGTCACCCAGCAGGATATGATCGAGGATCTGACGAGTAATAGTCCCGACCGCTGGGCCGGCACCGCCGTTTTCCAAAATGATAGCAACTGACACCGTAGGGTTGTTATACGGTGCAAAGGCAGTCATCAGCTTATGGTCACGCAGGTGTTCTGCCAGTTTATGAGCGTTGTAGGTTTCGTAGCCGAATACCTGTGCTGTACCCGATTTCGCCGCCGCAGGGTAAGGCGTATCTGCGAAGTAATGACGGGCCGTACCGTTCTGACGATTGGCAACACCATACATGCCGTCTTTGGCAATTTCCCAGAATCCGGAGTGAATATCACCGATCTGCGGGCTATCTTCCTGACGGAATGACACCAGCACATCGTTAACGCGGGTACTTTGTAGCAGATGTGGCGTTTTGACATTGCCATCGTTAATCAGAGTATTGAGCGCCTTGGACATTTGGATCGGCGTAGCGGTCCAGTATCCTTGGCCGATGCCGACTGGAATGGTATCACCATGATACCAGGGTTTTTTATAATGTTTGAGCTTCCACTCACTGGTCGGCATCAAGCCGGAGCGCTCTTCAGACAGGTCGATACCGGTATACTGGCCGTAACCGAACTTGGTTAACCAGGTCGATAGCCGATCGATACCCATATCATAGGCGACTTGATAGAAGAAGGTATCTGCGGATTCCTCCAGCGCTTTGGTGACGTTCAGGCGGCCGTGGCCCCATTTTTTCCAGTCGCGGAAGCGTTTTTCCGAACCGGGCAACTGCCACCAACCGGGATCGAACACTACGGTATTTTTGGTTATCACCCCGGCACTAAGCGCTGAAACGGCAATGTAGGGTTTCACCGTTGATGCGGGGGGGTATAGCCCCTGAGTAGCACGATTGATCAGCGGACGGTTTGGATTGTTCAGCAGCCCTTGATAATCTTTGTTAGAAATACCATCGACGAACAAGTTCGCATCGTAGCTGGGATTGGAGACCATTGCCAGAATACTGCCGGAATGCGGATCACTCACCACCACCGCAGCGCGGCTACCCACCAGTAGCTGCTCGATATAGCGTTGCAGGTTGAGATCTAACGTCAAGTAAACGTCCTGGCCGGCAGAAGGCGGCTGTTCGTGCAGTTGGCGGATCACCTTACCACGGTTGTTGACTTCAACCTCCTCGTAGCCGGTTTTGCCATGCAACGTATTTTCATAATAGCGTTCGATGCCCAACTTGCCGATATCGCGGGTAGCAGCGTAATTGGCCAGTTTACCGTCCTTGTCCAACCGTTCGATGTCACGATCGTTAATTTTCGATACGTAGCCAATGACATGGGTGAGGGCGGAACCATAAGGGTAGTAGCGGCGCTGGTAGCCTTTTACTTCCACGCCGGGGAAACGGAACTGATTGACTGCAAAGCGGGCGACTTGTGCTTCATTTAGTGCGGTTTTCACGGGAATTGAGACAAAGCGGCGCGAGCGCTTACGCTCTTTTTCGAAATTAGTGATGTCATCATCGGTTAAATCGACCACTGGCCGCAGTGCCTGCAGCGTGGCCTTCAGATTGTTGACCTTTTCCGGCATGAGCTGTAACTGATAAATGGTACGGTTGATCGCTAGTGGGATGCCGTTACGATCATAGATAATGCCACGGCTGGGGGCGATGGGCACCAACTTGATGCGATTTTCATTAGAGCGGGTACGGTAATCCTCAAAGTGCATAATTTGCAGATGATACAGGTTGGTGATTAGGATGCAGCTTAGCACCAGGATGAACAAAAATGCCACTAAGGCGCGGCGTACAAACATGGCAGATTCAGCTGTATAGTCGCGAAAAGGGTTACGTTCTATTTTCATCCCGCTGCTTTTCACTCTGTCACGATCATCACCGATTATTCCCGGTGATAAGGATGATTTGTTATAATACTCCAGGCACGGTAGAGGCTTTCAGCCACCAGAACGCGCACTAAAGGATGCGGTAATGTCAACGGCGAGAGCGACCAGCTCTGTTCTGCTGCTGCTTTACACGCCGGAGACAGCCCTTCTGGGCCGCCAATCAGTAGACTGACGTTACGGCCATCTTGCTTCCAGCGCTCAAGCTGCTGCGCCAGTTGCGGCGTTTCCCATGCTATGCCGGGGATATCCAGCGTGACAATGCGATTGCCTTTACCCACTGCCGCCAGCATCTGTTCGCCTTCTTTTTCCAGAATACGTTTGATGTCAGCGTTCTTCTTGCCGCGCTTGCCAGCCGGGATTTCACTTAGCTCTAATGGCATATCCTTGGGAAAGCGATGCAGATAATCGATAAAGCCGGTTTGTACCCAGTCTGGCATTTTGATGCCGACTGCCACCAGTTGCAGTTTCACCGCTTAGCTCCAGAGTTTTTCCAACTCGTACAGGTGGCGGCTCCTTTCCTGCATCACATGCACAATCACCTCACCCAGATCGACCACTACCCAGTCGGAAGCTTCCTGGCCTTTCATACTATGCAGTGCTATACCAGCAGTGGGGGATTGTTGCACCAGGTGGTCGGCGATTGACATCACGTAATGGGTGGAGGTGCCGGTGCAGATGATCATGCAGTCGGTGATGCTGCATTTGCCCTGTACATTTAGAACAACAATATCTTGGCCTTTCAGGTCATCGATTTTATCGATGACGAAATCTTGGAGCGCTTTACCTTGCAACGGTTCCCCCTCAGGTTTGTGCTATTCAGCCGACTGCGGAAGGGCAAATGCCCATGTGTAGCCCAGCGTGATGATAGTGTCGCTAAGATGCCGTTGAAAGCCTGGCAGGGTTTTCAACGATACCTGAAAAATAGCGGCGTATTATACCATGCGATACCATGCGCCCCCCACTAGCGATATAAACCCTGCAACTTGATATAGCACTGTACCGAGCGTGGCAGAAGATCGTCGCAGTTTATCCCCTGATGACGACGCTGGCGGATCTCGGTAGCGGAAATTTCCAGCTCTGGTGTGTCAGCCAGGTAGATATAGCCATGTGGTTGCTGGCTGAGTAGCATGGCATCGGTAACGCGATGGCGTTCCAGCCACTGCTGTAGCTCCGGCGTATCCAGACGATCATGGTAACCTGGGCGCGCCAGTATCAGTAGGTGGCAAAGATCCAGCAGTGACTGCCAGTGATGCCATTTATGCAGCGTCAACAGCGAGTCCTGGCCAATGATAAACGCCAGCGGCGGCATCATGCTACGTTCTTCACGCACTGCCTCCAAGGTTTCGATAATATAAGAAGGGGTGGTGCGGTGCAGTTCGCGATCGTCAACCGTAAACAGTGGGTTGCCGGTGATCGCCAACTCCACCATTTTTAGCCGTTGTTGCGCGTTAGCTTCAGGCTGTGGGCGGTGCGGCGGCACGTGGTTCGGCAACAGGGTGACACGATCCAGGCCCACCTCTGCGGCCAGCGCTTCAACCGGACGCAGATGACCATAATGGATCGGATCAAATGTGCCACCAAACAAGGCCTGCAGTGCGCTGGTGCTTGGCGGATTATTGACCATAGGTAAAACTCGCAGGCAGGGTTTTGCCGCACAGCAGCATTGACAGGGTTTCTAACGCGGGCCAAACCGACTGACCATAGTCTTGCTTAAGGGTCAGTTCAATCTGCACCATTTGTTGCACCGCCTGCTGCAGTTGGCTAGCAGACAGCCGTTGTACTGCTTGGGTCATCAGATTGCGGCGATTTTGCCAGACTTTGTGCTGATCGAATAGCGTTCGCAGCGGCACTGAAGCCATACGGCGTTGTATAGTCAGCAACAGCAGCAGTTCACGTTGTAAAATACGTAGTAGGATCGTCAGTTCGACATCCTCCTGCTGCAACTGTTGCAAAATATGCCAAGCGCGTTTGCTCTTGCCTGCCAGTAGGGCATCCAGCCAATGGAACGGTGTAAAGTAGGCGAAATCGTTAACTGCCTGCTCGACGCGCGGTAGGGTGAGTTTACCGTCAGGGTGCAGTAGCGATAGTCTTTCCAGCGCCTGCGACAGCGCCAGCAGGTTGCCTTCGTAGCAGTAACACAGCAATTTATTAGCTGCGTTGTCTAATTCCAGCTTCATAAGTTTGGCACGAGTGGCAACCCAGCGTGGAAGTTGCATTTGTTCCGGCGCTTGGCAACTGACGCAGACAGCTTTTGGGCTGAGTGATTTAAACCAGGCGCTGTTTTCCTGTGCCTTGGTCAAACGTGGGACGCGTAATATAAGCAATATATCGTTATGCAGCAGGGCAGACAGTTTGATCAACTGATCGCTAATCGGCTCAGTCGGGCCGTTTTCCGGGAACATTAGCAGCAGTGTTTGGCGGCTAGCGAACATGCTTATCGCTTGGCAAATGCTGAAAATGGCATCCCAGTCGGTATGGGCATCGAGAAAAATGCTGTGGTGCTCGCTGAACTGCTGCTGTGCGGCCTGTCGGATTAAATCCTGGCTTTCCTGTAACATCAGCGGCTCATTGCCGCTCAATAAATAACACGCGCACAGCCCTTCTCGGAGCTGCGCGGCAAGTTGATCAGGGTAAAGGCGGATCATTACGCGGCGTCACTGGTTGATTTTTCACCGATGACAGCGGCTTGCCGATGGGTTTCTTCTGCCGCTACATGCACCATCAGCAGTTTACGCACTAGTTGCTGTGCGGCCTGATCGCGCATTTCCTGACGAATAATTTCCTGCTCGGAATCTTTTGCCAGCGCGGTCAGCGGGTTGTTAAAGAATGAGCGGAACACGCTTACTGACAAGGGGTAGAGGTCTTGATCAGGAAGCAGTACCCGCGCCTGCACCGTCAATACCATTTGGTACTCGGCGGTTTTACCGTTCTGGAAGATTGACGCGGTGTCCTGGCTCTCGCGAGTGGTGACGATGCGCAAGGATGGAACGTCCTTACGCTTTGCATCTTTGACGATGGCAATACCGTTCAGGCGTAATTGTTCATGCACTGCACGGGTCAACGGCCCGTAAAGATCCGGGCTATCCAATATTAGCATTTTCATTTCTTGAGGAACCTGCATGGTGCCACGCATGTGAAAACCGCAGCCAGCAGTGACCAGCATCGCTAACCCCAGCAACAGCGTCAGAATAAGTTGTCGCACAATTCCCCCTTGTGTTAACCCACTACAAAGTTAAGCAGTTTACCTGGAACATAGATCACTTTACGGAGTGTAACCCCGTCTAGATATTTATCCACCAGATGTTCATTGGCAGCGCGCGCTCGCACCTGTTCTTCGGTTGCATCGGCTGCTACGGTAATTTTTGCACGCACCTTGCCGTTAACTTGCACTACTACTAGTTTGTAATCTTCGACCATGGCTTGTTCATCAGCAACGGGCCAAGGCGCGGTGTCAATATCGCCTTTGCCGCCCAGTGCCTGCCACAGCGAAAAACCTATATGCGGAGTGAACGGGTAAAGCATACGAACCACAGCCAGCAGTGCTTCTTGCAGTAGGGCGCGATCCTGTTCGCTTTCCTGCGGTGCACGCGCCAGCTTGTTCATCAGCTCCATCACGGCGGCGATCGCGGTGTTGAAAGTTTGTCGGCAGCCGATATCGTCGCTCACCTTGGCGATGGTTTTGTGCAGATCACGGCGCAGCGCTTTCTGATCTTCATTCAATGTAATGAAGTCCAGCGGCTGTGCCACGCCTTTCTCAAGGTGATCGTAGGTCAGTTTCCAGACGCGTTTTAGGAAACGGCTAGCCCCTTCTACACCGGGCTCTTGCCATTCTAGAGTCATTTCAGCCGGTGAGGTGAACATCATGAACAGACGCACGGTGTCCGCGCCGTATTTCTCTACCATCTCTTGCGGGTCGATGCCGTTGTTCTTCGACTTCGACATTTTGCTCATGCCAGCATAGACCAGTTCGCGCCCTTGTGGATCAGTCGCTTTGATAATACGGCCCTTGTCGTCACGCTCAACGGTGGCGTCAGTTGGGGAGACCCAGATGCGCTCGCCACTATTGCCGGTGTAGTAGAAAGCATCGGCCAGCACCATACCCTGACACAGCAGGCGCTTGGCCGGTTCGTCGGAGTCCACTAGGCCAGCATCGCGCATCAGCTTATGGAAGAAGCGGAAATACATCAGGTGCATGATGGCGTGTTCAATACCACCGATATATTGATCGACCGGCAGCCAATAGTTGGCGGCAGTAGGATCTAGCATGCCGTGATGGTACTGCGGGCAGGTGTAACGCGCGTAGTACCAGGACGACTCCACGAAGGTGTCAAAGGTGTCGGTTTCGCGCAGTGCTGGCTGGCCGTTGACGCAGGTTTTTGCCCACTCAGGATCGGCTTTGATCTGGCTGGTAATGCCGTCCATCACCACGTCTTTCGGCAGTATTACTGGCAGTTGGTCTTTTGGCGTCGGCATCACAGTGCCATCTTCCAGCGTTACCATCGGGATTGGCGCACCCCAGTAGCGTTGACGGGAGACACCCCAATCGCGCAGACGGTAGTTGACTTTGTGCTTAGCTACGCCGTTGGCGACCAGTTTGTCGGCGATGGCATTGAAGCCAGCTTGGCTCTCCAGGCCGTCGAACTCGCTGGAGTTGAACAGTGTGCCTTTCTCGGTCATTGCTGCGGTGTGCACGTCTGGCTGGCTACCATCGCGGTTCAGGATAACCGGTATAATTGGCAGATGATACTGAGTGGCGAACTCCCAATCGCGTTGATCGTGAGCTGGCACCGCCATAACTGAACCGGTGCCGTATTCCATCAACACAAAGTTAGCCACCCAGATAGGTAGCTTTTCGCCGCTCAATGGGTGGGTAACGAACAGGCCAGTCGGCATGCCTTTCTTTTTCATTATCGCCATTTCGGCTTCGGCGACTTTGGCGTCACGGCACTGTCGGATAAATTCAGCCAATGCCGTGTTATTGCGTGCGCTATGTTTCGCGAGTGGGTGGCCTGCGGCCACGGCCACATAGGTGGCTCCCATAAAGGTATCGAGGCGGGTGGTATAAACCGTCAACTTCTGATCGCTATCGGCAACCTCAAAGGTGATGTCCACGCCTGCGGAGCGACCAATCCAGTTGCGCTGCATAGTTTTGACCTGCTCCGGCCAGCTTTCCAGGGTATCCAGATCGTTCAGCAGTTGATCCGCATAATCAGTGATCTTGATAAACCACTGCGGGATCTCTTTACGCTCTACCTTGGTGTCGCAGCGCCAGCATCCGCCGTTGATAACCTGTTCATTGGCCAGTACGGTCAGATCGTGTGGGCACCAGTTCACTGCCGAGGTTTTCTTGTAGACCAAACCTTTTTCGTACAGCTTGGTAAAGAACCACTGTTCCCAACGATAGTAGTCAGGTTGGCAGGTAGCGATCTCGCGATCCCAGTCATAGCCAAAGCCCAGCTGTTTCAGTTGGTTCTTCATGTATTCGATGTTGTCGTAGGTCCACGGAGCTGGTGCGGTGTGGTTCTTTACCGCAGCGCATTCCGCCGGCAGGCCAAAGGCATCCCAACCGATGGGTTGCAGCACGTTTTTACCCAGCATGCGCTGATAGCGTGAGATGACATCGCCGATAGTATAGTTACGAACGTGCCCCATGTGCAGCCGACCAGAGGGGTATGGCAGCATGGATAGGCAGTAGTATTTTTCCTTGCTGGCGTCTTCGGTAACTTTAAAAATTTGCTTCTCTTGCCAGTAAAGTTGTACGCTCGATTCTATGTCTTCTGGACGGTATTGCTCTTGCATGGCGGCTGATGATCCTGTAAGTAAAACCATTATCCTAGTCAGAGATAACGTAATGGCGATATAATATGCGTAGATGCGCATAGCATAGCTGATAAGACCTCCTGGCAACAACACTGAGCACCCGACTCAACGCATTAAAGACTTGGCAGGATATAGCATGCAACGTACAGATCCTACGTGTCGCACACTAGCCAAAATGAACACCGCGTTATTGCCACTTGCAGGCTAAGAGCCTATCCTATTAGGCTATTTTATTTACCATATTAGCTCTAGAGGATTATTTGCGGAGTTGGCCGAGCATCAGCGCCCAGCCACCTAGCAGCAGGGTGATGATCCACAATGGTGTGGCACCAAAGCGGGAGTAAGGTGTAACTCCGGTGGTTGGTGTGACGTTCACTTCCAATACACGGCGGGTGAACTGTGGTATTTTGGCGATCACCTCACCGTTAGCATCCACTGCTGCGGTTACACCGTTGTTAGTACTATGCAGTAGCGGGCGACCCAGTTCTAGCGCCCGCATACGGGCCATCTGTAAGTGCTGCCATGGGCCGATAGAGTGACCGAACCAGGCGTCATTAGAAAGGGTCAGCAGGAAGTGGGTGTCTGGTCGGAAATTGTCGCGCAACTGCTGGCCCAACACGATCTCATAGCAAATGGCAGTCGTCAGGTGGTAACCCCTGATGCGCAGTTGTGGCTGGATGTTATCGCCTTGGTTGAAGGAAGACATCGGCAGGTTGAAGAACGGTGCCAGCTGGCGCAGCAGGGTTTCCAGCGGTACAAACTCGCCGAAAGGTACTAAATGGTGCTTGTTATAGCGTTCTTTGGCCGGATAGCTGTAGGGTGTAGGTTCTCCTAATACGATGGCACTATTATAGATCCTCTGTCCTTGTGGCATGGCACGTACATCAACAATGCCGGTGATCAGGCTGCTGTTTTCTGCGCGCATCCGTTCATCCATTATAGTCAGGAAGCTATTCTGTCTGGCTTCATAATCCGGGATGGCGGACTCTGGCCAGATGATGATCGGAGCTTTTCCCATATAAGGACGGGTTTCATTCAGGTAAGTTTGAAGCGTGTTCACCAGCTCTTTCGGAGACCACTTTAATGATTGTGGGATGTTGCCCTGCACGATGGCGATGCTTACCGCCTTTTCTGGCAATGGGGTAAACCACTGCCAGTGACGTAACAGCCCGGGCAACAGTAAAAGCGTAGCGGCAATCACCGCAGGCACTATACGGCATTGGTTAACGGCGTATACTAACAGCCCGGCGATGGTCATTAGCATAAAGGTGATGGCGTCAACCCCTAGCAGCGGTGCCATGCCCTTAAGCGGGCCGCTAATCTGGCTGTAGCCAAATTGTAGCCAGGGGAAACCCGTCAGTACCCAGCCGCGCAGGAATTCGGTCACCTGCCACAGTACGGGCGCTGCGATTGCCAGCCGCCACCAACGGGTGGCTGGCCAGAGGCGCGCCAATAGCCCGGCGAACAGCCCGGTATACAGTGATAGGTAGGTGGCGAGCAACGCTACCAGGAAAATGTTGATTACCAACGGCATGCCACCGAAGTTGGCAATGCTGACATACACCCAGTTAACCCCGCTGCCGAATAGCCCCAATCCCCAGCAGAAACCGAGCAGGGCAGATTGTTTTACGGTGCGATTCAAGGTGACGGCCAACAGACCGAATAGAGAGATGATAGCCGATGGCCAGAAATCGCAAGGGGAGAATGCCAGCGTTCCGCATGCACCGGATAATAGCGCTAGCAGGGCTTGAACCTGCTGGAGCTCAAAGTAGGAAGCTTTAGCCATGTGGGATTTATTCTTCCAATTTCGGTGGTGGAGAATCGTCTGGGATTTTCACATGAACTTGGATAATACGTCGGCTGTCGGACATCGTAACTTTAAATAGGTAACCTTCAATTTCAATAGTCTCTCCGCGTGCAGGCAGGTGGCCGAATGCCTGCATCACCAAACCGCCGATGGTATCGACCTCATCGTCGCTGAAGTGGGTGCTGAAAGCTTCATTGAAGTCTTCGATCGGCGCCAGCGCACGTATGGTGTACATATGGCGGCTAAGTTGGCGGATATCCAAATCTTCTTCATCGTCGTATTCATCTTCAATTTCGCCGACGATAAGCTCTAGAATATCTTCAATAGTCACTAGGCCTGACACACCACCGAATTCGTCAATGACAATCGCCATATGATAACGCTGGGAGCGGAACTCTTTCAGCATCCGATCAACCTGCTTGCTTTCCGGTACCACCACTACGGGCCGTAACACCTTATTGATGCTGAATGGCTCGGAATCGTTGCGCATAAATGGCAGCAGATCTTTGGCCATCATGATGCCTTCAATATGATCTTTGTCTTCGCTGATCACTGGGAAGCGCGAGTGGGCAGATTCGACAATCACATCCAAGCAGTCTTCAAGCTGTTGGTTGCGTTTGAGCGTGACCATCTGGGAACGCGGGATCATGATGTCGCGCACGCGCTGCTCCGCGATATCCATCACACCTTCCAGCATATCGCGGGTATCAGGATCAATCAGGTCGTTTTGCTCGGAATCACGGATCAGTTCTACCAGATCGCCGCGGTTTTTTGGTTCACCGTGGAACAACTGGTTAAGGATAAGCGTAAAGAACCCCTTCTTGGGGCCGGGGTTGTCATTGCTTGATGAATGGTCGTCGCTCATGGCATTTTAGTTAATATCACTCATGTTAGAGTTAAGGGGGCGTCAGCGGCATCCTTTCTAGGGACTGTGGGGGAAATGGCTGACATCAGACGGGGTCTTTTTCCGCCAAGTACGGATCAGGATAGCCTAGCCCGTGTATGATTTCGGTTTCCAAAGACTCCATTTCTTCGGCTGCATCGTCTTCGATATGGTCATACCCTAACAGATGAAGACTACCGTGGACAACCATGTGCGCCCAGTGTGCCTCCAACGTTTTGCCTTGCTCGGAGGCTTCCTGTTCAACCACCTGCCGGCAGATGATTAGATCGCCAAGCAGTGGTAGCGCGATGCCTGGTGGGGCTTCAAACGGAAAGGATAGCACGTTGGTTGGTTTGTCCTTACCGCGATAGGTTAGGTCTAGCTTGTTACTTTCGGCCTCGTCAACCAGGCGTACTGTCACTTCGGCTTCTTCTTGGAACTGTAGCAGCACAGCCTCTAGCCAGCGCTGGAAAGCGGTTTCATCCGGCAGATTGTTGCTGTCTTCACAAGCAATTTGTAAATCCAAAATCACCTGACTCATGGCGTATCCTGCGGTGAATCGACATTCACTGTGCGCTGACGTTGCTCGGCGATCGCGTCTTTGCATTTCTGCTTGGCGGCTTCCTAGGCTTCGTAAGCGATGACCACGCGAGCCACCACTGGGTGACGTACCACGTCTTTGCTGTGGAAGAAATTAAAGCTCAGCGCTTCTACGTCTGAAAGTACCTCCACCGCATGGCGCAGGCCGGATTTTTGGTTGCGCTGCAGACGGCAGATCGATCTGGATGACGTCACCGATGATCACGGCCTGTAAGTTGAAGCCGATGCACGTCAGAAATATCTTCATCTGTTTGATAGTGGTGTTCTGGATTTCATCCAGAATGATAAAGGCATCGTTCAGCGTGCGGCCGCGTATATAGGCCAGCGGCGCGAATTCAATCACATTGCGTTCGATCAGATTCTCCACGCGCTCAAAGCTGAGCATTTCGAACAAGGCGTCGTACAGGGGTCGCAGATAAGGATCGACCTTTTGGCTTAGATCCCCCGGCAGGAAGTTCAACTTCTCGCCAGCCTCAACGGCTGGGAGCGTCAGCAAAATGCGACGGATTTCCTGGTGCTCTAGTGCGTCTACTGCGGCTACGACCGCCAGGTAAGTTTTGCCGGTACCGGCTGGGCCAATGCCGAAGGTAATGTCGTGGGTGAGAATATTGGTGATATACTGCGCCTGATTTGGCGTGCGCGGTTTCACCATACTGCGTTTGGTCTTGATAGTGACCGCCTTGCCGTAGTCCGGTACGCTGTCAGCGACCTGTTCCGGCACCAGGCTCTCTTTGATCGCCAAGTAGATTTGTTCCGGATCGATATCATGGTTCAGGTTGCGGATCGGCGCGGTATCCACGTACAGATGGCGTAGTATATCGGCGGCAGCTACCACGCACAGCTTCTTGCCGACCAGTTTGAAGCGGTTATCGCGGCGGTTGATTTCGATGCCTAGCCGGCGTTCGAGCTGTTTGATATTGTCATCAAGAGGACCATACAGGCTGAGCAAATGCTGATTGTCTGCGGGTTTAATTTCTTGTGTTGCGACGTTCAAACTATTCCTCAAGGCTCACATAAAGCCTGGTTGATGAAACATCATGCGTCGATGACGCGTATGTTTAGGATATCTAGAATTATCTAAACCTTAAATAATTCGAGTTGCAGGAAAGCGGCAATGCGGTGATAAATCTGTCGGGAACTGATTTGGACCGCGCTTGCGCTGGGTCTCAGGCTGAACCTCAGGGATGAGGTTCATTAACCCCTAAGCGCTTACGCCCGTCAGTGACTGGGGTGAGCGAGGAAGGTTAACGCATAGGCAACTTGAAGTATGACCGATATATCTGTTCAGCAATGGCGTAATTCAAGGCCGGAGAAAGAAAAAGTACTTCCTGCTGCTGGTCGCATGATCACCGATCAATGAGGGTGAGGATCAACTTTTCTTCATAAATTCAGATTTTAGCTTTATGGGGCCGAAACCCTCGATTTTGCAGTCAATGTTGTGATCGCCTGACACTAAGCGGATATTTTTCACCTTGGCGCCGATCTTCAACATTGACGCGCTGCCCTTGACTTTTAGATCCTTGACCACGGGTCACCAGATCGCCATTCAACAGCAAGTTGCCCGTTGGCGTCTTTTACAATCGGTTGGTCTTCGTTTTCTGTTGGCGCGCTGTCGTTCCATTCATGGGCGCACTCAGGACAGATAAACATGGCATGATCATGATAGGTGTATTCAGAATAGCACTGAGGGCAGTTAGGGAATTGCATATTATATCGTCTCTTATATAAAAAGAAAAAATATCCGTCGGACGTGAGCGCCCGGCCGAGAAATCATTAATAAGAATAATGGCTAGAGCGGTGATGTTTGTTCACACTGCCATTTCGTCAAGGCTGGTAAATGCCAACACCCAACGCGTTCTCTTTGCGGGTACGGGTGATCACCGACTTCGGTGATTAATAAACGCACAGATCCATCTGCTGTTCGGTACGCACCACGGTGCCACGCAGTGAGTGTGCCCACACCTCGGTAATTTCTACATCGACGAACTGACCGATCATCTCTGGCGAGCCTTCAAAGTTTACCATGCGGTTGCACTCAGTGCGGCCAGCTAGTTCCATCACGTTCTTACGCGAGGTGCCTTCTACCAGAATGCGTTGTACACCACCCAGCTTGCGCCGACTGAACTGCAACACTTGCTGGTTAATGCGATCTTGCAGGATATACAGCCGCTGCTTTTTCTCTTCTTCGCTAACATCGTCTATCATTTCTGCTGCCGGGGTGCCTGGACGTGGGGAATAGATAAAACTGAAGCTGGCGTCGAAGTTAATCTCGGTGATTAGCTTTAGGGTCTGCTCGAAGTCGGCCTGAGTTTCGCCGGGAAAACCGATGATGAAATCTGAACTGAACTGCATATTTGGCCGCACCTTACGCAGCTTGCGAATGATCGCCTTGTATTCCAGCGCGGTGTGCGCCCGTTTCATCATAGTCAGGATACGATCTGACCCGCTCTGCACTGGCAGATGTAGAAAGCTGACCAACTCCGTGGTGTCCTCGTACACTGCGATAACGTCATCGGTAAACTCTATCGGATGGCTGGTGGTAAAACGGATACGATCGATGCCATCAATAGCTCCCACCAGGCGTAGCAACTCGGCAAAGGTACAGATGTCGCCATCGTAGGTGGTGGCGCGGTATGCGTTGACATTCTGGCCGAGCAGATTCACTTCACGTACGCCCTGCGCGGCTAATTGGGCGATTTCGAACAGCACATCATCGCTTGGTCGGCTCACTTCCTCGCCACGGGTGTAAGGCACTACGCAGAAGGTGCAATATTTATTGCAGCCTTCCATGATCGAGACAAAAGCGCAAGGTCCTTCAGCACGTGGCTCCGGTAACCGGTCAAATTTCTCAATTTCCGGGAAGCTGATGTCGACGATTGGGCTGCGGGTTCCTTGTACATGATTGATCATTTCCGGCAGGCGATGCAGGGTTTGCGGGCCAAACACCACATCTACGCAGGGCGTACGGCTGCGAATAAGTTCACCTTCCTGTGAGGCAACACAACCGCCCACACCGATGATCAGCGCTGGGTTTTTCTCTTTCAGCAATTTCCAGCGCCCCAACATGGAGAAAACTTTTTCCTGTGCTTTTTCACGGATCGAGCAGGTGTTCAGTAGCAGCACGTCTGCTTCCTCGGCGTTTTCTGTCAACTCGAAGCCGTGCGTGCTGTTCAACAGGTCAGCCATTTTTGATGAATCATATTTATTCATCTGGCAACCCCAGGTTTTGATATGTAGTTTTTTTGTCATTGATTTGCCATTACTCAATGCGGAGAGGAAATTGTGTTACGCGATATGCATAACGTGCCGGGGATTGTAATCATTTGATAGCGTTATGACCAGCGTGGGGAAACGGCATATGGCCTGAAACTGGATTAAAAATGCGGTACACTGCGAACCAATGCTATACCGGTTAGGGTAGCGATATTTACAAAGAAAACATAACCAAATGAACAATACATTTCAAAAAGGGTATGACGTAGTGGTGGTAGGCGGCGGAATGGTCGGGGCGGCGGTGGCGCTGGGTTTGGCGCAAGCAGGGTGGTCGGTGGCGCTACTGGAGCATCAGGCACCGCAGGTGTTCGAGGCGCAAAATCCGCCAGATCTGCGCATTTCGGCCATTGGCTGCACCTCGGTGGGGTTATTAAAGCAGTTGGGGGCGTGGTCAGAGGTGATGGCGATGCGCACCGCAGCGTACCGTCGGCTGGAGACTTGGGAGTGGGGATCGTCGCGCGTGGTGTTTGATGCGGCCTCTCTCGTCCTGCCAGAGCTGGGGTTTATGGTCGAAAACCGCATTCTGCAACTGGCGTTGTGGCAACAGTTGGCACAGTGCGACAACCTGGTGCTCCGCTGTCCGTCCCGGCTGCAATCGCTCCAACGGGTTGATGGGCGCTGGCATTTGACACTGGATAGCGCGGAAACGCTGGAGGTACGTCTAGTCGTGGGGGCAGATGGCGCGCAGTCACAGGTACGCCAATTGGCGGCCATCGGTATTGACGGCTGGGAGTACCGCCAGTCGTGCATGCTGATTACCGTCAATACCGGCATGCCACAACAGGACATCACCTGGCAGCAGTTTTTCCCGTCCGGGCCGCGTGCCTTCCTACCGTTATATGACCAATGGGCTTCGCTGGTGTGGTACGATAGCCCGCAGCGCATCCGCCAGTTGCAGACTATGCCACCTTTGCTGCTCGAAGGTGAAATCTCTGAGGCTTTCCCGGAGCGGTTGGGGGCGGTAAGGGTGCACGCCGCCGGCATCTTCCCGCTGGTGCGCCGCCATGCACAGCGTTATGTGTTACCGGGGTTGGCGTTACTGGGGGACGCGGCACATACCATTAATCCGCTGGCTGGTCAGGGCATCAATCTGGGCTACCGCGACGTGGATGTCCTGCTGAAGGTACTGGGTAAAGCGCGAGAGCAGGGCGAAGACTGGAGCTGCGAGTCTGTGCTGATGCGTTATCAGCGCCAGCGCCGTCCCGACAACCTGCTGATGCAGAGCGGCATGGATCTATTATATAGCGTTTTTAGCAATAATTTGGCACCGCTGGGCATAGCACGTAACCTGGCCCTAATGGCCGCACAGCGGGCGGGTAAGTTAAAACAGCATGTGTTGAAATACGCGCTGGGGTTATAATGCAAACGGGTTAGTTTGGCTTGACCTGTTGTTAATATTGCCGGGTGGTTGCCCAGCAAAAAGCCCGCCAAAGCGGGCTTTCCTAAATATGGCTGGGGTGCCAGGATTTGAACCTGGGTATGCTGGTATCAGAAACCAGAGCCTTGCCGCTTGGCGACACCCCAATGGTTGGTGGGTACGACGGGATTTGAACCTGTGACCCCATAATTATAAGAGATGTGCTCTAACCAGCTGAGTTACGTAGCTAATGCTACTGTCCACTTATTTGAGTTATAAGCAGTTTATTATGGCTGGGGTACCTGGATTCGAACCAGGGAATACCGGTATCAAAAACCGGTGCCTTACCGCTTGGCGATACCCCATCAGCATCGGTGCCGACGATAAAGGAAAATGGTGCGGGAGGCGAGACTTGAACTCGCATACCTTGTGGTGCCAGAACCTAAATCTGGTGCGTCTACCAATTTCGCCACTCCCGCAAAACATGGTGGCTACGACAGGATTCGAACCTGTTACCCCATCATTATGAGTGATGTGCTCTAACCAACTGAGCTACGTAGCCATCTTTTTGCTTTGCCTTCATCAGTATTGCGGGGCGCATTATGCGTATATGGCCGATTTGCGTCAACAAATTTTTCCCGATAAAGTAGTCAGAAAGGCCGTTTGTCCTGGCTGTGAACATTGTGGTGAAAAAAGCACCATATCAAACAATTGATGTTAGCAAACATCAGCTAAAAGGCGAGCCTGGGTGATAAAGTGCAGTGTGGTTAGTTGTAGGCAGTCTGGTGCACCCCTACTGCACGGCCAGAAGGATCGCCCATCTTTTTGAACGATTCGTCCCACTCAATGGCCTTGGCCGAAGAGCAGGCGACTGATAGGCCGCCAGGCACACATTCGGCGGCGCTGGGTAGCAGAAACAACGCCTCGAAAATTTCACGGTACAGGTAGCCTTCTTTTAAGGTCGGTATGTGTTATGGGAAGCGGAAACGCGCGGTTTCGAGCTTTTGATCGCTGATCTGCTGTGCAGCCACCTCCTTTCAATATGTCAATCCAGCTATAGCCCACGCCGTCGGAGATCTGCTCTTTCTGACGCCAAGCTACGCTGCTTGCTTGGCAGATAGGACTCAAAACATTCATGAATAATGTGTTTTTCCATTTGTCTTTCGGGTTATAAAACTCGCGGGTGTTCGGTGCTTTATGGAAGTACAGATAGTCGCCGAACACTTCATCCGCACCTTCGCCAGACAGCACCATCTTGATGCCCATCGCTTTGATCTTAAGCGACATCAGGTACATCGGTGTAGAGGCACGGATGGTGGTGACATCGTAGGTTTCAATGTGATAAGTCACGTCTCGGATGGCATCCACCCCCTCCTGCACGGTGAAGTGGATCTCAGAGATCACTGAAGAATCCAGCCCTCCAGAGAGAAACACGCCGTAAGGCACATCGGACATCAGGTGGCTTTTCACCGCGTCCTCTAGTTCAGTGCGCAGGGCGCTGGCATCGGTGGTGTTTTCCTTTAAGTTTTCGTAATTTAACCAATCGCTCTGGTAATATGCACGGATCTCGCCATCCTGGAGCCACAGGTAGCTACCAGCTTGGAATATCTTGATAGTGTGGCAAACCGGCACCATAGCTTTCATTTCAGAGGCGACATACCGGTTGCCATGCGCGTCGTGGCCCATATAAAGCGGGATGATGCCTATATGATCGCGACCAATCGGGTAGGCGTCTTTTTTTCGGTGTCGTACAGTATGAAGGCAAACATGCCTTGCAGATCGTCGAGGAATGCTGGGCCTTTCTGCTGATACAGTGCCAGAATCACTTCACAGTCAGAACCGGTTTGGAACTCATAGCCACTAGCTTAGCTGCTAGCGTAGCACCTGATGCTTATAGATTTCCATTGACTGCTAGAACATGGCTGTGCGCAGCACATTGTACAGCGGTTGGATACCGTTGTTGACATCGACGATCGACAGTCGCTCGCGCACCAAAATGGCATGATTACTGGCGTAGATGCCAGATCAATCCTGGCCACGATGTCGCATCAGACCTGACAGCTCCAGCGCTTTTTTGCGCAGTTCAATGGGATCGAACTTAAGATTGAGCACACCTAAAATAGAACACATGCTGCTTCTCCTAACGACTTTTTAGACGGTGATAATGTTTTACGGTTATGGTCAACATTTCCAGTTTGTCAGTGCTGACGTGGTTTTGCTGCACGATATTTATGAAAATGCGTCAAAAGCGCTAGAGTATGCAAGTGTTTTAGCGTTGTGCTGAAAATTAGTTACTTGTATGGTGATTATTGAATATTAGCGAATATTCAATAATCACCATAAAAAATTGAGAAATGTTCAATTTTTTATGGTGTGGACAAATCACCGATTATTAAATGCTCAACGGCTAAGCGGTGGATTGGCCGATAATGTAGAGGGTTGTGCGTGGTAGGCCTTTGTGGTTTAACTTTCCAGCAATCGCTGTAAGAGCACACAGTTGAGCATTACCCGCTTAGCCAAGGAAAAGGCACCGATCGCCGAGCGATGATTAAGGCTCGGCGATGACTACTAGTAGATTTTTGCGGAAGTTTTTCAGCACTTGAGTGTTGATGCAGCTTTGGAGCACTAGCAGCAGCACTTTGTCCGCCTCAGTGATTTCACTGGCGATCACCACCTTTTGTCGGTTGAACAGGTTGATGGCGATAGCCACCGCCTTGCCCAGATAGCTGCAACGTGTTCGATCATTCAAATAGCGTTGATGTTGCAATCGTCCAGCTTCAGCTTGCTTGGATAAGCGTGCGTCAGCAACTGACACACGCGGTGTTCGATCGCCGCACTGGCGGCCACAGTTTCTAGGCAACCGAAATTGCCACAGTGGCAGCGTTCGCCTAGCAGATCGATCTGAATATGGCCGATCTCGCCAACGTTACCATTGTTGCCGAGGAAAACCTTGCCATTGACGATAATGCCGGCACCCGTGTCGCGATGCAGGCGCACCAGGATCGAGTCCTCACAGTCACAGGTATCACCAAAGTAATGTTTGGCCAGTGCCATGCTGCGGATATCGTGGCCGACGAAGCTGGTGACGTTAAAGCGCTGTTGCAGGTTATCTACCAACGCCCAGTTGTTGATGCTGATGTGCGGCATGTAGTATATTATGCCCAAAACTGGGTCAACTAAGCTGGTTAGGGTCACTGCGATGGCGATCAGTTCGTGCAGCTTGCGCTGGTGGTTGTCGATAAAGTGCGCGATAGCGGTAAATAAGGTATTTTCCAACGTTTCTTGAGTACGCTCTGGCAGCAGGTAGTGTTCTTCACCGAGCAATTTCGCACTTATGTCGTACAACGTCATGGTGGTATCTTGACGACTAAGATGCACTGCGACGGTATGGAAATTACGGGTTTTGGAGACGATAGAGATAGCGCGGCAGTCACTTTGATCAGCCAGCGCTCCAACTGGCGAGTAACTTTAGTGACGCTGGCAGGAGCTAGCTGGCTGAATTCGGCAATTTAAATACACGATATCGGCCCCTGCTGGTAGATCAGGCGATAAACTGCCGCGCCGTTGAGCTGTTTGACTAAGTCAACATTCCCTATATGTGCTTGTACGCCAGTACTCATCAATGATCTTACTCGCTATTCATTAAAATAAACCTCGCTACCGTTAACGAGCGTTTTAGTGATTTTAAAATCAGGTGTGATAGCGGTCAGGTTGGCTATCTTGCCAGCCTCAATGGTGCCTAATTGGTGGTCAATGCCGATTGCACGTGCCGGGTACAGCGTTGCCATACGCAGTGCTTCGTCCAACGCAATCCCGACATGCTGTACGCTATTTTTCACTGCCTTGATCATGGTCAGAGCAGAACCGCTTAGCGTGCCGTTTTCATCCACGCACTGACCATCATGATGGTATATTATTTTATTGGCAAAAATAAATTGGTCAATATCAGCACCGGCTGGCGCTGTGGCATCGGTGACCAGCACCAACTTATCGCCTTTTAGGCGCTTAGCGTTACGGATACTCGCCCAAGCGACATGATGGCCATCGGCAATGATGCCGGTATAGACCTCAGGTGTATCTAAGATCGCCCCAATCAATCCAGGTTCGCGACCAGTGATAGATGGCATAGCGTTATACAAATGGGTGGCGAAGCTAATGCCGACAGCAAAACCGCTGCGAGATTGATGATAAGTGGCGTTTGAGTGGCCAGCAGAAACTATAATGCCAGCATCGCTTAACTGACTGATAAACTGAGGCTCTACCATTTCTGGTGCCAGCGTCACCTTGATGATCACATCGGCGTTGGCGCATAGGTAGTCGATCATCTCGCTGGTGGGTTGGCGGATAAAGGCAGGGTTATGGGTGCCTTTCTTCACCGGGCTAAGATATGGCCCTTCTAGGTGTAGACCGAGCGCCTGATTACGGTGCGTTTTAAGGTAGGTACGCATCACTGCGATGCTGTGCTTGATGAATTCGTCGCTGCTGGTGATCAGTGTTGGCAAATAGCTAGTGCAGCCGGATTTTTCATTGGCGCGCTGCATAATTTCTAGTGTATGTTGCGAAATAGCGTCCAATGAATCGTTAAATTGCACACCGCCACAGCCGTTCAGTTGCACATCGATCAATCCGGAGACTAGGAGTGCGCCACTCAAATCGTGCGTTTCGATGCCGGCTGGCAATTGAGCCTCTGGGCAGACACGCTCAATTAGCCCGTTAGCGATAATGACGGCGTGGCCGTCAAGTATATCGTAGCCGGTAAAGACGTGGCCTTGGGTTAAAGCGAACATCATAGCCCTCTACTAAGATTAAATACTTTTAATATTTTCCGCTTCTAACTCACGGAAATATTTAATAGTTTTGACTTTTAATTCCATGATGGAAGGCTCATCGCAAACCACCACCGCTTTGGCGTGCAGTTGCAGGCAACTAATGGTCCACATATGGTTGATGCCGCCTTCCACTGCAGCTTGCAGTGCTAGCGCCTTGGTGTGGCCGGTCACCAGAATCATCACTTCTTCTGCATCAAGCAATGTCCCTATGCCAACGGTCAACACATATTTCGGCACCAGGCTAACATCACCGCCAAAGAAGCGCGAGTTGGCGATGCGGGTGTCCTCAGTCAGCGTTTTGATGCGGGTTCGTGAGGTCAGTGACGATGCGGGTTCGTTAAACGCGATATGGCCATCAACGCCGACGCCGCCCATGAACAGGTTAATTTTACCGTAAGATTTGATCTTTTCTTCGTACCGGTGGCACTCGGCGTCGACATCTGCGGCATTGCCATTTAGCAGGTTGATATTTTCGCTTGGTATATCAACATGATCAAAGAAATTGTGGTGCATAAAGGTATGATAGCTTTCCGGGTGCTCCTGTGGCAGGTCAACGTATTCATCCATGTTGAATATAATAACATGCTTAAAGCTTACTTCACCTGCTTTGTACAGTGCAATCAGATGCTTGTAGGCTTCCAGTGGTGTGCCGCCAGTTGGCAAGCCAAGGATAAATGGGCGCTCTGCGGTGGGCTTGAATAGGTTGATGCGTTTAACGATATGACGTGCAGCCCAGTTGCCGACTTGTGCAGTATCTTTTAGTGGGATAAGTCTCATCTAACACCTCTTAAAATAAGTAAAATAAAGCTATACTGTGCGATCCTGGAGGAAAGGCTAAGAACCTGTCACATTAGGCTATTTTATTTGCCATTTTGACCCTGGGCAGTGCTTACCATCCTCACGGACTCCCTGTATGCTATGGTTGTTGCGCATTGTGTCCGTATGCTTGCTGGCTGCAACAATGTACACCTACTAGGATAGGCTCCAAGCGTAACCCAGATATCTGAACTACGCGGCATCGGCCATCCTGTTTTTTAGATCATAAAATAAGTCGTGTTATATGGCGAGCATTCTGGCAGTTAAAGATGATTTAAAAGTGATATTAATCGCAATATATGGGGGTTATTATTTGCGCTGAGAAATATTTTTTACACTTCACATCAGGGGTAGGTGCCATGCTTTATTTTGCTAAAATAGTGAAAACCTCTAATAAACGATCAGAATAGTGATCGTCCGTGAACAATATAGGGTAAAAAAGTGAACATTCTTAATTATTTGCAAAAGGTGGGGAGTGCGCTGATGGTGCCGGTAGCCACGCTGCCTGCAGCTGCCATCTTGATGGGGATCGGGTACTGGATTGACCCTGTCAGCTGGGGAGGTGGCAACGTTCTCGCGGCTTTCCTGATTAAATCCGGTTCTGCCATTATCGATCACATGTCGGCATTATTCACCGTTGGCGTGGCTTACGGTATGTCCAAAGACAAGGATGGTGCCGCTGCGCTGACCGGCTTTGTCGGCTTCCTAGTGCTGACTACCATCTGTTCGCCGGCCGCCGTGTCGATGATTCAGAAAATTCCCATCGATCAGGTTCCCATTGCGTTCAGTAAAATTGAGAACCAATTCGTCGGTATTTTGGTCGGTATCATCTCCGCCGAAATTTACAACCGTTTCAGCAGTGTAGAGTTGCCGAAGGCACTGTCATTCTTCAGTGGTCGCCGACTGGTGCCGATCCTCATTTCTTTTCTGATGATCTTAGTAGCCTTTATCATGATGTCCATCTGGCCGATGATCTTCAACGCTTTGGTGAGCTTCGGTGATCAAATCCAGAATTTGGGTTCTGTCGGCGCGGGCATTTACGCCTTCTTTAACCGGTTGCTGATCCCGATAGGCTTGCACCATGCGCTGAACTCGGTGTTCTGGTTCGACGTGGCTGGCATTAACGACATCCCTAATTTCCTCGGCGGCCAGCAGTCTATCGATGCTGGTAAAGCGGTGGCTGGCATTACCGGACGTTATCAGGCAGGCTTTTTCCCAATCATGATGTTCGGTATACCGGGGGCGGCGTTGGCGATCTACCAGTGCGCGCATCCGCACAATAAGGCCAAAGTTCTAAGTATTATGATGGCGGCATCCTTTGCCTCATTCTTTACTGGTATCACCGAGCCGCTGGAGTTCTCCTTCATGTTTGTGGCACCGATGCTGTATTTTATCCATGCTGTGCTGACGGGTATCTCGGTATTTATTGCGGCTTACATGCACTGGATCTCCGGTTTCGGTTTCAGCGCTGGTCTGGTGGATATGGCGTTATGGGTGCGCAACCCGCTGGCGACCCACTGGTATATGCTGATCCCGCAGGGGCTGGCGTTATTTGTGATCTACTACGCGGTGTTCCGCTTTACCATTAACAAGTTCAACCTGATGACCCCAGGGCGCGTACTGGCGGTAGCCGGTGAAGAGACTGACGGCTACGACACCGATGTCAGCGCTGATAAAAACGAAAACGATATCACTACCCTAGCGCGTCGCTATGTGGATGCCATTGGAGGCTATGATAACCTAACCAGCATTGATGCCTGCATTACTCGTCTGCGTCTAAATGTGAAGGACGCCGTGCGGGTGAATGATGCGTTGGCGAAACGCCTGGGTGCTTCCGGCGTGATCCGTCTTAACAAGCAAAATGTACAGGTGATTGTCGGCACCCGTGCAGAGCTGATCGCTAGCGCCATGTACAACCTGGTTACTGCTGGCCCCGCGGCTGAGGACAAGCCACAGGATGTGCCTAGGGTGGCTCTCGAAACATTGCTGGCTCCAGTGACTGGTGAAGTGGTGGCGCTCGATCAGGTACCTGATGAGGCTTTTGCCCGTAAAGTAGTAGGTGATGGTTTGGCCATTCGCCCGACTGACAAAATTGTTGTGGCACCAGCGGACGGTACTATTGTTAAAATTTTCAACACCAACCACGCCTTCTGTCTAGAAACTGACAAGGGTGTGGAGATTGTGGTGCATATGGGCATCGACACCGTTGCGTTGAATGGTCAGGGCTTCAAACGTCTGGTTGAAGATGGCGCTGAGGTGAAAGCCGGTCGGCCAATTCTAGAATTGGATCTGGACTTCCTGAACGCCAGTGCTTACTCGATGATAAGCCCGGTGGTGGTCAGCAATGCTGGCGATTACGCTGGCCTGACAGCATTGGCGACTGGTTCTGTGGTATCTGGCCAGACCAAACTATTTGAGATCCAGAAATAAATCGATTTACCTGATAGTACTTGGGAGTTCACCCTCGTTTTAGCGGGAAGAGCCTATTCTCTTCCCGCTTTTTTTATTTTTACGTAGCCCTGCGATGGAATGTTGCACCATGGGGCAGCCGTGTCCTGCATTTTGCTGAAACAAACGGTTGTTTCCGAACGTGGCTTGTTGGAACATAGGCGGTTATATGTAGCGCTTTGCATTAAGGAATAATGAAATGAGTGAAGCTGAAGCCCGCCCAACCAATTTTATCCGTCAGATCGTCGATGAAGATCTAGCGTCAGGGAAACACACGTCGATACATACCCGTTTCCCGCCGGAGCCTAATGGCTATCTACATATCGGTCATGCTAAATCCATCTGCCTGAACTTTGGCCTCGCTAAGGATTACCAAGGCCAGTGCAACCTGCGTTTCGATGACACAAACCCGGTGAAAGAAGACATCGAATTCGTAGAGTCGATCAAGCACGATGTGGAGTGGCTGGGCTTTGGGTGGAGCGGCGACATCCGTTATTCCTCTGATTATTTTGCTCAACTGTACCAGTATGCAGTTGAACTGATCACCAAAGGCTTAGCGTATGTCGATGAACTGTCACCTGAGCAGATCCGTGAATACCGTGGCAGCCTGACCGCACCGGGCAAAGATAGCCCATACCGTGGACGCAGTATGGAAGAGAACCTGGCGCTATTCGAGAAAATGCGCCATGGCGAGTTTGCTGAAGGTACTGCCTGCCTACGTGCCAAGATCGACATGACTTCACCGTTTATCGTCATGCGCGATCCCGTGTTGTACCGCATCAAGTTCGCCGAACACCACCAAACCGGCAATAAGTGGTGCATCTACCCGATGTATGATTTCACCCACTGTATTTCCGATGCGCTAGAAGGTATCACCCATTCTTTGTGTACCTTGGAGTTCCAAGATAATCGCCGCCTGTATGACTGGGTGCTGGATAACATCACCATCCCATGCCACCCGCGTCAATACGAGTTCTCACGACTCAATCTTGAGTACGCCATTATATCGAAGCGCAAGCTGAACCAACTAGTGGCGGAAAAGTACGTTGAAGGCTGGGATGACCCGCGTATGCCGACCCTATCTGGTCTACGTCGCCGTGGCTATACTGCTGCTTCTATCTGTGAGTTCTGCCAGCGCATTGGCGTGACCAAGCATGACAATAACGTCGAAATGGTGGCACTGGAATCCTGCATTCGTGACGATCTGAACGAGAACGCGCTGCGCGCCATGGCCGTGCTGGAACCGGTGAAAGTCGTCATCGAAAATAGGGGCACAGAGGAAGAAATGCTCACTATGCCTAACCACCCGAATAAACCTGAGATGGGCAGCCGTGAGGTGCCGTTCAGCCGCGAGATTTATATTGACCGCGCTGACTTTCGCGAAGAAGCCAACAAACAGTACAAACGTCTGGTGTTGGGCAAGGAAGTACGCCTACGCAACGCCTACGTGATCAAAGCCGAGCGGGTTGAAAAGGATGCAGTAGGGGAAATAACCACTATTTTTTGTAGCTACGATGCCGAGACGCTGAGTAGAGATCCGGCCGATGGCCGTAAGGTAAAAGGTGTGATCCACTGGGTTTCCGCTGCTCACGCATTGCCAGCAGAAATTCGCTTATACGATCGCTTGTTCAGCGTGCCTAACCCGGCGGCGGCGGCAGATTTTATCGCCACTATCAACCCAGGATCACTGGTGATCAAGCAGGGTTTTGTCGAGCCTAGCTTGGCGTCTGCACAGCCGGAGAAAGCCTATCAGTTTGAGCGTGAAGGTTACTTCTGCGCTGACAGCTATTGCTCTTCGGCCGATCACCTGGTGTTTAACCGCACCGTTAGCCTGCGTGATACCTGGGCGAAAATCAGAGCCTGAGCCTCACCCAGGTAATGTATTGAAAGCGTAGTTTCGGCTGCGCTTTTTTATTTCTGTTTCCGCCTATGCTTTCTATTTAATACGTATTTCCTACGCCGTTTTAAATTCTCACTTGCGGTTTTTGTGATCGGATTACTGATATAAGACATTGTTTATATAATATTTTAAATTATTTTCTTCGTGACGCGAATTAATTGGGTGTGAAAAATGCTTACCTATTTTTTCTAGTTGAAAGCGTTAATCTTCTCTGATTGACCTAATATCTATATTTTTCTTATCTTACTGAATTTTTCATCTATAATCCTATTTACATCACATCACATCGCAACGAAATCTCATCGATATTTGCTCTTCATCATAGTTTAAGTAATTCCTCTCATTTTTTACTTGATAATTTGCATCGCGAAAAATAGGATGTTTGCAGCAATAAGTACTGTGGTGGTCAAGCTGTAGTCATATTTTTACCCGGTTGGTTTTTTTATTATCGGTTATACAGGGTGGTATGGTAGTAAACACCGGCGGCGGCAACTTTTAATATTAAGCGCCTATCTCAGTAGACGTGTATTGGGAGTTCATGAGGAGGGTGAGCACTGCCATGGTACAAAATGGCAAATAAAATAGCCTAATGGGATAGGTTCTAAGTCAAAGAGGATTGCATATGGGTGTGCATGGATCTCAATGTAAAGCGTTAGCGCTCATTGTGGCAGGCGCGATATTAGGAGTAGGATTTGCCGTGGTTCCTGAGGCGTAGGCCGCAGGGCTTATCTATTATTCTACGTTGACTGGCGGTATTTACTACTGGCAACGTGAGCATGACCGTAAAGATCTCAACCCGGTCAGTGGCGATGACCATAAATACACCATCAACCTGTCGCACTCTACCGCCAACTTTAGCCTGGACTTCTTCCTCAGGCTACGTCTGGAATATGTTCGCACTGGATGTGGGGGCCTTTACCGCCATCGAGTTGGCTGACTCCAATGCACAAAGAAGCCGGTCAGCCACTGCGTACTTGGCACTTTGGTAGTGATGAAGCGAAAAACATTCGTTTAGGGGCTGGCTATACCGATCGCGTGAAACCTGAGCCGGGCAAAGGCATTATCGATCAGAGTAAAGAAGATAAGCCTTGGGCAAAATCCTAGGTGTGCCAAGCGATGATAAGCAACGTCAAGGTGGCCGATATGGAGCACCTGCCGAGCCACTTCGCGCAAGAAGTCAGCCAACAGGTGAAAGCACGCAGCATTGACAGAATGCAGGCTTGGCAGGACGGATTGAAAGATGCGCAGGACGCTAAGGTATTCCACCACGTCACGCGTTGGCTTGAGTTTCTGGGATACCCTGTACTAGGACGGCTTCGACAACGCCAACAATTGGGCGAACAAGGGATACGAGCTGATCCTTTCTAACCAGGATTACGTCTATATGGACTTCCCGTACGAAGTGAATCCAGACGAACGCCGTTATTACTGGGGTACCCGCTTCAGCGACGAGCGCAAGATGTTCAGCTTCGCGCCGGATAACCTGCCGCAGAATGCTGAAACCTCGGCGGATCGTGATGGCTACCGCTTTAGTACCGAAAGTGGCAAACCCTGGCCGGGTGCCTATGGCATTTCTGCCCAGATATGGAGCGAAATATGGGGTGGCAATCATTTCTTGACTATTACAGGGCAAGGTGATCTAGCCGCTAAGCCTTCATTAGCGCGGCATCAGACTGGTTGGCGTTTTTGGGACTATCTGAGGCTTTGTTGAATAAATTGAACTTTTGCCGAGTTGAAGGAGCAGATCACGCATTCTCTGACAACGCAAGCAGTCCCGTGGCTAAGCAGAAGTTCAGAATCACTCACTCACTGGCACACCTATAACAAAGCGCTTATCAACCACGGCTCCATGACTTTCTAGCTGGACGACGAAGCGATTAAGACGTGGTAAGACACGGTATGAGACAGCCCCACCTTCAGCGCGAGGAATACCCCAGCGCTATTATGACCTTGCCATCACTACCGTTTTGGTGATTAAACGAGTATTATGGCTGACCCTACGGGCTGCACAGGGCTTCATTGATTCTATTTTTACCCTGATGGGCGCGTTCCGCTGCGCTGTCCTGTCCGGATTACAGCTGTGTCCGCAAGCGGGCAAAGTCAGTCAATGTCAGTGTCAAAACTCCCACCCGGGGTGAAATCACGCACCTGGTGATTGATCCCACCTGGCTGAAGGTCTTGGGTGAAGGCAAATGGAAAGTCAAAAACACGGAAAAGAACGCCGCTGCATCTGGCCGTTGACAGCAAAACCAATTAAATCATCTGTGCGGACCTGTTGCTTAACAACGTTACGGCGGACGGCGCTTATGACACCCGGTTATGTCACAATGAAATGCGCCGTAAAAAAATCAGCGCCCTCATCATTCAGCGAAATGGCGTGGGCTACTGGCCCGGTGAGTACGCAGACCGTAACCGTGCAGTAGCGAATCAGCGACTGAGCGGGAGCAATGCGCGGTGGAAATGGACAACAGAATATAACTGTCGCTCTATAGCAGAAACGGCCATGTACCGGGTAAAGCAGCTGTTCAGAGGCTCACTGACGCCGCGTGACTACGACTGTCAGTAGCATAGGCTTTGGCTATGGTGCGTGCCCTGAACAAGATGACGAAGGCAGGTATGCCAGAAAACATTCGTATTGCCTGAAAATCCGACCAGCTACAGGAACGCTCGCTCGCACAGGATCTGATTTATTCAACAAAGCCGAATGGTCATTGACCACAGTAGTGCCTAGAGGGAAATTGTGCTTGTCATTTTTCAACTGTAATAGATGCAAGCGCTCATACTAGCCAGTATCAAAATTTACATCAGCAATGGCACCGCGCGTTACTGAAATTATCCTTACGTGAGTTTTTCACCCAGGCACCGTCCGGCATGGATTTAGTGTCGATAGTGATCACATTACTATTGCCTGCATGGAGTTGTGGTATCACCGCCAGGACGTCATAATTGGTTATCGTCCGTCCCATTGGCGCTAATAATGTTACATTCCCCTTTATAGCAGTGTCTGCAATAGCAAAGGTATCTCGCACTCTTTCAGATGAAAATATCAGCCTACTTTTTGCCGCAACCAGAGAGCCTGACAGGTTTGCAGAATAGTTTCTATTGTTACGACTACTCCATGAGTAATACTAACTTGTATTATTGTATGGTGTTAGCCAGGAAGCACGAATGAAATGTCTTGCTTCATTATCTATATATATAGCCGAACGCTTTAATCACGATAGTGTCTATTTTGCCAATCGGGAGAAAAATATGGATTTAAATTAACTAGCTGTGTTGATAGCATTACGTTAATCTTAGCTCCCAAATTACCATTTTGATCTTGCTTCGCAAGAGTGTAACTGACTTCACCTCTACTATTATAAAGGATCCAGTTAAACCCAAGCCCTAATCCAATTGCCAGATAATGTGGTGTTACCAGCAGACCAGAAATGGGTTGAGCATAATAGTAAAAAGGAAAGCGGTACTCCATCCAGATAACCCAATCACTAGCAACGGTGTTTGCCTGCTTGTTGTCCCGCAAAGAAAGAGTATCTGGACGACATGCTTTAACTGACGGAAAACGCCGCTTTAGGAATGGTGAAACGCTGGGACACACCCCCTCCTTCTCCGTAACTTTTATAACGACTTCTGCATCTGAAAAAGCGGTGTATGCAACGGTACATCGGCAAAAGAAAAATTTCTGGCTGCGGTCGGGAGGCTAAAAACCAAACGATTATGCTGAAATACTTCAACCTGTGCAAATCCTGATGCCACACTGCTAACGGTCACAGTCGTATCGCCTTCAGCGAGTCCGTTGTGATTATCCATTATCAGCTCCCGTACCTGGACAGCACCAAACATTGTGTTACCTACGCCAATTTAGCTAGTCCTCAGATGATAACGTCCTATTATGTCAGCCTCTAAATAAGAACTACTAAGGGATATGCTACTATGGCTACTATGTTCACCCTGGTATTTACTGATGTTTTTATTCCAGGATAAGTTAGTGCGCATCATTACATTATGAGTATTTATCCCGAAAGACATCAATGAGATGATATTTTGATAGTTTGAACTGACACTGTCAGTATTTTTATCGTAAATATCATAATTAAGAAATGCCCAGGTGCCACTAGAATATACTTTCTTGTACCATGCATTTTATCAAAGATAATAGTCTGCTATATTTAAGTGTTAAGTGCAGTGCATTATTGTTTCTTTTAAACACGGTTTCTAACTGGGAAACACTCTTTTCTTCCGCGCATCCGCTAGATTCATTTATCAGTAATAACGCTGGTTTTATATTGTATCTTACCAAGATATCCTAGGTAATGCAGGCATTGCCTGTTTGACTAAAGTCGATATCAAGTGTTTCAGCGTATTTACTATTAATAGATAATACAACGGTATTAATACCCAACGATTTCATACTCTGAGAGATAATTTAATTGATTGTTTTTATCTATTATAAATGAATGTAGTATATTATAATCAAAATTAACACTCACTTCATTGCTATTATTCGTTACCGCCAATACGTTAAATGAACTGAGTGTTAACAATATCGTTGTCGTGATACGTAAAGTGTAGTAAATAGTATTGTACATGATGAAAAAATTACAGTATAAAAATAGAATGTCCACTAAATATACAAATGTAATTTTTATTTGTTGGTTGTCTCGTCAGTACCTATTGTTCATCATAAGTTTTCTAATTGTCATTTCCCCATCAACATTTATCCTGATAAATTTCTAATGTGTGTATATTTACATAGTGTCACAAAGAAAAAACAGATAAGTTATTGGTATTTGTCTTGTAATGGGTAGGTTTCTCTCTCATGGGACGATAAATATGGTTCTCTCGTATTAAGAAATTGTCGGGTAATATGCGATTATTTTGCGGTGTTTACCATCTATGTCTATGATATTAAACAACTTAAATGCATGAAGACTATACCGTTTAACGGTGGCAGGATAGAAGGTGTTATGCTACTGATTTTTATTGACTATCACATCTATAGATAAAAGTCAGTAAAATATATGTTACATAGATTTCAAGTGGCTAGAAAATAAAACTGTTGTGCCGTAGGCAATCCCATCCCCCCGTGTAGATGCTGAAATGCTCATTTGCGCGTAACATATGAATCAGTTCAATGTTAGCCAGTATTGTCTGTGCCTGCCGAAACGCTACACCTTTTCAGCAATCCGGTGATCACAGTGCACATTAATGCTTCTTCAGGTGAGCTTAAATGCGGAGATATCGTCGAAATTGACGTGTGAAGACCAGGTTTGCTAGGCGTAGTGCCGACCAACTACCCATATTGGCAATAAAATAACGTAAAGGTTGATGGGCGTATTTGCCAGTTTACTAAGGTCACTAATACCAATCCGTTTACTGGTATCAGTAAGCCTGAATGACGTCGCCACCACAAAATCCTGTCCTGCATTCACGGTGTATAGATAGAGAACATAGACTTGTTTGCACAGCATGACAGACGTTGAGTTAACGCTAATTGCTGGCCGCTGTGCCCCAGTAATGGCATATGTGAAGGCTACCTGATCCTTAAACGATCAATATTAGCCGCCATGTTAACCCTTTTTGCTATTGAGCGAACGACATACCTCACATGCGTTCAACGGTTTCGATACCCAGCGTATCCAGGCCGGTTTTCAGTGTTCTGGATGTCAGCAGAGCCAGCTTTAAGCGACTCTGACGCACAGCTTCACTGTCGCCATTGAGGATCTGGCAGTGTTCGTAGAAGCTGGAGAACAGCCCAGCTAGCTCGTATAGGTAGCTACACATGATATGTGGTGTCCCTTCACGCGCTACGGCAGTGAGTGCCTCTTCAAACTGTAGCAGGCGTGTTGCCAGGGCGATTTCATGCTCTTCGCTCATTACCAACGGCAGAGTTAGGCTGCTTTCGTCAATCCCGGCGCGTTTGAATACCGACACAATGCGGGTATAGGCGTATTGCATATAAGGTGCGGTGTTGCCTTCGAAGGCCAGCATGTTATTCCAATCGAAGATATAGTCAGTGGTGCGGCTTTTTGATAGGTCAGAGTATTTCATTGCGCCGATGCCGACCACGCGAGCCAGTTGTGTTATTTCTTTTGCTGGCATATGCGGATTTTTGCCCGCGATCAACTTCCCGGCGCGTTCGATGGCTTCATCTAACAGATCAGACAGTTTCACTGTTCCACCAGCGCGGGTTTTAAACGGCTTGCCATCTTTGCCTAACATCATGCCGAACAAGTGGTGTTCCAGTGAAACGGACTCCGGCACATAGCCTGCTTTGCGCACGATAGCCCAGACCTGCATCAGGTGCTGATGCTGGCGTGAATCGGTGTAGTACAGCACGCGGTTGGCACCTAGGGTTTCGTAGCGGTATTTGGCACAGGCGAGATCGGTGGTGGTATATAGGTAGCCGCCATCCTTTTTCTGGATGATGACGCCCATCGGCTCCCCATCCTTGTTCTGGTATTCATCAAGGAATACCACGATGGCACCTTCGCTTTCCACCGCCAGCCCTTTGGCCTTCAGATCGGCGACGATTCCTGGCAGCATTGCATTGTAGAGGCTTTCGCCCATCACGTCGCCTTCAGTCAGGGTTACGTTCAGGCGGTTATAGGTGAGTTGGTTTTGCGCCATGGTGATATCGACGAGCTTACGCCACATTTTCTGGCAGTAAGGGTCGCCGCCTTGTAGCTTGACCACGTAGGCACGCGCGCGCGCGGCGAATTCGCTGTCCTCATCATAATATTTTTTAGCTTGGCGATAAAACTGTTCCAGATCGGACAGGCCCATGTCGCTGGCATTTTCATTCTGCATTTTTTCTAGATAGGCGATCAGCATGCCGAATTGGGTGCCCCAATCACCTACATGGTTGGCGCGGATCACGTTGTGACCCAAAAATTCCAGAGTACGCGCGGCAGCGTCACCGATAATGGTGGAGCGCAAGTGGCCGACATGCATCTCTTTAGCTACATTTGGTGCCGAGTAATCGATAACAATAGTTTGCGGTTCGACCGCTGTCACACCGAGTTCTGGGGCGTTCAACACCAAATCGATCTGGCCGGCCAGCCATACGCTGTTCAGGAAAATATTGATAAATCCGGGGCCAGCGATCTCCACTTTGCTAGCGATGTCACCAAGCTCCAGCAACTGCAGCACTTTTTCTGCCAGTTGGCGCGGGGGCATGCCAAGTTTCTTGGCAGCCGACATCACTCCGTTGACCTGGTAATTACCAAATTGCGCTTTGGCTGACTGACGTACTTGCGCTTCGCAATCAGCTGGTGCACCTGCGGCAATTAGTGCCTGGTTGACTTTATCTGAGAGCAGAACCTGAATATTCAACGGGTTACCTTAATGATGAACGCGCGGCATTGTACCATGCCCCTGCCGGATTTAAAGAGAGGATCAGAGGGTACCGACCCACTAGAAATAGCCTATAATTGTAACCGATCTAATGTGTTTAGTCAGTAGTTGACGAAGATCCAGCGATGAAAGATCCACCGTAAGATCTATCTTCACTAAAGCGTGGTAATTAGGTAACAGACAGAAGGAGAGAAAGTAAACAGGCCAAGTTTTTATTGGGCGACCAGCACGCAAAGTGTAGTTGCGGCGTAACTTAAAGTGGCGATAAATAGCGTATGCAGCTATACCCGAAAAAATTCGTGTTGCAGGAAATCGGCAACGCAGTAACCCCCCCCCCAGATGTTTACCCCATTAAATGACGGGGGTGAGCGGGGAAAGCTAACGCACAAGCAATGTGAAGTACGACAAGTATACCACTATCAGCACCAGTGATATCAACAATATAGAGACATCACTATTATTTCAGCTCTAGTTTTCTCTAAAGTATCCCTAGTATTATTGTGAAATGGTTATTTAGTTTTTATGAACAAATGACGTTGATTCAGCAGGATTTTGTCTTCATAATAAAAAGCTGTAGTAGATAGGAGAATTCCTATTGTTAATCAAGCATACATATTGATAAATTACTTCCTGCACTAATGCTGGTCGAATGAGAAATATCATAACCAAGTGGGCCTATATCATCCCAAATAGGCAATCATGGTAAGATATGTCTCATTGGTTAAATTACCTCGTCGTATAAATGCGTATTCTGTTGTTTAAGGCTTTCATGACCCCCTTACAGGCTATCCGCCGACCTTAACGATATGGCACTTTATTTGCCGCGTTTTGAACAGGCACTGGATCAGTTAGCGGCGAAATTGCAGCTTGATTTATCGCAATTTAGCGCCGATCACATTTCAGTACGCTGCTACCAAGACACCACAGCTGAACGATGGCGGCGGGGGCTAATGCAGCGCGCTTCACTACTGTCCGAATCGATGATCAATATCCTTCTGATCTGCTTGTTTAATTTGCAACAGCCGCTCAATATGGGACCGTGGTTGATAGATTGCGTAGAACTGCCGTATCCAGGAGAAAAGCGCTATCTGCACGAAGGCTGGGAACACTTGGAGCTGGTGCTCCGTGGTGATCCTGACACGTTGCATGCGTGGGCATTAAGCTACTTGGCTGATGAAGCGCTGTTAGCACCTGGGATCACGTTGAAATAAAGTGTTCTACAGGGTGATGGTGATCGGCTGCCTAACCCGAGCTTAGCCATCAGCGATGGTAGCATGACGATAAAATTTTATCCTTACTCCATCAGGGAAATCGTCACTAGCGAAAAATCCTAACATGGCTGTTGCAACAGCCTCCTTACTCTAGCGGTAGCGATTCACTTGTGAGATGATTTATCTGATTTATATATCGCCATTGTGACGATATTCTCCCTATTGATCAAAATTAAATGCCATAGTGAACACATTGAGTGAGTAGATGCCAATGCTTCTGCCCGCAAAAGAAATTAACAATTTCCGCCAAATGTTGGCCGTCATCTGGGGTGACAATAATGAAATTGGAAATTTGCTGCTTTAACTTAGATTGCGCACTGACGGCTGAACAAGTAGGGGCGGGATCGCATTGAATTGTGCGCCCGCCGCAGCGATGGTAGGTTGATGCCGAGCTATGGTACGCTCCTTTTGGCACGCGAACGGGTAACTACTATTCCCGTACATCCTATCGTTAGTCCGCGTGGTGGCGATTTTTGCTACAGCACGCTGGATTTCGAGGTGATCAAGCAAGATGTCGCCCAGATCCGCGATATGGGCTTCCCCGGTCTCGTGGTGGTGGTATGCTAGGCTAGATGAGGAAGGCCATATAGACTTGTCGCGTATGCGTAAAGTGATGCAACTGAGTGGCAATATGGCTGTGACTTTCCATCTAGCATTTGACATGTGCCAGATAACCTGATGCTGCTCCTTTGAGCAACTGGCGCAGCTTAGTGTAGCACGTATTTTGACTTCAGGGCAACAGCAGAATGCCGAGTTTGGTCTGACATTGCTGCGCAATTTACGCCATGCCAACCAGGACTGGGGATTATTGCGGGTGGCGGGGTACGACTTAGCAACCTGCACAAGTTTGTCAATATCGACATTCAGAAACTACACAGTTCTTCAGGCCATGCCGTGCATTCCACCATGCGCTATCGTAAAGCGGGCGTCACTATGTGTTCCGACAACGAATCTGACAAATTTAGCCATTATTGTGTGGATGGCGAAATGATGGCGATAATGAAAAATACGCTAGCCTTAGTTGCCTCCTTGGCACAGAACCTATATCGCCAGCAATAAAACCTCGCCACTATACAGTTAGCATCAGGTAGTGAGTCATCGATCAGGGTTTTCTTGCCACCAGTATCGCGCGTAGCGGTGCCGGATAACCCTCAACCGTTTTGCGGTGATCATCGGGGTCGAGGAATTCTGTCAGTGACTCGCTGGTCATCCAACTGGTGCGGCGCTGTTCTTCAGTGCTGATTACGCATATATCGGCGATCCTCACATCAACGAAGCCGCATTTCTCAAGCCAGTTCTTCAGTGCGCGTGCCGCAGGGATAAAATAGACGTTGCGCATTTGCGCATAACGATCGCCCGGTACCAGCACCTGATTATCATCTCCTGACACTATTAGGGTTTCCAGCACCAGTTCGCCCTCGGAAACCAACTGGTTTTTCAGTTGATAGAGATGATCCAGCGGGGAACGGCGATGATACAGCACACCCATGGAGAATACCGTGTCAAAGGCGGCAAGCTCTGGCAACTGTTCGATACCTAGTGGCAGCAGATGGGCGCGTTGGTCGCCGCCTAGCAGCTTGCGTACAGCTTCAAACTGGCACAAAAACAACTGCATTGGATCGATGCCGACCGCCAATTTAGCGCCGGCACCGACCATACGCCACAGATGGTAGCCACTGCCGCAGCCAACATCGAGAATGGTGCGCCCGGCCAGTGGTAAAGGGTGTGGCAGCAGGCGATCCCATTTCCAGTCAGAATGCCACTCGGTATCGATGTCGATACCGTACAGCGAGAACGGCCCTTTGCGCCATGGCATCATAGTGCGTAGCATTTTTTCGATGCCTGCTAACTGACCCGGCGGTAGCCCCGGCTCCATCTCGGCGAGCACGCCGTGCAGCAAATCTACGTAGGTTGGCGTCAGTGTCGGCAAATGCTCTACTGAATTAAACCACTGTTTAAACTTGCCATGTCGTGATCTACGCTGCCAGGCACTAAGCTGCATGGGTAGGGTGTCCAGCCAGTGGCTGAGGTTACTCTTGGCGATACGCTGATAAAAATTACTAAACTTAATCATGGTTCTGCACCTATTTTAAGCGCGACCAGTGAGCCAAAGTTAAAACACTGGAACCACATTTCAATGTGTTCGAAGCCAGCCTGTTTCAGACGTGCTTTATGCGCTTCCACTGAGTCCGTCAGCATAACACGCTCCAGCATGCTACGTTTCTGGCTGATCTCCAGTTCGCTGTAGCCGTTGACGCGTTTGAAATCGTGATGCATATTGAACAGCAATGCACCGACATCGGCATCTTCAAAGCTGAGTTTCTCTGACAGCACCAGCACACCGTGCGCCCGCAGTCCACGATAAACCTGCGCTAACAGTCGCAAGCGATCGGCCGGCTCAAGGAATTGCAGGGTGAAGTTAAGCACTACCATTGAGGCGTTTTCGATGGGTATGTCGAGAATATCGGCTTCGATTACCTCAACCGGGGTATCAGCGCGGAAAGCGTCAATATGGCGACGGCAACGATCAACCATGGCCGGGGAGTTATCGATGGCAATAATGTTACAACCAGCTACCTTAATATTCCGTCGCATCGCCAGCGTTGCTACACCCAGGGAACAGCCCAGATCATACACTTGGCTATCGGGTTGCACAAAACGTTCGGCCAGCATGCCAATCATCGAAATGATATCGGAATAACCGGGAACAGAACGCTGGATCATGTCTGGGAACACCTCAGCAACACGTTCGTCGAAAGTCCAGTCGCCCAATTTAGCAATGGGGGCGGAAAAAAGGGTATCGCGGTTTGGCATAGCAGCAAATTAGTTCAGCATTCGAAGCGCGCATTCTAACAGATGACGGCGAGAAAACGCAGCGCGTCCGTCTGATGATAGCTCTGCAATCAGTTAGGTGATGTAGTCAAAATAGCGCATCCTTGTTGTGGCTAGTCCGGCGGTGCAGGCAGATTAGGGATCACCTGGCGCAACTGCTGCCAGATTTTTTGCGCATGCTGCGGTGAATCACCGTTATCCGGTGTATGGGTAAACAGGTAAGGCTGATGCCGCTGTTGCCAGAGCGCGAGCTTCTACTGCCAGACGGCGAACCAGCGCAAGTTATATGCTAATACATCGCTGCCGATAAAGCGTACTAACAGCTGGTTGGCAGTGAGTAGTGCGTGGCACCGAGAGCGTTGGTTTTTTCTGCTGCTTATCGCACACTGTGGCGTTGTTGGATAGGGCGTGATGTTACGGCGCAGCTGTCGAGGATCACCCGATTGATGCCGCGCTGATGCGGCCCCTAATTCAGCAGACGTTCCGCCTCCCCCTTGGTGAAGAAAGCCGGATGACGCACTTCCACATCGTAGGTGAACGTTTTTGGTAGTGCGTCAAAAAATTGCCACATTCTTAGTAGTTCTCGAGGCCAAAGGTGGCCGGTAATTGTAGCCACAGTTGGCCTATGCGCTGATGCAGCGGCTCCAGACATTGATAAAACGCTTGCAGATCGGCGTTGCAGTTGTGCAGGGCTGCTTTGTGGCTGATATCCGAGGGAAATTTAAAACAGAAGCGGAAATTATCGTGCGTCATGTCGTGTCAGCATTGCAGGGTTTCTTGTTTGGGCAATGCGTAAAAAGTGGTATTGCCTTCTACGCAGTTGAAATAACGGCTATAATCTGTCAAATCACGCAGCCAGATACAGCTCCAAGTATTGTGCTGCCACTGTGGTAGTCCAATGTAGATCAATGCGCCATCTTCTTCTTTATATTATCTCATCAGGCGACACTTTAACGTGACTAAGCGAGTACAGAAATAGTTGGGTAGAATGCCGTTTTGTGAATTTGGAAGAGTAGGTTTCAGTCTTGGCGAAGCATTTAGAATCTATCCCATTAGGTTATTTTATTTGCCATTTTGGCCCTGAGCGGTGCTCACCATCCTTACAAACTCCCTGTATGCGCCGGTGGTTGCACGCTATCGGTGTGCAATCACCGGCTGCAACATTGTACGCCTACTGGGATAGACTGTTAGCAAGGCGTATGTGTTAATTTAGGCTGAATTGACGGCATTTCGCACCAAAACACGCCATATAGAGCGGTAACAATGCGTTGTTCGCTCTTATATGGCGCATGAATTTCCTTTATAATAGCCACCTTTTTTCACCACTCTTTATTTCAACCACCTGTATTCATGAGGCATTTGCCGCTATCGGTTAGCGAGAGTGCAAAAATATTTCCTCACTATCTTCCCACTTAAGGGAAATGGCCGGGGGATACGGCAGATTTAGATCGGACAACAAAAATAGAGTTCATCAGAAATAGCTGTGCGACTAGGGCGCTCCAGCCCGGCGCACGGTATCGGCTGTGTAAAAAGGATAGCGTATGCGTACTGAATATTGCGGGCAGCTGGATCTGTCCCACGTAGGCCAGAAAGTCACTCTGTGTGGTTGGGTCAACCGCCGACGCGATCTCGGTGGCCTGATCTTTATTGATATGCGCGACTGTACAGGTATCGTGCAAGTGTTCTTCGATCCAGATCAGCAAGAGGCGTTCGACAAAGCATACGACCTGCGCAATGAATTTTGTATTCAGATCGTCGGCACCGTGCGTGCGCGCCCGGACAGCCAAATCAATACAGAGATGACCACGGGTGAAGTAGAAGTGTTTGCTCATGCACTGGAGGTCATCAACCGCTCCGATCCATTGCCGCTCGACGCTAACCAAGTCAACAGTGAAGAAGCCCGTCTGAAATATCGCTACTTGGATTTGCGTCGTCCAGATATGGCTGGACATCTGAAAACCCGCAGCAAAATCACCAGCCTGGTGCGACACTTTATGGACAGCCACGGTTTTCTCGACATCGAAACCCCGATGCTGACTAAAGCTACACCAGAAGGTGCCCGCGACTATTTGGTGCCGAGCCGTGTGCACAAAGGCAAATTCTACGCGCTGCCGCAGTCCCCTCAGCTGTTTAAACAGTTACTGATTATGTCCGGTTTTGATCGTTACTATCAGATAGTCAAATGCTTCCGCGACGAAGACCTGCGCGCCGACCGCCAGCCGGAATTCACTCAAATTGACGTTGAGACCTCTTTTATGACTGCCGAACAAGTGCGCGAAGTGATGGAGAAACTGGCACGAGAGCTATGGCTGGAGGTAAAGGGGGTGGATCTGGGGCGCTTCCCGGTTATCACCTTTGAAGAATCGATGCGCCGCTACGGCTCTGATAAACCGGATTTGCGTAACCCGCTGGAATTGGTGGACGTTGCCGATCTAGTGAGGGATGTCGAGTTCAACGTATTTTCCGTCCCGGCTAACGATGCCAAGGGACGGGTAGCAACTATCTGCGTTTCAGGTGGTGCACAGTTGACACGCAAACTGATCGATGAATATAGCGCTTTCGTCAATATTTATGGTGCCAAAGGTTTAGCCTGGCTGAAGGTAAATGACCGCTCTGCTGGTCTGGCTGGTGTGCAAAGCCCGATCGCCAAATTCCTTGATGCAGACGTGTTGGCAGCGATTCTAGCGCGCACCAACGCTCAAAGTGGCGATATTCTATTCTTCGTGGCCGACAACATTAAGATCGTTACCGATGCGCTGGGTGCACTGCGCTTGAAACTGGGTCGTGATCTGGCACTGACCAAACTGGACAGTTGGGCATCACTATGGGTGGTTGACTTCCCTATGTTTAAAGAGGACGGCAAGGGGGGCGTAGTGGCGATGCATCATCCGTTCACTGCACCGTGTAACATAGCCCCAGAAGCACTGGCTAGCATGCCAACCAACGCTATCGCCAATGCTTACGATATGGTGATCAACGGTTACGAAGTTGGCGGTGGTTCGGTGCGTATTCACCACGGTGAAATGCAGCAAACCGTGTTCAGTATTTTAGGCATCAATGAACATGAACAGCGTGAGAAATTTGGCTTCCTGCTCGACGCGCTGAAATACGGCACCCCACCGCATGCTGGGATGGCCTTTGGCCTGGATCGTTTGGTGATGCTGCTGACCGGCACTGACAACATCCGCGACGTGATAGCCTTTCCGAAAACAACTGCTGCGGCTTGTCTTATGACCGATGCGCCAAGTTTCTCCAACCAGGCAGCATTGCAGGAACTAGCGATCAACGTACTGAAGAAAACCAATACATCACAAGAGAATGAGTAATGAGCTACAAGCGTCCTGAATCTGTCCTGGTAGTGATTTATGCGAAATCTAGCGATCGGGTACTGATGTTACAGCGGCGCGATGATAGTGAATTTTGGCAGTCGGTCACCGGTAGCCTAGAGCAGGATGAGTCGCCGCCACAGGCAGCGCAACGTGAGGTGATGGAAGAAGTCGGCATTGATATTAAAGCAGAGCATTTGCCGATGTTCGACTGCCAGCGCTGTGTGGAGTTTGAGCTCTTTGTCCATTTGCGGTATCGCTATGCCCCAGGCACTACGCGTAATAAAGAGCACTGGTTTTGTTTGGTTTTGCCCGAAGAACTCGAGCCTGTGCTAACCGAACATCACGCCTACCAATGGCTAGAGGCTATGCAAGCCATGATGCTGACTAAGTCGTGGAGCAACCAGCAGGCGATTGAAGAGTTGGTAATTAATTCAGTCCAGTAATTCCCGGAGATTTTTATGGCAGGTCATAGTAAGTGGGCCAATACAAAACACCGCAAAGCAGCGCAAGACGCCAAACGCAGTAAAATTTTTACCAAAATTATTCGTGAGCTAGTCACGGCGGCCAAATTGGGCGGCGGTGATCCTGATTCCAACCCACGTTTACGCGCGGCGATGGACAAGGCGCTGGCGAACAACATGACGCGCGACACCATGAACCGTACGATTGCACGCGGTGTAGGTGGTGATGATGATTCCAACATGGAAAGCATCATTTATGAAGGCTATGGGCCTGGCGGCACCGCTGTGATGATCGAATGCCTGAGTGATAACCGCAATCGCACAGTGGGGGAAGTGCGCCATGCCTTCACCAAATGCGGTGGCAACCTGGGAACCGACGGCTCTGTCGCCTATTTGTTCACTAAAAAGGGCGTGATCACTTACGCACCGGGGGTGGATGAAGACGCATTGATGGAAGCGGCGCTGGAAGCAGGTGCAGAAGATATCGTCAGTTATGATGACGATGTTATTGATGTGTTCACCGCCTGGGAGAGTCTAGGTGTGTTAAAGGATGCAATGACCGCTGCCGGTTTCAACTCGGAGGCGGCAGAAATCGCGATGATCCCATCGACCAAAGCCGATATGGACGCAGAAACCGCGCCTAAACTACTACGTTTGATCGATATGCTGGAAGATTGCGACGATGTGCAGGAGGTTTACCACAACGGTTAGATCTCCGATGAGATTGCGGCTACGCTTTAATAAGGTTGCTATGCGGCGTTGCTCTGTAGCAGCGCCGGGCAGAACCCGGGCTTAACGCAAGGTGGATGTAGCGATGGCGATCATACTAGGTATCGATCCAGGTTCACGTATTACCGGATATGGCCTTATCCGTCAGCAGGGCCGCCAATTAACCTATATCGCCAGCGGTTGTATTCGCACCATGGTAGAGAACATGCCGATGCGGCTGAAGCTGATTTATGCTGGCGTCAGCGAAATTATTACCCAATTCCAACCGGACTTTTTTGCTATCGAGCAAGTGTTTATGGCCAAGAACCCGGATTCGGCGCTCAAACTTGGTCAGGCGCGTGGAGTATCGATTGTCGCCGCCGTGAATCAGAACCTAGACGTGTTTGAGTATGCGGCACGGCAGGTAAAGCAAACTGTGGTGGGTACAGGAGCAGCCGAAAAATCCCAGGTACAGCATATGGTACGTTCGTTGCTCAAGCTCTCCGCTAATCCACGGGCGGATGCCGCCGATGCGTTAGCGATAGCCATCACCCACTGCCATCTGAGCCAAAATGTGATGCGGATGAGTGCAGGGCGGCTGAATCTGGCGCATGGTCGCTTGAGATAGCGTTTAATCGGTTATTGATTGGGATGGATATTCATCCAGCCCTTTTTATGCTATAAGCTTTGCCAGCATAACATGGCCATGAATCATGATCATGGATCTTGCAGGAGGGTTGATGATAGGTCTTCTCAAAGGAAATATTCTGGAAAAGCAGCCGCCACAGGTGTTACTAGAGGCGAAGGGTGTAGGTTATGAAGTGTATATGCCAATGACCTGCTTTTATCAACTGCCGGAACTAGGGCAAGAGGCTATCGTGTTTACCCACTTTGTGGTGCGTGAAGACGTGCAACTACTGTATGGCTTCAATGATAAGCAAGAGCGTGCGCTGTTTCGCGAACTGATCAAAGTTAACGGCGTTGGGCCAAAGCTAGCGCTGGCGATCCTATCCGACATGTCCGCGCAGCAGTTTGTCAGCGCGGTAGAGCATGAAGAGATTACCACCCTGATTAAACTGCCTGGTGTGGGCAAGAAAACCGCCGAGCGCCTGGTAGTGGAAATGAAAGACCGTTTCAAAGGGCCTAATGGTGATCTGTTTACTAACAGTAGTGGGAGAAGCTTGCCGGCCACGACGGTGCAAACCGCTGATAACGATACTGAAGCTGTCTCCGCGCTGGTAGCATTGGGCTATAAACCGCAGGAAGCCAGCCGTATGGTCGGCAAAATCGCCAAATCGGGTGCCGATTGCGAAACCCTGATCCGTGATGCGCTGCGCGCTGCGCTGTAAGGTTGACAAGGGGGAGACAATGATTGAAGCCGATCGCCTGATTTCAGCCGAACCGATCAATGAGGAGGAACTTCTTGATCGCGCCATCCGTCCGAAACTGCTAGCGGAGTACGTTGGGCAACTGCATGTATGCGGGCAGATGGAAATCTTTATTCAAGCGGCCAGGCAACGTGGCGATGCGCTGGATCACTTGTTGATCTTTGGCCCGCCGGGCTTGGGAAAAACTACGTTGGCTAATATTGTCGCCAATGAAATGGGAGTTAATCTGCATACCACCTCCGGCCCAGTGTTGGAGAAAGCGGGCGATCTGGCAGCGATGCTCACCAACCTCGAACCGCATGACGTGCTGTTTATCGATGAGATCCACCGACTGTCGCCAGTGGTAGAAGAGGTGTTGTACCCGGCGATGGAAGATTATCAACTGAATATCATGATCGGTGAAGGCCCGGCGGCACGTTCGATCAAACTTGATCTGCCACCGTTTACCCTGGTAGGAGCTACCACTCGCGCTGGCTCCCTGACGTCACCGTTACGTGATCGTTTCGGCATTGTGCAACGGCTGGAATTTTACCAAGTGGCAGACTTGCAACTCATCATATCGCGCAGCGCTCGCTGCTTGGGGCTGGATCTTTCTGGCGATAGTACTCATCAAATAGCGCGCCGGGCGCGTGGTACGCCGCGCATCGCCAACCGTTTGCTACGCCGGGTGCGCGACTTTGCTGAGGTGCGCGCCAATGGTGTGATTAATGGTAAAGTGGCAATGCAAGCACTGGATATGCTCAATGTAGATGCCGAAGGCTTTGACTATATGGATCGCAAGCTATTACTGGCGATTATTGACAAGTTCACTGGGGGCCCAGTAGGGCTGGATAACCTGGCTGCAGCGATCGGTGAAGATCGTGAAACCATTGAAGACGTTATCGAACCCTTCCTAATCCAACACGGTTTTATCCAGCGTACACCGCGTGGCCGTATGGCGACCCATCATGCCTACCGGCATTTTGGCATCGAATGCGGAGAGGAATAAAATAAACAGTCAAAAGGGTAGCATCAGCAGCTCTTTTCACCGCGATATTGACAGCATAATCATACCGAATGTGACGACGTAAACACATACAATAGACCTGTTTAACTGTCTACAGAAGTAGCAAAAGTGACCGCAAATGCCATTTCGCCCAATGATTGGAACTCATACCTTAAAATAAAAATAAATTAGCTGAAAACCTGCACAAGTTCAAAGATCTGCTGACGCAAATTGATAGAAATGTTGGTAATATGCTTACGCTTGTGCAAGGTAGAGGTAATGTTGTTTTCACCCTGCTTACGGTTATTTCGAAAAACACCACGGCTTGCGCCCACTGGGTCATCCCACCGTTAACCCCCGAAATTCAGCCTGGAGCACAGCGCTTACATTAAATTTGAACACCGTGGGTTGAGCAAAAAGCAGTCTTTTTTGCTGAGCCACAATCCAGGCAGGCCTTAATCAAAGTCGTTGCTAAGGGGAGTAACTAGTCCCGTTGGACATCTGCATCGTATTGGGAAAGGACAGCTACAGGAAATTACAGAAGCCCTGTCGAGCTAGTTCGTGAGCCGCCTAGAGTAACGCTTATAAGGATAATATCGAGTGCAGCGGATAGTCCAAACTATCTTTCTAGCGTATAACAGCATGCCGCGGATCCATCGCGTTATGCTGGGGTCGCTGACCGTGGTGACATTTGCCGTCACAATCTGGCGACCTTTTATTTATCACACAGAACATGCCCATAGCATTAAGAACGTCGAATTAGAAGCCAGCCAGTTGCGGGTCATACTGCCAGAAGCTAGTGAACTGATCGATACAGACCTATCTATCCCTGATGATGAATTCCCCCAGGATGAGCTTGACCAAAAGGGCGTCGACGAGGAAAACGTGCATGAATATGTCGTTTCTTCCGGTGATACTCTCGGCAGCATTCTGACCCAATATGACATCGAGATGTCGGATGTCGCGCTATTGGCCACACAGTATCGCGATCTGCGCAATCTGAAGATCGGCCAGCAGTTATCGTGGACGCTTAACGCCGCTGGTGACCTGCAACAGCTTAGGTGGGAGGTTTCTCGCCGTGAAACGCGTACTTATGATCGCGTCGGCAACAGCTTTAAAGAGTCGCAGCAATGGCAGCAGGGTGAATGGCGTAACAGTGTAGTTAGTGGCCGCTTGAGTGGTAGCTTCGTCAACAGTGCCGGTGATGCTGGCCTGAGCCGCACTGGGATCAATGCGGTGGTTAAGGCGCTACAGTGGCAATTGGATTTCCAAAAGCTGCGCAAAGGTGACCCGTTTTCGGTGCTAATGTCGCGTGAACATTTTGACGGTAAAAAAACGCAAAGCCAACTGCTGGCCGTTCGTATATGTACTGGTGGCAAGGATTACTATGCGATCCGCGCTAAAGATGGCAAATTCTACGATCGTGATGGTTCCGGCTTAGCACGAGGTTTTATGCGTTTCCCAACCATGAAACAGTTCCGCATTTCTTCCAGCTTTAATCCGCGTCGGGTGAATCCGGTAACTGGCCGTATTGCGCCACATAAAGGTGTTGATTTCGCCATGCCGATCGGTACTCCCGTGGTGGCGGTGGGTGACGGTGAAGTGTTGATCGCCAAACACAGCGGGTCCGCAGGCTATTACGTGGCGATCCGCCATGGCCGTCAGTACACTACGCGCTATATGCACTTGAAGAAGCTTTTGGTTAAACCGGGGCAGAAGGTAAAGCGTGGTGAGCACATTGCACTATCGGGCAATAGCGGCCGTTCTACCGGGCCGCATCTGCATTTTGAACTGTGGATCAACCAACAGGCGGTAAACCCGCTGACAGCGAAGTTGCCGCATTCCAAAGGTTTGATCGGCAAGGAGCGTAGCACTCATCTAGCACAAGTGAAGGAAATGGTTGCGCAACTACGGCTTGATTAATCCCTCTTTGCCTACGATGCCATCGGCCCAATGTTATTTTATATCGGTGCTTCGCCAGTGTTATGCCCGTGATACTTCACGTTGCCTGTGCGTGAGTTTTCCTCTCGTACCCCAGTCAGTGATGAGTGTCAGCGCAAGCGCTGTTCAAATCGGTTCCTGACCGATTTGTCGCTGCGTTGCCGCTTTCCTGTAACGCAAATTATTTAGGGTATAATGACAAAATCATTTGCTGTAATTATTATTGGCCGAGCCGCTAAGTTGAGAGTTTGTGCATGCAAAACGCAAAAAAATCGAACTTAGAGTTTATTCCGTACTTCTAGAAATCCTTTTTCGTCCCACGATACTGTGGCATTTGGCTGGGTATCGGCTTGATTGCGGGTATTTCGCTGGTGCCTGCGCGCCTGCGTGATCCGCTATTGGGTGCGATTGGCACATTGGCTGGCAAGCTGGCAGTAGGTGCAAGATGCCGTGCACGCATTAACCTGTTGTACTGCCTGCCCAATGCATCGGAAAGCGAACGTGAGCATATTATTGACTCCATGTTCGACTGCACGGCGCCGCAATCGATGGTACTGATGGCCTAGCTGTCCTGTGCCAAAGCGGAAAAGTGTTGAAACGCGTGCGTTGGCACGGCAAAGAAGTGCTAGATAAAATACACGGGAAAGGATGTAATGTAATATTTTTGGGGTGCCGCATAGTTGGGCAGTGGATGTGCCCACGATGCTGATAGCCGCGCGTGGGCAGCCGATGGCAGCGATGTTCCATAACTAACGTAATCCACTGATCGACCACATGTGGAACGCCGTGCGCCGCAAGTTTAACAGACGTATGCATGCACGTAATGACGGCATCAAGCCTTTTATCCACTCGGTACGTCAAGGATTTTGGGGATATTATTTACCCGATCAGGATCACGGTATAGAGCACAGCGAATTCGTTGATTTCTCTGCTACCTATAAAGCAACACTGCTAGTCGTTGGTCGCTTGATGAAAGTGTGCCGTGCTGCGATCGTGCCGCTATTTCCAGTATATGATGGTAAAGCTAGCGGGTTGAATATCTATATCCGCACCGCAAACAAATGGATGATTTAGCTGGGGAGGATGACGCGCGCGCATCGCCTGAAAAAATGGAAAACTTGGTGGGGCCGAATCCTGAATAGTACACCTGGATCTTGAAACTGCTGAAAACGCATAAAGAAGGGGAGATGGAGCCTTACTCGCGTGATGATCTATACCGCTAAACCACGCTCATAGTTTGATGATGAAAGACTGAACTCACCCAGCGGTATAGCCGTTATGGTGAAGAAACAATGAAAAATGCCAGCCAGCGAGCGGTGGCTGGCATGGCTTTGCAGTGGTCATTACTCGACGCGTAGATCGCCAGAAACCAGAAAGCCTTTATCACGCAGTTGGTTCACGGCGTCAGTGGCGGTGATGAGATAGCCATAGCGGCTATCGAAGTACACCGGCGTTACGCTACGGTACGGTGCAGCCAGGTTCAGCTTGTGTTCATAGCGAGACCTGGCGAAGATCGGCAGGCTGGAACTGATACGCGACATCATCAAGGCGGTGTAGCCAGATTTGGTCATAGTGATCAGTGTGGTAACCCCTTTCAGGTGGTTAGCCGCGAACATTGAAGACATGGCGATCGCCTCTTCGATGTTGTTGAACTACACATCCAGCCGGTGTTTGGAGACGTTGATTCTTCTCTGCACCTAGGCAAACGCTTGCCATCTCTGCCACTATCTCCGCTGGGTATTGGGGCCAGCAGCGGTTTCCGCCGACAGCATGACAGCATCGGTGCAATCCAATACGGCGTTAGCTACATCCATTACTTCAGCACGGGTTGGCAGCTGGTTGGTGATCATCGATTCCATCATTTGGGTTGCGGTAATGATGGCACGGTTCAATGTATGGGCACGGCGGATCAGTTTTTTCTGGATGCCAACCAGTTCCGGATCGCTGATTTCGATGCCTAGATTGCTACGAGCCACCATCACTACATCGGAGGCCAGAGTTATATCGTCCATGGCTTCATCGCTGCAAACTGCTTCGGCTCGCTCAACCTTGGAAACGATTTTGGCGTAATAACCGGCGTCACGCGCCAGACGGCGGGTATGCTCCAAGTCTTTACCGGTTTGTGGGAAGGAAACTGCCAGATAATCGACGCTACGATATCGGCTAGATATTTTTCGGTTAGTGCCTTGGCTGACAGGCTACCGCCAAGCTTGTTAATACCTTTATTGTTGGACAACGGGCCACCCATGGTAACCTCAGTAAATACTTTCGTGCCTTGAACTTGCAGTATACTTTCAACTGCACGCGGCCATCGTCGAGTAGGAGTACATCGTACGGCACCACATCCTTAGGTAAACCTTTATAGTCGATACCGACTTTTACTTTATCCCCTTCGCCATGAGATAGGTTGGCATCAAGCAGGAATTTATCGCCCACGTTGAGGAAAATTTTGCCTTCTTTGAAGGTGGAAACGCGGATTTTGACTCTTGCAAGTCGCCTAAAATGGCGACGTGACGTCCCAGTTTGCTAGTAATTTCACGTACCTTGTTCGCGCGATTTTGGTGATCTTCTGGGCTGCCGTGAAAAAAATTAAGCCGAACTACGTTAGCGCCAGCGGCAATGATCTTTTCCAGATTATTGTCGCAGTCGGTAGCTGGCCACAGTGTGGCAACAATCTTGGTTCTTCTAAGGCGTCTGGACATATGTTACTCCGTTAACTGGTGAAGTAAGAAGTAAATATAGGAGATTCAGCTAATGTTTGGCAACGAAACCAGCAGTAAAATATCATAAAGTTTATCCGCATGCGTGTCTAACAAGCCAGCACATCATAACCGAACGGCGAACCCGCGTTGTATGATTAAAATAATGTAATAAGCTTATGGATATTAACTGAAGCTGTTTTTGGCGTAGGGTAATAGCTCCTGGAGCCTATTATTGGGACAGGTGGGTAAATCTACAGATCGTGGCCATTGAGTTTGGCAGTTTCCCAGCATGATCAGGATAGCTGGGTTCCGTTTTCCAAGAGAAACCTTGCCTTAATCAAAAGGCGATTCTTGGAGCGTTTCTACTTCCTTGAACCGTTGCAAGTTATCTCTGAATTTAGCCCCTCTGCGCAGGGTAAAATCGGTAGCCAATACGTTAATGAGAGTTAATTGCGTGATGCGTGACACTATAGGCAGAGTCAATTTCAGTATTTTCTGGAAAATTAAATAATAAAGTCAGATTAGCCGCATAAGGCAAAGGGGAATCATGCGCGGAAATGGCAGATTAGCTCAGTAGCGCCAGATGGTGATGTACACTTTACAGTATATTCATATATGCCAATCATCGGTAATAATGTGAGTGTTGTCTAGCTTTCATCAAAGAATTTTTGGAGAAAAAGACAGAAAGTCACCATTTTCTGCGCCTTCGGCGGCATTCTCCGCCTGCCGCGGCGAACGCTAACACGAGAATCTTAAGGCTTCTTAATCCAAGTTTACTGGTCGTAGTTAAAGAGGGTACATTAGGCTGTGTCCGGTAATGGCAGGTAAGCAGCTCTACTAGCAGTCATTTGAATACGCATCAAGGCTGCGCGTGAGCTTTGCTAGGTGGCCAAATAAGTAGGAGATATTCAAATGGCCCAGCCCTACGTAACGCGTACCTAAAGCCGGTACTTCACGTTATTAGGCATGAATATAGGTTCAGCCTCCTCCGCCTTGATTACCGGCTTTGGGGTCTGCAACGCTGCCGTAGTCAATGGCCGGACACCGCGTAGTAATGTAAGAAAATTACAAGTATCCTGCAACAAGGAGAGCAACATGGCGGTAACTTCTACATCCCAAGCCTGTGACTTGGTTATTTTTGGCGCGAAAGGCGATTTGGCGCGTCGTAAGCTGCTGCCTTCCCTGTACCAGTTAGAGAAAGCCGGGTACATCCACCCGGATACACGGATTATCGGCGTTGGCCGTGCTGATTGGGATAAAAAAGCCTACACCGAGGTGGTGAAAAAAGCCCTTGACACCTTTATACAGGAAAAACTGGATCTGGATGATAAAATCTGGGCTACTCTGAGCGCACGCTTGGATTTCTGCAATCTTGATGTGAACGACAGCAAGAATTTTACCATGCTAGGTCACATACTGGATCAAAAGCATCGTACCACCATCAACTATTTTGCTATGCCGCCAAGCACTTTCGGTGCGATTTGCCAAGGGCTAGGTAAAACCAAGCTGAATCATGAGCCGGCGCGTGTGGTAATGGAGAAGCCGCTAGGCACCGATCTGGCGTCTTGCCGCGTGATCAACGATCAGGTTGCGGAGTACTTCAATGAATCACAGGTCTATCGTATCGACCACTATCTTGGCAAAGAAACAGTATTGAACCTGCTGGCGTTGCGGTTTGCCAACTCGTTGTTAGCTTCCAACTGGGACAACCGCACTATCGATTCTGTGCAAATAACCGTGGCGGAAGAGGTGGGTATTGAAGGGCGATGGGGCTACTTTGACCAGGCTGGCCAGATGCGCGACATGATCCAGAACCACTTGCTGCAAATCTTGACCATGATCGCTATGTCGCCCCCGGTAGATTTGTCGGCTGACCGCATCCGCGATGAGAAGGTGAAGGTACTGCGTTCGCTGCGGCGTATTGATCAGACCAATGTGCATGAAACCACTAGGCGCGGGCAGTACACAGCTGGCTTCGTTCAGGGCAAAAAGGTACCGGGATATCTGGAAGAGGAGGGGGCGAACAAAAATAGCCACACTGAAACCTTCGTCTCAATCCGCGTGGATATCGATAACTGGCGGTGGGCTGGGGTGCCGTTCTACCTACGTACCGGTAAACGCCTGCCGATCAAATGTTCAGAAGTGGTGGTGTACTTCAAAAATCCACCGCTAAACTTGTTCAGCGATTCTTATCAGCAACTGCCGCAGAACAAGCTAACCATTCGCCTTCAACCGGATGAGGGTATTGAGATCCAGGTGCTGAATAAATTACCGGGGCTGGATCATAAGCACCATCTGCAAACCAGCAAGTTGGATTTGAGCTTCTCTAAGACATTCAATCAGGAATACGTAGCGGATGCCTATGAGCGCTTGCTACTAGAAAGCATGCGTGGCATTCAAGCGCTGTTTGTACGCCGTGACGAAGTGGAAGAAGCTTGGAAGTGGGTTGATTCTATCATGAACGCCTGGAAGGCGGACAACGAGGCACCTAAGTCATATCAGGCTGGCACTTGGGGTCCTGTGGCCTCGGTGGCGATGATTAGCCGCGATGGCCGTTCCTGGAACGAGTTCGAATAACACACGGCTTTTGGGGCGCGGCACTAACCTGCGGCTGTTGTACATGCGGTGTTTTCACCGCTTCACAGCGACGCGATAATCTTGATTTCAACCTTGTACTTCGGGTTCGTCAATTGTGACTGCACGGCGCAGCGCACTGGAGCATTGGCCAGCGACCACCCAGGCGTATCCCAGGCGGCGTTTATGGCGGCGAAATCGGCGCAGCATTAGCCGGGAAAATGGTGGCGTCCAGAATGCGGTTCTTTTCTGAACCGACCAATGCCAACAATATGTCGATGGTAGTCGGCGTGCTAGCGGTTTGCACAGTGGCGTCTTCATCCAGATTTTCCGGCAAGCTGGTGTAGTAGAGGGTATCATTATGTACTACGGCTTAGGATCAGCGATGATCTGGATCAATTCGTTAGATATTCATTGGGTTATCTTCATGCCTATTTCCGCTAGGAGCATCATAGCCAGCGGTGGAAATAGGTAGTAATAAAGTCGATGGTAGCGGCGTGGCATGCTTGGCATAATCAACGTTAAATGACACTGACAGAGAAATAGTGTAACAGACGATTTTGCAACAGATGACGCTCGCTCTGGCGCAGGCAATCAAGGAATTCAAGCCGCGCGAAGCACAACAGCTGATGGCGTAAGCGGTTACCGAAGCGATCAACTTCAAGCAAGAACTGGTGGTGGAGGCGGGAACTGGCACCGGCAAAACTTTCTCCTACTTGGCACCTGAGCTGCGCGCCCATCGTAAAGTGATTATTTCCACCGGATCGAAAGCCTTGCAGGATCAACTCTATGTGCGTGATCTGCCAACTATTGCTGCTAATGGGGCGTTCCAACTACTTGTGCTTGGAACGGTTGGAGCAGCAGTCAATGGCTGGTGGGGAGTCAGCCAGTAAGGCCCTGATCGATCTGGTGCACTTGCGTAAGTTATCTTCACAAACCAAAGACGGCGATATCAGCCGCTGTAGCGATGTAGCAGAGGGCAGCGCTGTCTGGCCGCTGGTGACCAGTACCAATGACAATTGCCTCGTCAGTGATTGCCAGCTGTATCAGAACTGTTTCGTGGTCAAAGCACGGCGACACGAGCCATGGATGCTGATGTGGTGGTGGTGAATCATCACCTGTTTCTGGCAGACATGGTGGTGAAGGAAGGCGGATTTGCCGAATTAATCCCCCTGCAGCTGATGTGATGATTTTCGATGAAGCACACCAACTCCCCGATATCGCCAGCTAATATTTTGGCAAATATCTCACTAGACGCCAGTTGCTGGATCTGGCAAAAGACATCACTATTGCTTACCGCACCGAAGTTCGTGATGCTATACAATTGCAAAAAAGCGCCGACCGCTTAAGTTAAAGTACTCAGGATTTCTGGATAATGTTGGGGGATCCGGGATTTCGCGGCAATCTACGTGATATGCTCAGCCAGCCGAACGTTCAGCATGCGCTGCTGTTGCTCAATGATGCGCTCGAACTGTGTTATGACGTGTCCAAGCTATCGTTGGGGCGTTCTACATTGCTGGAAGCTGTTTTTGAGCACGCCACGCTATACCGTGCGCGCCTCAAACAGTTGCAGCAGGTTACTGAACCCAGCTATAGCTATTGGTATGAATGCAATTCACGCCATTTTGTGCTAGTGCTGACGCCGTTGACTATGGACGATCGCTTACGCGAACTGCTGGTATCGGTCAACGAGCAGTTAGCCTATTTTACTGAACGATTGGGCCTGAGCAAGGCGAAGACCTAGTTGCTACCTAACCAGTTTGACTATGCTAAACAGGCACTACTGTGTGTGCCGCGTTTCCTGCTATCCCTAATCATCCCGGCGGCGCGCGCCAATTGGCGCGAATGCTACGGCCCCTGATCAAGGCCAATAACGGCCGCTGCTTTTTGCTATGTACCTCGCACCAGATGATGCGCAAATTGGCTGAAGAATTTCGCGCCACCCTGTTGCTGCCTGTGTTGTTGCAGGGTGAAACCAGTAAAGGCCAACTACTGACACAGTTTGTTGAGGCCAGCAATGCACTACTGGTGGCAACCAGTAGTTTCTGGGAGGGGGTAGACGTGCGAGGTGACGTATTATTCTGTGCGATCATCGACAAGCTGCCGTTCACCTCGCCGGATGATCCGCTATTAAAGGCACGGATTGAAGATTGCCGCCTGCGGGGCGGCGACCCTTTCAATGATGTGCAATTACCTGATGCAGTCATCAGGCTGAAGTAGGGTGTCGGGCAGCTGATCCGTGACACTGATGCCTCGTACCCATGATATCGCCCTGGCGATCGCATTCCTACAGGACACTCAGCCGCTAGTAACATGAAAGATGAAAAGTGGCTGTGTTATAATGCGCGCACTGTATGAAAACCCTGCTTTATTCTCGCCAGAGGTTGGTATGTCTACGCGAATTTTAGCGATCGATACATCAACGGAAGCCTGTTCCGTTGCTATCTGGAATCAAGGTGAAATCCTGGCCTTGTCTGAATTACGCCCACGTAAGCATACGCAACGTATTTTACCTATGGTGCAGCAGGTATTGTCGGATGGCGGCCTGGTGCTTAGCCAGCTTGATGTATTGGCCTTTGGCCGCGGCCCCGGCAGTTTTACCGGCGTACGTATCGGCATTGGTATCGCTCAGGGGCTGGCGCTAGGTGCCGATCTTCCGATGCTGGGTATTTCCACCTTGCAAACCATGGCACAGGGGGCTTGGCGGGTCAGCCATGCTGAGCGTGTACTGGCGGCGATTGATGCCCGGATGGGGGAAGTCTACTGGGGGCAATTCGAGCGTCAGCAGGATGGCCGTTGGCATGAAAGCGAAGGAGAGGGGGGGATTTCACCCGCTCAGGCATTAGAGCGCGCTCACGGACTGCATGGCAACTGGGCTTGTGTTGGCACTGGTTGGCAAACATATCCAGATTTGGTCAGCAGGTCTGCGTTGAGCGTGCGTGATGGACAAATGCTGTTGCCCCAGGCAGAAGACATGCTGCCGCTAGCGTTACTGGCTTGGCAACAAGGTCTGGCAGTAGCAGTGGAAAACGCCGAACCAACCTACTTGCGTAATGAAGTTACCTGGAAGAAACGGCCTGGTCGCCCCTAGTCGCAGCGTATTGTGCTGTGGGACTTGAAGAGGTAATCGTGCCTAACTCAATGGTCAAGCTTACTGTTATTTCGAGGAAATTATGACGATGTTAACACGTGATACAAAAAGTTTGGTGTTGCTGACCATCTCCTGTGGTGCACTGGTATTGGCTGGTTGCGCCACTATGCTGGATGCCATCACAGGTTCAATAGCTATACCTGTCATGCAGTTGTCCTCGGTGCAGCATGTGCCGAATCTGTTTACCGGAGCGAGGCACGTTTTGGCGGCAAGGTAATGAACATCACCAATGAGCAAGGGCAGACAGTGTTGGAAATTGCCACTGTGCTCTACTCGACTCGTCGGCGCGTCCTATTTTAGATGAACTATCAGGCAGCCGTTTATTGGCTACGGTACAAGGGTTCCTTGAATTGGCTGATTTTAAAAACCAGATAGTGACTGTGGTCGGGCCGATTACCGGCCTGAAAGACGGTAAGATCGGCATGACTTCATACCGGTTTGTTACGATGAACGCCACTGGTTATAAGCGTTGGCACCTGGTGCAGCAGGTGAGATAATACCGCCTGTTGTGCCTATTAGGCCATGGCGCAGGGCTATGGCTATGGTTGATATAATAATCCAGACCCGGCACAGGTACAAATCATCGCTACCGAGTAGTAAACGCGTGGTGTGAACCATTTTAATACGGCTGCCGATTAGTTTGCTCAGGCGTTGTAACGTTAGCATCACTATTACTAATGTGTTGTTTCTGGCGAAGTGCGTCAGTGTGAATACTTACTAGTGCCGCTATACCAGTGCTTTATTGGATTGGTAAAATATTACGCAGGCTTGTCCTACGCCTCCCATGGAGGTGCAGCGGCAGAGGACATGCATTATGCAATGTCTTTTTACTTGTCAGGTATTAGCAATAATTTCACATATCACCCTCTACCCGTCAAAATTCGTTGCGGTGAATTTATGTCGTATCTATTGCTCACAGTGATATTACTATCAAGTTAATCGTTTAGTAGTGTGAAACATGAATTTACTCATTCCAGCATAGTGGAGGGGCGGAAAAAAGCCCAAGCAGTAAGCTGTGGGCAAAACTCCCTGGTATTGGAGTTCTTTATTCATTCTGACTCTTTCCTTAATGATATTGATAATTGATTATATAGATAGGTTGTTATTTTTTGATCGGTTTAAACGATCATCTCTGGTGTGACGCAGGGTATATACCCTAAATAATTCTAGTTGTGGGAGGGCCGTAATGCAGAGAAAAATCGGTCAGGAACCGATTTGAGCAGCGCTTGCGCTGGGACTCAGACTGAACCTTAGGGGTAAGAACCATTAATTCCCAAGCGCTGGCACCCGTCAGTTACTGGGGGGCCAAGAAAGCTAACGCGCGGTCAACTTGAAGTATGACGTGTATAAAAAGCAATCAATTTGTGGTTGCCCATGACAAGAAGGATCTGTATGCAACTGCATTACTATACAGTCTGATTTTACGGGTGATGTTGGTTATGACCGACATGGCATCACCGCGTGGGCGAGGTTAAAAATATCATCAATTGATTATCTGAATGCTGGACGAATACTGTCATGTGACTTTGCAACTCTAGTGGCAGAATATATGCAGGTCAAGCTAGATAAGAGCGAAGTGCGCACCAACTGGCTGGCGTGTCTATTAACGGAAAAACAGTGCGTCTATGCGGCGGCAGACGTGTTCTATCTTCTGCCGATGGCGAAACAATTGGTGCAGGAGACCGAGGAGGCCGGTTAGTAGGCTAGCGCCGCCAACAACGAGAGCCTGTTGCTATGCCAGCGTCGTAGTGAGATGTTGTCACCGGAATTGGCCTATCACGAAATCAGCAATGCCTGGAATATCAGATCGTGTCAATTGGCATGTTTACAAAAGCTGGCAGCATGGCGTTTGCAGCAGGCGCGTGAGCGCTATCTGGCGGTAAATTTTGTGGTGCGTGAAGAGCACACCTTTGGCAGGTGGCGCGTTATATGCTAATATCGCTAGGTGAACTAGACTCGCCGGGCATAAGTGGAGCGGAAATCCGTTATCACGGCAAAACACTGATAGTGCTAGTGTCGCAGGAGGTAGCGTTGGACACCTCCTCTTTGCCGGCACTGCTGTTGAATCTGAGCTGTTGAATCTGATCTCGACCAGCCAAGCTACAAGAAAGCTTTCAAGGAGATTAAAGCGGCGATAGTGATCGTCAGTAAGCAAAGCGGGTTAAGCAGTGAATTACTGGTCTCACACCGTCAGGTTAACCAACTGCTAAACTATCATTGGAAACTGAAAGACAGCCAACCCCTGCCGGAATTAATTAGCAACTGGCGCGGTGATCCTATTAGCAGCACTACTACAAAAAATTCTGAAAAATTATTAATTGTTGGCAAAATTGGCAATTCATCTCAATTTTATTGAGTGGTATGCGGCAGCATGCTGTAGCACAGATGCTGGAAACTATCGGGAAAGGGTTTCGTCTTTCACTAAAATATGGATGCAGTTGAATACTCTAGCTAGTAAGTAATGGGTCTGACGGATTTCCATGCGTGCATGGTATCTCTTGATGTTCTCCATCATTAAAATGGCAAGCCTCTAACGGGCTTTGTTGAATAAATTGAACTTTTGCTGATTTGAAGGGGCAGATCACACATTCTCTGACAACGCAGGCAGTCCCGTGGCTAAGCAGAAGTTCAGAATCACTCACTGGCACACCTATAACAAAGTGCTTATCAACCGCGGCTCTATGACTTTCTAGCTGGACGACGAAGCGATTAAGACGTGGTAAGACGCGGTATGAGACAGCCCCACCTTCAGCGCGAGGAATACCCCAGCGCTATTCTGACCTTGCCATCACTACCGTTTTGGTGATTAAACGAGTATTACGGCTGACCCTATGGGCTGCACAGGGCTTCATTGATTCCATTTTTACCCTGATAGGCGTTCCGCTGCTCTGTCCGGATTACAGCTGTGTCAGCAAGCGGGCAAAGTCAGTCAATGTCAGTGTCAAAACTCCCACCCGGGGTGAAATCACGCACCTGGTGATTGATCCCACCTGGCTGAAGGTCTTGGGTGAAGGCAAATGGAAAGTCAAAAACACGGAAAAGAACGCCGCTGTATCTGGCGGAAACTGTATCTGGCTGTTGACAGCAAAACCAATTAAATCATCTGTGCGGACCTGTCGCTTAACAACGTTACGGCGGACGGCGCTTATGACACCCGGTTATGTCACAATGAAATGCGCCGTAAAAAAATCAGCGCCCTCATCATTCAGCGAAAGGGCGCAGGCTACTGGCCCGGTGAGTACGCAGACCGTAACCGTGCAGTAGCGAATCAGCGACTGAGCGGGAGCAATGCGCGGTGGAAATGGACAACAGAATATAACTGTCGCTCTATAGCAGAAACGGTCATGTACCGGGTAAAGCAGCTATTCAGAGGCTCACTGACGCCGTGTGACTACGACTTGTCAGGTAGCACAGAGGCTTTGGCCATGGTGCGTGCCCTGAACAAGATGAAGAAGGCAGGTATGCCAGAAACATTCGTATTGCCTGAAAATCCGACCAGCTACAGGGACGCTCGCTCGCACAGGATCCGATTTATTCAACAAAGCCACTCTAACGTTGAAACTTCCCAAAATGCACTCGCCATTTTTACTTGAAGAAACAAAAACCGTTGGATTAGGTATATTTTCTGAAGAGAACCTTATCAGGAAATAAATTATGTGAGGGGATTAGTGTACCGCACCACAAAGGATATTCTATCCACTTGAGTCGTCCCTCATATACGATGACAATAAGATGACTCAGGGATTTCAATGAAAAAACACCCGCTGCTTTAGTTATGACGCTAATATGAGAACCTATCATTTAAGGTATAAATGGATGGAAAACCGCTAAATTCTCACATTCTTGACTTATCTGCACCCTCCTGTACAGCCACTCCCTAAACACTATAGAGAGGGGGCTTATGAATCGTTCTCATTTATCTGTGTCTTCCGGCTCCGGCAATATTTATCTGTGTCTTCCGGCTCCGGCAATGTTACGTTGAGTTCAAGCACCGAAATATCATCGTCTTTCTGCTCAAACTGCACATGCAGCATTTCAGGATTGATCTGAATATATTTGCAAATCACTGCCAGAATATCGAGTTTCAAATCAGGCAAGTACGGAGGTTCACTGTCTCCGCTACGGCTCTCTGCGACGATAATCTGTAGCCGCTCCTTAGCAATATTAGCCGTTTGTTTTTTGCGGGATAGAAAGAAGTCTAATAAGGCCATGGTTTTATCCCCTAAAAAGGCGTTTCAGGAAACCCTTTTTCTCTTCTTCAATGAAGCGGTACGGACGGTCTTCTCCTAACAAGCGTCTAACGGTATCGTCATAGGATTTACCGGCATCTGATTCGGCATCCAGGATAACCGGCTCGCCTTGGTTAGACGCGCGCAGCACAGACTGGTCTTCGGGGATTACGCCCAGCAGTGGAATACACAAGATCTCCAGCACATCTTCCATGCTCAGCATGTCACCACAGCTAACGCGCCCAGGGTTATAGCGGGTGAGCAACAGGTGTTCCTTGATCGGCGATTCGCCTTTTTCAGCACGACGGGATTTGGAAGACATAATGCCCAGGATACGGTCAGAATCACGGACTGAGGACACTTCCGGATTGGTGGTGATGATCGCTTCATCAGCAAAATAAAGCGCCATCAGTGCGCCAGTTTCTATACCAGCTGGCGAATCACAGACCACAAAGTCAAAATCCATTTCACCTAAATCGTTGAGGATTTTTTCAACGCCTTCACGGGTCAGCGCATCTTTGTCGCGTGTTTGTGACGCCGGTAGGATATAAAGATTTTCAGTGCGTTTATCCTTAATTAACGCTTGGTTTAGCGTGGCATCACCTTGAATGACGTTAACGAAATCATACACTACCCGACGTTCGCAACCCATGATCAGGTCAAGGTTACGCAAGCCGATATCAAAGTCGATCACCACGGTTTTCTTGCCTTTCTGGGCGAGGCCGGTAGCAATGGCCGCGCTTGAGGTAGTCTTACCAACCCCTCCTTTACCCGATGTAACAACAATAATGCGTGCCATGAAATGGATTCCTTGTCAAAATGGCTTAGTTTAGACGTTGTATGGTTAAAGCGTTATTTAACGGGCTAATCTGTACTGCCTGCCCAAGGTAATCGGGCGGGATCTGGTCGCTCAACCAGTACTGCCCTGCGATAGAGACTAGCTCAGCCCCCAGGTGCATGCAAAAAATCTGGCACTGTATATCGCCAGATGCACCAGCCAGAGCACGACCACGCATCATGCCGTAGATGTGAATATTGCCATCGGCAATCAGCTCAGCACCAGCACTGACGCTGCTTGCAACGATCAGATCGCTATTGCGGGCATAAATCTGTTGGCCGGAGCGTACCGGCGTATTGATGATACGTGCCTTGGTGGGGTGGGGGTCTTCCACTGTGTCTGGCGTGACCATTTTCTGACCTTTGCCTTCGTTAAGTAGTGGCAGCCCGGCCTGCACTATCGCCTGCTTTTGTCGCTCAACTCGGCAACCGCTGACGCCAACCACGCGCAAACCTGCCGCCTCGACAGCCTGCTGAAGTTCTTTCCAGTTCGCATCGCTATTCAGCATTGCAACGTTGATAATAACAGGGGCGTTATTTAAAAAGCTGGGCGCTTGCTCTACTTTTTTCAGTAACGCTTGACGTATTACCTCGGGTTCTGAAGTATACAAATGAACAACCGATAGGGTAAAACTACTGCCTTTTAGCTCAATTGGCGATTGTGACATCTATCCTGACTCAGTCTAAGCAACGTTAAAACCCCAGAATACTACTCGGGGTGCGATATTCCGATGTATTAAACATGGTATATTTAGAGTTATGCTCAGGCAAGACGATGTCTTAATTAAATAGAGTTAATAAAATGCTTTGCGTGATCTATAGCAGTACGAAACGCGATAAAACGTATCTTTATATCGAAAAAAAGACGATTTCTCTCATGTACCGCAAAAATTGATGAAAAATTTCGGCACGCCATGCTTGGTGATGGTACTTTAGCTCGACGAGCGAAAAAAGTTGGCCTCGGCAGACAGTGAAAAAGTCAAACAGTCTCTGAGAGACGAAGGGTACTATTTGCAGTTCCCTTCACTGCTGTAAAATCTGCTTAACACGCATCTTTATAGATAAAAATAGTAATATTATCATATGCATGGCTACTGACTATATAGCCGCAATGTCCATATGTCAATAAGGGGCTTAGCGGGTAAGCTCCTAAGGGAGACAAAGGTATGTATAGGCATAGAGATTGGCAGGGGGCATTGCTTGATTTGCCGGTGAATAAAGTGGTTTGCATTGGCAGCAACTATAGAGAACACATCAAGGAAATAGGCAGTGCGATATCTGCTGAACCTATGGTATTTATCAGGCCTGAGACAGCGTTGTGCGATATTCACCATCCGCTGGAGATCCCCAAAGAATTGGTTTCTGTCCACCATGAGGTAGAGTTGGCGGTGCTAATTGGCACCGCGCTAAAGCAGGACAACGAAGAACAGGTATCAGGGGCGATTGCTGGCTATGGCACTGCGCTCGATTTGATGCTGCGCGAGCGGCAGGCAGAGTTCAAAAAAGCAGGGCAACCGTGGGAAAAGCTAAGGCTTTCGATGGTTTTTGCCCAATATCTGGCTTTATTCCGGCGGCTAAATTTGGCGATCCACAACGTGTTGCGCTGTCGCTGGCGGTCAACGATAAATTGCGTCATCAGGGTAATACCCGCGAGATGATCACGCCGATCATGCCGTTGATCGCCTACATGAGCCGTTTCTTCACGCTGCGAGAGGGCGATATCGTCCTCACTGGCATCCTACAGGGCGCGTAGGTTCGCTGGTTATTGGCGATAGCTTGAAGGTGCCGCTCAGTGTGGTATGGTGCTGAAAACCCGTGTGATCTAATCCCTGTGCCAGCTGTTTCTCAGGCGGCAGGCGGTGAGTCTCTTGAATATCTATCCTCTAGGCTACTTTATTTGCCATTTTGGCTCTGGGCAGTGTTTATCCATGTACACCTACTGGGATAGGCTCTATGTTTGGCGTGGGGGGCCATTGCGGGTGAATGCGTTTCTTTGTGTCTTTCTATCAATAAGATTATCTTAATAAAGCAGATCTTACTGCTACTCAGCCACTAGCCTCAGATCCCTTTTCTATTAAGTAGCCACACCCTTTCCCCCCTTATCTGTTGCTTGTGTGCCATTTTGGGCCTTGACAACCAAAAATTTGCGTTTTATCAGTGTTTGATCTAAATATTTTTGTTTGAGTGGTTCTTTTATCTATGTTAATAGTATTTTCACTCATTATTGACTAGATGATATAGAATATTATTAGTTTAATTGAAGTTAAGCTTTGTTTTTAACTTTGTTAAGTTAAATTGTTTTATTTATATCTCTTGGATTTATATTATTAATACTATTAAAGTATTGAGGTTTTATTGCTGCCAAATACAAAAATAAAACATTTTCTGTCTTGCCTCATATTGTTGGTGAGTAGTTTTTATTGAAATTCAAAACTATTGAATCTGGAGTGACAGGTAGATATTGATAAAAATGAATAAGCTGTGGGCAGTATGCGTTATGGTCATATGGGTAGTCTTTCCCGCAGTAAATGAGGTTAATGGGGAGGCTGGTAAGGTAACATTTACCAGTACTATTGTAGATACACCTTGTTCTCTAACGCCGGGATAGCTCACAGTAGGAAGTGAAATTGGGTCATGTTACGCAGAATGAGTTGAAAGATCAAAACTCGTCCAAACCACGCCATTTTGGTTTCCAATTGGAAAACTGTGATGTAGTTTCCATTACCTTTGATGGCAGTGCTGCTGGCAGCGGTACTACGGCCAATCTGCTGGGTATCTCCACAGTGTACGCGGCACGGGCATCGCCATTACTGATGCTAACTGCAACCGGATTGCTCTGGGACAGAAAACCAGTATGCTTAAATTGGTTCAAGGTGATAACAGGCTCTACTTCTCTGCTTACTTATAAGGGCTGGCTTCCGCAGCCGCAGTGCAGGGAGAGTTCCCCAGTATTGCCGATTTTGTGATCGATTATCAGTAATCGGTAACGGTATGTAGGAGCGCCGCAGTTCGCATTAGGCATATCTGTTTGCTAATGATAAAAAGGAAGGTGAACATATGAGATCAGTTATTGATAGGTTGGATCTTATGCTGCTATGCAGTACATGCGTAATTGTGTAATGCTGGCGCAGATATAGACAGGTTATGGCCAAGTTATCCTCAGTAGGTGAATTATCATATCGTCCTGAGCTGTTGAAAGCAGTAGTGATTTCCAGGATATCGACTTCGGTTCCTTGCCGATAGAAGTGGTAACAAAACAAGGCAGGGGGGGGAATTTAACGTTCACACGAACGGGTTGCCGTTGATCAGAGCAACCATGCAGTGTATTACCTCAGGATCTGGCAAGGGTGATGGCCTGACACGCTGTATGATAGTAACAGCGCATTGATCGCCTTGCATGGCAGTGCGCGTGGGGTCGGGCTGGCGATTGAATATGCACGGGCAATCCACTGGTGCTTGGAGAAGTTTTGCCAGACATGGCGCTGACTTTCTTGAATTGTTCATTATTCCTTCGGCTAAATAACCAACAGCTCAGGGTCGGGCGCTACCGGGCCATTGTACATTTTATATTGGAATATCTTTAATTACACCAATGTACTTAGAGCCTGTCCCATTAGGCTATTTTATTTGCCACTTTGGCCCAGGGCAGTGCTCACCAACCTCACGTACGCCATGCACGCTGACGGTTTTCAAACTGGCTGCTACACCTACTAGGATAGGCTCTTAGAACAGGGTCAATGGAATACAGATGATCTGCGGCGAAAATAAGAAAATAGTAGATAGGTTCACCACACTGGTTAAGTGTTGCTATCTTATTTTCTTTGCTAGATGCAGGAAAACTGGCTTATTCCGTTGAGTTTAATACCGATGTATTAGACGCTAAAGATAAAAATAATATCGATTTTTCTCGTTTTTCTTCTTCTAATTATATACTGCCAGACCATTATCCGCTTATGTTGCGTTTGAATGACAGAGATCTGTCTGATTTCACCGTGCCTTTTTACCCGCGTGAAGAAAAAAAGAATAGCAGCGAAGCCTACCTGTTACCGGAATTGATAAGGCAGTTGTAGCTAACCCCAACAGTAGAAAAAATCTGCTACTGGCACCACCATGACTGCGCTGATCTCAGTGTCTTGCAAGGCACTGAGGTGCGTAGTGATCTGGCGAGTGCTTCGTTGCAGATCTCCATACCGCAAGCCTGGTTGGAATAAACTGATCCTAACTTGGTTACGCTAGCACAGTGGGATAATGGTATTCTATTCCTGGCCTGATGTTGGACTACAGTCTCAATAGCACTGTAAGCTGCCTGCAACGCAATGACCATATGCACAATGCCAGTGTCAGCGGCACAGCGGGTACTAATCTAGGTGCCTGGCGTATGCATGCCGATTATCAGAGCAGTTATGTCAAATGCACAGCCAGCAGCAGACATAACCTAGGCTAGAATCGGTTTTATGCTTACCGCGCTCTGCCGCAAATGGGTGCCACCGTAATGTTGGGAGAGATTTTCCTGGCTTCCAACCTGTTCGACAGTTGGTGTTATACCGGTATTAGCCTCAACAGCGATGAATGCATGCTGCCACCATCGCTACGCGGTTACGCAGTGGCGGAGGCTAGAGTGGTATTGCCTGCACTAATAACAAGATTACTGTTTCCCAACTGGGCAAGGTAGTTTATCAAACCACAGTCACCTCTGGGACATTCTGCATTCAGTCGTTTAACAGCGCAGTCAATGGATAATTGGATGTGAAGGTTGAAAAACAAGACGGCAGTGTGCAAACATTCCAGGTCGACAATGCCTCGGTACCGTATCTGACTCGTCCTTGGCAACTTGCGCTACGCCACGGCTTTTAGGCGTCTATCGCGCTATGACCATATTGAAGGGCCGATGTTAAGCAACGGGGTATTCTCCTGGGGGGTTGGTGGCTAACAGTTGGTCTCTGTAAGGGCGATCCCGCGTCACCGGTTAGCATGCGCCGGGGAGTTGCCTGATAGCCAAATGGTCGGCACACTAACCTCTAGGCCACAGTAGCCAGGCATGTTCATAATCTTTATCAGGGTACAAGCCGACGATGTACAGCAGTCATTCAGCTTGACGGGAAACGCACAGGGTATAGAACCCCAGGCCTTACTGATGAGAGTCAGCAGCCACTGACACTGGGCGTGCACAGCGGTGTGAAAGCGCTCAATCCAGCAGACAATAGCCTGCTGTTTTATGCTCAGCGACTGCGGCAGCCGAAGTCGCTGCTTGAAGGTTCGTTCAGCATGCTGTTGGCATTCCTCCTGGAGCATCTGTGATGACCATATTGTACGATGAAAAGAAAATCAGGATCAGCATTGCTGGGGTAGCGGTGTTGCTTATATGCGCGCTTGGCAATCCGTTGGCACGTGGTGAGGGTGGCACTGAGGTTACCTTCAGAGGTACGGTGTTTAATCCGCTACCCTGCAAGATCAACGGCGAACAGACCATTTATTTTGCTTTTGGCAGCGTAGATGTCAAAAGGTAAATGGCAGCAGTTATGCAGTGATGAAAACGTTGATCTTCAGTTGCGATGCCGATACCTTGGCACCGTTACAAATTGCGATACAAGGCGATCAATTGAACGGGGAGAATGTGCTAAAAACCGATAGCAGTAATTTGGGCGTCGTATTGTACAACGGTGTTGATGGACAAAAAATTCCCCTGAATCAGTTTTTTTATGTCGATCGGGATACCCGTTTTCTCCTACAGGCTATACCGGTCAAAGACGACTCGGGCAAACCGTTGGTTGGCTATAATTTTAGCGCCAACGCCACCATGATCTCCCACTATTACTGAGGGTGATATATGCAAACTCTCTGTTGCGTGTTGCTCGCCATGATGTTGTTGACTATAACAGGGTGCAAGCAGTGGATATCAGGTTGCACGGTGAGCTGGTGGAGGTCCCGAGCGTAGTTAACATTAATTCTGCGGATCAACGTGCGGTGTTCGGTGTGATGTCAGTGCATGACTTCTACAGCCGTCCGCGAGGCCATATCAAAAAGTTCGACATTCTGTTGAACATTGCGATTTAAGCTTCGGTAACACCATCGAAATAATTTTTGATGGTGAAGAAGACCCTCAGCAACCCCTAGTCTGCTGGCGATCAGCGGCAGCGCCCAAGGGGTAGCGATTGGCTTAGAAACCCAGCAGGGGGAAGCGCTGTCGCTAAATCGCAATGTGGCGCGGTTTAATCTACTGCCTGGGGATACGCGCTTAAGCTTACAGGCTTATTTACAGGCGGATAAGGGCAGCATTAAGCAGCGATACATTAAGGAAGGAACCTTCAGCGCCATTACCACTTCACGCTAAATTACAACTAATCGCGCAGACCGCATGGCGGCAGATCAGAAATGGCATACGCAGGCCGATGATTGGGAGATATTTATATGCGGACATGTTTTTTCCTTTTGATGCTTTTCACTAGCCAGATAGCATGGGCAAACTTGTATAATACTTTTTGGGACGGCACTGGAGAAAACGATTTTTACATTCAACTGGACAGTTAATCTTTTCCCAGCAGCAGAGTGGGAATGAAGTTGCAGCTCTTTTACAAGACGCCGGCCAAGTCATCCTATTCGCTGAACTACAATAACCAAACCTCGTTAACCAACACGCCATCCTGGTTGGCTGGGGAAACTTACCTAATGCCTTTTGACATTAATAGTGGATATTTGAAACTGAATGAAAATCTGGATATCAAGGTCAGTATGCTGCGTGGGGAAATAGTACCGTTCAGCTGGTCGTATTAGGGGGTCAGTGCATCGCTGAATTATGGCATGGGACGCGCATTTAACCGGTTCTTTTATGGTATGGAAGGAGAGCTTTCGCTGATATTGCACCGTGATATGGTCGGCGGCGGGGTACTGTTGCCACGCAATGTGCAGGCCGCCTCCCATTTATCGCTCTATGTCGCCTTCCAGCGACAGCCCTCTTGAGGCCAAAAACCCGCTTCCGGCATTGCGTATTTTATTAAAAGGCTAGGTGGTTCCCACGCCGGTTGTGTGCAGTATCAATCCCGTGTACCATAAAGCCTAGTGGCAGTTTCACAACCAATTTAGTTAGTGCAAAGGTGATGGTTGGATTTACTTTGCACCGATGAGAAAAGCACCGACTAGAGTAATCCCGACTGGAAAATTCACTGCCTCTGCCACCTTGGTGATAATGATTGAATGATGATGAGCGACTTACAAAATAGGGTAATGCAAATAATTGAACCAGATACCATTATTAGGCCACAAAAAACAGTGGTGTTAGTCATTGTAATGATTCCCTTGTAGCTAAAAGAGAAATCGGCATGCTGCTGCCTGAGTAACAAAATGTCAATATAGTACTAAGTGTATATTCACCCAGGAGGGAATTATGATTAATGTTTCAATATTGGAGAGAGATCGCTATTTTGAGTACGGGCTGAGGAAATTAGTGACAAGCTACTTTTTTATAAAAACTTAAAGGTCAACTTCACCGGTTATGATCGTACCTTTGCTGGCGATTCGAGGCCGGTTTTTCGATTGTTAGATACATTTACGCAGAGCTTTAGCTGCTATTGCCTGTTTAATCAGGGCTTGCAGCGAGTGATACCCATTTGTATGCCAATGATTTGACGCATTATGAGGTATGCTCATATATCCGTGATACTACTTTCTTTTTCCATAATGACAGCATTGAAACGCTGCTAAAAAAACTGGATAAGGTTTGGTTACCGCAGCAGAGCAATAATCACTCACTCGCGCATAGTAATGACGTGCCATTGAGGATTGCCGTTTTCAACGGCTGAGCTACAGTAAGAAAAATATAATTTGTTATATCAGCCTTGGATTTAGCATTTCGACTATCTACCGTGTGCTTAAGAAAAATGTGAAAACGGTAAGCAGCAAGAAACACTCAGCTATGAGGAAACTCAATATGAACCGAGATATCGAACTGTACCAATTTTTGAGCCACGGCATATTAATGTAGCAGCTAATTTATCTCATTAAGGCTGAACCCCGCCCCTCTGAAGCTCACTTTTTCGTCATAGGGTTTTGCCTTCGCGCTGGGAGTGTTTATCCCTTGGGGGCGCTGCTAGCTAATGGAGAAGGGCAGGCGTGGGTTTTTAATTTCCTTTTGCTTTTTTAACTTGGCTATATAGTTCCCCCCCCATCACATCCCGCTGTGCGGGTTATTTTACCGATATTAGGCCTAAACATGTCACCACTCCCTTTTTGGCAACAGAAAACCTTGGCAGAAATGTCAGAACAACAGTAAGAATCGCTGTGCGGCGGCTGCGGGCAATTAAGCTGATTGACGAAGATACTGATGATATTTATTTCACCAACGTGGTTTGCCAACTAGCTCAATATCAAATCCTGCCAGTGCCGTAACTACGCGCACCGCTTCGAGTTGGAAGAAGATTGCATAAAACTGACGCGTGAAAATCTCACCACCTTTGACTGGTTGCCGCCAACCTGCGCTTGCCGCCTGATCGGCGAAGGTAAACCGCTATTCCCGTGGCACCTGCGCTAATCAGTAGCTCTAAGGAGGCAATGCACAGCGAGAGCATTACGGTACGCTATATTGCAGTACCCGAGAGCGAGGTGGTTGATTAGCAAGATCATATTTTGAATAAGCCAAGTTGGGCAAGGTGAATATACCCTAAATAATTCTAGTGGCAGTAAGACGGCGATACAACCGATCCTCAGAAGCTTATATCAGTAAGTAAATAGGTGAGCGAAGAAAGCTAACGCTGAAGTATGACAGATATAGATAATTTAAATGTGAAGCTGGACAGGCCGGTACAGTAGATATATAGGTACGGTATTTCATGCTGTCCATGGGGGGCTTTTAACGGCCAAACAGATTGCGGCGGCGTGTGCGAACAAACTGCGCAATCAACATCATCACCGCAGCCACCAGATAAACGGCGAAGATACCGACCAGCCATTGTGGCATCGTCAATGTTAGGAATGACCACGGGTGAGCGGCACAGTCGCCGGAAGCGTAGAACACGGCTGGCAGCCATTTATCCAATGGCAACCAGGATGGAAAGTTGACGAAGAAATCACAGGTGCTAAATAGTGACAGATGCAGTTGGATCATGGTGTGTTTCCATGCCGTCTGTACCCCTTGCCAAGCGCTGTAGATCCACAGCAGAATTGCCGCATAGCGCAGCGGCGATTTCGGGGCGAAAGCGCCGACTAGCGCTGCGCCAAGAATGCCAAACATCGCGCAACGCTCGTAGATACACATCACACAGGGTTGCAGCAGCATAACGTGCTGGAAATAGAGCGCGGCTAATTCCAATAACAGTGCGGTGATAGCTATCAGTAGCCAAGCCCCACGGCCTTGTGAGCAGCGTTTAAAGAATTGCAACATAATATTTATTGCTCCACTCAGTAAGCACCTAAAGGTGCAGTCTAAACTAATTTACCTCCGTTCTGCCAGTCACTTAGCGCCGCACCAGCGCAAAATATTGGCTGGAAGGAGTATTAATGCTGATCGTTCAGTGGCTAGGCTAGCCAATGCCATTGTGCTAGCAGGTAAGTCATTGGCACCAAGGTAAACTGTACGCACAGTAGACCAGCTATCGTCAGTCAATACGACAGACAGTATAGGGCAAAGCTATCCACACCATATGGCCGTAAGATAAATGCGCCAACGTTACCAACTCTGTGAAGTCAGCAGAAACAGAAAAGCTGCTTGACCATTCGTCGTTACGACTGAAGGCAGGTTAGTGCCGGTATTGATGGCGACCGCCAGCATTTCGAACTGCTTCAGTGGCAGGGCACCGTTATCAAAGGCGGCACGCGCTTCATTGATGTAAATAGTGTTAACATAAAAACATTGTCTTGATACTGACGACAGCAAGTCGTTAAATAGATAAAACAGCGACAACTGAGAGGCTGGGGAAGCCTGTAAGACATACTGGATCACTAGGCTAAACAGATGATGGTCAATAATCACCGCTACCACAGTGAAAAATACAGTCAGTAGGGCGGTGAAAGGCAAAGCTTCTTGGAAGGATTTGTCGATGGCGTGTTCATCGGTAACTCCGCACAGCAAGGTCGTTAGAATGATTACCGACAGACTAATCAAGCCAACCTCAGCCAAGTGAAACGCCAATGCGCCAACACTAGCCAAACGACGATCAGCGCCTGGAGCACCAGTTTGAGCTACTCCTGCTTGCTGCGGACTGTGCTGGCCTTGCGATCGAATGCTTTCAGCACCTCGCACACCGGTTCGGGCAACGAAGTACCGTAATAAAACAGGTGGAAACGCTTGACCAACAGGCATACCAGTAGACCGCATGACAGCGCAGGCAGCGTTACCGGTGCTATACGTAGGAAGAAATCGATAAATCTCTAACCGGCGCTTTTGGCGATGATTAGGTTTTGTAGTTCACCGACCATAGTCATCACGCCGCCAAGTACAGTGCCGACACCAGCATGTATCAACAGGCTGCGCAAAAAGGCACGGAATTGTTCCAGTGTCTGTTTTCGTTCGTTAGAGCTAAAGCCCCATTTTATAATAAGTCATTTCTCTTTATGCCAATTTCTGAAAGGGAATTTATTTCTAACTTTTTAAGTATTAGATGCACTTAATATAAAGTGGCTGGCTTATTTCCGAAGTGATTATATTAGATTGTTTTCGTAACAAGAAAATCATATCCTCTATTACTGATGAATATTTTGATGCTGTAGAAATTAGTCTCATATTTTCTGAGTTCTTTCCAGCTTTCTCTGCAACAAAGTCAGTAATGCCACGTATACGATTTCCAAAATTCCCTCCCATATTTTTAAGCATGTTATTTTTTCAGCTAAGGAATACGAGCTTATGTCACATGATAAAAACTTCCTATTAAATTTTCGTCTTGCTTCATGATCTAATAGCTTTAAAGTATTTTCTTTATTAATTTGATACCATGAATAGTCTGTTTTTTTATTAAATCATGTGCATAATTTAATATATCATTGACATCGGGTTTGTTAGTGGATAAACTATAGTTCTTTGATTTGTTTTTTGTTACAGATGGTTTGTTTATTTCCTTAACTATATTTATATCTTCTTTTATATTATTTATTTTAGCAGATGAAGATGTTATTTTTGTTACTAAATTTTCTGTTATTTTTCCAAAATAAATTCCGCCATTATAAATCAGATCAATACTAGGATCTATCGCCCGCAAGGCAGCTTTCCCTAACCTTGCCAAACCTTCTGAAGCTCCTGAAGCTCCTGAAGCTCCTGCTGCAAACTGCTTAGCAACTATGACCGTTGTAATTTTTGAAGTTACCTCAGCAGTTATCAATCCAACTCGAAGAGCTTTGACAGCAGCTCTTCCTCCACGGATTGCCGTTCCTATTGCTTTAGCTCCAGCACCAATTACTGGTATTAGTGTAATAGCATCTGTAATAGCGCCGAATATTCCCCATCCTATGTTACCTTTCTGGAATTCACGGACAGTTCCATAAATAGGGATCATACTTAGGGCTACTTCTTTTGAAATTTCGCCTGCTTATACTTGATCAGTTACTTTTTTCTCCATCGCTAACTCTTGTGTGATATAGTTATGCCTAATTTCCGGTTTTGTATAAACTATTGAGCTAGAATTGCCTCGCAATAGTAACGCTCACGCTACCATTGTCAATAGTATTTACCCCTAAAATTTTGTTAAACTTTTCATGTACGTCCTTGATTATAGTATCAGTATTGTTTCTTGCGTATGTCAATATATTTGTATTTTTATCTTGAAGGTAGAGTGTTTCTGCCATGATTTTCATTATATTTCCAAATTTTAGTGGTATTGTAATTTTGCCAACTTATATAATTTTACCTTGTCTTAGAAGTATATTTGGAATCTACCTTGCATACGAGATGCAGAAGTTCTTTCAATAATAGAAGCTTACCACTTTCTTGCATATAAACTAAGAATAATTACAAAACACGCCGTCAAAGACACTCCACTACGCGCTGTAAGACTAGCAAGCTGCAACATGGTAGATTTTTCTCTGGTACCGTAAACGCTGTTAAGCGGTCATTTTTAAATAGCCAAAAATCAACAAGCCAATTTATGTCATTTTCAGAAGACGACTGCACCAATCAATGGGGCTTGAAGCCTGTTGTGCATACGGCTCCTGACAGACCGATATCAGTACTCCTATACACGAAACTCGTCTATGCTCAATACTAATGTGCATCAATCAAAGCGAGGTGAGCATGGTGACCGATAATGCATTAATTACCGAACGCGGCGTAGAAGCGTGTGCGCCGCCGCGCGGAGATCATTGGGCCGATGGCACAGTCGGAGAGGAGACAGTCGGGCATGAAGCGGATGACGCGGCAGCTCAGGCACTGGGTCTGTCCCGGCGATAGGTGTATGTCCTGATCCGCCGTTCCCGGCAAGGTTCGGGGCTGGTTACTGACATGGCTCTTGGGCAGTCGAGCGGCGATAAAGGAAATGGTCGCTTGCCGGAGTCGGTCGAACGGAATCATCCACGAGCTACTGCAAAAGCGCTTCCTGACCAAACAGAAGCGCAGCTTGGCGTCCTTTCACCGTGAAGTTGGCGGGGGGCGTGCAAGCTGCAAAAGCTGCGGGTGCCAGCGGCGATAAGCTCCCTTGGCTGGAATGGTTGGACGTAGAGATGTACTAGCCGATGAGTGGCAAGCCCAGGCTGCTTTACCTAGATAACTTAGCCTTAGATAATAACGCAGCCGAGTTCAAGAGCGAGGCGCCGCTGCGCCGTGGTTGCGAACCGCATGGCATCGTTCTGGACTATCGCCCGCTTGGGCAGCCGCACTACGGCGGCATCGTGGAACGGATCACCAGTACGGTGATGAAGATGATCCACAACGAACTGCCAAGGACGACCTTTTCCAACTCTGAGCAGCATGGGGAATACGTCTCCGAGAAGATGGCTGCCCTGATGCTGCGTGAGCTAGAGCGCTGGCTCGCATTAGCGGTCGGCACCTATCACGGCTCCGTGCACAACGGCTTGCTCTAATCGCCTACCGCGCGCTGGGCCGAAGCTGTCGCACTTGTCCGGCTAGCCCGCCGTCATCACCCGTGCCACGGCTTTTGTGGTCGATTTTCTGCCCATCATTCGCCACACACTGACCCATACGGGATTCGTCATCGACCACATCCACTACTACGCTGATACGCTCAAGCAGTGGATTGCTAGGCGTGACCGCTTGCCAGCGTTCCTGATCCTGCGCGACCTGTGCGACATCAGCCGCATCTGAGTGCTGGAACTAGAGGGTCAGCACTATCTGGAAATTCCCTACCGCACCTTATCGCACCCAGCTGTCACCCTCTGGGAACAACGGCAAGTGCTGGCGAAATTGCGGCAGCAAGGGCGCGAAAAGGTGGATGAGTCGGCGCTGTTCCGCATGATCGGCCAGATGCGCGAAATTGTGACCACTGCACGGAAGGCTACGTGTAATGCTCAGCGCGATATGGGGATTCGACGCCAGTACCTCAAGGCAACGGCACCGCCCGTCAAATGCGCAAGGTCTACGAGCGTATGCTGGGATCGACGAGTTGCACAACGTGCTGGCCGGCAATAGCGTCAACCGCTGGGAATTCCTCAATTTGCTGCGCTTTCTCGGTAACGAACTGAGCATCCCGCTGGTTGGGGTTGGCACGCGCGACGCCTACCTGGCCATCCGCTCAGATGACCAGTTGGAAAACCGCTTCGAGCCGATGATGCTGCCAGTGTGGGAGGCCAGTGATGATTACTGCTCACTACTGGCTATCTTCGTGGCTTTGCTCCCGCTGCGGCGACCCTCGTCGATTGCCACGCTGGACATGGCCAACTACCTGCTCACGCGCAGCGAGGGCACCATCGGCGAGTTAGCGCACCTGTTGATGGCAGCGGCTGTCGCCGTCGTGGATAGTGGTGAAGAAGCAATCAACCACTGCATGCTTAGCATGGACGATTACACCGGACCTGGCGAGCGGCTTCGGCAATTAGAGCGGGAACTGATGTGAGGACAGCCCCGCTCTGGCCGCTGTATCCCGCTCCCAGGGAAGGCGAAACCTTGTGCTCATGGCTCAACTGCGTGGCTCTTTGCCATTACATGGAGGTGCCCGAGCTGCTGGAGCATGATCTTGGTAACGGCCTAGTCGATGACCTGGACGCCGCGCCACCAATGGCGCTGCTGTCGATGCTCTCCTAGCGGATCGGCATCAAGCTGGACCGCGGCTGCGTTGCATGAGTTTCGCTGGCTGGGTACCTTGGCTACTGGACAGCCTTGATGATCAGATTTCAGAGGCATTGGAAACCTATGTGTTCCAGCTCTCGGTGCTGCTACCGAAACTCCGCCGTAGGACGCGATCCATCATGAGCTGGAGTGCCTAGCTGCCCAGCAGCCGATACATCGCTCCTGTCCGCTCTATATGAACGACCAGGCAAACTAAGCCGTACTGCTTGCATGTAAGCTGCCCCTGATGCTGAGCTTACTGCTGCATGGGTGCTGGTTAGAAATCTATTGTGGCGTGCCAGGGCGATTTGTCTGGGAGAAGGCTGACACTGCACCGTGTACCGCCAGCGATGCGATTGCGGTGATAGACCAACATACCTGGCAGGCACTGAAGATCGGCCATGTGGAGGTGCCGCGCCGACGCATCCACGCTGTATTGTGGTTTCGGCTACTACGCACACTGCTTGATGAGCTGAACACTATGCTTTCGGCATGCGGCACCTATGCGGGATATCTTCGCCAAGTCTGGGAAGGATTGCGGGTATCCGCTGCGTGCTGGGCAAAGTCTGTGGCGACCGTATGAAACCCTGAACCCGACAGTACGGTTGCAGATGCTGGAGGCGGCGGCAACGGCAATCAGTTCGATTGAGGTAAGGGATATAAGCCCGCCAGGAGAGTAGGCAAAGCTATTCTGGCACGAGCCCTAAACCGGGTTCACCCGTGGCCTGCCGGCAAAAGCGCCGAAGCCCGAACCTATCAAGCACTAGCAATGTTAAAGTCCAGGCCATCGATGAGGCCATCATTGAAGCGCGGCACAACCCCGAGACGGCACGCTCGTTGTTCGCGGTTCTATTGTCCCTGAATCTGTTCAGGGGCTGTTACTGAAAGTTGCTCTTTAGACTGTTCGCGATGATTCGGCTACGAAATACGACGAGAGAAACAACGGCATGGAGTTCAACTCGCCAAAGTTGCAGGCAAGTACGCAGGCAGAAAGGCCGACCTCGTATTATCTTTCTATAGTCGGCGCGACCCAGCTTCTCTGGAACAGTTGCGCATTACCTTCACGAAGGAAGGCATCCCACCGGGATTTCTGTCACATTACAATCCTAATGTACCCTTTGTATGTCTTAGACAGAATGACGGATTAAGTGACAAAATTTGACGGCCAGAACTTTCTGGCATACACTGTCACATAATCGAGCGTATATGTGACAGGTGTAAAATGTTAATCGGTTATATGCGGGTATCAAAAACAGATAGTTCGCAGTCGAATAATTTACAGCGTGATGCTCTCATCGCGCCAGATTAACTGTCTGCCTGAAAGCACTCTGCGAAGGAGATACATTGATGGTATGGAAGCTCAGCCGTCTCGGTCGAGGCCGCGTCATCTCATCAACACCGTGCATGACCTGACTCTGCGCAGGATTGGATTGAAAGTGCTAACAGGGCACGGCGCAGCGATCGATACGACAACCGCTGCCAGTAAAGTAAGCTGGCCCTCGGTATTTTTGCGTCTCTGGCTGAGTTTAAGCGCGAGCTGATTTCTGAACGGGCAATTGCCGTATTAGCCTCTATCCGTGCGCGAGGGCGTAGCGGCGATCGACCATTCAAGATGACAGCTGCCAAGTTGCGTCTGGCTATAGCGGCAATGTGGCAGTTGGAAACCAAGGTCGATGACCTCTGTCAGGGGCTTGAGATTACCAGGCAGACGTTATACCGGCATGTGTCACCGAGAGGTTAGCTACGCCCTGATGGTCTTGGGTTACTCAATCGTAATTGATTATTCGGCAAAGAGCTGTTTGCAGGCTTTAACCATGACTTTGTCACCGCGTTGCACCTGCTGGTGCCGCAAGTCTAGAATATGGTGTGCTATCGCCTCAAACATGCGGGCGCACGCACTACTCATCTCGACGAGCATGGAGTTCAGACTAAAAACAGAATCAGTACGCTCATTGATCAGCCAGAGGCAGAAAAGGTCTTTGGAAAAGATATAGTATTCGAAATCAAAGCGTTATATTGCACGGCTATGGGCCTGAATCTACGCAACAAGCTGGCTTATGGTCTGCTGAATGATACTGATTACCAGTCTATTAAGGTTATCTATGCTTGGTGGCTAGGATTGCAGTTAGTTTGCCATGCCTTATGGAATGCGGCAAGAACACGATGATGCTATGTTATCTGTAGTGTTATTGACTGCTGACATTTCGTGCAGTCATCTTCTGAAAATGACAGCTTTTATCAGAGATAAAGTTGCCCGGCTGGCCATTACCGGTATTGTGGATTTGTCCGAACTCGTGGTAGAAAATAATGGTGTATCTCTATGGTTAAGAACTTAGATCCGTTTTTTTTCCTTTATGTCAGGGTCAAAAGAGGGTGATAGGATCATGAGCTTCATCAGCTCAAGCAGCACGAGTTTGACGATTGGTTAAAATAACCACCATTTTGATATCTGTACCAAATTTCAGGCATAGCTTTCCTGTGCCGCCTGTTGCGCAACCATCGTTCTATTTTGAACTCCTGCCGACGTCGCGCCAATAATTCTTCTGCCCGGATACCGGCCTCTGCGCTCTTTAGTAATACCATCCTGCTTCCACATAACACGCGCTGGTACGGATCCACATTGGTAAATTTCTTCATCAGCAACGTAAAGCCCGGTTTCTGTGGTTTTGCCTTCACTTCAATCCCCAGAGCGGTATAGACCTTAGGCAATAACTCACCGCGTTTGCGGTTGGCCGTAATGCCTGACCATCTTAAAATAGCGTGACGGGGAATATGGCTGATATAGTGCCACAGTCTCTCTTCCTGGCTGAGTCGTTGCGTGCGGTGTTGCTGAGTCCGGTGATCATAATATAGTAATAATGAACAACAAATCCGCCGTTGTAATGACGCAGTTTTGAGGCTGCGAGCGGTGGCCGTTTCAGATAGTGGCCGAGGTAATTGACATTTTGCTGGGCATATTGGGTCTTTTTGGCAAAGTAGATTTTCCTGCGATGCTGAAATTGTGCCTCAAGAAACTGGCACCATTCCCGGTAGTCCCGGATGAGTTGATAGCCGACGGCAGGTAAATTCAGCTAGGTGTGTCTTTCCCGCAACAAGGCGATGATGGTCTGATGCCAATAGCGCTCAACGATTTTCTTTTTGAAGTAAACCTGCCGCCTGGCAAGGTGTTTAAGGCACAGTCCTCCGCGAGTGACGGACAGATGAATGTGCGGATGCTGATTGAGCTGGCGGCCATAGGTATGCAGGGCTACAAACAAGCTTATTTCGATATCAAGCTTTTTGGCCCACTATTGGTGGCACAGGTGAAGAGTTTATTGAGCAGGGGCCAGTTATTGGCAAAGGCGGGCCAGAGTTTATCGGTCATGGTGAAGGTAATGTGCTGCTATTCGCAGTTGGGCAGGATGTGCTGTTGCTCAGGAATCCATTGCTCAGTTGCTTTCATGCTACAAGGCGCTGTAGCCTTTGCTTTTACAACTTTGGCAGACGTATTTAGTGTGAGAACAGTGGGTAGAAGCGCAATAACAATACAGGCGAACGCCCATGGCATCCGTCCCGCAGGCAAGTATCCGCTCGACAACCAGTTTGGTCCATTCGGGGACGATGTTGCCGTGTTTAGCGAGCAAATAACTGGCCCCCAGCCATCATCAATCTGGAAGTGGAGTTTTGCTGGTCGAGGTATGTGCACACACAGGAGTATAGCAAGCTACAATGGCTAAATAAAGTCACTCTCTAACAGAATCTTAGCTCCCGCCGCAGGTGGGCCACTATTTTATTGTCCCTGCCAAAGTCGCAGGCAAGTACGCAGGCAGAAAGGCCGACTTCGTAACCAATGAACGTATTATTACCTTCTGGCAGTCTGGGATAACAATTGTACGTACAGCAACGCTGGCTGGATGCAGCATCAGTCAGGTCAAGCGCATTTGGGTAATCCATCAGTCGCAAAATAATTCGTGATTCAGAGCATTCACTAAGGATAGTTTATTATGCCAGTTGGGGTTCTACGCCCAAACGCCATTACCCCAATTTCAACTTGTCAACCAGCGGCCAATAACGGGTACCGTAAGTGTCTGTTCAAATGCTCCCGCCGGTCAGGGATCGATCGCCCTGCTCGACATTCTGGAGGAAAAACTTCGGCATGCAGCTGAAACGGGGGAGCCATATGCAGAATTTGACAGAATTTACTTCACCTAGTCTTCTAGTGTCAGACCCGGCGCCCGTGAAAACTCTCTTGTATTATTCGTCACCAGTAAGGCGTCGGCGGCGATGGCATGCCCGGCGATCGCTGTATCGTTCGCCGGGCCAATCGGCGTCCCGGCCGTAGCAACGTAGCAAGTGCCGCCTTGATCTCCCTACGTAGTAGCGTCCACCGCTGCTCGGTCCCAAGCCAGGACGGTATCCAGTCGGGCGCAGAATGCGTCGACCAGCTATGCATGGCGAGGAGAGGCCTTCTTGCCGATCGCCCCGAAACACATTTCGCGGCATAGGTGATCGCCGACACCACGATGCGGTGATTGCGCAGCACTGCCTGTTCAAAACGCTTGATCACGGCTTCAGGCCGCTTATGCATGATGAAAGAACAAAAGAACAATTGTCGGTGTCCAGCATATAGGTTTTGTTCACAGGTAAAATCGTCCTTCATCGCTAACCACGTCCATACGCTTCGTTATAAAGTCCGTGTTAGCCTTTTCCAACTGTGCGAATGAGCCCCAACTCGCTCACCCCATCAAAATCGAGATCGCGGGGAAGACGGATAGCACGGTTATTGCCGTTTTTAAAAATGGATACGGTTCCGTATGATATCCTCCTAGTTTATGGCCTCATAGCTCTTTTGCATAGTGCAGGCATATGGACACGGCTTCATTTTTTATAATATCTCATGCCTATGATATTATAAGTAATACTTATGAAGTATGATAATCAGTAGTATACGACTGACTTTGTATTATATATGTTAATAATCAATTATATAAAAATAATGCATCATACTTCATGCATATTACTTGAGATACCCCTCCAATGCCTCTTGAATAATGGTACTGACATTTTTAGGCGTCACCCTTGCCCTTTTGTTCTCTAGATCCAGATCTTCAAGGTGCCGGAGCAATACCTCCGGCAGGGAGATGGTCGTCCTTGTTATGCTACCCGATTTCGTCAACTCGGGTGTGCTTTCCTTGTTACTACCATAAGAGCGATCCGCTAGGCGGTTGGCCAGCGCATCTGTCTCCGCTTTACTGGCACCTGGTGTGCGCCGTTCACTCGGTTTCTTGATTGCCATCAGAATACCTCATTAATGAGGGCCGTCATTTCATCCCGAGATTTGGTATTGTCAGTTTCCATGACTGATTTCCCTTCTGACATGATATCTCGGTATATTTTGCGGATAGCAGCTTTTTGCCGTCAGTGGTGTCAGCTGGTCAAATTCGGCGACATACTCCAAGAATTTATTGCGTTCATTGCCTTAGATAATAGGATTTGTAGTGGCTATGCTTTGATAGGCGTACGCTTTCAAATCAGGATTGAGATCGCGAATGCTGATCAGTTGCTGCAGTTCGAACATAGTATCCAAATCAAGTTGAGAGCACTAATGGGGCGCAATAAGTACATCAGCGACGGTACAGGAGGTGATCAGCTCTCTGCTATTGCGGCCGGCTACATCGACAATCATATGATCATATTTTTCGGCAAGACTGCGTAATGTCTGAGAGATATTGCCCGTTTTTTCAATTAATGTGATAGTCGGGGCGACAAACCGCTGGCTTTGCGTTCTGTATACCAGCAGGATGTAGAACGCTGGGTATCCGAGTCCACTAAAACCATATCTTTGCTATGCACTATCGCCAGTGCGACAGCTAGATTGGTTGCCGTTGTAGTTTTGGATGAACCGCCTTTAATTACTCCCTACGACTGTGATCATTTTTTTATCTCCATGTTATTCAATATGTAATAAGTATTACTTCATGAGTATTAAGTATGCTCATCCTGAAAGCAAGACACTCATATGTATGAAGTGTGATTTATTTTGGTGTTTAGTATTGAGATAAGAGAAGGATATGACATAAGTTACTAATAAATATGAATTATGAATTATGAGTTACGCTATTTATTTTATCCCGCCCTACGCCGTGGTAACCGGGACTAAGGATGTTGCTACGCTCTGTTTTCCTTAACGCCCTGCGGCGGCCGATCAGTTATCCGGAGCTTACCCCCCGTAGTTGTTAAAGCAAACCTGCGTCCCGATATATCCTGGGTGACTCCGTGCAGGTGATAGCTGGCTATCCCGCCAACAGCATTGATTTTATTTTGACCGACCCTCTTATCTGGTTAGTTATACCGACCGCAGTGGTCGCAGCATTGCCAATGACAAAAAAGACGACTTGGTGTGGCCAGCGTTCCGTAAAATGTTCTGGTTGCTCAAGCCTGACAGTCTGGCGGTGAGTTTCTACGGCTGTAACCGGGTAGACACCTTTATGGCTGCATGGAAGCAAACCGGGTTCCGTGTTGTGGGTCACCTGGTGTTCACCAAGCTCTACGCCTCGAAATCAGCTTTTGTCAGCTACCAGCATGAATGCGCGTACATTTTGGCGAAAGGACGCCCGGCACTGCCGGCACAACCGCTTTCTGACGTTCAGCTCTAGGAATACACGGGCAATCGTCACCACTCAATGGAAAAGCCTATGTCCATTTGCAACCGCTGATTGAGTCGTTAATTCAGCCCAGCGCGATAGTCCTTGACCACTTTACTGGTAGCGGCTCTACCTGTAAGATTAATCATGTACGGCAGCGCTCAGTCTGTTTGTGAATTCTGGCGCGAGAAAAACCCTGCCAGCCGCCTTCCCTCCGTGCCGTGCGGGATAGCATGTGTGCTTGCTGGCTGATGAAGTGTGGTGTGTGAAGCCTGTTTTGCTTCTGCTCTTTTATACTACTGCTAAAGACAACGCCCTAAACTGGGCGCTTCCTGCGGTAACCGGCCAGATGGCCGGTTATCAGCCCCATTCGACTAGCCGTCCACATGCCCCCTAGCCTTAGGGCCCGAAACCACTTGCGGGTTCGGGCCCTAAGGCTAGGGTTTGAAAACCAACGTCAACAGACATGCTTGCAGGCGGCTGTGCCGCCGCCGTGTCGGGTGTGTTCATGCTCATTTCACCGGTGGTTATTTCTTGTCAGGCACCCGTATTTGGCTAGTTGCCGGTGTTACGGATATGCGAAAATCGTTCAACGGTCTGGGCGAACGGGTGCAACACGCCTTCGAGGAAAATCTCTTCTCTGGCCATCTGTTCATCTTCCGTGGTCGTCGTGGCGATATGGTTAAAATCCTCTGGGCAGATGGGTACGGCTTGTGCCTCTTTACCAAACGCCTTGAGGAAGGCTAGTTCGTCTGGCCCATGGTTCATGATGGTAAAATCGCCATTACCCGCTCACAGCTTGCCATGCTTCTCGATAAACTGGACTGGCGGCAGCCGAAACCCCCGCTTTAACTCGCTGACAATGTTGTAAAAACACCATGACCCCATTATAACCATGGTCATGGAACACCACTATCTCACCCACATCGCAGCCCTTGAAAAAGAGCTCCGACAGAAAAATAACAAACTCAGCCTCGTGGAAGAGACCGAGTCCTTCCTGAGCTCGGCGCTGTCCCGTGCAGAAGAAAAGATAGAAAACGAAAAGCGGGAAATAGAGCATCTGCGTACGCAACTGGAAAAGCTGCACCGGATGTTGTTCGGTACCCGCTCTGAAAAACTTCGCCGACAGGTGGAAGAGGCTGAAGCGGTGCTGAAACTGCACGAGCAGGCTGGTGACCGTCACAACGGTCGGAAAACGACCCGCAGGTTCCCAGTCAGCTTCGCCAGTCCCGGTATTGTTAGCCACTTCCCGAACACCTTCCGTGTGAGATGAACCGCCTTGAGCCCGTGGAAACCGGCTGTCATAAGTGCGGAAGTAACCTTAAATATCTCGGCGAAGTCAGCGCAGAACAGCTGGAAATGGTCGCCTGCGCTTTCCCGGGCCCGATCTTCACCCGGCAAGCTCCAGTCCTGCTCTTTCGGCGGCCGGGTGTCAAGTAACCCCGGGAAGGAGACCTTTTCGCCCTTCTTAACGCCCAGTAACTGCATGAACAGTGAGTCGATTCGACATTCATCATTACTTATCGGCATCTCTCTACCGCTCTCAACCAGCATCGGCATAGGTAGTGCCCTATGATCTAGTTTGCTGCTAGGGATTAACGGAAAATGCTCAAGATACAAATAACGCACCGGCACCATATGGGCAGGCAGGCGCGTAGCCAGCTTCCGCTGTATCTCCTGTGAGTCGGGCCGTTCGCCGCTGGCAATCAGCCAGACAACGAGTTGCCGGTTGTCCGTTCCCGCGATGCCGCGAATCAGCCATCTTGGCGCAACAGCAGCCTGAGCAATGCCTGGCAGGCTCAGCAATACCTGTTCAATCTCACCCGGCTCGATGCTCTGCCCGCGGATCTTGAGCTGATTGTCGGTGTGCCCCAGGTACTCCACAACACCATCATGCAGCTAGCGGGCGATGTCTTCCGTGCGGTACATCCTCTTTCCAGGGGCAAACGGGTCGGCGACAAAGCGGATTGCCGTCAGATCCGGACGCTTCAGGTACCCCATGGCAAGCTGTATACCGCTGAACCATAGCTCCCCCCTCGCACCGGGAGGAATGGGGCGTAACCAGCGGTTGATAATACGTAACTGCGTGTTCCAAACCGGCTTGCTAATCGGTACGCCCGGACCGATCAGTTGCGCCAGCGTTGCTTCATCGGCCGGCTGCCAGGTCACATCTACCGCCGCTTCCGTGGGACTATAGTGATACCATGCTGAGCTTGGCGCTATTCGACATCAACTAGAAGAACATTACCCCGTATAACAGTATCCTTGGCTACACAACGAGCAGATCGGGAAAATGCGCTCAAGAGGCGTGGAAACCGCAACTGACCCCTGAAATCGCTGTAATCGCCAACTATACCCTGACCTACGCGGTAATCAAAGAGAGCAATACCGCTGCTCAGATCGATAAAGCACTGGCCATGATCCCGCACTATATGGCATCCCTGTGGGGAAGCTACACCTTCCAGCAAGGGCTGCTGCAAAGTTTCATCCTGGGCAGCGGCATACGTTACACCGGCACCAGCTACGGCAACAATACCGAAATGTTCAAAGTCCCTGCCTACAACTTGTATGACCTGATGGCCCACTACAACCTGGGTGAAGCCAGCTCTGCCCTGAAAGGCACCACCGTTCAGTTCAATGTTAACAACCTGACCAATAAGAGCACTACGTCGCCTCCTGCGGCGGAACCTCAGCGCGCTTCTACGGCTCCAGCCGTACGATGTTCGCTATGGTCAGCTACTGCTGGTAATAACCTTGCGCCCGGTGCCCCTGCCGCATCTTCTGCGGCCAGGGTGCATCTCTTCCGATATTGGAAGGAAAGGCATAGCGTAGTCTAAGCCAACAAGTGGGATTTTATTTTATCTGGTATCGCCAATATTCCACGTATAATTCCGCTCCCACAGCTGGGAGACGCAATTTTCCTCTCTCCTCACAGGAGTTTGCTGGCCCGGGTAAGGATTGCTTCACTGGCCCATTCCACCGAATTCGCCCATCTCGACAACAGTGAGTTCAGCAAGCAGTTTTAGGCACTCTTTGGCGAAGCTCGCTGAGTGGGGGTGGAGAGGCCGATTGTGATAGGGGCAATCCCCTTTGATAAAAGCCAGCCTAGTGCGCTTTTCACGCCTGAAAGCTATCACTGGCTCGACCGTAAGGTCTGGGCTCAGCCCACCTCTGGCAGCCATATTCAGGGGTAGTACCGCTTTTAGCCGAACCACGACGATTTTTGCCAGATGGTCAGCTCGATGGTCAGCCAGCTTAAAGCGGGCGAACTGAATGTTGTATTGTCGCGCCTGTTGCACATCACGTCGTCCCAACCGTAAAACGCGCTGCTTCTCTGGCAGCAGTTAAACCGTCAAAACTCGGCAAGCTATAACTTCCACCTACTACTGGAGAGCAGCACGCTGATCGGTGCTAGCCCGTAGCTACTGCTACGCAAGCAAGGCAACAAGTCTTGTCCATACCGCTGGCAGGTTCCGCACGTCGTGCCGATGATTCAGCGGTTGATGCCAAGCTGAAGCAAGCGCTGGTTGCCTCCAGCAAAGACCAGCATGAACACCGGATTGTCATCGAAACCATTCGACGCAGGCTAGGTGAACGCTGCCTGCAGTTGACCATACACGATCCAGAATTGCTCAGCACACCAACCCTTTAGCACCTCACTACCTAAATCCACGGACGGGTACAAAATCCGCAGGAAAATGCCCTTTCGCTGGCCTGCCGACTTCACCCTACGCCGGCTCTCTGCGGCACGCCCTACTACTAACGGGCACACGAACTTATCGGCCAGTTAGAACCGTTCAAAAGCAGCTGGTTTGGCGGCATCATCGGCTGGTGCGACGACGAGGGCAACGGCGAATGGGTCGTCACCATTCGCTATGGTTATATCCAGCTACAGCAAATAACGCTGTTCGCCGGAGCCAGGATCGTCGCCGACTCCGAACCTGAAAGTGAATGGCACGATACCAGCGTGAAGCTCAGCACCATGCTAAGAGCGCTCGGCTTTATGCAAAACCAGGAAAACGCATCATGATTGCCTTCAACTGCTAGCCAGATTCTTTCGCCTGGCGCTACCGAGAACGGAGATATTGGCTCGACCTCCTGATGACCGATACTCTCACCCGCCACGCTGAAAATGCGAATACGGCCGTTATCTGCAACGATAAACACGTCAGCTATCAACAGCTGAACGATAGCGCGCTCAGGTTAGCCGCTGTGCTCGCAAGGCGTGGCGCGCGTCAGAGGCAAACCGCTTTAGTGCAACTGGGCAATGAAGCTGAGTTCTACATTGTATTTTTCACACTGCCGCATCTTGGCGTAACACCGGTCAATGCCCTGTTTAGTCACCAGCGCAGCGAACTAACGGCCTATGCCGACCAGGTATCCCTGGCGCTAGTGATTGCCGACAAGCGGCATCGCTTGTTTGCAGAGGAGACTTTCATTGAATCGCTAATGGTTTGTTGATAAAGACGGTTTTACTGCTCGGGCAACATCGTCATTCAGCATGCCTATGGTTATTTGCAGGTGGTGGGTCGTGAAAAAGATCAGATTAACCGTAGCGGTGAAAAGGTCGCTACAGAAGAAATTGAGCACCTGCTGCTGCGCCATCCCTCGGTTGCTACACGCCGTGCTGGTTGCCGTGCCCGATCTGCTGATGGGGGAAAATTGCGCCTTTATCGTAAGCCGCGAGGTGGTTAAATCAGTCGCGTTACGCCGTTATCTGCGTGAACAGGACATAGCCGACTCGACTACAAACTGCCAGAACGTTTTAAGTATCTGGCGTGTCGCTGCCATTGACGCCGGTCGGGAAAATCAACAAGCAGCAGTTACGGGCAATGGCCACCGCTACGCAAACACAAGAAGACGCACTATGAGTATTCCACGCTTACAGGATTACCCACTACCAGCTCCAGAGACGCTGCCGGAAAATAGGATTAGCTAGCAGTTGTTGGAACCCAAATGCTGCGCTCTGTTGATCCACGACATGCGGAACTATTTCCTCAATTTCTGGGATGAGATAAGCCCGATTATTCGCCAGGTAATTGCGAACCTGGCGGCTATTCGCGAACGCTGCCACTAGCTTGGTATCCCTGTGTTTTACACCGCTCTGCCTAATCACTAACAACCAGAGGATCGCGCACTGCTCAACGATATACGGGGGCCAAGGCTTAACTGACACCCGGAACAACAACAGTTCGTAGAGCCTCTGGACCCGGAGGAGAAGGACACCGTGCTGGTTAAATGGCGCTGCGCTATACCACAGGGCGCTCCGGACAAGTACTCAGCACGGAAGCCGCGTTAGCGGAGCTTAAAGCCTCGGACGATCGGGCCTAGAACAAAGAAAAGCTGCCTACCATGCTGGCCAACGCTCTGGATGAAGATACCGAAGAGCTGGCCGATGACGACAACCTGCTGGACTACGGCCTGGATTCAGTACGCATCATGTACCTGGCTTCTCATTGGCACAAAGAGGGACACGATCTCGACTTTATTGCGGCTAGTAAAGCCGACCACGCTAAAATCCTGGCTGACGCTGCTGAACGCCCGTCAGGAGGCGTAATGATGAGTTTCAAAAATAAAGTTGTCTAGGTTACAGGCGCGGGGCACGGTATCTGGCAACAAATCGCCCTTCGATTTGCTGAACCCGGCGCTTCGGTCATCGGACTCGATCTTGTTTTCGAGCGCGATGTCGTTGATTTACATGCATGCCGAATTATCGGTTCATCCCTTTCATTAACTGCCGATGCTGATTTGGTGTGCATGGATTTGCATAATGCCCTGGAAACGCGACAACGTACAGGGACGCACTGGACGGCTATTGTTTCATTCGGATCAGGGTTATGACCACCATACGCAACGGCACCGGCAACAGACGCTGACACAGGAAGAGATAATTGGCCGCTATATCAGCCACGTGTCATCGATGGGATGAAGCGTGCCAGCAGTCCATGGTCAGGCGCTCTTAAAAAAAGTGATTGAGATCCCTAACCATCGAGCAATAGAGCACAGCGGATAAAGCAATCTGCACCCCTTCACTGCTCCAACGCCATGCCTCACGGTGCATTTACGCAGTATTTTTTTGCCTCATTTACCGAGAACAGGTAGCATGTCCCGCCGTTATTCGGTAGTAGCTATACACAATAAACAACAGAATGATGCCAAGCTTTCATTCTCATAACGAATAGCGGTAGTAAACGTTTCCCTTTGGCAAACACTGAGTTAATCATAGATAGGTAAACAGGACGGATGATGCAATCACATAGCAAATCTGCACATGACAAGTACACAGCCAAAAGACGTTGGTTAGACACCCATGAAGCAGGTTATCACAAAAGCATGGGCAACCGGCAGATACAAATGATCGCCATCGGCGGCTCAATCGGTACCGGCCTGTTCCTTGGCACCAGTAGCCGTTTGGAAATGGCTGGGCCTGCATTAGCGCTGGTTTATCTGGTGTGCGGGGTTTTCTCGTTCTTCATTTTGCGCGCGTTAGGCGAGTTAGTGTTGCACCGCCCCACCAGCGGCAGCTTCGTCTCTTACGCGCGTGAGTTCCTCGGAGAAAAAGCCTCTTATGTCGTTGGCTGGATGTACTTCCTTAACTGGGCGATGACTGGTATCGTCGATATCACCGCTGTTGCGCTGTATATGCACTACTGGGGTACCTTCTCCGGAGTGCCGCAGTGGCTGTTCGCGCTCTGCGCCCTTGGGGCGGTCTCCACCATTAACATGATCGGCGTAAAGTGGTTTGCTGAAATGGAGTTCTGGTTTGCGCTGATCAAAGTTGCCGCCATCTCGCTGTTTTTGATAGCTGGCGTGGTGTTCCTTGGCGTCGGCACCCCGGTGGCAGGCAACACCACCGGTCTGCACCTGATTACCGAAAACGGTGGGATGTTCCCGCATGGCCTGCTACCAGCGCTAGTATTGGTGCAAGGGGTGATCTTCGCCTTTGCTGGCATTGAGCTGATCGGTACCGCCGCTGGCGAGTGCCAGGAGCCAGAAAAAATACTGCCGAAGGCGATCAACAACATTATCTTGCGTATCGGCCTGTTCTACGTAGGTTCCGTGGTACTGCTGGTGTTGCTGCTACCTTGGAATGCCTACCAAGCAGGTCAAAGCCCGTTCGTTACCTTCTTCAGTAAACTGGGGGTGCCTTATATCGGCGCCATCATGAACATCGTGGTACTGACCGCCGCATTGTCCAGCCTCAACTCTGGCCTGTACTCCACCGGCCGTATCCTGCGTTCGCTGTCTATGGGAGGATCTGCGCCTAAATTCATGGCTAAAATGAGCAGCAAGCAGGTACCTTATGCCGGCATCCTGGTAACCTGCGGCATCTACGTAATCGGTGTGTTGTTGAATTATTTGGTGCCTTCGCGGGTATTTGAAATCGTGCTAAACATCGCCTCGCTGGGCATTATCAGTTCCTGGGCGTTTATCATCGTCTGTCAAATGCGTCTGCGCAAAGCCATCCATGCAGGCTACGTAAAGCCGGTCTCCTTCAAGATGCCTGGCGCGCCATTCACCTCCTGGCTAACGCTGGCATTCCTACTGGCGGTGGTGATTATGATGTCATTCGACTACCCTAACGGTACCTGGACTATCGCCACTATTCCGGTGCTGGCCGTGCTGCTGGTGCTCGGTTGGTTCGGCCTACGCAAACATGTGCAGGAAGTTAAGCGGGAGCAGCAGATCCACGAAGCACCAGGATCTCACTAAATTGAGCCTAGATACCGCTGATGGGGCGCTTATTTCTCGTCAGCGGTAAATCACTCGCGCGACATCCTTGGAATGGGTCAGAGTACGTATGTTGCTAAGAGCAATACCGTTGCCTAAGTTACGCCACCCGTGGCCAGGGTATTCGCTGTTCGTTATATTTTACTGCCTGGCTCAGGTTCGGCACGTTGAGCGCACCACGCCCCTTAACATCACCGCATTGCAGCCACAGTCACCTGTAGGCAATCCTGCGCGCTCTGATAGTTCTAGATTTAACCGTTGGCGATCACCGAGATGGTCGGTCAGGTGCCGGCGGATCTCGCTAATCGTTGCCCAATTGATACACGCCTCCTGGTAGCCGTCCTCTTTAGTGCGCCCATGCACCACTAATTCACTGGCCCCGCCCCTACTGCACAGCATCGGCAATCTCAAGGCTACGGCTGGCAGAATCCCAATCCAGACGTACTTTAACCGTCACCAGCAGCGGGTTTGGCACGGCGATATGCATCGCTTTCACCGCCTGATAGATCAACACCGGATCTTTCATTAGTACCGCCACACCGCCGCTGCCGTTGACCAGCTTCGATCGGCAACCGCAGTTGAAATCGATACCGTGAGATCCCAGTTCGACCGCACACACAGCATTATCCGCTAGCCATTGCGGATGTTGACCCAGCAGTCGAATACGTCGTACCAGGGTGCCAGATGCGGTGCAGCTAGCGTGATACAGCTCTAATCATAGGAGGTAAAACGACTTGGCTGGCAGCAGTTGATCGACTACGCGCAGAAATTCAGTGAGCAATTCACGCAGCAAAGAATCAAGCACATCCTCCATCGGAGCCAATAATACACGCATGCTCCTCCACTAAAATAGGTTGTATTCCGTCATTAACCGTGTGGCTGCCTCGCAGACCCAAAAGCCAGTAATTAAGCAGGATGGACAGGGTAAGCAGCCTATGTACAACTTCCGACAACGCGCAGTACCGGCTCTGGGGACGCGACCTAAAGGGCTGGAGTCATTTGAACATGGCCCATCAGACCCCACGGTCTGCGCCCGGCGCTCACGGGCCATTGTCAGACACCACCACAATCTAAAAAGTCGCCAGATTTTGGCGGCTATGCTATAGGCACTAAAGCTTATTCGGTTTGCTTGCGGCTGCGAGAACCGCGCGAAGGCGGCGCACCAGAGCGGAGTTAGCCTTCCCCCTGTGGACGAGCGTTGCCGCCACTGCGATTTTCACGCTGACCACTATTGCCACCGCCACGCATAGCCTGCCTCTGGCGACCATTGATGATCGGCTTAGCTTTAATGGTTGGGTCCGGTTCGTAGCCAGGTAAGGCAATGCGCGGGATCTCACGCTTCAGCAAGCGTTCAATATTGCGTAGCAGTTTATGCTCATCCACGCACACCAGTGAAATCGCTTCACCGGTACGCTCAGCGCGGCCAGTACGACCAATGCGGTGTACATAGTCTTTCGGCACGTTAGGCAACTCGTAGTTCACTACATGTGGCAGTTGGTCGATGTCTAGACCACGTGCCGCAATGTCGGTAGCTACCAGCACACGGATTTTGCCCTCTTTAAAATCGGCCAGTGCACGAGTACGCGCGCCCTGGCTTTTATTGCCATGGATCGCCGCCGTGGTGATACCGTCTTTGTTAAGCTGTTCGGCTAAATGGTTGGCACCGTGCTTGGTGCGGTTGAATACCAGCACCTGCTTCCAATCACCTGCGCCAATCATCTGCGACAGCAGTTCCCGCTTACGCCTCTTATCGACTAAGTGCACGCTCTGTTCGATCTGCTCAGAGGCAGTGTTACGGCGCGACACTTCAACTGATGCCGGATTGTGCAGCAGCAGCAGCTTATTAGCCAGCGCCTTGATATCGTCGGAGAAGGTGGCAGAGAACAGCAGGTTTTGACGCTTGGCCGGTAGTTTGGCCAACACACGGCGGATATCATGGATAAAGCCCATATCCAGCATTCGATCAGCTTCGTCCAATACCAGAATTTCAATTTTGGATAGATCGACGGCGTTCTGATGTTCTAAATCCAGTAGGCGACCTGGGGTTGCCACCAGGATATCGACGCCACCCCGCAGTTTCATCATCTGCGGGTTGATGCTCACGCCGCCAAACACTACCAATGAACGCAGGCGCAGGTATTTGCTGTAGGCATCGACGTTTTCGCCAATCTGCGCCGCCAACTCACGAGTGGACGTTAGGATCAGCGCATGCACCGGGCGGCGGCCTTTGACCGGCTGCTCATGTTTACTGAGCAATTGCAACAACGGCAGGGTAAAGCCAGCGGTTTTACCGGTACCGGTCTGGGCGCTGGCCATCAGGTCACGCCCTGACAACACCATAGGAATAGCCTGACGCTGAATTGGCGTAGGTTCGCGATAGCCCTGTTCTTCAACAGCACGCAATATTTCAGCACTTAAGCCTAGGGTTTTAAATGACATAATAGAAAAAACTCCAGATCCTCCCTAACCTATTAGGGTTGGGCGCAGTATCTTGGGAGGATAATTTAGACGGGGCATTAAATATGACCACGAGGGATTAGCATAAACTGCGGCGCACTACATAGAAGAGACTATAACAGAAGTCGAACTACAAGCAGCAACTTTACACGCTAACAACGCATCAATCTGTTTTTAATTGCGGTATGATGCTGATAATCACACCGCAGGCCTTGTCGCAATATCAATAAAGCACCTGTTAACGACGATTGCCAAAAATATGCAGCAGCATCAGTAACAGGTTGATGAAATCAAGATATAATGTTAGTGCGCCGACAATAGCGTATTTGCGCAAGCTATCGTGATCGTCAATATTTAACTGCTCGCCCATCGCTTTCAATTTTTTGGTGTCATAAGCGGTCAGGCCAACGAAGACGGCTACCCCGATATAGGTGATCACCCACATCAGTGCGCTGCTTTTTAACCAGATATTTACCAGAGATGCCAGCACGATACCGATCAATGCCATAAACAGCATGCTGCCAAAACCACTCAGGTCGCGCTTAGTGGTGTATCCGTACAGGCTCATTGCGCCAAACATGCCAGCGGTGACCACAAAGGTACTGGCGATCGAGCTGTAGGTGTAGGCGATAAAGATGATCGACAACGTCAGACCGGTCAGCACCGAGTAGAGCATAAACAACGAGGTAGCCAGTGCAGCGCTAAGACGATTGACCATGCCAGAAATCACAAACACCAGTGCCAATTGCACGATGATCAAGTCGAAGAAAGTGATCTGGCTAGAAAAGATAAAGTTGAGGATGGCGGGTGTTTGAGCCGCATACCAGGAGACGAACGACGTCAACAACAGGCCGCAGGTCATCCAGCCATAAACCTGCGCCATATAAGCCTGAATGCCACTGTTAGCACGTTCGACGATAGAACCATTAGAGCGTGGATATTGATCCATGGCGATTACCTTTTGCGTTTGGAATAAGATTTTTAAATGTTTCTCTATACCCTATATTCCCAATTAATTTCACGTTGCCGCCATGAAAAGCGTAGCGGGGAAATGGGTCTAGCATGTAATAAGCTTACCACAGAAACTATGGCACAAAAGGGTGATTTTGTTTCCGCTGTTTAACCGCTCCGCCAAGATCCCGCCGCCCGATGATCGCTAACTCGCGCATCAACCCAGCGATCACCCTGGCTGGTGGTCTCACACTTCCAGAAAAGCGCGCGGGTTTTTAGGTCTTCCATAATAAATGCGTTGGCGGCAAACGCCATGTTGCGGTGGCGCTAGTCACGCCAACAAACACAATTTCATCACCGGGAAACAATACGCCAACACGATGGATCACCTTCATTCGTTGTAATGGCCAATGGCCCCGCACTTGTGCCAAGATCTCCGCTAATGCTTTTTCGCTCATGCCTGGGTAGTGCTCTAGCGTCAGTGCGCTGACATCCGCGCCCAGAGTGTAGTTGCGCACTTTACCGATGAGGGTCACTACCGCGCCATCGTCATCGCGCTGCGCCAACCACTGATATTCATCACCAATGCTGAACGGGGCTTCACCAACGCGGATACGGGTATTTTCCATGCTTACCCCCCTGTTACCGGTGGAAAGGATGCCACCTCCTCGCCAGCGCGCAATGGATGATCTGCTGCTACCAACGATTGATTGACCGCCATCAATAGCTTTCCTGGATCCAGCGCCAACGCCAAACGGTCACCGCGTGTGCATAATGCCTGACGCAGCGATTCTACCTTTGGATAGTGGGCTGGCAGTGTCAAAGCACTAATGCCCATCAGTTCGCGCACCTACGCAAAAAAAGAATATCAATCATGCATGCACCTTGAAATCACCGGACTGACCGCCGCTTTTTGCCAGCTGCCTCACCGGGCTGATAACCAGATCTTTTTGTACCGCTTTGCACATATCATAAATGGTCAGTGCCTCCACTGAGGCGGCAGTCAGCGCTTCCATCTCGACGCCAGTTTTGCCGCTCAGTCGGCAGCAGGTTTCAATGCGCACCCGATGGTATTGCGGTTGCGCCTCTAGGTGTACCTCAACCTTGCTCAGCAGCAGTAGATGTCATAGCGGGATCAACTCCCAGGTGCGGTTTAGCCGCCTGAATAACAGCGATGCGCGCCGTGGCGAACACATCGCTCTTGTGATGGCTGACGTCGATAATCATGGCCAATGTGGCGGGCAACATCTCGATAAAGGCTTCGGCGCGCGCCTAACGTACCGTTTCCGCCTTGATGGAAACATCAACCATACGGGCTTCTCCGGCAGCGTTAATGTGGGTTAGTAGTTGTGTCATCTTTTATTACTTCTTCAAATGAAATGTAGCTGGATGTGGTGCATCGGTGATGGTTCTAGTGGCCCCAGTCTCTCGGATCTGCGGCGGTGCTACGGTCAATGACGCGACATAACTTAACCCCAGATAAATGACAGGTTCTGTGTTATACCGCTGTTACCTTGATGCAGGAAATGGCTCTGCTTTTTGCTCAGTAGACTACGCACGATGATACGATCCTTCAATGCAGCAAGTTGGTCATCATCCACCAGCAGATCGCGCAAGGTGATGCACTGCTCACCGAACAGGCATAGGTGCAAATTGCCAACAGATGGGACCCGTAACTGATTGCAACTGGCATAAAAGTCTTTTTCATATTCATAGGGCATGACCAACCAGGCTTCCCCCTGATAGTCTGCATGGCTGAACACCTGCGCCGGGTCATCGCTGCGGCCACGCGGCTGACGCCGCCAACCCAGCCGCTCCAGTTGCAGAAGAGAATCACTTCATTGGATAGATGGGGCATTGGTGGAACAGAGCGCCACCTTGGCCCGTTTCCATCAGTTCGATAAAATGCAGTTGGATTGGACGGTGCTTAATCCAATGCAAAAAGGCACTAAGCTGCTGATGGTTAACATCACGCATCAGCACTGTGTTGATTTTAACCTTCTTGAACCCGGCTCTGAAAGCGGCATCAGTGCCATCCATCACCTAGCGGAGCTTATCTTTACCGGTAATGAGGTGAAACTAACAGGTATCAAAGCTGTCGATACTGACATTGATTGCCGTCAGTCCGGAGTCGCACTAATTGGCAGCATCGCGTGCCATTCAGTAGCCATTGGTGGTGACCGTTAGTGTGTAGATTGCCGGGTTTTCACGCACTGCGGCAATAATCCTCGATAAAATCGCGGCGTAGTGAAGGGGTTCACCACCGGTCAAACGTACCTTTTCGGTACCGAGTTCTGCAAACGCGGGGCTAACGCGCTAGCTTTCATCCGGCGATAAAAAATATTTAGGGCGGGCGGTAGGTGTGTAGCCTGGTAAACAGTAGGTACAACGGAAATTGCGCACGTCGGTGATTGATAAGCGCAAATAGTAAAACTTACGCTCATAAGCATCTGTGAGTTGCGGCACTATCACACCTTTCCTAAGCCGGGAGATACGAGCGCTTCTACTCTGCACCCTGATGGCTCTCTTCCGCCACAGCCCAAGCGCCATATTGTCTTGAAAGAACAGCGTAGGATCAAAGGCCAGGAGTTTTGATTGCAATCGTCGCTGTCTACGCGAGCGGAATGAAACCGAAATTCTCGGCAGAAGTCTAGCGCTAAACAGCTGTGATAGCTAATGTCACTATACAATTGTCTCTACAGTGTTTTTATATGTGGTGGATCTTGCCAAGCCTGAGTAAACGCCAATTGTACAGACGAATTGACCCTCACTACGCAGATAGGCTAGGGTATGCGGGCCGTCAGCGCCTTTGTAAGGAAATTTATGCAAAATCGAACCCTGGCTGATCTTGATCGGGTGGTAGCATTAGGCGGTGGTCATGGCCTTGGTCGCCTGATGTCTGCCCTGTCGTCTTTGGGCTCCCGCCTAACCGGCATCGTTACCACTACTGATAATGGCGGTTCCACAGGCCGCATACGCCGCTCAGAAGGCGGTATTGCCTGGGGCGATACCCGCAACTGCCTAAACCAGTTGATTGCCGAACCCAGCGTGGCCTCGGCTATGTTCGAGTACCGCTTCAGCGGTAACGGTGAACTCTCTGGTCACAACCTCGGCAACCTGATGCTGAAAGCGCTGGATCACCTCAGTGTACGCCCGCTAGAGGCGATCAATCTGGTACGCAGCCTGCTGAAAGTGGACGCCACCTTGATCCCAATGTCCGAGCAGCCGGTTGATCTTGTGGCATATGACCACGAAGGCAACCACGTCTACGGCGAGGTGAATGTCGATCAGTTAATCAACATGCCACGGAAATTGATGCTGTCAGCACAGGTCACGGCCACGCGTGAAGCACTGGAGGTCATTGCCCAAGCCGATGTGATCATAATTGGGCCAGGCAGTTTCTTGACCAGCCTTATGCCCTTGTTATTGTTGGATGACCTCACCCAAGCCCTGCGCCGCAGCAGCGCCAATATGATTTATATCGACAACTTAGGCCGCGAGTTGAGCGTTGCCGCCGCGTCGCTACCGCTAAAAGACAAGCTGGTACTAATGGAGGAAAAAATTGGCCGCCAAATGATCGATGCGCTGATCGTTGGCCCCGGCGTTGACACTCGTCAGATACGGGAGCGTGTGGTGATTCAGCAACCGTTGGAGGCCAGCGACATCCCACATCGTCATGATCGCCAACTATTGCGTCAGGCGTTGGATCAAGCATTGGTAGGGCTAACCGACCGCGTCTGATGTGCCGTCGTGCCCACGCAGCCAGGGATTGTCGCTAGAGGATCGACTGAGCATATCGATATAAAGGATCTTCCATTTGCTGGCGCTCCCAAGGGGGTACGGCGCAGAAACTTCAGGCTGGATTTGATGCTCAGATCGCTTCTGAATCAATTGATACGAATGCGCTTAGCCAGCCCCCTGGCCTAGCCATAGCTTTCCACCAGTTTGTTCAACAGTTGTTCCAGAGTAAAGCCATGCAACGGATCTTTGGACAGATATGAAGTCATGGTCGATGCTCGTCGTTGTAAAATAAGCCGCATACCTTACATCAACTTTGCTAGGTGCGATAAGAAATTTCGTTACCCGTACAGTACAAAGGCAACCGCTGACGCATAGCTGTCACGAACGGGCGATAAATTGCTTGCACAGGTGGTGGATTTTGTCACGCAATGCGCTGGCCTGCTCGAACTCCAGGTTTTGCGCATGGCTGTACATCTGCGCTTCCAGCTCACTGATTTTGTGCTCCAGCGCTGCTGTCGTAAGGCTTTGGTACTGAGCGTGGTTTTCGCTGGCCTGGCTTTTACCTTTACCCTTGTGACGCTTGCCTGGCTGCTGGCACAGTTGCAGGATATCGCCAATCTTCTTATTCAGCCCCTGCGGCACAATGTTGTTTTCTGCGTTGTACGCCTGCTGCTTAATGCGCCGCCGCTCGGTTTCACCGATCGCTTTAGCCATCGAGTCAGTGATGCGGTCACCGTACAGGATCGCTTTACCATTGAGGTTACGCGCCGCACGGCCGATAGTCTGGATCAATGAGCGTTCAGAGCGCAGGAAGCCTTCTTTGTCTGCGTCCAAAATTGCTACCAGAGACACTTCAGGCATGTCCAGCCCCTCACGCAACAGGTTGATGCCCACCAGCACGTCAAATTCACCCAGGCGCAGGTCACGAATGATTTCAACGCGTTCCACGGTATCAATATCTGAGTGCAGGTAGCGTACGCGTTCACCGTGTTCCTCCAGGTAGTCGGTCAGGTCTTCTGCCATGCGCTTGGTAAACGTGGTTACCAGCACACGCTCGTTGAGCGCTACCCGTTTGCGGATCTCCGAGAGTAAATCATCCACTTGGGTGGTAACCGGGCGCACTTCCACTTCCGGATCCAGCAGCCCAGTGGGGCGCACCACCTGATCGATAAGATCACCACCGGATTTCTCCAGCTCATATTTACCTGGCGTGGCGGATACATACAGGATCTGCGGTGCCAGCGCCTCAAACTCTTCAAAGCGCAGAGGGCGGTTATCCAGCGCCGACGGCAACCTGAAACCGTATTCCACCAGGGTTTCCTTGCGCGAACGATCGCCTTTGAACATGCCACCAATCTGCGGGATAGTGACGTGAGATTCATCCACCACCAACAGGCCGTCTGTTGGCAGGTAGTCAAATAGCGTCGGCGGCGGCGCACCTGCTCTGCGCCCGGACAGGTAGAGCGAATAGTTTTCAATGCCTGGGCAGTAACCCAGTTCATTCATCATTTCTAGATCAAACTGAGTACGTTGGCTTAAGCGCTGTTCTTCTAGCAGCTTGTTGTTAGCCAACAGCACTTGGCGACGCTCGGCCAATTCGGCTTTGATTTCCTCCATCGCCTGGAGTATCCGCGTGCGCGGCGTTACATAGTGTGACTTGGGGTAAATAGTAAAACGCGGCACCACCTGTTCGATCTGCCCAGTGAGCGGATCAAACAGCGACAATCGTTCCACCTCATCGTCGAACAATTCAACGCGCAGCGCCAGATCGCCCGACTCTGCTGGAAAGATGTCAATCACCTCGCCGCGCACGCGGAAGGTGGCACGTTGGAAAGCCTGATCGTTACGGCTGTACTGTAATTCTGCCAGCCGGCGTAAGATGGCGCGCTGATCGATGATCATACCTTGGTTCAGGCGCAGCATCATCTTTAGGTACAGATCTGGATCGCCAAGGCCGTAGATCGCCGAGACGGAAGCCACTACCACCACGTCACGGCGTTCAAGTAACGCCTTAGTGGCGGAAAGCCGCATTTGTTCGATGTGTTCGTTCACCGAGGTATCTTTTTCGATAAAGGTATCGGAACTGGGTACGTAAGCTTCTGGCTGGTAGTAGTCGTAGTAAGAAACAAAATACTCCACCGCATTTTCAGGAAAGAACCCTTTCATCTCACCGTATAACTGCGCTGCCAGCGTCTTGTTGGGTGCCAGCACCATGGTGGGCCGATTAAGATCGGCGATCACATTAGCGATAGTAAAGGTTTTGCCTGAACCAGTGACCCCCAATAGCGTCTGGTGAGCCAGGCCATCTTCCAGCCCCGCTTCTAGTTTACTGATTGCCTCCGGTTGATCGCCAGCCGGTTTGAAATCCGCATGAAGTTTGAAAATTTTACTCATTGCTTCGGCTGCCTTGTGGAGATATACGCGGACAAGTGACCGTCGGGGGAGGTTCCGAGTGACCATACCCTGTTGAGTATGGAAAGCGGCGGTAATTTACGCCAGTGCTTATGTTACTGGGTATAAAACCAGACTCGAGCGGAAGTTGCCACTTTAGCGTGCATCAGCCCGGAGTGGCTACCCTCATTAGCGTGATCCTGCCATAACGTTTTTGGTATTAGTGATAGATTTATCTATAGAATTTATCTCAAATTACCCTATTTATAGTTCTAAGGTATAACACACACATAAAAATCCGATCAATAGTCAGTAGCTTGATTTTAAATAATAAGTTTATATATAATAACTTAATTAAAAAGCCGAGAATGGCGGCAAAGCGTATAAAACCCGCGTCCCCTCTCACTTTACGCCGCTTTTCTAAAGCTAATACACATGGTTGTCCATAGGAATAGTGGATAACTCCTATCATCCCGTCCATGACGGGAGTTGCAGAAATATTATTTTTCACTTTTCCGAACAGCTAAACGACCTTTTTAGTCATTTTTTATAAAAATATCCTTTTTTTATGCCAATTAATGCTAAAAATCACTATTGTGAAGTCATTTCAAGCCCTGTACAGTGGTAGGTTGCAAGCAGCCAAATCGTTTGCCTAATAATGATGCGTACAACTTGGGAAGTGTGCAGGCCGTATCCGCGTTAACGTTTCCTGCCCTATTGCCCCCCAACATCCGGCGAACATCAGCAGCGCGCTAGGATATATCCCCCCTAGGGAACCCCATTGAGCCATTGAGCAATGCTGTTCTGGCAATTCAATGAGGAAACCCAGGCTGCCCCAGCAGGATTACAACTGGCTGATATCTAAATACAGCCTTATAGTCTGGCGCTCAACATCAGGCAAATGGGGGATCTCACCCAGCAACGGCGCTGATAGCATATGGCACAACGTTGCCAGGTATTCCTCATGCCACTTTCCTGGCACAATGACATCGTTAGCGATCCAGCCAACCAACGGCAAACCCGCTTGCCAAATCGCCTGCGCACTCAGCAACGCGTGATTGATGCAACCCAACTTGACACCCACAACCAAAATCACGGGCAGTTGTTCCCTACGTACCCAGTCAGCGAAAGTATATTGCAGCGACAACGGCGTGAACCATCCCCCCGCGCCTTCAACTAGCAGCCAGTTGGCCCGCAGTTCCAGATGGCGTAAACCAGCGGAAAGCCGCGCCAGTTCGATTGGCCGACCTTCAGCGGCGCTGATGATATGTGGCGAGGTTGGTTCGGTAAAAACGTAAGGATTAACTTCGTCGTAGCTTAGTGCCATGCTGCTGTTGGCCTGTAGCGCCAGCGCATCACCATTGCGCCATCCCTCGGCGGTCATTACACTGCCAGAGGCTACCGGCTTGTATCCAGCACTGCGGTAACCCGCCCGGTTAGCTGCTTGTAGCAGCGCACGACTGGCCACGGTTTTTCCCACTTCGGTGTCGGTACCGGTGACGAAGTAACGTTTAATCACGGTAAATCACACCATATATGAGATGATAACTAAGCGGGAATTGCCCCTGAAGGCGCGGATAGGCCGCTTGCAATGCAGCAAACTGTCGGCGTGACATCAGCCTGCTTTCGCGCCCTTGATGCAAGTGCATCACATCGATGCCCTTCAGTGAGCGCATCAGTGACATTATATCCGGGTAGTTCAAGGTTCTCCATTGCGCCTCAAGATAATGTAGGTAGCCCGCGCAGGCAACATCAATAGCCGCCGCCTGCGCATCATAGCTGCCAGCTGCCAGACTGAAGGCCGATGCCACTGCCTGCTTGTTCACCCACTTAAACGTTGACGCCATGCAAGACCCTCCAGTAGGCGATCAATATCCTATGGCTGGGGTGGGCAGCGGTCAGGGTTATGCGCATACGTGCGCTACCCGGTTGCTCCTTGGGCGGGCGGATGGCGTTCATCCACAGGCCATGCTCACGCAAATGCCGCGCCAGATCGATGGTGCGCTGATTATTACCCACCCACAGCATCTGGGTAGCGGTATCGGACGCTTTCAGCGCCAATGATAACTGAGCTGCTACCCCTTGGCGAAAGCGCCGGATGTTGTCCTACAACCGGGCGTGTAATGCGTCGCCCTGCTGAATGCGCTGTAGCGCCGCCAACGGTGCACGATCGCCGTCCATGCTGAACACCCTTTCAGTCACCGCCAACTGCTGCCCTGCACAGGGTTTTACCAATAGAAACTTCGCATTGTAAAATTGAGCGTTATCAGCATGCATCAGTTACTCAGTCAATATTTGCTGTTGCTGATTGTTGCCGTACTCGGTGGCAGTCTGTTGCGGATTCAGCCCCAGCTTGCGGAATAACCGCAGATTCTTGTCTTCTTCCGGGTTAGACATAGTCAACAGCTTGCAGCCGTAGAAGATCGAGTTGGCTCCAGCCATAAAGCACATTGCCTGAGTACGTTCGTTCATCTGTTCGCGCACCGCAGAGAGACGCGCGTAGGAAGCGAGCGTCATGATGCCAGCCACCGCAATGATACAGATAAAATCGAACGGATCGATGTCCTCGTTGTCCGCCAGTGGAGTACATTTCACTTTCACCAGTATGCTGATCGGTACGCTCTCCGGTGGCTTTGGCAGGTTAGCCAGTTGCACCAGCAGCCCGGCGCGATCGTGTGCTATATCGCCCAATCTGACAATACCACCGGAGCACACTTTAATGCCCGCATCACGCACCTTATCCAGCGTATCCAAGTGTTCTTGATAGCTACGGGTAGTGACGATACTGTCGTAAAACTCCGGAGAGGTGTCAAGGTTATGGTTGCAATAATCTAGCCCGGCCTGCGCCAGCCGTTCATCCTGGCTACCATCCAGCATGCTCAGCATCATACAGGTTTCCATCCCCAACGCTTTCACCCCCTGTACCATTTGCTGCAAATACGGCACATCGCGCTCATGGGGGTTTTTCCATGCAGCCCCCATACAGAAGCGGGTAGAACCAGCCGCCTTGGCCTTGCGAGCGGCCTCCAACACCTGAGCCACCTGCATCAAACGTTTTGACTCCAGGCCGGTTTTATCGCTCGAGCCTTGCAGGCAATATTTGCAATCTTCTGGGAAGGCTCCCGTCTTGATCGATAGCAACGTGCTGACCTGAACCTGGCGCTGATCAAAGTGCTGGCGGTGTACTGTCTGCGCCTCAAATAACATCTCAAGCAACGGTTTATCAAACAAGGGCATGGGCAAGACCCACTGTCCAGTGAATGCGGTCGGCCATTATGGCGTCTCCAAAACGAATAAAGTGTCTTCAGTGTAAATATTGTGGATATACTGTCAACTATTCTTAATTCAAATTGGTTTACAATCATGTCTGTCACCCAGTCTGACTTGGCGTTCGACCAGTACCATATCTGGCACCCCTACACCTCTATGAGCCATCCATTGCCCTGCTATCCTGTTGAAGCAGCCGCTGGCGTTGAGTTGCATCTGGCTGATGGGCGGCGTCTAGTAGATGGCATGTCCTCCTGGTGGGCGGCGATCCACGGTTATAACCACCCACAGTTGAACCTGGCTGCCACACAGCAGTTAGAGAAAATGTCGCATGTGATGTTCGGCGGTATTACCCACCCTGCTGCCATTTCGCTATGCCGTAGGCTGGTGGCGATGACGCCGCAGGCGTTGCAATGCGTATTTTTGGCGGACTCAGGTTCAGTGGCAGTAGAAGTGGCGTTGAAGATGGCGCTGCAATACTGGCTGGCACGCGGAAAACGGCGGCATCATATGCTGACCATGCGCCACGGTTATCATGGCGATACCTTTGGCGCGATGTCGGTGTGCGATCCCGACAACTCGATGCACCTCTTGTATCAGGGCTTCCTCGCCCAGAATTTGTTTGTCCCTGCGCCGCCGTGCCGCTTCGATGAAGAGTGGAATGAACAAGACATTACGCCGTTAGACGCGTTGCTGCAACAGCACGCTGACGAGGTGGCCGCAGTGATCCTCGAACCTATAGTACAAGGCGCTGGCGGTATGCGTATCTATCACCCAACCTACCTCAAGCGGGTACGCGAACTATGCGACCATTATCAGGTACTGCTGATAGCCGATGAGATAGCCACCGGCTTTGGCCGTACCGGCAAGCTATTTGCCTGTGAGCATGCCGGGGTGGTGCCGGACATTCTCTGCTTGGGCAAAGCGCTGACTGGCGGCTACATGACGCTTTCCGCCACCCTGACTAGCCGCCAGGTCGCGGACACCATCAGCAAAGGTGCCGCTGGCTGCTTTATGCATGGGCCAACCTTTATGGGCAACCCGCTGGCCTGTGCGGTGGCTGAAGCCAGCTTGACGCTACTGGCAGAAAATCGCTGGCAGGCACAGGTAAAAGCTATCGAAACGCAGCTTAAACAGCAGTTGTTGCCCTTAGCTGCACAGCCAAAAGTGGCGGATGTACGGGTGTTAGGGGCCATTGGAGTGGTGGAAATGCGCGAACCGATAGATGTAGCGCAGTTACAGCGCGAATTCGTCGAGCGCGGAGTGTGGCTGCGGCCGTTCGGCACGCTGATTTATCTGATGCCCCCCTACATTATCGAGCCGGAGCCGCTTAGCCGTCTGACTGCGGCGGTAGCAGCCGCAGTGCGCTGAAGCAATAGATTAGGCTGCCGATAACCGGCAACTATAGCCTATTGCCGACGATGGACTTGCATTGTTCTAGCCAAACGACCTAACTTAAAAGCTTCATTCTTACCGACAACTGGAGATCTTTATAGCTTTTCACTTATACAGCAACGAGTTGCAAGACGGCGCAAAAATGCCCGCGTAACAGGTATTCAATGGCATGGGCTACTACGGCGGCAACCTATCGCTACAACTGGCCTGGGATGGCGTACCGGAAGTCAGCAAAAGCTTCGTGATCACCCTTTACGATCCCGATGCCCCAACCGGTTCCGGCTGGTGGCACTGGTGGTAGCCAATATTCCGCAGAACACGCGTGAATTACTGCAAGGTGCGGGTTCCGGTAAGGCTTCGCTGCCAGCCGCGGTGCCATTCAAACCTGTACTTACTTCGGTTCAACCGATTACGGCGGCGCAGCACCCCCGCAGGGCGAGAGCCACCGTTATCAGTTCATCATACATGCGTTTAGATGTAGATAGCATTGAAGTAAATAAAGGTAGTAGCAGGGCGATGGTGGGCTTTAATGTGCACTTCCACCACCTCGGCAGCGCAACCCTGACGGTGAAATACACCTGATTTTCCGCCAGTAAAAAGGGCATATGGCTGCGCCTCAGGCTGCTAACAAAGTGCTATCAGATCCGGTAGCGGTAATTTAACTACCTCATAATAGCAATATAAATCAATAAGTTAAGTATCGTCAACTCTCGAATAGGAGGCGGGTTCGCTTCCGCCGATCTCTCACACCTTCAACGACTTCCCTTTCCCATCAGCATTATTATCCAAGTAACGTCATGCTCTCTCATTTTGTCATCATCTCATGCGCTATGGTTGCTTTTGTATGTCGCTTTTATCAGTAAATATCAGTTCTGTGCTGAATAATTGAGAGCGTTTAGAATTCTGTGTCACGTTAAAAATCATTACTGTAATGGTCTAATCTCCGCAGCCAGACATATTCACCGGGAAAAAGATGTTACTTATGATGGTAGTAGACTAATGTTGTACTGAACGCCGAGCGCAGGGTTTTACCCTTGGCCGCTGGAAAATCCCACATGTGAAAGGTATTTTTTGCAGTATGAGGCGCGGTGGGAACTGCCTGGATAATGCGCTGACGGAAAGATTTTTTCGTAGCCTGAAATCAGATCGAATGAACTGGCGTCGTTAAGAAAGTCGGTGTGCAGGGGCGCGGGACGTGATGGATTACCTCTTATTTTATCATAGCCGTCAGCGTCATTATCGCCTGGGAAATATCAGTCCGGATGAGTAGTATGAGCATCGCTTAAAGAATATATCTGAAAAAGTATCCCGTTTGAGTTAACCGTTACACGTCAAAATTAGCCATCACATGCTCTCTGTAAAAGAACGATTTTACCAAATGATCAATATCTTGAATACATGATCTAATAACCTAGTTAGCGTCTTAGGATGGGAGACAATCAATGGAAATCCATTATCCTGCACTACGTCTTTATCTTCCAAGCGGAAACCATGTTTTTTCCGGTTTCTGTTACATAGAACACACCATCTTTATTGATTACATCCGTCTCATCAGCTTTAAAAGTTACCTCACTGGCGGTGTTAACAATAAAATTATTCTGTCCCTGACTTACGACTTACATAGGTGGAGAACTTAGCGGCTTGACTCTGATACGCAGTAGTTTTGTTTTGACTGGGGTTGTTCACAATTGACTCCAGATATTCGAAATTAGCTTTATGACTAAAAGAGTAACCGGAATCAAGCTCATATTTCAGAAAGCCCGGATCCGGTACGGAGCGAGAAACATTACCAATATTGAGAATGCGTAAAGCGGTGGTAGTCGCATCCTTTTGAGTAAATTCAATTGTTTGTTTATACTTGGCTTTATCATAGGTATTACCGGTATTAAGGTTACTAGATTCGCTACCAAACTTCCTGTATTTTCCCAAATAACGAGCTAAATCGTCTACATAGTGAAGGTCAGTTCCCTGATCTTGTGCCTGCGCGTAGATATCTGACAACATATTGTGCGATCGTCTTGGGTCAGGAAGTTCACTGCATTCATGCCCGATGCTTATTTCGTTAATTGTGTCTGCACCGGAGGGATGGTGTTTGTGTTGCCAAACAGACGGGAGATCATCAGCCCCTGACCACTTATCTTTGTTTGGCCTGAAAAGGTTGATTGTGCTAGTGTCGCACGGCTTGCTATGGCAGGCGGCAGGTAGCCAGTTGTTTTAGCAACGTTATCCAATGTGCTTTTTACATCGCTACTAACATTGGTTTATTTTTCGACTTTTATAATTTGGTTCACTCCAGCCTGTTTAAACAATTATTTGGCGCTTAGCGATTAATGTCTATATGTTGTATAGGTGATATTTTCCTGACGTGAAGGCTTAAGTCGCGAACTAGGTGTGCATGATTTCTATTCCTGCTCCGTTATCGAAGGTAAACTATTAAAATCAGGTATGGCCCGAAGTTGATCCACTCGTTAGCCCCTACACATGGATGGTGTGGCAGTATATGGGCGGTAGTAGCAGAGTTGTACTTTGTAAGTCAATGAAACTGGATAAGCGACAATTGAATAGATAACACTAGACAGAGTATTAGGTTTGTTAACTGTGGCAGACGAGAAATTTAATGTGGAAGGAATAAAAAGGTGATGGCTGGCATGCCGCATCCATCAGAAAGGACAGTGAACATTTTCGCAGCGGCTGTTTTAGAGATAGAATTTGTTGCCGCTGAGGTCGGAAGTGAGACCATTGATGCTGCAATAAGCAGGGACAAAGAAACTAACTGCTTATTCATGTAACTATCCTGAATCCATTTAGTTTTTAGTCATTAAAAACGGACGTGCAGGGGTTACTTCTCGCAGCACGTCCCCCCGCATTAACCAGTAGCTTTATCGGCGCAGTGTAAGGAGTACTAATTGTGCAACTGCCGGGTTATAGCATGTTTTACACCTTAACGAGAGCAACGGTAGCGAAGTGGAAAGCTTTAGGAAAAATGTTGCAAAAGGAAGAAATAATCGTAGATACAGGAGTGTAAAAAGATCATAATCACACGGTGAACTTAAGAGTGTTCAGAATTCTGTGCCACGTTAAAAATCATTATTGTAATGGCCAAATCGCTGCTGCCAGGCATATTCACCGGAAAAATAATGCTACTTACGGTAGTTGACGAAGGTGTACCGAAAACCGGCAGCGGAGTTTTACCGTCGGCCGCTGGAAAATACGGCAGGTAAATGGGATCTTTTGCAGTATGAGTCACGGTGGGAGGGAACGGTCTGGATGATGCGCTGACGGAGAGATTTTTCCGTAGCCTAAAATCAGAACGAGTGAACTAGCGTCGTTAAGAAAGTTAGAGTGAAGGAACGCGGGACGTGATCGTGATGGATTATCACTTATTTTATCACAGCCGTCGGCACCATTATCGCCTCTGGGAAATATCAGCCAGGATGAGTATAAGCATCGCTTAAAGTATCCGGTTTCAGTTGACCATTACAACCGTATCACCCTACTGTCATGCCTAAGCCACTTTCTGTTCGTCAGGCCAGCATTTTGCTTTCAGCTTTCTTCAGATCCCGCCTTGCGATGATCACCTGGCTGTTCAGCTAACCTTTCCCCTCATCAGGTGTGTAGAGGACTTTCACCCTCCAGTTGCCCTTTAACCCCCACAGTCAAAGGACAGCGCCCGCAAAGGCGCATCAGAAACAAACCCTAGAAAGACATTATCTGGGGTTTATCTCAATCTGGAGCGCATTGCTGCGCCTTCGTCGGTTATTGCTCCAATACACTCACCCACATTGGGCCTTTACCCACCGGATAACGCGCCAGCGTACTCAGTTTGCCGCTGCTTTGGTCAATCTCATGCACCACTATATGGCCAGACTGCTGACAGGCCGAAATTACGAAGCGACCGCTGTGGTCGATGTTGAAGCCGCGCGGCTGCACTTCGGTTGGATGATGACCAACCACCGATAGCATGCTGCCGTATGCAGAAATGCTAAAGATAGTCAGAATGCTCGCAGTGCGCTCGCTGGTATACAGGAAGCGGCCATTTGGCGTGATATGAATATCCGCAGCCCAGCGCGTGCCGGCAAACCACACCGGCATGATGTCCATCGTTTGCGTCACACGGTATTTGCTGCCATTTTCCGAGATGGTCAACACGTCTACCGTACCGTCTAACTCGTTCACACAGTAGGCATACTTGCCGTTAGGGTAGAACGCCATATGCCGTGGGCCAGCACCAGTAGCAGTGTTTACGGCTTCCTGCACATTCGTCGTCAATTGGCCGTCCAAGACAAGGTTGAACAAACGGATGCGGTCTTCCTTCAAGCAAGGCACCAGCAAGTGTTGATTAGCCGGATCGATATTGGCAGAGTGCGGTGTAATCGGGCCGTCGATCTGCTGGATAGGTGCCGTTACCATGCCGTCATGACCAATCTGGCTGACGCTGATGCAATTGCCGCTGTAGGAGACAGAAAACAGGTAGCGCCCCAGCAAATCGGTGGAAATATAGCTTGGGCTACCTGGCAACGGTGCTATACCAGCCTGGCATAACGTACCGTCCGCTTGAATGCGGTAGCTGACAATGCTAAATAGTGGCCGCACGCCGACATACAAATAGCTTTTATCTGGGTGGATGGCTATCGGTTGCCCTTGCCCCGGCACATCAACAGTCTGTAGCAGCGCCAGCGCGCCAGCATCGTCCAACTGCCAGATATGAATTTGCTGGCTTTCCGGGCTGCTAACATAAACAACTTGCTTCATTTATTCTCCTTGCAAGGATAAAAGATAAACCGATTCAGTTGCTCGGTTTCCCTGACTTATTTTTACATTGACGACCTAATAGCCCTGTTGTTCGCCTGAAATCTACGCGGTTTTATCCCTCACTTATCCGGTGTACTATCGGGTTAGTTTTGTCGCTAACAATAATGAGATTCCTATGAACTACCGTGTTATTGCCCTTGATCTAGACGGCACCCTGCTGGATAACCAAAAACGCATTTTGCCGCAGTCACTGGCTGCGCTGGCGGAAGCGCGCGCCGCCGGTGTCGAGGTGGTAGTGGTCACGGGTCGCCACCATATCGCCATCCATCCGTTCTATCAAGCGTTGCAGATAACAACCCCGGCCATCTGCTGCAATGGCACCTATATGTATGACTTTCAGCAGAAAAAAGTGTTGGCAGCCGATCCGCTGCCGCGAAACCAAGCCAGGCTAGTGCTGCAAATGCTGAAACAGAGCGATATCAACCCTCTGATGTATGTGGATGATGCAATACTATATCAAGTGCTAAGCAGCAATGTTATCCGTTCGCTGGCCTGGGCAGAGACATTGCCAAAGGCACAACGGCCAATGCTACAGCAGGTTAACAGTCTAGATCAGGCAGCTGACGAAGCACAATCCATATGGAAATTTGCCCTCTCGCACGCGGATATCCCGGCGCTGCGCCACTTTGCCGAGGCGCTGGAAAAAGAACTGGGGTTAGCCTGTGAGTGGTCGTGGCACGATCAGGTAGATGTCGCCAAAAGTGGTAACAGTAAGGGCAAACGCCTTCAACAATGGGTTAGCGCCCAAGGCTTGAGCATGGATCTGGTGGTGGCGTTTGGGGATAACTATAACGACCTCAGTATGTTGGAGGCGGTAGGTTTGGGGGTAGCGATGGGCAATGCCGATGACACGATCAAAGCGCGTGCTGATTTGACCATCGCCGATCATATGCAGCCCGGCATCGCCGAGGTGATCCGCACGCGGGTGTTGGGGCAGTAAAATTTTGTCTCCCACATTTTTAGCGTAGCTCGCTGTTGATGACAACACTTTTCACCAGCGTATATAACTACTTTCCTGGGCAGATCGCCAGTTCGTCACGCACCCAGGGCGTGATACACGCCCATAGCACATGTTCCCACAGCTCCAACTTCACTTCAACCTGTCTGGTTAACCTCCATGCACTCACTCACTTTCGCCAACAATACATTATGCATGCTGCTGTTGATCGGCGGTTGCAACACCAGCGATACTTCGGCGGCGTTGATACGGATGTGCAGTTGGCTGCCCAACGCAACGCGGCGTCAATGCCGTTAATCCACAAGCGCTGTTCACCGAGAGCCAGCGCGCTCATGGCGTAGCGCGGATATGTTCGACTACGCTGACGAGCAGCAAGCTGTTCTGATCCTCGCGTTGCAACTATGGACGCAGTATGCTGCTAGCCTAAACCGCCTCCAGGCTGCCAAATGTCCGCACTTGACCGTGATCCAGCACCATCACCTGTTCGGCCAAGTGTAAGATCTAATCCATACTGTGGCTAACATAGAGAATGGGAATATTGACTTCCTGTGCTAGTCGCTCTAAATATGGCAATAGCTCACACTTGCGCGGCAGATCTAACAAGGCCAACGGCTCGTCCATCAGCAACAATTCCGGTGCCGTTAATAGGACACGGCCAATCGCCACCTGCCGCTTTTCGCCGCCGGACAACGTGAGCGGCAACCTGTATAACAACGGCCCGATGCCTAACAGTTTCACGATGTCATTCAACTGGGTACGCGCATGCCAGCCGCCATGTCATATTGCAGGTTGCCTCGTACTCGATAATGCGGGAACAAGCGAGCATCCTGAAACACATAGCCTATGCAGCGTTTTCCGGCGGCAAACATACCCCCGCTGGTGGTGTCCACCAGTGAGCGGCCGTTGAGCGCAATACGTCCCTGCTGCACACGCGCCAAGCCAGCAATCGCATTAATTAATGAGGTTTTACCTGCTACTGACAAACCAAAGATAGCGGTAACACCTTGTGCCGGTAGATCGGCGCGGATATCCAGTTCTAGGCCGCCAAGCCGCTGTGAAAAATTTAGCTCTAGCATTTATATATCCCCATCCGGTTACGGCTCCGGCGAGCCAGCCACTCGGACACCATCAGCGCAACCAGCGACAGCACGATAGCGATCACACACAGGTATGCTGCGGCAGTTTTCGCCCCCGGTGTTTCAATCAAGGTGTATATCGCCAATGGAAGGGTACTAGTCTCGCTGGGAACGTTGGAAACAAAGGTAATAGTGGCACCAAATTCACCCAGCAAGCGGGAGAAGGCCAACACCCAGGCAACTTGAATTCTGATGGGGACAACTGCGTGCGCTAGCTTATCAAGCGGTTGATCGATAAGGGGAAGATAACACCTACTGAACAGTGCTGATAGGCATTGAAGTGAAGGGGGAATACACTTAGTGCGTTTGACGGCGATTTTCTTTTGAATGGCCAAGGCTGGAAAAGCGGTTGAACACTTCTGCCAAACCGTAAATCAGACCGAGTATGATGGCCATAACCACCGGCACCATTACCACAGCAAACAATAGACTTTTTAATAATTCCAGCACGGCTGGCCTCACTTAACTGCCTATTAAGTGACAATGCACGCCGCTGCGAAATGTGTAGTTTATAACCTAAAACATCGTCAAAACGCGGTTATTTTAGACACAGAGAAAAATTAGTAACCGCCCACAAACGTGGCTTTTAGCACTTTAACGACCCAATCGACAACAATAAGAACCTATCCCGGTAGATGTATATTGTTGCCGCCAGTCTTATACACCGACAGCACGCAACCACCGCAGCGTAGAAGAGGGCCGTGAGGAAGGTTAGTACTATAGACCAAGGCCAAAATAGCAAATAAAATATCCTAATGGGATAGGTGCTAAAACTTTTACAGCCGACAGGGCGCCGTTATACAGGCTGAAATTCTTCCTACCTGAAACTCTAAAAGCGGATCGCTAATCCGCGTTGCCACCTTGGAATAGTGGCAATAACATCTGGAGATATGATTCAACGATGGCAAAACCCTGTACACCCTGGATATGCTCCCTTGCTGTGCTTACTATTCAACCTGGTACTCTAAACTTCACTTCACCATATTTACGCGGCACTTTGGCACTCAGCGCCGTAGACATTTAAAGGGATATCTTTATGTGGGGCGTACTTACTGCTTCGTTATTTTTCTTGCCGTTTAACCTTACCTGCTAGCCTGGCTAATTTTAGCTGCATCTGCGGCTATGGGGCTTTATCATGGCGTGTTGACTCCCATCATCAGCCTAGGGGATACCTGCTAGTTATCGCCGCGCTGGCATGGCTGTGATATCACTTTCACGCTAAACGTCACCTGGCGATAACCGTTGAAATATTGCTGGTCGCCAGTTGCCTAGCGCTTTTCTTGCACCTGGTGCCAGGCATTCATAAACCCTTGATGATAAACGGTGAAAAAACGGGCCCTCTCAGTCCACCTTTCACCTTAGATTACCACTTCGGTAAAGCGCTGGTACCGTTCCTACTGTTCGCCTGCCTGCCAACGTTATTTTCCGCCGATAGCGGCCAGCGCGTTGGCAAAGTGGGCCGGATAGCCGCCTTGTTGATCAGCATGGCCGCGTTATTGCTGTTGGCTGTCACGCTAGGCAGGCTAAAGATAGAGTTGCATACCCCATACTGGCTCTTAAAGTATGCCATGGCCAATCTGTTCTTCACCTGTATGGCTGAAGAGGTATTGTTTCGCGGTTACCTGCAACAACGTCTCAGCCAGTGGCTAAGTGCCTGGCCAGCGTTGATTATCACAGCGCTAATATTCGGTATAGCGCATCTGTCTGGCGGTATGTGGATGGCGATGTTCGCCACACTGGCCGGTTTAATTTATGGCCTGACCTGGATGTGGAGTGGTCGGCTGTGTGGGTGCCAACCCTGTTCCATTTCGGGCTTAACTTAGCTCACCTGTTGTTCTTCACCTTTCTATGGTATTAACAGCCATAAACCTCGGCCTTGGAACGAAGTATCAATGCCCCCCCTGTAACATGAGATTTTTTATAAATACTTACCTTTATACCCATTTTATCTGTTGGTGTTTACCTTTCCTTATTCCAAAGTGCGCACTAAAATCAGTGCTATACCCTAAATAATTAGAGTTGCACAAAGGCGGCAAGGAAGCAGAGATCCCTAGGTGCTTACACCCATAAGTGACTGGGGTGATTGAGGAAAGCTAATGCCCAAGCAACGTGAAGTATGACGGGTATACCGTCATAAGCACAACGTCTAGTATAACGTCACATTTTTCGGCCAATGCTGGCCCATTAATATCTTAAGGAATATTTATGCGTTTGATTACTGCATTTCCATTATTGGTTCTGGGAAGCCTCATGCTGAGTACTAACCTGATCGCAGCCGATACGGCGGTGAAAACGCCTTCTCCGGCGCAGGCGGCCCAGCAAAAACGTATGACTGATTGCAACCATCAAGCTTCCAACAAATCGCTGAAAGGCGAAAACCGCTCTACCTTTATGAGCACCTGTCTGAAGGCTAAAAACTCCTCCACTATGGGCACATCCTTGACCTCGCAGCAGCAAAAAATGAAATACTGTAATGCTGATGCTAAAACCAAGAGCCTGAAAGGCAATGAGCGTAAAACCTTTATGAGCGCCTGCCTGAAGAAATCAGCCTGATTTTTTCCATACCAAGGCAAGGCGTGGCGAGATAAAGCTTCACCGCGCCTCTTCTTCCAGTCCATCCCACCTGATCGATTCAGCTTTTTCTCGGCCTCCCTTACTTTACAGCGATAAATTAGCTATGATGAAATACTATCCATTGCCGAGGTCCAGGCAGCGGCAATATAATGATTTTCGTTATTATTGAACTGTTAGATTATTGAGGAATTAAGCTATGGCTGTAACTAAGCTGGTTCTTGTGCGTCACGGCGAAAGCCAGTGGAACAACGAAAATCGCTTCACCGGTTGGTATGATGTTGATTTGTCTGATAAAGGCCATGCTGAAGCGAAAGCGGCAGGCAATTTGTTGAAAGACGAAGGTTTTTCTTTCGATTTTGCCTATACCTCCGTACTGAAGCGTGCGATCCACACCCTGTGGCATATCCTCGACGAGCTGGACCAAGCCTGGCTACCCAGTGAAAAATCCTGGAAGCTGAACGAGCGTCACTATGGCGCTCTACAAGGCCTGAACAAGGCAGAAACTGCTGAGAAATATGGCGATGAACAGGTTAAACAATGGCGTCGTGGTTTTGCTGTGACCCCGCCAAAACTGACTAAAGAAGACGAACGCCACCCAGGCTACGATCCACGCTACAGCGCGCTCACTGAGCAAGAGCTGCCGCTAACCGAAAGCTTAGCGCTGACCATCGATCGCGTTATCCCATATTGGAACGAAGAGATCTTGCCACGCATCAAGAGCGGTGAGCGCGTTATCGTGGCGGCTCATGGCAACTCGCTGCGCGCACTAGTGAAATACCTGGATAACCTGAGCGAGGATGAGATCCTTGAGCTGAACATCCCAACCGGAGTGCCATTGGTGTATGAGTTCGATGACAACTTTAAGCCAATCAAGCGCTACTATTTGGGCAATGCCGAAGAAATCGCCGCTAAAGCGGCTGCCGTGGCAAACCAGGGTAAGGCGAAGTAATTTTTATCCGTTAATATGACAAAAAGTCTAGTGAAAATGGACTGCACCCCATTCAGTTGGACAGTCCAGATTAAGCGTCTTTCAGGTACTGGGTTTGGTATTCTAGTGAACTCAGGCCTTTAGGTTTCAGACTGATTCGTTCGGTGTTGCAGTCATGGAGGTATTCCGCTATCGCTTGCTTCAATTCATCGATACTGCCTAACTCGTTAAGATGATTTCAGCGTACCAAACCCTAAAGGGGCAGGAGCGCCTACCTACCGTGAGTGCCGGTGTGTATTCTAGCTAACCTGCACTTATCAGGCAGGAAACCAAGCGTTAAAGAGCTAATCGTTGATATGGCGCTGGGTTCGCGATACAGTAACAACGCTTAAAATCGGTATCAACAGGGTTATTCGCACGTTAAAAACTCGCGTTAAAGCATATAGGTTAACACTTTTCAGCCTTATAATGCCAGATGAGTATCATCGGGAGTTTTGTGTTTTAGCGACAAGGGAGAGGCATCTAATTAATATAACCTGTGTTTTTCAGTAAAGGAAGCGATGGCTTTTTCATGTAGCGCAATAGAACGTGAGAAGCGGAGAGTTTTGCCAACCATTCTTTTGAGGCGTGTCCTATAAGCAGGACTAGTCAGTCACAAAAAAGTAGAAACATCAGCTACGGCGGAGCGCTTTCACTGCCGCCGCTAGTTCCCGCAACACGGTTTCAATATCTTGCCAATCGATGCAAGCGTCGGTCACGCTTTTGCCGTAAACCAATGGTTCGCTGCTTTCTAAACTCTGATTGTCTCCCACCAGATGGCTTTCAATCATCACACCGATAATCGCTTTTTCACGACCACACCAGCGATCTGGCCACAAACATCGGCATTCACGTCAAGCTGCTCTTCTTAAACTGCTTGCTGCTGTTAGCGTGGCTGAAATCGATCATCACATGTGCCTTCAACCCTACTTTGGTCGGGCAATCTTTGACCTCTTTGATATGCGCTGCACTGTAGTTCGGTTCTTTACCGCCGTGCAGGATGATATGACAGTCTCCGTTACCGCTGGTGTTAACGATCGCCAGCCCCTCTTGGTCACTGACAGAAAGCAATGCGTGGCGCTGGCCGTGTTGATGGCGTCAATCGCCATCTTGATGGTGCCACCATCGGTGCCATTTTTGAAGCCGAGCGCGGGTAAGACAGGCTAGAAGCCAGCTCATGCTGCACCTGAGATTCAGTCGTGCGTGCGCCGATAGCCCCCCCACTCATCAGATCTGCCAGGTACTGCTGGTGATCATACCAAGGAATTCGCCAGCGGTTGGCAAGCCGCTATCGTTGATTCCCAGCAGCAATTTACGCGCCAAACGCAGGCCATCGTTGATATGAAAGCTGTGTAACTGCCAACACCGAAGGGGGTATGCACCAATATATTGCCAGTACTAAAGAAACTCATGCAGTGTTCTTCATTAAATTAAACGGTTAAACGTTCCCTTTGGCCTGTATGCTCAACTGGGCGGCAAAATCCAGCATACAATTCAGAGGGGGACTAGCGCTTTTTTTACGCAGCGTAGAGTCTATACTCAATACTCTCCTGATCTAGGCTTTTGGCGATAGCCTTCAGGCTGTTCATCGCCATCCACGGGCAATGCGCACAACTGCTGCAGCTAGCTTCTTCACCGACCGTCGGTTCCTCAAACAACTCTTTGTTCGAGCAAGCCTGCTGCATCTTGTAAAAAATACCGCGATCTGTGGTTATAATCAGCCGTTTATTCGGCAACGTTTTCACTACTTGGATCAGTTGACTGGTTGATCCTACGGCATCGGCCAGTTCGACTATCGCCTGTGATGACTCTGGATGCACCAATATCACCGCGTTGGGGTACAGCGTTTTCAATTCTCCTCAGTTCCTGAGTTTTAAACTCATCATGAACAATACAGGAGCTTTGCCAATATAGTACATCGGCTCTGATTTGCTTCTGCACATAGCTGCCGAGATGGTGATCCAGTACCAAGATGATTTTCTCACCCAGGCTGTTGAGATGTTCAATCAGCTAAACGGCAATGCTGGAGGTTACAACCCAGTCGGCGCACGCTTTGACCGTCGCTGAAGTATTAGCGTAGACTACTACGGTGCGATCGTGGTGACTATCGCAAAATGCGCGAAACGCTTCTTCCGGACAGCCTAGGATCCAGCAAGCATTCGGCGTGCAACGTTGGCATCAGCACCTTTTTCCCGGGCTGAGGATCTTGGTAGTTTCCCCCATAAAACGCACCCCAGCTACTAATAGCGTCGAAGCCGGGTGCGCGCTGCCAAAGCCGCGTGCCATCTCCAGCGAATCCGCCACACAGCCGCCAGTTTCTTCCGCCAGTGCCCCTGAATTTCCGGATCGGTATAATAGTGGGCAACACATCACCGTGTTATGCTTATTAAGCAAGGTTTTAATCCGCTCGCGGTAGTACACAGCGTAGCCGCAACGTCTAACGGAACCAGTTTGGGTGGGAAGGGATATTCATTGGCATCAAATATTTCACTCATCACTATAATCTCATGCTAGGCTGGGCGCTTTCGGCTGTAAGCCCCCGCACAACACCCATTGATTTTATATACTAAACAAAATAACTAAAATTGTGCTACAAGTCCGCAGATATTTTCATATATGCGCAAGAATATTTAATTTATTAAATGCTAATAAACGGTAACTATGCCAGGAGATGTATTTGATGCAAAGATAGCAATAAGCGTGGATTTCACTTTCAATCACTTTTTAGCGTAGTGGATTATGCCAGATAGCTAGGCCCTCAGGGCCATCACTGAGGGATGCTATCCTTGCTGATTTCACGTCTTTTTTCATTTTGGAATTGGTGGGTCGTGCAGGACTCGATCTCGCGACTAATTGATTAAAAGTAAACTACTCTACCAACTTAGAGCTAACGACCTAGTTTCTTTGCTGTTTTAACACCAGGTAAGGCTGTCTTGGCAATAGTGGCATATATTACTAATTTATCTTTTTAGCGCAATATAAATTTTTGATTAATAGGTTTAACTGTTTGTTCTTCAGACGACCAGCCAAAAATCGGTCAGTCTGGCTAATTTTCAGGCACCTTTCCACTTGTTAACCGGCTATGCGACTTTTCGCCAGTGTGGCTGCTGCGCTGGTTGGATACTGTTTAATTACCTGCTGGAACACGGCTTTGGCTTTATCAGCATGCCCTTTTCCCTGCATGATGATACCTACTTTGTACATGGCATCTGGCGCTTTAGGTGACTTTGCATAATTCTTCACCACCACCGCAAAATAGTAGGCCGCATTATCTTTTTTACCTTTGTTGTAAAACAACTGACCAAGCCAATAATTGGCATTAGGCTGGTAGGTGGATTTTGGGTACTGTTTTACGAAGGACTGAAAAGCAGAGATCGCTGGGTCATACTGTTTTTTTCCCAGTGCCAAAGAAACAGCGGTATTGTAATCGCTGTTTTCATCTCCTTGGTTGGAGGGTACCATAGACGTGCTGGTGTCGCCGTTAGAGATGCCAGCTACTGCTGCCTCGTCTGTAACTTCCTCTACCTGAGCACAACCCTGGCCGAGGTTATCCATCTGTTGATAGATTTGCCTCTGGCGCTCGACCACTTGGTTTAATTGATATTGATTTTCCTGAATTTGCCCACGCAAGGCGTCAATATCATGCTGATTTTCAGATATTTGTTGCTGTAGTTGGTTTAAAAGCTGGCCCTGAGCATTGCTGATGCGTTCAAGCAAGGTGATTCGCTCTTCAAGCGAACCGGAACCCACATGACTGATTGGCGCTTGGGCAGCAGCGTCCCATGGAGCCGCTACGCCAATCAGCAACGACAGACTAAACACATGACATCTGAAGTTACTATTCATACGATTTTCTTAGTAAATCAGAACAGCACGGCGGTTTTTAGCATAAGCAGCTGCGTCGTGACCCAGTACGGCTGGTTTTTCTTTGCCGTAGGAAACGATAGAGATCTGGTCAGCTAAAACGCCTTTTCCCTGCAAGTACATTTTAACCGAGTTAGCACGACGCTCTCCCAGAGCGATGTTGTATTCCGGCGTACCACGTTTGTCCGTGTGGCCTTCAACAGTCACTTTGTAAGACGCGTTATTACGTAAGAACGTCGCATGTACGTCCAAAATCTGAGCAAAATCAGCGCTTACGTCATACTTGTCGAGGCCGAAGTATACCGTGTTTTCCTTTTGCAGTTCTTGCATCTGCAAACGCGCTTGCTCTTCAGAAGACAGGTTGCTGCTGCCTTTTTCTATGCCAGTGTCAGCCCCCATCCCAGATTGATCATCGTTTGCACTTTTGTTAGAACTACAAGCTGCTACAGCCAGAACGGGCAATGCCAGCAGAAGCGCTCTCAGCACTTTATTCAATTTCATTTCTTTGATCCTCTTATAAGTTTGCCATACATATTGGCATATGCATCACAAATGAGGCGACCAGGCAGGGGATTTTACCTGTCCATCAGTTACCGGAAGACGCGCTTTAAAACGCCCATCAGTTGATACCAGTTGCAACACGGAACCCATACCTTGCATGGAACTATAGATAACCATAGTGCCGTTTGGCGCAATACTAGGCGTTTCATCAAGTAGAGTGCCGGTTAATACTTGAACAGCTCCCGAACCAAGATCTTGTTTGGCGATATGCTGAACTCCATTATTGGAACTCACCATCACCAGAAATTTACCGTCGGAACTGACTATAGCGTTCTGATTCTGAGAATCTTCCCATGTCAGTCGCTGCGACACTCCTCCGCTAGCACTGATCTTGTAAATTTGCGGACGGCCCCCTTGATCGGAAGTATAGGCTAGCGTCTGACCATCTGGGAACCAGGCTGGCTCGGTATTGTTACTACGACCATCTGTGATTTGCGTCATCTGGCCGGAACTGAGGTTCATCACGTACAGGTTCAGGCTACCGCTCTTGGACAGCGCAAACGCCAGGCGGCTGCCATCCGGAGAGAACGCCGGCGCACCGTTGTGACGCGGGAACGCGGCGATCTGGCTGATTGCCCCATTAGCTAAAGTTTGCACCACTAGCGCCGAACGGCCGCTTTCGAAGGTCACGTAGGCCAGCTTGCTACCATCCGGTGACCATGCTGGTGACATCAGCGGCTCAGGAGAGCGGTGCACCACAAACTGGTTGTAGCCATCATAGTCTGCTACACGTAGTTCGTAGGGAAATTTCCCGCCGTTGGTATGCACTATATAGGCGATACGGGTGCGGAACGCCCCCTTAGTGCCGATCAGCTTTTCAAATACTTCATCGCTGGCAGTATGTGCAGAATAACGCAACCATTGTTGGGTCACTTTAAACTGGTTCTTTGCCAATACGCTGCCTGGGGAACCTGAGGTATCCACCAATTGATAAGAGATCAGGTAACTACCATCTGCGTCAGGTTGCACCTGGCCGACAACTACAGTATCAATGCCTAGTGCAGTCCAGGCCGCTGGCGTCACTTCAGATGCAGTGGTGGGTTGCTGCGGCATGCATGCCACATCAATCGGGGTGAATTTGCCGCTGTTGCGCAAGTCTGCGCCGACAATCTTGCCAATATCCTCTGGAGGCGTGCCAGAACTAGCCCATTTAAACGGCACCACAGCAATCGGACGAGCAGAATCGACCCCTTGGGTGATTTCAATGCGAACTTCCGCGTGAAGAACGGAAGCCCACAGTATTAAAAAGCCTAGCGCTACTCGAAATGCTTGCTTCATCTCATTTTCCTTATCCAAGCAGAATGATGCCTGCGATAAATTAGCAGAATTTTAATAACCTAATGCAAACAAAGCTGCATAATCTCTATTGGTTACCATTAGGCGGTGCTTCGTCATTGACCCTGGCACCATAGCAAACCAAAAAGCCGGTAATCAAGGTGAATAGGCGGGCCTATGTCCAAAACCAATAATACCGAGTACCGGATTTTAGGACGCGACCCGCAGTGCTTAGAGCCATTTGGGCGCGCATCTAAGTGACTATCTGCTGATTTGGCCCCCCCTCCTAGCACGCGTTTTGCTACGTATGAAAAATGACTGCCAGCAGCGCTCACGAGCCATCATTGAGGGATACAGCCTAGTATATCCTTGTAGCATCGCTGTATTAATCGGGCGTTATTGCAGCTTAAATCCCAATGTAAAATTTTTAAAATGCTGATAAACGGCATCGCTTGGCGGTTTAGGCATCTGTGCCAACTTAGCAGCAGAGACTGCCGCCCGACACAGCGCTGGATCGCTGCCTACCTCCTGCACGCTGATCAGAAAGCCATCCGGTGCTAGCTTGATGCGCAGATCACAGGTTTTGCCGGTGAACGAACCGGGGTCATAAAACTTGCTTTGGATCGCGCCCTGAATCTGCCCCATATAACCATTGATATCCGCACCGCTAGCCCCTGAGGCCTTGGCATTACCCTGCCCAGCAGGCTTGCCGTCCCCCTTCTGTTTGCCCCCCTCTTTGGGCGAGTTCTTGCCGTCCGACAGGACATCAAATAGATCATCGACTTCCGCGGGCTGCTTTGCGGCAGCAGCTTTCTTCTTGGCTTGCGCTGCGGCTTTTTGTTCTACGGCATTCTTGGCTTCTTCCACCCGTTTCCCGGCTTCGGCTTTCTTCTTGGCTTGCGATATGGCAAGTTTATCAGACTCTGCTTTGGCTTTCGCCTCTGCTACTTCCGCAATCTTTTGCTGTTCTTTGGCCTCTGCTACTGCTTTCTGCTGTTCCGCCGCCTGCTTTTGTTGAAGTTCCTCGGCCTGCTGCTGCGCTTTTTTCTGACGCAGTTTCTTGGCACGCTGTGCGTCATTACTCTGCTGCTGCTGGCGGTTGTATTGCTCCACCACGGCATTAGGATCGACCATTATCGCGCTGACAACGGAACCATCACCGCCACCGCCGCCGCCAGCACTCATGATGTTTTCCTGCAACGATCCCCAAATCAGAGGGGCAATCAGTATCAAATGCAGCACGACCGAAACAATAACGGCACGATTAAGCTTATTGTTTTGCTCAGTTGCCTTTACCAAAATAAGTTCCCAAAACTGCTATTGCTTATACGGGATTCCTGAGCCACAGAACAGGAACCAGGTGCCATACGTTATGATCAAATTGGCTGAGTCATCAGCCCCACGGACGTTACACCCACCTGATGGAGAATATTCAATGCCTTGATAATTTCATCATAAGGAACATCCTTCACCCCGCCGATTAAAAAGACCGTTTTCGGATTGGCTACCAAGCGTGATTTGGCTTCGGCTGCCACCTGCTCTGGTGGCAGCAATGCCATACGCTGGCGATCCATCACCAGGGTATATTGACCCACACCGGAAACTTCAAGGATCACTGGCATATTATCAGTGCTAGACACTGTTTTGGAATCGGCGGCATCAGGTAGGTCAACCTCCACGCTTTGCGTGATAATTAGCGCGGTTGCCATAAAGATCAGCAGCAGCACAAGCAGCACATCAAGCAGAGGAACGATGTTAATTTCTGACTTCAGTTCGCGCCGATGGCGTCCAGGTATTCTTGCCACACTACCCCCTACTTATTTGCTGTCGCTGGAGAAAGCCTGGCGGTGCAGAATAGCGGTGAACTCTTCCATAAAATTGCCGTAATTTTGCTCAAGTTTGTTGACTCGTTGGTTGAGGTAGTTATAGGCCATTACAGCTGGGATCGCGGCGAAAAGTCCGATCGCGGTGGCGATCAACGCCTCGGCAATACCCGGTGCCACTATATGCAATGTAGCCTGCTTCACCACACCCAGTGCGATAAAGGCGCGCATGATCCCCCACACGGTGCCAAACAGACCAATATATGGGCTGATCGAACCAACGGTGCCGAGGAACGAAATATGGTTTTCCAACGCTTCCAGTTCGTGGTTCATTGAGATGCGCATCGCTCGCAATGCCCCTTCAATAACCGATTCCGGCGCATGCTTGTTAGCACGATACAAACGGGCGAACTCTTTAAAACCCGCATAGAAAATCTGTTCTGAGCCAGTCAAGCTATCGCGACGCGCCTGGCTCTCCTGGTACAGACGGGAAAGCTCGACACCAGACCAGAAATTTTCTTCAAAGGCTTCGGCGTCGCGCGTTGCCGCATTAAGGATGCGCGTGCGCTGGATGATGATCGCCCAGGAGGCTACCGAGAAGCATATTAAAATCAGCATGATAAGCTTAACCAATAGGCTCGCTTTCAAGAATAAATCTAGGATGTTCATGTCAGTCACTGCTTAACTCCACGACAATAAACTTAGGAAGCGCTCTTGGCTTCATTGAGCAAACATGAGAGAAGCCTTACGGATAACAGTGATTTTATTTCACTCTGCACTTCCAGTTGTTCGTCGAGACGAGCTGGGGCCAGGTAATCCACTGCCATACGCAGGACAACTAAATCGATATGTTAACTGAGCGGTTGCTGTTGATGAAAGTTATGCTGACGCAGCATCTCACTCAGTGCGCGCTCTTTCAAAAAAAGCAACATAACGGGCATGACAGAACGCATCACTGGCATTGCTATCCTCGTAGTAAACACGAACTGGCCATCGAAACAACGTATTACTCACTCTGACTCTATTTCCCGATAATGCGATTTAACGCTGTTACTATTTATTATACGCAAGACGGATCTAGTTGGAAATGGGGGTAAGTTAGAATGAAAATAATTATGGGCTATATTAGCCCCTATCACACGGGGATATCACGGAGATTATAAAGAAACGTAAAGTAATCCTGCACCCAAAACTACAATGGCAGGAAGTAGCACGAAAAGAGCACGCAGAAATTATGCTGCGGCCGAAAGCCGAAGCCATGGATCACTCCAGTACACACTGCCCAAATAAGCAGCAGCTCTTGCCAAATCTCCAGCGAGCTGGTTTTGGCGTCAAAACTCGTTGGTTGCCAAAAGATGCAACCCGCCAAAATCAGCGCTAACGCCAGTGAAAGGTCCCGGATGAGGTCCTTGTCAGTGGATGGCGTACAACTTATCAGCCAGTGACCAACCCATCACTTGCCATCTTGCTGCGTTTTAGTCACTTCACTTTGCTCAAGCGCCAGTGCCGTAATGATGCCAAAGGCGTAAGCCAGCAGCGTTCCGATAATCCAGGCAAAATACCACATGGTTTAGATCCTTATCCTTAGTACAGCGAATGCTTGTGGTTTTCGATGTGGTTCTTGTCGGGGCGGCCAAACATTTTGTAGTACGACCAACTGGTGTACGCCAGAACGATAGGCAAGATGATCAACGCGACAATGGTCATCACTTTCAGTATAAACAGGCTAGAAGTGGCATCCCACATGGTCAGACTGATGCTAGGTACTGTGCTTGAAGGCATCACGAACAGGAACATAGTGACCCCGGTGGTGAGGATCACACAGGTAATGGTCAGTGACGAGTTGATAAATGCCAGAGCCCCTTTTTCCAAACGTAAGAACAGTACGGTAAACAGCTGTAGCACTATTATGCCCAGCACAGGCAACGCCCACAACAGCGGATAGGTGTTGAAGTTGATCAACCAGGCATCAGCCTGATGTGCCACCGCTTTACGTAGTGGGTTGGATTCCGCCATGGTATCTAGCGCTGAGGTCACCACGTAACCGTCGATACCTTTCATCAAACAGATATCCGCAAGCAGGAAGCAGAGTTCCATCATCAGCGTAGCGATATGAGCCGCCATACGCAAACGCAGGTAAATCTCACCGGTAGGATAGGTCGCGCCCTGAGTCACCAACATAGTCAGGCTGACAATGCTTGCCAACAGGCCAAATGGATTCAGCAGTTGGAAGAAGTTTCCGGTGTATAACAGACGCATATACTCATCTATATGAAATAGAACGTCCTGTAGCAAATTACTGAATGCCACGCCAAACACCAATGCTTGGTACAAAGCTGCTAATAAAGATGCCCCGGTACCACATGTTGCGCCAGCTTCTGCACTCTAACTTGGAACGGTAGTCGAAACCGAGCGGGAGGAAGAATAAGGCAGCCAACACCAAGATCATGCACCAGGATCATGGCAACGTAGAAGCCAGAGAAGGCAGCGGCGTAGACCATGGGCCAAGCGGCAAATAACGCGCCAGCAGCGGTGACCAGCCAAACCTGGTTGCCATCCCAGTGCGGAGCAATGGGGTTAATCATTACATTATCCGACGCTCAGTATTGGTTTTACCTATGATGGACACCAAAATACCCACTCCCATGTCAAAATCATCGGTGATAGCGAAGCCAATCAGCAGTACTCTAACCAGAGCCCACTAAATAAACCGCAGTACTTCATAGTCAAACATATCGTGAACTCCTGTTTAGCGCGCTTCCTGCACGGCGGCAGTCGGTTGTTTAAAATGGTAGCGGCCAGAGTTTTTAGGCTGCTTGGCTCCAGACGCACAAACTTGAACATCAGGTACATTTCAGCTACCAAGAATAGGGTGTACAAGCCACAGATCAGCCCCATTGAGAACAGAATGTTACCCGCTGTCAGTGAAGAATTGGCGATCGCAGTCGGCAGCACCTCACCAATCGCCCAAGACTGGCGGTCATATTCTGCTATAAACCAACCTGATTCTATGGCGATCCGGGGCAGCGGTAAGCCATATAATGCCGCACGATATAGCCTTTTCTTTTTCCAGATGCGGCTGCGGATCATGTTCCAGAATGATAGACCGATAATCAACAGCATGGGTACGCGCCACAGGACACCATAATACGGAAGGCTAAGTACAGCGGTGCTACGCGTGGAATAGAGTCTTTGGCCGTCAGTTAGATCCGCGCTTGCGTTGCGTCGGTGATGTTTGGGGTATAGCGCTTTAACAGCATGCCGTAGCCCAAATCCTGCTTGGTTTTATTGAACTCGTCACGCACGTCAGGCTCGGTATTACCGCTACGCAACTCTTCCAGCAACTGGTAAGCTTTCATGCCATTGCGGATGCGTACTTTGTGCTGCGCCATCAGATCCTTCAGGCCAGCGATCCGGGTATCCGTGGAACGGGTGGCGATCAGGCCAAGAGCATACGGGATCTGAATCGAGTAGGCGTTCTCCATTTTATCCTGATTCGGGATGGCCAAATAGGGTAAAGGAAGCCGGATCCAGCTGGGTATCCCATTCTGCTTCGATAGCGGCTAGTTTAGTTTTCTGCACATCGCCAATTTCGTAACCAAATTCATCACCCAGCACGATAACAGACATAATCGCCGCCATGCCGAAGCTGGCAGCAATAGCGAAAGAACTCTTGGCAAAGGTGATATCGCACCCCTTCAGCAGATAGTAGGAGCTGATGCCCAATACAAATCCAGAGGTGTAGCCGTCTGCCACCGTGTGAACGAACTTCACCTGCGCAACCGGGTTCAGTACCAGTTGGGATAAACTGACTATTTCCATGCGCATGGTTTCGAAATTGAAGTCGGAGGCGATCGGGTTCTGCATCCAGCCGTTGGCGACCAATATCCACAATGCAGACAGGTTATAGCCGAGGGCCACAAACTAGGTGACCGCCATGTGCTGCACTTTGCTCAGACGATCCCAGCCAAAGAAGAATAGGCCTACCAGTGTTGACTTAAGAAAGAACGCCATTAGACCTTCGATAGCCAGTGGGTCACCAAAAATATCTCCGACGTAATGGGAGAAGTAAGACCAGTTAGTCCTGAACTGGAACTTCATGGCCAAACCGGTGGCCACCCTCAGAGCAAAGTTAATTACAAATAACTTGCCACAGAATTTAGTCATGTCTTTATAGATTTGTTTGCCTGACAGTACATATACCGTTTCTATAATTGCCAGCAAAACGCCATACCTAGCGTTAATGGAACAAATAAGAAATGGTACATTACCGTTAAAGCAAACTGTAAGCGCGATAGTTCGACAATATCAAACATCTTGACTCTTGCTCCTATAGAAAGGCTCCAGCATGAGTCATCGATATGGCGTTTTCAAAGCCGCCTGTAATGCCCACAGTGAATGCCCTTAAACACAACAAATTTGATCCAGCTTTTCCGCTTTCTAGCATTCCCTCAGTACAAAACTACACCGACCAAGGCCAAGCATACCAAAAAACCGATAACAGGTAACAAATACAATAAGATCAACCACCCACAATCATAACATAGGTGATACTTGCCTAATCCCACACAATAAACAGGTTTTGGTGTGGTGTGGATTAGGCTTTTGATTCATAATCAAACTTCTGCCAAATAAGGTCATCTGGCGTCATTTGATTCGCTACAATTTAATCATATCGGTATTTTATTTCTATATTCACCTGCGCATTACTCCTGTTTTTTTTAATTTCATGTTGCTCAATGGTTTAATTTTTTTAATTATGATTCGGTGTTATTTAAGTGTAATTAAAAAAAACAATATCGCACTTCTGGTTATTTTTTAGTAAAATAACTATAGTTTAAAATTCAAGTTGCAGTAAGGCGGCAATGCAGCGATAAATCGGTCAGGAACTAGTTTGAACAGCGCTTGCGCTAGGTCTCAGACTGAACCTCAGGGATAAGGTTTATTAATGAGCCAGGAAAGCTAATGTACAGGTAATTTGAAGTATGACGGGTATAACGTTTTATTTGCCACAAACAGTGATGCGTCTTTAACCTATTGCACCCCATGCCACTAAAGGCGCTTAACAGTTTTTGATCCTCCAGCCATAAAAACTGATAGGTGATTCGTGGGTGGGAATACACTGTGGTTATTGCATCATGCAAGTTCAATCGCTGCCATAAGCTCTGGTAGGCGTTGCCAGACAACGGATAGCTGTCCGCTAGCGCCGTCTTCACCATTATCTGACGACGCTGCGCCACACTTAGATGTGGCAATGGCGCTTACATCAGCATTTCAGCTCCCTTAGGCGCCATCATCACTGCCTGGCGACACCCATTTGGCCGGTAGCTTGTAGGTCAGGGTAAAGCGATAAAAGGTTTACATTGATGCCACTACATAAGGATCGTCTTTTAGTTGTGCCTGTGCACAGGCACTCAACGATATTCCGCACTCCTTCTCCAGTGCCATGCGCAACTCTGTGTCTTAGCCATTTTGAACAGGGTGCAGTACTGCGGATCATTCAGGTAATGCGCCACATTACGCTGCGCTACCATACGTGAACCAATGACATCCAGTAGGTAGTGCACACCGAGTACAATACGCGATCCAAAAGAAGAATAAAGAGTTCCGGTACCATCTTATCCAGCAATAGGTCATCGGTATAGCCGGTATTGGTATGACTACTGAGGAACGAACCGCCATCAGCAATGTACCGATGGCTATCTTTCACTACCGCATCGTCCGGCACCAGATGAATTCTGTTATCAGGGATTAGGAATGGACATTGGTAGCTGAAGTACTTTTTTGCTTCACGGGTACTGACTTCACTAGCCTTGATCAATACAGCCTCCTTATTCAGGACTCTCATAAGCACGGATAAATTCCTGACCAAGACGCGTCCCTAACGCATCAGCGAGGGAAAAGATATAATTCTGTCCTTCAGCATCTATCAGCGCCTTCTGTCGTAGCCCGTCTGTCGCACTAAGGTTAATACTCTCTACTGCTGCTGCCAAGTTCTGTTGCAACGTTTGGGCTGGCGTCTTACTAAAAGTACTTAAATCGCCGCCACCTGAGGCAGGTCGGTCGCGTTTTTTGCTTGAGTGGATAAACTAACTAGCAGCATAGTAGTCAGTAATGTGAAACGAGTGCGCATAAATCATCTTTTTTCATCGAGAAGTTAACCATGCTAGTAGCCCAGATAAACGAAAAATATGACATTTTTATGGCGATATATATCCGTTTCACCTTTGGCTGCAAACGGTGGGAAATTGAACAACAAGAGCTTGAATGGCTACGTAAATACCAGTGGAATGCAGTTATTACTTGCATTTTTGTCGATGCTAACCTGGCTGCTGAACAGCAGCATCATCTCACCTAGGCTATTGAGGCTAACCGTAATAGCCAAATCACCTACCAGTGCTTTTGAACTGTTCATGCCACGCGCCCGTAACAGCACTTTTGAGCCGCAGCGATGAAAAGACTTGTATGACACCTCCGTGTCTCTATCACCACGATTAGCGCCATCACCGAAAGTTATTCGGAGCTTGAAGCACCGGCAGCGATAGAGTACTTCGTCTGGCGGGATGCGATCCACTTTACTGAAAACAGTTGGCTGAAGTCGTTTTATTAGGGGGTAATGGATGTGCAAGAAAAAGGACAATGCCAATCCAGAGTTGGAACGTAACATTGCCCTGGTAAGCGATTTATTTTGAGAACCGCCTCGACAAGCGTGATGATGGTGTTGTGATTTTTAACTAGCCCCAAAATTATGAACGCGTTCTAGGCGACTAAAAAGATCAAGATATGTGTCCGCACTCGCCCAACCCAGTCACTGGCTAACGTAAGTTCCCGATGATGGGCGAATGCCGCCTGGCTATAGCTTGAAATCCATAGGGCATAGTATTGTCGTATTAACGATTCAACACCGCTTTCACTGCATCACCAATATCAGCCAGGCTGCGCACGGTTTTCACCCCCGCCGCCTCCAGCGCCGCAAACTTCTCGTCTGCCGTGCCTTTACCTCCAGCAATGATCGCACCAGCGTGCCCCATACGCTTGCCTTTAGGCGCGGTGACACCAGCAATGTAGCCGACCACCGGCTTGGTAACGTATTCTTTGATATAGGCTGCCGCTTCTTCTTCAGCGCTGCCGCCGATTTCGCCGATCATCACGATTGTTTCGGTCTGTGAATCTTGCTGGAACAGCTTCAGAATATCAATAAAGTTGGAGCCGGGGATGGGGTCGCCACCGATACCCACACAGGTGGATTGGCCTAGACCGGCATCGGTGGTTTGTTTCACCGCTTCATAGGTCAGGGTGCCGGAGCGGGAAACAATACCTACTTTGCCTAGCTGGTGGATGTGGCCTGGCATAATGCCGATTTTACATTCATCTGGGGTGATAATGCCTGGGCAATTTGGGCCGATCATACGTACGCCCGCTTCATCTAGCTTCACTTTCGCCGTCAGCATGTCTAGCGTTGGGATGCCTTCAGTGATGGTGATGATCAATTTGATGCCAGCATCAATGGCTTCCAGAATAGAGTCTTTGCAGAACAGTGCAGGAACGTAAATCGCCGATGCATTCGCCCCCGTGGCTTTAACCGCCTCACGTACAGTATTAAACACCGGCAACCCCAGATGCTGGGTGCCACCTTTGCCTGGAGTTACACCACCAACCATTTTGGTGCCGTAAGCGATAGCTTGTTCTGAGTGAAAAGTTCCCTGGCTCCCGGTGAAACCCTGGCAAATTACTTTGGTGTTCTTATCGATTAAAATGGACATTATTTACCCTCCACTACCGCAATAACTTGCCAAGCCGCATCAGTTAGGCTAGTCGCAGCAATGATATTCAGACCACTGTCCGCCAATTTTTTGGTACCCAGTTCGGCGTTATTCCCTTCCAGACGCACCACTACTGGAATATTAACGCCCACTTCAGCCACTGCGCCGATGATGCCATCAGCGATCAGATCACAACGCACGATACCACCGAAGATGTTAACTAGCACCGCTTTTACTTTACCGTCGGACAGGATGATTTTAAATGCTTCAGCGACACGATCTTTGGTTGCACCACCACCTACGTCTAGGAAGTTAGCTGGTTCGCCACCATACAGTTTAACGATGTCCATGGTACCCATTGCCAATCCAGCACCATTAACCATGCAGCCGATGTTGCCGTCAAGCGCTACGTAGTTCTGCTCCCACTGTGACGCACGGGATTCACGCTCGTCTTCTTGAGAAAGATCACGCATTTCGCGCAGTTCAGGCTGGCGGAACAAGGCGTTGCCATCGGCACCCAGTTTGCCGTCCAGGCACACCAGGTCGCCCTGTTTGGTGATCACTAGGGGGTTGATCTCAACCATCACCAGGTCACGCTCCAGGAACAGCTTTGCCAACCCCATGAAGATCTTGGCGAACTGATTAACTTGCTTGCCGGTCAGCCCCAACTTGAAGGCCAGCTCACGACCCTGGTAAGGCTGTGGGCCGACCAACGGATCGATAGTCATTTTATGGATCAGTTCCGGGGAATCTTGCGCCACTTTTTCGATCTCAACACCGCCTTCCGTGGATGACATAAACACTACGCGATGGGAACTGCGGTCAACTACTACGCTCAAATACAGTTCTTTATCGATGTCGGTCGCTGCTTCTACCAGGATTTGGTGTACTGGCTGGCCCAGCACATCAGTTTGGTAGGTCACTAGACGTTTGCCCAACCAAGCTTCCGCGAAAGCACGGATATCTTCTTTATTGTTAACCACTTTAACGCCGCCAGCTTTACCTCGTCCGCCAGCATGAACCTGACATTTAACCACCCACGGGCCACAGCCTATTTTGGATGCAGCTTCTTCTGCTTCATGCGGCGTGGTACAAGCGTAGCCGGTAGGTGCTGGTATACCATACTGAGCAAACAACTGTTTTGCCTGATATTCGTGTAAATTCATGGTGTTTTATCCATTCAGTTCTGAAGGTTTTAGCCGGGTCAGAGGTGCACGATAATGCGCATGACTTTCCGGCCACGTAGTACAGAATATGGGCGCGGCGTTGTACTCGTAATACTTTAGCTGCATCTTTGTTGGTTGACTTCCCTCTCCCTAGTAGCAGACGAACCGGATCTTCCAACATATTTTTAACTGTTACCAAGTAACCGACGGACTCTTTGCCGTCGATCAAGCAGTGGTCATAAGACAGCGACAGGTACATCATCGGTTGGATCACCACCTGACCATTAACCGCCATGGGGCGATCTTTAATGGCATGCATACCCAAAATAGCGCTCTGGGGTGGGTTGATGATTAGGGTGGACATCAATGAACCGAATACGCCGCCATTGGTAATGGTGAAATTACCGCCTGTCAGTTCTTCTACAGTCAATTTTCCTTCGCGGCCTTTAATAGCTAACTATTTGATTTTATTTTCTATATATGCTATGCTGATGGTGTCTACATCACGTAGAACTGGCGTCACCAGGCCGCGTGGGGTAGATACAGCAATACTGATATCAAAGTGATTATGATAAATCACATCATAACCGTTGATCGACGCGTTCACTTCTGGATAACGCTTCAGCGCTTCAATCACCGCCTTGATGTAGAAGGACATAAAGCCTAGACGCACACTGTGGCGCTTCTCGAAGGCTTCACCATACTGCTTATGCAGATCCATGATCGGCTGCATGTTGATTTCGTTGAAGGTGGTCAGCATAGCAGTGCTGTTATTCGCTTCCAACAGGCATTCAGCCACGCGTTTACGCAGACGGGTCATCGGCCACGCGTTTTTCGTAGCGATTGCTCAGAGTCGGTTGTAGTGCCGCTTCAGCGGTCGGTTTATCCGTTTGCTTGCCGTTAGCCAGATGCGCTTCCACGTCTTCACGAGTGATGCGGCCGCCCACACCGCTGCCTTTGATGGCACTGGCATCGAGAACGTGTTCAGCGATCAGCCGGCGAATTGCCGGGCTGAGAGCGTCGTTACTTGCTGCTTCCAGGCTGGCGGTAGCACACTGAACAGAGGTGGCGTCTTTAGGTGCTAGACTTTTCTCGCTGGTCGGTTTGCCGGAGCTATCGCCTGGACGGATGCGGCCAAGTATCTGGCGAGACAGCACAGTAGCACCCACTTCTTCCACGATCGCATCAAGAATACTCGCTTCGCTGGCCGACACTTCCAATACTACCTTGTCGGTTTCGATTTCCACCAGGACTTCATCATGCTGAACATTGTCACCCAGTTTCTTGTGCCAGGTGGCTACCGTTGCATCGGCAACCGATTCAGGAAGGTCAGGAACCAGAATATCTACGCTAATCATTTAGCTTCCCCTTAATGTTTTTACCCTTCATTTGCTAGCAAATGAACAAGCACTAATCAATATTCAGCGCGTCATTCACCAGAGCCTGCTGTTGCTTCTGGTGTACCGACATATAACCCACCGCAGGAGAGGCAGAGGCAGGACGTCCGGCGTAACGTAAAGAAGCGGCGAATGGCACCCCACTTCTCGGAAGTTGTGTTTGCTGCAATACCAGGCCCCATGGTTTAACGGCTCTTCTTGACACCAAACGAAATCATGAACATATGCATATTTCTCTAGCACCGCCTGAACTGCCTGATGCGGGAACGGATACAACTGCTCGATACGGATGATGGCGACGTTTTTCTGCTCATTCTTGCGGCGCTGCTCCAGCAGGTCGTAGTACACTTTGCCAGCGCACAGCACCACGCGTTTGACTGCTTTCGGCTCCAGATCGTCGATCTCGCCGATAGCCGAAAAGAAAGTGCCATTGGCCAACTCTTCCAGGGAAGAAACCGCCAGCGGGTGACGCAGCAGTGACTTAGGCGACATCACCACCAGCGGGCGGCGCATTCCGCGTAGTGCCTGTCGGCGTAGCATATGGTAAACCTACGCCGGAGTAGATGGGATGCATACTTGCATATTCTGCTCTGCACAAAGTTGCAAGTAACGCTCCAGACGCGCCGAAGAGTGCTCTGGACCCTGGCCTTCGTAACCGTGTGGCAGCAACATCACCAGGCCACACATGCGCCCCCATTTCTGCTCGCCGGAGCTGATGAACTGATCGATAACAACTTGCGCACCGTTGGCAAAGTCGCCGAATTGCGCCTCCCAAATGGTCAGTGTGCGTGGTTCAGCGGTAGCATAACCATATTCGAACGCCAGCACGGCTTCCTCAGACAGTACCGAGTCCCAGACGTTGAATTCGCCCTGGCTACTATGGATATTCGCTAGCGGAACATAGACTGAGCTGTTTTTCTGGTTGTGCACCACCGCATGGCGATGGAAGAAGATGCCACGGCTGGCGTCTTCACCAGAGATGCGGATAGATATGCCTTCATCCACTAGGGTGGCATAGGCCAGCGTTTCAGCCACACCCCAGTAAAACGGTTTGTTACCTGAGGCTATCTCTGCACGATCACGGTAGATTTTAGCTACGCGTGATTGCATTTCGATCGCTTCCGGCACACTGCTGATGCGGCGAGCCAGCTCCTGCAAGCGTTTCATCTCGACTTTACTTGGATACTCCTCGTCCCACTCATGGTTCAGGTATGGCGACCAGGTGAAGGAATGCAGGTTCATCGGACGCCACCCTTCAACCACACAGTCGCTACAATCAAGCGCGTCACGGTACAGATTGACCATTTCTGTGGCATCTTCCAGGCTAGCTACTTTTTGTTTGGTCAGAATATCAGCGTAGATTTCGCGTAGCGTTGGGTGTTTTTTGATCTTCTGGTACATCACTGGCTGGGTGGCACTTGGCTCATCAGCCTCATTATGCCCATGACGACGGTAGCAGACCAAATCGATCATCGCATCACGTTTAAAGGTGTTACGAAAATCTAATGCCAGGCGGGTGACGAACGCCACCGCTTCTGGATCGTCCGCGTTGACATGGAAGATCGGTGCCTGCACCATTTTGGCGATGTTGGTACAATACTGGGTGGAGCGGGCATCTAATGGATTGGAAGTGGTGAAACCCACCTGGTTGTTAATGACGATGTGCACCGTGCCGCCCACTTCGTAACCGCGCGCCTGCGACATATTCAGGGTTTCCTGCACTACACCTTGACCGGTAATGGCCGCGTCACCATGGATAGTAATTGGCAGTACCCTATTACTGCGCGTTTCGTCCAGACGATCGCGGCGGGCGCGTACCGAGCCTATCACAACTGGGCTGTGACGATCTCCAGGTGCGATGGATTGAACGTCAGTGCTAGGTGAACCATGCCACCTTCAGTTTCTACATCGGAGGAAAAGCCCCGGCGGTATTTCACGTCACCAGTGCCAAGGTGTTTCTTATGCTTGCCAGCGAACTCGTTAAACAGGTCGGACGGCTTTTTGCCCAGCACATTGATCAACACATTCAAGCGGCCACGGTGAGCCATGCCCAATACCACTTCACGCATGCCATTTTTGCCCGCGTGACGGGCCATTTCTTTCAGCATAGGCACCAACGCGTCACCACCTTCTAGCGAGAAGCGCTTCGTGCCAGGGAACTTAAGCACCCAGATAACGTTCCAGACCTTCCGCTGCGGTCAACTCATTCAGGAAACAGCTTTCTCATCGCGGGTAAAGCTAGCGTGCCCCACCACCGATTCGATGCATTGCTGGAGCCAGAGTTTCTCTTCGGTATCAATGATGTGCATGTACTCTGCACCAATTGAACCACAGTAGGTCTGCTTCAGCGCAGCGTATAGGTCATTCAATTTCATAGTTTCTTTGCCGATGGCGAAAGAACCCACGTTAAAGGTTTCCTGGAAATCGGCTTCAGTCAGATTATGGTAAGCTGGATCGAGGTTGTAATGCTGATGCCCACAGAAACGGAAGGCATTGATTAGTTGCAATACCTTGACTTGTTTAGCATCGGTTTCTCGATCAGTGTTGGTAGTGTTGTACCCTGTGGTGTCTTTTGCCAGGCTACGGAAGTAATCGCGCATTTTAGAGTGAGGATGATCGGATTTTGTCACCCCAGAGGTAAATTGCTGAAAAATGGAATGCTAGCTATCTTCAACGGAGCCAGGATCAGTTAAAAAATACTCATAGAGTTGCTCTATGTAAGACTGGTTCGTGCCCGTCAGATAGGAGGAATCCGGCCAGGCCTTCATTGCACCGTTCTGCATCATGGATTCCTTAAGCTTGGAAGCTTTATTTTTCGCCGTAGTTAGCATAATTACCGTGATAAATACGGTTATCCGTAAACGATTCACTAGACGTATCTTATAGCCACTAAAAGAACTGATATACGCTGTTATGAACCTTAGGTTACTTATACAAAGAACCTCTAAAAACCGGCGAACAAATTAGGCTGTATGGAATACCACAATCACGAGGAAGTTTTTAGCAGTTCCCTTACGTGCGGTGCGATATGCACCGGAACACTGCTCAGCGTAGCCTCTCATTCCACTTATGCGCTGCGTTGCAGCGGCATGGACTTGATATGCCTAAATAGCACGCGTCGGATTCACAATCCTTTAGAACATACACTGACACAGTTCATGATGCTATGGCAGCGGAAAACACTAAAAGCGTCGCCTAGATCATCTAAACATTCTTGTTTTTCCGTATCACGGCTGTCGATCAGGAAGCGATACGCTGCCAGTAGCCCTACCAGGCCGATGAACTTGTCAGGGTTACACCAGAACGATGGGCAAGACGTTGAGCAGCAAGCACACAGAATACACTCGTACAGACCATCCAGTTTAGCCCGTTGCTCCGGTGACTATAGATTTTCGCGCGCCAGGGGATACTTGCCATCGTTTAGCAGATAAGGTTTTATCTTTTCATATTGAGCGTAGAACTGGCCCATATCTACCACCAGATTCGTGTACCACCGGTAATCCCGGCATCGGGCAGATCACAATTTTGTCGTGGCCTTTACGCAGCGAAGAGATTAGAGTGATGCATGCTAAGCCGTTTTTACCGTTCCATATTGATCCCATCGGAACCGCATACGCCCTCACGGTATGAACGGCGGAATGATAGAGTCAGGTGTCTTGCTTTTAGTCGGAATACCGCCCATCATATAGTGGCAGGTCGGGATAAACGGGATGGGTTCTTTCACCGGATCGACATGCGCGAAAGTGCGTGACTGTTCCAAAATGCCAGGTAAACGGGATTACAGCACATCTTTGCCTAAGTGATCCAACTTCAACTTAGCGTGTGGCCCCCAAGAGCCATCACAACCATGGCCTTCACGGATTTCAATCATGATGTAACGGGCAAACACATCGCACCCTGTCAAGTCTTTGGCTTTCGGCGCATAACGCTCCATGAAGCGCTCGCCGTGTTTGTTCAGCAAATAGCCGCCTTCACCACGGCAACCTTCAGTCACCAGCACCCGCGATACCAGTCGGATGGAACTGCCACATTTCCATGTCCTACATCGGCAGACCAGCACGTAGCACCATGCCGACACCGTCACCGGTGTTGATGTGGGCATTGGTGGTAGACTGATAAATACGGCCTACACCACCAGTGGCCAGCACCGTAGCCTTGGCTTTGAAGTAAGCCTAAGCCACTTCGCCGGTTTCGATGCAGATAGCGGTAGGTACCCCCCCCCACTACGGCACCCTCCTAGTTTTTCACCAGATCCAGCGCATATTATCACTCAGAGAAGATGGTAGTGTAGTTCTTCAGGTTATATTGGTACAAGGCGTGCAGCAGTGCGTGACCGGTACGGTCAGCAGCCACAGCAGTCCGTGCTGCCTGCCTACCGCTGAAGTTCAGCGATTGGCCACCGAATGGGCGTTGATAGATTCAGCCGTCGTCCAGACGGGAAGAACGGCACCCCATATGTTCCAATTTCAGAATGGCTTCCGATCCGGTTTTACACATATACTCAATGGCATCCTGATCACCGATATAGTCGAAATCTTTCACCGTGTCATACATATGCCATTCCCAGTTGTCTTCATCGCTATTGCCGAGCGCAACAGTGATACCACCCTGCGCAGAGACAGTATGGGAACAGGCCTGGAATACTTTGGACAGCAGGGCGCACGTTAAACCCGCTTAGGAAATCTGTGACGCAGCACGCATACCTACGCCACCGGCACCGATAACTACTGGATCAAACTCTCTGACCGGTAGTTTCATTTAAACACCACACACGACGATAGTTCCATACAGTAAATAGACTAGCAATACGATAACGATCGCTAGTTGCGACACTAAGCGAACCGCCAGCGGTTTGACATAATCCGTCAGTACCTGCCACAAGCAGATCCAAGCGTGAACCAGAATCGACAGCAAGGTCAGCAAGGTGAATACTTTTGTCATGGAGGTAGTGAAGAAGCCATGCCATATTTCATAGGTGAGATCTGGGGCTAAGATAAAAAAACCAAGGAGATACAGGACATATAGAATAATTATGATGGAGGAGGCTCGTAGCAACAACCAATCCGTGCACGACGTTGCGCCCTAATGCAGAAACATTGTTTACCATACCCGAACTCCAGCCAAAACTGATAGCATAATGGTCAGACGACAGATCGCCACCTGAGCTGAGCGGGTAACCAGCGGCCAGATTCTCTTTGATGCAGCTAAAATCCATCAGCAAGTGACGCACGCCACCGCAAATGTGATAGGCTAGCGACGTGATGATGCCCCAGAATATGAATTTGACAATGAAGCTATTCATGATGGCAGCCGCCTGCATGAAACCTTCATGGGAAGAGCGAGACAGGCCTAGTAGCCAAAGGAAAATGCCCACAGCAATCAAGGTAGTTACGCCAGATATTCGATGTAAGATAGGGGCTATTGCAGTTACGGGAAAGCGGGGTAGTTTGCAGATCCATATTGACAGGTCGTTTTTTCACATTTATTTCACATAGCTCTTATTATTTTCCTTCCTCCGTGTCTAGGTAAGAATCAAACAGCGTTAAGAGCCAAAACCCCTACGCGTCACGCGCTTAAACATCAACATCCTTTGTGCTCAAACGGCGCGCATTTATAACGCTAGGAGTCCCAACTTCGTGGTAATCCGGAGACCTCTCGGCAGTAATAGAAGGGTTACATTCTTATTACAATATAACATATAATCACTTTGATAATATTTCTACCGAACAGTAATTCAGATCACACATCTCACAATTATTACGATATTAATCGCTTAGATTTACAATAATTAAAAATTTAAATTACATATTAATTGCAAAAATTTTTATGATGCGCTCTAGGGCAGCAGCTACACCTTATCCATTATCCAAGATATATGACAGTGTACCTGTCAAGTCTATCCTGATAGCTGTGGTTTCCCGCCCAGCTTTACCGTAAAAAGCAAATGTCGCTCATAGGGTTAACGTCCGCTCTATTTTGTGTGGGCAACCTGACAAGATTTAAGGTATTTCAGATTTTAGGCGTTTTTAAAATTAAGAGCCTATCCCAGTAGGCTTTCATTGTTGTATCCAGTTTGAATCAGGACAGCGCGTAACAACCGCAGCATACATGGCGTACGTGAGGATGGTGAGCATTGCTCCAGGGATAAAATGGCAAAAAAATAGCCTAGAGGGATAGATTCTAAGGCGCTAAGGAGACATAAATGACTGATAAGAAAGCGACGCTAACGATTAGTAATGATGGCGAAACCCCGATCGAATTGAGTTTATTAACCCCAACACTGGGGCCTGATGTCTTTGATGTCCGCACTCTCGGTTCCAAAGGTTATTTCACGTTTGATCCCGTATTTACTTCTACCGCCTCATGTAAATCAAAAATCACCTTCATAGATGGCGACAAGGGCGTTCTTCTGCATCGTGGTTTCCCAATCGAGCAGTTGGCAAAAGAGTCTTGCTATCTGGAAGTGTGCTACATCCTGCTATACGGCGAAGTACTAACTGCAGAAGAATTCGATACCTTTAAAACTACCGTGACCCGCCACACCATGATCCACGACCAGATCCACCCATTTGCTCCGTGGATTCCGCCGCGACTCGCACCCGATGGCAGTGCTATGCGGCGTGACCGGAGCGTTAGCCGCGTTCTACCACGATACGCTGAACATAAACAACGAACGTCACCGCGAGATCACCGCTTTCCTCCTGCTGTCAAAAATGCCAACCGTGGCGGCGATGTGTTACAAATATTCTCTAGGCCAGCCGTTTATTTATCCACGCAACAATCTCTCTTACGCTGGCAACTTCCTACACATGATGTTTGCTACCCCATGCGAAGAATACGTAGTGAACCCGGTGTTGGAACGCGCCATGGATCGCATCTTGATCCTGCATGCTGACCATGAACAGAACTCCTCCACGTCTACCGTACATACCGCAGGATCCCCCCCCCGGTGCTAATCCGTTAGCCTGCATTGCAGCTGGTATCGCTTCTCTATGGGGCCCGGCGCACGGTGGTGCCAACGAAGCTGCACTAAAAATGCTAGAAGAGATCAATACCGTTGATCATATTCTAGAATTCATCAAGCGTGCCAAAGATAAGAACGACTCGTTCCGTTTGATGGGGTTCGGCCACCGCCGTGTATAAGAACCATGACCCGCGTGCCACCGTGATGTGTGAAACCTGTCACCAAGTGCTGAAAGAACTGAACAAAAAAGACGATAACTTGCTACAGGTAGCGATAGAGCTAGAACACATTGCGCTGAATGATCCATACTTTATCGAGAAAAAACCGTACCCGAATGTCGATTTCTATTCACGCATCATACTGAAGGCGATGGGCATTCCTTCTTCCATGTTTACCGTTATTTTCGCCATCGCCCGTACTATCCAGCTGGATCGCGCATTGGAACGAAATGCACGATGAAGGCATCATCAAAATTGCCTGCCCTCGCCAGTTGTACACCGGATATACTGAGCGTGATTTCAAACCCCAGCTTAAGAACACATAATGCAGCTTTACCCTGGCTAATGCCGCACAGCGCCACCCGATTGGGCGGCATTCTTTTGCATGTGTCTGACAGCAAAGCAAGGGGGCCAGTAAACTCGGCCCCAGGGTGATATCCGAGGTACTATAGAGAAAAATGGCACTCTGGGCGGTTTCCAACCACACCCGCAGGTCGCGCTAAGAGTCTATCCCAGTAGGCGTATATTGTTGCCGCCAATTTGCACACGGACAGCGAGCAACAACCGACGGTGAAACCGGGTGGGATCATGAGAAGAGACATCAGGAGGGGTTATGAATATCGATGAAGGCCACGCTAAATCCGTGCTGCTGTGCTAACCATTTGCCCAACGCTTTCATACCGCTACGTTCGGTAGCATGGTAGCCGGCGGCGAAGAAATGAACCCCCATTTCCCGTGTGCTGTGAATGGTCTGCTCCGATACTTCATCACTGATAAAGGCATCGACGCCAAAACGTTCCGCGCTGTCGATAAAGCCCTGGCCACCGCTGGTACACCAGCCCACGCGGCGGATATGCGCTGGCGCATTATCACCACAATACAGCACGCTACGACCCGGACAGTTCTCGATGCGCTGTTACAATGCAGTGCCAGCCAGTGGCTGGTCAAACTTGCCATGCGCCGCCAGAGCGGTTGCACCTGGACAATCCACCCGGATGCCTAGCGCCTGCGCTAACTGTGCATTTTTGCCCAGCACCGGATGCGCGTTGAGCGGCAGATGGTAACCGTACAGATTAATGTCATTGGTCAGCAACGTTTTTAGCCGATTGCGCTTTATGCCACACACCACTGGCGCTTCGTTTTTCCAGAAATAATCATGATGTACAATAATAACGTCAGCCTGCTGTTCTAACGCCGCGTCCAACATAGTCCTGAAACGCCGCCGTATTTAGCTCGCTGTTGATCAGATTTTCCAGATCGAGGTTACGCATAATCTTCTCTCTTCATAGGTAAATGTTCTGATAGCCACCTTACGCCCATCAGGATATCCCCCTATCCTCCAGATCGTTACCTTGATTTAATGGTGATGCGCATACCTTCACCTTGTTCTAGGCTGAGCTTGATATAGACGATCACTACCGGATAATCTTTCAGTACGCCTTGCTATTGCCTTAAAACCCCCCCCCTGTTTCGCTGCTTCAAAAGCCGCCAGAGTCTCCAGACGAGTCTGCCGATGATCGACCACCGGCAGTGGATAATTCAGCACAAGCTGCTGCTTCTGTGCCCAAAGGTGGGGTTGATGAATGTCATTGTCCGGCACATCTGCCAGTTCAGGCAACCATTTACGGATAAATGTGCCTTGTGGATCAAATCGTTCACTCTGGCTGGTCGGATTAAAAATGCGGAAATAGGGGGCAGCATCGGTGCCGGTAGAAGCTGCCCATTGCCAGCCACCGTTATTGGCCGCCAAATCTCCGTCCAGCAATTGCGACATAAAATAACGCTCACCGACGCGCCAGTCGATCAGCAAATCCTTTACCAAAAAACTGGCGCTTATCATCCGCAACCTGTTGTGCATCCAACCGGTATTATTCAGTTGGCGCATGGCTGCATCGACGATCGGATAGCCTGTTTCCCCCCGTTGCCAGGCTTTAAGCAGCGATTCATCGTTCCGCCAGCGTACCTTATCTGTCCACGCGATAAAGGGCCGATGCCTGCATAATGCCGGATAAGCCGCCATCAGATGCCGATAAAACTCACGCCAGATCAACTCATTGAGCCAGCCGAAAGCGCTGCTTTCACGTTCTTCCAACACCGAAGGATGCTCAGCACATAGCCGATTGAAGCATTGGCGAGGAGATAGCGTGCCAATCGCCAGATATGGCGACAGGCTACTGGTGCCAGCAATAGCCGGCAAGTCGCGCTGGATGAGATAATCCTGCACCTGCTGGCGGCAGAAAGCCCGCAGCCGCTGTAGCGCCGCCTGTTCGCCAGCGGGGAAATCCTCTCCTAGATCGGCATGCGAGTACTCAAACGCTGGAGGTACATCCGGTATTGGCAGAGCACCAGCGCGTGGTTGTGGTGCCGGCAGGCAACGCACGTCAGATTCGGTCAAGCGACGGATAAAAGCGTTGCGGAACGGCGTGTAAACTTTATACATTTCGCCACTGCCGGTTTGCACGCTCCCTGGTGGTAACAGCAGACTGTCATCGAAATGCTGGCAGCGCACCCGGCGGCCAGCCAGGAGCTGTTCCACTTGTTGATCGCGCCGCCATTCATTTAGCTCATACTGCCGATTGTAAAATAACACCGTCACCTGCTGCTTTGCGCAGTAGTCTGTCAGCCAGTCAATCGAAGCAGCAAAGTCATCGCACTGATGGAAATACAGCGGAATGCCTTTTTGCTCCAGTGCCTGTTGCAACTGCTTCAGGCTAGCGTAGATCAGTGCCACCTGGCGAGGTGCCATGTCATGCCGCCGCCATTGTTGCGGGGTGGCAATAAACACCGCTAACACCCTAGCATCAAGCTCGTTGCAGGCAGTATGCAGTGCTTTGTTATCAGTTATACGTAGATCATTACGCAACCAGACTAAGTGCGTGGTCATTCATAAAGCTCCTTGCGAATCATGGCCGTAACGCAGACGTAACACTTCAGGGTAAGGGTAGAAATAGCGTTAATCCACCAGATAGCTATCTAGGTATTCAGCCATATAGTGTTTGAGCAGCGCGATCGGTGCCAGCAATGGCTGCATGCCTTGCCGATACAGGTCGCGATCAATTGCGCCAGTTCGCACCGTTGAGCGGTATTCAGTTGCTGGCGAAAATAACCCTGTACATACATCAACATGTTGGTATGATTACGCTGTGTCGCCTTGAGTGCCAGCAACGCCAGTAGGCGACGACGGTATTCAACCGTGAACGCTTCCAGTGAATCACATTCACCAATACTAGCGACAAAGCGTCCAAGTTGGCGATACTGGTGCTGTGAATGCACCAACAACGATGTCTTATAGCAGCTATGGAAGGCGATCAAACTGCCATGGGTCAGCCCTTTGTGCCACAGCATATTCAGGTCGTACAGTGCATAAACTCGTTCGATAAAGTTTTCCTGCAGCGTTACATCATTCAGTCGACTATCTTCTTCCACCGGTAGCCATGGCATTTGACTCAGAAATTTAGCGGTGAACAGCCCAACGCCATTTTTGCGTGAGTCTTTACCGTCCTCGCTGTAAACCCGTACCAGCACCCGTACTCGCGCCATGCCGTAACTGGGGGATTTGGCACAAACGATATAGCCGCACGAATGCTGCAATGCTGCCACTTGCCGTCCGGCGAATTGCTGCATATTATCAGCTAGGTTGACGCTGACATCGTTGCTGTAGAGCAGATCCAGGCTGGGCGTCGGCAGGCCGCCAATTGCCATTTCCAGGCAGATAGCCTTAAAACGCATATAAGGGGCTAGTTGCTCTACCGCAAAAGCTAAGCGCTTGTGGCCGCCATTAAAACGCACTGCATCGCCGAGTAGGCAGGCTCTGATGCCGAGTGGGATCTTATCGCTCATTGTGCTATCATACTGTGCTGGATAATGATAGAAGTGTAGAAGAATGTGGCTTGCAGAATACGATATTGCCTCTATAGACAAAAACCACAGCTTTGAGCTATTCATAAGTGGCAACCTGAGTCTCAGTGCGTGGTGGTAGGCATAAGAAAGCGCTGTGAAAACAGCTTCTTTTATCAGATCAATAGAAGGAGATTATTTGGCAGATGCTAGCACTTCAGCGACGATTTCTACTGCTTCATGCTCGATCTTCTCACGGTGTTCAGCACCTAGGAAGCTTTCGCAATAGATCTTGTAGGCTTCTTCAGTGCCTGAAGGGCGAGCAGCGAACCAACCGTTGTCGGTAATCACTTTCAGGCCACCGATCGGTGCCCCATTACCCGGTGCGCTAGTCAAGCGATCAGTGATCGGATCTCCCCCCAATATGCAGTCCTTAACCCTGTCCGGTGATAGCTTGGATAACGCAGCTTTCTGCGCATGGCTAGCCGGAGCCTGAATACGGTTGTAGCTTGGTGCACCAAAGCGCTTGACCAGATCATCGTAATGATGCTGAGGATTTTCGCCGGTCACCGCCGTGATTTCTGCCGCCAGCAGGCACATGATAATACCATCTTTGTCAGTCGACCATGGTATGCCGTCAAAGCGCAAGAACGAGGCACCGGCACTCTCTTCGCCGCCAAATCCTAGGCTACCGCCGAACAAACCATCAACGAACCATTTGAAGCCGACCGGCATTTCCATCAGTTTTCGGCCCAGATCGGCGACTACGCGGTCAATCATCGCACTGGAAACCAACGTTTTGCCTACCGCCACATCAGAGCCCCATTGCGGACGATGCTGGAATAAATAGTTGATGGCCACAGCCAGATAATGGTTAGGGTTCATCAAACCTTGTAGCGTCACTATACCGTGTCGGTCGTAATCTGGATCGTTGGCGAACGCCAGATCGAATTTGCCGCGCAGTGACAGTAGACCGGCCATCGCTGACTCAGACGAGCAGTCCATGCGGATGATGCCATCATGATCCAGATGCATAAAACGGAAAGTCTGATCAATAGAGTCATTCACTAACGTCAGATCCAGCTTGTAATGCTCGGCCATGCGCTGCCAGTAGGCAATGCCTGAACCGCCGAGTGGCTCTACCCCCAATTTTAGGCCGGCTCGCTTAATGGCCGCCATGTCAACCACATCCACCAGCCCTGTAATGTATGGCTGCACCAGATCTTTAGTATGCAAATGACTGCTGTGCCAAGCCTTATCCAACGACTGACGCTGCACGCCCTTCAAGCGCTGTGCTAACAGTTCATTGGCGCGTTTTTCGATCATCGCGGTCAGGTAGGTGTCGGCTGGGCCCCCATTCGACGGGTTGTACTTGATGCCGCCGACTTCCGGTGGGTTATGGGAGGGCGTGATGACGATACCATCCGCCTGCGCCCCACCCTGACGGTTATGGCATAGGATAGCGTGCGATACTGACGGCGTAGGCGTAAAACCGTTGTTTTCCTGCACGATCACATCAATACCGTTGGCAGTTAGTACTTCCAGCACCGAAATAAAAGCCGGTTCTGACAGCGCATGGGTATCCTTACCTACGTAGCAAGGGCCAGTCACCCCCTGCTGATGGCGGACTTCAGCGATCGCCTGAGCAATGACGAGGATGTGCGCTTCGTTAAAGCTGTGGCGCATTGCACTACCCCGGTGGCCGGATGTACCGAATTTCACCGCATGGGCAATGTTGCCTACCTCTGGCAGCAGCACGTAGTACTGCGATATCAACTGAGCTACGTTGATCAAATCGTTTTGCTGGGCGGGTTGCCCAGCACGTGGATTATTTGCCATCGACATCTCCTTCTTATCACTGTTGGCTAGTGTCAGATGGTCCCGTAAACCTTATTCGTCAGTTCCGCCGGGAACTGCATCGCGTGCATAATGTGTTCGATTATACTACGCTTGAGACCAGTATTGGTATTGGTGATCACCCAATAAGGGGTGCCTGGAACTTGTTTCGGATTAGTATGCCTACCATTAGCCAGCAGGGTATGCTGCTCGCTGGCGAAATAAATACGGGTACGGCCATGCAACGCATCGGTGGCAGCGGCAAAACCGGCGGCATCAAGGGTATAAAGCGTGGAGAGCACCAACATAAAATGCTCAATGGACTTACTCTGTTTGGCATATTCATCCAACAGTAGCAGTTCACGCATGGCACGCTCGCGATCGGGCACAAAGTGGCGCAGGTGGCGCTTTTTCTCGCGGGCTAACAGTCTCCACCGGTTGCATTGCGGTAAATTTCAGCATGCGGCGTAGAATATCGGACGAGCTCTCACCAATATGTTGCGTGTGGCTGGCAATATAGCGGTAAAGTTATTCATCAACTTCGATAGTTTTCATCTTTATCCAGTACTGTTTTTCTACTTAGAACCTAAAGCTAAACCTTACGTTAAAGCTATGGGATTATACGGTTAAAAACGCGGGGGCGAGAACCACTGCAGGCCGCAGAACGGAGAATGCAGACTAATATCTATAATGGGTTCTGCCAAGCTTGCGCCGTTAAAATCCGCGTTATTAATCATGCGATTCGATCATGATACCCTAATCTAAATATCTCTTAGTAAGAACTTCTCTATGAAATTACATTATCAACTGCTGATCGCCGAGTCAGATGCACTGCCAGTGGTGCTGATCCACGGCCTATTCGGCAATCTGGACAACCTGGGCGCGCTAGTGCGCGAGCTGAATCAGCACTGCAAGGTCATTAAGATCAACCTACGCAACTACGGGCTATCACCGCGTTCTGAAGAGATGACCTATCAGGCCATGGCGTAGGATCTGCTAACACTGCTCGACGATCTGCAATTGGAGCAAGTTATTGCCATCGGTCATTCAATGGGCGGCAAAGCAGCAATGGTGCTAACCGCCATTGCACCCCATCGCGTCGATAAGCTGGTTGTCATCGATGTGGCACCTATGCATTACTGCACCCGCCGTCACGACAAAATTTTTGCTGTACTGGAAGCCGTCAACGCTGCTGGCATCACCCAGCGTCAACAGGCCGCCCAACTGATACGTCATTCTCTGCGCGAGGATGGTGTGATCCGGTTCCTACTGAAATCCTTCCATAACGGTGAATGGCGCTTTAACTTGCCGGTGCTGATCGTCCAGTACCAAAATATCATCGGTTGGCAAGAAGTGCCTGCATGGCTGCATCCGGCGCTGTTCATCTATGGAGGCCTATCAACCTATGTACAAGACAGCGACTACGAAGACATTATGCGCTAGTTCCCGCAGGATCGCGCACATGTGGTGACAGGCACCGGGCACTGGGCACTGGGTGCATGCCGAAAAACCGGAAATAGTGCCGCATGTCCTGCACCGTTTTCTCTTCTCAACGAGGCTTGACATCTCCCCCTACTAACGGTGGAAAACATACTAAAGATAACTACCTGGCACCTTTATGGCTTAGTTAGGCATTATCGTTGCTCTACCTGCTGAGGTAATATACCTAATTATGATTTTACCGCCATTTACAGCGTGTTCGTTAACGTCAATCTGGAGGTAAATTTGAGTAAGGATTTAATTGGCCCGAAGTGTGTTAACCGAACTGTCTAAAAGCATGTATACCTTAAATAATTCAAGTTGCAGGAAGGCAACAACGCAGAGCTCCCGCAGGGGCTTACAGCAGTAAGTAACTGGGGTGAGCGGGGAAAGCTAACGCACATGCAACTTAAAGTGTGCTTGAAGTGTAATAGGTATAGGCGCTTTTTGATGCATACTCCCTTGCAGTACACCTTAACCTATGGGAAAAGAACAAACGGATAGAATGACGCTAGATCTATTCGCAGATGAACACCGTCAGAGACGCCTGAAAACCAACCCACTATCTCGAGATGAACAGCTTAGAATCAATAAGCGCAATCAGCTACAACGTGATAAAAAGTACGCTGGTTGCGCTGCATGGAGCTGAAAATCAATGCAAATGCGGTATACGCTCTGGACAAACTGGCGGAACAGCGCAATATTAGCTGCAGCGCGCTTATCGAGCACATGCTGCTGGCGTAACTGGCAGAGCAGTGGAGTGGTGACTAGAACATTGATCACTTTAGCCACACAGGCGTCGCAGCATTCAGAATAAGATGCTTACCGGTGGTAAGAACGCGCGCCGCTAGGGTGCTTTAAACTCTTGTCAGGTACTATTTCAACCGATGTTAGCGGAGTTATCCCTAGCATTATGTAATGCAATCTATTGAAATAAAAGGTTATACGCGATATGGCTACGGTAGGCATTTTCTTTGGCAGCGACACTGGTAATACTGAAAACATTGCCAAAATGATTCAGAAAATTCTCCAGACACAGTTTGGCGATGGGGTATCTGAAGTTCACGATATCGCAAAAAGCAGCAAAGAAGATCTTGAAGGTTCTGATATCCTACTGCTGGGCATACCAACCTGGTACTACGGTGAAGCACAGTGCGACTGGGATGACTTTTTTCCAACGCTGGAAGATGTGGACTTCAACGGCAAGCTAGTTGCGTTGTTTGGTTGCGGCGACCAAGAAGACTACACGGAATACTTCTGTGACGCTATGGGCACCCTCCGCGACATTATCGAGCCACTCGGTGCCGCTATCGTTGGCCACTGGCCAACCAAGGGCTATCACTTCGAGGCATCCAAAGGCTTGGCAGACGAAGACAACTTCATCGGACTGGCGATCGATGAAGACCGCCAGCCCGAGCTAACCGACGAGCGCGTTTCAGCCTGGGCTACACAGATCGTCGAAGAACTTAGCCTGGGTAATATCGCTGGCTGAGCGCCATTGTTGTTGACCAACAACTGAACGTAGGCCCAGTCAAGTGCATAGTATTCTCAGCAGTACAGATTACTGTAATTAGAATCGACTCATTTGTAACCTCCCGCATTATCACGATAAACTATGTCATCGGTTTATCTTAGCCATCAAAGCGTTGCGGTGATATAGTAAAGGAATTCAATCATATTACTACTAACAATGTGCGGTTTCCATTTAGAATAACCAGTTTTATAATGAGACGCAATTAACTCTTTATGCTAACTAATGACACAGGTGAAAACGCCTTACGTTGATTAGCATAGCAACAGGACTGAATCCGCATGACTGACAACAACATCGCATTAAAGAAGGCTGGTTTAAAAGTCACTCTTCCGCGACTCAAAATCCTGGAAGTACTGCAAAATCCGGAATGCCATCACGTCAGTGCGGAAGATTTGTACAAAAAACTGATAGATATGAGTGAAGAAATTGGGCTAGCGACGGTTTACCGCGTGCTTAACCAGTTTGATGATGCAGGCATTGTGACGCGTCACAATTTCGAAGGCGGCAAGTCAGTATTCGAGCTAACTCGACAGTACCATCACGATCACCTAATCTGTCTGGACTGCGGCAAAGTGATCGAATTTAGTGATGAATCCATCGATACGCGTCAGCGGGATATCGCCAAGCGACACGGCATCAAACTCACTAACCACAGTCTGTACTTGTACGGCCACTGTAAAACTGGTGATTGCCGCGAAGACGATACGCTGCACGACAAGAAATAATCCCACTAGCGGGATTATTGATTAGCAGACTAAACCCGGCACTGACGCGGCTTGCCTCACCCCTTGTCAGGCCACTAAAGAAAGTACCGCACATTAAGCGTACATTGTTACAGCCATTTTGGACAAGGACAGCTCTTAACAACCGCAGTGCGCAGGGAGTCCGCGAGGAGGGTGAGTACTGCCCAGGGCCAAAATGGCAAATAAAGTAGCCTAATGGATAAGTTCATACTTAAAAATAGCCTGATGCCGTGTTGATCACCAACTATTTTCTCCCGATTTCAGCAGGCTATTAAATACTCGAATAACCACCCGCATCGAATAAATCCTCTTTGCTGGTCAGGTAAAGGATTAGTTAACCGGCTACCTGAACCTACCTTACACTTTTTCAGCACGACTGTAACGCTTGTTGTCCGGGCTTACCGCACGAACCCATACTTCACCTGTTACCACCGGCTTAGCCTGCACATCGTAACGCAGCCATTGCTTGCCGCCATCGCTAGAATATTCAATGCCCAACCCCAGCAAAGAGATATTGGCTTCCAGCTTGTCGCCGATGACGCGAGTACCCGGTACTGGCAGGGCGATAGCTGATGCCCCCCTTGTCCAGCTTGGCCAACTCACACTGGCCGATCAGGTTGGTGAAGCGCAGCCAGTCCTACTCTAAGGCGTTGTCATCAACAAAGTGCGTTTCCCCACCTAGGTATACACGACCAGCATGGTAATCCTGCTCCAAGGAAGCACGATGCCAGGCACGTTCGGCTACTGACAGCAAACATGGGAAGATCATGTATTCTATCTAGGGATCGGTGCGTTGGGTTTCTGTAGCACGGCGAAAAAATCAAGACTGTTTTGAGCGCTATTCTAGACTTACAAAAACGCAAATAGTTGAAGCTTTCGGACAGTCAAGAATTGATTACAACGCTGACTTATGTAAAGTTTCTGACAATTAACTCGCACAGAGCTAAGGAGGAGTTACCTAATGAATACTTTAACTGACCACTTCGATTTAAAGATCGCTAAAGGTCTGTCGCATCTTTGGTATATCATTTACTGAAATGATCATGTTACTTTTGATTGTTCTAGCCAAGTGAGCAATGGCGTCGTACTGCTCCAAACCAAACTCAACGCCATAACCTTACGTACCCCAATATGGTGGATCAAGGTAAAACAAGGTATGAGGGCAATCATATTTCTCTATGCATTCAACCCAGCTAAGATATTCTATCGTGGTACGTGCAAGCCGTAGATGGGCTATAGAGAGCGTTTCCTCTAAACGAAGAAGATTTATCCCCACTGGGGATACGTAGTTGCAGTCCCGAATGTTTTGCCTTCAACCTTAGCTCTAAAGGACATATTTTGAAGATAGTAAAATCGTGCAACGTGTTGTATATCGGTCAGAACTTTAGTTGGAGTAGCTTTTTGCCAATCGAATATTTGTCTACTACTTAGTGCCCATTTGAACTGACGTACAAACTCTTCTAAATGATTTTTGACCACGCGATACAAATTTATTAACTCACCGTTGATATCATTAATGACCTCAACTTTTGATGCCTTCTTTCTAAAAAACAATGCCGCACCGCTACAGAAATGCTCTATATAACATTTATGTTGAGGAAAGAAAGGTAGTAGAGTAGATGCTTAGCTAAGCATTGTTTTCCACCTACCCATGGAATGATTAGATCGCTCAAAGTGAAGTTTCTCCTGGTTGGTAACAAATCGATACTGGCGATCAAAAACTAATGTTTGATCGTCAAAACCTAGCATCTCGCAAATAACTCTAGAGAGGAACGTATAGTTCCGTAGAGGGGATTTCCTGAGATTTGACTACTTGTACAATGCCATACTAACCAGATAATCAGTAAGTTAAGAATATGTTGATAGGTTCATGTTTATCAGCAAGACTAAAAGTGTTACCGTCTACGTAAATCTACTTATAAACAATTGATTACAATAAAAAGTGACACTATTTACTCGGTTTAAGACGTTGCGTAGACTTACCGTTATTATCGTCGTTATGTTTCATTTCCGAGAAGACTTAAGCAAAGAATATGGCGAAGTGGCTTACCTATTATTTATCAATGGTTCCATAGGTGTTGATCTCTTTTTTATGATTAGTAGGTTAATAACCTATTATGTATATGTGCATGAAAATTCAGGCTTATCCTCATCAAAAATATTTTTAGTCAAGCGACTTTATCGAATTATCCATCCATATTTTCTTATGACGCTAATGGTAGCAGGTAACCCTGTTGACTCGTGGATTGAAACATTGCGGTCAATGCTATTTTACCCGGAGATAGTTCGAGCCAAGCCCCTTAGTTTGGGTATGCTAAACTAGATGTTGGTTGAACATTAAATTATGAAATGCTCTTCTATGTACTTTTGTATTACTTCGTTGCTCTTCATCAGGTCATATAAGTTTGTCACCTTGACAGCATTGATTTCAGCGTTCGTATTTATCCCGTACGTTTCCCTAGTTGGAACTGGTGATCGGGATAATCGGCACTACAGTTTATCGGAGTACTTTGCGATCGTAACAAATGGGATTATGTTGGAATTTATTGCTGGCATGATGATTGGGCATTTACACTTGGGTAAATGTTCAATCTAATCATAAAATGTTATGGGTAATGGCTATATTATTCTCATCAACACTTTTTGCTTTAGAGCTGGAAACTATGTTCTTACGTGGTAATGGTCGCCCTGGTTTTTTATTAGTTCTTTCCTGCTATTGTTTTCGATGGCTGGGTATGAGTATCGATTGGTATGCACATCCCATCTTTGCTACTCATGCTAGGTGTAACATCATACTCATTTTATTTAGTGCATACAAGGGCCATGTCTATCGCTCAAAAGATAATCTACAACCGAATCGATGAACTATCTGCTGGTGTCATGGTATTCATATTGTCTATTGTATTGACAGTTATATTTACATTTTGATGTATGCACTTGTTGAAAAGAGACTTTGTAGCTTCATTAGGTCGCTTATTTTTAAGAGAGAAAGTTTAGAAAGTAAGAAAACAGCGGAATAACCCACCATTTTTATGGTTCAGGCTATAAGATACTTGGCGGCGCTTGGCTAACGTCTACATTATTAAGCTTGTAACGATAAATTTGTGGCTTTGTTGAATAAATCAGATCCTGTGCGAGTGAGCGTCCCTGTAGCTGGTCGGATTTTCAGGCAATACGAATACTTTCTGGCATACCTGCCTTCGTCATCTTGTTCAGGGCACGCACCATAGCCAAAGCCTCTGCTACCTGACAGTCGTAGTCACGCGGCGTCAGTGAGCCTCTGAACAGCTGCTTTACCCGGTACATGGCCGTTTCCGCTATAGAGCGACAGTTATATTCCGTTGTCCATTTCCACCGTGCATTGCTCCCGCTCAGTCGCTGATTCGCTACTGCACGGTTACGCTCTGCGTACTCACCGGGCCAGTAGCCTGCGCCCTTTCGCTGAATGATGAGGGCGCTGATTTTTTTACGGCGCATTTCATTGTGACATAACCGGGTGTCATAAGCGCCGTCCGCCGTAACGTTGTTAAGCGACAGGTCCGCACAGATGATTTAATTGGTTTTGCTGTCAACAGCCAGATACAGTTTCCGCCAGATACAGCGGCGTTCTTTTCCGTGTTTTTGACTTTCCATTTGCCTTCACCCAAGACCTTCAGCCAGGTGGGATCAATCACCAGGTGCGTGATTTCACCCCGGGTGGGAGTTTTGACACTGACATTGACTGACTTTGCCCGCTTGCTGACACAGCTGTAATCCGGACAGCGCAGCGGAACGCCCATCAGGGTAAAAATGGAATCAATGAAGCCCTGTGCAGCCCGTAGAGTCAGCCGTAATACTCGTTTAATCACCAAAACGGTAGTGATGGCAAGGTCAGAATAGCGCTGGGGTATTCCTCGCGCTGAAGGTGGGGCTGTCTCATACCGCGTCTTACCACGTCTTAATCGCTTCGTCGTCCAGCTAGAAAGTCATGGAGCCGTGGTTGATAAGCACTTTGTTATAGGTGTGCCAGTGAGTGATTCTGAACTTCTGCTTAGCCACGGAACTGCCTGCGTTGTCAGAGAATGTGTGATCTACCCCTTCAAATCAGCAAAAGTTCGATTTGTTCAATAAATCCCGAACATGCTGAAGTTCTGGGGCGAACCATAGATAAGAATAGATTGATGATTGATGATTGATGATTGATGATTGATGAGGATAATATAAATAAATTATCGATGGGTCATGCCATCATCTAATCTAATGAAAACAATCGCTGTTACTTTAATAGCAAAACGGTTGATAGCTCGGTAAAAAGCGATCTTATTGAAATAAATGTTTATTATGACGAGAAAGAATGAATAAGTGCATCTCCATAAATCTTATAGCTATAGTCTTTTGCATCAATATCCCTGCCGTGTATTTATAAGGGATGACACCAAACACATCGGCAGTCATCATTGAGGAACATAATAAAGAGGGCACAATTGAGATTAAAAATACTGATGCTGAACTAATGATGCTTTATTAAAAAACAGTTCTCCTGGCAGATGACGATTTCGATGGTGCCCTGATCCCATCCCTAGCCGCAGTCTTAGTTCAGCCTGGAGAGAATCAGGTTATACGCGTATTGCTGCGGACGAACAAAAAGATGGAAAAAGAGCATATGGCCAGGGTGGGGTTTTCTGGTATCCCCACCAAGAATAAATGTGGAACACGCATTGATTTTTAACTATCCAAGATCTCCTAGTAGGGATCCAGCCACGCGGTTATACTCCGGTAAATTATAAATGGACATATTTGAAATGGAAATTCTAAGCACATCAACTCTGCCTGATAAATGATACAAAAATGGTCATTTGAATCGCCTATAATATTGTAATATAGCCGAATAACATTTCGCTTGATCTGCCAAAAACGAATTCATTACCCGCATCAAATATCTGTGTGAAGCTACCAGCCGATTACATTCCTCGGCCAGGAAGTAACATTATTTTCTCTAGCATTTCTGACTATAATTATGTCATTAATAAACTTAAACAACCTATTAACTAATAACTATTAAGGATGGTAATAAACTCAACATTATGATTTGAAAAATAATGCAATCAAGTTTAGGCAAAAATAAATGGCCGGAGTAAAAACATCATTTAACACTAAGGGATAAAAATGAAAAAGCAACTACCTTGGCCTTGCTGTGTGCATTTTCTGTCTCTGGATCCAACACGGCAAACGAGATTAATGTTAAAGGTAAAATTGTGCCGCCATCCTGTACAGTTAATTTCGCTAAAGGGAGTGATGACCTTGACTGGGGAAACATTCCTCACAACAGTTTAAGTGCGACACAATTTACCATTATGCCTAAAAAGAAAGCATCGCTTACGGTAACATACGATGGTGAGACATCAATGTCATTTACGGTGTCAGATCTATATAAAGCTACAGCTATAGCCGGCAAGAGAGTTGGTTTAGGCAAGATACGCTAACGGTGATGATGCCAACCGAATTTTTGGCTTAGGCCTTGATCCGGTATCCAAGCAAAAAATCAGTAACTTTACTTTAATCAGCACTGGTTCATCTTACGATGATATTCGTAACGATAAAAGTTTTGGCGTCAAGTCAGCTACGGATATTTCTACGCAAGGATTTACCACTCATTTGTTCAGTGAGCACTAGGGAATACCTGTAAGTAAGAAATAGACCATATTGAAAAAAGATATAAATATTAATGAAGATGCAAAGGGCAAGGTATTAACCTTTGATTTCGATATTACGCCACAGTTGAATATAATTTATAAAATTACTGCTACGGAAGAGGTAAATTTCAAGGGGGCCGCACAATTTACCGTTTCATACTTCTGATATAGTACCCTTTTTTCACAGTAATACTAGTTGTTTCAGATGAGTTAATTATTACTAAAACAGTAATGCAAAATAGCAAAACTGGCCGTGGCAGCTGCCCGTTTATTATTTCTGGGAACAGCTAGAGCATTAGAATAGAAACTTACTGTTTTACCTTAGTTAATGATATCAAAACCGTAGACTCCAGAATCAACGAAGTAAGTGCTATTTGGCCCTAGGTGTGCTTATAAGACAATAAAGAAATTAAGCGACAGTGCTAAATCAAGCGACCCGGCGGGCAAAATCACGCAGGCGGAAACCCAGCCCCGCCAGCACCGCAAAATAGGCCACCACCCCGGCAACTACCACTACAGCCAAACGTAACAGACGCTCCAACATATTGCCCTGATCCCAACACGGCATCAGCCACATCACGCTCATCAACACCCCAGCCATCACCAGCACGGCAGCCCCCAGTTTGCTGAGAAAAACCGCCCAACCTGGCTGCGGCTGAAAAATCTTCTGCTGGCGTAGTTGCCAATACAGAAGCGCAGCGTTCAGACAAGCCGCCAGACCTATCGATAACGCCAATCCGGCGTGCTTAAGTGAACTGATAAACGTCAGGTTCATCAACTGAGTCATAATCAGCGTAATAATAGCAATTTTAACCGGCGTTTTGATGTCCTGCCGCGAATAGAAGCCCGGTGCCAATACTTTCACTAAGATCAACCCCATCAACCCCACCGAGTAAGCCACTAGCGCGCGCTGAGTCATCGCCGCATCAAAGGCGCTAAATTTGCCGTACTGAAACAGCGCAACAGTCAGCGGTTTAGCCAGAATGCCCAGCGCGATAGCACTCGGCAACGCCAGCAGAAAGCACAGGCGCAATCCCCAGTCCATCAGCCGTGAATATTCATCCTGATTACCGCTGGAGAAACTTTTTGCTAGCGACGGCAGCAAAATAGTCCCCAATGCCACTCCCAACACGCCGGAAGGAAACTCCATCAGGCGGTCAGCATAATACATCCAGGATACCGAGCCAGACACCAGAAACGAGGCGAAGATAGTGTTGATGATCAATGAGATCTGGCTGACTGACACCCCGAGGATCGCAGGCCCCATCTGGCGCATTACCCGCCATACCCCGGCATCACACAATGTGATGCGCGGCAGCACCAGCATGCCTATCTTGCGCAGATACGGCAACTGATAGCCCAGTTGCAATATACCACCCACCACCACCGCCCAGGCCAGCGCCAACACCGGTGGGTGGAAGTAAGGCGCGGCAAACAGCGCAAACCCAATCATACTGACATTAAGCAGCGTCGGCGCAAAGGCCGGGATCGAAAAGCGGTTCCAGGTATTGAGGATCGCACCTATCAACGAAGCGAGCGAAATCAGTAAGATATACGGAAAAGTGATGCGTAGTAGTGCTGATGTCAAGGCGAACTTGTCCGGTGTATCGACAAAACCTGGCGCGGTGGTGTAGATCACCCAGGGTGCGGCCAACATGCCCAATACCGTCACTATCGCCAATACCAGCGTCAACAGGCCGGATACATAGGCAATGAAGGTGCGCATTGCCTGTTTACCCTGCTGACTTTTATATTCGGCTAAGATCGGCACAAACGCTTGGGAGAACGCCCCTTCAGCAAAAATACGGCGCAGCAGGTTAGGAAGCTTAAACGCCACAAAAAAGGCGTCCGTTGCCATACCAGCACCAAAAACGCGCGCTACGATAGCATCACGCGCAAAACCCAGCAGCCGAGAAAACATCGTCATAGTACTGACTGCTGCCAGTGATTTTAGTAGGTTCATGTCGTTTTCTGCTCTGTACTATAAATATTGACGCCTACATCAGCAGGCATTAGTGAAACTACCAGGTAAGTTTACGTATCCGCAGCAGAATAGCTACCATCCCAGGTGACGCTAGCGTAGCGGTAACCATTCCTTATAGGTTAATGCTGTCAATATATGAATCCTGCCACTGCCCATCGATCAGCAGATAATCCTTAGCATACCCCTCAGGTTCAAATCCCAGGCTGGTGAGCAGTGCGCCGCTACGATGATTGTGCGGCATGCAGTTAGCCATGATGCGATGCGATGCATATGCTGATAACGCTGCATATAGCGGATGGCGGGTTGCAATGCCTCGTACATCAGCCCTTACCCCTGCCCCTTGCCCTTGCCCTTGCCCTTGCTATTTTTCACCCAGTGAATAGCCGAGGAAACAAGCATGAAACGCATCACGCAACATATTGCTAAAATTCGTTACGCCTCTTACCTCATGTTCTTGCGCATTAAGAAGAATGAAATAGTAGGCACTGCCTTGTTTTTGCATCTCGGTGATCATACCTAGCCGTACCTGCCAACCGGCAGGGTAGCAGTGGCTGTTATCATGCATCGGATCCCAAGGATTGAGAAACAGGCGATTTTCAGCATAGTAGCCCGCCAGGCGATAAGCATCTCGTTTATGTACTAGGCGTACTACCATCCTATGGGTAGTAAAGCATACTTTTGGTGATGAAGCGTGATAGCCAGACATCATTTCTCCCGTAGTCAGAACGGTTTTATAAGAAAGAGGTATTTATTAGCAAGCCCCCGAAACCCGCTTATCAGTGATGACAATCAACATTAGGGGCGAAATGCCCATCATTAAAAATCATGCGAAAAACCGCGAATTATCTCACCAAAATAGATCAAATTATCAACAAATGAATCAATCTGTAAATAAAACATCAACTGGAGATCTAGGCTATGGCTGAAGATATGCAATTATCACAGTTGCTAGAAAAGATAATATTGAACCTGCGCATGATGTACGCACGCTCAACCTTGGTAGAAAAGGCGTTAGCTCAGGTCATCGCCGAAAATGCCTCCCTTAAAAGCGAAATCATTAAGCAATTGCAGATCGTCAACGCTGCCAACGAGCGTGACTAGATCGATCTTGAGCAGGCGCGTATCTACTTGATCGAGGTTCTCAACTCAGTGCCAACATAAAAACAGTCCCCTTAGCCTGCCTAATAGCAGGCTGACATACTGGTAAGCGCGCCTTACCCCCCTAATCACTGCCCAATATTCATTTCTTCCATAACTAGCTAAGTGCTTATAATGATAATTTAATCAATTAAATGTGGCATTTTTACTGACAGTCGATATGAGGCACAAATGAAGAAGATCTTGTTAGGCGTTGCCGCCCTGATGTTCTCTGGCATATTGGCCGGTTGTAATCAACTCACCCAATACACCCTCAACGAGCAGGAAATAAATGATTACTTGCAAAAACACAATGAATATCAGAAACAAATCAGTGTACCTGGGCTATTGGATGCCCACATCCTGTTGACGCAGTTGCACAGCCAAATCGGCCGCAGCGAGCCGGGAAAAGTCATCCTTTCGGGTGATGCTAAAGTTAGCATTACCTCAATCCTAGGCCCACAGAGTGCAGACCTGAAGCTGACGCTGAAAGCGCAACCGGTATATGACCGTGAAAAAGGGGCAATCTTCCTGAAAGAGATGGAATTAACCGACTACAGCGTGCAGCCGGAAAAATTGCAGACGGTGATGAATGCACTAACGCCCTATCTGAATCAATCACTGAGAGCCTACTTCGACCAAAAACCAGCTTACCTGCTGAACCCGGATAAAAGCACATTGGCAGCGATAGCAAAGGCGTTGGCGAAAGGACTAGAAGTTAAAACGGGCGCGCTGGTGATCCCGTTTAGCGGCTGAGGCGCTATGTTCATTAAAACCCAGTACCGCTGTATAGGGCTACAAATGGGTGGAAATAGCAGCCGTACATTATGATAGCAACTTTTATGCTATTTTAAGCGGGGAGCAAGCGGTCTTCCGGCATATACCCTATACGAGTGGCAGGAAGGCGGTAGCACAGCAGCCTTCCAGGCGCTGACCCCCGGTCAATGACTGGGGTCAAGCGGAGAAAACTAACGCACAGACAACGTGAAGTATGATGGGTATAGCGTTATTTCATCAGGCGCACCTTGCAGCGCTTGCCTTTGATCTTGCCCTGCTGTAATTGTTGCATTGCCTTGTGGGCGCTGTCTTGGTGGATCGCCACGTAGGCATGCTGTGGGAACATATCGATCTTGCCCACTGCCGCTGCCGTCAGCCCGATATCGCCACTGGTTAGTGCACCAAGAATATCACCAGGCCGAATCTTTGCCTTACGGCCACCATCAATGCATAGCCTGGTCATCAGTGCGCTGATACGTTCAATATCAGCCGGATAGGTGGCGGAAAACAGCAGAGTCTGGCACTGCGGTGGCGTTTCACTGATCACCTCGTCAATATCGTCGGCAAAACCCATGTCCAGAATGCGGTCTGCTTCATTCAGCACCAGCACTTTCAACATCTCCAACACCAAGGTTTTTTGCGTAGATGCTCCAGAATGCGTCCTGGTGTACCCACCACGATGTGCGGCGCATGTACCAGCGAATCGAGCTGCGGCCCCAACGGTTGGCCGCCGCACAGGGTCAATATTTTGATATTCTGCGTGAAGCGTGCCAGACGGCGTAACTCTTTGCTCACTTGATCCGCCAGTTCATGCGTAGGGCACAGGATCAGCGCCTACGTGGAAAATAGTGCAGCAACATTGATGTTATCCAACATGCCAATGCCAAATACGGCCGTTTTGCCGCTGCCGGTTTTTACCTTGGCGCGCACGTTCTACCATTTCAGGATAGCGGGTAGGGTAGCGAGCTGTACTGGTGTCATTTCGACATACCCCAGTTGATTGAGATTTGCCAACTGTTCGGCTGGCAGCGGCAGGGAAGAAAAAGAAGCTGTGCTCACTGCGATAACTCTTATAGGACAGGGAATTGCAGCCCCCCACTGGAGGAAACCGAGTCAAGCAGAGATGATAACAGAGATGGGTTAAGTTACCTCAGGTTCTGGCATAAAAAATCTATGGTCTCCACCTGAGGGACTACCAGAAATTTTTAGTAGATAAGCACCATATCTGAATATCGTCGATGTAATTTTTGTAGTGCTTTATCCAGTGAGACTGATTTTAATATCTGCGGAGAATGTCTTAATACATTCTCCGCCAGCGTTAATATCGATATTAGCCTGCGATGCTTCACGGTGTTCTCCTGGTATTTTAAATACATCTTTTTTCAAATAAGTATCCGCTCAACCACATGATTATGCTTTCCAGCATTGCAATTAAACATGGTACTCTAATACGTTTAAGGGAATGATCCATGCTGTGCCTTAGGCCAAAAAACCAGCGAGTATTCTTTTCATACCAAAAGTTTTGTTCAATCTGCATTCTGCTACTATACAATTTTATAATCTGCTTCAGTGAAAACTCCGTTGTATTTGTAAATGTTAGCCACGGTGATTTTCCTGCACAGCATGCTTTTTTAGTCACCACTGCACGTGCTGCTTTGTCCTTCGCACGCTTAAAATTTTGCCCCTTTAGTTTGCTTTTATAAAGATGAAAATAATCTTCATGCCGCATTTTTATCTCTTCCCAGAAGACATTGCCCGAGATAAGACGGCGTAAGCGAGGCTTTACTATTCATATCTTTTACCTTTTACCATTCACCATTAATGCAGTGGTACTGTGCTCCCAGAACCCGGTAGACAAAGATCCATCCCCGGGAACGGATCAGCCGTAACCCGTGTCCCTGAAAACCAGCATCGGTAATAATGATAACTTCGGTCTTCGGGATGAAATACTTTGCGAGTATATCAAGAAAATGTTCATGCACACTCAGGCTACCTCACTGTAATGAGGATGCAACACAACTTATTAAGAAAGGTAACGAGCGACTATCATAGGCCAGGCTAGCCATCATAAGCTGAAAATTAGCAGAGTGATAACCACTCCAGTCGATCAGACTTATCACCCTGGACATATTATGGGTAATATGCTGTGTAATTTTTTGAAAAATACAATCCATTTTATCGTGTAAATGTTGATTACCTAATAGCCTATCAACGCGCTTAATTTTATGTTTAACGCTGGCATATCCAGGTAAATAACGGCCAATACTGTAAGGGTGAGAGAAGCACCATTAATTACTGCATTCGTAGCGTCGATGAGTACCAGTTGGCGATAACAGTGCAGGGATGCAAGTATATTCTTAAAAAATTTCTAGCGTAATTAATGTGCAAGCATAGGGATATCTCGTTGAATTGGTTGCACAGTCGATAAGATCATAAATTTCCGTGTCTGTCACATTTTCTGGAGATCCATCAGGGGTTGCCACTATTTTCGCAATACTGATTTTGATTTAAATCGTTCTTATTGCTCTTTACAAAGGGGCGAACAAATTATGAAGAAATCAGCTTCGCTTTATGCCCTACGACAAGCCATAAAATGAGTACCGGCGCAGGCTTCCATTACGACGGTGGCCGATGCACATCCAGCCAGAAAATCAATAAGTTTGGTATGAGTAAGCCTTTTGCACAGTAATGCCTTGCCTGATTTATCCTGATAATGAATGTGAAAAGAATGTTTGCCAAGATCGAAACCAATAAACGTGACGTTTTGTATGATGGCCTGCTCCTCCATAAAGAAACGCCCTACCAGCGGTACCGCTCACGGGGTGGTGGGAACCTTCTCAATTAATCGCCTGAGACGTTTTTTGCCAGCGATATCGTCATGTTGGTTGCTCTCATGCAAACCTGCCGCCAAACTCGCGAGCAGGATTAGGCCTTACCAGTGGCTTTGGGACTCTTTATCATCGAACAATAACGTGACCTGTTCACTTTGGTATTTTTGGCAGATTTCCTTCCTGTGCAACGCAGGCGATAGCTTCACCGCTACCCATGCCTTGCGCCATCGATTGACGAATGCGCTCCACCGCCTCCTGCTGTTCTGAATGACTCAGTGATTGCATACCTGCAAGCATGTATTTATCTCCAGTCAAATAGCATTAAAGTATACGCCTTAAAGCGGTAGAACCCCATGCGGGTTATTTAGGCGGGCCACACGAAACCAAGCATGCGCGCAGCGACTAGCTATGGCAGAATAAGCTAGCAACGACAACCAGGTTGATTAAAGTTCATGAGTATCTCCAGCCCAAACATAAAGTCTTTGCCCTATATCCTTAGCGCGCTGGTGGAATACTTCACACCGCTTGCCAGGTAACCAAGGGCGATGGCTGCTGCATTCAGGATTCGCCAAACATCGACACAATCGTTTCGATATTTTAGTGGCAGACCCCTAACCACGATGACTACCCACAACGCGCTTACTGAAATCCACCAGGGTGGGCGGCGCAGCAGGCAATCATCACAAGATCCCTTCAGCCTGCTGCAACAACAGTTAGATACCCACCGATGGCAGCCATAATTTCGTGCTGACCTGCCATTTCAGGGCGGTGCTTTGCGACTGTTCGGCTACGAACTGAGCCGACGGATTGAGCAACTGCCACAGCATGCTGTGGCAGACATCGTGCTGCCAGATATGGCTGTGGGCATTTATGACTGGGTGCTGATAGCCGATCACCAACAGCAAAAGCTGACATTACTTAGCTATCAGGATGTGGAACAATGGCGGGCACTGGCTCAAGCAGCAACCAGCAACAACACCGCTACCCTTCGCCCTGACCAGCGGCTGGCAAGCCAATATGACACGCCAACAGTACGGTGAAAAATTCCAGCATATTCAACATTATCTGCGCAGCGGTGATTATTACCAGATCAATCTTGCTCAGCGTTTTTCTGCCACCTATCATAGGGATGAATGGCAGGCTTTCCAACAGCTGAGTGCCAGTAACCGTGCGCCGTTTTCCACTTTTATCCGCCTGCCGAAACAACGTATTGAGTGTCTCTCCTGAGCGGTTTCCTGTGGTTGGAGCAGCAGCAGATCCAAACCCGGCCGATCCAAAGGCACCTTGCCGCGACTGGCCAATGCGCTTCATGATGCTGAACAAGTTCGTCGTTTATCTAATTCCACGAAAGACCGCGCTGAAAACCTGATGATTGTAGATCTACTGCGTAACGATATTGGCCGAGTGGCATTACCGGACAGCGTGCGCGTGCCTGAGCTGTTTATGGTTGAACCCTTTCCGGCGCGCATCACCCGGTGAGCACCCATCACAGCGGAGCTGCCAAACACTACACCAGCTAGCGAACTGCTGTGCGCTTGCTTCCCCGGTGGTTCGATCACCGTCGTGCCCAAGGTACGGGCGATAGCCATCAATTGAAGAGTTAGAGCCGCAGCGCTACAACGCTTATTGTGGCAGCATCGGTTACCTTAGCGCCTGCGGTACCATGGATACCACCAATATCACCATCCGCACTCTGATTACTGAAAACGGGCGCATTTATTGCTCCGCAGGCGGCAGGATTATGGCAGAAAGCTAGGAACAGGCAGAATATCAGGAAACCTTTGACAAAGTGGGCCAGATCTTGCCACAGCTTGGATATCTTTGTGCCTCCAATTAGCTTACTGGCCTATAGAGTTTTAAAAAAACTGTAAACCCGCTCTTAAACCGTATAAAATACCGGTGAAATGATGATTCTTGAGATAACCTACCATCAAAATAAGGATTAAGTGGGCGCAATTACCAGCGATGGAACCTAAGCACGGGGCAATTCCCGCTTAGCCTGGATGGCTGCTTCAATCGACAAAAAATAGCGTTCAGGATTATTTTATGCGAAAAGGAAACCGAACACGCACGGTGCTTTCACTATTATCTATGCGGTTTTAGCCGCTAGAGCCATAATACTTTGCCTCTTTAAGAAATTTTTAACTTGATTATCGTTTTCGACATGTTTAAGATCGGCACCGGCCCGTCCAGCTCTCATACGGTTGGACCGATGAAAGCCGGCAAACAGTTTGTCGACAATTTAGTAAATAAGAGCCTGATGTTTTCTATCACATGCGTCGCTGTAGAGGTTTACGGCTCACTCTCATTAACCGGTAAAGGTCACCACACCGGTATCGCTATCATCCTCGGCCTAGCTGGCAATATGCCTGATACTGTAGATATCGATAGCATTCCGCCGGGTTTTATTCACGATATCACACAGCGGCAATGCCTGATGCTGGCCAACGGCCCTGCATCAGGTTTATTTCCCACGCGATGGTGGCATGGTTTTCCGCAACGATAATCTTCCGTTGCATGAGAACGGCATGCAAATTCACGCCTTTAAAGAAGTCTATAGCAAGACTTATTACTCCATCAACGGCGGCTTTATCATCGATGAAGAGAACTTCGGTAAGCCCGATGCCCAGGAGCTAAGCGTGCCTTACCCGTTCAAATCTGCCCACGAAATGCTCACGCATTGCGCTGAAACCTAGCTATCGTTATCCGGCATATCTACATTCGCCACTTTATGGCAGCAGGCGCGATCGGCACACTGTACAAGATGAATGCCTCCATTTCCGGAGCTGAAAAGTCGGCTGCCAGGGCGAATTCGGCGTTGCCTGCTCCATGGCGTCAGCCGGGTCTGACTGAGCTAGCTACTGGATGGTAGCTCGGAAGAGGTCTGTGTGGCAGCGGAGGGAGATTGGCATGGAACACAACCTTGGTGGGCGCTAACCTGCGATCCCGTTGCCGGCCAGGTACAGGTACCCTACATTGAGCGCAATGCGATCGCTTCAGTTACAGCGATCAATTCAGCATTCCTCTCCCCCTTGTGCGCACAGATTAATATGTATCCTGTATGCGATTAGCAGCATTAAGCCCCCAGACAATCACTTCAATGATAATCCACCGAGGGTGGGGGCCACCCGCATACCTAGGTTTTCAATAGCAGAGCAATGTCAGAGAATTTATTTCTTCATGCACTAAAATAAAATCACAAAGTAACATAACACACGGTATTTTAACATTGTGCGGGGATTAACGTTTAATAATGAGGTAACGAATAGCAGTAGCGATTATCATTGGTACACACGGTAACGCAGTGGAACCATTGCTGAAAACGGCAGAAATATTATTGGGTGCACAGGATAACGTTGCTTCTGTAGATTTTGTGCCAGGTGAAAATACCGAAACATTAATCGATAAATACCAGGCAAAAATTAGCGGACTTAATACCGGCGAGGGGTTGCTGTTTCTGGTAGACACCTAGGGTGGCACTCCCTTTAATGCAGCCAGCCGCATTGCGATAGATAAAGCAAACTATTAAGTCATCACCGGAGTTAATATTCCGATGCTGGTGGAGACTTTTATGGAGCGTGATGACACCCCCGGCTTTGACGAACTGGTGGTGCTCGCGTTGCAAACTGGCCGTGAAGGCGTGAAAGCGCTGAAGAAACCGCAGCAAAATGGGGTTAACTCCACAAAGTTACCCTGCTAAATCTGCCTCCCCACAGGTACCGCTTAGCCCGAATGACCACATGAAAATTGGCTTGGCATGCATTAATGACCGCCTGATCCACGGCCAGGTAGCCACCCGTTGGACCAAGGAAACCCATGTCAGTCGCATTATCATGGTTAGCGATGAAGTCGCTGCCGATCACGTGCGCAAAACGCTGTTGACACGGGTCGCCCCATTAGGCGTTAGCGCCCATGTGGTTGATGTGGCGAAAGCGATTCGTGTGTGGCCATACCACCGATATTGATTGATTTGATAGCCACCAGCCCTCTATCAGACGCCAAATATCCGTTGGGTTGTTGAACAGCAGAATCACGCGATCGCTAGCATATTGCGGATCAATGATGGCGAAACTATCCAGATCGACTTGAAAAAACTCGATACCGCAAAACTGGGCTTAGAAAAATTAGATGTAGTCGCTAAAGGGCGCCTACTGTTGCTCAAGAAGTTCAGAGGGGCTAGGAGGAGCTTCGGGTAAAAGATGCATCAGGTGCAGATATGACCGTTAAGTATGACCATGGTACAGCGCTTGCTAATGATAAGGATAATAAAAAACGCTGGTTCATGGTACAGATAAGGATGGCAATGTAACCTCCTATTATGTCAAGACAACGGAGCCTGCTAAAACTGATGACAAGGAAGATCCTAGCAACCCCCATGTCAATTACCTATCATCTGGCTAAAATAGCTAGTGATGGTAAGGTGACAAACAATGACCAACTGGATGCGAAAGATATACATAACCCTATGAAATCCGTCGACGACGCACTGACTCAGGTAGATTCCCTGCGCTCTTCACTGGGGGTGCGGTACAAAAACGTTTTGCTTCCGTTATCAATAACTTGAACAGCACAGTAAACAACCTGTCTGCTTCTCGTTCACGTATTTTGGATGCAGATTATTCAACAGAAGTTTCTAACATGAGCCGTGCCAACATCCTGCAACAGGCAGGCACCTCTGTGCTGGCACAGGCTAACCAGTCTGCCCAGAACGTACTCTCTCTGCTGCGTTATAATCGCTTCTCGCGCTTGATTGTTGTAAATCAACCTTGAAAGTTGGGTAACCCACGAGTAGGGTTTTTTATGCGCTCCCTGCCTAGCGAGGAAAGCCAACGCATAGGCAACTTGAAGTCGCGTCCTGGATAACATATGGCGTAAATACAGCCTATTTTATACGACTGTTCCGCTGATTGGCCGCTTGCTTACCGCGGATAATAGTGACGACCCTCTTACCCGTAAGTTTTACATATAGTAAGCGATCATGTATACCGCCGAAGGCACGATAGACAAAAATTCTCTTTGGTTACGTTATGTTCCTCTCGTGCGTCATGAGGCGTTACGCCTGCAAGTCAGGTTGCCCGCCAGCGTAGAACTTGACGATCTGTTGCAGGCCGGGTGGATCGAGCTGATGAACGCCGTCGAACGTTACGATGCACTACAGGGAACCACCTTTACCACCTACGCCGTGCAGCGTATTCGTGGCGCCATGCTTGATGAATTGCGTAGCCGTGACTGGGTGCCGCACAGTGTGTGGCGTCACGCCCGTGACGTGGCGCAGGTGATGCGGTAACTGGAGCAGCATCATGGCCGCCCAGCTAGCGAAGTAGAAGTGGCGCAGGCATTGGATATCTCACTGGATGAGTACCGCCAGATTTTACTAGATATCAATAACAGCCAGCTTTTCTCTTATGACGCATGGTGCGAAGAACATGGTGATAGTGCGCGATCTCTGTTGGAAGGGAACGAAGAGGCCAATCCGTTGCATCATCTGTTAGAGGGTAGCCTGCGCCAACGGGTGATCGATGCCATTGAGGCATTGCCAGAACGCGAGAAAAAGGTGCTGACGCTGTATTACCAAGAAGAGTTAAACCTGAAGGAGATCGGTACGGTGTTAGAGGTGGGCGAATCCCGCGTTAGCCAACTACATAGCCAGGCGACAAAACGGCTACGCTCCAGGTTAGCCGACAGCTAATGTTTTCCTTGTGAGCTAAGGACCCCATTATGATTATCGGATAGACTAGACTAATGTCAAGAATACTGTCAAAGAAACGGCCACTGAGCCGCTATTTAAAAGATTATAAACATATCCAGACTAACTGTTACCAGTGCGGCAAGCTACTGGATCGCATGGTGCTGATTTTTCGCGGCAAGATTATCAATAAGAATGCCATCATGCGTATGGATCAACCGATTGATGATGCTATCTGGCTGAGATTACAGCCAGAATTGGCCGCGCAGTGCCGTTTCTGCAGCGAAATTTCTTGTAAAAGCCATGCTAACTATTTCGATATCATGGCTTTTAAACAGTATCTGTTAGCACACAGAAATAAACCACAGCACCATCCGCGAATACGTAGTAAGCCTGCGTCGCTTGGATGAAATGCTAGTGGTTCGCGACTACCCGGCAGGAAAATTCACTAGCGGTAGCTGCCCACCAGCATATCATTGATGGTCTGCCGCTGGTGGCGCATAAAACCTATCGCATAGCCCTGCGGAAATACGAGCAGTTTCTCGCTTGGCGGCGCAGTTGCTGAAGCTTTTCCCCATTGTGCGAAAGTCCAGACCCTGCATCCTGGTAGGGACGTAGTGTAGGCTAGCTAATCGCCATTAAGCTGGCGTTGCTACCGGTAGCAGCGGTGTTGACGCTTAGCGAACGTTCGATCAGCAGGCGTTCCAGTAACAGTTAGGTTTCGCCATGAGCGAAACCCTGTACCGAGACAATTGCCCCGTTGCGTTGGGCCATTTGTTCACACAGGGTGTACAGTTGGTCAGCATCACCGTGGTAAATGGCGGCGTCAAAGCTGACCTTGTCCTACTGTAGGTCTTTGCTATTGGGTCAGCACATCGGCTTGGTTGTCTGCTAGGAACAGCATGCGTTCACGCGGTAACAGCGTATAGGTATTGCGTTCGCTAGTGGGGCCGTGCAGGGTGCGCGCCGTACCACTCGTGCTCAGTTCCTCATAGCATTTTGCGCTAACGCCAGCAAGCTGCTTTGTGGCTCGGCCTGCGCCCACTGTTTCAGCGCCTGATGAGCATCGATCAGCAACGGGTGGGTGCTGGCATCCAGCGGGTGCTGCCTGCTCTGCAGGGCCAGGGCGCGTGGCACCGCATCTTCTGGACGCTTGGCCAACAGGCGGTACAGATACAGCGGGCCGCCGTCTTTCGGGCCAGGTACAGCCCTTCACCGCTAAACGGCTGTACGCCGACCACCGCACCGACCATATTGCGGTTAACGTACAGGTTGCCCACCTGGGCGTGCTCCGGTCACCTGGGCGATAGTTCCATCAGGGATGGCCGGCCTGTCGACCGCGCTTTCGCAATGTTCGAGGTAATTAAAGATCGCCTATTTGATGAACCAGTGCGTTGTGCGATCCATCTACTATGCGGCGTGTTTGATACGCTAGTGGGTGATTTCGTCGAGTTTCATGCCCATTGTGGTAGTGCTCATACTTTGCCAATTCCTGTGTGAAAAACCTATCCCTCCAGGTTTAAATAACTGCAGACCTGATAAGCCTATTTAGATAGGTCAGTGAGACGCGTGATATTTTTAACGCAGATAATATCCCGCATGTTGCAACTTTGTGCAACCAGGTAATTTGGGGGACTTTAAAAGGCACTTTATCGATTTTTTATCCACCAATGCGGCGGCTACCAGACGAGATTCAGCCAGGCGTCAGGCAGCTAACATGGTGATTGTGTGGATAATTATTAATTTCCCTTTGTCGCCCCGTGGACAATACCCCCAAGCGCTGCCGAAGGTGATCCAGGGTAAATTTCATATGATTTCTTTGTTAAATGTCTTGTGGGTTGACGAATGGCTGCTTTAGGATAAACCATGACTGTCCCGGCGTGACGGGCTTTATCAGGCAGCCAAAGATGCTGATCTCAGACGCGGATCACAAAACACACGAAACGGGCAACGGCAGGATGCCGTCGTGCTCAATTCAGAACGGGAAAAACAGGCCGTATAAATTATGCTTAAGATGACAACTTTATTGACACTTACCGCTAATCGCCTTCACTAGCACAAAGCCCAGCAATGTCCCAATCTAGCCGTAATGACACCCCCTTGTGTTGTGGTTCGTTCAACATGTTATTGAGTTTGGCGTTCGTTATGCGAAATCTAATTAATCTGGTAAGGGAACCAGAAACAAACGTGGCGCGTTCAATGCTACACCTACGTATTAAACTAGCAGATAACATCCTCATTGACCGAGCCGCAAGCGCGGCAGGCAAAAAACGCACGGAATTTGTTCTTAAAGTTGCACGTTGGGCAATTGAAAAAACCCTGGCCGATCTGCGGCGATTCCCGCTTGTATCAGTTTTCGGTTCACCGGCAAGTGAAAAACAGCACACGCCAGGAGGTGGATGATTCGCTAACACGCTGGGTGCCAGGCAATTAATATGAAAATGGAGCATTATATGACAATGAACACACCCATGCTGGTGACCTTCCTGGTGTACATTTTGGGGATAGTGACGATTGTCTCGCTGGCTTACTGCATCACCCATAACTTTGATGATTATATTCTTGGTAGCCGCAGGTTTGGCGCTCTGGTGACCGCGTTTTCTGCTGGCGCTTCTGATATGAGCGGCTGGTTGCTAATGGGGCTACCGGGTGCCATCTTCCTCTCGGGTATCTCGGAAAGCTGGATCGCCATTGGTCTGACGATCGGCGCTTATCTCAACTAGAAGCTGGTGGCGGGTCGGTTGCGTGTGCATACAGAGGCCAACAATTAATGCCTTAACGCTGCCGGATTATTTCACCCACCGCTTTGCCGACCGCAGCAAACTGCTGCGAGTGATCTCCGCGCTGGTGATCCTGGTGTTCTTTACTATCTATTGTGCCTCAGGCATCGTCTCGGGCGCACGCCTGTTTGAAAGCACCTTCGGCATCAACTATCAAAACGCTCTGTGGGCTGGCGCGGCGGCGACTATTCTGTACACCTTTATTAGCGGGTTCTTGGCGGTTAGTTGGGCGTACACCGTACAGGCCAGCCTGATGATCTTCGCTCTAATCTTGACGCCAGTAATAGTCATTCTCGCCGTGGGTGGCATTGACAGCTCGATTGGGGTAATCGTGACGAAAAACCCGGCCAACCTTGATATGCTGAAAGGGCTTAATCTGGTCGCCATCTTATCATTGTTGGGCTGGGGGCTCAGCTATTTTGGTCAGCCGTATATCCTGGCGCGTTTTATGGCAGCGGATTCTCACCACACCGTCCGCCGTGCGCGCTGCATCAGCATCATCTGGATGATATTATGCCTGGCGGGTACCATCGCGGTGGGCTTTTTTGGCATTGCCTACTTTGCCGATGACCCGCAACAGGCTGGCTGCGTATCACAGAATAGCGAGCGGGTGTTTATCGAGCTGGCGATGATCCTATTTAGCCCTTAGATGGCCGGTATTTTACTCTCGGCGATCCTAGCGGCGGTGATGAGCCACCTGAGTTGTCAGTTGCTGGTGTGTTCCAGCGCGATCACCGAAGATCTGTACAAGGTATTCCTATGCCACTAAGGTTCCAGCCAGCGTGAATTGGTGTGGGTTAGCCGCCTAATGGTGTTAGTGGTCGCCTTGGTGGCCATTGCGTTGGCTGCCAACCAAGAAAACCGTATGCTAGGGCTGGTGAGATACGATTGGGCTGCTTTTGGGCCGATGGTGTTGATCTCAGTCATGTGGCCGCGAATGACGCGCAACGAAGCATTGGCCGGCATGGTGGTGGGTGCGATGACGGTAATAATTTGGAAACACTACGCCTGGTGGTGGCTGTCGGCAGTATTGCCATCGTGCTGGTCATCCTGATGGGGTGCCCGCCTTGCGTTAGCATCATCCAACGCTTCGAGCAGGAGGAAGCCGAGTTAAGAACGCGCTATAATCATGCGCCCCCTGAAAATACCCTAAATAATTCGCGTGGTAGGCAAGCGGTAACGCAGCGACACATTGGTCGGGAACCAGGAACCGAGTTGAACTGCGCTTGTGCTGGGGCGCTTGCTGAACCTCAGGGATAAAGTTCATTAACCTCTGGGTGCTGGCCCCCGTCAGCAATGGGAGTGAGTGAGGGCAGCCAATAGGACTTCGTTGCACATGGCTGATTTGCCACTTTTGGCTTTTATCCACAGAAACGATACAAAACTTTTGCATAACCCCGGACAGCAACACCTGACTATTTAGGTAGTGCGGCTGCCTTTGCAGCGTCCTGGCCCTTAACCGCGTTACAGAGGAGGAGTGAAGCAGCGCCTGGGCCATTCTACGATAGCCGAATGAAAACACCCACTACTTCCCATGATGCCGTATTCAAGTAGTTTCTGACTCACCCGGAAATAGCTCGCGACTTTTTGCAGTTACACCTGCCGCCAATATGGCTCAAACACTATGATTTGAACACATTAAAGCTGGAATCGGGCAATCTTGTTGAAGAATATATGCGTGCCTATTATTCCTACGTCCTCTATTCACTCAAGATGGGGCAGGGTACCGGTTTCATCTACTGCCTGATCGAACACCAGAGTTCTCACGACAAGCACATGGCCTTTCGGCTCATGAGGTACGTGCGGCCATAAGTCGCTTAATGTATTGCTTTAAAAATTCGTATAAAACCAATTGTCCCATCGATTGTAGCCTAGCTGGAGTGCATCACGGGTAGCTGTGGGGTTCTAAGCCCGGTATAACGTACCCTTCTTAGAAGATAGATTAATTCGTGAGATGAAACCGGTGTCTAGAAGCATCGTCCAGACAAGGGGCCAGGCTGGTCAATATGGCTAACACAAGTGAACTACCTAAGAAAGATCGTCATCATGTGATAGGCCAAAGATGCTGAAAGTCCTGAACCAAAAGGTACGTAACTGGTTATCCGGCTGTACCTTCCGGATACACATGGGCATGAAGTTACTGATCCACTACAGAAGAAAAAACGACAATCGCACATATTAACGAAGGCTTCGACTTTTTGGAAAAGAACGTCAGGAAATACGGTGGCAAACTGTTAATTAAGCCATCAAAGAAAAACTTGAAATCCTTCCTGAATAAAGTCAGGTCAACCATAGAAGCAAACAAAACGGTTACCGCAGCAAAGCTGATAATATCACTCAATTCTATGATCAGAGGATGGGCGAATTATCATCGACACAAAGTAGCCAAATACGTTTACAACTGTGCAGACCACCATATATGGCAGAAGATATGGCGATGGTGCAGGAGGAAGCACCCTAATAAAGGGACGATACCGGGTGGCCACAAAAGGAGCGCTTATAAAGGCTTGAGCCGTATGAGGTGAAAACCTCATGCACAGTTCTAGGGGGGTGAGCCAGTAATGGCCTATCTTTACTAGACAGCATAGCTAGCATGCAACGCTACCTCGGCGCCGGTAACCAGCGATTGCCCCTGGTGGTTCGGCTATTGTTTTACCACGGTCAGGTCACGCCTTATCCGTACTCGCTATGCTGGCTGGATGAGTTTGGTGATACCGAACTGGCTACAGAACTTTATGTTGGTGAGTTTCCCTTGGTCGACGTTACCGTCATCCCGGATGACGCAACACCGGCATATGGCTATCCTGGAGCTGTTACAGAAACATATCCTCAGCGCGACCTGGCCAATCTGCTAGAACAACGGGTTACGTTGCTACTGGCTGGATACATGCTGCAAGTAGTTGATACGGCCGCTCCAGAAACGTTTATCCGCGAACTAGCACACTGGGCACCACAACATGAGGAGGTGTTTATGACTGTTGCACAAAAACTTGAACTTAAATGAATTGAGAAAGGGTGCCAGGAAGGCAAGCTTGCCGTTTCCCGCACCATGCTGGCTAACGGGCCTTGATCACAACCTGGTAATAAAATGACGGGCTTGACCGCCGATAACCCGGCGAAAATTCGCCATTAATATCTCATTGTTCACCCTGTCTGCGTTGTTTGAATCTGTCTTCAGGCTGGCGTGGTATTGACGAAAATTGGCACTGCGTGGTCAGGACTCGGCATGAAAGGATGCGGTTAAGGAGATGATTTGTTAAGCCATTAAAGTAGGATGTAGGTTAATGCTGGTCACTTAAGGTGACCAGCATTTCTTTTGTCGGGATATTTTTTCGCTTTTGTCTTGACCTCCCGTAGATAATTTCTCTCCCTCATGCCCGGTAATATCAGCCATTTTTCATGATCATACAGACTCCTCATTTCTCCGGAGATTTTACCCGGAGAGGCCAGTGGCAGCGTTATCAGGCATAAATGACCGGCACCCGTAGGGGCCGCTCAAAGAGGAGTAGCGGTTAAAAGTTAAAGTTCGATTCGACACACATCGTAGCTGCTGGAGTTCGTGGAATTAGGATAGTCTCCGAAGAGACTATTACTGGTAAAGATGGCGTAGTACTGATTGTTGTGGTCAATTTTAGATGTCCAAAATATACTGGCGGGGTGGTACTGGTAAAGATGGCGTAGTACTGATTGTTGTGGTCAATTTTAGATGTCCAAAATATACTGGCGGGGTGGTACTGGTAAAGATGGCGTAGTACTGATTGTTGTGGTCAATTTTAGATGTCCAAAATATACTGGCGGGGTGGGGAGGATTGTGTTTGATATGAAATAGCCTAAATTGTCCCGCTCACTTCACAGGGAACCTATCGTACCGCGCTGGTTTAACTCCTGCTTCTCTGTCGCTATTCCACCCAGTTGCAGACGGGTGGGTAGACTGGCGCTATGTTTGGTGCAGTAGGTCTTTGCGTCAGGCTAGGTTGTTTTGATCATTCCATTGTTGATATACCAGCCACTCAGTTTAAAGGTGTAGTGGATCGCTTTGACGGGGTTGGCCTTGGAGGTCGCCGTAATGGTCACCTCGTTAGTATTGCCCTTGTCGGTAAGGCGCACCATACTGTCCACTAATACTATTGTCCAGGTCGGGGCGCTAGTGTTCCAGTTATAGTCCTATACAGATACCCCACCGTTCAGCCTGGCGGTGAAGTGCGCACCCGTAAAGCCAGTTTTTGGGAAGCCAAAAATTGGCGCAAATTCGTATCCGTTCACCTGGATATCCTGCACGGCTGTCGTGAACGCCACCAGGGTCATGGTGGCATTTAGGTCGCCCACCGCCTTGCCGTTAATCTGCGGGATGACCTGATAGCTGTAGGTTTTTTCCCGCTCAGTTACGCGGTATACAATACACCACAGGCATAACGCTTTCTATGGTTGGCGTCGTCGTCACCGCGCCAGGCACAGCCGGGTTGTCATCGCGGTCTAACACCTAGAAACGGAGTACGCGGACGATACCCGGCATCGGCTGGCCTTGCGCATCCTTGGCGGTGAATGTCAGAGTAGCGCTGTCTTGGCCGTCTGCGGTGATGCTTTCGCGGTCGGCTATAAAGGTTGAATACGCGCTATCCAGCGGCGAATAGCCGATCACCACCTGTTACGCGCCCAACGTCAGGTTGCCCAGCATCGGCGTCAACGTGATGTGTTCCGCCTCGCTTCCCGCTGTCACCGTCACTTGATAGACCCCAGCCTGCTTTTAGTTACCGCCGAGACGTAGGCTGATTTCAGTGCGCTGACAGCCATGTGGATGTCGGCAAGCAGCATCTCTAGCGGCTGGCCTTGCATGTCTTTCAGCACCATGGTCAGCAACTGGCTGCTTTTTCCGTCTTCCATCAAGGTGCTGTGGCGGGGTGTCAAAGCACTGCTGTTAGTGTCAATCAGTGGGGATTGCACTGTTACCCGGGTTTCGATCGGATCCGATGTATTACCCTGACTGTCTACCCTACGGCGACACCGCTGACGGTATAATGGTTGACGCCCGGTTTGAACTTGATAGGCTGGCAACAACCAGGCTATAGTCCTGGGCGCGCTGTCCTGAACGATTTTGCTGCCTGCTGCCAAAACAGCACCGAGGCTAACCAATCGATACACGCTAGCGCGTGACTACTGGTGACCGAGACAGGATTTTTCTCCACACCATAGCCGGTCACCTGCGATGCGGTATACAGGTGAATCAGTTCCTTCTTGTAGTACGACAGGATAATGTTGTTATTTTCTCCACCAAGGCGTAGTGGCTGCCTGCCAGGCTGTACATTGCCGCCACGGCAGTGGGATTGATCTGCTGCTGCCATAGCATACCCAGTTGGTAGTGCATCTCGACCCTAGCCGTGTATTATTTTCTACCGATTTCCCTTGATTCTGTGCGACGCTGAAGGCTAGCAGCGGCACCGGGGTGTATTCAATCCCGGCGGTGAAAGCATACGGTCTGCGTTGGCTCTGGTCTTTGCCGAATAGCGCTACCTCATCGCCGTGGTATTGCTCATAGCTTAGCCTGCCACCCGGTTGCGGCCGTGCCGGCAGCCACGCCTGGTCGCGGATATCCCAACCGTTGGCCGGGCACGCTTCATAATCCGTCAACTCAGGCGCGTCTCTCCAGCCGGTCATGCGCTGATAGCCATTGGCGCTCAGTTTCAGGAAATCACGTCAATATTCCACCCCCAGACCGATACGGGCATGGTCATGCGACAGGTCATAATCAGTAAAGAAATTGGCACCGAACATATAATGGGGTACGAAGTGTAGCAGCCCGGTACCGAGATTAAGCTAGGTACGCTCATCGGTGCGGTGCAGGTGGTCAAAGCCATGGGAGAAGGTACGAAATTAATTAAGCTGGCGCAGTGCTGCCGAGATTAGGTGGTATTTTTGCGCCACAGAGTCAACGGTTTCGCCGTCTGCCAGGCGGTAGGTCTGGGTGTGGAGCAGGGGCGGTATGGGTGGGGAAGGGAAGACATGCTGACCGCTGTCTGCGCCATTGATGGCTGGAGTAAAAGCCACCGCCAGCGGCAAGGCTGCCTGAACAGCTATGGTAACCCAGGCCCACCCTCCGCAGGCAAGACGAAGGAACATCACTACAAAAAAGTCTATTATTCATTATATTCACTAGATAGATGGGTAATAATTAGAAGCTTTCGTAATGGCTGGTTTGCTATAAAAGAGACAGGGGAACCATACTCTGGTAGTCGAGAGCCTAAACAGCCAATACGCAGTGATGCATTATAAATAAGTCGATCTATATTTAAAATAATTTAAACGATCAATAAACGAATATTGATTTACTTTGACGATCGTTAACGATAAAAACGAAGAATAAACTGGAATTAATTAATTTATATAATTAACAAGTTAATTATATAAATTATTGCACGACAGCAAGCTTAGTGAGGGTTGCAGTCATCCACAGCTTTCCGACGTTCTCCCATACTGCTAAACATCTTCTGGTATGAATATTCCGATTTTAGTATGCTCAGAAAATTTTCCGCGCCGACATTATTCAAGAAGTTTCCCTTGTGGGACATTGATATGCTCTGCTTCAGCCCATGCACTTTCAGCCGTTCCTGCCAGCCATGGCGGAATATAAAACTGGGGTATCACCCAGCCCCAGCCTCGTCAGCGCCTTATCCAGCAGGATACTCACTACCTTCTGGTCGTTCTGCCAGGGAATATTTTGGTGTCCAACTTTTTGGGGGGTTATGATGGCGAGAGATTGTATCTATTTATATGCAGAAATATTTATCTCGACTAGTTTTTAATCTCAACTGTGAGGTTGAAATTGAACAGCAAACATGAAAATAAAAATGACTTATTATTAACAAATCATAAAAATTATTTAACTATAAAAACAAGGTTTAGAAAAAAATTTTGCATTAATTATTATCTTTCTACCTGTATCTGCTTTAGCTGGGACTTGTATTCAAATAAATGAAATTGATTCTGATAGTGTCATGGGAAGTGGCACTAGCGTTCCAGCTGAAAGCGATTCACATAGCATTGCTATTGGCAGCGGTGGGGGCGGCCGCCAAAGGATTTAGTGTTGTCATTGGTAATAAAGCCAATGCCTCAGGTCTTTATAGCCACAGACCCATATCCTTTGGCACCGAAGCTTCGGCACTCGGAGATATTAGTATAGCCATGGGTAACAGAGCAAAAGTTGACGAGAATGCTCAACAAGGCACAGCCATCGGCGCAAGTTCTGTTGTATCAGGAGAGTTCGGCATGGCAATTGGCCAACGTGCCAAGGCAACTAAACGGAGCTATGCTAGCCCCTAGCGTTGCTATAGGTGAAAGTGCCTTAGTAGATGGCTCATTCTCTGCAGTATTGGGTCCGTCTGCCGAAGCGGACGGACCCAATACTATAGCGTTAGGCTATTACAGCCATGCCAAAGGAATCAACAGTCTCGCCTTAGGCTCCTTTGCGTCAGCAACTGGAAACTACGGCGTGGCTATCGGCAATTCAACTAAGGCTACTGGTAATAAAAGCATTAGTATAGGTTTTGGTAATAGGATATCAGGCAATGGTTCCGGAGCTATTGGCGAACCTTCAACCATATCCGATTCTGATTCTTACTCACTCGGCAATAATAATACCATTGGGGCTAATAATGCTGCTTTTGCGATTGGCAATAATATTATTATACCCCCCAATCTTAATGGTGCTATTGCCATGGGAGATGCTTCAACCGCAGATGCCTCTAATCCAACACCTTCCACTCTGCTTAATGGTATCAATTATTATAGTTTTGCAGGTAACGCGCCCGTTACAGATAGCGTGGTAAGTGTGGGTAAGGCTGGTGCCAAGCGGCAACTTACCTATATGGCAGCGGGTCGGTTATCTGACACCAGCACTGATGAAGTCAATGGTAGTAAGTTGTTTGCCACCAACACTTAGGTGAATAAACTGGGCACCAGAATAGCCAATATTGAAGCAGCGGTCAGTGATATTAACGTGAGTAATGGGGTGAAATATTACCTACCGTATCAATTCCAGCAGAGTGGATGCTTCGGCGAGTGGTACAGATTCTTTAGCGATGGGTACCGGGGCTGATGTGCAAGCCAATGAAAGTATTGCCATCGTTTCGGGGGGCTTCAGACAATGGCCGAGGGGCGGAGACTTATACGGGTCAATACTCAGAGGCCAGTAACCAAAGCGTAGGTACGGTTTCTGTCGGCAATGCAGTGATGGGTGAAACGCGTATCATTAACAATGTAGCCGATGATCAGCTGGCTAACGATGCGGTTAACGTTCGGCAGCTTGACGGTGCCGTAGAATAGTCAAAAAGATATACCGACGACGCCATTGCTCACGCCTCCTTCATTGAGTGAGTGTGGCAGTTATGGTAGGCGTATGGATAAAGTTGAGGTTAACATTACTGCTTTGCAGCAAGATCCAGGTGAAAGATACCAATGGGCAGGTCTCACCAACGCTGACCGGTAATAACAGCTTGGCTGCCGGAGCGGGTGCCAGCGCATCAGGGAATAACTCAACTGCCTTGGGTAACGGCGCAATGGCTAAAAGCAGCAACTCTGGGCGCCTGGGCATTCTACATAGCCGAACGGGATAATTCTGTCTCTGTGGGGAGTAAAAGCCATAAACGTCAGATAACCCATGTTGCAGCTGCAACACAAGGAAAGATGCCTTTAACTACGATCAACTGAAAAACAGTCTCGCTAATGTTGGTACGAGCTCTAACTCCTATACTGATAGACACGTAAACCAATTGAGGGGCGAGATGTCACGCCAGAATAAAAGATTAAGCAGTGGTATCACCGGTGTCGTTGCCATGGCTAACCTGCCACAGCCTGTCGATCCTGACGCAAGCATGATATCGATGGGTATCGGTACTTACCACAGTGAGTCTGGGTTAGCACTGGGTATTTCACACCGCTTTGAAAACTAACGCTAGGTGACGAAAGCCAGCGTAAGCACTAACACCCAGGGTGAGTGGAGCTTAGGTATAGGTACCGGTTATCAATTCTGATTTATGTTGCTATGGGGTATAGCAATACCCCATTTTTTCTCTGGTGGATAAAATGAAATCTATCAAGTGTGTCTTTTTGTTATGTGCCGCTTCCCTGATATCAGCCTACGATATCCCTGCTGCTAAACAGGCACCCGGCGAGGATACAGTGTAGGAGAATGCACCAATGCCAAAGGTAGGGAGGACTTATTACGTTGACATGACTGCGCTCCCACTGATCCAAAACACGATCCGCCTTATGGCTCTGCAGCTTAAAGGGGATGTTGATATTGCTGCAATCCAGAAAATTTGCCTGCTTGACCGTGGAGAGGTTACCAAAGCAGTAGTCAAAAGAATCTTTAAAGCTTGATGGGATTAAGCTGGAATCTATCCCACAGTCTAGCAACAATATATCACTGTTGATCAACGATGATAATATACTCGCCTGATACAAATGGCTACCACTTACCGCTATTAATCAAAGAAGGGGACTATGCCTTTTCTAGCAGTGGTGGCTACAACTTTTACACGTACTGATAACACAATTTTATTGTCGTATCAGGGCGTAAACTGGTTGTGGAGGGGCAAGATGTTGGGTTCTGATTACGTGCTTAAAGCAAAAATTTTCCCAGAAGAGGTGACAAAAGTCTGGGCGCAATATGGCCGTTGCACAAAAACTTGAACTTAAAGGGATCGCGCAACCTAGTAATGAAAATGACGGCTTTGACCGACGACGACCTGGAGAAAATCCACCATTAATATCTCTCATTGTTCGCCTTGCCTGTATTGTTTGAATCTAAATCCAGGCTGGAGTGGTATTAACGAAAATTAGTGCTGCGTGGTCAGGAACCGACATGAAATGATCTCAAGGTTCTTCCTTGCCGGCATGCAATGGTGATGCGCGGAAGATGACTGGAGGCGATTTTCTGTCCTGCATACACCAGGGTAATCCGCTGGGCGGTGGGCTGTGATGAGAGTGAGGGGATCAAATTTTCTTGCATCAACTCATTTTACTGTCCGGGACAATATAAAATTGGATTACCCAAGGGGGTCAACGGCCTCTGGCAGAGCTGTCCTTCGACAGTGGGATCTTGCCTATCATATTAATTCTTTTTTACATTTTAATAATACGGGAGACTTGAATGCTATTACACTGTCATTATCTGGCGGTAGTTTTACAAGGTGCGCAGATGACACTGCGGAGGAGATCGCTAATGGATGTTGAAGTCCTTGGCTGGCGGCAAAGAAAAAATAACCTCTCTTCCTTTATTCCTCGTTGTAACGGTAGTTTTCACTCCAGCCTTATACCTTGGCAACCACCCACGCTTACGCTACCCACGCCTGTCACCCTTTATTCTATATTTCATTATAAACCACCCAGTGCCCATCCATCGAGAACACGGCGCAGCAAAGCGCTGCTGTTTATTTAGAGCCTATCCCGCTAGGAGACGTACATCGTTGCAGCCAGTTTGGAACAACTGGACAGCGCACAACAACAGGGGTGTATAGGGCGTCCGTGAGGAGGGTGAGCACTGCCCAGCACCCAAAATGGCAAATAAAATAGCCTAATGGGATAGGTTCTTACTGCGCCTATGGGCTTTTCTTGGTTTTAAAGGAGGTCAAACTTAATACCTGTGTAAAACATAATCGCACGGCCTGGCCGCTACACTAGGTGAAACAAAAGGTAAGGTTCCACTATGGGAAAATAGAAAGCGGTGATCAAAGCACATCGTGATGCTCGTAGTCATCACCAGCGTGAAGAAGAGTCTGTGACCTCGCTGGTACAAATGGGGGGAATTAAGTCTATTGGTATGGCGCGAGATAAACGTGATAGCTCTCCCCTCGAGGCTAAAACCGAAGCTCAGGATCATTACTTATCAGCCATAGAAAATAAGCAGTTGATATTCGCCACCAGCGAAGCCGGGCCGGATGCGGCAAAACGTTTATTAGTGCTGTCAAGGCAGCAGAAGCTCTAATACATAAAGAGGTAGAGTGGATTATTGTCACCCACCAGGTGCTACAAGCGGATGAAGATCTTAGCTTCTTGCCTGAGGATATCGCTGATAAATTCGCCCCTTATTTCCGCCCAGTGTATGACATTCTGGCACGTCGCTTAGGATCGTCCTTTATGCAATATTGCTTGCGGCCAGAAATCGGTAAGGTGGAGATCGCTCCTTTCGCCTATATGCGCGGGCGTACCTTCGAAAATGTGGTCGTTATCCTGGATGAAGTGCAGAATGTAACGGCCAGTCATATGAAAATGTTTCTGACGCGTTTGGGGGAGAACGTCACGGTGATCGTCAATGGTGACGTCACTCAGTGTGATTTGCCGCACGGTGTGAAGTCCGGTCTCAGTGACGCGTTATAACGCTTAGCTGGGGATGAAATGATCGGTATCATCTACTTTAATAAACAGGACTGCGTGCGTTCTGCCTTGTGCCAGCGCACGCTTAACGCTTACAGTTAGCCTATCTGCTGCTATAACCTGCAAAACGCTAGATGAGGTTTATCTAGCGTTTTGCATTTTTGCGATATCTGCTGCGCCCCCTGGGGGATCAGACAAAAATCGTCATCATATAAGCGGCGAACAGTGCTAGGTAAGCGGTGCCGTTTAGTACGTTGGTACGGCCAGTAGAAAACGACAGTTGGCATAGCAGCAGCACCGCCAGCATGACCTTGACCACGATATGCGGCGTTTGCAGACTGAAAATCAGCATCTGTCCGGTCAGGGCAGCGATGATGGTGACTGCCACCGGCGATCGTGAGGGAGACGGTCGCCAGTACCGAGCCAAAGAGCAAGTTCATGGCACGTTGTACCTGATTGTCAACAAGGCTCGCAGTGCACCCAGACCTTCTGGTGACAGGATCAGTAATGCCACTAGAGAACCGGTGAACTGCGCTGGGGAGTTCATTTTGCTTAGTAGTCCTTCCAGCGGATTGGCGTTGAATTTGGTTACCGCAATAACGGCGATCAGATATACCACCAACCAGGCAGCATGCCAGAAGCTGCTGTGCTAAGACGGCTTGCCGTCGTGCGGATTACCATCGTCATCTTCATATTCATACACGAACAGGTTCTGATGAGTTTTTGTCTGGATCACCAGGAATACGCCGTACATAGCGGCGGAGATCAACACTACCAGTAGGTCTGGCCGGTGTTAAAGTTGCCGCTAGGTAGCGTACTAGGAAACTCTAGAACGATCACCGCCAACGGTAAAGTCGCCATCAGATACTGCTTGATGCCGCCGAGATTAACATACTGAGTAGCGAACTTGCGGCTACCGAGCAATAGCACACAAATCCTACCAAGCCAGCGCTGACGATCATGATGATGGAATACAAGGTGTCACGCATCAGCGCTAGTTCAGCGTCGCTAGTCGCCATCAGCGCCGAGATCAGGCTGACTTCAAGGATCACCACTGATAGGCTGAAGATCAGTGAGCCGTAAGGTTCTCCCAGGCGATGAGCCAAAATATCGGCGTGGCGGACTACGCTGAATGCGCTGAATACGCTACTGAGAATGCCTATCAGGGCGATGATATTAATTCCAACGATCAGCGGTAAATTTACTGGTACTGCCCTACAGACTTAATACGAGCAGTACAGCAATGGGAAAAATCAGTGAGTATTCCGTGTGGTGTGATTTGGATCGGTTAGCATCATGCATGGTACGACTCCTTCTCAAACCGCGTGGCCTGTCATCGCTAGCTGCCGTGCACGGCAACTCTACGTATCTAGTAGGTCTATCCGTCATACTTCAAGTTACCTGTACGTGATCTCGCTCACCACAGTCACTAATTGGTGTAAGCGCCTGAGTATTAATTAACTTGATCCATTAGGTTCAGCCTGCGGCCCAGAGCAAGCGCGGTTCAAATCGGTTCCCGACCAATTTGTCGCTGCGTTGCCACCTTGCTACAACTCGAATTATTTAGGGGATATTTTATTAGGAAATAAGTTAAATGGCGCCAGTTTATTTATTTTATAAGAAACTTCAACTAATTAAGAGGGTTCAAAATTTCTTCTGCAAAAGGGAAAAGCCCGGCTCGGCTGAACGGCATCTTAATCAGTTAAGTGCCCAACTCTTACGGTGCCGCTCAGGATGGACGGTGGGCTTAAAGGCTTTGTACCAAGGTTCTGATGGCTATGTCATAGCGCTCTAGCGGCTCATTGTTTTCTGGGGTTAAGTATCATGAATTTGATATCTATTAGGGGTTATATCAAACAATAGCCTACCTAAATGGGATGAAACGATAGCCACTGAGTGATTATCAGGAACAGTGAAACGATTTAGATCCCCGCCTTGCAAAGCCATAGGATTATTATGCCTAAGGTTTTTAATTATTCCATTACCATTTTTAGGGCATGTCAAGATTGTCCATGATTTCATGGCGCTTATGGTGATAGCCCTCTTCATTAAAATCCTCACGCCGCCAGTAAGGGACGGCATAAAAATGATGACGATCACATTGACGCTCACGCCGCAGGTAGCGGCGCAGTTCCACCACAAGACGATCTTCACCCGCTAACCAGTAGTAGGTTTCCCGTGACGGCAGGATCAGGGAACAGAACTGGGTGATCAACTCGATGGTTTTTTCCGTGCCGCCGATGATCTAGCTTAGCGCAAAGCCAGCGGGTGTCTTTAGCCTGATGACATCGCGTTAGCGCTGTCATCGCGGATAAATGCATGGCCCGCACTGTACGTTGGCAGGTTTTCCAGCAATGCTGCTAGTGCTAGCAGCGCAGCAGAATCACCGGCCAGGTAGTAGAAATCGCACTCTAGCAGCATCGGTTTGGGGCCGCCGGAATTGCTAATGCCGATTTTATCCTGCTTTAGCATGGCGGGCAAAGTTCACCGCCGGGCCGCTATGAGGGTGAATAGCAAATTCGATGTCAATTTCCACCCGTGCTGCTGGGCGTACAGCGCGGACAGAATAGGTGCGTACTATTGGCCGACGTGCATCGGCGGCCCAGCGGGGACCGTTTTCAGTCAGAGTTGGCAAATCTAGCTATTCCTAGCCTGCCAGCTACAAAAACAGCTTGATATGCGCCGCAGCGGCGTTGGTTGGGTAATGGTGCAGCTAGGACGCGGTAAAGATGACGCGGCGCAGGTGCGGTGTAATATCTTGGATGGTGCTGACTGCAATAAGGTAGGACGCGTGTGAGCGAATGGCTATGGGGTTCACGAGAGATCCTTATGTTCTTTTAGTAGCGTGAGTATACTATGTCGTTTGCTGTGAAAATTACTGGTTCATTGACGCTTTTTGGTAGGCAGTGATGCTTGACAGCAGTGCGCATGCCTGGCAGGTAGCGGTATAACCTACTGGCGATGAACGGTAGATCCGCGCAAAACAGCGGCTTAAAACCTATCCCGTGAGGTTATGATGACTTTCTAGTGTGATTTCATGCCTGCTGCTGCGTTCATTAGCAGATGCAATAGCGGAACAACAGTGTACGACACCAGCACGCTGGTGCGCCAAATGATCACCAGCAAGTCAACGCGTTTCCACCAGAGAGTATTTGGCCTACCTTGCCCCTCATGAGTGATAGCCATGTTGAGGGCGAACTGTATTCTAGCCAGTTCCACTGCATCAAGACCCAGCACGGCACCGCCTAGGGTTAGAGATAAATTCAACTTATTATGTGATAATTTTTATTTGGGTAGCATTTACTACTGCCTGCCGCCGGTTTTTCTGAGTCTGTGGTGAAAAGAGTACTAATGAGATCAGAGCTACAGTGTAAGCGTTGGCTAACAAATAGGGGGGGGCTGTTGCGCCAGGTCACTAGCCAGTGGTACAGCGTTGGTACTGAGGTAACTTTGCATAGTTGCACAGTAATGTACTGCTAGTTGCACCCTACTGGGGCAAAAGTATGATCTCGGGCCAATTTAGGAGAAAATATTTTTGCCAATACGAAAAGAAATTCTGAAATTTTCATCGATTGAATAGGGTTTCACAGTCAACGATGATTTTTGGCCTAATTGTCCCAGTAATTCATCATTTATGCATAAATGATGAATTACTATTCAATTTAACTCATTATTTTAACGAGGAAATAGCTAAAATCCCGCGATAATCTCATCTTGTCACACGAACTGCAATACATTATTTGCTGAAATTCTGTATTTTAATTAATTGTCAATAAATAAATCAAATTATGTAATAAACATCAAAAGTCTAAGTGTAAATCGATTTTATATCACGAAATTGTTTCTTGATTAGCGGGGGGATCATCGGTTGTAAAGCTAATTCCTCACAGCTTTTTTCTCTCATGAAGGTGCCTGTTCTGGGCAGAAACAGTACTGACAGTCAACATTCCGTCTTTATTGACGTTGATGAGGTTACAATGGAACAGCTAATCGCTGTCACTCGCCAGTCTTTCGATGACTGGATGGTGCCTAGTTTACGCCCCCGCTGATTTTATTCTGGTACGCGGAGAAGGCTCTCAGGTCTGGGATCAGCAGGGCAAGTCTTACATTAATTTTGCTGGGGACATCGCGCGGTTAACACGCGCTGGGTCATGTGCATCCAAGGGTACAAGCGGCATTTAGTGGAGCAAGGCCGGTAAAATGTGGCATTTGGGTAATGGTTACACCAACGAGCCGGTGCTGCGTTTGGCGAAGCAGCTTATTTTCTCCGACAAGGTATTTTTATGCAATTCCGGCGCGGAGGCCAACGAAGCAGCGTTGAAGCTGGCGCGCAATCAGGCGCATGACCAATACGGCAGTGGGAAAGATCAGATTGTAGCCTTCAATAATGCCTTCCATGGCCCGCACATTGTTCACTGTTTCCGCCGACGGTCAGCCAATATATTCAAGAGACTTTGCGCCGTTGCCGGGCGGTATTACCCATGCGCCGTATAACGATCTGGCTGCCACCACTGCGTTGATTAACGAGCATACCTGCGCAGTGATTGTCGGGCCGCCGCTCTAGGGCTAAGGCGGCGTGCTGCCTGCGGAGGCCAGCTTCCTGCAAGCGTTATGTAAACAGTGCGACCGCCACCATGCGCTACTGATTTTTGATGAAGTGCAGACTGGTGTGGGCCGCATCGGGCAGTTGTACGCCTACATACAATACGGCGTGGTGCCGGACGTGCTACGTCATCGGCCACACGGCGTGCTAGCGGTGTTTGGCCCCCTATATAACTTCCCCAGTCATTTGCTGAATGGCCATATCGTACTGGCTCTATTGGCGGGCAATTGTGTGTAGTGTTTAAACCAAGCGAACTGACGCCATTAATCACAGAAGAAATGCTGAAGTTGTCGCAGCAGGCAGGATTTCCCAACGGTGTGCTCAACTTGGTACAGGGCGGGCGGGAAACCGGCGAAGCGCCGGCCGCCAGTGCCGATATTAATGGCCTGCTGTTTTACCGGCAGTGCAAGTACCGGCTATCACCTACATCGCCAGTTGGCGGGACCGTCGGAGAAGATCCTCATGCTGGAGATGGGCGGTAACAACGCGTTGATCGTTGATCATAGCGAAGACCTTAATGTGGCAGTCAACTTGGCGATCCAGTCAGCGTTTATTTCCGCCGGGCAACGTTGCACCTGTTCACGACGCATTCTGGTGAAAAACGGTACCCTGGGCGATGCCTTTTTATCGAACGTCTGGTGCAGATGGCGGGCGAACTGCGCGTTGGTTGCTGGGATGATGAACCACAGCCATTTATGGGGGGAGTGATCTCCTCGGCGGCGGTCGAGAAAATGCTGGAGGCTCAGCAGCACTTAATGGCGTTGGGTGGCAAGCTGCTGTTGACCATGCAACGGTTAAAACTCAGCAGCACGCCGCTTAGCCCGGGCATTATTGACCTCACCGGCCTGCATGGCATGCCGGATGGTGAGTATTTTGGCCTGCTGACCACCCTTATTCGCTATAGCGATTTTGACGAAACCTTATGCATTGCCAACCAGACACGCTATGGATTATCGGTTGGGCTGATATCACCGCAGCGCGCGTTGTTCGATCAACTGTTTCTGCTAGCGTGCACTGGCATCGTCAACTGGAATAAACCCTTGACTGGCGCTTCCAGTGCGGCCCCATTCAGTGGGGGTGGGTGCGGCCTCAGGTAACCACCGTTCCAGTGCTTACTACACAGCGGATTATTGCGCCTGGCCGATGGCATCATTGGAAAGTGAAAGCCTGTCATTGCCAGTCAACCTATCGCCGGGCATAGCGTTCCGCTAACACTTGGCCACCAATGACGCCTATGTATCATGGCGGGGGGACACAGCCTAACCCCAGGGGATAAAAATGTCAGGATATGAAGTTAATTTCGATGATTTAGTGAGCTTGACGCACCACACTACGCGGGGCTGTCGTTTGGTAATGAGGCATCCGCACAGCACCAAAACAGTGTATCGAACCCGAAACTAGCAGCCAAGCAAGGGCTGCTAAAAATGAAAGCACTAGCGGATCTCGGTTTTCAGCAAAGGGTGCTGCCACTGCAGCAACGGCCACACCTGCCGATGATACGCATGCTGGGTTTTTGCGGCGGCGGCAAAAGGGGTACTATAGCAGAGGCGATGTGCCAGTCGCCACGCCCGCTATAGGCGCTCGGTTCTGCCTCTTACATGTGGGCGGTCAACGCAGTGACGGTTTTTCCCTCTGCGGATAGCGCTGATGGCAAAGTGCATTTCACCGCTGCTAACCTGAGCAATAATAAATTCCACCGCGCGATTGAAGTGGAAGCCAGCCACCTAGGCGGTGCTGCTGGCAATGTTCAGCGATGAACGGCATTTTGCTCATCATGAGGAGTTGATGCAAGTGGACATATTTAGTGATGAAGGTGCAGCTAACCACAACCGCCTGGGGGGAGACTATGCCAAATGCAGCGTGCAGATGTTTATTTATAGGCGTCAGGAATTTAACGGGTAAATTGCGCCAACGCGCTATCCGGTGCCCAGACGCGTGAGGCTAGCGAAGCCATCGTCCGTCTGCATTAGTTAGACCAACAACATACGGTATTTGTGCAGCAGAACCAGGAGGTGGTCGATCAGGGTGTATTCCATAATGACGTGATTGCGGTTAGTAACCAGAACGTACTGTTCCATCCTCAGCAGGAGTTTTATCAGCAGTAGCAGGCACTGGACGAGCTGTGCCGCAAAATGGCCATGTTGGGCAGTGAACTGATAGCTATTGAAGTGACGACGCAGCGCATATCGGTGCCGATGTGGTGTCAAGATACCTGTTTAACAGCTAGATCCTGACCAAGACGAATGGAAAGATGCTGATTGTCGTGCCGGAGGAGTCGCGTCAGCATGCTGGAGTATGGTATTATCTCAATGAGTTGGTCGACAGTGGTGGCCATATCGATGAGATCAAGGTATTCGATCTGTGTGAAAGCATACGCAACGGCGGAGGGCCGGCATGCCTGAGGCTGCGTATGGTGCTCAACGAGCAGGAATTGCAGGCGGGTTAACCCGCGCGTAATGATGAATGATCGCCTGTTCACCAGGTTGAATGAGTGGATTGACTGCTATTACCGTGATCGCTTGACGCAGGACTATTTGGCCGATGGAATGTTGCTGCGGGAAGGACGTGAGGCATTAGACTCACTGACCGTGATCCTTGGCCTGTGCGCTATTTATCCGTTCTAACAATAAGCGAAGCCATCATATTTGATCTATTGTTTCTGACGCTGGCAGGTACTGCTCCAGCTAATCTTCAGGGCGACCCCCTGTTGCATTGGCACTGGCTGGGGGAATAGCTGCTATAAATGACCCCGCGGCGGCACTATCGTCAGGCGATAGTCCTGTTAGCCGGCATTCATGGTAATGAAACTGCACCTATTGAGTTGCTAAATCAGTTAGTGAGCGGGTTATTAGCCGGCGTACGGCCGCTGGCAGTGCGGCTTTTAGTCGTGCTGGGCAACCTAGCAGCGATGCATGCAGGCAAACGTTATATTATACATAACGACATGAACCGATTATTTGCTGGCCCCCACTGTGATTTTAGCCACAGCGAGGAAAACTTACGGGCACAGCAGCTAGAGCGGGAGGTCAAGCGCTTTTTTAACCCTGAGGCAGCAGAACGTTTTCATTATGATCTGCATACTGTTATCCGTAGTTCCTGTCTGCCGCGCTTTGCCCTGCTGCCTTTCCAAACGCGTCCCTACAGTGGGAAAATGCTGGCATGGCTAGATGCCGCTGATCTAGATGCGTTAGTGATGCACAATGCGCCGTGCAGCACCTTTAGTTATTTCTCTAGTAAGTATTTTAATGCGGCAAGTTGTACGCTGGTGCTAGGCAAAGCGCGGCCTTTTGGCCGTAACGACTTATCGCAGTTTGCTACCATTAATCACGCTTTGCAGGCCATGGTGAACGATGAGTTTTTGCCTGGATGTTCAGTAAGCGAAATGCGGGTATTCCGTGTGGCGTAATCACTTATTAAGCGCAGCGAAGAAGTCAAGTTGTACCTTAGCGACATGTGAGCAATTTCACTCAGTTGCAGCCAGGCAGGGGAGCTCTGTTGCGTCAACCATGATAGCGCCTGGATCTTGTTTCCTAATTCTCATATTGCGCTTGGTTTACGTGCTAGCGTATTGCTCTCGGTGGAGTACCGCGCTCCACGTTGTATTGATTAGACAGTGTTGCGTAATTGACCGCCAGCGGCGTTTATAAGCATTTGCTTGGTACACTCATAAGCAGTCTGCGATGGCATTGACCTTCAATTGGCCGGACTTGCGGCTTGAGTGCAAGCCGCTATTTGCTCGATCCCTCGGTGTCGATTGAATATCCCTTTTGAAGTACTAAGCTTGATATGCATTATATCGATGTATTATTGCAACCATCACGAGTAGTAAATATGGGATTGTTTAACTTCATTAAAGAATCTAGCGAAAAATTGTGGGATGCCGTTACCGGTAATGCGAATACCCAGGATCAAAGCGCCAAACTGAAAGAGCATCTCAATAAAACGGGTCTGACAGGCATCGACAAAATCGATGTACAGGTCGTTGATAGTAAAGCCGTGGTGACCGGCGATGCGGCTAGCCAGGAACTAAAGGGGAAAGTTTTGGTAGCGGTCGGCAATGTGGCTGGTATCAGCGGCGTAGAGGATAAGGTGACGATCGCTGAGTTTGAAGCTGAAAGCCGCTTCTACACCGTGAAGAATGGCGACACCTTGAGCGTCATTTCTAAAGAGGTATACGGTAACACTAATCTGTACAACAAAATTTTCGAAGCTAACAAGACAATGCTTTCTAGCCCGGACAAAATTTATCCGGTACAGGTGCTACGTATTACGCAATGAACACATTTTCTGGGCTAGCCCGAAAAATTGGCCGGGCAATTTACCCTAAGTAATTAGAGTTGTAGGAGGGTGGCAATATAATCGCTGACACCTGTTAGTGACTGGGATGAGAGATGAAAACTCATGCACAGGCAGCTTGAAGTATGACGGGTAAAGATAGTTATCTCCACCTCGTAAGCAGTATGCTGACAGGGTGTTTCCATTCCACCGATGACGCTATTATCCCTGAGCCACTATTTCCCAATGTAATCTAATGAGATCGATATAGCCTCATTTAGGTATGATAATATGGGTAAAAATCTGAAAAATAACTTTAGCGGGAAACTAAAACGATTTATCGAACATAGTTTAAGATAATTGTGATAGGATAGCCACAGACTTACTAATAGATAATGAAATCGGGTTCTAAACTTGTTACGAAAAGAAATCCTCATGTTAATTGTCGCTGTTGTTTCCTACTTGCTTTTATATTTGCTGGCGTTAGATAGTTATTATGATGAAGGTGAGTAATTTTTCTCAGGATCTGTTAGGTGACTTGTTTTGCTCCTTGGTAATTATATTATATAAGGTTATATTCTAAACGCTAATATGCTGACAACCGCCTCATGGTGGTATGATAAGTGGTATTTTTCTGCAAAAACGGCATTATGGGCATATTGACACAGCGCAAAGGTGCCAAACGTTAATCAATGTATATCATGTATCTCCGATTGTTTAGCGCTTAATTGTACGACATAAGAACATGCCTTGTGCTATTATGCCTATCTTCAGCTATTTCCTGCACAGCAGCAAGGTGCTGATCGCATAAATATACCACTGTACTGACATCAATGGTCAGCATGAGGATACCATTTAGTAGGCTAAGTAGCATCAGCGATGCCGATGCGCGCACGTGTTGTGGTCTCATGGCGTATGTTTGTGTGCCAGCATTGTGCGGCGAATGTGGCAGGCTATTGCCGAACGCGGCATTCTCACTGGAACTATGTGACAACCCAAATAAGGCAAAAGGCTATTCTCCATAGCGCACGGTTCACAACCAGTGGCTGGTGGTTAGTCAAAGCTTCATGGCTTATCAAGCTCGTAGACTAAATACCACATCGGCATAAGAGACAGGTGACAAGATTAACTTACGTGGCGCTAGTTATATAAATACATGTTAACTGTGTTGATGATACTATTTATTGCAGCTAACATACTGATGCCTATACAGAAAAAGTTTACCCTTCTTTATGTCATAATAAAGTGATATCTTTAAACGGGAGAAAAGTGGCATCACTATATTTATGCTATCCTAATCCTATAATGGTAAAATGTTACTTATTTACTAGGAAATACTATTTAAATACTTTATCTTATTAAGAGGGAAACAATGAGTAAATTTATTACCCTACTGATATTCTTCACACTTTTAGGTACCGTCTCCATATCTTTCGCGGATAATAATAAGTGCTGTATTGACAAAACTACGTGGTATACATGTTGCCATCACCCATGGAGCGGCGTATACTGTGATCATACCACGGAGCCCGATTAATTTGTAATTGTACAGCAAGCCATAAATATCCAATTGATAGTTCACGTTTGTTATTGGATGCTAGTCTGCGAATGGCCTTTAGACAGACTCTTACTTCCCTTTTGTTTTGATTGCTGTTCCAGTTTGTCATCTTTGTTTGAGCTAACTTGAGTACGACTCCCCGATGTTTTACCCCGAGTGATGCTCGACCAGCAGCCGATGGGGTGTGCTTAAAGCCAAAGCGTATCATACAATCGTAGAGCATTATCTTTTTTCACCGACTATAGATGTATTTTCTCACTGTCTTCAACCAGATATAGCTTCTAATCATATTAAAAAATATCAGCGACTTTGAGAGAGTTCGACTCTATGAGTAGGCCAAAATATCATTAATTTTGTCATCCGACCGTGTAACTAAGGGGTAATAATGGTAACTTTAGACGAGCTTCTAGCTTTGGTGTAAAAATCAGTCAGGGATTGTACGCCCGAATCGTCGAAATTAACGCTTCACAGGGATCAAACAAAGGTGAGCCGCCTTCATCAGTTAACCATAGATACGCTGGGTTCGATATTTAAACGGCTTGTTTACTTATATTTTCGCCACTTATCAGTGGCTTTCGTACTTTGGTCAGGGAGATAAACCAGTGCAAACTCACAACGAGGGAAAAGTCGGTATTGTACATCTGATTCAACCAATTAGAGGCATTGTTTAATATCCTAAAATTTAATTCCACTATAAAATTTCGCCATTCATAAGATTGTTCCTGTTATTTAAATCATTTGCTGCGGAGGTATTTCAAGTATTGATGCACTATTGTGATGCATCAATGTCACCCAGGTATGTGTAGGTAGCGGCTGAAGATGCGGCGAAGGCTTTGACATCTAAAAATTAGCCTAGGTATTATTTGGAGCCACTCAGACAGTGGCCCACGCGGTGTCAGCGGGCGCATGGGTGGCATAATCGCTCCCAGATAGGGTACGGCCATCCATATTCAAATGTTGCATATAGAAACCCATGAAAATTAAAAAATTTTTAATTTGTTAAGCGGTGATAACGAGTTATATACTGCCATCTTCATGCGTTAACATGATGACAAAATTACTAAAGTACATTCAGCTAGGGTGTGCAGTACTTACTACAGTGTGGTAATAACGTTAAGCAGAAAATAGCCTAGGATTCAACATCTTTTATCCTATTTAGGCGTACGTAGCTATCAAGCGTTTCAAATATGTGCGATATGTCAATCGGTGATTAAAAATGGCTTGCCATCGAATACAGAGTATGTGATAACGCTTCTGGGTAAAACGAGGTACAGTTCTGTATATGTGTGGCATTTTCAGTAAAGAAGTTCTGAGTAAAAACGTTAGCGTTGAATACTACTTCTTCTGTCGATCCTTATCTTAGTGCCTCAAGCAGTAACGACTCTAGTTTGTCTATGTAACGCCTACGGGCGGTTTAAACAATCCAAAGGAAATACTCAATATGGCAAAGATTAAAGGTCAAGTTAAGTGGTTCAACGAGTCTAAAGGTTTCGGTTTCATCACCCCGGCTGACGGCAGCAAAGATGTGTTTGTACACTTCTCTGCAATCCAAGGGAATGGCTTCAAGACTCTGGCTGAAGGCCAGAATGTAGAGTTCGAAATCCAAGATGGTCAGAAAGGCCCGTCAGCAGTAAACGTTATTGCTGTGTAATCAGAGTAAGCGATATAAAAAGCCCGCGCCTTAATGGGCGGGCTTTTTGTTGTGCGCCATTCGGTGATGGCAACGCCGAGTGCTTCGAGCTGATATTGTATCGACCTGATGCCTCCCTTAGACTATTCCCGCCCTTTTTTCTGGAACCTAAATCATATCTTATCAGTGTCCCCTGTGTCATCAGCCGCTCCATTGCTCTCAACTGCAATGGCATTGCCACAGTAACCACCAGTTTGACTGTGCCAAAGAAGGGTACGTTAATCTGTTGCCAGTGCAGCACAAGCATTCAAAGTTGCCTGGAAACAGCGTGGCGATGATGCAGGCACGGTGCGTGTTTCTTGATGCTGGTTATTACCGGCCGCCATTACAGTAACGGGTTGTGGAACGTCTGTAACCGTTGCTGAGAGCCGATGCAATGGCATTGCTGGATATCGGTTGTGGGGGGAAGGCTATTACGCCGCTGAATTAGCTGCACGGCTGGAGCAGCTGCACAATGTAGCAGTATATGGATTGGATATCGCTAAGGTGGCAATATGTTACGCGGCCAAACGGCTACTCGGCAGTTTCTTTTTGCGTTGCCCCCAGCCACCGCCTGCCGTTTGCTGAATGCATCAATGGATGCGGTATTACGCATCTATACGCCATGCAAGGCGGGCGAACTGGCGCGGGTGGTGAAGCCTGGTGGTATTCTGATGACCATTTCCCCAGAGCTTCGCCACCTGTATCACAGCTGAAGTCATAGGTGTATCAACAGGTGCAACTGGCAACTGCATGATGGGCAGGAGGAACGGCTTGAGGGTTTTAGCTGTGAGAGCCGCGAAACACTAGCTTATACCATGTCGCTGTCTGGGGGACAAGCTGCCAATATGCTACAGATGACGCCTTTTGCTTTTGCCTGGCGCGCCTCGCTAGAGGTATAGAAGCAACTCGCTGCCAGTGACTCCTTTGCCTATGAAACGGATTTTGTCATCGCAATGCATCGTCGCTAGCTTTAAGCTCTTTCTTGGTTCACACCAAGGCTTGCTAGTGGCAAACTTTTATTATTCATCAGGGCAAAGCTAGGTGTTCCAGCAGTATATTGACACCAATGCCGATCAACACCACGCCTCCGAGGATTTCTGCCCACTTACCTAACAGCGGGCAGATAAAATGACCTACCATGATGCCGAGCGTTGCCATAATCATGGTGGCACAGCCGATGGCTAACACAGTATAGGCGATGTTCACTTGCAATAAGGCCAAACTTACGCCGACCGCCATGGCATCTAAACTGGTTGCTATCGCGGTGACCACGAGTAGCCAGAAGCCGTGGCGCTTTACTTTTTCTTCTTTTCTCGGTTTGTTTTTGACGCCGTCAACCATCATGCACATGCCGAGAATAAACAGCAACGAGAAAGCAACCCAGTGATCCCACTGCATGGCGTAGTGACTGGCATACAGGCCAATGCTCCAGCCGATGAGCGGCGTAATGGTTTCAACCAAGCCAAAGATCAATCCAATACGGATGGCTTCACGGAAACGTGGGGAATGCAGGCTGGCACCTTTGCCGATCGATGCGGCGAAGGCATCCATAGACATGCCAAAAGCGAGAATGGGCATGGCTAAAATATCCATGTTAAATATCCTCGGCTGGGCGGCTCCATACACACGTAACCCATCCCCAACCTTACGACGTAATTACGTGTTTATGGTCTCGCCAACCTGGCTGGCTGCTAGCACCACATTCCTTAAGGTGAAACGAGTATGTTGATACGGGCTTTTGGCTGATTGACCAGAAACCGGCTACTCCCCAATGACAATGCAACCCTATCATAATATTTCCGCAAACTACAACCTATATTCTTTACGGGTGTTGCGCTGAGGTCGGCATGTGTTTTAGCTAATCAATGTACAATGGGAAATATAATATAGTCTGATGCAGAAATATTGCATTAATTATGGTAAGGCTACCGAAGTAAGGGGGGGTAATTACTCTAACTCAGTAGTTAAAAGAAAATTATTTTTTAATATATTGATTTTCAATGAATGGTTGGTGAATTTTTTCAGATCATCTAATTGTGCTGCTTGAATCAGCAAGCGGCGTTGTTGCGGTTCGATAACGAGAACACTGTCTTGCGATAAATTCATAGATTTGATGCGGTTGTAAGCGATAAAGGTATTAAGGTATTGACGTAAAAAACCTGTGCTTTGAATAATATCTTTAGCCAACAAATATATGAAATATAAAAGGTCATTAGCGCTAGCGAAATAAGCAGATAGGTAGTTAATAGCGTACCGCCAATCGTGACATTGCGGTAAATAAGTATGGCGATCAGGCCGACGAAAATCAGACAATCAATCCGCTGGCAGCGGCTTAGTTGCGCCTTGAGCAGCTTCTTGCCCTTGAGCAGATCCATACCTAACTCATCATACTGCACATAGCACAGTAATGGCGCGATAAATACCACTAAAACGACATCGGTTAGCGACATCTTTATTACTCCACAAATAAAAAACCGGGGGGGCATGCCCCGTTGGAGGACGGGTGATTATAGGCCCAGTAGGCCGATCTTGTAGCCCAATATGCCAATGGCGAAGAAGCCGATGATGATCCACAGTGCATTCATCTGCCTGCGCAGTAGCCACATGCAGCCGAAAGTCAACAGCGTCGGCACTAGACCCGGCATCAGTTGATCGAGAATAGTCTGCACCGTAGTTACCGTGGTATGCCCAGCCTGGTCGGTGATTTTAGACACCACAAGTGGGGTATTCACATGTGTCCAATTATTGACTAGCGCCCCCATGACAAACAGGCCGAGAATAGATGCTCCTTCAGTCAACTTCTATAAGAAGCTACCGCCAATATCATTAACAATGCCCACCCCTTTGCGGTAGCCATAGGCCACGCCGTAATAGCGGGTCAGTAGGCGCACCAGATTAAACAGCACGAAAAACAGGATCGGCCCGAGCAGGCTGCAGCTCAAGGCGATACCGGCTCCTAACACGGCAAATACCGGGCGCATAGTGCCCCAGAAAATCTGGTCACCGACGCCAGCCCAGCCAGAGGCCCTATATTTGGCTGACCTTGATGCCGTTGATCGCTGCATCGTCGATCGGCACGCCGTTAGCACGTTGTTCTTCCATCGCTATGGTGACGTCGAGCACGGGTGAGACCGCGTAAGGGTGGGTATTAAAAAACTCAAGGTGGCATTTGATCGCATGTTTGCGGTCATCGCTGTTTTCTGGGTAAAGGTGACGGATCACCGGCACCATAGCAAAGCAAAAACCCAACGCTTGCATACGTTCGAAGTTCCGTGAACCTTGGAACAGGTTCGAGCGCATGAATACGCTGCGGATATCAGCAGGCGTGAGTCTATTTTCAAATTTTGTATCAACTATTTATCTCACCTTTTCTAGTCGAGTTGGTTATCGAGATCGTGGGTGGTAGCCAGGCCAGCTTGAACAACCTGGGATTTGTTGTATTTTGGGCTAAGTTGGATATATAGCACGGCCATCATCATGCCGATAGCGTCGAGCTCCACTAGGTTGAAGTTGGTGAAGGAGGCGGTAACAAAGCCTAGATAGAAGAACGGCATTAAGTGGCTAGCACACATCATGTTGATCACCATTGCGTAACCGACTACCACGATCATGCCGCCGGCGATGTTTAGGCCGTTGGTAACCACGTCAGGTATTGAGTTAAGCAGTGTGTGAACTGTGCTGAATGAAGTGCCCATCGAAATGGCCACAATAACTGCGGGGACAGCGATGCGCATCGCTTGTATCAGCAGGGCGGGTAACGTAGAGCCAAGAAATGATGCATAGGCTACCGTGTTGCGCTACGCTGTCTGCCACGTGTTGGAAGGCCACGGTCACAGTGCGCGCTATGATAGTCAGTACCTAGCCCGCTGCCGACAGTGGAGTAGAATGGCCAGCGCAATACCAGCGCCGATGCTTTGACCGCCAGCGATGACCAGGATGGTGGATATGATTAACGCTAACGCCGCATCAGACGCGACTGCCTCACTGATATTCATCCAGCCCAAAGCGATCATTTCCAAGGTACTGCCGATAATGATGCCGGCTTTCAGATCGCCGAGAACAACGCTAATCAAGGTGCAAGCGACCAATGGGCGGTAGAACTAGAACTTGCACTTCTCCTATGCGTAAAAATAGGGTGTAAGGTAATTATTGGCGTATGCTATTAATTGAGTTTATTAATTAAGTCCATCATTTTTAACATGCTGTCGGACAACACTTTGCGTACTTCCAATTTAATACTCTGTGCGTTTAACCTCTTAAACACTTCGATATCTTCTTCATCAATGGAAATCGCGTTATTGACCTGGTTTTTCCCCTGGATGAATGCCATGCACCGACCTGCATGGCTAGGCTCTGCTAATCTTTGCTCAACACTTTAACGCCGTTGAACTCAGTCTGTGCAGAGATACGGTTGATTTCAAACAAACGCTGGTCGATTTCTGCCTAGAGTGATTTCCGGTCGCTCTCAGAATTGGTACCGTTCTACGAATATTCTGCAAGTTGTCGTTAACTTCGTTCAATGCACCTTCGGTGGTCTGCGCCAGAGAGATACCGTCGTTAGTGTTACGGGAAGTCTGGCTCAACCCCATGATGTTAGCGGTAAAACGGTTGGAGATCGCTTGGCCGGCGGCATCATCCCTGGCGCTGTTGATCTGCAGACCAGAAGAAGACGTTCAATTGCCGTTCCCAAGAGAGGCCTGAGACTTATTCAGGTTGTTCTGCGCCATCAGCGATAGGCTATTGGTATTAATTACTTGTGCCATTGTATGCTTTTCTTACGAGTCAGTTGCACTGTTCACAACTATAGTTAAAAGTTCGGGCTGATTTACCCACGGCATCAACTACTGTCCCTATAGATATCGGCTGTGCTGTTACAACCTTTAGATATTTTTTACGTTTTCGCCAATGGCGTAAACAACGTGCTTTTTCCTGCCTCTATTATGCTATTACATTTTTATTTTTTCAGTAAACTTTCTTTCATTGGGGCCGATAACGCTTAGAACAAATAAAGTCATTACTACGGAGAATTATATATGGCATCGATCAGTTCGTTAGGCAGTGGCTCATGGCTTGACCTCAACGGCCTGCTGGATAAGCTGGCCAAAGCGGAGCATCAACACCTGCCCTCATACACCACCAAGCAATACAGCTATAACGCCCAGTTGACCGCCTATGGCACACTGAAAGGTTCTCTGGAAAAATTCGATAACCTAAGCAAAGATCTGGCGAAGGAAGAGATTTTCAAAGGCACCACCACCAGCGAACACGATGCTTTTAAAATCACCACCAACAACAAATCGGTGCCGGGCAGCTATGTGGTTGAAGTCACCAAGCTGGCACAGGCGCAAACCCTGACTACACAGGAGAAAATTAGCAACCAGACCGCTAAGCTCGGCACCACTGGCGTAGCTGATCAGTCGATCAGCATCACTGATAGCAACCCACCGAAAGAAACTAAGATCCCACTGAAGGACGATCAAACCTCATTAGTAGAAATACGCGATGCTATCAATAATGCCAAATCCTGTGTTACCGCATAGCATTATGCGAGTGGCCGACGATAACTATCATTTGGCGATAAGTTCTTCTTTCTACTACCGGAGAAAACCACAAAATCGCCATCTAGGTTAATAATGATGCGCAATTGGGGAATATCCTTAACCGCAGCGCCATGAAAGAAACGGTGAAGCCGCGGGATGCAGAGCTGATAGAGTGAACGTCACGGCTATCAAACGCAGCACCAACTCGATCAACGATGCTATACAAGGCATGACTATCGATGTAAAAAGCAAAACCAAGGACAGTGAGCCGCAAAACCTGGTAATCAGCACCCACACTGCTGGTACCACTGACAATATTAAACAGTGGGTCGATAGCTATAACTCACTGCTGGATACCTTTAAATAGCTGACCAAATTCACCCCGGTCAAAACCGGTGAAAGCCAAGCGCACAACAATAGTGCCCTGCTAGGCGACAACACCTTGCGCGGCATTCAGTCATCGATTAAAAGCGCCCTCAGTGCGGCACGGGATAACCCAGAGCTAAAAGGTCTTGGTAATCTCGGTATGTCACCAACACCAAGACCGGCAAGCTGGAGATCGACAGCAGCAAACTGAAAAAAGCACTGGATGAAAAACCCGATCAGTTTAGCCATTTCTTTGTTGGCAACGGTAAAGATAGCGGTATGGCTACCGAGATCTATAACAAGATCCAAAGTTACATCAAGTCCGACGGTATCATTGATAACTCCACCAAGAGTATTAATACCAACCTTGATCGGCTGAGAAGATCCAGGTGACTACGGTCACTACCAGCATTCAAAGCACCATAGATCACTATAAGCAGCAGTTTGTTCAGTTGGACATCATGATGTCTAAATTAAATGGTGCCAGTAATTATTTAACTCATCAGTTTAAATAACTTTTTTAATCAATTGAGGACAACATGTATCATGTATAACCGTAGCGGCACTCCAGCTTATGCGCAAGTCAGTCTGGAAAGCGCCGTGATGAGCGCCGGCCCCCACCAGTTAATCGTAATTCTTTTCGACAGGGAGCTCAGCGCTTTACTTCGCGCACGGATACTGATGAATCAGGGGGATATCGCTGGCAAAGGACTAGTACTATCAAAAGCTATCAACATTATCGACAATGGCCTGAAAGGTGGCCTCGACCACCAGCAAGGTAGCGAAATCGCCGATGATCTCGCGGTGTTGTATGATTACATGGAATGTCGGCTGATGCAGGCCAACCTACACAACGACGGAGCAGCGATCGTTGAGGTCGTCAAGCTATTGAAAAATATTGCTGACGCCTGGCGGCAGATTGGCCCTAATTATTACCCCTCACAGGATGCCGTGTAATGGAACATCGACAGCAATTACTCGCCGTATATCAACACATATATGCCCTGAGCAGACAAATGATCGTCCTGGCGCAATCTGGTCAATGAGAAAAACTGGTAGAACAGGAATTTGCCTACGTGACAGCGGTGGAGAAAACTGCCGCCTTTACTGTGCTTTCCGGCTATTCCTTGGCATTATGCAACCAATTAAAACAGATCCTGGACAATGAAACCATATTGAAACACTTGCTGCAACAGCGTATGGAAAAGCTGAAAACGCTGGTCAGCCAACCAACGCGACAGAATGTGGTAAACAAAACTTATGGTTAATTCCACGATCATGCCTTGTTGCTGGGTGAGTCGCAAAACCGGTGAATTACACGGGCATGTTCATAATATACTGATACGCAGCAGCTACCAGCCTGTTGCGTACTTGTACGCCTAGTTGCAGTGATACTGCTGATTTTTGCAGATCGACCATCACATCATTCAGCCTAATACCAGGCATACCCAGCTCAAAGTCCTGTGCTTGCTGGCGCGCCGCTTGCTAGGCGTCGCTAATTTTACCGATAGCTGCCTTCAACTCGCTGGCGAAACTGACGCCTTGCGTCGATGTGTGTTCCCCTCTCTTCCCGGCCTGAACCGCCGTGGCCTGCAATTGTTGCAGTACCGCTTCAATCCCCTGAATTGCCATTATCACCTTAACTTCTGTTAATAAAAAATTTTCCAACATTCCCCCGATGCTGCACACCCTAGCACAGTATTTTTTGTCAAAGCGGTTAAATGGCTGCAAAAACCCCGGCTTATCGCGCCATAGAAACCGATCGATAGCTTGCCCTCGCCGGAAACCGGTTACTGCGCACTGTTGATCACCGCACCGGTCAACCCATTGTAACGCACGTCGATCACACAAGTGTTCGATGTCGGGGTACGCACGATCAACGGCTTGCTTACCATCGGCCGTGGCCAGCGCATGGGGTTGTTCGCCGGTTCTGGCGTGGGCAAAAGCGTGTTGCTAGGCATGATGGCGCGTTACACCCAGGCCGATGCGATTGTTGTCGGCTTAATCGGTGAACGCGGCCGTGAGGTCAAGGATTTCATTGAGAATATTCTCGGTGCTGAAGGACGGGCACGTTCGGTAGTGATCGCCGCCCTGACGGATGTTTCCCCACTGCTGCGTATGCAGGGCGCTGCCTACGCCACGCGCATCGCCGAAGATTTCCGCGATTGCGGACTGCATGTGCTACTGATCATAGACTCGCTCACCCGCTATACCATGGCGTAGCGTGAGATAGCCTTAGCCATCGGCGAACCCCCGCAACTAAAGGCTATCCACCCTCAGTGTTCGCCAAGTTGCCAGCGTTAGCGGAACGTGCGGGAAATGGCGTCTGCGGTGGCGGTTCGATCACCGCCTTCTATACTGTATTGATTGAAGGGGATGATCAACAAGACCCCATCGCCGACTCGGCACGTGCGATTCTTGATGGCCATATGGTGCTTTCGCGCCGTCTGGCAGAGGCTGGACATTACCCAGCTATTGACATTGAAGCTTCTATTGGCCGCGCCATGACCTCGTTGATTGACGAAGAACATTACCGTCTGGTGCGCAATTTCAAGCAGATGCTGGCTAGCTTACCAGCGCAACTGCGTTCTGATCAACGTCGGTGCTTACGCCGCAGGCAGCGACCCGTTACTGGACAAGGTAATAGCGCTTTATCCACAAATGGAGGCTTACCTACAACAAGGCATTTTTGAACGCAGTGGCTATGACGAAGCCTGCCAGCAATTGCAGAAACTGATTGTTTAACGTCACTAGAAAAAAGATGAGAGCAATGAAATCATCGTCACCCCTACTCACTCTGCGCGATTTAGCGCAGGATGCAGTGGGACACGCAATACAGCAATTGGGCCAGGCACGCCAGGCCCAACAGTCGGCTGAGCAACAGTTGTCGATGCTGCTTAACTATCAGGATGAGTACCGCCAGAAGCTAAATCACCAATTAAGTGATGGCATGAACTCTTCTCACTGGCAAAACTATCAGCAGTTTATCGGCACCTTGGAACAGGCGATCGACCATTATCTATAACAGTTGATTCAGTAGAGTCAAAAGGTGGATCATGCGATGAAACAGTGGCAAGACAAGCAACAACGGTTGAACGCTTTTAAAACCCTGCATACCCGCTCCCTGAACGCGGAACAGCAGCAGGATAATAAAATGGATCAAAAACTGATGAATTCGCTCAACGCAGCGCGCAAAGGAATACTAACCTATGAACTTGAACATTCTGCCAGACGATATCGGCGATCTGTCCGACATGCGGTTACCTTTAAATAAATCTCCGCTGCCATCTGGCTTTGCCTAGCTGCTCAGCGCACACTTTCTGCCTAACACGGCGCTGAATACGGACGATAAACAAGCCCTGGTGCTGAAACGTACCCAGCTTAATCGTCTATTGGCAACATTTGGCGAATGCGATGGGCTGCTTGCTTCAACATCTTTGCCTAATGAGCAAGCAAGCGCTGTGCAAACTGACAGTCAGCAGCTGAAAACGGAAAAACCGGCGCAATTCTCAACCAAATCTGATAGCCAACTGGATAATGACAGCCTACAATCGCTGTTCGCTATGCTGCCGCCGCCGATAACTGCCAGCCAGACAGCGACGACAGAGCCGGATAAATGCGGTCGTCGCTAGTGCTAACTATCCAGCACAGCCGCAGGCCAACGCCGAACGGCCAGACCTCAAGGCATTGAAGCCAGGAACAGAGAGCCAACAGCAGCCAACGTTGAATCACGCCATGATGCCAACGGTGTCTAGCCCTGCACCGGCTGTGACACCCGTCAGCGCGCTGATCTCTACCCCGCCGACACCACAGTTAAATGCGCAGTTGGGCAGCCCAGAGTGGCAGCAGGTGCTAAGCCAACAGGTGCTGATGTTCCACCGCAACGGCCAGCAGAGCGCCGAACTGTGTCTGCAACCGCAGGAGTTGGGCGCATTGCAAATCACGCTGAAGATCGACGATCAGCAAGCCCATTTCATATTGCCTCCGCCAATGGTCAGGTACGTGCAGCCGTAGAGGCAGCGATGCCGCAATTACGCCATGCATTGGCTGAGAGCGGCATCAGCCTGTGGGACAAAGCAGTGTGGGCGGCGAATATATGCCGCGCGGGCAGCAGCCACAGCAATAGGATGCCGAGAGCCAAGGGCATTCCAGCTATGCCGACCACCACGGTGAGAGAACTGTAGTCGAGAGTGTCAGTACCCCAGAGGCGTTACAACGCATGGCCAATTCCGTCGGCGGCGTTGATATTTTCGCCTGAGCCGGCAAACGCCTAAGCTGGCACGCTTTTCCGCGTTTATTCAAGCTATTGTGCGCTGGATATAGATGCGATAATAGCGCCACATGTCATACGTGCTGTTTTAATGTGCGCGGTGTCTGATGGATTTTACGTATGCAGCCAACCATACGGTTGCTGAAAGATGCAAGGTAATAACAACAGGAATTCAATTTGCTTATGTCTGAAGATACCCCACCAAAAGCACCGAAGAAACGCTCTCGTCTGTTCATATTGCTGGCGCCGATCACCGTCATTATCTGCGGCGTAGCAGGTTACGGCTGGTGGTTACTGAAGCAGAAAAAAGACGCTGACCAACCGGCTGGTGTCAAAGTGGAACCACCTACTGCACCGGTGTTTATTCCGCTAGGTACCTTCACCGTCAATCTGGTAACAGCAGACAACAACCCCGACCGCGTGCTATATATCGGCCCGACGATGCGACTGCCAGACGAAGAGACCCGTCACCAATTGAGGGATTTTCTGCCAGAAGTACGCAGCCGTCTACTGATGCTGCTTTCCCGTCAGGAATCCAGTCAGTTGGCCAGTGAGGTAGGGAAACAACTGTTGATCGCACAAATCAAAAAGGTGCTCAACCCACCATTCGTTAAAGGACAACCAGCATTGGTGATCAGCATGAATGATACTATACTTTCCCAAGCGGAGCGTGACGCTTTACTCGGCGGCAATGACGAGAAAGACAAACAAGCTGCGGTGACTGATAAAGGTAACGAGATCAAGCATTACGATCCAACGACCCAACGCCGCATAGTACGTGAGCGACTACAAGTGCTGGAAATCGTTAACGAACTTTTTGCCCGTCAATTTCGTATGGGGTTGTTCAACCTACTACGACGTAGCCCTGACATTACCTTAGGTGCGATCAAGATCTAACCCTACCACGAGTAAGCCAGCGGTTTGCCAGAGCTGACCAGCCTTAACCTGGTGCATCTGCATCCGCTATACGGTACCGCGTTGTTCGTATTTTCGTCCAATTTGCTGTTTTACGCTATTGATAACCTGTTTGGCGGCGATGGACGTTTTCCTATCAAAGTCGAGGAGCGTGAATTCACTCTAACCGAACAGCGGGTTGACCAAACGCCTGCTAAAACTAGCGCCGGACGCTTATGGCGATGCCTGGAGCGCTATTTGCAAGATTAATGTGGAGTATGTGCGCGCCGAAATGCAGGTGAAATTCACCAACATCACCACTTCACCGAACGATATTGTGGTTACCACACCGTTCCAGGTAGAGATTGGCACGCCGATCGCCGATTTCAACATTTGCATCCCCTTTACGATGATCGAGCCGCTGCGCGAACTGCTCACTAACCCACCGCAGGAAAACTCACATCAAAAGAACAGCCAATGGCGTAAAACGCTGGCAAAACAAGTGCAGCATTCTGAGCTAGAACTGATTGCCAACTTTATCGATATCCCAATGCGGCTGTCAAAACTCCTGAAGCTTCAGCCCGGCGATGTACTGACCATAGACAAACCGGATCACCTCATTGTCCATGTAGATGGTATTCCGATTTTAACCAGTCACTACGGCACATTAAACGGGCAGTATGCCCTGCGTGTTGAACAATTGATTAAACCCTATTTTGAATGTTTTGAGTGAGGAATAGCCCAATGAGTGACCCTAAGAAACCTTCTGATAAAAAAAGGGGGCCGTAGACGATCAGCGGGCTGAGCATAATAAGCAGGAATTGACAAAAAAATCTGCTCCAAACACCCAAGGAGTTTTCGAATCGCCGGATGATCAAGATTCGCTCAATAACCTACAGAATCAGGATATCGATCTGATCCTGGACGTCCCGGTCAAACTCACCGTAGAACTAGGGCGTACCAAGATGACCATCAAGGAACTGCTGTGCCTGTCTCAGGGTTCAATAGTGGCGTTGGACGGGCTGGCCGGCGAACCGCTAGATATCCTGATCAACGGCTATCTAATTGCCTAGGGCGAGGTAGTGGTGGTAAGCGATAAATTCGGCGTGCGTATTACTGATATCATAACTCCTTCCGAGCGCATGCGCCGCCTTAGCCGCTGATGACCAGCAATGCTACCATGACCGCTCAGGTCACTCAGCAACCCGCCGCACCGGCACTGCCAAAAGGTTCGGTGCTGGCAAAAGTCAGTACCGCTCTGGGTGGCATTCTGCTGCTGATCCTGCTGGCCGCCTGGCTGTTTCGACAGCTGGGATTCGCCCCGCAGGTGCGCAACGGTAAGCTGCTCAACCTACGCGCCAGTTGCCAAGTCGGCCAACGGGAGCGCATAGTGGTCGTAGAAGTGGACAACACCTGGCTGGTGCTGGGCGTTACTGCCCAGCAAGTCACCCCATTGCACAGCCTACCTGCTCCGCCTCACCACAACGAGGCAGCCGAGACCGCTCAGCCAGACGATTTCCGCCAATTAATACAAAAAATCCTCAAACGCCCGGAAAAATCGGCATGAACGCCATTTTGTATTCCCTGAAGCGCATACTGATACGCGTGCCATTGCCCTCTCTGTGCAGGTTGTGCGCCATTTTGCTGTTCACCAGCCCGGCAGCTTTCGCGCAGCTACCTGGGATGATCAGCCAACCGTTAGCTAACGGGGGCCAAAGCTGGTCGCTGCCGGTACAAATGCTAGTGCTGCTCACCTCGCTTACTTTCCTGCCAGCCATGCTATTGATGATGACGAGCTTCACCCGTATTATCATTGTGCTCGGCCTGCTGCGTAATGCCCTCGGCACCCCTTCCGCGCCGCCAAATCAGGTGATGCTTGGTTTGGCACTGTTCCTGACGTTTTTCATTATGTCGCCAGTTTTCGACAAGGTGTATCAAGATGGCTATCTGCCGTTAAGCCAGGACAAAATCAGCCTAGATGTAGCGTTGGATAAAGGCTCGCAGCCATTGCGTGAGTTCATGCTGCGCCAAACGCGAGAAACCGATTTGGCGCTGTACGTCAAACTGGCTAACCAACAGCCGCTCACCGGGCCGGAAGCAGTACCGATGCGTATCCTGCTGCCGCCTATATCACCAGTGAACTGAAGACCGCCTTCCAGATCGGCTTCACCATCTTTATTCCATTCCTGATTATCTACCTGGTGGTGGCCAGCGTGCTCATGGCGCTGTGGATGATGATGGTGCCGCCAGCAACCATCTCGCTGCTATTCAAACTGATGCTATTTGTCTTGGTAGATGGCTGGCAGCTACTGCTCGGCTCGCTGGCGCAGAGTTTCTACTCATAACCTGGCGCTTTAGCCTCCACAAAGGAAGTATATGAGACCCCTGAATCAGTCATGGCACTGTGGGGGTACCGAAGCGATGAAAGTGGCACTGACACTGGCTGCCACGCTGCTGCTGTCGGCGATGATCAGTGGGCTGGTGATAAGTATGTTACAGGCCGCTACCCAGATAAACGAAATGACGCTATCGTTTATTCCTAAAATTTTGACGGTGTGCGCCACCCTGGTGATCGCTGGTTCCTGGATGCTGAACCTACTGCTGGACTATATGCGTATGCTGTTCAGCAACTTGCCCAACCTGATCGGTTGACCATGCTCACTTTAATAGCGCGCAGTTCAGCGTATGGCTCAGCCAGTATTTTTGGCCGCTAGTACGCATTCTAGCGCTCATCTGCACCGCACCACTATTTGGTGAAAAGCAAATCAGCAGGAAAGTGAAGATCGGCCTGAGTGGGCTGATCGTCATTTTGATCGCCCCAACCTTACCCAGCAATAGCATCCCCATATTTTCCGCCACTGGTTTGTGGCTAGCGATACAACAGATACTGATCGGCGTAGCGCTGGGGCTAACTATGCAATTCGCCTTTGCAGCGGTGCGGCTGGCTGATGAGGTGATCGGCATGCAAATGTGGCTGTCTTTCGCTACCTTTTTTGATCCCAGCGGCGGACTAAATATGCCAGTGTTGGCTAGGATACTCAACCTGCTGGCAATGCTACTGTTCCTCAGCTTTAACGGCCATTTGTGGCTGATTTCTATGCTGGATGACAGCTTCCACACCCTACCCATCCATTCCCAACCATTGAACGGTAACAGCTTTCTGATGCTAGCTCAGGTAGGCTCGATAATCTTCACTAACGGCCTGATGCTGGCGCTGCCCGCTAATTTGTCTGCTGCTGACACTGAACATGGCGCTTGCCTTACTCAATCGCATAACACCGCAGCTATCGGTGTTTGTTATCGGCTTTCCAATCACCATGACCATTGGTATAATGACCATCGGCATGATGACCCCGATGCTGGCGCCGTTCTGCGAGCACCTGTTTGCTAAAGTATTCAACCAGTTGGCAACAGTAATCAGTGACATGACCACCTGAACTTCTGTGTTTGATATGGGTTCGACGCTCGGTAGAATAAAAACTATAAGGGCTTATACATCCGCGTGTTGGCTATCGGTTTGCCGATCGGAACCACCGCCCGTGGGCTGTCCCACTCGCACATCCGGCCGTCACATAGACCGCCGCCTCTGTAGGCCCGTAGAGGTTATGTAACTCCACATCCGGCAGACGCTAGTGAAAAAGCTGTACCGTCGGAAGTAGTAATGCTTCCATGCCTCTAGCCGCGCAAATACCTGGCGATCTGCCTCTTCTGTTCTAGTCTCTCACTAAGCTCCTGTGCGCCAGCAGTCCTGTGCCAAACATCACCTGCTCACAGTGGCTGCTGCGTGATAGCACCAGCTCCCAGCCCAGGTGACAGGGGCTTTCCAGACTGACCCCCGAGGCACGCTGCCTGACGATGTAACCGGGTATTCAGCTCCTGCCTGAGCATAAACCCCGATGCGTCATGATTAACTCTACTGGTGGGGTGGTGCTACTCTGGCAAAATGCCAGTACAGCCTCGGTAACACTACTCAGCATTTCACGGAAGAACTCTTCAGAATTACTTTCCGTATAACCATTAGTTCCTTCGTTCTTATCAATCATGAGACGGCTACATTGTTCGTGATATCCAAAAGTGGTGTGACTGCGACGGGTTTACTGAGGGAGTAAGTAAAGTGTCACGTATATAAAGCAAGCTAACTGATACCCTCACCATCAGGTGAGAGCAGGAACGGGTGAATAACTGAGGTTACGGTTAAAATAGGCCCGGTCACGCTACGTTGGTGTTGCTAACACGCCAGTTTTGCACTGCGAAAATGAGAAGTGTTCTCTGGCCTGTTGATTTTTAAAACTCTGTAACGGGTAATAAGGGATGCACCATGAAGAGACTCGAGAATGTATTTCTCGGGGCTTTGTTGAATAAATCGGATCCTGTGCGAGCGAGCGTCCCTGTAGCTGGTCGGATTTTCAGGCAATACGAATGTTTCTGGCATACCTGCCTTCGTCATCTTGTTCAGGGCACGCACCATGGCCAAAGCCTCTGCTACCTGACAGTCGTAGTCACGCGGCGTCAGTGAGCCTCCGAACAGCTGCTTTACCCGGTACATGGCCGTTTCTGCTATAGAGCGACAGTTATATTCTGTTGTCCATTTCCACCGCGCATTGCTCCCGCTCAGTTGCTGATTCGCTACTGCACGGTTACGGTCTGTGTACTCACCGGGCAAGTAGCCCGCTCCCTTTCGCTGAGGGATGAGGGCGCTGATTTTTTTACGGCGCATTTCATTGTGACATAACCGGGTGTCATAAGCGCCGTCCGCCGTAACGTTGTTAAGCAACAGGTCCGCACAGATGATTTAATTGGTTTTGCTGTCAACGACCAGATGCAGCTTCCGCCAGATACAGCGGCGTTCTTTTTCGTGTTTTTTGACTTTCCATTTGCCTTTACCCAAGACTTTCAGCACGGTGGAATAAATCACCAGGTGTGTGATTTCACCCCAGGTGGGAGTTTTGACACTGATATTGACTGACTTTGCCCGCTTGCTGACACAGCTGTAATCCGGACAGCGCAGCGGAACGCGCCCATCAGGGTAAAATAGAATCAATGAAGCCCTGTGCAGCCCGTAGGGTCAGCCGTAATACTCGTTTAATCACCAAAACGGTAGTGATGGCAAGGTCAGAATAGCGCTGGGGTATTCCTCGCGCTGAAGGTGGGGCTGTCTCATACCGTGTCTTACTACGTCTTAATCGCTTCGTCGTCCAGCTAGAAAGTCATGGGGCCGTGGTTGATAAGCGCTTTATTATAAGTGTGCCAGTGGGTGATTATGAACTTCTGCTTAGCCACGGGACTGCCTGCGTTGTCAGAGAATGCGTGATCTGCTCCCTCAACTCAGCAAAAGTTCAATTTATTCAATAAAGCCATTTTTCGGCGAAGATAGTGGGGCTATTAAGAAAAGAAAAAATCATAAAACCACACTGTTTAACATGCAACATAAATATGACATTGCAACTTCAGGAAAAACCCCATTGACATACGTCAACCGGCATAAACATCACTTACTGATAATAGACGTGTTTCAAAACATTCAATTCTAACCTAGAAGAAAATACTCACCACCGCATCAACAACACCCAAAAGTAATGAAATAAAAATCAAATAATTATAAAGAAGTATGCATATAACTAGGCTTGCAACCACCCACAATTCATGTTTGTCGCAGAAATGTAGACCGTTTTGCAACGTGATAACGCTGTAACTGATGAAATCCTCAAAGATCTGATGCCGGTGATGATAACTGTCCGTTTGGTTAAAAAGAGAAATGAAGGCCTTTTCATGGTTGATAGCGTTTTATCAGCACCAACTCAAAGTTACTGTAAAAAACCAGTGGTGCATCGATGCGGTAATAGAGCGTTACAGGCTAGATGGCAACCCAGTTCCTCCCCCCATTGCTGTAGTTGGTCTTTGATGCCTCCTGGTTAGGGTTTCTTTCAGCGTGGAGTCCGGTTCTACGCGTCAAGTCTGACCAACAGGAAACACGGTTACCGGTGCCCCTGCTGGAGAGATATGACTGTCAACAGGCAGAGCCGGTGGCAGCGTGGTAACAGGGCAAACCGGGCGAGATGAGGAAGAGTTCACTATCGTCAACAGTGCAGAGGAAGAGCAAATCATAGAGGCATGGGCTGTTTTCTCAGGGATGCCAACTGCTGGCGCAAGTACGGATGTCGACTTGGTGTTTGCTGCCGCTATGCCAGACGCGCTCTGTGACACTTGAGGTTTATCCACCGTGAGCGCCGCAAAGTGATTACGCGGTACAGAGTAGGTACAGTAGGTACAGTAGATGACGCTACAACCGCAGCGATGGGCGGAACCGGAAGACTGGCAGTGGTTCCAAAAGTGCGAGTTACGGGTACGCCGCACGGTGCCGGTGATGTAATGACCTGTGCAGGAGCAGAGAAGTTGAGATACTGATCACGAAGTTCAAAATAGATCTCGCAGTTGACTTCGTCGATTTTCAGTCACCAGGTGAGACTGGCTAAAACCTGTAACGCCTCGTTGAGCTTTAGCTGGCCAATGTCACGCTGTACGGAGGGTATAATGGCCGACTGAGAAGCGCCGAAAATGCTGAAGAAGTGGCGGAGCACAGTGAATATCCCGACTCCAGCAGTAGATAGCGAGAAATCCCTCACCAACGCTGCTGACCAGTTACGTTGGCATGGTAATATCCACAATCTAATTAAGTGGATCGCGCTGCGCATCGGCTGGACGCGTACTGACAAGCTGGAGTTGCCCTTGCTAAAACTGCTAATACGGCTTCACGGTATTCGCGTGGGGATCCCATTTTCAGCCCCTTATGCAGATGCCAGTTGTTATAATCTTCCATCCACTCAGCCAGCTTTTCCGGCACTGTTGCCGCATCCGGCAGATCATTTACGTAGACATAATCCCGCTTGAATGTCTTCACGAACAATTCTGCCATGCCGCTACTTTCCGGGCTGCGCACCTGTATTCTACACACGATGAACCCCGGCGACCTGGCGAACGTACGCGTAGCATCAGCTATGTAGCAAGCTGCCGTTATCCGTCAGCCATTCTATCAGATGGGGAACCTTCAGTGTGTTTCCGAACCGTTTTTCCAGATTTTATGTCAGCAGATCCTGCACTATTTCGCTGCTGATACCCCCAGTAGTGGCACTCCAACTGATGGCTTCGCGATCGTAGCAGTCCAGACTGAACACTACCTGTACCACTTCACGGTTCCACCAGCGGATTTCAAAGCCGTCAGACCACCACCGGGTATCCAGTTTTAACGTGATCACGTTGCCTGTATGGTTTAGGTGTTTTTTCTCATACCCTGACTTTGCTAGTCGCGGCTTATTGAGTTTTATGATCCAGTATACCCGTTTGGGATTTACCCGGCGACGTGCCTCTTTCAACTCCCGGTTCAGATGTGCAGTCACCCTTCATTAGCCGTTGGTTGCACGCTGGCTGCATATCTGACGGATTAATGACAGCAACGCCTTCTCGGCTTCTTTACTGTAACGCACAGTGTGTGGCTGTCGCATCCCACTCAGGGGCATTCATAAAGGTTAGACCGTAACACCTTCAGTGCCTGCGTTATTCGTATGAGCAGCGGATATCGTCCGGTGGCAGCAATGGCATACGCGATATCAACTTTTTTGACTGCGCTATCTCTAGCGCATCACGAAGGATTTCGGCTTCCATGGTTTTGCGGCCCAGCGTCTGCTCACGCTGTTTTACCTTTTCCTCTAGATCCTTAACTTCAGAGACACTGACAACTTCATCGCCAGCAGCGATCGCAGATTAACCACCATCATTCATAAGTCGTTTCCCTTTAAAAAGCAGACTGTGGGTAATCTCATATTGCCGGGCAACTAGAGAAACGGAATAGCCGGGCTGCATGGACAGCGCAACAAAACGGCTCTTCTCTTCGGCAGTATAACGGCGTCGCTTCTGCTCGCCAGTGGGCACTTCGATTCTTTGTACAAGACACTCCTTAAACATAGGTCTATACCTAAGTCTTATTGATGAAGTGTCCGATTTAAACGGGGACTACTACACGACGCCTTAAATAGATGTTTGCTGATCTGAGTCTTAAGAATTGTGCACTCAGAGGTTATCGAAAAAAAGCTTTAAAACCAGTGATAAAGAGTGATTTTATCCGTTATATGGTCTTGTAGTTTGTGATAAGCACACATTAGGCATGCAGGACGTTATCACTGAACAGGACAGTATTTTTCTATCAGCCCGACACCTGGCGTGACGAGCACGTGATTCAGGCTCTGACGGATGCGGCGGAACGCTATCCGCGATACGGCTTCAAGAAGCTTTTTCAGGTCATTCGCAGGCAGGGAAACGTCTGGAATCATAAGCGAGTACACCGAATTTATTGTCTGCTAAAACTAAGTTTTCGTCGTAAGGGAAAGTAGCGTCTGCCAGTACGTAACCAGGCCCCATTGACCCTGACCACATCGGAGGCACTATTAAAGCTAGTAGTTTGACTTTATGCATGATGCACTGGTCTGTGGCAGACGTTTTCGAACGTTCAACGTGGTAGATGTCTTTAATCGTGAAGCACTGGAGATTGAAATTGACCTGAATATCCCAGCCTAACGGGTTGTCAGGATGCTGGAAAGGTGGATATCCTTTGAAAATGCGGATGGATAACGGGCCGTAACGGGTATTGCTATCTCTTGCACAATGGACCGAAGAGCACGGTGTGTTGCTGGAATTTATTAAACCGGGAAAACCCACGTAAAATGCCTTTATTGAATGTTTTAACCGGACATACCGAAATGAAATACTTGATTTTTATCTGTTTATGACGCTGAATGAAGCACGAGAAATCACAGAACGCTAGCTAATGGAATATAACAGCGAGCGACCTCATGAATCCCTGAATAACCTGACGCTGGAAGAGTACCTACTGATAGCCGAAAAACCGGAAGTCTCAAAAAGTATTTGGCACTAAAACGGGTGTGCTTACAATGTTACTCTCAGATTAATGTAGTCAGTAAAAGCATGGCACCGGCTATATTAGGCAGGGGAGTCCATTACATCACTATAGCCATAGCCTTTCAGCTGAGATCCCGAGCGTTGCTGGCGAAGAGAAACCGCGACCATGGGAATGCTTTTTCTTGCGGTTTCCTATGCGGCTCCCATCAGAACATCGTTAGTATTGATGTGGATCAATGTTTGAGAACAATAATGTGTTAGTGTAACTTTTCTAATGTATTATGGCGATAGGGGGCATTTATCGCTTTGATGAGTACATGGCGAGAGAAATAGGTTATTTCTCAAGATCCACCACTTAAGTGTGCATTATGGCAGTTTTTATGGTTAATAATATCATTAATATAATTTAACTCTATCTGATCGTTTGTATCGGTTGGCAGTTGAAGACTGCAAAAGCTGAAAATTGTGCTCGTAGGCCAAAAGAGGGCGAGCAACATAATGGGGCAATAGTTAACGGCCTAAACATAGATTTTAGTCAACGCGCTGCCATATTAAACGCAGATCTCCGTTTCTCCTAGGTTTGCTAATCATCAATCTTTTTGAATAGGTATATCGTTAATGCTATAAATAACAATATAAAATTATATTAAAAAGTGTAGTCCCAGTGTGGATATCTGAGCGGAAGTGAACGATTCGAATTTTACTGGGTCTATAATGCTCACGTTGCGTTCTAAATACCGAGGTTGCCATCTTGGCGTCTTGCTGAACGTATAGATTAAACGGTAGGGGCGTAAAAGAATGAGAATCTTCCAGTATTATAACCCTTTGAAAGTAGCGAAATATGTTAAGACTCTATTTCGTGGTCGGCTGTATATTAAGGATATAGGCGCATTTGAATTCGACAAAGGGAAAATCCTGATGCCGAAAATCCACGATAAGTGCCACTTTAGTGTGATGTCAGAGGTCAATCGTCAGGTATTACTGCTGCAATCCGAAATGGGGTGATCTGGAACTAGAGCTGGGTAAAAAATTGTGGCCCTGCTTTAGGGCCGCTGATGTTTCTGCGGTAGAAGCCGCTAAGCTGGCGGGGCTTCATCAGGCACTTTTGGCAGCGTTATTATCGGTTTGTCACTTAGCGGTGTGACCAACAACTGATCAATCTTGTAACTGACGATATCCACCACTTCAAACTTGTAACCAGCGTATTTGACAAAGTCGGTGCGCTTAGGGATCTTGCGCAACATATACATCATAAAGCCTCCCATGGTCTCATAGTTGCCTGCCTGTGGGAACTCATCGATATCCAGCACACGCATTACGTCTTCGATCGGTGTGCCACCCTCGATCAACCATGAATTTTCATCGCGCGCTACGATCTGCTCTTCCTGACCCTGACAAACCAGATCGCCCATCAGCGTGGTTATTACATCGCTAAGCGTGATAATGCCGACAACCAACGCATATTCATTGAGGATCACGGCAAAGTCTTCGTCGGCATTTTTAAAGCTTTCTAATGCCTCTGACAACGTCAGCGTATTTGGCACGATTAGCGCCGAACTGATCTGCATACCGCTGCTAAGTACCAGGCTTTGATTGCTCAGTACACGGTTCAGCAGATCTTTGGAATCAACATAGCCGATCACTTTATCGATATGGCCATCGCACACCAGGAACTTGGAGTGTGGATGAGTCGATACCTTCTCGATAATGCTCGTTTCACTCTCGTGCAAGTCGAAGTACACCACGCTTTCTCGCAAAGTCATTGAAGAAGGTACCGTACGCGATTCTAGCTCAAAGACGTTTTCAATCAGTTCATGTTCCTGCTTACGCAGCACGCCAGCCAGTGCGCCAGCTTCCACCACTGCATATATATCATCAGAGGTGATGTCATCCTTACGCACCATAGGCAGTTTGAACAAGCGGAAGATCAGATTGGCCATGCCGTTGAAGAACCAAACCAGTGGCAGAAAAATCATGATCGAGAAACGTATCGGATTGATGATCCGGACGGCGACCATCTCTGGCGCAATCATGCCGATGCGCTTCGGGGTTAAATCTGCCAACAAAATAAATAGGCTGGTCACCAGCACGAAGGAGCAGATAAAGCTGACTTGTTCCGCCAGTTCTGGCGACAGAAAGCGATCGAATATCAATTTAAAGTAAGGAGAAAAGGCTGCATCGCCGATAATACCGCCGAGAATGGCTACGGCATTCAGGCCGATTTGTACCACAGTGAAGAAGAGGCCTGGGGTTTCTTGCAGTTTGAGCACTTTGCTGGCATTGATGTTACCTTCGTCAGCGATCAATTTTAGTTTGATTTTGCGTGATGCAGCCAGAGATATTTCAGACAGTGAGAAAAATGCACTCACCGCGATCAGTAAAAGGATCAGTAAAATACTGTTTAACATAATCTATCCATAGGTGCCTACAGCGCTTTTAGGAAAGGGGGTGTGCATTGAAAAAATTAGTGATAACAACCAGAAGGGAAGTTACCAGGCCCACAGGTGCTGACCGTATAGTATAGCAGTTGCGCCACAGGGGTCGCCAGTGGTTAAAAAATTACAGCCGGCCAGTGGTTAGCCCTGTGGTGGCAGGCATATACCGATACCGCCAAGGCCGCAATAACCCTGTGAATTTTTGTACAGGTATTGTTGGTGATCATCCTCGGCATAGTAGAACGGCAGCGCTGGCACCACATCAGTGGTAAAGATGCTCTTGTCGCCTGCTGCCTCCATCGCCTGCTGGAAACGTTGCTGGCTGAGCTCGGCCTCGGTGTGTTGTTCCTAGTTCAGCGTGAAAGTCGCTGAGCTGTACTGCGTGCCAATATCGCCGCCTTGACGCATATCCTGCGTAGGATCGTGGTTTTCCCAAAACATCTATAGCAATTGTTTGTAGCTGATGATTTTGGGATCGAACATAATACGCACTACTTTGGCATGGCTGGTTTGGCTGCTGCACATCTCACTTGTAGGTTGGGTTCGGCATGTAACCGCTGCTGTAGCCAGCGGCAGTGCTGTAAACGCCAGGTTGCTGCCAAAATAGACGCTCCACGCCCCAGAAACAGCCCATGGCGAAGATCGCTACTTCTATGCCGCTTGGCACCTGGGTCATCGAATGCCCGGTGACCACGTTTAATGTAGTCACTGGCATGGGTGTAGTGCGGCCTGGTAGCACGCGTTCCCCCCATCAGCGGTGAGTGGTTTATTAAAAAATGGCACCATAATGATGGACTCCTGTTATCACTGTAAGAATTAGCCCTAGAGTTGTATCCAACCGTGTCTTTGCTCACAATAAGCGATTAGTTGGGTTTATGTATAATCTTAACGCAGTATTTTGTATGCCAAAAGTTGAAGAATGCGCCAGGTGAACAGTGACAGCCAAACCTTCATAGCAGCGTCTGGAATAGGGCTATATAGGCTGCCTGCCTGATAGCACAGAGCAAATACTAATAGAAAGGTAAAATAAACAAGGGGAATGCATGCTACGACATCCGTTCATGTTCTTGTTTTATTTGTTTTTTTTGGCAACTGCAGCCTGCGCGGCGAATGTGCAGCTCAAGGTGGAAGGTCTGAGTGGTGAGCTGGAGAAAAACGTCCGGGTACGGCTGTCTTCTATCACGCCTGAAGAAGTCGGTAACGATGGTCACTTCCGGGCGCGCGTGAACGAAGCGGTACGTCAGGGTTTGAGGGCATTAGGTTATTACCAACCAATTATTGATTTTACGCTAGACGATCGGCCAGGTCTATCGCGCCAGGTGTTACATGCTAAGGTGAACCCAGGTGAGCCGGTGCGCATTGCCGGTGATAATATCGTGCTGAAGGGCAGCGCTCTCACCGATGAGGATTACCTGACGCTGGTCAAGCAAGGCCGTCCGACCCTTGGCGATATCCTCAACCACGGCAAGTACGACAGCTTTAAAAATTCTTTGACTAGCCTGGCGCTGCGTAAGGGTTACTTTGATGCCGACATGCTCGAGAGCCAGCTCGGCGTGTCTGAAGATTTGCATAGAGCCTTTTGGGATATTGATTTTAACAGCGGATCACGTTACCGTTTTGGCGAGGTAAAGTTTGAAGGTTCGAAAATCCGAGAAGACTATCTACAAAATTTAGTGCCCTTTCATCAGGGAGATTATTACAGTTCGGAAGACTTGGCTGAGCTGAATCGGCGTTTATCCTCCACCAACTGGTTTAATTCAGTGGTAGTGTCTCCTGACTTCAAAAATTCAAAAGAAAATAGGGTGTTGCCGCTAGATGCATGGGTTACGCCGCGTACCCGTAATACTATCGAGACTGGGGTAGGTTATTCCACTGATGTTGGTCCGCACGTGAAAGGTTCCTGGAAAAAGCCTTGGCTTAATGATCGCGGCCATAGTATGGAAAGCAGTGCTAGCGTTTCTGCACCGGAGCAGCAGCTAGATTTGACCTATAAGATCCCACTGCTGAAGAACCCGCTTGAGCAATACTACCTGTTGCAGGGTGGCCTAAAGAACGTCGATCTCAACGATACCAAGTCCGTTACTTCCAAAGTGGTGGTGTCGCGTAACCGGGATCTTTCCAGCGGATGGCAGCGAGCGGTGAACCTGACCTGGCGTCTGGATCACTTTATCCAGGGTACAGTCACCAACACTACCATGCCGCTGTACCCCGGTGTCAGTGTTAACCGCACCCGCTCGCATGGCGGTTTGATGCCAACCTGGGGTGACAGCCAGCGCTATTCCATTGATGTGTCCTATACCTCTTGGGGTTCCGGCGTAGACTTTGCGCTAATGCAGGCGCAGAACGTTTGGATCCGCACTCTGGCCAACAAACACCGTTTCGTGGTACGTGGGCAGGTGGGGTGGATCGAAACTAATGACTTTAACAAAGTGCCGCCGAATCTGCGTTTCTTCGCCGGGGGCGATCGCAGTATTCGCGGCTATAAGTACAAAGGCATTTCACTGCGTGACAACGATGGCAAGTTGACCGGTGCTTCCAAAATGCTGACCGGTTCTCTGGAATATCAATATAACGTGACCGGCAGGTGGTGGGGTGCGGTGTTTGTTGATTCCGGCGAAGCGGTGGACGACATCAAACAGAGCAATGTCAAAACCGGCGCGGGCATAGGTGTGCGCTGGCAGTCGCCGGTGGGGCCGGTGAAGCTGGATATTGCCGCTCCTGTCGGAGACAAAGAGACCCATGGGGTGCAGTTCTATATCGGTTTAGGTCCTGAGCTATGAGCCTGGTTAAAAAGATTTGTCTCGGAGCCATAGGCGTTCTATTGTTGCTGATAGGGTGGGTGGCCTTCTTGCTCGGCACCACCAACGGACTACATATGGCGCTCAACGGCACGGCGCGCTGGGTACCAGGGTTGGACATCGCCAGTGTCAGCGGCAGCTGGCGGGATCTGACACTGAAAGACGTGAAGTACCAGATGCCAGGCATGGCGGTGTCTGTTGGGCAGTTCCATCTATCGCTCGATCTGTCCTGTTTTAAACATAGCTCGCTGTGCGTCAATGTTTTAACTGCGCAGGATGTGGATGTGGCGCTTAACACCAAAGAGAGGGTACCGTCCACACCGGCCAAAGAAATCAGGGTACCCGCCACTCATCTCAGTACGCCATACCCGATTATCCTGCGTATGCTGGCGCTGGATAACGTCAAAGTCACCGTCGATAATACGGCGATTTCGCTGGCCGAGTTGCGCACTGGGGCGCAATGGCAAGCACACGCATTGACGCTGATGCCGACCAAAATCAACTCGATGCTGATCGCGTTGCCGAAAACTTTGCACAACCCGAGGCCGCAAGCGGTACTGTCAGGGGTAGAAGTGACGAAAAAGGTTGGTGAGCAGGTCGATAAGACAGCGAAATCGGCACCGCAATCGGCAGAAGTGCCGCTAGGAGAAATGCTGAAAGCGTTATTCTCCAAACCGCTGCTGCCGGATTTACCGGAAATTAGTTTGCCGCTGGATATCACCGTTAAGGAAATCAACGGTGAACATCTGCGGTTTGTTGGTTATACCAATGTGCTGATCACCCACCTATTGCTCCAGTCCAGCACCAAGGATCAGCATATCCAGTTAGATAATTTCGACGTTGAGTTGCCACAGGGCACGCTGTCTGTACAAGGGCAGGCGACGCTGACCGGTGATTTGCCGATAAATATGGTGGCTAACAGCACGCTGAACATCTCGCCGCTAAAGGGCGAGAAGATCAAGATAAACTTCGGTGGCGGATTGCGTGAAGTACTGAAGGTAGCGCTCAACCTGTCAGGGCCGGTGGGTGCGCAGCTTGACGCGCAGGCTCGTTTGGCCGAGGTGGGTTTGCCCTTAGCGATGACGTTACAGAGCAAGCAACTGAAATGGCCGCTGAACGGCGAATCGCAATATCAGGTCAATGATTTCCGCCTGCGTTTTAACGGCAAGGTGGCCGACTACGCATTGTCTACCCGCGCCAATATCAGCGGCCATGATTTGCCATCGGCGGCGTTGATGCTAGATGGCAAAGGCAATATTGAACAGTTCAAGCTTGAGCGCTTGCGATTGGCGGCGCTACAGGGCAATACCGATCTCACCGCGTTGGTGGATTGGAGCAACGCCATCAGTTGGAATGCGCAGTTGACGCTGAGTGGCATTAACAGTGCCAAGCAGTGGCCGGAATGGCCGGCGAAGCTGGATGGCAAGATCATTACCCGTGGCAGTTTGCACGGCGGCAACTGGCAACTACAGGTGCCGGTGTTGCAACTGGACGGAAACATGAAACATAATAAGGTCACGGCACGTGGCATGTTAAGCGGCAACGCCGCCGGGCAATGGAAAATCTCTGGCATCAGTTTGACGTTGGGGCGCAACCAACTGAATATCGCAGGCCAGTTGGATGAGAAGAACTGGAACTTAAATGCCAATATCGACGCGCCGCGCCTTGATGGCATGTTGCCTGGGTTAGGCGGCACCGTGAAGGGATTGCTTAAACTGCGTGGCAACCTACAGGCACCACAGTTGCTGGCCGATCTAACGGCCTTTGGCTTACAGTGGCAGGCACTGCGCATCAATCGGGTGAAGATCAATGGCGATGTGTGCTCTACTGACCAGATACATGGTCAACTGGCGGTTCATGTTGAACAACTGAAACAGGATACGTCGGAAGTCAGATTGTTGACCCTAAACGCTAATGGCAGTGAGAAGCATCATCAGATGCAACTAGAGGTTGACAGCAAGCAAGTTTCCGGCCAACTTGCACTGCAAGGCGGCTTTGATCGTCAGCAGCAGCGCTGGCATGGCAACCTGAATAATACCAGTTTCGATACCCTGGTTGGCGAATGGCACCTTACCCGCGCCATCACGCTGGACTACTTGAATACTGCACAGAAAATCAGTATTGGCCCGCACTGCTGGCAGAACCAGAATGCTGAACTGTGTGTGCCAAAAACTCTCGAAGCAGGCCAAAGCGGCGAGGCCAGCCCTGTGCTTAACCGTTTTGATCTGGCAATGTTCAAGTCGTTCCTTGGTGCGGAAACTGCACTGAGTGGCGTGTTTACTGGGCGCGCCAACGTCAGTTGGAAACCTGGAGGCGCGTTGCCGGAAGCTAAGGTTTCGTTGGTGGGTAACGGTGTCAAAGTGGTGCAGCAGGTACAGGGTAACGCGCTGCCGATCGCATTCGATACATTGACGCTTAATGCCGAGCTGAGCAATGGCCGTGCGCAGGCCAACTGGCTGATAAAACTGAACAACAATGGCCAGTTTGACGGCCACATTCAAATGGCAGACCCACATGTACGACGTAATATCAGCGGCAACGTCAACATCACAGATATCTCGTTGGCAATGATTAACCCGGCGTTAATGCGGGGCGAAAAAGCAGCAGGCATGCTGAATGCCAACCTGTGCCTGGGTGGTAGTGCACAGAAACCCCGGGTGTTTGGTCGGTTGACGCTGGATAAAATGAATGTTCAGGGGCATTGGATGCCGTTTGATATGATTGATGGTCGCCTAGCAATGAACTTCAACGGCATGACTTCGACGCTGGAAGGGCTGATCACTACCACACGTGGGCAGCTTAACCTGATGGGTGATACCGACTGGCATGAACTCGATGCTTGGCACGCACGCATTACTGCCAAAGGCAACAAGCTGAGGGTAACGGTGCCACCGATGATCCGCATTGACGTCTCGCCAGATCTGGTATTTGAAACCACGCCGCAGCTCTTTTCGCTCAATGGTTCGGTGGATATCCCCTGGGCGCGTATTACGGTGCAGGAACTGCCGGAAAGCGCGCTAGGCATTTCTTCTGATGAGGTGATGCTCAATGACCAATTGAAACCGATCCAACCAAAAACCGCTTCGATCCCGATCAATAGCAACCTAATGATCCACATCGATGACGATGTGCGGCTGGACGCTTTTGGTCTGAAAGCTGGGCTGAAGGGCGACTTGAAAGTGATACAAGACAAGAAAGGGCTGGGTCTTAATGGACAGATTGATATCCCTTCAGGCCGTTTCCATGCTTATGGGCAGGATCTGATTATCCGTAAAGGCCAGTTGATGTTTTCCGGCCCACCAGATCAGCCAATGCTTAACATTGAGGCGATCCGTAACCCTGAGTCTACCGAAAACGATGTTACTGCCGGGGTGCGTGTCATTGGCTCGGCGGATGCGCCTAAGTTGGAAGTATTCTCAGACCCAGCCAAATCGCAACAGGAAGCGTTGTCCTACCTGTTACGTGGCCAGGGATTGCATAGTTCCGGTGCCGACGGCAACGCCATGACCTCAATGTTAATTGGTATGGGGGTGGCGCAAAGTGGTCAACTTGTGGGTAAAATTGGCAAAGCGTTTGGCGTGAGTGATTTAGCTCTTTATACCCAAGGGGTTGGCGACAGATCCCAGGTTGTAGTAAGTGGCTATGTTCTCCCTGGCTTACAGGTAAAATATGGGGTAGGCATTTTCGACTCGCTGGCTACTTTGACATTGCGTTACCGCCTGATGCCTAAGTTGTATCTTGAAGCAGTCTTTGGTCTTGATCAGGCATTAGATTTGCTCTATCAGTTTGAGTTTTAGCGATGCGAATAATTGTCTATGGTAGCTTACGGCGCAAACAGAGAAATAGCCATTAGATGACCAATGGCTTGGCGAGCATGAACTCGCAGGCTATAAGATTTATAATCTGGGTCATTACCCGGCAGCGATCCCAGGAGAGGGCATGATACATTGCGAGGTGTATCATATTAACTTATCGATTCTTGCAGAGCTTGATGAACTGAAAAGCAACACTAAGGACTATAAGCGTGAGTTAATTCATACGCCTTATGGGAGTGCGTGAATCTACCTGTATAAACACAGTGTGGATAAGTAGGGTACCCCGCAGAATTAACAGCGGAAACTGGCTAAAGCCTCTCAACGAAAAACAATAAAAAAACACTGCTCAACTTGAAGTGCCCCCCCTGAAAGTTAGACATCCAACGATTAGGGATTAGAAAACCCCTGAGCCCATAGACAAATATAGCCTATATTTTGAGCATAGGAGGATTCTATGGGCGCACAACGATTTACCCCTGAATTTAAGGAAGAAGCTGTCCGCCAGATCTCTGAGAGGGGCTATTCCGTTGCCAACGTTTCAGAACAACTTGGTGTTTCAGCACACAGTCTTTATAAATAGCTGCGTTCAGTAAAACCTGATAACAGCAGGCATCAGGCTCAGGATTTACTGGATGCCAGGACGGAGATCTTCAGGCTGAAAGCGTGGCTTAAACGTACGTTCGGGAAGCCTGTAAAATCATGGGCTACAGTAGAGACAGCTACTATCGTTTCAAAACGCTTTACGAATAAGGTGGCGAGTTGGTGCTACAGGAAATCAGTAGTAAAAAATCTATCGAAAAAAATCGCGTTGAAGCTCATATCGAACAAGCCGTCGTAAGTATGGCCTATGGATTTCCCGCTTATATTGATACTTATAGCCGTGTTGCTGTTGCCAAAGTCTATACCGAGAAGAATGCATTGATTGCCACAGAAATGCTCAATGAGCAAGAGATGGCGTTGTTACGGATATTGACTGATCGCGGGACGGCGTTCTGTGGCAAAAAAGAGAGTTATGCGTTTGAATTATATTTGAATATTGAAGATATCTAGCATACACGACCCCAGGCTTACAGCCCGCAGACAAACGGCATCTGTCAAGGGTTTCACAAGACAATGAAAATGGAATACTACGATGTCATGTATCTCCGTAAGATTTACCGTGAATCTGATGAAATCCAGCGATAACTCAACCAATGGCTCTATTTTTATAACCGTGAGGAGCGTCCACATTCATGACGATACTGTTATGGAAAAACGCCTTGGCAGACTTGGGAAATCAGCAAGATTTTGGCAAAAGAAAAGCAACTTGAAAGTTTATTTATAGCATCGAACAGTCAGACTCAACTGACAAATTTGGGTCTTAAAATGAGTGAATGTCAGATTAAGTTTGAGCTACTACCCTTAAGGCAGTGTCCACCATTGCTGGGCAAGATCAAATCACCCTTTACCTGAACGAAGCCCACCGTTTCATGACACCAGTTCTGCATGCCGGATTGTTATAAATCAAAATAAATTCACTAAGAATTTACCCCATTATTAGGCAATTTTATTTGCCATTTTGTACCTAGGAAATGCTTAACATCCTCACGTACTTTCTGTACACGCTGGCTTTTTCGCGCTGTTCGAGTCTAAATGGGCTATAACATGGTATGCCTACTGGGATAGGTTCTAAGCATTTTCACACCAGGTATTTAATTGGGCAGAAGCGCACCCCCAGAATCTGATCGTTAACAAACCTCATTTAATCATTAATAACGATTGATAATAAAAATTTAATACATATAAACGATGTACCGGTGGCCTTATAGCTGTAAATTAAAAACTGCGTCTCACTGTCAGAACAGGATAGCTTAGCGGCCGCAAATTTAAAACCCGCCATCTTCTAGCCCCGTAGTTGCCATATAGTGAGAAGCGAAATATGTATGATCTGACAACCTATTTTTCTCAGCGCTTTCCCCCATGATGACCTGTAAAAGTATCGACACAGTCCTGCTCTCCATTGCCGCTAATAAGCTGTCTCAACGTGAGTGGGACTGGATCAGACTGATTAAGTCCATGGATCCGCCACCAGTGAGGGGAATGAGGGAAAAATCGTGTACTGTGTGGAAAGATGAGTTTTCAACTTGAAAATAATTTCGTCAGAGAGTATCATCGTTTTCAAGTGGTATGTGGCTGATACGTTTGAGCTAGCTGCGATTGTTATACCAGTCAACCTACGCCAGTGTTGCCAGCTCTACCCCTGCGTGGTTTTCCTACTATTACGATGTATGACTTCAGCTTTGTAAAGGACATTGATAATCTCGGCCAGTGCATTATCGTAACAGTCACCTGTGGCTGCCCGTTGATGCCAGTAGATCCGCGTCCTGTAGCCGCTGTGTGTATGCCAACGAGACGTACTGCGAACCTTTATCGTTATGATGGATGGTTTCTGCAGAGAATCCCTCACGTAGTCACTGACGCCAGATTTTCGTGCCACATAGACGCGGTAATTTTCTTCTTATTTGAGCATCGTGCTTTTCTCGTTAGCTACATTTTTCAGGATGCAGCTGACGTTGCTGATGCCAGTAATATGCCTACGGGGTAATATCTAGCTCGCGAATCCAGCTCGCGACATACTGGCCCCACCCCGCGTGTGTGTCACTCAGACCCTGCGTAAACTTAAGGTCAATCGCTGTAACGCCACCGCCACCAGCAGCAGGCTTGAAAGCTTTTTGTTAAAGCCGATGACGAAGCTTTCTATCACTTTGCCGCCAAAGTAGCCGAGCATAACAAAAGAGTGGCCCACAGGATGGCTCCGAGGATATTAAACGGCACTAAATAAATGCACAGGTGGCAATCAGCGGGCACCGATCAGAACCGGGACGATAATGCGCAGACCATACATAAACCGCATGCTAATCACGAACAGCACCGGATGACGGGCAATCAAACTTCTGGCGCTCGCGAGGTGTTTTTCTTGACTTTTAAGACGCGAAATCATTTGGCCTTCGTAACGTCGCCCAACGAAGTACAGCAATTGATCGTCCAGTATACCGCCAAACGCCACCACCGCAATCACCCCATGGCCAATGCAGCAGCCCATCATGGGCGGCAATGCCCCCCAGCAGGGTGAGAGTTTCACCTTCCGCCAGGCAACCAATAAACAACGCCCAGTAGCCATATTGCGTACTGTCGGTGTGCAAGCTGGCTGCAACAATATACGCCTATTGGGATAGGCTCTAAATAAATGGAAATAATTTCCCTTAAATTACATAGGATTTGTTTTTTAACTATTTTAACGACAGATTAGTTTGATTTATGACGAAATGAATAATATGTTTATCTTAGATTGGGTGTATTATCGGCAGTTTTATAAAATAGGGGGTTATAATGAAAAAATATTCCAAGATATTAATTGCTTTGTTTATTATTTTGGTATTGGCGGCTGTGCTGTGGTTTTGGAACGGGCGCAACAACTCGGATTCGGTTACGTATTCGGATGCGCTATGGCACACCATCAGCCAGCAGTGTATACCCAACCAGCAGCAGAATAATGATCCAGCGCCTTGTTTGAAGGTCGATCTGGACGAGCGTTATATATTGTTTAAAGACCGTAATGGGCCTTATCATGATTTGCTGATACCAACAGATAAAGTAAGCGGCATTGAGAGCCAAGATCTGCAAACAGAAAAAGCACCGCCGTATTTTTATCTGGCTTGGGAAAACCGTAGCTATATATCCACTGAATTTGGTAAACCGCTAAAAGGTCCACTGATATCGTTGGCAATAAATTCGCAATATGGTCGTTCTCAGAATCAATTACACATTCACATTGCCTGCTTGCGTCAGGATGTTTATAACATACTGGGCAAGCTCGCGGACAAAATAGGCCAAAATTGGCAGCCGTTGTCTGAAAAATTGGCTGGAGATCACTACCTAGCCAGAAAGCTGGTCGGCACCGATTTGATCAAAGAAGATCCTTTCAAACTGTTGCAGCAGTATGCCGTTGAGCAGGGTGATAGCGTGGCCAATTATGGGCTGGCGCTGGCGGTGACCCCGAAAGGCGAGATGCTTTTATTAGCTAACCGCTTGGATCAGGCCAAGCAGAATACAGGCTCTGCCGTCTTGATTCTGGACTTTCAGTGCGAGATAGGCAGACAGTGATCGATGGGAGTCTCCTCGGTTCGCCTACCCGGTCAGTTGACTGGAGTAGGGCCGCAGGCCCAAAAGCTGGTAATCAAGGTGGAGGGGCGGGGTCTATTGCTCAAGCCCGACACAATATCGGCTTTTGAGGAACGACCCTAAGGAAGGGATGAGGCCATTTGAACGCGATGGTGCACCAATACTCTCGGCCCGCCCCTTCTTGCTAGGCTAGGCGTTTAAATGGCCGCCAGCGGCGCTAACCTGCCATTGCCTCAATCCTTTTGGTTGCGTGTCATCAGTAGTTGGCACCGGTGCTCTTCGCTGGCAAGGTGGATCTCTGACAACACTGAGCCTATGTCGGCGCGGGTGTTGCTCTTGATAAACTTGCCGCTGAGTATGCTCTCTTGCGTCAAATTGCCTTCCTGATACAGTGCCCAGATTTCCTGTGCATACTTACTGCTGAGCAGTTCCGGCGCATACTGACCATAATGCCGTGACATATTGTTAATGTCGCGCTCGAACATGCTTTTGGCGTGGTTGTTGGCGGCGGCGTCCACCACCTGCGGCAGATCGATAATCACCGGCCCATTCTTGTCCATCAATACGTTAAATTCTGATAGGTCACCGTGCACTAACCCAGCGCACAGCATGCACACTGCGTAGTTCATCATCAGCGCGTGGTCGTTTCGCGCTTGTTCCGGTGTCAGGGTGACATCACTCAGCCGTGGTGCCACCCGTCCTTCTTCGTCGGTGATCAGTTCCATCACCAGCACGCCATCCAGACAGATATCCGGCTGCGGTACGCGCACTCCGGCCTTGGCCAGCAGGCACAACGCCTCCATTTCAGTCTGCTGCCAGGTTTTTTCTTGTTGCTGGCGGCCAAATTTGGAGCCTTTTCTCATGGCGCGTGCATTACGGCTATTGCGCACCTTTCGCCCTTCCTGATAGTGAACGGCCTGCTTAAAATTGCGTTTTTCTGCTTCTTTATATACTTTGGCACAGCGGATCTCTTTGCCACAGCGTACAATAAATACATCGGCTTCTTTGCCACTTTTTAAGCGGCGGATAACATCGTCGATTAAGCCATCATCTACTAATGGCTGGAGTCGTTTTGGAATTTTCATACAGCCTTTTACCCTATTTAGGCCCCGCTGTGAATGGTTTGCACAGTTTGATGGCGTAATATTAGTTCATAAAGGCAAAAGTATTGTCAATAGAGGAAACTCAATGCGGGTGGCCGCTTACGGTCACCCAGGGAGGGGGTTAACGCCGGCTGGCGTACTGCGGTGAACGCGGGCCATAGAGAATGTTGCCGTTCTGGCCGGTAGCTGCTGACAACAGCCTGGTATTTGCGATAGCATCAATATCGAAGCCTTTATCGCTGATAGTATCGGCGATTTGTGCAATGGCGGCGTTGATCACCATGCTTAGCAGACCGCTGCTGGAGTTATTGCTGTTTTCGTTGCTGGATGCAGTGGCAGCTCCGGACCAAAGCTGTTTACCGTTACGCAGATTGACTAACCGGGCGTTGACGGTAACCCGCGTTTCGCTATTAATTACTCTATAACTAGTGCCGTATTGTGTTGACATCTAGATACAACACGGCATCAGCGCCAAAAATCGTATGCGGCTTTTGGAGGCGAACGGCGCGAATATCATTGGCGTTGGTCAAGCCGTTTTGCTGGAAGTTTTCTTCCACCACAGCAACAGGCAGCACATAGTAGCCAGTTTCCGCTAGCGGCAGTGTGGTGCTGGCAAGCACGCTATGGTTGTTGGCCTTAACATCCGGCTACTGATTGACTGGGGGCAGCACCAGTACCAATTTCGGCTTGCTCTGATGGAACGCTGCGTAATCATAAGGTGTGTTTTTAGCGCAGACGCTCGGCAGCAGGGCAACAACAACGCTGAAGAAAGCTAATGCGCGTTTCATTGGAAACTCCATTTATTTTTGGCCATTAGGAAATTCATAAACGGTGCTGATTCTGGAAACAGCGTTTTTTCGGTATTGAATTCAGCCAGTACTTGCCCGTTATTGCCGGTCTTGCTGTACAGCAACCCGAGTTATGCATGCAGCCCTGGCGTCACGGCTTTATCTCTAGCCAGTTATTTTTCAACGATTTCCTTCAGCGTCATGATCTGTTATTCAGGTATGAGTCCGTCATGTTGATAATATTGATAGATTGACGTTTGGTAGCCATCCCAGTTGTACAGAGTTTTCGGTGCTGCGCAGCCAGCTAGCAGGGCCGCTGTGCATAACACCCTAGCTATTTTTAGTTATCATATTTTTGCCTCAATTCCGTTAGTTAGCAGGGTGCCATGCGCCACTTTCGATTCCAGCGACCAGATTGTTAACAGCTTCACGCACTGCCAAATACAATACTTTACCGTTGAGGGTGGAATCATAGCTAGCGGTACCGCCGAAACCGATGACTTCACGGTTAGACAATACGTATTCCCCTCTACCCTGTAAGGAGTAAACGACCTCAGACGTTTGCACGTTGACCACGTTCAGGTTAATTTTAGCATACCACTTGGCGATTTGCCACGTCTCAAGATGCCCCACAATTGCTGATCGCCCACTTCTTTACGGCTAAACTCGGTCACATCGCCAGCGATCACAAAGTTGGCCCCTTTCAGCGTTTGTGCTTTATCTTTAATGCTGGCCTCGGTTTTCAACTCTTCCATGTTGGCAAGATCCGACACATTGAAACGGCCTGTCTGCTGCAAGTGGGTGATCAGGATGGTTTTAGACTGATTTCCCAGACGATCAACGCCATCGGAGAAGATGCTATTCATATAACTGGAACGGTTATCGAATTTGCCAACAGCGATTGGGCTGCGCTGGCCTTGGTAGTTGGTCTGGTAAGGGGCGACTTTCGGTATTTCTAGAGAACGGGAGGATTCGGTGGCACAGCCTGCCAGCAGGCTGATAGAAATGGCTATGGAACAGACAATGAGTGATTTTTTTTATTGTAATGTTATTTATCTACGATGATATAACAGCGCGGGTCACGTAGCCGTGCGCCCAATGTTTATAAATCAGCAGGGATTGACCACCTTTAAATAAACGACACAATCGTGCCATGAATAGACAATAAATAACAACAAGATATTAACATCAGCCAAGAAGCCAAATTGATTGAGAAACCCCTCATCGAGCCCTATACTGCCGCAAAGGATTATTTGTCTCGCCCCGTTTTTTGCTGCTCCATTTGGCTAATGACCCAATTACAGCTAGGCGGCAACGAAATGAACCCCAATATAGTTCCAATTATAAAAAGTATAAGGCTTCTATAATCAACAACGATGTGCTGCGCAGCGTGCGCTACATGCTGAGTATTAATGATGCGAAAATAGTGATGCGAAAATGGTTGAGATTATCAAGTTGGATAATGTTGATGTCGAGATCTCAGCAATGGCCACTTACGTCCTTAAAGAAGGCGAACCGGGCTTTGCAAAGTGTCCAGACGAGGTGATGGTGCAGTTCCTGAATGGCCTGGTATTTTTTAAGCGTGGCAAAGACGATACCTTGCCAGCACCGGAGATTGAACTGCAGATTACCAATAATCTGGTGTTAAAAAAGCTGCATGTGGCGTTCGAGCTAAAAGATACCGACGATCTGCACCAGATCTTTAGCGCTGTGGATTTTCTCATCTCTAAGTCGGAGCTGAGCGCGCTGTTCCGTAAAGCAGGCACTAAAAACTATCGCCCGTGTGGCGATCAGATGTTACGCTATTTCCTTAAAGAGGTTTGGCGTAGCGCGTTCATGGCGCGTAATTCACCAGCGACAGCGATGCAAGGAGCAATTCACCGTGTTGTAATCGCTGGCTGGGATGGTTGCAGAGGTGGGTGTTATGCTGATGGTGAAACATTTGAGCCACTCCTACGAGATGTTCGCCAAAGGTAAAGCCTGGTCGATGCTGGGTGGGCACTGTGTGCGATTGTAGTGTGGGGCCTCGGTTTTATGGTGGTCGCTGGTGACTGGTTTATGGCCTGGCATGCCAAAGAAAACCCGCTGGCGATTCAGTTAGGCGCGTTGGTGTATATGCTATCCAATACGCCGGTGTTAATAGTGCTGATGCAACAACGTGACAAGCGTTAACCTTTGTTAGCAGCAGCTCTGACGGAACGCTTTAAGGCGAACCGTTGGCAGGCTTACCTGCTGCGCTGGAGTGACTTCTATGTGATCGGTTGCTTGCCGATGAGTGCCCCCCCATTCTGTCCAGGATCTGTCATACAGTTTGATCAAAGGAGCACCGAGCGGCAGTAGGCCGAACGCTAGCACTACCGCCGTTACGCCAGAGACACAAGTGGTGATGATCGAGCACTGGATTTCTACCCCTTTCTCGCTAAAGGTTTGCTTGAGTGCAGCTAGCGATTTGAAGTAGCTATTTTCTAGCAGATCGCTGTAAGGAATATTGATGCTGCTGGGAATATCATCGCAATGCAGACCTGGGCGTGACTCTAGCGCTTCGGCATAGAAGCGCGGCGCAACGCGCGGGCGTCCAGAATTTGCACCTCTCTGTTCAACGCTTGCTCCACCTATTGCATATTCGCCACCGCATCGGCGTTGAAACGTGCGTTGAAGGTTTGTGGTTTCGGCTGTGCAAGATCAGCTTTCTAGTGGTTGGCCCAATGCCTGCCAGCCGCTCAACCCCCGTCTAGTACATAGACATTCTGTGCGCCGAAATGGCAGAAAGTCTACCAACCGCGCGGTGCCAAGAACGAGTCGCCATCGTCATAAAAGACGATGCGCTGCTGTTCGTTGATGCCCAGTTTGCTCACTGCTTTGCTGAACGCCTCTACTGTTGGCAGCATATAGGGTAGGTCGGTGTTTTTGTCCGCCATATTATTGATATCGAAATACACCGCTCTTGGAATATGGCCGTTAGCAAACAGAGTGAAAACGGAATTTTACTATACACCAGATCATACGGAGAGGGGGATGATATTCTATCAAAGGCATAATGGAGTAAGCCTTTGTGCTGCCCGCACTGAATGGACGATCATGGGGCTTGAATGTTTTGTTTTCTACTGGAGTTGGTGTGGCGTCAGTTTCTTCTAGCGGCGTGGTGGAACGGGTATAGATGTTTAACCCGACGAGGAATGCGCCACTCAGAGAACCAAAGGCGCACAGGACAGGGACGGTGATGATGATGAGCGCTTTTTTTAACATAGGAATGATTCACAGGGGGGGTTCAGATTAGCAGCAATTATAGACGCTTCACCGAGTGAAACAAGCCGCGTTTTAGTAGTGTTTTGTCAGTTTCTCTTTTGTCATGGCAAAGATCATTTAATTTCACCCCGCAATATTTTTTCAATTGCGGACAGCTCACGGCTAGCAAAGAGATGGCCCAGCCAATCTGGATCACTAACAGCATGATTTCCGGCGGCACGTCTGACTACAATATTTCTAACTTCCAGAATAGGGCACAGGTGAAAGGCTTAACAATGGCACCAGCTAACGCTAGCGGCCAAGACTTAACCAGATAACCTTTAACAGCCAATACCATCAGCAGCCAAAGCCAATCCACAGTGCTACACCATCCATAATGGTAGGCCGACATGATCGCTGTAATGCAACACGCCACTATAACTCCATAGGCCATCCATTCTGATGCTGCTCATCGTAGTCAACAGTGCACTTTTACGCCGGGCGGTAGGTGTGAAGAACAGAGCCAGCACGCCGTTACTGTTCGAGGGTCAACAAGACTAGCAGTAAGCTCATGCCAAGCTCCAACATTGCCCGCCAGAACCCGGCATGGGTCTTATTCATATTTTCCTCACCTTTCAATTTTCAGCATCTTGCAATGCTAGGTTACATTTGTTCAATCAGTCAGATACTACCGCGGATATTCAGCCCTAACGACCACTATTCGGCCAGCATCTTTTGTTGTAGGGTATTTGGCTTGTCTCTGGAGTGAATGAAATAATGATCGGCTTTAAACAGTTGGGGCTGTGGATGTGTTAGCGTCCCCGGCATAATATCGATATGCATACCGTTCTTTGACAATATGATGGCCTCTAGCCACATCTCGATGAGGTCGACATTGTACCATCCCAGTAATAGGGCGGTGGGGCCGGTTTTTTCTTGCGCGGATCATGCAGAAGGTGGCGTACTCGATGATGACACCGTCCGTGACCAGGCCTATTTTAACCGTAACCTCAGTTATTCACCCGTTCCTGCTCTCACCTGATGGTGAGGGTATCAGTTAGCTTGCTTTATATACGTGACACTTTACTTACTCCCTCAGTAAACCCGTCGTAGTCACACCACTTTTAGATATCACGAACAATGTAGCCGTCTCATGATTGATAAGAACGAAGGAACTAATGGTTATACGGAAAGTAATTCTGAAGAGTTCTTCCGTGAAATGCTGAGTAGTGTTACCGAGGCTGTACTGGCATTTTGCCAGAGTAGCACCACCCCACCAGTAGAGTTAATCATGACGCATCGGGGTTTATGCTCAGGCAGGAGCTGAATACCCGGTTACATCGTCAGGCAGCGTGCCTCGGGGTCAGTCTGGAAAGCCCCCGTCACCTGGGCTGGGAGCTGGTGCTATCACGCAGCAGCCACTGTGAGCAGGTGATGTTTGGCACAGGACTGCTGGCGCACAGGAGCTTAGTGAGAGACTGGAACAGAAGAGGCAGATCGCCAGGTATTTACGCGGCTAGAGGCATTATAGGCCCATCAGCAGATGCCCCCTATCGCTGGCGCTCCGGTGCCCTGGCGTGGGAGGAGAAGCCCTGCTGTTCAATGCCTTGCTGAACTACCGCCATAGCCAGAGTAACGAGACCACCGTTGAAATAGAGGATGCCCAGTAGTTGGATGAACAGGGGCGAACCCATTACCCTGTAATCCTGTCGGTTGACGACGACGGCGGAGACCCTGGGGGTGTCACGGTACAGGCCGTGGCCACGCTGGGCGTCCCTGAATGACCGCGCCAACCGCCTGGCGCCACTACCTGCGGGCGGCAGGAGGTGGTGCCGGATGAAAGGCCAGGGGCGCTTATGTGCCGCTCGATCCGGGTTACTCACGTGAGTGCCTGAACTATATTCTCGGGGATGTAGTGCCGGCGCTGCTACTGGCTGACGCGCACGGGCTGCAGGTGCTGGACACCCCGTCGGTGCCTGTGATCCTGCTGGAGGATTTGCCGTTACTGACGGGGGAATTACCCGCTGGGGATCTGACACCAGCAAGCATCGGGATGTCAGTAAATTACCTGGCGTATGTAATTTACACCTCGGAATCTACCAGTCAGCCGAATGGGGTGATGGTGGAGCACCGTTAGGTGGTCAATCTCTGCCAGGCACGAGGGAGCAGTTCAGCGTGACGACAGACAGCCGCGTCCTGCAGTTCGCTTCAGCCTGTTTTGATACGAGTATTTCCGAGATCGTGATGGCACTAGGCCATGGTGGTAACCTGATCATCGTGCCGGATGATATCCGTCAGGACAGACAGCGCCTTGCCAGCTTTATCAGGCAGTACATGGTGACACATGTGAACTTCCCCGCCGACCCTGTTCGGCCATCTCTACACGTATGACTTCAGCATACTGCAATACGTTGTCTTCGCCAGTGAGTCCCAGTCGGCAGACCTGCTGTAGGGCGTGGCAGAAATGGCGGTGGTCTTTAATAACTACGGCCCGACCGAAACCGCAGTGTGTGTAACGGCATTACGCTATGAGCCGGCCAACCTGCTGCACAGTGAAGAAAGAGCTATCGGCAAACCGTTAGCCAACACACGGATGTATCTGCTAGATCCGCAGGGGGACCCGGTGTCGGTAGGGGCCGTGGGCGAGCTATATATCAGCGGTGTGCAGGTGGCACGTGGTTACCTGAACTGGCCCGGCTCTGACAGCCGAACGCTTTCTGGCGGGGGGATCCGTTCAGTGTGACTCCGGAGGAGCGGGGATGTACCGCAGCGGCGACCTGGCGGCACAAGTGGTGCGCACTGCTGGGTCTCGCGGCCAGGTGGGGCGTTACAAAAGCTTCTTTATGCTAGGCGGACATTCACTGCTGGCGGTGAGGCTAGTAAGCCGGCTGCGCCGCGCGGGGTATGGCCCTGAGCCTGCAGGCGGTGTTTGCTGCGCCGGTATTAACGGATATGGCGAAGTGCATTTATGGCGCACCGGCATACCCGTCTGATAAGGCAATTGCAGTCAGAACTGAAGGTTACTAGGCACCTTTATTATTGCTGCCTTCAGGTTTTGGTGATTATTTGTATGTCTACGAACTAGCCCGTTTTATTGATAATGAGTCCCCCATTTACGCCTTGCCATGGCCGGCGGGCCTGACGGAAAAAGGGTTCACTCTGGCAAAGGTGGTCAGGTATGCCGTAGCTATGCTCTGCAGCATTCAGCCACACGGGCCTTACCATCTTGCGGGGTTATATTCATCGGGCGGGCTTTTAGCCTGGTCTATAGCCAGACATCTGCGGGATAATGAAGAGAAGATCGCCTTTGTTGGCCTGATAGATACGCTACTGCCGGAGATGAGACATTCAGCTTCTGAGGTATTCGCCGGTGAGGTGCAATCCCCTTCTGCTGCGGAGATAAAAGAGGATGCGGACAAAATCAGGCTGAATATGGATTTGATTAACGCAGCCAGTATGTAAGGCGTAAAGACAATGCCGTATTGATGGTTAATAAGAAGTGAGAGCGGCCTCGACGCTGATTTTTTTCAGCAGCTAATCGAACTGGTTGAGATCCTTAGGGGTTTTGAGATTTTTGGCCAATTCGAAATAACACGCCGATGTTTTGTGCTATTTCCTGATATCGTAGATGTAATCCTTTATTTTCAAGATAATATCCCATTAACCACAGCACTATTGTACTAAGCACGTTGCTAATAGGTATAACATGGCAAGCTCGTTGACGAGCCTGTTTAGAAATTTGTGTATCTGCCTAATTTTGATATATTCAATCCAACATCAAAAACAGGTTAGTTTATGGACGAAAAACAGTTGCAGTCTCTGGCTTTCCTCGCTGACATTAGTGGAGAATGTCTTACAACACTCTCCGCTATTAGTAAGGCGTATAGATCCGGAAGCTATCCTCATCCATCTATCTAAAACATACCGAAGTATGGTGCTTGATCTATTTATGAGGGATTTCTAGGGATCCTCAGCCCTAAAGGTACGGCTTATTAGTCCAGCCGGTGTAAATTAATGCATGCAGCGGTTACTCGTCGTTGCCACTGCCCAAATTGCTTGCATTGAGTAGTTCAGCCAGGTTGGCTGTTGCTTTCTCCGTGCTGACCTGTGGAGGAACAATCAGCGTTTCATCCTGCGCACGACGACGCATACGATCCTGATGATAAGCGTAACCGGTACCGGCTGGGATCAGACGGCCCACGATGACGTTCTCTTTCAGACCACGCAGTTCATCACGCTTGCCAGCAACGGCCGCTTCGGTCAGAACGCGCGTCGTTTCCTGGAACGATGCTGCAGAAATGAAGGATTCGGTCGCCAGGGAAGCCTTGGTGATACCCAACAAGTCACGTGAGAAGGTTGCCGGGATCTTACCGTCAGCTTCAAGCTGACGGTTGGCAATCTTAACGCGTGAAACTTCAGCTTGCTCGCCTTCCAGGAATTCGCTCCCCCCAGCACTGACAATGGTGCCTTTACGCAGCATCTGACGAACGATAACTTCGATATGCTTATCGTTAATCTTAACACCTTGTAGGCGGTAAACTTCCTGCACTTCGTTGGTGATATAGCGGGTAACAGCATTTACACCACGCAAACGCAGAATGTCGTGCGGAGACTCTGGGCCGTCGGAAACAACATCACCACGTTCTACAATTTCCCCTTCAAATACGTTGAGCTGACGCCATTTCGGAATCATCTCTTCGTAAGCGTCGCTGCCGTCCAGCGGAGAAATTACCAGCCGACGTTTGCCTTTGGTCTCTTTACCGAACGAGATAATCCCGCTGATTTCAGCTAGGATTGCCGGCTCTTTCGGACGACGTGCTTCGAACAAGTCCGCAACGCGTGGCAGACCACCGGTGATATCCTTAGTACCGCCCGATTCTTGAGGAATACGTGCCAAGGTATCACCTGCACCGATCTGAATGCCGTCTTCTAGTTGCACAATCGCTTTGCCTGGCAGGAAGTATTGAGCAGGCATATCAGTACCTGGGATCAACACATCGTCGCCTTTAGCATCAACTATTTTCAGCGCCGGACGCAAATCTTTACCGCTACCGGTACGCTCTGCGCTATCCAGCACCACCAGGGAAGACAAACCGGTTAGTTCGTCGGTCTGGCGAGTAATTGTCTGGCCGTCAACCATGTCAGCGAAACGAATAAAACCACTCACTTCACTGATAACTGACATAGTGTGTGGATCCCAGTTAGCCACCGTTTCGCCGCCGTTAACTTCTGCACCGTCACCTTTGCCCATCACGGCACCGTAAGGCACTTTATAGCTTTCTTTGGTACGGCCAAACTCGTCGATCAGCTTCAACTCGGTATTACGAGAAGTAATTACCAGCTTGCCTGCTGCATTCATAACAAACTTAACATTGTTCAGTTTCAGACTACCTCTATTCTTAACCTGAATTCTGGACTCTGCTGCCGCACGCGATGCCGCACCACCGATGTGGAAAGTACGCATCGTCAACTGGGTACCCGGCTCACCGATGGATTGTGCAGCGATAACACCGATAGCTTCGCCCTTGTTGATAATGTGACCACGCGCCAAGTCACGACCATAGCAGTTGGCACACACACCAAAGTCAGTTTCGCAGCTCACTACTGAACGAACTTTAACGCTATCGACAGAGTTATCTTCCAACAGGTCACAAGTCTTCTCATTCAGCAAGGTATTGCGTGGCACTAAGATATCAGCCGTACCAGGCTTGATGATATCTTCCGCTGTTACACGACCAAGAACGCGTTCACGCAGTGGCTCTTTAACATCGCCACCTTCAATAACCGGCGTCATCAGGATGCCGTTGTGCGTGCCGCAATCATCTTCAGTTACCACCAGATCCTGTGCAACGTCTACCAGACGACGAGTCAAATAACCAGAGTTAGCGGTTTTCAGTGCAGTATCCGCCAAGCCTTTACGTGCACCATGCGTCGAGATGAAGTACTGGAGTACATTCAGACCTTCACGGAAGTTGGCAGTGATTGGTGTTTCAATGATCGAGCCGTCAGGTTTCGCCATCAGGCCACGCATACCAGCTAACTGACGGATCTGAGCAGCAGAGCCACGCGCACCGGAATCGGCCATCATAAAGATGCTGTTGAAGGAAACTTGCTGTTCCACCACGTCATCACGGTTAACCACGTCTTCTACCGATAGGTTTTCCATCATCGCTTTCGCAACACGCTCGTTCGCCGCAGCCCAAATATCGATCACTTTGTTGTAGCGTTCACCCGCAGTAACCAGACCAGACTGGAACTGCTCCTGGATCTCGGCAACTTCGGTTTCCGCCTCTTCGATGATCTCCGCTTTCTTGGCCGGAATAACCATGTCATCGATACCCACTGAAGCACCAGAACGAGCTGCATAGGCAAAACCGGTGTACATGATCTGATCAGCAAAGATAACGGTCGGCTTCAGACCCAGAATGCGGTAACAGGTGTTCAGCATCTTGGAAATCGCTTTCTTGCCTAGAGGCTGGTTAACGATCGAGTATGGCAGACCTTTTGGCACAATCATCCACAGGATAGCTCGTCCAATAGTGGTATCCACGATGTTGGTCTGTGTTGTCCATTCGCCTTCGGCGGTTTTGACGTCTTCGGTAATACGCACTTTAACCCGCGTATGCAGTGACGCCAGACCGGCGCGGTAAACACGCTCAGCTTCTTTCGAACCATTTAGCACCATGCCTTCACCTTGGGCGTTAACACAGTCGCGGGTCATGTAGTACAGACCCAATACCACGTCTTGTGAAGGAACTATGATTGGCTCGCCGTTCGCGGGTGACAGGATGTTGTTGGTAGACATCATCAGCGCACGTGCTTCTAACTGGGCTTCTAGCGTCAGCGGTACGTGAACAGCCATCTGGTCACCATCGAAGTCGGCATTGTATGCCGCACAAACCAGCGGATGCAGTTGGATCGCTTTGCCTTCGATCAAAATAGGTTCAAACGCCTGGATACCTAGACGGTGCAAGGTTGGTGCACGATTCAGCAATACCGGGTGTTCGCGGATTACTTCGTCTAGGATATCCCAAACTACAGCTTCTTCACGCTCAACCATTTTTTTAGCAGCTTTGATGGTGGTGGCTAGGCCACGCAGCTCCAGCTTGCCGTAGATGAACGGTTTAAACAGCCCCAGCGCCATTTTCTTCGGCAGGCCGCACTGATGCAGACGCAGGTAGGGGCCGACGGTGATGACAGAACGGCCAGAGTAGTCAACACGTTTACCCAACAGGTTCTGACGGAAACGACCCTGCTTACCTTTGATCATATCGGCTAAAGATTTCAGAGGACGTTTGTTAGAACCGGTGATTGCACGACCACGACGGCCGTTATCTAGCAGGGCATCTACCGCTTCTTGCAGCATACGCTTTTCGTTGCGTACAATGATGTCAGGTGCAACTAGATCCAGCAGGCGTTTTAGACGGTTGTTACGGTTGATCACGCGGCGGTACAGATCGTTAAGATCTGATGTTGCGAAACGACCGCCATCCAGCGGAACCAGTGGCCGCAAGTCTGGCGGCAGTACCGGCAGCACAGTCAGGATCATCCACTCCGGTTTATTGCTAGACTGTACGAACGCTTCTAGCAACTTGATACGCTTGGTTAGCTTTTTGCGCTTGGTTTCAGAGTTGGTTTCGTTTAACTCTTCACGCAGTTGCTCGCACTCGACTTCCAGATCCATGTTTTTCAACAGGGACTGAATAGCCTCGGCACCCATTCTGGCGTCAAATTCGTCGCCGAACTCTTCCAGCGCATCCAGATATTGCTCTTCAGTCAAGATCTGACGGCGCTCAAGGTTGGTCATGCCGCCTTCAACCACCACGTAGGATTCGAAGTACAGCACGCGTTCTATATCACGTAGCGGCATATCCAGCAGTAAACCGATGCGCGATGGCAACGATTTCAGGAACCAGATGTGCGCAGTCGGCGAGGCTAGCTCAATGTGGCCCATGCGCTCACGGCGCACTTTGGTTTGGGTCACTTCAACACCACACTTCTCACAGATTACACCGCGGTGTTTTAAGCGCTTGTACTTACCGCACAGGCACTCGTAGTCTTTTACCGGCCCAAAGATACGGGCGCAGAAAAGGCCGTCACGCTCAGGTTTGAACGTACGGTAGTTAATGGTTTCCGGCTTCTTAACTTCACCGAACGACCATGAACGGATCATGTCTGGCGAGGCCAGAGCAATCTTGATCGCATCAAACTCTTCGGTCTTGGTTTGCGCTTTTAAAAACTTCAATAAGTCTTTCACGGATTGGCTCCTGTCGGAGTTAAACCTGTTGGGTATCCACAACCGCATTAGATACCCGTGTGACCTGAATAACCACCCTCAGGCCCCTAAGGCCGGGAGCCTGAGCTGGAAAACGATTACTCGTCTTCCAGTTCGATATTGATACCGAGCGAGCGGATTTCCTTCAACAGTACATTGAATGACTCCGGCATACCTGGTTCCATACGGTGATCGCCATCCACGATATTTTTGTACATCTTGGTACGGCCATTAACGTCATCCGACTTAACGGTTAGCATTTCTTGTAAGGTGTAAGCTGCGCCGTAGGCTTCCAGTGCCCACACTTCCATCTCGCCGAAGCGTTGACCACCAAACTGCGCCTTGCCACCCAGCGGCTGCTGCGTCACCAAGCTGTAAGAACCGGTTGAACGGGCATGCATTTTATCGTCAACCAAGTGGTTCAGTTTCAGCATGTACATGTAACCGACAGTAACCTGGCGTTCGAACTGCTCCCCAGTACGGCCATCGTACAGCGTAATCTGACCAGAGGTTGGGATGCCGCCCATTTCCAGCAGTTGTTTTATTTCCGTCTCTTTCGCACCATCGAACACTGGCGTTGCGATCGGCATTCCATTTTTCAGGTTCTCTGCCAGACGCAATACTTCATCGTCAGTGAAAGTGTTTAGGTCAACTTTCTGGCAAACGTCATCACCAAGATCGTAAGCCTTCTGGATGAACTCACGCAGTCTAGCTACTTCCTGTTGCTGCTTGAGCATTTGGTTGATCTTCTCACCAATGCCTTTTGCAGCCATACCCAGGTGAGTTTCTAGGATTTGGCCAATGTTCATACGTGATGGTACGCCCAGTGGATTCAGTACGATGTCTACCGGCGTGCCGTTTTCATCATAAGGCATATCTTCGATCGGGTTGATCTTGGAAATAACACCTTTGTTACCGTGGCGACCTGCCATCTTGTCACCTGGTTGGATCTGACGTTTAACCGCCAAATAGACCTTAACGATTTTCAGCACGCCGGGTGCTAAATCATCGCCCTGAGTAATCTTGCGACGCTTGGCTTCCAGCTTCTTCTCGAAATAGGATTTTAGTTCGTCATATTGCTCTGCCAACTGTTCCAGTTGGTTTTGCTTCTCTTCCACGGTCAAGCCCAGTTCCAGCCAGCGATCGCGTGGCAGCTTACTCAATTTCTCAGCGTCAACACCGCCGCCAGCAACCAGCACCGCGTGGATACGTGCAAACAGGCCTGCTTCCAATATCTGTAATTCTTCAGTCAGATCTTTCTTCACCTGTTTGAGCTGCATCTCTTCAATTTCTAACGCACGCTCGTCTTTTTCCACGCCATCGCGGGTAAAGACTTGCACATCAATAATCGTACCAGATACGCCATTGGGGGCACGCAGTGAAGAGTCTTTAAAGTCGGAGGCTTTCTCCCCGAAGATCGCACGCAGCAACTTCTCTTCTGGTGTCAGTTGAGTTTCACCCTTCGGCGTTACCTTACCAACCAGAATATCGCCACCGGTCACTTCAGCACCGATATAAACAATCCCAGATTCATCCAGTTTGGAGAGTGCGGCTTCACCCACGTTAGGGATGTCGGCAGTGATCTCTTCAGGCCCTAGCTTGGTATCACGAGATACGCATGCCAGTTCCTGAATGTGGATAGTGGTGAAGCGATCTTCCTGCACTACGCGTTCGGAGACCAAGATGGAATCTTCAAAGTTGTAGCCATTCCACGGCATGAAAGCGACACGCATGTTTTGACCCAGCGCCAGTTCACCCAGATCTGTAGATGGGCCATCTGCCAGTACGTCGCCGCGCTCAATTGGCTCTCCCAGATTCACACAAGGTATCTGGTTGATGCAGGTGTTCTGGTTGGAACGCGTGTACTTAGTCAGGTTATAAATATCGATACCTGCTTCGCCTGGATACATTTCGTCTTCGTTAACTTTGATAACGATACGGGAAGCATCCACGTACTGGATCACTCCGCCGCGTTTAGCTACGGCGGTAACGCCTGAATCAACCGCCACAGCACGTTCCATACCGGTACCGACCAGCGGCTTGTCTACACGCAGGGTTGGTACCGCCTGACGTTGCATGTTCGCACCCATCAATGCACGGTTGGCATCATCGTGTTCCAGGAATGGGATCAGTGAAGCACCAACGGAGACAACCTGCTGAGTGGATACGTCCATATAGTCAACCTGGTTACGGCTGAACAAGCTTGATTCGCCTTTGCTGCGACAGGTAACCAGATCTTCCACAAAGCGGCCATCATCATCCAAGTTGGAGTTCGCCTGAGCGATAACAAAGTTGCCTTCTTCAATAGCAGACAGATAGTTGATTTCATCGGTCACCATACCGTCACGCACGCGGCGGTACGGGGTTTCCAGGAAGCCATGCTCGTTAGTCTGTGCATACACGGACAAGGAGTTAATCAGACCGATGTTCGGTCCTTCCGGCGTCTCGATTGGGCATACGCGGCCATAGTGAGTCGGGTGGACGTCTCGAACTTCAAAGCCCGCACGTTCGCGAGTTAAACCACCTGGACCCAGTGCAGAAATACGACGCTTATGCGTGATCTCGGACAACGGGTTATTCTGATCCATAAATTGAGACAGTTGGCTGGAGCCGAAGAACTCTTTCACCGCCGCCGAAATCGGCTTGGCGTTGATCATATCTTGAGGCATCAAGGTCTCCAGATCGCCTAGAGACAGACGTTCTTTAACCGCACGCTCAACACGCACCAGGCCGACACGGAACTGATTCTCAGCCATTTCGCCAACGGAACGGATACGACGATTACCCAAGTGGTCGATGTCGTCTACTTCGCCTTTACCGTTACGGATATCAATGAGCTTCTTCATTACTTCAATGATGTCGTTTTTGCTCAAGATGCCCGAGCCTTCGATCTCGTCACGCAGCATAGAACGGTTGAACTTCATACGGCCAACCGCAGACAGATCGTAGCGGTCTTCAGAGAAAAATAAGTTCTCGAACAGGCTTTCAGCAGATTCGCGCGTTGGCGGCTCACCGGGGCGCATCATGCGGTAAATTTCTACCAGCGCGATCAAGCGATCGCTGCTCGGATCGACGCGTAGAGTCTCAGAGATATAGGCACCGTGATCCAGATCGTTGGTGAACAGCGTTTTGATATATTTGTGTCCCGCCTGGCTCAGTTTGGCCAGCAGATCCAGTGACAACTCCATGTTGGCGGTACAGATCAGTTCACCGGTATTGGTATCAATATAGTCCTGCGCGACCACTTTGCCCGCGATATACTCAACCGGTACTTCAATACTATAAATTTTATCTTTTTCGAGCTGACGGATATGACGAGAAGTGATGCGACGGCCTTTCTCCACGTATATTTTGCCGTTAGCTTCGATATCGAAGGATGCGGTTTCACCACGCAGGCGCTCTGGAACTAGTTCCATTTGCAGCTTGTTACCACAGATCTCGAAAGTGATTTTGTCAAAGAATAGGTCAAGGATCTGTTCAGTAGTGTAGTTCAATGCCCGCAGGATAATAGTTGCTGGCAGCTTGCGACGACGATCAATACGCACGAAAAGGTTGTCTTTCGGATCAAGCTCAAAATCTAACCATGAACCACGGTAAGGGATGATGCGTGCATTATACAGCACTTTACCAGATGAGTGAGTTTTCCCCTTATCACTGTCAAAGAATACACCAGGACTGCGGTGCAACTGAGAGACGATAACCCGCTCAGTACCATTGATCACAAAGGTGCCGTTTTCGGTCATGAGCGGTATTTCGCCCATATAAACTTCTTGTTCCTTGATGTCTTTAACCGTACCTTCCGTGGCTTCACGCTCGTAGATTACTAGACGCAGTTTTACGCGCAGCGGTGCAGAGAACGTTACACCACGGATCTGGCACTCTTTGACGTCGAACACCGGCTCACCAAGAAGGTAGCTAACGTATTGCAGCTCCGAATTGCCACTGTAGCTTTGTATAGGGAAAACAGAACGGAAGGCGGCTTCTAGGCCGTACCGCCCTTCTGGATCTTGCTCGATAAACTTCTGGAACGAGTCAAGCTGGATAGAAAGGAGATAAGGTATGTCCAGAACTTGTGGACGCTTACCAAAATCCTTACGAATACGTTTTTTCTCGGTATAGGAGTAAACCATAGGGTTCCTCAGCTCGCTGGAAAGTCGAACCACTTTATCCGCCCGAATAGGAAACGGATCATGCAACACCATTTTGTCGACCGGAAAGCGGGAACACTTTCCGCAATACCTCTTTTCTATCACGCTTAAATCATTTCGTTGCGCCGTGCGGCAGATTTAACTGAAGCAAAAGGGGCAGTATATTAAGTCGTCAATAGAAAAAGATATTGGGGTTAGCCAGTAGCCAAATAGTGTGAAACTCTACCAACGCCCAATAACGTAAAAAGACTTGTGACTAAAAGTCACTATCCATCAGTCTGTTAAACCAGACTGTACTCTGAAAAGTTAAACTTATTTAACTTCAACAGAAGCACCAGCTTCTTCCAGAGATTTTTTCAAAGCATCAGCATCGTCTTTGCTGATGCCTTCTTTTAGTATTGCTGGAGCAGATTCTACTAGGTCTTTAGCTTCTTTCAAACCCAGACCAGTTGCGCCACGTACTGCTTTGATAACAGCAATTTTGTTACCGCCAATAGCAGAAAGTACAACGTCGAACTCAGTTTTTTCTTCAGCAACTTCGTCTGGACCAGCAGCAACAGCCACGGCAGCAGCAGCAGAAACACCGAATTTTTCTTCAATAGCGGAAACCAGCTCAACAACATCCATGACGGACATAGCGGCAACGGCTTCCAAGATTTGGTCTTTAGTGATAGACATAACAATTGTTCCTAAAATTCAGAAATAGTTTAAATACGTTAGCAAAGGCTAAGAAAGAGGGTGGCTTATGCCGCTTCTTTCTGATCGCGCAGTGCAGCCAGAGTGCGAACCAGTTTGCCAGCAGCAGCTTCTTTCATGGTTGCCATCAGGCGTGCTATCGCTTCATCGTAAGTAGGCAGTGTCGCTAAGCGGTCAATTTGTGCCGCAGGGATCAACTGACCTTCAAAGGCCGCAGCTTTAACCTCGAATTCTGCATTCGCTTTTGCGAATTCTTTGAACAAACGAGCAGCAGCGCCCGGGTGTTCACTAGAGAATGCAATCAAGGTAGGACCGACAAACGTGTCTTTCAGGCATTCAAATGGAGTGCCATCAACTACGCGCCGTATCAGAGTGTTGCGAACAACACGCATGTAAACGCCAGCTTCACGACCTGCTTTACGCAGTTCAGTCATTTTATCAACGGTAACGCCGCGAGAATCCGCAACAACCGCAGACAGCGCGCCTTTGGCTACTTCGTTGACTTCAGCAACAATCGCTTGTTTGTCTTGAAGATTTAATGCCATTAGCTTTTTGCTCCTGGATTAGCCGGGGAACATCCCCGGGAACTCACTTCACTCCGCACCTGGTGAAAAATAAGGCATTGAGCGCTTTAATACGGTGAGCAGAATCCAGTAAAGACCATTAAAATTCTTTAGGCTCTGTCACCGTCTACGCAGGAAGGATTAAGTACATTTTGATACGCCTGCGGTCTTGGACGGAGTCCTGGATAGGCCAGGATCCAACCGAAAATTATTTTTGCTTCACTATAGAAAGGCTAATAGCGAAACTTTGGAGCATAGGGTTCTAGACAAAACCCAACCCCAAGTCAAAGCGATAATCGCGAGGCGATCAGTTCGCTACAGCAGTCAAGCTGCTTTGATCGATAGCAACGCCAGCACCCATGGTGGTGGAAATGCTAACTTTCTTGATGTACGTACCTTTAGCCTGAGATGGTTTTGCTTTTTTCAGCGCAACTAGCAGGGCCTCCAGGTTTTCTTTTAGCTTGTCTGACTCGAAATCAACCTTACCAATAGTGGTATGGATGATGCCATTTTTATCGTTACGGTAACGAACCTGTCCTGCTTTAGCGTTTTTCACCGCTTCAGCAACGTTCGGGGTCACAGTACCTACTTTCGGGTTTGGCATCATGCCGCGTGGCCCCAGGATCTGGCCCAGTTGACCAACAACGCGCATTGCATCTGGAGAAGCAATAACAATGTCGAAGTTCATTTCGCCTTTCTTGATCAAGTCTGCCAGATTGTCTATACCTACCAGCTCTGCGCCAGCGGCTCTAGCTGCTTCGGCGTTAGGGCCTTGAGTAAATACTGCAACTCGAACGCTACGACCAGTGCCGTGTGGCAAAACGGTAGCGCCACGGACGTTTTGATCAGATTTACGCGCGTCGATACCCAGATTAACGGATACATCAACGCTTTCTACAAATTTAGCGGTGGCCAGCTCTTTCAGCAGAGCAACGGCTTCAGTGATGTCATACTGTTTAGTCGCATCAACTTTGTCACGGATCATACGCATGCGCTTGGTCAGCTTAGCCATCTTTTAATCCTCCACTACTAAACCCATGGAATGAGCAGTACCTTCGATGGAGCGAATCATTGCTTCAACGCCTGAACCAGTCATATCCGCAGCTTTGGTTTCTGCGATTTCACGTACCTGAGTACGCGTCACTTTACCGACTTTGTCTTTGTTCGGCTTGCCGGAACCAGACTTGATACCAGCCGCTTTTTTCAGCAAAACTGCTGCTGGAGGGGTTTTAGTCACAAAAGTGAAGGAGCGATCAGAATAAACGGTAATAACAACCGGGATCGGCAGACCTTTTTCAACGCTGTCAGTCTTAGCATTGAACGCCTTACAGAACTCCATGATGTTAACACCTTGCTGACCCAGAGCAGGGCCGACTGGCGGGCTTGGGTTAGCCATACCGGCTGCGACTTGCAGCCTAACGTAGGCTTGTACTTTCTTAGCCATTTAAATTTCCTCGATTTGGGTAGTATCGCCCCTAGTAAGAGGCTTCCCGTGTTCGCTCCCGCTCAAGACCATCAAGCAAGGTATCTACTAAAAACAAAAGGCGCGAGATTATAGTTGAATTCAGTGCCCCTGACAAGTGGGAAAACGTCGCCAGATATTGATCAACTCTCAACCTTTTTCAACCTGGCTAAAGTCTAATTCTACCGGCGTCGCACGGCCAAAGATAGAAACAGAAACTTTTAGGCGGCTCTTCTCGTAATCCACTTCTTCGACCACACCGTTAAAGTCAGCAAACGGGCCATCGTTAACATGAACCAGTTCGCCTGGTTCAAACAGTGTTTTCGGACGTGGCTTATCACCCACCTGTTGCAGGCGATTCATGATAGCATCCACTTCTTTATCGCTAATCGGTGCCGGACGGTCTGAAGTACCGCCGATAAAGCCCATGACGCGTGGAACGCTACTCACCAAGTGCCAACTGGCGTCATTCATTACCATCTGCACCAATACATAGCCAGGGAAGAACTTGCGCTCGCTCTTACGACGTTGACCACCACGGATTTCAACCACTTCTTCCGTAGGCACCATCACTTCGCCGAACAGATCTTCCATATCGTACAGTTTAATATGTTCACGCAGCGATTGCGCTACGCGACCTTCAAAACCGGAAAGCGCCTGAACGACGTACCAGCGTTTTTTTGGAGCTTCAGACATTTTAGAACCTCAGGCCAGTAATAAACGAGACCAAACGAACCAGAACACCATCTAGCCCCCACAGAATTATTGACATCACGGCAGTTACCGCAGCAACAATCAACGTAGTATGTAGCGTTTCCTGACGAGTTGGCCAAATTACTTTACGCACTTCGGTTCGCGCTTCGCGCGCAAACGCAACTGTGGCTTTGCCTTTGGTAGTCATCAGTGCTACTGCACCTGCAACGGTGATAATCAGCATAACTGCCAGCGCACGCAATAGCAGGCTTAAATCACGATAGTAATAATTACCGACGATAGCCACAACCAACAGAGTGGCAACGTTTAGCCACTTAACCGCTTCCAGGCGGCGCCCGCTCCCTTGAGCCTCGATATTCGCACTCATAAACCAACCTGTTACAATAATCTAAAACAAACCACTTTGCCTCGCATTGCGAGGCAAACTAAATTGATCAGATACTGTTTTGCCAGTATCTCGGCGTATACTCCATGACACATTAGTCACACACTTTAAGTGCCTATCTCACCAATAATTGTGACTGCAAGATCGCTGGTGAGATAGGCTCTTGTTCACAGCGTAGAAAAAAAGAGCATCAAATGATGCCTTTTTACCGCGCGTCGCGTCAAACGTTATCAATGATTAAGCGATAACTTAAGCAACAACACTAGCACCAACGGTACGACCGCCTTCATGGATGGCAAAATGCAGACCGTTATCCATCGCGATTGGGTGGATTAGGGTAACAACCATGTTTACGTTGTCTCCTGGCATAACCATCTCAACACCTTCTGGCAGTTCAATAGTGCCGGTTACGTCAGTGGTACGGAAGTAGAACTGCGGGCGGTAACCTTTGAAGAATGGCATATGACGACCACCTTCTTCTTTGCTCAAGATATACACTTCTGAATCAAATTTGGTGTGTGGTTTGATAGAGCCTGGCTTCGCCAGAACCTGCCCACGTTCGATATCTTCACGCTTGATACCATACAGCAGAACACCCACGTTCTCACCCGCACGGCCTTCGTCCAGCAATTTACGGAATATTTCAACACCGTTACAGGTAGACTTAACGGTGTCTTTGATACCAACGATTTCAACTTCTTCTCCAACTTTGATGATACCGTGCTCAACACGACCAGAGATGGAGAAAACATCTTCGATCGGCAGCAGGAAAGGCTTGTCGATGGCACGCTCTGGTTTTGGGATGTAGGTATCCAGGTGACCCGCCAGCTCAATGATTTTAGCTTCCTACTCCGCATCACCTTCTAGTGCTTTCAGTGCATAGCCACGAATCACCGGCAAGTCATCACCAGGGAAGTCGTAAGCAGATAGCAGTTCACGAACTTCCATTTCTACCAATTCTAACAATTCTTCATCATCAACCATATCGCACTTGTTCATGAATACGATGATGAAAGTAACGCCAACCTGACGACCCAGCAGAATGCGCTCAAAGGTCTAAGGCATTGGGCCGTCAGTCGCAGCAACCACCAAGATAGCACCGTCCATCTGAGCAGCACCGGTGATCATGTTTTTCACGTAGTCGGCGTGCCCTGGGCAGTCAACGTGCGCATAGTGGCGAGTCGGGGTGTCATACTCAACGTGAGAAGTGTTGATGGTGATACCACGCGCTTTTTCTTCTGGTGCGTTATCAATTTGGTCGAAAGCACGTGCGGAACCGCCATATGTTTTAGCCAAAACAGTGGTGATCGCGGCAGTCAGGGTGGTTTTACCGTGGTCAACGTGGCCGATAGTACCGACGTTAACGTGCGGTTTTGTACGTTCAAACTTTTCTTTAGACATTGATTGTCTCTCTAAGACACGGATAAATATCAGTGGTATCATCACATCAACCAAGCATTTGCTCATTGAATTCAGAACAGAAAGAAAATCATAGGCGAGAAGAGTGAGAAGTGGTGCTAATAGGCAGATTCGAACTGCCGACCTCACCCTTACCAAGGGTGCGCTCTACCAACTGAGCTATATCAGCACGTCTTGGAGCGGGCAGTGGGAATCGAACCCACATCATCAGCTTGGAAGGCTGAGGTAATAGCCATTATACGATGCCCGCATCCTGGAACTCGGTTACCAGATTTTTCTGTAAATTTTAGGGATAGAGCAAGATTGTTTGTCACTTGGCTCTTATCTTTCGAGCCGACTGTATTTAGCGCAGTAAAAAACTAACCTTGCTAAATATTTTTCACCTTTCCCTTTCGCATTGAACTAACTGCTGCGAGATTTACCGCGCTTTAGTCAATTGCTAAAGGCAAGATTTGGTGGTGGGGGAAGGATTCGAACCTTCGAAGTCTATGACGGCAGATTTACAGTCTGCTCCCTTTAACCGCTCGGGAACCCCACCAACTTTTAATTATTGCAACTTGCATGGTGCCGGCTACCGGAATCGAACTGGTGACCTACTGATTACAAGTCAGTTGCTCTACCAACTGAGCTAAGCCGGCATCAAATGTAGCGTATTCTAGGTAGAGCTGGCGGCCTATGCAACAAAAAAATTGCGTTACGCGCACTTTCGCTCATAAATCAGCCAATTTTGTATACTATCTTGTAATTCATTGTCCACGACGTACAAACATTCATCAATCGCAGTTATCACTCTGTACAATTTTGCTCACTTTTTACCGGCGTTGCACCACCTCTTATTATCCGTATTAGTCGTCCCAAATCGATTAAGTCGGGGTGCCAAACCGTGAACGGGATCAATACACACAGAAAAGTGAAATCTACCCTGCGCCAAAGCATTAACGGCTATCAAACCCCACCTCTGTTGCCACCGCCGTAGGCTTTAACATTCTGGCTCAGTTATTGCTTTCTTCATAATGCCACCTTAATCTAAAAGAAATGACCTAAGAAAAGTGTGTTGATAAACGCCGCCACGCTGCCCATCTACCACGATATACTGTCCCACCTGTTGACTGATGCAGTCACACATGGCACTTCGATGGGCTATGACACGTAGATCCTGCATGAAGATACCGAAAGCTATTTCCACAACCTGAAACCGACGCTCACCAAAGGGAGAATGCGGCTACGGATCGCTAGAACCGAACGCAGTGTCATCGGTACCATGCAACTGGCACTGTGTCCAAAGCCCAACGGGGCCCTAACCATGTGAAGGTTTAAAAGCTGTTAGTGTTTATAGCCACACGCAATATCAAAGCCTGTTGTACCGGCTCCACCTCAGAAACGCTGTACCACTGCTGTCTGGGAGATCTGCCCGACTATGCCATGCCCCACCATCCCGATGGCTACTATCACCTGACGGTGATTTATTACCAATGTCTGTTCGTGATTAACCAGCTTTCCCGCACTATCACCAACTAGTGCGAAAACGGTATCATGGTTCCTGGATACCGCTGCACAATTGACATAAACTACTGCAATCGACAACTTTTCGAAAAAGTCTACGCCAAATACGCAGCTATCTATAATATGCTGCTTGTTTATTATCTGGAGTTAGAGTCCTACCGCCTTTCCCAACCTACGTTAACAGGAAGAATTTGGCTTATGATAAAAAGAGATCAATCTTTAGCGACGCCTTATCTTCAGTTCGATCGTACCCAGTGGGCTGCATTGCGAGATTCGGTGCCGCTAACGTTGTCAGAAGAAGAGATCCTTAAACTGAAAGGGATTAACGAAGATCTCTCTTTGGATGAAGTGGCGCAGATTTATCTGCCGCTGTCGCGACTGCTGGACTTCTATATCAGCTCTAACCTACGCCGACAGGCGGTTCTCGAACAATTCCTCGGCACCGACGGGCAAAAAATTCCCTATATCATTGGTATTGCTGGCAGCGTCGCCGTGGGTAAGAGTACCACCGCACGCCTGTTGCAGGCACTACTCAGCAGCTGGCCTGAACACCGCAGCGTAGAGCTGATCACTACCGACGGATTCTTGCACCCCAACAAGGTGCTGAATGAACGCGGACTAATGAAGAAAAAGGGGTTCCCGCAATCTTACGATATGCGTAGTATGATAAAATTCGTTTCAGAAGTGAAATCCGGTGCTAAACGCGTAACGGCTCCGGTTTATTCGCATCTGATTTATGATGTAGTGCCTGATGGCAATAAGGTTATCGAACAACCGGATATTCTTATTCTGGAAGGACTTAACGTATTGCAGAGTGGGATGGATTATCCCCACGATCCGTACCGTGTATTTGTTTCCGACTTCGTTGATTTTTCAATCTATGTCGATGCGCCGGAAACATTACTGCAAAACTGGTATATCAACCGCTTCCTGAAATTCCGTCAGGGGGCGTTCTCCAACCCTGATTCTTATTTCCATAACTACTCTAAACTACCGGAGCCTGAAGCAGTAAATATCGCTACAAATCTATGGAATGAGATTAATAGCTTGAATTTGCAGCAAAACATACTACCGACACGTGAGCGAGCAAGCCTGATTATAACTAAGAGCGCTAACCATATGGTAAAGAGCGTATGCTTAAGAAAATAATCCATAGAAATACGAGGGTACTTCTGTATCCTTAATTAAAATCTTTATTCCGCTCTGCACATAGATATTTCCCCACCAATAAAGGGGTTAATCACCCCCTGTTGATCGAGTAATAAAGCTCCCTTCTGATCGATGCCTCTAGCAATGCCAAAGATCTGCTGTTCACCAATCAGCAACTTGATCGGCCGATCAATAAAGTTATCTAATGAGTGCCAACGCGCTACAAATGGCGTCAGTCCATCATTTTCAAACTGCTTCAACGACTGTCGCAGCTCATTGAGCAGGGTAGCGGCAAGCTCATTGCGATCGATGCTAATCCCTGCCTCCTGTAAGTTGATCCACTCCTGATTAATGGCGTTAGCATTGGTACCGCACATCGCCAAGTTTATGCCAGCTCCCATCACTAGATGAGCCGCATCACCAGTTTTTCCTGTCAATTCGACCAGGATACCAGCTAATTTGCGATCGTTAAGATACAAATCATTCGGCCACTTAACCCGAATATCCTTCACACCTAGACGCTGTAAGACTTCAGCTATCACAATACCAATCACCAGGCTAAGCCCCATAGCAACAGCTAGCCCCTGTTCTAAATGCCAGAATATCGATAGATATAGGTTAGTGCCAAAAGGTGAGACCCACTGTCGCCCGCGGCGGCCGCGGCCAGCCTGCTGATATTCGGCAATACAGGCGTCACCGGACTGAAGCTTACAGATACGATCCAGCAAATATTGATTGGTTGAATCCACTACCGGCAACACAGTCACACGTTTGTCTTCTAGCAACTTGAGAATACGATCGGCTTCTAGCAATTGAATCGGGTTTGGAAGACTGTATCCCTTACCCGGCACGGTGAATACATCTACCCCCCACTCACGGATAGTCTGGATATGCTTGTTAATCGCCGCCCGACTTATACCTAACGACTCACCGAGATGTTCCCCTGAATGGGAGCCGCCATCAGCTAACAGCGCAATCAGCTTCAACGGCACCTTGCTATCTTTCATGACAACACCTCCACTGCATTCAACTCACCCATCACGCCGATAAAACGCACCTCAGGCTCCAACCATACATCGAATCTGGACGCTACTGTATTACGCACATGGCGCGCCAGAGCGACGAAATCCTGGCTGGTAGCATTATCCGCATTTACCAAAACTAACGCCTGATAGAGATGTACGGCAGCCCCTCCTACCCGATATCCCTTCAACTCGCATTGATCGATTAGCCAACCCGCAGCCAACTTAACTTGTCCATCTGCCTGCGAATAATGTGGCATACCTGGATACTGAGATATCAGTGATGCAGATTTCTCTGCACTCACCAGCGGATTTTTGAAGAAGCTGCCAGCATTCCCGATCTCACGGGGATCAGGCAGCTTACTGCGACGCATCGCACAAACGGAATCGAATATTTGACTCGGTGTCACAGTTACCGGATCCAGCTTAGTTAAATCTCCATACTCAAGCATTGGACGCCACTTCTTGCTTAAGCACAAGCCAATACCAACGATAATGTGTCCAGTCTGAAATTGATGTTTAAAAATGCTCTCACGGTAACCAAAACCACACTCAGCTACCGGGATACGATCAATAGCGCCGGTAAATAAATCCAAGAGATCGACATATTCACAAACGTTTTTCAATTCGATGCCGTAAGCACCGATATTCTGAATCGGTGCAGACCCTACTAAACCCGGGATCAGAGCCAGGTTTTCCAACCCGGCAATACCAACTAGCAGAGTGTGACAAACCAAATCGTGCCAATTCTCACCTGATCCGATATCGAGGTGCCACGTATCCAGTTCCTCTCTGATATCTATGCCTTTTAATTGGTTGACCATCACCGTACCGGCAAAGTCTTCAAGAAACAGCACGTTGCTTCCCTCGCCGAGCACCAGCAGTGGCATATGGCGCTTTTGCGTTTGTTGCCATATTTTGAGCATTAATTCAATTCTATCTGCCAGAATCAGATGCGCTGCGTTGACCGGGAGCGCAAAAGTATTGTGATATTTTAAAGACACGCTTTCAATAGACATAATGTTCAATACCCATACGGAAATAATCTTCTATCTAGTCTACTCGACGATTCGACGCTTGTCGCTAATATTTGTTTTTAACTACTGCTATTTTAATAAGAATAATATCTGATGTAATACGTACTTTACTTATTTAATCAGGGCTTTTTATATAAATTAGGGGAGATATGGATATAATTAATTATAAATGAATCGCTTATAATATGTGTCGCCATCAATATATATACTTCAGTTTATTTAAATATATTAAATATCTTATTATTATGGATAGATGCTAGTATTAATAATCCTTAAATAAATAGATAAATACCAATTAGATTATTTTTATCATAATAAAAAACCATGGTAATGCCGATCGTTTAAGAGTACTTGAACGATCCTGCCAGTAAGAGGCAATCCGGGATCAGTCCTCTGCACCAGGATTTGGTGATGCCTCCAATGAGTTGAACATGTATTTTTCAATGAAAGCACTAATGACCTTTTCGTGGAGTTCGACAGAGCGCGAAAAACAAATTATCTTGCGAGTCAGTCATTTGATACGGGTGCGTAATGTCAGATTATTGCGTTTAATACGCTGAGTAAAAATCTTTCCCATCAGAGGCTTATCCTTCGTGACTGCTATTCCATAACTGCCCAAGTCATTGCTGGTAAATATACCGACAATAAAGGGGGCTAGTAATGCCAGTCGCTCCCGATGGAGTTGCCAGGGCATTACGCCATTGTCCGACACACTCAATCAGCATCAGCAGTTAGTGAGAGTGCTGAACCGATAATTAGATGTGCATATAAATCAACGACAAGTGCGATATAGCCCCATTTGTCCTACAGGCGAAAAACTGATATCACCGTACCAGACGCGATTTAGTGCGACTGGGTTAAACTGCTAACGCAATAAGTTTGACAAGGCCGGGATACTGTCATGGTTTATCCGGTCGCGGTGTTTAAACCGGCGGACTACGTGTCAGCGTGCATTCCTTCCATCAGGCGTCGAGCCAGCCATCGGCCTGCATCAACCCCACTCTGACGCAGCATCTGGCTGATTATTCGGCTACCTGCCTGCGGCACCACAACTAAGAACACGATATGTTCTCACCCTACTTCTTATTCCGACACGTCGTACATCAATGGGCCGCTTCACCTGTGCCTAATCAACGCTACAGTGAACACCAAACAAATTACAGAGAACCCATATGGGCCACTTTGCTTTCAGACATATGATTAGCACGAGCTTTTTCCGGGGAGTGCTCATCAGCACGGCATCCTGCTTTAGTATTGCTTTTTCCATCTCAAGACGCTATATTTGCATTTTAAGCTGCTGAATTTCACGTTACTCAGGCGTAATAGCATTCCCAACCGACCCAATACCCTGAAGAGCTTGCTTATACAGTCGTATCTATTGACGTAAAGGATAAGGATTGAGTTCATGTGCCTAGACGACTTCACCGGCATCGTGCTGGTCATTAACAACCGGCTCGATAGCGTCGATATAGCGTCGAGTTTGAACTCCTAGGAAAATATGCGTTTGGTTCGACGAGTTTTGATCATTTATCACCTCATGTTCACTATTTAACACTAACAGGATTTAGACGTGTCCTGAATTACTAATCCACTACAGTTCCGACTCCAAACTGCCATAGTAAACCTTCACTCTCGGTAACACACAAAGCAAAAAGCCCGATGCTTTCGCATGAGGCTTTCTACTTTATTTGATGCCTGGCAGTGTCCTACTCTCACATGGGGAGACCCCACACTACCATCGGCGCTACGGCGTTTCACTGCTGAGTTCGGCATGGGGTCAGGTGGGACCACCGTGCTATTGCCGCCAGGCAAAGTCTGTTTCATTTTTGGCCGTTACTCACGTAACCACTAGAACCAATCTCGGAACTCGCTGAAAATAACTCTACCCCTATCTATAACACACCTTCGGTGTTGTAAGGTTAAGCCTCACGGCTCATTAGTACTGGTTAGCTCAAAGCATCGCTGCTCTTACACACCCAGCCTATCCACGTCTTCGTCTTAAACGTGCCTTCAGGGACCTCTCAGACCCAGGGAAGACTCATCTCGAGGCCAGTTTCGCGCTTAGATGCTTTCAGCGCTTATCTGTTCCGCACTTAGCTACCGGGCAATGCCATTGGCATGACAACCCGAACACCAGCGATGCGTTCACTCCGGTCCTCTCGTACTAGGAGCAACCCCCTCAATCTTCCAACGCCCACGGCAGATAGGGACCGAACTGTCTCACGACGTTCTAAACCCAGCTCGCGTACCACTTTAAATGGCGAACAGCCATACCCTTGGGACCTGCTTCAGCCCCAGGATGTGATGAGCCGACATCGAGGTGCCAAACACCGCCGTCGATATGAACTCTTGGGCGGTATTAGCCTGTTATCCCCGGAGTACCTTTTATCTGTTGAGCGATGGCCATTCCATTCAGAACCACCGGATCACTAAGACCTGCTTTCGCATCTGATCGCGTCATCACGCTCTCAGTTAAACTGGCTTATGCCTTTGCACGAAAATTACGATTTCCAACCGTAACTAGCCAATCTTTGTACTCCTCCGTTACTCTTTAGGAGGAGACCGCCCCAGTCAAACTACCCACCAGACATTGTCTCTGTACCGGTTTACGGTACTAGGTTAGAATATTAATATTTAAAGGGTGGTATTTCAAGTGTGGCTCCACTGATGCTGGCGCATCAGATTCAATGCCTCCCACCTATCCTACACATTAAATATCAATATTCAATGTCAAGCTATAGTAAAGGTTCACGGGGTCTTTCCGTCTTGCCGCGGGTACACTGCATCTTCACAGCAATTTCAATTTCACTGAGTCCCAGGTGGAGACAGCCTAGCCATCATTACGCCATTCGTGCAGGTCGGAACTTACCCGACAAGGAATTTCGCTACCTTAGGACCGTTATAGTTACGGCCGCCGTTTACTGGGGCTTCTATTAGGAGCTTCGTCTTGCGGCTAACCCCATCAATTAACCTTCCAGCACCGGGCAGGCGTCACACCGTATACGTCCACTTTCGTGTTGGCACGGTGCTGTGTTTTTATTAAACAGTTGCAGCCAGCTGGTCTCTGCGACTGGCTTCAGCTCCCTCCGATACGGAATTCACCTACATGCCAGCGTGCCTTCTCCCGAAGTTACGGCACTATTTTGCCTAGTTCCTTCACCCGAGTTTTCTCAAGCGCCTCGGTATTCTCTACCTGACCACCTGTGTCGGTTTGGGGTACGATTAAAGGTGAGACCTGATGCTTAGAGGATTTTCCTGGAAGCAGGGCATCAACAGCTTCTGCACCTTGGCGCATCGTCATTACGCCTCAGGGTTTATGTATGGCGTTCCGGATTTACCTAAAACTCCACCCCTACACGCTTAAACCGGGACAACCGTCGCCCGGCCTGCTTAGCCTTCTCCGTCCCCCCTTCGCAGTCACACTCAGTACAGGAATATTAACCTGTTGCCCATCGACTACGCTTTTTAGCCTCACCTTAGGGGTCGACTCACCCTGCCCCGATTAACGTTGGACAGGAACCCTTGGTCTTCCGGCGAGCGGGTTTTTCACCCGCTTTATCGTTACTTATGTCAGCATTCGCACTTCTGATACCTCCAGCAGCCTTCACAGGGCACCTTCAACGGCTTACAGAACGCTCCCCTACCCAACAACGCATCAGCGCCGCTGCCGCAGCTTCGGTGCATGGTTTAGCCCCGTTACATCTTCCGCGCAGGCTGACTCGACCAGTGAGCTATTACGCTTTCTTTCAATGATGGCTGCTTCTAAGCCAACATCCTGGCTGTCTGGGCCTTCCCACATCGTTTCCCACTTAACCATGACTTTGGGACCTTAGCTGGCGGTCTGGGTTGTTTCCCTCTTCACGACGGACGTTAGCACCCGCCGTGTGTCTCCCGTGATAACATGCTTCGGTATTTGCAGTTTGCATCGGGTTGGTAAGCCTGGATGGCCCCTAGCCGAAACAGTGCTCTACCCCGAAGATGAATTCACGAGGCGCTACCTAAATAGCTTTCGGGAGAACCAGCTATCTCCCGGTTTGATTGGCCTTTCACCCCCAGCCACAGGTCATCCGCTAATTTTTCAACATTAGTCGGTTCGGTCCTCCAGGTGGTGTTACCCAACCTTCAACCTGCCCATGGCTAGATCACCGGGTTTCGGGTCTATACCTTGCAACTTTTCGCCCAGTTAAGACTCGGTTTCCCTACGGCTCCCCTATGCGGTTAACCTTGCTAAAAATATAAGTCGCTGACCCATTATACAAAGGTACGCAGTCACACCTTAACGGTGCTCCCACTGCTTGTACGTACACGGTTTCAGGTTCTCTTTCACTCCCCTTGCCGGGGTTCTTTTCGCCTTTCCCTCACGGTACTGGTTCACTATCGGTCAGTCAGGAGTATTTAGCCTTGGAGGATGGTCCCCCATATTCAGACAGGATGTCACGTGTCCCGCCTTACTCATCGAACTCACAGCTAGTGCATTTTTGTGTACGGGGCTATCACCCTTTACTGCGCGACTTTCCAGACGCTTCCACTAACACACCCGCTGATTTAGGTTCTGGGCTGGCCCCTGTTCGCTCGCCGCTACTGGGGGATCTCGGTTGATTTCTTTCCTCGGGGTACTTAGATGTTTCAGTTCCCCGGTTTGCTTCTGTCAAGCTATATATTCACTTAACGATAGTGTGACGTATCGCACTGGGTTTCCCATTCGGGTATCGCCGGCTATAACGGTTCATATCACCTTACCGGCGCTTTTCGCAGATTAGCGCGCCCTTCATCGCCTCTGACTGCCTAGGCATCCACCGTGTACGCTTAGTTACTTAACCTTACAACCCGAAGGTGTCTCATTATGACAGCTTGATCCTTACCCCAATACCTCTACGCAGAGATAAGCTTTAGCCGTCATTTTTTAATTTTCAGCTTGTTCCAGATTGTTAAAGAACAAAATACTTTCTGTTGCCAGTACACTACTGAAGTAGTGAAACAACGCACTTGGACTTTATGGTGGAGCTAAGCGGGATCGAACCGCTGACCTCCTGCGTGCAAGGCAGGCGCTCTCCCAGCTGAGCTACAAGCCTATTAAGGTATTCTCTACTCGCTACTTTCATCAGACAATCTGTGTGAGCACACCACACAAATCAATATCTTATCGATAAGGATAAGGAGGTGATCCAACCGCAGGTTCCCCTACGGTTACCTTGTTACGACTTCACCCCAGTCATGAATCACAAAGTGGTAAGCGCCCTCCAGAAGGTTAAGCTACCTACTTCTTTTGCAACCCACTCCCATGGTGTGACGGGCGGTGTGTACAAGGCCCGGGAACGTATTCACCGTAGCATTCTGATCTACGATTACTAGCGATTCCGACTTCATGGAGTCGAGTTGCAGACTCCAATCCGAACTACGACGCACTTTGTGAGGTCTGCTTGCTCTTGCGAGGTAGCTTCTCTTTGTATACGCCATTGTAGCACGTGTGTAGCCCTACTGTAAAGGCCATGATGACTTGACGTCATCCCCACCTTCCTCCGGTTTATCACCGGCAGTTTCCTTTGAGTTCCCGACTTTATCGCTGGCAACAAAGGATAAGGGTTGCGCTCGTTGCGGGACTTAACCCAACATTTCACAACACGAGCTGACGACAGCCATGCAGCACCTGTCTCAGAGCTCCCGAAGGCACCTCTCCATCTCTGGAAAGTTCTCTGGATGTCAAGAGCAGGTAAGGTTCTTCGCGTTGCATCGAATTAAACCACATGCTCCACCGCTTGTGCGGGCCCCCGTCAATTCATTTGAGTTTTAACCTTGCGGCCGTACTCCCCAGGCGGTCGATTTAACGCGTTAGCTACGGAAGCCACTCCTCAAGGGCGCAACCTCCAAATCGACATCGTTTACAGCGTGGACTACCAGGGTATCTAATCCTGTTTGCTCCCCACGCTTTCGCACCTGAGCGTCAGTCTTTGTCCAGGGAGCCGCCTTCGCCACTGGTATTCCTCCAGATCTCTACGCATTTCACCGCTACACCTGGAATTCTACCCCCCTCTACAAGACTCTAGCTTGCCAGTCTCAAATGCCGTTCCCACGTTGAGCGCGGGGATTTCACATCTGACTTAACAAACCGCCTGCGTGCGCTTTACGCCCAGTAATTCTGATTAACGCTCGCACCCTCCGTATTACCGCGGCTGCTGGCACGGAGTTAGCCGGTGCTTCTTCTGCGAGTAATGTCAATGCAATGTCTTATTAACACATTACCCTTCCTCCTCGCTGAAAGTGCTTTACAACCCGAAGGCCTTCTTCACACACGCGGCATGGCTGCATCAGGCTTGCGCCCATTGTGCAATATTCCCCACTGCTGCCTCCCGTAGGAGTCTGGACCGTGTCTCAGTTCCAGTGTGGCTGGTCATCCTCTCAGACCAGCTAGGGATCGTCGCCTAGGTGAGCTATTATCCCGCCTACTAGCTAATCCTACCTGGGCACATCTGATGGTGTGAGGCCCGAAGGTCCCCACTTTGGTCTTGCGACATTATGCGGTATTAGCTACCGTTTCCACTAGTTATCCCCGCCATCAGGCAGTTTCCCAGACATTACTCACCCGTCCGCCGCTCGTCACCCAGAGAGCGAGCTCTCTTGTGTTACCGCTCTACTTGCATGTGTTAGGCCTGCCGCCAGCGTTCAATCTGAGCCATGATCAAACTCTTCAATTTAAAGCTTGATACGCTTCAACTTGTGAAGCGCTGCTCAAAGATTTACTACATGAATGTTACTTCAGATAGTCATTCTTCAAGACTTTATATTTTTTCGTCCCAATAGTAGGACGTGATATCGTCTTGTGGAGTGCCCACACAGATTGTCTGATAAATTATTAAAGAACAGTAAATTGACCGCAGCACGGCGGCAAACTTGAGGTGGCGTATACTACGCCTTCCCTATGAAGAGTCAAACCATTATTTTGACTTTTGCTTATCCGACCGGGCTAGTGGGGGAGCATTGTAGGGTTCCGATTCAAAATCACAAGGCTTAATATGCGTTTTTTATCTAAACGCTTACTATTTATTCATGGTACCTATTAAATTTGTTTTCTGATGGCTTCCGGCAGATCTGCCAGGCTATTTAATACCCAATCAGCTAGTTTCTCGCCTTGTTCCGTTACCGGCTTGCCGGTGTGCACTAAAACTTTGGTGCCAACACCAGCCGCCATCGCCGCCAGCATGTCTTCCGGCTTATCACCCACCATATAAGAAGCATCCATATCAATATTCAGCTCATGCAGTGCCTGTAATAGCAGGCCTGGCTGTGGTTTACGGCAATCGCATGCTTGGCGGTATTTTTCTATTAGCGCTTCTGAATGGTGCGGACAGAAATAGATGCCATCGAAGTCAACATCACGATCAGCTAACGACCAATCCATCCATTTAGTGAGGTACATGAATTGTTCTTCGCTAAACTTGCCGCGCGCGATACCAGACTGATTAGTGACCAAAACCAGCGCAAAGCCCATCTCTTTAAGCTCGTGACAGGCGTCAATCACACCATCGATAAATTGGAAGTGGTCAATTTCATGAACGTACCCATGATCAACATTAATCGTGCCATCACGATCGAGAAAAATAGCTGTAACGCTTTGTGTCACCGGTTTACCCCTGATAGCCTGAATACGCCGACAGTATCGCATGTTTTACCGGGCACTGAGAATAGCATTGAACATTGACTTAGACGTCTAGACACCTTAACATCTGACCATACCCTGCCCCCATTTCAAGGTTTACTTTTATTAAGCCTCAGCTAGCCACGCTAGAATAAGAAGAATATGATTAAACTTTCTAACATCACCAAAGTGTTTCAACATGGTTCGCGTACTATTACTGCACTTTCTGACGTAACTCTTCACGTTCCTGCTGGGCAAATCTACGGAGTTATCGGCGCTTCCGGTGCCGGTAAAAGCACACTTATTCGCTGCGCCAACATGCTGGAACGCCCAACATCCGGCCAGGTGCTGGTCGATGGACAAGATCTGACTTCGCTGTCACAAAGTGAACTGACAGGCGCGCGCCGTCAGATTGGCATGATTTTCCAACACTTTAACTTGCTGTCTTCCCGTACGGTGTTCGGCAACGTTGCGTTGCCTCTTGAGTTAGATAATACTTCACGCGTAGATATAAAAAAGCGCGTTGCAGAACTGCTCGAATTGGTAAGATTGGCGGACAAACACGACGCTTACCCGGCAAACCTGTCTGGTGGCCAGAAACAGCGTGTGGCGATCGCCCGTGCGCTGGCTAGCAATCCGAAAGTGCTGCTGTGCGACGAAGCAACCAGTGCTCTTGATCCGGCCACCACCCGCACTATCCTTGAACTGATGAAAGACATCAACCGATGTTTGGGTCTGACCATTTTGTTGATCACCCACGAAATGGATGTAGTGAAACGCATCTGCGACCAAGTTGCGGTGATAAGCCAGGGCCAGTTAATTGAAAAAGACAGTGTCAGCGCAGTGTTCTCTCATCCCAAAACCCCATTGGCCCAGCAGTTTATTCAGTCCACTTTGTATTTGGATATCCCGGATGACTACGCCAAGCGTCTGTCGCCGGAGCGTCAGGACGATCGCCAACCACTATTACGTTTGGAATTTACTGGCCAGTCGGTTGATGTCCCCTTGCTGTCAGAAGCCGCCCGACGCTTTAACGTCAACAACAATATTATCAGTGCTCAGATGGATTACGCGGGCGGGGTAAAATTTGGCATGATGCTGGCAGAACTGCAAGGCAGTGACGAAGATGCATTGGCAACAATTAAATTCTTACAGGAAAATCAGGTAAAGGTAGAGGTGCTAGGTTATGTCTGATGCAATGATGTGGTTAATGGGGCGCAGCGTAGGGGAAACCTTCATGATGACCTTTATCTCCGGCTTTTTCGGTTTCGTGCTTGGCCTGCCGGTTGGCGTACTACTATACATGACTCGCCCAGGGCAGATTATCGCTAACAATACCCTGTACAAGGTGCTGTCGGGCTTGGTGAATATCTTCCGTTCTATCCCGTTTATTATTCTGCTGGTATGGATGATTCCCTTTACCCGTATGGTTGTCGGCACTTCCATCGGCCTGCAAGCGGCCATTGTGCCGCTTACTATTGGCGCTGCGCCGTTTATCGCCCGCATGGTGGAAAATGCCATGTTGGAGATCCCACCTGGCCTGCTGGAAGCAGCACGTGCCATGGGTGCCACACCGGTGCAGATCATTAAGAAGGTATTATTGCCTGAAGCCCTACCGGGCTTGGTCAATGCCGCCACCATTACCTTGATCACTCTGGTGGGCTATTCGGCCATGGGTGGCGCGGTTGGTGCCGGTGGCTTAGGACAGATCGGCTATCAATATGGTTATATCGGTTATAACGCTACAGTAATGAATACTGTATTAGTATTACTGATAGTGCTGGTCTATCTTATCCAGTTCTGTGGCGATCGGATCGTTAAAGCCGTCACCCACAAATAGGTTTCACAGCAACTGCGCTTACCTAGCGTATCTATAATAATGCGAGTCTAATGAGGAAAAGATATGTCGTTAAAATTTAAATCCATCGCGGCAATCGGCGCACTGATCGGCACTCTAGCTCTGGCAGGCTGCGGCCAGGATGAAAAAGATCCAAACCATATCACAGTCGGCGTTATCATCGGTGCTGAGCAGCAAGTCGCTGAAATAGCCCAAAAAGTAGCAAAAGAAAAATACGGACTAGACGTCGAACTGGTAACTTTCAACGACTACGTGTTACCTAACGAAGCGCTGAGTAAGGGCGATATCGACCTTAACATCTTTCAGCACAAACCTTATCTTAATCAGCAGATCAAGGATCGCGGCTACAAACTGGTGTCGGTTGGTAGCACCTTTGTCTATCCCATCGCTGGTTACTCTAAAAAAATCAAATCGCTTGATGAGCTGAAAAGCGGTTCCCAGATAGCTTTGCAAAACGACCCGACCAACCTGGGCCGTTCGCTGCTGCTGCTACAGCAGGTGGGACTGATCACACTAAAAGAGGGTGTCGGCCTGCTGCCAACCAAGTTGGACGTGACCGAGAATCCGAAAAACCTGAAGCTGGTAGAGCTGGAAGCGCCACAATTACCACGCTCTCTGGACGATCAGCAAATCGCACTGGCAGTGATCAATACCACCTATGCCAGTCAAATTGGCTTGACTCCGATAAAAGACAGCTTGTTTGTTGAAAACAAAGACTCGCCTTATGTCAACCTAATGGTTGCACGTGAAGATAATGATGAAGCGGAAAACGTGAAGAAGTTCGTTCAATCCTACCAGTCTGACGATGTTAACGAAGCAGCCAACAAAATATTCAGCGGTAGTGCTGTTAAAGGCTGGTAAGCGTTTTTAAGCCCCCGCTTTATTCCTAATTATTTACAAGACGGGTTACGGCTCGTCTTGTTATTTCTGCCATAGATTGCTTCAATAACACCACGTTCATTAAGACAGAGGAATCTCAATACGTGTGTTTTACCTCTCTGTTTGTTAGCGCTGGCCGGATGTTCATCGCAGCATATCGCACTAACCTCAATAAGCACCATCAATAAACCTGCTGTAAGCACACCGGTCAAGGCCGAGTGAGCAGCACCCCAAGTGCCAGTAAAACTGTACAAAAAAGCAGAAGATCTGGTTGTCAAGCCTTTCCGTGATCTGGGTGAAGTCTTTGGAGGAGACTGCCGGAGCACCATTCAAGATTCACTGCCAAATCTGGCCACTGCCCGCAAGCAGATGCAAATCCGCGCCGCTTATATGAAAGCCAATGCCGTGTTGCTGCACGACTGCCAGATTATCAGCGGCGTCGCTAGTTGTTACTAATAAGCAATATGTCAAGGTTCAGCGCTTAACGTGTCATCTAAATGGTTTTGCCCAAGCCGCCCACAGCGGAAATATGCCGGTACATTTCACGCTAGAAGCGGAGCGGCAACTGCAACTGCAACTGCAACTGCAACTGCAACTGTATCAATCGCACATTATCATCAGATACGGCGTTTTATCAGCTGGGTACTGGCGTAATCCCCCCCTCCCAGCCTATTGTAAGGAAGAAGAAACCAAACGGGATTACGCCGTTTGGCTGCTGGATTTCAACGTCCGCTGGCGGGTGTGGTCAATCAGCGAACCGAGGTGTTATCTCTTAATCTCCGTTAAAATTCCACTGTCTATCTTTTGGCAGCCGACACAGGCTGGTAGACTAAATTACTTTTGAAAATTTTGGCTGCCCTTCTCTGGTAGCCGGTTGCAATTTGCAGTTCTAACGGAACCAAAACACCATGCGTACTAGCCAATATCTGCTCTCCACCATGAAGGAAAACCCTGCCGATGCTGAAGTGATCAGCCACCAACTGATGCTGCGTGCCGGGATGATTCGCAAGCTAGCCTCCGGTCTTTATACTTGGTTGCCGACCGGCCTGCGCGTTCTGAAAAAGGTAGAGAACATTATTCGCGAAGAAATGAACAATGCTAACGCGATCGAAGTTTCCATGCCTGTAGCTCAGCCTGCCGATCTATGGAAAGAAAGCGGCCGCTGGGAGCAGTATGGCCCAGAGCTGCTGCGCTTTGTCGATCGTAGTGACCGTCCGTTCGTGCTTGGCCCAACCCATGAAGAAGTGATCACCGATCTGATCCGTAACGAAATCAGCTCGTACAAACAGCTACCGCTGAACTTCTTCCAGATCCAGACCAAATTCCGTGATGAAGTGCGCCCACGTTTCGGCATCATGCGTTCCCGCGAGTTCTTGATGAAAGATGCCTATTCGTTCCACACTTCACAAGACACCCTACAGGTGACCTACGATGCAATGTACCAAGCCTACAACAAGATCTTCAGCCGCATGGGGCTGGATTTCCGTCCGGTACATGCTGATACCGGTCCGATCGGTGGCAGTGCCTCGCACGAGTTTCAGGTGCTGGCTGACAGCGGTGAAGACGATATTGTATTCTCCACCGGTTCTGACTATGCGGCCAATATTGAGCTAGCGGAAGCGCTAGCCCCTGCCCATACGCGTGCAGCAGCCAATGAGGCTCTGCGCATGGTCGATACGCCGAACGCCAGAACCATCGACGAACTAGTTGAACAGTTCCAACTACCAGTGGAGAAAACCATCAAGACACTGCTGGTGCATGCCACTGAAGACAGCAGCCATAAGTTAGTCGCCCTATTGGTGCGCGGAGATCATACGTTAAATGAAATCAAAGCTGAAAAGCTGGTGCACGTTGACGTGCCGCTCACCTTTGCCACTGAAGAAGAAATCCGTGCCGTTAACGGTACTGGACCTGGTTCGCTAGGCCCCATCAAGCTACAGGTGCCGATCATTGCCGACCGCAGCGTGGCGGCGATGAGCGATTTTGCCGCAGGTGCCAACATTGAGGGTAAACACTACCTTGGCATTAACTGGCAGCGCGATCTGCCGCTGCCACAGGTTGCCGATATCCGTAATGTGGTGGAAGGTGATGCTAGCCCGGATGGCCAAGGGACACTGTTGATCAAACGTGGTATCGAAGTGGGCCATATCTTCCAGCTTGGCACCAAATACTCGGAAGCGATGAAAGCTACCGTACAAGGCGAAGATGGCCGCAATCAGGTGCTAACCATGGGTTGCTACGGCATCGGGGTAACCCGCATGGTGGCTGCCGCCATCGAACAAAACCATGACGAACGCGGTATCATTTGGCCAGATACGATCGCGCCCTTTCAGGTGGCGATCCTGCCAATGAACATGCATAAGTCCTTCCGCGTACAGGCGCTAGCCGAAAATCTGTACACCACTCTGCGTTCTCACGGCATTGACGTGCTGCTTGATGACCGCAAAGAACGCCCTGGAGTGATGTTCGCTGATATGGAATTGATCGGCGTGCCACACACCATCGTTATCGGTGACCGCAATCTTGACAGTGAAGAAATCGAATACAAAAATCGCCGCATCGGTGAGAAGCAAATGATCAAAACCGAGGAAGTCGTCAATTTCCTACTAAGACAGATTAAGCACTGATCGTCAGGAACACCGGCTCGCCCGGTGTTTTATGCGCTTCAATACCACCCGCTATTCCAGCGCAGTGTTATTGTCTAGCGGAAAGATGTTGCCGATGGCATATCTTTAAATAGTGCCGTATCTGCCATGGAGGTATCGTTGCTCTTCAGCTACCCCCCCCGCGTTTTAGGCTACACGGTTGCTTACTCGGGTTCAGGCGATATATCAGCGGTACGCGCCCATTTGCCATTACTGACAAAGGTCTGATCACCATTTTATGCTGCCGCGATAAGTTTCTTGCAGTAAAAAAGTACCGTCCTTATCCAAGAACAGGGCAGTGTCCATACTGGTGCAGTTAGCACGGGGCAGCAAGCCATGATAGCTTTGCTGCATCGGCTGAAACGGGTGTTATTTCGGCTGATAATGATTGTTGCATCCTAACAATAAGATCGCCCTTGCTGCCAAAAACAGGGCTATAGTCACTTTTTTCACAACTATTCTCCTAATATTCCTACGTATGGAACTTGCCACGTAGCGCTTTGATGGCACCTTTACGCATTTTACCTTCCAAACAACGTAATTTGGCCCCTCTGCTGGGCTTGGTCGCTTTGTGTGTGTTTTCCAACACCATCGCCTGCTGGATCACTGCCTCCAAGCAGGCCAACGCCGCATCACGGTTTAATTCCTGACTGCGATATTCCTGCGCTTTAATAATCACTACGCCCGCATCACTGATCAAATGATGATTAAAGGCCAGCAGATTTTCCTTATAATACTCCCCGGCAGGCTGGAGGCGCTGATGTCAAAGCGCAAGTGGATTGCCGTTGAAGTTTTCTTCACATATTGGCCACCCACGCTCTGCGCACGGGTCGCCGTCAACTCCAGTTCATTATCTAGAATGGCAACATTTCTTGACAGTTCCAGCACGGATTAACCCTGTGCCTGTTGCCACTCCGCAAACTGGATTTCCAGACTATTTTGGGCGTTATATATCCGGATATTCCTCTCTTGCAGCGAGGCTTGCAGTTGCAAATTGTGGTTAGCTAACGCCGTCAGCCGCGCTAGATGCTCATCATCCGAAAATGCACGCCCAAGTTTTTATAGCTAGCCAACCTTGCCCTGCAGGCTTCGCTACCAGACGAGTCCGGCACGCTCGCCATAGGCATAAACAACCACTCGTGGTGACTGTTGTAGTTGCAGGCTTTTTTGATACGTTTCTCATCCGGCAAACGCATTTCGATCCACATTTCTAGCCTATTGTGGTCGTTACGCTACCAAATATTCGGTTCGTCTTCAACGCTCAGGCCCTTGGTAAATACCAGCCGCTCGTCAGCATGACAAATCCAAGCCAGCAGGCGCAATATCATGCGCTGTGGTATTTCAGAATGATACCGTGCCAAAGTCAACGTGGCATCGTAGTAGAAGTGGCGATCCATATCAGCGATATTGACCGTTGCTTTATAAATGGTTGTTTTCAGCGACATAGGGAACCTCATCATTTTATCAGGTGGCAGTGTACTTGATCTGGCAGCGTGGAGGGGCTAATAACTCCATAATGGCTGTGTTATAGTCGTCTAGATAGGGGAAAATTCCATGAACTTACGCTTCATCGCTACATTGGTCTTCGATGAGGCAGACATTCTTAAGAGAAAAAACTGTGCAACAATCATTACTGTGAGCCAGTACGCTGTTTTTACGCAGAGAATGGCAGTGGAGATCTTGGCTATATGCCTGATATGATCGCATAGGTATAAAGGTACTGGAGGACGATGTCGATGCGGATAACGCGCTACCGTCCTCCGTTAGGGAACAGGCGGCCTTTGCCGCCGCTAACTTATTGGTGAGCGACTATGTTGATGAATGATGAGTACCAATCCATCAATTGTGATGACTATGAAAGCCTGGAACTCGCCTGCCGGCATAACTACACTCTGAAGCTAGAATTACGCGATGGAGAAAAACTCGAAGGCAAAGCCAACGAACTGAAATTTACCAAGGGTATCGAGTACCTGATTATCGATCAGGCTAGCAATGCTCTCAGTTTACGTCTGGATCACATCCTCAGTTTCACTCACCCGAAAATCGGTACTGTTGTCGTCAGCCTCTCGGACTAACAACGACAGTAACTTCATTACAACCGTGTGGCAGCCTATCGGCTGCCCCCCATTATGGATGGCAGCAGCGCACGTTGGTGCGTGTTATCATTACTCCTTAAAGTTATTATTCTTATCCCAATGCAACCGCCACGGTTGTTCCTTCTCTGGCACCCGCCCATCTTCGCAGACAAATGCTCCCAGTGCAGCGATAAGCTGCTCATCATAATAGATCAGGGGGATGCGTTCACGCAGCCAAGGGGGAATGTCCAACTCCTGCCATAGCTTTTTAATCGGCCGCGAATGGGCGCGCCCGACGATGCGGACGCTACCATGTGCGCTAAAACGGACGCTGACCTGCTGTGCGGGCTGCGGGGAGCGCAGATGCATTTTCCCTTTGCCACTGATTAAGTGGCCTAACCCATCAGGCAACGTCAAGGGCGCGGTTCGTGACCAATTCAGACGAATGTCGCGTAGATTAGCCATCAGCGGCAGTAAATATAACTGACCATGGAAGCGGCGAATTTGATAGGTTCCCAGTTGCAACCGGGGTACAGCGTCTACACGGCTAAGCGCTACTTCATCCCACAGGTGCTGCAATTGTTCACGCGAAGGCGGGGTGACATCATGGCGTGCAATCCAACGTCGCAACAGGGCAAAACGACATGCTGGTGAACATTCTAGTAGCTCCTCGATCACCAGTGAGTTGTTTTCCGCCAACAAAGTGCGCAACTGGTCAGCCAATAGCTCATCCAATAATTGTTCTTGTTCGGCACACAGGCTAGCGCTGCGGGCGACCGCCGATGTAAAGTGAGGCCAGCGCAGGTTCAGTAACGGCAGCACCTGCAGCCGCAGAAAATTGCGGTCAAAACGCGTATTTTGATTGCTGTCGTCGTCTATCCAGGATAACTGGTGCTGCTGTGCATAAGCCTCAAGCCGTAGGCGGGAACAGCCAAGCAGTGGCCGTAATAACACATGGTCAACCAACCTTCCATACGCCGCCATCGCCGATAGCCCGGCTGGGCCGCTACCGCGTTTGAGCGCCAACAGAAAAGTTTCGCTTTGATCGTCAAGATGCTGGGCGGTAATCAGGATCTCGTTGGCTTTCAGCATTGCGTTAAAGACGGCATAACGTGCTGTGCGCGCCGCTGCTTCGATACCACCCGCACGTGCATTCATTTGAACCCGCTGCACCGTCAGCGGCACCCGCTTAGTGGCGCATTGCCACCTACAGTGATCCGCCCAGGTATCAGCAAACGCACTTAAGCCATGATGCACATGCACTGCTCGGAGCTTAAATTCTGGATTCTGCTGGCACAACTGCGCCAGCAAGTGCAATAACACCGTGGAATCCAGCCCGCCGCTGAACGCCACTAGCAATTGCCGATGCCCACCCAGTTGGTGCGCGACCTGAGCCGCTAATTGATTGGTTTCCATTGATAAGATTTATCACTTTTACGCCCAAAACGGTCAGTACTGAAGAACCGTTGGCTACTGGTTAGCTGATGCAAACCGGCAACGTAGGGAAGTCAAAACAGTTCGATACTTCACTCCCCACTGAAGCCAGGATATCACTGTAAACATGCTGGCTGGCCGTGTATTCCTAGCCAATGATGGAAGCAGGACGCACCTGACATAGTGCTAACATCCTTCCATGTCAAAACGCTTAGCCACGCTCATCGTTGGCTAAGCGCCTACCCCTGTAAGCGTACATTGTTGTAGCCAGTTTGTACAAGGATAGCACGGAATAACCGGAGTTTATATGGATTACGTAAGCACTGCCCAAGGTCAAAATGGCAAATAAAACAGCCTAATGTGATAGGCCATAAGTGCCTATTGCAAATGTACTATATCCACCAGCAACAAGCTCAAGGGTGACTTAGCGCAGCGCATCCAATCAAAACTCTGCCCTAGAATAAACTCAGCAATAGCCGTAACTCATCAGGCGCTGGTAGCGACGGCTCAGCAGTTCTTCGTTTCTCAGACTATCGAGATCTTTCAGGTCAACCAACAACTGCGCTTTTAGTTCGGCGGCCATCGCCGGCACATTGCGGTGAGCGGAACCTAGCGGTTCGGGGATCACTGAGTCGATTAGCTTTAGCTTTTTTAGACGCGCTGCAGTGATGCCCATTGCTTCTGCGGCCAATGGTGCCTTGTCGGCGCTCTTCCACAGGATCGATGCGCAACCTTCCGGCGAGATCACCGAGTAGGTGCTGTATTGCAACATATTAACTTTATCGCCTACACCGATCGCCAGCGCGCCGCCGGAACCGCCTTCACCGATCACCGTGCAGATCACCGGTACATTCAAACGCGACATCTCACGCAAGTTGCGCGCGATAGCTTCAGACTGTCCGCGCTCCTCCGCACCCACCCCAGGATAAGCACCCGGTGTGTCGATAAAGGTAATGATCGGCAGCTTGAAGCAAGAAGCCATTTCCATCAGACGCAGCGCCTTACGGTAGCCTTCTGGTGCCGGCATGCCGAAATTACGGCGGATTTTCTCTTTGGTTTCGCGACCTTTCTGATGACCAATAATCATCACAGGGCGGCCATCCAGGCGCGCAATGCCACCAACGATCGCTTTATCATCAGCATAGGCGCGGTCGCCTGCCAACTCTTCGAAGTCGCTAAAGATGTGTTTAATATAATCCAGGGTATAAGGACGGCGCGGGTGGCGCGCCAGTTGGGCGATCTGCCAAGCACCAAGATTGGCAAAAATCTTACGCGTCAGTTCAACGTTCTTTTCACGCAGGAGTTGAACCTCTTCGTCCAGATTAATATCTAATTTTTCGTCTTGACGGCTGACGGCTGTCAGCGAGTCAATTTTCGCTTCCAGCTCTGCAATCGGCTGTTCAAAATCAAGAAAATTCAGACTCATAACATTCCTATTTTAGTCAAATTCTAGTTCTACCTGCTCGTTGCCTAGCAAAGTCCGCAAATCTATCAATAAGCGGTCAGTGGGCGTCACGCGCCAGGTTGCGCCAAAACGCAGCCTGGCCTGAGCATTTTCCCGCTGATAATAGTAGAGGTGCACTGGGATCGTCCCCGATCGATAGGGTTCCAACGACTGGCGGAGACGGTTCAAAAGCTGGTCATCAATTTGCCTGTCCGTCAGTGAGATAGCAAGCCCATGCGCATATTTTTCACGAGCTTCACTAATGTCCATTACCTCGCGAGCCATCATTTTAAGCCCGCCGCTAAAGTCATCAAAGCTAACCTGCCCAGTGGCGATCAGGATACGGTCTTTTTCCAGCAAATGCTGGTATTTTTCTAGCGCCTCGGTGAATAGCATTACTTCCAGACGTCCTGAGCGGTCATCCAACGTAAAAATACCGATGCGGTTACCGCGCTTGGTGACCATCACTCGCGTGGCAACCACCAGACCAACAGCGGTAGTCATCTTGCCCTGATCCGTCGGATGCATGTCTTTCAAATGCTGACCACCGGCATAGCGTTCGATTTCCTTCAGATACTGGGTGATCGGGTGGCCGGTGAGGTATAACCCTAGCGTCTCCCGCTCACCGTCCAGCACCACCTGCTCATGCCAGCGGGGCACGTTGGCGTAGGATTGCTCCACTTGCTCTGGTGCTTCCGACAGCACACCAAACATGTCTACTTGACCGATGGCTTCCGCTTTGGCATGCTGATCGGCTGCCTTCAACGCATCGCCTAATGAGTTCATCAGCGCAGCACGGTGCGGCCCCAAACGATCGAGCGCCCCAGACATGATCAACTTTTCCAGAATGCGACAGTTCAGCTTCTTAATGTCTGAACGTGCGCAAAGATCAAACAAATCTTTAAAGTAGCCCTGCTCGCCACTGTTACGCGCTTCAATAATAGCCTCGATCGGCCCCTCACCCACACCTTTAATCGCGCCAATGCCATAGACGATTTCACCCTCATTATTAACATGGAAACGGTAATGCCCGCTGTTGATGTTCGGCGGCAGGATCTTCAGCCCCATGCGCCAACATTCATCCACCAACCCCACCACCTTGTCGGTATTGTCCATATCGGCGGTCATTACCGCCGCCATAAACTCGGCCGGATAGTGTGCTTTTAGCCATAGCGTTTGGTAAGATACCAATGCATAGGCGGCAGAGTGAGATTTATTAAAACCGTAACCGGCGAATTTTTCCACCATATCGAAAATCTTGACCGACAGTTCACCGTCTATGCCACGTAATTTCGCACCATCTTCAAAACTACCACGCTGCTTGGCCATTTCGACCGGGTTCTTCTTACCCATCGCACGGCGCAGCATGTCCGCGCCACCCAGTGTATAACCAGCTAGTACCTGAGCTATTTGCATCACTTGTTCTTGATACAGAATGATACCATATGTCGGTCCCAACACTGGCTTGAGCAACTCATGCTGCCACTGGATATCCGGGTAGGAGATCTCTTCACGTCCGTGTTTACGGTCAATGAAGTTATCCACCATACCCGATTGCAGCGGACCAGGGCGGAACAGTGCCACCAATGCGATCATATCTTCGAAACAGTCTGGTTTCAGACGTTTAATCAGGTCTTTCATGCCGCGCGATTCAAGCTGGAACACCGCAGTGGTTTCCGAGCGCTGCAACATGTCAAAGCTTTTCTTATCATTCAGCGGGATGGCAACGATGTCGATAGGCGGCTCACCACTATTGGCACACCGTGCGTTGATCATCTCCAGCGCCCAGTCGATGATGCTTAAAGTACGCAGGCCAAGGAAGTCAAACTTCACCAGCCCGGCATATTCTACGTCGTTTTTGTCAAACTGAGTCACCGGGTGGTGACCTTCGGCATCGCAGTAAAGCGGCGCAAAGTCAGTGATTTTAGTCGGTGCAATCACCACGCCGCCAGCGTGTTTACCGGCGTTGCGCGTTGCCCCTTCCAGCTTGCGCGCCATATCGATCAGCGCTTTGACTTCTTCATCAGCTTCATAAATTTCAGGTAGTTGCGGTTCGGCGGCAAACGCCTTCTCCAGCGTCATGCCCGGATCAGGCGGCACTAATTTGGCAATGCGATCAACGAAGCCATACGGATGACCCAGCACGCGGCCCACATCGCGGATCACTGCTTTCGCCGCCATGGTGCCAAAAGTGATAATCTGCGATACTGCTTCACGGCCATACATCTCCGACACATGATCAATCACTAGATCGCGCTTTTCCATACAGAAATCGACGTCAAAGTCTGGCATCGAAACACGTTCTGGGTTGAGGAAACGTTCGAACAGTAGGTCAAATTCTAGTGGATCAAGGTCGGTGATTTTTAGCGCGTAGGCCACCAGTGAACCAGCACCAGAACCACGTCCTGGCCCTACCGGGACGTGGTTGTCCTTCGACCACTGGATGAACTCCATGACGATCAAAAAGTAACCAGGAAATCCCATCTGGTTAATCACTTTTAACTCAACATCTAGACGCTCATCATATTCCTGGCGACGCTGGGCGCGCACTTCAGGATCTGGGAACAGGAACGTGAGACGCTCTTTAAGCCCTTCCTTCGACTTGAGCACCAGAAAATCCTCGGTGGTCATGTCGCCAGTCGGGAACTGCGGCAGAAAATATTCACCCAAGCGAATGGTCACGTTACAACGTTTGGCGATCTCGACGCTGTTAAGCAGCGCTTCCGGGATATCGGCGAACAGCTCGCACATGTCGTCTTCACTGCGCATATATTGCTGTGAGCTGTAGTTGCGCGGGCGCTTGGGATCATCCAGCGTAAAGCCTTCGTGGATGGCTACACGAATTTCATGGGCATCGAAGTCGTCTTCTTCCAGAAAACGCACGTCATTGGTGGCCACCACCGGCAAACCACGCTCAGTGGCTAACGTTACAGCAGCGTGCAGATAGTTTTCTTCGTCTGGACGGCCGGTGCGGATCAGTTCTAGATAATAACAATCAGGGAAATACTGCTGGTAGAAATCCAGACACTGCTCAACCTGCGGCTGGTTGCCGCGCAGCAGGAATTTACCGACGTCGCCGTACCTCGCTCCCGACAGCAGTAGTAGTCCTTCACGGTGTTCGATCAGCCAGTCGCGGTTGATAATCGGCCCAGCAGCACCGTAGCCACGCTGATAGGCGCGGGAAATCAGCAGTGTCAAATTCTGGTAGCCTGTGCTGTTGGCAGCCAATACCGTGAGCTGCGCTAACTCATCGCCTAGCACGTCGCTTTGCACATGGAGATCTGCGCCGATGATCGGTTTAATCCCCACCCCATGCGCACTACCGTAGAACTTCACCAGACCACACAAGTTGGTAAAGTCGGTGATTGCCAAAGCAGGCATGGCTAAGGCAGCGGCTCTCTTCACCAAAGGCCCAATCTTAGCTAATCCATCAATCATCGAGTAGTCACTGTGAACACGCAAGTGAATGAAACGGGGTTCGGCCATATCCAGATACCTGAATGAAGTGGCTCGGCATACCCCGAGCCAAGGTTAACGCTTACGCATTGCAGCTTATAGCTCCAGCACACTTCTCACCGGAGCAAAACTGCGGCGGTGGTGTTTGGTCGCTCCCAGCACAGCTAGTTGCTCCAGATGGAAGGCGGTCGGGTAGCCCTTATGTTGCGCGAAGCCGTAGCCAGGGAACACACGATCTAACTCAATCATTTCTTGATCGCGTGTAACCTTAGCAAGAATCGACGCCGCGCTGATTTCCGCCACGCGGCTGTCACCCTTCACCACCGCCTGCGAGCGCATTGGTAACGTTGGGCAGCGGTTACCGTCGATCAGCACCATATCCGGTACAATAGGCAACCCAGCAACCGCCCTCTGTATCGCCAGCATAGTGGCGTGCAGAATATTCAACCGGTCAATCTCTTCCGGCTCAGCACGCCCCAGGCTCCAGGACAATGCCTTGGCGATAATTTCCTTATATAGTGCCAGGCGGCGCTTTTCACTGAGCTTTTTCGAGTCTGCCAAGCCGACAATCGGCTGCGCCGGATCTAGGATCACCGCAGCGGTCATCACGGCACCAACTAGCGGGCCACGACCTACCTCATCTACACCGGCAATCAGCAGTGCAGAGGGATAGATAAAAGGTTTAATCATGCTAACGCCCGTTCCAATACCGCCTGAGCGGCCTGTTCATCGGCACCACAGCGGATACTTTGGTGCAAGCTCAGGAATGCCTGCTTCAGTTTTTCACTCTGCGAGCTGTCTTCCAGCAACGGCATCAATGCCGCTGCTAGCTTGTCCGGCACGCAATCATCTTGCAGTAGCTCGGTAACAATTTTTCGTCCCGCCAACAGGTTGGGTAGTGATATATAAGGAGTCTTCACCAGCCGTTGCGCCATCCAAAAGGTAAATGACTTCATGCGGTAACCCACCACCATCGGACACTTGGCTAACATGCACTCCAGCGCAGCAGTGCCCGATGCCAACAACGCCACGTTGCTGGCTATCATCGCTTCGCGCCCCTGCCAGTTCAGCAGATGTACAGTCAGCTCCGGTGCCACTTCGGCCTTAATGCGTTCGAACTGCTCGCGCCGCTTGGCGTTGACCAACGGCACCACCACTTCCAAATCTGGATAATGGCTACGCAACCGTTGCACGGTTTTCAGGAAATCAGCGCTCAGCATCTCAACTTCTGCGCTGCGGCTGCCGGGCAACAGTGCCAGACAACGCACCTGTGGGTCAATACCCAACGCAACACGCGCTGCCAGTCGATCCGGCTGTAGTGGCATAGCATCTGCCATAGTGTGGCCGATAAACCGGCACGGAACATTGAAACGGTCATAAAACGCTTTTTCGAAAGGGAGAAAAGTCAGCACCAAATCGGTGGCTTTGCCAATTTTGAAAACTCGCTTCTGACGCCAAGCCCAGACCGATGGGCTGACATAGTGGATAGTGCAAATGCCACGCTGCTTAAGACGGCCTTCTAGCTTGATGTTGAAGTCCGGCGCATCGATGCCGACAAACACATCCGGCTTTAAGTCGCTGAAGCGGCGGGTCAAATCCTTGCGGAGCTTGAGTAGGCGTGGCAAACACTCCAGCACTTCCACCACACCCATTACCGCCAGTTCTTCCATTTCGTACCATGCCTCACAGCCTTCGGCCTGCATCAGTGGGCCAGCGACGCCAACAAAACGCGCGTTGGGTGCCCGTGCCTTGAGCGCGCGGATTAATCCGGTGCCAAGAATATCACCGGAGGTTTCTCCGACGACTAATCCAATGGTTAGTGGGCGCTTTGGCATAGGTCAGCGAATAATACCTCGGGTTGAACGGGTGAAAAAATCGAGGATCTGCTGTACCACTGGCTGCTCTTTAGCCAGAGCTTCGATTTCTGCCTTCGCTTGATCTAGCGTTTTCTCACGGCGATAAAGGATCTTGTAAGCGTTACGGATCGTCTGCATCTCATCCTTATCAAAACCTCGGCGTTTCAGGCCAATAGCGTTAACGCCGATCGGCGTAGCATGGTTACCCTGGGCAATGACGAAAGGAGGCACATCCTGAGTAACCCCGGAGCATCCCCCCACCATCACATGCGCGCCAATAATGCAGAATTGATGGATCGCCGTCATACCGCCGATAATGGCATAGTCATCGACCTCCACATGCCCCGCCAACGTGACGTTGTTTGCCAGCACACAGGCGTTACCGGCCACACAATCATGTGCAATGTGCACGTTAACCATCAGCAGGTTGTCATTACCTACTTTAGTCAGGCCAGTTCCCTGCGCAGTACCGCGATGGATAGTGACGCTTTCGCGGATGCGATTGCGGTCACCCACTTCAATACGCGTTGGCTCGCCTTCGTATTTCAAATCTTGATTCACTTCACCAATAGAGGCGAACTGATAGATCTGGTTATCGCGGCCAATTTTGGTTATGCCATTCACCACAACATGAGATTTCAGTACCGTGCCAATGCCTATTTCCACCTGAGAGCCGACATAGCAGAAGGCACCAATATATGCGCCGGCACCAATAACAGCACCTTCCTCGACTATCGCACTGGGGTGGATAAAGGCAGTTTCGTCAATCACGGATTAAGCCTCCCGGCTGCGGGCACACATCATGGTTGCTTCGCAGACAATTTTACCATCAACCATCGCCACGCCTTTAAAACGCGTCAAACCACGGCAGGTTTTCTCAAAGGTAACTTCCATGATCATCTGAGCGCCAGGCACTACCGGACGCTTGAAGCGAGCTTCGTCAATACCAGCGAAATAGTACAGCTCGCCTGGCTCCAGTTTACCGACGCTTTTAAACGCCAAGATGCCGGTGGCTTGTGCCATGGCTTCCAAAATCAATACACCTGGGAAAATCGGTTTTCCAGGGAAATGTCCTTGGAAAAACGGCTCATTCACAGATATGTTCTTCACCGCACGGAGGAACTTGTGCTCCTCAAAATCGAGGACGCGATCAACCAGCAAGAAAGGGTAACGGTGAGGAAGCAATTCTAAAATTTCTGCAATATCCAGAGTATGAGTGTCAGTAATCAAAATACTCTTCCTGTATTTAAACTGATGACATTAACAACACGGCCTGCGCTGACCCCAGAAGAGATCATCGTACAGGCCGCAAATTAGCAACTCTTTACACTTTTGGTCTCATAACCAACGCGTTTCGTTTAGTACTCAGCAGTGTGGACGAGTAGGTGATTAGACCATTTATCTGATAAACTGCATTTTTGTTAGCTGCCTTTGCTCACCTCAGTCACATAATAGTCTATGCTCGAGGGGATTATGAGCCTTTTCTAAGGCTCCACCTGCGCTATTTAAACCGCTTTATGACTGATTTATCGCTCAGTTACCACCATAATGCATCGTACCATTTATCAGGTATCGTCTTTTCCAACTTTTCGTTCGACAGCTTTCAAGCGCTTGCTAATCTCATCGATATTCATCACCAATGCAGCAGTTTTACGCCATACCTTACTGGGTTGTAACGGAATGCCCGATGAGTATACCCCAGGTTCAGTGATGGGTCGCATGACCATTCCCATTCCGGTGACCACTACCTTATCAGCAATCGCCATGTGACCATTGAGTACGCTGGCGCCGCCGATCTGGCAATAACGTCCTATTTTCAAGCTGCCTGCCATGATCACACCGCCAGCAACGGCAGTATTATCGCCAATCACCACATTGTGTGCAATCTGACATTGGTTGTCGATGATAACACCGTTCCCAATCAGGGTGTTATCCAACGCGCCTCGGTCAATAGTGGTGCAAGCGCCAATCTCCACACGATCACCAATAATCACCGTACCCAACTGCGGGATCTTGATCCAGTTACCGTGTTCGTTGGCATAGCCAAAACCATCAGCACCGATCACTGTACCGGACTGGATCAAACAATGCTGGCCGATCTCGACCTCGTGATAAATAGTGACGTTAGCCCATAGACGCGTACCCGCGCCGATACGTGCACATTTGCCGATAAAGCAGCCTGGGCCAATGACCACATGATCGCCAAGTACCGCACCTGTCTCGATCACCGCATTCGCCCCAATGGCGACATGCTGCCCCAGCATTGCTGTAGGCGAAATCACCGCGCTTGGCGCGATTTCCTGTGCGGGAAGTGGGGTGGTATCCATCAACTGCGCCATGTATGCATAAGTTAGGTAAGGGTTTTTAACCACCAGCGCTGCAGAACGGCAGTGGGGTAAATCTGCCTCGGTGAGCACCACAGCGCTCGCCTGGCAGGAGGCTAGTTGCTCTTGATAGCGACTGTTTGACAAAAACGTGATTTGGCCAGCCTGTGCCGAATGCATTGAAGCTATGCCGGTGATGACGAGTTCGCCATCACCGTACAATTGTGCATTCAACTGCTGCGCTAAATCAGCCAGTCGAATTGAAAACATATTGTTATTTAACCTGTTTCAGCACGTCAGCCGTGATGTCTTTAGAAGAACTTACGTAGGCAACGGCATTAGCGTCGATCACTAAGTCATAGCCCTCCTTGCTAGCAACAGATTTCACCGCATCCTGAATACGGCTAAGTATTTTGTTACGTTCTTCCATCTGACGGCGGAGGTTATCCTGCTCGAAAGCATGTGCTTTCCGAGAGAATTGCTCACGCTGCGTCATTACTTCTTTTTCCAACTTGCTGCGATCACTGTCTTTCATGGTAGCACTATCCTGCTGTAGACGCTGCATTTTGGTCTGAAGGCTATGCTCCATGTTCTGGAGTTCGCCCGCACGGCCTTTAAACTCATTTTCTAATTTTTTATCTACGGTCTCACGTGCTGGCAACTGTTGAAAAATGCTTGAGATGTTAACGACAGCGATTTTATCTGCTACCTGAACACCCGCTGAAGCAGCCATTGCTAAACCGAGGCCTGCAGCACACAACCACTTTTTCACTATAGACTCCTTACCATCTACCCATTTGTGTCATATGATACCGAAGTATATAATCTGCCAGACTTATCCTGCTAAACATAATGAGATGTGACTCTCCGCTCACGGATGCCTGGCATTTGCGATTCTTGAAATACTTATCATACTTCGCGTTGCCTGTGCGTTAGCCTTCCTCGCTCACCCCAGTCACTGACTGGTGTAAACGCTTATGGATTAATGAACCTCATTCCTAAGGTTCAGCCTGCGGCCCAGCACAAGCACTGTTTAAATTGGTTCCCGACTGATTTATCACTGCGTTGCTGCATCCTGCAACTCTAATTATTTAGGGTATAACTTCTTTATTGGCCTGAGGAGAAACCCTTTACCAGGTTTTGCCAATATTAAACTGGAACTGTTCAGACTTGTCACCATCGTGTTTTTTTAGCGGTTTAGCATAGGAGAACACCAACGGCCCCAGCGGTGACATCCATTGTAACGCGACACCGAAAGAAGCACGAATATTGCTTACCTGATTGTAATTAGGCACATCGTACTTGAGAGTATCAGCGGTATTCTGCCATTTGGTATCCCACACCGTACCCGTATCCAAGAACAGAGAGGTACGCACCGATTTGGCATATTTCTCACTAATAAATGGTGTTGGGGTAATCAATTCAAGGCTGGCGACTGCCATGGCATTACCGCCTACGGCATCATCTGAATTGCAAATCTTTGCCTTGTCGGCACAGCTATGTAAGTGGGAATTATAGTATACTGCCTTCGGGCCAATGGTGTTGGACTGTAAGCCGCGCAAAGTGCTTGAACCGCCGGCATAGAAATTCTCATAGAACGGTGTTTCCTTGCCGCCCAGACCATCGGCGTAACCCATACGGCCACGACCCAACAACACCCAGGTGTGATCATTATTGATAGGCACGTACTGAACGCTATCTAAGATTACTTTGTAGTATTTGTTATCCGAGCCAGGAATGGTGACCTTGCCATTTAACGTGGTGCGGTTACCAGAAGTTGGGAAGTAGCCGCGATCCAGATCATTGTGAGTCCAGCCCAGATTTAAGGTAAAGTCGTCGGCTGAGTAGCTGGCGCGATCGACAGTGTTCGGCTTCATCCCCACTGACTTCAAGTAGCGCCACATGGCGATTTGAGGCTGCATGTTCGACATACCGTTATGCACATAGCCCAAACCGCCACGCAACGAGTTGTTTTCGTTGATCGGTAAACCCAGGGTGCCATTAACCCCATAACTCTTATTAGTATAATCAGAAAGATCGGCGTTATCCGCTTTAAAGTTGTTGTAGAAAACCCGACCATCCAAGCTCACGCCATCCATAGTGAAGTACGGGTCAGTGACCGACAGTTCAGTGTAAGTCTGGTAACTGTTCTTAGATCCATTGATGCCGACGGAATAACCGGTACCTAGCCAATTGTCCTGCTGCATGCCCATTTTAAAGTTGACACCGCTTTCTGTGCCATAGCCAATGCCGAAGTTGAAACTACCGGTATTACGTTCTTTAACTTTGTAGATGACGTCAACCTGATCGGTGCTACTCGGCACATGCTTGGTTTCCACATCAACCGTCTCGAAATAACCCAGACGATTCAGGCGCTCTTTACCCTGTTCGACCTGAACGTTGCCCAACCAAGCTCCTTCCATCTGACGCATTTCACGGCGCAATACGGAATCTTTACTGGTGTCGTTACCTTCAAACTTAATACGACGCACGTAGAAGCGGTTACCCGCATTAACATTTACATGGAGTTTGACGGTTTTATCCTGGTAGTTAATTTCTGGCTTGGTGGCGACATGCGGGTAGGCGTAACCGTAACGGCCCAACATCGTCTTGATGTTGTCTTCCATGTTGGTTACTTTACCACCGTTATATAGTTCACCCTGTCCAATTTTAGTTAACTGGGCAGCTTCCTGCAAGTGCCCCGCTAAGTTGCCATTCACTACCACCTCAGACAGTTTGTACTGTTCGCCTTCAGTCATGTTGATGGTGATGTAGATGCCTTTTTTATCTGGCGTCAAACTAACTTGGGTAGAATCGATGTTGAAGCGCGCGTAACCGCGATCTAGATAGAAGCTGCGCAGATTTTCGAGATCGCCCGACAGTTTCTGTTTCTGATATTTGCGATCGCCGACCAAGTTCCACCACGGCACTTCGTTACGCAGTTGGAAACGTGAGATCAGTTCATCATTAGTGAAAGCATGGTTACCAACGATGTTGATTTGTTGGATCTTGGCAGAGACCCCTCCCGTGAAAACCAATTTCAGATCGACGCGGTTGCGAGGCAGCGGTGTCACTACGGTTTTCACAGATGCACAGTATTTACCGACGCTGTAGTAGAAATCTTCCAACCCTTTTTCAATGCTGGAAATCGTAGTGCGGTCAAGGGCCTCGCCAACCCGAACGCCAGAGGATTCTAGATTCTGCTTTAGCATGTCATCTTTTACCGACTTGTTGCCGGAGAAAGTAATGCTGGCTATTGTAGGACGTTCCTTAACTTGAACAATCAGCGTATTACAATCGCGTAGCACGCGAATATCCTCGAAATTTCCGGTGGCAAACAAAGCACGGACGGTATTACCGATATCATCGTCAGTGATGGTATCGCCTACACGAACCGGCATGTTAAGCAACGCCGCACCGATAGTGACCCGTTGCAGCCCTTCGAAATGAATGTCCTTTACTACGAACCCGTCTGCACTGTATACGGTGGCGCTGCTAAACAGCAGCGCCGCTATGAGCAACTTTTTCATCGCCATCGTTGTTATGCGTTCTTCCTAACCTATCCCCGCCCCTAAAGGCGAGAAAAATCATTGAAAAGTGCAAGACCCATCAGCAATACCAGCATGATCGAACCTATGCGGTAGCTGTAATCCTGTACTCGCTCAGAAACCGGCTTCCCCTTCAACTTTTCTATCGCTAGGAAGAGGAGATGCCCACCATCTAACACCGGTAAAGGGAACAGATTGATGATCCCTAGGTTGAAACTAATTAACGCCAGGAACATCAGATAATACACCAATCCGCTCCCGGCTGACGCTCCTGCTCCCTGCGCAATTGAAATCGGGCCACTCAGGTTACTTAGCTTTACGTCACCAATTATCAATTTACCCAGCATGCTGACCGTAAGCCGCATCATATACCAAGTTTTGTCACTGGCCTGATACAGCGCAGGGAGCCATCCATATTGATGGATCATCTTATACTCTTCCGACAGAGGCAGCACTTTCGGAATAATGCCAGCAAACCCTACCGATTTGCCTTTTCCCATCGTTTTTGTATCTGGGATCAGCGTCAAAAACAAGGGGAGGCCGTTTCTTTTGATCTCCAAAGCCATCGGCTTGCCTGGGCTATCATGAATTCGCTTAACCAATGTTTGCCAACCATCCAGCCGTTGATCATCGATTTTGACGATCCTATCCCCTACGTGTAATCCTGCCTTTTGCGCCGCTGAATCCAGCTGCACTTCGGCAAGCACTGATTCTATCTGTGGGCCGCGTGGAATAATACCCAGCGCCACCATGAGATCCTGTTTATCTGGTTCAAAGTTCCACTGGCGCAGATCCAAAGTCTTGATCACCTGTTGCGAAGAACCGAACGGTGCCATACCCACCTCAGTTTTCCTGTCACCAATCTTCGCCACTAACGCTAGACGAACGGATTCCCAATCAGGCGTTTCGATACCATCAACCGACTTAAGTTCCATTCCGGGAGAAATTTCGGCCTTTGCGGCGATGGACTGCGGCGAGACTTCACCGACGACTGGACGGAAGGCAGGAATACCGATGATGAACACCAGCCAATAAGCCAGAATAGCAAATAAGAAGTTGGCGATGGGACCAGCGCTGACGATCGCTGTGCGTTGCCAGATGGGTTTATTGTTGAAAGCCTGATGGCGGCGTGCAGGCGCAACTGCTTCCACCCGCTCATCCAGCATCTTCACATAGCCACCCAACGGAATAAGAGCGATAACATACTCCGTACCCTGACGGTCATAGCAGCACCACAGGGCACGGCCAAATCCGATACAGAAGCGTTCTACACGCACACCACATCGGCGGGCAACCCAAAAATGCCCGAACTCGTGGACGGTAACTAATACACCAAGCGCCACCAAAAACGCCAACAGGTTCCATAGCATGCTAAACATTATCCCTTCACTCCCCACCATTGACGGATTAAAACACTAACAGCATCATGCAGGCAAATACAGGTACCGCTGCGGTCAGGCTGTCAATGCGATCCAGTATACCGCCATGGCCCGGTATCAGACGCCCACTGTCTTTAATACCTGCTTCACGTTTGAACATGCTTTCGACCAGATCACCTAGTACCGAAGCTAACGCGGCGATCACCGAACAAACCAACAGGTTGACCGGAACTATATTCAGTGGCGCATAGCGGCCAAACAGCCATGCGATCAATGCTGAAGTCATCAGCCCGCCAATCAGCCCTTCCCACGTCTTGCCCGGCGAAACCTTCGGTGCCAGTTTATGCTTGCCGAACAGTTTACCGAACATGTAAGCACCAGAATCCACGCCCCACACCAGCAGCATCACATACAATAGCCACCAAGCACCGGTAAAATGGTTCTCTACATAGCCACACTGACGTAGCGCCAGCATACCCCAAAAGAAAGGTACGATGGTCAGCATGCCGAAAAGCAGGCGAAGTGAACGCGAATGACGCCAGACTGCTGCCGACTGGGGATAAAACAGCGCTAGCAGTAGTGCAGCTAGCCACCACTCCAGCGACAACCATAGCGAAACGCCCATTAGCGGAAGGTCAACGGCACGGGAATATGTGGGAACGCTCAGCATCATCAGTGCCAACAGAAAGCCGCACATTATCGCCAACCAAATGCGTTGCGGGCGGGAAGTAAAACCAGCTAATTGACCCCATTCCCAAGCGGCTAACATGCACACCACCAGCGTTATCAAGGCAAAAATCAACGGCGGCAGCAAAAACAGAACTGCGATAACTAGCGGAATTAAAATCACAGCAGTTATGAGGCGATACTTCAGCAAATGTTCCCCCCGAGAGGCATAGGTGCCGATACGATAGGTGTTGTTCCCCCGAAGCGACGCTCACGTTGTGCAAATGCATTCAGCGCATCTTCAAAGACATGCTCATCAAAATCAGGCCAAAGAACGTCGGTAAAGTAAAGCTCAGCATAAGCGATTTGCCACAGCAGGAAGTTACTGATGCGATGTTCACCGCCAGTGCGAATAACTAAATCTACCGGTGCCAAATCTCTCATACAGACACACTGGCTCAATAATTCTTCGCTGATTTGATCCGAGCGCAACATGCCTCCTTGTACCTGTTCAGCTAGTTTCTTTACTCCCTGAATGATATCCCAACGGCCGCCGTAATTGGCAGCAATATTAAGCGTCAAACCATTGTTATTTTTCGTCAGTTGCTCAGAACGATGAATGCGCTCCTGCAGACGCTTGCTGAAACGGCTGATATCACCGATCACTCGCAGCCGGACATTATGCTTATTCAGACTTTTTAATTCACTATCCAAGGTATGAACAAACAGCTCCATCAACGCGGAAACTTCCTGTATCGAGCGGTTCCAGTTTTCGCTACTGAAAGCATAAAGCGTCAGCGCTTCTAAACGGTTGCTAGCGGCAAAACTCACTGCACGGCGTACCGATTTCGCCCCTGCTTTATGACCGAAGACACGTAATTTGCCCTGACGTTTAGCCCAACGTCCATTACCATCCATAATGATGGCAACGTGGCGTGCCCCTAAGTGGAACGGATTAGCCTCTTGTGGATTTACGGACACCATAACTAGTACTTATTTCCTCAATAGAAATATATAGCCGCTTTTCTTTAAAGGCGTGTTTTTATTATAAAAAAACCTATGTGCCCGATACAGTTCTGTAATATCTCCCTGCGATACCCGAAATTTCTGAACCGCTATCGGCATCGGCAAATGCCAATCAGGACATATTCAATTGTATAACCGCTAACAACTAGTGCAAACTATAACAGCTCAGCAGGGTATGAACAAACAGACCCACTGCAGCATGTGCGAATCATCAATAAAATCGAGTAATACCTGTTATCAAAATCGCATTGACTTGACCACTTCACTGGCAACTGCACGCGCCTGACAATCTATTTTTAAGACCGCATCAATGCAGGACGGCTCCTGCAACGACAGGCGTTCTAGCACTTTGCAGTTAACCTTGGCGATGTCGGTAAAGCGGATCTGTTCGTGCAAGAACGCCGCCACGGCGATCTCGTTGGTGGCATTCAGCACAGTAGTTGCCGCTTGCCCGGTATCGAAAGCTTCGATCGCCAGATACAGGCAGGGATAACGCTCGCGCTCCGGTTCAGTAAAAGTTAACGAACCAATACGGCAGAAATCCAGAGCTTCCACGCCGGAATTTACCCGCTGCGGATAAGCTATCGCATGGGCAATCGGGGTACGCATATCTGGCGTACCCAACTGAGCCAGCACGCTGCCATCGGCGTAGCGCACCATCGAATGGATCACCGACTGCGGATGCAATATCACTTCCATTTGTTTGGCAGAGGCGTTGAACAACCAGCGTGCCTCAATATATTCCAGACCTTTATTCATCATGGTAGCGGAATCCACCGAGATTTTGCGCCCCATCGACCAATTAGGGTGAGCGCAGGCTTGATCCGGCGTTATTGTGGCGAACTGATATAGCGGTATAGTGCGGAACGGGCCACCAGAACCGGTAAGCACGATGCACGAGACACCATGCTCGTTCAGTGATGCGTATCCCAACTGGCGCTGAATGCTCTCAGGCAAACTCTGAAAAATTGCATTATGCTCGCTATCCAGTGGCAGTAGCTGTGCCTGACTCTTTTGCACTGCCTCCATAAATAGGCGACCACAGGTCACCAACGACTCTTTATTCGCTAGCAACACCCGTTTGCCAGCCCGGATCGCTGCCAATGTCGGCAGTAGCCCGGCAGCACCGACGATCGCTGCTGTCACTTGATCGACATCCCCTAACGCCGCCAATTCACAGGCAGCCTGTTCACCTGCCAGCACCTCGGTGGCTAGGCTATTTTCCGCCAGAATAACGCGTAGCTCGCGCGCAGCACTTTCATCCGCCATCGCCGCATAAGCTGGGCGGAACACCATACACTGCTGCGCCATCACCGCTACATTACGACCAGCTACCAACGCTTTAATTGCAAAACGCTCAGGATTTTCCTTGACCACAGCCAGGACGCTGATCCCTACCGAGCCGGTCGAGCCAAGAATAGTCAGTTGCTTCATGAACCCACTCTGAATAAACTGTCTGATGAGATCGAAAGTGTTTCAGTGTGAAATCTTAGCCACCACTTATTAATGATCTTTCAGTACTATGAAACGGGATCTACATGACAAAAAACAAAGCGCCGCCCAAGCGACGCTTTTTTCTACGCTATATTGATTAGAAATCCAATAACTCTTTTTCTTTGTCTGCCAACGCGGCATCAAGTAGCTTGATATAAGCATCAGTCATTTTTTGAATCTCATCCTGAGAACGGCGATCAGCATCTTCACTGATTTCTTTGTCTTTCAGCAAGGTTTTCACTTTGTCGTTAGCATCACGACGTACGTTACGTACCGACACGCGCCCCTGCTCGGCTTCAGCGCGCACTACTTTGATCAGATCCCTACGGCGCTCTTCAGTCAAAGGAGGAAGCGGAACGCGAATCACGCTACCCGCTGAGTTTGGATTCAGACCCAATTCGGAAGACATAATAGCCTTTTCAACTGCCGAACCCAAAGAACGGTCAAATAGGTTAATCGCCAAGGTGCGAGAATCTTCAACGGTAACGCTGGCCAACTGACGCAGTGGGATAGCCGCACCATAGTATTCCACCATTATGCCATCCAGAATACTTGGAGAAGCACGGCCAGTACGAACTTTACTGATTTGGTTTTTGAATGCTTCTACGCTTTTTTCCATGCGTATATCTGCATGTTTTCTAATTTCATTAATCACGTTTTTAACCCTAGGAAGCTGGTTACTGGGCAGGAGATACATTAATATTGCCCGTGAATTCTAATCAAGCGACGCGGATAATAGCTCGGCATTTGTCTGCGCCCGCGAATGGGTAATAAGAGTCTATCCCATTAGGCTATATTTTGCCCTTTTGTCCCTTAGCAGTGCCCACCATTTCCATGTACTCCATGTACGACGCTGCGGTTGTGGCGCGCTGTCGGTGTCCAAACTGGCTACAACAATGTACGCCTACTATAAGATAGGCTTTTAGCCGACTTATTTGCAGATCAAGGTACCTTCATTTTCACCCATCACTACACGGCGCAGCGCACCGGGCTTGTTCATGTTAAATATGCGGATCGGCAGGCTGTGATCGCGCGCCAGCGTAAAGGCCGCCAAATCCATCACTTTTAGTTCGTGCTCCAGCACGTCCTGATAGGTTAATTGCTCATACAACGCCGCATCCGAGTTTTTAACCGGATCGGCAGAGTGTACCCCATCCACTTTGGTGGCTTTCAACACCACGTCTGCTTCGATCTCGATGCCACGTAGGCAAGCGGCGGAATCGGTGGTGAAAAACGGGTTACCCGTACCGGCAGAGAAGATCACCACGCGGTTATTGCGCAGCAGGCTGATCGCCTCCGCCCAACTGTAGTTGTCGCACACGCCGTTCAGTGGAATTGCCGACATCAGGCGGGCGTTCACATAAGCACGGTGTAGTGCATCACGCATAGCCAAACCGTTCATCACGGTAGCCAACATTCCCATGTGATCGCCTACTACGCGGTTCATACCAGCCTGTGCTAAACCTGCGCCACGGAACAGGTTGCCGCCGCCAATCACTACACCGACCTGAATTCCTAGTTCGACCAACTCTTTAACTTCCTTAGCCATGCGATCCAAAACGCTAGCGTCGATACCAAAATCTTCTGCACCTTGCAAGGCTTCACCACTTAGTTTGAGCAAGATACGTTGATATACGGGTTTTGCATTGGTTACCATGGTGTTCTTCCTAAGAGGCAATAGGTAAGGCGATAAAAAACGCCGGAGCTGAGTACTACACTATCGGGCTTGTCACTGGTGAATACTTGGCTAGATGATAGAGAGCTGCCAGACGACAGTTACATTAACAAACATTAAGACTATTTGCTCATTGCCGCCACTTCAGCAGCAAAGTTAGTTTCAGCTTTTTCGATACCTTCGCCCACTTCGAAACGGATGAAATGAGTAACATCAGCTTGATGCTCTTTCAGTACCTGGCCAATGGTCTTACTCGGATCGATAACGAAAGGCTGACCAGTCAAAGAAACTTCGCCAGTGAATTTCTTCATACGGCCTTTAACCATTTTCTCTACAATTTCTTTCTGCTTGCCAGACTGCATGGCGATGTCCAACTGAACCTGATACTCTTTTTCTACCACGTCAGCAGAGACATCTTCAGGCTTGACGAACTCAGGTTTGCTTGCCGCAACATGCATAGCAATTTGCTTAACTAGTTCCTTATCAGAGCCTTTAGCGGCGATCAGAACACCTATGCGCGCACCGTGCAGATAACTCCCCAGCACGTCGCCTTCCAAGGAAGCAACGCGACGAATGTTGATGTTCTCACCGATTTTTGCCACCAGCGCAATGCGTTCTTCTTCGAACTGTGCTTTTAGCACGTCAACATTAGTGATTTTGCCTGCCATAGCAGCACCCAGCACTTTGTCAGTGAACGCTTGGAAACCAGCATCTTTAGCGACAAAGTCAGTCTGGCAGTTAACTTCCAGAATGATGCCATAGTTGCCCTCGATCTTAGTTTTGATCACGCCATCAGCAGCAACGTTACCTGCTTTTTTCGCCGCTTTGATCGCACCAGATTTACGCATATTTTCGATCGCCAGCTCGATGTCACCATTGGCTTTGACCAACGCTTTCTTACAATCCATCATGCCAGCGCTGGTACGCTCGCGCAGTTTTTTTACCAAAGCAGCAATAATATCAGCCATTTCTTTTTCCTTGGTTATCTCGCATAGAGAAAGGTCTTATTCAGATAAGTAAAGGGGGGTGCCTCTAAAGGCTCCCACCCTCCCCCTAACCAAACATATGTCAATAACTGGTTTATAAGGGATCAGTGGTGATGAGCTTGCCTTATTATTCAGCTTCTACGAAGCTTTCTTCCACCTGAACAGCCAGATCTTGAGAACGACCTTCACGGACCGCAGTAGCAACAGCAGTCAGGTATAGGTTAACTGCACGGATTGCATCATCATTACCTGGGATAATGAAGTCAACGCCGTCTGGATCAGAGTTGGTATCAACGATGGAGAATACCGGGATACCCAGGTTGTTGGCTTCTTTAATCGCAATGTGTTCGTGAGCGGCATCGATAACGAACAAAGTGTCAGGTAGCCCACCCATATCCTTGATACCACCTAGAGAATTTTCCAGCTTGGCCAGTTCGCGAGTACGTATCAGCGCCTCTTTCTTGGTCAGCTTGTCGAAGGTGCCGTCTTGAGACTGGATTTCCAGATCCTTCAAACGCTTGATCGACTGACGAACCGTCTTCCAATTAGTCAGCATACCTCCCAACCAGCGATGGTTGACGAAGTACTGGTCGCAGTTGTGCGCAGCTTCTTTTACCGCTTCGCTTGCTGCGCGCTTGGTACCAACGAATAGGATCTTGCCTTTACGAGAAGCGATCTTGGTCAGTTCAGCCAGAGCGGCATTGAACATAGGTACAGTCTGCTCAAGGTTGATGATGTGAACCTTGTTACGTGCGCCGAAGATGAAAGGCTTCATTTTCGGGTTCCAGTAACGGGTCTGGTGACCGAAGTGAATACCCGCCTTGAGCATATCGCGCATGGAAACAGTTGCCATGATTAAACCTCTATAAAGTTAGTTGGGGTTATGCCTCCACGTATCCCATAACGCCGACTTTGGGGTGACGGGTCACCGCAAAGCACCCCGGCGGATGTGCCGATATGTGTGTGTTATTTACATAATGTGAGTGCAGTTAAATTATTTTCGGCCATTTTCGCCATCATCACGAGGACACAAAACAGCGGATCCGCCGGCGCGATTTATACCACAAACCCACTTTAGACACCAACTTTTGTTGCATTTAGCCGATAGCCGGGAAATGAAATTTGGCAGCCCCCAGCTGGGCTGATACCATAAGCCACAGCTTTTTATTTTTTGTCGACGACAATGACACCTGCAGACTAATTTCATGGCAATTTTAATCAAAACACCTGATGACATCCAAAAAATGCGTGTGGCCGGCCATCTGGCTGCCGAACTTCTGGAGATAATCAAGCCGCATATCAAACCTGGCATGACCACCGGCGAGCTGGATCGTATTTGTCACGCGCACATCACCAACGAGCAGCAGGCCGTCTCTGCCTGCTACGGCTACCATGGCTTCCCGAAATCCGTATGTATCTCGGTGAATGAAGTGGTGTGCCATGGCATTCCAAGCGATGACAAAATGCTGAAAGATGGCGATATCGTCAATATCGATGTGACGGTGATTAAAGATGGCTTCCACGGTGATACTTCAAAAATGTTCATCGTCGGCAAACCGACCATCCTGGGTGAGCGACTGTGTCGTATCACTCAGGAAAGCCTGTATCTGGCGCTGAAAATGGTGAAGCCAGGCATCCACCTACGCGCCTTGGGCAAAGAGATCCAAAAATTTGTCGAAGCCGAAAAGTTCTCCGTAGTACGCGAATACTGCGGCCACGGCATCGGCGAGGGATTCCACGAAGAGCCTCAGGTGCTGCACTATGATGCCGACGACGCTGGCGTAGTACTGCAAGCAGGCATGGCATTCACTATTGAACCAATGGTCAACGCTGGTGATTACCGCACCCGCATCATGAAAGACGGCTGGACGGTAAAGACCAAGGATCGTAGCTTATCAGCGCAGTATGAGCATACTATTGTAGTCACGTATAACGGCTGTGAGATAATGACATGGCGCAAGGATGACACCATCCCCAAGATCATTACGCACGAGGTGTAAGCGTTGTAGCTCACCACCGCAATGCATATATTTTAGGCCGGCTTTCGTCGGAATTTTTATTTATGAGCGGCATATAATGCTTGAAAAGTTTCGTCAGCAGGATACCTCACTCATCGTGCTGGAGCATCCTGAAGATCCCAACGCCTATAGCGATGAAGAACTTAATTGCCCCGCATTGAAGCAGCATCTGGATCAGTTCCAGCAATAGTTGGCTGAGGCGTTCAACGCTAGCCTCAGTGTCGAGAGCAGAGCCTGATAGCAGCGTGCAGCGACTTTATCGATCGACTGCTGTGCCGCCTGTAGACTTTCTACGGCTTTGAAGGGATACCAGAAAGCGCGCTGGTAGCCAGTCGGTAGCTATTGGCCGCAGCCAGCTACACTCGCTATCAGATATCGATGTGCTGGTGCTCAGCCAGAGCATAGGCTGAACCAACAGCAATCACAGCAGATTGGCGAATTTATCACCCTACTATACTATGGGATCTCAAGTTGGAGGTGGATCATAGCGCGCACACGCTGGAAGAGTGTTTGTTGGAAGGGCTAGCGGATCTGACCGTGGCCACTAACCTGATTGAATCGCTGATAATCTGCGGCGATGTCATGCTGTTCCTACAGATGCAAAAATACATCTTCAGCGACGGCTTTTGGCTCTCGCCCCAATTTTTCCACGCCAAGTTAAACGAGCAGCAGGAACGCCATCAACGCTATCATGGCACCAGCTCAGCTACAACCTGGAACCGGATATTAAGATCAACCCAGGTGGCCTACGCGATATCCACAGCCTACTGTAGGTAGCACGCCGCCACTTCGGCGCTATCTTGATGAATGAAATGGTCAGCTTCGGCGCTTTCTTACTTAAGCGGAACGCGATGAGCTGAACGCGTGCCAAAGCTTCCTATGGCGCATTAGGTTCACACTGCACCTGGTGCTGCTACGCTACGACAACCGGTTGATGTTCGATCACCAACTTAACGTTGTACACTTGTTGCGTTACGAAGGCAAAGGCAACGAAACAGTCGAACGCATGATGAAAGATTTCTACCGCATCACCCGGTGCATCAGCGAGCTGAATCACAAGCTGTTGCAACTGTTTGACGAAGAAATACTGGCACTGGACACTCTACCGAGAGACCACGCCAACTGAATGACGATTTCCAACTGCGCGGCGATCTAATCGACCTGAGTGATGAAACGCCATTCATCCGCCAGGCTAGAAGCCATCATACACATGTTCTACCTGATGGCATGCAACCGAGAAATTACAGGCATTTATTTCATCACCGTGCGCCAACTGCGCCATGCGCGTCGTCACCTGAAAAAGCCGCTGTGCACCATCCCGGCAGCACGCGATCTGTTTATGGCTATTTTCTGCGTCGCCCTGGCGCAGTCGCGCGCGCTGGTGCCGATGCACTGCTACAGTGTGCTGTTAGCTTATATGCCACAATGGGGCAAAATCGTCGGCCAGATGCAGTTCGATTTATTCCATGCTTACACTGTCGACGAACATAGCATCTGCGTGCTGCAAAAGCTGGAGAGCTTTGCTGATCCGCAGATGCGCACGTACCACCCGTTGTGCGTAGCGCTGTATCCACGTTTGCCTAACCCGGAACTGCTGCTATTAGCAGCGCTATTCAGCGATATCGCCAAAAAGCCGTAGCGGTGATAACTCGATCCTCATCGCACAGGACATGCGCTGGCGTTCGACGAGCGGCACGGCCTCAATTCTCTCGCGAGGCGCAACTGGTAGCCTGGCTGGTGCGCTACCACCTGCGCTGATATCGGTCACCGCCCAGCGCCGCGACATTCATGATCCAACGGTGATCAAGCAGTTCAGTACTGAAGTGCGGAACGAAGCGCGTTTGCGCTATCTGGTGTGCCTGACAGTAGCGGACATCTGTGCCACCAACGAAACCCTATGGAATAAGCTAGAAGCAAAGCCTACCGCACGAGCTGTACTTCGCCACCGAAAAACAGCTACGCCATGGCATGCAGCATAGCCCGGATCTGCGAGAGCGTGTGCGCTCTACCACCGTTTGCAAGCGTTAGCGTTGTTGCGGCAGGGGGATAATAATATCGACGAAGAGACGCTGCACCGCATCTGGAGCCGTTGCCTAGCCGATTATTTTGCGCCATTTACTGGGCCTGTTGGCTTGGCGCGCTCGCCACCTGCTGTCACACAACTCACCCCATCCATTGGTGCTGGTCAGCAGCCAGACGACACGCGGCGGCGCCGAGATATTTATCTGGTTCCCGGATCGCGCTTACCTTTTCGCCACAGTGGCCGGTGAGATGGATCGACGCAACCTGAGCGTGCACGATGCGCAGATCGTTACAAACTGTGATGGCATGGCGATGGATACCTTTATCGTGCTGGAGCAGGACGGTATCATGCTGGCGCAAGATCGCCACGCAGTGATCCGTCACGCGCTATTGCAGGCCATCACCCAGCAGGAATACTAACCACCACCGGGGCGACAACCCTTACGTAAACTGCGCCATTTCAGCGTGCCGACCAAGGTTAGTTTCCTGTCGGCCCACACTGACCACCGCAGCTATCTTGAACTGAGTGCACTCGACTAGCCGGGACGACTGCTAGCGCAAGTGGGTGAAGTGTTCGCCGAACTCGGCCTATCGCTACACAGAGCACGTATTTCCACTATCGGCGAACGGGTAGAAGATTTATTTATTCTGGATGACAGCGATCGCTGCACCCTCAATCAGGGAACACGCAGAAAGTTGGAATAATGGTTGATAGCAGCTTTCAATCCAAACGATAAAATGTGATATATACTAAATGATTGAAATTGTATCAAGGTAGCCAGGGCATAAGTCCCCAAGAGTTGACTTATGGTCAGTGACTGGGGGGCTAATACAGATACAGCTTCAAGTATGACCGGGCAAGTGACTTTTTACCGACAACATCAGGACAGAGAAACAGCATGCAGCAATTACAAAACGTTATTGAAAGCGCCTTTGAACACCGTGCAGAGATGACCCCAGCGAACGTAGATACTGTAACGCGCGAAGCGGTAAACCAGGTGATCGGCCTGTTAGACAACGGTACCCTACGCGTTGCCGATAAGAGAGACGGTCAGTGGGTTACACATCAATGGATGAAAAAGGCTGTGCTACTCTCTTTCCACATAAACGACAACAAGGTGATGGGGGGCGCAGAAACTCGCTATTACGACAAGGTGCCGATAAAGTTCGCTGACTATGACGAAGCACGCTTCCAGAAAGAGGGATTACGCGTAGTGCCACCAGCCAGCGTGCGCCAAGGGGCATTTATTGCCCGTAACACCGTACTGATGCCATCTTACGTTAACATCGGTGCCTACGTTGACGAAGGTACCATGGTCGATACCTGGGCCACCGTCGGTTCATGTGCGCAGATCGGCAAGAACGTTCATCTGTCTGGCGGCGTAGGCATCGGCGGTGTACTGGAACCGCTACAGGCAAACCCAACCATCATTGAAGATAACTGCTTCATCGGTGCACGTTCCGAAGTGGTTGAGGGCATGGTGGTGGAAGAAGGCTCGGTGATTTCCATGGGCGTTTACCTCGGCCAAAGTACCCGCATCTATGACCGCGAAACCGGTAAAGTGCACTACGGCCGCGTACCGTACGGTTCGGTAGTGGTGTCTGGTAACTTGCCGTCGAAAGATGGCTCTTATAGCCTATATTGTGCGGTGATCGTCAAGAAAGTTGACGCCAAGACACGCGGTAAAGTCAGCATTAACGAACTATTGCGCATTATTGACTAAAATCGATAATAGTGGGTGATAAACCCACTATTTTTTGTCTGCTTTTCTTTGGCAATCACAGTTTTATGGCATGCTTTGCGCCATAATCGCAGTAGTGATCACCTAACAGAGGGAGCAATATGTACGATAACTTGAAAAGCTTGGAAATCAATCAACCGGAGGATATTGCACGCTATAGCCTACGTTAGGAGGCCAATCACGACATTCTCAAGATTTATTTCTACAAAGATAAAGGTGAGTTCTTTGCCAAAAGCATGAAGTTCAAATATCCGCGCTAGCGAAAAACTGTGGTGGCAGATAACGCCGGGCTAGGTTATAAGGAGATACACGAAATCAATCTAAACCTACGTTACATGATCGACGAACTGTATCAACTGTGCCAACGCGATCAAATAGAAATGATAACTGAAACGTAAAATCCTCGATGACCTGCATCATCTGAAAGGCGTGGTGTCACACAAGATTGCAGAAACTGACTCGTGGTAAATAAATTTGAGCCGGTTAACCCATCTCACAAGCTTTTACTTTTTTACTCTATTAATTTCAACTGATTGAAAAATAGATAAATACTACTACTCCAACAGCCGCCCCCATTGCTCGACCCACGGGCAGGAAACTACTTCCGGTTCTGGCTGTTCTGTCGCGTCGATTTCCAACATTTCACCTATGCGGGTCGCCCCTTGTTCCTGTAACAGTGCGTCGAACGCGCGTCCAGCCCCGCAGAAATTATCGTAGCTGCTGTCACCCAGCGCAATCAGCCCATAGCGCCGCTCTGGCTGATAGCCAGACTGGTCGCGGATAGTATGGAACAGCGGTGCAATGCTGTCCGGTAGATCGCCTTTCCCGGTAGTAGAGGTGATCACCAACACATAATACTGGCGGTATAGCTGCCAGGCATCCAACATGTCCTCTTCGAACACTTTGACCTCATGACCTTGCGCATTGAGGATATTTTCTGCCTCTTCCGCCACCAGCAGCGAATTGCCATAGACAGTTCCCACGAAGATGCCAACCTGAGCCATCACCCCTACTCCCTTCCTACTTTGAAAATTATCAGCTATCCTGACTGTTAGCCGCCTAAACTCAACTCTAGCAAACTCAGGAAATATATCTTCTACCCATGAATACATGGCCTCTGCCCGTTGACTAAAATCAGCCACCTGGCTACTTATTATGGCTCTTTATTCAATATGTTGTCCAGGCTCTGCACTACCAATAGCAGCGGCAGGCAATTGGGTTCTCTGCCCTTCAATGACAGTTCTAAATACGGTGTGACAGCGAATTGCGTGGGCAACGGCGCATAGGCTTCCAGCAAAGCATACATACGCGGTAGAAACACCCACTGTAGCCACTCTTTGGCCTGCATGCGGTCAACACAGAAAGGTTCAGTGCTGGCAAATGCCCCAGGCTCCGGAGGAGCGACCTGCCATAAGGCCAAATCACGCATTGACTGTTCAATCGCCTGCAAATTGTCTCGAACCTGATTATGTATACTCATCTGTATTCTCGATCTATTTTAATTATAAGACTCAGCCATAAGGCTGACAGCAAAGCGTAGCATCTTATAGCCTAAATACGGCCTGGGCCAACGCCCACAGTTATTGGCATTTGACTGCACAGATACGTAAAGTTTGAAGCGAGGCAAAAAGTTGGGGGCACCGTGTTACCAGTGTTCCCGGTTCGTTTTATAGCTATCCCGCTACACAGTGTGTTCCCTGCTCAATCCCTGAAAACTTTTCCTGTGGCTCATCCTGGCCGAGTAATCCTTGCGTTTTTCTATAGCATCATCCCAATGCGGTTCCTCAGTTTCCCTAACCCACCTACAGTCTTTTGTCAGCTCTTAGTCTCCGTCCTGGAGGTGTCTTTGATTTCAATCCTGAAACATCCTAAGCATCTCCTGACGCTTTCCATCGCTCTTCGCTGAGCGTATTCCTATCTTCATCCTGAAGCTGCATCATCCTGATGTTTTCCGTGATGCTTTCCGGCTCCATTCTGGTAAACATAAGATCACCTAATTCCCACATGATCATAAGGGATTGCCCCCCTGAGATAAGCTAAATTTCACCTAAGTATTATCCTAAAAAAATTAAACAATTGATATTGATAGCAATAAATCCAACACATAACGCTAACCTGGGAAAATTAAAAGCGATCTCTCACAGATTGTATAAGAGATCTCTCACACGAAAAACAGCGATTGTTTCCTCAGTGTTGGGCGCAAAGCATCGAGAAAATTTTCCAGCGTTGCCGCTAGCAGCAAACGTTTGTCATTGCCTATCTGCTCCAGCACCATATTACCGCTGCCGTTGTAAAACGAGACCCAGAGTCATTTCGGATTCGGTGGTTGCTAAGAACAGCGTTAGTGACAGCTTTAGGCGTTTTTGGGCTACCAAATGACCGATTAGATTTTCCTGTAGGCGAATAAAGTCGTCCTCACTCCATACTTGTAGCAGGCTTAGGCCATGCACACCGAATTGAGCGTGTATGTCGCCCGTGTACTGCTGCGTGTAGAAACACTGGGCATCTGGCTGTAGCCGCAAGCCCAGCGCAGTTTCCAATTTCTCTAACGTTTCTGTTAGAGTGAAAGGTTGAGGTAGCCAAAGTACTTTATCATCGCGACGCTTCACGATACAGGGTGACGGCACACCAAATAGCTCCTGGCTGGCGCATGATCGCTCCCCTACCGCCACAACTCGACATAGCGTTGGGTGAATCCACGTAGGGCATGTGATATATCATGATCCATACTTTTCTCACACAGGTTAGAATGGGAGATTATTGTACCTATTCACTGAGGGTGCAAAAGCATTGACTTAGTACCTTTACACAGCAACCTGGCAACCAACAGTGCAAAGAATTACTCAACAACTGAGCTGACGAATATAGTTTGTGTTGGTAAAAGTTTAGAGGCAGCGGTAAGGTTGAATGCAGGAGTACCAAGGCATTAACCCTAACGAAATGCTATTCTGCTAGCGCATGGACTACTACTGCCCCGTACTCGGTGAAAAAGGAGTAACCTTGATTACACACATCAGCCCGCTTGGCTCTATGGATTTATTATCGCAGTTGGAAGTAGACATGCTAAAGCGCATCGCCAGCAGCAACCTGTACCGCTTGTTCCGCAACTGTTCGCTGGCCGTATTGAATTCCGGTAGCCAGACTGACAACAGTAAACAGATCCTGTCCCGCTATGAAACCTTTGATATCAATGTACTGAGCCGAGAACGTGGAGTAAAACTGGAACTGGTCAACCCGCCAGAAGAAGCCTTTGTCGATGGCCGTATTATCCGCTCACTACAGGCTAACTTATTCGCCGTGCTGCGCGACATCCTGTTCGTATACGGTCAAATTGCCAGCGTTGGGTATTCTCAGCAGCTGAATATAGAAAACCCGGCTCATATCACCAACTTGGTATTCTCAATTCTGCGCAATGCACACACGCTGCATCTGGATGAAGATCCCAATATGGTGGTTTGTTGGGGGGGCCACTCGATCAACGAGAATGAATACCTCTACGCACGTAAGGTCGGCAGCCAACTAGGTTTGCGCGAGTTGAATATCTGTAGCGGCTGCGGGCCGGGCGCTATGGAAGCACCGATGAAAGGTGCAGCGGTGGGGCATGCGCAACAGCGCTACCGTAATAGCCGCTTTATCGGCATAACCGAACCTTCGATCATTGCAGCCGAGCCACCTAACCCGTTGGTCAACGAACTGGTGATCATGATAGATATTGAAAAACGCCTAGAAGCCTTCGTGCGTATTGCTCATGGCATTATCATCTTCCCAGGCGGTGTCGGCACGGCCGAAGAGCTACTATATCTGCTGGGGATACTGATAAACCCTGAAAACAACGAGCAGGTGTTGCCGCTAATCCTTACCGGTCCGAAAGAGAGCGCCGACTACTTCCACGTGTTGGATGCATTCATCATGAACACCTTGGGAGACGAAGCACGCCAGCACTACAGCATCATCATTGATGACCCGGTAGAAGTTGCGCGGCAAATGAAGGAAGCCATGCCATTGGTGAAGGAAAAACGCCGCAACACTGGCGATGCTTACAGCTTTAACTGGTCGATACGCATTGCACCGGATTTGCAGTTACCCTTCGAGCCGACCCATGAAAACATGGCGCACCTTAACCTGTCTCAGAACCAACCCGTTGAACAATTGACCTCCGCGCTGCGCCGCGCATTCTCTGGCATCGTAGCTGGCAACGTAAAGGAAAAGGGCATCCTGGCCATTGAACAGTTCGGTCCTTACAAACTACACGGCGAACCACAGGTGATGAAATACATGGACAGCCTGTTGCAAAGTTTTATCACCCAGCAGCGCATGAAACTACCGGACAGTGCCTATGTGCCATGCTATGAAATCATAGCCTGACCCGCGATTTTTTGACTTTGTTACCTTTGCCACGCTATGCATTGCAAATTGCAGTTAAAAAACCTGTGTAGAGCTAACACCAAAGGCATCAAGCTCCTGGAAAATGGGCGAATAAGACAACGCTATAGCCTGAAAGACGATGAGACATGCTTATACACCTATTGATTGTTGACGCTCTTAACCGGATTCGCCGCATTCACGCCGTGCAGGGGTTCCCCCTGTATCCACCGCCTGCCGATTCACTCTGCAACAGCTTATCCATCACAGCCGGCCAACGCACGCGGTAGCCGTGTTCGATGAAGACAACCGCAGTACAAGCTGGCGGCACCAAATCCTACCCAATTACAAGGCTGGGCTCTCACCGATGCCACAACTGCAACAGGCGTTCGCCAAGCTGGGCGTTGCTAGTTGGCATTCTCCAGGTAACGAAGTGGACGATTTAGCGGCTACACTAACGGCAAAAATTACCAGTGGCGGCCATCGGGTCACGATTATCTCCACCGATAAAGGCTATTGCCAGTTGTTGGCTCCGAGCGTGCAGATCCATGATTATTTTCAGAGGCGATAGCTGGACATACCGTTTATGCAACAAGAATTTGGTGTGACGCCGCAGCAACTACCGAACTATTGGGGGTTGGCAGGGATCAGCAGCAGTAAGATCCCTGGCATGGCTGGCATTGAACCGAAAATAGCGGTGTCGCTGTTGCAGCAGATGGGAAGTCTGGACGAATTGTATCGACAGTTACAGCATGTGTCGGAGAAATAGCACAGCAAGCTCCAGCAATACTGCGAACTGGCTTATATCAGCAAACGAGTAGCAATATTAAGCACTGACCTGATACTAGACGGTAACTTTCAGCAACTACGTTTGCCGATACATTGAGGGCGTTACCCCATAATCAATCGCGCTCGTCGCGACGGCCGGGAACAACCGACCATATACGGCGTATATGCACAGTGATCTCTTCACGATCGTGGTAAAGCTGCTTGGCATATACCCATGCGTTGATGCCTTCCGCCGCCAATATTTCACGCAGATTCTGCATATTCTGCGACACGGCTTCGTAACGTTTTTTCATCGGCAATTTTAGGTTGAAAATCACCTCACGGCACCAACCCTTCACCAGCCATTGGATCATCAAATTGGTCACCTTGGCTGGCTTCTCCACCATATCGCATACCAGCCAATAAATTTTGCTGCTGGTCGGTTCGAATTTAAAACCGTCAACGCGATGATGAGTGACCTGACCCGTTTCCATCAGGCTTGCTGCCATCGGGCCGTTATCCACTGAATGCACTAGCATGCTGCGCTTCACCAACTGATAGCTCCAGCCACCTGGGCTAGCACCCAGATCAACCGCATGCATGCCGCTGGCCAGACGTTCTTCCCACTCATCAGCGGGAATGAAGACGTGGAACGCCTCTTCCAACTTCAGCGTAGAGCGGCTTGGTGCATCGGCTGGGAAGCGCAGGCGCGGAATGCCCATATAAAAAGGCGAGTTATTGTGACTGAAAGAGTAGCCGACATAGCAGCAACCTGGGGCGATAAAAAATACATGCACCACCAGACACGTCGGGTTTTCACGTGCCATCAGCATTTTCTGCTTACGCATGGCGATGCGCAGCGGCACCGTCAACTTGCGGCAGAACCTCATCAGTTCTTTACTTTCGTTAGTGTCAGGCACTTCTACCCGTAGTTCACCACCGCGATCGATCATGCCGATCAGCATGCCAACAATCGGCGACACCCGATCTTCTGGCGGCAAATCACGTAGCGGTTCTCCCACCACCACCATTTGGCGGGCGAAAATCAGCTCGCGTAACGGGATTTCCCGCGCTAAACGATCGGCATTATCCGGCTGATAGCATTCGAACAACACATAGCCACTGTTCTCTTTTAGCCGGGCGAATACGAAAATCTCTAACTGATTCGCCTTATCAGTCATTTCAGCGGCACACTCTTTCTCGAAGCCGGGGCGGCAATACAACACGATCTTATTCATGGTATCCAGCCTCTGTTCTCAGGTGCAAAGCGCCAATCAACATCAATACCCAGCCAATCAAGAAGCTTACGCCGCCAACCAGCGTAATGTAGACACAAATCTTTAGGTGTAACAGAGCCAAACAGTACAGGCTGCCGCTGAATAAAACAGTGCCGAGCGCCAACAGCGCCCCACACCAGTAAAACCACAGGCTCACATGGGGTTGCATTACTACCGCCAACGCTAGAATGGCCAGCGTGTGGAATCCCTGATATTCCAGAGCTGTGTGAACCCGAGCCATTTCATTAGGGCCGATTATACCACCAAATACATGTGCGCCGAGAGCGCCCAGCACGACAAATACCAAGCCGCTGATAGCGGCAAAAACCAGCATGGAACGACTGCTCATCGTCATTTACCCTATAAAGAAAATTGGACGGCTGTATGTGGCACTAACCAACCTTATTGTTCATAGCAAAAGTGAAATTTCTCCTACTAACTAGCCGCCATTGCCAAGATCCATCGACGAAAGGCGGCTATTTTACCCAGTTCTGCCTGGCTATCATGACAGACCAGATAAAAAGCATTTTTACTGACCAACACATCATTGAATAGACACACCAAACGCCCAGCCTTAATCTCGATTTGCACCATCACGTTATTCACTAGCACCATCCCTACCCATGCACCACATTCTGTATCACCATGGCACTATGACTGAAGATCGGCCCCTGCTTGCATATTGATGTGCTGCAACTCCAACTGGCGGGTATAGACCACAACCAGTCGCAGCGTGAAGTACTGTGTAGCAAGCAAGGTATGATAAACCAAATTGCCTACCTCTTTTAGAGGATGGTCGCCACTCAGCAGACTCGGTGAACATACCAACAGCAGATGTTCTGCATACAGACATTTAGCACGTAGCCCCGGCCAGTTACTACATCCTTAAAAAATCGCCACATCGACAGCATCTGCCAGCTTGTCTGCTTCACTATCCACCGCCTGAATGCGCACATCGATGCCTGGGTTAAGGAGAGTTAAAGCAGAAAAGACGCGGTACCAACCACTGAATAGCAAAACTGGGAGGCAGGCTGATAGCCAGTGTTCCCCGCCTGCAACTTGCGTATAGCTTAATTGATCGAAGATAAGGCTTCTTTGATGTCAAGGTATTAGCTCTGCCCTTCCTCTGTCAGCAGCAACAAGCAGTTGCGCCGCCGTACAGCTTCAGGCCAAGAAAATCCTCCAGCGACTTTATCTGGTGGCTCCCTGCGGATTAAGTCACAAACAGCGCTTCTGGCATTTTGGTAAAACTCAGATGTCAAGCAGCCACATTGAACACACGCAACGCATTAAGGGAAAGGTAAACGCTTTGGCATTAATTAGATACTTTCATGTAAGAATAAGTTAAATAATGTGGTGTCGTAAATCGGTAAGCCCTATGTAGGATGCCATGGGTTGAACCTAACAAACCAGTACCATTATTTTTTATTCGATTCATTATACTTTTCCGTTGAGGATACGCTAGCAAATACCTACAGTGATGGTACTACCTAAGCTGGAACAAAAAGAGATTCGATGTTGAGGACATCGATTAACTTTTATCTTGTGGTTATGATGTTGTATTTGCCTCATGTCCGGTAATCTGGTCATGGTAGCTCATTTCCTGTATATTTATTCTGTCCTTCCACAGTGATTTTATGCGGTATCGTTTGATTTGCAGGGCTTTTTTCCTGAAATTATGGGTCACTTTTATCCCTTTTATTTTGGCTTAATAGGGTTGATCCGTTGCTCAATGTCATGGAGGGATCGCTGCCCTATGCCAGTGTAGTGTTCGCCTTTGGTTTTGATAACTTATTTCCACTGGCAAAATAGGACAGGGGGATTAGGCACTGACTCAAACTAATGATAATAAGGGTATGACACCTTTTAACCCCAGCATATTTCGTCAGCAGTTTTCGTCAGCAGTTTCCCGTCCTCACGCAGGGCGGAATTTATCTAGACAGCGCTGCCACCGCGTTAAAACCGCTGGCGGTGATCGAAGCCACAAAGCAATGTTTGTGACGATACCGCCACCGTGAACCGCAGCCAGCACCGTGTAGCACAAGATCTAACCGCCCGTTTTAAGCAGGCACGTAGCCTGACGGCAGCGTTGATCAACGTACCTTCTGCCGACGATATCATCTGGACACGCAGTACCACCGAGGCGATCAACCTGGTAGCACAAAGCTACGCCCGGCTGTGCTTGCTACCGGGTGATGAAATTTTGGTGAGTGAAGCTGAGCACCACGCCAACCTGATCCCCTAGCTAATGGTGCGTAACAAACTGGTACTCAGGTTGTCAAGCTACCGATCGGTACTAATCGTCTGCCTGAGATGGCGCGCCTGCCCTCCTTGCTTAACGACAAAACCCGCCTGTTGGCACTGGGGTAAATGTCCAACGTTACCGGTGGCTGCCTAGATCTAGCGCAAGCCATCACTCTAGCGCATAGTGCAGGCGCGCGAGTGATGATCGACGTTGCCCAAGGCATCGTGCATTTCTCCCAGCCGACGTTCAGCAGCTTAATATCGATTTCTACGCCTTCTCAGGCCACAAACTATATGGCCCGACTGGCATCGGCGCACTGTATGGTAAAAGCGAACTGCTGGCGTAGATGACTCCTTGGCAAGGTGGCGGCAAAATGCTGACCCAGAAAGCATCCTCATCCTTTGGCGGCTTCACGCCTCAAAAACCGCCGTATTGCTTTGAAGCGGGTACACCGAATATTGCCGGCGTACTGGGGTTAGCTGCCGCGCTGAACTGGCTGGACGATCAGGATTGGTCGGTGGCGGAACGCTACAGCCGCGCTTTAGCTGACCAAGCTGAGCAACGGTTGGCGCAATTTCCTAGCTTTCGCAGTTTCCGCTGTTATGTCTCCAGCTTACTGACGTTTGATATTGCGGGCATCCATCACAGTGACATTGTTACGCTGTTGGCTGCACATGGTATCGAGCTGCGCAACGTCCAATACTGCGCCGCCCAGCCGATGATGGCGGCACTTTGCGCGCCTCCTTTGTGCCATATAATTCTCCGCAGGATGTCAATGCACTAGTGTCCGCATTGATCAACACACTATCGACCTGTTGGCCAACTAAATTGACCACCAGAGACGCTATGCTCGCTACCCATCCCTTTGGTCGTGAGATTACTACCATAGCGTTGATCGAGACCTTCAGCACGTTAAATCAATGGATCGCTATCGCCAGTTGATCATGCTGGCGAAATGGCTACTGCCACTGCCGGAAGCGCTACGGGGAAAACGGAAATGGCGTTGAGCAGCTGTGAGAACCAAAGCGGTTGTCAGATGGTACGCTGCATTTTTATGGTGACAACAAAGGACGCATCGTGCGCTGTCTGCTGGCAGTATTGAACCGCCATGGAGGGCAAAACGCCGCAACAACTTGCCGTACTGGAACCACTGGTGTTGTTTGATCACCTGGCTTTATGCCATCAGCTTAGCGCTACCCGCGCCAGCGGGTTAGCGACGTTGGCTGCTGGGATGCAGGCGATCGCTGCCCGCTACTTCTGACGCGCCGCTTTTGCCAGCATTTTTTTCAGCACGTGGGACACAGCTACAAAACCAAAAGTGGCGGTAACCATAGTTGCAGCGCCAAACCCCGCGCTGCAATCCATTCTTTTTAGCCCATCGGCTGTGCTACGCGATACGCATACCGAACTGTCTAGCTGTGGGTAGACCAAGGGTTCGCTGGAGAATACACAGTCGATACCCAACTTACCCTTGCCATTTTTCACTACGTTGAAATTATGCTTCAGCCGCACGCGTAGCTTAGCTGCTAGCGGGTCTTGGATGGTTTTCGCTAGATCGGCCACTTCTATCTTGGTCGGGTCAATTTGCCCGCCGGCACCACCAATGGTCACTACCGGGATCTGGTAGCAACGGCAATAAGACAGCAGCGCTGCCTTGGGACGCACGCTATCGATGGCATCGATCACATAGCTGAAATTGTGATTTAATAACTTAGCGACATTATCTGGGGTAATAAAATCGTTGATACAGGTTACCTGGCATTCTTGGTTGATTGCCAGAATACGCTCCGCCATCACTTCAGTTTTCGACTGGCCGACATGCTGGCGCAACGCATGGATCTGACGGTTGGTATTGGTGATACAGACATCATCCATGTCGATCAAGGTAATAGCACCGATGCCAGTGCGCGCCAGCGCCTCAGCCACCCAGGAACCCACGCCACCAATGCCAATCACGCAGATGTGTGCCTGCGCAAAAAACGCCAACGCCGGATGGCCATATAGCCGTGCCGTGCCGCCAAAACGTTGTAAATAGGCTGCTGAATACGTTGTACTCATAATGATTTAATTACCTTTATAGTGCAAGCGGACAGTACGCCCATTGCTATTCAATACGCGCTTAGCGGTTAAGTAGTGACACCACCGCTATGCGGGTTGGCACTGAATAGCTGCGCGCTGCTGGTGCCACTCAACACCCAAACGCGGCCATAGTGGTTATAGTAACCGGCCGAGTGACCGGCCGCCGGCCCGATGCCTTGATATAGGTCAAAATGCTGCCCCTTGATGGTGCCACCGACATCGAGTGCAACCATTAGGCGCATCTCATATTTTCCTGTGAATTGACCTTTATTGTCTAGCAGCGGTACTTCAGCCAGCAATGTGGTGCCAGCCGGGATCAGCGAGCGATCAGACGCCACCGAAGCTTTAGCGATCAATGGCACTGCGCTGGCACCTTTCACCGATGCGAAAGCTTCTGGACGGAAAAATACGAAAGAGGGATTCTGCTCAAGCAGTTCGCGCAATTCCGCCGCGCTATGGCTAGCGGCCCAATGATGGATCGCCTGCAATGACATATCCACCTGAGCCACTGCACCGCGATCGATCAGTACCTTGCCAATGCTACGGTAAGCATGGCCATTTTTACCCCCATAGCCGAAGAAGACTAGTGGCTGACCATTGCTATAATCCACATAGCCGCTACCCTGAACTTCCATCATAAAGTTATCTATCAGCGAGTTGGTGTAAGCGATGATGTAGCGATCGTCCAGTGCACCGGAATATATGCTTGCACGGTTAGGCAAAGGTTTTTTACCTTTCGGCGGCATGCGGTAGAGCGGGTAGCGGAACGCTTCCTGTTGGGTGTAGCGCGCTTGCAACACTGGTGTATAATAGCCAGTAAACTGTACGTTGCCGTAGTTATCGATACCTTTCATCTGGTCAGCGCTGAGTCCATACTGGTTCAATTGACGTGTATCAGCACCCGCTGATAGCCAATTTTGTACTGCCTGGTAAGTCGTATTGTAGCGATCAAAGAGCGCAGGGACAGCATACTTGATCTCCAGCAACTGATTCAAGTAATCCTGAGCGTTGACCAGCACGCCCTTGGCGTTAGGCTGATTGACTCGTTCCATCACTTGATCTAAACGACCATCCTTATATTGCTGCCCACGATCAGTCGGCTTAGACGAACATCCCACTAGCACCACCACTAACCCACCCAGCAGATATTTATTCCAACGCCCTTTCATCGCACACTCTCATACTTAATGATATATCGGCTGAACGATAACAAACGCCTATCGATAAAGGAATCGCCGCAAATAAAAAAACCAGATAGCGGGATGATGAAAAAGAATGCAATTTGCGGCTAAATTCAGCATAAAAACGATTTTCTCCCAATAAATTGCAAAAAGGGTTTGCAACAAAATACACGGAGAGTATAGTGCACATTCATCGGACGCGGGGTGGAGCAGCCTGGTAGCTCGTCGGGCTCATAACCCGAAGGTCGTCGGTTCAAATCCGGCCCCCGCAACCAATCTTGATAACAGCAGCAAAACATTCTTCAGGGTGCTTTAGCATTAGAGACCGGATAAAACCGGCCCCATACGCAAACAACTCCGTCATTATCTACTCGCTAATGCACTGTCGTTAGCAAATTACGCCTTGATCCTCGTCAAAGCAGACTCTGCTACCTGCTGCTAGAAATAATGGGTACGCAGCTTGTACTCTTCTTCTAGGTTGCTGATAAACACTGTTTCAACCAGAAACGAAAGTATATCTAGAGCCTTTAACACCGCAAAGCCCGCCTGCTAGACACGATTTTTATGCAACCGGTTAATTTTTCCCATCCGGTTCAGCACTTCATTGCCGAATTTCAGGCTGTCATTAATGGTCGCTGTATGCACTAGATCGAACAAGGCATGATCGAGATAAGGGTCACCGCTTTTACTGACGCTGCCGATTTGGGGTCTGAGGCGTTTTGTGTCTATACCAAGAACTTAGCCGCCGAGCTGGTGGCACCTTTAATCGATAGTGCGAATACCGATGAACCGCTTGCTGCCCGGCTGGTAAAGGCATTGGCGTTAATAGAAACGAACAAATCAGCACACTGTTTACGCGCCTTGGCGACACGTACCTTGAGCGGAATAAATACATCGTCATTACGTGTCATAAACACTTTCATCGCAGGTTCATGTTTGATCAACGCGCTCAACTTGCAGGCAATTTGCAACACAATGTCCTTCTAGAACGTCTTGAGCATGCCAATCGCGCCGGGATCCTCACCACCATGGCCAGGATCTAACATGATGATAATCGGCTGCTCATGCCCCGCATTGCCAGCCAGCGCCGCCTCTGCTGGCAAAGAGCGATCTAGAACGCCTTGGTTGTAATCTTCCAGTAACGTCAATAACGGATCATACTACGTGCTACTACTGCCCTTGGTGGGATAGAGATCTAGTACCAGCCGGTGGCGATACTCTGGCACCGGTGCCAGCGAGAATATGTGTGGGCTGACGCTGTGCTTAGGTTCCAGCATTAGCCGCACAGTGTGTTGATCAAACTGGCCAACGCGCGCCTGCATGTGGTAGGGATCGTCGGCGTGAACCTGGCTAGCGATGCCCTTCAGCACACCGTTGAGATGCACACCAGCGATATCCACCACAACACGGTCAGGATTGGTCAGCACAAACTATTGGTATTTCAGCGCGACGTTAGATTCGAGCGTGATGCGAGTATAGGTGGAATAAAGCCATACACGCACGGCAATGACATGTGATGATGCTGCGAAGCCTACGTGATTCACACTTCAGCAACCAACTGGCAGCAGCCCCTTGTAATAAACGGCGGTGCCTCAGATTGTGATTTAAGTTTGGCATGTGGCTCCGACAGTGATAACTGATTAAAATAGATGAAAAAAACACCAGTCAAACGGAAGTGCCGAAAACTTTAACTAATCATGCTAATCCTGTCACCAGAAAATCTTTTTATAGTTTTCAATTTATTACTATTCAGTGCGGTTAACACAGAAATTAAGATAATTTCTCGCTGGCTACTACCCACACAAAAAAGAATAAAAAATAACGTATAAATATGCATATAAGGGTTTGCCGTGAAGTAACGTAGAGTACAGAGCTAGTTCAAGAATTTCGTCACTCAGTTCCTTATATTAATGCCCATCGGGGCAAGACATTTGTCGTCATACTTGATGGGGAAGCTATTAAGCATGAGAATTTTCCCAACATCGTCAACGATATTGGTCTGCTGCATAGCTTGGGTATTCGTCTAGTGATAGTTTATGTTGCAAGACCATAGATCGACAACAATCTGGCGCTGCATCATTATCAACTTATCACAAGCATACTCGGGTCACTGATGCCATTACACTTGAATGGGTTAAACAGGCTGCCGGCTTACTGCAACTGGACATCACCGCCCAGCTATCAATGAGCCTCAATAATACCCCGCTACAGGGTGCGCACATTAACGTAGTAAGCGGCAAATTTATCATCGCCCAACCTCTCGGCATTGATGACGGCGTGGATTATTGCCATAGCGGGCGTATCCGCCGTATTTATGAAAAGGCTATCCACCACCACGAACTTGCCAACAACACCATCGTGTTGATCAGCCCAGTAGCCGTGTCGGTGACTGGCGAAAGCTTTAACCTAAGCTCGGAAGAAGTTACCACTCAGTTGGTGATCAAGCTGAAGGCGAAGAAAATGATCGGTTTCTGTTCCTCATAGGGTGTGACCGAGATCCACAAGGCAACGTCATTTTTGAACTCTCCCCTAACGACACACAAAAATGTATTGAGCAGCGGGAAGAGCGCGGTGACTATCATTCCAGTACTGTACGTTTCCTGTGCGGCGTGCGCATTAAAAGCCTGCCGCAGCGGGGTACGCCGCAGCCACTTAATCAGCTATCAGGAGGATGACGCGTTAGTACAGGAGTAGCTGTTCTCACGCGATGGCATCGGCAGCCAAATTGTTATGGAGAGTGCCGAACAGGTGCGCCGTGCAACTATCGACGATATCGGAGGCATCCTGGAGTTGATCCGCCCGCTGGAGCAGCAAGTCATTCTAGTACGCCGTTCACGTGAGTAACTGAAGATGGAATCGACAAGTTCACAATTATCGAACGCGATAATCTGACCATTGCCTGCGCAGGCTGTACCCGTTTCCAGAAGAGACAATCGGCGAAATGGCTTGCCTAGCAGTACATCCAGACTACTGTAGTTCTTCGCGCGGCAAAATTCTGCTGCAACGGGTAGAAAGCCAGGCGCGACAAATTGGCCAGCAAAAACTGTTTGTACTGACAACCAGCAGAATCCATTGGTTCCAAGAACGCGGCTTTACTCCGGCGGAAGTCGAGGTACTTACGATACAAAAAAGTCGCTATACAACTACTAGCGACGCGCCAAAATTCTGCTAGTGGAGCTGTAACCCCTACTGTGCTCTTCTGCCGTCTATTCCTCCCTACGCAAGCGTTCAGCCAAACCGCTGCGACGCTGGGTTGGCGTGCAAATTGCCTTCATCAACACCCCATCTGCGGCGTATAGCGAAAGCCGAATACGTGCACGAGTGATGGCGGTATAGACCAACTCACGGGTCAGCAGCGGCAGGAAATGGGTCGGCAGCACCAACAGCGTATGATCAAACTCAGAACCCTGGGATTTATGCACAGTCATCGCGTAGGCAGTTTCATGCATGGGCAAACGGCTTGGCTGCACCGATTTGACGCTACCGTCCGGCAGAAGGAAATGCACGCGCAACTCACCGCGACCATTTCGCAAGGCAATACCGATATCACCGTTATACAACCCTAACGCACTGTCATTACGCCCGATCATCACTGGTCGCCCAAGATACCAGTGCCCTAGCGAGCGGTGGATCAACCCGGCATGCTGCAACCCGGACTCGATCCGCTGGTTCAATCCGGCAACGCCGAATGGCCCTACACGCAGCGCGCACAACACTTGAAAACAGCCGAATGCTGCCAGCACTGTCGCGGCATCAGCCCCAGTACTCACCTGTTTCAGGTAATCGCGGTATCCCGCCACACACACCGCTAACAGCGCCTGGTATTCTTCAGTGGTCGCCAGCGAATAACCCGCAACATCGCTGAAACCACCGTTAATCACTGCCCGCGCCCGTGCAACATCACCAACATTGACCGCCTGCGCTAATTGGCCGATGCCAGATTTGGCGTCAAAGCGATAGCTCTTGCGCAGTAAACATAGGCTGTCGCACACCGCTGCTTCTGCCCGTGCTTGCTGCCCCCGCAATAGGCAGCCGGTCAAACGGCTTAGCTCCTCGGCACGTGCCTCGCTGTACCCCTGTTCGGCAAAACGACAAATATCACCCAACACCGCCCCTGCCTCTACTGAGGCTAATTGATCACGGTCACCGAGGAAAATTACCTGCGCCCGTTCCGGCAAGGCGGCAATCAAACGAGCCATCATCGGCAAATCTACCATTGACGCTTCATCCACCACTAGCACATCCATATGCAGCGGATTACCGCGATGATAGCGCATGCGTTGGCTATTGGGTTGCACACCCAACAGCTGATGCAGCGTTGCAGCTTCAGTCGGGAATAACGCCTGCTGCGTCGGCGTTAACGCTAGCTTACGGCTGGCGCTGCCAAGCGACTCAGTCAACCGCGCTGCCGCTTTGCCCGTCGGTGCCGCCAATTGAATACGTAGCCTCGCACGCTCATAATACTGCACCAGTGCCGCCAGTAATTTGGCCACGGTGGCAGTTTTACCGGTACCTGGCCCACCGGAAATCACCGCAATTCGCCGGGTCATGGCCACCGCAGCGGCAATTTTCTGCCAGTCCGGTTCATCGGTAGCCGCACCAAACAACCGATCAAGAATAATGCGTAACTGAGCTTCATCTACTACCTGATGTTCGCGGTTGCTGCTGATAAATACCGCTACCTCACCTTCGCTCTGCCACATGCGCTGTAAGTACAGGCGTTGACCCTGCAACACCAGCGGCGTAGCACTGCTGCCATCACCAACTGCGGCGCAGGCTATCAGACGCTGCTGCCAGCGGGGGGTATCCGGTTGCCCGGCTGCCAACCAGACGGCCTGTGCCAGTTTTGGCTGCCTACCTGCAAACAATTGCCCCATCTGTAGCTGATCCAACATCAAGCAAACATGACCGACCCCTGCCTCTGCGCTCAGCCAAGCCGCTGCCAGCAGAATATCTGGTTCATCTTTAGCCGCTACCACACCAGCGAACTGCACATCCAGTGGCCTCAGCAAACCATGCGCCACCGCCTGATCCAGCAGCGCAATCATCATTCATCCTCCTTAGCAGCAGCGTCACCACTGAACAATAAATCCATGCCTTCCACTAATTGTTGTTCCGGGCGGCAGGCAAAAATGCCATTGCCCGGATACAGCGCATCAACACCTCGTAAGAATAGGTAAATGACCCCGCCAAAATGGCGCTGGTAGTCGTAGTCCGCCGCCAGCCGATGTCGCAGATAGCGATGCAATGCCAGGGTATAGAGCTGATATTGCAGGTCATAGCGATGTTCCGCCATCGCACGTTCCATCGCTAGCCAGGTATAAGCGCTACTGTCTTCTCCCAGCCAGTTGGATTTGTAGTCCAGCAAATAGTATTTGTCCTGCCAGCAGAACACCAAATCGATAAAACCTTTAAGCATGCCTTGAACCTGCTGGAAATCTAGCACCGGACAGCGAGCAGACAGCGGATCGTAGCGTTTTACCAGTTCATCAAGCTCGTGTGCCTGTAACACCCGGTTAATCGATAGATAGAACTGCAACTCGGCCTGCTTGTGCTGCGGTTCCAACGCTGCCAAGGTCATCCCGCTGTCATTCAGCGGGGTATTGAGCAGCACCTGCACCCATGCCAGCAAAATAGGCTGCCAGTGATCGGCAAAACCCTGCTGTTGCAACTGTTTCAACAGCCACTGTTCGTCCAGTGGCTGAGTAAAGTCCAGTGTCTCGAATACACTGTGTAGAAAGGTGCCGGGTGCCGCACCACGCGGGAAGGTATGCGGTGTGAGTACTGGCTCTCCTTTTTCCGCTTGCTCCCCAGCAGCATCGATATCTAACTGTGGCAACAGATCCTGCATTAGATTCCCACCGTGCTGCCGCAGGCCGGTATAGCTGGTAACCCGCCAGAAATCTTGGATCTGGCGAGTGAAATTTTTTGCTGCCAGCTTTGTCGAGATGGCTGCTTGCGGTTGCCAAGGCTGCTCGTTTAGCGTCTCAACCAGCGAAAGCACAATACCGCTGCCAGCCAACTGCTGCAAACATTCATGCAAGTAAGCCGCATCACCCGCCTGCCCAGCCTGCACTAAATAGCCCAATGCGCTACGATGCACATCTGTGCTACTCTGCTTCTTGCGTGCGCCCTGGATCAACGGCGCAATGCCGATGCTGCTGTGATATACCGAGCGAGTCAACGCCACGTACAGCAAGCGTAGATCTTCTGCCAAGCGTTCTTCTTCCGCCCAAGCCAGGCTATCTTCATTAACGTTGAGATCCAACAGCTCCTGGAAGCTGTGGCGATCGTGATATAGTGCCTGCTGCTGGCGGAAATTGCCGATAAATGGCAGCCATACGAGATCGAACTCCAGCCCTTTGGATTTGTGGATAGTGATTACCTGCACCAGGTGACGATCGCTCTCCAGCCTCAATTGCTGGTTATCGGACTGGCGGTTAGGCTGTGCGATTTGCTGTGCCAGCCAGCGAACCAACGCATGCTTACTGTCAAGCTGCGCAGCAGCTTCCTGCAAGAGTTCACCCAAGTGCAGCACGTCAGTCAGACGCCGTTCACCACCAGGGCTAGCCAGCAGGTTTTCCGCCAGATAGCGTGTTTTCATCACTTCTCTCAGCATCGGCAATACACCGCGATGCCGCCAGAGCGTGCGGTATTTATCGAACTCGTCCACCAATGCATCCCAGGCGAGTTCGTCGCTGCTCAAGCTAGCCAACGTTGGCGCATCCAGTCCCATCAGCCCGGTTGCCATAGCACTACGCAACGTGCGTCCCTGCTCCGGCACCAGCACTGCCTGCAACAGCCATAGCAGATCTTTGGCTTCCGGCGTTTCGAATATGCTGTCTCGGTTGGAAAGATAAACTGAGGGGATCGACAGCGTACTGAGCGCATAACGTACTAGCGCTGCTTCATTGCGGCTGCGTACTAGCACCGCGATATTCGACGCCTGCACCGGCCTGCGACATTTACCATTATCCAGCCAAGCCTGCCCTTGCTGCCCGGCACTGAGCCAGTCACGGATTTGCGTAGCGCATAGCTGTGCCATCAGTTGTTGGTAATCACTTACACCAACACCTTCGCCATGTTGCAACCAGAACTGCATCGCTGGCTGTGACTGGTTGTACAGTTCAAACACCAGCCCTTGATTCTTTTCCGCCGCGCTGACCTCAATAAAGGGGATTTGACCAAACAGGAAGGGTTTTTCCAATTGGCAAAACAGCGTGTTGACGCTGGCGACTATCGCAGGAGACGAGCGCCAGTTTGTTTCAAGGGTATAGTGTGCGCTCACCTCATAACGGGCGCGCATATAGGTGAAAATATCAGCACCCCGGAAGGCGTAAATAGCCTGTTTTGGATCGCCAATCAGCAGCAAGCCACAGTCCTGCTGGCCGATATAAAGTTTCTGAAAGATGCGGTATTGCTGCGGGTCAGTATCCTGGAATTCGTCGATCATCGCCACCGGGTAGCGTTGACGGATCGCCTGTGCCAATTGCTCCCCTCCTACGTTTTGCAATGCACTGTCCATTCGGCTAAGCAGATCGTCAAAACCCAGCTCAGCGCGCTGGCGTTTCTCCTGCTGAATCGAGTGGCGTATTTCGCTGAGCGCACGCGCTATAATCAGGTCGCGCAGCGTCAAGGGAGCGGCAAAAAGTTCATCAATAGCAGTAAACAATGCATGACGCGGCACTTCACCCTGCTTAGTTTTTTCCAACAATACCGACTGGCGGAATTTATCCAGTTCTTTCGGTAACTGGTAATCCAAGGTTTCCTTCATCGCCCACTCACCGACTTTGTCTAACCAATTCGGCAGGTGTTTGCTGCTGTAGCTGCGCTTATCGGCACCGGACTGGCTGATTAGTGTCTCCAGATCACTTGCAACATTCAGCCAATGCGCCTTGATAGCGTCTATGCGCGCCACGATTTGCTCATGGCGCGTTAGCACTGTTTCTTCATCCTTAGGCGGCTGGCGCAGTGTTGGCGCTTCGCCATGCAAATAGTCGGAAAGATCGGCTAGCAGCGCCTCTGGGCCGTTCCACTCTTGGCTAACCACACGGGCAATACCCAACGGTAGCGGGTTGCAGTGGCGACGCCAGAAGTCGGCACACGCCTGCCTACGTAGCGGTAGTTCGTCCCGCACCAGCGTTTGTTCAAACAGCATACCGGATTCGAAAGCATTGTGGGTCAGCATGCGCTGGCAAAAGCCGTGGATGGTATAAATCGCCGCTTCGTCCATCTGCCGCTCGGCCGAGAGTAATTGCGCAGCGGCATCGGACAGATCGTCAATCTCATCCAACAGCGCCGAAAACAACGGTTCTGGGCTTTTGCCACGCACGCACGCAAGGCGCAGCTCGTGAATATTATTGCGAATACGCCCGCGCAATTCCTCAGTGGCTGCCTCGGTAAAGGTCACTACTAGGATTTCTTCGACTGTCAACGGCCTGTAGAATGCCGCGTCCTGACCAAGCCCCAGTAGCAGCCGCAGGTAAAGCGCGCCAATAGTGAAGGTTTTGCCAGTTCCCGCCGATGCTTCAATCAGCCGCTCACCAAACAGTGGCAACGTCAGCGTATCAAGCCTCTGCGGAACCTTCTTGGTCATGGTGTCGCCACCTTGCGCGGTAGTACCTTCTGCAATGCTGAGGCGTTAGGATAGGTGACCCAACCCTTCGGATCAGCATAGTCTGCTTTATCCTGGCCGCTGCCACTGAGCTGCGACAGCAGTGCCAGCCCCTGCAGCTGGATCACCGCCTGATGGAAGTAGCCCGCCAATGTGGCTGCCGTGAGTTGCATAACCTGCACAATCAGCTTCTGACGCGTATCAAAAGCAAAATTACTGCGATCAAAATAGTCAGCAAAGCGACTGGCTTCTTCGCCAAGGATTTGTGGCCGCTGCTTTAGTTCGTTGGTCAGCGATTGCTGGTTCTGTTGGAAGTCTGCATCACTCATTTCACACAGGCGTTTTTCCGTTTTTAAGTAAAATCTTGGTAAGGCTGACACAAGTATGTTGGCTGTTTGCTATTGCTCTGCAATAGGAAGCCGACACCCCATTGGCGACCTATCGATATCGGGAAGGCGAATAGCGCATAACCTAATTATTGTTCAGTAATGCGCAATTGGCTATAGAACCACGGCTGAATAATCTGCCACAACAACGCGCTATAGCGCCATGCTGACGACTTCGTTGTAGCCGGTCGGTACATAAACCGCCGTCAGTACCGAGTTAGTGCTACTGGCCGCTCGTTGTAAGTTGGCCAATTGGCGTTTGTCCACCACCACCTCTTCGCTATGCCACCATGCAACAACCACTACGCCCAAGGGTCTGCTTCAGTGAAGTGCCGAGGACAGAGTTGAAAACTACCGCTCGTTCATATTCCCTACCACCAGCAGTTCCAGCTTAGCCTCATACCAGTAGGCTGTCGCGGTAAGCCAAGACATTTTTAGTGTCAGGGTTTTCAGCACATCACGGTGCTCACTGCGCTCCCCGAGTATGGCACGCGAGAAATCATTTTCACTGGATGGATCGACAACTCAAAGGCTTTGTCCTTCTCGGCAGAATCCAACTGTTCTAGACACCAGTATTTAGCTTGTGCCAGTTGCTCCTCTGTTGGGGTAAAACTGGCGTAGTCTTCAATCAGTGAGCTTAACAGTTGCGGCAGACGCTTGGTAAAACCATTGGCGTTAATTATCAGGCCGTTGTTCAACGAGTTAGAGAAGCTTAAACAGCCAACCGATGCCTGATAGCTCAGCTGATCCAGCGCGATGCCAGCTAGATAATCTGTCAAAGAAAATAGCACCTGATTACGTGCGGAATTAATGGCTTTGGCATTGCGCAAAATAACGGCTTGGCATGTACAGTACACGTAAACCCGGCTGATCCACCACCGGCTGCATTTTATCCACCTGGTAGTGGTGCATTAATGAAATAGGCCGTCTTAATTAAATGCGCGCGTTTTGCGGCGTCATGGCATCTAGACGCTCGGCGATTGCCCTGGCATGATAATGATCCGCCAGAGTAAGACGAGTCCAATGCGTGTTCGACCGGCACGCGCAGCAGGACATCCACCAGCCATTCTCTGCTTGATGCCTTTTCCGCGCAGCATTTTCAGGTAGTTGAAAATAGTCGCTACCACCTCGTCACGCTGAGCCAGACCTTTATCGGTCAGCTATACGCTGATCGATAATACGCTACCATTGCGATCCACCATCGGATCAGCACCAGCGTTAATGGTATCCGCTAGCCCCTGTTTCTGCAACCAATCGGACAGGGTATTTTTGCTGCGGTTGCCAATCAGGTAGCTGATGTAGGTATCAGTTTTGCTGCGGAACGCCGCGCTATTGTTGCTGATAGGGAATTAGACTTTTAGTCGTTTGCACGAATGATGCTCTATTGCTACGGTGAGACGGGCAGTACAGTACGGTGATAGGCGCTATGATAGCATTATGATCCGCTACCCGGCCAAAAGTTTTGGCGGCTATTTTTGCTAGCTGTGGCAATGACTGGTTACTGGACAACACCCTCACCATTAGGTTGGCAGAATAATAGCATTTATAGAAGTCGGTCAGTTTATCGTGCAGTTTGCTGCCTGTCTTATCCTTCAAGGTTTAGAGGTTACCGCCAGAGAAATGCGCGCTAGGATGCGCCGTATTCAGCGTTTCTGCCCTAACCTGCGCCATACGCATGCTGTCGTGTGAACGTGCCATCGTCAGCTCGGCGTTAACCGCATGACGCTCGCGATCAGCATTGCCCGGCTCTAGCAGTGGTTCCACAATGGCATCCGCCAGGCGATAAGCCGCAGGCCCAGCGCGTCATTCTCCACGGTCAAATAGAACGCGGTGCAGTAGGAAGCCGGCCGTACTGGCGTTGTAGCTTCCACCGTGTTTTTTAAAAATTCCGACAGATTTTCTGGCTGCGGATAACGCTTGGATCTCATCAGTACCATGTGTTCCAGGTAGTGAGCCAATCCTAGCTAGCTGTTCGGATCTTCCAGCGAACCGACTGGCAACGCCAATGCCACCAGCGATTTTGGTATCTGAGCATCGGAAACTAGCAGCACCGTCATACTGTTCCCCAGTTTGATCGCCTGATAGTTTCGCGCATCTTTTGGGCTTTTGTTGATTTTCTCTGCCAGTGGTTTCTATCCCTGTGCCGCCGAGATGAACGGCATCCAACATATTACTAAGCATATTAGCCTGGTGATACGGGCCAACTATCTACGCATAGCCAAAACATCTATTCTGACACCATTTCGCCAATGCCTTGACGTTGACGGTATTTGTCAAAAAAACCATACAATTAAAATCTTTACCCGATGAATTTTAAGATGCAGCTTGAAAAACAATGGGAATATACGCCTGTACGTTATGTAAGACTAGAGTAGCCCAATAGTTGAATATCACCTCAATTATTTTACTGCATCCCCGGTAACCCAGGCTGTGTCCAGAAATTACCCGTGACATTTGAACACTCAGTAAGACGGGTTGGTGGAATAAATAAGCGTTTCATCATCTATGGTTGCTCAAATGGCCCCCGCCTTTCTGGTCGCGCCCAAAAGCCAGTACTCTGCGTTGTCTAGCTTAAACAACGCTCCTTCCCCCTCCGCCTTGATGACGCGTTTTGGGTTTGTGACGCCGCCACATTTAATGGACGGATGCAGCCTAGCACTACCGGGAGAGAATTACCCATGGTAAAGCCACAAGGTCAACCAGTGTTATGCTGCGCTACCGGTAGCAAGTAGCGTTCTGTTTCGGCCAAAATCTGCGCTAAGTCGTCATTATCTAAATCCAACTGACGGAATACTCGCTGCAAATAAGGATCTTCTCCTTCACCTGGGATGCGCTGATCGCCATGCCAAGCCCGCAATAGTTTAGCCTGTGCTTTGGTTTGCGTCTCTTCCTGCCAGTCAATCAGCTGTGTTTCCGGCTGATAACATTGGTTCAGCCATGCCCAGCCGCTTTTGTTAAGCAGCAACAGCGGTTGGCACAGACCGCGCTGATACCCTGCCATTAGTTCCGCTAGATGTTTGCGGGCATCCTCCTTCGTGAGCGCCGCGAAGCACCAGGCAGTACTTTTGCGTCCATAGAGGCGGCTTATTCCCGTACCACCAGCACAGCAGTACACCAGGTGTTCCAGCCACAACAGAATGCCATCCACTGCCGACAGGGTAGCAGGCCGCCAGCGCAGTAAGCCATCACATTGCACCTGATGCAGCCAGCCGCTGATATGCACGCCGTCAATCTCAATATCCAGCTCCAGGCTGTGATCTACGCCGCGCTCGGCTCGCACTTTTTCGGCCAATTCGATCATCTCTTCCTGCTGCTTTTGCCAATAGATTTCGCCAAAAGCGCCGAAGGGTAACTCACCAGCAGCGCATACTCGCTGGAACAGACAGCTTGGGCTATCACCTTCGATCAGGGTATTCAGTAGCTGGCTGTTTAACTCATAGCGGCTGAGGTTATCCAGTGTAAAGGGTTCTTCGTTCGGCAGTTCGGTCTCTTCCAGAGTAAAGCTGACGCCTAGGCGCAACTGGAAAAAGGCACGGATCGGGTGACGGTAAAACTGCCGCAGATCATCCAGTGAAATTTGCTGTTCGCCTGCGGGAAGCAGTGGCTGATTGAAGGGTGGGGGTGCCGTGCCGTGCCCATCGGCGGCAGGCAACCATTCAGCGGCGTAACTTTGTTTCTCGGAACCAGGCAGGAAATTTTCGACGGCGAACGGCATGCGCGCATGCCACTTCAGCAAGTACTCGCCAACCCGCTGTGCGCTGCCGTCAGCATCTAAATCCTCATCGCCAGGCAAGCAATAGCTTTGCTCCAAATATTCCAGCAACTCGGTGACCAGCACTGAAGGATAACGCTCTCGGTTATCCTGGATAGAACAACCGATAAAGCTGATATATAGTCGTTGCTGCGCTGACAGAATTGCCTCAAGGAACAAATAACGGTCATCGTCGCGTCGGCTGCGGTCACCACACTTAGGTTGCTGCGCCATCAGGTCAAACCCAAGCAGTGGCAGGGCGCGTGGGTAAACCCCGTCATTCATACCCAGCAGGCAAACCACCTTGAACGGAATGGAACGCATCGGCATTAGCGTGCAAAAATTGATTTGCCCGGCTAAAAAGCGCTGGCTGATGCGCGCCTGATCGAGATGCGCCACCAAATCATCTCGCAGAATGCTTAACGGTACTGCATTCGGATAACGCGCCGCCAAGCCAAAGCGGATAACTTGCTGCCACTGCTGTTCGATCGGTGCCAGCACCACTTCGGTTTCACCATCCTGCACAAAGAAGGTATCTAGGAGTTGGCGGCACAACGGTAGCCATTCTTCTAGCGATCGCATTTCGCTCATCCACTGTCGCCAGCAGCCAAGACTGTTCAACAGATCCGCCAGTTGCCCGGCCAACTCGGCAACCAACCCGCTCGATTCATCATACGGCAGAATGCCCTGCCAATCGCCAGCGTTGCTGTCCATCGCATAGCCTAGCAGCATGCGCGTAATACCGAAGCGCCAGGTATGCTGGCCAGTGGCTGGCAGATCCAGCTCGCGTACGTTGTCATCGTCTAATCCCCAGCGCACGCCGGATTCACCAACCCAATAACGCAACAGGCGTAGCCCTTCTTCACCGATGGCAAAACGCGCCGCCAGTGGAGGCACTTCGAGCAAGGCTAGCACCTGTTCAGCGGTAAACCGGCTTTGTGGCAGGTTGAGCAATGAAATAAACGCTTGTAGCGCCGGATGCGCTTGGCGCGCTTTACGATCAGAAATGGCAAACGGTAGGTAACACTCGGCGGAAGTGTTGCCGAACACGGCCTGAATGTAGGGCGTATAGCTGTCGATATCTGCTACCATCACAATAATATCGCGCGGCGTCAGTTCTGGATCTTCCTCCAGCATGGTCAGTAATTGGTCATGCAGCACTTCTACTTCACGTTGTGGGCTGTGACAGAGGTGAAGGCTGAGGGAACGGTCTTTAGGCTCCAGCCGGCGCTTGGTAATGCTGTTCTCCAATGTTTCTGGCGTGATGCCGATCACCGCGTGATCTTCCAGTTCCAGCATGTCGCGCTGAATGGCGTGCAGCATATTATCAGCGGGGATATCCACAAAGGCATCGACCTCCTGTGCTCCTTCCAATTGCGACAATAGGTACAGATAGTCACGTCCCAACTTTCCCCAGGAAGCTAACAGAGGATTACCAAGTTGTTGTTGCCCTTCGCTGTTAAACAAGTGTACCGCTTGGTTCGGCTCGCGAAACAAATTTTGTTCCCGCATCTGTTGGTAATGACGGCGTTTGCGGCTTTGCAACCGAGCCAAAAACGCATAGTCCTGAATATCACCCCAATAGTAGCGGCAGGGATTGGTGAACATCAGGTGAATATCTATGTGACGACCCAGCGCCTGCAAGGCGTCCAGATATGCTGGCGGCAGCGCCGAAATGCCGCAGATGAACACTCGCTGCGGCAAGCCAGGCGGGCAATGTTCAGCATTATCCAGAGTACTAATAAAGCGGCTGTACATGTTGGCGCGATGCCATTCCGGTTGCCCTAATTCGCGCGTGTACTCAACTAACCTTGCCCACAACGGGGCCTGCCACTGCTGAGCCTCCGCCAGGCCGTCGATGCGTTCGCCGAGCTGCCAGCTCTCCAGCCACTTCGGGCGATACACCAAGTATTGGTCAAACAGGTCGGCTACCCGGCCAACCAACTGATGAATTTTACGTTTGTTGCCATCGTCGGTGAGATAGTGTTGCAGCGGAGCAAATGCCGGCAAAGTCAGCAACTCTGGCAACAGCCACATCAACTTCCAAGTCATGGCATCTTTACTGAAGGCGTTCTCTTTCGGAATATCCGACAACACATGGGTAAACATCTGCCAGATGAAAGTTGCCGGCAGGGGAAAGGCGATATTGGCGGCGATGCCGAACTGCTCCGCTAATTGCATCTGCAACCATTGCGCCATACCGGGGCTTTGCACCAGTACTACTTCCTGTCGAAAAGGATCAGCCAACGGATCTCTGGCTATCAATGCGCTGGTCAGCGTTTTTAATAAATCAAGTTGATTAGAATGATAAACCGTGAACATGGTGGTTCCCTTTAAAACAAATCCGCGCAATATTACCGGCGAGTGCAATACCAACGGATCAGTTCTGCCTACTGCTGCTGTGGCATCTGTATCTTCACCACCAGCCGCTGGCAAGAAGCATCTACACGGTAGAACTGTAGCTCGCGCCGCCAGCCATCCAGTAGCTCGATATCGTGCTGCCTGGTGACAGCAAAAACCTCTAATTGCCGGTGTGCTAGCGACCATGCCTGACGATATTGCCATTGACGTTGGAACGACTGTAGCAACACTTGATGATACTGTAACAATTCCAGCAGCAACACTGCGAACAATAATGCAGCGACTAACATTTTGGGTAGGCTGAAGCTACGTTGAGTCATGCCGTTCTCCTGAGAGCTATTCCGCACAGACAGTTGACTTCTGATCCTGGAAAAAGTCCAACCAGCCACTAGGTTCAGCAATTAACCACACGTCACAATCTACGCTTTCGAGCTTGCTCAGTTGATAAAGCCACAGCGGATCGCTGCTACGTATCTCCCCCGCACTACGCACCATTAGGAGCCCCCTCTCGGCGGACAACCTGGCGCAAGAGGTTAACCCGGATGCTTATCGGCACAGCTAGCCGTTGATAGTTAACTGATCGCGCGGCCAACGTTACGCTATTTCCCAACTTAGTGCAGAGGCGGCCTAATTATAAGCCAGCAGATAGCGCTGCTGGTCACCCACCAGCAATAGGGCATAATCCAACTGGCGGTGCTGGGCATTCAGCAACATAAATCCTATATTACCAGCAGCAGCATCACCGCAGCCTGCGTGCTCCCATCCTGTTGTGAAGGCGTGTTTATGGCAATGCGGCCCGGCCATATCGATTTCCTAGCTCAGGCGAAGTCTGATGCTGCTATCGGCCGTCGAGCACCCCGCTAACGTCAATCGGGCCAAAGTTTTGCTGCTGTTCCCTTTACTGACAACCACGTTGAACAATTCTATGCGCACCTCTTGATGATCCAACGGCCTTTACCAACCGGTTTCATTACAATGGCTGACGCCGCTATGCCCCTGGCTATTCTGCCGCAGCCGGTAGCCGAAATACCCGGCATTATCCTATCACCAGTACTTGCCCATTGGCCACTACAGTTAATGTCGTAGGCGACGATCACGCAGCTGCCTGCTGCCTCGCCTAGCACGTGGTCGATTAGCAGCGCCCGCCCGGCACACTGCCCAGCGCAAAACCCGGCACGGTGCAGATCTTTTTCCATGGCGAACGCCAGTTGCTGCAACAACAACTCCAGCCGATAGTATGGCTGCCCGACCGCCACACTTTGCTGGTACAGCAGTGGGTAGGTTTTAGCCGCTGCCAGCGCGAGCAAGCTACCAAATGTTAAGGCCAACATCACTTCCGGCAGGGTGAAACCGCGCTCTAAAGTTGACATAGGGCTATTCCCCGCGCGTTTTTCCGCTCGCTGCACACCCGTAACTGCCCTTTGGCGGACAGCACCAACCGCAAGCTACCTACACCGTTACTAAGGACAATATGCCCATCCTGGGAGTTGTTGCGCACCCCGTAAAAGCCTATCTCTTTGTCTGTATAGGCGCTCAACAATACGTCGCGGTAATAAGGAAGATACCGTTCGCTTTCTACCGAAGCGCAGTCGGGCGGAGGCATACCGCTGCCGATGCACCAGGGATCACCTGTTTTGAACTACAACAGCGCAGTGCGATTGCGCCAGTTGGCATCCCCACCTGTAGGTGGATGAGAAATGCCAGCAACTGCTGAGCGGTATGCTCAAGCCGCAGAGCTTGCTGATACAGGCGCCAGTGGCTATCCCCCCCAATCAGCGTCATGCCGCATTGGCAATTGTCAATGTTTAGATCTGAGTTCTCGTTCATGATGACCAGTGTAATGGCCTGGGGAAAGCGATAAAGCAGCATAAGCTGTCATTAAGGCGTGCCGTAGATTGTTTTTACGCTACCTACAGACGATAATAATAAAATGCGCTGCGACACGCAAATTCAGGTCAAAATGGGGTCTACGGTGCCACTAATTATATGCGACAGATGTCAGATCGCTACAGGTGCCTTGATTGCTGGATGTGGATCGTAGCCTTCAATGGCAAGGTCTTCAAAGCAATAATCAAACAAGGAAGCCGGTTTGCGCTTGATTACTAGCTTTGGTAGATGGCGTGGCTCCCGGGTCAACTGTAGCTGCGTCTTTTCCATATGGTTGCTGTATAGGTAGGTATCGCCACTGGTACAGACAAAATCGCCCACCTCCAGATCGCACTGCTGCGCCATCATATGCACTAATAGCGCACAGCTGGCGATGTTGAATAGTAGACCAGGGAATACATCACACGAGCGCTGATATAGCTGGCAGGACAATTTGCCCCTAGCTACGTAGAACTGGAAGAACGCGTGGCACAGTGCCAACGCCATTTGACCCAATTCGCCGCCGATATTCCAAGCGGATATGATGATACGCCGTGAGTCCAGTTCCTGTTTCAACTGTTGGAGCACATTGCTCAATTGGTCGATCTGGCGGCCATCCGTCGCCACCACCCAAGCGCGCCACTGTTTGCCATAAACCAGGCTAAGATCGCCGTTTTCATCGGCCCACTCATCCCAGATAGTGACGTTTTTTTCACATAGGTAGGCGACGTTTGTGTCACCATTCAGGAACCACAATAACTCATGAATAATGGAACGTAGGTGACATTTCTTAGTGTTCACCAGCGGGAAACCTTCCTGTAAATTGAAACGCATCTGGTGGCCAAAAACCGATAGCCTGCCAGTGCCGGTACGGTCAGCTTTGGAAGTACCCTCAGCAAGCACATTGTTCATTAAATCCAGATACTGTTTCATTGGTTTCTCATGGCAATTGTTGCTGTGGGCGACGACGGTATGCCAAAACCATCATCATAATACCGGCCACCACCATCGGGATAGAGAGGATTTGCCCCATGCTGATCATGCCGTTAAATAGGCCAAGCTGAGTGTCTGGCTGGCGGAAAGTTTCAACGATAATGCGGAAGGTGCCATAGCTGAGTAGGAACAGGCAGGATACAGCCCCCATAGGGCGCGGCTTGCGGATAAACAGGTTCAGTATGATAAACAACACCACGCCTTCCAGCATCAGTTCATATAATTGCGATGGGTGACGCGGCAGAACATCATATTGATTCAATAACGGCAACAATGTAGCATCGGCGGTAGCGGTAGCAATTACTATGTCTTCGCTGCGCGAGCCTGGGAACAACATCGCCCAAGGGGTGTCGGTGGTTACACGCCCCCACAATTCGCCGTTGATAAAGTTACCGAGACGCCCGGCCCCCAGGCCAAATGGGATCAGCGGAGCAATAAAATCAGAGACTTGAAAGAAGGTGCGCTGAGTGCGATGGGCAAACCAGGCCATCACCAGGATCACCCCCATCAACCCACCATGGAAAGACATGCCACCATCCCAAACTTTAAACAGGTATAAAGGGTTATCCAAGAACAACGGTAGGTTGTAGAACACTACGTAGCCTACGCGGCCACCGACAAAAACGCCCAAAAAGCCGGCATATAGCAGGTTTTCCACTTCATCTTTAGTCCAGCCGCTGTTCGGCTTGCTAGCGCGGCGCACCGCCAACCACATGGCAAAAACGAAGCCGACTAGGTACATCAGACCGTACCAATATAGGGAAACCGGGCCGATAGAAAAAATGATCGGGTCAAATTTAGGAAATGCCAGATAGTTATTGCTCATCTATCACCATAATATGTCTGTTATTCGTCTCTATTAGGGGTCGGTAGGTGCCAAACGCGACGAAGGTTACCCAATGGATTTCAAGTTGTAGCCAGTTTGGACAGCGACAGCGCGCAACAACCACAACATACATATCGTACGCGAGGATGGTGAGCACTGCCCAAATGCAAAATGGCGAATAAAATAGCCTAATGGAATAAGCTCTAAATCAGCCACTGGGATAAGCACATGTCGCCAATAATGCTACAACTTGAAAGATGATAGGCATGCGCCGCCAGCGGAGATTATATATCATAATATAGGTTTAACGGTGTTTAAGGCGGCGGATGGAGGAAAATCTGTAAAAAACCAGTCCGCTACTGGGCTTATCTGTCACCACGGATCAACCACCCCCATGCCGCTACGCTCCATAAACGCCACTGCCAAGTGGCGCACTTCGCTCGTCATTTCGGCGCTCAATACCAGCTACGCCAGCGCTTTGGCATACGATAACAAAATATGCCGCATCAGGTTGATGCGTGCCACGCTACGGCCATTCATGCTGAGATTGCAGTAACCCATGCCTACTAGCAGCGGTGCCCCCCTGGGATCGCCTGCTATTTTGCCGCACAAGCAAACCTGTAACCCGGCCACCTTGCCCAGTTCGGCGATTAGTTTCAGCACATGCAGCATGGCGGGGTGCAGGCTGTCATATAACGGCGCCACCCGCGTATTGTTGCAGTCAACCGCCAGTAGATATTGGGTCAAATTATTGGTGACGATCGATATAAAGTCTAGACGCGTGCCTAAAAAAGGGATTAGGAAAATCATCGACGGCGCTTCTAGCATCACGCTAATCTTCGGTTTCGGGATCTCATAGCCCAATACTTCTTCTACTTCACGCACGGCACGATCGATCAGGCGTTTGGCTTTGTCGATCTCCTCAATACTGGTGATCATTGGCAGTAAAATGCTGAGGTTACCAATGCTGACATTCGCGCGCAGCATGGCTCGCACCTGAATCAAAAAATTTCCGGTTAGTCTAGAGTAATACGTGTGCCATGCCAGCCCAGGCAAGGATTTTCTTCGCTGATCGGCATGTATAGCAACTGTTTATCAGCACCGATATCCAGCGTGCGCAGGGTAACCGACTTGGTTGGGTAGAGTTGCAACATGCCCTGATATTGCCCCAGTTGTTCTTCTTCCGAAGGGAAACCGCTTTGCAGCATGAAGGGGATTTCAGTGCGGTACAGGCCAACATCATCTATCCGCCAACCCAGTAGTTGTTCATGTTCCGGGCTGATATCGGCGTTCAACATTACTAGGATACGTTCGCCGCTTCTCAGTTGAGCTGTCTGCTCGACGTTGTCTTCTGCCAGTTTGCTCAGTTCCAACTCTTCGCTGATCAGTCTTAGATATTCTTGTACTAGCAACGGTTCGGGATCGACCAGCAGTTCGCCGCGATAACCATCGACAATTAGCAGCCGTTGGCTGAGCAACGCTGGTTGGATATCGGCACCCATCACACAGTTGGCACTCCCATTGCCTGCACCAAAATCGCCGTGTGGGAGTTGGCTGCGACATTGCGTACCACGACACCCACTAAACGATCCTGCGGTACTTTAGCCAGCATGGTTGCGGTCAGTTCATCCGCTACCAGTACAAAAAGCGCGGGCCATTGGGTGGCCGCTGGGGTGATATCATCAAGTTGGAACAGCAAACATTGACCCAGCACGCGCAGATCGCTGGTGCGCTCGCGCATATAGGTATCTTGTAGGCTGGCTAACTATTCAGCAAACATTTCTATCACCAACTTTACCGCCCACTCAGCTACCGAACCACGGTCAATTTCGGCAAACAGTTCACGCTTGAGGCGTGCATCGTTTAACAGGTGGGAGTATAGGTCAAAGATAGCCGCATTCTCTTTTTGCAAGCTGGCGGCAAAGCGTTTGCTGAATCAGCGAAACTCTGTGCCTGCTTCTTCCAGTGCCTGATTTAGGCGTTCACGCTCGCTGACGGTGTCCAACGTCGAGGTACGGTATATCTGTTCGAGCAAAGGTTGTCGGCTGTCTTGCTTGCTACCCTACCGCCACCGCCACACCAGGAGATGCTGCCAGCGCGCAGATGCGAGTCTGCCGATATTGACTGAAAATGGCGTTGAGCTGCGAGTGTGATAAGACCTCAGCCATCTATGTAGCAGCCAGGGTCACCATGAAAGATTCTTCGCTTTCATCGAACTGGCGTAGCTCACGCCGCTGTACCACCGGCACACCCAACAGTTGGCGACTATGGATGATCAGTAAGCCAAGAAAAAATCAGAAACGCTCCTCCTTCACTTGGGGAACATATTTAAAACTAGGGTGATTCTGCACATCAGCCAAGTTGATTGGCTCTGCCAGGCTCCCGACCAAACCTACTACGCTTTCATTAAAGGCCAATGAGATGGGGCCGCCGCTTACGCGGTTTTTGTAAGCCACGTGTCGCCATCGGGTAATAGCAGCGGCGATTATTGTCTGCCAGATAAATAGAGCATACTTCCGTATCCATCGCTAGGCAGGTTTCATTGACTAATGATATCTAGCGCAACCGTCAGGTTGGCAGTTGTGGCCACCTTCTCAACAATTTCTCGCAAGCGCGTGAGCATAATCTGCTTAACTTAACCTCTCTTTCGGCTGTAAGCGGGAATCTACTGTTGCGTTGCCGGTACTGGCATCACAGTCGCGGCGAATTCTTTCATCACCCAGCGGTAAACATCCCGTTTAAACGACACCACCTGGCGCACCGGATACCAAAAGCTTACCCAGCGCCAACCATCGAACTCCGGCGTGCTGCTACGTTGCATATTGATATCAGCGTCGTTGCACATCAACTGCAACAAAAACCATTTCTGTTTTTGGCCGATACATACCGGCTTTGTGTCCCAACGCACCAAACGTTTTGGTAATTTATAGCGCAACCAGTTGCGGGTTGAAGCCAGGATACGTACATCCTTTTTGCTCAGACCCACTTCTTCGAACAGCTCACGGTACATCGCCTGTTCCGCAGTTTCCCCATGGTTAATCCCACCTTGGGGAAACTGCCAGGAGTGCTGACCGTAACGGCGGGCCCATAGAACCTGCCCCTGATGATTACAGATTACGATACCAACATTCGGGCGGTAGCCATCATCATCGATCACCGGACTACCTCGATAAGCTTAAATTCGCATACTCAATAGATGCCCTAATTGTTTCACACACGCTACGGGTGGTAAACCACTGCTTTGCAGCACACTATACTGAATAACAGGGATGTAATTCACAGATAATGGCAAAGTTATAAACACGACTGCGCGTTTTCGGCCAATTTATTCACTTTTTCTGTGGATAGGTATGTGAAAACTCAAGGGAAAAGTCGGTAAAACTCTTACAGGCATAAAAGCACTACCAAAATTAGTTTAATATTAATATTTATAATACAAAAAGATAATGCGATCACGGCGGCAATGAATAGGTTAGAAATGTGATCTTTACAGAGTTAAGAACCTGCTTTGGCGAAAGATCCACCAGTGTTATTTTTATCCAGAGATTATCCGGGGAAGTAACCTACAAATAGAATAAATTCGTAAAAGATTGCCGGCGTCAAGGCTGTAAATCTAACCAGTGATTAACAAAAGTTTGAGTTATCCCGTAAATCTGTGGATAAAGAGGGGGTAAGATCCTGTTTATTGTCGGTGGCTTCAACTGCATACAAGTAGCACGCGGAATGACTTTATTACTCAGGGTAAGGTAAAAAGTCATGTAAGATCATGCTACCATCACTATTTTCCCCAAACTAAACTAACCGCTACTGGCGGCAGGTAGATAAAGTATGTTTTTCAAACAAACTCAACAGGCTTGATTTATGGCGTTTTTATCTCCATTACTCCTTCCACCGGAAAATGAACAACAACTGTTCGAGCGCGCCCAGGCATTAGTCGGGTTCAGCCTGGGTGAACTGGCGACACACGCACAACTGCCTATCCCTAAAGACCTAAAGCGCGATAAAGGCTGGGTTGGTATACTGCTGGAGCGGTTCCTCGGTGCCATGGCTGGCAGCAAGCCTGAACAAGATTTTCCTGAATTGGGCATCGAGCTGAAAACCATTCCGATCGACGCCGCTGGCAAACCGTTAGAAACCACCTTCGTCTGCGTGGCACCACTCACTGGCAATAGCGGTGTCACCTGGGCCAGTAGCCATGTTCGTCATAAGATGGCTAGGGTGCTGTGGATACCGGTGGAAGGCGAGCGGCAAATCCCGCTGACACATCGGCGTGTCGGCTCGCCGCTGCTGTGGAGTCCAAATGCCGCAGAGGAAGAGATGCTACGCCGCGATTGGGAAGAACTAATGGATCTAATTGTTCTGGGTAATGTGGAATGCATCACCGCCCATCAAGGCGCAGTACTTCAGCTACGCCCCAAGGCGGCCAACAGCAAGGCGTTAACTGAGGCCATCGGTGAACATGGGCAGCCAATTTTGGCGTTGCCACGTGGCTTCTATCTCAAAAAAAATTTCACTGGTGCCCTGTTAGCAAGATATTTCTTAATTTAAATTTCTTTGTTTATCAAACGTTTAGCAGGCACTGTCGGTACTAAATAAACGCGTATAATTACTCCCTTGCATTTATTTAGGGAGATGCTAGCGTCCTGGCCTGTACCAGATTTTGTGTAAACACCCGTTTGTCAGTACCCATCCATTCGCTCCGGGTACCCAATTATAAAATGGTTTAAAGCTTGTCTCCAGTTAGCTAACGGTATTTTCCATTTCTCTGACGCTGACTTTATTGCAAGATAAATCACCTTTAGCGCTAATTGATCGTGCGAGAATATCTTACGTTTCTTTATCGATTTACGGATCTCGCTGTTTAGCGACTCTATCGCATTCGTCGTATAAATTACTTTGCGGATCTCTGTTGGATAAGCAAAAAATGACGATAAATCAACCAAGTTTCGCCGCCAGATTGGGGCTATGCTCGGGTATTTTTCTGACCACTGAGTCTCAAAATCATCCAGCTCACGCAGGGCATCTCCCTACGTTGCCGAACGGTAAATCAGCTTTATCTCGGCACATAGTGCCTTCTGGTCTTTCCAACTGACGTATTTCAATGAGTTACGCACTATGTGGACAATGCGCACAGTTGGATCTTCGTTTGCGGATACACTGTATTGACCGCGTCTGAGAAGCCCTTGAGGCCATCAACACAGGCAATCAGGATATCGTTCAGCCCACAATTTTTAATTCCGTCAGTATCGATAACCAAGTTCTGGCACCTTCGGCATCGGATATCCACGGGCCTAGATATTTATTTTATCCTTCCAGATTGACACCCAGTGCGATGTACACCGATTTATTAATAACCTGCTTATCCTGATGCACCTTAATGACAATACAGTCGAGATAAACAATGGGATAGAGATTATCTAACGGTCTGCTACGCCAGGCGGTTGCCCGGTCAATAATGGCATCGGTGACTTTCGATATCAGCGTCGGGGAGACGTCGGCATCATAAAGTTTTTTAAAGGTTCCGGTGATTTCCCGCGTGGTCATTCCCTGCGCGTAAAAAGCTAAAATCTGGTCATCAAAGCCCGTCAGCCGGATTTGCCCCTTCTGAACAATAACCGGCTCAAACTCGCTGTTGCGGTCACGGGGCGTCTCGATGGCCAGCCCACCATACGGTGAGGTGAGTGTCTTAGGGAGAAGCCGTTGCGGCTGCGGCTGTTACCGGTGCCGCTGCCCTCAGTAGCTCTTTAGCATAGCCGAGGTGATATTCCATCTCGGCAGCGAGCGCCGCCTAGACGATCATTTTAACGAACTAGTTGAGTATATTATTGAGGTCGGCTTCAGTTTTGATGTCTTTTTATTAGTACCGATGTAAAATAGGTTTTCCTCAACTTGAGTGAAACCTTTTAAGCCAGAGGACTTATCACACGTCGTCTCAGTAGCTCGAACTCTGCCCGACCATACATCTGGAGTTTCAGCATTTTTAGTCGGTTTACATGGCCATAGACTACACCATTACTCCATCTGCAGCTTATCGCTTAGTGTACTGCTGTTGCATCAGCCTCTCATTCGCCAGGGCATTAACCAGCGACTGACCCGGGATGCTGAGGGAAGCCGCCCTGGGGCGACAATTGGACCCCGTTAATCTGTTTACGCCACCTGGACACAGCATCCCTGACTGTCGTTTCACTCCCGCTAAAACCAGCATCAACCATCTCCTGCCATAGCTGCCGGGCATTATGGTTACCGTTTATTCATTGTTCTTCCAGCCATCCATGCCACGGATCCAGAAGCCCGGGTTTTGGTGGTTTCGTTGAAATTTCAGGGAAGGTTTTCAACTGTATCTACCGACGAACCGTCACCCGGGACAGCCGGGTGAGACGTGATATTTCTCTGATCCCGCAACCTTTTTTATGAAGAGCGTCGACCTCAGACCAGCGCTGATAACGCCGCTGTTGTTTAATTTTTTCAGGGAGACGTAGCGTTGAGACTAGAGGCAGAGACGCTTCAGGGTTTTGTTTTTTGGGAGATAATCTCAGTGGCAACCAGCCTTATTAATGGCATGTGTCTGTACATCATTTGCTTCAGCGCATCACCGATATTATTCAGCAGGTGCCAGCGTTCGGCTACCTGTATTTCCTGCGGTGCTCCATCGCGGGCAGCTAATGCATAGCTCCCGCCACAATCACGTGAGACGACCAGTATCTCCGGATATTTTTTGAACCATGCTGCCAATGTGCGTTGCTCCCGACCAGGCAGCAGTACTAGGGGACGATGAGTATCGAGGTTAACGATCTCAGCCTGCCGTACCTGTGGCCCCGGGTACCATGCCCACTCATCGATACCCGACATGCCAGGTCCGGTTCTCTGCCTGCTCTGGAGCCCGAATAACCCTGCGCAATAGGGTATCTGCGCTAATCTACATCCCGGATGCTACCGCAGCTAGTCTCCCTGCTTCCCCGCCGGCAATTAATCCCAGTTGATGCTGCATATTTTGCAGTAATTTCGAAGACTGCTGCTGTGGCGTCGCAAAGGGAACCAGCGATCCATCAGATTTTGCATGAACAGGATTGGTTACGACAGTACCAGTGCCGGACAGCAAAGATTAACTAGAGTGTCTGACCTGAGCATGGAAGATGCTGTATCCGTCGTCGTCGACAACCATGAACAGAGCGGCTGCGCTTGAGACATTCAGGGCATTGCGTTGTTTTACGCGTGGCACGGAGATGGGGGGGGGTGATCCCAAGAGCCAGTAATTTGCTGGCTGGATTGCCATCCACAAGGTAGCTGCAAAAGTGTCTTAAGTGAGGGTATCTCGGTATCCATAACTTAAAATAGCTTAGATCCTTGTTAACTAAAAAGTTTCATTAATTTTCTTCCACCCAAATTGCGGAAGACTCACAATTTCAATCGGTATTGACAGGAAAACCCGATTAATGTTCGATTCACGCTGAAAATGTGTGGGGACACGGGTTTGTCGGGGGCTAGATGCGGCAGTTCCGCAGGTCCGGTTCTGGGGAGGGGCCTGTACTGGTAACCGGCAGGCCTACTCAACTCAGACTCCTCCGTTAGGAGGACGAGCACTGCCTATGGCCAAAATGGCAGATAAAATAGCCTAATGGGATAGGTTCTTAATGTAAACACTCCCATTAGCCTGTAGATATATTTTTCCCTTGATCCTACTGCCAAGGCGATACGTAATTATTATTGCAATATAACATGTCAATGGAGTGCATCATGAAAGCAGGCATCTATCCTGACTACTATATCGTAGTGTTACACTATCTCAGTGCCAATACCTATTTCAAAGTGGGATCTACCATCAAAACTGATCGTACCATTGAGCTGAATGGCGAAAACTGGCCGCATGTCACCATTGATTTCTCTTCCACCTCGCACCCCTATTATACTGGTAAGCAGAAAGAATTTTCCAAAGAAGGCAGCTCGCACGGCGCGCTTCCAGCAACATTTTGGCTGCTTTATCAGCAGCAATAAGTAACAAGGAATAACACTCAAGTTTTGAGTTCATTACGCTCAGCGAAGAATCGCCACCCAGATTGTAAAGTCGTGCGCCGTCATGGCCGTATCTATGTGATCTGTAAAAGCAACCCATGTTTTAAAGCGATACAAGGACGTAAGAAAAAACATTAATCCAAGATATCATCTGTCGTAAAGCCCGGTAGCAGTTCAATGGGGCTAAAGATGGTCACCGACACCCCTTGAGCGATACGCTGGCAGGGTGTTTTTCTTTCAGGAGAGGCCATCATAGAAAACGTTGCTCTTATTGGTATCGATCTCGCTAAACACTCTTTCCACATTAATTGCCAAGATAAGTCGGGTAAAGCGCTTCTGCGTAAGCAGTTTACGCGCACAAAGCTAAAGCAGTTTTTGGCGACGTACTAGTCTTCGGGTATTGTTATGGAAGCTTGAGCTAGTGCGCGCTTTATGGCGCGGCGTATCAGTGATAGCAGCCATAAAGCAAAAATTATCTCTCCGCAATTTGTGCGCCCATTTGTTAAGAGCAATAAAAATGATTTTGTTGATGCAGAGGCGATATGTGAAGCCTCACCCCTACCGTCAATGCATTTTTTCCAGCCAAGAACTCAGGTTCAGCAGGCGATGCGAGCACCGAATCTGGTCAGAGGATCTTTTATCAAAGACAAAGTAAAAACCACTAACCCGATCCACGGTTTCCTGCTGGAGCTGCACTGATGATTTTTGACTAATGGAAAAATCAGTGTTGCAAAAATGGCAGTGATCATGGATTTTTATGTACACCGTGCATGGCGCGTTGCACGTGAGCGCAACCTCTATGACTGTAGTGATCAAGTGGGTTACTTGGAGATGAAAGTCCTCTACACACCCGGCAAAAGGAAGTGTCAGCCGAACAACAAGGATGCTCTGTGTGAGAGAAGACCTGAAGGAAGCTGAAGATCTCATACAATAGTGTCTTGCGGTTGAAGGCCTAACGGCGCAAGGTTCGCTGCCTATTATGGAGGAATAAGAAAAGGCCGTATGCCTGAGCAAAATGCTAATGAGAAATAGACTTACAAAGGAAAGAGTGTGAATATCAGCGGTAAGCTAACGAGGTCTGTGGTGGAACTTAGGGGCAAGCCACATGAACCCTGCGTTCCCGAAGAAAGGGGGCTTAAAAGCGGGTAGGGGGGTACTACGGGAACTCCGGCGTTAACAATGAACCGCCGTATACGGAACCGCGCCTACACCTACAGTAGTACGAGAGGACGGCGGGAATAATCCCGTCTCCTACTCTAGGGAGAAGCTGAACACTAAAAAGCGCCTTGCTATATTAACAAGACTGATCATCATTACTTCATGCTAGCTAGCAACACATCGACATTATGTTTGAATGCCTGCAAATAGGTCGCTGCTGGGCCATGTGCGTTAGACAATGCCTCTGGATATAACTCCTTACCCGCCTTGGCCCCAGTGGCAACCGCAATTTGCTTTACCAGGCGCGAGTCAGTTTGGTTCTCAATAAAATAGGCGCTAACCTTTTCCCGCTTGATCTGCTTAATCAAGCTGGCTACGTCGCTGGCACTGGCTTCAGCTTCGGTAGAAAAACCAACCGGGGCAAGGAAGGTGACACTATACTCATGCCCAAAGTAACCAAAAGCATCGTGGCTGGTTAGCACCTTACGTTTCTCTGGCGGCACCGCAGCAAACTGCGTTTTAGCCCACAGATCCAGCTTTTGTAACTGCTGAATACACTCCGTTCCTCGCTGGCGGAAATAGTTGGCGTCTTGCGGATCGGCAGCAATCAGCGCATTCATCACATTAGTAGCGTACTGAACGCCATTTTTCATACTATTCCAGGCGTGAGGATCGGTAATTTTCTTACCGTTTTCTTTCATCTGCAGCGTGTCAGTCCCCTGTGAAGCGATGATTACCCGTCCTTTATAACCCGAAGCGCTAACCAAACGATCGAGCCACCCTTCCAACCCCACGCCGCTGACGAACACCACGTCAGCCTGTGACAACAACTTGCTGTCCTGCGGTGAAGGTTCAAAGCTATGCGGATCGCCGCCTGGCCTTACTAGCGTGCTAACTTTGACGTGCTCTCCCCCCACATGCTTGACGATATCACTGAGGATAGAAAAGCTGGCAACGGCATTGACAGTCTTCGCCATTGCCAATGGGCTGGACAGCAGAACAGCGACTGCTAGCAATATAGGTAAACGTTTCATACTTTTTCCTCCTGCAAATAGCACTTCTCAACGGCGCGCGCAAGAGTAGATCCCGCCGCACGTCCCAAATAAAATAGAAACAAAAAAGATCATGCTAGCGCTCAGCACGATCGCCGGGCCAGCAGGCAGCGAGGCGTAATACGACCATTCCAGACCAATCAGGCTGGAAAGCATACCGATCCCCATCGCCACCGCCAGCATATATGGTAGATTACGTGCCCAGAAACGCGCACTGGCAGCGGGCAGCATCATCAACCCCACCGACATCAAAGTGCCGAAGATTTGAAAACCCGCCACTAGATTGATCACTACCAGTGCCAGAAACAACCCATGTATCAGCGCTAGCCAGCGCGGCGCACTGACCCGCAGAAAAGTAACATCAAAAGACTCAATCACTAACGCACGATATAGCACCGCTAACGCTAATAATGAAAGACTGGCTATCGCACCAACCATCAAAATGGCATGAGTTCCCACCGCCAAAATCGAGCCAAACAGCACATGCAGCAGATCAACGCTGGAACCACGCAACGATACCAGCGTCGCTCCCAGTGCCAGAGAGCCAAGGTAAAAACTGGCGAAGCTGGCATCTTCCTTTAACTGCGTGCGGCGGCTGACCAAACCGGACAACATCGCCACGGCCAATCCAGCAATAAATCCACCAACCCCCATCGCCACCAGCGACATGCCGGAAATTAGATAGCCTATCGCCGCACCAGGCAATACCGCATGAGAGAGCGCATCACCAACCAGACTCATACGCCGCAGCAATAGAAAAATCCCCAACGGTGCCGCACTAAGCGACAGCGCCAAACAGGCCATCAACGCACGACGCATAAAACCAAAAGACACGAAGGGATCAAGCAAAAGGTGCAGTAGCGTCATGATACTACTGCCATCTGGTACTGAGGTTGGCTGGCAACATTCAACGCTGGAATATGTTCCAAAACCCAATCAGCATCTCCCCAATGACAACACTGCGGCGTCAACAGCAGTACCTGAGAGAAATGATTAGTTACCAGCGACATATCGTGCAGCACGGCGATAAGTGTCCTCCCCTGCCGGTACAGTTGCTCAATAACCTGTACCAACAATTGGGTGGTAGCGCTGTCGATACCGGTGAAAGGTTCGTCCAGTAAAATTAGCTGTGCCTGCTGTACCAACAGGCGCGCAAACAATACCCGTTGCAACTGACCACCGGATAGTTCCCCCACCGGTCTGCTCGCCATCGCGGTCATACCCACGCACTCTAGTGCCTCGGCAATATGCCGCGACGCATACTTGCTCAACCCACCGAACATGCCACTTTTCTCCCAGTTTCCTATCGCGACCAAATCGCTGACCCGTATCGGGAACTGGCGATCCAGCTCCGTCTGCTGCGGCAAGTAGGCTATTCGTGGCGGTTGATTGCCACTAAAATGCAGGCTACCGCCTTGCAGGGGCTGTAGCCCAGCCAGCGTTTTTAGCAATGTGGATTTGCCCGCTCCATTAACCCCGACGACTGCCGTCAGAGAGCCAGTGGCAAAATGGCCACTAAGCGGTGAGAATAGCGGCGGTACACTGCCATAACCGATCTCGGCCTGTTGCAACGTGATCATGGCAACATCACCGCCCAACAAATGCCCAGCCACAGCAAAGCTAACAGCACAACGGCAATTCCGCAGCGCAGTACTGCTGAGGCGGTGAACAAGGTATTTAATGATATTTCGGTGTCATATCGAGATGTCGATGTCAATTTTATGGCCAACAAGAATAAAGAGAAGATATGTGATGTAATAATATTACATCATAAAACCTCGTATCAGCTCAAGCCTTCTCCCATCAATAATACAACGAAACGCGACACTGCCCATTAGGTCAATATCGGCTAGTATAGAAATTTACCAATGAGCAATAAGCATGTACAATAACGGCAAGGTGAAATCTTAACCGCCTTTTGAGCAAAATCGATCGATTTGACGACCTGTTCCCATTGTGACCTTATGCTCCCTTGTGGGAACCCCATACCTTACAATATCTGATGCTTGTTTGCTGTACTTCGGTTGCTTAGAAGACCCTCTCCAGACAGCAAAAATCAATTATCCCTTGTTTGACTACGCTGTTATTGCCAGTGCTTAAGGATGGGAAGATATTGAGGACTTTGGCGAAGTCCATATTGAGTGGCTTCAGAAAAAAGAATTTTCGCCAATGGGTTACTTGTTCACGACACCATTATTGCACGCATTGTTTACCGGCTCAACCTGACTCAGTTTCAGCAGTGCTCTGTCTGCTGGGTGCAATCGGTGAATAAGCCCACCAGGGGCGAGCTTATGGTAAGGTATTACGGGGTGTCTGCGACAAAAAGAATCGCTACTCTATCATTCATAGGGTCAGTGCTTTTGCCACCTCGCAATAGTGGGGTAATAAGCCAGTTAAAGCAGATCACAGCCCCCCTGGCGCTGATGAAACTACTGGAACTTAAGGAATGCCCCTGATATCCATTGACGCAATTAGGGTGCCAGACCAATATCGCTGACACGATTTCAGGCAGGGAGGCGATTATCTTCTAGCAGTAAAGGGTAACCAGAAGCAGCGATATAGCGCGGTAAAAAAGGCACTGTAGCCGCCTTGCACAGTTGAAAAAAATCGGCAATGTGATTGTGGAAAAAGGGCCCGGGTATATTGAGGTCAGGGAATACCAGGTACTTCCAGCAGGTAACATGGCTGCTCAATTTGCTGAGTGGAAGAACATGAAACGCTAGGGGCGGCTGTCAGTTACCGATTAGATAAATGTGGAAAATAGTCACTCGAATACCGCTACTACATCGGTTTGGCAGAGCTAAATAAGAACCGCTTTGCCAGAGCAGTCAGAGGCCACTGGCGTATTGTAAACAGTCTGCACTAAGTACTGGATGTATTGATAAATGAGGATGCCGGTCTCATCTGCCGTGGGGAGTCAGCGGAAATTCTATGCTGCATGCGCCACATTGTACTGAATATACTGCATACGGAAAAAACGAGAAAAGCCAGTATCTAGAGGAAACGTAAATTATCGAGTATGAATAGTGCTTACCTGGAACAGATCCTTGCCGTCGGCTTTAGCTCGCTGGTTGAAAAGTGAGTATATATGTCCTCACCCTGATAATAATAGCCGCATATTTTCTTCTGACTCAACATTTATGCATATGAAAATCAAAGTATTTTTTGTTAAATATTAAAGAAAGTGATTAATGATAGAACATCTGGGTAAGTTGTTAGCGTTGACCAGTAGACTGAATTTTTATTTAGCGCACATTCATCATGGAAAAAACCCATTAGGAATATTTGATATAGTTATGAAGGCATTTACTTAATGAATTATCATTATAAGCAAGCTAATTTTACTGTCAGTCGGTATATAAACGCCAATGAATGCATCAGAAATAGGGTTATGTAGCGGGGACTTACCTATGAAATTATTGATAACACCCTTTAAATCAACTGTTGATGAATTGTAAGTTTACGTAATCACAACAGGTCAAACGCGAAAAATGATTTATATTTATCATATAATAAAATTATAAAGTTAGCGTTAAGCTGCCTCCGTCTATGATGTAAATCAGCTTACTCACAGAGTGTTATCAACACCGAAATTATAACTTACGAAGGGGATGATATGAGTGAGTATTCGTCTAAGCGACATGATATTGCTCAACTCAAATTCTTGTGCGAAAATCTGTAAGACGAAGGCGTCGCCAGCATGGTCAGGTAAACAATCCAATGTCTTTTGTCAACCTCCAGCTCAATGAGTTGATTGAACATATTGCTTCGTTTGTGATGAGTTATAAAATTAAATACATGGATGAAAGTGATCTGTCGGGGTTAGTAGAAGAATATCTCGATGATGCCTATATGCTGTTCAGTGGCTACGGTATCAATGATTCCGATCCTCGCTGCTGGCAAAAAACCAAAACGAAATTATTCAGAATATTCTCAGAAGAGGGCATCTGTACTACAATGAAAACCTAGGGATTCATTATTCCTTAACCTATTTTACGGTTTAAAAAATTAAAGGCCATCATGACTAAAACTGACTATTTGATGCGTTTACGTAAATGCACCACGATTGATACGCTAGATCGTGTTATTGAAAAAAATAAATATGAACTTTCCAACGATGAACTGGAGCTATTTTATTCTGCAGCAGACCACCGCCTTGCTGAGCTCACCATGAACAAACTGTATGATAAAATCCCTACCGTCGTTTGGAAATATGTAAGATAATCCAGGATACGATGCATTGGGCTGATACACTTATCGGCTTCAATGCCTGCCATAATTTATTTTTTATATTATTGAATTACTGTGATTTTGTTCTATATGAGAACCCAAAAATATCTGCCCTAATTAATGATGATAGACTTTACGCATTAAATATAGCCTTAGCTAAATGATTATTGCTATGATTAAGCAATGGTTAATTCGTTATCCTTCAACTAGTAGGGCATAAAGCCATGGTAAAATAACCCTGGCCAAATTTGAACGCCATATAACGCGTCGAAAAATCCATCGGATAGGGGACGGTTGAATTCAGGCGGTGGCTTTCCACCAACACCAAAAGGCTGATATCCCCCTCGGAAAATCGCACTATTACGCTAGGAAATACAGCAAATGGCATTAATCCGTCTAAGAATCGTCGTGCTGCATAAACACTGTTAATCTCGTTGCGACAGACAGCAGTGAAACCTTTACCCAGTGCTAAAATTTAATATAGCCGAAGGAAGTCTTCGGCCAGAAGTTATCGCACCGTCGGAAACCACTGGCTGACGACCAATGGCACCAGCGCACTATGCTTGTCGGGCGGTAAAACTGCATGCCTTGGTGGGAGAGAAAGCGCTGAATAGCGTTAACATCAACATCCAAAGTGAGAATAAAAGTGTAATATCTAGAAATATAATGCACTGAATCTTAATTAATCACTGAATTTGGTGGGGGTCCAGCCAGCTACATCCCGGCACACACGTTACTTGCTGCGGCTGCTTCCTTCCGGATCTGACCGAGTCCACAAGATAGTATTGCAGGAGAACCACAAGGCCCCCATTGACGGCTTCTGTATTTTAAAGCATTGGCATTATCAGTGATGGTTCGTTAAATAGCAAGCCAAGCAAAACTAACCGCTGTTTTCTTACTCGTTTCACCTATGGCATACTCTCTACCTGATATTTTACTCGCGCAGGAAACAAAATGCACCCCATATCCCCCTCCTTTAGCCAATGCGTGTTCCATGTGGTGGCTGCCATTTTCCCTATGGCAAGATCACCACTTACGGTTAAGTGGCGCGGCTGGAGGGATCACCGCGCGCAGCGCGTCAGGTCGGCGGTGTATTGCGACGTTTGCCGGAAAGCAGCACCCTACCCTGGCATCGGGTGATGAATCGCCATGAACAAATTTCGCAGCAGGGCGAATACTTTCAGCAGCTTAAGCAGGAATTGCTTGAAGAAGGGATTATTTTCAGCACGCACAGTACTGTGTGAACTTTCCAGCTATACGGCTGGTACCAATAAAATAGCCTTTGGGCAAAATGCAGAGGCTATTAATTAATAGCAGGCTTTATCAGCAAAGCTGGCAAGACGATTAAAAAGGCAATAATCTTATGGGGGAAAGAATTGCATCGTCTCCTTGATCTATTGGATTTGGAGAAAATAGAAGAATGGGTGTTTCGAGGACAGAACGAAGATTTGGGACTACGCCAGCTATTCGGGGGTCAATTGATCGGCCAAGCGCTGTACGCCGCTAAGCAAAAGGTATTGGCTGAGCGCAGCGTACACTAGTTCCACAGCTATTTTCTGATCCCAGGCAACAGTAGCAAACCCATCCTGTATGAAGTGTAAAATTTGCGCGATGGCCATAGTTTAGTACCCGCCGTATCACCACCATCCAGCATGATAAACTGATCTTCTCTATATGACCGCCTCCTTCCAAAGCTGGGAAGTTGGCTTTGAACATCAGAACACCATGCTGAAGGTGTCACCTACAGGAAGGTCTGATATCCGAGTCCAAAATTGCCTAGAAGCTGGCGCAAAGGATGCCGGAAAAGTTGCGTGAGAAGTTTATTAGCCAGAAGCTGAAAGGCAGCGTGCAAGGACCGCACCGTTACGTGTGGTTTCGCGTTAATAGCAGCATGCCATAGACCCGCATATTCATCAGCACTTGCTAAGTTATGCCCCCTCCGATTTCCATTTTGCTGCCGACGGCAATGCAACCGCATGGCGGCGGCTTCCTAGAGCCAGACATGCAGGTGGGACCACTCGATGTGTGGTTCCATCGCCCTTTCCGCATGGATTACTGGTTGCTGTACGCGGTAGAAAGCACTTCTGCTTCATGTGGTGCGTGGTTTCGTGCGTGGTCAGATCTATACCCGCGAGGGGGTTTTGCTGGTGGGGTAGCCAGCACGGTGCAAGAAGTGGTAATTCGCCAGCACTGAACATAAGAAGCCACTGCCCATTTTGCATAGTTATTATTTTATATTATTAACCATGGCGGTTTCGTAGACCCAAAACATGTAATCAAGGCAAAAGGTACAGGGAATATGAAGCCTATATTTAAGCTAGACATCGCGGATTACGGGCTTTTGTGGCACGACCCGAAGGGCTGGAACCATTTTAACACGCCCCTAGGTTACCAGCCGCTTATTTGGGCTACCAAACCTAATGTCCCGCACCTGTCCGCACGTTCAAATGCCCTCCAGTGGCGCTCATGGGCTATTGCAAAACTAACTACCTGCCCTTCTACAAACATTATGAGTTGTAAGCGCGCTCGCCGTGACTATTGACATCTAAACCTTCGTGCTCTTATTTTTTCGCCACACGCAAGCCTACGATAACATCGGTTACTTTAAAAGCGATAAAGGCGGCAATGCCAGACTACTCCAGGGTGATCACTACGTTTATTAGCTGGCCCGACATCTGGTATCCCATGGTTACACCTTACCGATGTTGCCTAGTGAAGATCCAGTGAACACTCCCGTTAACAGACAATTAACAATACCGCAAACGCCGTACATATCACAAGTATCATCCACATTCAGCCATTTCTTCAGAATGACCACACCCCATAGGCCAGCAGCCTCCCACCAAGCCGATGAGCAGCGCCCCACCAACGCCGACACTACCCGTAGCCGTGGTCACCGCAACCAAGCCAGCTATGCAGCCAGAACAAGCACCCAATTTATCATGAATGCGTTGTTAGCCTTGTCTGCGACCACAGTAGTGGCCAGAGCAAAAGAGGGTACCAATGCTTCTGTGCTCAAGCTCAATATGGATAAAAATTTTTTCATTATCAATCCATTCCTATTGCTTAATAGCCTGTAATTATAGTGCTGTTTCGTAGGTGCAAATGCGAATGACATGCTGCAATTCGGCAACGAAAATTTTGCCGTCGCCGATTTTTCCGGTATAGGCGGCTTTGCTAATGACATCAATCACTTCATCTAATTGGTCGTCAGCAATGGCGATGTCAATCTTTACTTTAGGTAGGAAGTTGACGTTGTATTATGCGCCACGATAAAGCTCAGCATATACTTTATGGCAGACAAAGCCTTTCACTTTAGTGACAGTAAGCCCATGAATACCTACAGTGGATAAGGCTTCACGCATATCCTCCCGCTTGAATGGTTTGATCACTAGGGTCACCAGCTTCATAATTGTTCCCCTACTAAAAAGCTCAAACTTACCCTGATATAGTACTTATCAAGCAAAAACTATGCCATAAATGGTTTAGTATATGAATTCAGCAAATGACACAGTGAACTGATAACCTTGAGTCATGTGGCACCCCTTACCTCCAGTCATAACTCAAATATTGCACACGATTTTGGTGCGTAATGCTCCGGAAAAAGGCGTGGAAGGGACTTGAGGAACAGCGCCCTACTACCCCCTGTGGATCAAAACGGATTGGCTTTCCTCGCGAGCCGTCAGCGCCTCACCCACCTGTTGCAATTGATACATCTGATAGTAGCGCCCCTGCTGCCCCAGCAGTTGCAGATGATTTCCCTGCTCCACTACGTGGCCACGATGGAGCACCAGAATTGAATCAGCATCGACGATAGTCGATAAACGGTGAGCGATCACTATCAGCGTTGTGCGCTCACGGATCAGATGCAGCGCATGCTGAATGGCTTGCTCGGTTCCCGAATCAATGTTGGCTGTCGCCTCGTCGAGGATCAGGATCTGCGGTGCCTGCACCAGTACCCGTGCCATTGCCAGCAGTTGTTTTTGGCCGACAGAAAAGTTATTACCTTGCTCGCCCAGCCTGGTGTGAATACCATGTGGGAAGCCGCGTACTAGATCGGCCAACTGCACCGTCTCCAGCGCCTGCCAAACCGTTTTTTCGTCGATATTACGCCCTAACGTGATATTAGCCAGCACCGATTCGGCGATCACCGCTGGCTCCTGCTGCACCATTGCCATACCCTGACGTAGCGTGCGATGTGATAGACTAGACAGCAGACGTCCGCCGAGGCGCACCTCGCCTTCATTGACTGGGTAGTAGCCCATTAGCAGGTTGGCTAATGTGCTCTTGCCGCTGCCGGTGTGGCCGACTAGCGCCGCGAAACCGCATGAAGGCACCGACAATGAAATATGCTGTAACACTTTTTTACCCGCGCGATAGGCGAAACTCAGGTCTTTAACATCGATGCTGCCGCTGGTCAGCGGATGAATTTCCGTACCATAACGCTGTTGGCAGCGATCCATCAGTTCAAAGACGCGTTCGCCAGCCACCAGCGCCTGCTGCAAAATAGACTGCTGCGAGGTCAGCTCGATAAGCGGTTCATTCAAGCGCCCCAAATAATTGATAAAAGCATACAATACGCCGGCGCTTATCGCATCTTCACTACTCAAGCCGAACAGCATCAGCAGGCCGCACAGCACTAGCATCGAAAACAAGCTAAGTAGTGGCCGCAGTAGAAAACCGTCCAGCCGCATAGTTTGCATACGCGCGGTGTAATGCATTTTACTGGCTGCGCGCAGGCGCTCACCAAAGCGGATCTGCTGACGGAATTGCTGAATGACACTCATGCCGTTAATCACTTCATTAAAACCGTCGTTGATATCCGCCAGATAGCTGCGCACCCGCCGCACGATCGGCGCACTGTTGTACTGATAGATGCCCATCACCACAAGTACTGCCGGGAAGATGCAGATCGCCACCAGTGCCATGCGCCAGTCGAGGATGAACATTGCCACCAGCATGGTACCGATCAGCGCAGCGCTTTTCAGCACCGTGGAGACCACCATCACGTAAAGATCCTTGATAACCTCAGTATCGTTGGTAACGCGCGAGATCAACTGCCCGACCGGCTGGGTGTCGAAGGCACTTAGCGGCTGGCGCAGCGCGGCGTCCATCACATCGGTGCGCAAACGCTGCACCACCCCCACTGCAGCCTGATTGAGCAACAGCGCCTGGAAATAATGCAACGCCGCCGCTAGCAGTTCTAGTAGTACGTAGGTCGTCGCCAGCCCGACGACGATTGCCAGCGGCAGTTGCCCTTTGGCAACGTAGCGATCAATAAAATAGCTGATCAAGATTGGCCCAGCGACTTCAGCCGCTGCCGCCACCCATAGCATCAGCACCGCAATCCCCAGCAGTTTGCGGTACGGCAAGCCATAAGCCAGCAGCCGTTTTAGCGTCGGCCACAGCTTTTGCACTTTATTCATTAGCTAACGCTTCCTCACTGCAGTCCGGCACTTCATCCAGTGCTGCCTCCAACTGCTGGTAGCGGTACATATCGCGATACCAACCTGGCTGGGTCGCCAGCGCTTGGTGTTCACCACGCTGCACCACGCTACCATGCTGCATCACCAGGATCTCGCTAGCTCCGGTCAATGCCGACAGCCGGTGCGCACTGATAATCACCGTGCGATCCTGCCCACAACGGCGCAAGTTATACAGAATTTGGTGCTCAGTACGACCATCTACCGCTGAAAGTGCATCGTCGAGGATCAGGATCTCTGTGTCCAGTAACAGCGCACGGGCGATGGAAATACGCTGTTTCTGACCACCAGAAAGCATCACACCGCGTTCGCCTACTTCAGTTTCATAGCCCTGTGGCAGACGCAGGATATCCTCGTGCACGCTGGCTAGCCGCGCCGCCTGTTCAATTTGCTCTTGTGTCGCTCCCGGATTACCTAACGCAATATTGTTCGCTACGCTGTCGGAGAATAAGAATGGCGTCTGACTGACCACCGACAACCGCGAACGCCAATCATCAAGCTTGACCTGGCTCAGCGGCAAGCCGTGGTAGCTTATCTGACCAGCGTCAACGTCGAACTGGCGCTGGATCAGCGATAACAACGTCGATTTACCGGCTCCCGTTGGCCCGCATAACCCCAGCATCTGCCCAGGCTCTAGCCTCAACATGACATTGTACAACACAGACAGCTTACTCTCTGGGTAATGAAATGCTCGGATATCCACCACCAATACGCCACGGCCAGCAGGCAGTGGCAGTTGACCATCTTGTACCGTCGGTGCCTCTGCAAGCAGGCTACGTATACGGCTGTATGCGGCACTGCCGCGTTCAACAATATTGAACATCCAAGCCAGCGCTAACATCGGCCAAATCATAAGGCCTAGATACATTACAAAGCTAGTCAACTGCCCCAGCGTTAGAGAACCGCTCACTACCATCCAACTGCCGCCGCCAATAGCCAACAGATTAGAGGTGCCGATGGCGATATAGATCGTCGGGTCAAAGCACGCGTCAACCCGCGCCACATGCATGTTCTTCGCACCTGTTTGCACCGCTACTTCGGCGAACTGCTTGGACTGGTAATCCTCAAGACCAAAGGCTTTGATCATGCGGATACTGGTCATACTTTCCTGCGCCTGATCGTTCAGGCGGGAAAACGCCGCCTGTGCTGATTTAAAGCGCTGATGCAGTTGGTCGCCGTAATATTTGATGACGATCGCCATCAGCGGCATTGGGATCAAAGACAGGAGCGTCAGTTGCCAACTGATTTGGGTGCTCATCACCACCAGCACTATCACCCCCATCACTAGTGAGTCCACCAGTGCCAACACACCTTCACCAGCAGCAAACACCACCCGATCCACGTCATTGGTGGCACGCGCCATTAGATCACCGGTGCGGTGACGCAGGTAGAAAGCCGGGTTCTGGTGACTAAGCTGGCGGTAGAAATTCTCGCGTAGCTCGACGGCTAACTGGTAAGACGCGCCAAACAGCAATACCCGCCACAGGTAGCGCAGCAAGTAAACAATAATCGCGGAGCCAAACATCAGCCCCAACCATGCCATCAGCACGTCGGTTGACATTTGTTTTTCAGTGACACTATCTACGATAATGCCTACCAGCTTGGGCGGTAACAGTTGCAGAATAGCGATAACGACTAGCAACACCACTGCCCCCAGGTAGCGGTACCATTCTCGGCGGAAATACCAACCAATTTGAGCAAATAATCTCACGCAGTTTGATTCCAGGATTGAATAGGCTTTATCTTTTGCTCTGCTCCAGCACAGCAGGATACCACCGATTCAGCATCAGTTTGGTGAAATTTTCACTCTGGCACTGGCAGCTTAGTGGTATATTTGATTTTCTCCATGGCGAAGCTGGAAGTGATATCAACCAGGCCTGCCTGGCACGCCGTTTACTAGCCGCTTGTAAAAGATGTCGTAGCTCTTCATATCCGTTACTTCCACTTGCATCAGGTAGTCATATTTACCCGCCATACGGTAGAACGCTATAACACCTCGGGAATTTGGGCAGTCAGTTGAACAAACATCAGATACCACTCACTGCTGTGCTGCTGGGTTTTAATCAGCACAAACGCCGGTCAGCAGCCCTAGACCCAACTTTTCGTTGTCCAGCAGCGCCTACTCGGCCACGGATATAGCCTTCATCCTCCAGCCGCTTCAGCCGTTTCCAGCATGGAGTAGAGGTTAAATTGACCGCTTTGGCCAGCGCCTATAGCGATTGGGTGCAGTCCTGCTGCAACATACATAGCAGCTTACAGTCTGTTTTATCTAGCATATCGCCAATCCAGAAAAATTTTTCCCCATTTAAACAAAAAAGAAGGTTGAAAAGCAATATTATTTCCTAAGTATTGCCGTACTCTATGGGTACTGCCCTTCATAATAGGTATCCAATCGCTGAGATGACGAGTAAAATTAAGAATATGGGAATAATTATCATCTTATTCACACTGGTTGCACTCACATGTGGTACCACATGGATAGCAATGAAAATTGCCGTCTCCACTGTCACCCCCCCATTTATGCCACTGGATTACGTTTTCTGGTGGCTTCGCCGCTCTTAATACTATTGAGCTATTTCACCCGAACACCGCTGTTATTTCCCAAAGGCAACCGAGTATTTCAACTTTGGGTGTGCATCGCCTATTTTGCTATCCCTTTTACGTTGATGATTTATGGTGAGCGCTATGTTAACTCGTAAGCGTAAAGGCAATGCCGTATTGACGGTTAGATTCCGTTGAGTTTGCACGTACCGGTCAGGTGGTACAGCAGTGCGCCGCGCTCACCACCATGGTCGCTGCCGAAGAAGATATAATTTTTCCCCAGACAGATATTTCTCAACGCCCGTTCCACTGCGTTATTGTCAGGTTCCTCCAGCCCATCATCGGCGTAATAACACAACGCATCCCATTGGTTCAACGTATACGCTAACGCTTTACCCAACTGGGATTTTTTCGACAGCGTCGCGCTTTTATCCACTATCTACTCATGTAGTGAGTCGAGTAACGGTTTAGCTCGGTCCCGTCTCTGACTGCCTGACTACCTTTTTGCTTCCGTCCTGCCGCACGTATTTCTTCCTCTATAACGTAGAGTTGACCGATGCGTTTCAGGGCTTCCTCGGCCGTGGCATCCTGGGTACTGATGTACAACATCATGGGTTTTCTACGGGCGTGTGCCCAGCATGCAACCTCGATCAGTGCACCGTCTTCACGTTCTGCATTGAACAACTGGTCATAACCGCCGCACGCATCAGCCGGCAACATGCCACTATATTGGCGAAGATGTTGTTGCGGATGTTTTCCCTGCCGGTCCGGCGAGTAGGCAAACCAGGCCGCCGGTGTGTCTGATGAACTAACGTTACGGTTATCGCGGACATAAGTCCAGAGCCGCCCAGTTTTCGTCTTCTTCCTACCCGGGGACAACACTGGCACCGGCGTATCGTCAGTATGAAGTTTGCGGGTATCCGACGTAGCGGTACAGTGCTTCGTTCAGCGGTGCCGTTAACCAGCAGCAGGCATCTACCCTGTTGGAGAGCAAGGCTCGACTCAGGTCCACGCCCTGACGGGCTAGGATTTCAGTTTGACGATACAAGGGCAAGTGTTAGCCGTATTTTGACGTCATCACCTGGGACAGCAGGCTAGGCCCTGCGATGCCGCGGTCAATGGGACGCGAGGGGGGCTTCAAAAATGCAGTCACACTTTTCGCACGCCTTTTTCACCCTGACGGTGCGGATTACTTTCAGAGCGCAGGCGACCATTTCCAGCTGTTCTGCGCTGACTTCGCCGAGATATTTAAGGTTACTTCCGCACTTATGACAGCCGGTTTCCACGGGCTCAAGGCGGTTCATCTCACACGGAAGGTGTTCGGGAAGTGGCTAACGATACCGGGACTGGCGAAGCTGACTGGGAACTTGCGGGTCGTTTTCCGACCGTTGTGACGGTCACCAGCCTGCTCGTGCAGTTTCAGCACCGCTTCAGCCTCTTCCACCTGTCGGCGAAGTTTTTCAGAGCGGGTACCGAACAATATCCGGTGCAGCTTTTCCAGTTGCGCCGGTGATGACACGGTTGCTACCGTTGCGGGAAGGCGACGTGATATGCGGCATTCGTTCTGCCAGAGGCGCAGCCATTTGAAGATAAGATTGTCATTGATGCCGTGTTCGCGGATAATATGAGCAACGCCAGCTTCGGGCTGAGAAGCCAGCTTAACCATACGAAGTTTAAAGTCATTTGTGTAATTTTTCCGTGGTTCAGAACGCCAGAATTGAGATGCCATAGTCAGTGCCAGTCTGATTTAGGTGGGCGTCTAAGCTATCAGTATTGGTCAATTAGCTACATACCGCACTGACTTTACGCTTACGTACAAAGATCCACAACGTTAATACATTGGGATAATGGGGGGGTATTATTTGCCAGCTGCTTTTGCCGTAGTCTCAACCCACTTACCTAAGTTTTCTTGACCATTTTTTGTTTTATAGATAGTGGGGCGCACTTGGAACACGAAGCGAACAGCGGTAGGTAGTATTTCCTTTGAGATCTGCGACTTTGCTGATATCGATGGTTAAGATGCCATTGCCCTGCTTAATGCTTTGCTCTATCTCATATTTTACCCATTTACTCTGATTAGTTGTGGCTCTAATAAGAACTACAGTGACGCTCGTACTGTAAGGGCTACTCTTATCGTCAGGCTAGTGAAGCGATGAATGTCGGGTATTCCTGAGGTGATTTGTTCCACCAGTATCGAACGCGTCGTGTCTGGACGTAATGCCACTCTGGCGCAGATTACAGCCATAATCCACCAGTTGGATGAGATATCTGCGCTGACTAACCATATCAGCGGGGGAACGGCAAAGGACTGGGCCATGCGTCAGGGACACGGTTACGCCTCTTGGCTGACTGAAATGGTTGATACGGCCATTAAGGCTATCTTACACGTAACATCGCGCAGTATCTGGCGTGACCTGATGCTGAAATCCAGAATTATTTCTCTTATGGACGTGCAGGCCCTCGATGAGTGGTATAAAAATCTGGATGAGGGGGCTCTGCCGGAAATCAGTGTAGAAAACATTCTGGCGACCTTTGAACAATTGCACCACAAGTAAGGGAGAAGTGTTTGAGCGTGGAGTGATCAACATATTCAAGTGGCTCTTATGGGATTATAAAACTAACAGTCCATGCAGTTTTGGTAAAAAGATCATCATCAATAATCTGGTTACTGACAATCGCTGGGGCTATAGCCTGAACTGGTGCTGGCCTGAACTATGGCTGGCGTCGTGACCAACTGACAGATCTGGAATGGATGCTCTTCCTGTTGGATGGCAAATACATTCCTGATAATCGCGGTGATGTCACGACCTGGCTAATGGAACATATTTGCGATCATCCGGGCGGGCAGTCGTACGAAGATTGTTTCTTCAGCATTCGTTATTTTCAAAAGGGAACCGCGCATCTGACATTCAAACGTCCAGAACTCATAGAAAAGATGAACGACATCATTGCAAAGCACTATCCGGGTGGGATATTGGCAGCACGGTAGTTCAACATTAGAATCACCGGGCTCGAAATTGCTGATGTTTTCAGCGAAGTACGATTGAGGGCTCCGTCGTTTTACGAACAGAGAAAAATGCTTTAATAACAAGGATTATATGGTCTGTATTCGAATCATGTAGGAAACAAAAATAACAAACCTATATTTGACTGACTGACTGACTGACTGACTGACTGGCTGACTGGCTGACTGGCTGACTGGCTTGTGGTGCGGCTTTAAACGTTAGTTTAGAATGTGTAACATTTGCATTTAATCAGACTGTTTCTCTGATGCTAGAGGTTTTTTGGAGTACCAATTACAGACAACTGATGGCTGTGCTCACCGTGGTCGCCTGATCTTTGAACGCAGCGTGGTAAAAACTCCGGCTTTTATTCCGGTTGGCACCTATAGCACGGTTAAAGGCATGACGCTAGAAGAAGTGAAAGAGACAGGTGCACAGATCCTATTGGGTAACACTTTCCACCTGTGGCTGCGTCCAAGGTAGACGATCATGAAGTTGCACGGTGACTTGCACGATTTCATACAGTGGCACGGCGCGATCCTCACTAATTCCAGTGGCTTTTAAGTGTTTAGCCTGGGCGCGATGCGCAATATTAAAGAGGAAGGAGTCTCTTTCCGTAACCCGCTCAACGGCGATAAAGTATTTCTTAGCCCCGAAAAATAGATGGAAATACAGTATGACCTGGGTTCTGATATCGTGATGATCTTTGACAAGTGCACGCCGTACCCAGCTGATTAAGATTACGCCAAGCGTTCGATAGAGCTGTCACTGCGCTGGGCGCAGCGCAGTAGTCAACGTTTTGACGAGTTAAATAATAAAAATGCTTTATTCGGCATTATCCAGGATGGCGTTTACGAAGATTTACGTGATGCTTCAGTAAAAGGGCTGGTGGATATCTGCTTTGATGGTTACGCTGTTGGCGGCTTGGCGGTAGGAGAGCCAAAAGAGGCTACGCACCGCATTCTTGAACATGTTTGCCCGCAAATTAGGCCAGATAAGCCACGCTATCTGATGGGCGTCGGCCAGCCTAAAGATTTGGTGGAGGGTGTGCGTCGCAGCATTGACATGTTCGATTGCGTGATGCCAACGCGTAACGCCCGTAATGGTCATCTATTCGTCACTGACGGTGCGGTTAAAATTCGTAATGCCAAGTATAAAGATGATATTTCTCCGTTAGATAAAGACTGTGATTGCTATACTTGTCGCCATTACAGCCGTGCCTATTTGCATCATCTTGATCGTTGCAACGAAATACTGGGGGCTAGATTGAACACTATTCATAACTTGCGCTATTACCAGCGCCTGATAGCGGGTTTACGCTAGGCTATTGAAGAGGGTAAATTAGTGCTGTTTTTTGCGGATTTTTATGGTCGGCTCGGCAAGCCGATGCCACCTTTAAATAAATACCTAATAGACTTCAAAATGCGGCAAGGTGGCGACCAAACAAATCCTCAGGGCTGGCTTTAGAGTGCTATGTGATAGGTAGGGGGGGGGGGACAACACCGCTGTAGTTTAAAAGATGAATGGTAGAATTTCTTAATCTATACCCTAAATAATTCGAGTTGCAGGAAGGCGGCAACGCAGCGGATTCCCGGGCGCTTACCCCAGTCAGTGCCTATCCCAGTAGGCGTACATTGTTGCAGCCAGTTTGCACCAGGACAGCGTGCAACAACCGTAGCATAGTACATGGCGTACATGAGTAGGGTGAGTACTTCCCAGGGCCAAAATGGCAAAAAATAGCCTAATGGGATAAGTTCTAAGTGACTGGGGTGAGTGATGGAAGCTGACGTACAGGCAACTTGAAGTATGACGGGTATAATAATTGATAACTTAATGAGGGAATTTTAATGAGCTTTTTCATGTCTGACACCATCGAATCCCCAGGGGCTCCGGCTCAGGGAGGCCCGTACTCTCTGATCATTATGCTAGTGATATTCGGTATGATTTTCTATTTCATGATCCTACGGCCTCAACAGAAACGCGCTAAAGATCATAAAAAACTGATGGATTCCATCGGTAAGGGTGATGAAATCATGACTACCGGTGGTCTGATTGGCCGCGTGGCCAAAGTAGCCGACACCGGCATTATCACCATTGCGTTAAACGACACCACGGAAGTGATGATCAAGCGCGACTTCGTGGCGGCTGTTCTGCCTAAAGGTACCATGAAGGCCCTATAATTTTTTCCCTAAGGTAATTGCCGTGTTAAACTGTTATCCTATGTGGAAGTATCTGATGTTGATCGTGGTGATCCTCATTGGGCTGCTTTATGCACTTCCTAACCTTTATGGTGAGGATCCAGCCTTACAAATCACTGGTGCGCGCGGTGTCGCTGCCAGTGAAACTACACTGGATCAGATCCGTACCGTATTAGAAAAAGACCATATCGCGAGCAAGTCAATAGCGTTGGAAAATGGTGCTATCTTGGCGCGTTTTAATAATCCTGACGTTCAACTACGCGCCTGTGAAGCGCTGATGGCGGAACTAGATGACAAATTTGTCGTCGCGCTGAACCTAGCCCCAGCCACGCCTAGCTGGTTGGTGATGCTGGGGGCTGAGCCGATGAAACTAGGCCTGGATCTGCGTGGCGGTGTGCACTTTCTGATGGAAGTTGACATGAACACCGCGCTCAGCAAGTTGCAGGAACAGACCATGGATATCTTGCGTAGCGAGCTGCGCGAAAAGGGCATTCCTTACGCGTCTATCAGTAAATTAAGCAACAATGGCGTGGAGGTGCACTTCCGTGACGATGCCACCCGTAATAAGGCCATCAGCTACATAGGGCCGCGCCAACGCGAACTGGTGCTTTCCAGCAATGGCAGCAATACTCTGAAAGCCAACCTGTCTGATGCCCGTCTGAGCGAAACGCGTGAATATGCAGTGCAGCAAAACATCACTATTCTGCGTAACCGCGTTAACCAGCTCGGTGTTGCCGAACCCCTGGTGCAGCGCCAGGGGAATGATCGTATTGTGGTCGAGTTACCGGGTATTCAGGATACCGCACGGGCTAAAGAGATCCTGGGTGCGACTGCAACGCTGGAGTTCCGTTTGGTGAACACCACTGCGGCGGCCAATGGCCTCATTCCGGTCGATTCAGAAGTGAAATACACCCGTGATGGTCATCCAATAGTGCTGTACAAGCGCGTTATCCTGACTGGTAACCACATTACTGATTCCACCTCAAGCACCGACGAATACAACCAGCCGCAGGTTAATATCTCGCTGGACAGCGCTGGCGGTACCTCAATGTCTAACTTTACTAAGGACAACATCGGCAAGCCGATGTCGACCCTGTTTGTGGAGTATAAAGATAGCGGCAAGAAAGACGCCAATGGTCGTGTAGTGCTGGTCAAGCAAGAAGAAGTGATCAACGTGGCAAATATTCAGTCGCGTCTGGGCAACAGCTTCCGCATTACCGGTATCGGTAATGCGAACGAAGCGCGTCAGCTTGCGCTGTTGCTACGTGCTGGTGCACTGATCGCGCCGATCCAGATTGTTGAAGAACGCACCATCGGCCCAACGTTGGGTCAGCAGAACATTGCCCAAGGTCTGGAAGCCTGTTTATGGGGGCTGGTGGCATCCATCATCTTCATGGTGGCTTGGTATCGCAAGTTTGGCATGATCGCCACCATTGCGCTGGTCGCTAACCTAGTGTTGATCGTTGGCGTGATGTCCCTGCTACCGGGGGTGACGCTGACTATGCCGGGCATTGCCGGGATCGTATTGACGTTGGCGGTGGCAGTAGACGCCAATGTACTAATAAACGAACGTATCAAGGAAGAGCTGAAGAACGGGCGTTCTGTTCAACAAGCGATCCATGAGGGCTATAAAGGTGCCTTCTCCAGTATCGTTGATGCCAACATCACCACCTTGATCACCGCAGTCATTTTATACGCTGTGGGAACGGGTTCGATCAAGGGCTTTGCAATTACCACCGCAATCGGTGTGGCAACCTCCATGTTCACCGCGATTGTCGGTACTCGTGCTATCGTCAACCTGCTTTACGGCGGCAAACGCATTAACAAGCTGTCTATCTGAGGAGTGCGTTGTGGCACAGGATTATACTGTTGAGCAACTCAACTATGGCCGTAAAGTCTACTACTTTATGCGCTGGGATTACGTGGCCTTTGGCATCTCATTGTTGCTGCTGGTCGCATCAATTGCCACCATGTCGGTGCGTGGATTTAACTGGGGGTTAAATTTTACTGGCGGTACGGTAATTGAAATTAACCTGGAAAAACCGGCTAACCTTGACCTGATACGCGATAGGCTGGAAAAATCTGGGTTCCAAGACCCGATTATCCAAAATTTTGGCAGCAGCCGCGACGTGATGGTGCGTATTCCCCCGACGACCGGTACTGCAAGCCAGGAACCGGGTAATAAGGTGATCAACGTGATCAATGATTCGGTGGATAACCACGTCATCGCGAAGCGTATCGAGTTTGTTGGACCAAGCGTGGGCAGCGAGTTGGCGCAAAACGGTGGTATGGCGTTGCTAGTGGCGTTGATTTGTATTCTGATCTACGTCAGTTTCCGCTTTGAATGGCGTCTGGCGTTAGGGGCGGTTATTGCCTTGGCGCACGATGTGGTCATCACCATGGGCATACTATCGCTGTTCCACATCGAGATTGACCTCACTATCATCGCATCCCTGGTGTCAGTTATTGGTTACTCGTTGAACGATAGCATTGTGGTTTCTGATCGTATTCGTGAGAACTTCCGTAAGATCCGCCGTGGCACGCCTTATGAGATCATGAATGTATCCTTGACTCAAACGTTGAGCCGCACGCTGATGACCTCTGGCACTACGTTGTTGGTGGTTCTGATGCTGTACATTTTCGGTGGTGCGATGCTGCATGGCTTCTCGCTGGCGATGCTGATCGGCGTGTCGATTGGTACCCTCTCTTCCATCTATGTTGCCTCGGCGCTGGCATTAAAGCTGGGTATGAAGCGCGAGCACATGCTGCAATAAAAAGTGGAAAAAGGGGGCGCGGATCGATCAGCCGGCGATCCTGCCGTAAACCAGGTGGTGTTCAGCTAAATAATTTAAGGGGCACCGATTGGCACTCTTTTTTTGCCCGGCTAACGGACGGGCTGCTTGTGAGCAGTAGTGACAATAAGCATATTGCTGAAGGATACATTGCGAAACCCGGCCGATCACAACAAATGTCCGATGACCTTTGTTGTGGCCGCACTATCGCGTTAAACTGCCTAACTATAAAATCGTTTATCAGGACGTGTTATGCATTGCCCTTTCTGTGCCGCCGTTGATACCAAAGTCATTGATTCCCGCCTGGTAGGTGATGGTTCGCAGGTACGCCGACGCCGTCAGTGTCTGATGTGTAGCGAACGCTTTACTACCTTTGAGGTGGCTGAGCTGGTGATGCAACGGGTGATTAAAAGCAGTGAGGTGCGCGAGCCATTCGATGAAAACAAACTGCGTCTCGGCATGCTGAAGGCGCTGGAAAAACGCCCGGTTAGTGCGGATGATGTGGAAAATGCCATCAATCGTATCAAATCACAGCTACGCGCTATGGGGGAACGAGAAGTGCCGACCAAACTGGTCGGTAATCTGGTGATGGAGGCGCTGAAAAAATTGGATAAGGTAGCTTATATCCGCTTTGCATCGGTATACCACAGTTTTGAAGATATCCGCGAATTCGGCGAAGAGATCGCCCGCCTACAGGATTGAAGGAGCAGGGGGATGCAAAGTGATGTATTTTACATGGCGCGTGCTTTTAAACTGGCGCGGCTGGGGCGTTTTACCACTGCCCCTAATCCCAATGTTGGCTGTGTTATTGTGCGCGATGACGAAATCGTGGGTGAAGGGTATCATCTACGCGCTGGTGAACCCCACGCAGAAGTGCATGCACTGTGCATGGCGGGAGAAAAGGCGCGTGGTGCCACCGCCTATGTCACGCTTGAACCGTGCAGCCATCATGGCCGCACGCCGCCGTGCGCCGATGCGTTAGTTGCATCTGGCGTCAGCCGGGTGGTCACCGCGATGCAGGATCCCAATCCACAAGTGGCAGGGCGTGGGTTGTACCAATTGCAGCAGGCTGGCATCGAGGTGTGTCACGGATTGATGCTAGCGGAAGCCGAAGCAGTGAATCCGGGATTCCTGAAACGTATGCGCACCGGATTCCCTTATGTGCAACTTAAGCTTGCGGTATCGCTGGATGGCCGCACGGCGATGGCCTCCGGTGAAAGCCAATGGATCACCTCCTCCCAGGCTCGCCAAGACGTACAGCGTCTACGTGCGCAAAGCGCGGCGATCCTCAGTACCAGCGCCACCGTATTGGCAGACGATCCTGCACTGACGGTGCGTTGGGATGAGCTGGATGCCGAAACACAAAGCCTATATCCGCGGGAAAACCTGCGCCAGCCATGGCGTATTATCCTTGACAGCAAGAACCGCGTGACGCCGCAGCATCGGGTAGTGCAACAGCCGGGCGCTACCTGGCTGGCACGCCTACAGCCAGATAAACAGGCTTGGCCACAGGACGTTGAACAGTTAATCTTTCCAGCGCACGGTGGCGGCGTCGATCTGGTGGTGATGATGATGCATCTGGCGAAGCGCCAAGTGAACTCAATCTGGGTCGAAGCAGGCGCTCAATTGTCCGGTGGGCTGCTACAGGCCAGGCTAGTAGATGAGCTATTTCTGTACCTCGCCCCAAAACTATTGGGTGATGATGGCCGGGGTCTGTGTCATCTGCCGGGGCTTGAGCAACTGGCTGATGCGCCTGAGTTTGTTTTCAGCGAGGTACGGCAAGTCGGGCCTGATCTACGTCTGCGCCTCAGGGCTAAGTACGGAATATAATGTGCGGTGGGGGGCGAAACTGCCTGTGCAGGCAAGATATATCCCAAATCATTGGCGTGGCATCAATGTGGCAAGGGCGTTTATCCAATGAGTTAGTGCCTATCCCTGTAGGCATACATTATTACAGCCAATCTAGACCAGGACAGCGCACAAGAGCCGATGCAACTTGAAGTATTACGGGTATAGATGCAGCTTCAAGTATGACGGGTATAAAGGATATGATAGAATCCGTCCCCCCTTATGGGGTACTAAACCCTTTTTTAAGGAAAGCCTATGAAAATTATCGAAGGTGTTATTACGACTCCAGATGCCCGTGTAGCGATCGCAATTGCACGTTTTAACAATTTCATCAACGGCAGCCTGCTGCAAGGTGCCAGCGACGCACTAAAGCGCATCGGTCAGGTTGCTGACGACAACATCACCGTGGTCTGGGTTCCAGGGGCTTACGAGTTGCCGTTAGCTGTGCGCGTGCTAGCCAACATGGGCAAATATGACGCAGTTATCGCATTGGGTACCATTATCCGTGGGGGGACTGCGCACTTTGAATATGTGGCTGGTGAAGCTATCTCCGGCATCGGGAATGTTGCTTTGAACACTGAAGTCCCGGTTGCCTTTGGCGTGCTGACCACTGAAAGCATTGAACAGGCTATCGAACGTGCTGGCACCAAAGCAGGCAACAAAGGTGCTGAAGCTGCGCTGACTGCACTTGAAATGATTAATGTTATCAAAGCTATTAAAGCCTGAATTTAATTAAGGGGAATTTCGTGAAACCTGCTACTCGTCGTCGTGCTCGTGAGTGCGCTGTTCAAGCGCTTTACTCTTGGCAGTTGTCTAAAAATGACATCGCCGATGTTGAACACGAGTTCTTGACGGAGCAGGATATCAACGGTGTTGACATCGCCTATTTTCGCGAGTTGTTTTCCGGCGTAGCAGTGAATGCAGGTATGCTGGATACACTGATGGTTCCCTACTTATCGCGCCAGCTTGACGAACTAGGCCAGGTGGAGCGTGCAGTTTTGCGTATTGCGTTATTTGAGCTGAAAATGCGTGAGGACGTTCCTTACAAAGTGGCCATCAATGAAGCGATCGAATTGGCGAAAACCTTCGGCGCTGAAGATAGCCACAAGTTTGTGAATGGCGTGCTGGATAAAGCGGTACCCATTATTCGCAAGAAAAAATAAAAGTTAGGGGCGGCATTCCCGGCCTTAACTGCTGTTACTGGAATATCGACCATGGCATGCAGCGAATTTGACCTTATTGCTCGCTATTTTAACCGGATTGAACACTTACGCTGGGACGTACAGTTGGGCATTGGAGATGACTGCGCACTTCTTACAGTGGCAGAAAAACAGCTTTTGGCCGTCAGTACTGACACTCTGGTTGCTGGCATTCATTTTCTACCGGATATCGCTCCGGCCGATCTCGGCCGCAAGGCGCTAGCGGTTAACCTAAGCGATCTAGCAGCGATGGGGGCCGATCCAGCCTGGCTTTCACTGGCACTCACGCTACCTAAAGTGGATGAAGCGTGGCTTAATGCATTTAGCGACAGCCTATTCGAACAGCTTGATTACTACGGTATGCAGTTGATTGGCGGTGATACCACGCGTGGCCCGCTGAGCATGACGCTGACTATCCAGGGGCTGATCCCGGCTGGGCGAGCGCTGACCCGCAGCGGCGCGCGTATTGGCGACTGGATCTACGTTACCGGCACGTTGGGCGATAGCGCCGCCGGTTTAGCGATTATTCAGGGGCACCTACAAGTTACGGATGCACAAGCCCGTGATTACTTGATTGGCCGTCACCTGTGGCCGCAGCCTCGGGTATTACATGGCCAGGTGCTACGCGATCTGGCCAGTTCGGCTATCGACATCTCCGATGGTTTGATCGCTGATCTGAGGCATGTGCTGAAGGCTAGCCAATGTGGTGCGCGTATCGATTTGGATGAATTACCGCTGTCTCAGATGCTTAGTTGTCATGCGGATGCCGAACAGGCATTGTACTGGGGGCTGACAGGTGGCGAGGATTACGAACTGTGTTTCACTGTGCCGGAGATCAACCGTAGCGCTCTGGAAGTGGCATTGAGCCACCTCGGCGCGGAATACACCTGCATTGGTCAGACCTGCATTGGTCAGATTTGCCCGCTGTCAGAAGGTATTAAATTCTATCGCCATGATCAGGTGGTGGAACTGGCGTGGAAAGGTTATGACCATTTCAGCCCTGGGCAGGGTGGGATTTATGGATGAAGCCAAACGTCGCCTGCAGATGAGTAATCCGTGGCATCTGCTGGCTACCGGCTTTGGCAGCGGTTTGTCATCGGTGATGCCGGGTACCATAGGGTCGCTAGCGGCTATCCTGTTCTGGCTACTGCTGATCCAGCTATCATGGCAACTGTATTTGATACTGCTGATGTTCAGCATCTGCATTGGTGTTTATCTCTGTCATCAGACCTCCAAAGACATGCGGGCACACGATCATGGCAGCATTGTTTGGGATGAGTTTGTCGGTATGTGGATCACGCTGATGGCGCTGCCAGTTAATAATTGGCAGTGGGTGATCGCCGGTTTGGTGATTTTCCGCATTCTAGATATAGGGAAACCCTGGCCGATATGCTGGTTTGATCGTAATCTACGGGGCGGAATGAGCATCATGATCGATGACATCGTAGCCGGGGTGTTATCAGCCGGTATTATCTGTCTGATAGGCCACTACTAGCCAATGTGAACGTCATGATCACGTTGATTTATGGTAGATAATGGCCTCCAAACTGTTTTCATTAGGCGTCACGGGAAATATTCCAAATGACGTTTTCATAGGCATATTTTCGCCAAAAACAAATATGCCCCAGCAAAAGGGCAATAAAGCGTTATTGTGCCAACCAGCTTTCTACCTGGCGTTGGATGCCAGTGGCATCCAACGCCAGGTCGGCGCGCACTTCTTCCTGGCTACCTTGTGGCACGAAGATGTCTGGTAGACCGATATTTAGCACTGCAACCGGTAGGCAGCGGGCCATCAGTAACTCATTGATGCCGCTGCCAGCGCCACCGATGACGGCGTTTTCTTCCAGCGTCACCAGCACCTCGTGGCTGGCGGCCATTTCTAGCACTAACTGTTCGTCCAGCGGTTTGACAAAGCGCATGTCCACCAGCGTGGTGTCGAGCACTTCTGCCGCCTGAGAGGCTTCCGGCAGCAAGGTACCGAAATTAAGGATAGCGATGTTCTTACCGGCGCGGCATACTCTGCCTTTACCGATCGGCAGCATGTTGAGTGGCTCCAGCATTGCGCCAGTGCCGGTGCCGCGTGGGTAGCGCACTGCGCTTGGGCCATCGTTGTAGTGATAGCCGGTGTATAACATCTGGCGGCACTCGTTCTCATCACTCGGCGTCATGATTACCATGGTCGGGATACAACGTAGGAACGACAAATCGAAAGCGCCCTGATGGGTCTGGCCGTCAGCGCCAACGATACCACCGCGATCAATGGCGAACATCACCGGGAGTTGTTGGATTGCCACATCGTGGATCAGTTGATCGTAGGCGCGTTGTAAGAAGGTGGAATAGATCGCCACTACTGGCTTGTAGCCGCCGATCGCCAGCCCAGCGGCGAAGGTTACCGCGTGCTGCTCGGCGATTGCTACGTCAAAATATTGTTGTGGGTAGTCACGCGAGAATTGCACCATGCCGGAACCCTCACGCATCGCTGGCGTAATGGCCATCAGCGCGCTATCTTTGGCGGCTGTTTCACACAACCAGTCACCAAAAATTTTTGAATAGCTCGGCAAGCTGCCGACGATCGTTGGCAGCTTGCCACTGGCTGGATCGAACTTTGGCACCGAGTGGAAGCTGATCGGGTCTCTTTCCGCTGGTGCATAGCCCCGGCCTTTCTTCGTCATGATGTGCAGTAGCTGCGGGCCTTTCAGGTCACGCATGTTTTTCAACGTGGCGACCAGGTTATGGACATTGTGGCCGTCAACCGGGCCGATATAATTGAAGCCTAGTTCTTCGAACAATGTACCGGGAACCACCATACCTTTCAGGTGTTCTTCGGTGCGTTTCATCAGTTCTTTAATTGGCGGTAGGCCGGACAGCACTTTTTTACCCCCCTCGCGTAACGTGGTGTATAGCTTGCCGGAGAGCAACTGCGCCAGATAGTTATTCATCGCTCCGACATTTTCCGAGATCGACATCTCGTTATCATTTAACACTACCAGTATATCCGGGTTGATGTCTCCGGCGTGGTTCATCGCTTCAAACGCCATGCCAGCGGTAATAGCACCATCACCGATGACGCACAGGGTGCGGCGGCCTAGCCCCTCACGCTGTGCTGCCACCGCCATGCCGAGGCCAGCGCTGATCGAGGTTGACGAATGGCCGACCGACAACACATCGTATTCGCTTTCGGCACGCCAAGGGAAGGGATGCAGGCCGCCTTTTTGACGGATAGTGGCGATGCGGTCACGGCGACCAGTTAAAATTTTGTGTGGGTAGGCTTGGTGGCCAACATCCCACACCAGGCGATCGAACGGCGTATGGTAGACATAGTGTAACGCCACCGTCAGTTCGACGGTACCTAGCCCGGAGGCGAAGTGGCCGCTGGAGCGGCTGACGCTGTCTAGCAAGTATTGCCGCAGTTCATCACACAGCTTCGGCAAGCTCTCTTTGGGTAGCAAACGGAGTTTATGGGGATTCTCCGCTAGTGCTAAGGTTGGGTATTTGGCTATATCAATACTCATTCGATACTCATATCAGAGGAGTTTACCCTTCATCTTTCAAGTTGTAGCGGCGTTGGCCACCTTCGATTACCTGGCCTATCTATGGGCCATGCCTCTTACGGGGGCGCTGCTAGCAGTACTCAAATCTGTTCGCGGTAGATTTGTCACCTCAGTAACTAGGTTATCGTTTAGTCACCACCTAGCCGCAGATTGAAATCTATTGGGTATAATGTCACAGGTTAATTGTCGCGTTTAATAATAAAACTAGCTAGTGCTCGCAATGGCGCTATGTCATAAGATTGCGCTGCCAAAGCATTTAATGCAGCTAATGCTTCCTGATAGAGTTCCCGCGCCTTAACCTTTGCGTAGTCAAGCCCCAACAAGGCGGGATAGGTACTTTTGCGGTGTTGCTGATCCGCTCCTTGACGTTTGCCGATTTTTTCGGTTTCACCGATAACATCTAAAATGTCGTCTTGCACTTGAAATGCCAGGCCGATGGCAGCGGCGTAACGGTCAAGCAGTGGCAGGGCCGCCCGACCAGAATTACCGGCGGCCAGAGTGCCAAGACGAATTGCTGCACGGATCAGGGCACCGGTTTTGTGACGGTGGATCTGCTCCAGCGCTGCCAAGCCGATTTGCTTGCCATCGGCGTCTAGATCCATCGACTGGCCACCGCACATGCCGGCTACGCCGCTGGCAGCCGCCAGCTCAGAGACCATCGCTAATCGATCACGCAACGCTACGTCGGGCATCTCGGCGTCGGCCAAAATGGAAAATGCCAGACTTTGCAGTGCATCCCCAGCCAGAATAGCGTTAGCTTCGCCAAATTTGATATGGCAGGTCGGCTGACCACGGCGTAGATCGTCGTTGTCCATCGCTGGCAGATCGTCATGGATCAGCGAATAGGCATGAATGCACTCGACTGCGGCGGCTGGTGCATCCAGGTTATTCTGTGCAATGCCAAACATTTGCCCGGTGGTGTAAACCAAGAATGGACGCAGGCGTTTGCCACCCAGCAGAGCGCCGTGACGCATTGACGCTACTAAATCGCCATCGTTGAATGGTAAAAGTGCGATGAAATCCAGCAGCATGCGATCAGCGCGCTGGCGGAAAGCCAGCAACTGATCGGCAAAGGCAGCGGATTTGCCGATCTCAGGCATAGGTGTTACTCGGTATCCGGGGTGAAAGGTACTAGCGGTGCATCTTCGGCGCTTTCGTTAAGTAGCATTTGTACACGTTGTTCTGCCTGTTGCAGCTTTTGCTGGCCCTGACGTGCTAACTGTACGCCACGTTCAAATTCAATTAGTGCGTCTTCCAGCGGCAATTCACCGGATTCCAGACGTGTCACGATGTTTTCAACTCGTTAAGGGAGCTTTCAAAATGGGTGCTTTTATTTTTATAGCTTGATTTTGAATTATTTTTTTGCATAATCTTCTTTTTACATCATCATGTGAACTAAGGTCTCAGATACTATCCTAGCGGATCTTGATTAGCAAATCACGGTGCATATGTATAGAATTCTGCGCTGAGTCTGGTGATGGGGTGATATACTCCGTGCCGGAATTCTTATCTGACAACAAAGATCGCCATGAAGTTTATCATTAAATTATTTCCGGAAATTACCATCAAGAGCCAATCCGTGCGTTTGCGCTTTATCAAGATCCTCTCGACCAATATTCGCAATGTCCTAAAGCAGTATGATGAAACGCTGGCGGTAGTCCGTCGCTGGGATCATATTGAAGTTCGTGCCAAAGATAAAAAACAGCAGCCATTGATTGCCGACGCACTAACACGCATTCCAGGTATCCATCATATTCTAGCAGTGGAAGATCGCACTTATACTGATGTTCACCACATTTTTGAACAGACGCTGGCCGCTTACCGTGAGCAGTTGGTAGGGAAAACCTTCTGTGTGCGGGTTAAACGCCGAGGTAAGCAGGATTTTAACTCGCATGATCTAGAGCGCTACGTTGGCGGTGGGTTAAACCAGCATATTGAAAGTGCATGCGTGAATCTCTCCTGCCCACAGGTGACGGTGAATCTGAAAATTGAAGACAACAAGCTGATGTTGGTCAAGGGGCGCAGTGAGGGCATCGGTGGTTATCCCGTTGGCACTCAGGATGATGTGCTGTCGCTGATCTCCGGCGGCTTTGATTCGGGTGTGTCCAGCTATATGTTGATGCGTCGTGGCTGCCGCGTGCATTTCTGTTTCTTCAACCTAGGCGGCATGGCGCATGAGATCGGCGTCAAGCAGGTAGCTCACTACCTGTGGAACCGCTTCGCCAGCTCGCACAAGGTGCGTTTCGTTGCCATCGACTTTGAGCCAGTGGTGGGCGAAATACTGGAGAAGGTCAACGACGGTCAGATGGGTGTGGTGTTGAAGCGCATGATGGTGCGCGCTGCTTCACATATTGCCGAACGTTACGGAGTGCAGGCGCTGGTGACCGGTGAGGTGCTGGGTCAGGTATCAAGCCAGACACTGACCAACCTGCGTCTGATCGATAATGCCTCGGATACGCTGATTTTGCGTCCGCTGATTTCCCATGACAAAGAGAACATCATTAAAGTAGCGCGTGAGATAGGCACCGAAGATTTCGCCAAAACCATGCCTGAATATTGCGGCGTGATTTCGAAAAGCCCTACGGTAAAGGCCATCAATGTCAAAATCGAGGAAGAGGAAAGCCACTTCGACTTTTCTATTCTCGATCGGGTGGTGAGCGAAGCGAAAAACGTCGATATCCGCATCATCGCCGAGCAAGCGCAGGAGCAGGTTGCCGAAGTAGAAACCGTCGTGAACTTTGGCGCGGATGATGTAATCCTCGATATCCGTTCAAACGATGAGCAGGAAGACAAACCGCTACAATTGGCACAAGTTGAAGTGAAACCCTTACCGTTCTATAAGCTCGGCAGCCAATTCGGCACCCTGGATCAGAGCAAGACTTACCTGCTGTATTGCGAGCGCGGTGTGATGAGCCGCCTACAAGCGCTATACCTGCTTGAGCAGGGCTATAGTAATGTAAAAGTTTATCGCCCCTAATCTACCTCAATTATTTGGGTGGTTTTATATTTTACTCGCAGAACAGAGAATGGTTAATCGCGTAAATCGTACATTCCCGGGATCAGCACCAGTTGCGCGGCAATCTCTGCTGCTTTGGCTTTGCCGAGCAGCAAATCGATCAGCTTTAGCGCAAATTCTATCGCAGTTCCCGTCCCCTGGCTGGTGAGTAAATTAACGCGCGTGTCATACACTACCCGCCGCTCTAGCAATTTGTTCGCCGGGATTTGCTCTTTTATGCCAGGAAAGCCGGTCATATTGACGACCGGGAACAAATCATGGTGCTGCAATACCAGCGCAGGCACGGCACAAATGGCCGCCACAATGTTGCCCTGCAAGTGTGTCTGATGCACCTTTTCTACCAGCAGCGGGATGTCGCAGAAGCATTCGGCACCTTGTTGTGTCCCGCCAGGTAGTGCGATAGTGTTAAAGGGCTGATCGGCGATCGATACCAGCAGAGCGTCGGCCAGCGTTTTCACGCCGCGCTAGCAGATAATGGTTAGGTGGTCGCCATCGGCAGCTACGCTGGCGCTAGTGACTTTAACGCCGGCCCGTACCAACAAATCGATAGTGGTGACGGCTTCGGTTTCTTCACTACCAAGCGCCAGGCATACCAGTGCTGATACGCTCATATTTATTTTCCTTTCGCTTAACAAATTCAAATAGCCGCGTGTTTTCCGGTAAGGTAATGCCGTGGTGGTGCGCGCGTCGTAGCAGGTGGCCGGTAATATAGTCAATCTCGGTAGGTCGCTGGGTACGAATGTCTTACAGTATTGAGGAGATGTTATCCGCCGAGCTATGTGAATCACTGCCATGACATACTGCCTCAGCGTGTCATCAGCAGTGTGATAGCCTTCTTGCTCCATCACGCTGGCGACTTCGTGACAGATGCGGATAGCGCTATAGCTCGCCGTTGCGGCAATCGTATAGCGCTGTCAACGGATTGATCACGTAGTTGACTACCAGGTTTGCCGAGCTGATGTTGTTATGCTAAACGACGTTGGGCAAAGCCTGATACAACACCTCCGCTACATGGTTGAGGTATTGCGCCGCTGGCGATGTCGGGCCGGGTGGTGCCACTGGCAACATGAACCAATACTGTTGCCGTCATGGCGCGCTGCGTGGGGTAGAGTATAGTGCCTGCAAGGCAAGCCATTAGCTGAGTGCTTGGCGGCAGCTTATCCTGGATGCCCATGACGTTATGTAACAGTAGAATGGCGCAGTTGGCGTTAAGTTTTGGCAGCAAGTTGGACTGACGGTGGCGGAAACCTGCCAGGCTTTCAACGTAACTAGCAGTAGCTCACTGTGCGCCAAATGGTCAAAATTATTGGCTGGCAAAGTGTGGTTGTACCAGGTCCCATCGGGTTCGATCACCTTCACTGGGCAGAATGGCTGTAGCACCCTTAACCATCCCTGTGTACATCGTGACCCTGCCGATACAGCAGCGAAAACCACAGTTATCCGAGAGCACCGCAACCAAGAATAGTTATTTTCATCTAAACTCCTTGGCAATACTACTCAATGACTGGCAGTTAAATTTAGACTTTGTTGCTACCCTAAGCATTATCCATAGGGCATTCTGCAGATTTTGCCTGATAGGGTAAAGCGGTTATCATCTACGGCATTAAAATTGCCTAAGGCATTCATTCAGGAGGAAGAAGTATGCCATCTTTCGACATTGTTTCTGAAATTGATATGCAGGAAGTGCGTAACGCCGTTGAAAACGCCTCGCGCGATCTTAGTACCCGCTGGGATTTTCGTAATATGCCAGCCAGTTTTGAATTAAACGAGAAAAACGAAAGCATCAAGGTTGCCAGTGGATCCGATTTCCAGGTGCGGCAGTTGCTCGATATTTTGCGCGAAAAGTTAAGTAAGCGCAGCATCGAAGGCGGCGCGTTGGAGATCCCGGACGAACTGACTCACAGCGGAAAAAACTTCAGCGTGGATGTCAAGCTGAAGCAGGGTATCGACACTATCCAAGCGAAGAAAATCGTCAAGCTGATTAAAGACAGCAAGCTGAAGGTCCAGGTGCAGATCCTGGGCGATGAAGTGCGCGTGACCGGTAAATCGCGTGACGACCTGCAAAGCGTGATGGCGCTGGTGCGTGGCGCGGATCTGGAGCAACCATTCCAGTTTAAGAACTTCCGCGATTAACCAGACAGAGCCAGTATATTGGCTCTGGTTTTTATCGTGAATTCATTAGCGCTTCAAGTTGGCTTCGGCTGGTCTGTTTGATATCGACCTTGATGTAGGCGCTGTGCTCTTCCGGTAGTACAATCGCTTCCGCCACGCCGGGCTGGGCTTTCAGGCGGTTTTCCATGGCTGAATCTTTCACCTCCAGTGCTGATAGTGTGATGCGTAGGCTACTAACGTAAGGGGGTTCTTTCATGGTGCTACTGATCAGGAACCAGAGAGCAGCAAGCACCGCGCCGGCGATAAACACTAGCACTGCGCCTTGCAGGCTATATAACCAACCACCCAGGATTCCACCGATAGCTACACCGATAAATTGGCTGGTAGAGTAAGCCCCCATTGCGGTACCCTTATAGCCAGCTGGCGATTCTTTACTGATCAATGAAGGCAGAATCGCCTCCATCACGTTAAATGCCATAAAGAACAACTGCACGCCAGTAATGATGCCCCACAGATGAGCGTTGGACAACCATAGCATTACTTCAGTGCAGAACAGCATCGCCACGCAGCCTATGAACACCTGCTTCATGCGGCGATATTTCTCGGCATAAATAATGAAAGGCAGCACAGCGGCGAACGACACCAGCATAGTGACCAGATATACTTTCCAATGTTCGCAGGCTGCCAACCCGGCTTTTTCCATCGCCAATGGTAGCGCCACGAAGTTCGACATCAGCAGAATATGCAGGCACATGATACCGACGTTGAGTTTCAGTAGTCGCGAATTGCTTAGCACCTTGCTGAAGCTGCCACTCACCATGCTTGACTCACGGTTCAGCACGTGGTGATCAGCAGAAGGTACGATAGCGAGGGTTATCACGATGCTAGCAAGTGCCAGCATGGCGATTATCCAGAACAGCGCATGCAGGCCAAATGCATGGGTAACGATTGGCCCCAGTACCATCGCGATGGCAAAGGTAATGCCGAAGCTTACGCCAATAAACGCCATGGCTTTAGTGCGGTTTTGTTCACGAGTCAGATCGGATAACAGTGCCATTACCGCCGCCGCAATGGCACCGGAACCTTGAAGTGCCCGGCCGAGGATCACACCCCAAATAGAGTCAGTGGTTGCGGCAATCATGCTGCCAGTTGCAAAGATAAACAACCCACAGACAATCAGCGGTTTGCGGCCAACACGATCGGAAATCAGGCCGAACGGAATTTGAAATACTGCTTGTGCCAAGCCATAGATACCGATGGCAATGCCGATCAGCGCCTCGCTGGCACCGTCGAGCACCATGCCGTAGGTAGTTAACACCGGCAGCACCATAAACATGCCGAGCATGCGCAATGAGAACACGGTACCCAGCCCCCAGGTAGCGCGCAGCTCCAGTGGGGTCATTGTATTATCGTTCACATCAAACCTCGGTAAAAAATATTCTATCAGGCATTTGAAGATAGTGCCTAAGAGAAGGGACTCTATGCCTGCGTCATTTTAGTGAGAAGTACGGGGAGGGTAAACCTAATGTTGTTTAACAGATATTTCCCGTTTGTCCACTTTTCGCAGAGAGAAATAAAATGAGCCGCAGAAGCGGCTCATCTAAAGCTAATTTGGCTTACCGGACGTAGGTTAACAGCGCTCCTGGCACAGATATGACACTGAAGTCGATCGACATCATCACGCTCAAAGAAATGATGGCAACGATAGAGAACACAAACAATTTGCGCGCCCAGATGCTGTCATTTTCGGTTTTGTAACCGCGTAGTGCCATGCCCAGCCACCATACGCTCACCGCTGCAGCTACGAGCAGGTACTTATAGCCAGCGTAGCCGCTCAGGGCCAACATCAGCGTAGCGATCATAAACGCTAGGATATAAACAGTGATATGATTTTTGGCTACGGAGATACCCCTCACTACAGGCAGTACTGGGATGTTAGCAGCTTGGTAATCTTTAAAGCGGAAAATCGAGATCGTATATGAATGCGGCATCTGCCACAAGCTAAAGATGGCCAGCAGGATCAATGCACCAGTGTCAAGCTCGTTGGTCACCGCACAGTAGCCGATAACCGGTGGTACGGCACCCGATAAGCTACCTATCAGCGTACCATATACCGAATGACGTTTCATGTACAGGCTGTAAACGACAACATAAACTACGAAGCCCATCACTGCCAGCCACATGGCCAACGGATTAGCACCGATATACAGCAACGCAAGACCCGTAATACCTATAACGGTAGCATAAACCAGGGTGATACTCGGCGAGATCAGACCTCTGACCAATACCCGGTTCTTCGTTCTCTCCATTTTCTTATCGATGTCGCGATCAATGTAGTTGTTAAATACACAGCCTGAGGCGACCACCAACGAGACACCCAGCAGGGTAGCGAGGAACAAGAGATAATCGATGCTGCCTTTGGAGGCAAGCAGGAATCCCCCAACGACAGAAATTAAATTGCCGAAAATAATTCCTGGTTTAGTGACTTGCAGGTATTTCTTAATCATCACGTGCAGCTCGATTGTCAACTGACCATCATATTGATGTTGAGATTATACATAATCCAGAGTGAACCTACAACAACGATACCGATGACTATGGCTGTAAACAGTAATGCCACCAGGTTCCAGCGCTTTTCCGATGAGGTGTTCATGTGCAGGAAGTAAATCAGGTGAACTAGCACCTGAATCACCGCCGTGCCAATAACAACCGCTAGGATGGTGGCATGAGAAGCGGAGTCGTTCATCACCATCGTAAATGGGATTACTGTCAGGATGATCGACAGGATAAAGCCGATCAGATATGACTTAACGCTGCCGTGGCTTGCGCCGCCGTGAGAAGTTTCATGGAATGAATGACTCATGACATAACCCCCAGCAGGTAGACAACAGTAAATACGCAAATCCAAATCACATCTAAGAAATGCCAGAATAGGCTTAGACACATCAAACGGGTTTTATTGATTGAGGTCAGACCGCGTTGACTCACTTGAATCATCATGATGGTGATCCAAATCAAACCGATAGACACATGCAGACCGTGAGTCGCAACCAGCGCGAAGAAGCTGGACAGGAATGCGCTGCGATCTGGACCGAAGCCTTCGACGATCAAGTGATGGAACTCATAGATTTCCATCGTGACGAATCCCAGGCTAAACAGGAAGGTTAGGAATAGCCAGGTATTTACGCCACCTACTTTGCCTTTTTTCATGGCTATCATTGCCATGCAGTAGGTGATGGAGCTGAATAACAGCAGGAAAGTTTCAACCAAGACAAACTTCAGCTCGAAGATGTCTTTGCCCACAGGCCCACCTGCAGTTCCGTTCGCCAGTACAGCATAAATAGCGAACAAGCATGCAAACAAAATACAATCGCTCATTAGGTAGATCCAAAATCCAAAGACTTTGGTCTCTCCCGCGTCGTGGTGCCCATGATCTGCATGGGCTGCGTTAGGTTTAATCAGAGTATCAGTTGACATGTTTCACGCCTGCTTTGCTGATTTGTTCATAGTGTTGGTTTTCAATACGCTCGATTTCATCAACTTGCACATAGTAATAAACATCTTCATCGAAGCTCTTGGCTATCCAAGTCACGATCATGCCCACGACGCCAGCGATCGCCATCCACCAGATATTCCAGATCATCGCGAAACCGAATACCAGGCTAAAGCCAGCAATAATCACACCGGCACCGGTATTTTTCGGCATATAAATCGGTTCGTATCTCGCAGGTTTTTTATAGGCTTCACCTTTTTTTTTCATGTCCCAGAATTCATCGCGATCATGAATTTGTGGCACTACGGCAAAGTTATAGAACGGCGGTGGAGAAGAAGTTGACCACTCCAGTGTGCGAGCGTCCCATGGGTCACCAGTCAGATCGCGGTTCTGCTCGCGGTCACGCACGCTAACGAAGATCTGAATCAACTGGCACATGACACCACAGGCAATCAGCGCTGCACCACAAGCCGCTACTAGCAGCAGAGGGTGGAACTCAGGGTTGATATTCTGGCTGATACGACGAGTCATACCCATAAAACCCAGAGCGTACAGCGGCATAAAGGCAATGAAGAAGCCGATGATCCAGCACCAAAACGCACGGATGCCCCATTTCTCGTTAAGCCGGAAGCCGAAAGATTTAGGGAACCAGTAGGTCAGGCCAGCAAAGCAACCGAACACCACACCGCCGATGATTACGTTATGGAAGTGGGCAATCAGGAACAAGCTGTTGTGCAACACGAAGTTCGCGCCTGGCACTGCTAGCAGAACGCCAGTCATGCCACCTATAGAAAAGGTGATGATGAAGCCAACAGTCCACAGCATGATAGACTTGAATTGTATACGGCCCTTATACATGGTAAACAGCCAGTTAAAGATCTTCACCCCGGTTGGGATGGAAATGATCATAGTGGCGATACCGAAGAAGGCGTTAACGTTCGCGCCGGACCCCATGGTGAAGAAGTGGTGCAACCATACGATGAATGACAGAAGGGTAATCGCGATAGTTGCCCATACCAGCGAGGTATAACCGAACTGGCGTTTTCTGGAGAAGGTGGCGGTAACTTCGGAGAACACACCGAACACCGGTAGTACCAGAATGTACACTTCTGGGTGACCCCAAGCCCAGATCAGGTTGATGTACATCATCATATTGCCACCCATATCATTGGTGAAGAAATGGGTACCCAGATAGCGATCCAGGGTCAGCAATGCGATAGTTACAGTCAGAATAGGGAAAGCAACGATGATCAGGACGTTAGTACAGAGTACCGCCCAAGTGAATACCGGCATCTTCATCAGCGGCATGCCAGGAGCACGCATCTTCATGATGGTAGCGAAGAAGTTCACGCCAGTTAGCAGGGTACCCAGCCCAGAAATTTGCAGGCTCCAGATCCAGTAATCAACCCCGACACCAGGGCTGTACTCTTTGCCCGACAGTGGCGGATATGCCAGCCAACCGGTTTGTGCGAACTCACCAACGCCCAGCGAGAGGTTGATCAACACTACGCCTACCACAAACAGCCAGAAACTTAGAGAGTTCAGGAACGGGAACGCTACGTCACGCGCACCGATTTGCAACGGTACCACGATATTCATCAGACCGACTACAAGCGGCATCGCCATGAAGAAGATCATGATTACGCCGTGGGCGGTGAAGATTTGATCGTAGTGGTGAGGCAGCAGGAACCCAGCCTCACCGGCGGACGCAATCGCCTGCTGGCTTCGCATCATGATGGCATCGGCAAAACCTCGTAGCAGCATAACCATGGCTACAATGATGTACATGATACCAATTTTCTTGTGGTCGACCGAAGTCAGCCAATCTTTCCACAGCCATTCCCATTTACCTAAATATGTTATCAGTGCCAGCAGAGCCAGACCCCCAATAACAATCGCAGCAATGGTGACCATGATGATCGTTTCGTGGTATGGAACTGCATCAAGTGTTAATTTTCCCAACATCAGTTTATTCCTCAGCTCCAGCGTGAGCATGTTCACCCATGTCCATACCTAGATGAGCAGTAGCGCCGGTGTGCATGTCCATATCGCCCATGAATTTGGCAATAGTCTCTTTGAACAAATTCGGTTTAATACTGGAGAAGTACGCGACCGGGTTGTTTTCACTCGGTGCTGCCAGTGTGTTAAAGTCGCTGGTAGCATTAAGGTTATTAGGCGATGCTTTCACCTTGGCAACCCACCGATCAAAGTCGCCTTCGGTTGTAGTAACAATTGCGGTGAACTTCATGCCGGAGAACCCACGGCCACTGTAGCTGCTGGAAATACCGGCGTATTCCCCGGCTTCGTTACCGATTAGGTGCAGTTTGGTTTGCATTCCGGCCATCGCATAAATCTGCCCACCTAACTGAGGAATAAAGAACGAGTTCATTACTGAGTCAGAAGTGACCTTAAATTCGATAGGAACGTTTTTTGGGAAAGCCAGCTCATTAACAGTCGCAATGCCTTGCTCTGGGTAGATAAATAGCCATTTCCAGTCAAGCGACACCACTTCGATAGTCATCGGCTTCTTATCAGTGATAATCGGCTTGAACGGATCAAGCTCATGTGTGGTCTTCCAGGTAATAGTGCCGAGGATGGCAATAATAATGATAGGAATAGTCCAGACGACTACTTCAATCTTATTGGAGTGTGCCCAGTTAGGACGGTATTTGGCGTCTTTGTTGGAGGCTCGGTACTTCCAGGCAAAAGTGAATGCCATAAAAATAACCGGTATTACCACGATCAGCATTAACATGATTGCAGTGATAATCAGTGTTCGTTGCTCAACACCAATTGCTCCTTTGGGGTTCATCAATACCATACTATGGCAGCCAATGAGCATTACCGTTGCTGCAATTAATGACATTACCCCAATACTTTTATTGTATTTCTTAAGTCTCATCTAACGACCCCAATTGCTAAAGCCCTATTGTCGTTTCATGTGTATGGACATTTTACGTGAAGGGTGCAGTACTGTAAACATGCTTAAGGGTATGTCAGCGCCTGAGTTGGCACTTTCTGTTAACTAGGTCACAAATGTTGCCCTGCTGCGTATTTACCCAACGGCAATGACACGTTGTCGTGTTGCAACATGTTGGGCGTATGTTAAGGAAAAATAAAGGTATGCGGAATCAGACAGGTGAAGCATATTTTTAAAAGCAGAAGAAATAGTTGGCTTGATGTAAATTAATTGTGAGTTAATGGTGAATTTAATTTGATTCCGAATACGTATTGGGCGGACAAAAAATAATTTTGCCACCAGAGATCTTTTTTAACTAATAGATTCTCGCGCGGAGGTTTTTTGCTGGCCCAGCATGAACGTCGACCCGCGACATCATACCCGCATACGGCGTAATGCTAAATAATCCAAACAGGCTACCCATCAGGATGCCCATTAGACTGGACGCGGCACCGATCTGTAACATCCTCTCTGCCAGACCAGGCACCTGTAACCAGTCCATATTATCCGCTATCAGCAACAATAGCCACAAGCCTAGCAGTGTACAACCTAGCGTCAATAACTGCAGCGTCCAGCTATAAGCCCTGGGGAACGCCTCACGCGGTATAAAATTACCGGTATTTTGAGTATATTTAAGCGTCTTGCGGCAGATGCCCAGCAACAGTAGGCTAGGTAAGGCGGCGGCGATCGAGAATAAATAGAACAGCGGCCAGCCATTGGTCTCGACGAACCAGCCAGCGATTGGGCCGACATAGATATGGCCAACGGCGGAGAACGCGGAAAGCAACGCAAATTGAGTGGCGGAAAATGATCGATTGCATAGAGTCATCAGCAGCGTGATGAACGCCGCAGTACCCATACCCCCGCACAGGTGTTCCAGGAAGATGACGCTGCCCATGGAGAAGATGTTTTTGTCGGTCACTGCCAGAACCCAGTAAGCCGAGGTTGGAGACCGCCTGTAGGATACCAAACAGTATCAGAGCGCGGAACAGGCTTATCTGTTGCATTAGCACGCCACCAAATAACGCACAGCCGACGGTGGCGAGCAGGCCAAAGGTCTTGTTCACCAGACCCACTTAACTCGTATTGAAACCCACGCCACAAATCAGGAAAGTGGTGCTCAGACTACCGGCAAAGGCATCGCCCATTTTGTACATCACGATCAGCAGCAGGATCAGCCAGGCATTGTTACGTGCAAAGAAATAGCGTAGCGGTGCGGCCAACGACTGCTCAATAGTGCGCGGTATCGGGATACTATTGTCCGGCTCTGGAGCTATCATGGTAGCGGCGATGCCAATCAGCATCAGCCCGGCCATCAGCCAATAGGTCACCTGCCAACTGAAATAGAGATCCGCCAGCCACAATGCTAGCCCGCCTGAAACCAGCATTACTAGCCGGTAGCTAAGCACCGATATTGCGGTGCCGGCACCACGTTCCTTTGCACTTAGCAGGTCAGTTTTATAGGCGTCAAAAACTATATCTTGCGATGCGGAACAGAACGCCATCATCACTGCCAGTGCCGCCAGCCACCTTAAATGCTGTGCTGGCTGCATGAAGCCCATCGCCGCTATTGCCGTAACCAGCAGGATTTAGCTAATCAGTAGCCAACCTCGCCGCTGCTCCAAAAAGTGCGGGGTGTAGCGATCCATAAAGGGTGCCCAGAGGAATTTAAACACGTAGGCTTGACCGATTAGAGAGAAGATGCCGATGGTTTTCAAATCTATATTTTCGACAGTCCTCTAAGCCTGTAGTGTGCCGGAGAATAATGCCAACGGCAAACCCGATGCAAAGCCCAGCAATAGCAGAATGGCATAATTACGCTGGGTGAAGATGTTCAAATACTATTTGAACATGAGTTCCTGGTCTGTATCCTTGGGTTATTATCCGCGCGGTATAGGGTATTGTCACATTAGCGCGCATTTTTCTGGATAAAGTTGTTGATGATGGTGCCCTGCGCCATATTGGCGATGATAAGGCCGAGTATGCTATATTGACTGCACTGGTGATTTTTTAATTAGTGGCGGTGAAAGCGCCTTGCACGTTATAGATGGAGCGGTAGTTTTTCACCTGTTTGTTGCCGTTTTTCGCCTGGGCGATGACCAAAATATCAGCTTTGGTGGTGATGTTGTAGCACAGGTTGCCTTCGGATACATCGGCATACAGATTATTGACCACGATTTGCAGATCAACTGCGCCAGTATTTCCGATCATGTAGCCACTGGCATTCATCTATTTTTCCAGCACTTCCTGTAACAGAAAGCGCAGATCGCGCGTTGGCCTCAAGGTCACCAATTAGCTATTGCAGTTCACTGTTGCTAGCGCTTGATCCTGGCGCTGATCCGCGCCATTAATGCTGACGGTGACGCCTTGCATGGTGGGAACTTGCTGCGGCAACACGATCTTCGGCGTCACGTTTAGCGTGTTGCTGCTGGCCGCACAACCTAACAGTAGCAGTGCGCCCAGCAAGGGAAGACAAAGTTTTTTTAACATGATTGTTGTCTCATTTTCAACGGATTTAGCCATAATCAGAGCAACATAGTGCTGATACCATAGCATTGTCGTTGCTTGGTGACAGCGCATAATGCGCATGAGTGACAAATTTTTATTTGTTATTGATGAAAACAGACTTTTTAACAGATTCAATCAGATTAATCCCAATAGGCATGACGCGTTAACCACCATTTGTCCTGGAAGAAATAGAAATTTATCTGGGCTATGCGTTAAAATGGGGTTGCTTATGCTAGGCTGTGTCTAGTAATTAGTTGTGGTGGCGCTCACCTGGAAATAGTTGGACACAGCCTAATATTGAACTGGATGAGTATGATCTTCATGCCAGTGGTGTAAGGAAATCCTATGGTTCGCGAGCAGATAGAAGCAAAGTTAAAAGCGGCGTTTGAGCCTATGCATCTGGATGTCGTTGATGAAAGCTATCGTCACAACGTTCCGGTCAGTTCAGAAAGCCATTTCAAGGTAGTATTGGTCAGTAATCGCTTTATTGGCGAGCGTTTGTTAACGCGCCACCGTTCGATCTACGGCGTGCTATTGGAAGAACTGGCAGAAGGTGTGCATGCACTGGCCTTGCACACCTTTACCCTGAAAGAGTGGGAAAGGCAACAGGCTAAGGTGCCAGCCTCGCCACGCTGTTGCGGGGCTGGCACCTTGGCCTAAGGTTAAAATTGACAGTAATCAGTGGAACTTTTCCCTTGATTTGGGGTATTACTACTGACAAATTTTGGAGCGGCCTGCGGGCCGTTTCTGTTTTGGCTTTTAACGACCACACAGGTGATGACCAATAGGGCTACGCGGTGGTCGGCTTCGGTGGCCCTTTGACCATAAAATTGGCAAAATGTGCGTTTTAATACGTCAGTATTGCCTTGCTATTCTCGACTAGCCACGCATGCGCCGCTATAATACTGCGTTTTATTTTTGGAATGGTTTCGGTACGCTTATGTAATGAGGGAACTCGGTTCTGCATGTAGCCGCCCTGATACTTAGGCGGAGTTAACCGAACACTATGATTTTTTTGAGGTAACAAGATGCAAGTTTCAGTAGAAACCACTCATAGTCTGGGGTGCCGTCTCTCTATTACTGTACCCGCCGAAAGTATCAGCCAGGCAGTTAAGAAAGAACTGATCAATACGGCGAAAAGCGTTCTTATTGACGGCTTCCGTAAAGGAAAAGTGCCGCGTAACATCGTTGAACAGCGTTACGGTGCCTCTATTCGTCAGGACGTGCTAGGCGAAGTGATGCAGAGCAGCTTCATTGATGCGATCGTCAAAGAAAAGATCAATCCAGCTGGTTGGCCAAATTACCTGCCGGGCGAATATAAAGAAGGTGAAGATTTCATCTTTGCTGTTGAGTTCGAAGTGTATCCAGACGTTGAGCTAAAAGCTCTGGACAGCATTGAGGTCGAGAAGCCATTGGTTGAAGTTACCGATGCTGACGTTGACACCATGTTGGAAACTTTGCGCAAGCATCAGGCTACTTGGAAAGAAAGTGACCGTGCAACAGAGGTTGAAGACCGCGTGACCATTGATTTCACCGGTTTTATCGACGGAGAAGAGTTTGAAGGCGGTAAAGCTTCTAATTTTGTGCTGGTCATGGGCCATGGCAGCATGATCACAGGTTTTGAAGAAGGTCTGGCTGGTCACAAGTCCGGTGAAGAATTCACCATCGATATTAACTTTCCGGAAGACTACCACGCAGAAAATCTGCAGGGTAAGGCGGTTAAATTCGCTATTGTTCTGAAGAAAGTTGAAGAGCGTGAGTTGCCAGAGCTGAGCGAAGAGTTCATCAAGCGCTTTGGTGTGGCAGATGGTTCAGTTGATAGTCTGCGTGTCGAAGTGCATAAAAACATGGAACGCGAGCTGAGAGGTGCTGTGCGTAACCGTATCAAGACTCAGGTAATTGACGGCTTGGTCAGCACTAACGACATTGACGTGCCTGCTGTGCTGATCGATGGTGAGGTTGACGTTCTGCGCCATCAGGCGGCACAGCGTTTCGGTGGCGACGAGAAACAAGCACTGGAACTGCCACACGAACTGTTTGAAGAGCAGGCTAAGCGTCGCGTTACTGTCGGTCTGCTGCTGGGAGAAGTGATCACTGCCAACAATCTGAAAGCTGACGAAGAGCGCGTAAAAACTCTGATTGAGGAAATGGCCTCCGCCTACGAAGATCCGCGAGAAGTTGTTGAATTATATAGTAAGAACAAAGTTCTGATGAACAACATGCGCAACATGGCATTGGAAGATCAAGCGGTCGAAACCTTGTTGGCAAAAGCACAAGTGACCGAGAAGGCCATCACTTTCAGCGAATTGATGAACCAGCCTCAACAGGCGTAATAGCAGTATTTTAGTGCGAAGGGAACGCTCTGGTTTTTACTGGCGGAGCGGTGCTGTAGGCTGTATAATAAAAAGCCCGTAACTTTAAGTTGCGGGCTTTTTATTATCATATGTTGCTGATTAATCACCGCTTTAATCTTAGCAATAGATACATGTTTACTTAGTTACATATTGGTCACACGGCATGCTGGGGACTGGAGCGATAAAGTCATCCTCTGGGCTTGAAAACCATCCATCGCCCCCAATGTGTAAAAATCTAGCGGCTGTTTGCCAAAATGCATGGGATGATGAAATAGCCGTTGGATAGGTGTGGAGTGGGTCGAATGCTTGAGCATAGTCATCATGACCGTTCTCAAGTAGAATTGGTGCATTAGGGGGGTATAACCCTAGCCGCCAAAGCAATTTCTATTAGGAGACCTATTAGGAGACGGTAATGTCATACAGTAGCGAAAGGGACCAATGCGCACCTAATATGGCTTTGGTGCCGATGGTGGTAGAGCAGACTTCACGCGGGGAACGTTCTTACGATATCTATTCCCGCATGCTGAAAGAGCGTATCATTTTCCTGACTGGTCAAGTAGAAGACCACATAGCCAACCTGATTGTGGCACAGATGCTGTTCCTCGAAGCGGAAAGCCCGGAAAAAGACATTTTCCTATATATCAACTCACCGGGTGGCGTGATCACTGCGGGTATGTCGATCTATGACACTATGAAATTCATCAGGCCGGACGTCAGCACCATTTGTATGGGGCAGGCGTGTTCGATGGGATCTTTCCTGTTGACCGCCGGTGCCAAAAGCAAGCGTTTCTGCTTGCCTAATTCGCGCGTAATGATTCACCAGCCACTAGGCGGCTATCAGGGCCAGGCGACGGATATCGAAATCCACGCGCGTGAAATCTTGAAAGTGAAGGCGCGCATGAATGAACTGATGGCGGAGCATACCGGCCAGTCATTAGCGCAGATCGAATGTGACACCGAGCGCGATCGCTTTATGACTGCGGACGAAGCCGTAGAATACGGTTTGGTTGACGGCATTCTGACACACCGCAGCTAGACGTGTGGTGCCTTGAATATAGAAATTAGAATAGGTACGGCTCGTTCTGTTGAGGATTTTTCGGTGTTTCCGATATGTGTCTGGGGTACCACTATTGCCATAATGTTCTTGCGGGAAAAAGACTAAGAAGAGGTTTGACTTATGACAGATAGACGCAAAGACGGTTCAGGAAAGCTGCTGTACTGCTCTTTCTGCGGCAAAAGCCAGCATGAAGTACGTAAGCTGATTGCCGGCCCGTCAGTGTATATCTGCGATGAATGTGTTGACCTGTGTAACGACATTATTCGCGAAGAGATTAAAGACATTGCACCGCATCGTGAGCGCAGTGAGCTACCGACGCCGCACGAAATTCGCCAGCATCTGGATGACTACGTCATTGGTCAAGAACAGGCGAAGAAAGTGCTGGCGGTTGCGGTGTACAACCACTACAAACGCCTGCGCAACGGCAATGATGTCAGCGGTGTCGAGTTGGGTAAAAGCAACGTTTTGCTGATTGGCCCGACTGGCAGCGGTAAGACGCTGCTGGCGGAAACCTTGGCGCGTTTTCTGAATGTGCCGTTCACTATGGCTGATGCCACTACATTGACTGAAGCCGGTTATGTGGGTGAGGACGTGGAGAATATTATCCAAAAATTGTTGCAAAAATGTGACTATGACGTACAGAAAGCGCAGCGTGGTATCGTTTATATCGATGAAATCGATAAGATTTCCCGTAAGTCAGATAACCCATCTATCACCCGCGATGTATCTGGCGAAGGTGTGCAGCAGGCGCTACTAAAGCTGATTGAAGGCACTATCGCCACTGTTCCACCGCAGGGCGGGCGTAAGCATCCACAGCAGGAATTCCTGCAAGTTGATACCTCGAAGATCTTGTTTATCTGTGGCGGCGCTTTTGCTGGCCTGGATAAAGTGATCGGTCAGCGCGTCAACACAGGTTCCGGTATTGGTTTTAGTGCAACCGTCAAAGGAAAATCTGAGAAAGCGACCGAAGGCGAACTGCTGCTACAGGCCGAACCGGAAGATTTGATCAAGTTTGGTCTGATCCCTGAATTTATTGGTCGTTTGCCAGTAGTGGCAACGTTGAGCGAGCTAAGTGAAGATGCACTGATCCAGATCCTGAAAGAGCCGAAAAATGCCCTGACTAAGCAATATCAGGCATTGTTCAATCTGGAAGGTACAGAGCTTGAGTTCCGTGCCGAGGCGTTGAGCGCCATTGCCAAGAAAGCCATGGCACGTAAAACCGGTGCTCGTGGTTTGCGCTCTATCGTGGAGGGCGCGCTGCTCAATACTATGTACGATCTGCCATCGATGGACAGCGTAGAAAAAGTGGTGATTGACGAGCCGGTAATCGCGGGTCAGTCGAAACCGCTACTGATTTATGGCAAACCAGAAGCGCAGGCTTCAGGTGAATAATTCGCCAGTAAAACCATAATGTTAGACAGTAAAATGGGGGATCTTATCCCCCATTTATCTTTCCTGTATTCTGGCTGTTGAATGTCAGCCATTCGTCCCCATATACTCACAACCAGATTTTGTGAAACGTGTGATGCTGACGTCTTATGAGACCCACTAAACCTGGCGGAAATTAAAACTAAGAGAGAGCTCTATGAACCTTGAGCGTTCCCAACGCATTGAAATCCCCGTTTTGCCATTGCGCGACGTGGTGGTTTATCCGCACATGGTGATCCCGTTATTTGTTGGCCGGGAAAAATCGATTCGGTGCCTAGAAGCAGCAATGGATCATGATAAAAAGATCATGCTGGTGGCACAGAAAGAGGCCTCAACGGATGAGCCTAGCATTAATGATTTATTCTCTGTCGGCACTGTAGCGTCGATTATACAGATGCTGAAGCTGCCGGATGGCACGGTCAAAGTACTAGTAGAAGGACTCCAGCGTATGTATATCACTACGCTTTCTGATAGCGGCGAGTGTTTTACCGCCCAGGCGGAATACCTTGAGTCACCGGCGATTGATGAGCGTGAGCAGGAAGTACTGGTGCGTACTGCGATCAACCAGTTTGAAGGATACATCAAACTGAACAAGAAGATCCCCCCGGAGGTGCTGGCTTCACTCAATAGCATCGACGATGCCGCAAGTCTAGCGGATACCATCGCCGCGCATATGCCGCTGAAGCTTAACGACAAGCAGTCGGTGTTGGAGATGTTCGATATTACTGAACGCTTGGAATACCTGATGGCGATGATGGAATCGGAAATCGACCTGCTACAGGTAGAAAAACGCATTCGTAATCGCGTCAAAAAACAGATGGAAAAAAGTCAGCGCGAATACTATCTGAATGAGCAAATGAAGGCGATTCAGAAAGAACTCGGCGAGATGGATGATGTGCCGGATGAGCATAAAGCGCTGAAACGCAAGCTCGCAGCGGCAAAAATGCCGAAAGAAGCGCGTGAAAAAACCGAAGCTGAACTGCAAAAGCTGAAAATGATGTCGCCGATGTCTGCGGAAGCGACTGTGGTGCGTGGCTATATCGACTGGATGCTGCAAGTTCCTTGGAATGCGCGCAGCAAGGTGAAAAAAGACTTACTCAAGGCGCATGAGGTACTCGATACCGATCACTATGGCCTGGCACGCGTCAAAGATTGCATTCTTGAGTATCTCGCAGTGCAGAGCCGCATCAGCAAAATCAAGGGGCCGATCCTGTGCCTGGTGGGGCCTCCGGGCGTGGGGAAAACCTCGCTGGGTCAGTCGATCGCTAAGGCAACTGGGCGTAAGTATGTGCGTATGGCATTAGGCGGTGTGCGGGACGAAGCAGAAATTCGTGGACATAGGCGTACTTACATCGGCTCGATGCCAGGTAAGCTGATCCAAAAAATGGCTAAGGTCGGGGTGAAGAATCCGTTGTTCCTGCTAGATGAGATCGACAAAATGTCTTCCGACATGCGCGGTGATCCGGCTTCTGCACTACTTGAGGTGCTGGATCCGGAACAAAACGTGGCGTTTAATGATCACTACCTGGAAGTGGATTATGATCTGTCCGATGTCATGTTCGTCGCCACCTCAAACTCGATGAGCATCCCCGGTCCGTTGCTGGATCGTATGGAAGTAATTCGCCTGTCTGGTTACACCGAGGATGAAAAGTTCAACATTGCTAAGCAGCATTTGCTGCCGAAGCAGCTTGAGCGCAACGCGTTGCAGCAAAGCGAACTGGTAGTTGATGATAGCGCCATTATCGGCATTATCCGCTATTACACCCGTGAAGCCGGGGTGCGTAGTCTGGAACGCGAAATTTCCAAGCTGTGCCGTAAAGCAGTGAAAACGCTATTGATGGACAAAAAAGTCAAACATATCAAAATCAATGGCGACAATTTGAAAGATTATCTAGGTGTGCAGCGTGTTGACTATGGTCGTGCAGACATCGAAAACCGCGTAGGTCAGGTTACTGGCTTGGCGTGGACGGAAGTGGGCGGCGATTTGCTAACCATCGAAACTGCTTGTGTGCCGGGCAAGGGTAAACTAACCTACACCGGTTCCTTGGGTGAAGTGATGCAGGAATCGATCCAAGCTGCGCTGACCGTGGTACGTGCGAGCGCAGAAAAACTGGGTATCAACGCTGATTTCTATGAAAAGCGTGACATCCATGTCCATGTGCCAGAAGGTGCGACGCCGAAAGACGGGCCGAGTGCCGGTATTGCGATGTGCACCGCGTTGGTTTCCTGCCTGACTGGCAACCCGGTACGTGCCGATGTAGCAATGACCGGTGAGATCACCCTACGTGGTCAAGTTTTGCCGATAGGTGGCCTGAAAGAGAAGCTGCTGGCAGCGCATCGCGGCGGCATCAAAACCGTGCTGATCCCGCATGAGAATAAGCGCGATCTAGAAGAAATTCCGGACAATATTATCGCCGATTTGGAAATTCATCCGGTACAGAGAATTGATGAGGTTTTGAACATTACCTTGCAAAATCCAGCCTTCAGCGTACTACCAGTCGCGGTAAAAAGGATGTAGAAGAGCAAAAGACATTGATAAAACTTATGCTGATAAGCCATTTCTGACTTGCCAGTATTTTTTGTGCCGCTAAGCTAGAGAATGTCGGCCTGTGTTTGGCCTCAAAGTCGGTGGTTTACCAAGATTCGACGGAACTGATATAACCGTGCTGCGCTGCTGCAACCGTAAGTCTTTCTCGGTGCGGCGATAGAATTCTAGAGGGGATAATAGAGTGAATAAGTCACAACTGATCGACAAGATTGCCACAGGTTCCGATATTTCCAAAGCGGTAGCCGGGCGCGCTTTAGACGCAGTAATTGCTTCTGTTACCGACCCCTTGAAAGCAGAGGATGATGTGGCTCTGGTGGGTTTCGGCACCTTCACTGTACGTGAGCGTTCGGCGCGTACTGGCCACAACCCACAAACGGGTAAAGAGATCACCATCGCGGCAGCCAAAGTTACGGCTTTCCGCGCAGGGAAAGCGCTTAAAGATGCAGTCAATTGATAGCTTGTGTCTAACCGTATAGCGAAATGGGTATGGCAATAAATAATTACCTGATGTAAAGCGACTGGTAAGGTAAGATACAAGGCGCATCGTAACGATGTGCCTTTTTTATTTTTGTCGCTGGGGGTGGTGGGGAACGGAACCCCATGCGCAAGGGTTGTTAATCCATATCACAACAGAGGTCACACTATGATGAACAATTTACACACGGCTGCAAATCACGTCACGCTCAAAATCATCTTGGTCCTGATCATCCTGTCATTCATTTTTACCGGGGTGGGTAGTTTTACCTGATCGGCGGCTTCGGAGATTATGCGGCAAAAGTAAATGGTCAGGTGATTGAACGCTCCCAACTGGAACAGGTTTTCCAAAGCGAACGCCAACGCATGCAGCAGCAACTGGGTGACCAGTTCTCTGTGCTGGCTGGCAATGAAGGCTATATGCAGCGGATGTGCCAACAAGTGCTATCACAACTGATAGATAACATACTGCCGGCCTAATACGCCAAGAAATTAGGTCTGAGCGTCAGCGACGAGCAGATCAAAAATGCCATCCGCAAGAACGCTTACTTCCAGACCAACGGCAAATTCGATAACGCCAAATATCTCGACTTGCTCGGCAGCATGGGTTACACTGTAGATGATTTTGTGCGGTCCATGCGCCAGCAATTGGTTAACCAGCAAGTGACCCAATCCTTCGGCGAGTCGGGTTTCATGCTAACTGCTGAGTCGCAGGCTATGGCGGTTGCTGTTGCAGCAGCGCAATATGCGCCTGGCGACGATTGATCTGAGCGCGTTGCAGGTTAAGCAGAACATCAGTGACGACGAGCTAAAATCCTATTACCAACAAAACCAGAATAGCTTTATCGTACCTAAGCAGATCAAGGTGAGTTATACCTCGATAGACACCGTGTCCATGCAAGACAAGGTGAAAGTAAGTGATGTAGACATTAGCGCCTATTACGATCGGTATAAAAGTAGCTACGGCCAGCCGGAGCGCAAGAACTACAAGCATGATCCAACTGAAAACTGAAACAGAAGCCAACGCAGTGCTATGTGAGCTGAAAAAAGGCGGTGATTTTGCCACCCTGTCGAAGGACAAATCTACCGATATCATCTCACGCCGCACTGGTGGTTGGCTGTGCTGGTTGGAGCAGGAAACCACTGCCGACAAGCTGAAACAAGCTCACCTGACTGAAAAAGGCCAACTGTCCAGCGTAGTGAAGTCTTCCACTGGCCATTTGATCGTGCGTCTAAATGATATCGAGCCTGAGAAAATAAAGCCGCTGAGTGACGTGCATGAGACCATCGCCAAACAGATTCGGCGGGAGAAAGCGATAGATGCCTATTACGCGCTGCAACAGAAGGTGAGCGCAGCGGCGACCAGCGACAACGAATCCCTAGCCTCAGCTGAAGAAGTAGCCGGAGTTGAAAGCAGCACAAACTGGCTGGTTCACCCGCGACAGCATTACCGCCGCGCTGAACTTTAAACCAGTAGTGCAGTCGATCTTCAACGGTTCACTGCTTGGCGATAACGGTGCACCTAGCAATAACTCTAATGTGATTACTGTGGAGGGTGATCGGGCATTTGTGGTGAGCGTGACTGCCCACAAAGCGGAAGGCATTGAACCTTTCGATCAGGTTAAAGAGCGCGTAGCAGAGCGGGTAAAATACAACAAAGCGCTGGAAAAAGCGAAACTGCAAGGCGAGTAACTATTAGTAGAGTTGAAGCAGGGCAAGAGCGACAAGGCGATGAAAGCCGCTGGTCTAAGCTTTGACAGCATGCAAAAGACGGTGCGTGCTTCAGAAGATAACCTGTTGGTGGAAAATGTGTTTGCACTGCCGCACCCCCACAGGAAGGTAAGCCGGTTTATGGCATGTTGCATGATCGTCAGGACAATGTAGTGTTGATCACGCTTGATGTGGTTAAACCAGGCTCATTACCAGCCGATGAAATGAAAACTTTCGTTAGCAAAATGGAACAGAGTGCCGCCAGCAGCACCTTCTACTCTCTTCTGGGGATCCTGCGTAAAGACGCCAAAATCAATATTGCAATAACCTAGGGCCGTTTTCGCGGCCTTTACCAGATCTAAAATCTGCTGATTGCTGAACATTTGCCACTGCGGCAAAGTGAGACTGCTGTTAAACACAAGGAGAATACAGCATGCAATATACAGAAAAAAGGCGCTTTATAATTATGGGATCCACACTTGGGTGTTCCTGCTGTGCCTAATAGCTTAAGCAGTGACGGTAGCTGAAAAAGTATCGCCGTCGCCGATGATTTCGCAGCCAGAAGCTAACCCCGGATAAGGTGCGGTGATGCCGGTGGCCGGTAAGGCGGCAGTGAGCATTAATCAAGCGGGGTACTAAGCAGTTGGCCAGCATACTTAAAGGCATTGGCCTGAAAAGGACGAAAGCATGGTTCGTTACCGCGAGCAGAATAGTCCTTTCACTCAGATTGAGCAGTTGCAGGAAGTACCGGGCATCGGGCCGGAGCTGTTTGAAAAGAACCGATCATGCTTGAAAATATGATCCTGTTAGCACTTGTGCGGCAAAGCACCATTGCAGCAGTTCTTTCGCTACTATATTTTATCGGTCTTATCAGCTTAATTTATTGACGAAATAGGTGAGGGGGTCGTACATTGCCCCTTCTTTCTATAATTATTAGTGGGTACGTATGAGTAGCCAAATTGGGGACTAAGCTGTGTTCCATCATTAACCTTAGCGTCGTAGACCCAAAAGCCGGTAATCAAGGTAGAAGGTGCAACAGTATTGCGGGCCTATATTCAAGCCCGACAACGCGGAGTACCAGCTTTGGGGGGTCCCCCTAATAGAGCTGAGGCTATTTAGGCACCCAGGGTGACGTGTTGCTTATTTAGCCCACCAAACCTCACGGCTTGCGCCTTGCTGGGCGTTCAAATAATGGCCAGAGATACTCGCGGGCCATTGCTGGACACAGCCTAATGGCAAGAGCAGCATCTGAAACCAAAAAGTGGTGATACTACATGCTCTACTCTACATTTGCAACGAATTGAAAACCTGGTGGGGCTGACGGATGATGATTGAGGGGCAACTGGGCTAACATCGGCAGATACTCACGTAGCTAGAAAAGAATCAATAAAGCAAACTCTTAACCACTGTTATTTTCAGGATAGACCGGTTTTCTGCTTCAGAGCCACCATCACTTCCGCATTATTGAGTTGGGGTATTGCGCCATGTCGTTTTCCCGCAGGTGGCGTGCCGCGCACTCACCGCAGCCTTCGCCTTTAATGCTGTTGTAGCAGGTCAGTGTGTCTTGACGCACTAGATCCAACTGATGATAATAATCTGCCAGCTCCCAGGTTTCTACCTTATTCAGCCACATCATCGGCGTTTCGAAGCGAATATGGCGGGCGATGCCTAGCACGATCGCCTGACTCAGCGCTTTAATAAATTCGTCGCGGCAATTGGGATAACCTGAGAAATCAGTTTCGCAGACGCCAGTGATCACTGGCGTCTGCTGCTATCTAGTAGGCGTAAATCTCCGTAAGTGTCAGGAACAAAATATTACGGCCCGGCACGAAGGCGCTTGGCAGCGCCATTTTTCTAGTTGAGGTTATAGGCGGGAACTAGAATATGTTATCACGGGTCAGTCTGCTGATTGCCAGTTCGTTTAGCAAACCTACATTCAGCACCTTATGTGCTTTGGCACCAAGGGTTAACGACAGCTCTTGTGCTACCGCGATCTCGGCATGATGCCGCTGACCGTAATCGAATACGACGCAGTGAACCTCGTCATGTTATTGTAATGCCTGGATCAAGCAGGTCGTGGAATCTTGTCCACCACTGAAAATGATAACTGCACGCTTCATATGATCACCTTATTATTGGATTTGGCTTTTTCCGATATACCCGCCATATTTCAAGTTGTCGGTCAGTGCGTTAGCTTTCCTGGCTCACCCCAGTCACTTAACGATGTAAGCGCTTGCCGCCTTCCTGTAACTCGAATTATTTATAGTATATACCATTGGGCAGTGGGGTGGGATAAAAATGCGTTGCAGCGGCGATGGTAGCAGAAATAATGGGATGGCACAGGGGAAAAGCCTATGTTTAGCCTGCGGAGGGCTGCTCTAGGTTATCTACTGGCGGTGGCCCATGCAGAAATCGAAACTAGCCATTGGCGGTCAGCGTGATGTCATGAATGCGCGGCTACGCGCTGATTTAGTGTTGATAGTTTAGCTAGGGGAGGATAATGACAGCGCGCATCAACTGCTAATAGTAACTTTTCAACTGCTCGAATCGCGGTGCCAGCAGTAGCTGAATTTGCCGCAGCCATCCCCTGTTGCTGCTGTCCTCATTCTGTGGTCAGGACGCCGCCGCACTACTGGGTATTTTACCGCAAGCGACTCTCCAGCGTCACTTCAGGCACCTCGCCGAACAGGTTATCCACCTGCCGCAGGAATGAGCTGACTTTTTTTAATTTAAGCTCGCAGCTTTGTTGCTATAGAGCGTCAGTAAAATCCCGATTAATAATGGCAAAATAAGCCACAGTGAGGCGTTGCTGATAGTGGTATTTTTAACCATTTTTCAATGCCAATAGCGATAAGTGGAAAGACCAGAAATACTAGAGATGCGCCTGAAATGCACTGGCATATTGCTGTAGGGCAAAATAGGCCATAATACCGCATATGCCAGCGATCACACCCAAATAGGCAACCACTGACAGTGAACTTACTGAAAATAGGCGGGTATCGGGCATTTTAACAAAATGTCCAAAAAAGAGCAGTAAAAAACCAGTACCGAGACAAGGTAAAGTATTGTAGGTCAGTATGGAGACTTTTTGCCTACGCTTTTATATAATACATACATAACGGTATGAATTAACACCGCTGATAACAGCGCTAGCACGCCTGGCCACCGTGTTTCTCCGCTATTGGCGGACTCTAGCCACAGAATGCCAGCCAGGCTGCTGACGCCAAGAATCAGTCCCGCCAATTGCGTTATACTCACGTGTTCTCCTAATAATAAAACGGAGGTCATCAATACAGCGACTGGCATATCGGCAAAAATAATTGAAGCCAATGCTGAGTTAACGTAGGCGTAAAGTTAGTGCGGTATGTAGCTAATTGACCAATCCCGATAGCTTAGACTCCTAGCTAAATTAGACGGGCACCTGACTATGGCATCTCAATTCTGGCGTTATGAACCACGGAAAAATTACACAAATGACTTTAAACTACGCATGGCCAAGCTGGCTTCTAAGCCCGAAGCCGGCGTTACTCATATTATCCGCGAACACGGCATCAATGACAATCTCATCTTCAAATGGCTGTGCCTCTAGCAGAACGAATGCCGCATATCACGTCGCCTCCCCGCAACGGTAGCAACCGTGTCATCACCGGCACTACTGCCTGTTGAAGGGATATCTTTCCCGACACAATGAGGTGATCATAACGCCACAACCTGTCAGCCTTCTTCGCTGAACGCCACCTCCTGCCACGTGGAGTTCTGTCGGGGTAGAATGACGCTGAATAATCCGTCTCCCGAACTGCTGGCGGTGCTGATCTGCAAGCTGACCGGGAGAACAGCGAAATGATAAACCTCCCGTCAGGCACCCGTATTTGGCTGGTTGCCGGTGTTACGGATATGCGAAAATCGTTCAACGGTCTGGGCGAACGGGTGTAACACGCCTTCGAGGAAAATCTCTTCTCTGGCCATCTGTTCATCTTCCGTGGTCGTCGTGGCGATATGGTTAAAATCCTCTGGGCAGATGGGTACGGCTTGTGCCTCTTTACCAAACGCCTTGAGGAAGGCCGGTTCGTCTGGCCCATGGTTCATGATGGTGTAAAATCGCCATTACCCGCTCACAGTTTGCCATGCTTCAAGACCAAGCACACTCCACTGCCGAATATATTGAAGAACGGGCAGGCTGCCCTAGAAAGCACTAGCGTAATATTTAACTGGGGGGGGGATATCTACCCATGCATGGCAGCCAGTACTTTGTCTGCGCCACGTATTTTACCTAGGGGTGCCTAACTGATATAGGTCTTAAACACCCCTTCATCCACCAATACCCTATCCAATGGCCATGTGCCAGACGCCTCGTAATCTTCCTTCATCACAAGTGGGTAGAAAGACGTATTTTTTGCATTAAACATGTAGTCCATGACTATTTTCCTATCGCCAACTAGTGTATGTCACAGTCCCAGTCATAGCGAACCGTTCCAAAACTTTGTTTATTCCAGTTAAACCCATTGTTGTTGTAACTGCCCAGTAGAGGCCCGTAGTCATATAACTTACCCCAGGCGTTACGCCCCGGCCAGTACGGTGTTAGCGATATTGCCTAGACACCTTTATGAAAAGGGACGTTAAAACTTTGCCAAATATTGGCATCCTCATTAATGCATCGAGTGACTGTTTATCTACATTCGATGATAAATCCGGTGTTTTCATCCTTACGCCAACCTACCCCTTCAGACATCCTCGCTAGGCCACGGGTAAAACCTTCGTGATAAAGTCGATACCGTTTCTCATCCAGGGAGAATCCGCCTATGGCTAAAGCATTATCGGTATCTAAACTAAAATAAGTGGCAAAAACCCCCTCACGGTGTAGCAATAGCACGGCTGCTGCATCTTTATTGCCTTGGTTACTGATTTCCAGCGCGGGTTTTACATTGCCCTTCGCAGCAGATAAATGCAGAGTATAGTTTAGTTAGACATAAACGTTGTGCATTTAGATCCATTTGCCGGGTATCTCGCCTCCAATATCATGATATCCCCAAGATTTACCCCTTTTACGCCCGTTAACGCGTCCGTCACTGATTTTGGCGTTGCCGCCGTGATCTCATCGTCGCTGTTGGTTTCATTGCTGAGTTTGGTGACCCTAAAATCGGTTAGCGATGCGCGTACAGTGGTGGGCCCACATTCTTTAGAAAATAGAACTGCTGTACGTTACGCGCGTCATAAACGGCTATTGAATGACTTTGCTTGGTCACAAACTTGGCAATTTGACCGTTGTAAACTGGATAATCCCCCTGCATTAAGCAGTATAGGTTGGGCAACAGGGATACATAACCCATCCTCGTTTTCCAGATATACCTGGATTTAGTTTTCGGGGAGTGTTGGGTCTTTATATACCTCACCAACATAAATCTTCCCGCCTGAAGCCGCTTTAAACATTCGCGCTAACGTAAACAGTTGGGACGGCATAGCCACAAGAACGTTAGGTGTGGTGTCTGACATGGTTGATTCTCCAGATAGGAGAAAGCCCCACAAGGCATGCTTTGCGGGGTCAAAGCCGTTTTCATCTGCAAAGGCTTTCCAGCCCGTCCAGGGTCATGGCGTTGATGATAGTAACATGCCCGTGCGTTGCTGTCCCAGATAACGTGTAACGCGGCCTCATGGATAGGTAGTCGACGGATCACCCGGTTCTTACTGGTGGGATCCTGGTCTTCATAATCGGTGACCAGACGACGCCAAGCCCCTACGCCCGTCTTGATCTGCTCGCGCACCGCCACATTGATCGCTATCTTCGCCGTGTTATGGCGCATATCCGTACGGTACATGCCTATCAACGTATCCGCCGCGTTGGGGTTTTCGTTGTCCTTGAGTCGGTATAACAACACATCAATCGGGTTTTGACGCATTTCTGCAACCAGCCTGCGGTACCACAGGCAGGACAACATCGAATTGCCCCCGGTATTGAAAGATGGTGTATTCGTTCAGCCAGTCATCCAACTGACTGACCTGGGAAAAATACAGGTCGTTTGTCGCTTCGGTTCGCGCTTTGTCGCCAGACTTCCAATCATGATCAAAGATCGCCAAGATAGTGTGCAGCCTGTCCCGCTGTTTGTCATTGTCCGCCATTTTCTACCTTATGAAACGTGAAACAGGCCGTAGTGGCGCTGGTTTTTTCTCTTTCGGCTTCCGGCTGGATGTCACGCATCATGCGCGCATAGCGGCGCATCATATAGGCGTAACTAACGGCCGACAGGATGTCATTGTTCAATTTGACGATCCGGCCGTTCTCGTCCAGGTGGTACAACCGGAACTCTTCAAAGAAAGGCTCGCAGGTATTGAATACACAGAATTTTCCCTCCAGCATCAAATCGCGCAGTTCCACTAACCCGGGTTCAACCGCATTCCCGTTATCCGGCCAGGTGGCATGCGTTTTCAATATCTGGAAACCCGCGGCGCTGTACTGATCCCTGAGTTGCTCGCCACCCCCTTTTCGTGCTGCAAGCCGTCGTGGGGCCACGCTATTGGCGTCCGTATTGTCCAGGATTTGACAATGCTTCAGGCTTCCGTTGCGGTCTTCTCGCGCTTCTTCCAGACGCGGGGCAGGTAAAAAATACCTCTTCACTTCGTCCTTGTCCCACCACGGTTGTATGTGTGCCTATGGGTAATCCCAGCTAAAATCCTGACCGTTAATTACATAAAAGTGATTAGGACACGCGAAGGGCTGACACTTAAGGGTCGCTTCCGAGATCTGAAAAATACGCCCTCTGCTCATCGTCGTAATGCCTTTTGCACGGGCTTCACGCTCATGCTCCGGGTATGATTCAACAATGCGTGCCTTTTCTTCATCCGTGTAATGCGCGACGTCATGAATGGTCATGGTGACCACTTTCTGCGCCTTGCTGGGGTTCTTGACGAACTTTTCAACCACTTGCGACATCCCCATTAACGGGATGAATGTCAGTAGCGATAACTGACCGTATCGGTTTGTTCGTGTCAGTCTTTCAAGAGTAAATAACATAAGGTAGCTCTTCGTCGAACCAGACACAGTGGATCTCGTGTCACCTTGCCATTTCCCCCGTCTCTATGAGTAAGGTTTGAAGTAGCAGATTGACAGGCAATCCTCTACGCCGTTGGGGGCGTGGTGGCGCACCAGCAGGTGATCTACCAGGTTTGGCCCCCAGAGCGATTTTTTCTAACTGATGATGTCTTCTTTCGGGATCAGGCTATACCCAGGCTCGCACAGCTCTTCAATACGCTCACAGAGAATGCGCTAAGTCGTTTTGGTGATGGTTTCGTTGGTCTCGCCCCCACCAAAAGACTAGAGGATCGTTGAACCGGCGGCCTTGCCACGCTCCCTCATAGGCCCCCTCAGCATAGTAAGCTTCCGTACCAGGGTATCGCCCGGTCAGGTGGAACATGACCTCAGCCCCGCCTGTCAGGGATTTTTCCAACTGGTTTCCGGCTATAAAATAGCGCTCGGTGTAGTCATACCCGGTGTCAAGAAACTCCCGCTGCCGGGCGTAGGGGGTAAATTTATAGAGATGGTGTGTCAGACGATAAGCCTCCTCTTCCTCCAGCAGAGCCAGGAGTTCACGCTGCTCCTCGTTGGTCATGCTGTCAAGATCTATCGCTGTGTCTGCCACGGGTGAGCAACTCATTGATACGCAACTACCGCGCCTTGCAGTTAGTCGTTGGGGGTGACATCCTCAGTCTCTATACGATCCCTGAATGCCTGCATATTGATATGTTTGCCGATAAGTTCCAAGTTTTTCACCTTGTCAGGACATTTGATTTTTTCAGGAAACCGACCTTTTTCGCGCTCATCGCTACGTCCTTCAAACATTTTTGTCATATCAAACCCACTCAGGTAGCAGCGCCACACTGCGGGCCATGCCATAAGGGGGTTGAGGCTTCCGTCTGCACTGAAGATGTCCGCCGCGTTCATCTGGTCGATTTCGACAAGGCGCAGCAGTACGTAACTGGCATCAATGTTGAGTTGTGCAATGCGTTCACGTTTCAGCGCGTCAATACATTCAAGCACTTCTTGCATATCTCTGCGCATTCGCTATGACCTCATCAATCCTCATCTTTCTCGCGGAGTTTTCTCGCGAGCTGTGCCAATCGTTCTAACCGCTCTAAAATTTCTTGCATATTTCTGTACATTCGTTGTGATCTCATCTTTTTTGCAAAAATTTACGAGTTCGCCGTGATGCTCGCCTGGAATCACTGGAAATACTGGAACTACACCTTACATTTTTACCCTCAACATGACGCTGAACGCGTGAAAATCCGCAATTTTGCAAAACATTACTAATTCGCATTTCTTCGCGTTTTCCGATATTTTTTGGATCTAGCCCGATGGCATCGCGCAGGACGTCAGCAGCTCGTAAAAATTTGCAACTTCTCGGTAACTCGTTGGTGTAGGTGTCTGGGATATCAAGCCATCTTTCGATGATTTCTAGCCATGCGTCTTTGATCATGTGCTGTTCGTGCATACCATTAGTCAATTGCTCCGCCTCTCTGAACTGCACACCTAACACAATGCGATAAACATCTCCCGAGCCTCAGCCCACAGCTGAAGTACATCCTACTTGATGTCATCCACCTTTACTTGCCCTACGCGTAGTGGAAACCAACGGCGGTTACCCGTGTCGTCGGCTAAAAATTCTTCCTGGTTGGTGGTACTGAACATTACCAGACGCCGCGGAAACTGCGTAGCGAACTCACGACGGTATTTAGGTACCCAGACTTCGTGCGTGTGGGTGATGAACGCCTTAATTGACTCAATTTATTTAGAATTAAGCCTTCGCAGCTCTGATATTTCGCCAACTAAGCGACCGCGCATCTTCCATGAAAGATCCTCATCTTTTTCTGCTAAGGAGATTTTGGTGAAGAACTCTATCGTCGGCGATATCGCAACGATCCTAGTAGATTTGCCACAACCCTGCTCACCGACCAGCACGGGAACCATATCTGCTGCCTGCTTTGCATCCAGGAGTCAGAACACGTCCTGCCAGAGCGCTGTCCTGGCGTAAACAGATACGGCAGTGGTATAAGCAGAGTGATCCACCCCGAAGTATTTATAGAAAAAGATTTTGACACGCGGCACACCATCTCATGTCAATTGGTTCAGCAGCCATGTCATTGCGCTATCGAAAGGCGTTTCGTCTGCTGCCAACAACACAACATCGCGCATTAACTCCTTGCTAACGGGTTAAAATTTCCGCCGTTCTAATGTAATCCTTAAGCGGCTATAGTTAGGATCAGTGATCGCTACCCACTGATCGTCTCCATCCTGTGCTATCAGGATTTCGTCCCGTAACTAGTCGAAGCGAAGGTCGAAGCAAATTTGCCAACCGCAGAAATCTGGACGCATGATGGCTTTGGTTACGTTATCAATGGTATTGCGGACTTCGCCGGTCTTATCTTTGCGAACAAAAGCTGGCCATGATTTTAAAAGCTTTGTGTCAGGATCTGTAACATCGTCGAAGTCGCTGTCACTGGTAAGCCATCGTGCGAAGACGTTCCGCTACAGGATTTTGCCATCCGTTTTTTGCACCATGGCAAAAGATAGCCTGGTAACTCGCACGATCAGCGGTGAGTTGGTTCCATTTCTACGCGGCAGCGTATACGTCACTGTTATCCGCAGCAGCGGACTAGTCTAACCACAACGCCAAGGTTTGCTCTTCATAATCAGTTTCTTTGAAACATGCGAGGCGATTCTCCATATCGACCCATGAGGGGTAGCTTTCGGCAAGTGTTAGTAGGATCGGGTGCTACATCGCCGAACGCAGATCTTCAAAGGTGTTACCGTCGATGGCATCCAGTGAAACGAGGTGTTCCAGTGCGTAAAGCTCTCCCCGCTCAGGCTTCACTAGGGTGCTGACAGGCGCTGCTGTCAGTAAGGCATCAACATCTACCGCCTTTCCGGAGAAGTGGGTGAACTCAGCGTGTTCGTCCGGTAGTAAAAGCGTTTGCACCGGGTTATAGACACGACTGTCCCGGCGGACAGCCCCATAATAAACAATATCGACAATGTCCATGATCCGTGCCTGCAACTGCTCAAGCACTCTCTGCTTCTCTAAGGCAGTGATCGGACGCGTCGACGCCCCAGCACAATACGCGTGTGGTGTGCTCCGTTGGCGGTTGGGTGCAAGTGGCTAGCAGGGTAGTATAGACAAAACCTCGGTACGCAACTAGCACACCTTTGATGCATATCCAGCCAGCAGAGGTAACACCGTCGAGATCCAACGGTAGGAAGTACAAATTAGCCCGCGCTGACAGCATAACGTAGCCATGCGGTACCCGGTTTGAAAGCGTGCCACACATACGGCAGTCGGCGTTTCTTTATATTCAGAGCGTCTTTGTCGTCGGTAGACAGCACACCGATGCGCGTCACATTGTCGCGGATCTGCCGCTCGAAAGCATCAAAATACGGCACAGAAATACTTCGCACGGCTGGCCATCGTCAATACTCCGCTACTGAGTGTAACGTATTTCTATGGGCTACTCCTTATTTCTTGAGGAATATATCTTCAAAAGTGCAGCGAATACCATGTTCTGAAAGCACCAGTAGCAGTTTATTAATACTGTCAACCTTCATGTCGCGAAAAACCTTTTCATAGTGCGCAATAGCACCCCGTGAAAAACCCCCATAGCCTCTGCCAAAGCAGATTGGGATAACCCTGCTTTGTTTCTTAGCTCTTTTAAATTGTTCATTGCTACTACCATGTGACTCTAGATAATATCAATTAAAATATATTAAGTAATTTAATATACCAAGACAATATTACAACCCGTCACTTCCCGTGTAATTACGGAGTGTAATACTAAGATTATGAAAAAACGTGGAATAACTTGGTTAGAACTAAAATGAAAGAGGCTGGCATTACTCAAGAAAAACTTGGGGAAATGATAGGCCGCGTACTCAAGGTGCTGTAGCCCATTGGCTTAACGGTATAGGCGCGAACCTAGCCTCCAGGAAATAGATAACATAATGAAAGCTGTGGGTATTTAGGAACTTAAGCTCAACAGTGAAGGTACTGTCAGTGATGGACAAAAATGTAATGAGCTTGACAGGTAACGCACGATATGGCGGACTTTGTGCGGTGCTACGTTGACACGGTGTGGTCGCTGGCAGACAGCAACACCCTGTTGGTTGAACAGCGAGTAGATTTCTCCGATGTAGTTGGCGTACCGGGTCAGTTCGGAACCGCCGATGCCATCATCATCACGCCTAATGAATTGCAGGTACACGACCTCAAATTTGGGCGTGAGGTGAAGGTGACCGCCGAGAACAACAAGCAGTTGCAAACTCTATGCACTCTGGGCGCTGGAGAAACTTAGCGTACTACAGGATTTCAAAACTGTTCGCATATTCATTCGTCAGCCACGAATTGGTAATGAGTCTGAATGGGCGGTTATCGTCGAAGAATTACGTGCTTTCGGCAAGCAGGCACGCGAGGCGGCCAGCATGGCTGTGGACGCAGCAGACGTAGCTGAGCGCGAGGGCATCGACACCCTACCCGCAGGACGTTTTCAACCCGGGTGAGGAGCAATGTTGATGGTGCCAGGCTTCAAACTCGTGCATAGCAAACCGGGTAACCGTGCCTGGGTCGATGAGAAAGTAGCGGAGGAAACACTCAAAGCCTTTCGGATCAAGGGAAACCCAATCTATACGCAGAAGCTTATCATCCCGCCGCAGACCGAGAAGTTACTCAAATCCAGTAGTCCCAGTGAACGGCGTTGGAAGAAGCTGGAAACGCTTATCACCCACGCTGACGGCAAACCAGTTGTTGCCACCGATGCTGATCTACGCCCCGCGCTGGACATAAACTCTGAAAAAGACTTTGAAAACGTGGACGCTGCCGAGGCTGCCACAGAATTTATCTGAGGAACTAAAAATGAAAGTGAAGCTTTTTAACGTAAGGCTGTCATTCCCGGCATTGTTTGAATCAAAAGCCGTAAACGGTGAAGGTGACCCCCATTTTAGCGCCGCATTTATTTTTCCACCTAATCACCCCACAGTAGCATAAATCGAGAGGGCTATCGAAGCAGTGGCGAGAGACAAACGGGGAGCCAAAGCAGATAGTGTGCTGAAAACCCTGCGCTCTACGCTGAAAATCTGCCTGCACGATGGCGATGAAAAAGCCGAATACGAGGGCTACTCCGGTAACAAGTTTGTTTTCGCGTCCAATAAAGCCCGCCCACGAATTGTTGATCAAGACAACATGATCCTGGTTCAAGCTGATGGCTGCCCTTACGCGGGTTACTACGTTAACGCTGTCATCGACATATGGGCGCAAGACAACAAGTTTGGCAAACGCATCAACGCCTCACTGAGTGGCATATAGTTCTACTAAGATGGCAACGGCATTCGCGGGCGGTGGCATAGCCAGTGAAGACGATTTCGGCAGCCTTGAGGACGGCGCTGACGCAGGCAAGTTCGTTTAAACAGTTGGAGATCTTAAAGGTGCGGACGGGGAGGGATGAAGATCCGACGCACCTTGGGTACGTTTCATGCCATTACATCAATAGCAGGATCAGCTGTAGAACAGCAATGACGATTTTAATAACCTGCTTAATCGGGTGTCTGTAATCAGTCATCCGTTTTTCCTCATACAAGGAATGCAGTCGTTCAGTCTAGCCCCTCTATATTCCCCAGAAGCTGAACGTGAAACGTTGAGGCGTGCATGCCGCGAAGTAGTAAAGTAAAAACCCTCGTCCCTCACCAGTTCGGGGTTTTTTGCTATCCGAAACTTGCAAAATTTTGCAAGTTTCATTCGAACCGGATAAAATATACTCAGCCCGCAACGAAAACCCACAATAAGCTGATCCCTACAAGAAGGTACCCATAAGTGAAGATAAAAAAGTTGAATCCAACACTAGCGATGTGTTGAATGCTTTATTGCACCGGGGTCAAAACATGCGGTACTTCGCAACACAGGAAAGCGTAGATAATCTACGCCGTGAAAGCTAGGTGAGCTTTAACCAGGTTAATAGGCGTTTCGAGCAGGTAGACAAACGGTTTGACAAAATGGGGAACAAGATGGATCGTTTACAACGGTTCATCGTTGGTGCAGCGCTTGCCCTTATTTTCAAAGATTACTTATTCAAAGCCGCAGTCGCTTTAGCCCACTAAAATTTATCTTTACACAATCAGCCCCCCCCAAAACTGACTAAGTACGGGGGTTTTTGCTATCTGAAACCTGAAAAATTTTGCAGGTTAAATTTGACATCCACATGAATCGGTGGCTATAGTCCACTATGGGTGATTCAAACCACCTCAAAGAGCGGTAACCGCACCCGACAGACATGCGGATTTTTACGTCCATAGTTTATGGTCGGGTAGCGTGTGGTACATACAACACCCAGCTTGCTGGGGAAAACCACAGGCCGTCTCTTTGCGGGTTTGAAGTGCCCGACCACCCTATTCAAACAGGGTTTTGACCAAAGAGGACGTAAAATATGAACACTAAAATCATCTTCAAATCCTACGTACTTGAAGTCGTTAAACACGAAGGAAAAGCCTGGTTAACTGCCACCACTCTGGCAATTGCACTGGAGTACTCCGACACGCGTAAGGTCACTCACCTTTATACCCGTAATTCCGACGAATTTACGCCAGGCATGTCCGAGGTGCTCAAATTGAGCACCTCGGGGAATCTATACAGGTATCCAGACTAATTTTCTCCCTGCGAGGTGCACCGCGAAATGCACATCTGATAGCCATGTTTGCCAGCACTCCAGTAGCGAAGGAGTTTTGCAAGTGGGTACTTGACCTGATCGATAAAGAATTGGCTTGCGAATTATCTGCACCACAATTACCAACAGTTATTGATGCCAAGCTTCCATTAGGGGTTTACGCACATCAAAGCAAGTACAACCCCTACCGTGCATCTGTTTTTCTTGATAGGAAAAACATTCATGTCGCTGTATTCCCTACGATACAAGATGCTGTCATTGCCCGTCATGAATACCTGCGCAGGCATCATGTTAACCGTGTAATAGAAGGTAACCCCGATATCGCATCGCCCGTCGGTATAAACGCCAGACTTCTGATCACAGTAGAGCACGGCCAGGCTACACACCCCAAAATAATGCACCTAGATGCAATCACCGCTACCCCTGATAATTTAACTGACGTACTTAAATCGTACGGCCTGGGGAAAATATCTACTCAACAGTACCAAAAAATCATTGAAGACTGCGTTTCAGTTATCGCCCGAAAATGTGAAAACCTGCAATTAACGGCTAAATAACCCCTATGGCGACTTAATACCGCCTTTTTTCCAAAGCATATTAATTTATGAGAGTATTTTTATGTCCAAAGCAACCGTAACCAAGCCTGTAAGTTTTCGCAATGAAAGCCTGAACATTGAAATCAATAGAATATTGTATGCAGGAAAATCCATGTTCTTTGCCGTCGAAGTGGCTAAAGCCCTCAGTTACGAACGACCGCAGTAGGCTTTAGCACAACACTGTAAATCATTGATTAAAATTAATTTCAGTGAAATGCCGAAATTAGGTTTAGAACCTAAACCTACTGGCGTAATTCTCCTAACCTAGCCGGATTTCTACCGCCTCATTCTGCGAAGCAAACTGCCTTCTGCTGAAAAGTACAGGATTGGGTATGCGAAGAATTTTTGCCATCAATCCGTTAGACCGGGGTTATCAGAGTTACCTAAATAACCGGTGCCTCAATCTCTTTCCTAAGCGCTAAGGTTAGCAGCCGATCTTACTGAACAACGCGATGAAGCGATCCGAACCAAAGCGCTGATAAGCTAGAAACAGGAGGCCGCCGCTTGCCAGCTTAATTCTGTTTACCAGCGCATTGCCAACTGGGCGATAAAAGAACGTGATGAAATGTCCCCACTCTTTGGTGCCAGTAAAGACTATGCCTCCGTCCGCTCAATATGGCGCGCTACTGGCACCTGGTACAACTATCGTCTTCTGGTTAAGTGGCGGACGACGAGCACGATGCAATGGAGTACTATTACTAGGATGAGTCCACAGATGCGCGTATTCTTCTTTTATTACCCGCGCGAATCATAGCTCGAAGTCTACGGCGTGGATATATCAACCATATTCTGACACCCCACCCGACTATTCGTCGGGTGTTTTGTAAAGAGAGCCACTTTTTACAAAACACTCATGAGGAAATTTATATGCGTACCAAGTTCAAAGCATCAGATTTAAAGGAAGCTGCACGCAACCTACACAAAGGAAATTACCACATATTAATGCTTTTTGGGGTTGCGGATATGCTAGAGGAATACGCTTGTATTCGTCAGAAAATAGATATAAATAAAACGATAGAGGTGGCCGATGAAAAACAGAATACTCTGGCTTAACCTTGAAACCTATAGCGAAATACCTGTTAAGAACGGCACTCCTGCCTACGCCGAAGGCGCTGAGGTTATGTTGTTTGCCTGGGCGATTGATAGTTAGCCTGTACAGGTATGGGACGTTACCTCGAATACAAAAATTCCTCCCGAACTCCGACTCGCTCTCAAAAATCCTGATGTGCTGATTTAAGCCCACAATAGCCATTTCGACCGTAAGGTATTAAACCATACCAGCCAGGAGTAGTAGCCGGTGGCGTTGAGCGCTGACAGGATACCATAGTAAAGGTTCTGACACACGGCCTACTAGGGTCGCTGGGTGATCTGTGCGACATTCTCAGTGTTTTGCAGGATAAATCCAAAGAAAAAGCTGGTAAGCAACTGATCCAGTTATTCTGTGTAAGCCTCGCCCAATAAATAGCATTATTCGCCGCGCTACTACCAAAACGCACCCTGTTGAGTGGCAACGATTCGTTGATTACGCCGGACTGGATATCGATGCGATGCGCGAGATCGACAAAAAGCTCCCTTCATGGAATTACCAAGGACAGGAACTGGCACTCTGGCACCGAGATCAACATATCAATGATCGTGGCGTGTTCATGGACACACAGCTCGCAGAGGCAGCAGTTACAGCAGTTGAGATAAGCGCAGAAGGTTCTGGCAAAACGAACGCAAAAACTCACGGAAAACGAAGTGCAGACGGCAACACAGCGTGATGCCATGCTGAAATACATAGCAAAGATTTTGGTATCGAACTTCCCGATATGCAGGTCAGCATCTTGCAGCGCCGGGTTAATGACCCCAATCTACCGTTTGAACTCCGTGAGTTACTCGCTATCTGCCTATAAGCCAGTTTAACCAGCACCAGTAAATATAAAACCTTAATAAAATCGGTAAGTAATGATAGGCGATTAAGGGGGACGTTGCAATTTTGTGGCGCGTCGCGTACCTGGCGCTGGGCCTGGCGTTTATTCCAACCCCAAAATTTACCCATACTAACGTTAAGGCAGTCAGATATCGATCAAAGTATTGCAGCATTTAAAGTGGGGTGTGCCGACCTGATTTTCGAGGATGTCATGCAACCGGCTAGTTCAGCATTGCGCGGCTGCATCACGGCCCCCGTGGATAAAAAACTGGTGGTGTCCGACCTTAGCAACATAGAGGGGCGTGTACTGGTATGGCTGGCAAGAGAAGACTGGAAACTACAGGCGTTCCGGAATCTCGACGCCAGTATCAGAGCCGACCTCTACAAACTGGCCTATGCCCGCGCTTTCAACATATCGCCTGATGATGTTGACAAATCCATGCGCCAGATCGGCAAGGTGATGGAGCTAGGGCTAGGTTTCGGTGGCGGTGTCGCGGCTTTTGTGACATTCGTTTTAGTCTACGGTCTAGACCTCCAAGACCTGGCCGATGCTGCGTTGCAAAACTCTAGCATGAAGCGTAAATTTGGTGGCGTGCCTCTGTACAGCAAAAGAAAACCTACGGACTCAGCGAATATGCGTATTCGTCACATGCGATTCACTAAAACGCCTATGGCGAAAGGTGCACCCTAAAACCGTTAGTTTTTGGTCGGATTTGGAGAATGCTGTTCGTCTGACGATCGCTCAACCCTATAAGCAACTAACTTGTCGCAAATTAAACCTTCACCGCGACGGAAGCTGACTACGTATTCAGCTTCCTTCCGGCCGGGTGGTCTGTTACCATAGTATGCGTATCGACGAAAGCGGCAAAATCAGCTACATGGGCATCAACACTTACAGCCAGAAATGGCAATGCTTGCAAACCTACGGAGGCAAGTTGGCGAAAGATGTGACCCAGGCGACTGCCCGCGACATAATGGCTGCAAATATGCCCGGTGTAGAGGATAGTAGTTACGACATCATGCTGACTGTACACAACGAGATCTTAACGGAATCACCGGACACCACTAATTACTCTCATGAAAACCTGAGTACCTTACTTACCACCAACCTCAACTGGGCATTAGACCTGCCGCTATCAGCTGACGAGTTCGGGGCGCTTCGGTATAGAAATGACTGAAACCTATATTTTATCAAAGTCGGTTGCTGTTCTTACATTAATTATCTAATTTAAAAGGACGTTATAAAATATTGGAAAACACAGAAACAGCTTTAAAGTACCCACATCTATTGGATAGATACATTCCATAAGTTTTTTGCTGATTGTGAGCTAGGAATCGAATAACATTGTGCTGAAGGTAACAAAGAATGCTTTCGATTATTAACTAACAGTTCAATTGTTAATCTCTATTCTAATATCACGGTTCAAATACAAGGGGTAAAAACTTAAAAATCTAAAGTTGAGTTTTTGATGGGCGAAAGGTTAGGTACAGCTCCAGTACAAGCAACGCAAATGCAAATAGCGTAGGAACAGCTAAAGAAAATTTTTATTGTTCATGGACATGATCATGCAGCAAAATAACAACTTGCGCTGATTTTGCACAAGCTAGGCCTACCAGATCATTAACCAGGTTCAGTATAAGTGCTACTTACCCCTGACGATACAGGATACTCAAAAAATATGGCGAAACCGGGGTATAGCCCCGAGCATGGCAAAATGTCGTTCTTGAAAAAGGCTAAACTTACCGACCACCTCGGGCACGAGAAAATTCCCCCAAAATCCGGCTTAAATACCCGTAATGGCTATTCCTCTAAAACGCTGCTGTGCGACGATGGCGAAATCAAACTGAACACGCCACGTGACCGTGAAAACACTTTCGCGAGCCGCAGCTAATAAAGAAAAACCAGACGCGTTATCACGCAGACGTGTCTCCCACGCTGATATCTAGGTCACCGATGCGGTTAAAGAGCAGGTTACAGAGTGGCAAAACCAGCCTCTGGGTGCACTGTATCCCATTATTTACCTTGACTGTATTGTTGTAAAATTTCTTCACGGCGGCAGCGTGATTAACACAAAGCCGTATTCTTCGCGCTGGGCATTAATACTGAAGGCCAGAAAGAACTGTTGGGCATGTGGCTGGCAGAAAACGAAGGGGATAAGTTCTGGCTAAGCGTGCTGATAGAGCTGAAAAACCGGGTCCTTCAGGAGATATCCTGATTGACTGCTTAGACGGTCTGAATGGCTTCCCGGATGCGATAAACAGCGTCTATCCGCAGACACATATCCATCTGTGCATCATCCATAGGGTGCGCAACAGCCTGAAATACGTGTCGTGGAAAGACTATAAAGCCATCACCAGCGGGCTAATGGTGTATTAGGCTCCGATAGAGGAGGCGGCGTTAATGGCGCTAGATACGTTCTATGTTCGCTGGCGTCTGGGACGATAAATACCCGCAGATAAGCAAAAGCTCGCGTGCGCACTGGGAAAATCTCAATACGTTCTTCGGCTACCTGCCTGATATTCGGAAAGCTATCTACACCACGAATGCGATTGAGTCGCTAAATAGCGTGATCCGGCAGGCGATAAAAAAACGTAAGGTGTTCCGGACAGACGACTCAGTGCGGAAAGTGATTTATCTGGCGATTAAGGATGCGTCAAAAAAATAGAGTATGCCTATCCAGAACTGGCGGCTGGCGATGAGTCGTTTTATTATCTAGTTCGGTGACCGCCTGAACGAGGATTGTTAGAGAAACAACAGAAATCGAGTAGGAGAGAGTGTTAGAAACTCTGTATCGTTCCAGTAAAATACCGATAAAATTAATGATATATGTCTTAACCCTGCGATGTTGATAAAGCCCTGAAAGAATCTCAGAATGGTCAGGACCTGGCAGGTAGAGCAGCATCTTAAACCCCACGTTGATCAAGCAGTTAACCGAAATACACTGGCTGCTGAACTCAACTCTCATCCGGCTTGGGGCGTTGAAGTCAAGGTTCGCCAAGAAAAACGGTCAAAACGCTAACCGGTGCTTTTGAGCTGGCCACTCTAGGCGACCATAATAGCTCTTTTTAACCTCATATCGTGAAAAAACATCATATTACTCTGTCCGACAAAATCGAACGCAAGAATATTGGTATGTTCGCGCTGGGTATGAGCTATAAAGGACATCAGCCAGGAAATCGAAGATTTATACGCATTCAGTGTATCCAGTGTAACCCTCAGCGCCGCCGTCCACCGATGTTGCCTCAACGCACCACAAGGCGTTTATGGCTGATTGAAAAGCGGTTTACCACCCTACGGTATCAAAAGAGGTAGCGGAGGCAGCAGAAACTGTGCTAGATGAGTTGCCGTTCGGCTAATACTTTTTCATTTTATTGGGTGTGTGTAGAGGACTTTTACCTCCAAGTCACCGCTCTACTTTGGTCACCACAGCCAACCCGGTTGTGCTAACGCACAATGCGCCATACCCAGCGCACAGCGAAAGGCCCTTCGCTTTTGCAAAGGGCTACTTAATATGGCAGGGGCGGAGAGACTCGAACTCGCGACGCCCGGTTTTGGAGACCGGTGCTCTACCAACTGAGCTACGCCCCTAAAATATTGCGCTTGCTAAAGTTGGCAAACCTAATTTAATTAGGTGGCGGAACGGACGGGGCTCGAACCCGCGACCCCCTGCGTGACAGGCAGGTATTCTAACCAACTGAACTACCGCTCCACCGGTTTTTCTACGTTGCATCTCACGATACCCGCAAAATCGACTTGGCCTATTTTGCGTATTATCAGCGGTCATGCTGATAACGTTTATTTGATGCCTGGCAGTGTCCTACTCTCACATGGGGAGACCCCACACTACCATCGGCGCTACGGCGTTTCACTGCTGAGTTCGGCATGGGGTCAGGTGGGACCACCGTGCTATTGCCGCCAGGCAAAGTCTGTTTCATTTTTGGCCGTTACTCACGTAACCACTAGAACCAATCTCGGAACTCGCTGAAAATAACTCTACCCCTATCTATAACACACCTTCGGTGTTGTAAGGTTAAGCCTCACGGCTCATTAGTACTGGTTAGCTCAAAGCATCGCTGCTCTTACACACCCAGCCTATCCACGTCTTCGTCTTAAACGTGCCTTCAGGGACCTCTCAGACCCAGGGAAGACTCATCTCGAGGCCAGTTTCGCGCTTAGATGCTTTCAGCGCTTATCTGTTCCGCACTTAGCTACCGGGCAATGCCATTGGCATGACAACCCGAACACCAGCGATGCGTTCACTCCGGTCCTCTCGTACTAGGAGCAACCCCTCTCAATCTTCCTACGCCCACGGCAGATAGGGACCGAACTGTCTCACGACGTTCTAAACCCAGCTCGCGTACCACTTTAAATGGCGAACAGCCATACCCTTGGGACCTACTTCAGCCCCAGGATGTGATGAGCCGACATCGAGGTGCCAAACACCGCCGTCGATATGAACTCTTGGGCGGTATTAGCCTGTTATCCCCGGAGTACCTTTTATCCGTTGAGCGATGGCCCTTCCATTCAGAACCACCGGATCACTAAGACCTACTTTTCGTACCTGCTCGAGCCGTCACTCTCGCAGTTAAGCCAGCTTATGCCTTTGCACTAAACTCACGATGTCCGACCGTGATTAGCTGACCTTCGTGCTCCTCCGTTACTCTTTAGGAGGAGACCGCCCCAGTCAAACTACCCACCAGACACTGTCCTTGCTCCGGGTCACGGGGCAAAGTTAGAACATCAAACATTAAAGGGTGGTATTTCAAGGTGGCTTCTCGCAGACTGGCGTCTACGATTCACTGCCTCCCACCTATCCTACACATCAAAGCTCCATGTTCAGTGTCAAGCTATAGTAAAGGTTCACGGGGTCTTTCCGTCTTGCCGCGGGTACACTGCATCTTCACAGCGAGTTCAATTTCACTGAGTCTCGGGTGGAGACAGCCTGGCCATCATTACGCCATTCGTGCAGGTCGGAACTTACCCGACAAGGAATTTTGCTACCTTAGGACCGTTATAGTTACGGCCGCCGTTTACTGGGGCTTCTATTAGGAGCTTCGTCTTGCGGCTAACCCCATCAATTAACCTTCCAGCACCGGGCAGGCGTCACACCGTATACGTCCACTTTCGTGTTGGCACGGTGCTGTGTTTTTATTAAACAGTTGCAGCCAGCTGGTCTCTGCGACTGGCTTCAGCTCCCTCCGATACGGAATTCACCTACATGCCAGCGTGCCTTCTCCCGAAGTTACGGCACTATTTTGCCTAGTTCCTTCACCCGAGTTTTCTCAAGCGCCTCGGTATTCTCTACCTGACCACCTGTGTCGGTTTGGGGTACGATTAAAGGTGAGACCTGATGCTTAGAGGATTTTCCTGGAAGCAGGGCATCAACAGCTTCTGCACCTTGGCGCATCGTCATTACGCCTCAGGGTTTATGTATGGCGTTCCGGATTTACCTAAAACTCCACCCCTACACGCTTAAACCGGGACAACCGTCGCCCGGCCTGCTTAGCCTTCTCCGTCCCCCCTTCGCAGTCACACTCAGTACAGGAATATTAACCTGTTGCCCATCGACTACGCTTTTTAGCCTCACCTTAGGGGTCGACTCACCCTGCCCCGATTAACGTTGGACAGGAACCCTTGGTCTTCCGGCGAGCGGGTTTTTCACCCGCTTTATCGTTACTTATGTCAGCATTCGCACTTCTGATACCTCCAGCAGCCTTCACAGGGCACCTTCAACGGCTTACAGAACGCTCCCCTACCCAACAACGCATCAGCGCCGCTGCCGCAGCTTCGGTGCATGGTTTAGCCCCGTTACATCTTCCGCGCAGGCTGACTCGACCAGTGAGCTATTACGCTTTCTTTCAATGATGGCTGCTTCTAAGCCAACATCCTGGCTGTCTGGGCCTTCCCACATCGTTTCCCACTTAACCATGACTTTGGGACCTTAGCTGGCGGTCTGGGTTGTTTCCCTCTTCACGACGGACGTTAGCACCCGCCGTGTGTCTCCCGTGATAACATGCTTCGGTATTTGCAGTTTGCATCGGGTTGGTAAGCCTGGATGGCCCCCTAGCCGAAACAGTGCTCTACCCCGAAGATGAATTCACGAGGCGCTACCTAAATAGCTTTCGGGAGAACCAGCTATCTCCCGGTTTGATTGGCCTTTCACCCCAGCCACAGGTCATCCGCTAATTTTTCAACATTAGTCGGTTCGGTCCTCCAGGTGGTGTTACCCAACCTTCAACCTGCCCATGGCTAGATCACCGGGTTTCGGGTCTATACCTTGCAACTTTTCGCCCAGTTAAGACTCGGTTTCCCTACGGCTCCCCTATGCGGTTAACCTTGCTAAAAATATAAGTCGCTGACCCATTATACAAAGGTACGCAGTCACACCTTAACGGTGCTCCCACTGCTTGTACGTACACGGTTTCAGGTTCTCTTTCACTCCCCTTGCCGGGGTTCTTTTCGCCTTTCCCTCACGGTACTGGTTCACTATCGGTCAGTCAGGAGTATTTAGCCTTGGAGGATGGTCCCCCATATTCAGACAGGATGTCACGTGTCCCGCCTTACTCATCGAACTCACAGCTAGTGCATTTTTGTGTACGGGGCTATCACCCTTTACTGCGCGACTTTCCAGACGCTTCCACTAACACACCCGCTGATTTAGGTTCTGGGCTGGCCCCTGTTCGCTCGCCGCTACTGGGGGATCTCGGTTGATTTCTTTCCTCGGGGTACTTAGATGTTTCAGTTCCCCGGTTTGCTTCGTCAAGCTATATATTCACTTAACGATAGTGTGACGTATCGCACTGGGTTTCCCATTCGGGTATCGCCGGCTATAACGGTTCATATCACCTTACCGGCGCTTTTCGCAGATTAGCGCGCCCTTCATCGCCTCTGACTGCCTAGGCATCCACCGTGTACGCTTAGTTACTTAACCTTACAACCCGAAGGTGTCTCATTATGACAGCTTGATCCTTACCCCAATACCTCTACGCAGAGATAAGCTTTAGCCGTCATTTTTTAATTTTCAGCTTGTTCCAGATTGTTAAAGAACAAAATACTTTCTGTTGCCAGTACACTACTGAAGTAGTGAAACAACGCACTTGGACTTTATGGTGGAGCTAAGCGGGATCGAACCGCTGACCTCCTGCGTGCAAGGCAGGCGCTCTCCCAGCTGAGCTACAAGCCTATTAAGGTATTCTCTACTCGCTACTTTCATCAGACAATCTGTGTGAGCACACCACACAAATCAATATCTTATCGATAAGGATAAGGAGGTGATCCAACCGCAGGTTCCCCTACGGTTACCTTGTTACGACTTCACCCCAGTCATGAATCACAAAGTGGTAAGCGCCCTCCAGAAGGTTAAGCTACCTACTTCTTTGCAACCCACTCCCATGGTGTGACGGGCGGTGTGTACAAGGCCCGGGAACGTATTCACCGTAGCATTCTGATCTACGATTACTAGCGATTCCGACTTCATGGAGTCGAGTTGCAGACTCCAATCCGGACTACGACGTACTTTGTGAGGTCTGCTTGCTCTTGCGAGGTAGCTTCTCTTTGTATACGCCATTGTAGCACGTGTGTAGCCCTACTCGTAAAGGCCATGATGACTTGACGTCATCCCCACCTTCCTCCGGTTTATCACCGGCAGTCTCCTTTGAGTTCCCGACTTTATCGCTGGCAACAAAGGATAAGGGTTGCGCTCGTTGCGGGACTTAACCCAACATTTCACAACACGAGCTGACGACAGCCATGCAGCACCTGTCTCAGAGCTCCCGAAGGCACCTCTCCATCTCTGGAAAGTTCTCTGGATGTCAAGAGCAGGTAAGGTTCTTCGCGTTGCATCGAATTAAACCACATGCTCCACCGCTTGTGCGGGCCCCCGTCAATTCATTTGAGTTTTAACCTTGCGGCCGTACTCCCCAGGCGGTCGATTTAACGCGTTAGCTACGGAAGCCACTCCTCAAGGGCGCAACCTCCAAATCGACATCGTTTACAGCGTGGACTACCAGGGTATCTAATCCTGTTTGCTCCCACGCTTTCGCACCTGAGCGTCAGTCTTTGTCCAGGGAGCCGCCTTCGCCACTGGTATTCCTCCAGATCTCTACGCATTTCACCGCTACACCTGGAATTCTACCCCCTCTACAAGACTCTAGCTTGCCAGTCTCAAATGCCGTTCCCACGTTGAGCGCGGGGATTTCACATCTGACTTAACAAACCGCCTGCGTGCGCTTTACGCCCAGTAATTCTGATTAACGCTCGCACCCTCCGTATTACCGCGGCTGCTGGCACGGAGTTAGCCGGTGCTTCTTCTGCGAGTAATGTCAATGCAATGTCTTATTAACACATTACCCTTCCTCCTCGCTGAAAGTGCTTTACAACCCGAAGGCCTTCTTCACACACGCGGCATGGCTGCATCAGGCTTGCGCCCATTGTGCAATATTCCCCACTGCTGCCTCCCGTAGGAGTCTGGACCGTGTCTCAGTTCCAGTGTGGCTGGTCATCCTCTCAGACCAGCTAGGGATCGTCGCCTAGGTGAGCTATTATCCCGCCTACTAGCTAATCCTACCTGGGCACATCTGATGGTGTGAGGCCCGAAGGTCCCCACTTTGGTCTTGCGACATTATGCGGTATTAGCTACCGTTTCCACTAGTTATCCCCCGCCATCAGGCAGTTTCCCAGACATTACTCACCCGTCCGCCGCTCGTCACCCAGAGAGCGAGCTCTCTTGTGTTACCGCTCTACTTGCATGTGTTAGGCCTGCCGCCAGCGTTCAATCTGAGCCATGATCAAACTCTTCAATTTAAAGCTTGATACGCTTCAACTTGTGAAGCGCTGCTCAAAGATTTACTACATGAATGTTACTTCAGATAGTCATTCTTCAAGACTTTATATTTTTTCGTCCCAATAGTAGGACGTGATATCGTCTTGTGGAGTGCCCACACAGATTGTCTGATAAATTATTAAAGAACAGTAAATTGACCGCAGCACGGCGGCAAACTTGAGGTGGCGTATACTACGCCTTCCCTATGAAGAGTCAAACCATTATTTTGACTTTTGCTTATCCGACCGGGCTAGTGGGGGAGCATTGTAGGGCGTTCTCGACAGAACGCAACAGGTATTTTTTAAAATTTTATCAACTGTTTAATGTTTAACCAAAAACCTGCTAAAGCGGCAGTGCCTCCAATGTTTTGAAACCATATCTCTGTAAAATGGGCAATAAAGCATCAGTATTTTCATCTAGTGCCATGCAATACGCTAGATTGTCTTCTTGAGTCGATAATAAATTTTCCTGCGTCGAAATAAGCCAGGCAGTGCGACGGGCAATAGCTGCACCAGAATCCACCAGCCGGGTACCTTCATTCAGTACAAGTGTCAGTTCTTCTGCTAATAATGAGAAATGGGTACAACCCAGCACCACGGTATCCGGCGGTTCGCTCATATTCAGCCACGGATGCAGGATCTTCTTCAATGTTATCAGCGGTACGGTTTCACCATGCAGCTTAGCTTCCGCCAATTCCACCAATTCAGAAGAACCCAGCAGTTCGATTTTGCAGTCAGTAGCGAAGCGGGCGATCAATTCGTGGATATAACTGCGTTGAACAGTGCCTCGCGTAGCCAGCAAGCCAACGATACCGTTGGCGGTAAAACGGGCGGCGGGTTTGATGGCAGGCACAACACCCACAACCGGGAAACTGAAGCGTTCGCGCAATGCCGATAGGGAAATGGTACTAGCGGTATTACAGGCGATAATCACCATTACCATAGGATGGCGTTGTTGCACCGCGCTGGTAATTTCCAGCACACGTTCAACAATAAACTCTTCAGATTTCTCTCCATAAGGGAACGCCATGTTATCAAAGGTATATATATAGTGGAGATCAGGCAGCAGTTGCCGAACCTCCTGATACACCGATAACCCACCAACGCCAGAGTCAAATACCAGCACTGTCGGGCGGGGAGTTGCGGTAATACTAGAAAGTATCGCTTCCTGTGAGGTAGTATTCCCTTCCTGGCGTAACGTAGCCATAAGCCGTCTCATGATTTTTATCAAATGGGTTAGCAATTCTATCACGAACTATCAGGTGAGATGTGACCAGATACCAAACTGCGACATCCTATAGGCTAACACTGCCGAGTTCTCAATCATTACGAGTGACGCCAGAAGTTAGTGCCAGCAAGGAAGCAACCAGCTCGGGACGATGACTGCACACAGTCTCATACAGAATAAACGCAACAAAACTGGACTTCATTGGTTGATTCCCTACAATCCCTGCTGATCAATTTTGCTTGATGAGAAGAAAATCATGACGCCCGATAATTTGCCTATTGAACGTTACGATGATCAACTAGCGGAGAAAACCACCCGGCTAAAGGCATTGCTGGCACCATTCACGGCACCTGAACCGGAGGTGTTCCACTCACCAGTGAACCATTACCGTATGCGTGCCGAATTCCGTATCTGGCATGATGCAGATGAGATGTACCACATCATGTTCGATCAGCAAACTAAGCAGCGCTTGCGCGTCGATCAGTTCCCAGCTGCCAGCAAGTTGATCAACTGCCTGATGGGAGCGCTGAATGCTGCCATCAAGCTGAACCCGGTGCTGCGCCATAAGCTGTTCCAGATCGATTATCTGTCGACGCAAAGCGGCAAAATCATCGCTTCGCTGTTGTATCACTGCAAGCTGGACGAAGCCTGGCAACGAAACGCCGAACAGCTTCGCGACGATCTGCACGCCCAGGGTTTTGACCTGCAACTAATTGGCCGCGCATCGAAGATGAAAATCATGCTCGATCAAGACTTTGTAGACGAAGTTCTGCCAATCGCTGGCCGCGATATAATCTACCGCCAGGTGGAAAATAGCTTCACCCAGCCCAATGCGGCGATAAACGTGCAAATGCTGGAGTGGGCGTTGAAGGTAACCGCAGATTCAAAAGGCAATCTGCTGGAACTGTACTGCGGCAACGGTAACTTCTCACTGGCGTTGGCACGCAACTTCGAACGGGTATTGGCTACCGAGATAGCCAAGCCGTCCGTTGCAGCGGCGCAGTACAACATCTCGGCTAACCAAATTGACAACGTGCAAATTATCCGTATGGCGGCGGAAGACTTTACGCAGGCGATGAATGGAGTGCGCGAGTTTAATCGGCTAAAGGGCATCGATCTAAGCGACTACAACTGCAAGACGATTTTTGTCGATCCGCCACGAAGTGGGCTGGATGACGATACGATAAAAATGGTGCAGGCTTATCCGCACATTTTGTATATCTCATGCAATCCGAAAACACTGTGCGCCAATCTGGCAACGTTGCAGGAAACACACCAGATCAGCTGCCTAGCGCTGTTCGACCAATTCCCGTATACCCACTATATGGAATGCGGCGTACTGCTAGAAAAACGCAGCTAATATAACCGAGGCGCCAATGCGGCACCCCTCTGATTTATCACTCTTGGGCATTTTCATTCAGCGCCTTGCACGCCTTAAGTTTGAATCCTATCCAAAACACCTGCGCCACGCAGGGGATAGACGGCAAGAAATTGGAGCCAATTTGCGGGTGCTCCACACGCATAGTGACACTGTACAGCAGCAGCCCCAGCAGGAAATAAGCAGCAGCCAGCTTCGGCGTGCCATCTAGCATGACGTGATTCAGATAACGTTGATGCGAGCAGTAAACTGCCAGCAACAGTGCAATTATCGGGAAGACTGAAAAAGACGGTACAACCGAGCTAAACAAGGCGGCGGACGAACCGTTGATCGAAAAGCCGGCAATCAACGTTAGCAGTAAGGTGCCATTCTCTCGCCCGGGTTTTTCTATCACTTTTACCTTTTTATTTACACGTGGAACACAGGAGCTTTTTCTTGCTCACGATGATACCAGTAATAAGCACCTTTGGAAATCATCCGTAATTGCAGCACTAACCGTTCTTCTAACTGTCGCCGTTTTTCAAGATCAATATCCATCGCTTCTGCGCCAGCGCTGAACACGATAGTCACCATGGCTTTCGCCTGCGCTTCGGTAAAGCTGCGCGGCATGTGGTTTTCCAGCTCAAGATAATCCGCCAGTTCGGCGATAAAATGCTGGATCTCTCGTGCTACCGCCGCACGAAATGCAGAGGAGGTGCCAGAACGTTCACGCAGCAGCAAGCAGAATGCATTAGGGTTGTCGCCGATAAACTCCATAAAGGTGGAGACGGAAGTACGGATCACACTGCCGCCCTTGGCGATGCGCTGGCGCGCCTGACGCATTAACTGACGCAACATTAGGCCACTTTCATCGACCATGGTCAGTCCTAACTCATCCACATTACGGAAGTGGCGATAGAACGAGGTAGGCGCGATCCCCGCTTCGCGTGAAACTTCCCGCAGGCTTAGGCTGGCAAAGCTACGTTCGGCGCTTAATTGGCTGAATGCGGCCTCGATCAGAGATCGACGCGTCCGCTCTTTTTGTTGTGCTCTGACGCCCATATGCATATCCAGAGTAAGTTACATTACATCAGTCTAACGCCTTAAACTCGGCAATAAAGCAAATTTTATTGCAATAGCATTATACTAATACGCTCAACTACAGTTCCGACCTAAACCGACTATGTTCTACCCCAAAAAGCCTGATGGTGATTGGGTCATATAACGCTATGATGTTAGGATAACATTATAATTTTGTATAAAAATAGGGCTTTCCTGCATGCAACAACATTATCAATTTGATGCTATTGTAATTGGTTCTGGCCCTGGTATTGAAGGTGCCGCTATGGGGCAAGTGAAACAGGGCACCCGTAAGGCGCCATTTGATCGAAGATATTCCAACTGGTATCTATACCATTCCGTAAATTAGCTTCGTCGGCAAAACAGAGCAAGAACTAATGGCAATAAAGGTGCCATACGAAGTGGGCCGTGCCTAGTTCAAACATCTGGCACGCGCATAAATCACCAGGATGAACGTTGGCTGCCTGAAGATCCTGTTCCATCGTGACACCCTGGAAATCCTTGGTATCCATTGCTTTGGCGAACGTGCGGCAGAGATCATGCATATCGGCCAAGCGATCGATTATGGAATAGAAAGGTGAAGGCAATACTCTCGAATATTTCGTTAATACTACCTTTTCAACTATCTAACCATGGCCAAAGCATACCGAGGCGCCGCGCTAAACGGCTTAAACCGACTGTTTTGACCCGTTGCTGATATAGTTCCGCATGTGTTCGCAGATCGCCTCAGCCAATTGTTCATAACGGCTGTGCAATGGGGAACCTGGGCGGGTACGCCAAGGAAATGGTGCGCTTAGGTTCAGGTTTGTAGCAGTCCAGATAGCAGATACCATCACGCTCCCGCTGCTGCGGCACGGCCAGCACTAGCTGGCCATCTCCTTCAAGACTTTGACTTCACGTAGCACGGTACGCGCCTGTTCCACTAGCAACAAGCCTGCTTGGGTAAATAACACTTTGCGGCTGGTACGTTCGAGCAGCATCAGCCCCAGCTCGTCTTCAAGTTTGCGTATTTGTCCGCTGAGAGTGGGCTGGCTGACATAGCATGAATCGGCGGCACGGCGGAAGTGCTGATGCTCAGCCAAAGCGACTATAAGTACTCTAAATCACGAACATTCATTGTATCCCTCTAATCCATGATAGTTGATGGCAATAAATAAGATATCGATGAGTGATTAGAACTATAGAGCACTAGTCTTAATAAATTGATACAGAGCTAAAATATAAAAAATTATCTTGATAATCATAAGATTAGTTAATGTTCTACACGTTATTTTCCATACCATAATCATTACTGCTAATTACAGTGACATAATCTCCTGAGCTATTGTGGTAAAAGATAATACCTGCACTGTAGTCACATCGATATTCGCAACGGGTTAAAAAGTGACGCCAAAGCCCCTGCAACACATTTAAGGGACTCACCCCGTATGGCTGTTATAAATCGTTTTAATTTCCCCCTTAACTTTCGCCACGATACACCATTGACGTGTTGCACCGTTGATACTTCTCTTCTCTCGTAGCACTGAACTCATTAATGAGACCCTACGCATAGTAGACCTTCAGTAAGCGCTAGGCGAACTCACATTGTTAATAAAACTCTGCTATCGCATTCTCTCACCTCATTCAATAAAACGTCCCCTGATACGCTGCCTTCCGTCAAGATGTGCCAAGCGTTTTCATCACGGCTGTAGATTTTCTCCAGCAATGCTATGGTTGGAATGCGGCGCTCTTTCAGGTAATTCAGCAACGCCCCACGAGAACGCAGGTTCCACTCACGCCAAGGTGCGACTACTTTCAACTGCGGTGCTAGCACGGTGTAGGTGGTTTCGAAACGCACTTGGTCGTTGCCTCTTTACCCGTTGCGCCGTGGCACAGCGCATCAGCACCGACTTTCAGCGCTAATTCAACTTGGGCTTTGGCTATGATTGGGCGTGCCATCGAGGTACCTAGCAAGTAGCTACCTTCATATAATGCGCCGGTCTGCAACACGGGATAAACGTAATATCGGATAAACTATTTTCTTAGATCAATCACATAGCACTCTGAGGAGCCGGATTACAGGGCTTTGTGCTCTATGCCTTCCAGATCGCTACGCACCTGGCCAATGTCTGCGATAAACGCCACCACTTCACAACCACCATGATTTTCTTTCAGCCATGGAATGATAGCCAAGGTATCTAAGCCGCCAGAGTACGCCAGAACGATTTTTTTGATGCCTTGGTTTTGCATGATCTATTCCTTTTTAATTCTAAATAATGCTGGTAAACCCGGCTCGGCCGCATATTTGCCGACATGGCCCAGTGCCGCATCATGTTGGGTCACTGTGACGCTGCCGCCATCTGCTAGGCTTAGGCCAACTGCATTAATCCGCTGTTTTATCGCCTACGACAACAGTGTTTTATTGGCGGTGCCAGCCAACAAGCCGGTAATAATGTCGATCTGATCGATAGTGGTCACCCGTAGGCCATTTTTCTTCACCACGGGCAGGGAAAGCTGTTTTATCAGATCATCCACCACGCAGCCACCACCGTGCACGATAATCAGTGGGTATTGATGCGCTTCTGAAGGTAGCTATCCAACGCGGTATACAGGCGATCCAGTACTTCTGCCTAATAACATGCCACCTAATTTGATAATTAACAGGTTCATAGTTTTATAGTTTTACTCACACTGGTTTAAAAGAGTGACTGGGTTTCCGGGAAGCCGAAATGGATATTCAGGCATTGTACTGCCTGAGCGGCTACGCCTTTCAGCAGGTTGTCTTCTGCCGCTGTGGCGATCAGGTGCTTGCCCTGCACTGCAAAGCCGATGTCGCAAAACGGCAGGCGGATCACCGCTTTTAACGCTGGCATGCCTTGGTCGTACAGCCGCACCAGCGGTTTGCCATCATAGGCAGCGTGGTAGGAGAGGGCCATATCCTGCGCAGCCACGCCAGACTTCAAACGGCAGGTAATGGTTTCGAGAATACCGCGCGGGAAGTGAGCTAAATGTGGTGTGAAGATCACCGGTACACCAAGGTGCGCGAGATTTCTGGGTGGTAACGATGGTTGAAAACGCCATACAGTTGTAGGCTTGCTTATCTCACAGAAGCTGGTGGTGATGTTGGCTTTGCGACCAGCACCGCTGACATCACTGGTGGCGTTGATTACCGGACATTGATTAAGGTTTAGTAGCGCTTGATCAATTGCGCCTGTTTGATCTGTTCACTTTGCCATTCCGCTAAACCGTACACCGCCTAATCCAGTAGATCAAGGCAGCGGAAAGATCGAAGACCACGCAGCTTGCCGCCAGAAAAACTAGCGCGATATCGTGACTGACTTCATGGGTGGAGGAATAATACCACGTCTATACCTTTGGCCGCTTGCACAACATCAACTAATGGCTGCAGTGGGAGATCGACAATTCCTTTCAACTAAGGATGCAGATCGGAGAGCAATTTTTCTGCATCTGTATTTTACGCTGAAACCGCTAAATCGGTTATGTTCATGCATGGGTGGCGATGAGGTAAGCCGTCAGCTCTACTCCAGCATAACTACTGGCACCAACAATCAGCGTATTTAACATGTGGCTGTTCACTTTTTTAGCTAATGTCTTATTGTATTCAAGGGGACACCCGCGTTGTTGCGCAGTTCACCCACAGAGTAGTCGAGTATTGATGTTTTTATAACTATCTGAGTTCCAGGTTATGGGTTCTATTATGCCTTAATTTAATGTATTTTATGCATTAAAATTGCATTAAAATTGCATTAAAATTGCATTAAAATTGCATTAAAATTGCATTAAAATTGCATTAAAATTGCATTAAAATTGCATTAAAATTGCATTAAAATTGATACTACCCCCACCAAAGGCTGTCAATAGTGAAGATGAAATTATCGCCATTTATTGATCTGTACCAGGCATTAATCGCAACTCCTTCGATCAGCGCCCTCGATCAAAGTAATGAAGCATTAATCAACTTACTGGTTGGATGGTTTGTCGATTTGGGTTTTCACGTCAACGTACAACCAGTGCTGGGATCCCGCAATAAATTCAATCTGCTGGCCAGCTACGGTGATACGGTGCCTTCAGACTCTGATTAAGCGCTTCCCGCTGGTTTGCGTGATAAAAACTCATACCCTGTCCGCTTCTTATCGATCATTGCATTACCACAATAAACATCTAAACGTTTAGACGTCTATATATAAATTACCGCAGGTCAGCTAAAGAGTCAACAGGAAAATGGGAGTAGTAGTAAGATGATTAATCTTCACCCACTAAGCGAAAGAATTTCATGCTGAAAACAGCCGTCATTAATTTGGCAGGAAAAGAACGGGGGCGCGATGAAGCGCCCCTAGAGAATTATAGTAGTTGCGTCAGACGCTTTAGGTCTGACTGGATCGCGCCAGCAGTCACATCGCGGCTAGTGCTCGTCCCACAGATCACCAACGGATTGTCGCGATACCAGCGTTTTTCGATAGCGAACACGTTGTCGCGTGGCAGCAGCGAAGCTAGTGGGTGTTCAGGACGCACTGCTTCCACAATCGACCCGCGCCTTACCGTTAGCGTCAAAACGTGCTACATGACGCAATACTAGCCCTATTTCTCTAGCAGTGTCAAAACGCCTCTGCATATGCTGGTTAAGTTCATCGCCGTTATCAAAAAACTGGTTAATGGAACCCTGCTCACAGCCCGCTGGTACCAGCGACTCGACCCGTACCTGATTAGGCCCAATGCCATAGCCAGCTTCGCGCGCCAAGATCACCAATTTGCGTATTACGTCCTGACAGGATAGATCGACCCCCGTGGGTCTGGTTTAGTCAGCCCTTGCTGCCAAGCTTGATCGACTAATTCTGTGAACGGCACGGTGCTATCGTACTGTAGGAATAGCTAAGACAGAGTGCCGGAAAAAATGCCGCTGATCGTCAGAATGCTGTCGCCGCTGTCGTGCAGATCGCGAACTGTATGGTTGACCGGTAGGCAAGCTCCCATGATAGCATTATATAACCGATGGCGACCGAAAGCATCGCGGATTTGGCGATAAGTGCCACCATCCCATCCGATGCCCGGCCAGCTTGTTGTCACTAATAACATGAAAACCATAGCTGGCGAAATCCAGATATTGCTTAACCAGGTGCTCACTGACGGTGAGGTCAAGCACCACCAGATCATCAAACAGGTGCGCGCGCATCCACAAGAACAGCGACTCTTCGTCCAGCTCCTGCGCTTCTTCGAAGAACGCCAGCGGGCGGCTATAGCGTCTAGCCCACTGTAGTTCAGTAGGCTACGGTAGCTATCCACCGTCCTCGCTAGACTGAAATCAAAGCCGCTTCAGGCGGAAATGTTCTTCTGTTCACGGGAAAACAGTTCTAACCAGCGTGAACCGATATTGCCTTTGCCGAACAACACCAAACCGATACGTTTTTCAGCGTGGAACAAATTCTGGTGCAAGCCCTGAATCAGTAGCCGGTCGGCCCCTAGCTTAACACTGCCACCAGGCTGATGCCGTCTTCCGCTTGCCAGAAAAACTCGACTGGCTGGTCTTTCAACTACTGATAGAAGCGATGGCTGTGTAGTGTGGGTTTTTACTCACGCCCGCACCTACCATCATCACCAGTGCCACCAGTACCACCAGTGCCAAACTTTCGCGCAATTGCCGCTTGCCCGGTAGCGCAGCGTCCTGCAAAATGCGTAGGACGCTGCTGGCTACTTCAGAGGTGTAACATAACTGCACCAGATTGCGGTCTGGATTGATACCTATCGCCAGCGGTTTTGATCTACGAGCGCTTAAACACCAAATCCAGTTCTTGTTGCGCCAGCTTGAAATCATGTTGGCTGGCAATACACAGCTCGATCAGGCAGACATTATCGTGACTAGTAATAATCTTGGCATCCGTGCCAGAAATCAGCACGCGCTCAATACGCGTCGAACCTTGCTCAAGTTGACAGCAGCAACGCTGTTAGAGATCGATATTACTGCCATAAACCGGCTGCAAGGTGCGGGTGTGTGGCACCGGCATTGCTAGACGAGCCAACTCGCTAGCCTCGTCCAACCGCAACAATAGCAGCAGGCAAGGCATCTTTCACCTTGCGTGGATCAGCGCTGTATAACCCCAGCCACATCGCTCTAGATGGTTACACGCACTACAACCCGCCAATGCACCAATTTGGATCGTGGAATAGTCACTACCGTTACGCCCCAATAAAACAGTTTCACCGGAGTGGTGGTTACGTGAAATAAAGCCAGTCACTACCAGACGTTTTCCCGTATGCTGCGCCAATAACTGTTACAGCAATGGATAAGAATGGCCCTTATTTCACCTGCGGTTGTGTAGAGCGCCCAGCACACAGGAATTCACGCGCATCGAGCTATACCTGCCAGCATATCCTGCTTATTGAACACTGACGCCATCAGACGCGCTGACCAAATTTCACCGCGGCTAACCACTTCAGCATAGCAGGTGTCAGTGATTTTACCGTCCAGCAACGCCGCTAGACGTTCCAAATCCTGAGTAAATTCAGTGATCAACTGCTCTGCGTTCTCAGGCGGCAACAAACCACTGATCAACTCGCTATGATAATGGCGCAGCGCTTGCTGTATCTGATGCGCAGAGAGACGATCACTTTGGCTAAATTTTAGATAAACAATCAATTGGTTAGTGGTGCTGTCAGCAACCAGCAACCGACACCACCATCATGTCGTCCGGTTGACTATATTCTGCCATGATGCCAGCCACACGCAGATAACACTTCATATCCACCAAGCTGCTGCTGCCAAACTTGTGCAATTGACGCTTATTCACCGGCTCTGCTATCTCGATTACATTTATGCTTACCTCGTTGCCGCCGTCTGGAAAGCACGTTCCAAATCGGCAATCAAGTCCTCACTTTCACTGTCTTTAATACCCACTGAAATACGCAGCAGGATATCGGAGATGCCTTCCACCGTCATACCAGCGTAGGTCATATGGTTGCTGCATGCGATATCAGGCTTTCTACGCCACCCAACGATTCTGCCAATGTAAACAAACTTTAGGGCAGAGAGAAAGTGACGCAGTAGTGCTTCGTCACCGTCTAGTTCAAAGCTCAACATCGCACCAAAACCGCGTTTCTGGAGACTGGCAATTTCATGCCCTGGGTTTCAGGCAGAGAGGGATGATACAGATTTTTCACCAGTGGTTGTTGCTGTAAATAGCTGACAATTGCTTCGGTATTTTGTTGCGCCGCCTTGATGCGTAGCGACAATGTGCGCATGCCGTGTAGTAGCAGATAGCTATTGAAGACACTGCCGGTCACCCCGATATTATTAGCCCACCAGGCCAGTTCATCCACCAGATCAGGGTATTTAGCGATCACCGCACCGGACAGGCCACCACGTCAGAGTGGCCATTGAGGTATTTGGTGTAGGAATGAACCGCTAGATCGGCACCCAGTTTGATCGGCTGCTGCAACGCCGGGATAAGAAAAGTGTTATCCACCATTACCTGCACGCCCACTGCCTGCGTAGCGTCATAAAAGTCGCTGCAATATATCTACCATTCGCAGTAACGGGTTGCTGGGGCTTTCGATCAGCACTAACTTCGGCTTTTGCGCCAATGTCTGCTGTAGCGCTTTTTCATTCCCCTGATTGACAAACAGCACCCGGTAGGCATCGCGTTTGTTCAGGCTATCAAACAAACGGTAACTGTCGCCATAGCAGGCATGCGGTGCCATTAGCAGTTCACCAGGCTTCAGCAACAAGGTCGTCACCAGATAGAGCGCCGACATCCCGCTAGCGGTCATCACCGCACCGCTTCCACCTTCTAGCACCGCCAACGCTCATTGTACCACGTTACACTTGGGGTTGCTGCGGCGCGAATAGTCATGAGCGCGTGGTTGGTTGAAACCAATAAAGTTATAAGTGCTAGACAGATGGATCGGTGGAACAATGCAACCGTGCTGTTTGTCGTCATTCAGGCCGCTGCGCTCGGCAATGGTGGCTAGTTTACACGTCATACTCAGCTCTCTGGATACGGGTAAAGAAGCCTCAAAGATTAGTCTCAATAAATACAGACGTTAAAACATCTAGCCGTCTAAACGCCTTTGCGTGTAGATTGAGAAACCCCTTAATACCCGCTAAAATTAAGTCAGTTTGATATGACAATAGAATGTTAATTAAAATTCATAGATAGGGTCTATTGATCGTCAGTACTCAATAAATTGAGTCGCACCAGAAGGGACATTTATTTAGTGAGAACAGTGAAAATCGGGCATAATTGGCCAATTTTAGAATTTTTCTGATAAATCTAAGGTGCCCTATGGCTGAGTGGAATGGCGAGTATGTCAGCCCTTACGCTGAACACGGTAAAAAAAGCGAGCAAGTAAAAAAAATCACGGTATCCATTCCGCTGAAGGTGCTGAAAATTCTCACCGACGAACGAACCCGTCGTCAAGTGAACAACCTGCGCCACGCTACCAACAGCGAATTACTGTGCGAAGCGTTTCTGCATGCCTTTACCGGCCAACCGCTACCGAATGATGAAGACCTATGCAAAGAACGCAGCGATGAGATACCAGAAGCCGCAAAAGTGCTGATGCGTGAACTGGGTGTCAATCCCGATGCCTGGGAATATTAACGAAAAGGGCACCTTAGGCGCCCTTTTTTCATCTGACAGTAGGATAATCTTATTTCTTAGCGCCGCCGAGTACGCTGAAACGCTTGTTAAAGCGGTCTACACGGCCACCGGTAGCAATATCACGCTGCTTGCCAGTGTAGAACGGATGGCATGCGCCACAAACGTCCAGGTTCAGATCGTGCCCCACAGTAGAGCGAATTTTGATCACGTTACCGCAAGAGCAGTTAGCAGTAACTTCTTCATATTTTGGGTGGATACTTTGCTGCATGGAAAACCTCAGTTAAGTCCGTGTCGCTATCCAGCCCCGTTTCGCCAGACACCACACGTGGTTGATAGTAGAATTTGGTATCGAATTTATACCAAAGGTGCTAAATTATACAGAATTAAAAGTACTACGCAATCGGAGAACCGCGCATTTGCCCTTGCGCCGTGTAAACTGACAGACTGTTTTGTTTGCTCTGGATCACCACATGCCCGTTGTACGCGTTGCTTTGCCCGTTCCCCTCGCCCACACTTTTGACTATCTTTTGCCGCCAGGTGGTTCACAGCCGTTGGCAGGCGCGCGCGTTTGTGTGCCTTGGGGAAAGCGGCAGGCGATAGGCATTGTCACTGATTACAGCGAAACCAGCGAGCTGCCGCTAGAGAAGCTAAAACTGATCGATAGCACGCTTGACAATGCCTCGCTATTCTCCCCTTGTCTGTTGCGCATCCTGCGCCAGGCTAGCGATTACTATCATTATCCGATCGGTGAGGTGCTGTTCCACGCGCTGCCTATTTTGCTGCGGCAAGGCAAACCAGCCGAAGCCATGCCTCTGGAACAATGGTTTGCCACTGATCTAGGGCATGCCACCCTGCTGGATAGCTTGAAACGCGCACCCAAGCAGCAAAAAGCGCTGGCGCTGCTCAAGCATCGCCCGGTCTATCGCCACCAGGTCAGCCTGCTGGAACTGACGGAAAGCGCTTTACAGGCGCTACGTAACAAGGGGCTGATCGATCTATGTTACCAACTCGCCACTCCACAGGACTGGCGTCCCAGCTTTGCCGTGCTGTGTGAACGGCTGTCACTGAACACCGAACAAGCCACCGCAGTGGGGGCGATCCGCAGTGAAGACGAACAGTTCACCGCTTGGCTACTGGCCGGGGTCACTGGCTCCGGTAAGACTGAGGTCTATCTTAGCTTGCTGGAGAATATCCTAGCCAAGGGTAGGCAGGCGCTGGTGCTGGTGCCGGAAATCGGCCTGACGCCGCAAACTATCGCCCGCTTCCGCGAGCGTTTCAACGCGCCGGTAGATGTGCTGCACTCTGGGCTGAACGACAGCGAGCGGCTGGCAGTATGGCTGCGCGCTCGCTGCGGCGAAGTGGCTATTATTATCGGCACCCGTTCGGCGCTATTTAGCCCATTTCAGCGGCTGGGGCTAATAATTATCGATGAAGAACACGATAGCTCATATAAACAACAGGAAGGCTGGCGCTACCATGCCCGTGACCTGGCGGTATTGCGAGCCAAGGAGGAAAATATCCCGATAGTGATGGGTTCCGCCACCCCGGCACTGGAAACACTGCACAATGTACAACGGGGCAAATACCGCCAGTTGACACTCAGCCTGCGTGCAGGCAACGCTAAACCGGCAGCGCAGCATCTGATCGATCTCAAGGGTCTGCCGCTTAAGGTTGGCCTGTCGCCACCGCTGCTGAAAAGCATGCAACACCATCTTAAGGCTGGCAATCAGGTTATGCTGTTCCTGAACCGCCGTGGTTACGCCCCAGCGCTACTGTGCCATGAATGTAGTTGGATCGCCGAATGCCAGCGCTGTGACCACTACTACACTTTCCATCAGAATCAGCACCAGTTGCGTTGCCACCACTGTGACAGCCAGCGGCCAGTTCTGCACCAATGCCTGCAATGCGGTTCTACCCACTTGGTGTCAGTCGGCATCGGCACCGAACAACTGGAAAACGGGCTGGCACCGCTGTTCCCCGACACGCCCATCACCCGCATCGATCGCGACACCACCGGCCGCAAAGGTTCGTTGGAACAGTATTTGGCGGATATTCACCGTGGTGAATCGCGTATTCTGATCGGCACCCAGATGTTGGCAAAAGGACATCACTTCCCTAATGTCACCCTGGTAGCATTGCTGGATGTTGATGGCGCGCTGTTTTCCGCCGATTTCCGCTCCGCTGAACATTTTGCCCAACTGTATACCCAAGTTTCGGGGCGTGCCGGCCGAGCAGGTAAGCAGGGGGAAGTGCTGTTGCAAACTCATCATCCAGACCACCCGTTGCTGCAAATTTTGCTGCAACAGGGTTACGACGCCTTCGCCAAACAGGCGTTAGTGGAACGCAACAGTGTGTTCCTACCACCGTATACCCATCATATTATCGTGCGCGCAGAAGACCACGATAATCAGCAGGCTCCGTACTTTCTCCAGCAACTGCACAATTGGCTAGAGACCAGCCCGCTAAAGGATGATTCTCTATGGGTATTAGGCCCAGTGCCAGCACTGCATGCCAAACGTGGCGGCCGCTTCCGCTGGCAACTACTGTTGCAGCATCCATCACGGCGGGTATTACAACAATTGATGAAGAACTTGCTGCCACTGGTCAGCACCTTGCCACAAGCCCGCAAGGTGAAATGGACGCTAGACGTCGATCCAATAGATAGCTAATGCCAATCAAAGTCTGATTCAGTGGTTCTAATACAAACGTTTACCCTCGAAATTGCGGACGAACGCTAAAAAGCGTTTTCTATTCACACTTTTTGTGCAAATTAGGTAACAAATTTAGGACATATTCTGTTTAGAATGTCTGCCCGCGGCGTACAGAATATTAAAGCGTAAATGATACTAGACAATAACTCTACCGCCCGACAGCAACTCAGTAGTCGCTTAGACGTGGGGCTGGCGTAAGGAGATAATATTTGAAAAATAAGAAAAAATTACTGATGGCGACGATGAAAGACGTTGCTAAAATGGCAGGCTGTTTCAACAGCGACCGTATCGCGCGCTCTAATGAATCCGGAAAAAGTGTCAACACCGACGCGTCAGAAAGTGGAACAGGCCGTGCTGGCTTTGCGCTATTCCTGTCATGGCCTGTCATCGCGCACTATCAAACGCCAGGAATCCCGCACTATTTTAGTGATCACCACCGACATTTGCGATCCATTTTTCGCTGACATGATCTAGGGGATAGAGCACACTGCTACGCAACATTGCTATCTGGTGCTGATCGGCGACTGCGCGCATCAACATCAATAGGAACACACCTTCTTTAAACTCATCATTACCAAACAGATAGGCGGCATGCTGTTGCTAGGTTCTAACTTTCCTTTTGAAGTTAGCAAGGAAGAGCAGCACCATCTACCACCGATGGTAATGGCTAACGAATTTTTCCCTGCGTTGGAATTACCAACAGTACATATCGATAACCTGACCTCCGCCTTCGAGGCCGTGCATTATTTATACCAGTTAGGCTACCGGCAGATCTCCTGTATCGCCGGGCCGGAACAGATTTCGCTAAGCTACTATCGGCTACAAGGTTACATTCAAGCGCTACGTCGCAATGGCATTAGCGTCGAAAGCAGCTATATTACCCGAAATAACTTTACCTACGAAGCCAGGCGCTCAGGCGCTGGCGGCGTTTATAGTTCAGCCTAAACCGCCTACGGCGGTCTTATGCCATAGTGATGTAATGGCGATAGGCGTACTGTCACAAGCGAAAAAATAAGCTTGCGGGTGCTGCAAGATCTGTCCTGTCAATCGTCAGCTTTGACAATATCAAACTGGCACAATATTGCGATCCGCTGTCAACCACAGTGGCACAGCCACACTACCAGATCGGCAGACAGGCAATCTTGCTACTGTTAGAGCAACTACATGGGTAAAAGGTAGCGAGTGGCTTGCGGCTATTGGACAGCGAGTTGATTATCCGGGGCAGCACCGCTGCCCCTAAACGCTAGTCAAATATCTTATAATTCAGTAACATGGTAGACTTACCCTCTAATCATGACACAGCAGAATAATAGTGGAACAAAAAGACTATGTAAGCCGTGGACACGTGGCAGGAGCTAGGCACAAACCCTCTAGCCGTAAAAAGCGTGGCTCTACCAAGGTCTCAAAAACCGTACTGGCACTGGCCGCCGCCTTGCTGGTGATTTTTATTTGTGGCCTATATTTCATCACACAAAACAAGCCGAACGGCGTGCCATTGCTGCCAAAGCCCAACAACCGCCTAAGCAATAACCTGCCACCAAAACCTGAAGAGCGTTGGAGATACATCAAGGAGTTGGCAAGCCGCCAGATTGGCGTGCAAACCCCAACCGAACCTACAGCCAGCGGTGAAGTGAACGCCAAAACCCCGCTGACTGCCGAGCAGCGCAAACTGCTGGAACAAATGCAGGCCGATATGCAACAGCCTCCAACACAACTCAATGAGGTGCCGTACAACGCCCCTTCACAAGCCACTGCACATGGCAATAGCCATCAGCAACAGCAGGTCGCCCCACCACACAATCTATTTAACAAAGGAGCGACCAGCGCACCGACTCAGCCTCCGATTGAACCGAAGCCGGCAGTAAAACAGAACAGATTTAAGCAGGAAGCCAAGACGGGATCCAAACAAAAATGGGTGGTGCAGTGCGGCTCCTTCCGCGCTACCGATCAGGCTGAATCCGTCCGCGTAAGCTTGGCGTTTGAAGGTATCGAAAGCCATATCACCACAGATGATGGCTGGAATCGTGTCATACTCGGCCCCTACAGCAGCCGCGAAACAGTAGACAAGACCCTCGCTCGCCTGCACGGTGTTGGCATGTCAAGTTGTATTGCCCGCGCCGTGGGGGGTTGAAAAGCGCCAATTCTCCCCCATTTATGCTCTCAATATGCATCATAGTCTCTGCATAAGCAGAGGCTATGATGACTTTCTTTCTGTCTTCAACCAGGATCTTCTCGTGACAACAATAGTAAGCGTTCGCCGCCACGGCCAGGTAGTGATCGGCGGTGATGGCCAGGCTACCTTGGGTAATACAGTGATGAAGGGCAACGTCAAAAAAGTACGTCGCCTGTACAATGACAAAGTGATTGCTGGTTTCGCTGGCGGCACCGCTGACGCTTTCACACTCTTTGAATTGTTTGAACAAAAATTAGAAATGCATCAGGGTCATCTGGTGAAAGCCGCTGTTGAAATGGCGAAAGATTGGCGCACTGATCGTATGTTGCGCAAACTTGAGGCAATGCTAGCCGTTGCCGATGAACACGCCTCGCTGATTATCACGGGTAACGGTGATGTCATCCAGCCTGAGAACGATTTGATTGCCATCGGCTCCGGTGGCCCATATGCCCAAGCTGCGGCGCGAGCGCTGTTGGAAAATACCGAATTGAACGCCCGCGAAATCGTTGATAAATCTCTCGGCATTGCTGGCGATATCTGTATTTACACCAACAATTTCCATACTATTGAAGAATCGCCTTCCAAAGCGTAAGGATCAAATACTATGTCTGAAATGACCCCGCGCGAGATCGTCAGCGAGTTGGACAGCCACATCATTGGCCAACACAAGGCCAAACGTGCTGTCGCCATTGCCCTGCGCAACCGCTGGTGTCGGATGCAGCTCAATGAGATGCTGCGTCATGAAGTGACACCAAAAAACATTTTGATGATTGGCCCGACGGGTGTCGGTAAAACCGAAATCGCCCGCCGTCTGGCGAAGCTGGCCAACGCACCGTTCATCAAGGTTGAAGCGACCAAATTTACCGAAGTGGGCTATGTGGGTAAAGAAGTGGACTCCATCATCCGCGATCTGACCGACGCTGCAATCAAAATGGTACGCATACAGTCGATCGAGAAGAACCATGCCTATGCCGAAGAACTGGCCGAAAAACGCATTCTCGATGTGCTGATCCCACCAGCCAAGAACAACTGGGGCCAGTTGGAAGAGCATAAGGAGCCGTCAGCCGTCCGTCAGGCATTTCGTAAGAAACTGCGCGAAGGTCAACTGGACGACAAAGAGATCGAACTAGATTTGGCAGCCACCCCGATAAACGTGGAAATCATGGCACCTCCGGGCATGGAAGAAATGACCAACCAGTTGCAGTCAATGTTCCAGAACCTGGGCAGCCAAAAGCAGAAGCCGCGCAAACTGAAGATCAAAGAAGCTTTCAAGCTGCTGGTGGAAGAAGAAGCCGGCAAGCTGGTTAATCCAGAAGAGCTAAAAGAACAGGCGATCGAGGCAGTCGAGCAGCATGGTATCGTGTTTATTGATGAGATCGACAAAATCTGCAAACGTGGTAACCAAAGTTCCAGCCCGGATATATCGCGCGAAGGCGTGCAGCGAGACCTGTTGCCGTTAGTGGAAGGCTGTACCGTTTCCACCAAGCACGGTATGGTGAAAACCGATCATATCCTCTTCATCGCCTCCGGCGCATTCCAGACCGCCAACCCGTCAGATCTGATCCCAGAATTGCAAGGTCGCCTGCCCATCCGCGTTGAGTTGCAGGCGCTGACCACTGAAGATTTCGAGCGTATCCTGACTGAACCCAGCGCCTCACTGTCCGAGCAGTATAAAGCGCTGCTGGGTACCGAAGGCGTCAACATCGAGTTTACCACCGATGGCATCCGACACATCGCTGAAGCTGCATGGCAGGTTAACGAAAATACCGAAAACATCGGCGCGCGCCGTCTGCACACCGTGCTGGAACGTCTGATGGAAGATATTTCCTATGATGCGAGCGAAATTAACGGTCAAACTATTATAATCGATGCGGATTATGTGCGTAGTCATCTGGATGAACTGGTTGCGGATGAAGATTTGAGTCGTTTTATCCTATAATCGCTCAATCATTGTCCTGTCAATTATTTATGTGGGAGACATACCTCCCACAACTATTTCTAACAGACACAGCAACTTACTGATAGAAGCGAAACATGAACGCATCAGTCCCCACTCCGATCACTACTTGGTTAGAAAGTTTACGCCCCCGCACCCTACAGCTGACCTTCGCCTCTATTGTCGTTGGTTCTGCGATCGCCACCTGGCATAACAGCTTGAAGCCCAGCGTAGCATTGCTGGCGTTGCTGACTGCTGGCCTGCTGCAAATTCTCTCCAACCTGGCTAATGACTATGGCGATGCGGCAAAAGGCAGTGACAAAGAAGATCGTATCGGGCCGTTATGCTGCATGCAGAAAGGTATGATCACACAGGCGCAGATGAAACAGGCGCTGGTGATAACATTGATGTTGATCGCCATCGCCGGCGGTTCACTGATCGCCGTGGCCTGCGAGCAGCCCAGCGACATTATCGGCTTCCTCAAGTTGGGTGTGCTTTCGATCATTGCCGCCATCACTTATACCTTTGGCAACAAATCTTACGGCTACCTAGGGATAGGAGACGTCTCAGTACTGGTATTCTTCGGCTGGCTGAGCGTAGCGGGCACCTACTACCTACAGACGCATAGCTTTAACAACAACATGGTGATGCTGCCGGCCACCGCCTATCGTCTGCTGGCAACAGCGGTGCTCAACATCAACAACCTACGCAATATCGACAGCGATCGCGCGAACGGCAAAAATACTTTGGCGATGCAGTTGGGGCCACAGAGGGCGCGCGTATACTATGCTGCTGAGCAGTGCTATGCTTTGCCCTGTTCACCCTGTGCAATCTGCACAGTCCGTGGGGCTGTCTGTTCTTGCTGAAGATCCAGATGCTGGTGGTTTGTGATGCCCTGCGTGTACTACGTAACCCAACACCAGTCGGTATGAGACGACCGATGCTGGAGCACATAGTCAAGGCGGCGCTGCTAACCAACTTGCTGTTCGCCATCAGCGTGGCACCCAGTTAAAAACTGATGATTTTGCCAACAGGGCGAATAAAGGAATATAATGGACATTCCAGCGGCAAACTGATGCAAATTCCTATGAAATACGATACTTCCGAACTTTGCGACATCTATCATGAAGAGGTGAATGTTGTTGAACCTCTTTTCTCCAATTTTGGTGGGCGTACTTCATTTGGAGGGCAGATCACCACGGTGAAATGCTTTGAGGATAACGGCCTGTTGTTTGACCTGCTTGAAGAAAACGGCCGGGGCCGGGTGTTATTGATAGACGGTGGTGGTTCCGTGCGTTGTGCGCTGATCAACGCCGAACTGGCGCGCCTAGCTACCATGAACGAATGGGAAGGCATAGTGGTTTATGGCGCAGTGCGCCAGGTGGATGATTTGGAAGAGCTGGATATCGGCATTCAGGCAATGGCAGTAATCCCGGTAGGCGCAGTTAGCGGGGGCGTAGGTGAAAGCGATATCCGCGTTAACTTCGGTGGCGTCACTTTCTTCTCCGGTGACCATCTGTACGCCGATAACACCGGTATTATCCTTTCCGAAGATCCCCTTGATATTGAGTAAGCTACAGCAATGAAAAAGGCGCTTAGTGCGCCCTTTTCTTTTTTGTGTGACCACCAAGGATCAAACTTCTTCTATTTTCCTTAGCAGGGTGCGTAGGCGATCTTGCCATATAAGCTGCTCTTCTTTCAGTTATTGATTCTCGCGTAGCAAAGATTCATGGTTACCGGATGCTGCTTGAACTTCCTTCGTCAGAGCAATATTTTTTCTTTCAGCTCTTCAATTTCCATCTGTAACAAGGTGATGGTATCAATCGCCTGCTGAACTTTTGCTTCCAATTTCTCAAATACTTCAAATGACATTCTTCAGTCCTTTCATGATAGCAAGGCGTATATTTATAGGTAGCGGCTGCAAATACGCAGCGTGCCAAGTGACACACACGTTGTTATTAAACATAATGCGCACGTCTCGATAAAAACGATTGTAAGTAGCCTGCCTACAACTGTCTAGCACCATACCGACTCATTACGCAGTCTGTTGCAATTTTCCTGCCGCCACCATCATCAAAAATCGAAAACACATTCTCCTCAACCGCCACACGATTAACCACTGCCGGATAACCATTGGCCTAATCACTACTTTATCGCTCAAAAAGAATACAAAATGACATAAACTCGCTCATATTTATGATGAATCACACACATTTTTATTTCGCTATTTATCATTTATTTTCATGTTGATCTTCTTTGGTGCAGGCTGCATTGCCGCGCTGAAACTGGCGGATGCCAGCTTCAGTCAATGGGAAATCAGCGTTATTTGGGGCTTGGGCGTTGCCATGGCCATTTATCTGACCGCTGCAATCTCCGGCGCATACCTCAACCCGGCTATTACCATTGCCCTGTGGCGGTTCACCTGCTTTGATGGATGCAAAGCACTGCCTTATATCCTAGCGCAAATCGCTGGTGTCTTCTGCGCGGCAGCCCTGATCCACGGGCTGTATTACAACTTGTTCTTCGATTTCTAAGTGGCGTACCATATGGTGAGTGGCAGCGATGAAAGCCTGGCTATCGCTGGCATCTTCTCCACTTACCCTAACCCTCATCTCTACGTTGGCCAGGATTTCTTGGTAGAAACAGTGATCACCGCCATCCTTATGTGTTTGATCCTGGCGTTGATCGATGACGGTAATGGCATCCCGCGTGGCCCACTGGCTCCCCTACTGATCGGTTCCCTGATTGCCATCATCAGTGCCTCAACGGGGCCATTGACGGGCTTTGTGTTGAACCCGGCGCGTGATCCCGGCCCGAAGTTGCTCGCTTATCTAGCTGGCTGGGGCAAAGTGGCTTTCACCGGCGCTCGTGACATCCCGTACTTCCTGGTGGTGCCGAGGCCCAATCATCGGCGCAAATCTGGGCACCTTCGGCTACCGCGCGCTGATTGGCCGCCACCTGCCTTGCGATATCTGCACTACGAAAGAAACAGATTGATATAGCTTTAAACAGTGACCAACAGCAGGATGACTAATCATAACAGTAGAAAAAAATACATTACCGTACTCGATCAGGGAACCACCAGTTCACGCGCTATTATGCTCGATCACGATGCCAACATCGTCGCGGTGTAACAGCGTGAATTCGTGCAGATTTACCCGAAAGCCGGTTGGGTTGAACATGATCCGCTAGAAATCTGGGCGTCACAAAGTTCCACGATGGTAGAAGTGCTAGCGAAGGCCGATATCAACATCGATCAGATCGCCGGTATCGGCATCGCCAATCAACGTGAGAAGGCCATTGTCTGGGAAAAATAAACCGGCAAGCCGATCTACAATGCCATCGTCTGGCAATGCCGTCGCACCGCCATTATCTGCGAGAAACTCAAGCGCAATGGCCTGGAAACACACATCCATCACACTACCGGCTTGGTAGTTGACCCATATTTCTCCGGTACCAAAGTCAAGTGGATCCTGGACAATGTGGCAGGTGCACGCTAGCTAGCTAAACGCGGCGAACTGCTGTTCGGCACCGTTGACACCTGGCTGGTGTGGAAGATGACCGAGAGACAGGTGCATGTGTCTGATTACACCAACGCATCGCGCACCGTGATGTTTAACATCCACGAGTTGGACTGGAATGAACGCATGCTGGAGGTGCTGGATATTCCCCCCCACGCCATGTTGCCGAAAGCCCACCTGTCTTTTGAGGTGTACGGCCATACCAACATTGGTGGCAAAGGCAGCACCCGTATTCCTATTACTGGTATCACCGAGGATCAACAAGCGGCGCTGTATGAACAGCTATGCGTCCAATCATGCATGGCGAAAAACACTTACGGCACTGGCTGCTTACCGCTGATGAACACCGGCAAGAAAGCGGTGCGATCCCACCATGGTTTGGCTGACCACCATCGCCTGCGGCCTACGCGGTGAAGTGAACTACACGCTGGAAGGCGCAGTATTTATCGGCGGTGCGTCAATCCAATGGCTGCGCGATGAGCTGAAACTGTTCAGCGACGCTGCCAACTCAGAATGTTTCCCCACCAAGGTGAAAGACAGCAATGGCATCTACATCGTGCCGACCTTCACCGGTCCGGGCACAGCTTAATTAGGACCCGTATGCACGCAGCGCGATCTTCGTCCTGACTCGCGGCGTAAACAGCAACCACATCATCCGTGCCACACTGTAGTCCATCGCCTATCAGATCCGCGACGTGCTGGACGCCATGCAGGCCGATGCCAATACTCGCCTACGATCGCTGTACGTGGATGGTGGCGCGGTCACCAACAACTTCCTGAAATTCCAGGCCGACATCCTCGTAATCCGCATATAGAGCGCCATGAAGTGCGCGAATCTACGGCACTCGGTGCAGCTTTTCGGTAGGTCTGGCTATCGGATACTGGAACGATCTGAATGAGGTGAAGAGCAAAGCGGTTATCGAGCGCGAATTCTATCCTATCATCGAAACCACCTAGCGCAACTACCGCTATAGCAGCTGGAAAAAAGCGGTGGCGCGCGCCCAAACATGGAAAGAGTACGACTAATCGCCTATCCCTGTAAGCGCGCGCATTGTTGCAGCCAGTTTACACACAGACAGCGCGCAACTACAAGAGTGCGTGGGGATTCTACCCAGGGCCAAAATGGCAAATAAGATAGCCTAATGGGATAGGTTCTAAACCTAGCTTGTGGTTTGTGGTATGGGGCGGCATTTTTTACTGGTAGGTGATAAATGGCTGGAGTGCGGCGAGCCGACTAACACCGCGACAATAACCTATAGTTTTATCTGGTATTATCCTGATGCTGTACCCGATTGGATAACGGCCACCAGCATATCAATATCAACAGCGCCATGGCGAACATCAACAGCCCCAGGCTGAACTGCCCAGTCTGCGGCAACGTAGCGGAAAACCAGGCTGCTAGGCCTGAACCCAGGTTCTGCATACCACCAACTAATGCGCCCGCCGCACCAGCCAGATAAGGGAAAGGCTCCATCGCGCCGGTAGTAGCCAATGGGAACATCATACCAGCACCGAAGAAAAACAACGTGGCTGGGACGATCAATGTCCAGATATTCATCACTCCAAACCAGCTTGGAGTCCACATCATCAACCCTGCCAGCAGGCAACTAAGTACCGCGTGCCATATCAAGCTGTGGAAAGTTTTTCCATCACGTCCGGCGTACCAGGCACCGAAGAACGCCGCAGGGATCGGCAAAATAAACAAGATGCTAATGGTTACGCCGCTCAGGCCCAGTATGCCCCCCATCAATACGCCACAACTAGCTTCAAACACCACAATTCCCGCCAATGCGCCAATCAGCATCACCAAATAACAGGTAAAGGTGCCATCTGCTAGCAGTTGGCAGAAGCTGGCCAATATGTGGCGCTTTTCCGTGATTGCTGGTCGGGTTTCTGGTAGCCAGCGGAACATGGCGTAGGTGACCCCAATGCCTAACGCTAGCAGGAAAGCATAGTTAGCACGCCAGCCAAATAGCATCGCCAATGCCCCACCGATTAGCGGTGCAAGCAGTGGGCTAATCAGGATACCCATATTCAGCAGGCTATTGGCATAACGTAGTACAATGCTAGTAGCGTATAGGTCACGCGGTAAGGTACGCGCCATTACCCCCGCTACACCAATACCCATGCCCTGAATGGCGCTGGTAACCACCAGCATGGATAGTCCATTGGATAGCAAAGCCCCCAGCGAGCCGATCAGGAAGATCATCATCCCGGCCAAGATCACTGGCCGACGACCGATGCTATCTGACAGCGGGCCATAAATCAGTTGAGAAAAGCCGTAGGTCATCAGATATGCTGCCATCACATGCTGCACGGTGCCAGGGAGAACCGATAGATCATGCGCGATATCAGCAATAACGGGAACATAGATAGTTTGCGCCATTTGCCCAACGGCCACCAATAGGATAAGCATCACCAACAGGTGAGGATTTTCAATTTTTTTCATTAATCTTTTTCTTCATTTTTGCCCAGGTATTAACGGGTCTATAAGCCCGTTGCAGCAGCTAAAATGGCGAGCATCCCTCTCTAGGTGGCATAAGCTAACAAATATAATTTTTTAGCTAGTTTCAGGAAGAGATTGATCTAAGTTACACTGGAAGCAAACGCAACCAGATCCGTAAATTAATTGGTACATCCAACGCTTAGAGAGTAAAAAAGCCGAATGAGTCGTGGCGTTGTTAGGTTACGCCCATCAGTACCCCTGGCGGGCATAACCTAACATTTAATCGATAATTACTCCCAGCAAATTAAAATAACATTAAATGGCGCTGGTAACCACCAGCATGGATAATCCATTGGATAGCCAAAGCCCCCAGCGAGCCGATCAGGAAGATCATCATCCCGGCCAAGATCACCGGCCGACGACCTATGCTATCTGACAGTGTGCTGTAAATCAGTTGAGAAAAGCCGTAGGTCATCAGATATGCTGCCATCACGTGCTGCACGGTGCCGGGAAGAACTGACAGATCATGCGCGATATCAGCAATAACGGGAACATAGATAGTTTGCGCCATTTGCCCAACGGCCACCAATAGGATAGGTATCACCAACAGGTGAAGCTTTTCAATTTTTTCATTAATCTTTTTCTTCATCTTTGCCTAGGTATTAACTGGTCCATAGCCCGTTGCAGCAGCCAAAATGGCGAGCATCCCTCTCTAGGCGGCATAAGCTAACAAATATAATTTTTTAGCTAGTTTCAGGAAGAGATTGATCTAAGTTACACTGGAAGCAAACGCAACCAGATCCGTAAATTAATTGGTATATCTAACGCTTAGAGAGTAAAAAAGCCGAATGAGCCGTGGTGTTGTTAGGTTACGCCCATCAGCGCCTCTGGCGAGCACAACCTAACATTTAATCGATAATTACTTCCAGCAAATTAAAATAACATTATAGGAATGATATTTATGAAAACACCAACGCTGATTTTGTTAGACTACGGGAGTCGTTGATTATGGCTGAATGGGTTAACGGCAAGGTTGTAAAGGTAGAACAATGGAATAGCGGGCTGTTTAGCATCACCATTAACGCGCCGATAGCTCCTTTTATCGCAGGGCAATTTACCAAACTGGCACTGGAAATCGATGGCATAAGTGTGCAACGTGCCTATTCCTACGTCAATGCTCCCAGCAGCCCAAACTTAGAGTTTTATCTAGTTACCGTACCGGAGGGCAAGTTGAGTCCAAGGCTATCTCAATTGCGCCCTGGCTCGGAGGTGATGCTCACCAAGGAAGCAGCCGGGTTCTTCGTGCTAGATGAAGTACCTGAGTGTGAAACGCTGTGGATGTTGGCAACCGGCACTGCCATCGGCCCATACCTGTCAATTTTACAGGAAGGCACCGGGCTAGAGCGAATCAAACAAGTGGTGCTGGTGCATGCCGCTCGTTTTGCACACGATCTGAGCTACCTGCCGCTGATGCAGCAATTACAGCAGCATTACAATGGCAAGATGCGTATTCAGACTATTGTCAGCCGCGAAGCAACAGCTAATGCTCTGACCGGGCGCATACCTGCACTGATCGAAGATGGCTGTCTGGAAGCTGTGGTAGGATTAACTATCGACGCCGACACCAGCCATGTGATGCTATGTGGCAACCCACAGATGGTACGCGATACCCAGAAAATCCTACAAGAGCAACGCCAGATGCGCAAACACCTGCGCCGTAAGCCGGGGCATATCACCAGCGAACACTACTGGTGATGCCACCTGCTTATCATTTAACTACGCTGTGCGCTGCTAATTTCCAACGTGGCGCGGAACATGTCGCCGTAGGGCAACGTGTTGTCGTTAAGACTTGGCGTCAGGTGCCCCTCTGCCACCACGTCGCTCAACACACCGGAGAAGTGAGCCGGGCAATAGTTTCCAAGGCTGCCAACTGACATCCTGCCAAGGAGCCTGAAAACGGGTCTATTCCGGCTGTTACACTGGGATATCCAGCGCCAGCGCCGTAAGCTTGCCCTGCGGCTGCGGCTGCGGCTGCGGCTGTACATCATTCTAGCGCTCCAGCAACTCCGGGCTAAGGAACGAGAAGGTCGGCAACAATGCCGACAGGCGCTCTAGCTGAATGTCCGTCGCACATATATACGCAATTCTGTGTTCTGGCTCGACGCAGTGCTTTCCGGTAGCCACAGTGCGTAAAGCACACCCTGCGGCTAAGCCTGCCCATCGGTGCTCAGCCGCCACTGAGGCACATCTATCTACCACCACGTACTTCTGACGGCGCATCGACAGCACCAAATTATCCACGTCTAACTAGTGTTGTTTGGTGCCTGTTGTACCCCACAGTTAGCAGTTCCTTGCTTCAGTAGCGTATTGCCGCCTGCGATTTTGCCATACTAGATCTGCAACCAAGAAGCCAGGCTAAAACCTGCATTTTCCAGTCTGGTGTTGGCATACAGCCAGCGGGTAAACTAGGGCTTGATGTCGGTATTGTCGGCTTGAAGATAAATTATACCGGTATTCAATAATTCTTGGTTATCACATGTAGATCCATGCGCAATTGTACTACGCCGTGCTGACTATTCAGCGTCGATAGGCTAATCTGCCCTTCAGCACGATGGCGGTTGTGGCTGTTGAGCCAAGTGAGCTGCGTAATGTCTAATTCAGCGAGTGCACCAGCTGGCGTTAGGAAAAAATGCGGCTGTCACGCAGGTCAAAATGATCGGGCTGGCACAGCACCAGATCGCTGATTTCCCCCGGTTCAATGGGCTTAGCTTGATGGTCATCACCGCCCAGTGTGACATTCAGATCAAGTTGGAATTGGTGGAATGTGGGGTCGCGAAACTGCCAACGCCAGTACAACAGCGATTGCCACACGTCCAGCGCTAGTGTAAGGCGTTCAATACGCAGGTTGCCTTTGGGCAGAGTGGCACCTATGTTGCGCATTTCCAGCCGTGGGCCGTAGGCTTGCCAACTACCTTGCATAAAATCAACCTGCACGGGTACGCCGGAGAGACCGGATACTTTCGCCAGCAACTACGGGCGATAGTGGTTCAGTTCGGGCAGCACCAAGCGCAGCCAGCTGATCAGCAACGCCACAATAACAATCACCGTGGTGTCTGTTGCTAACAAAATCCCGGGCAGTCGCCCTCACGTAGTTCTCCTTGCTTCTGTTGCCTGGCAACGGAAATATCTATGTATTAACAGGCTCAGCGCCTGGCCAGACGGTTTACATCATGACAACGTCGAACTGCTCTTGGCTGTAAAGCAGTTCGATCTGCACCTTCACCTGCTTACCGACAAAAATCCCCGCTTCAGCTAGCGCGTTAGACTTTTCACTCTTCAGCGCTTCGCCGACCGCCGCCGAGGCATATACCAGGAAACGATCAGAATCGTAAGCGTGATGTACACGTACAATCTCACGCAGGATCTCGTAACATACGGTTTCCACTGTTTTCACTGTGCCGCGCCCGTTACAGGCTGAGCAACTGTGGCATAACACATGTTCAATGCTTTCACGCGTCCGTTGACGCGTCATTTTAACTAAGCCTAGCTGAGAGAAACCGTTGACCGTGGTTTTTACCCGATCTTTATTCAACGCCTGCTCCAGCGAATGTAGCACCCGGCAGCGATGCTCTTCATTATGCATATCGATAAAATCAATGATGATAATGCCGCCTAAATTGCGCAAGCGTAGTTGACGGGCGATGGCTTGAGTGGCCTCAATATTGGTGTTGAATATAGTCTCGTCGAGATTGCGGTGACCGACAAAAACGCCAGTGTTGATGTCGACAGTGGTCATCGCTTCGGTTTGATCGATGATTAGGTAGCCACCCGATTTTAGCGCTACCTTGCGCTCAAGCGCCCGCTGGATCTCTTTTTCCACGTCGTACAGGTCAAAGATCGGCGGGTTGCCAGTGTACAGCCCCAGCTTACTAGTGATATCTGGGATGTATTCATCGGTAAATTCTACTAGCGGATCGTACGTCAGCCGTGAATCAACGCGGATACGTTCTAGCGCTGCGCCAGCAAAGTTGCGCAAAATACGCTGCGCCAGCGCTGGATCACCATACAACTTGTACTTGGTTCGGTTGCGTTTTTTACGCTCCAGCACTTTGGCCCACAGGCGCTTAAGGAAGTTGGCATCCTGCGCTAGCTCTTTTTCACCGATACCCTCTGCTGCGGTACGAATAATAAACCCACCCAGCTTGTCGCAGTAAGCAGCAACGGCGCTCTTCAAGCGTTCACACTCGGCTTTGCTGTCAATGCGCTGCGGATACCCCAACGTGTGCTGCCCCCGGCATAAACACCAGGTAACGCGAAGGCAGAGTGATGTCGGTGGTCAGGCGCGCGCCCTTAGTGCCGAGCGGATCTTTCACCACCTGCACCACCAGATCCTGCCCCTAGCGTACTAGTTCAGCAATATCGCGCACATGGAAATTCTTTTGCTCATCGCCAGTGACGCATTCAGTATGCTGCATGATATCGGAAGCATGTAGGAAGGCAGCCTTATCCAGACTGATATCGACGAACGCCGCTTGCATCCCTGGTAAGACACAGCTAACGCAACCTTTATAAATATTGCCGACGATGCCGCGTTTGGATCCGCGCTCAATATAGATCTCTTGCAGAACGCCATCATTGATATAGGCAACCCGTGTTTCAGACGGTGTGATATTAACCAGTAGCTCAGTTGTCATGCCTTTTCCTCAGAGCCGATTGATAGTCACGCCAATCAATTGGTCTCACATCACCTAATGCGACAAAATTACTGAGTAGCTCATGGGTTTCAACCAGCGGCAGACCCATCACAGCGTGATAACTTCCGGTTATCGTTCTGACAAAATAACCGCCTTTTCCTTGAATTCCGTAGGCTACCGTTTTATCCATAGGCTCACTTGTTGCAATGTTGCAATGTTGCAATATAGTCGCGTATGTCTCGCGGCGACAGATTGCGGAATGTTACGTCTGTCACCACCCATTGGCACAGCACTTGGAAGCCAAATAAAGCGCAATCATTAATATACCCTTACTGTACTGCGAACTTACGGCGAATTTTGCGCATTAGTAGGAATAACCATGGCCACAGAATGCTGTTTACCACACTATTCCATAAAACCTCTGGGCGGAAAGAGAGGTTGATCACTAAAAATTCTGCCCAGAACACCACTATATCCAACACCAGTGATAGCAACACCACGATTAATGCTTGTTGCCACAGCACTATGTTGCGGAAAAGCTGGCATTTAAATGCCACCAGATAGGCGATGATACCCAGCGCCAACGCATGTACACCAAGTGTGGAGCCGAGGATCAGATCGATAATCAGTCCGAGCAGAAAGCCGGTGCCGACATTGACCCGGTGCGGCAATGCCATCACCCAGTAAATCAGCACTAACTCCAGCCAGGACGGGCGAAACATATAGATTTGTTCCGGCCATGGCATGATTTGCAACACTAACGCCACCAAGAATGACAACCAGATAATCCAACGCCCGTGAATGCAGTAGCTATTCATTAGTGGGTTCCTGCGGCCAGCAGCGGTGATGGTGGTGGCCCAACAGCTTCAACTGGCGGCGTCAGCACCTGCATTAAGCGCGCATTAGCCACCTGGCGTACTTCACCCGGCAGCAGCGGCATATCGCCGTTGCGATCTGTACCCCACAGCAGCAGATAACGCAGGCGTTGTAGCCCAGCGGTGGGCCGAGCCTGAATCACAGTATAGGCGCGCTGATTATCCACCTTGATGGACGAAACCACCGCCACCGGATAACCTTCCGGGAAGCGACCACCAAGGCCAGAGGTGACCAGAACATCACCCACCCGGATATCAGCACTGCTCGGCAAATGTTCCAATTGTAAATCGTCAGCGCAACCGCTACCTGTGGCTATCACCCGTATATCGTTACGTAGCACTTGGATTGGAAGCGCGTGTGCAACGTCGCAAATCAGCAGCACGCGGCTGGTAACCTTGGCCACCGCCACCACTTGACCAACCACCCCCTTGTCGCTGATCACTGGCTGGCCTTCATATACGCCATTATCCGATCCTTTGTCGATTACTACCTGATCGCTATACGGATCAGCACTGGTGGAGATCACCTGGGTGACCATCATTTGCTCGTCCTGGCGTAACGGCGACCCCAACAGCTCGCGCAATCGGGTGTTCTCCTGCTTGAATTGATCAAGAAGAAGAAGATCGCTGTTTTTCAGCAGCAGTTCCTGGCGCAGGGCGCGGTTTTCCAGTTTTAACTGTTGGCGGGTGGCCAGCGTTTCTGACAGGCTGTCTAAAGCTTTGCGCGGCCCATTGGCGAGAAAATAGAAAGGACTGACGGCGGTGTCCATGTAGTTGCGTATTTGCACGAATGCATCGAGCCGTCTGTCAGCAACGATCAGGCTAATGGCTACAATCACTGCCAAAAAGAGCCGTAATTGTAGGGAAGTCCCTCCGCTGAAAATTGGCTTCATAAATTATGAGAGTTCCTCGACAATAGAAAGAGAAATCGTACCCAATTCTCGCGGTGCACAATCATCCGATACGATCCCCCTCCTCACAGGGCAGGCTAATCTTCGCTGAACAAATCGCCACCATGCACGTCGATCATTTCCAACGCCTTGCCTCCGCCACGAGCCACGCAGGTTAGCGGATCTTCTGCTACAACAACTGGAATGCTGGTTTCTTCCATCAGTAGGCGATCGAGGTTGCGCAGCAACGCACCGCCACCGGTCAATACCATGCCTCGCTCGGAAATATCGGAAGCCAGCTCCGGTGGGCACTGTTCCAACGCTACCATCACCGCGCTGACAATGCCGGTCAACGGTTCCTGCAAGGCTTCAAGGATTTCATTGGATTTCAAAGTAAAGCCGCGCGGCACGCCTTCAGCCAGGTTACGGCCGCGAACTTCTATTTCTCGCACTTCGTCGCCGTGGTAAGCCGAGCCGATTTCATGCTTAATGCGCTCGGCGGTGGCTTCACCGATCAGTGAACCGTAGTTACGGCGTACATAATTAATGATGGCCTCATCAAAGCGATCACCGCCGATGCGTACTGAAGAGGAGTAGACCACGCCGTTCAACGAAATCACCGCCACTTCAGTAGTACCGCCACCGATGTCCACCACCATGGAACCAGTAGCTTCTGATACCGGCAAACCTGCGCCGATTGCCGCAGCCATCGGTTCTTCAATCAAAAACACTTCACGCGCGCCAGCTCCCTGGGCAGATTCGCGGATAGCGCGGCGTTCAACCTGGGTTGCACCGACAGGCACACAAACCAACACGCGCGGGCTTGGGCGCATAAAGTTGTTGCTATGAACCTGTTTTATAAAGTGTTGCAGCATTTTTTCGGTCACGAAGAAGTCAGCGATAACGCCATCTTTCATCGGGCGAATTGCCGCGATATTACCAGGGGTGCGTCCCAACATCTGTTTGGCGTCATGGCCTACAGCCGCAACGTTCTTCGTAGAACCGGCACGATCTTGGCGGATGGCAACCACCGACGGTTCATTCAATACAATACCTTGTCCCTTAACATAAATCAGGGTATTAGCAGTACCCAAGTCGATGGACAAGTCATTGGAAAACATGCCACGGAATTTCTTAAACATAACTAAAGGATAATCCTGCAAGCTAGGGGCAGAAAATAAAATCCGCCTACTTTACCAACCACACGAAGTAGCGACAAGGCGTAAAAACGTTCTACTTCGGTGAAAAATAGTCTGTATTATTGTTGTTGTTTGAATGCAGGAAAATGGGATGGCCACTTAATTCCCTAAACAAAGGCTTATCTTGCCCCCTTTTCCGCGCCCAAAACGGCGTTACACAGCGCATATACCTGTCATACTTCAAGTTGCCTGTGCGTTAGCTTCCCTCGTTCACCCCAGTCACTGACTGGGGATTATTAATAAACCTCATCCCTGAAGTTCAGCCTGCAGCCCAGAGCAAGCGCTGTTCAAATCAGTTCCCGACCGATTTGTCGCTGCATTGCCACCTTCCAGCAACTCGAATTATTTAGGGTATAAAATCTAACATACTTCCTAATTGTCGCTAGTAGTAAGCGCCGACATACGTTCGGCCAGAAAGAGGCTGATAAATAGCCTATCTCAATTAAACATTATTGTCGTAGGCCGTTGACAATTAAAATAGCTTAGATGAATTAGCGCTCATTCTACGTCAATTTTTGCCCGGCATTCAGGTTAAATACGATGACACGATAATCGTGAATATTTTTTACACCTAACATCTATCAGCTCTGGTGGTGCGAAAAAGTTTCCCTGTCCGCCGCAGAGCAGATCCTACGATCTTTCAGCGTTTGCCATTCGTTGCACGTGCGCACGCTGATGGCGAAAACTTGGGTGCAGATCAGGCTTTGTACAAATAACTGATCCTCATCCCGCTTGGGAAACGGCAAAACGACAGCCCAGAGCTGACGGCAATCTTAGCACTGGGCGCAAACGATCAATATGTTGACAGATATCTGCTTCTTCAAGTTCAATCATAATCTGCCACCGATGACTTTTTGCACGCTGTAACAGGGTATATCGTGCAGGCGCACCTTCATTATGATGCCGTGCGAACCCTTTTCTTCCAACTGGGTGATCCGTTGGTTATCGAAGAACAACCGGTTATTCAAGCCAGTTTTGACATCCTGCGTGCGAAGGCGCGGATCACCAGCTAATCAAAGCGACGTTCTAACCCGATCTTGGGTGACGTAAAAGAAACGGTATCAGCACGCCATTAGCATCAAAAACATCGCTACCCCCGAGTAACAAAGTGATCAATACTGAGATTTTGGTGGTAAATCGCATCCCAGTGCCTGCCTCATCCGCTATAATTAAATTAGTATTTGACCGTTAATAAATAAATGTGCCAATCCTGCTCAATAAATGTAACTTAATGCAAAGCATTATTTTTCCCTAATCATGCTCCAGGTTGCTTATGCCCAGAGCCTAATCCCAGTAGGCGTTTATGAAGTACGTGAGGATTATAAATACTGTCCATGGCCAAAATGGCAAATAAAACAGCCTAATGGGATGGGTTCTTATTATGCAAATAATCAAATAAATCTAATTCAACTACTTTATAGTTTTAGAAAATGTAAAGAGATGAAAAGTGACATGTGTGCACTGCTACCGCCTGCAGGCTGGCCGGCGGCTACTAATTGCTCACCCCGTGATGCCGTTTATCCTGCGCAACGAGCGCCTACAGGGGATAAATTCAGCATATACGGCCTTATATAGTCATTGCCCAGCTGTGCAGTAGCGGTAGCCAGCACTTCTTCCAGAGATATTTCGTAGGTGGCCTGATGATAGAAGCTATCTAGCAGGGTAGTAGCTAGTTGCTCCCAAGTGGTTTGACGGCAGAGCTGTGGCGTAGGTCACACGCTGGTGAAGATTCGCTGACGTTCATGAAATGCTAGCAACGGTTCTAAGAGATTTATCGGTTCCCGTGATATCACCATGTGACCGATGAAAACCTGCTTAGCTCGGCGCACGTTATTGACGCGTGTCGTAATGAGAGAACTTTTCTCTGTGCTCCCCTTCACATTCCCACAATGATTATCTGGACTGACTAATTTGGTTTTAAATATCTTCGCTGCTAAGATCAGTATTCAGCTGCTAATTGCTACGATATCGTTATAATACCCTACCTTGATCCTGTTCTAAGGGAAAATCCCCCCTTAACAGGTGACAAATCAGTGACATCGGGTTATTTTCTACGATGTTAGTTTTATTGCCGGAGATACCAGCACAATGTCGGATAAATTTCACATTTTGCTTCTAAATGGCCCCAATCTGAATCTGTTGGGGACGCGTGAGCCGGAAAAGTACGGCAGCATAACACTAGCAGAGATTGTTAATGAATTAGAAAACCAGGCGTCAGCACTGGATATAACACTGAGTCATCTGCAATCTAACGCCGAGTCTCTGCTGATTGATCGCGTTCATCAGGCACGCGGCAAAACGGATTTCATTTTGATCAACCCGGCTGCATTCACGCATACCAGTGTGGCGCTACGCGATGCATTGCTGGCGGTGCAGATCCCCTTTATCGAGATCCATCTGTCCAATGTGCATGCTCGTGAGCCTTTCCGCCATCACTCTTACCTCTCTGACATAGCGGTAGGCGTGATCTGCGGGCTGGGTGAAAATGGCTACACTTTTGCTTTACAGGCAGCGGTTAACCGTCTGTCAAATACCTACTAATTGCTACACAAAAATAGTACGGAATCACACTCATGGATATTCGTAAAATCAAGAAACTGATCGAACTGGTTGAAGAATCAGGCATTTCTGAACTGGAAATATCTGAAGGCGAAGAATCAGTTCGCATCAGCCGTGCCGCACCAGCGCAAGCTTACCCAATGGTGCAGCAGGCATACGCACTACCGGCACAGCAACAGCCAGCCCTGGCTGCAACAATAAGCAGCGTGTCAGGTGCAGAACTCCCTGTGGCGATGAGTGGCCATGTCGTTCGCTCCCCAATGGTCGGTACCTTCTACCGCACACCAAGCCCCGATGCGAAAGCCTTTGTGGAAGTTGGCCAGAGCGTGAATGTCGGCGACACGCTGTGCATCGTTGAAGCAATGAAAATGATGAACCTGATCGAGGCAGATAAATCCGGTGTTGTTAAAGCTATTCTAGTGGAAAGCGGCCAGCCGGTTGAACATGACGAGCCACTGGTCGTCATCGAATAACGAGGCGTCTCATGCTTGATAAAATTGTTATCGCCAACCGTGGCGAGATAGCGCTACGTATTTTGCGTGCTTGCAAAGAGCTAGGCATCAAGACCGTGGCAGTTCACTCCATAGCCGACCGCGATCTGAAACACGTACTGCTGGCTGATGAGACCGTGTGTATCGGTCCGGCACCATCGGTAAGAAGTTACTTAAACATCCCGGCTATCATCTCTGCGGCGGAAATTACCGGTGCAGTGGCGATCCACCCTGGCTATGGCTTCTTATCCGAGAATGCTGACTTCGCCGAGCAGGTTGAACGCTCAGGCTTTATCTTTATTGGCCCTAAAGCGGAAACTATCCGCCTGATGGGCGATAAGGTTTCTGCGATCAATGCCATGAAGAAAGCCAGGGTGCCTTGTGTGCCTGGCTCCGATGGCACGCTGACCGACGATATGGATAAAAACCACGCCTTTGCCAAACGTATTGGTTACCCGGCGATCATCAAGGCATCTGGCAGTGGTGGCGGCCGTGGCATGCGTGTTGTGCACAGCGATAAAGATCTTGAGCAGTCCATTAACATGACGAAAGCGGAAGCCAAAGCAGCTTTCAACAATAACATGGTTTATATGGAAAAATACCTGGAGAACCCACGCCATATTGAAATTCAGGTATTGGCTGACGGCCAGGGCAACGCCATCTATCTGGCTGAGCGTGATTGTTCCATGCAGCGCCGCCACCAGAAAGTGGTAGAAGAGGCACCAGCACCAGGTACCACCAGCGACATGCGCCGCTATATCGGCGAACGTTGCTCGAAAGCCTGCGTGGAAATCGGCTACCGGGGTGCAGGTACTTTTGAGTTTCTGTATGAAAACGGCGAGTTCTATTTCATCGAAATGAACACCCGTATTCAGGTTGAACATCCGGTTACTGAGATGATCACAGGTGTGGATCTGATCAAAGAGCAGTTACGTATTGCTGCCGGTCTGCCGTTATCGATCAAACAACACGAGGTGAAGATCCACGGCCACTCGGTGGAATGCCGTATCAACGCCGAAGATCCAAACACTTTCCTGCCAAGCCCAGGCAAGATCACTCGTTTCCATGCGCCAGGTGGTTTCGGCGTGCGTTGGGAGTCTCATATCTACTCTGGCTATACGGTACCGCCGTACTATGACTCCATGATCGGTAAGCTGATCACTTACGGTGAAAACCGAGATGTGGCAATTGCCCGCATGAAGAATGCGCTGGCTGAGTTGATCATTGATGGCATCAAAACCAACATTAAGTTGCATCAAAAGATAATGAACGACGAAAACTTCCAGCATGGTGGCACCAACATCCACTATTTGGAGAAAAAGTTAAACCTATAGGAAACTGAAGACAGAAGGTCAGTTGATTGTATCCACCAACGTTAGATGGGGGAACACGTTAAACTGTGGTAGTGCTATAAATTCTGTGTCATTCAAGTCAATATATAATCAAAAAGGAATGACACATATCCTAACCATTCGATTTCGATAAAGCTCTGAAAGCACGTCAGGATAGCCATGACTTGACGGGCAAAGTTGGTATTTTAACTCCGTTAATCAAGCCGTTGAAGGAAGCTGCTTTGGTCGCTGAACTTGATTCCCATCTGGATCAAGACCTTGAAACTAACCGTAAAAACGGCTCGACCCCAAAAACAGTCAAAACACCCACAGGCGCTTTTGAACTAGCCACTCCTCGGGAACGGAGCGCAACAGCTCTTTTGAACTACAACAGGTGAAAAAGCATCAGACCACGCTGTCCGATGAGATTGAATGCAAGATTATACGGATGTTTACCCTCTGTATGAGTGATAAAGCTATCAGTCAGGAAATCGCGCTTTTAGCGTATCTAGTGCCACGATCAGCGCCGTCACCGATAAGGTGAGAAATAAGTCAGGAAGCTCTGAACCGCCCCGGTAATCCTGGAGACTAAACTTTCTGAGAGAGAGGTAAACGGGGATGACTAAAAATACCCGCTTTTCCCCGAAGTCTGTCAGCGGGCCATTTGTTTAGTTCTGGAAAGCCAGGACGAATATGGTTCGCAATGGGCCGCTCTAAGCTACATCGCCCCCAAGATAGGCTACACGCCGGATACTCTTCGTACCTCTGGCTTTCGCCAGCATGAACGGGATACCGATGGCGGTGATGGCGGACTTAGCACTACTGAACGCCAGCTTCTGAAAGAGCCGGAGCGCAAAGTACGCGAACTACGTCGCAGTAATGTGATATCCTGCACCAGGCTTCCGCGTATTTTGCGAAGGAGAAGAAGCTCGACCGCCTCTGGAAAAAATTACACCCCTGGTGGATACCTTGCGCAGCAAACACGGGATCGGATTGGTATGCCATGATCTGGATATTGCCCTGTCGATATATTACCGGCATCAGCAACATAAATGCTATCCGGACAGGCACAGTCAGCAAGCGCGGCATGATGACCTGCTGAAAGTGTAGGTACAGCGGCGCGTGTATGATGAAAACCACTGTGTTTATGGTGTGCGCAAGGGCATGGTGCCAGTTGCAGCGAGAGTGGCCAGATGCTCGGTGGCACGTCTGATGAAAGCGGTGGGTCTTACGGGCATACTGCGGGGTAAAAAAGTGCGAACCACCCACCGTCAGCCAGAAGTAAGCGTAAAGGCAATGCCGTATTGACGGTTAATGAGAAGCGAGATCCACTTTTGAGGGCAGAAGTTAGGCCACTTTATTACAGGGCCACTCTAGTAGTACACTCAGGATATGACGCAGATAAGCCTGCGGGTCGATTCCGTTGAGTTTGCACATACTGATCAGGCCGTACAGCAGTGCGCCGCGCTCACCATCATGGTCACTGCCGAAGAAGATATAATTTTTCCCCAGACAGACGGCCCTCAACGCCTGTTCCACTGCGTTATTGTCAGGTTCCGCCAGCCCATCATCGGCGTAATAACACAACGCATCCCATTGGTTCAACGTATACGCTAATGCTTTACCCAACTGGGATTTTTTCGACAGCGTCGTGCTTTTATCCGCTATCCACTCATGGAGTGAGTCGAGTAACGGTTTAGCTAGGCCCTGTCTCTGACTGCCTTTTTGCTTCAGTCCTGCCGCGCGTATTTCTTCCTCTATAACGTAGAGTTTACCGATGCGTTTCAGGGCTTCCTTGGCCGTGGCATCCTGGGTACTGTGATGTACACACATCATGGGTTTTTCTACGGGCGCGCGCCCAGCATGCAGCCTCGATCAGTGCACCGTCTTCACGTTCTGCATTGAACAACTCGTCAGTATGAAGTTTGCGGGTATCCGACGTAGCGGTACAGTGCTTCGTCCAGCGGTGCCGTTAACCAGCAGCAGGCATCTACCCTGTTGTGGAGAGCAAGGCTCAACTCAGGTCCACGCCCTGACGGGCTAGGATTTCAGTTTGACGATACAAGGGCAAGTGTTAGCCGTATTTTGACGTCATCACCTGGGACAGCAGGCTAGGCCCTGCGATGCCGCGGTCAATGGGACGCGAGGGGGAAGCTTCAAAAATGCAGTCACACTTTTCGCACGCCTTTTTCACCCTGACGGTGCGGATTACTTTCAGAGCGCAGGCGACCATTTCCAGCTGTTCTGCGCTGACTTCGCCGAGATATTTAAGGTTACTTCCGCACTTATGACAGCCGGTTTCCACGGGCTCAAGGCGGTTCATCTCACACGGAAGGTGTTCGGGAAGTGGCTAACGATACCGGGACTGGCGAAGCTTACTGGGAACTTGCGGGTCGTTTTCCTACCGTTGTGACGGTCACCCGCCTGCTCGTGTAGTTTCAGTACCGCTTCAGCCTCTTCTACCTGTCGGCGAAGTTTTTCAGAGCGGGTACCGAACAACATCCGGTGCAGCTTTTCCAGTTGCGTACGTAGATGCTCTATTTCCCGCTCTTCGTTTTCTATCTTTTCTTCTACACGGGACAGCGCCGAGCTCAGGAAGGACTCAGTCTCTTCCACGAGGCTGAGTTTGTTATTTTTCTGTCGGAGCTCTTCTTCAAGGGCTGCGATATGGGTGAGATAGTGGTGTTCCATGGCCATGGTTATAATGGGGTCATGGTATTTTTACAACATTGTCAGCAAGTTAAAGCGGGGGGTGGTTCGGCTGCTGCCAGTCCAGTTTATCGAGAAGCATGGCAAGCTGTGAGCGGGTAATGGCGATTTTACCATCATGAACCATGGGCCAGACGAACCGGCCTTCCTCAAGGCGTTTGGTAAAGAGGCACAAGCCGTACCCATCTGCCCAGAGGATTTTAACCATATCGCCACGACGACCACGGAAGATGAACAGATGGCCAGAGAAGAGATTTTCCTCGAAGGCGTGTTGCACCCGTTCGCCCAGACCGTTGAAGGTTTTTTGGCAGTGTTTACAGCAATAAAGCTGTGCTACTGAGCTGAAATGGCCGTTCCAAATTACCCTCTTCGTTTCAGAACAACGAGGACAAACTACATCAATCTTTGTCATAGGTGCATTCAAAAGCCGAAATAGTACACCGCCAATACATTGGCGTCACCACCGCTTTTTTAATGTCTTTGATCTGATTCGTCATAAATAACATTGACACATTTTACTCGCTCACTGAGGAATATATGATGAACTAATATATTAAATGTACGCAACACGACTACTCTTTATCTATTAAATTGGCCGTTGTCGAACAGGTAGAAAAAGGTGAAACGACTTACTGCCAGATACCAGGCTACTATGGTATTAAAAGTAGTCATACCGCCATGAACTGACTACGCAAATACGGTTAACTCGACTGGGTCTTACTCCCGAACAGCATATTGAGGAACAGCACAACCAGCTGAATCAAAAGTCAAGGCTCCTCAGTGGTCTTTTTCGCACTTTTCATCCCTGGCACCCTGTTCCAGCGCTTCAAGGATAGAACAATAGTTACTGGAGTGGGCGGCACCGCAACAGGCATCGCTCAAACGCTTCAAGGACCCGCATATCCTGGTTAACTCAGCCAACTGGTTTTCAACATCATTCAAGCGAGTATCAACGATATACTTCGACTCCTTGCAGGTATGATGCTCTGGGTCGATGCGGATCGACAACAGTTTGGCGATCATCTCTAGCGTAAAACCTAATTGTTTGGCATAGCGGATAAAACGTAGGCGTTGCAGATCCTGATCGCTATACAGCCGATAGCCTCCTGCTGTACGGACATTATGATCTATCATGCCTTGCTTCTCATAGTAGCGTATCGTATCTATAGTTACGTCAGCGAGATTCGCCAATTGACCGATTTTGAACATCACTTTTCCTCCCAGCTAAATTTACCCTGCAATACACGTAGGTATCATGTCGACTTAATTAAAGGGATATGGAGCTTAAGATCAATGGGAATTTGGGCGTAAAAAAACCGGGCAAGCCCAGTTTTTTTACGTGTCTACAAATTACTCTGCGGTTACCACTTCTGCCTGAGACTCAGCACGATCAAGCAGCTTGATGTATGCCATCGGTGCGTTGTCGCCCGCACGGAAGCCACACTTCAGAACACGAGTGTAACCCCCAGCACGGCTCGAAAAACGCGGGCCTAGCTCATTAAATAGTTTTGCCACGATCTCGTTATCACGAGTGCGGGCAAATGCCAGACGACGATTAGCTACGCTGTCTGTCTTGGCAAGAGTAATCAGCGGCTCAATAACGCGACGCAGCTCTTTCGCTTTTGGCAGGGTCGTCTTAATGATTTCATGACGAACCAAAGAGCCGGCCATGTTACGGAACATAGCCTGTCGATGGCTGCTATTACGGTTCAATTGACGACCACTCTTACGATGGCGCATGACCTTATCCTTTTCAGTAAAACCTTAACCTGTGATCCGGTTACTCGTCAGCAATGCTTGCCGGCGGCCAGTTTTCCAGGTGCATGCCCAGAGACAGACCCCAGGAGGCCATCACGTCTTTAATCTCAGTAAGAGATTTTTTACCTAGGTTCGGCGTTTTCAACAACTCAACCTCGGTACGCTGTACTAGATCACCGATGTAGTGGATAGCTTCTGCCTTAAGGCAGTTAGCAGAGCGGACAGTCAATTCCAGATCGTCAACAGGGCGCAGCAGAATTGGATCGAACTCTGGTTTCTCTTCTTTTACTTCCGGTTGACGTACATCACGTAGATCAACGAAAGCTTCAAGTTGTTCAGCTAGAATGGTAGCCGCACGGCGGATCGCCTCTTCAGGATCGATTGCGCCATTGGTTTCCATCTCGATTATCAACTTGTCCAAGTCAGTACGCTGTTCTACACGCGCTGCTTCAACATTGTAGGCAATACGCTCTACAGGGCTAAAGCAGGCATCAACCAATAGACGACCAATCTGGCGCTTATCTTCTTCCGAATGAATTCGGGCAGAAGCCGGCACATAACCACGGCCACGCTGAACTTTGATACGCATACTGATAGCGGCGTTTTCATCGGTCAAATGGCAGATTACATGCTGCGGCTTGACGATTTTGACATCACCATCATGGATGATATCGGCAGCGGTCACAGGGCCAATGCCAGATTTATTCAAGGTAAGAATAACTTTGTCTTTTCCTTGAACTCTCACCGCTAGCCCTTTCAGGTTGAGCAGGATCTCCAGAATATCTTCCTGTACGCCTTCTTTAGTGCTGTACTCATGCAGTACACCATCAATCTCAACCTCGGTCACCGCGCAACCCGGCATAGATGAAAGCAGAATACGGCGCAGTGCGTTGCCAAGAGTATGGCCAAAGCCACGCTCCAATGGCTCAAGGGTCACCTTGGCGTGCGTCGAACTAATTTGCTCGATATCTACCAGGCGCGGTTTTAGAAACTCTGTCACAGAACCCTGCATTGTGTCCTCTCTTTGAAACCCAAGCTTTACTTGGAGTAAAGCTCGACGATCAGGTGTTCGTTAATGTCTGCAGACAGATCAGTACGTTCAGGAATACGTTTGAACACACCTTCCATCTTGAGTGCATCAACTTCCAGCCAAGTCGGCTTTTCGCTCTGCTCAGCCAGCTCCAAAGAAGCTTTAACACGAGATTGCTTTTTAGCCTTCTCGCGGATGCTGACTACGTCATTCGGAGATACCTGATAAGAAGCGATGTTAACAACACGACCGTTTACCATAATTGCTTTGTGGCTAACCAACTGACGTGACTCTGCACGCGTAGCGCCGAATCCCATACGGTAGACAACATTGTCCAGACGACCTTCCAGCAACTGCAACAAGTTTGCACCAGTATTGCCCTTCAGGCGTGCTGCTTCCTTATAATAGTTACGGAACTGACGCTCCAGAACACCGTACATACGACGAACTTTCTGCTTCTCACGTAACTGTACACCATAGTCAGATAGGCGCGGCTTACGCGCACCATGTTGACCAGGAGGTTGATCAATTTTGCATTTTGAATCGATCGCATGAACGCCAGACTTCAGAAACAGGTCTGTACCCTCGCGGCGGCTAAGCTTGAGTTTAGGACCCAAATATCTTGCCATTTTCTTTCTCCAACAATCCGAAAAACAGCGGCACTATACGCGGCGCTTCTTCGGCGGACGACAACCGTTATGAGGGATCGGAGTCACATCGGTGATATTAGTGATGCGAAAACCTGCCGCATTCAGAGCACGGATAGTAGACTCACGACCAGGACCAGGTCCTTTAACCATAACTTCCAGGTTCTTGATACCGTATTCTTTTACTGCGTCAGCACAACGTTCTGCGGCAACCTGTGCTGCGAACGGAGTAGACTTACGAGAACCACGGAAACCGGAACCACCGGCAGTTGCCCAACCCAAAGCATTACCCTGACGATCGGTAATAGTTACAATAGTGTTGTTGAAAGAAGCATGGACATGAGCCACGCCATCAGAGACTTGCTTTTTTACACGCTTACGTGTATGAACAGGTGCCTTTACCATTATTCAATCACCCCGATTACTTCTTGATCGGTTTACGTGGACCCTTACGAGTACGCGCGTTAGTCTTAGTACGCTGACCGCGAACTGGCAGACCACGACGATGACGCAAACCACGATATGTACCAAGATCCATCAGACGCTTGATGCTCAGGGTAACTTCACGACGCAAATCACCTTCAACAGTGAATTTGGCAACTGCTTCACGCAGTTGTTCAATTTGCTCTTCAGACAGCTCACTGATCTTAACATTTTCAGCAATACCCGTAGAGGTACAGATAGACTGTGAACGGGTTTCACCGATTCCGAAGATCGACGTTAATGCGATTACGGTATGTTTATGATCAGGAATGTTAATGCCTGCTATACGGGCCACTATGCACTCCTACTATTTATACAGCAACGCCATTCTGAAAAGCCCGTTTTCAGGATACTCAAATAGCATTGCAGCAACATACAAAAGATTGGCTGGCTAATCTAGCCAGCTCAACCCAACTTTGCAAGAAAAATATGCGAGATAATCAGCCTTGACGCTGCTTATGCTTCGGCTCAGCGCTGCAAATCACACGAACAACACCGTTACGCTTAACGATTTTGCAGCTACGACATAATTTCTTGACGGAAGCACGAACTTTCATTTTTACTCTCCGTAACTTCTCAAACCAATCTGACTAGCGGTTATAACCTTTCAGATTTGCTTTCTTCAATACAGACTCATACTGGCTTGACATCATCAGAGTTTGCACTTGAGCTATAAAGTCCATGATGACGACAACTACAATCAGTAGCGAGGTACCACCAAAGTAGAATGGTACTTTCATTGCATCGCGCATGAACTCCGGGATCAGGCAGATGAAGGTAATATATATCGCGCCCACAAATGTTAAACGCGTCATAACCTTATCGATGTATTTCGCCGTTCTCTCCCCCGGACGAATTCCTGGTACGAAGACACCGGATTTCTTCAGGTTATCCGCTGTCTCACGCGGGTTGAAAACCAACGCGGTGTAAAAGAAACAGAAGAAGATGATTGCAGACGCATAGAGTAACACATAAAGCGGTTGCCCTGGCTGCAAATATAACGAGACCGTTGTCAGCCAGTTCCAACCGGTACCGCCCCCAAACCAAGACGCAATCGTGGCCGGGAACAGAATAATGCTGGAGGCGAAAATTGCTGGGATTACGCCCGCCATGTTCACTTTCAAAGGTAAGTGTGTGCTCTGTGCAGCGTAAACACGACGACCTTGTTGACGTTTCGCATAGTTAACGACGATCCGGCGTTGACCACGCTCGATGAAAACAACGAAAAAAGTTACTGCAAACACCAATACTGCAACCAACAGCAACAAGAGGAAGTTCAGGTCACCTTGCCTGGCTTGCTCAATAGTATGGGCCAATGCTGGCGGAAGTCCCGCTATAATACCCGCGAAAATGATGATCGAGATACCGTTACCGATACCACGCTCAGTAATCTGCTCACCCAGCCACATCAGGAACATCGTCCCGGTTACCAGGCTCACAACCGCAGTAAAGTAGAATGCAAAGCCTGGATTCATTACCAAGCCCTGCATGCCAGGCATATTAGGCAGACCGGTAGCAATACCGATCGACTGGAATATGGCCAACACCAGAGTACCATAACGGGTGTACTGGCTAATCTTGCGACGGCCAGCTTCCCCTTCTTTCTTGACTTCCGCCAATGCTGGGTGAACCACCGTTAGCAGTTGGATAATGATCGACGCCGAAATATACGGCATGATACCCAATGCAAAGATAGAAGCATGGCTGAGGGCACCACCAGAGAACATATTGAACATTTCAATGATAGTGCCTCTCTGCTGCTCAAGCAATTTGGCAAGCACAGTGGCATCAATACCGGGAATCGGAATAAAAGAGCCAATACGGAAGACAATCAGCGCGCCAATGACAAACAAAAGTCTGCGCTTAAGCTCACTTAGCCCGCCTTTAGCACTTTGAAAATCTAATCCTGGTTGCTTAGCCATCAGCTCACTTATTCCTCAATTTTACCGCCAGCAGCCTCGATTGCAGCACGAGCGCCTTTGGTAACACGCAGACCACGCAAAGTAACCGGACGAGCCACTTCACCAGAAAGTATAACTTTCACGAACTCGATTTGGATACCAATAACGTTAGCGGCTTTCAACGTATTTAGGTCGATAACATCGCCTTTAACTAGAGCCAGTTCAGACAGACGAACTTCTGCCGTGATCATCGCTTTGCGTGAAGTGAAGCCGAATTTCGGCAAACGACGGTACAGAGGTATCTGACCACCTTCAAAACCACGACGTACGCCACCACCAGAACGAGACTTCTGACCTTTGTGACCACGACCGCCGGTTTTACCCAGGTTAGAACCAATACCACGACCTACACGTTTTGGCGCATGCTTAGCACCTTCAGCCGGAGACAGAGTATTTAAACGCATCTGTTACTCCTCAACTTTAACCATGTAGGAAACTAGGTTGATCATACCGCGTAAAGCAGGCGTATCCTTGCGCTCTACGGTGTGACCAATACGACGCAGACCCAGACCGAGCAGTGTAGCTTTATGCTTCGGTAAACGGCCAATAGAGCTGCGAACTTGTGTTACTTTGATAGTCTTAGCCATGGTCATTACCCCAGAATATCTGCAACAGATTTACCACGCTTGGCAGCGACCATCTCAGGAGACTTCATATTTGCCAAAGCATCAATAGTTGCACGAACCACGTTGATCGGGTTGGTGGAACCATAAGCTTTAGCCAATACGTTGTGCACCCCAGCGACTTCAAGGACGGCGCGCATTGCACCGCCGGCGATAATACCGGTACCTTCGGAAGCCGGCTGCATGAAGACACGGGAACCCGTATGAGCGCCTTTAACAGGATGCTGTAGGGTACCGCTATTCAGCACGACATTCATCATGTTGCGACGGGCTTTTTCCATCGCTTTCTGGATCGCTGCCGGAACTTCGCGTGCTTTACCGTAGCCAAAACCAACGCGGCCGTTACCATCACCAACGACAGTTAGTGCGGTAAAGCTGAAAATGCGGCCACCTTTTACGGTTTTAGATACGCGATTTACCGCGATCATCTTTTCCTGCAGTTCGCCAGCTTGTTTTTCGATGTAAGCCATCTTAAACCTCTTCCTTAGAACTGAAGGCCAGCTTCACGGGCAGCATCTGCCAGTGCCTGGACTCGACCATGATATTGGAAACCAGAACGGTCAAAAGAGACCTTAGCAATCCCTTTTCCCAAGGCACGCTCAGCCAGAGCTTTACCTACGGCTACTGCTGCGTCTTTGTTACCGGAATACTTTAATTGCTCAGTGATAGCCTTTTCTAAAGTAGAAGCGGCTACCAAAACTTCAGAACCGTTCGGAGCAATTACCTGTGCATACATATGGCGAGGGGTACGGTGTACCACCAAGCGAGTTGCACCGAGTTCTTTGAGCTTACGGCGTGCGCGTGTCGCACGACGGATACGAGCAGATTTCTTATCCATAGTGTTACCTTACTTCTTCTTAGCCTCTTTGGTATGCACGACTTCGTCGGCGTAACGGACACCCTTGCCTTTATAAGTCTCAGGACGGCGGTAGGAACGCAGATCTGCAGCAGCCTGGCCAATAACCTGATTATCAACGCCTTTCAGCACGATTTCAGTTTGGCTTGGGCATTCAGCAGTGACACCTGCTGGCAACTGATATTCGATTGGGTGAGAGAAGCCCAGAGCTAAATTCACCACATTGCCTTTTACAGCAGCACGATAACCAACACCTACCAGTTGAAGCTTCTTAGTGAATCCTTCGGTAACACCAACTACCATTGAGTTCAGCAGCGCACGCGTAGTACCCGCTTGTGCCCAAGCGTTAGCAAAACCTTCACGCGGAGCAAAATTCAGCGCATTAGCTTCTTGCTTTACGATAACGGCGTCGTGGATAGTACGAGTCAGCTCGCCGTTCTTACCCTTAATCGAAATAACCTGACCGTTGAGTTTTATCTCTACGCCGGCAGGAATGACGACGGGTGCTTTTGCAACACGAGACATTCTTTCCTCCAGAATTAAGCTACGTAGCAGATAATCTCGCCACCAAGACCAGCTTGTCGAGCTGCACGATCGGTCATAACACCTTTAGAGGTAGAAACAACAGCAATACCTAAGCCAGCCATAACTTTTGGCAGCGCATCTTTTTTCTTATAGATGCGCAAACCTGGACGACTAATACGCTGAATACTTTCTACCACTGCGTTGCCCTGGAAATACCTCAGTACCAGTTCCAGAACAGGCTTAGTGCCGCCTTCGATTTTGAAATCTTTAATAAAACCTTCTTCCTTCAGCACGTTGGCAATTGCCACTTTCAGCTTAGAGGAAGGCATGGTCACCACAACTTTGTTCGCGGTTTGACCGTTACGGATACGGGTCAGCATATCCGCGATCGGATCTTGCATGCTCATCTGTCTTTACTCCAGTGATTCAATTGGTAATTACCAGCTAGCCTTCTTTAAGCCTGGTACTTCACCGCGCATGGCGGCTTCACGCAGCTTGATACGGCTCAACCCGAATTTGCCCACATAACCATGTGGACGACCAGTCTGGCGGCAGCGATTGCGCTGACGAGATGGGCTGGAATCACGTGGCAGAGTTTGCAGTTTGAGAACTGCATTCCAACGATCTTCGTTGGATGCGTTCACATCAGAGATAATAGCTTTCAGTTCAGCGCGTTTTGCAAAGAACCTGTCAGCTAATTTCACGCGCTTGACTTCGCGTGCTTTCATTGATTGCTTAGCCATAAGTCAACCCTGCCTTACTTGCGAAACGGGAAGTTAAAAGCAGCCAACAGCGCGCGGCCTTCATCATCAGATTTCGCAGTAGTAGTTATGGTAATATCCAAACCACGCACGCGATCGATTTTATCATAGTCGATTTCTGGGAAGATGATTTCCTCACGCACACCCATGCTGTAGTTACCACGACCATCGAATGACTTGGCAGACAGGCCACGGAAGTCACGGATACGTGGAACAGCAATGGAAATCAGACGCTCGAAGAACTCCCACATGCGTTCGCTACGCAGAGTTACTTTACAGCCGATCGGATAGCCCTGGCGGATTTTGAAGCCTGCAACAGATTTGCGGGCTTTGGTGATCAGCGGCTTTTGACCGGAGATTGCTGTCAGATCCGCTGCTGCGTTATCCAGCAGTTTTTTGTCAGCGATTGCTTCACCAACACCCATATTTAGGGTGATCTTCTCGACCCGAGGGACTTGCATGACAGAGTTGTAATCAAACTGAGACATCAGTTGTTTGATTACCTCGTCTTTGTAATAATCATGCAGTTTCGCCATCGTATTACTCCAAATTACTTAATAGTTTCGCTGTTAGACTTGAAGAAACGGACTTTTTTGCCGTCCTCGAATCTAAAACCTACACGGTCAGCCTTACCGGTAGCCGCGTTGAAGAGAGCAATGTTGGAAGCCTGAATTGCAGCTTCTTTTTCAACAATACCGCCTGGCTGGTTCAGAGCCGGAACCGGCTTCTGATGTTTCTTAACCAGATTGATACCTTCAACGATGACCTTGCCAGAAGACATGACATTTTTTACTTTACCGCGTTTACCTTTGTCTTTCCCAGTAATAACGATAACTTCATCTTCACGACGGATTTTCGCTGCCATGGTTCGCTCCTTAGAGTACTTCTGGTGCTAGAGAGATAATTTTCATGAACCTTTCATTACGCAGTTCACGAGTTACCGGCCCAAAAATACGCGTACCGATAGGCTGATCGCTATTATTATTTAAAATAACGCATGCATTACCATCGAAGCGAATGACAGAACCGTCCGGGCGACGTACACCCTTCTTGGTACGCACCACTACCGCCCTCAGCACATCGCCTTTCTTCACTTTACCGCGAGGAATTGCTTCCTTGATGGTAATTTTGATGATGTCGCCGACGCCTGCGTAGCGACGGTGTGAGCCACCTAGAACCTTGATACACATTACGCTACGTGCACCGGAGTTATCGGCGACGCTCAGCATAGTCTGTTCTTGGATCATTTTAGTGCTCCGCTAATATCAACTACTACTTTAAGTACTTTAAGGGACCCAAGAAATATCAGGTCGTTGAAAAGCCCCTTAAGTGAGAGCGTACTATTGTAACACCGTTTCCAGAATATGGGTAGAAAAAATAAACGGCCCACCTGCTGAGCCGTTTATTAAATGAGAATTAGCTACCCTATTACAGAATCGCTTTATCTACAATGCGAACCAACGCCCAGGACTTAGTCTTGGACAATGGGCGGCATTCGCGGATTTCCACCACGTCGCCGATACCACATTCGTTATTCTCGTCATGTACGTGCAGTTTGGTTGTACGCTTGATGAATTTCCCATATATTGGGTGTTTCACCGTGCGCTCAATAGCAACAACAATGGATTTCTCCATTTTGTCACTCACAACACGCCCCTGTAGAGTACGGATAACATCAGTCATTTACACACCCGCCTTTTCGGTCAGTAAAGTCTTAACTCGTGCGACGTTACGACGCACTTGTTTCAACAGGTGAGTTTGTTGCAGTTGGCCACTGGCCACCTGCATGCGCAAGTTGAATTGCTCACGCAACAGGTTGAGTAGCTCAGTATTCAGCTCTTCAACTCCCTTTTCACGTAGCTCTTGTGCTTTCATTACATCACCATCTTGGTTACAAAGGTGGTTCTGAGGGGCAGTTTCGATGTTGCCAGTGCGAATGCCTCGCGGGCAGCCTCTTCTGGCACGCCGTCTATTTCATACAGAACCTTACCAGGCTGTATCTTGGAAACCCAATACTCCACGTTACCCTTACCGTTACCCATACGCACTTCCAACGGCTTCTCAGTGACCGGGGTGTCTGGGTATACGCGGATCCAGACTTGACCTTGACGTTTAATTGCACGAGTAATTGTACGCCGAGCTGCTTCGATTTGACGCGCAGTCATCTGGCCACGGTCAACAGCTTTTATGCCAAAAGTGCCGAAGTGAACATCTGTACCGTTCGCCAGACCGCGGTTGCGGCCTTTGTGCCTTTTGCGGAATTTTGTACGCTTTGGTTGTAACATCAGCGAATCTCCTTACTTACGGCCTTTACGCTGCTGCTTTTTAGGTTGAGCAGCCGGTTCCGGTTGTTCAACTGCAGCCATACCACCAAGGATCTCGCCTTTGAAGATCCATACCTTAACACCAATTACACCATAAGTGGTGTGCGCTTCAGATGTATTATAATCGATATCCGCACGCAGAGTATGTAACGGAATACGACCTTCACGGTACCATTCGGTACGCGCGATTTCAGCACCGCCAAGACGGCCGCTTACTTCAACTTTGATACCTTTAGCGCCAAGACGCATTGCGTTCTGTACAGCACGCTTCATAGCACGACGGAACATGACGCGGCGTTCCAACTGAGAAGTGATACTGTCAGCAACCAATTTAGCGTCGAGTTCCGGTTTACGGACTTCAGCGATATTAATCTGTGTAGGAACACCAGCAATATCAGCTACGACCTTACGCAGTTTTTCAACATCTTCACCTTTCTTACCGATAACGATACCTGGACGAGCAGTGTAAATAGTCACACGGATGCTCTTAGCAGGACGCTCGATAACAATGCGTGAAACGGAAGCCTTCGCCAGTTCCTTAGCCAGGAATTGACGGACTTTAAAATCGCTGTCCAAGTTATCAGCGAATTCTTTGGTATTCGCATACCAAGTAGAGTTCCAAGGTTTGACAATACCCAGGCGAATACCATTAGGATGTACTTTCTGACCCATTGCTAGTCTCCATAGTCTCAGCGATCGGACACAACCACAGTAATGTGGCTTGTGCGCTTCAGGATGCGATCTGCACGACCTTTTGCACGCGGCATAATGCGCTTCATGCTTTGGCCTTCGTCGATGAAGATTTTCGCGACTTTCAGATCATCAATGTCAGCGCCATCGTTGTGTTCTGCGTTAGCAATGGCAGACTCAAGCACTTTCTTAACCAAACCAGCAGCTTTCTTGTTGGTATAGGTCAGAGTTTCCAGAGCTTGCGATACTTTCTTACCGCGGATCAGGTCTGCAACAAGGCGAACCTTCTGAGCAGAAGAACGAGCGTGGCAATGTTTAGCGATAGTTTCCATCTCCTTCCTCCTGCCTTAGCGCTTTTTAGCTTTTTTATCAGCCGCATGGCCGCGATAAGTACGAGTCGGCGCAAATTCGCCCAGTTTGTGACCGACCATTTCATCGGAAACAAATACTGGTACGTGCTGACGACCATTATGGACAGCGATGGTCAAACCGATCATGTTAGGAAAGATCGTTGAACGACGGGACCAAGTGCGCAAAGGCTTCTTGTCACTGCTTTCCACCGCTTTCTCTACCTTCTTCAGCAAGTGCAGGTCAATAAAAGGACCTTTCTTGAGAGAACGTGGCATGGTTTATCCTCTAATTATTTTTTACTGCGGCGACGTACGATAAACTTATCAGTACGCTTGTTGCTACGGGTCTTCTTACCTTTGGTCTGAACGCCCCATGGAGTTACCGGGTGCTTACCAAAGTTACGACCTTCACCACCACCGTGCGGGTGATCGACTGGATTCATCGCCGTACCGCGAACGGTAGGACGAACACCAAGCCAACGTGCTGCACCTGCTTTACCCAAAACACGAAGCATATGTTCAGCGTTACCAATTTCACCTAAGGTGGCGCGGCAATCAACTGGAATTTTACGAATTTCGCCAGAGCGTAGACGCAGAGTTACATAGGAACCGTCTCGAGCAATGATCTGAACGTATGCCCCAGCAGAACGCGCCAACTGGCCGCCTTTACCTGGTTTCATTTCTACGTTGTGAACCGTTGAACCCATTGGGATGTTGCGCATTGGCAGGGTGTTACCCGCTTTGATTGCAGCATCAACGCCAGATTGAATATGGTCACCAGATTTCAGACCTTTCGGTGCCAGGATGTAACGGCGTTCGCCGTCTTTGTACAGAACCAGTGCGATGTTCGCAGAACGGTTCGGATCGTATTCCAGACGCTCAACTACAGCAGGGATACCGTCTTTACTGCGCTTAAAGTCAATCAAACGATAATGTTGCTTGTGACCGCCACCGATATGACGGGTAGTGATGCGGCCGTTGTTGTTGCGGCCACCGCTTTTGCTCAGTTTCTCAAGCAGCGGAGCATAGGGTTTACCCTTGTGCAGCTCAGGGTTAACCACTTTAACAACATGACGACGACCCGGAGATGTAGGTTTACATTTAACAATTGCCATTGTTCTTATTCCTCTGACTTACTCTGCGCCGCTGATGAAGTCCAGATTCTGGCCTTCTTTCAGGGTGACGTAAGCTTTTTTCCAGTCGCTACGACGACCAACACGCTGACCTTGACGCTTCGCTTTCCCTTTAACTACCAGGGTGTTCACGTCTTTGACCTCAACTTCAAACATTTTCTGCACTGCGGCTTTGATTTCTGCTTTGGTCGCGTCTATGGCAACTTTGAGAACGATGGTATTACTTTTTTCCATTGCAGCGGATGCTTTTTCAGATAAATACGGTGCACGTAGCACTTTCAGCAAACGTTCTTCACGGATCATGCTAGCATCTCCTCAACTTGCTTCACAGCATCAGCAGTCATAACCACTTTGTCGAAGGCGATCAGGCTAACTGGATCGATACCTGCTACATCACGCACGTTAACCTTGTACAGGTTGCGAGCAGCCAGGAACAGATTCTCATCTAGTTCACCGGTCATGATCAGCACATCTTCCAACGCCATTTCTTTTAGTTTCTGTGCCAGCAGCTTAGTTTTAGGCGCTTCTACAGAGAAATTTTCGACAACAATCAGACGATCTTGACGTACCAGCTCGGACAGAATGCTTTTCAGCGCGCCTCGGTACATCTTTTTGTTTACTTTCTGACTGTGGTCTTGTGGCTTAGCAGCGAAGGTTACGCCACCAGAACGCCAAATCGGGCTCTTTACAGAACCTGAACGCGCACGGCCAGTACCTTTCTGACGCCATGGCTTTTTGCCGGAACCAGTCACTTCAGCACGGGTCTTCTGAGCACGAGTACCTTGACGGGCACCTGCCGCATAAGCAACAACAACCTGGTGTACCAGCGCTTCGTTGAAATCACGACCGAAGGTAGTTTCGGAAACAGTCAGCGTGCTTTGCGCGTCTTTCAATACTAATTCCATTGGCTATCCTCTTACGCCTTCACAGCTGGTTTAACGATCAGGTTGCCACCGGTTGCTCCCGGTACAGCACCCTTAACCAGCAGCAGGTTACGCTCAGCGTCAACGAGTACTACGTCCAGGCTTTGAACGGTTACACGCTCGTCACCCAGGTGGCCAGCCATTTTCTTGCCTTTGAACACTTTGCCTGGAGTCTGGTTCTGACCGATAGAACCCGGAACGCGGTGAGATAAGGAGTTACCGTGAGTAGCATCTTGGGTGCGGAAGTTCCAACGCTTTACAGTGCCAGCAAAACCTTTACCTTTAGAAGTACCGGTAACATCGACTTTTTTAACGTCAGCGAAGATTTCTACGCTGATTTTCTGACCTGCTGTGAACTCTTGACCTTCTTCAAGGCGAAATTCCCACAGACCACGACCAGCTTCAACGCCAGCTTTAGCGAAATGGCCCGCTTCCGGTTTGGTCACGCGGTTAGCTTTTTTGCTACCCGTAGTGACCTGAATGGCACGGTAACCGTCGGTGTCCAGGCCTTTAACCTGAATCACACGGTTCGCTTCAATTTCAATTACGGTTACTGGGATAGAAATGCCATCTTCAGTGAAGATACGCGTCATGCCCACTTTTTTACCGACTAAACCAATCATTGTTTCAACCTCTCAATTGCTCAATGACCTAACTAACCCAGGCTGATCTGCACGTCTACACCAGCAGCCAGATCCAGACACATCAGTGCATCAACGGTTTTCTCGGTTGGCTCAACGATGTCAACTAAACGCTTGTGAGTGCGAATCTCGTACTGATCTCGCGCGTCTTTATTAACGTGCGGGGAAATCAGAACGGTAAAGCGCTCTTTGCGAGTTGGCAGCGGGATCGGACCACGGACTTGCGCACCCGTGCGCTTAGCAGTCTCGACAATTTCCACAGTTGATTGATCAATCAGGCGATGATCAAACGCTTTCAGGCAGATACGGATTCTTTGGTTCTGCATGAGACCAGAACTCCAATTATTTATAAATATAAACAACACTACTCACATCAATTTCGATCGATGGGGGAGTGTAATCGTTAACATATAACCCCCATATCGGGAGTATTGTTCGCAGGGCCAAACTACCTGCCACTCGGCTGATTCGCTAAAATCAGGTCTACCTTGATCAAGTAGGTCCGCGCATTATACGCAAAATGAGCCAGGAAGCAAGCCGAGGTTGGAAATATGCTCAAGATATTGCCATGCCACTGCTGATTTAGGCAATCCTTATAAGAAGGTAATATGTTCGATGCAATGTTCAAGACTTGCATAATTGGCATAAAAAAGGACACCGGAGTGCCCTTTTTTTATATGCGATTAAGCGATAACTTTAGCAACAACACCCGCACCAACAGTACGGCCGCCTTCGCGGATGGCAAAACGCAGGCCATCATCCATCGCGATTGGGTGGATTAGGGTAACAACCATGTTTACGTTGTCTCCTGGCATAACCATCTCAACACCTTCTGGTAGTTCAATAGTGCCAGTTACGTCAGTGGTACGGAAGTAGAACTGCGGGCGGTAACCTTTGAAGAATGGCGTGTGACGACCACCTTCTTCTTTGCTCAAGATATACACTTCTGAATCAAATTTGGTGTGTGGTTTGATAGAGCCTGGCTTCGCTAGAACCTGCCCACGTTCGATATCTTCACGCTTGATACCACGCAGCAGAACACCCACGTTCTCACCCGCACGGCCTTCGTCCAGCAATTTACGGAACATTTCAACACCGGTACAGGTAGACTTAACGGTGTCTTTGATACCAACGATTTCAACTTCTTCTCCAACTTTGATGATACCGCACTCAACACGACCAGTAACAACGGTACCACGACCAGAGATGGAGAAAACATCTTCGATCGGCAGCAAGAAAGGCTTGTCGATGGCACGCTCTGGTTCTGGGATGTAGGTATCCAGGTGACCCGCCAGCTCGATGATTTTAGCTTCCCACTCCGCATCGCCTTCCAGCGCTTTCAACGCAGAACCGCGTACTACTGGCAGATCATCACCGGGGAAGTCGTAAGCAGACAACAGCTCACGAACTTCCATCTCTACCAGTTCCAGCAGCTCTTCATCATCAACCATATCGCACTTGTTCATGAATACGATGATGAAAGGAACGCCAACCTGACGACCCAGCAGAATGTGCTCACGGGTCTGAGGCATTGGGCCGTCAGTCGCAGCAACCACCAAGATAGCACCGTCCATCTGAGCAGCACCGGTGATCATGTTTTTCACGTAGTCGGCGTGCCCTGGGCAGTCAACGTGCGCATAGTGGCGAGTCGGGGTGTCATACTCAACGTGAGAAGTGTTGATGGTGATACCACGCGCTTTTTCTTCTGGTGCGTTATCAATTTGGTCGAAAGCACGTGCGGAACCGCCATATGTTTTAGCCAAAACAGTGGTAATCGCGGCAGTCAGGGTGGTTTTACCGTGGTCAACGTGGCCGATAGTACCAACGTTAACGTGCAGTTTGGAACGTTCAAATTTTTCTTTAGACACGGCTATATTCCTTACTCTTATACTCTTTCCTCTTGGAGAGAGCACTGGATCAATGTGTTAAACCCGAAAGCTTATTTACTACGGGATTCGATAACGGCCATAGCGACATTGTTCGGCGCTTCGGCATACTTCAGGAACTCCATGGAGTATGAAGCACGGCCCTGGGTCTGAGAACGCAGGTCAGTAGCATAACCAAACATTTCAGACAGCGGAACCTGAGCATGAACGATTTTACCGGTGGCAGTATCATCCATGCCTTCGATCATACCGCGCCGACGGTTCAGGTCACCAATTACGTCACCCATATAATCTTCAGGGGTTTCGATCTCAACCTTCATTACAGGCTCAAGCAGAACTGGTTTGGCTTTCTTGAACGCGTCTTTAAACGCGATAGAAGCGGCCAATTTAAACGCCAGTTCAGAGGAGTCGACATCGTGGTAAGAACCGTAGTGCAGACGGATCTTAATATTAACAACCGGATAACCAGCCAGAGGACCAGACTTCAGTTGTTCCTGCATGCCTTTATCAACGGCCGGGATGAATTCCTTAGGAATCGTACCACCCACGATGTCATTGACAAATTCGTAGCCCACGCCTCCTGGCTCTAGTGGCATCATGTCGATCACAACGTGACCATACTGACCGCGACCACCAGACTGCTTGGCGTGTTTACCTTCAACATCTTTAATTGTTTCACGAATCGTTTCACGATAAGCAACTTGCGGCTTACCTACGTTCGCTTCAACGTTAAATTCACGACGCAGGCGATCAACCAGGATATCCAGATGAAGTTCACCCATACCTGCGATAATGGTCTGGCCAGATTCTTCATCAGTCCATACGCGGAATGATGGGTCTTCTTTCGCCAAGCGACCCAATGCCAAACCCATTTTCTCTTGGTCAGCTTTGGTTTTCGGTTCCACTGCTACGGAGATGACCGGCTCAGGGAATTCCATGCGCTCCAGAATGATTACATTGTTTGGATCACACAGAGTATCACCGGTAGTGACGTCTTTCATACCGATAGCCGCAGCGATATCTCCTGCACGTACCTCTTTTATCTCTTCACGCTTGTTAGCATGCATCTGAACGATACGGCCCAGACGCTCACGAGTACTTTTCACCGAGTTCAGTACGGTATCACCAGAGTTAACCACACCAGAGTACACGCGGAAAAATGTCAGGTTACCCACGAATGGATCGGTCGCAATTTTGAATGCCAGAGCAGAAAACGGCTCTTTGTCGTCAGAGTGACGAACAGCTGGTGTGTCTTTTCCGTCGTCAAGAATACCGTTGATGGCAGCAACATCCGTCGGTGCCGGCAGGTATTCAATAACCGCATCCAGCATTGCCTGCACGCCTTTGTTTTTAAAGGCAGACCCACAGGTAACCAAAATGATTTCGTTGTTGAGCACACGCTGGCGTAGCGCTTTCTTGATTTCTTCCTCGGTCAGTTCTTCACCGCCCAAGTATTTATCCATCAGCTCTTCTGAAGCTTCAGCTGCAGACTCAACCAGATTCTGATGCAATTCTTCAGCCAGGGCTTGCATATCTGCCGGAATATCTTCGTATCCGAAGGTCACGCCATGATCAGCATCGTTCCAGTTGATAGCTTTCATTTTCACCAGGTCGACAACACCAGTGAATTTCTCTTCTGCGCCGATAGCAAGCTGCAATGGCACTGGATTGGCTGCCAGACGAGATTTGATCTGTTCAACAACTTTTAAGAAGTTAGCACCCATGCGATCCATTTTGTTAACGAATGCGATGCGTGGAACTTTATATTTATTAGCCTGACGCCATACAGTTTCAGACTGCGGCTGAACACCACCCACAGCGCAATAAACCATTACCGCACCATCAAGAACACGCATGGAACGTTCTACTTCAATGGTGAAGTCAACGTGCCCTGGAGTGTCGATAATGTTTACGCGATGCGGTTCGAGCTGCTTGGCCATACCAGACCAAAAAGCAGTGGTGGCTGCAGAAGTGATGGTAATACCACGCTCCTGCTCCTGTTCCATCCAGTCCATGGTGGCAGCACCGTCATGAACTTCACCGATTTTATGGTTTACACCGGTGTAGAACAGAATACGTTCGGTAGTGGTAGTTTTACCGGCGTCAATGTGAGCACTGATGCCAATATTACGGTAGCTCTCAATAGGTGTTGTACGTGCCATTTGATTCCTCATTGCCTTAGGCGTTTAAGTTCAGTTAAGCCAAGCAGGTTGGCTTTTTTAAGTGCCCGCCTGGTTAGCATAACTACTACGTGGCAATTACCAGCGATAGTGGGCGAACGCCTTGTTGGCTTCGGCCATGCGGTGAACGTCTTCACGCTTCTTAACAGCAGAACCTTTGTTTTCTACTGCGTCAGATAGCTCGTTCGCCAAGCGCAGAGCCATGGATTTATCACCGCGTTTACGAGCAGCATAAACGATCCAACGCATTGCCAGAGCATTACGACGAACCGGACGGACTTCAACCGGTACCTGATAAGTAGAACCGCCAACGCGACGAGACTTAACTTCTACCGTCGGACGAACGTTGTCGAGAGCTACTTCGAAAGCTTCCAGGTGATCTTTACCAGAACGCTGAGTCAGGGTCTCTAGCGCGGTATAGACGATGGTTTCAGCAGTCGATTTTTTACCGTCTACCATCAGGATATTTACAAATTTGGCTAACAGCTCAGATCCAAACTTAGGATCTGGCAGAATTTTACGTTGGCCGATTATGCGACGACGTGGCATGGAAATACTCCGTTGTTAATTCAGGATTGTCCAAAACTCTATGAGTTTACTTTGACATTAAAGTGAAAATGTTTGGCCTTACTTAACGGATAACCATTAATCCTTTGGCTTCTTCACGCCGTACTTGGAACGTGCTTGCTTACGGTCTTTAACACCGGAGCAGTCAAGAGCACCACGGACGGTATGGTAACGCGCACCTGGCAAGTCTTTAACACGACCGCCACGGATCAGGATCACAGAGTGTTCTTGCAAGTTGTGACCTTCACCACCAATGTAGGAAGTCACTTCGAAACCGTTGGTCAAACGCACACGGCATACTTTACGCAGTGCGGAGTTTGGTTTTTTCGGGGTGGTGGTATATACGCGAGTACATACACCACGTTTTTGCGGGCACGCTTCCAGCGCTGGAACGTTGCTTTTAGCAGCCTTCACAGAGCGTGGTTTGCGAACCAGCTGATTAATTGTTGCCATTTAAAAAGCTCCTGGTTTTTGCTTCGTACTTGCTTCGTAACCATGTGATAAGTCCCCTCGTATGCACTATTAGCAAAGTACGAGAATGCGGAATTTTATTGCTGACCCGAAGAGGTGTCAAGAAATATACAGTATCACCGCTATCACCACGCCATTTGCCTGCGATGCTTTTTAGTGAGTTCAACGAAGTGATTATATCCAATAATGGTGATTTTGTGCGAAAAACAACCTAATAATCCTCTGGCCTCTAGATCGTCTTGCAGCGCATACGAGGATATTGGGACACTGAACAGTAATTCAACGTATGAGCTGCCAGCTAGGCCAGCCAATACCCCGTCCTGCATCAGCAGCAGGGCGTCACCTTCCACCATCAGGCGCAATAATGCAGATAAGTCACATTGGGTGGGAGAATGGCTCAGGGTATACAGCATTAAACGTTCCTAACTAAAAAGTCATCACTGCATCATAATCCGCCAATCTGCGGCGCAATTTGTCCGGTGCCAGCACTTCGGCGTCCAGCACCCAGTCTGTCACCTGGCTTAATCCACGTTCCTGTAACGAGGCCAGACACAAATAACACTGCTGAACATCATACAGCGGTAATACGCCAAAAGTGGCGATGTAATTACGCGCTAGAATTTTTTCCGGCTGCTGTCCCGGCAATAATTGCAATACACCATCTCCGATAAAAAACACCCCTAAATCTTCGCTCAATGCCGAAGTAGCGAGCAACGCATCCAGCCCTTCCCTACCGCCAGCGTTGCCATGTGGTACGTGGGTAAAAACAAAAGCAACTCGTTTCATGTGATCCTTTAAAACTGCACCATGCGATCGCAGCTGAGCAACGCTTCCGCCAATGCACCCAACCCGCTGAGGGTGAAACCCGGCTGCAAATTGGCGGTCGGCAGACCTTGCTGCTGCGCTTCTTGTTCATTGGTCACGCCGCGGCGCAACGCCGCCGCAATGCAGACATTGAGCGTAACACCATGCTGCTGCGCCAATTTCCCCCATGCCCGCACCAAATCGAACTCATCGCTGGCGGGCGTGGCCAGTTGGTTGGCATTAAGCACCCCCTCACGGTAAAAAAATACGCTGGAGAGCTGATGCCCTTTAGCTAACAGCGCCGAGGAGAACTGATAGGCACTGCTGGCCTGCTGGGTGCCATAGGCTGGGCCGGTGACCAGCAAACAGTAATTAATTATCAATGATCGCTTCCTAACAGATCGCCATTTTTGAACTGGCGGATATACAGATAAACAGTGTGTTTAGAGATGTTAAGGCGATCAGCCGCCTGGTTGATGGTATCTCTGATATCAGAAATACCTTTCTCATAGAGATTGAGCACCACCTGCCGATTTTTGGCGTTATTGGCGACGTTACGATCAGTATTCACTTCTTCAAGGGTGAAAGACAGCGTTTGCGCTACCAGATCATCAACAGTAGAGACGAAGTTAACCGAAGAAGGCACCTCTTGCGTCTCCAGCGGCATAAAGGTTTGCATGATCTGTGAGAACGGCACATCAAGGTTCATATTAATGTACAGCAAGCCGATCACTCGCTGTTCGCGGTTGCGTATAGCGATGGTCACTGATTTCATCAACGCACTACTTTTAGCGCGGGTAAAGTAAGCCTTCGACATACTTTTGCTGTCGCCGGCCATATCATGCAGCATACGCAGCGCCAGATCAGTGATCGGCGAACCGACTTTACGCCCGGTATGTTCGCCGTTGGCAATACGCACAGCCAAACGGTTCAGATCTTCCAACGCATGCAGCACAATCTCACAGTGGCCGCCGATCAACATCGCCAAACCATCGACCACCGCTTCATACGATTTCAGGATTTCGTGATCCGCCTGGCTAAACGGCCACTCATTAAACAAATCAAGTTCGCCGGCTTCGCTGGATGAAAGTGATTCAGATATTAAAAATACTACTCTAAAATAGATCGCCTGTGCCAGGAACACAGCTAAAACCGCTCGTGCAGGATCTTATGCACCAGTATCAGCATAAAAACAGCGCGACAAACGTCTGCGAGGCATGATGACTGGGAACAGTTTTGGGTACACACACACCCTAAGGGTAGGCATATAACTTATAAGTTCAGATAATGAGTCTGACAAATTTACCAGTGTATACGCAGTATTGACGTTAAGCCTGATACCCGATAGACGTCAAGCGAATCAATGGAGGAGTAGTGGAAACCGCCGCGAAAACATTCGCGGCGGTAGCAATAGGACGTCGATCTTATTTCGTTTTGGCGTCAGCCGGTTTCACCGCTTTGGTCTCTGCTTTCGGTGCCGCTTTCACGTCCAGCAATTCAACATCGAATACTAGCGTGGAATTTGCCGGGATGCCCGTAATGCTAGTTTTGCCGTAGGCCAATGCCGGAGGAATAACCAGTTTGATCTTACCGCCTTTCTTAATGTGTTTCAGACCCTCAGTCCAGCCCGGGATAACACCATCCAAACGGAATGACAATGGCTCGCCACGGGTATAAGAATTGTCAAACTCGGTGCCATCAGTCAAGGTGCCTTTGTAGTTAACGACAACGGTATCGCTATCTTTCAGTATTGCACCGGTGCCTGGTTTCTCTACCTGATACAGCAGGCCAGTTTCGGTTTTCTTCACACCTTTTTCTTTTGCGAAGGTATCACGATACTTAACACCTTTGGCTTCGTTTTCTTTTACCTCCTGCTCCATCTTCTCCTGAGCAGAAGCCTTTACGCGCGCTTCAAAGCTTTGTAGGGTTTTCTCGATGTCCACATCACTCAGTTGACTCTTGTTAGCGAAAACGTCCTGAACGCCAGCAATCAACAGGTCTTTATCTAGTTTAATACCCAGCTTTTCTTGCTCTTTGAGAGAATTACCCATGTAACGGCCCAGAGAAGCACCCAGTGCGTAAGCTACTTGATCATCATCGTTCTCGAACTTGCCAGTGCTTAGCGTTGCCGCATCGTCAGCGGGCTTGGCAGTCTCTGCCGGTTTAGCGGCATCGTCAGCCATAGCCTGGGCCGCATTCAGAGCCAAAGCCATGGTGGTTGCCAGAAGTATAACTTTAAACAAAGATTTCATCTATTTCTCCCGTGTCTGAAGCTATGCCTCAAACAATTATTAAGTAAGATAATTGAGTTACTATATAGTGGCCTGAAAGAAAACAAAACAGTGGTACAAGTCACCCATCAAGTCAAAATGAGATTTCGATTTTATAAACAAGTTTCCTTTAAGTGCCATCTATATGATAAATTAGATTTTTCTTTCACCTTACCCGACAACATTAGCAAAAGTTGGTAATAACTCTTCAGCACATTAGCACCCTGCCCAGATAAAATAGTGCAGGGCAAACCCGGCGACAACTGTTAACATAGTCCCGGAGTTAGGATTTATAGCCTATCCCAATAGGCGTTCGTTGGTGCAGCTAGTTTGCACAGGGAAAGCGCACAACAACCGCCAAAGTATCTTCTAGCTCGTTGCAAGTGATCACAATCGACTGGTCCTTCTCAGCTCCCGCCACACGCAACAATTATCGCCGTAATACACCTTATAACCATAGCTCCGTAGCACACACTAACAGCGCTAACATCGCGCTCCAGCACGGTAATACGCATTTTGTTGGCCATCAACAGACGGCTGATCATCTGACTAAAATGCCCAAAACGCCCAAAACGCCCAAAACGCCCAAAACGCCCAAAACGCCCAAAACCGACGATGATCACCTATGGTTCGTCATCCTCAAAGTGCGGCGTCTCCGCGTCTTCATCTTTAGCGTTATAGCGGCGTGCCAAAATGTGGTCGATAATCTGCATTAGCAGCGGCGTAGTCATCATTGACAGCGTAACCACCACTAACAGCAGTGAAAGTGAGTCAGGCTGCAATACTTGCTGCGTTCCCGCCGCCGAGAACAGCACAAAGGCAAACTTTCCTCCTTGGCTAAGCACACCAGCAAATTGCAGGCGTAACAAGAGGCGCAAGCCAAAAATGCGCGCCAGCGAATAGAGCACTACTGACTTGATGGTGACCAGCAGTAGTGCACTGATCAATACTTCGGCCAGATGGATGTAGAATATACCTATATTCAACCCCATGCCCACTGAGATAAAAAACAGCCCCAACAGCAGTCCTTTAAAACGGCTCAATAGAGATATCCAACTCATGGCGGTATTCGCTCTCCGCCAGCAATACACCAGCGATGAAGGCGCCAAGCGCCATCGACAGGCCAAGTGCATTTATAAAGAGCGCCGCGCCCAACACCACCAACAGTGCAGTGGCGGTGAAAATCTCGCGCATGCCAGAAGCGGCGATATAACGGAACAGTAGTCGCAATAGCAAACGCCCACCGAGCAGTATGCTGCCGAACGCTGCCACTATGAGCGCTGTCTTCGCCCAATCATCACTGGTGCCATCAGCCACGACCAGGATCGGGATCAGTGCCAATACCGGGATCACCACCATGATGATTGTATTCTCCTCGCTACAAATCCGGCATGGCACTCGCGTCCTGTTGGACAACGCCAAGCCGACGGTTAATCCAGGTCAAAAGGTCGGGCTAGTGGGCAAGAACGTCTGCGGCAAATCCACATTGTTGGCGCTGCTGAAGGGCGAGATCACCGCAGACGGCGGTAGCTACACCTTTCCCCAACCATTGGGAGTTGGCCTGGGTCAACCAGGAAACGCCAGTACTAGATACGCCAGCAATAGAGTATGTTATCGACGGCGACCGTGAATTTCGTCAGCTTGAGTCTGAATTGCAGCTCACCAACGAGAAAAACGACGACCACGCCATTGCCACCTTGCACAGTAAACTGGACGCCATCAACGCCTGGGCTATCCGCGCTCGCGCCGCCAACCTACTGCATAGTCTCGGCTTCTCCAATGAACAGTTGCAAAGTACGGGGGGTGCCTTCTCCGGCGGTTGGCGCAGGCGCTGATATGCCGTTCAGGCCTACTGCTGCTTGATGAACCGACTAACCACTTGGATCTCGATGCAGTGATCTGGTTGGAGCGCTGGCTGAAAAGCTACTCGGGTATGCTGCTGCTGATCTCGCATGACTGCGATTTCTTCGATCCCATCGTCGACAAGATCCTGCATATCGAATAGCAGACCATCAAAGAATACACCGGCAACTATTTCTTGTTCGAGCGCTAACGCCCGACCAAGCTGGCACAGCAGCAGTCGCAATATCAACATCAACAGGAGAAAGTGGGCGCATCTGTAAAGCTACATTGCGCGCTTCCGTGCGCTGTCCTCTCTAAAGCCAAGCAGGCACAAAGCCGCATCAAAATGCTGGAACGCATGGCGCATGGAGTTGTTAATCGCCCCCGCGCATATTGATAACCCATTAACCTTTAGCTTCCGCACGTCGGAGAACCTGCCAAATCCGCTGCTGCTACGCATGGAAAAAGTCTTTGCTGGCTATGGCGACAAGGTGATAGATACTGAAATCGATCAAACTGAATCTGGTTCCCGGCTCACACATCGGCCTGAAAAAAGGCATCAAACTCGGCTACTTCGCTCAACATCAACTGGAGCACCTACACGCCGACGAATCGCCGCTGCAACACCTGAGCCGCATCGCCCCACGGGTGCTGGAACAGCAGCTACGCGATTATCTGGGCGGTTTCGGCTTCCAGGGCGACAAAGTGACCGAAACCATCGCCTATTTCTCCGGTGGAGAAAAGGCATGGTTAGTGCTGGCGCTGATCGTCTGGCAACGCCATAACCGGCTGCTGCTCGATGAACTGACCAACCATCTGGATCTCGATATGCACCAGGCGCTGACTGAAGTACTGATCGATTTCGCAGGCGTGCTGGTCGTGGTCTCGCATGACCGTCACCTGTTGCGCTCTACCACTGATGATCTGTATCTGGTGCACGATGGCCAAGTTGAAGTGTTTGCAGGCGATCTGCATGACTACCAGCAACGGCTGATCAATTTGCAGCGTCAGGAGAGCCAGCAAAATGCGCTGGAGAAGGAAAGCGGCGTCAGCAGCGCGCAAGCACGTAAAGATCAAAAATGTCGTGAAGCCGAATTCCGCATCCAGACTCAGCCACTGCACAAGCACATCAACAAGCTAGAACAACAAATGGAAAAACAGAGTGCCAAGTTGGCAGAGGTGGGAGAAAAACTGGCAGACGCGGTACTGTACCACATCAGCTGTAAGGTCGAGTTGCCGAGTGTCTGCAACGACAAAACCAGGCGAAATCCGCCTTGGAAGAGACAGAAATGACCTGATTGGCGGCACAGGAGCAGTTGGAAAATCTGACCCAGTCATTCGAATCTTAATATTTACTACCGCCGTTACCGTTATCGAAGAACGGCGGTGCTGGTGCGAGGCAAAGCGCTAGAAACAAGCATACATCATAGGCGGGTGAGTGCGGTAACACAGCTGCAGATCCGCACAGCCGCTTAACCCCCGATAAAAAGGTTTATCCCCCAGAATGGTCGCACGGTGCATAATGCACTGTTGCGGTAGGTAATTCGCGTTAACATAATGCTGCGTCACGCGGTTATTCCAGAGCGCCACGTCATTTTCCTGCCAGCGCCAACGCACCTGAAATTCCGGTTTGGTAATATGGGCGAACAGAAAGTTCAGCAACGCGTCACTCTCCTGCACTGCCAGATCGACAATCCGCGTAGTGAAACCTTCGTTGACGAACAGCGCCTGTCGTATACTGACCGGATAGAGGAATGCACTACCGGATGCAGCAACGGTGGGTTTTTCTGCACGGCTTGCTGCCAACGCTGGTGCTCTTCTTCACTGCCACGATGTTTGTATTCAGGAAATGACTTAGTGAAATCATGTTCCGATCATAGCCCACTCAACAACTGTTTGAACGGCGTCGACAGCGCCTCATAAGCGGCAATACCGCTGACCCACAACGTATCGCTGCCAGTGGCAGGCAGCGTCTTGGCCGCCAGAATCGCCCCCAACGGCGGATTATCGATAAAGGTCACATCGGTGTGCCAGTTATCGTTATCTAGCTGGTTGTCGTCATAAGTATCCAGCACGATAATTTATTCCACATCGGTGGCGTGCAGGTAAACGGGATGAATATACAGGTCGCCGAAGCGGCCAGCCAGAGCGCGCCTCTACAATTGCGCGTGATAGGCTGATTGCGGAAAAACAGCACCAGATGCTTCAGCAGCGCATGATAAAGCTGCTCGAATTGACCATCGCCTAACGGCTTAGCCAATTCTACGTTTCTAAGTTCTCTACCAGCGCACCAATATAAGGCTCCAACGGGGTGATTTTTAGACGTTCGTTCATTGTTGTACTCCATGCCAAGGGGTCAATCGGCGTTGCAAGGTACGCAGCCCCAGCGCCAGCCCAAATGTAATAATCGCAATCACACCTATGCCAGCCAGCAGCATGTCGGTCGCCAGAAGCTCACCAGCGGATTGCACTATAAATCCCAGGCCGCATGTGGCGGCGATCAATTCGGCAGCCACTAGCGTCGACTAACCGACACCCAGCCCAATGCGGATACTAGTTATCATTCCCGGCAACGCACTTGGCAATACCACAAAACGCAGCACCTGCCAGCGATTGGTGCACAGCGTGCGAGCGGCGCGCACTCGTACCCGTGCTACGCTACGCCCCCCGCTATGGCAGAGAATGTCACTGGCGCGAAAATCGCCAAAGAGATCAGTAAAATTTTCGAGGTTTCGCCGATGCTGAACCAAATCACCATCAGCGGCAAATAAGCCAATGGCGGCACCGGACGATAAATTTCAATTAGCAGATCGAGAATGCCGCGTACCGTATCATTCAACCCCATGGCAAAACCACCGGAATGCCGATGATCACTGCCTTCAGCAGCGCTGCCATAATGCGTCCCCGGCTGGCCACTAGATGTTGCCACAGCGTGGCGTTCATAAAGCCATGTGGGCTAGAGCAATGATGATCAGTTGATGCAGAATCTGCTACGGCGCAGGTAAAAACAGCGGGCTAACCTAATGCAGGGCGGCCACACCTCACCAGACAACCAGCACCACTAGCAAGATCGTGCCTCTTAGTCAGATATTACGTGGCACACGGCAATGGAACGCGGCCTTGACCTGGGGTTGCGCCGTTACCTTCACAGTGGAATGCAGGCTCATAGCAATATCTCTCATGCTGCTGGAACACTTTGCCCAACACATATTCGCGCTGCGCGATAAATTCAGGAGCAGATTTGATCGACCAACAAAACTCGCCGTCAGCAAAACGTTGGCCGAAGTTCAGACGCAACTTTTCCACCACTTTTCCCGGACCAGGTGACAACAGCAACAGCTCGCTGGAGAGAAACACTGCCTCTTCCTCTTCGATATTGTGGGTGATCAGCAGCACCCGCTTGCCACTATCGCGCCAGATGGTCAACAAGAGTTTCTACATCTATTAGCTGGTGAAAGCATCCAGCGTGCCAAAAGGTTCATCTAGCAATAGCAGGAGCGGATCGGTCCAGTGTACGGGCGATGCCAACGTGCTGACGCATGCCGCTAGAGAGCTGCCAGATAAAGTGCTGTTTATAACCTGCCAGACTAACGCGCTGCAACAACTGCTATGCCGCCTGACGATGCTGCTGCTTGCCAATGCTAGCCAATTGCAAACCAAACTCAACATTCTCCACCACATTGCGCCACGTTAGTAAACCCTCATGATGGAATACTACGCCCTGTTCGGCCCCCTGAGCTGCTCACCGGCACGCCATCTAGCTGGATGCTACCTGCTGATGGCTTAATAAACCAGGCGATTAAATTCAACAACGCGGTTTTGCCGCAACCCGACGGTCCGAGCACCACCACTAGTTGTCCAGATGCTATCTGAAACGAGACATCGCGCAATGCAGAGCATCCCTGATATTCTGCATAAAGGTGGTTAACGCTAAGGGCATACTGCGTCCTTACGGTTGTGGTGCAGCCTGCACCTGTTGCACAAAACAGTCGGTCACATAAGCATTGTAATCGCTATCAACCTGCGGGATCTTACCCTGCTGCTTGAGGAACTCAGCAGTGTCGCGGATCGTTTGTTCCATCGGCTGGCCAAGTTGGGTGTCTGAAGTGCCGCCGGCAGATAAATGTTACCCTTTACCCGCTCCGGCACCTGCGCCGCCGATATGCCACACAGGCGCGCCTGCGTACTCAGATTGCTCTGATCTTTCAGCAATTTCTCTGACTTTACCAGATAAGCTTTTTGCGCCGTCAGCACACGGGTGGCAAAGGAAACTACCACCACGGGATGTTTATCGGCGAAATCCTTGCGCACCACCCAGACATCGAATGTTAGTGCCCCCACTGCCCCACTTGTTCCGAATCGGTCATCACCTTACCTTGCTTGACTAGTTCGTTGACCACGGGTGCCCAGACACGTAGGCACCATCAATATCGCCGCGTTGCCAGGCAGCGGCGATGGTTGGTGGCTGCAAGTTGAGAATTTTACCTGTTCAGTCTTGATGCCCCGGTGCTTAAGTGAGGCCAGCAGGCTGTAATAGGCGGTGGAAATAAATACGCTTGCTGATCATCCCCTGCGGGATGTTGATGCCGTTCGTCATCACTAGCGCTTCGGCACTGCCAAGCTACGCGTTGATGAGGAATACTTCAATGGGGAGTTTCTATCTGGCGGCCACTGCCAGCGGGCTGTAACCAATATTGCTAATTTGTACGTCACCGGAGTCCAGTACACGCAGCATGCTGGAGCCGCTGTCGAATTTACGCCAGTCGACGGTAGCACCGGACTGTTTAGCGAAACTGTTTGCCGCCTCTGCCACCTTGGCCGGTTCTACCGATGTCTGATAGGCCACGGTCACATCCAGTGTATAAACGTTGGTGGCGCTAAGTGACAACATCATCAATGCGACACCGCGTAAGGAAAAAATTTACCCGCCATGTTCCGCTCTGTTGATAGGAAACTATCTAGTTGACAACAGTTTTATCTGAACGATAACTTATGATAAGTGAATAAAAAAGTATTTTTTATTCTAATTATGAATATTTAATACCCTGTAATGGGTGGACCCGTGGCGTGCCAACCGTTGCCGTCCTTCCCAGACTGGGCTGCCATTAAGCATGTCAACATCGCAGACCTAACATCCCATCATCAAGGCGCAGGCCTATGTTCAAACCCGATAACACGGGTTGCCGTGCATCCCTGCACTAGTACCAGATCAGCAGGACGCTAGCCGCAGTCAACACCCCCATAGAAAAGTTAAAAATAATCCAGGCTTTTTTGCTATGTAGCAGAAGACCGATCACCGTGCCGAACCCTAACCAAATCATACTGGCGATAATATTCACCACCAAGATACCTACCGCAGTCTCCACGATGGAAGTGGAGTACCTGTCACCTGCCAAACTGAAACTCACCACCGCACCTAGCGCCATCAACCAGGCTTTCGGGTTGAGAAACTGCACCAGCCATGATACAGCTGCATCGGCTTGGTCGGAACCTCATCGGTTTCCAGCTTTTCATAGGCGGCAGAGGCAGCTTTCCACGCCAGCCACAGCAGGTATAAGCTGCCAAAGATTTTCAGGATCAAGTGCAGCGGTGGGTAGACCAACAGCAGACTACCCACACCAAACGCCACTAACAGCAAAATGCTCTGCATGCCAAGCAGGATGCCGATCATCAACCACAGTGAACGCATAAAGCCGAAGTTGGCACCAGAGGTGGTCAGTAACATATTGTTGGGGCCAGGCGTGATAGCAGTGATCCACTGGAAGCCTAACATCGAAAGAAATAAATTCAGTTCTATGAAGCAGGTACCCTTCCCCCCTCATTCGCGTCGCTTTTTTGCTATATCATTGTTGATTAACGCCAGTAAAGCTAACAGTGCGTTATTATTCCCACAATAGCCACCAACCCAATTCTTATTCAGGCTATGCATAACATCCTTGCGCCCTCTGACCGAGGCCATCCATCCGCTCCTGAAAACGCGGTTGGTATGCTGCTGCGTATTGTTAAATACCGTAAAATGTGGTTGGAATAGCGTATTCCATCATGGCTATATTTTTATCTGGATATCTCGACGTGATCATTCCTTGGCAAGAACTTGAAACCGTTACCCTGAATAGCCTCCTCGAATCTTTTGTGCTACGGGAAGGCACCGACTACGGCGAGCATGAATGCTCATTAGAGCAAAAGGTGGAAGATATGCGTAACCAACTTAAAAGCGGAGAGTTAGTGTTAGTATGGTCGCAGTTGCATGAAATCGTTAACATCATGCCACGCAGACAGTTTTGCGCCGGGCTGGATGAAATTTAGTGGTTATTGACGCAATGACCAACGAAAAAATCAGCTAACAAATGAATGATTGCTAACACCCATGCAAAGGATTTACTCCCGGCGAAAGTGCGCCAAACAGGCCAATAATCATTATCTGGCACCGTCTCATTTAACATGGAGTGACGACCATCATGTCTGCCAAACATCCCATCATCGCAGTGACTGGCTCCAGCGGTGCTGGCACCACCACCAGCGTGGCATTCCGTAAAATATTTCAGCAACTCCACCTCCGTGCCTCAGAGTTGGAGGGCGACAGCTTTCACTGCTACACCCAGCCAGAAATGGACGCAGCGATCCGCAAGGAGAGCGATCTGGGCTGGTATATCAGCTACTTCGGTCCTAAAGCCAACGACCTTGGCCTGCTGCAGCAGAGCTTTATCAAATATGGTAAAAACAGCACCGGAGACGCACGCAAGTACCTGCACACCTATGACGACGCCATGCCCTACCATTAAGGTACCCGGCACTTTCACACCCTGGGAGCCACTTTCGGCACCGACCGACATGCTGTTCTAAGAGGGCTTGCACAGCGGCGTGGTCACCGAACACCACAACGTGGCTAAGCACGTCGATCTGCTGGTCGGCGTAGTACCGATCGTTAACCTGGAGTGGATATAAAAGCTGATACGCGATACCGGCGATCGCGGCCATTCCCGTTAGGCAGTGATGAATTCGGTGGTGCGCTCAATGGAAGACTATATCAGCTACATCACGCCGCAGTTTTCACGCACCCATATCAACCTACAACGTGTACCAACGGTAGATACCTCCAACCCGTTAGCCGCCAAAGATATTCCCTCACTGGACGAGAATTTTGTGGTGATCTACTTCAGCGAGCTGGATCAGATCAATTTCCCCTACCTATTAGCGATACTACAAGGCTCTTTCATCTCGCACATCAACACCCTGGTGGTACCAGGCGGCAAAATGGGACTGGCTATGGAACTGATCATGACACCGCTGGTGCAACGGCTGTTGGAAGGCAAGAAGATCGAATAACAACCTATCATTATTGCAGCCAGTTTGGACATTGGACAGTGCGCAACAACCCCAGTGCAAACGTAGTACGTGAGGAGGGAGCGCTCTGCCCAGGGACAAAACCTTAACGCTAACCCACCTACTGTTAACACCCCTTGAGAAATTAGGCATTTGCATAAGAACAGGCCACGAAACCTACAGCTAATTGTGCTGAAGCGAGACGATACGATACACCCGTCTTTCTCTGTGCTACAAACAGAGCCACAATAACAAATTGTTTTTGGCAGTGATTTCAGAAGATGCCAAAGGAAATATTGGGTTATAGATAAGTAAATAAAATGTATATTTCGGCTATCCCGGTAAGTTAATATGCAAAGCAACAGCCTATATTTATTATTTTTGACATGCCTCAAAACCTGCCGATAGCTTTCGCTCATACAGTGGCTACAGGCACTTTGTACAGATAACTCTGACCCTTATGACACAAGGCAGTGATAATAACAGATGATAACGACGAATGGTTTTCGGCAAACCGCAAACAGACCCCACTCTCGAATGATTCTTATCTCATTGCCATACCCACAAATATCCATCGAAGAGTACGCTAATTCACCAAGGTGAAAAGGCCGAAATACTTTACTACATCATGAAAGGCTCTGTAGCGGTGCTGATCAATGATGAAGAGGGTAAAGAGGTGATCCTGTCCTATCTCAATCAGGGGGACTTTATCGGGGAGCTAGGATTATTTGAAGAAGTCCAAGAGCGCAGCGCCTGGGTTCGGGCAAAGGTCGCCTGTGAAGTGGCTGAAATTTCTTATAAGAAATTCCGTCAGTTGATCCAGGTTAACCCAGACATCCTGATGCGCCTATCCGCCCAGATGGGCAAACTGCTTGCAAATCACCTCTGAGAAAGTGGGCAACCTCGCCTTCTTGGACGTGACAGGCTGCATTGCGCAAACCCTGCTGAACCTGGCGAAGCAGCCTGATGCCATAACCCAACCAGACGGTATGCAGATTAAGATCACTCGCCAGGAAATTGGCCAAATTGTTGGTTGCTCACGAGAAATTATTGGCCGAATTCTAAAAATGCTCGAAGACCAAAACCTGGTTTCCGCTCACGGCAAAACCATTATCGTCTACGGTATGCGTTAACCACCGAAGAAACTGCGCAGCAAAGAGTTGTTTTTTTATCTGTCGCATCTATATAAACAGACGCATTACCCCAATGATCACAATCACCAACCGATTACTTCGAGTTATACCGCCAACTCAAACAGCGCCATACCGGCTGCGATATCCTGAAACTCTATCACTAACGCAGGTGCGAAATGGATCACATTCGGCCTGGCGTTGAGGATCATCAGGCCGCGCGTAGCAGCAGTGAGGAAGGAAGTCATGCGCCTTGCCGTGGTGCTGCAGTGTCAGCTCTGCACTAATCAATATCCCTATGCCACGAATAGCTGTAAAAACCCGGTATTGCTCACCAATTTTCTGTAACGCTACCACATATTAGGCCGTGGCGTTGTTCAATGCCGCTCAGTACCTCCGGCGTATTGATCATCACGTCTAGTACCACTTCCGCCACTTGCGGCAAGCTAGTGGATTGCCGCCGTAGGTGGTGCCGTGGGTGCCGACCTGCGGCATGATACTGTTCTCACCATGAATCGGTTGCATCACTACTGCACAGGTGTGGTCATCCATCACCGCTTTCACCGCCACCAGATCATTAAACGGCACATGAACAATGTCGGCAGGTTTTAGCCCAAAGCCGTCAGCGTATTTGGCCTGCCCGCCTATCTATACGGTGAACAACGTGCGGCCATGGAAAGCATTATAGAAAGCGATTATTTTGGTTTTTTTATAGGGCTGGACGGGTGATAGCGTAATGACGCGCTAATTTGAAGGCCGCTTCGTTGGCCTCAGCGCCCGAGTTGGCGAAAAACACCCGATCGGCATAAGGTGGCATCATCAATTTCCCCGCCAGGCGTAATGCAGGTTCATTAGTGAATACATTGCTGGTATGCCACAGGGTTTCTCCCTGCTGTTTCCGTACCTAGACCCACACCTGGTGACAATGCCCTAGTGCCGTCGCCGCGATACCGCCGGATAAATCAATGTACTCTCTGCCTTTGTTGATCCCAAATGCGGCTATCTTTGACTGACAAACACTGAACCGGCGCATAAACAGGCAGTAAAATCGGATCAAAGGTACTGCGGCTTACTGCGGATTTTTTGGCCATTATCTGAGCCGCTTTGAGTGGTTATTCGGCGTAACCATGCTGAATAGGTAAAAATATGCATAAAACCAATAAAGAGCAAGGAAAATTAGCTTTTAAGGAAGTTTATCCAGCAGTTGGTAACCCTGTTCACTAAGGATGCTCTCTGGGTGGAACTGCACGCCTTCCAACGCTAACTGGCGGTGGCGGATGCCCATAATTTCATCGCGCTCGCCATTGCGTTCGCTCCAGGCAGTCACCTCAAAGCACTCCGGCAGTGTCTCGGCTTTTAGCACTAGCGAATGGTAACGGGTAACGGTTAGCGGGAGGTTCAAGCCGCGAAATACCCCGCATTCAAGATGATAGATCAGCGAAGTTTTTCCATGCATCACCTTGTGGGCGCGCACCACTTCAGCACCAAATGCCTGCCCCAGCGCCTGATGCCCCAAAAAAAACATCCAGGATTGGTAATTTACCGGCAAAATGACGGATGGCGGCCAGTGAGATGCCTGCTTCATTCAGGGTACAAGGTCCGGGGGAGATCACTAAATGCTGCGGCACCAGCTGTTCAATATCGGTCAATTGCAGCTCATTGTTACGCTTTACCAGCACCTCAGTACCTAATTCACAGAAATACTGATAAAGGTTGTAGGTAAAGGAGTCATAATTATCGATTAACAGTAGCATAGTGGTAGATCTAGCAGAAAAAAGTGCTGCGTTAGTTTACTGGTTTAGCCTACCGCTGCCGATCGATAATTTCAGCCTACTTTCTCCGGCCGCCCCTGACGGAGTCCCACACACCGCGCAAAATCTGGCGGCTGAGATCGCGCGCCGTGTTCTTGGCGGTAGTCTGCACGATGCCATCACGCTTGCCGCCACGTAGGCTGGTAGAGCTTAATAGGAACTCGTTTACGCCCCCCAGCAGACCGCCGCCACTCCCCGCCGGTGCAAGCTGTTCCTGTTGGATTGGCTGCTACGTACCATGGGCGACGAAGCCTTCTAATGATAGCTTTTTATAGGTGCGCGCCTCGTCGAAAAAGAACTCTAGTTTCGGCTGCACCGGATCACCTACCTACGGCAGACGTTTGAACAGCTTAGCCAGCAACCAGAGCAGGAACACTGAATACAACGTCGGCTGATTGATCAGCTTGTCTGCTGCCAGCAAGTTGATGACACCATGACCATCGGCGTCAGTTCTCACCAGATCGTTGATATCCAACATCGGTTCACAGAAAAACCGATTGGCACCCTGTTCCTCCAGCGTCAGTAGCCCGCGCTGAATGGCACCTATCGAGGCCGCCGATATATTTACCGTACTGGGTCTGTAAATGCTTGGCATGGTCGCCGACATATTGCACCATGGCACGCAGATCTTTCATATTCAGTAACAGCAACGCGTTATCATTGGCGATTTTAAACACGAGTTGCAATACGCCGTTTTGCACTTGATTCAAGTCCACTAGGCGGCCTAGTAGCAATAGCCAAAATAAGACATGGTGGCGCGGATCGGGTGGCCTTTCTCGCCGTAGATGTCCCAGGGGATGATGGTGCAGGCTTGCGGTTGCCAATCAGTGACGCCTATCGCCGCCAGCCGTGCCAGCAGTTTTTCTGACGGTACACCTCAGCACTAATACCGGAAAGATCACTTTTCACGTCCGATAGGAATACAGGTACACCGCCGATATGCGAAAACTGCTCGGCCATTCTTTGCAGTGTCACCGTTTTGCCAGTGCTGGTGCCGGTGCCGGTTGCCCCGGTGATCAAACCATGCCGATTGGCCAAGGCTGTTAGGATCACCAGATCCTGCATCAGTTTTCCATCTTTCATCGCTTTGGCAATAATTCGTGCCTCACTCATTTTCTTTTCCTTTGATGTGGCGCGAAAATGCTTACTAATATCAATAAAACTATAAGCGTCATATAGCCCTGTCAAGTACAACAAAAAGGGGATAGCTAAAAGGCAACCGATCGTACAGTGGATATATTACAAATAGTGGAAGAAAAAACATGCAAGGGGACGGAAACGACAACGGCCGACCGTGGCGGGATCGGCTGGAAGACTTATGGCACCACTTTGGCTAACAGAATGAGCACCAGTTTGATCAGTACATTCTAGTGCGGGACGACATTGCCGGTCGGCACTTGAGAAATTTTGTCTACCACGTCCATATCCTTCACCACTTTGCCGAACACCGCGTAACCAAAGTCATGCTGGCCGTGATCTAGAAAAGCGTTGTGAGCCACGTTCAGGAAAAACTGTCTGGTGGCACTGTCTTTGTCGGCGGTGCGTGCCATCGAGATGGTACTACGCAGGTTGCGCAAGCTATTATCAGCTTTATTCTTGATCGGTCGGTGTATGGGTGGATTTTTGCTGCATATCAGCCGTAAAACCACCGCCTTGAACCATAAAACCTGGTATTACGCGGTGGAAAATGGTGTTGTTGTAGTAGCCGCTATTCACGTAGTAGACGAAATTTTTGGTAGAAACCGGTGCCTTTTGGCTGTCGAGCGCTAATTCGATATTCCCTACCGAGGTGGTCAGCACAACATGGGTTTCATTGGCGGCGAATGTGCTTGGTGCTATTGTTGCTAGGGAATACAACGCAACGCAGGCGACTAAAGTACGTTTAAGCATAAGCAAATCCTTCTCTGAGAGACAAACAGCGGAAAAGTACTGTGATTCTAAAGAGCGGTACTAGCAAGTACCCGCCATTTATCTATATTTACACAATGGTAGAACATAGCACCGACAAACTAGGACTTGCGGTCAAAATATGATTACCAGTCACTTTTTACCAACAGCATCACAAACTGCTGGAAAAATAAGCCGATACCAAATATACCCTAACTAATTCGAGTTGCAGGAAGGCGGCAAATGCTGAGCTGCAGGCTTTTAACCTCAGGGATGGGGAGAAGAGCATTAAACCCCCCGGCACTTATACCAGAGGAGCGAGGAAAGCTAACGCACAGGTAACTTGAAGTATGGCTGGTATAAAACCTCTAACAGACATAATCAGGTCTATACAATGAATGACAGCAACGGCATACGGCTCCTTTGGATTAGCTTACTTTCATACGCACTGACAGGTGCTTTAGTGATCGCCACAGAGATGGTGATGGGAAAAATTGCAGAGTACTTTAACCTGCTGGTTTCCAGCATGAGTAATACCTTTGCTTTCCTCAATGCCGGTATTTTGATGGCGATTTTCCTCAATGCCTGACTGATGGAAATCATCCCGCTAGAGCGTCAGTTTCTCTTCGGTTTTATCCTGATGGTGCTGGCAGTGGCCGGACTGATGATCAGCAAAAGCCTGGCTTTATTTTCCTTGTATATGTTTATCCTCGGTGTGGTCAGCGACATCACTATGTCGATAGAGACTTTCCTGATCACCAATATGTATACTGGCTGCCAGCGCAGTTCACGTTTGTTGTTCACCGATTCTTTCTTCAGCATGGCTGGCATGTTCTTCCCGATCGTTGCCGCTATGCTGCTGACTAGTCACATCGGCTGGTATTGGGTTGATATACCTCGGCATCTTCATGCTAACACTGTGCACCGAGTTCCCAGTGCTGGGTAAAAAAGATGCCGACACCCAGCAACCTATCTCCAAGGGGGGAAATGGGGTGTTGGGGTATTGTTCCTGTCGGTTGCCGTGTTGTGCTACATCCTTGGTCAACTGGGCTTTATTTAGTGGGTGCCGGAATACGCCACCAAATCGTTCGGCATGGATATCAACCAGGATGGCAAGCTGGTGAGCGATTTCTGGACCTCTTATATGATCGGCATGTGGGTATCTAGGCTATGTACTGCACTTTTTCGATTTGCAGCGTATCGTCACCGTGCTGGCCTCACTGTCAACCCTCGCGATGTATCTGTTCGTTAATACCGATAACCCTCAGTATTTGAGTTACTACATGATGGCTCTAGGCTTCGTTTCCAGCGCAATCTACACCTCGTTGATCACTTTGGGTTCACTACAGACCAAGGTTTCCTCACCGAAGCTGGTCAACTTCATCCTGGCCGGCGGCACCGTCGGTACCCATGTTGACCTTCGTGGTCACCAGCCTCATTATGGCGAAAGGTGGTGCGCGCGCGTCGCTGACCACTGCCACCGGCCTATACGCGGCGGTGGTGGTGATGTGTGTACTGTCGGTTTTATGACCAAGCATCGCCGTCACAGCCACATCACGCATTAATAGGTAGTGTCCAAAGTGTTGGGCGATAACTCCGCTGATACTACCTGCAAAGATGGAGAGTGCCGCATCGGTGCATTGGAAGATAGTGAAGTCAACCCCAGCCTGCAGGTGGGGGATGAAAGGGACATCATCGTGGTGTAAAGACAAACCAGTGCACAAGCCAATGTAACGGATTTAGCGACGACTACCCATTGTAATATCTCCAACATTACACCATGCGGTGCTAGCCAGAGCGTTGCAACCACGGCTAACAGCGCGCCGCCATGCATACCATAAGCTACCAGCAACGCCTGCCCTGCTAGCGTTCCCACCACGCCAGAGGCGATGTTTGCGCCGCTTAGTAGTGTGCGCGCTAGTGTAGACGTTACTGATGCCGTGATCCAGCAGCAAAGAAGCAGAAAGGTGCATCACAAAACGCATACCGGTATTGAGTATCAACACCAGCAGCAATCCAAGACGCGTTGGCGATCTCCTCAATGCGTAACGCAAACTGGGGGAATGCCGAGAGCGCCTTTTTCTCCTCGGTTCCGTCATGCGCAACAACGGCAACGACAGTAGCATAATCAACAGCGTCAGCATCAGCATTGCCCCCGGCTAGCTATATTCTGCCCCCAGCATCAAAAACAACCCTCTGCCGCACATCATTCCTAGATATCTGCCCCCGACCTGAACGCTATTCCCCCAGCCGTAACCAGTTTGTGTTAGTTGGTCAAAACGCAAAAGCTATTGCTGGCGATATCAATGGTGGATGCCACAATCCATGCCAACATAAATAGTAGGAATACCCCCACGCCTTCCGAGTCTTGTAATATGCCGTCTCGATCAAGCTAGCCGATGGCTCCCACCATCATCATAATAACAGCCAGCATTACCTGACCATGCAGAATAAGATTGTGTGATCGCCGCTCCAGGCAACCGGGCGGCAGGCGACAACGTTCAACCCAGGGTTCCCAAATAAATTTTAGCGCCCATAGCAGCATAAGAATCCCGTGAGAGCTAGTGAGCCACCCGCTGCACGCACCAACGCCGGTAGAGATTGCATAGATGGCTCTGGGTAATATAGACGCCAGTAATGGCGAAAATAACGCGCCCGATAGTCAACGTCAGCGGCTGATGGGCCTCACTCATTCAAGAGTAGACGCTTCTCCTTCACGCCAGAGCATGACGGCCATTTGCGCACTCCACAGCGCCTGATAGCACCCTTCTTTGGTTAACAGTTGACTATTGTGTTCCCTGCTCAACGCCGGTCCAGCGAGAATAGCAACGCCATCGCCGCCAGTGGCATGAGAACTGCCAGCGCGTAGAGCGCGGCATGCTGTAGGCAACAAAAATATGTAGCGACTTCACATCGTCCTGTATCACTTTAACCAGCATACCGCTTCCCATCCGCTGTAATTCACCGAGTGAAAATTTTACTAACTTACACGCTAGCTCGCCACGTAGCGCCTTTTCTAGGCGAAAAGTCGCATAGTGGGAGAGAGGTTAAATGCCTGTAGGCGAAGAACACTACGCAGCCTATCATGCCAATTAACGGATATAGCGGCATAACAGCGGGCGTATCCTATAACTGACGCAGGCTCCCTGCGAGAAAAAGCAACACACTCAGACTGGCTAATGCTGCCAGACCAGACAGCGTCATAGAAAAAATAATTTTTCCACGAACCGGTGTGATAACGTGCCATAGAGGAAAACGCCCAGGGGTTTTCTATTCATAATCAGATAAATGAAATATCATGAGAGTCGATGAATTTCCTGATAAATTTGCATTGACGCCAAAAAACATCTTCCATTGTAGCGTTCCTATGGTTAATATAAATAATAACTATTATCAAAACCGTATATGCCCCATTTGGTTTTTTTATACCCGCATTGGTACATTGGTAGAGTCACAGGGAGATAACCAGGCTATGACGGAGTCACCACGAACAAAATCTGAAATCTCTATTTATTAACTGGTATTCGGGGAGAGCGCAAAAGGTGTAAACATGTAGACCAGTACTAGTTGCTACGCTATTTGCTTCAAGAAGGCATGGATATTCTGCTCTGGCGAGGCCATTTTAACAGCCCACGACACATGCCACTGCATGATTATTTGGGAAGAATTAATTTTTCCTGTATTCTAGAGGGGTCATTACATATCGCATTACATGGTGCGCAGCGCCATCTCCAGTGGGAGTTACAATACAACTGTCACTACGACGTTACCCATATGCCCGTCTATCATGGCAGCGCCTTTTACCTTTTACTACGGCGGCTTCGAAAGCATTACGCTTTTAACTGCTCAAGTATTATGTCATGCGCTAACCCGGCTGCATGATGGGTTCAGCTACGAACAGAAACCGGCGAATTTATGGCTATAAGGACAGAGTATGGTCATGCTCAGCCTTATGCTGGATGAATATCATGAGGACGATAACTGCCTCTGTGACCATTTCAATCCTACGGAACGCCAGAAACTACTACGGGCCAAGGATCTTCTGTTAGCAGATTTAACGCAAGCATCTACCATCGCTGAACTGGCACGGGAGCCAGGTCTGAGCGTGCTTAAAACAAAACTCGGGTTCTGTACTCTATTTAACAATAGTGTTGTGGTACGGGCTTTTTCAGCTCGAACGGTTGCAGGAAGCCAGAAGACGACTCGCCAATGGTAACGCATCAGTAATGACGGTCGCCGCCGATTTAGGGTATACTAATGCGAGCTACTTCTCCGTTGCCTTTCAAAAACAGTTTGGTGTGAACCCATCAATATTTGAACGTCTGCTTTAGATCTCTTTTTTCAGTACGGTTTAGACAAAACCACCCTGGGTTTCACTGATCCTTTTTTCTCTTCCAACCCGAAGCTTGGATAAATAAACCCGCTTTCGGTGGTTCTTATATGATAATGATAAGTATTATTAATTAATAATACTCGTCCGTTTTCAGATGTCCTATCCGGAGAGAAAATGATTTTCGGGGTACTCTCTCTGAGAATACTTTTTTGCAGAATAGCTTACACGATATCGCTTACCAGCAAATACTCAGCAAATACTCCAACAACTCGCGCAGGAACTGAATCTGATGCCACAACAATTGAGCGAGGAAAGTAATGTGATCTAGTAAGGACTGGACTTAATGATAATAATGAGATGGCTACACTAGTTTCGTTAGCATGGCTACTCCATCACACTGCGCGAGCTATACGCCAACCCCATGCTGGCACAATAGCGGTAATTGATGTATCGCCACCTTAAAGAAACGCAAGATGATGAGACGGCAACTAAAGCTCCTGTCTGGTAGTTGATGACCGATGGCCCCCTTCCTACTTACCCCAGTGCAGCACGCTGCCTATCTGACCGGTCGCATGCCGGGTCAAGTGCCTGGCGGCATGGGATGTCATCTGTATCAAGAGTTCGAAGGCCACGGCCTGACGGCGCAGCGTCTGGAAGGAGCTATCACCTTATTGTTACAATGCCATCCCATGCTGTAACATCGCTTTTCGCGCCGACGGCCAGCAGTACTATCAGAAATAGCCTTACTGGTACGGCGTTACCGTACATGATTTGCGCCAAAGTGACCCAGCTAGCCGCAATTCTTATTTGTACGCGTTACGCCAACGTTTGAGCCATCATCTTTTACGCGTGGACATTGGCGAAACATTTGATTTCCAGCTTACATTGTTGCCGGAAGACTACTATCGCCTGCATGTCAGCATTGACCTTCTTATCATAGACGCTTCTAGCTTTACGCTGTTCTTCGATGAACTTAACGCCTTACTCTGGCATGGCGGGAGAGTCACTGGCCCTGGTTGATGTCTATTACGATTTCCGCTTCTGGATACTGCAACAGCAACAGGTTAATGAAGGGGAGATTGAGCAAGCGCGATGTTACTGGCTGGCAAAAGCTAAAATATGCCCCCTGCCCCCATACTGCCGTTGGCCTGTGAGCCAGCTACTGTCAGTGAAGTACGCACCACCCGTCACTGGATGACTCTTCACGCAGAACGCTGGGCATGCTTTAGCCAACGGTCGGGGTATATCGGCGTCACACCAACCATGGTGCTGACAACCTGTTTTTTCGCGGTGCTGGCGCGTTGGGGAGGTTTATCACGTTTGCTGCTTAATCTAACGCTGTTCGATCGATAGCCGTTACATCCTGCTGTAGACAACATGCTGGCCGATTTCACCAATATTATTCTGCTCGATACCGTCTCTGCTACGGCGATACACTCGGTAACCTCGCATTTAAAAATCAGCTAACGTTCACTGAGGACTGGGAGCGCCGCCATTGGTCTGGTGTCTAACTGCTGCGTGAACTGAAACGACAGCAGCGTTATCCCCACGGTGCTCCGGTAGTGTTTACCAGTAACCTTGGTCGCTCGTTGTACAGTCGCCATACACAATCCCCACAGGAGACCAGTCCCGGAACATTTCGCAAACTACGTAGGTGTGGTAGGCCACCTGGTGTTTGAACATCAGGGAGAGATTTACCTACAATAGGACAGCAACGAAGCACTGTTCCCTCCAGCGCTGATCGAAACACTGTTTGAGACTTATTGTGCATTGATCAATCAACTCTATGTAGTGACAGTAGCGCATGGTCACGGCCATTTGATAAGTTAATGCCTCCCAGCCAACAGGACGTGCGCTTACAGGTTAACAGCACCACTGTCCCCTTTCCAGAAGGTCTGTTGCATGAGGGCATTTTCCGCATATCTCTCCAGCAACTGCAAGTGCTGGCAGTGATCGATAGCCGTTACCAGTTGTGCTATGGCGAACTGGCGGAGAAAGCTAGACGCTGCGCGGCGTATCTGACAGAACACGGCGTACATCCCGGAGACAACCAACGTCGCCGTGACCATGTCAAAAGATGCATGGCAAATTGTATCCATACTGGGGGTGCTGCTGTACAGGGCAATTTATGTTCCCGTCTCACTGGATCAACCCACTTCGCAGCGAAAACGCATCTACGCAGACGCCAATATTCAGCGGGTACTGGTTTGCCAGCACGATAACCTTAGCCAGACAAATGATGTACTGACCCTCAGCTGGCAGCAGGTGATAAAAGCCGAACCGCATGCCATCACCCTGTCACGGGAACCTACACAACTGGCTTATATCATCTATACCTCCGGCTCCACCAGTACGCCTAAAGGCGTGGTCATTTCTCACCGGGCGGCGTTGAATACCTGCGCTGATATCAATCGCCGTTATTAGGTCAACCCTCATGATACGGATGTTGGCACTCTCGGCATTGCACTTTGATCTATCGGTTTACGATATTTTAGGCGTACTTACCGCCGGTGGCGCATTGGTCATTGCGGCAGAAAACCAACGGCGCGATCCCCGTGAATGGTCTGAATTGATCGAAGATTATCTGGTGACGATCTGGAACAGTGTGCCTGCGTTGTTCAACATACTACTGACCTGGTGTGAAGGCGTCTCCTGGCTCCGCGCCCGCCAACCTATGCGCAGTGATGATCTCCGGTAACTAGATTGGCCTTGATCTTCCTGAACGTTATCGTGCATTTCGCCCATAAGGGCTATTTATTGCCATGGGCGGTGCGCTACCGAAGCTGCTATCTAGTCCAACGCCTGCTACATTGAGCATGTACCTGCAGACTAGCGCTACATTCCCTATGGTTATCCTCTGGCTAACCAACGCTATCGAGTAGTTGATGAATTAGGCGGCCGCGACTGCCCCTACTGGTTAGTAGGCGAATTATGGATAGACGGTGCCGGTGTCGCTGAAGGCTATTTTAACGATCCGCAGCGTAGCACTCGTCAGTTTCTGATGCAGTCAGGAAAACGCTGGTATCGCATGGGTGACATGAGATGCTACTGGCCGGATGGCACGCTGGAATTCTTTGGCCGACGCGATAAACAAGTCAAGGTCGGGGGCTATCGCATTTAACTGGGCGAAATTGAGAGAGCACTCAGCCAGATCGATGGCGTTAAACAGGCGGGGTAGTGATAACGGTAGGGGAAAAAGACAAGACGCTGGTGCGTTTGTCGTACCGCAGGGCGATAAGTTAGGCGTCGCGCATCATTGCCATCCGTCATTACCGGATAACTGGCAAACGCTTCTTTCCGCCTCAGACCACTCTGTTTTCCACGGTGGATGACGCAGAGTAGCAAGTCGCCGACTTTTTGCTACATCGCTTGTTGATGTTAGAGCCTGGCCAGTTTCTTTCTGACGATCTGGCATCGCGCTTATGCGGGAATGCGATATCCAGCCTCGCTGTCGATCCGTGGTTGCCCGCTAGCTGGCGTTTCTCATCAAGCAACAGCGATTACAATCAGCCGCATCTAGCTATCTGGTATGCGGCGGCTAGAGCTCCTATTGCGCTAATGCACTGCTTGAAGCTCATCAAATGACGCTGGCGTAGATTTTAAGCGGAGAACACGGCCCGCTGACACCGCTTGGCGATCCCGTCTGGGCACCTGAACATCTGGCATTGTGCCACCCGGCCAGTTCGTTTTTTATCAGCGAGTTAGCACAGGTTTGCCACCAGCTTGCTCATCGCCTCAAACGCCCAGTGCGTTTGCTTAAAATCGGTTCCCGCAGTGCGGTCGCCACCGGGCAGTTGCTGAGCCAACTTAATGCTGAACAAATTGAGCATGTGGCGCTGTAGCATGCCAAAGAATGGGTGCTACAGGCAAAACAACGGCTTTCACCCTGGCCTTGTGCCCGTGTTGTGGTCACCTGACAGCCTGTTAATGTTTTCTTACCATGCTGACATTATTATATAGGTTAATAACGCGCTGCATCGCCTGATACCTGACGATAGACACACTCTCGCGACATTACACCAGCTTGCCGCCCTGGGGCTCTCATTTACGTTACGGAATTCCGCCAATTGATACCGCTTGCTATACTGAACACGCTATTACTTACGGATGGCGATCTGCAGGATCTGCTACACCCTCACCAGCGCTGGATAACGTGGTTCGATGAGGCGTCTATCACCTGCCAATATCAAGACGACCAAGCAGGCTTACAGCGCTTCCTGGCTGCGAGCGCTTGATATTCAGCAACGGCCTAATGCCCGCAAACTTTAAATCGCCCTTAGCGATCCTCTTCCCGCCTGGATGGTGCCGCAACACCTAGTTTTCCTCGATGCTTTGCCACTGACCGCTAACGGCAAAATTGATTATCATTCGCTGATATTACACCATAGGCCGAAAACCAGCGGAGATGGAGGGAGGCTGACGCAGATTTATCACAGGGAGAAGTTGAAGAGCATCTCGCCTCGCTATGGCAAGCACTTTTATCTATCACCTCGATATCGTACGGGTGCTCGCCGCATAGGAAAAGCACCATCGACTGATTTGACAATAGTTATGCCATCTGACGGAGACTGACTGGCTAACCGGTGAAGGCGATACCTGGGCGCTGTCGAAAAAACTTCAGCGGACATTACCGTTGCGCAGCAACCCTGCCCAGATGCCATGTAGAGCTAGACGCTGGCACGTTATCTGGAAACATGCCTCGCCCACCATGACCAACTGTTCAATAGGCAATGTTCTCCGCTAGAGCTGTTGTTCGGGGAAGCACATTCTGTTGCTAATGCGTTGTACAGCGAGAACTTCACTAGCGCTTGTCTAAATCTCTACGCTGCCTGTGTCGCAGCATTGTGCAGCGCAAGAAAAATACTGGAAGTAGGGGCGGGAATAGTGGCTACCACTCATCATCTGCTGGCAGCCACTCAGGAAACACGGCAAGTGTACCATTTCACCGATGTCTTGTCTCAATTCCTTAACGATGCCAAGGCCCTGTTTGACGACACGCCTAGGTTTATCCTACGCGCTGTTTGATATCAACCAACCGCGTTTGATTTCTCTGCTCACCCTGTTGAAGGTTACGATCTGATCATCGCAGTAAACATGCTGCACGACGCCAGCCACGTCATCCTTACGCTACGCCGATTAAGGTTGCTGTTGAACACTGGCTGGCATCTGTTGGTGATCGAAGCTACGGAGCGAAACAGCGTGTTACAACTGGCATCCGTCGGCTTTATTGAAGGGCTGAGCGGCTATCGCGATTTCTGCCGTCAGGATGATAAACCGATGCTTACGCTTTGCGCTTGGCAAGCGGCACTCGTTCAAGCAGGGTTTGACAACTAGTTCACTTGGCCGCAATAAGAGCAATCACCGTTACGCCAACACCAGATGGTTACTCGCTCGCCAGGAACTTGTCGCCCAGACAAACTAGCGCTGATCCACTATTTACAGCAGCGCTATAGGTAGCAATGACCTGCCCACACTACGGATACAACTGCAAGAAGCGCTGTTCACGCCGACTGCGTTGTATAATCCTAGCGCTCTGATAGCTCCCGCCGATTCTGAGCCATCGATCATGGCCGATACAATGTTGGAAAACTCGTGGCTGATGATATCTGGCAATCTTTGTTATTTTCCCCCATTAATCGCTACAGCGATTTCTTCGAGCTAGGCGGCTATAGCCTGATCGCAACACGCATGGTGGCGCAACTTAACCAAAAAGGCATCGTACAGGCCAGTCTTCACGATCTGTTTACCTACCTCATGCTTAGCGACTAGGGTGACGAAACGCTGTTCGTATTCCACACCTCGGATAGCGAAGTCAGCACCTGGCTTACTCTCGCCTGTTACCTTAACGCTAATGTTTTCGGTTTACAGGCAAAATCATCGCAACGTCACTCCAGCCTGAATGCAATGGTCAATGACTATGTCGACGCCATACGCCGCCAGCAGCCTTATGGCCCGTATGTTTTGCTGTGCTAGTCATACGGCACTTTCCTTGCAGCAGGAGCTGCACAATCCATGTACCACCTTGGTGAACAGGTTCTAGTAGTGCTAATCGATCCTGTTTGTCAGAAGGATTTCAGTTACGAAAACCAAAGTGCACTGCTGCATTTGCTATCGCATGGACAAACGCTTATTCCCCTGCCTGACTATTTCATGCAACAAAATCCAGTTGAACAAATTGCAATTTTTGTGCAACTTGGTAAAGTGGCCGGTGTTTTACCGCAAAATCTTACCCCACATGACGTGAACCAATGGCTTGATCACATAGATTATCTACTTCGACTGTTAGCTAATCATACCCCTGGAGAACCGTTTCTCATTCCCTGCCTCATCATTCATACCACAGATCGTCCTGCACATTGGACTTCGGAACAAAATGAGTGGCAACTGATGATGGAACAACCCCAAGTACAATATTGCGCACAGTCTATTCGTCTATGGCTTGCCGATACGCCAACTCAACCTGAGAACAGGTTATGAACTCGTCTATTACCGCTAAACAACGCATACTGATTATCGGCGTTAAATTTAGAGAAATATATCTTAATGCTTTCATAGAACCAGAACCGCCTGAAGGATTGGAGTTAATGGGCTTACTGGCCTAGAAAAGCTCCTGATCACGAGAGTTGGCCTTCGCGTTTGGTATTCCGTTGTATACCTCGCTAGAACAGCTACCGGAGACGATTTATATTGCCTGTATCGTGGTATACTCCACTGTCGCAGGAGGATCCGGCACGCAGCTCGCCAAATATTTTCTGACACGTGGCGTACATATCATTCAGGAACACCAGTTACATCCTGACGATCTGAATGCGCTGCAAGCACTGGCGCAAGAAAACAGCTGCGCTGCTACTGGGTTAATTCTTTTTACCCACACACTCACGCGGGGCGCACATGGATCGATGATGCACGTCTCAACGACGTCGTTGCCTGGGCAAGGCTGCGTAGTTTGCGCAAGTCACTACCAGCCACCAGTTGCTCTACTCTTAGCTAGATATGCTGTTGCTGGCGCAAGGTGTTGATGCCATAACGGTAAAGTCGGAAGTAGTCAGCAGTTTAGCTGATTTTCATGCTTTACGGCTCTACTGGCCCTGCTAGTGTGGCCTGGTTGTTGCAATAGTTCAGGGCGCATCTGGCAGGTACACTGAGCCTCTGGCTTGTCATACGACGCATCAGGCGGCGCTCTCGCGATTATGGCAGCAGGTAATGCAGAACGTCGGCAATGCGGAAATACGCTACCTCACCCCACCACACCATGGCCTGTTGGATAACCTCCATCACCAAAAAACGAGGAAGCGTTATGACTGATCCAGAAATATTCGAACCACTTATCCGCCAGTTTTCTTCGACCCTTAGCGAACAACTGGGTACCCGGGCTTCCCGCTATACATCCAGTATTGCACTGATCGATAAGGATGAAATACTATTGTACCAAGCTTTTAATGAGCGCGTAGACCGACTCGCCGCTGGTCTGTTCACGCTGGGGCTACATTCAGGTGAGCGGGTGATTGTTCAGCTCCCTAAAGTTGCACTTCTGTCACACTGTTTTTGCATTGTTACTTACTAGTGCTGTTCCCGTGTTGGCCATGACATCCCAACGCGCTGCTGACATCGACGCATTGATTGCACTGGCGGAACCTGCCGCCTACGTTATTCCAGGAGAAAGCCATGCAGAACTGGCCAAGCAGCAAGTACGTGATAAACACACCTGCCTACGTCATATCTTGGTGGCTGAGACATCACATAACGAAAGAACCTTTACACCTCTTTTCTCCTTACAGGTTGGGCGATGTGAATGGCTTCATACTGATGTTGCCGATACCGCGTTACTGCTGCTTTCCGATAGTATTACGGGTACGCCAAAGCTTATTCCGCGTACGCATGCCGACTACAGCTATAACTTCAGTACCTCAGCACAACTTTGCGATATTAACCGAAACAGCGTGTATCTCGCCGTTCTCCCGATCGCCCATAACTTTCAGCTAGCCTGCCCAGGGATTTTGGGTACCCTGTCATGCGGGGGGAGGGGGGGGGAAGTGGTACTCGCCGATAACGCCAGTTGCGATGAGGTGATACCGTTGATCGCCAGGAAAAAGTTACTTATGTCGCATTAGTGCCTGTATTGGCACAATTATGGGCACAGGACAGAGAGTGGGAAAACAGCGATCTCTTTTCCCTTCACGTCATTCAGGTGGGGGGCGGTGCACGGCTAGACTCTATTTTGGCAGAAACGATCATCACTACCATCGGCGGTATTTTGCAGCAGGTATTTGGCATGGCAGAAGGCTTATTATGCTATACTAGTTTTGACGATCCCCGATCAACAGTGTTAAATATTCAAGGACGCCTTATCACCTTATGATGAAGTCATAATTGTCGATGAGGACGAAAACGACATATTACCTGGCAAGATAGGCAACTGCTGACGCGCGGCCCCTACATACACCATTGCTAGCTACTATCGTGCCATAGCCCACAACGCGCAGGCATTCACCATTGAAGGATTTTATCGCACCGGAGACGGTTTGCGCTGTGATGAATGGGGAAATATGCAGATCGTAGGCCGTATTAAAGAGCAAATCAATCGTGCTGGAGAAAAAATAGCCGCTGCAGAAGTCGAGTCCATGCTTATGTGTCTGCCTAATATTGAGGATTACGCCGTCGTCGCAGTACCCGATCCCCTGCTCGGCGAGCTAATTTTTGCGTATTTATCTAATCACCGACCTGACTGACAGACCAGAAACAGGTTGAAATAAATCTATTTCGAGTAGTTCTAAACAGAAGTGATTATCATCATTAATTAAATTAGTTGGAATTTTTCTACTATTTAACAAGGAGTCATAACAATGAATATTATACGGCTTTATACTTGAATTTTGGGGTGCTGCTCTCTGCGAGCGTTGATGTTCAGATCTCACAGCAAGATGACCATAGGATAGTGGTCACTGCCAGTAAACAATCCTTGCGCTCGGCATCCGCGAATAATGTCTCTTCTACTGTTGTCAGTGAGCCTGAATTAAACGCTGCCGCTGTCACCAGCAGCAATAAACTGGTCATGGTATTACCAGGAACTGAACATTGAAAATAGCGGTAGCCTAATTTTCTCGACGGTCTCACTGCGCGTGGCGTCTTCTCGGTACAGGATTTCTATAATCCAGCCGTCACCCTTTATATCGATAGCATTCCGCAGCTTTCTACTAATACCATCTAGGCGCTTACTGATGTACAGAGCGTGGAGCTGCTACGCGGCCCACAGGGAACCTTGTACGGAAAAAGAGCCCAGGGCGGGGAGGGCGGGGGATCATCAATATCGTGACTCAGCATCCGGACAGTCTGCCGTGCGGCTACATTGAGGGCAGCATCAGCAGCCGTGATAGCTACCGAAGCAAACTCAATCTCAGCAGCCCCATTCAGGAAAGATTACTTTACGGCAGCATGCCCATGCTACGTCAGGTTGATAACAGCAACATGATTAACCCTGCCACTGGTAGCACTGATTTAGGGGGTTCACACGTACCAACGCTGGTAATGTCAAGCTACGACTGGCTCCAGACAATCACCCCTGGGAGATGAGTTTTTCGGCCTCGTGCGACTGTACCCGCGCCACACAGGATACTTACGTTTCCTGGAATGACATAAAAAGCTGTCAACTGATAATAGGCACGGTGCACCTGATCCTTCTCTGCGGAGCTGTACTGATAGCCAGATGCTAAATGGCAAATACACCACCGACAATCGGGCTTTTAACCTGATCAGCAGTTAGCAACAACAGCATTATTCACGTACCTTCCTGACTGGAACATTACTAGTTTACTAGTTAACCTACCTCAGCGCTGGAATCAGGATATTCAAGAACTGCGTGCCGCCACCTATGGTGAAGCTCGCCCTATTGATATGGTATTGGGGCTTTATCGCCAGAATACGCGCGAGAAGGTGAATGCAACTTACGACATGCTATCAATACGTATGAACAACAATGGCTACACTAGCGCTGAAACACTGGCAGCTTACAGTGACATGACATGGCATTTAACCGATCGATTCAATATCGGGGGCGGCGTCCGTTATTCTCACGATAAGGCAAGCACCCGGTATTATGGCAATATGCTCAACGCCCCGTTTAGCGATAGCGGAAAGAATCATGATTACCAGGTACTCAGCCAACTCTCCACAGTCTATATGCTTACTGATGATTGGCGGGTCTATACCCGTATTGCACAAGGATACAAACCTTCTGGTTTCAATATCGTACCCTAGCCTAGACTTGATGCAAAACCCTTATAGCGGAACAATTCATCAACTATGAGATCGGTACCGGTTATGCCTCCTCCAGAGTGCAATTACAAGCCGCAACCATCCATACCCATACACGAGACATGTAGATCTATTCCGGCCCGGTCGAAATGCAAACATTAAGTAACGCTGGCACATCCGATACCAGTGGCGTGTAGTAATTTGAGGCAAAATGGGCTATTCGCAGCACCGGGTTGGTCATGGTATTTAAACGGCAATGTGGTACGTTTCAATATTGAGCTAAGTTTACTAATAGCAGCATGCTGTATAGCGGAAGCCGGGTACCCTTTGTACCACGCTACCGTGCTAGAAGCAGTCTGAACGGAGTGATTGGCACAAATTATGGTGCCCTGATGACGCGCCTGGCGGTAAATCTGGTGGGACCCCGCACAATTTTAATGGCAATAATTAGTTGCAACAGGGAACTTATACCGCATTGGATACCCAACTGGACTGGCAGGCGACCTAATTTATGAATATTTCTGTCTATGTTGATAACCTGTTAGATCGTCGCTACTATCCCTTCAGTTATGTTAGCGGCAATGGTGCCTTAGCACAGGTCAACATCGGGCGAACCATCGGCATTAACACCCGCATTGATTTTTTCTGAGCCTTAGTTTTATAGCCAATGGCAGGCGCTGCCCGATATAAGTCAACATCATGGCATAGGCTGCAAAAGCCGCACTTTAGGCTGCATCACGCCATTGCATCTGACCGCCACTGGTGGTCATTTTTGCCGGACACACTCCAGTCGTCCTTGCCCTTTCAGCGAGGAGGACATCCTTTTTACTATTCGCTTTATCGCGGAGCTACAAAACCAACTGCCTGATAGACTTTCGCCAAGGTTTCCTGCGCACGCGCACGCGCCTTAGCAGCACCGTCACACATCACCTGCTGCAAGTAGGCTTCGTCTTTGCGCAAACTGTAGTAACGCTGTTGCAATTCACTCAACATGCCGGACACAGCCTCCGCCACCACGTCTTTTAGCTGGCCGTACATCTGGCCAGCAAACTCAGCTTCCAACTGAACGATGCTTTTGCCCGCCACACCGGAGAGGATATCCAGCAGGTTGGAGACACCCGCTTTGTTGGCCACATCATAACGGATGACTGGCGGCTCTTCAGAGTCGGTCATCGCACGTTTGATTTTTTTAGTCACCGTATTCGGATCTTCCAGCAGGCTAATGACGTTATTACAGTTGTCGTCCGACTTAGACATCTTCTTGTGCGGTTCCTGCAACGACATCACACGAGCGCCGTACTTAGGAATGAACGGCTCAGGCACTTTGAACACCTTACCATACAGCGCGTTAAAACGCTGGCTCACATCACGGCTCAATTCCAGATGCTGTTTTTGGTCTTCACCAACCGGCACCTGATGAGTCTGATACAGTAGGATATCTGCCGCCATCAGCACCGGATAGCTGAATAGACCAGCGTTGATGTTCTCTGCGTAGCGCGTGGATTTGTCCTTGAACTGAGTCATACGGCTCAACTCACCGAAATAGGTGTAGCAGTTCAGCACCCAGCTCAGTTGAGTATGCTCAGGTACATGCGACTGCACGAAGATAATACTCCTTTCTGGATCAATGCCACAGGCCAGGTATAATGCCAGTGTATCCAGCGTAGCTTTACGCAGTTGCTCCGCATCTTGACGCATAGTGATGGCGTGTAGATCAACGATACAGTAGATACAGTCGTAGTGATCCTGCATCTGAACCCACTGACGCAGCGCCCCCATGTAGTTGCCAATAGTCAGTTCGCCGGACGGCTGTGCGCCACTAAATACGATGGGCTTACTCACGTTTAAATTTCCTGATCCTCTAAAGATGACAGCCCAAGAACGGGCAACAAATCGGCGAAGCGTTCCAGCACACAGTCAGGATGGCTCAGGGCAATCGACTCACCATAGTTATAACCATAGGCCAGACCCACACATGGGCAACCTGCACCCTGTGCCCGCCTGGATACCATTGCGTGAATCGCCGACGAACAACAACTCGTTGGCACGTAGGCCAATTTTGCCAAGTGCCAACACACGCTTCCCCCCGCTGGCGACAACCCCATTTCCACCAAGGCCAGATCGAGATTAACCGCTAAGCTTGGCACACTATCCACCGACGTGACATCCAGATCAAAAGCCAAAGCACGGATGGCGGAAAAATCAGCCATGAACCACCTTCGCCAGTTCGCTGCGCATGTCGTCGATCACCTTGCGGTAATCCGGCTTGCCGAAAATCGCCGACCCAGCAACGAACATGTCAGCACCCGCAGCAGCAATCTCGGCGATATTATCGACTTTCACCCCGCCATCGACTTCCAGACGAATATCACGACCGCTTGCGTCGATCAGCTTGCGCACTTGGCGCAGCTTGCCCAACGTGCCGTGAATAAATGACTGACCACTGAACCCCGGATTCACCGACATTATTAGGATCACGTCGATTTTATCCATCACGTAGTCAAGGTAGCTCAGCGGGGTAGCGGGGTTAAATACCAAGCCAGCCTTGCAGCCGTGCTCTTGGATCAGTTGAAGGGTGAGAGTGATATATTCGGAGGCTTCAGGGTGGAAAGTGATATAGGTCGCGCCAGCCTTAGCGAAGTCAGGCACAATGCGATCTACCGGTTTCACCATCAAGTGCACATCGATCGGCGCGCTAATGCCGTAATTACGCAGCGCTTCACACACCATCGGGCCGATGGTCAAATTAGGAACATAATGGTTATCCATGACATCGAAGTGCACCACATCGCCGCCCGCGGCCAGCATGTTAGCGGTATCTTCACCTAACCGGGCAAAATCTGCCGATAGAATGGATGGGGCAATCAAAAACTTTTTCATCCGCTTCTCCATACTCTTAGGGGTCGAATGTTTATACACTGGGTCATTTACCGGTTCCGCAATACAGCGCCAAAAGCTCATTCACTTTACCACGCCCGAGAGCATTGCGGCCGATAGTACGGCGTGCCTTTACCGCATACAATGAAGCTTGCTGGTAACAGTCACGTGTCAACTTAGTATCATGATTGGAAATTAATACTGGCACCTGGCTCTCTATAGAAAGCTGATGCGCTATCCGCGCTAGATCCTGCTGGTCGATAATGCTGAAGTTATTGGTGTGATAAGCAGTGAAATTCGCCGTCGCCGACAAGGGCGCATAAGGCGGATCGCAATACACGACCGTACCGTGTATCGCCTTTGCCATGGTAGTACGGTAATGCTCACAGACAAAAGTGGCATTGCGGGATTTTTCAGCAAACCAGTACAGCTCTTCCTCAGGGAAGTAGGGTTTCTTATAACGACCAAAAGGCACGTTGAACTCGCCGCGTAGATTATAGCGACACAAGCCGTTATAGCAGTGGCGGTTCAGATATAGAAATAGCAATGCCCGACGATAGGCATCGATGCTAGCATTGAACTCTTTCCGTAGCAGGTAAAATTGACCTGAGTTATTAAATTCATTGGTGAAAAGAATACGTACATCGCGCACAAAATCGTCTATGCACAGCCTAACGATGTTATACAGGTTGATAAGATCGCTGTTGATATCGGCGAGAATATAAGCATCATACTCTGTATTCAGGAAAACTGAACCTGCCCCCACAAATGGCTCGATTAAGCAGTCTCCCGCTGGAAGATGACGACGGATCTCGTCCACCAACGGGTACTTTCCACCGGCCCATTTTAAAAAAGCACGGTTTTTCTTCATGCCGTCAATTAGCTACTTATATAATGCAGAGCGGCGGATTGTACTCTGTTTCAGACGGCACGTCAGTGCGCATATCTAAATGATTTATTTTTAAGCTCTTGCTGGACTTGAAGTGCAGACCGAACCCAGGTTTTTTTCACCTGCACATCCACCGGCAACGTGACTATGGCACGCTTCGCTTCCCCAGAAGACGCATAGTTACCACTCACCAACACATACCAGGGTTTGCCGTTACGTTGGGTGGGGTATACCAGGTAGTTTTGCAGCTTCTGCTGCTTAGCATGGGCATGCAATGTATCAGGGCGCGAGGCACTACTCAGTTGCAGGGTATAGTGGTTCCCCACTACGGACTGCAAGGCACTGCCGCTTACTCTTCCAGCCTTGGCAGGAGAGGCTAAGGTTGATGCTGACACCGTGGTTGGCGCTTTATGGTGCGTAGTGGCCGATTTGCTGGCGGTTTTGGCCTGCGGCGCACTCCCCTGAAGCAGATGCATGGCTTCTCTCGCCGCTACGCTGTCCATTACTGTCGCCGACGCCGTCGGCAATGTTGATTGCACCCCGATTTTGCCTTGAGTCACTATGTCAACCTGCCGCCCTTGCTGCGAAGATAACGCATCCACCATATTATCCAGCAGCTCGATACGCTGCCGCGCCCCACCTTGCGGTGGTAACGGCTAGGCTTGCGTCGGCGTGCTGGCGATCGGCGGAACGCTGACATTCTGTGGCTGAGACGTTATGCTCACGTTAATATTACCATGGGTATCGGTGGTACCAACTACTACGCCATTGTTGCTGGTAACTAGTGCCGAATAACCAGACAGGTTGATATCTTTGGCAGCGCCGTTTTGCGTTCCTTCCTGCGCTGTTTCATGTTTGGTCGGTGCCTTCAACATCGAACCCATACCGACAACCAGCAGTATCAAAACCAAAACACCGATACCTATCATCAAATGCTGACGCGATACGGCAAAACGAGATACCATAGCTGGTTTGCACGAGTGCATAGGAAGACGATCACGGCTATCAGGTCTGAGATCGTTTTCCAGTTTAAACTCATCCATCTAAAACCCTCCAACTAGAAGCAAAAGCCTACCATTGTGGCACGGGAAGATTAACTCGATGATAGCAAAGCGACACCTGTCATGCTTTATTCATTAGTAATATACCCGCTATAATTCAAGTTGCCTATGCATTAGCTTTCCTCGCTCGCCCCAGTCACTGACGGGTAGCGGCCCAGGGCAAGCGCTGTTCAAATTGGTTCCCAACTAATTTGTCGCTGCGTTGCCGCCTTCCTGTAACTCGAATTATTTAGGGTGTATAGATATCAACGGCAGCTAAGCCACGGTTACTTTGCCTAATTTAGCTAAACATTCCCCATGGGAGGGCAGGCAGCGATCGACGTCAGAACCCGCTCATACCCAACTCCACTGCGTACTTGCGCCTGGCCGATGGCCGTCGGCAGTACCAAACGCAACTCGCTAGCCAGCACTTTTTTATCACGCATCATATGCGGCAGATAACTTCCTGGCGTTATTTCCTGCGGCCCACAAACCGGCAGGCCAGCGCGCAGCAGCAACGCTTTAATGCGCTCGATATCATCAATGGAGAACTGGCCTAGGCGATGTGCGGTTTCCGCCGCCATCACTATGCCAACCGCGACAGCTTCTCCGTGTAACCATACACCGTAGCCCATTTCAGCTTCAATCGCATGACCATAAGTATGGCCTAAATTCAGTAGGGCACGCGAACCGCTTTCGCGTTCATCAGCAGCTACTACCTCGGCTTTCAGCTCGCAGCAGCGGCGGATACAGTAGGCCAGAGCCTGCATATCCAGCGCCACCAACGCATTAATATTGTTTTCAAGCCAGACGAAAAAGTCACGGTCAAGAATAATCCCATACTTGATCACTTCAGCCAGGCCAGAGGAAAGTTCACGCTCTGGCAAAGTTTGCAAGCAGTCCAAATCAACCACTACCGAAGCAGGTTGATAGAACGCGCCAATCATGTTTTTACCGAGCGGATGATTGACAGCGGTTTTACCGCCAACGGAAGAGTCTACCTGCGACAACAGGGTGGTAGGAACTTGAATAAAACGCACACCACGCTGATAACAGGCAGCGGCAAATCCCGTAAGGTCACCGATAACGCCACCGCCAAGCGCGATCAGCGTTGTATCACGGCCATGAGGCTTTTGCAGCAATGCTGAGAACACCTGTTCGAGTACCGTCAGGGATTTGTACTGTTCGCCATCAGGCAGAATCACCTGATCCACCCTCACGCCACCTTGCTCCAACACCTTGCGAACCTGTTCCAAATAGAGCGGTGCCAACGTCTGGTTGGTGACCAGCATCACCTGTTCACCGGCTTTCAACGGCATAAAAGAGGCCGGATCGTTAAACAATCCTGCGGCTATGGTAATCGGGTAGCTGCGCTCCCCAAGCGTTACGGTAATTCTCTCCATATCGCGCCTAGTTCCCAGTGTGGTTTATCCCCGATGCTGCGGAAACATAAATCAGTCTTTGCGTATTAGCCCATGGCGAATACGGAAACCGCAATCAATTGTTCTCTAGCATGTTGATGATCTGATTGGCCACCACTTTGGCGCTTTGATCATCGGTGCAAATAGTCACATCGGCAATTTCTTCGTACAATGGATTGCGTTCTTTCGCCAGAGCCTCCAGCACTTCACGCGGAGGAGAATCGACTTGCAACAGCGGGCGTTTTTTGTCGCGCTGGGTACGAGCCAACTGCTTCTCGATAGTGGTTTCCAGATAGACTACAACGCCACGCGCCGACAAACGGTTGCGTGTTTCACGCGACTTCACCGAGCCGCCACCGGTAGCCAGTACAATCCCTTTATTCTCCGTCAGTTCGTTAATGACTTTTTCTTCACGATCGCGGAAACCTACTTCGCCTTCCACATCGAATACCCAGCCCACATCAGCTCCGGTACGTTGCTCAATTTCTTGATCAGAGTCGAAGAATTCCATATTGAGTTGCTGAGCTAACTGACGGCCAATAGTGCTTTTCCCAGCACCCATAGGCCCAACCAGAAAGATATTGCGTTTCTCTGCCATGTTTTTCGGTATTACTATAAGACAATGCGTTAATATTAACCCGCCCCGCCAATCAAATTAGCGGCGGGACCCAAACTGAAACCTCATAAGCGATAGTGCAGGATCAGACGAAAAATTATCTCAACACTCTTGGTTGTTTGGCAACCGAATAAATAACCATCCGCGCCGCAGGAGGGAAAACTATGTTTTTAACGGCATTTTGGCACTAAAAACCCTAGTGCTCATTCGGTAACCCTTGTAAGCTAAATCGGTCGTAGCGTCAAACCTAGATGCCCCCAAGGTGATAAAAATGTTTCTGCGATCAACTTTAGGTGATTTATGGCAAAGGCGACACGATTCAATCTTTAATCAACGTCAGCGTAATTAAGATCACCAGTTCGCGCCTTTTATGCTGCTTGCTGCTCTGTTTAAATAGTGATCCCAGTAGCGTGGAACATTGCCGATCCCAGGAACTTTGTCTTCTGCCTGCCCGTTAAGCGGTTGAACCCCCCAACACAATGGTTTCTCCGTCTTTTACCGTGATCTGCGTCTTTTCTTTATCTCCTGCTTATCGATGGTGATCGCTTCTCCCTCCCCCTTGCTGACTGAGCGTCCAGGCATGTTTTGACTCCTCATGTGCAGTATCAGCGTGATACGCCCGTCAGGCAATACTTTAGACGTCACCTCCATGCCCAATACCGCTTCTTTAAACTCCACCGAGATTACGCCGCTGGCACCAATAGAGACTTCGTAAGGAATTTCCGTTCTCTGCTTGATGCTGGCGGTTTGCATATGTGCCGTCAGCGGGCGCGGGTTGGTGATAATCTCCACCCGGTTTTCTTACTCCAGCGCGGTCAGTTCCAAGTTCAGCAGACGCCCACTAAGGCGAGCTAAATGAAAACCTGCGCTCAGCGTGATTTTTTGCTGCGGCAAGCCAACGTTGAAATTATCCAACCGCAGCGGCTGCGCTGGCCGTTCATCCGCTGCCAATCCCCAGCACACGCCCAGTTCATGCAGGTTTCACTATTGATGGTCACGATATATGACAGCCAGCTGTACCTGTGCCAAGGGAATATCCATTTCAGCCACCCGCTTTTTCAGCAGCGCCAGCACCGGGGCAGTATCGCGGATTAGTAACGCGTTGGTGCGCTTGTCAGCCACTACACTTCCCCTTTCGCCCAGTAAAGCACCGCGCGTGCTGTGCATTCAGGCTTTCGGCGATCTCTGCTGCATCAGCGTTTTTCAATGCCAGCGTTATACTGTGCAGCGGCTGTTGCAGCGCCAATGTCTGCTGATGCTGCTGTTTTCCTGCGCATCCAACTCTGTGGAAACCATCATCACAGAGCCCTCCCTGGTCATCGACAGATTGCCCATACGCAATACCAATGCCTAGCGCCTACGGCCAAGGGACATTATCCAATCGCAGCGTCAGGTTGCCGTCAACGCCCGCTGCAGTGATCAGATTCAGTTGACGGTAATCGCGGCCAGCGCTTGCAGTATTACCGTGACAGGCGCATCCTGAAACTCCAATGAAATTGTCTAATTATCCTGTGTAGGGGACCACCGTAACCGCCAGTCCCCACAGGGCGAACCCCAGCCAATGGCATTCTTTCATCGTCATTCCCTATGATTTGTTTAGCATCAACTACACATGACCGATAGCCACTGGGCAGTCAAGATAAGTCGGTTGTTAGGCTAGCGTCAGCTAGTCGGCATTTATCTGATCTACCCGCCAGCGCCAGGCGAGCAATATCGGCTGCGGTCTGAGGCTCAGCCATTGCCCAGCTGGCGTGACGACCCAGCCATAACGCAGAGCAGGCTGTCCCATAATGCCTTTCAGCCGCAAGCCAGCCTGCGACTCCAACGCCATCAGGCAGTCAGGCAACAGGATAAAAGGATTGCGCGGCTGTGCGGCAACACCTACGGCAGCAACAGCAACCCTGACCAACGTCTTTACTCATCGACATCCCCCAGATGGCATCTTGCAGTACGAAGTGTACCGTCATGTTTTCCGACTGCATTTCAATATTTATTTGTTCAATGTGTAAACCAGCGGACAACACCTGCAACAAGGTTAATAAACCGGCATAGTTGGTACGCAAACTCAGCGTCTGCCGCAGCGGTTTTTCCAGCCGCTGCCAGTGCAATAGCGTGGCCCCTGCCTACTGTAGAGCTTCCGTCATAGCAGGACGAAGGGCAACAGCGCGCGCATCGCCACACAGCGACGGCAACTCATGCAGCAAATTGAACAGCGGCAACGGCAGTTGGCACAAATACCAGCGATGGAAACAATAGATCGGCATTGGCAGCTGGCAACGGGGAGCCCCGCCGGGCAGGGGCTCTATAGCCAACCGATGGTACAAGCACCGCCAGAATACTCAACCACAGCCATTATATCGCTAGCAATTGCCCGGCAGGCAAATTCAGCCAGCGCCATAGCCAAGGAGATAAGGCGCTATCCATCCCGCCCCTATGCCATCAGAGTAAATGCCAGCAGGCTATCTTTGCTCTGTACCGATTCCTACAGCCGATGCTGCCGTAGCAGCGGCATAGTTGTCATCCGCTGTTCAAACCGGGCAATAGCCGCAGAGTGGCGGCTTAAACCGCACAACTTAATACTGCCTTGCAGGCTGCCATCAAGCGCAGTCAGCCACAATGGGGGGGCACCGCAACAGAAAGCTGCTGCAAAAATTGTCGATAGCACTGGTTGTGTTGCAGATTGCGCGCCTGAAATTTCACCCTGGATTTTTGCTGTTCAAACTGTGCCAACGCTTGCTGTTCCTGCTGATAATGTTGCGTCAGCACTGTCAACGCCTCGGTCAGGCTCTCAAGACTCTCTTGCCGCTGCACCTGTCGGCTATGCTGCAAGCTAAATACCTCCACCGTGACCAGCAGCAGCAATACAATTACAGTGCAAACATGCATAACCAGAAAACACCGCGACGTCTCAGACGTTGTCTCCGCCAAGGCAATAGGTTCACCTGATACATCAGTCCTCCTCCCGCAGCGCCAGACCACCAGAGCTAATACAAACGCAGAAGGATACGTGGGCAGCAGCGGCTGCAATTGGCGGAAGGCGCTGAGCAGCAACCAGAGCTGGCAGCCCGCAGGTGGTGGCTCCTCTAGTATGCTGCTGTAACAAACTTGTAAATCGATACCAGGCCAACCAACGGCTGTTTGCAACGCCAGCAATGCTGATATCAAGCCATCAGACTCGCTAGCAGGCAAAAAACACTCCATAAGCGAAATGGCCTCGATGGAGCGCGACCCATAGCCACTCATGATCGAGACGGTGCAACAGCCCCACAACGGCAGGAAAGCCTGCGGCGATGGCCATCATCCGCAGCGCGCAGGGGGTGATATCGACTACTTGCGGATGCAAATCTGCTTGATGCAAACAGTGCAGCCACTGTTGCAGTTCTTGTCGGCGTGCTGCAGTTAGCAGAGCAGTGTTGCCCATATCTGGAGGTGAAAGACGGTGATCCAGCGCCAGCGTCTGGCCGTCGAGGGGGAACTGTTTCAGCCATTAGATACTAATATAATCGTCGCGCTGCGGTTCTTTCAGCCGCATATCCGGCTGCGGCAGCCTCTGTTGCAAAACCCGTTGCGCTGGCAATGCAATGCGTAGGGAAATATATTTTGGTAATTGGACACGCCACTGCCGTAGCACCTGGAGTAGGTTATCGGAATGTTCCAGGAAAACGTTGCGTAATACCGCCTGCGACAGCTTATGCTGCCACCAGTGTCGTAGTTGCCATACATTGTGGCGACGTTGAACGGCCAAGGCTAGCACACTATGGCTTTGTATATCCAGCCCCGCCAGCCATGATTGATAGAACGTATTTTTCGCCAAGCCCCCATCCGATGATGATAAATAAAAGAACATATCTATGTTGCAGGCTTGCCTTTATACTACCGCGCAGTTGTTTCTCTAGACTGCCCAATGACGTGAAAATGGGAAATCTCAGGTGAAGTTCGTAAAGTATTTTTTAATCTTCGCAGTGTGTTGTATTGTGCTGGGAGCAGCCTTGATTTTTGGCTTGTACAAATACATCGAGCCACAGCTACCTGATTTTGCAACGCTGAAAGACATACGGCTACAGATACCAATGCAGGTTTTTAGTACTGATGGCGAACTGATCGCTCAGTTCGGCGAGAAACGCTGGATCCCGCTGAAGCTGGATCAGATCCCATCAGTGATGGTGCACGCATTTATCGCTACCGAAGATAGCCGTTTCTATGAGCACCATGTCGTCGATCCAGTCGGCATCTTTAGCGCTGCCTCTATTGCGCTGATCTCTGGCCACGTGTCGCAAGGAGCGAGTACCATTACCCAACAGTTGGCGCGAAACTTCTTCTTGAGCTAGGAACGTACCCTGATGCGTAAGATTAAGGAAGCTTTCCTGGCGGTGCGAATAGAGCTAATGTTGTCTAAGGACGATATCCTTGAACTGTATCTGAACAAGATCTATTTAGGTTACCGTGCCTACGGCGTGGGTGCCTCTGCACAAGTATACTTCGGTAAAAACGTCAACCAGCTTAGCTTAAGCAAAATGGCGACTATCGCTGGTCTGCCGAAAGCCCCCACCTTCAACCCGCTCTACTCTAACCGTCGTGCCGTCGCCATCCGCAACGTGGTGCTGACGCGTATGCTGGAGGAGCATTACAATTACCCAGGCGCAGTATGATCAGGCCTGTGCTGAACATCTGGTGGCCCGCTACCATGCGCCAGAAATCAGCTTCTCTGCCTCTTATCTCTCCGAGATAGTGCGTCAAGAAATGATTACCCGCTATGGTTACAGCGCTTATACCGATGGCTACAACGTCTACACTACCATCACTAAGCAGCTGCAACTGGCTGCGTAGCAGGCAGTGCGTAACAACGTGCTGGCTTACGATATGCGCTACGGTTATCGTGGCCCGTCCAAGGTGCTGTGGAGAGTAGGTGCCACAGCCCGGGATCAAAACTAGTCGTTGACACACTAAAAAACCGCCCCACTACGGCTCGCTGGTGCCAGCGGTGATCACTACCGCCAACGCTCAGGAAGCTATAGCAATGTTGGCATACGGTAGCAATATTGTTTTGCCGCTGGTCACCATGCATTGGGCTCGCCCCTACAAGTCATATATCCAATACGGGCCAACGCCAAAATGCGTCACCGATGTAGTGTGCTGGCCGGCCAGCAGGTGTGGGTGCGTAGGGTTAACCATGCCTGGTGGCTGTCGCAGGTACCGGATGTCAACTCGTCGCTGGTGTCGATTAACCCGAACGATGGCGCGGTAAAAGCGCTGGTCGGCGGTTTTAATTTCAATCAGAGCACAAATTCAACTGCGTCACTCAAGCGCCGCATCAGGTTGGTTAGAATATCAAACTGTTCCTATATACTGCTACGTTAGATAAAGGAATGACACTGGCCACCATTCTAAACTACCTGCCGATCACCAGCTGGGATGTCAGTGCTGGCACCGACTGGCGACCAAAGAACTCACCTACCACCTACGCTAGCCCGATTCGCTTGCGCCAAGTACTGGGCCAGTCCAAAAACGTGGTGATGGTACGCGTGATGCGTGCAATGGGCGTTGACTACGCAGCAGAATACCTACAACGTTTCGGTTTCCCAGCGCAGAATATTGTGCACACCGAATCGCTAGCGCTAGGCTCAGCATCCTTCGCCCCCATGCAGTTGGTGCGCGGCTATGCGGTGTTGGCGAACAGTGGTTATCTGGTGGAGTCGTACTTCATCACCAAAATCGAAGATGATAGCGGCAACACGCTATTCGTAACCCAGCCTAAGGAGGTTTGTCGTCAGTGTGACCTGCTAGTAATTTACGGTGATACCCAACGTTCAATGCCGCTTTCCGACGATAACGTTGAAAACGTTGCCATGTTGCAGGAAAGAAATAACAGTAACGTACCGAGGCATCAGTTAGAGCAAGTTACCCCTGCCCAAGTTAAGCAGGAGGGCGATCAGCAGTATGCACCGCACGTCATCAGCAGCCAATTGGCGTTCCTGATCCTGATCTATGGCTAACCTGGCTGGATGGGCACTGCATGGCGTTCAGGGCGTGATTTGAAACGTCATGATATCGGCGGTAAAACCGGTACCACCAACAGCTCGAAAGACGCTTGGTTCTCCGGTTATGGCCATGATACCGTGACATCTGTATAGATCGATTTCGATGATTATCGCCTTGATTTGGGCTGTTCAACAGCCTCAGGAGCCATCCCAGATCAAATTTCCGGTAGTGAAGATGGTGCCAAGAGCGCACAACCGGCATGGAATGATTTCATGAAAATTGCACTGGGAAAATTGCACTGGAAGGTATCCTAGAGCAGGAAGCCCCCACCTGCGGGCATTATCAGCGTTATCATAGACAAGAGTAGTGGCAAGCTCTCTGATGTCGGCAATGGTAGCCGTTCTGAGTATTTCATCGAAGGCACTTAACCGATGGACTATCTATCGCGTGATACCGGCATCACGTTGATAGCTCCTGGTGGCGAAAGATACGAGCTGTTCTGATCAAAAAAGGCCAAAGCCATCTCTAGCCTTTTTTGATTCAGCAGTGGGATAACGCTTAGCGCAAGCCGCGTAAAAAAGCTTCACCGAGGAACACCGCGCAGACGTTACGCGCTTCGTGGAAGTCCGGCTCCACCAGCAGTGCCATCATGCTGACAATCGGCCAACATACCCGCGGCAACAGCTCTGATTCATCCCCTACCAGGCTCTATGGATAGAGATCTTGCGCCAGCACAATATTCATTGTGCTGGAAAAGTACGATGGTGCCATCTTCAGCTTGCTGAGAAAATCAAAGCGTTTAGCCCTAAATCCCACCTCTTCCATTAATTCGCGGTTGGCCGCCTCTAATACCTTTTCACCCGGATCGATCAAACCTTTCGGAAAACCCATTTCATAGAACTCGGTATAGCACAGGCTTCGTCAGCGCTCAAATATTAACCAAATTCAATCTTAGTCATATTGTGCGTTAATGAGAACCTTGGCGGCAACGTAGCAGTCCCCCAGGCGCTCACCCCAGTCAGTGACTGGGGTGAGCGAGGAAAGCTCACGTACAGGCAACTCGGAGTATGACGGGTATATTTACTTTTTTAATCAGCGTAACCTGCACGCCCCTCTATTTCTATCTCAATATGAATAAATAGAGCTTAGAGCCTATCCCCGTAAGGTGCCAAGGTGGTCAATTTTGTCCACCATACCCCGATCAGGCTTTGGATCAATACCTTGATTTATAATTTTACACCCACATATTGAGTTATCTGAAAGCAGATCAGCTTTTGTGACGCGGTGCGGAGAAACCTTCCAGCACCCTCTGTTCCGGCTGTTGATACCAACAGATCTCAGGGGGATAAAAATGAAAAAACAGGAAACACGCGACCAGGCGATTCGGCTGGATAAGTGGTTGTGGGCAGCGCGTTTCTACAAAACCCGTACGTTAGCGCGGGAGATGATTGACGGTGGTAAAGTGCGCTACAATGGGCAGCGCGGTAAGCCGAGCAAGATGGTTGAACTCAACGCCGAGATCACACTGCGCCAAGGCAACGAAGAGCGCACAGTGATCGTACTGTCACTAACTGACCAGCGATGCAGTGCCTGTGAGGCGCAGCAGGCATATCAGGAAACCGTGGCCAGTATCGCCAAGCGCGAAAAAGTGGCGCTTGCACGCAAGATGAACGCCTTGACTATGCCGCATCCAGATCGCCGTCCTGATAAAAAGGAGCGGCGCAACCTGATAAAATTCAAATTTGGTGAGCCGGAATAATCCCTCACTGCAATGAGAGCAAATTATGTCCAAACCTGACTAATTGCACCGTTACCTATTTGAAAATTATTCGGTTCGCGGTAAGCTGGTTACCGTCAGCGAAACCTATCAGCAGCTACTGAGTAATCACGGCTATCCAGCACCGGTACAGAAACTGTTGGGCGAACTGCTAGTCGCGGCCAGCCTGTTGACCGCTACCTTGAAATTCGATGGCAACATCACCGTCCAGTTACAAAGTGATGGCCCGCTGAAGCTGGCGGTGATTAATGGCAACAACCACCAGGAAATGCGCGGCGTGGCACGCGTACAAGCCACCGTTACCGAAGATAGCACCCTGCATCAGCTCATTGGCAATGGCGTCATAGTCATCACCATTTCGCCAACGAAAGGTGACGGAAGGTGAGCGTTATCAGGGGGCGGTCGGTCTGGAAGGTGAAACCATGACCTAATGTCTAGAAGCCAAGCCTATTTCCGCCAATCAGAACAACTGCCAACCCGCCTGTTCATCCACACTGATGAAACAGCAGCGGCTGGTATGCTATTGCAGGCGTTACCGGCGCAGGAGGGCAACGCCGACGATTTCGACCATTTGGTGCAACTGACCAACACAGTGAAAAGCGCAGAGCTGTTCGGCCTGCCAGCTAACGAAATGCTGCTGTATCACCTGTACCATCAAGAAAAGGTTACCCTATATGAGCCGTAGGATGTGCTGTTCCGCTGCACTTGTTCACGCCAACGTTGTTCCGATGCACTGCTGACGCTACCCACCGAAGAAGTGGCGTAAATGTTGGAGCAAGACGGCAATATTGATATGCATTGCGATTACTACGGTAATCCATTATCTCTTTGATCCAAGTGATGTCACCACACTGTACGGCGGTAATAGCGGTAAAAGCAGCCCGTTGCATTAAGCATATATCCTATTAGGCTATTTTATTTGCCATTTTGGCCCTGGGCAGTGAGTTCTATCTCTCAGAACGTAACGAAACACCATTTAAAACATTAACTATTTGCAATTATTTGATACTCATCACTGTTAAACCCTATTGTATCCCTACAATTGCCGTCAGAAATTCTGTGACTAAGGAAGTAGTAGCATGCATCATGTTAAAGGTATCACCCCGTAGGATCTGGCTGCTTACGGCATCCATAACGTAAGCGAAATCTTTTTATAACCTAAGCTATAAACGGCTGTTTAGGGAAGAAATAGACCTTTCTTTGGAAGGTTTTGAGCATGGGGTAATCACTAAGTTAGGTGCAGTTTCCGTCGATACCGGGATTTTTACCAGTCGCTCTCCGAAAGATAAATACATCGTCCGTGACGACACCATCCGCAATACCGTTTAGTAGACCGATCAAGGTAAAGGCAAAAACGACAACAAACCCTTAGCCCGGAAGTGTGGGCTGATCTGAAACACCTGGTCACCGAGCAACTATCCGGCAAGCGCCTATTTGTAGTGGATACCTTTTGCGGTGCCAACGCCGACTCCCATCTGAAAGTGCGCTTTATCACCGAGATGGCCTAGCAGGCACACTTCGTGAAAAACATATTTATCCGCCCAAACGACGAAGAGCTACAAGATTTCGTGCCAGACTTTGTGGTGATGAGAGCCACAAGATTTCATGCCAGACTTTGTGGTGATGAATGGTGCCAAGTGCAGCAACCCAAACTGGCAGCAGCAAGGCTTAAATTCGAAAAACTTTGTTGTATTAAATCTGACCGAACGCATGCAGTTAATCGGCAGCACTTGGTACGGCAGCGAGATGAAAAAGGGGATCTTCTCAATGATAAACTACCTGCTGCCGTTGAAAGGCATCGCCTCCATGTACTGCTCAGCAAACATGGGCGATAAAGGCGATGTAGCAGTATTCTTCGGCCTGTCTGGCACCGGTAAAACCACGCTGTCTACCGATCCGAATCGCCTGTTGATCAGCGATGACGAATACGGCTGGGACGACAATGGCGTGTTCAACTTCGAAGGCGGTTGCTACGCCAAAACCATCAAGCTGTCTGAAGAAGCCGAACCAGATATCTATCACGCCATCAAACACGAAGCTCTGTTGGAAAACGTTACTGTGCTGGCCGATGGCACCATCGATTTCAACGATAGTTCTAAAACCGAGAACACCCGTGTTTCCTACCCGCTATATCATATCCAGAACATCGTCAAACCGGTTTCCAAAGCAGGTCCATACTACCAAGGTGATCTTCCTGACCGCCGATGCCTTCGGCCTATTACCGCAGGTATCACGTTTGACCGCCGACCAGACTCAGTACCATTTTCTATCTGGCTTCACCGCCAAACTAGCTGGCACCGAGCGCGGCATGACCGAATCCACACCGACCTTCTCTGCCTGTTTCAGTGCTGTTTTCCTGTCGTTACACCCAACTCGATACGCTGAGGCGCTGGTGAAGCTCATGCAGGCTGCCGGCACCCACGCTTATCTGGTAAATACTGGCTGGAACGGCGCTGGCAAACGCATTTCGATCAAAGATACCCGTGGCATTATCGACGCTATCCTAAACGGTGAAATCGACAAGGTGTAAACTGTCACGCTGCCCATCTTCAATCTGTCTATGCCAACCGCCCTGCCTGGCGTGAACCCAGATATTCTTGATCCACGCATAACTACGCCAGCGTTAAGCAGTGGCAGGGAAAAGCGCAGGATCTAGCAGAACGCTTTATCACTAACTTCGACAAATATACCGATACTCCAGCGGAGGCGGCGCTGATCATCGCTGGTCCCAAACTGTCCCCGTTAGATTTACCCCTGCAGCTAAGGTGTGGAATTCCGCACCTTTTTGCTTTCACTGATTACTTTTTATCCGGCCAGACACGACAATGCAGCAATGAAACCATTGCTAGCAAAGGAGGTTTAAATGGCAACTATAACCGTCAGGAATCTAAACGATGAAATAAAAGAGCTACTACGCATTTCAGCATCTAAAAATGGTCATTTTATGGAGGAGGAAGCACGCATGATCTTGCAACAGACATTAGTGAAAAAACGCCGCGCTATGGCTTGGGTACACGCATGCATCAATATTTTGCTAAATTTAGCGGCGTAGAATTAAACATACCGCCACGTGATAAAGTGCCATCCCGCATCGTTAAATTTGATGAAGATGACGAAAAATGATTATACTAGATACCAATGTAGTTTCAGAGTTGATGCGCCTAGCCCCTCATTACAATGTATTAAAGTGGTTGGATGAACAGGATACGTATCAATTTTATTTGAGCGCCATCGTGGTCTCAGAACTCTATACCGGCACCTTCTGTATGCCCTATAGTAAGAGACAGATCGAGCTGCAAAACAACCTCAGAGAAATGCTGCAAGAGAAGTTTCCAGAAATGATTTTGCCCTTTGATATAGGTTGCGCGATGCAGCATGCGGAATTAATGGGTACCAATCACCGCCGAGACATTGCCATCAGCATTCCGGACAACCAGATCGCTGCCACCTGCCTGCATTACGGTGCTATATTAGCCACGCGTAATACTAAGGATTTCATCCATAGTGGCGTCACCCTAAATCGACCCTTGGCTGATGAGCAATAATACTCGACACATGCATGAAGATGCAGCGGTAATACGCTGTAATTAACAGGAAGTCTTAGCGGTTGACGCTCCACCGGCCCGTTGTCAGAACCTTCAGGCGTTGTCCTTCTGGTGCTGATGCCCATTTTCCGATGCTCTTTTATCGATTGGCAACACTGGCAGGGGAATATAAGCGCGGATCAGCAACCCGCCACGTTCACTAGTGCCAATATCTAGCACGCCGTCATGCGAGTCAATAATGCGCTGCACAATCGTCAGACCTAACCCGGTACCACTGGTGCTACGCGCACTGTCGCCGCGCACAAAAGGTTGTAGAAGATGCTGCAACCTTTCCGGCTCAATACCTGGGCCATCATCTTCAACCTGGAACCATCCGCGCAGCAGCTCGCGCCCACTGCTGACTTTGATCCAGCCATTACCGTAGCGCGCCGCATTGACCACCATGTTCACTGCCGCACGCTTAATGGATAATGGGTGGACATTAACAATCAGTGTACCTGGCAACATGGCGGTTTCAATCACCCGCTCATAGCCACTTTCTGCCGCCACTACTTCACCAAGGATAGCATTCAGATCACTGATTTCGATCGGCATTTCATGACCGGTACGTAAATAATCGATAAACTGCTCAATGATGGCGTTGCATTCTTCAATATCTTTATTGATCGATTCAGCTAGATAGCCATCCTCCATGCTCATCATTTCGGTCGCTAGACGAATGCGCGTCAGCGGGGTGCGCAGATCATGACTGACCCCAGCCATCAACAAGGTGCGGTCATCCGCCAGTAACTTAACCCCTGACGCCATCTGGTTAAATGCCCGTGTAACCGAACGCACCTCAGAGGCCCCGTACTCACGCAGTAGCGGCGGAATAATACCTCTACCCACCTGCAAAGCGGCATGCTCCAGCTCCACTAGCGGCCGGTTTTGAATACGGATAAACAACCAGCCTCCCCCTGTTGCCAGCAGTATAATCGCCAGGGTATAGCGGAACAATGGCGAGAAATCGCCCTGATGGATTTCAGTCAGCGGAACACGCACCCAGATATCTGGCTGTAGCCAGGTTTTGAGCCACACCACCGGAGAGTTTTTGTCCACTTCTACCCGTACGTCGGTCGGACCGCCAAGCTGATGCGCCATCTGCTGGCTGAGGAAACGATAGTGCTGCGCCCAGCGTAGGCCATTTTCCTCCGCCGCTGAGTTGGTGGTATAGAGGGAAATTCCCAGCTCGCGATAGATTTCACGACGGAACGCTGGCGGCACTGGCAGCACGGTGCCATCTTCCAGTTGCAGCCGATCGGTCATCAGCATACGCACTTCATAAGCCAATACCTTGTTGAACTGTTGCAGGCTAGGCAGGATGGCGAAGTTCAGCACCACTAAATAAGTCGTCACCAGGCTGACAATCAGCAAGGTAATGATTAACAGCAGGGTTCGAGCAAATGAACTACACGGTGAAAAGCGCAATCGTCTCATGCCTTGCTGCCATCTGGAACAAAGACGTATCCCAACCCCCAGACAGTCTGGATATAGCGTGGATGCGCAGAATCTTCTTCAATCATGCGGCGCAAGCGGGAAATTTGTACATCGATGGAACGCTCCATCGCACTGTATTCACGGCCACGTGCCAGGTTCATCAGCTTGTCGCGTGACAGTGGTTCGCGTGGGTGACTTACCAATGCTTTCAGCACTGCAAACTCGCCACTAGTCAGCGACATAGGTTGATCTTCACGGAACATTTCACGGGTGCCGAGGTTCAGTTTGAATCTGCCGAAGACAATCACTGCTTCTTCTTGCGAAGGTGCTCCCGGCAGCTTATTGGCCTGTCGACGTAGCACAGCACGAATGCGAGCCAGCAGTTCACGTGGGTTGAATGGTTTTAGGATGTAGTCATCGGCACCGATCTCCAAGCCAACAATACGGTCAACTTCTTCACCTTTGGCTGTCACCATAATGATCGGCATCGGGTTACTTTGGCTACGCAAACGGCGACAAATTGAGAGACCATCTTCGCCTGGTAACATCAGATCCAGCACCATCAGGTGAAAGGATTCACGCGTTAACAAGCGATCCATTTGCTCCGCGTTGGCAACGCTACGTACTTGAAAGCCCTGTTCGGTTAAATAACGCTCTAAAAGCGCGCGCAGTCGCATATCGTCGTCGACGGCTAGGATCTTATGATTTTCTTGCATGTTATTACTCCTAAAGGCTTTATTGCCTAAGTCGACTATTGTTAAAAAACCATGCCAGTCTGGACAACTTTAAAAAGTATATATTCAAGCCGAAATTGTTACAAATTATGTTTTCCCAATTTATCAATACTTTTCATCAATTATTGCATTGGGTTCACCAAAATTCCGGCGCTTAATCAGCTAAATAGGGCATTCCTCCGTTAGAGAGCCGCCTCGCCATACTGGCCATAAGAATAAAAAACGCTACCGGCAAACAATTGCTCGGAGAGCATAGCATGGCTATCTTGTTTCAGGTGTCTGCAAAAAACGCGTAAGTTGGCGATGCAATCGCCGGTTCTCTTTCTGCAATTCGCCAACCCTTTCAAGCAGCGTAAGCGCCATGGCAATCCCCGGCCAGTCCAGATCCAGCTCAGCACGCAACCGCCGTGCGCGTCTTAGATGGCTCAATGCCGGATAATCAAACTCCCAACGCACTTGTTCTAGTTGCAACGGCACAATCACACCCAGCTCTACAATCTCGACCAGTTCATCCTGTGAAATATCCAATGTCTGGCACAGTTCCGCCAGGGTAAAGGTTGTCTCTTTGCTCATCATTTTGGCTCCCATTCCGTCCGGGGATCAAACACCACCTGCTTAGACATCTCTAGCCATAGGGCGCTGATTTTTTCATCCGGTTTCGGTGGCATCACTACCTTGATAACGGCGTACAGATCGCCGGTTTCTTTCTTGCCAGCCACCCCCTTACCTTTGATCCTCAGCCGCTTGCCACTTTGGCTGCCGGAGGGAATGGTCAGCGCAATCTTACCGGTCAGCGTCGGCACTTCAATGCTGGTCCCCAGCGCGGCTTCCCATGGTGCTAGCGGCACCACGATATGCAAGTTATGACCCTCAATCTCAAACAACGGATGCGGCGCAAAGCGAATGATCAGGTAGAGGTCGCCATTCTGGCCGCCGTCCACGCTAGCTATTCCCTGACCCTTGAGGCGAATACGTTCACCATCAGCCACGCCCGCCGGGATTTTCACATTCAGCGTTTTGCTGGTTTCACTCACCTGTTGACCCAGTTCATCCACGACCGGAAGTTGATAAGAAATTAATCGGATTTGGCCATTGAGCGTTTCCTCAAGAAACAGCGGAACTTCCATCTCAAGATCCCGCACACGGAAACCGTGCGCGGCAGAGCGTCGGCCTTTTGCAGTATGGCCACCGAACATGCTCTCGAAGAAGTCGGAAAAATCGTGTGTACCAGCGCCATATCCCGTTTCTCTCTGCCCGCCATAGCCGTGCCTCTGCTCAGAGAAACGAGGATCATTGCGGTGCAGCCTGAACCGATCGTATTCGGCGCGGCGATCTTTATCCTTTAGCACCTCATACGCTTCCGCCAGTTCCTTGAACTTGCTTTCAGTATTCTTCTCAGTACTGACATCAGGATGGTACTGGCGCGCCAGTCGGCGGTAGGCGGTTTTTATGGTTTTCAAGTCGGCGGCGGGATCTACTCCCATCGCCGCATAGTAGTCTTTAAATTCCATGCAGTAATACCTTCAATTTGATGGGTTATGCGCTCATAATTCCTTATTTTTTATTAAGATAATGCCTCTTTTTCATCTCTTTTCTTTCCCGGTAATACGATGGAAGAATAGCGAAAACCCTCATTATGCCGCTATTGCTAAGGATACTCCTGATTATTAAAGACTGCACAGGCTGATAAAACAATGCAATAGCATAAAATGTCCGGTTATCGTTTCACATTCACTGACCCTGTGGCAGTGACTCAATAAAGATAAATTACCATGAAAACTCAACTGATAACCCGCCAAGAATATAGTAAACTCAAGCAAGAACTGGACTATCTTTGGCGCGAGGAGCGCCCAAAGGCGATTAAAAAAGTGGTCTGGGCCGCCAGTCTGGGAGACAGAAGTGAGAATGCCGATTACCAGTACAATAAGAAACAGCTACGCGAGATCGACCGTCGCGTCCGTTATCTGGCCCAGTGCCTGGTGGAGCAATTGAAGGTCATCGATTATGCTCCCCAATAGGAAGGTAAAGTATTCTTCGGTGCCTGGGTTGAGGTGGAGAATGACAATGGTGATGTCAAACGCTTTTATATCGTCAGTTATGACGAAATTTTTGGCCGCAAGGATTATATATCCATTGACGCGCCGATGGCTCGCGCACTGCTGAAGAAAGAAGTAGGCGATACCACCATCGTCAACACCCCGCAAGGTGAAGCCTAGTAGCATATCAACAAGATCGAATATCCAAAGTAAAGTTTCGTTTTTTCCTAACAGCCACTTGGCCACTGGAATACGCCGGTTTACCCACTCCGGTAGCCTGATCCACTGGCGTTTTCACCCATCAATCTGTATAACTATTCCCTGTTTATTCACCGTTCTTAACACAGATAATAGACTTATGAATCACCCACTGAGTCGCATTATTGCAACAGAGCTTGAGGCCCCGGCCATAGCAAGTTGACTCCGCCATCTGTCTGCCGGATGAGGATAATACTGTGCCCTTTATTGCACGCTATCGTAAGGAAGCCACCAGGGCTTGGATTACACCCAACTGCGCTAGTTAGAAACATATTTGGGGTATTTACGCGAGTTGGAAGATCGCCGTCAGACCATCCTTAAATCGATTGAAGAACAGAGCAAGCTGAGCGAACCGTTGGCACAGGCGATTAACGCAACGTTGAGCAAAACCGAACTTGAAGATCTTTACCTGCCATACAAACTGAAACGCCGCACTCACGGGCAGATCGCCATCAAAGCCGGTCTGGAACTGTTGGCAGATAGCTTGTGGCAACAGCCGCAACAGCAGCCAGAACAGTTAGCCTAGCGCTACGTCAACGCCGACAAAGGTGTGGTGGACGTAAAAGCCGCCCTTGATGGCGCACGTTACATCCTGATGGAGCGTTTTGCCGAAGACACGCCACCCTGCTTTCTAAGGTACGCAGCTATCTGTGTAAAAACGCCCATCTGGCGTCCATGGTGGTGGAAGGCAAGGAGGAGGAAGGTACCAAATTCCGCGACCATTTTGACCACCGCGAACCTATTGCTCAGGTGCCTGCGCACCGGGGTGAAGGTGGCAGTGGCGGACACCACCAGCAAGCTGATCGCCACCGACACCGTTTATCCACATACGGGCCAAGCGGCGAAAGCCTCCGCCAGCGTGGCGGCGCCGCGCATTAAGCACAAGGTAGAACCGGTGGCCATCAGCAACGGCACCGCCTCACGCGAGACCGAGCGTTTTTATCTTGACCTGCAAAAACATTTCAGCAAGGTAAAGGCACGGAAGGTGATCGTCAGCAAAGCTAGTGCCTCAGTGTATTCTGCCTCCGAGCTGGCAGCGCTAAAATTCCCGCACCTCGACGTGTCGCTGCGCGGTGCGGTGTCCATCGCCCGCCGTCTACAAGATCCGTTGGCAGAGTTGGTGAATATCGACCCGAAATCCATCGGCGTTGGCCAGTACCAACACGATGTCAGCCAAAACCAACTGGCTAGGAAGCTGGACTCGGTAGTGGAATACTGCGTGAATGCCGTTGGCGTCGATTTGAATACTGCCTCAGTACCACTGCTGACCCGCGTAGCCGTCCTGACGCGCATGATGGCGCAAAATATCGTCAACTGGCGTGATGAGAATGGCCGTTTTAGCAATCGCTAGCAGCTACTGAAAGTCAGCCGCCTGGGGCCGAAAGCCTTCTAACAATGCGCCGGCTTCCTGCGCATTAACCATGGCGACAACTAGCTGTACGCCTCCACCTTTCACCCGGAAACCTACCCGGTAGTGGAGCGCATTCTGGCTGCTACCCGCTAGACGTTGCAGGACTTGATGGGCAATGCATCGGCGATGCGCAACCTGAAAGCCAGTAATTTCACCTACGAGAAGTTTGGCGTGCCAACGATAACTGACATTCTGAAAGAGCTGGAAAAACCGGGCCATGACCCACGGCCAGAGTTCAAAACTGCCACCTTTGCCTAGGGCGTTAAAACCCTCAATGATTTGTGCTACCAGGGATGGTCCTGGAAGGTTCAGTCACCAACGTCACCAATTTCGATGCCTTTATGGATATCGGCGCACATCATGACGGCCTGGTGCATATCTCCTCGCTGACAGACAAGTTTGTCGAAGATCCGCACACCGTGGTGAAAGCCGGTGATATCGTCAAAGTAAAAGTGATGGAAGTCGATTTACAGCGCAAACGCGCGCGCTAAGCATGCGTTTAGATGAATAACCCAGTGAAGGTTTAGCGTGCCGTGGCGGCAACCCAGCGGCAACAGTGCCATGGGCGATGCCCTATCGGCGGCACTCGGCAAAAAACGTTAAATCGGTTCCACACCGATTTGAACCGTGCTTGCGCTGGGCCGCAGGCTGAACCTAAGGGATGAGGCGCATTAACCCCCCCCGGTAGTTTACATCATTCAGTGACTGGGTTGAGCGAAGAAAGCTAACGCTTAGGCAACTTGAAGTATGGCGGGTATATTAAGAACCTATCTCATTAAGCTATTTTATTTGCTATTTTGCACCTGGGCAGCGCTCATTTTCTTCACGTACTTCAGGCTGCGGTTATTGCGCATTGTCCGTGTCCAAATTAGCTGCAACAATATACGCCTATTGGAATAGGCTCTAACTTTTCAATTAACACTGCGTGTTCATTTAGTTTTTTATGGGCGAAACACCTATGGTTACCCCGCCCGTATTCCACCATTAAAATTTTATTAAATTCCCCGCGGTAAAAATAAAAGGCGACGGAACTGTCGCCATAATTTTCAAGGCTATGAAATCAATCACAACTACGCAACTGATTGCCCATCATTCTCATCTGTGCCATTAGTCATACAGCTTTCATCAAAGCAATGTTGCTGGCGGTTGCGATTACCACAATAACAATTGGTTACCAATACCATTTCCTTTTGTATTGAAAGCAATAACGATTCTCACTATTATTGCTTTTTTTATTTCGTGCGTAGATTTATGGGTGAGTAACGCCGATGGCGCATCTTGTTCGCCGACAACGCGCAATAATCATCGGCTCTACTACCTCGACTCCTAGAAGGTTAATGACATGCCTATTCTGCCCAAACACACTTATAAGATCGCCGGCTTCTCCAGTGAAATTGGGCCAGCTTATCGCCAGAAATTGCTATCGATCGGTATGCTGCCCGGCTCCTCATTCGAGATAGTGCGTGTTGCGCCGCTAGGCGATCCGATAGAAATCAAGACCCGCCGCGTCAACCTAGTGCTGCGCAGAAAAGATCTAGCACTGTTGCTGCTTAACGAGCAACCCTGAGCCGTCATTATTGGGTTCTATTGCCGCTGTTCCATTGCGCCGGCGTTGTTTTCACTAACTAGTATTATCTTTGATTATGAAAAAACTTACCATCGGCTTAGTAGGCAATCCGAACTCCGGTAAAACTACACTGTTCAATCAACTGACCGGAGCCAAGCAGCGGATTGGCAACTGGGCGGGCGTTACCGTCGAACGCAAGGAAGGTCAGTTCACTACGCCGCAGTCTGAAGTTAAGCTAGTCGACCTGCCAGGTACCTATTCCCTGACCACCATCTCGGAGCAAACCTCGCTCGACGAACAGATCGCCTGCCACTACATCCTCAGTGGCGATGCCGATCTGCTGATCAACGTGATCGACGCCTCTAACCTGGAGCACAATCTCTACCTGACGCTGCAACTGTTAGAGTTGGGCATCCCGTGCATCATCGCGCTGAACATGCTGGATATCGCCAGAAGTCAGCATATCGATATCGATATCGCCTCGCTGTCGTCGCGACTAGGCTGCCCGGTGGTGCCGATGGTTTCTACCAAGGCCGATGGCATCGGCATGCTGAAGCAGATGATCGACAATCATCAGTTCAACGAGTTGAAAGCGCTGGTAAGCTACCCATCGTTGTTGCTGAAAGAGGTCACCACGCTAAGCGATGCCATGCCGGAGCACCTGCCGACGAAGCAACGCCGCTGGCTGGCGTTGCAGATGCTGGAAGGTGATATCTACAGCCACAGCCTAGCTGGCCCCGCCACCACGCTGCTGCCAGCGGCCAAGCTGGCGCTACAACAGCAGGAAGATCCGGCGCTGATAATCGCCGATGCCCGTTACCAGTCGATCACCACCCTATGCGATGAGGTCAGCAACTCGCAGCAGGCGATGCCGAACCGCCTGACAGAACTGCTGGATAAAGTGATCCTCAACCGCTGGCTGGGGGTGCCGATCTTCCTGCTGGTGATGTACCTGATGTTCCTGCTGGCGATCAACATTGGTGGCGCGCTACAGCCGATTTTCGATATAGGGTCGGAGGCCATCTTCATTCAGGGCATTCAGTGGCTCAGTTATACCTTACACCTCCCTGAATGGCTAACCCTCTTCCTGGCACAAGGGGTCGGCGGCGGCATCCATACCGTGCTACCGCTAGTACCGCAGATCGGTATGATGTATCTGTTCCTCTCTTTCCTTGAAGTCTCTGGTTACATGGCTCGTGCGGCGTTCGTCATGGATCGTCTGATGCAGGCGCTTGGACTGCCTGGCAAATCTTTTGTGCCCCTGATCGTCGGCTTCGGCTGCAACGTACCTTCTATCATGGGTGCCCGAACGCTGGACACCCAGCGTGAACGACTGATCACCATCATGATGGCACCTTTCATGTCCTGCGGTGCTCGCCTGGCGATCTTCGCGGTGTTCGCAGCCGCCTTCTTCGGCCAGGACGGCACGTGGGTGGTGTTTTCGCTATATATGCTCGGCATCATGGTCGCGATCCTCACCGGCCTGGTGCTGAAATACACCCTCATGCGCGGCGAAGCCTCACCATTCATCATGGAGTTGCCGGTCTACCACGTACCGCACCTGAAAAGCCTGCTGCTGCAAACCCGGCAACGGTTGAAAGACTTCGTGCTACGCGCTGGCAAAGTGATCGTGATAGCCAGCATCTTTATCAGTGGCCTAAACAGCATAACGTTCAGAGGTAAACCGGTCGACAACATCAATGATTCTGCGCTGGCGTCGGTGTCAAAAATGATGACGCCGCTGCTACAGCCGATGGGCGTGCACAACGATAACTGGCAGGCCACCGTTGGCTTAGTGGCCGGTGCCATAGCGAAAGAAGTGGTGGTCGGCACGCTGAACACCCTTTATACCTCCGAACGTATCAGCAACCAGGAATTCGACGCTGCCAGCTTCAATCTGCTGGATGAGCTGGCCGGCGCACTGCGGAAAACCTGGCAAGGGCTGAAAAACACCTTCAGCCTGAGCGTGCTGTCCAATCCTATCGAAGCCAACAAGGGCAAAGGGGAGATGGAGGTTAGTTCGATAGGAGTGATGAGCAGCAAGTTCAGTTCGAACATCTCTGCCTACAGCTACTTGATTTTCGTGCTTCTGTATGTCCCTTGCGCGTCAGTAATGAGTGCTATCGCCCGTGAATCAAGCCGTGGCTGGATGACGTTCTCCATTTTATGGGGGCTTAACATCGCTTACTCGCTGGCGACGTTGTTCTATCAGGTGGCGACTTTCAATCATCATCCACAGTACAGCCTGACGGTTATCCTGGTAGTAGCGCTGGTTAACTTGTTGATCCTGTGTAGCCTACGCCAGGCATGCAGCCGCATTACGGTACGTCTTGGCAACGCCACACCGGCCTCCTGTTGCAAGTGCTCCCAGGGGGACAGCCGCTGATGACCAGTTTACTGCAAGTGCGTAATGCGATTGCACTGCACGGTAACGTACAGGCGCAACAACTCGGCCGTCTGTTAGGTGCGCCGGCACCGCTGGTGCAGGCGATGCTAGAACGTTTAACGGCCATGGGTAAGGTGATGCGCATTGAGCAGGATAACAACACCTGCCTGAGCAGCAGTTGCAAAAGCTGCCTGCAAGGACAAGGGTGCAGTACGGTGGTGTATCGATTGAAGTGATCTCATCAGGATGAGCAATAAAAGACGCGTGGGCAGCTTTAGGCACCATCACTGAGACTGAATGCGGCCAACTAATATTGAGCCGTTCAGCGACCTTGCGCGGCACTAATCCATCGAGATAGCCATAGACATGGTAGTAGCGGCAGAGCCAATCCCGCCGCCAACGGCTAGCGTAGATCAGTGGTGCGCAAATATCTCCAGGCCGCCGTTCAACACCTCAACTGTGGGCATCAGCTGATTAGGCACCACCTATTTCAGCAGGCGGGCATCTTGACGAGCGTTATTAGTACCCACAACATCTGTAAGGCCAAAAAGAGCTCAATGGTGCGTTGGAAATCCTGACTCAACTGATGCTGAAAACCACTAAACACGTCCGGGAGGATACCTAGCTAATCGCCTAGCACGGCAAAGCACGGCGAGGACGCGACGGTGATCAACCAGCGTACTCGCTTCGGCTGCATAAGCGCTTCCTGGCTGGCCACCAAGCCCACCAAGTGACCAGCCGAGCTAACAAGCCCGTGGCGGCGTGGTCGTGAGCGCCATCTCCGCCATCTGCTCTAGCAACATCGCGCCAAACCCTTGGCTGCGGCCATAGCCGGGCAGATCGACCAAATGTAGGCGAAAATACGGCGTCAGCTACGCCAGTATGCAGACCCATACCTCGGCATTTAAACCCCAACCGTACGTGCAGAAACACAAGATCGCGTCCACCTTCACCTATTTGCCGATACAACGCTGTCATTGGTTAATGTCCTTGCAAGTTTGTTCGTTACCGGGAACCTATGCCATCAATCCGCAGCTGGTGTTGGGGGCTATGTCGGCAACCATTATAGTATATTCAACACGGCATCTGTAGCTACTGCCCGCGTCATCTACTGGCCAAACCACTGTGCTGCCAGTGCTGTACGCTGCCTACTGGCAGTCTGCTACTCCCCTGTGGCTGCTCACTGCCTGCAACAGCCACCACCCTGGCAACGGTTGGTGTTTGCCAGCGACTATATTACCCCACTAAGCCAGTTAGTTAAGAGGTTCAAGTTTCAACACGCCCCCGAGCTAGCACCCACACTGGCGCGCCTGATGCTGTTAAGCTGGTTGCAAGCACGCAGAGAGCTGTATCTGAACAAACCCAATCTGATTTTGGCTGTCCCCCTTACAAGCAAAACGCTGCTGGCATCGCGGCTATAATCAGAGCGATCTATTAGCCTGGCCACTAGCATATTGGCTTAGCTGTGCCTATCGACCAGCGGCATTGCGCCAGATACGCCAAATGCTCCCACAGCAGCAACTCAGTTCCGGTGGGCGGCGGCGCAATCTGCGCAACGCCTTTAATTGCGATGAGCAAGTCGCAGGGCGGCATATCGCCCTGTTGGATGATGTGGTCACTACGGGCGTACGGTGGCGTAAATTGCTATATTATTGCATCGGCATGGTGCTGCATCGCTATAAATATGGTGCATCTGCCGCACGTTGTAGTGCCATGGCGATGGGCGTATTATAACCTGCTATAGAAGTCAACTATTGAGCTAATACTATGATCCATATAACAAATGCTGCACAGAAACACTTTGCCAAACTGTTAGCAAATCAAGAAATAGGCACCCAAATCCGTGTATTCGTGATTAACCCCGGCACGCCAACGGCGGAATGTGGTGTCTCTTATTGTCCACCAGACGCAGTAGAAGCTACGGACACCGAACTACAGTTCGAAAAATTATCTGCCTTTGTTGATGAACTGAGCGCACCGTATTTAGACGATGCCGAAATCGACTTCGTCACCGACCAGCTAGGTTCACAACTGACGCTAAAAGCGCCAAATGCCAAAATGCGCAAGGTGGACGATAATGCGCCGCTGATAGAACGCGTTGAATACCTGCTGCAATCGCAGATCAACCCGCAACTGGCTGGCCACGGTGGCAGCGTGACGTTGATAGAGATCACTGAGGACAACCTGGCGATCCTGCAATTTGGCGGCGGCTGTAACGGCTGCTCCATGGTTGACGTGACGCTGAAGGAAGGGATCGAGAAAGAGCTGTTGCTGAAGTTCCCGGAGTTGAAAGGCGTGCGCGATCTGACCAAGCATCAGCGCGGTGAGCATTCTTACTACTAATGCCCAGCTTACTTGAACTTGCAGCGTTATTGGCAGCGTGTATATAATCGCACAGCGTAGGTAGATCGTCAGTAGTGTTGGATAAGTTGATTAATAATCCCCTCTGGCTGTGGATAATAGGCGTTCTCAAGCGCAACCTGCTGTATTGGCAGCAGGATCGCAAAGGCGAGATGCACAGGCTATGCTCCTACATCAACGGCAGTGTTTTAGCATTGACCAATCCGCCATCTACCGATGGATCCTGCGTGACTGAGTGCCAGCGCCACAATGCCATTCTCAATCTCTTACCGCGTCAGGAGAAAATTTCTGTAGCGGACGTGATAGCAGTGTTTAATATCTTTCCAACCACCACGCTCCGCGACATCAACAAGCCAAATAAAATTGGCAAGTTACACCAAGCCCGCAACGGCGCTGAAGCCACGTAGACTCTATAACCAGCATGAACGCCGCTCAACATTTACCAAACCCAGCATCTAGACAAGAAAAATTCACATCAGCGCAGCTTTGCTATCCGAGTGAAAGCAGGGTGACCGTCATCATAGGGTAGTTGCACTAACAGTGAGGCGACTAGCTTGGTATGATAAAACTACAGTGTTAATCTAGTCTAAATAGACTAATAATTGACTAGCTAGAATGGCGCTATATTCTTATTATGGGGCAGTCAGCAGTATGGAACTGTTTGAAGCGATCAACATTGAGCAAGCTTACACCAACTGGAAAGATGGCAGTGCCGCTCTGGTTGATATTCGCGATCCGCAGAGTTTTGATGCCGGGCATGCGCCTGGTGCCTTCCACCTAACTAACGCCAGCCTGCAAGCATTCATGCTACAACATGACATCGCCCGCCCGATCATGGTGATGTGCTACCACGGCAATAGCAGCCGCAGCGTGGCGCAATACCTGTTGCATCAGGGATTTAACGCGGTCTACAGCATTGACGGCGGCTTTGAAGCCTGGGTACGCCAGTATTTACAGCACGTTGAAACCTCCGCATAATCTTGCCTGCCGAACACTGGCGGGTTTCTTTTTTAAACGGAAGTGAAATGGTTAGAGTAACCGCCGTCTCCAACCCATGCCTGGGCATTGGCCTTTATCGATTATATGGCGACCCAGGGTATAACACTGACGCTGCGTAACAGCAACAATGCGGCAGAAATCTGGCTGACTGACGCCAACCACCTGGAACACGTGCGGCATGAGTTGCAGCAATTTTTGGTTGATCCACTTAGCCGTCGCTATCAGGATTTGAGTTGGCAAACTGGCCATACCGACTCCGGGCTGCACTATCAAGGCTATTCCTACCTTCAGGCACTGTGTAGCAAGGCTGGGCCGCTGACATTAAGCGTGATGGGGTTGTGTATCGCGTTATACATCCTGATGCAGTTGTTGGGCGACAATACCCTAATGTACTGGCTATCATGGCCGCGGGATCGCAGTCAACACCTACAGCTATGGCGCAGGTTCAGCCACGCGTTCCTGCACTTCTTCCTGCTGCATATCACCTTTAATCTACTATGGTGGTGGTATCTCGGCGGCCAGGTGGCAAAAATGCCTCGGTACTGGCAAACTGTTGGTGCTGACAGTGGTCTCAGAATTTTTCAGCAGTTGGGTGCAATCGTTGTTCAGTGGTACGCTGTTTGACGGCCTGTCTAGTGTGGTCTACGCACTGATAGGCTATGTCTGGGGCTCTCTGGCGAACGGGCACCTACATGCAGCCTAATGCTGCCACGTGGCCTGATGGTATTTTTAGTACTATGGCTAGTGGTTAGATATTTCGATATTTTAGGAATATCGATCGCCAACGCGGCACATGTGGCCAGCCTAATGATAGGTCTACTGATGGCATTTTGGGACACACACCAGCGCACGCGCCCCTAGAGCAATAACGGCCAGAACTTATGCCCATCACTGAGTATAGCGAGCATTTAGGGGATTATCATGAAGCAAGCACAGCGTCATGGCGCAATTATCGAAATGCCGCGTCTACAGGGTTATGTCAGCACAGAAGAACTGGCTGAACACTTTGACGTCAGCCCACAAACAATTCGCCGTGATTTAAATGACCTGGCCGATCAGAACATGATCCAACGCCACCATGGTGGCGCTACGTTGCCTTCCTGTTCGGTCAATGCCGCCTATAATGATCGCAAAGTGATGTGGTCAGTAGAGAAAGCGCGCATCGCCCAGCGCGTTGCTTGCCAGATACCAGATGGTGCTACGCTGTTTATCGATATCGGTACCACACCGGAAGCAGTGGCTCATGCGCTGATCAACCACAAGAACCTGCTGGTGGTGACCAACAACCTGAACAATCGCCACCCTGCTGACCGCTAAGGAAGACTTTTGTCTAATCCTGGCTGGTGGTGAGGTACGCGCCCGCGATGGTAGTATCATGGGTGAAGCCACACTGGACTTCATCTCTCAGTTCCGACTAGATTACGGCATTCTCGGCATTCTCGGCATTCTCGGCATCGATATGGACGGTTCGCTGCTGGAATTCGATTATCACGAAGTGCGCGCACTAAACCGTGCCATTATCGAAAACTCCTGTTGCGTGATGTTGGTTACCGACTATTCCAAATTCGGCCGCAACGCCATGGTCAACCTGGGTAATATGAACCTGATTGACTACCTGTTCACCGATCAACATCCCTCGCCTAGCACGATGAAGATTATTGAGCAATACGATGTGCAACTGGAGTTGTGCTGACCTTCGGATCGCCATTGCCACTTCCAAGGCTGTGGCTTGCGGGTTCATCAGCCTGATGAACCGATTATAGCCTGCACCTATAGATTTTCTCTGGGTATGATACCTACCACCAAACTGTTACCTCTATCACGCCTACATGTTTTTTTAGTTAATTATTAGCTTGTTCGTGAGTTTTGATTACCATAACGAGCATAAACGAACTTAAAAGAACATTTTAGGGGGTATGATGTGGAAACTAAGGATCTGAGATAGTGATCAGTGTCGGCATTAACGGTATCGGCATCGCGGCGGAAGCTGCCGAGCATGGGCTATCGGTACTGCTCTACTAGAGGCGTAAGATTTGGCCTGTGCGACCTCTTCCGCCAGTTCTAAGCTGATCCACGGTGGCCTGCGCTATCTGGAACTCTACGAATTTCTTTTAGTGAGTGAAGCGCTTGCCGAACGTGAAGTGCTGCTGAAACTAGCACCGCATATTACATTCCCGATGCGTTTCCGTTTGCCATACCAGCCGCAGCTACGTCCGGCCTGGATGATCCGCCTCGGCCTATTCCTGTACGATCATCTGGGCAAATACACCAGTCTAGCAGGCAGCAAAATCTTACTCTTTAGAGCAGAATCAGTTCTGAAGCCTGAGCTAAAGAACAGTTTCAAATATTCTGAATGCTGGGTTGACGATGCACGCCTGGTGGTGCTAAATGCGCAAGAAGTGGAAAAGCACGGCAACGAAGTACGCACCGCACCAAAGTGGGCCCGCGCATAGCGTGAAAACGGCTTGTGGGGATGGGAGTGCTCGACATTAATAGTCGCAAAACTCTTACCTGGCGCGCTCAGGGCCTAGTAAATGCCACTAGCCCCTGGGTGAAACACTTATTTGACGACAGCCTTAAGCTGAAATCATCTTACCGCATCCGCCTGAGCAAAGGTAGCCATATCATGGTGCCACTCGTGCACTGTCAGCCACAGTCCTACATTTTGCAGAACGAAGACCCGCGCATCGTCTTCGTGATACCATGGAACGATGAGTTCTCTATCATCGGCACCACTAATATGGAATACCATGGTGATCTGCAAGGGGTGAAGATTGATGAGAATAAAATTAACCACTAGCTAAACGTGTATAACCACTACTTCAAGAAACCGTTGAGCCGCAACGACATCGTCTGGAGCTACTCCGGCGTCCGTCCGCTGTGCGATGACGAGTCTGATTCTCCGCAAGCAGTCACTCGCGACTACACGCTAGACATACAGGATGAGCAGGGCAAAGCACCGTTGCTATCGGTATTCGGCGGCAAACTGACCACCTACCGCAAGATGGCTGAGCATGTGATGGAAAAGCTGGCACGCTACTACCCGGGCTGCGGCCCTGCGTGGACCAAAAATATTACGCTGCCTGGCGGCGACATCGTTGGCGTTCGCGACATCTACTCCGCCAAACTATGCCGTGAATGCGACTGGCTACCGGGATCCATGGCGAGCCGCTATGCTCACACCTACGGTAGCCACAGCGAATTAATCCTGGCCGCTGCCAACAGCCTAGGTGATCTAGGTGAAGATTTCGGCCACGGCATGTACCAAGCCGAGCTACCCTACCTGATCGAGAAAGAATGGGTAGTGGAACTAGACGGCGCCATCTGGCGACGCACTAAACTGGGCCTGTGGCTAGACGCAGCGCAACAGGCGCGGGTGAAAACCTGGCTGGCGAGATACACAAAAAGGCTATCTCTGGTTTACTAAGAACCTAACCCAGAAGGCATATATTGTTATAACCAGTTTGGACACCGACAGCACACAACAACCCGAGTGTACATGGCGTACGTGAGGAGGATGAGCACTGCCCAGGTGCAAAATGGCAAATAAAACAACCTACTTGTATGGGTTCCAAGTACCAGGCTGTATAGGACCAATAGAGATAAGAATTAAGCCTGTTTTTTGTACTATAATTTCTGATCTCCAATTTGTCCCCCGTAAAGGTGCGTATAGTTTCCCCCGCGTATTTACCTTCGCCGCACTGTAATGTGGCTTTCAAAGTCGCCAGAGATTGAGACTAAACGCACCACTATAAAACAGGGGATAGCCACCTCACAACAGGATATTCAACATACGGCGCAGCGGTTCGGCCGCGCCCCAAAGCAGTTGGTCACCCACGGTAAATGCAGACAGGTAATGCGGCCCCATATTCAGCTTGCGCAACCGCCCGACCGGCGTATTCAATGTGCCGGTCACCGCTGCTGGTGTCAGTTCACGCAGGGTCAGTTCGCGGTCATTCGGGATCACCCGCACCCAGTCGTTATGCATTGCCAGCGTTTGTTCGATTTCTGGCAACGAGATGTCTTTTTTTAGCTTCAGGGTGAACGCCTGGCTGTGGCAGCGCAGTGCAACAACGCGTACGCACAGACCATCTATAGGGATCACACTGGAGGTGTTCAAAATTTTGTTGATCTCCGCCTGGCCTTTCCACTCTTCACGACTCTGTCCGTTATCAAGCGGCTTGTCGATCCATGGGATCAAACTGCCAGCCAGTGGTACACCGAAGTTATCGGTTGGCAACTTGCCCCTGCGGGTGGCTGTGGTTACCTTACGTTCGATATCCAAAATCGCCGAGGCAGGGTTATGTAACTCTTGCGCGACCTCAGCGTGCAGCAGGCCCATTTGGGTCAGTAGTTCACGCATATGGCGCGCCCCACCGCCAGAAGCCGCCTGATAGGTGGCGACTGATGCCCACTCCACCCAGCCGTTGGCGAACAGGCCACCGAGCGACATCAGCATCAGGCTGACGGTACAGTTGCCGCCAACAAAGGTCTTGATGCCTTTATCTAGCCCCTGTTGGATCACCGCGTAGTTGACAGGATCCAAGATAATGATGGCATCATCCCGCATGCGCAGTGAAGAGGCGGCGTCAATCCAGTAACCCTGCCAACCGCTTTTACGCAGCTTAGGATAAACTTCGTTGGTATACTCTCCGCCTTGGCAGGTAATAATGATGTCGAGCGTGCTAAGTGCATCAACATTATAGGCATCCTGTAACCTGCCCCACTGGCCACCGAATGCTAGCGCAGCAGAACCGGGCTGTGAAGTGGAGAAAAAGACTGGGCGAATGGCATCAAAATCGTGCTCTTCCATCATACGGTGCATGAGAACTGAGCCGACCATTCCGCGCCAGCCGATGAAACCAACATTTTTCATAATGACTGTGTCCTGCCTTGGAAAGGGCTATTAGGTTGAGTTATGTGTAATATCTCTTCACCTTACAAAATGTTAGTGCAGGCGCAAAGTGAATTTATTCGATAGCGAGGCATTTTTCAGCAATCCTGCTTATAAGTCACCATACGCACGGAGAGAGCGGCACGTTTTCTCTATTTTGAGGTAATAATGACAGAGATGATTTCAGCTACGGCGTTGCTGTTTTTAATCATGGATCCACTGGGAAACCTGCCGATTTTTATGTCGGTACTTAAGCACCTGGAGCCGCGTCGCCGGCGAGTGGTATTAATCCGCGAATTGTTGATCGCCCTGCTGTTAATGCTGATCTTCCTGTTTGTTGGTGAGAAGATCCTGGCGTTCCTCAACCTACGCACCGAGACCGTTTCCATTTCCGGCGGGATCATTTTGTTTCTGATCACTATCAAGATGATTTTCCCCTCGCAGGAAGGTAACATCTCTGGGTTTTCCGCTGGTGAGGAACCCTTTTTAGTGCCGCTGGCGATCCCGCTGGTAGCTGGGCCGTCGATTCTGGCAACACTGATACTGCTGTCGCACCAGTACCCAAACTTGCTGCCTCATCTGGTGATAGCACTGTTGATTGCATGGGGGATTTCTGCGGCTATCCTACTGATGTCTAATCTGTTCCTGCGCCTGTTGGGTAGTAAAGGTGTCAGTGCGTTGGAAAGATTGATGGGTTTAATTCTGGTGATGCTGTCCATCCAGATGTTCCTAGACGGCGTGCGGGCTTACATGAAACTATAGCGGGAATACTGGTACCTGAAGTACCAGTAATAGATACGTGGTTAACGGGATGCCACGCCATGAACATAAGTGATAATATCAGCAAACATATTGTCCAGCGGCAGCGGCTGGTTGATATCGATCGCCTGCACATCCTGCTCCTACGCATCTGGTTCTTTTCCAACGTGGCAAACTGGGAAACTAACATCTGCGGTTTGAAGAAATGCCCCTTGCGCTGCTTTAGACGTACTTCAATTACCGCCTTATCCCCCTTTCAGGTAGATAAAATGCACGTTGCTGTTGTCCTCACGCAGACGGTCACTATAGCGCTTTTTCAGAGCTGAGCACACCAACAGCGATACCCTATTGGTGCGTTGCATGGCGAATATAGCGTCATTTAACGCCACCAGCCACGTGGTACGATCGTTATTGTCTAGTGCATACCCGGCAGCCATTTTATTGATGTTATCCAGTGGGTGTAGGTAATCGCCATCCAGCATGGCGGCATTGATGTCATGGGCAACGGCACGAGCCACGGCGGATTTGCCGCTACCTGAAACCCCCATCAAGATAAATACGTGGTTTTGCGGGTAACTCATTATCTCATGCTCTTATGGGATCTGATGCGCATCTTCACAGCAGTTTACGCCGTCAACATCATCACCCGCCCCAACTGAGAATGCCGTAAAAAAACCGGAGCCAGAGCGGTAACACTTATATGATTGTCGACAACAGCAAGCAAACCGACCAGGCCACACACCTAGATGATGGTTTCCAGCACCGACCAAGATTTGATGGTTTCCATGATGCTCAGGTTGGAGTACTTCTTAAACAACCAGAAGCCCGGATCGTTGACGTTAGAGAAAACTACGTTGCCAGCACCCACCACAATGACCATCAGTTCCGGGCTGACGCCGGTAGTAGCGATCAGTGGCGCTACGATGCCACCAGCAGCGATAGCTGCAACAGAGGCATGACTCAGCGCTAGGCGCAACGCGGCAGCGATCGACCAGGTCATCAGGATTGGTGAGATGTTGCTGCCTGCCATCTGGCTGGCGATATATTATTCTACGCCGCTATCAACCAGCAGCTGCTTGAACGTACTGCCACCACCAGTGATTAACATCATCATTGCGATGATTTTAATTGAGTTGCTGACAGTACCCATCACTTCATCCATAGTACGGCCAAGGTTTAGGCCAAAGGTGAAAATCGCAATCAGCACTGCAATTAGTGTTGCCATCACCGGTCGCCGAAGAATTCAGCGAGATGCAGCAAGCGATGCTCCTGAGGCAACGCCATTTCGGCTGGCGCCTGCAGCGCCATTAGGATCACTGGCACCAGAGAGGTAGTAATGCTAACAGTAAAATCTGGCATTTCTTCTTCGGTAAACGTTTTCGGATTATACAGCTATTCCAGCACCTACTTATCAATGCCTTTAAGAAAATGGGCGTATAGACTGGGCTAGTCAGAATCATCGTTGTGATAGCCAGTAGCGTGCCGTATAACAGGGTTTTACCCATATCGGCATGAAAGAGGGAGGCGATTCGCCATTAGGCCATGGTGAGGAGGGCAGGAAATCATGGGTCACCGACAGCGCGGCCACCATCGGTACGCTGATATACAGTAACGGAATGCGCGCGGAGGCGGCGATGTTGAACACCAATGGCAGCAGCAACAAGAAACCAACCTCATAAAACAGCGCGAAGCCAACTGTAAAGCCGGTCAACATCACTGCCCACTGGAGGTATTTTTTACCGAATATGTCGATCAACGTGGTAGCGATGCGTTGAGCACCACCACAATCTGCCAACAGCTTACCAAGCATGGCACCAAATCCCATGATCAACGCCACGCCACTCAAAGTGGCGCCAACGCTAGCCTTAATGGAACCGATTACTTTATCCCCTGGCATACTTTACGCAATCCCTACCACCAGAGCAACTAGAACCAAAGAGATAAATCCGTTCAATTTAAAACGAATCATCAGCAACAATAGTAGCGCTACACCGCCTGCAACAATCACTAATGGCATAATTTTTTCCCACCTTTTTAGCATAGACTCCATTTACAATAGTCGGTAAAGCGTAAAGCCATTGTATTTTTAGGCTTTTCCCCCGATGTTATAAGGTATGCAGCAGGGGTATTGAGGAAAAAGTCTAGCATTCTATTTTATCTATTAATAACATTAAGTTATCTTATTTTTATTGGTTTTCACACTCGATTTTCTACAATATCATTGATATCATCATTAGCAATAATAGAGCAACCACCAGGATCAAATTAGCGGATAAAATCATTCATAGTACCGAAAACCGCGCTCGTAGATCATACTCAACTCTCCGCAATGTTTCCTACAATCTGGTTCTGGCAACAAAAGTAAGAAAACTTATTGCCTCTGTTCAAAGCATGAGATGGCCGGAGGAATCAGTAACAGATTTATTACGTGAGGGGCGAGTGGAAAGCAGACAAAAAAAGCCAGCACCTGAGCTGGCTAAATAAACACTGGAAGCAATGTAAACAATGTCATACTTCCTCGGAGGAGGCATCATAGGTTAATGCCATCTCCAGAACGCCTAGTAATAATAATCATTACCGATTGTAAAGCGTTTTTTTGAACAAAACTAAATAACATCAATATATCTCAGTGCACGGATAAATTAAGTGGTTATCTAATCGTTGAGCAATGAGGATAGAAATTTTCACTTATCAGCGCGACTCTATGCGGCAGGGCTACTATGATATGTCATACAGACCTTGCTGCCATTAAAAAACCTTGGTCGCACTGCTGTTGAGCAACGATGCACAATCCTACCAGAATTACCGTTACCAGAACGACAAAGGTCAACCCGCCGGACGTCATTATTCAACGTACCTCCAGTCGGTTCACAGATCGGAAGCCAACCGACTTTTAGCAGTGGTTCAACCTTTAACTAGGACAACACCTCCTCCTCCGCTAAATTCCCAGGAATTTGGTGAGCCAAATGTCCTGGAACTTACGTCACATCCATCAACGGCCGCCGGGTGTATAGCACTGCACTAATATTGATGGCATTAGCTACAGCATTGGCGGAATATCGGGCAATAATTGCTCAGGTAAAAGTGGTTGGGTGGATACCGATAGCGGTGGTGATCATAATCATTTCATGCTTTGCTCAGCGAAAGGTCAATTCGCTCATTAGCATTAGCTTCTCAACGGGCAGGTGATGATTACTTTTTACAAGACGTCACCCACCACCGCCACCGATTCTGGCCAGGTAAATTCATTTAAAGTTGCCCCTTTTATTTTGCGTAATAATCATGGATCTCGGTGGTTCTACCCAGAACCTGATATTGTTATCAACAACTTCAACGTAACAACATTGGCTTGCAGCGTCGATAACGCAGCGGTCAGTGCCAACAGTAATGCATCATTTAAACTTACTTATCAATAGCAACAGCACACATCACCACCGACATACCGGCCGTTACGCCCTTAAGCTTTTTTATTAAAACGGAAAGTGGCACAAAGGCAGATATCAAAGGCGAAATCTGCCGGAACATCGCCCTGCTGCAAGGGCGATAGACGGAAAAACAGCCTCTGAAGCGAGCGTTTTTGCACTATTTTGGCATGTTGACCATCAATTGATGGCAGGTGTTGTAAAACTTACGGTGGGCCAGATAGCAAGCGATAATGCTCGACGGTCTGGCGGTAGAGAGCAGCATAAATGTCACCATAATCTGATACTTAATCGCCATTACCGGATCGATGCCAGCAAAGATCAAGCCATACATTATTCCCGGAAAACTCACTAGCCTAATGGTTTTCGCCGAGTCGATCGTAGGAATCAGTGAAGCACGGATGCTATCACGGATCAGCACCGTCGAAGCGAACTTAGGTGAAGCGCCCAAGCTGAGGATTTCTTGGATCTGCTGTTGATCGCCTTTAAAACGCTGCCCAAGGTTACTATAGCACAAGCCTACCGCCACCATGGCATTACCGGCTATCATCCATGCCGAAGATCGGGATCACCTGCATCGGCGTAAGCTTAATCGAGTGAGTCAATACCAACACGACTAACGTTAACACCGCTCCGGTAGTGATGGCAATAAATGAGGTGACAAACGTATGTTCGATGTATTTATTGCGCTTTTTGGCGTTATAGGCCGCTTTAAAGCAGATAAACAGTACCATCAGCACAGTCAGTAATGCGTTGTTCAGATCGAAAATATATTTCAATACATAGCCGATAATAATCAGTTATACTACCGCCCGGCAGATACTCCAGATAATGTCCTTTTCCAGCGCTAGCTTTTCCTGTTAGCTGATCAGCATGGCGTTAACCACCAATATTTTCTGTTCGTCCGGCTGCTTGCAGATCAGGTAAGTCAGTGCGATATTGTCATAGACCGTATTGCCAAACAGTACCGGGGTCTGAAAACAGTAAGACACCCGTTTACGGTACTCTTCCGGCGGCATTGCGGTAATAGCTTTGCCATCAAAAGTAATACTTCCTCTGGTGGGATCAATCAGTGAGGAGGCGATTTTGAGCAGGGTACTTTTTCTACAACCAGAAGGGCCGGTAATCAATTTGAACTCCCCTTTGCTAATGCAAAAAGAGACTGAATCGAGGCTCACCTGTCTATCTATTTGATAATGAATATCATCTAATCTGAGTGTTTCTTTGCTGTTTTTCATAAAACACTGCTTACATACATCAGTGTGCAGTAAACATTGAGTATATAACCATAAAAAATACTAGTAATATCTGGTCACTAGTGATAACAACATCACCTCTCTGGCAGGATCAGTGATTCTACCAGAGTGATAAATATTTTTAATCATTTTCTACGAAGAAAAGGGACTGAATAAAAAGCAAGAACGCCATGTTACTATTTTTTGGCAGATGTGCACTCGGTGCAAATATACCAACGTAGAGAATTATTAATACTGCAAGGGGAGCAACGGATTTCCCCCTCTTTTTACAATGCCAGCAGCAGAGTGCAGGTGGTATAAATATTCTCATCGCATTTATCCGCCAGCTCACGCATTTTCGGCTATTATTCCTGTGGCAGTGGCTTTTTTCATATGTGCTTGGTGCCTTAGCCATGGCATCCCTCCTGAGTGGTTACCTGAGCATCCCTGTTCAAGTGGCAGCATGTCAGCTACGCATAGGGCATAAATCTCATGGTGTTAACCACCGCTTTGCTTAAGCTCTCAACCCTATAGAAGCGAGTTGAGAACCGCTAATGCTTGACGTCAGAACATAATTTTCTTTTTATATGTATAAAATTCATCAATAGCTTACAGGTGCTTTCAGCCATATAGTGGCTTTATTGAATAAATTGAACTTTTACTGAATTGAAGGGGCAGATCACGCATTCTCTGACAACTTAGGCAGTCCCGCGGCTAAACAGAAGTTCAGAATCACCCACTGGCACACTTATAACAAAGCGCTTATCAACCCGCGGCTCCATGACTTTCTGGCTGGACGACAAAGCGATTAAGACGTGGTAAGACGCGGTATGAGACAGCACCGCCTTCAGCGTGAGGTGCGGTAATGATCCTAATGCTGACCGAGTTGCTGGCACAGGCGCTGATGCAGATCAACAGCGTCGCCCAACGAACGAAAATGCCGAAAGCTACCGCCCACGCCATATGCGCACTATCATCCTGACGTTGCCTTCGGCGATGCCAAAGCCGGAGCGTAAAATTTTCCGCTGCCGTATGCAGGAGGCCATTAGCCTGGTATGGAAAGCCATGGGTTGGCACCCGCTGGATACGCCGTTCGATGGCGAGCAAACCCGTGTTCCCGTTCCACACGTGCATATGGAAATGGAATATGACGATGCTAGCTGTAGCCAAATGGTTTATCTGTATAACGAAACACAGGTGAATTTCGCCGGCCGCACTGATGCCTTTTTGCCGCTATGGCCAGGTCGGATCGGCTACTGACGCTGGGAGAAGCGGCGGGAAAATCCCTGCGCATCGCCTCCATCGACCCCGGTGGCAGCACCATAGACCTGGCCATCACCCAATATGTGCTGGATGATTGCGTAGGCAATAACATCAAGATCAATCCGCGCCTATTATTCCGCGAAGGGTTTAAAGTCGCTAGCGATTATATTCTGCTGGATGTCATTCAACTGTTTATCTTGCCCGCAATACAGCAGGCAATCGAAGACGCTGGCGTCGCTGCACCGACGGTCGTGACGGATAAACTCTTTGGCAATACAGGCCCCGCATGGACGTATTTTCAACGTTGCGCCAGCAGGCCACATTGCAATTTTATGCCCATCGGGCATGCTTTGCTCGCAGCATATGAGAACTACGACCCGTTAGACGCACAGGCGGAGATTGCCGCCAATCTAGGCAAACTGTTACCACAGACACCCACCCCACAGGTTTTGGCATTTATCAACGGTGAAGTTCAGCACGCTGCGGGTTCCACCACCTTCGACATTTTGCAGACCCCGCTAGTCATCCGTCTAAGCACCTTGCACACCGCTTTCCTACCCGAACAACTCAGCATCGTCTATTGCCTGCGTCTGCTCTCAGAAGTTGTGGCGCCATACACCTGTGTATGTGCTGCTACTCACTAGCCGTCCGGCGCGATTTCCAGGCGTTCAAGCGCTATTGCGCCAGTTGCAGCTGCTACCCGCCAGCCGTATCTTGCAACTTGAGTGCTACTACACCCGCAGTTGGTATCCATTTAATAGACGCGGATGTATCGAAAACCCCAAATTCACCGCTGCTGTAGGTGCCATGCTGTGCCTACTAGCCATCGATCTACGCCTGGCAAGTTTCTATTTTAATGTCGGGGATTTGCTACCTCACTCCACTATTCGCCATCTAGGCATGCTGGACGGCAATAACATGCTGGCAGATGATAACGTCTACTATCGCGATATCGATCTGGATCACGCTGACTTTGCACTGGATCCTACTAGTTATTTCCAACAGTGTGGCCCCCTGCGTTTATGGTTCCGCTAGTTGGATAATGAGCGCTAGCCAGCATCGCCACTCTCTATATGCTCACTATCACCGATCCCCAGTTAGCACGTAAACTGGCTGGCGATACGGTAATTACCCTGAAGTTAACCATTACCAACAGCGACGAGCAAGGCGCAGAAGGCGTCAAAATCGCCCAAGCCCTGCTGGCCGATGACAGCCCAATATCCATACATAAACTACAACAGAAACTTAATACTCTAGCTGCCAGCGACTCTGGCGCAACCCATTATTGGATAGACAGCGAGAGCATTTATCAACGATGAAATCTATCACCCCTGATCCAATAAACCGCCTCAGCAATAGCATTCTTCAAGCGATTCACTGGGTAGCCGACGTGCGGCAACAGTCCACACGCCTAAACCGGGAAGCAGACAGGATGATTATTCGTCTGCGCTGCTGCTACAACCAAGCAACTCAGTTGGACAACGCAACGCATCAGTCTGTGGCCATCGGTCTCTATGGCCATAATACCACCGCCAAAATTAACCTGTTCCAAGCGTTGGCACTTGGTGCCAAGCTGTTAACCGGAGATGCCGCCCTGACGGTACGTTATTGTTCATCAGACGTCGAAAACTCACCCGCTTATCTAGTCGCCATCTATTTTGCTTGATGAAGCACAATTGATTGCCATGGCGGTCGGCGCTGCTTTCATTGAGGGTTTCTGCCCGTACTAGTAGAACACGTGCGCGATAACCGCTCACCTGCATGGGCTAGAGCGCCACTATCAACTTAGCGCGATCAGCGGTATGGACAGCAACACTATTTTGGCGCTGTGGGACGGCTTTCGTCGCTATGGAGGCAAATATGGCAACAGGCACTGGATCGATACTTCTGTCCGTAAGCCATCGCACTGGCCACCCTATTTGAGAGAGCATTGATGATCGGGCACTTCTATCCGCACCACTGTGGGGGGAGGAACCGGCGCTAACAGCCCACTACCGCCAGTTGGCTCATACCTTGCACACGCTAGGGGGCAGTGGGCACGTCGTATATACCCCTAGCAACATATTGGAACCGGACACCGGCATTCTACATACCCGCAGCACCCTCCTTACCCTACCAACCGAGGTAACGCTGCCCGTGTTGGTGGAGAACGGCAGCACTGTGGACATCCCGCTGGCCGACCTGGCATGGTTAGCCGCCGAGGTGACCACCATACTGCCACTAGGGGCAAAATAACCACCGATAGTGAACAGCTCGATATCCCAGCTAGCATCTACTGCCAGGGCAGTGATCTGACACTGCGTATGTTACAGGCGAAACGTGCCGACCTCTTGATACACTGTGCCGATGGCCTGCATACCCATTTGCTACTGATCGCCGATGCTGCTGGCTCACCGCAGGATGCCAGTCGGACAGGCCATGTGCTCGCCTATTAGGTCAAACAAACCCAGGGGTAAAATGCAACTGAGCGCCGCCGCCGTAAACCTAGCTTAATCTGGGCGATCACACTGTTCGACGTGCGCCATAAAGGCAAACCACGCCCCGGATGATGCCGTTCAACGCTATGCTGGTGAAGCAGGCGACATTTGGGCAACGCTGCTGGCGATGGATCCGCGTGACTGCCAACGCATGACCGCGTATCTGGCTAATCAGATGCGCCCAGCATTGAAACAAGCACCTATCCTTGAAATACAACAGGAGCTGCAACGCGAACTTACCGAAAGCTTGCTTGGCAACTGGCTCACCAGCGCGGAACTACTGTTAGCGCAACAGCGCAGCCAGCAACTGCTGCGCGCTTTGCAGGCGCAAGCCAGTGTACATGGCAAGTTGCTGGAATGGCTGCGCTGCCGCCGCGCGATACGCTACGCCAACTGTTTGTGCAGCAAACGCATAGCTAACCCACACCAGTTACCGTCACTCCGCCGCTGGACATTGAGATCGATCTGTTTGGCGAGGCAGAGGTCGTCGCAGTGACGCCAACAGCGCCTGCCATTTCTCCGTTTGCTGAACGGGTGTTCGCAGATTGGGTCAACCATCTTCGCAGCCTGCCGGATAATGTCCAATTGGGCACTGTTAAATGTTGGTAAACCGCAGTTGGAGATTCTGGTCAATGCATTGATTAACTCCGTCTGCCGTCTGCCATCTGGGGATTGACGCAGCATTGGAACGCGCCTTGGAAGCTGGGGTATTGCCAGAACAGGGTGAAGAGCGGCAGGTCAGCCAGGCACTGGCGATATTGGGTGATTTCATCGCCTGGCTGGGCTTCCAACAGCGCGAGGCGGAGTTGCGTCCTCTCAGCAGTATCAATCACGGCCAACCGATTTTACCCTACCACCGCAGCAAGCGGTAGATTGGGGTAACCAGCAGCGGCTGGCCAAACTGGCCCTCACGCCGACGAAAAATACCGCCTTTTATATCTATGATTAGTTGGTAGGTTTGCAGATACTGTGCTGGTAGAAAACGAGGCAGCGGTAGCAGAGAATAGACTTGGGGAACAGCAGCGTGCAGCACTTGAAGACATTGGGGCAACCCTGTGATAAGGGAACAGGTCTTGCACTATTTTCTCTGCGCCGCTACCTCCTGTGTACAAGCCCATACAGAACTCCAAGCCCACTGAAAATTATAGCCGCCTAGCTATCCTGTTACGTCCACTATTTCACCGATCTTGGCGTTGCTCATCAAGAAAGCTCGCTAAATCTAATTCAAGAAGTAAGTCAATGCTCACATATTCACTAGGTTGCCAGTAACTGGAAAACTGCAACACCGCCGGAACACTACCGGGCCGGACAGACTACAGTGGGTGAATAGCAGTATTTCGCGGAAAATGACGCCATTTTCGGCGCTGATCACCGCCAGAACGGAGACGCCAGATAGCATCTGTAAGCATTCGAGCAGTGGTTTATGCAACGTAAGCGGTACCAGAGCGGCACGCATAGGTAGTACTTCCAGGTTAAAATGCGCCGCCAACTTGTAACCGAATAGCGACGCACACAGCCCTGGCATCGACAGACCACCGTTGGCCACAACAAGTGAGCGAGAACCAACTTTTTCGCTATTCAGCGCCAGTTCAAATCCGTTCTCGGTTTTTTCTACCCCTAGCACTACGCTGCGTAGACGTATCGTCACCTGGCACAGTAGTGCGCACTAGTTAACTAGCAGATCGACGACCTGCTGTGCCAATCAATCGCAAAACAACTGACCCAGTGTTTTTTCGTGATAGGCGATACCATAGAGGTTGATCAGATTAATGAAATCCCACTGGGTGTAACGTGCCAGCGCTGATTTGCAGAAATGCGGGTTATTATATCGACAGATAAGCAGCCGGTTCAGCGTATTTATTGGTAAAGTTACAACGTCAGCCGCCGGACATTAGGATCTTGCGCCCCGGTTTTTACCGTTATCAAGCAGCAGCACCCGGCAACCAAGTTGCCCTTCCTGTGCGGCACAAAACATGCCTGCGGCACCTGCTCCCTGTCACTACGACCTCAAACTGTTCCACCTGCGCCTCTCTAAATAAAACCCACCATCGCGGCCAAAAATCCCCCCATTATGCCGTTTCGCCAACCTAACCTCAACATTAACGATAACCGCAGATTGTAAAAATCTAATGCTATTAGCGCCATAGTTAGAAATATTACCCTAGCTAGCTAGTAGATGCTCATCCTACACTAATATTCTTTATTTTTTCATGTTGATAACATAAACCTAACATCTATAAATAAAAATGCTATATTTTCCTTTTCCCCTGGCCCGGTTGTCACTGATAACGCGCGGCGTTCATGTCCACAAACTGGCTTAACACTTATGCTGCTTTTGTTTACTGGGTTAGATTTTGATACTAGCCTAATGTTGATTCTCGCATTGTTGTTCGTGTTGTTTTATGAAGCCATCAATGGCTTTCATGACACGGCCAATGCAGTTTCTACAGTCATCTATACTCGTGCCATGCGTTCGCAACTTGCGGTCATTATGGCGGGTTTCTTCAACTTTCTTGGCGTGATGCTCGGTGGTTTGAGTGTTGCCTACGCCATTGTCCATTTGCTGCCTATCGACCTGTTGTTGAACGTCAGTTCAGCACACGGATTAGCCATGGTTTTCTCCATGCTGTTGGCGGCGATTATCTGGAACCTCAGTACCTGGTATTTCGGTCTGCCGGCCTCCAGTTCCCATACGCTGATTGGCGCAATCATCGGTGTCGGTTTAACCAATGCCCTGATGACCCATATATCGATAGTGGATGCATTGAACGTTCCGAAAATGATTGGCATTTTCCTGTCATTGCTCATCTCGCCGTTAGTCAGCATGCTGGCCGCCGGGCTGATAGTGTTCGCCTTGCGCCGCTATTGGTGTGCCACTAAAAAACACCAGCGTATCCACATGACCCCTGCGGAACGTAAAAAGGTCGATGGCAAACGCAAACCGCCGTTCTGGACTCGTATCGCACTGATCCTATCAGCTATTGGCGTCAGCTTCTCGCACGGTGCCAACGATGGCCAGAAAGGTATCGGTTTGCTCATGCTAGTGCTGATCGGTATTGCGCCGGCAGGTTTCGTCGTCAATATGAATGCCACCGGTTATGACATCACCCGTACGCGTGATGCGGTCTACCACCTACGGCTGTATTACCAGCAGCACGGCGATACGCTGCCAAAGGAGGTGTCCTTGACGCCGAGTGTGCCAAGCCGGGATGAAGACGCCGTGTTAAACCAACCCCTTGAGTTCCACTGCAATATCTCCCGTGCTATGGCGACGATTGAGCAGACTCTGGGGCAACTGCACAATTTGCAGCGCTACAGCCAACTTACGGTAGAGCAACGCAGCCAACTGCGTCGCCTGCTGATGTGCATCACCGATACGGCGAACAATGTCGCCAAGAGGCCGGAAACTTCTGAGGCTGACCAACGCCTCCTGAAGAGCTTACGTCAGGATCTGCTAGAGACCATCGAATATGCTCCGATGTGGATCATCGTCGTGGTGGCTCTGGCGCTGTCACTCGGCACCATGGTCGGTTGGAAACGTGTTGCCACCACCATCGGCGAGAAGATTGGTAAGAAAGGCATGACCTACGCCCAGGGCGTGTCGGCCCAGATCACCGCTGCTTTATCAATCGGCATAGCTAGCTATACCGGCATGCCGGTATCTACCACTCATGTGTTGTCTTCGGCGGTTGCTGGCACGATGATCGTGGACGGCGGCGGTGTGCAAAGCAAAACCGTGAAGAACATCCTGCTAGCTTGGTTACTGACTCTGCCAATCTCAATGCTGCTTTCCGGCTGCTTGTACTGGATCGTCCTGAAGTTTGTTTAAACGATTAATCGCCCAAAATAGACGGCCAGGCAGGAGGGCCGGTTACCTTAGGGCCTATCCCAGGTAGGAATCCATTGTTACAGCCAGTTTGAATACCGACAGCGCGTAATAATCGGCGTGTACAGAGAGTAGGTGGGGATTGTCCGCGCTACCCAGGGCTAAAATAGCCTAATGGGATATGTTCTTAAGATGATCGGCATTTTAGCGGCTAAGGTAATACTAGCCTCGCCATAAAAGTGCTTCAAATTACCCGGTATCGCTCCCGGCGATACCCCTGGCAGGCTGGTAGGCAAACACCACATTGTAACGGTCAACTAAAACTGGACACTAATTTAGGCACATTGTAATCGAACATATTTGCCTCCTCCTACTTTAGCACTAGCTGTATTCATCACCCTTGCAGCAGGACGATACTTTGGCGAATTTCACGTACGATATCCGCTTCTGCCTAACTATCCTCCAACTGCGAAGAGAATAGTTCGAAGGCGTAAATGGCGGTGTATCACAGGCGCTCCAAATTCTGCATCTGCTTTATGCTCTCCAGCCGATCCAGGTCACTTAGCATGATGCGCTCTTCTTCGCTTAGCACGCTTTTGATCAGCACATCTTCCACCCTGGAAAGGCGCACCATGCCAATACCATCGATCTGAATCTGCGTATCAAATTCAATCAAATTCAGGCTGCACCGTATCACTTAAATAATGGTGGAAAGTATCCAGCACGATTTTGTACGGTGCGCCTGAATCGCGAATCAGAAACTACGTCAGCAACGATAAACGTAGTGAACTGATACCGAACCTCAGCGATTCGACGTAGCCATGCACTCCGTATTGCTTCAACAGAGGTGCCATCAGCTTTAGGGTCGCCAGCGTGTCGGTTTTCTACTCCTCCTTACCGTGCTAGTCGCCCGCGCTGCATTAGCGTCTGGCTATGGATCGCCTAAGCTTGCGATAATAGCGCCTCAGCGTTTTTCAGTAACTCAGCCTAGTCGTCCAGCAGGTTAAACCTGCCGAGGGCGTTAATAGTGATGATTTCGATGCTGTATTTGGCCGCCACAGCATTTAATTGATCGTTGCTTAGGTTATCTGTCACCTTGCCGCTCGGCATATCGTTGCGTAGCTTAACTTTACTGAGCCTGTACTTGTTTACCAGGCTGAAAAGTTAATGCAAAAGCGGCCTGGCGCAATGGCCAGATGCCCCACTCCTAAATAATGTGAGAGAACCTGAGAGTGGCCGACTTACAGCGGCGTTCGTTGTGTTTCGGGTTGCGGCTGGCGATAGCGTTTGGCCATCACTATATCTTCCATTTTTTCCAGCTAGATGCTTTTAGTTTTAGGAATAGAGCGACTGATAAACCAGTAGCTGAACAGGCAGCAGACGGCAAATACCCACATTGGGAAGGCACCATGGAAGTTAGAGAACAGATAGGAGTTGTTGTTGATCATCGGGAAGGTTTGCGAAACGACAAAGTTGGCCAGCTACATGCGGCCGACTGCGATGCTCATGCCCTGCGCACGCATGCAGTTAGGGAAGATTTATGACACCAGTACCCAGTTGCCCACTCCCCATAACAACGCGTAAAATACTATAAAGAACAGCATGCTGAACAGGGCAAAGTAGCCGTTGGCCTGGGTATAAAGTACATAAGAGGTGATTAACAGCCCAACGATGGCACCAAGAGTGCCGAAATGCATCAGCGGGATACGGCCCATGCGGCGATCTATCAGCATGGCACTGATCACCGATCCGACCAACTGCATCACACCGATCCAGACAGTCTGGAACAGTGTTTCCTTGGCGTTTTCGGTGACGGTTTTCAGAACCATTGGCGCGTAGTACATCATCACGTTGACACCGGTGACCTGCTGTAGCATAGCGATCATACAGCCGATAAACAGAATGAAGTACACCCGCTCGTCACTGTAGTTCGGTTTTTGCTGGTTCTGGTGCAACGAGTCTTTGATTTCCTGCCGCACGCTTTGCGCATGGGCAGCATTGGATACTTTAGTCAACATCGCCAAAACCTGATCATCACGACCGACCATTACGCTCCAGCGCGGCGATTCTGGGATGATAAACACCAGCATCAGGAACAGCACGCTAGGGATCACTTCTGAACCCATAATCCAACGCCAGCCCATTTCTACCAGCCAGGCTTTGCTGGCGATTTTGAAGTTAACGTAGAAGATCATAATTTGACCGAACACGATGGCGAACTGCTATATGCTGAGCACACGACTACGCATATCCTTTTGGTGAGGCTTCCGACATGTACATCGGTGAGACGGTGGCATTTAAACACCAAAACGGCATATAAAACACTGATAATACGCTAGCTGAAGGTACTGAAAACCGCGTCCTAACTAATACGAAAATACCGGTCAACGGCAAGGATCTTACCTTGTGTCATAAGCAGACAGTACCATGGTTTGCGGCAAGTTCGGCCGTTGAGGGGCTGGAGCATCAGTGGGTGTGGGGATTGCTAATTTATTTCTAAAGGCATGAATGAAAAATGAAAATGGTTTTTCATCATTATGCGATCTTTATCTCAAAATGAGATTTTCATCTTATATTTTATGAAACATATATTTATTTATAATCGCAACACGTTTCATATTGTCGGCTTAAGTAGGCCTGCAAGCTTGAAGACGACAGGTATCACACAGTTTCTCAAGTTTGGCATGCAGATAGTGCCAGATCAGACGAGAATAATCTAAAAGGGTGAGTAAATAGGCAAGATCCGGTTAACCATGGCGCAGGAACTCACCAGGTTCCTCGACAACTAGTATCTGTTGGTCGACGGCGTAGAAACCAAATTCATTAAAAGGCATCTTTGCGATTTTCGGCCACGGCAACGTACTGGGTCTGGGGCAGGTACTATATATAACAGGACAGCGGTGAGCTGGTGGCACATCAGGGGCATAATGAGCAAGGCATGGCGCACACGCAGCGACCGGCTTCGCCAAGCAGAAGTTACGTCAGCAGATCTATGCCTGTACCCCTTCCGTCAGCGCCGGTGCCGCCAACATGATCACCGCCGCCGCGACTGCCACTGCCAACCACATTCCTTTATTACTGTTGCCTGGCGATGTTTATACGCTTCACGCCAGCCGGATCCGGTGTTGCAGCAGATTGAACAGTCCTACGATCTCAGCATCAGCACAAACGACGCTTTTCGCGCAGTGAGCAAATATTAGGATCGCATAGTGCGACCAGAACAGCTGTTGAGCGCCTGCATCAACGCGATGCGCGTACTGACAGATCCGGCGGAAACCAGTGCGGTAACGCTGTGCTTACCACAAGACGTGCAAGGCAAAGCCTATGACTACCCAGATTATTTCTTTCAGAAGCACGTGCATTAACTCGATCGCCGCCCGACGACAGCAGCGGAGGCGCTGGCGCTAGCGCTGTACTGCTAAACGTCGCCCACTGCTGGTGTGCGGCGGCGGGGTGAAATATTCGCAGGCCGGCCTAGCGTTGCATGAATTTGCCGAACTTTTTCATATTCCGTTTACCTAAACTCAGGCGGGTAAAGGCACAGTAGCGAGCAGCCATAAATTCAACCTGGGCGGCATCGGTGAAACCGGTTGCCTTGCGGCGAATACGCTGGCCCGTCAGGCCGATCTGGTAATTGGCGTAGGCACCTATTATACCAACTTCACCATCTCGTCAAAATAGTTGTTCCAGAATCCTGACGTCGATAATCAGGGCGTCGATTTCCTCAATATTAACGACAGCGCCTTTAACGCCGGCAAGCTCGACGGCGTGCAAGTATTGGCTGATGCCCGCGAAGCGGCGCTGTCCGCATTGAGCGCACTTTTGGCACAATCTGATTATCGCACCGGCTAGGGTAATGCCATTGTTGAAGCGCGTAGCGCACAATAGTAGGAAACCGCCCGCGTTTATGGCGTTTATGCGGTGGAATACACCGGCGAAGGCTTTGTACCGGAAATTGACGATCACCTCGATCGCGACAGCGTCTTTGCCAAATTTATCGAAAAGACGGTCTCGCTGCTAACCCAAAGCCGGATACTGGGAGTGCTTAACTAGCACCTGCCACAGGACAGCGTGATCTTCGCCGCCGCTGGCAGTCTGCCGGGAGATTTACAACGTGTGTGGCAAAACTACGGCAAACACGGCTATCACGTGGAATACGGCTATTCCTGCATGGGCTACACGCTACGAGGTTAATGCCGCGCTGGGGGTCAAGCTGGCCGAGCCGCAGCGCGAGGTGTATGCGATGGTCGGCGACAGTGTCCTTATGATGCTGCATTCCGAACTGATCACCTCGATTCAGGAAAGTTGCAAAATTAACGTGGTGCTGTTCGACAACATGACCACGGTTGCATCAACAATCTACAGATGGAACACGGCATGGACAGCTACACCACCGAGTTCTGCTTCCGCAACCTGCAGGGCGGCAAACTACTCGACGGCAAGCTGGTGCCGGTCAATTTCGCCATGCTGGTGGCAGCTTACGGTTGTAAAACATATAGTGTAACCACTGAACAGCAACTGATCGAGGCACTGTCTAATGCTAGCCTGCAAAGCGTTTCACTCTGTTGGACATCAAAGTTCAGCTCTCAGCTCTCAGCTCTCAGCTCTCAGCTCTCAGCTCTCAGCGGTAAGATTATGCTGGTGGCCCTGCCGCCGCACCAGGCGTTCTACAACAAATAGTGTGTTTAGCACTGTATTCACGTTTCAAGAGAAATCACCATGAAGATCGCTTTTAATGTTGATGTCATCAAGGATCTAGGCATCACCAAAATGGTTCGGCAGGTGGCTGGCTGCGGCTATCAGTATATTAAGCAGTCATCGCCCCCACAGATCAATCCGTTCTACAAACATCCGAAAGCCTGGCGCGAAGTTATGGGAGAATACAAAAACACGCTGAAAGCCACCGGCATGGAGATTTCCTCATTTATCGTGGCGTACCGCTGCTCCGGCCCAGGTGAAGATCGTCGCTAGGAGGCAGCGGTCAAAAACTGGTGCCGGATGATAGAAACCGCGGTGGAAATCACCGCCAGGCTGATCTGATTACTGAGGCTAATAATGAATAAAGATAACGTAAAACAGGCTATCGCCCCGATTGGCCGGACCAATTTGGCTGGATCAATGATGACATTCCCGACCTGGGCATAGAGAACACTCTCCAACAGTGTATCAGTGAAATGGCGTTGGCCGAGTTCATCGGTAGCGAAATGGGCGGCAAATATCCGCGCGATCCTGCAGTGCTAAAACCGATGTTGGATATCCGAGGCATTCAGATCTGCAATACCTGGCTAAGTACCTTTTTCGCTGATGGTCTGAAAGAAAAAACCATCGATGAATTTATTACCCACATGAATTTCTTGCATGCAATGGGGGCCAAGGTGATTGGTTGTTCCGAGCAGAGCAAGAGTATTCGAGGTACCACAAAAGGGGTATTCGAAGAAAAGCTGTATTTCAGCGATGAAGAGTGGCAGCTGGTAGCCGATGGCTACAATGAGCTGGCTAAAATTGCCACTGACAAGAGGATGCAGGTCTGCCTACACCACCATATGGGCACCGGCATCCAGACTAACTCAGAGATTGACCGCTATATGAGCATGGTGAACGACAATGTCTAGTTTGATACCGTCCACGCCTTACTACTCCGGAGGTAGCCAGCAAGCGATGATGGCGATCCTGGAAAAATACCTACCACGCATCAACCACGTGCATTTGAAGGACGTGCGTGATGGAGTGGTGGCAGCGGTTAAAGCCAACAAACTGAGCTTCCTCGACGGCGCGGCGTGAAGGAAGGCACCTTCACCGTGCCAGGTAATGGGGTAATCGACGACTTCCTGCCGGTATTTAAACTGCTGGATAAGCGCGGTTACAAAGGTTGGATAGTGGTGGAGTCTGAGCAGGATCTGGTGTTAGCCAACCCATTTGAATATGCGGTGAAAGCACGCCGTTATATCAAAGAGACTGCCGGCATTTAATCCACTTGAGGTATGTGATTCATAGACATCGTTTCAATTTTCTCAGCTCAAGTTCAAGCTTGTCATTCTTTTCCTGTATGTGCTAGTCACTGGGCTCTGATAGTTTGCGTGAACGGCATCAGAGTATGGCGTTTGCTCAGCACGTTCTAAGTAGCGCTCCATCGGTGTTTTACACTGTGAGCGCTATGAGGACGTTCCCAGTTATAGTAATGCGGCCATTCTGCCAGCAGTTTCTCCAGGTCAGCAGTTGAGAAGTCTATGGTAGCGTAAAACTCAGCTTTGTCTGTCTTTTGGGAACGTTCAACTTTGCCATTAAGAAGATGAGGCGAAGCTGGTTTATTTAGACGAAACTTGATGCCCGCATTCTTTCAATCTTTCCTGCACCTTAACGACAAAAACTCTCTTCCCCGGTCGGTCTAAAAGCACTGTATCGGGAAAGGCATTTCTTCAATAACACAATCGATAAAATTCAGTGTGTTTGCAGCCGTGCGACGAGGGTAGAGCCTCAGGACTCTGTAGCGAGTGTAATCATCAACAGAGGTGTACTGATATAAGCCGGGGCTAATTTTATAGGTATCCATCTAAACCCGATCACCAGCAACAGGGCATTCGTCGCGAATGAAATCAGCTTTACGCCGAAATTTAACAACCGGCTTAACCTGATTCTGGCAAAGAACCTTGTGGATCGTAGCCATCGCCAGAGAGATGGAATTAAGCCTCTTTAACTCACTCTGAATACGTCTTACTCCCAGATTTTGCCGGGAACGTAACTCCAGAATCAGAGCGACTTCGCCAGCGCTGTTTTTCTTTAATGGAAAGTTTTTAGGGCGACGACTGTGGCTTTCCAGTTCTGCCCTGTGCTAGATACCTACGCCACCATTTACGCAATGTGTGGCAGGAAATGCCGCAGCGACGGCATACAAGTCCCGCATCACTAGATGTTTCATAAAGTTTAACCCACTGTATCCGCTGCTTAATTTCCTTGTTCATGGTAAGTCGTGATAGTACAATGATGTCTATGAATCACACACCTAATGGAATAGGCTCTAAATTCCATCTTACATTTCTATACTCTGACGACTCATACTATTAAGCGATATTTTTTCGTAATTCAATAAGTTATCTTCTTAATGTACGTTCTCGTTCCGTTGTCCCTCAAACCCCCAAATAAATTTGCCCGTATACTCCTTTAGGGCAGGCAAAATGTCAGCGCAACGTATTCTATCTAGCCGCTGGGGTATTTGGCACTATACTTTGTATTGGCATTATTCAATATGGAAGGAGTATGCTCATGGCTTACCAACACATTCTCATTGCGGTAGATCTATCCCCAGAAAGCAAATTTTTGGTAGAGAAAGCCATAACTATGGCGCGACCATATAACGCTAAAGTCTCTCTGATCCATGTAGATGTTAATTATTCTGACTTGTACACCGGCCTGATTGACGTCAACCTAGGCAATATGCAGCAGCGCATCTCCGAGGAAACCCACTAGGCATTGACCGAACTATCGCATAATGCTGGCTACCTAATTACTGAAACCCTCAGCAGTAGTGGCGATCTGGTACAGGTGCTAGTAGATGTTATCAAGAAATACGATATGGATCTGCTGCTATGCGGCCACCATCAGGACTTCTAGAGTAAGCTGATGTCTTGCACGCTAACCGATCAACAGCGTACATATCGATATATTGATCGTGCCGCTGCGCAATGAAGAAGAGACGGCGCATGATGTGCTGTAAACCGGCATCAAAGGTAGTTTTGTTCATACATACGTTAAATACTTCAATGCTGGCTTAGTTGCCAGCATTTTACGCGCCCTTCCCATAGTGAATTTGCTAAAATATCTTCTTAATAACTTATGTTATACGAAAGTAATTTTAAAGTAGTGCAATTACCACCTCTAGTTATCGAAAATTTAATTAACATTAAAAACTCCATAAATTAACCTATTTTTGCGTAGATCAGATTTAGTTAACTTCGCAATGTCGAGTGTTGAATGCATGTGTGATTTACGTGTGCTTATTATCGACAGCACCTGTTTTTGCCGCCGATAAAGATGAGATCACCGTGGTTGCCAAAGTGACCGGCATTCCATGGTTCAACCGCATGGAAGTGGGCATCAACCAGGCGGCGAAAAAGCTCGACGTCAATACCATCATCCTGGTACAGAACAATGCCAAAGTGTTGGAGCCGGTGCTAGAAAAGTGCGCGACAAAGGCATCGTAGTGCTGACCCGTGGATCTCTAGACCAGCAGATCTGTCAGTGGGATCGACAGCGAGAAGTACGCGCAGGCCAACTAAAAGATATAGGCGACAAAGGTGGCTATGCGATCTACGTTGACTCACTGACCATACCGCCGCACAACGCCTGGGCCGATTCCACTATCAACTATCAGAAAGCAAAATACCCGAAGATGTTTGAAGTCACCTCGCGCCTACCGGTGGCGTCTCGATCGTCGGACTGCCCGCCGCTGGATGTACCGAGCTGCACCTCAGCATATTCGGTATGACCCCCACGATAGCGGGAGATCACCAGCCAGTACGGCTGCACACAACAGCCACGAAGCGGTGCGTCACGGCATCAGCTACGTGCCGGAGGTCCCATAGGCGGTGAATGGATAAATCTTTACTGGCCCGTGGTTATAACGGCATGTAGATATCGAAGCGATGGCTTTTAGTCAAGATGGCAGCATGGGCTGGCACGTTTCCCAGCGGTGGCGCGTAGTCCGGGCGTTTCACTACGATGCGCTTGGTCGCCTGCCTGCGTGCCGAAGCTAACAACCCATCAGCGTCATCGTCGCTGCCTACCAGTGATTGAAATACCCGCATTTCTTTCTTTACCAGTGCGCTTTTCTGCTTATGTGGGTACATCGGATCAAGGTACACCACCTCTGGTCGCGGAGCAAGATCGGCCAGCGCCGTCAGGCTGTTGGCATGCACCAACGTCAAACGCTCACGCAGCCATAGGCCAATTTCCATATCCTGATAGACGCGTTGCAGGCCGTCATCCAGCAATGCGGCCACTACCGGGTGGCGTTCTAGCATTCTTACCCGGCAACCCAATGCTGCCAGCACAAAGGCATCGCGCCCCAAGCCAGCAGTGGCGTCAACTACATCTGGCAGTTCGCTGCCCTTGAGTCCGACTGCTTTAGCCACCGCTTCACCACGGCCGCCACCAAAACGACGCCGATACGCCAGAGTGCCGGACACGAAATCGACGTGGATCGCGCCCAGTTTAAGTTCGTCACGCTTGCGCAGTTCCAATCGTTCCGGGGTCAGCACCAGCGCCATCGGCGCATCGTCGTCCGAGGTCAACTGCCAACGCTGTGCCAAAATAGATAAGGTGCCGGGATCGACACCTGCTTCACAGCTTAAATACACCCTCACCTGCCGGGTTATCCTGTAATACCGTAATGGCGCAGCATGGCATCCAACTGCGGTTCGCGGCCACGGAAGCGTTTGAACAGAACCATCGGCTCTTCCGAACCCCCGCGCGACAGGATGTTGTTAAGGAAGGATTGGCCGGTTTCAGCATTGAAGATGCCCTCTTCTTCGAAACGTGAGTAAGCATCAGACGACAGCACTTCTGCCCATAGGTAGCTGTAGTAACCCGCCGCGTAGCCGCCAGCGAAAATATGGCTGAAGGCGTGTGGAAAGCGTCCCCAGCTTGGTGAAGGTACTACCGCCACCCTTTTCTTCACTTCCGCCAACGTTGGCAAGATTTGCGCGCCGCTTGAAGGGCTGTATTCGAAATGCATGAGGAAATCGAACAGGCCGAACTCTAACTGACGCAGGATAAACAGCGCCGCCTGATAGTTCTTGGTTGCCAGCAGCTTATCGAGCATTTCTTGCGGCAGCGGTTCGCCGCTTTGGTAATTGCCGGAGATAAACTCCAATGCTTCCGCTTCCCAGCACCAATTTTCCATAAACTGGCTTGGCAGTTCGATCGCATCCCACGGCACCCCGCTGATGCCGGATACCCCAGCGGTATCGATTTGGGTCAGTATATGGTGCAGTCCGTGGCCGAACTCGTGGAACAGCGTGGTCACTTCATTATGGGTAAACAACGCCGGCTGGTCACCCAGCGGACGGTTAAAATTGCAGGTCAGGTAGGCAACCGGCTTTTGCAGGGTTCCGTCTGCCTTGCGCAGGCTGCCGGCACAATCGTCCATCCAGGCACCACCGCGTTTGTTTTCACGCGCGTACAGATCAAGGTAGAAGCTGCCACGCAATTCGCCGTTGGCGTCGAATAGATCGAAGAAGCGCACGTCAGGATGCCAGGTATCCACTCCGCCGCGCTCTTTGGCGGTGATGCCGTAGATACGTTTCACCACCTCGAACAGCCCTTCGACCACCCGTTGCTCCGGAAAGTACGGGCGCAGTTGCTCGTCGCTGATGGAAAACAGGTGTTGTTTTTGTTTTTCGCCATAATAGGTAATATCACAGGCGTCTAGTTCTTCCACGCCGTAATGTTGTTTGGCAAAAATGCGCAGTTGCTCCAGTTCCTGCTCGGCCTGCGGACGGGCGCGCTTGGCCAAATCGTTCAGGAAGCTGATCACCTGTTGCGGGCTTTCCGCCATCTTGGTTGCCAGCGATTTGTCAGCGTATGTCTCAAAGCCAAGCAGTTGGGCCAGTTCGTAGCGCAACGCCAGCGTTTCCGCCATCACTGCACTATTATCCCATTTGCCAGCGTTCGGCTCCTGATCGGAAGCGCGGGTAGCGAAGGCGCGGTACATCTCTTCACGCAACGTACGGTTGTCGGAGTAGGTGAGCACCGGTAGATAACTCGGCATATCCAAAGTCAGCAACCAGCCTTCTTGCTCTTTGGCTTGTGCCATTGCCTGTGCCTGTGCCAAGATGCTGGCCGGCAAGCCACTCAGTTCGGTTTGGTCAGTAATCAGTTTGCTCCAACCCATGGTGGCATCGAGCACGTTGCTGCTGTAGGTAGAACCTAGTTCGGATAGCCGTGCGACAATCTCACCGTAGCGCTGCTGTTTGTCCGCCGACAGGCCGATGCCCGATAGCTCAAAGTCACGCAGCGCGTTATCCACCGACTTGCGTTGCGGTGCGCTTAGTTGACTGAAGGCCGCCCCCTCTTTCAAGTTGCAATAGGCTTGATACAGCCCTTTGTGCTGGCCCACCCAAGTGCCGTATTCAGATAGCAGCGGCAGTGCCTGCTCGTAGGCAGCACGCAGTTCCGGGCTGTTTTTCACCGAGTTCAGATGTCCAACTGGCGACCACATGCGCGATAGGCGATCTTCCGACTCCGCTAGCGGCTGACACAGGTTATCCCAGGTGAACGGCCCCGGCTGCGCGACCACGCGCTCTACCACAGCACGGCAATCTGCCAACGCAGATTGTATCGCAGGCACAATATCTTCAGGGCGGATCGCCGAAAACGGCGGCAGGAAAAACGGGATCAGCAACGGATTTGTCATAGGGAAGTCCTGTGTTGTCGCCCACCATAGCGGGCGGGCAAGCCATAAAATGCAGATGAAAGATCAACATGGAGCTATGCAACAGGAAAATCAATGCCCGGCGTTGTTGATAGTGCCTGCGGCAACGCAGTTCAGTTTTTTCCGGCTAGACAGTTTATACTGCACAGATTATCGGCCTTATTGAAAGCTCCGCCTACGGAGTACAAGGAATTGCCCCGCCATGTTAAGTTATCACCATAGTTTCCACGCTGGCAACCACGCCGATGTGCTCAAACACAGCGTTCAGAGCCTGATCATTGAGTCATTGAAAGAGAAAGAGAAACCCTTCTTCTATCTGGATACTCACTCAGGCGAGGGGCGCTATCAGTTACGTAGTGAGCACTCCGAACGCACTGGCGAATACCAGAAAGGTATCGGCCTGCTGTGGCAACGTAACGATCTGCCAGAAGAACTGGCTTCCTACATGAGCGTCGTGTACAATTTTAACCGCTCCGGCACGCTGCGCTACTATCCCGGCTCCCCGCTGATCGCCCGCCAATTGCTGCGTCCGCAGGATAAGATCTACCTGTCCGAACTGCACCCCAGCGATTTCCCGCTGCTACGCAGCGAATTTCAGAAAGATAAGCGTGCTAAAGTGCAGCGTGCCAACGGTTACCAACAATTGAAATCCCAATTGCCGCCACCATCACGCCGTGGGCTGATCCTGATAGACCCACCCTACGAGATAAAAACGGATTATCAGGAGGTGGTCAAAGGCATTCAGGAAGGCTATAAGCGCTTTGCCACCGGCAGCTATGCGCTATGGTATCCAGTGGTAATACGTCAGCAGATCAAACGCATGCTAAAAGAGCTGGAGGCCACCGGTATCCGCCGCATTCTACAAATCGAATTGGCAGTGAAACCCGATAGTGACCAACGCGGCATGACCGCTTCTGGTATGATCGTCATTAACCCGCCGTGGAAGTTGGGACAGCAGATGCACACCCTGCTACCGTGGCTACACAATGCGTTGGTTCCCTCCGGTATCGGCCACTATTTAGTGAACTGGGTGGTGCCGGAATAATAGCGTCCAGGCGCGATCCGCCGTGCCTATTGCAGCCATCGATGCAACCTTTGCGACAAACCCACATCAAGCGTTAAACTCTTTCCTCTTCGAATTTCACAACTCATGGAAATCACAGATGACGAAACATTACAATTATCTAGCAATTGGTGGGGTCATCGGTGGTATCGCATCAATCAATAGGGCAGCTATGTACGGTCAAAAATGCGTACTGATTGAAGCCAAGGAACTGGGCGGTACCTGCGCGTCAACGTGGGTTGTGTACCGAAAAAAGTCATGTGGCATGCGGCGCAGATCGCCGATGCCATCCATCAATATGATGCAGATTATGGCATTGACACTACTGTCAATGCCTTTGACTGGAAGAGGCTGATCGCCAACCGCAGCGCATATATCGACCGTATTTCATCGTTCCTATGACAATGTACTGGGCAATAATCAGGTTGATGTGATCAAGGGCTTCGCACGCTTTATCGATTTCCAGACCGTAGAGAAGTGAACGGCGAAAAAATCACCGCCGATCATATCCTGATCGCCACTGGCGGCCGCCCAAGCCATCCTGATATTCCGGGTACGGAATACGGGATCTACTCCTATGGCTTCTTTAAACTGGATGCCATGCCAAAGCGCGTCGCCATCGTGGGTGCTGGCTATATCGCTGTCGAGATCGCCGGGGTGCTGAACGCACTGGGTGCGGAGACACATTTGTTCGTGCGTAAGCAAGCACCGCTGCGCACCTTCGACCCAATGCTCGTCTCGAAACCCTTGTGGAAGTTATGAGCACCGAAGGGCCATGCCTGCACACTGAATCAGTGCCGAAAGCGCTCGTCAAAAAAAATACTGATGGCAGCCTGACACTGCAACTGGAAAACGGCCAAGAATTTATCGTTGACAGCTTGATCTGGGCTATCGGCCGCCAACCAGCGACCGACAACCTGAACCTAGCCATCACCGTGGTAAAAACTAATGAGCAAGGCTACTATATCAATGTTGATAAGTTCCAGAATACCAGCGTTAAAGGCATTTGTGCCGTGGGCAACATCACCGGCGCACTCGAACTGACCCCAGTGGCGGTCGCGGCTGGCCGCCATCTGTCTAAGCGCCTGTTCAACAACAATCCGGAAGAACCAATTGGATTACAGCAACATTGCCACTGTGGTATTCAGCCACCTGCCGATCAATACCATCGGTCTGACCGAGCCAGAAGCCATCGAGAAATTCGGCGCGGATAATGTGAAGGTGTACAAATCCTCCTTCACTGCCATATACAGTGCGGTGACGCTATACCGCCAACCGTGCCAAGTGAAGCTGGTATGCGCAGGCAAGGAAGAGAAGATCGTCGGCCTGCATGGCATCAGCTTAGGTATGAATGAAATCTTGCAGGGCTTCGCTTTCGCCGTGAAGATGGGAGCGACTAAGAAAAACGAAAGACTTCGACAACACCGTAGCGATCCACCCGACGGCAGCGGAAGAGTTCGTTACCCTACGCTGACAATAAAATCCCACTAACTTTAGGCGTTAGGCATTCAATGAGGTCAGCAGTATTTGGCCTTATTGTTTTATTTTTTCTGGCAAAAATTTCTGTATATAATCTATGCCGGTGCTATTCTCAAATTATTCAATATACTAAGTAATAGGGAAATACGTGGTTAAAAAGTGTCCCTGCTTAAATCTCAATAATATATTTTATTTGAGGCGACCTAATAAATAATCAGCATGGTTTTTGGAAGATATAAAGGCTCATCATACTGATGCAAACTTGTATCACAGTAATCTAACCAAACAATATCCCTGGATCCCATATGCATAGTTTATTGAATTACTGAAATCATGATAAAATTAACTAACTGAAAAATAACAATATTAAAAATAGCTATTAGAACGTGTTGAGTAACACTCTGTGATATTGACAATTCTAACAATCCCTGACAAGGGAACTACTAAGTGCCATATTCATCGTGTCGTCTTTATATGTTGGTCTTATGGGCATTATAGCGATAGTTAAGCGGGAAAGTACGGTGTCAATCCTGACAATAGTCGCGGGGAGTGCCAGTTTTACCAAAGCCATGATTGCGCACAGGTTCATTTTACTGGCAATAACAACAATAAATATCGATCGAAACAGTGATAACACTTCCCATAAATGCGGTAATTTATCAAATCGACCCTGCAGAGTCACGAGTCAACACTGTACGCCTACTGGGACAGGCTCTTATTTGCCAATACAGAAACTGGAGAAAATGCGTCCCAGTAGATCATCTGAGGAAAACTCACCGGTAATTTTACTTAACGCCAACTGTGCCAGCCGCAGTTCTTCAGCCAGTAATTCACCCGCGTAAGCACTCACCAACTGTTCTTTGCCCTGTACTAGATGTCGCGCCGCTTGTTCCAATGCCTGCAAGTGGCGGCGACGCGCCAGGAAACCGCCTTCCATGTTGCTGGTAAAGCCCATACTCTGTTTCAAGTGATCGCGCAGCAGATTGATGCCTTCGCCAGTACGTGCCGAAAGGCGAATAAGTGAGTGACCATTTACTTCTGTTATGCTTAGCGTTTCGCCGGTGATATCAGCCTTATTGCGCACTACGGTGATCGGTAAACGCTGTGGCAAACGCGCTGTAAACTCCTGCCAGATCTCTGCCGGCTCGGTAGCTACGGTGGTGGTGCTATCCACCATAAATAGCACTCTGTCGGCCTGTTCGATCTCATTCCAGGCACGTTCGATACCAATGCGCTCAACTTCGTCACTGGCCTCTCGCAGGCCGGCGGTATCGATAATGTGCAGTGGCATGCCGTCAATGTGGATATGTTCGCGCAGTACGTCGCGGGTAGTGCCGGCAATATCGGTAACGATTGCCGCTTCACGTCCGGCTAACGCATTGAGCAGGCTGGATTTACCGGCGTTTGGTCGCCCGGCAATCACCACCTTCATCCCTTCGCGCAGCAAGCTGCCTTGGCGTGCTTCGCCACGCACGCTGTCCAGAGCGGCCATCACACCGTTGAGCTGCGCCTCTATTTTGCCGTCCGACAGGAAATCTATTTCTTCGTCTGGAAAGTCGATCGCCGCTTCCACATAGATTCTCAAGTGAGTGAGTGCTTCTACAAGTTGGTAAATGCGGGTGGAAAATGCCCCCTGTAACGAGTTCATCGCTGACCGTGCCGCCTGTTCAGAACTGGCGTCGATCAAGTCAGCAATGGCTTCTGCCTGCGCCAGATCGAGTTTGTCGTTGATGAATGCGCGCTCGGAGAACTCACCGGGCCGCGCGATGCGTACGCCAGGCAACGCGAGTACGCGTTTTAGTAGCAGATCGAGGATGACCAGCCCTCCGTGGCCCTGCAACTCCAGTACGTCTTCGCCGGTAAACGAATTCGGAGCGGGAAACCACAGTGCGATACCCCGATCGAGGGTGATGCCAGCGACATCACGGAATGGCAGAAAGTCAGCGTAGCGTGGTTTGGGCAGTTTGCCGAGCAGCGCCAAGGCAACCTCTTTAGCTTTGCTTCCGGAAATGCGCAAAATGCCGATGCCACCGCGTCCCGGCGGGGTGGCTTGCGCTACGATGGTATCGGTGGTGCTCATATACCCTTTATCCTTCAAGTTGCAGTGGTGTTGGCTATCTTCTCTATACCCCGGTCAATGGGTTATCGGGGACGCGTTCAATTACCGCCTACCTGTAAGCTTGAATGCTATCTGGTAACGCGGTTCTTTCTGACGATGCACTATGCAAAAAGGCGGTCTAATGACCGCCTTTAGAAGTTACTGCAAAGCTTGGGCATGCCTAACCCCTACAATAACGCGCTTAGGCTTTTTTCTTGTCGCAGCTATGCAGGCCACGCTTCTCCAGGCCGCGATAAATTAGCTGCTGCTGGATGATCGTCACCAGGTTACTGACGATGTAATACAGCACCAGACCGGACGGGAACCACAGGAAGAATACGGTGAAGATCACCGGCATGAAGGTCATGATTTTCTGCTGCATAGGGTCAGTCACTGTGGTTGGCGACATCTTCTGAATGAAGAACATCGTCACGCCCATCAGGATTGGCAGAATGTAGTACGGATCCTGAGCCGACAAATCATGGATCCACAAGGCGAATGGAGCATGGCGTAGTTCCACCGAGCCCATCAGCATATAGTACAACGCCAGGAATATTGGCATCTGAACGATCAATGGTAGGCAACCTCCTAATGGATTCACTTTCTCCGATTTGTAAAGCGCCATCATTTCCTGGCTCATGCGCTGCTTGTCATCACCGATACGCTCACGCATTGCCTGCATCTTTGGTTGCAGCATACGCATTTTCGCCATCGAGGTGTACTGCGCTTTAGTCAGCGGGTACATGATGCCACGCACAATGAAGGTGATGATAATGATGGAGAAGCCCCAGTTACCGATAAAGCCGTGAATGAACTTCAGCAGTTTGAACAGTGGCTGAGAGATAAACCACAGCCAACCATAGTCCACGGTCAAGTCTAGATACGCTGCCAACTGAGCCATCTGATCTTGCAGCTCTGGGCCAACCCAAAGGGTGGCATTCAACTGTTTCTGTGTACTGGGTTGCACCACCACCGGCGTTGATTTGAAGCCAATGATGGACAGGTTATCTCCCGGATTAGCGGTATAGAAGGTGTTGCTGCCCTGCGTAGCCGGCACCCATGCGGTGGCAAAGTACTGCTGCAACATAGCAATCCAACCACCCTGAGTAGTGACATTCAGCTTCTCATCCTTGTCGAACGCGTATTTCTGGTATTTATCTTCGCTGGAAGAGTACGCTGCGCCACGGAAGGTGTGCAGAGCAAAGTTGTTACTACCAGTGTCGCGGTGCTTAGGCAGCTCGATAGTCTGCTTCAGTTGGCCGAACAAGGTCAGTTCCAGCGGAGTGGTGCTTTTATTATCGATGTAGTAATCAACGCTGACCGCGTAGTGGTTACGCTTGAGCACAAAAGTCTTGGTGTAGATAATGCCGTCTTTACTGGTGAAACTCAGCGGAATGCGCAGCTCATCCTGGCCTTCTGGCAGGGTGTAGCTGTCTTGCGCAGCCTGGTACAGGGGTCGTTCACCATTTGCTGGATTATCTGGACCATTTTTGCCAGTTAGGCCGCTTTGCGCCTGATAAACAAATGATGGAGTTATTTCTAGCAGTTGGAATGGTAGTGATGAACCCAGAGTTTCCGGGTAGGCCAACAGTTTAGCCTGTTCGATATCGCCACTACTGGTGTTGATGGTCAGTGACAATACGTCAGTGTTAACAGTGATTAGTTTACCTTGGGCACTGACTGTCCCGTCCTGTCTGGTGGCATTATCGGCAGTTGCATTCGAAGTCTGTTGCGTGGTCTGAGATGTTGGCTGCGGTGCGTTATCCGCCTGCCATGCCTGCCAGATCATGAAAGACACGAACAGCAGAGCGATGAGGATAAGATTGCGTTGCGAATCCATCGTTAGTGTTCTCTATTATCATCAGTTTTCGGCGGCATGGGATCATCGCCACCTGGGTTCAAAGGATGGCATTTTAATATGCGTTTTAATGACAACCAACTGCCTTTTATCATGCCAAACTGGCTTAATGCCTCAATTGTATAATGAGAGCATGTCGGCTGGAAACGACAACGTGGCCCAAGCAGCGGGCTGATAACGAACTGGTAAGCCCGTACCAGCCCGATCAGGATGCGGGAGCCTGGCGACAGTAGCGACACCATAACTTTTCCAACGTTTCCGTCAACGCGTAGTTATCCAAATCCGCTATCCCCTTTTTGGCCACCACGACAAAATCCATCGCCGGTAACTCGTGTTGGAGTTGACGGAAACTTTCGCGGGTTAGGCGTTTGATCCGGTTACGCTCATGCGCGCGTTTGACGTGCTTTTTGGCGACAGTGAGACCTATACGGGGGTGCCCCAGCTTGTTCAGGCGGCCAAGAATGGTGATTTGCGGCGTGCCGGCCCGTAGTGGCTGCTGGAAGACGAATGTAAAATAAATGGGAGTTAACAAACGTAACCCTCTGGGAAAAGTGAGCTTAACCACTCAGCGGGTTAACTTTTATTACTTAGAAACAGTCAGACAAGTACGGCCTTTCGCACGACGGCGAGCCAGAACTTGACGACCATTCTTGTTGGCCATACGAGCGCGGAAGCCGTGTCTACGGTTGCGCTTCAGTACGGACGGTTGAAAAGTGCGTTTCATAGCGATTTCTACCTAAACTTAAAATAAGGGCTGACTAAATAAGTCAGATGCGTTTGGCTACTCGGCGTGATAAAAGAACCAGCATCTTAACTGCAATTTACAAAAAAGAGGCGGGATTGTAATAATTGCACCGCTCTGAGTCAATTCACATTACGCTAGTTTACTTGGTTATCTGCAAAAACTGGGGGGGGGATTTCCTGTTTTAGCTCGCTCAAAGATCCCGCCAGGCTAATGTCGCACCATCTATAAAGGGAACCCAAGTATCACACGTCGGGCGAATATTGTACGTACTTGGGGGTAAAATCGCAAGGAAACCCGAGAGATCTTTTACTTTATCTCATAGGATCTTCAGTGGATAACCGGTTGACAATGTAAAAATTGTAGCTCACTGGGCGTGATCTTGCCTGTAATGCGGCATCAGGGGGTGAAAAGAACGCTGCCCAAAGCGGGCCAGTGGATAAAATGGATCTAATCTGTGAGGAAGAGGAGGATCTCTGGCGCGTATTGAGCTATGATCCCGGATTGCAATCGCGATCTCCCAAGTAGGGATATTGAAGAAAATAAACCGTTGAAGACGGTTCACATCCCCCACAGGTCAACAGCCGATGCCGGGTATGTATCAAAAATCATGAGTTATAAATAAAACAGTAGCCTGATTCTTATTATTGATCTTGTTCGAGTGGAGTCCGCCGTGTCACTTTCGCTTTGGCAGCAATGTCTTGCCCGATTGCAGGATGAGTTACCTGCCACAGAATTTAGTATGTGGATACGCCCATTACAGGCGCAACTGAGTGACAATACCCTAGCACTGTATGCGCCTAATCGTTTTGTGCTGGATTGGGTTCGCGATAAGTACTTAAACAATATCAATGGTCTGCTAAATGATTTCTGTGGTACAAATGCGCCTTTGCTACGTTTTGAAGTGGGCAGTAAACCTATCAGCCAAATTATCAGCCAGACCCTAGCCGTCAACGCTCCGGCTGCACCAGCGGCACGTACTGCGCCTTCTCGCCCAAGCTGGGACAATGCAGCGCCGCAGCCTAAACTCTCTTACCGCTCTAACATTAATCCAAAGCACATTTTTGATAACTTTGTTGAGGGTAAATCCAACCAGTTGGCGCGCGCGGCGGCACGTCAGGTGGCGGACAACCCTGGCGGTACCTATAATCCGTTGTTTCTATATGGCGGCACCGGCTTAGGTAAAACTCACCTGCTACACGCGGTTGGCAACGGTATCGTGGCGCGCAAGGCCAATGCCAAAGTGGTTTACATGCACTCTGAGCGCTTTGTGCAGCACATGGTTAAGGCTTTGCAGAACAACGCTATTGAAGAATTTAAGCGCTATTATCGCTCGGTCGATGCATTACTGATCGATGACATTCAGTTCTTTGCCAACAAGGAGCGTTCGCAGGAAGAGTTCTTCCATACCTTTAACGCTTTGTTGGAAGGCAATCAGCAGATCATACTGACCTCGGATCGCTATCCCAAAGAGATTAACGGGGTAGAGGATCGTCTTAAATCTCGCTTCGGCTGGGGGCTAACGGTGGCTATCGAACCGCCGGAGCTGGAAACCCGCGTAGCGATCTTGATGAAAAAGGCCGACGAGAACGATATTCGTCTGCCGGGCGAAGTGGCGTTCTTTATCGCCAAGCGTCTACGTTCTAACGTACGTGAGCTAGAAGGCGCATTGAACCGCGTGATCGCCAACGCAAACTTCACTGGACGTGCCATCACCATCGACTTCGTACGTGAAGCGTTGCGCGATTTGTTGGCGTTGCAAGAAAAGCTGGTCACTATCGACAATATTCAGAAGACGGTGGCGGAGTACTATAAAATCAAAGTCGCGGATTTGCTGTCTAAGCGGCGTTCGCGTTCAGTTGCCCGCCCACGCCAAATGGCGATGGCATTGGCAAAAGAACTCACCAACCACAGCCTGCCAGAAATCGGCGATGCATTTGGTGGCCGCGATCATACCACGGTGTTGCACGCCTGCCGGAAGATCGAGCAGTTACGTGAGGAAAGTCACGACATCAAAGAAGATTTCTCCAAATTAATCAGAATATTATCTTCCTAGCTCTATGAAATTTATCGTTGAACGTGAGCATCTACTAAAACCGCTACAACAGGTGAGTAGCCCATTGGGTGTCCGCCCAATGCTGCCGATTCTGAGTAACCTGCTGTTGCAGGTGATGGAAGGTTCTCTGTTGCTAACCGGCACCGATATGGAGATGGAGATGGTAGCTTGCGTCGCCTTGTCCCAGCCTCATGAAGCTGGTGCGACAACCGTGCCCGCGCGTAAATTCTTTGATATATGCCGTGGCTTACCGGAAGGGGCAGAGATCGCCATAACGCTGGAGAACGAACGTATATTGGTGCGTTCTGGCCGCAGCCGTTTCTCGCTGTCCACACTTCCAGCAGCGGATTTTCCGAACCTAGACGATTGGCAGAGCGAAGTGGAATTCACCCTGCAGCAGGCAACGCTGAAGCGCCTGATCGAAGCCACTCAATTTTCGATGGCCCATCAAGACGTGCGTTATTACCTGAATGGCATGCTGTTTGAAACTAAAGGCGAAGAGCTGCGTACTATCGCCACTGATGGTCACCGTCTGGCGGTATGCTCAATGCTAATAGGTCAACAGCTACCGTCACATTCGGTGATCGTACCGCGTAAAGGAGTGATGGAACTAGTACGCCTGCTGGATAACGGTGATACTCCATTGCAATTACAGATTGGCAGTAACAACATTCGCGCCCATGTGGGGGATTTTATCTTTACCTCTAAGCTAGTTGATGGCCGATTCCCGGATTATCGCCGCGTGTTGCCGAAGAACCCCGATAAAATACTAGAAGCGGGCTGTGATCTTCTCAAGCAGGCGTTTGCCCGCGTGGCTATCCTGTCGAACGAGAAATTTCGTGGTGTGCGGTTGTACGCCAGCCACAATCAGTTGAAGATCACCGCCAACAATCCTGAACAGGAAGAAGCGGAAGAGATCCTGGATGTCAGATATGACGGCACAGAGATGGAAATTGGCTTCAATGTCAGCTATGTACTGGACGTTTTGAACGCCCTCAAGAGTGAAAATGTACGCCTGCTTCTCACCGATTCGGTCTCCAGTGTGCAGATTGAAGATGGCGTCAGCCAGGAGGCAGCCTACGTCGTCATGCCAATGCGTCTCTGAACGATGGTAGGCGTTTTTACTTGCCCCTTTGCGGATTGGTGGCAGTACTCGCAATCCTCACGTACTCTGTGTATGGCTCTGGTTGCTGCGCGCTGGCCGCGCGTAAATGGTCAGCGACGGATTACACTCTGGGTTGTTCGATGATTAAGATAACTGCAGCATGGCTTTGACGCGTTTACTGATTAAAGACTTTCGCAATATCGAAGCGGCGGATTTGGCGCTGGTGCCGGGATTCAACTTTCTGGTTGGTGCCCCAACGACAGTGGGAAAACTAGCGTGCTGGAGGTGGTATATACCCTTGGCCATGGGCGCGCTTTCCGCAGTTTACAGGCTGGCTGGGCAGGTGATCTGCCATGAGCATCCAAAATTCGTATTGCATAGCCGTATTGACAGCGCAGAACGAGAGATCTCCGTAGGATTAAGCAAAAGAATCGGCAGAGTGAGAGCAAAGTACGCATCGATGGCAGTGATAGTCACAAAGTGGCTGAGCTAGCGCAACTATTACCGATGCAGCTAACCACTCCTGAAGGTTTTACCCTGCTAAACGGCGGGACAAAATTCCGGCGCGCTTTTTTAAACTGAGGATGTTTTCATAACGATCCCGGTTTCTTCACCGCCTGGAGTTACCTGAAACGGTTACTGAAGCAGCGCAATGCGGCACTGCGCCAGGTCAGTCGTTATGCAAAGATCCGCGCCTGGGATCAGCAACTGATCCCATTGGCCGAGCGCATCAGTGAGTGGCAGGCAAAATACAGCGAGGCGATCGCCGCAGATATCACCGAGGACCTGTGCGCAGTTTCTGCCAGAATTTGCCCTAAGTTTCTCTTTCCAGCACGGCTGGGAAAAAGAGAGCGACTACGGATAACTGCTGGAGCGCTTGTTTGAACGCGACAGAGCGTTGACCTATACCGCAGCAGGGCCGCATAAGGTAGACTTCCGCATCCGTGCCGCTGGCATGCCGGTAGAGGACTTATTATCGCGCGGTCAACTAAAATTGCTGATGTGCGCGTTGCGCTTAGCACAGGGTGAGTTTCTCACCTGGCAGAGCGGGCGGCATTGCCTGTACCTGATTGATGATTCAGCCTCCGAGCTGGATATTGGCCGTCGCTGGTTGCTGGCCGATCGCCTGAAAGCCACTCAGGCCTAAGTCTTTGTCAGCGGCGCAGTCAGCGCTAAACAAGTGACCGAAATGGCCGGTGAAAAGGGCAAGATGTTCCGTGTGGAACAAGGTAAAATAGCAGTTCAACCACAAGACTAAAATGAGCGAGAAACGTTGATGTCGAATTCTTATGACTCCTCAAGTATCAAGGTATTAAAAGGGCTGGATGCGGTGCGTAAGCGCCCAGGCATGTATATCGGCGACACCGATGATGGCACCGGTCTACACCACATGGTATTCGAGGTTGTAGACAACGCTATCGACGAAGCACTCGCGGGCCACTGTAGTGACATTCAGGTAGCCATACATGCCGATAACTCTGTTTCGGTGCAAGATGATGGCCGTGGTATCCCGACTGGCTTGCATCCAGAGGAAGGGGTTTCTGCCGCTGAGGTCATCATGACGGTGCTACATGCCGGGGGGAAATTTGATGATAACTCCTACAAAGTGTCCGGTGGTCTGCATGGCGTGGGCATCTCAGTAGTTAACGCCCTTTCAGAGAAGCTGGAGCTAGTGATCCGCCGTGAAGGTAAGGTGCATGAGCAGACTTACGGCTACGGTGAGCCGCAGGCACCGCTGAAGGTGGTGGGTGAAACCGACCAGACTGGCACCATGGTGCGTTTCTGGCCGAGTTATCAGACCTTCACTAACGTCACCGAATTTGAATATGACATTCTGGCCAAGCGCCTGCGCGAGTTGTCTTTCCTTAACTCTGGTGTATCTATCCGTTTGAAGGATAAGCGCACCTACCGCGAAGATCACTTCCATTACGAAGGCGGCATCAAGGCATTTGTCGAGTACTTGAACAAGAATAAGACCCCCATCCATCCAAATGTGTTCTATTTTTCCACCGTGAAAGATGACATCAGCGTGGAAGTAGCGTTGCAGTGGAACGATAGCTTCCAAGAAAACATTTATTGTTTCACCAACAACATTCCACAACGTGATGGCGGTACCCACTTGGTCGGCTTCCGCACCGCGATGACCCGCACGCTGAACAACTACATGGAAAAGGAAGGCTACAGTAAGAAGGCCAAGATCAGTGCCACTGGTGATGATGCTCGTGAGGGGCTGATCGCGATAGTTTCAGTTAAAGTGCCAGACCCTAAATTCTCTTCCCAGACTAAGGACAAGCTGGTTTCTTCCGAGGTGAAAACTGCGGTTGAAACGCTGATGAACGAGAAACTGGTGGATTACCTGATGGAAAATCCCACCGATGCTAAAATTGTGGTCGGCAAAATTATTGATGCAGCGCGCGCCCGTGAAGCAGCGCGTAAAGCGCGTGAAATGACCCGCCGTAAAGGTGCGCTGGATCTGGCAGGGTTGCCGGGCAAGCTGGCTGACTGCCAAGAACGCGACCCAGTGTTGTCCGAACTTTATCTGGTGGAAGGGGACTCTGCTGGCGGCTCAGCCAAGCAAGGGCGCAACCGCAAGAACCAAGCGATCCTGCCGCTCAAGGGTAAAATCCTTAATGTTGAGAAGGCGCGTTTCGACAAAATGCTGTCTTCGCAGGAAGTGGCAACACTGATCACCGCGCTGGGTTGCGGCATTGGCCGTGATGAATACAACCCGGACAAGCTGCGTTATCACAGTATCATCATCATGACTGATGCTGATGTCGATGGCTCGCACATCCGCACTTTGCTGCTGACTTTCTTCTACCGCCAGATGCCGGAGATCATCGAACGCGGCTACGTGTTCATTGCTCAACCGCCATTGTACAAGGTAAAAAAAGGCAAGCAGGAGCAGTACATTAAAGACGATGAGGCGATGGATCAGTACCTGATCTCCATCGCAATGGACGGCGCATCCCTGCACATCAATGTCAGCGCTCTTCCCTTGGCTGGTGAGCAGTTGGAAAAACTAGTTGCCGAGTACTACAGCGTGCAAAAGCTGATCGACCGCATGGAGCGCCGCTACCCGCGCGCATTGCTTAACCAACTGATCTACCAGCCAACCCTGGGTGAAGGCGATCTGAGTGATCAGACCAAAGTGAAGGAATGGATTGGTTCACTGACGCAGTTGCTGAACGACAAAGAATATCATGGCAGCAACTATGACTTCGTAACCTTTGAGAACCGCGAACGCCAGATATTTGAGCCAGCGCTACGCATTCGTACCCATGGCGTTGACACTGATTATCAACTAGACTTCGATTTCATCTACGGTGGCGAATATCGCAAAATATGCCAACTGGGTGAAAAACTGCGCGGCCTAATCGAAGAAGGTGCCTTTATCAAACGCGGCGAACGCCGCCAGCCGGTAGACAGCTTTGAGCAGGCACTGGAATGGTTGGTAAAAGAATCACGCCGGGGTTTGTCCGTACAACGTTATAAAGGTCTGGGCGAGATGAACCCAGATCAGCTATGGGAAACCACCATGGATCCAGAAAGCCGCCGCATGCTGCGTGTGACCATTAAGGACGCTATCACCGCCGACCAGTTGTTCACCACCCTGATGGGGGATGCGGTTGAACCTCGCCGAGTCTTTATCGAAGAAAACGCCCTGAAAGCGGCAAACATCGATATCTAACAAGGGCTTTGTTGAATAAATTAGATCCCGGGCGAGCGTCCCTGTAGTGTAGCTGGTCGGATTTTCAGGCAATACGAATGCTTTCTGGCATACCTGCCTTCGTCATCTTGTTCAGGGGCACACACTATGGCCAAAGCCTCTGCTACCTGACCGTCGGTAGTCAGGTAGCGTCAATGAGCCTCCGAACAGCTGTTTTACCCGGTACATGGCCATTTCCACTATAGAGCGACGGTTATGTTCCGTTGTCCGTAATCTCGCGGTAAACTCACCTTGCGTTGCAAGGTGAGTCTGTATTTTGGATTTTCAGAGGACTAACGGAAGGTATTGCTGGCGTACGGCAGCAGCTTATTCAAACGCCGGTTCGGCCACGACGGCAACCGCGTCAGCATATCACGCAACCAGGTATACGGCTCCAGACCGTTCAGCTGCGCCGTATCCAGCAGACTCAGGATATTAGCCATTCGCTGACCCGCATGCAGACTGCCTGCAAAGAGCCAGTTTTTGCGACCGACCGCCACCGGACGTATCATGTTCTCCGTCCAGTTGTTGTCTATCAGTACCCGACTATCCTCCAGGTACACCAGTAACGCCGGCCACCGCTTCAACGCATAGTCGATGGCCTTGCGTATCCCCTAGTTCGGTGCCGTCTTCTGCCTCTTCACCTGTAACCAGCTTTCAAACGCCTTAGGCCGCGTTTTGCATAATGTTGTCACCACCGGCATCGTTGTCCTGCCGGGCGTTGTTTTATCCGCAGTGCGGCGAATCTGTCTTGTTGTCGAGGAAGCAGGATTTCACAGATGTGAAAACTGACACGATAACCTAATTCTGGCTTTGTTTATTAGACGTCAACTATTTTGTCCAGTACGCGTTAACTATTCTGGCCGCCTTGACGTTACTGCTGCTTAGCTGACTGTTGTATTACCGCTTTTGACATTTTCTTTCTGTAGCTCTCTCCCGTTACCTCGAAGATATACCCATGGTGGATCAGCCCGTCTGCAGCAGCCACCGCCATTATTTCGTCCACGAAGATGTTGCCCCATGTGTTGAACGGAAGTAAGCGTAAAGGCAATGCCGTATTGACGGTTAATGAGAAGCGAGATCCACTTTTGAGGGCAGAAGTTAGGCCACTTTATTATACGGGGCCACTCCGGCAGTACACTCAGGATATGACGTAGATAAGCCTGCGGTTAGATTCCGTTGAGTTTGCACGTACCGGTCAGGTGGTACAGCAGTGCGCCGCGCTCACCACCATGGTCGCTGCCGAAGAAGATATAATTTTCCCCAGACAGATGTTTCTCAACGCCCGTTCCACTGCGTTATTGTCAGGTTCCGCCAGCCCATCATCGGCGTAATAACATAACGCATCCCATTGGTTTAACGTATACGCTAACGCTTCACCCAACTGGGATTTTTTTCGACAGCGTCGCGCTTTTATCCACTATCTACTCATGTAGTGAGTCGAGTAACGGTTTAGCTCGGTCCCGTCTCTGACTGCCTGACTACCTTTTTGCTTCCGTCCTGCCGCACGTATTTCTTCCTCTATAACGTAGAGTTGACCGATGCGTTTCAGGGCTTCCTCGGCCGTGGCATCCTGGGTACTGATGTACAACATCATGGGTTTTTCTACGGGCGTGTGCCCAGCATGCAACCTCGATCAGTGCACCGTCTTCACGTTCTGCATTGAACAACTGGTCATAACCGCCGCACGCATCGGCCGGCAACATGCCACTATATTGGCGAAGATGTTGTTGCGGATGTTTTCCCTGCCGGTCCGGCGAGTAGGCAAACCAGGCCGCCGGTGTGTCTGATGAACTAACGTTACGGTTATCGCGGACATAAGTCCAGAGCCGCCCAGTTTTCGTCTTCTTCCTACCCGGGGACAACACTGGCACCGGCGTATCGTCGGTATGAAGTTTGCGGGTATCCGACGTAGCGGTACAGTGCTTCGTTCAGCGGTGCCGTTAACCAGCAGCAGGCATCTACCCAGTTGGAGAGCAAGGCTCGACTCAGGTCCACGCCCTGACGGGCTAGGATTTCAGTTTGACGATACAAGGGCAAGTGTTAGCCGTATTTTGACGTCATCACCTGGGACAGCAGGCTAGGCCCTGCGATGCCGCGGTCAATGGGACGCGAGGGGGGCTTCAAAAATGCAGTCACACTTTTCGCACGCCTTTTTCACCCTGACGGTGCGGATTACTTTCAGAGCGCAGGCGACCATTTCCAGCTGTTCTGCGCTGACTTCGCCGAGATATTTAAGGTTACTTCCGCACTTATGACAGCCGGTTTCCACGGGCTCAAGGCGGTTCATCTCACACGGAAGGTGTTCGGGAAGTGGCTAACGATACCGGGACTGGCGAAGCTGACTGGGAACTTGCGGGTCGTTTTCCGACCGTTGTGACGGTCACCAGCCTGCTCGTGCAGTTTCAGCACCGCTTCAGCCTCTTCCACCTGTCGGCGAAGTTTTTCAGAGCGGGTACCGAACAATATCCGGTGCAGCTTTTCCAGTTGCGTACGTAGATGCTCTATTTCCCGCTTTTCGTTTTCTATCTTTTCTTCTGCACGGGACAGCGCCGAGCTCAGGAAGGACTCAGTCTCTTCCACGAGGCTGAATTTGTTATTTTTCTGTCAGAGCTCTTTTTCAAGGGCTGCGATGTGGGTGAGATAGTGGTGTTCCATGACCATGGTTATAATGGGGTCATGGTGTTTTTACAACATTGTCAGCAAGTTAAAGCGGGGGGTGGTTCGGCTGCTGCCAGTCCAGTTTATCGAGAAGCATGGCAAGCTGTGAGCGGGTAATGGCGATTTTACCATCATGAACCATGGGCCAGACGAACCGGCCTAGAGGATTTTCAGACTGAACCTGAGGCGCGCTGCCTATTGAAGGGATATCTGCCCCGACAGAATCAGGTGATCATAACGCCATAACCTGTCAGCCTTCTTCGCTGAACGCCACCTTCTGCCACGTGGGTTTCTGTCAGGGTAGAAGGCTGCATGCTGGGCGCACGCCCGTAGAAAAACCCATGATGTGTGTACATCACAGTACCCAGGATGCCACGGCCGAGGAAGCCCTGAAACGAATCGGTCAGCTCTACGTTATAGAGGAAGAAATACGCGCGGCAGGATGGAAGCAAAAAGGCAGTCAGAGACAGGGCCTAGCTAAACCGTTACTCGACTCACTCCATGAGTGGATAGCGGATAAAAGCACGACGCTGTCGAAAAAATCCCAGTTGGGTAAAGCGTTAGCGTATACGTTGAACCAATGGGATGCGTTGTGTTATTACGCCGATGATGGGCTGGCGGAACCTGACAATAACGCAGTGGAACGGGTGTTGAGGGCCGTCTGTCTGGGGAAAAATTATATCTTCTTCAGCAGCGACCATGGTGGTGAGCGCGGCGCACTGCTGTACCACCTGACTGGTACGTGCAAACTCAACGGAATCGACCCGCAGGCTTATCTACGTCATATCCTGAGTGTACTGCCCGAGTGGCCCTGTAATAAAGTGGCCTAACTTCTGCCCTGGAAAAGTGGATCTTACTTCTCATTAACCGTCAATACGGCATTGCCTTTACGCTTACTCTGAAAGTTAGGATTAACAGTACTTTTTACACGGCCTTTCATCCACTGAGGAAGGCCGAAACACATACCTAATGACAGTCATTCCTCCTTTAACCAACTGACTTAAAGGAGATTTAATCATGAATACCAACACACTATCTCTACTATTAAACGATTAGCTTGTCGATATGGCGTTTATTACGGGCTTTACTCAGCTTACAGACAAGTGGTTCTACAAACTGATTCAACTTGGTGAGTTCTCGAATCCCATCAAACTGGGGCGTAGCTCTCGTTGGTTACAGAGCGAAGTGGAGGCTTGGGTGCAACAGCGCATTCAGCAGTCCCGCCCGTAATCATCTTCCTCTTCCCTAATACGACTATCTCTCTCAATGACATAAGGCTAATATGACCTAAAGGTGCGTATATGCAATTTATGAAAGTGAAAAAGACTATCACCGAGGACGGTACTAGTTAAAAAAGTCTGCTGATTAACCGTTGCCTAGCTCACCAATTTAGCAAAATCTTTTGTACGATCTTTCTTAGCCACTCCCCGGCGATTGTTCTGGATAATAACCTGATACTGCGTACTTAACTCTTTACCATACCGCGCTGAACCCATGTTCCTTCAGCCGATAGCGGGTGCGCTTCACATAAGCGGCATCAATAACCTCATCATCCGGTGGCAGATCGCTCGTAATGTTGCAAATGGTCGCCAGCGCGCCATCTGAGAGTTTAAAAGTCCGTGGTAGCGAGTATTAGTGACCTGTCTTGTGCTCATCAATGTATTCCTTGTAGCTCTTTTCCAGCACCATGTTCTTGGTGTTTTTGTCACCAAACATGGTGCTGGCATCCACGGTCGCTTGTTCCAGGTCACGGAAGGTAACGATATTACCAAAGGTTTTGGTAGCATCATAAATGTGGTTAGTACGCGAATAGGCCCGCATCAAACCGTGATAACGCAAGTTTTTATCCATAAACAGAGTGTTCAGCGTCGGGTCATCAAAGCCGGTTAGGAACATACCCACCACAATTAGTAGATCGATCTCCTTAGTTTTAACCTGTTTGGCTAGATCGCGGTAATAATTATGGAGCCCATTGCTGTCTAAGCTGAAATTGGTTTTAAATAGCGCGTTATAGTCAGCGATAGCCGCGCTTAAAAACTCTTTGGCACTGCTATTCATGGCCGAAACATCAAAACTTTCATCTTGGATATTGCCCATAGTATCTTGTTCTTCATTGGCTACAAACGAGAAGATGGTGGCCACTTTCAGTAGTTTTTCGCTCTTCTTCTGTAATTCCGTGAACGACTCATAATAGAGCTTGGCCGCATCCACACTACTCACCGCAAATATGGCATTAAAACCCTTGGTGTTCGCTTGTAGGCGATGCGTCTTTTGCTGGAAATTGTTCAGGATATACAGGGTCATTTCGTGGATACGGTCAGGATGCAACAAGACCTGCCGGTTTTCAGCAGCACTGAGCTTTTTCTCATTCTGTTAGGTCTCAATGGCTTTGAACTGTGGACGAACGTCGTTGTAGTCCACCTTAAACTTGAGCACCTTTTCATCACGAATAGCATCGATGATAACATATGAGTGCAACTAACGGCCAAACACGCTGGCAGTGGTGTCTGCGCCAAGCACGTTCTGTAGGAAGATGGGGGTGCCGGTAAAACTAAATTGATAGAAGCGTTTAAACTTCTTCTTCAGATTCTTTTGCGCTTCACCAAACTAACTGAGGTGGCACTCATCAAAAATAAATACCACCTGTTGGGTGTAGATAGGGCAAATCATCTTCACTTTTCATCAGGTTATTGAGCTTTTGGATGGTGGTAACGATGATCTTATTGTCGTCTTTATCCAGATTGCGCTTTAGACCAGCAGTACTATCAGAGCCATTTACGCTATCCGGTGAAAAGCGCTGGTATTTCTTCATGGTCTGATAATCCAGATCCTTGCGGTCCACGACGAAGAATATCTTGTCGATAAACTCCAGCTCGATGGCCAAATACGCTACCTTAAAAATGGTGAGGTTCTTGCCAGAACCTGCGGTGTGCCAAATAAAGCCGCCGCTTTCCGGCTTGCTCCAGTTTTTCGCCTCAAAGGCGCTTTTAATTTTCCACAAGATGCGCTCAGTAGCGGCAATCTGGTAAAGGCGCATCACCAACAAAGTGTTACTCACATCAAACACTAAATAATACAGCAACACCTTTAGCAAGGTATGCTTCTGAAAGAAGGTAGCGGTAAAGTCCTTCAAATCCTTGATCAGGTTGTTATCTACCTTCGCCCAGTTCATGGTGAAGTCGAAGCTGTTTTTATTGCGTGCCGTGGTGTTAGCAAAATAGTGACTATCAGTACCGTTAGAGATGACAAACAGTTGCAAATACTTATAGATAGAATACCCACTGTTAAAACTCTCTTTACTATAACGGTGTGCCTAGTTAAAGTCTTCTCGAATAGCAACGCTACGTTTTTTCAGTTCAATCTGCACCAAAGGCAAGCCAAGCTATTGACCAAAATGGTCACATCGTAGCGATTGGCATGGCTGCCGGTTTATTAAAACCGCTTGATCACCTGTACCTTGTTACGGGAGATATTCCTCTTATCCAGCAGATAGATGTTCTTGATGCGGCCATCATCGAAAACGAAGTCGTAGATGTAGTCATCATGAATTTTGCGAGTCTTATCCACAATGGTATCGCTTGGCTTATCGAAGTAGGTTTCTACAAAACGCGTCCATTCACCATCAGCAAATTGCACATTATTGAGCGTTTGCAATTGCACTCGCACATTGGCTAGCATGGCTTCGGGAGTATTCAGGCTGAGCAGGAACTCATAGCCATGGTTGACTAAGTCCTGGATCAGCTCCCGCTCCAGATCGTTCTTGCTTTGGTAGCTTTCAGCTACCATCCATTCTTTCTTAAACTTATCCAACACGATAAAGTTGTTAGATTCGGCGATGGGCTTGGTGTAATCAACCATGTTGTTCTTCCTGCTTACAAAAGCCATACTCATCTTTTAAGTGTTCAAGCAACAGCTTTACCGTTTGTTTCTCGGGCTTTGTTAGCTCGGCCACTTCTTCATTGGACAATGTGCGACGGCTAAAAAATTCATCACTAGCCTTGAATAAGACTGTTTGTTTTCGGGTAATAAGTCAGACCACTGAGGATAGCCTAGAAAGTTAGCGTATTTTTCGTACAGGTTACGGAGCAAAGTAAAATGGTAGCGTTGAACCTCATTCTTTTAGATGGCTTGTTCAATGAGGTGCTTTATATACAGATAGTAAGAAAAGCTTTTATTGCTATCTCCTTTCTTATCTTCAATTTCAAAAGTGCCATCTTCAAAGCGTTTAAAGATGTAACCACCTTTGGCTTTAACCTCATTGTAAAGCACGTTATAAAATAAAGGGTTATTCATGGAAACAATAAATTTAAGCCATGATTCGCTAGATATTATTAGCTGTGCCAGATCAAGAGCTAGCTCAATCAAGTAGTTTTCATCCAATGAGCTCACCGTGTCGTCTATAAAAACATATTCCAACTAGTAAAATTGATTCGACTCACGATCACTAGGCTCGGCCACATTGAGGATCGTTATCACTTGGTCTAACAGAGTGTAAAAGATACTCCAGATAAAGTTACTTTGCTCACCTTTGGATATTTTCAGATTACTAAAGTAGTTATTATCTCCTTGCTCAAGGGAAAATGTCACTTCTGAAAACGCTTTTACTGTAACTTATTTTTCATCTTTGTTTTTAGTTTTATATTCTTCGTTAAACCATGGTGTGAGCTTATCATTGGCGTAACGCTGTAAATTGGCGATGATATTTTGGCCTTGACCCTGTTCAATCAGCACCAAATCCGTGAAAGAGTTCGTCTAAATTTTCAACTTGGATTCGGCATTACTCTGCAAATCGTTATCACAATAGAAGAGATCTTCAGTAAATGCGTTGTAATAAAGAATTTTATTTCGTGATAACCCTGCTTCGTCAGCCTACTCATCGCCAGCATTTTTAGGCGCAACCAGCTCCTTAAATTCACGAGACAGGCGTGCCATACCCGTACCATTAAAGGCATAGATCAACTGTACCTTCTTATCAGTCTCTTTTAGCTGCTGGGCTATTTCCGTTAGCGTCTTGCTCATATCAGGCTGCTACCTCTGAGTTCGGTTTTGGGAAGATAAACAACAAATCGCAATAATACTCGTATTGTTTTTTTGCTAATCGATTTCACGTGGCAAACCTTCGCTAAGAGAGTTGGTCAATATATAGAAATTGTTGAGAATTGACGCAATCTCATTTTGCACTGAAAGTGCCGGGATAGGCACAAGCAAATCTTTAATAATATCTGTATTCAGGTTGCTTACTGAGACAGTATTGATCTTTCCTGCTCAGTAGTTCTGCACACCATGCGATGAAAGGTAGTGATACAGATAATCTGAATTTAGCGTTCCGTTAAAACCACTGATAGAAGCCCAGCCGTCATGAATAGCCCCCCTTATACCCAGAATGTAAGGACGCCCAAAACTCATTGAGTTGGAGATAATGAAATCGCCACTAATCAGGATACCTGACTTTTGAGCACCTTCCTGAGTGATTTTCTGCGTTGTCTGGTTGACGTACTTTAAGCCATGCGAAGTATCACCAATATTGATCCAAGGCACGCTATTTTTATTATCAGTAATATATTTTGTAATTGGTCTAGGAGATGTACCGCGCTGGACGATCGCTACTTCCCCTAAGGCCTTCCGCTCGACTCCACTCTCCTCAAAACTCAACAACTGCTCGCGATAGTAGTTGTATTGTTTTTTGCGGGTGGTAAGCTCAGTGAACGTGTCCAAAATACGGACGATTTCAGACCGAATAGCCAGAGACTTTTCTGGGGTTTTCTGATAGGGTATGGGAACTTGAATTTGATTCAAGATTACCTGCGTCAGGCTAGGCCGTCCCAATCCGGTATCCAACGCCATCAAATCTATAGTTTTAATAAAATGATATAGATATTTTGGAACAATCTTTGAGGTGTCTATTTCCGTATAATAGATAGTGTCAACATTCTAAAATGGGGTTTCAACATAAAAGATATTGGTAATTGATCCTTTTCTTAGTATCAAGACGTTCGGTTTATCATATGAATATTCATCGACAAATTCCATGATTCCACCCAACCCATAAACTGGAACATCACCTGCATTTAGGCTCTTCCAGTCTTTTCCATGCTTTATCTTTGCAACTTGTTTTAGCGCCCGCCACTCCACCATGCGACCATCCAGCAGCTTTTCCATAAAGCTTGAATTGCTCATGCCTCTAGCTCCTTTCCTTCGATCTCGGCCACGATGGCATCAATTTCAGAACGAAGTTGTTCAATCCTAGCAACGGTGATTTTCAGTTCGGCATTGATCCTGGCAATATCCACCACTTCTTGAGTATCTTTCGCCTCCACATAGCTACTCACCGACAGGTTGTAATCGTTGGCTACCGCTTTTTCAAAAGGCACCGATTGAGCAAAATGATCTATATTCGCCTTTCTGTCGAACAACTGTATGATCTATTCGATATGTGTGTCTAACAGCACGTTGTTGTTAGTCTCTTTTTTAAACAGACTGCTAGCATCGATAAACTGGGTAGTGGTTTCTTTTTTGTTTTTCGCCAGCACGTGAATATTCACGGCTATGGTGGTACCGTAGAACAGGTTAGATGCGAGGGAAATCACCGTCTCCACATAGTTGTTTTCCACCAAATATTGGCGAATCTTTTGCCCGGATCTACCGCGATAAAAGATGCTGGGGAAGCAGACGATGGCGGCGCGGCCTTTGCTGGAAAGATAGCTAAGTGCGTGCAGCACAAAGGCAAAGTCAGCCTTGGATTTGGGGGCCAGTACACCTACCGGGGCGAAGCGTTCATCGTTGATCAGCATCGGATCGTCTGAGCCTATCCATTTCACCGAATAGGGTGGGTTGGATACGATGGCATCAAATGGCTTATCGTCACTAAAATGCGGTTCCGTCAGGGTATTTGCCTAGCTAAATGTTGAACTTGTCGTAGTTGATGTTGTGCAATAACATGTTCATCCGCGCCAGGTTGTAGGTGGTGTGGTTGATCTCTTGCCCAAAAAACCATCTCCGATGATATAAGCATCAAAGTGCTTTTTAGCTTGCAATAATAGTGAGCTAGAGCCACAGGCTGGATCATAAATCTTGTTGACGTTAGTTTGCCCGTGCATAGGGAGCTACGCGATCGGCTTGGAAATATGCTGCAGGGTGAAGAACTCGCCCCCGGATTTACCGGCATTGGCGGCATAGTTGGAAATAAGGAACTCATAGGCATCGCCAAACAGATCGATATGGCTTTCTGCAAAGTCACCGAAGTACAAGCTCGGCTAGGCCTTTAAGCACGGTAGCCAGACGGGCGTTTTTATCTTTTACCGTGTTACCCAAGCGATTATTAGTCGTATCGAAGTTGGCAAATAGCCCCTTGATATCGCGCTCTGAAGGAAAGCCGCTGGCCGAAGCCTCAATGTTGGTAAAGATGTAGGCAAGATCGGTATTCAAGCTCTCGTTGCTATTGGCATTTTTGGCCACGTTCACGAAAAGATCACTAGGACGAATAAAGTAGCCCTTGGTCTTGATGGCATCCTCTTTGATCTCTCGACTAATGACGCTGTCCGGCAGATCTGCGTAGTTGATGCTGTCATCACCCGCGCTTCTATGTAGCTGGTAAAGTTCTCGCTGATAAAGCGATAGAACAAGGCTCCCAAGACATACTGCTTAAAGTCCCAACCATCAATAGCGCCACGTACCTCGTTGGCAATTGCCCAAATCTGGCGATGTAGTGCGGCGCGTTGTTGAATACTTGTCATGCTGTTGTTCCTATTGAAAATCGTTCGATTAATGCTTGAATGTCTTACTCAAGTTTGGTTCATATTGAGTGAATGACTGGCCTTGCCGGACTTTGGGAAACCAACTTCATTGAGCTTGATGATGGACCTCTCATTCTGGCTCTCGGTGCCTTGCTTAGGTTCAAGCAGATCCCCTATCTAGCACTCAAACAACAGGCATAGTTTCTCAATAGCCTCTAGATCAACTTTCTGCGACGTCTCTTTGTAGAGCAAGGTCAGCGTAGCACGGCTTAACCCCGTTTCTTTGTCTACATTGGCAATACGTATCTTACGTTCGCCCATCATTCAAGCAAGATGGTAACGGGTATATAGCTATACCAGCTAGACACCACCTTTGAAAGGCTATGGTATACCGACAACACTAAATTCAAGTGTTCTATTTCACGCAACCAAGCAAAAAAATAAACTCCCGCGAAAACCAACAGCACCAACATCACCGCTGGCACCGCCGATCCCCTTCAGAAAAACTACCCAAACCTAAGCACGAAGCCCAAACTCGCCATGCGCCACATTACCACCACGCTCAAGGTTATCCATATAGTCGGCATACCACTGCAGCATCTCGCGTCGTCCATCAAGATACTTAGCGTAGTTGTAAGTGCCACGGGGATACTGTTCTTATCCACGTGAGCAAGCTGCGTCTCAATCCACGCCGAGTTATAGCCTTGCTCATGCAAGATGGTGCTCATCGTGTGGCGGAAACCGTGCCCCGTTAGCCGTCCCTTATAACCCAATAGCTCGATAACCTGATTCATGCTTTCTTTGCTGATGGGTTTACGGTATTTGTTGCGTCCAATGAATACCAAGGGATAAGCCCCTGTAATGCGCCTCATAGAAGTGAAGAGATCGACCACTTTCGTTGATAATGGAACGACATGTGGTCGCTTCATTTTCATTACTTCTGGCGGTATGTTACACATCCCTTTATCGGGATTAATATCTTGCTAACGCGCAAATCTTAGCTCCTGGGTTCTTACTCCCGTCAGCATGATAATCCTGGTAGCCGTTTTAGTAATGATACTACTGGTATAGCCCGCTAGATCAGTGAGAAAATAAGGCAACTCATTAGCTGTAAGGAAAGGGAAATGTTATTTCTTCGGTGGGGTTAACTCCGAGGCCAAATCTAGTGCTGGGTTATACTCGACCTGTCCGGTAATAATGGCATAAAGGAACACTTCACCACAGCACCAGCGCACCTTATACATCTTCTCCAACGCACCGCGCTTTTCCATTTTTAAGCGTTTCCATAAAAATAGCTCCATCGGTTTTATTTTTACGATGGGTCGCTTCCCGATAAAGGGAAAATATCCTTTTCGAAGGTATCAATGATTTCATCACGGTAGCGTAATGACCAACTGTCGTCCTTGGATTTAAGCTACTCTCTGGCAATCGCTTCGAAGGTATTCCCTATAAAGAGTTTCTGAGCCAATTTCCAGGATTTCTTTACTTCTCCCGGATTACCACCGGTAGCGAGAATCCTCTTTGCTTTTTCTCTTTCGTCTCATGCAACCGCTAACGAAATAATGGGGTAAACACCAAAGGAAAGACGCTTCTCTTTGCCGTTGATACGGTATTTCATGCGCCAATAGCACGAGCCATTGGGCACAACTTCTAGATACAGACCGCTGCCATCAGAAAGCTTGTAAGGCTTCTCTTTTGGCTTGTCTGTGTCTACTTGTCGTGCTATTAGCTTCATTGGGGGCATCTCCCAGAATAGCATCCATTCCATGTCTCCCATTATGCCACTAGAGTCGCATTGATTCCAGTTGACATCGGTCTACACCCGTGGATGATAACGGTCTATTTTTCTAGCCTTAACAAGGGATTCATGGAGTTGAGGAGAATTCAGAAGAACTCGAATAGCGGAAGATCACAGGAGTTGAACCTGTCTAGGGCCGCTGGTAGCCCCAACCGGATTTGAAGTCTGGCCGTCCCACCGGGGATGAGGATCTTCCCTTTGGAAGCAAAAAAAAGAGGATGATTGTTGATTATAGCGCAGTCTATCTTTAGCGCTATGAGGAAAAATAGCGGCAGCCCGTCTACCATAATTATAATAGCACGATGCAAAATTGGCGCTGATAAGTGTCAATAACAGCTAAATTACGCTACAAAACGAGATAAGTATAAGTAGACGGTGCCAAATGCCCACCTTGCCATTGCCAAGGTGGGCATTTGGCGGCAAAATAGCCGCCATAACTCGCTCAGTTTGCGCTTCCTACCCTGGCAGATCCTTTTTGATTCCTTACTATCAGTACAATAAAGATGAAAACGACATCACCACCTACGGCACGTTTGGGCCGGCAGGCGCTTTTATTCCCACTTTGTCTGGTGCTGTTTGAATTCTCCGCCTATATAGGCAACGATATGATCCAGCCAGGTATGCTGGCAGTGATAGCGAATTTCAACGCCGGTGAAGAAGGGGTGCCGACATCAATGACCGCCTATCTAGCCGGCGGTATTTTTTGCAGTGGCTACTCGGCCCGCTGTTAGATTGCCGCGGCCGCCGCCCGGTGATGCTGGCCGGAGTAGTGTTCTTTATTGTTTCTTGCCTGGCCATCCTGTTAGTGACTAACATTGAGCAGTTTATCTTTATGCGCTTCCTACAGGGCATTGGTCTTTGTTTTATCGGCGCGGTTGGCTACACCACCATTCAGGAATCCTTCGAGGAAGCAGTGTGCATCAAAATCACTGCGCTTGATGGCCAATGTAGCGCTGATCGCCCCCATTACTTGGGCCATTAGCTGGGGTAGCACTGCTCCATGTCGCCCCGTGGCAAAGTATGTTCGTGCTGTTTGCGGCGCTGGCGGCCATCGCCTTCTATGGCCTGTGGAAAGTAATGCCGGAAACCGCCACGTTGCAGGGCGAGAAGTTCTCCGCCGCTAACCTATGGTGTGACTACCGCCAAGTGTTGAGCAACCGCAGGTTTGTCTACGGTGCATTAGCAGTGGGTTTCGCCAGCTTGCCGCTACTGTCCTGGATCGCCCAATCTCCGGTGATCCTGATCAGCGGTGAATCGCTATCAACGCTGGATTACGGCCTGCTGCAAATTCAGGTGTTCGGTGAGCTGATCCTCGGTAACCTGACGTTGGCATACAGGACGGGCAAAAACAACGTTGGGCGTCTGATCAAGCGGAGGGCAAGCCCAATGATATTAGGGTTATTGATCGCCGCGCTGGCGACCCTGTTCTCGAGCCACACCTACCTATGGATGACTGTCGGGCTAAGCCTGTACGCCTTTGGCTTCGGGTTGGCTAATGCCAGTCTGTATCGCCTGACGTTATTCGCCAGCAATGTTAGCAAGGGCACCATATCCGCCACAATGGGTATTCTGAGCATGCTGGTGTTTACCATCGGCATCGCGAACTGGCTAAGGTCGCCTACGTATGTGGCGGCAGTAGGTTGTTTAATTTGTTCAATCTGATCAGCGGTCTATGTTGGCTGGCATTGGTGGCATTGTTCCTTAGCAGGCGCTGATGGCACTGGCATGGGGTTAAATGCACTTTTTGCCCAATAGGCACTCACTCGCTAAACAGCACATGGTCGCGCAGCAGATACTGGTTATCCTTACGGCAGGTAAAACCGCTGCGGTCAAAGAATTCCAGCGCCTGAATCGCTAACTTGCGTCCAATTCCGAGTCGATCGCGGAAGTCAACGGCATTAACGCTGTCCTGTGTCACGTTAAGTTCGCGGATCAACGCAGCGAACTGTTCGATGCAGCTGCTTAGGTAATAACAGTGCCAGTGCCTGCCGATCATCACTGGCCTGCACTTGCGCCGCCAGCCGAACCAGAAAGCCCGGTGAGCGTTTGCCACGTTTTGGTACGCTCACGCTCAGTACCTGGGCTGCGCCTAAGGTTTGTCGTGCGCCTATATCACGCAACACCAGCCGGTCATTTTCCACCAGCCACAGCGGCCGATCGAGGATCGGTTCAGCCAAGTTGTCGTTCAATAGCGAAATTCGCCCGGTGATATGGCTGGCTGCATGGTGTAAATGTAGCGGTTGCTTATGGCGGATCGGTAGATCAGCGTCCAGTGCCACTAGGATGCGTTCTGCGGCCGCTAATGGCCGATGTGACAACAGCTAGTCACCACGGGTAATCTGTTCTTTACTGACATCACCACTGATGTTCAGTGCTATGCGTTGCCTAGATTGCGCCTGTTTAACGGGCTGGTTTTGGGCATGCAGCCCCCGCACCTGCACCGGTTAGCCACAATGTCTCTCCCACCGTCACTCGGCCACTAAGGCGTGGTGCCATCATCACCAGGCCTGCTCCCTTGATGCTGAAGGTGCTATCCACGGCCAGACGTAACCGACGTGTCAACCCATGATCACCAGGAAAATCGTTTGCAGATGCTTGCACAGCTCCTTAATTCACGTTCCTTGTACAGCAGTAGTAACAAACAGTGGCGAATGGTGCTACCTCTGTCGGGCCAGCTATTCTTGCACCTATTAGCACACTACGTCAATTCGCGCGCCATCCATTCGGTCAGCTTTAGTCAACGCCACCGTCAGTACAAGCGCCGTCCACTCAGCCGCAAGATCACCAAATGTTCTCGGGTTTGCGCCATCACGCCATCATCATAGGCTACCACCAGCAACGCATGGTCGATACCGCCAATACCGCGTCCAGCATGTTGGCGAGAAACTTTTCGTAGCTTGGTACGTCAATAAAACTCTAGTACTCGGCCATCAGGTTGTGTCCAGTAGGCATAACCTAGATCATAGGCATAACCTAGATCATAGGTCATGCCGCGCCGTTTTTCTTCCGGCAGGCGATCCGTGTCTCTCCCGGAGATCGACTGCAACAAGGTGGTCTTGCTATGATCGACATGGCGGGCAGTAGCGATAATCATGCGCTCAGCACCTTAATCAGCGCGCTTTCTTGTTCCAGGCAGCGTAGATCCAGCCACAATCTCCCGCCGCTGATACGGACACCGGCTGTGGCAGGCAGCGCCAGCGTTCTGCTAACGCTTCCAGCGCCGCCCCGCGCCAATCGATCAGTGTAAAAGTCAGCACGTATCTGGGCAGACGATCGATCGGCAGCGCAGCGACCCACTGCCAATTTGTGACCACCAGCGATTCAATGGGGGGTTCACGCAACAGACGATCAATAGCAGGTAACTGGCTGTAAAGCAGGTGGGGTTTAATGCTCATGGTCGCTTGGTTTTTAGTTTATGGGGGTCGACGTAACACGCTGCCTCTACCGTAGCGGAGAAGCAGGAAACAAGCTCGGCATTGCCGTTATTACCATAAGCCAAGTACGGCATTTGCCCATTTCCTTATGCTAAGCGCATGATGGCGTAAACGTAGCAACTCGTCTGGGTGAATACCAGTAGCCCAATCTGCAATGGATCACCCTCAGAACCCACCATTATTCCGCTGTAAATAGGAATGAATTAATGCTGCTGCGGCTAAAGCCTTCTTCACCAGCGATGCCAGATCGTCGGCCACAGCTTCCACCTGAGGATCTTTTTCCTGATACAAAATTTTCAGGTAGGTGCCGCAGTCGCCGTAACTTTCTGCTTTCACTGCCGCCTGCTCGCAGTTGCTACACTTCACTCGCACTAAGTGTCACTCGCTCTCGCACAGGTTGCAATGCAGGTAACGTAGGCCATTGATGGTGCCGATATGCACCATACTCTGGCGACCGTAATGCTGACGCATACCGGGTAGAACTGACGGTTTTCACTATATTCAGCACGCGCCGCCTTGCCTGGGAGCAGTCTGGCCATCTGCGTCCAGTAGAGCGATAGCGCAGCCCAGATGAACGGGGCTTTCTCACTGCTAACTCGGCTGAACTCGCCGTTGAGCAAGGTATCAGCCATCAGATCTCCTCACTCATAAACCGAGGCCTTTTCCAGCTTATCTAGCACTGCCAGAATATGCTCTAGCACCTGCGAACATAGTTCGGCGATTAATGAGGTGAGTAGGTGACAATATTCGCTGCGCAGATAAACGCTTACATCGAGCGGCGGTTTACCGCTGGTGGCTCCCTGTTCTAGCACTTCGATTAGATCCAGCGTCAAATGGTAGTCGTGCAGCGCGTGATGCTGCGCTTCAGCCAGTTGGGCTGCAAAGTTCAGGTAGTCGCCAAGGAGGTTGTTGAGCGCCAGTTGGCGCAGGCGTTCAGTGCGACGACGGTAAAGGCTTTTCAGATTAGCGAAGAGTAACGGTAGGATGCTCTCCAGCGTTGTGGGTTTCTCACGCTTTGCCTCTAACAGCTCTTTGGGAAAGATACGAATGCTCATCAGGGATTGTTTTCCCGTTGTTTCTCGCGAACCTCACGACACCAACGTGGATAGTGTAGTTTGGCCCAGTCCGCTGGTACCCAGCCTTCGACCATCGCGGTAATGGTGCCTTTTATCCACAGTGTCTCGTAAATATGCACCATAATCATGATGATCAACCCCACAGCTGCCAGCGAATGCACCAGCAGTGCAATATGGATCAGCGGTATCGGGAAGACTGGCGCAAAATAGGGTCGTTAAATCACTACACCACTGACTAGTAGCAGCAGCAGACTGATGATCGCCGCCCAGAATACGCATTTCTGACCGAGATTATAGCGCCCGGCATCCCCGACTTCATGATTAGTGATGATCTTGAGGATGTTCTTCACCCATACCCAATCCTCGCGGTTAAATAGGTTCTCCTTCCAGTAACGCAGAAACATCAGCATGAAGGCGGCGAATATCAGTCCCCCAACAAAGTGGTATAAAATGCGCGCCAACTGCAACGTACTGAGGATATTTATCAGCCAGTTAAAGGACGGGAAGAAGAACCCAAGTCCGCTGATGGTGGCAAAAACAAAGTAGAATGCCATAATCCAGTGGTTAATCCGCTCCGGCGCAGTATAATGTTAAATTTGTTGTTCCTTGTTCATTAGTGTGTTTCCTCATCCTATGGTGGGTGGTTATCCTCATCGTCAACGCGGTTTGGCCCCACCCCGATATAGTGGAAGACACAGCTGCGAAAATGGTAGCAAAGCCGATGGCCGCCAGCGGTTTCCACACGCCTTTCCAGAAGGTCACCGCCCGGCTGATCGATGGGTTAATCCGGCAAACCATGGTACAACTATGGTTTATAAGCATGGTGCAACACGTACATCACATGCGTGCCACCCACGCCGTCCGGGTAATACAAGCCAGCGTTCTGTTAGCCTCGGGTGTTTAGTTCATCCACACGTTCCGCCGCGATGCTTTTCATCTCCTCTTTGATTCCAAAGTGAATTGCACCGGTGGGGCAGGTCTTCACGCAGGCAGACTCCTAGCCGACGTCAACGCGGTCAACGCATAGGGTACATTATTTGTATAACCGGTTGTTTTCCTTGTTCATGAGTGGCACGTCAAGGCACGTCAAATGGACAACCCGCAATACAGTAACCACAGCCGATATAGTGCTCGAACTGGAAATCGACAATGCCGTTAACGTACTGGATAATCGTACCTTCCGATGGGCAAGCTTTCAGATAGCCCAGATCGGCACAGCGCATACAACCAACCATCCTTGCGGATTAGCCACTCTAGCTTGCCATTTTCTTCCACTTCAGAAAAACGCATCACCGTCCAAGATTTTGCGCTCAGATCCATCGGGTTGTCACACACCCCATGGTTGATACCCACGTCATCACGGATGTCATTCTATTCGGAACAGGCCAGGAATGACGAATGATATCTTGAGATTGTATGGACATGATTCGTCTCCGTTATACCTTTTCCACATTGACTAGGAACGCCTCCGGCGTTTGTGAGTTGGCATCACTGACTGATGGCGTCAGGTTATTAGCGGTATAGCCTTTCTTCGCTATCCCGGTAAAACCCCAATGGATTGAGATACCGATAGTGTCAACATCCTGACCATTCACCTTCAGCGTGCGGACATGTTTAGTTACCACCTCTTTGGCCTTGATATAGCCACGGTTAGAGCTGACTTTTACCCAATCCACTTGTTTGATACCTTTTTGCGCAGCCAACCTTTCCCCTATTTCCTCAAAATAGCGTTAAGCCGGGTATGCTTAGTCCAGCCGTGGAAATGTTCGGTCAGACGATAGGTGGTACCGACATAGGGGAATTTTTCCGCCGATCCCAACGCCGCCAAATCATCTTTGAAAATATGTGCCGCAGGGTTGGAGACCACGCTCGGGTGCAACGGGTTGGTGCCAATCGGCGTTTCAAAATAACAGTTAATCTTTTTCATCCCACGGTTTACCAGCCGGATCGGCTTAAGCACGGTTATAGAGAATACGCCGGTTCAGCGGCCAGGCCCAGGCCCACCCCTGCGTATTGCCCAAACCAGAAGGATCGGCGTTATCACGTCGTGCCATCTAGTTACCCCGGCTGCAGTCCAGCTACCTGCGAAGACCCAGTAACCACTTGTTGTGGTACCATCGTCACGCAGTTGTGCAAACAAACTGATCTGATCTCCCTTTTTGACCACCACGTTACCCTCGGCGTCACGTAGCTCCGCCAACGCCTTGCCGTTGTTTTCCATAGCTACATCTTCCGGGGCCGTGTTATCTGGTGTCTAGTAGTCCTAGCTCATGTTCAGTACCGGATATGGCACCGCGCCTCCCTCGTGTACATACATGCTACGTATGCGGGTGAAAATACCTGCTAGGATCTCCCCATCATCCAACGCTTTGCCAGGGGCATCCGCACCTTTCCAATATTATTGCAACCAGCGACTGGAGTTGACTTTCGATCTGTTTTCTTCTGCAAAGCAGAACGATGGCAGACAGAACACCTCTGTCTAAATTTTTGAGGCATCGACATCGTTGTATTCACTGTAGTGCTGCCAGAAACTGGAGGTTTCAGTATTCAACGGATCAATAATGACCAGGAATTTTAGTTTGGACAGTGAATCACGTATTTTATTTTTATCCGGGAACGACGTCAGCTGGTTAAAGCCCTGGCAGATATAGCCATTGATCTTGACCTGACTAATCAGGTCGAAGTACTGCAACACGCCATAGCTTTTATCCCACTTAGGTAGCCAGTCAAAGCCCCAGACATTATCTTTCTGCGCCCCACCAATTGGTGAGTCCAGCCCAACGCATACGGGAATAAGGCCGTCTTATCATGCGCACTGGTTTCAGCGATAAATTTACATACCTGCAAGAAATCATCCTGTGGCGTACGTACCGCAGATGTTTTCTACTACATCTGGCGTATAGGCGGCTGACATGCGCTTTTAGAGGGTTCCATACGCAGCGCGCATTCTGTAACGTGACATCGCGTTTGGCATAGCCATTTTGGCCAAACTGGTAATTACAGATGGTTTTATGGTACATACGGTTTTCTGCATCGTAGCCGCTAAACAACCCGTCTTCAAAGGTGAAGTCTTCCCGTACTAGCAGGCTGGCATTGGTGTAATCCTCAATGTATTTACGGTTAATCTTGTTGCTGGTCATCAGGTACCGCAATACGCCAGACAGGAAAACGATATCGGTGCCGGAACGGACCAGTGTGTAGAAATCAGCCACTGATGCCGTACGGGTAAAGCGCGGGTCAATAACAATCAGTTTCGCGTTATTGTGAATTTTGGCTTCCATCGCCTAGCAGAAACCCACCGGATGCGCTTCTGCTGCATTACTGCCCATGACTATAATCAAATTCGCGTTCTTCATGTCAACCCAGTGGTTGGTCATCGCACTGCGACCAAATGTTGGAGCAAGACTTGCTACCGTTGGTCCGTGTCAGACGCGCGCCGGGTTATCTATGGCCAGCATGCCGAGAGCGCGAATAAATTTTTGCGTTAAGAAACCGGTTTCGTTGCTGGCACCAGAGGCACATAGCATCCTGGTGGACAACCAGCGATTGACAGTAACACCCTGTTTGTTAGCTGTAACAAAGTTAGCGTTACAGTCTTCCTTTATCAGCTTGGCGATGTAGGTAAAGGCGTCGTCACAACTGATACGCTGCCATTTATCAGATCCAGCTGCACGGTATTCCGGGTACTGGAGGCGGCTTTCACTGTGTATGAAGTCAACCAGGCCAGCACCTTTCGGGTAGAGCGCACCGCAGTTGACCGGGTGATCTGGGTCCCCTTTGATATGGAAAATACCTTCTTTTACATTCTTGGCACCATCACCGAGGCTGTACATTAATAGCCTGCAGCCAACGGAGCAGTGCATACAGTTATTACGGGTTTCACGGGCTCATAGCAGTTTATACTGCCGTGTTTCCACTAATGCTAATTCTGGGGCAAAGCCCAGAGCGGCCACTGTCGTTCTTGCCATATCGCTAGCGCAGATCTTAAAGAAATGCCTTCTGCTGACTTGCATGGGGATCTCCTTAACTTTTATTGTCACATTGTTTCATCCGACATTATCCCCCGATAAAGCGGGAAGCGTTAATGCCATTGTTATTAGGTTTGTTACAAACTGGTTATACTAAAGTGAACACATACCCCTGAAGTCAACGATAAAGTGACCAGCCTCACAACAGGGTTCTGCTATTCACCAGTACAGTATAGATATTAACCAAGAACTTGATACTCCAGCAATGTAAATGGTGCTTTACCGCTTTATATCAGGCAATGACCCTTGCCATTTTGGTCATTAATCATAATCTTTATATGGGATTAATCATCATTTAAAATATCATTTAATTAACTATAATAGTCCGACTTGACACGGTGCTTGCCCTTCGCGCCGCCTATACAACACTGGAGATGATGATTATGAGTTATTCACTGCCATCCCTGCCATACGCCTACGATGCACTGGAACCACATTTTGATAAGCAAACGATGGAAATCCATCACAGCAAACACCATCAGGCCTACGTCAACAACGCCAACACTGTGCTAGAAGCCTACCCAGAACTAGCTAAATACAGCGTTGAAGAATTGATCGAGCATCTAGATAAAGTGCCAGCCGATAAGCGCACCTTCATGCGCAACAATGCTGGAGGCCATGCTAACCACAGCTTTTTCTGGAAAAATCTCAAAACTGGCACTATCTTGTCCGGCGATCTGAAAGCCGCCATCGAGCGCAATTTTGGCAGCGTTGAGCAATTCAAAGAAGAGTTCGAGAAAACGGCAGCCACCCGTTTCGCTTCAGGCTGGGCTTGGCTGGTACTACAAGGCGACAAACTAGTCATTGTATCTACCGCCAACCAGGACAGCCCGCTGATGGGCGAAGCCGCAACGGGCACTTCAGGCTTTCCAATCATTGTCCTGGACGTGTGGGAACACGCTTACTACCTGAAATATCAAAACAAACGGCCTGACTACATCAAAGCCTTCTGGAACGTGGTTAATTGGGACGAAGCTGCTGCACGTTTCGCAGCGAAGAAGTAATTCGCGCTCTTCCTTAGAATATGCCCGCAGATGCGAGTATATTTTTGCCAAAAATCCGTTAAAGGCCATCCCATCCGGTCGGGAATCTATTTGAACAGCGCTTGCGCTGGGCCGCAGGCTGAACCTCTCAGGGATGAGGGGTATTAATCCCCAGGCGCTAACACCTGTCAGTGACTGGGGTGAGCAAGAAAAACTCACACACAAGCAACTGGAAGTATCACGGGTATATAATATAAGATAACCGAAGATCACTACAGATAAGAACTTATCCTATTAGGCTAGATTATTTGCCATTTTTCCCCTGCCTGTGCAGTGCTCCTAATCCTCACGTACTCTATGTACGCGCCGGTTGTTGCATGCTACCCATGTATAAACTGACAGCAACAATGTACTACCCCTACTGCGATAGGCGGCATTTAACTCATTGAATGCCATCTACTTTTTCAAAACCGCGGCTGGCATCGTTGAAATGCTGATCCATATCCATTGAAGGTATCTCGCTTTCTGGTCGGCCGACGATGTGCGCTGGTACGCCACCGTCAGTGGTATGCGGTGGCATAGCCTTTACCTTTAGCACCACAGAGCCTGTACCGATTTTTGCACCTTTATACCCACTTCGATATTGACAAGAATTTTAGCTCCAGCACCGATCATCATACCCTAGCGGATTTTAGGGTGGCGATCGCCACTGGTTTTGCCAGTGCCGCCCAAGGTTACCGACTATAAGATGGAAACATCATTTTCCACCACTGTGGTTTCACCGATCACGATACCGGTAGCATGATCGATCATGATGCCACAACCGATGGTAGCTACTGGATGAATATCGACGCCGAAAGCGACCGAGATTTGATTTTGCATATAGATTGCCAACGCCTGCCGGCCCTGTAACCACAGCCAATGGCCGATGTGGTATGCTTGCTTGCAGTGCATGGAAGCCTTTCAGGTACAGTAGTAGCGTAGAGCATTTATCCACTGCCGGGTCGCGTAGGCGTACAGCCAGAATATCGTGCGCCGCCGAGACGATCATCTGCTGATCGGCCAGGTAGGCGTCTTCCACTACTTCACGCACCGCGATGGCGGGTATGATCTAATTAGCCAGCTTGTTGGCAAGAATATAGCTGAGTGCATTGCCCAGGTTTTCATGTTTGAGCAATGTCGCATGGAAAAAGAGCTAGCCAGCATCGGTTCACAGTCAGCCAGCGCTCTCGCTTCTGATTTTATATTATTCTAGACTTGTTCTAACTCTTCAGGCGACACCACATTCCTCTCTGCCTTACCTAACAGGCCGGTCTCACCGCAAGTGCGGTCGCGGCCCCGCTCTTCAGCTACGCTTTTCTCCTTTTCTAGTACGCCCTAACAGGCTTGATGCCGCTTCGCTAGCATTTTTGTTACAGTACAATACTTGGTAAATCTGTTCGGTGATCGGCATTTCCACACCGTGACGTTGCGCCAGTGTCAATACCTCTTTGGTATTCAAATAGCCTTCGACTACTTTGCCGATGCTGTCCTGTGCTGCCTGCACACCTTTACCTTGCCCCAGCATAATCCCGAAGCGGCGGTTGCGTGATTGGTTATCTGTGCAAGTTAACACCAGATCGCCCAGGCCAGCCATGCCCATGAACGTCGAGGGATCGGCACCTAGTGCAGAGCCAAGGCGGCTCATTTCAGCGATGCCACGGGTGATCAAGGCAGTACGAGCATTGGCACCAAAACCGATGCCGTCGGACATCCCTGCGCCGATGGCGATCACATTCTTCACTGCGCCACCCAACTGTACGCCGATAAAATCGGGGTTGCTGTATACGCGAAAGCTTTTGCCACAGTGCAACAACTGTTGCAGATCGTCGGCAAACTGTGTATCAGTCGCCGCTAGCGCAATCGCCGTCGGCATCCCGGCTGCCAGCTCTTTGGCGAACGTTGGCCCGGAGATGACTGCCAGCGGGATGTCGCCACCCAGCGCTTCACGCGCCACATCTTGCAGCAACCGACCTGTTTCCGCTTCTAACCCTTTAGTCGCCCATACGATACGCGCATCTGGGCGCAGATGCGGTTTCAATTGGCGCAGCACATCACCGAATACATGGCTTGGCACCACCACTAGCACATCACGGCTCATCGTTAGCGCACGCGGCAAATCAACTTCGAGTAATAATGAATCAGGGAAGGGTACGTCTGGCAGGAAGGTCTGGTTGCAACGGTGTTGCTGCAATTTTTGAATATGCGCGGGATTATGTCCCCACAGCACCGCGGGGTGGCCATTACGTGCCAGCGTAATAGCTAGTGCGGTGCCGTAAGAGCCGGCGCCAATTACGGCTATTGAAGCATGGATGATGTTCATCAGGCATCCTGATGGGGTGCGGCACCTTCGCCTTCCGCCTGCTGTTGTAGATAGTTCATGAACAGCGCGTCAAAATTGACTGGTGCCAGATTTATCTGCGGGAACGTGCCACGGGAAACCAGGCTAGTGATGCACTCACGTGCATACGGGAACAGAATATTTGGGCAGTATGCCCCCAGGCAATGCGCCGCCAGTTGAGTGCCTTCGATGCCTGCTATAGAGAAGATGCCTGCCTGTTGTACTTCACACAGGAAAGCGGTTTCTTCGCCTATAGACGCGGTCACGGTTACGCGCAGTACCACTTCATACACATCGTCAGCCAGTTGGCTGGAAGCGGTGTCTAGATCAAGTTTAACTTCTGGCTGCCATTCCTGTTGGAAAAATTGCGGCACTTTCGGCGCTTCAAAGGAGATATCTTTAGTGTAAATGCGTTGGATCTGGAAAGCTATCTCTGTGCTGTTTTGTTCTGACATGTGTGTAATACCTTTGGTTAAACGTCCTTAATTGATACTCAGAAAATGGCCACGCCCGCTTAAAGCAACGGATCAAGACCACCATGAGCATCAAGTTCATATAAATCATCGTAGCCACCAATGTGGCGGCGATTAATGAAAATTTGCAGCACGGTGGTGCCTCCTACTACGCTTAATCATCACTTCACGTTTTGCGTTATCGCCATCAATGGCGATCTTCGTTAAACTTCACCCCTTTGCTGTTCAGTAGCGCCTTAGCGCGATGGCAGAACGGGCAGGTTGCCTTGGTGTAGATATCAATGTCAGCTATAGATTGCTCCCTTAACTAGGTTAAACCATCATTTCCCGCGAACCAGGGGCAGGTTTTCACTACTCCAACCGGCAATGCCTTCTTTCAACATTATAACATTGTCAAAACCGGACTTATTAAGGTTTTCTGCAGGTTCACGTGAAGCCGTGCCGTTAGCACAAGCCACAATGATCGGCTGCGCTTTGTGCTTTTCTAGATCGCCTAGGTTACCGCTTTTGATTTCACTGGCCGTTAAGTTGATGGCATTGGCCAGGTGACCCTTATGGAAGTCATCGTGGCTGCGAGTATCGACCACAACGGCGTATTCTTTGTTAATCAGGCGCGTAGCTTCACTACGAGAGACCTCTTTAACTTTGGAAAAACGACTGTTGAAGGTTATAACGATCACCGCAACCAATAGAGCGATCCAAGCCAAACTAAGTATGGGATGCTTGCTAACGAATAGCATAATTTCTTGCAGCATGGGGGGGTAATAACTCCCGTCAGTTATAGGAAGAAATAAGTCAAGGTTCTATAGGAAGAAATAAGTCAAGGTTTCAGAGTATACCTACCGAGTGCAGTAAATACAGCTAATAAGTAAACGCTGATGCAGAAACAGCGGACTACACTGATAAATTTTCATCTTCAGAATATAAAATCCCGCGCCGCTCACCGCAACTTTGATATAATCACGGTGGGGTGATAACCATGAATGCCGCAGTGGAATGGGTAAGGAAATCCTGTGAGAGATGGCTGGTAAGCGGCTATTCATCATGAAATAATCCTCCTCTATGACTCTATGAAAGAAAGCGCGTTTTTTGCACCATCAAGGGTAATCCAAAGCGTAAACGCGGATAGCCAGCCATTGCCTGAACGCACTACGCTAATAGGGTTGACCAGCCTGTGCGCCAGCGTATTTTGCGTTAGCGTCCTGTTATGGCCGCTCGCCAGCCATGCTGCTGGAAATAATCAATCTCAGCTCAAAGACATCCAACAAAGCATCGCCGAAAAAGAAAAGGTGGTGAAACAGCAGCTGCAACAGCGTAGATCATTGCAGGACCAACTTAGACAGCAGGAAAAGACCATCACCCAAGTTAGTCGCCAAATGCGCGATACTCAGGGCGTGCTCAACCAGTTGGGTGAAGATATTTCCGTCCTGAATGCCTCCATCGCCAAGCAGCAAAAACAGCAATATATTCAGCAAAGTATACTCGCTAAACAGCTCGATGCTGCCTTTCGTCAGGGGCAGCATAGCATAGAGCAATTGATTCTCAGCGGTGAGGAAAGTCAACGTAGCGAACGTATTCTGGCCTACTTCAGCTATTTGAACGAAGCACATCTGCAAACCATTGAAGAACTGAAACAAACTCGTAACGAACTGGAGAAGCAAAAGACTACTCTGCTGGCTAAACAAAACCAGCAGAAAACGTTACTTAGCGAACAGCAGATACAGCAACAAAAGCTGGAATTGGCGCGTATCACCCGTAGGAAAATGCTAACAGCACTAGAAGCTTCGTTGGAGAAAGATCAGCAGCAGCTGGTAGAACTGCGCCAAAATGAAATCCGCCTGCGCGATAAGATCGTCCGTGCTGAACGTGAAGACCGCCTCCGCGCCGAACGTGAAGCGCGTGAAGCCGCCAAACTGCATGCTAAAGAACAGCAGGCAAAGAAAACCGGCACGCCTTATCAGCCAAGCGAGGCCGATCGTTCGCTGATGGCGCGTACTGGTGGCCTTGGACGCCCGGCGGGTCAGGCGGTATGGCCGGTACGGGGTTCGACTCTGCACAGCTTTGGTGAACCACTACATGGAGAGTTGTGCTGGAAAGGTATAGTGATCAAAGCAAAAGAAGGCAGTGAAGTAAAAGCCATCGCCGATGGTCACGTGTTGCTGGCCGACTGGCTACAGGGCTATGGCCTGGTGGTGGTAATCGAGCACGGGAAAGGCGACATGAGCCTGTATGGCTATAACCAGAGCACACTGATTAACGTCGGCACGCAGGTGCGTGCTGGTCAGCCAATTGCGCTAGTAGGCACCAGCGGTGGCCAAGGTACGCCTTCACTCTATTTTGAAATTCGTCGCCAAGGTCAGGTGGTTAACCCACTGCCGTGGTTGGGAAGATAGATTTGTGCGATTTAAAAATCCTTACTGCCGTATTGATTGGCTGCTTGGTGCAGGTTTACGCCGTACAAGCTGGGAAACTATCTATCGTTATTGATGATGTTGGCTATAACCCACACGAGGAAAACGCAGTGTTACAGATGCCGGAGGCGGTCTCGGTCGCCGTATTGCCTAATGCACTTTATGCCCGCCTGATGGCTACCCGCGCCCATAGCCAGAACCGTGAAGTGTTGATCCACATGCCGATGGCCCCGTTCAGCAAGCAGCTGCTCGAACAGGATACGCTGCAACCTGACATGAGCAGCAAAAACATCCAACGTGTCATCTGCAATGCGGTGAATAACGTACCCTACGCGGTGGGAATGAATAACCACATGGGCAGTGCCATGACCTCAAGCCTGCCAGGCATGCAAAAAGTCATGCGGGCACTCACAAGCTACCGGCTCTATTTCCTCGACAGTCTGACTATTAGCAACAGCCAGGCTACTCGTGCCGCGATAGGCACCGGCGTGAAGGTGATCAAACGCAAGGTGTTTCTCGACGATACCGCCAACGAGGCCGATATCCGCCACCAGCTCAACCGTGCGGTCGCGCTAGCGCGGCGCAACGGTTCCGCCATCGCTATCGGCCACCCACGCCCGGCAACGGTGAAAGTGCTCCAGCAGATGTTCCCCGTGTTGCCAGCCGACATCGTACTGGTCAAGCCAAGCTTACTGCTAAACGAACCGCAGGGTAGCAGGTACGTTCCTCCACTGCCAGTCAAGGCGCAGAAGGACGAGTTCACCGGTAGTGTCAAGCAGTGCAAGGGTCAGTGTAGCTACTATGTTGGGCATAATCGGTGATAGCTTGGCGGCTTCGCCACCCGCAGAATTGATCAAACGCCTGTGGCATCGTTGGACAAATGCGGGGCAGGATGAACCCAAAGCGTAAAAAAGCCAAAATTTCTAGCCTTGCAGCGTGTTGATAACCCGTAAGAGGTGTATTTCCAGGGGGGTTTGAATAACCAATAGGAGATGGCAAACTTTTGGCGTCATCAGCATTGCGGGATTATTCGAAGCCCTTCCGCTGTTTGCAGCGGTATGAAATGTTATTATGGGCGGCAATGATTAAACGTGGGGCACTGTGCCTCACCAGGAATATTAATTAGAGGCTACCCAATGATTATCGTCACTGGCGGTGCTGGCATGATTGGCAGCAATATCGTTAAGGCACTAAATAGCAAAGGATACCGTGATATTTTGGTGGTGGATAACCTGAAAGACGGCACCAAATTTGTCAACCTGGTCGATCTTAATATCTCCGACTATATCGATAAAGAAGATTTTATCGCTAGCATCGTGGCGGGTGACGATCTGGGTGATATTAAGGCAATATTCCACCAAGGTGCCTGCTCTTCTACCACCGAATTGGATGGCAAGTACATGATGGATAACAACTATCAGTACTCCAAAGATATTCTGCACTGCTGCCTGGATCGCGAGATCCCATTCCTATACGCCTCCTCTGCTGCCACCTATGGTGCCTGTGAAACGTTTATCGAAGAGCGTCAATATGAAGAGCCGTTGAACGTTTACGGCTACTCCAAGTTTCTGTTTGATCAGTACGTACGTAAAATCCTGCCTAAGGCGGACTCGCCAATCTGCGGCTTCCGTTATTTCAACGTCTACGGCCCGCGCGAAGGCCACAAAGGCAGTATGGCGAGCGTTGCTTTTCATCTTAATAGTCAGATTAACTGTGGCGAAAACCCAAAACTGTTCGCTGGCAGTGAAAATTTCAAGCGTGACTTTATCTATGTTGGTGATGTGGCAGCGGTCAACCTGTGGTTCTGGGAAAACGGCAAGTCAGGCATCTTTAACTGCGGCACTGGGCAAGCGGAGAGCTTCCAAGCGGTCGCCGATGCGGTGATAGATTTTCACCAAAAAGGTAAAGTAGAATCCATTGAGTTCCCGCAAAAGCTGAAGGGCCGCTATCAGGCATACACCCGGGCCGATCTCACCAAGCTGCACGCCGCTGGCTATGATACGCCGTTCAAAACGGTCGCTGAAGGGGTGAAAAAGTACATGGCTTGGTTGAACCGTACAGTTATACGCTGAAGGAATATGAAAATACTGGTTATCGGCCCGTCATGGGTTGGCGACATAATGATGTCGCAGAGTCTCTATCGTACCCTGAAGGCCGAATATCCGTCTGCGGAAATCGATGTTATGGCGGCAGCCTGGTATCGCCCATTGCTTACGCGTATGCCGGAAGTTCATCAGGCGCTACCGATGCCTCTAGGTCATGGTACTTTGGCCATCGGCGAACGTTGGCGTATCGGCCATGCCCTACGCGCAAACCAGTATGATCATGCTTATGTGTTGCCCAATTCGTTCAAATCCGCGTTGGTGCCGTTTTTCGCCAATATGCCACAGCGTACCGGTTGGCGCGGTGAAATACGTTACGGTCTGCTGAATGATATCCGCGTGCTTGATAAAGCCGCCTTCCCGTTGATGGTGCAGCGCTATGTGGCGTTAGCTTATGACAAAGGGTGCATTCATTGCGCTGACGATCTGCCTCAACCACTGTTGTGGCCGCAGCTACAGGTCAGCGAAGAAGATATCGCCAAGACTACTACCGCGTTCAATTTGACCGATCATAGGCCGATGATCGGCTTTTGCCCAGGGGCAGAGTTTGGCCCAGCAAAACGTTGGCCGCACTATCACTATGCCATATTGGCACAGAGGTTGATCGAGCAGGGCTATCAAATTGCGCTGTTTGGATCGGCAAAAGACTACGCAGCCGGCGAGCAAATCAGCACAGCATTGCAGGCAAATGTCCGCGATTGTTGCATCAATCTAGCCGGGAAAACCCTGTTGGAGCAGGCAGTGATCTTAATCGCCTCCTGCCAGGCGATAGTCAGCAACGATTCCGGTTTGATGCACATTACCGCTGCATTGAATAAACCACTGATAGCCATATACGGTCCGAGCAGCCCAGACTTTACGCCACCGTTATCCGATAAGGCTAAGGTGATCCGTTTAATCAGTGGCTACCACAAGGTGCGTAAAGGAGATGCCGATCAGGGGTATCACCAAAGCCTGATCGATATTCAGCCACAGCAGGTGTTGGAAGCGCTGACGCTGTTACTGGCTGCCAGCGAGGAATAACCATGCAGGTGTTGATTGTTAAAACTTCCTCGATGGGGGATATACTCCACACGCTTCCCGCACTGAGCGATGCCATGCAAGCCATTCCGGGCATCCGTTTCGACTGGGTGGTGGAGGAAGGCTTCCGTCAAATCCCCATCTGGCATCCGGCTGTTGATCGCGTGATCCCGGTAGCTATCCGCCGTTGGCGTAAAAACTGGTTTGGTCGCGCAACGCGCCAGCAGCGCGGCGATTTCAAACGCACGGTACAGCAACGCAGCTATGATGTAGTGATAGATGCACAGGGGCTGATTAAAAGCGCGGCGTTGATCACTCGCCTTGCTAAAGGTTGTAAACATGGCCAGAGCTGCAAGAGTGTACGCGAACCCTTCGCCAGTTGGTTCTATAATCATCGGCATGAGATTAGCAAGCAGCAGCACGCGGTAGAACGCACACGCCAACTGTTTGCCAAAAGCCTGGGTTATAACCAGCCGGGCAGCTACGGCGATTACGCCATCACTGGGCGATTTCTCAGCCAGCCGCCATCTGATACTGGTCAGTATCTAGTGTTTCTGCATGCAACCACGCGAGATGATAAACACTGGCCGGAACAAAGCTGGCGCGAGCTAATTAAGCTGGCTGCAAACTGCGGGCTGAGGATCAAACTACCGTGGGGTGCGGATCATGAGCGCCTACGCGCACTGCGGATGGCAGAAGGTTTTGCACATGTCGAGGTGCTGCCACAGCTCAGCCTGCAACAGGTGGCCGAGGTATTGGCTGGTGCTAAAAGCGTGGTCTCAGTAGATACTGGGCTGAGCCACCTTGCCGCCGCGCTTAATAAGTCGAATATAACGCTATTTGGCCCGACAGATCCTGGGCTAATCGGCGGTTATGGACACAATCAGTACGCCTGCCTGCCGCTGGCAGGTAACAAAATGGCGGATATCAGCGCACAACAGGTTTATGGCTTACTACAGCAACAGTAAGCATTATAAGCTTATTTTCTTGACTTGGAATATTAATGATGGTGGATCGGAAGATACTCAGCATTGTCCTGACGGCGCATAATTGCGAAGCCTATCTATACAAGACACTGGCTACTTTGCTCAGCTCGCTTGCCGGCCTGAACGAAGGCTATGAAATAATTCTGATTAGCGATGCTTCTGTCGATCGCACAGCGGAAATATTGCAGCAATTTGTCGAGCGTCATGCACACCACACACGTCTATTTCAGGTCGATTTTCATAATATCGGTAAGGTCAGGAACTTTGGCATCCAGCAATGTTCAGGCGACTATGTCACCATGGTAGATGGCGATGATTGGCTTTTAGCCGGCGCTCTGTGCGATGTCGTGCATTTTTTGGCAGCTTCACAACCGGAATTGCTGCTTACCAGACTCAACGAAGAGCATGGCGACAGCGATCTGGATATCTCATGGACTGGCCTGCAACCGCAGCAGTTGTCACAGCCGCAGGCGATAAAAAAGTTCCTGATCCATAAGGACATACAGGCTCATTTCATCGGTCAGTTCGTTAATCGGGAACTGCTGCTGGCACATCCTTTTCCGACATTTCACTGTTATGAGGACGCCTATCTTTTCCCGACAATATTGAGCCATTGTCAGCACATCGTCTTTTCTCGCATCAGCCACTATCTCTATTTCAAACATGGCAATAGCCTGTCGAGCCGAATTGATAGCGAGAAAGCAGAACTACTGGTTGAGGCGACGGAAGAGATGGAACGCGTATTTGGTTATCAATATGCCAATCTTATCGCCTGCCATTGGATCAATATATTCCAGCGCTATGGCCGAAACATGGACAACACGCCCAGCCGTCAAAAGGTAATCAAAAGAATCAAAGAAATAAGTTCGATTTCTTTTTTGCTGGATCCCGCTATTCGTCTTAGCTTCAAGAAGAAATATCTCAAGATAAAAAATGGAAAATAACCTGAACAGCAATTTGCCCCAACAATTACAGAGCATTAGGGGGGCGATTAAAGAAGCCATATATTATGGTAGTGATAACCAGCATGAGCAGCAACATTATCACGTTGCGTTTGGCGTGGACGGTAATTTTATCCGTCATGCCTGCATCACTATCCGCTCGTTGATCGACCATATCGATGAGGGCCAGGTTCATTTCCATTTGATAACCTCTGAAGAGGTATCTAACATAGCTGACGGTTTACGTGCCCTCATCGCCAGAACCGTACACAGCATTCATGTTCATCAGCTTCCTAAGCAGCTCTTCGCCAAGCTGCCTTCAACTGAATTCTTCAGTAAAGCGATTTATTATCGCCTACTGGCTCCTTATCTGCTCGAGCATGAAGCGACCCTATTGTATCTAGACGCCGATATTATTTGTTTGAACGCCTTCACTGATTTTTACAATAGCAGATCGGCATATACAGATATTGCCCTGGTTGTCAGCGAAGGGGAACATTTGGAACCAACGCTGGCTGCAAATATCGGTTTGCAAGGCTCTAACTATTTCAATTCAGGCATGCTGCTGATTAACGTGAAACGTTGGTTACAAGAAAATATCAGCGATAAGACAATTTCGATATTAGAATCGCAAGGTCATAAATTTAAATATATGGATCAGGATGCCCTTAATATTATCCTTGAGGGCAAGGTGAGGTTTGTTGAAAAAAAATACAACTATATATTTATGCTTGGCCACCAAGAAGCTGACTATAAAGTTCTGCCATCCGTTGACACCGTATTTTTGCACTATGCTGGTGTAGATAAGCCGTGGCAAAAATGGAACAAGCAGGCAGGCATCAAGTTTTATACGAAAATTTATCTTAATTCCCCATGGTCATCCCATCATTTTGATATCCCTAAAAATGATAGGCAGGCAAAGAAGATGTATAAGTTAATGTTCCGTGAGAAAAAATACCTGTCCAGTCTGCACTGGTATTTGTCCTATTTCAAATTTCGCTATAGTAAGTGAGGAAGCAATGTGCTGAAAGAAACACGTAACAACGCCATTATTTTTAATCTTTGCTTTTTTGCATTGGCTTGCTCGGTCTCTCTCGATTTACTGGTAAAAGGTTACCCGGAGAAGATTTTTCATCTGGTCATTTATGTTGCCGTTATTTATATCATACTCAACACATATAAAAACCCAAAAATATTGGTTTCTGATAAGCCACTAATGTTGCTTTGCATTTCACTGATATTTTTTTCAGCGAGTAAATTAATTTGGGCTGAGTTATTCAAAAATACAGATTTCATCGACATTAGAGATAACTACTATACAGTAGGTAAACGCTTTCTGCTCGCCGCCTTCGTACTATTTTATTTTAATCAATGTCGCAGGATGCTCAACAAAAACGTACTAAAAGTAAGCATCTCAGCCCTTTTTATTGGTCTCATCATATCGCTGTGGTTGGGTTACCTTTCCCGTACCGAGTTGGAGCCGAGAGTCAAATGGACAACTGACGCCGCTACCACAGGTGCCTATTTGGCCGTATTTATCTCCATGATCTCCATCATCCTGATCCGTAAATGTTTTCAGTCGTCTGTACTATCTTTACTGATGTTCCTCGGCACTTTCTTGGCCAGTATGATAATGGTGCTGTTGACAGAAACCCGGGCCGCGATATTTCTTACTCCAGTACTGTATCTGGCCTTTTTTCTAGCCTACTACCGTAACGTAAATAAAAAGATACAGGCTTTGTTCACAGTGATTATTTTTACCGGTGCGGCCACAGTACTGTATTTTTCTTGGGATCGCATATCCAAAATCCAAACAGACATTGCGGAATATCACACCAATAACGACACCTCGGTAGGTGCCCGCCTCTCCATATGGAAATCCGGTTGGTATAGTTCTCAGTTTAATCTTTTGGGGCAGAGCACGGATAAACGCTATCAAAAAGTAGAGGAGTATATCCGTCAACATGAACGGGGCAATCTGGAAGCGATGCGAAATGTGGCCTACCACTTGCACAATGACATGCTGGAAACCTTGTCCCTGCAGGGCATGTTTGGCCTGTTTTCATTACTATGCTTCTACTTATTCGGCCTGTATTTCTCACTTAACAGGAAAAATGCGTTCGAAAACAGCGGAACATTGTTCGTTATTTGCCCTGTAATCGTATTTGGGTTTACAGATGTGGTGTTGATACAAAGCAATACTGCGCTGGTGGTTGTCACTTCATTGGCGCTGTCACTGCCGCTATTGAAAAGATCGTACTGATCGGCTCTGCGGTGTCAGGCACTTCCCCGGTGCCGCAGAAAAATCAGGACAGGATTTCGCGCAATAAATGATAAACCCTACCTACAGCAATAACTTCTAAAAGGAAATCTATATCCAGCGACGTTTTGTTATCGTTAGGATCAATGTAGATGATGCGGTGCAATTCAGGATCTTGATAAGGCCCGGTATGCTGAGGATTGGCCATATATAAATAGGCTGACCGTACGCGTCTGTAGGGCAACAGCAAGATGCAATGGCCTAGTGTCGCCGGGTAAATCAGTACATCCAACTGCTAGATAATGCTAAGCAACTGAGGCAATGTGGTTTTGCCTATGTGGCAGGTAACCCGTTGCCGCTCTTCCGGGGACGGCGAAGCCAGGAATTACCTCTCAAGCTCTTTTTCCTTGGCACTGCCAATCAGCACAACATGGTAGCGATCATCTGCCGAAAATAGTTTGCGAGCTAGGGACACAAAACGCTCTTTGGGTCAGCAACGCAGCGCTTATGAGGTACCCATCTGAAAACCAACCAGCGTTTTATTCGCAATTCTTGGCAAGGAATTAAAGCGCATGGGAATATGCATGTGGGTATCTTGATTATCGCAGCCGATCACTTTCAGCAGATTCAGCCTGCGCTGGATTAAATGCCTGTCATAGTGACCCCGATGGCAATATACCCAGTGGTTCATATGCTCACTGTCGCAACTGTAGTTGTCACGAATGATGTACTGACTACTAGAAAGTACCGCACCGCACTGAGCACATCATAAGGGATATAAAAGTGCAGGATCACCGATAGCGCAGGTTTCATTTTCCGCAGGCGGGCAACCAGGCTGAAAATATCCTTAACTTTATTATCCCAATAGATCACCTTGTCAAAATAGCGGCTATCTATGACCAAATGACGGTTTTTATCGCTGGAGACCAGGGTAAATTTCGCATTGGGGTGGCGTTTTTTAACGCATAGATAGCTGGCGTATTAAACATCAGGTCGCCAAGCGCTGTGCTGGAGTAAATAACAATGCTGCTAAAGTCCCGCTCAGCATTCAGGCTATTTACATCTTTTAAAGTTCCCAAAAAATCTGGTGTAGAAATGCAGGAAACGATTAACGGTATCAATCTTACTTTTTTTCATGATGCTCAGATCTTTTTTCTCTGATAATACTCAGCCAACGTCACGCCAACTGTACGATGGCACAACCAGTCAAACAGCTGTTCCAAATCGCGGTACAGCCTTTCAATACCCTGTTCGGTTTTAAATATCGGGCTACCGCCGGGCATAAACTCGGAGGAATGCAGCATAAACTCCAGGTAATCATACCCCTGTGCCAATGATACCTCAACCACCTTTTTCATCTTGTGCAGGTTGTTGCCACTGGGCCGCAGCCAGTGAACCGATGGTGAACGCTGCTTTCCCCTCAGCCTATCATAGCCTTGTTTGAAGATATTCATCAGCGCCGAATGCTTGTACTGAATGCTCATTGGCACCTCTAATAATGTCGAAGTACCCGGCTTGGCAATATTTTGCGGATCAATAAAGTAAGCCTGCGATGGAAAATGGTGGTAGTCAGTGCCGCCATCCCCCTGCGGGTTTCCCGGCGAGAGCTGCCAGTTAACCCGTGGTGTGACTGAACAGTCTACCTGATAGCCGTATTCCAGCAGCAGCGATGCATAGTATTCGTTGAAGGCCCAGCGGCCAGCGCGGTGGCTAAGCATCTTTGTTTGGAAAGTGTCCTCCAGTAGCTTGGTCATATAATCGACTTTGGCACGAACCTGATCGGCAGGATATTCGATCAGATACGGCTTATGACGCCAATCATCGTCGGTCAGCGGAGCCAGTGGCGGGCTGTTCCAAGCATGTAGGTGCATCCCTATCTCGCCAGCACTGCGCGCGATCACATCGCGTGCAAACTCAACACAGGCCGGATCCAATGCCATTTCATAGTTGGTGAGATAAACTGGCTTGAAGGCGTATTTCTCACAAAGTGCCTGAAAACGTGGCAAGAAACGCGTATTTTCGGTGGAAATACGATCGTTATTTTGCCACAGATTATCGCCTTCGGTATCAATAGTGATGAGAAACGCCGGTTTAGCCATGAATATCGACCTGAGATCAACAGAATGCATTATACTACGTAGGCCTTTGCGCTAGGGCAAATGCAAATGACTTTATTACCGGATTTGAACAACGTTGAGGGGCATTTGTTCCCCTTCCCGATAAGAAAGCAAAGTGGAGCAACAGTAGCCACAGGCGATTGGGTCATTTAGAATCACAGACTGGTTTCCCTGAAAGCGACTCATGATGAACGACGCACAGTCCTTAATTTCTAACCTACCCGTATAGCGTATTCTGATCGTTAAACTGAGCCACCATGGCGATATGTTGCTGATCACGCCAGTCATCAGCAGCCTGCGATAAAACCACCCGCAGGCACAGATCGATGTACTGTGCTGTATCAGGAAACCTATGAGATGCTGGCGAGTAATCCAGTACTGTCGAATATTTTCGCCATTGACCGTCAGTGGAAAAACAAGGAACCTTGACACATCTGCGCCATGAACTGAGCCTGTTACGCGCCAGCTTAAGGCACAACGCTACGATCTGGTGGTCAATCTGGCCGATCAGTGGCGCAGCGCCATCCTCACGCGCCTTACTGGCGCACTTATCCGGCTGGGCTTCGACTTTCCTAAACATCGTGGCTTTGTTTGGCACCACTGCCACACCCGGCTAGTGCTGGTGAGCGATCAAGCTCACCAGCATACCGTTGAACAGAATTTATCGCTGTTGGCTCCCCTAAATCTACCGGCACTTAGCCAACGGATAACGATGAGCTATAAAGCACAGGATTGGTAAGCCAGTAAGCGGCTGTTGCAGCAGCAGGGCGTGACCGGTGGTTACATCGTGGTGTGGCCTATCTCGCGCTGGTTCTTCAAATAGTGGAGTGAAGAAAAGATGGCAGCTACCCTTTGCGCATTGCAGGTCAATGGTCACCAATTGGTGATCACCTCCGGCCCAGACTCCCGAGAAAAAGTCATGGTGGAGCGCATTCTGGAACTTTGCCTGCCGCAGAGTGTGATTTTACTGGCCGGGAATTTGACGCTGGGCCAATTGGCTGCTCTGATCGACCATGCAAAATTGTTTATCGGCATGGACTCAGTGCCAATGCACATGGCTGCTGCGTTAAAAACGCCGTGCATAGCGCTGTTCGGCCCATCAAAACTGATCTTATAGAGGCTATGGCAAGTTATTGGCCATATGATTTGGGCTGGAGACTTTGGCGAGTGGCCTAATCCAGATACCACCAACACCAACACTAATACCAAAGAACGTTATCTTGACCTTATTCCTATAGACGTGGTGATTGCAGCCGAGCGGAGTCAGCTAGTATGATGAAAGCATGTCGTTTGGCGATTATTCGCCAAAAATACCGCCCGGATGGCGGAGCTGAGCGTTTTGTCTCACGCGCTCTGGAAGCATTAGAGCAGCATAATCTCGATCTGAATGTCATCACCCGCGAATGGCAGGGCGACACCAATCCCAACTGGCATATTCATCTATGCAATCCCTTGAAACTTGGCCGCATCAGCCGTGAACGGGGCTTTGCCGAATCAGCCAGAGCGCTGTGGCAGAAAGAGCTATTTGATCTGGTGCAAAGCCATGAACGTATTCCTGGCTGTGATATTTACCGCGCTGGCGACGGTGTACACCGTCGCTGGCTGTTGCAACGTGCGCGCCTGCTGCTCGAATGGCAACGCAAATGGTTGTTCTCCAACCGCTATCACCGCTATGTGATGTGCGCCGAACAAGCAATGTACGCCGCGCCTGAGCTGAAAGCCGTTATTTGCAACGCCGAGATGATCAAACAGGAAATCATAGACGATTTTGGCGTGCCAGCCGATAAAATTACGGTGATCTATAACGCCATTGATAATCAAAAGTTTATGCCTGCCGATGCAAGACAGCGGCAACTGCTGCGCGATCAATATCGAATCCCCCAGCAGGCACACTGCCTGATCTTTGTCGGTTCCGGCTTTGAACGCAAAGGATTAGCTGCTGCCATCCGCGCCTTAGCAGTAACGGACAGCCACCTGCTGGTAGTCGGTAAGGATAAGGCAGAGAAGCGTTATCTGGCGTTAGCGCAGTCGCTCGGCTGTAGCCACCGTGTGCACTTTATGGGTGTGCAAAAGCAGACGCTGCCGTTTTACCAAGCGGCAGACGCGCTGCTGCTACCAACGCTGTATGACCCGTTGCCTAATGTGATCCTAGAAGCGATGGCTTGCGGCCTACCGGTGATCACCAGCACCACCTGCGGCGGTGCCGAGTTTATTACGCCAGGACAGAATGGCTTTGTTACCGATGCCCTTGACGTTACATCTATCAGCACAAAGATTCAGGCATTGCCTCGTCAGGCCTTGGGTTCTTCCATGGGCGAAGCGGCCAGGATGCGCATCATGTCGGCCACGCCGGCACATCTCTCCAAACAGCTCATTTCCCTCTATAACCGACTACTGGATTAGCTATGCGTATACTGATGGTTATCGACGGTTTACCTGGAGGCGGTGCAGAAAAAGTGGTGCTGACCTTGTGTCAGGGCATACAGCAAATGGGGCATGACGTTAGCCTGATCTCATTACGCGATGTTTGCAAATACCCCATTCCCAAGGGGATTAACTACCTCGTGGTGGCAGATAACAGCCGAATACCGTGGCGCAAGCTGACCGAGCTGTCGCGCCGTGCCGCAGCGCTGGATCGAGCGATCGCCGATATGGAGCGCAAATATGGTGCATTTGACCTGGCTTTCTCCAACTTGCACAAGACCGATCGCATCGTCAGCTGCAGCAAGCTGCTGGCTTCAGATCGCTTGTGGTTCTGCATTCACGGCATTTTGTCCACTTCCTACCTTGACCACCGCGAGGGGCTGGATCGCTGGCTGAAGCAGCGCAAAATCGCCTTTGTCTACCAGGGACGCAACATCGTCGCCGTTTCACAGATGGTTGGTGAAGATCTGCAGCAAAATCTGCCAATTCGCCCCCGTAGCTTGGCAGTGATCAATAATCCGTTTGATATTGCTGCCATCCAACAGCAGGCGGCGGAACCTTGCGAGCTGGCGGGCCAGGATTATCTGGTGCATGTCGGCCGTTTCCACCCACACAAACGGCACGATCGCCTGCTAAAAGCCTATGCGCAATCCGGCATTCAGGAGCGGCTGGTGTTGATTGGTGCCGGCAGCGAAACCAACATTGCCGAAGCTAAACGGCTGGCAGCAGAGTTGGGCATTGCGGAACGCGTGCGACTCCTCGGTTTCCAGGCCAACCCCTATAAGTTTATTCGTCATGCGTCTTTGTTGGTGCTCAGCTCCGACAGCGAAGGCTTTGGCAACGTGCTGGTCGAGTCTTTGCTGTGCGATACGCCGGTGGTCAGCACCCGTTGCCCCGGGGGGCCGGCGGAGATCCTGGAGAAGGCCGGCATGGCCCACGCGCTGGCGGAATTAAATGAACATTCGCTAGCGGATAAAATGGCGCAAATTTATGCCAATCCACCGGAAATCAATCATCAGCAATTGTTGAGCTACGGCCTTGATCCTATTTGTCAGCAATATCTAGCACTAAAGAAATGAAACAAGGCAGGGACTGCCCTGCCTTGTTTTTCAATTAATCAAAATATTGCATTTTCTACCAAACTTCACCGATGGAAACATCGATACAGTCGCCAGACTCGCTATGTAAAATATGATATCGCCAAAATCACGGATGCCAGGATCCTTTATCCGTATCGCTAAAGAATACCACCATATCCTTATTCAACGCCGTAGCCAGGTGCATCTGATCACCATCGCTACACGGCATTTTGTCGCATAAATCGAAACCACCATGCAGATGCGATCGGAGACAGCGCCACACGTTGATTTTGGCACTGCGCAAGTAACTGCTCAGCGCGTTGTTGATCGCCGATATCATCTGGTGCCAGCATGCCCTGTGGCGACCAAAAATCAGCATGCCAGTATCAGTAGCGACACCCAAACGATTGATAATTCTGTATAACGTTCTACCGACCAGCGTCTCTTTGAGCTATGGATGCTGATATGGATAGACAGCACATACCCGGCCGACCGGCGGCAAGAACTTTTGCAGACGCTATTCCGCCTGCTGCTCTTCCGGAGTCAAAAATATCAGTACCGGCGGAACCGGAATGGACTGGTCGGTAATAGCTGATAAATATCTGTATGTATGTTGTACCTGATGCTTGCTGAGAAAATTTTCTTTGCGGAAAGGCTGGTGATATATCAGAGGTGTCCAAATCAGCGCTGATGATATTAGTGGCCCAGGCTATTTTTGCCAGCCGTAGGATGTATTTGAAAGGCAATGGGATAGCCAGGGTAACCGCATAAAATTTATTTTTTAAGTCGAATAAAATCATCAACTGTTCAAATTAAACCCCTGATGTGGTTTAATTTATCACTTTGTGTTTGACCTTCTTATAAACGAAAATCTTCTCATGGTAAGGTTTTTTAACAACATTCTGGTTGACTTTTTTGATAAAAAGATAAAGTTTAGCATTCAAATAGGCAATTTTCAATCCGTTGTTCATGGTATTGTACAAACAATATCTCCGATATTATCGCATCGAATAACTAAAATATTCTTTATTCCAAGCATATTAGTAAAATCGTTCGTCAGTTGTCTAAAGTTGGCCACAAGTTACCAAATTAGCGCCTTTCCCTCTCAATTATGGTACTATTCTTGATGATTTATATAAATGAAATTGATAGAATGCTGCTGCGTTTTTATCAGGTACTACTCTACCTTATCCAACCCATGATTTGGCTCCGCCTACTGCTGCGTAGCCGCAAAGCTCCAGCTTACCGTAAACGCTGGGCAGAGCGTTATGGATACTGCACCGGGAAAGTACGGCCAAGCGGTATCATGCTGCATTCCGTCTCTGTCGGCGAAACGCTGGCCGCTATTCCCCTAGTGCGAGCACTGCGCCACCACTATCCCTATTTACCGATAACTATGACCACGATGACCCCAACGGGTTCAGAGCGCGTACAATCCGCCTTTGGTAAAGATGTACACCATGTCTATCTGCCTTACGACCTACCTGGCTCTATAAAGCGTTTCCTCGACCAGGTGGATCCCAAACTGGTGATAATCATGGAAACCGAACTGTGGCCAAACCTGATTAACGTGCTGTATCAGCGGCATATTCCTCTGGTGATCGCCAATGCGCGTCTCTCAGCACGCTCTGCCGCAGTTTATAAAAAAATCGGCGGTTTTGTCCGCAACATATTGCACCGTATTACGTTAATCGCCGCACAGAATCAGGAAGATGGTGATCGCTTCGTCGAAATTGGCCTGAAACGCTCGCAGCTTACTGTGACCGGTAGCCTGAAATTCGATATCTCTGTCACGCCGGAACTGGCTGCTCGTGCCGTTACCCTGCGACGCCAATGGGCACCGCGCCGCCCGGTGTGGATCGCCACCAGCACCCATGATGGCGAAGAACGCATTTTGCTGGCAGCACAGCGCAAACTTCTGGAAAAACACCCCGATTTATTGCTGATCCTAGTGCCGCGCCACCCAGAACGCTTCTCGACTGCCAAAGATCTGGTACAGAAAGCCGGTTTCAGCTATATCCTGCGTAGCCGCAGTGAAATCCCTTCCGGCAGCACGCAAATAGTGATCGGTGACACCATGGGCGAGCTCATGCTGCTATATGGTATTGTCGACCTGGCCTTTGTCGGTGGTAGTTTGGTTGAACGTGGTGGACACAACCCGCTGGAGGCCGCCGCTCACGCTATTCCGGTGCTGATGGGGCCACATACCTTCAATTTCAATGATATCTGTGCCAAGCTGTCACAGGCTAAAGGGTTGATCACCGTGGCTGACATAGACTCATTGGTAAAAGAAGTAGAAACCCTACTCACCGACGAAGACTATCGCCGTTACTATGGTCGCCATGCGGTGGAAGTGCTGTATCAGAATCAGGGAGCGTTGCAACGCCTACTGCAACTGTTGGAACCGCATCTACCGCCTCGGGGCCATTGAATGAGCAGCCGTAAAAGCCTGTCGGTAGTGATGATTGCCAAAAATGAAGCCGAGCTGTTGCCGGATTGCCTGCGTTCGGTGGCCTGGGCTGACGAAATCATCATGCTAGATTCCGGCAGCCAGGATGACAGCATCGCCATTGCCGAAAGTATGGGGGCGAAAGTTTTCACTCATACCGATTGGCAAGGCTTCGGTAAACAGCGTCAGTTAGCGCAGAAGCATGCCAGCCACGACTACATTCTGATGATCGATGCCGATGAGCGTGTGACGCCTGAACTGCGCCAATCCATAGAGCAGGTCTTAACCGCACCAGGTAACGGCACCGTTTACAGTTGTGCGCGCCGTAATTTGTTTCTTGGCTGCTTTATACGCCACAGCGGCTGGTACCCGGATCGGGTCAACCGTTTGTACGCGAACTACCGTTACTGCTATAACGACGATCTAGTGCATGAATCGCTCAATATTGATGGTGCCAATGTGGTTGCGCTTAGCGGCGATCTGCTGCATCTAACTTGCCGTGATTTTTTCGCCTTCCAGCGCAAACAACTGCGTTATGCTGAAGAGTGGGCCAATCAACGCCACCGGGTTGGCAAACGCTGTGGTTACCTGTCAATCCTGACCCATACGTTCGGCGCTTTCTGCAAGACCTGGTTGCTGCGTGCTGGCTTTTTGGATGGTAAACAGGGGTTGCTGTTAGCGGTGGTCAACGCGCAATATACCTTCAATAAATATGCCGCATTATGGGCATTGGACCGTAACTACTCAGAGAAGTGAATCATGTACCGCAAAGCTATCTATCCCGGGACGTTCGATCCCATGACCAACGGCCACCTGGATTTAGTGACTCGTGCGTCATTGATGTTTGATCATGTGGTTCTGACCATTGCCGCTAGCTCGAGCAAAAAGCCACTATTCAACCTGGAAGAACGGGTAGCGTTGGCGACCCAAGTCACCTCGCATTTGTATAATGTAGAAGTACTGGGCTTCAGCGAGTTAATGGCGCACTTTGCCGCCCACCATAATGCCAATATCCTAGTGCGTGGCCTGCGTGCGGTATCCGATTTTGAATACGAAATGCAGTTGGCGAACATGAACCGCCATCTGATGCCAACTCTGGAAAGCATATTTCTGATGCCGTCCGAAGAGTGCTCGTTTATCTCTTCCTCACTGGTGAAGGAAGTGGCCATCCATGGTGGGGATATCGCTCCTTTCCTACCAGATGTGGTCACACAAGCGCTGATGGAAAAGCTCACAGTCCAATAATGTCTTAATGTTGGCAATGGCAGCAGAAAAAAGTGCTACGTTGCCTATGTTTAGTGGATTCTATCGGCAGGCTACAGGCGCGGCAGGGTTCACCCGCCCGCCCATACACCTGTAATTCCTGAGCAAAATACCCCGGCTTGCCGTCTGATTGCAGGAAGTCGCGTAGCGTAGTTCCTCCTTGCTTGATAGAACGCTGCAATACCTCCTTGATAGTTGCCGCAAGCAGATCCGCTTCCGTCTTGTTTAGTGAGTCAGCCTGGCGATCTGGCAAAATCCCAGCACTAAACAGTGACTCGCTGGCGTAGATGTTGCCAACTCCGACCACTAGCTTGTTATCCATTAGCCAAGGTTTGAGCCGCGTGCGTTTGTTACGTGATTTTTTATACAGATAGGTACCGTTAAACGCCTCGCTCAGCGGCTCTGGCCCCAGATGCACTAACACGTTGCTGGCTGCCAGATCCTCGCACCATAGCCAAGCGCCGAAGCGACGTGGGTCGGTGTAGCGTAGGATCATGCCGTTGCTGATTACCAGGTCAATGTGATCGTGCTTGCCGGCTGTGTCTTGGTTTTCTTTACGCAGCATGCGTAGGCTACCGGACATGCCCAGATGGATAATAATCCATCCGTTTTCCAGCTCAATTAACAGATACTTAGCACGGCGCTGCACGCTGTGTACCGGCTGGTCGCTCAGCGTTAGGATCTGCTCGGAGACCGGCCAACGCAGGCGCGCATTGCGCACTATCGCGTACTGAATACTATGGCCGACAAGATAAGGTTCAATACCGCGTCGGCTGGTTTCAACCTCTGGTAATTCAGGCAGCTGGCATTCTCCCGTCCTTTTCTGCTGTTATAAAATTATTTAATTTTAGCTTCTTTGTAAACCACATGCTGGCGTACGACTGGATCGAATTTCTTCAGTTCCAATTTTTCCGGATTAGTACGCTTGTTCTTCGTAGTGGTATAGAAGTGACCAGTACCAGCAGAAGAAACCAGCTTGATCTTCTCGCGAACACCTTTAGCCATAATGCAGTTCCTTAATACTTCTCACCACGGGCACGTAGATCAGCCAATACCGTCTCAATACCTTTTTTATCGATAACACGCATACCTTTAGCAGATATACGCAGAGTTACAAAGCGCTTCTCATCCTCAACCCAAAAACGGTGTGAGTGCAGGTTAGGCAGAAAACGGCGTTTGGTCGCGTTCATTGCGTGGGAGCGGTTGTTACCACTCACCGGGCGCTTGCCAGTAACTTGGCATACTCGGGACATGTCTATTCTCCAAAAATCAAATCAGCTCGAGCTTTGTTTAGGGTATTAGCCGCCTTGTCAGACCTTTAAAGCCTATCTCAGCAAACTCCATACTGAGGGAGACTCTAGTTATCAGGACAGAAACCTGCTGAGATAGAACCTTACGCCAAACCCAAGATTCTCAAAGGCGGCGTAGTATACGCTTTGAAGCGTAAGTGCTCAAGTCCCGAACAGCTAAAGATCTCACAAGGATCGCGAAAAATCGCTTAAAGCCATCCGTACTCGGCAAAAGAAACTCATTCACCTCGACCAATCACCAAATGATCAAGTACTCGAGTCCCCAATAACAGGCAGGCATTAACGACTTGCTTGGTTATCAAACAGTCGGCATGACTGGGTTCATCTTTACTAGAGGGATGATTATACGCCAGAATGATAGCGGCCGCATTCTCCTTCAAAGCTGTAAGTACAATTTCTCTCGGATGAACGACGACGCTGCTGATAGTACCAGCAAACATCTCTTGATGGCGAATAACCCGGTGTTGATTATCTAAAAACAGTACCAGAAACACTCCTCGCTCGTGATGCGCTAATAAACTTTGTAGGTAATACTGAGTAATACGCGAGTTTAACATGGCGTTATCTTACGCCAAATGACTGGAAAAGAAACGAAATGCTAGTTCCGAAATCGCCTGCAACTGGGCATATAGCTGGCATTCCCCAATCCTTTCTGGCTACAAAATACCTGGTGATCATCTGACATCAGATGATACAAAGAACCGAATTGTCGCAGCAGTTACTCTGCCAGCTGTATAACATGCTGGCTAGGTAGCCCGGTGCGTAGAAAAATAGCTAGCAGTTCGACATCGGACAAAGCCGCTGCGCCATGATTCAACAATTTCTCCCGTGGTGGCATTGCTCACGGCCACATTGTGCTTGCCTGACTGCCTATCTCTTCCTCCTCGAAAGCGCCACAGTATGCCATACGCCGGCTGCCGCATTCGATAGGTGTTTGATAACATTGCGAAGTACTGTGTAAAGTGCAATGTAACGGACAACAGCCATCGCGGAAGCGCTCACCTGCCCGGCAGTTATGCTAAAATAGCGCATATTTTGGCTTTCAATCGGACCATCGTGATAACGGGACTTCCCGGCAAACATATTGTGCTTGGCATCAGTGGCGGTATCGCTGCGTATAAATGCCCTGAGCTGGTACGCCGCCTGCGCGACGGGGGCTCTGAGGTGCGGGTGGCAATGACCGACGCGGCCAAGGCGTTCATCACGCCGCTGACGTTACAGGCTGTGTCCGGCTACCCGGTTTCTGACGATCTGCTGGAGCCTACCGCTGAAACCGCCATGGGCCATATTGAGTTGGGAAAATGGGCTGACCTGATAATTTTGGCACCAGCGACCGCTGATCTGCTGGCGCGCATTACCGCCGGCATGGCCAATGATCTGCTGACTACCGTCTGTCTGGCTACCAAAGCACCCATTGCCGCCGTTCCAGCCATGAATCAGCAGATGTACCAAGCTGCCGCCACCCAAGCCAACCTGCAAACGCTACAAGCGCGCGGTATGCTGCTCTGGGGACCAGATAACGGTAGGCAAGCCTGCGGCGATGTCGGCCCGGGCCGTATGCTGAACCCACAAGAAATCATCGATCTGGCGAACGGCTATTTTTCCACACCGCAGGATTTGCAACATTTACAAGTTATGATCACTGCTGGCCCCACACGTGAAGCGCTGGATCCGGTGCGTTTCATCAGCAACCACAGCTCTGGAAAAATGGGCTTTGCTATTGCCCGCGCCGCTGCTGCCCGTGGTGCGCAGGTCACGTTGATTACCGGGCCAGTCAGCTTGCCAACGCCACCGTGGGTCACCCGTGTGGATATCACCAGCGCATTAGAGATGGAACAGGCGGTGCAACAGCGCGCCACTCAGCAAAATATTTTCATTGCTTGTGCTGCTGTCGCCGATTATCGTGCTGAGCAGATCGCCGATGAAAAAATCAAAAAACAAGGTGATGAACTCGTCCTCAAGATGGTAAAAAACCTCGACATTGTCGCCGGTGTGGCAGCAATGACTAAAAACCGCCCTTTTGTCGTAGGATTTGCCGCCGAAACCCAGAATATGGAAGAATATGCGCAACAAAAACTGGTGTATAAGAGGCTGGATTTAATTTGTGCTAATGATGTATCGTTTGCAGAGCATGGGTTCGACAGTAACACCAATGCGTTGCACCTTTTTTGGCAGGGTGGAGAAAAGCGCCTAGCGATGAGTGACAAAACACGCCTTGGTCAATGTTTAATCGACGAGATACTCAGCCGTTATGATGAAAAAAATCGACGTTAAGATCCTTGACCCGCGTATTGGTCAGGATTTTCCGCTACCAACCTACGCTACTCCGGGTTCCGCCGGGCTAGATCTGCGTGCCTACCTGAACGGTGCGGTAGAGCTGATGCCCGGTGAAACTACGCTGCTACCTACTGGTCTGGCAATTCATATCGCTGATGCCAACTTGGCAGCGGTGATATTGCCACGATCCGGCCTCGGCCATAAGCACGGCGTAGTGTTGGGCAACTTAGTTGGCCTGATCGACTCCGATTATCAGGGGCAGTTAATGATCTCCGTTTGGAATCGCGGTCAGGCCCCCTTAATCATTAAACCGGGTGAGCGTATTGCGCAGATGGTCTTTGTGCCGGTGGTGCAGGCTGAGTTCAACATTGTGGAGGAGTTCGATGGCAGCGAACGCGGTACTGGCGGCTTTGGTCACTCTGGCCGCCACTAAACATGGTGCGAAAAACGATAGCCTACAAGGAAATATCGCCTAAAGTCTTGCCGGAACAGCGCTAGGGTAAGAGTTATTCGGCAATGATTACAGCAGCACGGAGAACCAAGGTCATCAAGGCCTCAGACCACCAGCACCGTAAAAAAGATATCACATAAGCTGTATAGAGTTATATTTGCAGCCAGTGTGCGGGTTTCCGTCAGTTGAGCAGTTTTAGTAAGTGTCTAATCAGACATGGCAGAAAAATAAAATACCAAAAGAAATCGGCACGAGGAAATATTGCAGGCATTAGCCCAGATGTTAGAACCCAGCGACGGTAGCCAGCGTATCACTACCGCTAAGCTTGCTGCGAATGTGGTGGTCTCTGAAGCGGCACTGTACCAGTATTTTCCCAGCAAGACTCGGATGTTTGACAGCCTGACAACACGCATCAACTTAATTTTGCAAGACGAGAAAGAAACGTTTAACCGCCTACGCCTGATCCTGCTGCTGGTTCTGGGTTTTGCGGAACGCAACCCAGGATTGACTCTATCATGACCGGCCACGCGCTAATATTTGAACAGGATCGTCTTCTCCTCGTCTGGTCTTTACGTCTTAGTTAGTATCGTCGCCCGAAAAACGAACATAAAAAAGGCGACTTCTCAGTCGCCTGAAATAATCAGCCTGCCAGCGCCGCTTTCTGCGCCTGGAAGATGGTCTCGATGCCCCCCCGAGCCAGCGTCAATAATGCCATTAGTTTATCGTGGCTAAACGGCTCACCTTCGGCGGTGCCTTGCACCTCGATCATGCGGCCATCTTCCATCATGACCACGTTCATGTCGGTCTCGGCGGCGGAGTCTTCAACGTACTCCAAATCGCATAGCGCTTCACCGTTGAGGATGCCTACGGAAACCGCCGCCACCAAACCCTTCATCGGGTTAGTTTTCAGTTTGCCGTTAGCGACCAGTGCATTCAGTGCATCAATCAGCGCCACGCAGGCCCCAGTAATGGAAGCGGTGCGAGTACCACCATCAGCCTGTAATACATCACAGTCGAGGATGATGGTAAACTCACCCAGCTTTTTCAGATCTACTGCGGCGCGTAACGAACGGGCGATCAGGCGTTGAATTTCTAGTGTACGACCACCCTGTTTGCCTTTGGCAGCTTCGCGCACATTACGGCTGTGAGTGGAGCGCGGCAGCATGCTGTATTCAGCGGTAATCCACCCCTGTCCCTGGCCTTTCAGGAAGCGTGGCACACCCTCCTCCACCGTGGCGGTGCACAAAACTTTGGTATCTCCAAACTCAACTAGCACGGATCCTTCAGCATGTTTGGTATAGTGACGGGTCAATGTCAGTGGGCGAACGTGTTGTGGTGCTCTGCCTACAGGACGCATGGGATTTCCCTGGCTTCAAATCAACTGTTGGCTACACATTATACGGGCTTGATAACATAATGCCTATCCTACCCGCAGCAGTAACGCTATAATCGCCTCATCTTTTTTATTGGGTACGACAATGATCCGTAGTATGACCGCCTATGCCCGGCGTGAAATCAATGGCGAATGGGGCAGCGCAGCATGGGAACTGCGTTCCGTTAACCAGCGCTACTTAGAAACCTATATCCGCCTGCCGGAACAATTCCGCAGCCTAGATCCAGTGATCCGGGAACTTATCCGTGGCCGTTTAACTCGTGGCAAAGTCGAGTGCAATCTGCGCTTCGAGCTGGATCCGAGAGCACAAAGCTTGATGATCTTGAACGAAAAACTGGCTAAGCAACTGGTCGAAGCCGCCAATTGGGTGAAAATGCAGAGCGACGAAGGGGAAATCGACCCGATCGACGTGCTGCGCTGGCCAGGCGTGATATCCGCTGCAGAGCAAGATCTAGACGCCATCAGCGTAGAGTTGATGCAGGCGTTAGACGGCGCACTGGATGACTTTATCGCTGCGAGAGAGAGAGAAGGCACCGAGCTAAAAGTCCTAATCGAGCAACGCCTCAATGGTGTCAGTGCCGAAGTGGTCAAAGTGCGCACCCAGATGCCAAACATTTTACAGTGGCAACGTGAGCGGTTGGTCAGTAAACTGGAAGAATCCCAAGTGCGGTTGGAAAACACCCGCTTGGAGCAAGAGCTGGTGCTGATGGCACAGCGCATCGATGTTGCCGAAGAGCTGGACCGCCTGGAAGCGCACGTGAAGGAAACACACAACATCCTAAAGAAAAAAGAAGCCGTGGGTCGTCGCCTCGACTTTATGATGCAGGAGTTCAACCGTGAATCGAACACGCTGGCTTCCAAATCGATTAATGCTGATGTTACCACCTCCGCTATTGAGCTGAAGGTACTAATCGAGCAAATGCGCGAACAGATCCAGAATATAGAGTAAATTCTTTCAAAGTTCATGGAAATCTAAAAGCCCATGTTAAATGGGCTTTTTTATTCAAACAATAGTCTATTAAAGGCTACTTAGATTCATTAAAAACCACCAACAAATGGAGAGTAAAACGGGGAGCGTTTTTGCTTTACTAGTCTCATCTAGCAGAGTATAATTATATGCTTTCTACAGCGATTTTCGGGATAGGTATATAGCCTCACTCGCTGTCAGGACGGTTCAGGCTCTTATCAAAGCGGAAGAACCTAGGAAGTTTGGAGATGGGTATGGCTAGTATCTAAAAGTACTACTAAAAGGTAAGGCTTACTAGATGCTTCGATACACAATCGGCTCTAATTTACCCTGATAGGCGTTCCGCTGCGCTGTCCGGATTACAGCTGTGTCAGCAAGCGGGCAAAGTCAGTCAATGTCAGTGTCAAAACTCCCACCCAGGGTGAAATCACGCACCTGGTGATTGATCCCACCTGGCTGAAGGTCTTGGGTGAAGGCAAATGGAAAGTCAAAAACACGGAAAAGAATGCCGCTGTATCTGGCGGAAACTGTATCTGGCCGTTGACAGCAAAACCAATTAAATCATCTGTGCGGACCTGTCGCTTAACAACGTTACGGCGGACGGCGCTTATGACACCCGGTTATGTCACAATGAAATGCGCCGTAAAAAAATCAGCGCCCTCATCATTCAGCGAAAGGGCGTGGGCTACTTGGCCCGGTGAGTACGCAGAGCGTAACCGTGCAGTAGCGAATCAGCGACTGAGCGGGAGCAATGCACGGTGGAAATGGACAACGGAATATAACTGTCGCTCTATAGCGGAAACGGCCATGTACCGGGTAAAGCAGCTGTTCAGAGGCTCACTGACGCCGCGTGACTACGACTGTCAGGTAGCAGAGGCTTTGGCCATGGTGCGTGCCCTGAACAAGATGACGAAGGCAGGTATGCCAGAAAACATTCGTATTGCCTGAAAATCCGACCAGCTACAGGGACGCTCGCTCGCACAGGATCTGATTTATTCAATAAAGCCGTCTGAAACTAGTGAAACAATCGAGAAGCAACAGATTAATTTTTTATGATAATACATTAATTCCGGCAATGAAAGAGGTTGGAGTTTCAGATCTATCTGGAGACTTTACTATTTTTAGTGTTATAGAAGTTGGCAGAAACCAAAAATAAAGACAAAAATACTAGAATGTAGAGGAAGTGCTAAATGCAATGATCAGTTGATCTTGTGTCTATTCTAAAATAGTTGGAGCATTGGGGCGGCCTTTTCATGACTATTTCTTGACATAAACATTGCTTGATACCTGCCATTACCACTCTGAGGTATCTTATAAGTATCCCATAAAAACCAAATGACTCATGTTTTTATCGCAACTCTTTGTTTTATTTGGTGACCCCTGCTGGGCTTGAACCAGCGACCAAGCGATTATGAGTCGCCTGCTCTAACCACTGAGCTAAGGGGCCGGCGGCGGGGATTATACGGTAATGCTTCGTTGAAAGTCTACCGTTGCCTACTCGTATGTTGCTTTTCTGCTCAATCCTATCCTGTTGTTATTGCTGGTAGATTTTTGATGATCGCTGTAAATCCTTTTAGTGGACGCCTGCTGCCCGTCAAGCTCCTGATGCCTAACCTGCATGGGGTATTTGGCACAAATTGTTTTTATTTTGAAAGTACTCGGCAGATAACGCCTGGATAGACGAGGCTAGAGATATGTGCTAGCAAGGCATTCTGTATGGGCAAGCATAGAGAGAAGATCTCACTTAATTAGTGCGCAAAGTCGTTCGCCTCTCTCTATACCTATCCCGTTTTCTGGAAACCAAATCAGAGTTTTTTATTTTTGCTGACAATGAGCCTTAGTCGTCAAGAAAGCTGCGTAGTACTTCGGAACGACTTGGGTGACGCAGCTTACGCAGTGCCTTAGCTTCGATCTGCCGAATACGCTCACGGGTAACGTCAAACTGTTTGCCCACTTCTTCCAGCGTATGGTCAGTGTTCATATCGATGCCGAACCGCATACGCAGTACTTTCGCTTCACGTGCAGTTAAACCAGCTAGTACGTCATGCGTGGCAGAACGCAAGCTTTCCGAGGTCGCAGAATCCAGTGGTAGTTCGAGGGTAGTATCCTCGATAAAATCGCCCAGGTGTGAATCTTCATCATCACCGATCGGCGTTTCCATGGAGATAGGCTCTTTAGCAATCTTCAGCACTTTACGGATTTTATCTTCCGGCATCAACATACGCTCGGCCAGCTCTTCCGGCATCGGTTCACGGCCCATCTCTTGTAGCATCTGACGCGAGATACGGTTGAGCTTATTGATAGTCTCAATCATATGCACTGGAATACGGATGGTACGCGCCTGGTCGGCGATAGAACGGGTGATAGCCTGACGTATCCACCAAGTGGCGTAAGTAGAGAACTTGTAACCACGACGGTATTCAAACTTATCTACTGCTTTCATCAGGCCGATATTGCCTTCCTGGATCAGATCCAGAAATTGCAAGCCACGGTTGGTATATTTTTTGGCGATAGAAATAACCAGACGCAGGTTGGCTTCAACCATCTCTTTTTTCGCACGGCGGGCTTTCGCTTCACCGATCGACATGCGGCGGTTGATATCTTTCGCCTGCTCAATGGTCAGGCCGGTTTCTTCTTCTATTTGATGCAGTTTTTTCAGGCTACGCTGTACGTCTTCCGCGACGTCCTTCAGTTTCTCCGACCATGGCTTAGTCATTGCCTGCGCCTTTTCGAACCAGACATCGGAGGTCTCGTTGCCAGCAAACAAGGTGATGAAGTTTTTCTTCGGCATTTTACACCGTTCAACGCACAACTTCATGATGGTGCGTTCCTGCGTACGGATGCGATCCATCATAGCGCGTATACTGTTGACCAGGAAATCGAACTGTTTCGGTACCAAGCGGAACTGCTTGAATACTTCGGACAGTTTCAGGATCTCTTCTGCTGCGCTGGCGTGATGACTACGGCTGTTCTTTCTTATAACCAGGCGAGTCGTTTCGTACTGATCGCGCAAGTCAGCAAATTTCTGTCGTGCCAATTCTGGATCGATGCTGTTGTCATCTTCAGAGTCGTCGTCCTGCTCTTCGGTCGATAGTTCAGAACCAATGTGTGTAGCGGTAGTGGTGATATCCTCTTCCGCATCTGGATCGACAAAGCCGGTGATCAGATCAGATAGGCGAGCTTCACCCGCCTTGACGCGATCATACTGCTCCAGCAGGTAGGTAATAGCTTCTGGATATTCAGCAACGGAACACTGCACCTGGTTGATGCCGTCTTCAATGCGCTTTGCAATATCGATTTCGCCCTCGCGTGTCAGCAACTCTACGGTACCCATTTCGCGCATGTACATGCGTACTGGATCAGTAGTGCGGCCAATTTCAGACTCAACGCTAGACAGCACCTGAGCAGCAGCTTCCGCTGCGTCTTCATCGGTATCGGTGGTGTTCTTAGCCAGCATTAGATCATCGGCATCCGGTGCTTCTTCCATCACCTGGATGCCCATGTCGTTGATCATCTGGATGATGTCTTCGATCTGGTCGGAGTCGACGATATCTTCCGGCAGATGGTCATTGACCTCAGCATAGGTCAGATAGCCTTGCTCCTTACCACGGGTGACAAGCAGCTTTAGCTGTGACTGCGGGTTTTGCTCCATAAGACGGTTCCACACTTCAGAGTATTTGGGTTGGTGTCGGTCGGCGAAACCGCCAACAATAGCATTTGGGGTGTTTTTGTTATTGCCGCACCCCACTATAGCGGCATATTGCAGGGCTATGCCCTAGCATTTATCAGCACTTAGGCCGTTGGTGTTCAGTTTTTCTTCGCTAAGATCTGGTTAAGTGAACGTACTTCTTCGCGTTCTTCCTGGCTCAGTCCATGGGTTCTAGCTTGTGCGATCAGTGCCTCCAGCCGCTGTTCCAATACCGAGTCATATAGGCTAGCTAACGTATCCAAAAAGGTTTGCTCTACCCTGTCATCAACGATCATATGGTTCCATGTCGCCAAGGTTTCAAGCTGCTGGCTTAATTTGTTATCTCGATACAGCTCTAACAATTGCCCAGTAGTCAACCCTGGCTGCGCCAAACAGGTCTGTACTAGTTCGACAAATAGTGGCAACCCCACTTGTTTAGTCTGCTCCAATCCTTCAAGCGAAGGAATAAGTGTAGCCAGCCATGGGTTTTGTACTAGCAACCCTATCAGTATACGCATGGTTGTGCGTTTTAGTTGAGGTGCCTGGTAAGGGCTTGCATTTTCAACCTGCTTATTTAGCAACTTCTCCAGTTGGAATTCATCAGGCATGCCTAATTTTTGACCTAGTTGTTGTCGTAAATACAGACGCAATGTTTCGCTGGGTATTTGTCTTATCATCGGAATTGCTAACGAACTTAGCTTGGTTCGCCCATCCGGGCTGCTAAGATCCACTTGTGGCATTAAAGTTTCAAACAAGAAGGTGGAAAGTGGCTGTGCCAGTTCCATCCGTTGTTCGAAAACTGTCTTGCCCTCTTTGCGCACTAGCGTATCCGGGTCTTCGCCATCGGGCAAAAACATGAAACGCAACTGCCGCCCATCGTTCAGATAAGGCAACGTGGTTTCCAGCGCCCGCCAGGCTGCTTCACGGCCAGCTCGGTCGCCATCATAGCAACAGATAACGTTATCGGTTGCACGGAACAGCAGTTGAATATGTTCAGCCGTCGTTGAGGTTCCAAGTGAGGCGACCGCATAATCGATACCGTACTGTGCCAGCGCCACCACATCCATATAGCCTTCCACTACCAGCACCCGTTGAAGGGTAGGATGGCTCTGCTGCGATTCATACAGGCCGTACAATTGCCGACCCTTGTGAAATATTTCGGTTTCCGGCGAGTTCAAGTATTTCGGTATGCCATTACCTACCACGCGTCCGCCAAAGGCGATCACCCGCCCACGCTTATCACGGATAGGGAACATCACGCGCTCACGGAAACGATCATACAATCGCCCCTGATCGTTAGTCACTAACATGCCAGTATCGTTCAAAGCGCTGCGCGCATTGTTGTCGCGGCCAAAGCGCTTAAGTGCGATATCCCATCCTGCTGGGGAAAAGCCGATAGCAAAATAGCGGATAACTTCATCACTCAACCCACGCTGTTGCAGGTAGTTGCGCGCCAACGTGCCAGCGGGCTGATGCAGTGACTGCTGATAGAATGCGCTGAGTTGTTCCATAAGTTGGTACAGGCTTTGCCGATGATGGCGTTCGATTTGGGTCAGCCCGGTACCTACCTCATAGGGCACTTCCAGCCCGTGCATGGTCGCTAGTTCTTCGATGGTTTCGACAAACTCAAGCCTGTCGTAATTCATCAAGAAATCGACAGCGTTACCGTGCGCACCACACCCAAAACAGTAATAAAACTGCTTTTCGCCATTAACGGTAAAAGAAGGCGTCTTTTCATGGTGGAACGGACAACACGCATGATAGTTTTTGCCTTGCTTTTTCAGCTTCACACGTGCGTCGATCTGATCGACAATGTCAGTGCGAGCCAGCAAGTCATTGATGAATACGCGCGGAATTCGTCCAGCCATAAGCCCTACTTCATTAGCATATAAACGAGAGCAAGCCGCGCATTCCTTTCGGAAATGCACGGCCTTTGTATGCAGCTACTCAGTTTGCGCGATGTTGAAAATCAGAAACTCACGCGGAGGGATAACGATATCTCCGAAGAATTAATACAGACGAGTGCGGCGCGCGTTTTCGCGAGCCAGTTTCTTCGCGTGACGTTTCACAGCAGAAGCTTTGGCACGCTTACGTTCGGTAGTCGGTTTTTCATAGAACTCACGACGACGAACCTCAGCTAAAACACCCGCTTTCTCGCAAGAGCGTTTGAAACGACGCAAAGCAACATCAAATGGCTCATTTTCACGTACTTTAATTACCGGCATGTGCCTCTCACCTCGATAAAATTAGGTTTGCTGCTGACTAAGCGCCAGCTTTCTTAAAATGGTGCTAAATTTTACTTCAACGGATACTGCTTTGTAAAGCACCACAGAAAATAGAATACTGCGGCGCTGTGCTAAAACACGCGCGATTTTGCATCGGGTGATGATTATAGAACTATCAGAAAAATGCGCGTTTTTAATCAAACTGGCATGTATCTCATCGCAGGGATCATCAATAAGAGTATGTGCTGGCGACATGATACACAGGGTTGGCGGTAAATGGCGACGTTTGTGCTAGACTGGCAGTTGCATGTGAATGGTGGAAAATGTAATGCGAGTACTGGGTATAGAAACATCCTGCGATGAAACCGGAATTGCAGTATATGACCAACAAGCCGGTTTATTGGCTAACCAATTATACAGTCAGGTGAAGCTGCATGCCGACTACGGTGGCGTGGTACCGGAACTGGCATCCCGAGATCATGTGCGCAAAACCGTGCCGCTGATCCAGGCCGCGCTAAAGGAAGCTAACCTGTCAGCAGCCGATATCAACGGCGTTGCCTATACTGCCGGTCCAGGCCTAGTGGGGGCGCTACTGGTTGGAGCTTCCGTAGGCCGCGCGTTGGCTTTCGCCTGGAATGTGCCAGCGGTACCAGTACACCATATGGAAGGGCACCTGTTGGCACCGATGTTGGAAGACAACCCACCCGCTTTCCCTTTCGTCGCGCTGTTGGTCTCAGGGGGCCATACCCAATTGATTAGCGTTATTGGCATAGGTAAATACGAACTGCTGGGCGAATCGATCGACGACGCTGCTGGCGAGGCATTCGATAAAACCGCCAAACTACTTGGGTTGGATTATCCCGGAGGGCCGATGCTGTCAAAGATGGCACAACAGGGGGTGGCAGATCGCTTTACCTTCCCACGGCCGATGACCGATCGTCCGGGGTTAGACTTCAGCTTCTCTGGGCTGAAAACCTTCGCTGCCAACACTATTCGCTCCAACGGTGGCGACGATCAGACGTGCGCTGACATCGCCCGCGCTTTTGAGGACGCCGTAGTGGATACGTTGGCAATCAAATGCAAACGCGCATTGGAACAAACCGGTTTCAAAAACTTAGTGATGGCTGGTGGTGTCAGCGCCAACCGCACGTTGCGTACCAAACTGGCGGCGATGATGCAAAAACGCGGTGCGGAGGTGTTCTATGCCCGCCCACAATTTTGTACCGACAACGGTGCGATGATCGCCTATGCCGGCATGGTACGATTAAAAAGCGGTGCTGACCAGGAACTGAGCGTTTCGGTACGACCACGCTGGCCGTTGGCGGAACTACCCGCAGTGTAAAGCAAAGGGTCGGGTGATCTGATCCTTCTGTTATTCATATTCGATTTTTTCGCTGTCCGTCGAATCGCTCTTATTTTTGCGGAGCTTACCCCAAATTTTCCCTTCATGGCCACGCCATAGGCGCTGGATATTATCGTGATGGCGTACCAAGATCAGGCAAGAGAGCATCGCCACCGGAAAGGTAAACTGCGGTTTGAACCACCAGACGTAGAATGGCGCGATCAGCGCACTCACTACGGCACCTAACGAAGAGTAACCACTGAGTAATAACGTTAGTAGCCAGGTGCCAGTCATCAGACTAGCCAGATCCCAGCCGATCGGCGCAATAGCCCCAAAGGCTGTTGCTACGCCCTTGCCACCACGGAAGTGGAAGAGCACCGGGTATATATGTCCCAGACAGGCGGCGATCGCCGTCATTCCTAGATATAGCGGAGGAACCCCCAGCTTGTACGCTAGCCAGACTGGCAACAGGCCTTTCAGGATATCAAATGCTAGCACCGACACTGCCGCAAGTCGACCGCCAACGCGCAGGACGTTAGTCGCTCCTGGATTCCCTGAGCCAAATTCACGCGGATCAGGCAACCTAGTGATCCGGCAAACCAGGATCGCACTGGATACTGAGCCACACAGATACGCAAAGATAATCATTCCAAGCGCGGTAGCACTCATAACGCGATTCCATTTAATAATGGTCGTTTTACTCGCAATATCTATGGATAATACGCATATTCCGCTGGAAGTGGTATCCGGCAAGGCCAAAAACAGAGAATAACGTGATGGATATCGTTTTTATTGAAGATCTTACCGTAATTACTACCATTGGCGTTTATGATTGGGAACAAATCATCCTTCAGAAGCTGGTGTTCGATATCGAAATGGGCTGGGATAACTGTAAGGCCGCAGCCAGTGACAACATCAACGACTGCCTGAGCTATGCTGATATCAGCGAAGCTATTATTCATCATGTCGAGCCGAATCGTTTTTCCTTGGTGGAGCGAGTAGCAGAGGAGATATCGGAAATTTTGCTTCAACGTTTCAATTCGCCCTGGGTTCGTATAAAGGTCAGCAAACCGGGCGCTGTGGTACATGCTAGCCGGGTTGGTGTGATTATCGAACGTGGCACTCGTCCTGTGTAATATTCTAGCATATTCTGCTCTGCTCGATCGGCATTCATTCTGACGGTACCGATAATTATCGGTACCCGCAGTTTAGATCGGTATAAGAGCCTATTCCAGTAGGTGTACATTGTTATAGCCAGTTCGGACGCAGACAGTGCGCAACAACTGGCGCGTACAGGGAATACGTGAGGAGGGTGAGCACTGCCCAGGGCCAAAATGGTAAATAAAATAACCTAATGGGATAGGCTCTAAGCATCTGTACTTCCTGATAATGGATGATTTACCGATTTTCGCCGTCAGTTTCGCGACCGCTTTTGCAGTGGGTTAGACGCATCTCATTAGTGCTATTCGCCCTATCTCTTTAGCGCAAGCGTAGCGCCCTGGCTTATTGGGTCTTTATGTAAGCCGCAATACTACCCAGCCATACGGCTTTCTCATGGCTGATCGCTCATGATGTTTTGGATGAGTTTCCACTCAGCCAGCGCCTGTTGGCGGCGGCGTGTAAGCTCATCACGTATCGCTATGCCTTGTAGTCTGCTGGCTACGACCTCTTTAATCGATACTGTATTTGCCACCTGATATGCCTGACGTAGATAGTCGCCCTGCGGATACAGATCATTCTCGAAGCCAGTGCGGCCAAGGATGTCCGCTTCGCTGGTTAGAATCATCTGCTCTAGCCGCTGCGGCTTACGCCACACGTCAATGGCGTCAAACAGCTTGAGTAGTGTTTGTGGCCGCAGCTTGTTCACCGTATGAATCAGGTCGTGATATTCAGCTACCAGCTTGGCCAGATCGCGAACCGGATTAGGTATCCGCAAACGCTGGCAAAGCTCTTCCACCAGCCGAACACCAGCCAGCCCATGGCCGTAATGGTGCGGCCAGCACTTCTGAGGCGTTAATCCCTTGCCGAGATCGTGGCACAGTGCGGAGAAACGCACCTCAACCGCCGGGCTGAGCTGAGCGGCGATGGCTAGCGTCATCATGGTGTGAACGCCGGTGTCGATTTCTGGATGCCACTTAGCAGGCGCTGGCACGCCGAACAATGCATTGATCTCTGGGAATAACACCGCCAGTGCATCGCAGTCGCGTAGCACTTGGAAATAGACTTGTGGGTGCTGGCTCTGTAGCGCCTTTTCGGTTTCCTGCCACACTCGCTCGGCTGTTAGCGCCGCTAGTTCTCCGCTGTGCGCCATATGGCGCATCAATTCAAGGGTTTCCTCCGCAATGCTAAATCCCAGATGAGCTAAGCGAGCGGCGAAACGCGCCACGCGCAACACACGCAGGGGATCTTCAGCAAAAGCATCGGAAACATGCCGCAGCACATGTGCCTGCAAATCGGCCACACCTTGATAAGGGTCGATCAGCACGCCCTCCGAAGAACAGGCAATGGCATTGATGGTCAGATCGCGCCGCAGCAGGTCTTCCTCCAGCGTGATATCCGGCGCGGCGCAGCAAGTAAAGCCAGTGTAACCGTGGCCAGATTTACGTTCGGTACGCGCTAGCGCGTATTCTTCATGGGTATCGGGATGGAGAAATACTGGGAAGTCTTTACCGACCTGCTGATAGCCGATTGCCAGCAGGTCCGCCGGCGTGGCACCCACCACGACCCAATCGCGGTCAAACACCGGGATATCAAGCAGGCCATCGCGAACTGCACCGCCGACCAGGTAAATCTTCACGGTTAACTCCTGAATTTGTCTTGATGCTTTGTCTATCAGATCTCATGAATTGGCGACGAAATGTCGGCAGCATACGCAAACGGAACAAGACTGCAATTAGTTCATCCAACGGTTGTTGTTTTTACGACGTGGGATCAAGTGCGGCAACAACAGACCCAACAGCAGGCTAGCACCGGCAACGCCGCCGCCATACATAAACCATTGCAGGATAATAGTACGCTGCTTGTCGTCGAGTTGTAGATTGACGGCGTTAATTTTCTTTTGTGCGACCACCAGTTGGTTTTTCAGATCTTGATTTTCTTGCTGCAATCCACTGATAGTTCCGCCACTGGCCGCCACCTTCTGCTGCATTTCTTCGGTGCGCTGGTTCCAACGGTTGTCGATATTGGCCAGCTTGTCAGTTAGGGTTTTCACCTGCTGTTCCAACTCCGGCACGCGGGTGCGCAAGCTGGGCGTCTGGCTCAGATGCTCGAGAGGGATCCAGGTGATGCGGCCTTTAGGATCGCGGATCTGACCGTAGTCGGTGCTGTCATTCACACTCAATAAGGTGACTGCTTCACCGGAATTCAGGGTGCCGACAATACGGTACTGATTGCCCGGACCGCTGTGGACATAAGTACTCAATTCATCAGAAATATAGCGTTTATCTTCGGCATGTGTGCCTAAAGGGGTGCTGAAGCTCAGCACGGTTAGGCATATTAGGCGTAATTTCTGCATGAGTTCTTCGTTTCTGTGTGAATTTATGGGGCAATAGTAGAGCGTTCAGTCTGGCGAAGCAACGCAAAAAATGGAACTGATACACGTCATTACTGCGACTGATTATGTGAGTTGCACAGTGTTTCATTACATAACAGGTTTTTTCTGTAATTAGCAATGCTAAGGTGCTTGGGATCACGGTAAGATAATGGCCATGAGTGCCATCAGGCAAATGCGGCAAGCTAGGCTGCCACTATGAAAATAGACGTGAATGCATAACTTATTAGTGTAAAAGATTTATGACCTTTGAAATAGAACTAAAACTTATTGCTACCCCGGCAGCGGTCACCGCATTGTCGCAACAACTGGTGGCCTGGCCAAACCAACATGCTACGCCACAAAAACTGACCAATATTTACTTTGAAACCGCTGACAATTTCCTATGCAGCCAAGATATAGGCCTGCGTATTCGCGGTTTTGACGACAGTTACGAAATGACCCTTAAAACCGCCGGCAAGGTGCTCGTCAGCCTGTATCAGCGGCTAGAATATAATGTGTCTATTGCTACACCGGTGCTGGCGCTGGAACAGTTCCCGGCAGGTATCTGGCCACTAGGCTGCGATCTAACTACACTGTAACAGGCACTGCAACCGTTGTTCCGCACTGATTTCATACGTGAGAAGTTGGTGGTGACTTACGGTACAAGCTAAATTGAAGTGAGTCTCGATCAGGGTGAAATCAGCGCAGGTAAACTGAGCGAGGCCATGTGTGAGATCGAATTAGAGCTAAAACATAGCTACACTGCAGATCTGTTGGCATTGGCCAACGCGCTGGCGGAACACGGTAGTTTGCGCCAAGGTAACCTGAGCAAGGCGGCGCGCGGTTATCACTTGGCGCAAGGCAATGTAGCGCATGAGCGCCGTCAGCTGAGAGTGCTGAAACTAGCAGCCAAATTCCAGAGTTGAGTAAGGCTTGATCGCCAGCGTTGAACTGGCACTCAGCCACTGACAGTACCACGAAGAACTGTGGCTAGGCGGCGACGTTCAGGCTAGCCTTTCTGTGCTGGAGGAGATAGCGTTAATACGCCAGGACCTAGTGATTTTCAGTGGTTTAGTACCACGTAAGGCCAGTGCCGATCTGCGCGCTCGTCTGACTACTCTGGAGCCGTTGCTGCTGGATAAAACTGTTCAGCAGCGCAGATATTGTGCTACAGCGCGCAGTACCTACAATGTAAGTTAGCGCTCACATCATGGTTAGTGACCCGCCCCTAGAGACTATTTATCGGTGTTAAGGGACAGGCAAAGCTGGATGATTCCTTCAAGCGTTTCTGCGACATTATGTTGGGGCGTAGAGCTGCCGAGCTGAAAGCAGCCTTTAACTACACATTGAATGACGATGAATATCTAGAGCAATTGCCGTGTCTGACGCGCCACTTGTCAGCGTTTAAGCTACTTTCGGGGGCTTACCCCGACGAGCAAACCAAGCCTTACCTCGCCAGTTGGCACGAGCTGAAACTCTCGCTGGCCGAACGCCGTCAAAGCGGGTATGAAGCCAGCCGTAAGCAGGCTTTATCGCATACGCCATTTTGGTTAAACAGCGCACTTTGATAATTAAGTCGGCCTGACAGGCCGCAAAACAGAATGGATTATCACTATGTTGCCACTCTCAGCAGTGTTGCAAGCTCAGGCACATCAGGTTGTGCAGCATTTTCGCGAGGTTCACTGCGCAAGCTACCTGTTTAGCTCCCAGGAACAGTGGGTGCTAGCGTCAAGTAACTTTGTCAGTGATATGCTACTCGGCCAGCCAACGTGGCTGGAAGGGCTGCGCCAGCAGCCACCAACTCCTAATAAATGGCAACATTATACGGCCTGGCTACAGAAGGATCTAGAAAAGGTGCACGATGAGGCGGGGCTGATGCATGTGCTGCTGCGCCTATTCCGCTGCGAAATGCTGGCGTGCATCGCCTGGGAGCAGGCGATGCGCCAATGCACCACCGAAGAAACGTTACAGCAGCTAAGCGGGCTGGCGGAAATGCTGATTGTCAGCATGCGCGACTGGCTGTACTGCGGTTGCTACGATGAATGGGGTACGCTGTGCAATGATCAGGGCAAACCACAGCCGCTGTTGATCCTTGGCATGGGCGAACTGGACGGTGGCGAACTGAACTTCTCTTCTGACATCGATCTGATTTTTTCCTACCCGGAAAACGGCCATACCCGAGGTGGCCGGCGCGAACGGGATAACGCCCAATTTCTCACTCGTCTTGGCCAGCGACTGATCAAGGCGCTGGATCAGCAGACTATCGACGGTTTCGTCTATCGCCTGGATATGCGCTTGCGGCCATTTGGCGACAGCGGCCCACTAGTAATGAGTTTTGCTGCACTGGAGGATTATTATCAGGAGCAGGGGCGCGACTGAGAGTGCTACGCCATGGTGAAAGCACGGCTACTCGGCGGCTCGGAAGATAGCTACAGCCAGAAATTGCGCGAAACTCTGCGGCTATTTGTGTTCCGCCGCTACATTGATTTCAGCGTGATCCAATCGCTGCGTAATATGAAAAGGATGATCGCACGCGAAGTGCAGCACCGTGGTCTGAAAGACAACATCAAGCTTAGCGCTGGCGGCATTCGGGAAATCGAATTCATCACTCAAGTTTTCCAACTTATTCGTGGTGGGCTCGAACCGGCGTTGCGGGGGCGTTCGCTATTGCCGACGCTGCAAACCTTGGGCGAGTTAGAGCTGTTGGAAGCTGGGCAGGTACAGGCGTTGAGCGCCAGCTATCTGTTCCTACGACGGCTGGAAAATCTGCTACAGGCGATAGCTGATCAGCAGACGCAGACGCTACCGCAAGATGAGCTCGACCAGGCGCGGCTGGCGCACGGCATGGGACTGAAAGATTGGTCAGCGTTAATGTCGGTGCTGGATAGGCATATGCAGGCGGTCAGGGCGGTATTTAGCTACTTGATCGGCGACGATGGCGCTGATATAGAAGAATATCTCTACTATCAGCAATATCACAGTTTATGGCAGGATAGGTTAGAAGAAAATGAGCTAGCCCCGCTGATGCCACACCTGGGCGAACAAACGAGCTAGCAGATACTGCGCATTATTACCTACTTCCGCCATGACGTCGATAAACGTACTATTGGCCTGCGTGGTCGCAACGTGCTCGATCAACTAATGCTGCGCCTACTTGGCGGAGCTGTGTCTACGTCAGGACGCGCCAACAACACCTACTGCGCCTGACACAACTGCTGTTGAGCATCATCACCCACACCACCTACCTAGAGCTGATGGTGGAATACCCTGCGTCGTGTAACCATCTGATCTGCTTGTGCGCCGCCTCGCCGATGGTCACCAACCAGCTATCACGTTATCCGCTGCTGCTGGACGAATTGTTGGAGCTAGATACCCTGTATCAATCCGTTGCGCCCGATGCTTATCACAGCGAGCTGCGTCAATATCTGCTGCGGGTGGCTGAGGACGACGATGAGCAAAAATTGGAGGCGTTGCGTCAATTTAAACAAGCGCAACTGCTGTATATTGCTGCCGCAGATATCGTTGGGGCGCTGCCAGTGATGAAAGTAAGCGGATCACCTTACCTATCTAGCAACAGCAATTATTGACGCCGTGGTGCAACAAGCCTGGAGCGATATGGTGGCCCGCTTTGATCAACCGAACCATTTGCAGGATCGCGCTGGGAACGGCTTTGCGGTGATTGGCTACGGTAAAATGGGCGGATGGGAGTTAGGCTATAACTCCGATCTTGATCTGGTGTTTCTGGTGGATTGCCAGCTGGAGGTGACAACCGATGGCGAACGCAGCATTGATGGCCGCCAATTCTATCTGCGCCTGGCACAGCGCGTGATGCACCTGTTCAGCGCCCGTACTTCACCCGGCATTTTGTATGAAGTGGATACCCGTCTGCAGTCTTCAGGCGCAGCTGGCCTGCTGGTCAGCATCCTGGGGGCATTTGCCAACTATCAGCAGCACGAAGCCTGGACTTGGGAGCATCAGGCTCTGGTACGGGCGCGCATCGTGCACGGTGACCCGCTATTGCACCAGCAATTTGACGACCTACGCCGCGAAATCCTGTGCAAAGTGCGCGATTATGGATTGCTGCGGCGTGAGGTGCGTGAAATGCGCGAAAAAATGCGCCGCCGCCGGGGAAACCAGCAGCGCGATCTGTTTGATATCAAAGCCGATGAAGGCGGTATCACCGATATCGAATTTATCGCTCAATACCTCGTCTTAGGCTATGCGAGTACAGAACCACGACTGACTCGTTGGCCTAATAACGTGCGTATCTTCGCGCTGATGGCCAATGAAGGCATTATTCCAGAGGAGGAGGCGCGTGCGCTGACCACAGCCTATGTCACTATGCGAGATACCATCCATCATCTGGCGTTGCAGGAACACCCTGACAAGGCCAGCAGCGAACTGTTCGCCGCCGAGCGCCAACAAGTACGCATCAGTTGGATTAAATGGCTGGGCTGAGGCTAATGTTGCGCAATATGTTTTGCTGCTATTACAGACGTCTATGTTAATATCGGCGTCACGAAAATTTTGTTCTTCTTTGGAGTTATCGGATGAAAGTTACACTGCCTGATTTTCGCCACGCCAGTGTACTGGTGGTAGGTGATGTCATGTTGGATCGCTATTGGTATGGTCCGACCAGCCGCATCTCACCAGAAGCTCCGGTGCCTGTGGTCAAGGTTGATACTATTGAAGAGCGTCCCGGCGGTGCAGCTAACGTGGCGATGAACATTGCTTCGCTGGGTACCAATTCACGTCTGGTGGGGCTGACCGGCATCGACGATGCAGCGCGAGCGCTCAGCGCCAAGCTCAACACTGTGAATGTGTACTGCGATTTTGTCTCAGTGCCTACCCATCCGACCATTACCAAGCTGCGCGTACTATCGCGCAATCAGCAGCTGATCCGTCTTGACTTTGAAGAGGGCTTTTCCAACGTCGACACGCAGCCAGTATTAATGCGTATCCAGCAGGCATTGCCGCAGATCGGTGTACTGGTGCTGTCAGACTATGCCAAAGGTGCGCTAAGACAAGTGCAAAACATGATCAAACTGGCGCGTGCCGCCAAAGTGCCGGTGTTGATCGATCCTAAAGGCTCTGATTTTGAACGCTATCGCGGCGCTACGCTGCTAACGCCGAATCTATCCGAATTCGAAGCAATAGTAGGCCATTGCAAGGATGAAGCCGATCTGGTGGAACGCGGCATGAAGCTAATGGCTGATTTTGCGCTATCCGCGCTGCTGGTAACCCGTTCCGAGCACGGCATGACCTTGCTGCAACCTAGCGTTGCGTCACTGCATCTTCCCACCCAAGCTCAGGAGGTGTTCGACGTCACCGGTGCTGGCGATACCGTAATTGGCGTGTTGGCCGCCGCTTTAGCCGCCGGCAACTCGCTGGAAGAGTCCTGTTTCCTGGCCAACGCTGCCGCTGGCGTGGTGGTCGGCAATTTGGGAACCTCCAGCGTTTCACTGATCGAGCTGGAAAATGCTGTGCGTGGCCGCACGGGGACTGGCTTTGGCGTGATGACTGAAGCCCAGTTGAAAGCCGCTGTGGCGCAAGCACGCCAGCGTGGTGAGAAAGTAGTGATGACCAACGGTATTTTCGACATTCTGCACGCTGGCCACGTTTCCTATTTGGCCAATGCCCGCAAGTTAGGTGATCGGTTGATCGTAGCGGTGAACAGCGATGCTGCTACCAAGCGACTAAAGGGCGAAACCCGCCCAGTCAATGCGCTGGAAAACCGCATGATCGTGCTCGGTGCACTGGAGGCAGTAGACTGGGTAGTGCCGTTTGAGGAAGACACACCGCAGCGTTTGATCAGCGATATCTTGCCAGATTTGCTGGTGAAAGGCGGTGACTACAAGCCGGAAGATATCGCCGGTAGCACAGAGGTATGGGCCAATGGCGGTTATGTCAAAGTGCTGAACTTTGAACATGGCTTATCAACCACCAATATCATCACCGTCATCAAAGAGCGGCACGCTGGAAACGGTGGTGAGGATGAGCAGTAGCCCACTTTGCTGAGCTAACGAGTATGATATTCGGCCATGATTTGGCGAGTGTTGCGGAGCTGTTAGCAGGTGGTCAGGAAGCAATAGGGGCGCGGCGATGCGCGCCCAACGAGAATTATTCTTCGTGCTTAGCGGTAGATGACGTATTCAGCTTATCTTCCAGACCAGTTATGCGCTGTTCTAGCAACGCCAGTTTCTCACGGGTACGTAGCAGCACCTGAGTCTGCACGTCGAACGTTTCGCGGTTGACCAAATCCAAACGAGCCAGTTGTGACTGTAGCACCTGGCGGATTTTATTCTCAACGTCTTCCCCGAACTCACACACGCTTTTAGGCATGGATCCATGAACCTGGCGTGCGATCTGTTCAATTTTTTTCGGGTTAATCATGACGGTATCCCTTTCAGAGTTTAATGGCTACCGTCTAGTGTAATGCGAGTTGCCCACCGAATAAACTCTAACTCCCCCGCCACCTGTGGCGGCATGATGTTTTTGCTAATTGCCCTGTTTAATTATTAGCGCTATAGTCAACCAGCTTATTCTCAGGGCGGGGTGAAAGTCCCCACCGGTGGTAAATCACCTGCTACAGTGAAAGCCTGCGAGCGCTCAGCCAGTATGTTACAGGCGAGTTATAGGTCAGCAGATCCGGTGTAATTCCAAGGCCGGTGGTGATAGTCCGGATATGAAAGAGTAGCGATATCTGTTGGGCTTGTGACAGCTTATGTTGTTTTTAGCTATTGCTAGCTACTCCTTAAGATCGCCCTGATTCTGGTAATCCATAATTTTCTAATGAGGTTTTTTACCATGAATCAGATACTACTTTCAGATTTCGGCACACATACAGAACGCGTTGAACGCGCGCTCGATACATTGCGCAACGGATGCGGTGTGATGGTGCTTGATGATGAAAACCGTGAAAATGAAGGTGATATGATTTTCGCCGCTGAAACCATGACGGTTGAGCAAATGGCACTGACCATTCGCCACGGCAGCGGTATCGTGTGCCTGTGCATCACCGAAGATCGCCGCCATCAGCTCGATCTGCCGATGATGGTGACCAATAACTCTAGCCAGTTCCAGACCGCTTTCACCGTGAGCATTGAAGCAGCACGGGGCGTTACCACAGGTGTTTCCGCGACGGATCGCCTGAGCACTATCCGTGCAGCCATTGCTGATAACGCCGAACCGGGCGACCTAAACCGCCCAGGCCATGTATTCCCGCTGCGAGCGCAACCGGGTGGCGTACTGAGCCGCCGTGGTCATACCGAAGCGACCATCGATCTGGTTGCGATTGCCGGTTTCAAACCTGCCGGTGTGCTATGTGAACTGACCAACGATGATGGCAGCATGGCACGTGCGCCGGAAGTGATGGCATTCGCCAAGCAGCACGGCATGGTAGTGTTGACTATCGAGGATCTTGTGTCTTATCGCCAGGCTCATGAGCAGAAAGCCAGTTTAGGTGAAAACGCTAGCCTTTGACTGGCATTTTCCGATTCAGAGCCTTCGTCAACCAAGAATGATATGCGGATAGAAGCGCGACAGATCTTAGGTAATCAGTTGGCGATCTTCACGCAAGCCAATACCACAGGGCTGATCGTCAACCAACCAACTGCCGTTCAGCGCGTAGCCGCCTTCAAACTCAAACTACGGCAACGGATGGAACTGCTAAACAATCATACCTTCTTCACCATAGGGGCCTTCAACGCACGCGACTTGCTGGCCGTTTTCGACAATCTGGATATTGGCACCCTTACATGAGAGCAGCGGTTTGGTGACATAATGATCTAGCGGCGGATGTGCATCTTCAGCAAAGTAGGCTGGTAGTAGGTTCGGATGATTTGGGAACATTTCCCACAGTATTGGCAGCAGTGCCTTATTGGAGATGATGCTTTTCCAAGCAGGATCCAACCAGCGCACGCCCGCGCCTCCAACTTGATGGCAAACATCTCGCGCAGCATAAACTCCCACGGGTAAAGCTTGAACAGGTTGCCGATCACCTGATCCTGTAGATCGGTAAACTGGCCTTTCTCGCCTAGGCCAATCTCTTACATAAACAGGAACTCGGTCGCTAGGCCAGCTTATGACGCACAGTCTTGCAGATATTGCACGGTGCTACGATCTTCCTCACTGTCTTGGCAGAAAGCCAAGTGCAACAAGTCGAAGCCATGATGCGCTTTCAGATCAGCGAAACGTTCAATCAGATTTTCCTTTAGGCTGTTGTACTGATCCGCTTGTGGAACTAGCTTGCCAGCCTTGATCTGGTCTTCCAGCCACAGCTATTGGAAGAAGGCAGCCTTATACAGCGAGGTTGGCGTATCGGCGTTGTTTTCCAACAATTTAGGCGGGTTGACGCCATCGTAGGCCAAATCGAGACGCGAATACAGCGAAGGCTTACGGGTGCGCCAGGCGCTGCGTACAAAGCCCCAAGTGTGTTTCGGTATGCGGAATTTAGCCATCAGTGCATCACTGGCAACTATACTCTCTCCACCACTTGTAAGCACATCTGGTGCAGCTCAGCAGTAGTGCTTTCGATCTCTTCAATCTGCGCCAGTATGAACTGATAATAGGCATCTTCACACTAGTACGGCTGGTCATACATGGTGTGGAAATGGAAGCCGAATTCAGTGGATTTTTCGCGCTAGTACGGGCTTTCGGTAATAGTAACGCGCCTCATGCATCAACAGCCCATGCTGCAAGAGCCGGGGGTGGTGCTGCGGCGTTGCATACTGTTATGTTTGGTAACGGTTTAGCCAAAACCGCCACGGGTGATGGTATGGGTGACCGCAGGCTTCGGGGCCACGGCAGTTTTCGGCACAGTTGTAGTGCACCCACTGGCTGTCGCCGAGCCATAACTTTTGCCGGTAGCGTCAACGAACTTGCCGTTGTCCGGGCTGGCAGCGTTTTGGGAGGTGAACAGCGGCTGCTGAGCAAAGCCACCCCCCCCCATCATGCAGCCCATCATGTAACCGGCCATCAGCGGTATCTAGACGCTGCCGCTGCTTTCAGATCCTGCCGCCATGCCAGCCTGCGCTGGTGCCTGAATGCACTGCGCGTCGCCAAATTCGGAGACGAAGTCTTCACGGGTGGCGTATTTTGGCACGTTTTTTTCGTCTTCTTTCAATGCTTTATGGTAGGTCGTGGTGCACTGCTCGCGCATGGAAGGATTCGAGCGCGAACGGTCGTCAGCATTTTGATACATGGCGACGGTTTCGTCGCTCTTCTCACAGCCAGTCAGCATAAAGACTGCGCTGATTACCATGGCCAAGGGTGCCACAAGGTAGCTGCGCCAAGCAAGATTTGCGGAACATTTCTTGGTTGATGCTTTTTGTCTGTTTCATCGTTATTAATCCCATCATTTGGGCTGTATTTGCCCTTTTCCAGTAGTGAGGCTAAGAATAGGGGAAACAGGGTTGAAATTAAATCTGAAGCAGAGATGAATGTAAAAGATGGGGCATGGCAGATGCCTGGCCCCATAGGCAGTAGCGCATGCATCAGTGACGGAATGGATCACTGCTGTTGCGCGCTGGTTGAGTAGTATCGGTGGCTAGCCTGTCGTCGTTATAGCCATTGGCATAGGCATTTTGCTCGGTGGTCGCGGGATCCAGTACCTCTGGAGAGGTGAAAACAGGTTTTCCCAGCGTACCATTAAGCGCCAGCAAATCATTTTCATTCAGCATCCCGAGTGAAGATTTGATGTTCAACTGGTTGATCAGATAAGTATAACGTGCGCTTGAGAGTTGCTGCTTAGCGTTATACAGCGTAGTAGTGGCATTCAACACGTCAACAATGGTGCGTATTCCCACCTGATAACCGGCTTCCATGGCGTCCATGGAACTTTGAGCGGAAACCACCGCCTGTTTGTAGGCGTTGATGCTGCTGATCGACGCGTTCACGTTGTTGAATGATGAACGCACAGTTTGCACTAGGCTACGGTGTGCGCTTTCCAGAGATTCACTGGCACCGACAAAACTATACTGTGCCTGCTGTACCCGAGAGTTAGCCGCACCTCCACTATAAAGCGGCAGATTAATGCTCAGGCCGATTTTATTCTGCCTAGTGTTACTGTCAGTGTCACCGTTGCTACTAGAACCGCTATATTTGGTATCGGTAATACCGGTGGATGCACTCATATTAATGGTCAGCATGTAGTCGGTCTGCGCTAAACGGATCTGCTCACGGGCCAAATCCTGGCTCAAACGCGCGGAAAGCAGGCTTAGATTATGTGCTTCCGCCTCTTTTAGCAGGTTATTCACCGCTTCCGGGCGCTGGGTGCTGAATTGGTCAGTATCCAACGAGGCCAGCTCCGGGTAGAAGGTGCCGGTCACCTGGCGCAATTTTTCTAGCGCATTATCTAAGGTATTGCGCGCGGTGACTTCAGACGCCAGCACAGTGCCGTAGTTGGAACGGGCGTTCTGTATGTCAGTGATCGCCACTAAGCCTACATTGAAGCGTTGAGTCGTTTGATCCAGCGTGTGGTACACCGCTTGTTTTTGCGCCTGAGTACAAGACAGCGCATCGATAGCACTCAGCACACTGAAGTAAGCGGTGGCAGTATCAAGGATTAAACGCTGCGAAGAGGTCTGAAGGGTGACGTCAGAGATACCCGCAGTTTTTTCCTGCAGCGTCAACATGCGCCATTTCGATATATCAAAAATGGTCTGTGTCAACGCGAGAGAACTGTTAGTCATAGTAGAGTTGATGTTATTAGCATCGTGGTAGCCACGGCCATAAGCATAACCCGCAGTCAGACCGAGCTGTGGTAACAGCGGGCTACGCGCTTCGTTGATTTTTTCGAATGCAGCGTCACGGTCAGCAGCAGTTTTGCGCAGTTCTGGGTTGCTTTCCCTGGCCTGTTTGTAGACCTGCAACAGGTTCTCTGCCTGGCTCATTGCACTGAAGCCGCCCAGGCTTAGACCGATAAGAAAGGGGAGCAGTTTCTTCACTTGCATTCCTTATTGTGCAGCAATATTGCTATGTTAGAGCTGACGATAAACGAATTGAGTTGCCGATTCTAGCAGGGCCAGTTACGCTCATCAGGTGGCTGAATGTGCCGTATGGCACCTGATATCATGGCCGACAATTTAGCATAAAGCAGCGGCAAATTATCTCGTGGTTTTTTATCATCAAAGCTGTTTATTTTATCGCTATATTAACGCAGAAGCATGCGCTTATGAACCGTTCGCAGCCATAGCCCGTTACTTTCGACAAAAAATATGTAGACATTATTGCCTGTGAAACGCCGTACCGTGGTTTTTTTCACTCAATTTATACCGGTGCCACCGCTTATTCAACGGCGAAATCAGCGCGGAGATTCAACGGGAGATTTTCAAGTGTGGGCATGCGGCGGTGTTGCTACCCCATGACCAAGTGCGCGACGAAGTGGTTCTGGTTGAACAATTGCGCATTGCCGCTGTCGATACCAGCCATTCACCTTGGCTGCTGTAAATGGTAGCAGGAATAATCGAGACCGGTGAGAGCATCGAGGATGTATGCCGCCGCGAGGCACTAGAAGAGTGCTAGCGTGGATATATTGGGCGCTGCAAGCCGGTGCTGAGCTATCTGGCCCGCCCAGGGGGACCAGCGAACGCTTATCAAGCATGGTCGGCGAGGTGTACGCCGCTACTGCCAAGGGTATCCATGGGTTGGAAGAAGAAAATGAAGGCATCCGCGTCCATGTGGTCAGCCGTGAGCAGGCTTATTGCTGGGTTGAAAAAGGCGTGATCGATAACGCCGCATCGGTGATTGCACTACAATAGTTGGCGTTGTACCATAAATCGTTAAGAAAATAGTGGGGCAACTAATGGAACAGCGCTATACCCCTTATTTACCGGCAATAATGATGAGAGTGTACGCCACCAACTATGCGCAATTATGTCGTTTGCTGCCACACAACGACAAAGTGGGAGAAACGGTGACTTATCAGGTGAACGCAGCTCCCTATCGTCTGACCCTTAACAAATCTACACGTTACACGTCTCTGGTAGAAATCGAGCAGACCTTTCGACTGGAACCTGCCCGCCATGACAGTGCGGCTATATCATGACGCCATGGTTGCGGAAGTGCGCTCCAGCCAACAAGTCTATCGCTTTAAAGCACGTTATGATTATCCGAATAAAAAGTTACATCAACCTGACGAAAAGCATCAAATTAATCTGTTTCTTGCTGATTGGCTACGCTACTGTTTGGCGCATGGAGCGATGGCGGTTCCAGTTTATTAAACAGACTGAAATAACAAAAGAAATCCTGTAGAAAGCCTGTTTAAACTACCCGTGGCGAGTGGGAACACGTCCAGGATCTTACAAATCACCGATACCCATCTTTTTGCAGACAAGCATGAGATCTTGCTTGGCATCAATACCTATCGTAGCTACCATGCGGTGCTGGATGCCATTCAGGCACAGCGACGCAAGCTTAACCTTATCGCCTCCACCAGCGATTTGGCACAAGATTACTCACTAGCTGCCTACCAACACTTTGCTAAGGGTATCTTTCAGTTGCCTGCTCCTTGCGTTTGGTTGCCGGGCAATCATAACTACCAGCCCGCAATGGTCGATGCGTTGACCACTGCGGGCATCGTACCATCAAAGCAGGTGCTGTTGGGGGATAGTTGACAGGTAATCCTGCTAGACAGCCAAGTGTACGGTATACCGCACGGCAAACTGAGCGAATATCAGCTCGAATGGATGGCGCGTTGCCTGCAAACCCACCCAGAGCGTTATACCCTATTGCTGCTACACCACCACCCTATGCCTTGCGGTTGTACCTGGCTCGAACAACAATAGCCTGCGAACCCGCATATGCTGGCAACGACCTTGTTGCGCCATCCTAAGGTGACCACATTGATATGTGGACATATTCACCAATATTTAGATCTCGAATGGCAGGGGCGTTGCCTATTGACAACGCCGTCTACCTGCGTATAATTCAAACCTCACAGCACTCATTTTACCATTGACGATGTTTCTCCCGGCTGGCGCTATCTTGACCTACTGCCGGATGGCCGCATTAAGACGCAGGTGTACCGCTTGGAAAACAATGAATTCTGTCCCGATATGGATTCGGATGGATACTAATACCTGCGACATTACTTTATCTACACGGTTTTAACAGTTCTCCCCCAGTCAGCAAAGGCAACGGCTTTCAAAAATTAGCCGGCTAAGTATCATCCCGACATTTGAGATGCTGGTGCCGCAACTGCCGGTCTTTCCAGCAGAGGCCGCTAAAGTACTAGAAAGCCTAGTTATAGAGCGTGGAAGCCGTTTGAGCTGCTGCTTAACTAAACGAAAACAAGAACCCCTACACCGGACAGCAATATGTGCTAGAGTTACGTCATGTTTATGATCTAAAAATGATGTACATTGCCTCCTTGGAATCACTGGATTTAATCTGGTTGCTACAATAAACAGGCAATGAAGTTCTCGATTACAGGCAAGCAGTGGCCTATTATACTGCCCGTCGGCAAATGGTAGAATTAGGTGGAAACTGTGCCTTCGTCGGTGTCTTGCACTACTTTCCCCAGATTGTGGATTTTTTAGAGCTATAACTCGGCTACAATGTCAAGTAAGAAAAGTATACGTAGCATATACCCAATGGATTGCAAGTTGAGGCTAGGCGGCAAACTCATGAACCTCTTAAAACTTACATAGGTAAGCGGTTGAGGTGAGCGGGTGCATCCAACAACGCGGCAGTTTGCAAGAAGACTAAGGGGATAAACGCCTGCTAAGCTGACGGTTCCGGCATCTTACGCTAACCACGAAAAATAATTAACGATGACACACACTAGTTATAATGCTGATGCTATTGAAGCACTCAGCGGTCTAGAACCAGTACGCCGTCGTCCCGGTATGTATACCGATACAACGCGCCCTAATCATCTCGGCCAAGAAGTGATAGATAACAGCGTTGATGAAGCCTTGGCTAACCACGCTAAGCACATTGAGGTGATTCTGCACGATGATCAGTCGCTGGAAGTGATTGATGATGGGCGTGGCATGCCGGTGGACATCCACCAAAAAGAGGGCGTACCAGCGGTTGAGCTGATCCTATGCCGCTTGCACGCCGGTGGCAAGTTCTCTAATAAAAACTACCAATTCTCCGGTGGCCTGCATGGAGTGGGGATCTCGGTGGTCAACGCCCTGTCTAAGCGGGTAGAAGTCAACGTTAAGCGTGATGGCAATGTTTACAGCATCGCCTTCGAAAACGGCGACAAGGTGCAGGATCTAACGGTGACCGGTACATGCGGTAAACGCAATACCGGCACCAGCGTCCATTTCTGGCCTGACGAGCAGTTCTTCGACAGCCCGCGCTTTTCGGTTTCACGCTTGAGTCACCTGCTGAAAGCCAAAGCAGTGCTGTGCCCAGGTGTAGAAATTGACTTCATCGACCAGGTGAACAATACCAAGCAGCGCTGGTGTTACCAAGACGGCTTGACCGATTACCTGATGGAAGCGGTCAACGGCCTGATGACCTTACCGACAGCGCCGTTTGTCGGCAACTTTGCCAGTGATACAGAAGCCGTCGACTGGGCGCTGCTGTGGTTACCGGAAGCCGGCGAGCTACTGACCGAAAGCTATGTTAACCTGATACCTACCATGCAGGGTGGTACCCATGTCAACGGGCTGCGTCAGGGGCTGCTGGACGCAATACGCGAGTTCTGCGAATTTCGTAATATCTTGCCACGTGGCGTAAAGCTATCAGCGGAAGATATTTGGGATCGCTGCGCTTATGTGTTATCGGTGAAAATGCAAGATCCACAGTTCGCTGGGCAGACCAAGGAGCGGCTATCGTCACGACAATCTGCGGCCTTTGTTTCCTGCGTGGTAAAAGATACATTTAGCCTGTGGCTGAACCAGAACGTTCAGGCGGCGGAACAATTGGCTGAACTGGCGATCTCCAGTGCTCAGCGTCGTCTGCGTGCTGCCAAGAAGGTGGTGCGTAAGAAACTGACCAGTGGGCCAGCGCTACCGGGGAAACTGGCAGACTGCACATCGCAGGATCTGAGCATGACCGAACTATTCTTAGTAGAGGGAGACTCGGCAGGTGGCTCTGCTAAGCAGGCGCGTGACCGTGAATATCAAGCGATCATGCCGTTGAAAGGCAAGATCCTGAACACCTGGGAAGTTTCCTCTGACGAAGTGCTGGCCTCGCAAGAAGTACACGACATTTCCGTGGCGATCGGCATCGACCCAGACAATGAAGATCTTAGCCAATTGCGCTACGGCAAAATATGTATCCTGGCGGATGCAGACTCAGACGGTTTACACATCGCCACGCTGCTGTGTGCATTGTTCGTCCGCCACTTCAGTTCGCTGGTGAAGGGTGGTCATGTGTATGTGGCGATGCCACCGCTGTATCGTATCGATCTCTGCAGAGAGGTGTTCTACGTCCTGGATGAAGAAGAGAAAGCTAGCGTGCTGGAACAACTTAAGCGTAAGAAGGGCAAACCGAACGTCCAGCGCTTTAAAGGGCTAGGTGAGATGAACCCACTCCAACTACGCGAAACCACGCTAGATCCGAACACACGCCGTCTGGTGCAGTTGACGGTAAACGCCGACAACGTGGTTCAAACACTGGCGGTAATGGACATGCTGCTCGCCAAGAAGCGTTCAGAAGATCGCCGTAATTGGTTGCAAGACAAAAGCGATATGGCCGAACTGTCGGTTTGATCCATTCTCAGGCCTGGCGCTGACCGATGAGGGGTAAAGCTTGCTTAACCATGCGTGTCACGTCATCTGCTCGGTGGAAAATGCCGACGAGTAGAGGGGACAAATGAGGCATAAACATACCGACCTATTAGCTTCCAGCCAGCAATCATGGTGCCTACTGTGACAACCATCACGTAGATAGGTTACTATTACCAGCAGAATCTCCCCTTTGTCGTCTAAGAGTTACTGTCATGCCACGGTCTAAGGATAATTGAGTAATGAGTGATTTAACTCATGACGGTGTAGAGCATTTACCGCTGCAAACTTTCACTGAAAACGCCTATCTGAATTATTCCATGTACGTCATTATGGATCGAGCGTTGCCGTACATTGGCGATGGGTTGAAGCCGGTACAACGCCGCATTATTTACGCCATGTCTGAGCTAGGGCTGAGCAACAGCGCCAAATTCAAGAAATCCGCCCGTACCGTGGGTGACGTTCTGGGCAAATACCATCCGCACGGTGACAGTGCCTGTTATGAAGCTATGGTGTTGATGGCGCAGCCATTTTCATATCGCTATCCGCTGGTAGATGGTCAAGGAAACTGGGGGTCGTCGGATGATCCCAAGTCCTTCGCTGCCATGCGTTATACCGAATCACGGCTGTCCAAATATGCAGAAGTCCTATTGGCTGAACTGGGCCAAGGCACCGTCGACTTGGCGCCAAATTTTGATGGCACCCTCCAGGAGCCGAAGATATTGCCGGCGCGCCTGCCAAACATTTTACTCAACGGCACCACGGGTATCGCCGTCGGCATGGCAACCGATATCCCACCACACAATGTGCGTGAAGTAGCCACCGCCGCTGTGGCACTGATCGATAATCCGGGCGCTTTGCTCGATGATCCGCTCGCATTCGTCCAAGGGCCAGATTTTCCCACTGAAGCTGAGATCATCACCCCACGTGATGAAATTCGCAAAATTTACCAGAATGGTCGCGGTTCGGTGCGTATGCGCGCCGTGTGGAATAAGGAAGACAACAGCGCAGTGATCACTGCACTGCCATACCAGGTTTCCGGTGCCAAAGTGCTGGAACAGATCGCCAATCAGATGCGTGCCAAGAAGCTGCCGATGGTCGAAGATCTGCGTGATGAGTCCGATCACCAGAACCCAACACGCCTGGTTATTGTGCCGCGCTCCAACCGCATCAATCTGGAGCAAGTGATGAACCACCTGTTCGCCACCACCGATCTGGAACGTAGCTATCGCGTCAACATGAATATGATCGGTTTAGATAATCGCCCGCAGGTAAAAGGTTTGGTGGAAATCTTAACTGAGTGGATGACGTACCGTCGCGATACGGTACGCCGCCGGCTTAACTATCGCCTTAAGAAAGTGCTGAAATGCCTACACATTCTTGAAGGCTTGCTGGTAGCATTCCTCAACATCGATCAGGTGATCCACATCATCCATAGCAAAGACAAACCTAAACCGGTGCTGATGCAGAGTTTCAGTATCTCTGACACCCAGGCGGAAGCGATCCTAGAGCTGAAGCTGCGCCATTTGGCCAAGCTAGAAGAGTTCAAGATTCGCGGTGATCAGGATGCGTTGGTTAAAGAACGCGATCAACTGCAAGCACTGTTGGCCTCTGAGCGCAAACTGAACATCCTGCTCAAGAAAGAGATCCAGGCTGATGCGCGGGCTTATGGCGATGACCGCCGTTCCCCTATTATCGAGCGTGCAGAAGCCAAGGCGATGAACGAGCATGATTTCGTGCCGTCCGAACTAGTGACTATTGTGTTATCCGAGATGGGCTGGGTACGTAGTGCCAAGGGGCACGATATAGAACCAGGCAGATTAAGCTATAAGGCTGGTGACAGCTTCCGCAGCGCGGCGCGCGGCAAGAGCAACCAGCCGGTGGTGTTTATCGACTCTACCGGGCGCAGCTATGCGCTCGATCCACTGACGCTGCCTTCGGCACGTGGCCAAGGCGAGCCACTAACCGGCAAGCTGACGCTACCACCGGGCGCTACCATCGAACAGGTACTGATGGCACCAGACGATCAGAAATTATTGATGGCCTCCGATGCTGGCTACGGTTTCATTTGCACCTTCAATGATTTGGTGGCGCGCAACCGCGCTGGCAAGGTGATGATTACCTTACCTGATGACGCCAAAGTATTACCGCCAATAGAGATCCACGGCGAAGACAACATGCTGCTATCGATCACCGCGGCTGGGCGCATGCTGATGTTCCCGGTCACCGATCTGCCACAACTATCGAAGGGCAAAGGCAACAAGATTGTCTCCATTCCAGCGACGCAGGCGGCAACCAGTGAAGATAAACTAGCTTGGCTGTTGGTACTTCCGCCGCAAACTTCCATAACCCTACATGTAGGCAAATGTAAGCTAATGCTGAGGCCAGAAGATCTGCAAAAATTCCGTGCCGAGCGTGGCCGCAAAGGTACCCAACTGCCACGTGGCTTGCAGCGCATCGACCGCGTAGAGGTGAATGCGCCGCAGCGGTGCGGCTATAGTAGCTGATCAAGAATAAGCGATAACATGATGATAAACAGGCGGGTGCCACTGGTCAGCCCTTAGCAGTTTTGCACGTACCGCCATTACTCATCTTTCACACGCTCAATTTTTGCCCCCAGTGCGCGCAGTTTGTCTTCAATACGCTCATAACCGCGATCAATATGATAGATACGATCAACGATGGTGATACCATCGGCGATACAGCCAGCCACTACCAGGCTGGCAGAAGCGCGCAGATCGGTCGCCATCACCTGAGCTCCGGAAAGCTGCTCAACACCATGGCAAATCACGGTATTACTCTCAACTTCCGCCTGTGCGCCCATACGGATCAGTTCCGGCACGTGCATGAAGCGGTTTTCGAAAATAGTCTCGGTGATCACACCAGTACCCTCTGCCACCAGGTTCAATAGACTGAACTGAGCTTGCATATCGGTTGGGAAGCCCGAATGCGGCGCAGTACGCACGGTGACCGCTTTCGGGCGCTTGCTGTGCATGTCTAAACTGATCCAGTCCTCACCTACCTCGATATCCGCGCCTGCTTCGTGCAGCTTGGCCAGCACCGCATCTAGGGTGTCCGGACGGGTATCGCGGCACAGTACTTTTCCACCAGAAACCGCAGCGGCGATTAGGAAGGTACCGGTTTCAATACGGTCAGGCAGCACGCGGTACACACCGCCACTCAGACGATCCACACCTTCGATGGTAATTTTATCGCTGCCAGCGCCGCTGATTTTCGCCCCTAATGTATTAAGGAAGTTGGCGGTATCGACAATTTCCGGCTCGCGCGCGGCGTTCTCAATAATGGTGGTACCGGTTGCCAAGGTAGCAGCACTCATGATGGTCACGGTCGCACCAACACTCACCTTATCCATCAGGATGTGTGCGCCCTTCAGGCGGCCTGCCACAGAAGCTTTGACGTAACCTTCTTCCAGTTTTATCTCAGCACCCAGTTGTTCCAGACCGGTGATGTGCAAATCAACTGGACGTGCGCCGATCGCACAGCCGCCTGGCAGGGAAACCTGGCCACGACCGAAACGCGCCACTAGCGGCCCCAGCGCCCAGATGGACGCGCGCATGGTTTTCACCAGATCGTAAGGCGCGCAGAACTCATTCACACCGCTGGCGTCAACATACACCGAACCGTTGCATTCAATCTTGGTTCCCAACTGGCTGAGTAGCTTAATAGTGGTATCGATATCCTTCAATTTAGGGACATTTTGTAGTTCAACTGGCTCTTCTGCCAACAAGGCGGCGAACAAGATCGGTAGGGCAGCGTTTTTAGCCCCGGAAATAGACACTTCACCGCTCAGGCAAGTCCGGCCCTGCACACGAAATTTATCCATTTGATACTCTCTATCATCTAACCTGACGCTGTCCCCCGCAGGGCAAACCGCCTTAAAATCCGTTGAGTTTGGGGTCTCGCTGCCACTCTTCAGGGGTATATGCTTTGATCGACAAAGCATGAATGCGGTTGTCCGCGATGTATTCCATCAGCGGTGCATAAACCGTCTGTTGTTTTTTGACACGGCTCATGGCGGCAAAAAGTTCGCCAACCACAATCACTTGAAAGTGGCTACCATCGCCCGTGACATAAGCTTTTTCCAGTGCCAATGCTTGCATCAGCACGTCTTTTATCTCGTTATTTTCCATAGTATCTAGTTCTGCAACTATACCCTTCATACTGCAAGCTGCGGGCGAGCGTTGGCTTTCTCCACTGATCCCAGTCACTGACTTAAGTAAGCTTCTGAGGCTACGTTGCGTCGCCGCTTTCCTGCAACTCGAATTATCTTAGGTATAAAGGACGGTAAATAGATTGGTATCTTAGCGGGATAACCGGTTTTCTTAAATATTGTCGATATTGCCAACTTCATTAATAATAACCTATCACATTAGGCTATTTTATTTACTATTTTGGATCTAGGTAGTGCTCACCATCCTCACGTACTGCATGTACACTCCGGTTGTTGAGCGCTATCTATGTGCAAACTGGCGGCAACAATGTATGCCTACAGGGATAGTCTATATAGCAAAAGACTATGTTCAATAAAGGGTTAGCGTAAATTAATCGTATTAAAACAGCGAAAAATGCCGCTAACCGGCATCAATAGGCATTATTGTTTGCAGGTTGTACAGTGCCACTAACGTTCTCAGCCGATCGGTCGCACCGGAAATTTTTAACTCCACGCCGAGCTGATGTTGATGCGCACGTAGATGTACCAGCAACGCCAACCCAGCAGAGTCCACGCGCTGCAATTGTGCCACATTAATCTCGTTTTTATCCGCCATTAATGCGCCTCGTTGTTGCCACAGTGGCAACAACGTTTCCCGATCCAACACCCCGCGTAAGATCAATGTCTGGAGCTGCGATTCATGGCTGAGTGCCGCCGACATCAGTTTTTTCGATCCAAGGTAATCGGCTGTGTTGCAGCAACCTGCAACTGCTTGGTCAGGACGTCGATACCCTGAGTTCGCAGCGTGGCAGCCCACTCGTTCTGCTTAGTAGTGATCATGCTGACGCCCTCAGCGATCATGTCATACGCCTGCCAATAACCTGTTTTGGTGTTCTTGCGCCACTGGAAATCCAGACGTACCGGATGGCGACCGTCATTGTCAATGATAGTCACACAGATCGCCACGATATTAGCATTGTCTACTGGCCGCTCAGGAGCAATCTGGTAACTTTGGCCGTGGTACATCGCCAGCGCCTGGCCATAAGCCTGCTCCAGGTATGACTGGAAGGCACTGAAATAAACTTCACGTTGTGTTGGCGTCGCCTCTTTGTAATAGCGGCCCAGCACCAGCGCACCAGCGTATTTGACCTGTACGAACGGCATCAACTCCTGATGCACAATGGTGCGCAGGTAGTTGTGATCCTGCTGGATTTTTGGCTGCTCGGTTTTCAGGCGGCTAAAGGTCTTCTGTGCCGCTTCTTGCATCATACTATACGGGTTGGTCTGATCAGCCGCGTTCGCCACAGGCGCAATCGCCAGCATGGCGACCATCAATAGACATCTAAACATGCAGGTTTCCTCTCTTAATGACTAGGTACAGTGGGTTGCGATGCTACTGTGCCGGCAGCCACATCTCCCGGTTTGGCGCTGTAGCTTTTATACAGGAACTGGCCTACCAGATCTTCCAGAACTATGGCTGACTTGGTGTCCTGAATGGTGTCGCCGTCTTTCAGAATAGCGGTGCCCATATCTGGATCTTCAAAACCGACGTTCAGCGCCAGATACTGCTCCCCCAACAGACCGGCAGTACGGATCGCCAGGGAACTAGTGTCCGGGATTCGGTGGTACTTTTCCTGGATATCCAGCGCCACACGCGGCGTATAAGTTTTCGTATCAAGCTTAATATTGGCCACACGACCAATCACCGCGCCACCGACTTTCACCGGCGAACGCATTTTCAGCCCGCCGATGTTATCAAAAGCAGCATAAATGCGGTAAGTTGGCTCACTGCCGATCGATTTAATATTCGCTACCTCTAGGCAGATAAACACTATGGCGCACAGCGCAATCAGCATAAATGCCCCAATCCAGATTTCGCTTTTCTTCGTTTGCATCGAATCAATTCCCAAACATCAGTGCTGTTAGCACAAAATCCAATCCCAACACCGCCAATGACGAATGTACCACGGTATGGGTCGTTGCCTGGCTAATCCCTGTAGAGGTCGGTACAGCGTCATATCCGTTGAAGATAGCAATCCAAGTGACAGTAATAGCGAATACTACGCTTTTGAGCAGGCAGTTGAGCAGATCTTTTTTCCATTCTACAGCACCTTGCATCGCCGACCAGAAGAAACCGCTGTCGATGCCCTTCCAGTCCACCCCGACGATAGCACCACTCAAGATGCCGAGTGCAACGAAGATAATCGTCAACAGTGGCAAGCTGATCAAACCGGCCCAAAAACGCGGTGCCACGATGTGCCGCAACGGATCGACGGCCATCATTTCCAGGCTGGAGATTTGCTCGGTAGCTTTCATCAGGCCGATTTCTGCGGTAAGCGCAGAACCGGCGCGGCCAGCGAACAGCAACGCGGTCACCACCGGCCCTAACTCTCGCAGCAGCGATAACGCCACCATCATGCCCAGACTGGCCTCGGCGCTGTAAGTGGTGAGCACGATATACCCTTGCAGCCCTAACACCATGCCGATAAACAGGCCAGAAACCATGATGATCAGCAATGACTGCACGCCAATACTGTACATTTGCTTCAACAACAGCGGCCACTGCTTGCGCGGTTCTGGCTGCCCGACCAGCGCGTTGAACAACATCAGCCCAGCACGGACAAAGCTGGTGCTAGTGTCAATGCATCGGCGTCCTAACAACGCTAACGCCTGTAATAACATGAGGTTATTCACTCCCTAAGCCTAATAATTCGGTCTGATAGTTACCGGCCGGATAACGGAACGGCACTGGCCCATCGGCAATTCCATCCAAGAACTGGCGCACACGCGCATCAGGATTGTCCTGTAATTGCTGCGCCGTGCCTTCAGCGATCGCCCGATGATCGGCAACGATATAAGCATAATCGGCAATGCTCAACACCTCCGGCACATCATGCGACACCACGATACAGGTGATGCCCAGCGCATGGTTTAGTTCGTCGATCAGTTTGACCAGCATGCCCATGGTGATCGGATCTTGGCCGACGAAAGGTTCGTCGAACATGATCAACTGCGGATCTAACGCTATCGCCCGTGCCAGCGCCGCGCGCCGCGCCATACCACCGGATAGTTCATTAGGCATCAGTGCAGCCGCACCGCGCAACCCCACTGCCTCTAACTTCATCAGTACCGTACTACGCAAGAGAGGCTCTGGCAGCTTGCTGTGCTCGCGCAACGGGAAAGCGACGTTTTCAAATACCGTCAGATCGGTGAACAGCGCGCCTGACTGAAACAGCATGCTCATTTTCTTGCGCGCGTCGTACAATGGGTGGCGGGACAATGCGGGAATATTAACACCATCAAACCAGATTTCCCCACAATCCGGCGTCAGTTGACCACCTATTAGGCGCAGCAGCGTGGTTTTACCGATGCCAGACGGCCCCATGATCGCCGTTACCTTACCACGGGGAACCGTCAGGTTTATGTCTTCGAATATTAGTCGATTGCCGCGTGAGAAGCTCATGTTGCGCACGTTGACCAAATTATTTACTTGGTGGTGCATGTTAATGCTCCTTTAGGTGCGGCACATTTTGCCAAATCCACCTGTGATGTGAAAGCAACAGGCACAATGCGTATCATTTTGACAAAAACTGGCTGCCATTTTGCTACCAATGGTGCCATTGATTTTACTTTTACTCGCCACACGGTCAAAATTAGTACCATCCATAAAGAAAAAATGAAAGTGTGCATGTTTTAGTCCATTAACCGGGAAAAACCATCGCTGCGGATTTAAGAGCCTATCCCAGTAGGCGTACATTGTTGCCGCCAGTTTGCACATAGATAGCGCTCAACAACCGGAGTGTACATGCAGTACGTGAGGATGGTGAGCACTGCCCAGGGCCAAAATGGCAAATAACATAGCCTAATGGGATAGGTTTCTTAGTCTGCGCAGCGGTGAGCAAAGCAAGCTAGCCGAATGACGGCTGTTAACCAACAAACCACAATAATACCCGACTAAATGACCCTGCATGTTTCTTGCGATAGTATTATTAATCGTTGGTTTATTTTTACTAGTGTATGGCGCAGACCGCTTAGTTTACGGTGCTGCAGTGATTGCACATTCGCTCGGCGTGCCGCCGCTGATCATTGGCATGACAATCGTCGGGATCGGCACCTCGCTACCAGAGTTGATCATCTCGATCACCGCCGCGTTGAACGGGCAAATTGACATGGTATTAGGAAACGTCTTAGGTTCCAACATCGCTAATATTTTACTGGTCCTGGGGAGAACTGCGCTGATCCATCCGCTGGTAGCGCACTCAGAAGTGCTGCGGCGCGAACTGCCGTTGATGTTGGCAGTCACCGTATTATGGGTTTCGTGTTGATGGAAAGCCCCTTAAGCCAGTTGGACGGCGTGCTGCTGTCGGCCACTGCTGCCGGGTTTATTCTGCTGATGCTGAAAATCGCCCGACTGGCGTAAAGCGAAGGCAGAGACAGCCTGACTGTAGAGCAAATCGCCGAGCTACCGCAAGAAGATAGCAGCAACACGGTGGCGGTGTTGTGGCTGGTACTAGCATTTATCATTCTGCCGCTATCATCCAAAATAGTGGTCGATAACGCCAAAGTGATCGCGCACCATTTCAGTATGAGCGAGTTGGTGGTCGGGTTGACCATAATTGCCATCGGCACCTGCCTACCTGAGTTGGCCACTTCCATCGCTAGTGCACTTAAAGGCGAAGGTGACATGGCGATTGGTAATATCATTGGCTCCAATATTTTTAACACGGTGATCGTGCTGGGCGTTTTCGCTTTGCTGTCTCCAAGCAGTGTTGACCCCGCCGCCTTTCGACGCGCGATTACTGGGTTATGCTGGCCGCCAGTATCCTGCTTATCACCCTGTGCATTGGCCGCAAACATCGCATCGGCCATTTAGCGGGCGCTATGTTATTATGTGGTTTTATTGCGTATCTTGCGCTGTTGTTCTTTAACCCTTTCAGCACATTCGGTTAAACCCAGGGAAGTAAGTATGTCGAGTTTTCAATTGCAACCGGGCTTCGATTTTCAACAAGCTGGCAAAGAAGTGCTCCAGATAGAGTGTGAAGGGTTAGCTCAGATCGATCGCCATATTGATGCGGACTTCACCCGCGCCTGTGAAACCATCACCGCCTGCCGTGGCAAAGTGGTGGTGATGGGCATAGGCAAGTCCGGGCATATCGGTTGCAAGATCGCCGCCACTTTCGCCAGCACTGGCACCTCCTCATTCTTCGTCCACCCGGCAGAAGCCAGCCATGGCGATCTCGGTATGGTCACTGGGCAAGATATCGTGCTAGCCATCTCCAACTCAGGAGAGTCCAATGAAATTCTGGCGCTGATCCCGGTGTTAAAGCGCCAGCAAATCCCGCTTATCTGCATGACTAACAACCCGGAAAGTACGATGGGCAAGGCAGCGGATATCCACCTGTGCATCAAGGTGCCGCAGGAAGCTTGCCCACTAGGACTAGCACCGACCACCAGTACTACCGCTACCCTGGTGATGGGTGATGCGTTGGCCGTTGCGTTGCTAAAAGCACGCGGCTTCACCCCGCAAGATTTTGCGCTGTCGCACCCAGGCGGTGCACTCGGCCGCCGTCTGCTGCTGCGGGTGAACGATATCATGCACAGCGGTGATGAAATACCACATGTCAGCACTGAGGCTTCGCTACGCGATGCGCTGCTGGAAATCACCCGCAAAAACCTGGGCATGACGATCATCTGTAACGATACAATGAATATTGCTGGCATCTTTACCGACGGTGACCTGCGCCGAGTATTTGATATGGACATAAATCTCAACGATGCCAAGATAATCGACATTATGACACCGGGTGGCGTGCGAGTGCGTCCAAGTATGCTAGCGGTAGACGCACTGAACCTGATGCAACAACGCCACATTACTGCGCTGCTGGTTGCTGATGGCGACCAGTTGCTGGGTGTGGTACATATGCATGACATGCTGCGCGCTGGCGTAGTTTAATTAGGAAATAGAATGGAATGCGTATGGTAGACACCTGCTACGGGCCAGTAGAGCAAGACGTGATAGCGCGTGCCAGCAAGATCCGCCTGCTGATTTGTGATGTTGATGGCGTGTTGTCCGATGGACTGATTTTTATGGGTAACAATGGTGAAGAGTTAAAGGCGTTCAACGTGCGCGACGGCTACGGCATCCGCTGCCTGAAAACCTCAGATATTGAGGTGGCGATCATCACTGGCCGCTCCGCCAAACTGCTGGAAGACCGGGCGAAAACCCTTGGCATCAGCCATCTGTATCAGGGACAGTCCGATAAGCACTTAGCTTTCCACGACCTGTTGGAAAAGCTCTCGCTAACGGCGGCTCAGGTGGCCTATATCGGAGATGATCTGATCGACTGGCCAGTGATGGCGCAGGTGGGTTTAGCGGTCGCCGTGGCGGACGCGCACCCCTTGCTGACACCAAAAGCTCACTATGTGACCCGCATTGTCGGTGGTCACGGTGCGGTGCGCGAACTATGTGACATAATTCTTTTGGCTCAAAATAAGCTGGAGTGGGCCAAAGGGCTGTCGATATGAGCAAAACTAAATTGTGGATCACTCTCCTGCTAGCCGTAATCGCGTTGGCACTGATCGTCTGGAATATGGCGGATTTCAGCGATGACACTGCACCGCAGCCGGTCAACGGTCAGACACCAACGTATCAGAGTGAGCACACAGTCACCGTGGTGTACAACACAGTAGGCAAGCTGAGCTTCAAGCTGGTGGCGGAAGACGTGAAATATTATACCACAGGTGAACCGAGCTGGTTTACCCAGCCAGTAATGACGCTGTTCGATAAAGATGCGCTGGCAACCTGGTCAGTGCGTGCCGATCGCGCCAAACTGACTAAAAACCGGATACTGTATCTTTACGGCCATGTCGAAGTGGACAGCCTGACTGCCACCTCACAGTTGGAAAAAATTAAAACCGACAATGCTCAGGTAGATCTGATCACCCAGGATGTGTCTTCCGATGAAGAAGTGACGCTTTACGGAACAAATTTTACCTCTAACGGCATGAAAATACGTGGAAATCTGCGGGCTAAAACCGCTGAGTTGATTGATAAGGTTAAGACTAGCTATGAAATTCAGAATCAAAAAACCACTTCGTAATCTGTTGATCGCAAGCGTAATTTTGGTCACTAGCGCGCCTGCCATGGCGCTTAAATCCGACGCCAATCAGCCAGTCGCCATCGATTCGCTCAAACAGTCGCTGGATATGCAAAACAACGTCAGCACCTTCACTGATAACGTGGTGATCAAACAAGGCACCATCGATATCCGTGCGGACAAGGTGGTCGTCACCCACCCGGGCAGCGATCAGAACAAAACTTATATTGAAGCGTTTGGCGACCCAGTCACCTTCCATCAAATACAGGACAGTGGCAAGCCGGTAAAAGGTCACGCGCAGAAAGTGCGTTATGACGTTGCGACGCGGTTAGTGACCCTAATGGGCAATGCCTATCTGGAGCAACTCGACAGCAATGTGAGAAGTGATCATATTATCTATCTGGTACAACAGCAGCAAATTCAGGCGTTTAGCGATAAAGGAAAACGCGTGACCATGGTTCTGGTGCCGTCACAGTTGCAAGACAAAAATGGGCAAAATAAGAGTAACTAATCATTTATGGCTACACTCATCGCAGAAAACCTAGCAAAAGCTTACAAAGGCCGCAAAGTTGTTGAAGACGTCAGCCTTAAGGTGAAATCCGGCGAAATAGTCGGCTTGCTGGGGCCGAACGGTGCTGGAAAAACCACCACCTTTTATATGGTGGTCGGTATCGTGCAACGTGATTCTGGGCGTATCGTGATCGACGAAGAAGACTTTAGCCTGCTGCCGCTACACGCCCGGGCGCGCCGTGGCATCGGTTATCTGCCGCAGGAGGCCTCGATTTTCCGTTTCCTAAGCGTATATGACAACCTAATGGCGGTTTTGGAGATCCGTGCCGATCTCACCAGCGAGCAGCGGGAAGACCGCGCCAAAGAACTGATGGAAGAGTTTCATATCACCCACCTGTGCGATAGCCTGGGCCAGGCGCTGTCCGGTGGTGAACGCCGCCGCGTCGAGATCGCCCGCGCGCTGGCTGCCAACCCAAAATTCATCCTGTTGGATGAACCCTTCGCCGGAGTTGATCCAATTTCCGTTATCGACATCAAGAAGATCATCGAGCACTTACGTGATAGTAGACTGGGCGTGCTAATCACCGACCACAACGTGCGCGAGACGCTGGATGTGTGCGAACGCGCCTATATCGTCAGTGAGGGCAAACTGATTGCCCACGGTACGCCGGATGCTATTCTGGCTGATGAGCAGGTGAAACGTGTTTACTTAGGCGAAGCATTCCGCCTCTGAATACCAGCGCATCATGAAGCACAACGGTTAACACAAGTAAACTGAAGATTATGAAGCAAGGCTTACAACTCATGTTCAGCCAACAACTGGTCATGACCCCACAATTGCAACAGGCGGATAGCCTGTTGCAATTGTCTGCGCTGGGGCTTCAGCAAGAGATACCGTTGGCGTTGGAGAGTAATCCCCTGCTTGAGCAGAGCGATCTGCATGATGAAATCGATACCACAGCATCCAAAGACATCGAAGGTCTTGATACCAGCTAGGCACTGGAACAGAAGGAAATACCTGAAGAGTTACCATTGGACGCCACCAGGGATGAGTTCTACACCGCCAGTTCTTCTTCCGGCACTAGCACCGAATACAGCGACGACGAACGGCTATTGTATCAGGGGGAAACCACCCAGATATTGCAAGATCACCTGATGTGGCAACTGGGACTGAAGCCGTTTTCCGATACTGATAGCGCCGCGCCATCGCCAATTAGATCATTGATGCAGTCAACAACACCGGCTATCTCACAATGCCGCTGGAAGAGATCCTGGAGAGCATGGGTGACGAAACTGTGACCATGGCCGAAGTCAAAGCGGTATTGAGGCATATACAGCGTTTTGATCCGGTCGGCGTTGCCGCCCGCGATCTACGCGACTGCTTGCTGGTGCAGCTTTCCCAGTACGCCAAAGGTACACCGTATCTGGCCTATGACCGGTTGGTCATCAGCGAATATCTTGATTTGTTAGCCAACCACGACTTTCGCAGTTTGATGCGGTCAACCCGGCTAAAAGAAGATACACTAAAAGAGGTGATAGCGCTGATTCAGTCGCTCGATCCACGCGCCCAGGGCAGTCGATCATTACCGATGAATCGGAATATATCATTCCACCAGACATGCTAGTGCGCAAAGCGTAGGATAAATGGATGGTTAAACTTAACGCCGATAGCGTTCCGCATCTGAAGATTAACCAGCAATACGCCGCGCTGGGCAACAGTTCACGCAATGAAGCTGATGACCAGTTTATTCGCAGTAACCTAAAAGAAGCCAAGTGGCTAATTAAAAGTCTAGAAAGCCGCAATGAAACCCGGTTGAAGGTCACCCGCTGCATCGTCGATCAGCATCAGCCATTCTTTAAACAGGGCAAAGAATTGATGAAGCCCATGGTACTAGCAGATATCGCCCAAGCCGTGGAGATGCATAAATCGACAATTTTGCGTGTCACTATGCAGAAGTTTTTGCACAGTCCACGTGGTATTTTTGAGTTGAAATGTTTCTTCTCCAGCCATATGAATACCGACAGCGGTGGCGAAGCCTCATCAACGGCGATCCGCGCACTGGTGAAGAAATTGATTACGGCGGAAAACCCCGCCAAACCACCTAGCGACAGTAAACTGGTCACTCTGCTTTACGCTCAGGGGATCATCGTGGCGCGGCGTATCGTCGCCAAATACAGAGAGTCTTTATCCATCCCACCATCGAACCAGCGTAAACAATTGGTTTGACATCTATTAGAGAAGGAAGACACTATGCAGCTCAATATTACTGGACATCACATCGATATCACCGAACCATTGCGTGAGTTCGTCACCAACAAGTTTGCCAAACTCGAACACTATTTCGACCGTATCAATCAGGTGTATGTTGTATTAAGTGTGGAAAAAATGCAGCAAATCGCGGAAGCGACGATGCATGTGAATGGTTGCGAGTTGCACGCCTCTTCGGAAGACGAGAATATGTATGCAGCAATTGATACACTGATGGACAAATTGGCACGCCAATTGAGTAAACATAAAGATAAACTGAAGCAACACTGACATTCTGACCCCTTTTCCATCTGGGATCATGCTTAAGGTAACTTCAGTGTTCAGCACGTTACCTGTTGGGTAACGCGCCATATGATAACCAAGGTTAAAACTGGCGAAAAATCACCTTGCTGGGCAGTGCTCTAGTACGTGGTTTTAAGTGAAGATGAGATGAACAACAAATATAGGCAATTAAGCTCGGTGCTAAATATCGAGTGCACTAAAAGCGCGGTACACTGCGCCAGTAAAAAGCGGGCTTTGGAGATTATCAGTGAACTGGCGGCCATTCAGTTCAACCTATCTCCGTTGGTGGTGTTTGACGCGGTGCTCACCCGGGAGCGCATGGGCAGCACCGGTATCGGCAACGGTATCGCTATTCCCCATGGCAAACTGGAGGAGGATATATCGCAGGCCATTGGCGTGTTTATTCGTCTCGACCAACCTATTGCCTTTGATGCCATAGACAACCAACCGGTTGATCTGCTATTCGCTTTGTTAGTGCCAGCCAATCAGTGCAAAACACATTTGCATACCTTATCGCTAGTCGCCAGACGCCTAGCTGATAAAAGCGTATGCCGCCGTCTGCGTGCGGCGCAGAGTGACGAAGAACTTTACCAAATCATCACTGAGTGATATCTCGCTAACGTGACTTACTGTCAGGATAGTGGATACTGTTTCACCATGATGGAGATCCCGGCTCTTGCCGAAATTAATAATGTTTCTAGCAGCAGTAATGGATGCCACCAAAATAGCAGGGGGGGGTAACCACATGGTGCTGATGATTATCAGCGGCCGTTCCGGTTCAGGGAAATCCGTCGCCTTACGGGCGCTGGAAGACATGGGTTTTTACTGCGTTGATAACCTGCCTGTGGTGTTACTGCCACAGCTTGCCAATACGCTAGCGGAACGCAACAGCTCCGCCGCAGTGAGCATCGACGTACGCAATATGCCGGAATCGCCGGAGGTATTCGAATACGCCATGACTCAACTGCCGAGCAGCTTCTCACCACAGCTACTGTTCCTCGACGCTGACCGCAATACGCTGATTCGCCGCTACAGTGATACCCGACGCCTACACCCACTCTCCAGCAAAAAACTGTCATTGGAAAGCGCTATTGATGAAGAAAGCGACTTACTTGAGCCGTTGTGCTCACGGGCCGATTTGATCATCAATACCTCGGAAATGTCAGTACATGAACTGGCCGAAATGCTACGCACTCGCTTGCTAGGCAAACGCGAGCGAGAGCTGACCATGGTGTTTGAATCCTTCGGCTTCAAGCACGGCATCCCGATCGATGCTGACTACGTGTTCGACGTGCGCTTCCTACCGAATCCGCACTGGGATCCTAAGCTACGGCCGATGACAGGTCTAGATAAACCGGTGGCATCATTCCTCGATCGCCACACCGAAGTGCACAACATTATCTACCAGACGCGCAGCTATCTGGAGCAGTGGATAGCGATGCTGGAGACCAACAACCGCAGTTACCTGACAGTAGCGATAGGCTGTACCGGCGGCAAACACCGTTCGGTCTACGTAGCGGAACAATTGGCCGATTACTTCCGCTCACGTGGCAAGAACGTACAATTGCGCCACCGCACGCTGGAAAAACGCAAACAGTGATGGTCAGGCAATCGGTTAAAATTAAAAACAAACTGGGCATACATGCCCGCCCGGCGATAAAGCTGTTTGAGCTGGTGCAAAGTTTCGACGCCGAGGTGATGTTGCATAACGACAGCAGCGTCATCGCACTGCTGATGCTTGATTCCGCCCAGAGGTGGCATATAGAAGTTGAAGCAACCGTCCCAGAAGAAGCGAAAGCGCTATCCGCCGTGGTCGCACTGTTCAAATCTGGCTTTGATGAAGACTGATCTTTAGAAAAACGCATCAACGGATGCCTGTACCAAAAATTGTGTAAATGCCCATACTCCGATAACGTGTTAAATTAAAAAGGATACGAGCAATGGCGAAAAAACTCGAGTACCAGATATACCGCAGCAGACAATGTTGCGTCAGATCACTCCCGAGCTGGCAAAAGACATCAAAACTGAAGTCGACCTCAATAATATACTCAACCAGTTCGTTAAAATGACCGTCTAGGCGGCGCTCGCTGCCGAGATGGAATATCACCTCGGCTATGCTAAAAGAGCTACTGAGGGCAGCGGCACCGGTAACAGCCGCAGCCGCAACGGCTTCTCCCCTAAGACACTCACCTCACCGTATGGTGGGCTGGCCATCGAGACGCCCCGTGACCGCAACAGCGAGTTTGAGCCGGTTATTGTTCAGAAGGGGCAAATCCGGCTGACGGGCTTTGATGACCAGATTTTAGCTTTTTACGCGCAGGGAATGACCACGCGGGAAATCACCGGAACCTTTAAAAAACTTTATGATGCCGACGTCTCCCCGACGCTGATATCGAAAGTCACCGATGCCATTATTGACCGGGCAACCGCCTGGCGTAGCAGACCGTTAGATAATCTCTATCCCATTGTTTATCTCGACTGTATTGTCATTAAGGTGCATCAGGATAAGCAGGTTATTAATAAATCGGTGTACATCGCACTGGGTGTCAATCTGGAAGGATAAAATAAATATCTAGGCCCGTGGATATCCGATGCCGAAGGTGCCAGAACTTGGTTATCGATACTGACGGAATTAAAAAATTGTGGGCTGAACGATATCCTGATTGCCTGTGTTGATGGCCTCAAGGGCTTCTCAGACGCGGTCAATACAGTGTATCCGCAAACGAAGATCCAACTGTGCGCATTGTCCACATAGTGCGTAACAGCCTGAAATACGTCAGTTGGAAAGACTACAAAGCCGTCACAGGAGGGCTGAAAAGGTTTACCAGGCACCGGCGGCGGCGCTGATGGCACTGGATAAGTCCGCGTAGGCCTGGGACGATAGATGCCCACAAATCAGCAAAAGCTGGCGTGTACACTGGGAATATCTCAATACGTTCTTCAGCTATCTACCTGATATATGCAAGGCAATCTACACAACTAATGCCATCGAATCGCTGAATAGCGTGATCCGCTCAGCCATCAAGAAGCACAAAGTGTTCCCGACAGACGACTCGGTACGAAAAGTTATTTATCTGGCAATCAAGGATGCGTCAAAAAATGGAGTATGCCGATCCAGAACTAGCGGCTGGCGATGAGTCGTTTTATTATCGAGTTCGGTGACCGCCTGAACGATCACCTTTAATACGCTGGCAATTACAGTTACAAAGAATTATTTACATGGTCTAATATGTGTCTGGTTTTTCTTAATCAGCTGCGGTTAGAGGGTGTTTTCACGGTCACGCGACGTGTTCAGTTCGATCTCACCGTCATCGCAGAGCAGTGTTTTTGACGAGTAGCCATTGCAGGTGTTGGTGCCGGTTTTAGGTGCATTTTTCTCATGCTCGAGATGGTTAGTCAGTTCCGCATTGGGCGCTATCTCGACGGTTAATTTCGTTAGCATCCATCCGGGAAAACTAATTGAGGTCGGCTTCGGTTTTAAGGCCTTTATCCAGTTCCGCCGCAATGGCTCTAAGTTTTTTGTCGTCCATAATTTGCCTATCTCCGTTGTTGGAGTGAACATATCAAAAACAGGCAATTATACAATTTAAATAACAGGCTCGCTATTTGTTTTTATGCTTTCTGCATTGTTCGGAAATTCATGTATAAACATAGAAGAAAAAGGCGCTAACCAAACAAGGTAAAAGCGCTTTTTTCAACATGTTAACTAACTAATATCAGTTCATACCGTATTTTTTCAGCTTTTTACGTAACGTACCACGGTTGATGCCCATCATCAGAGCAGCACGGGTTTGGTTGCCACGGGTGTATTGCATCACCATGTCCAACAGTGGCTGTTCAACTTCAGCCAACACCAGTTCATACAGATCATTAACGTCTTGACCATTCAGTTGAGCAAAATAGTTCTTCAGTGCTTGTTTCACTGAGTCACGCAGAGGCTTTTGAGTCACTTGATCTTGTGAATTAACTGTTGAAACGGTCAGTACGTCAGAATTTACGCGTTGTTCGAACATAGTTCTGTCAGCTCTTTTTTTACGCTAAGATTTTCGAAATATGCCTCCAACGCCTCCAGCTGTTTGCTGGCATCCTCTATGGCGTTGAATGTGCGCCGAAACTGGTCATTCGGGGCATGTTCCTGAAGATACCAGGACACGTGCTTACGGGCAATCCGGGGCCCCCTTGCCTTGGCCGTAAAAGCCGTGCAATTCCCGAATATGCTTTATCAACAAGCGCTTTACCTCACCAAGTGGCATCGGTGGCAGCAGCTCCCCAGTGTCCAGATAATGCTGGATTTCCTGGAAGATCCAGGGTTTACCCTGAGCCGCTCGGCCTATCATCAGGGCATCAGCCCCAGTGTAGTCGAGCACTGCTCTAGCTTCATGCGGATCAGTAATGTCCCCATTCGCGATAATTAGTATGGAGACATTTTGCTTGGCTGCCCGAATGCTATCATACCCCGCGTTGCCGTTGAACAGGAAGGCACGGGTTCGGCTATGAATAGTCAGGGCCTGTATACCACAGTCTTCGGCCAGTTGGGCAATTTCTACACAGTTACGATGTTCTGATGCCCAGTCAGTGCGAATCTTAAGTTTCACCGGCACATCCACAGCATTTACTACCGCATAGAGGATCTGTTTAACTAGATCCGGATACTGAAGCAAAGCAGACCCTGCAAGCTTCCGGTTCACTTTCTTAGCTGGGCAACCCATATTGATGTCGATGATCTGTGCGCCACTGGCCACATTAATACGTGCCGCAGCGGCCATGTCATCTGGATCGCACCCAGCAATCTGCACTGAACGGAGCCCAGGTTCATCGCTATGCACCATATGCAGACGCGACTTATCCGTTCGCCACACCTTTGGGTTAGAGGAGAGCATTTTGGATACAGCTATCCCGGCACCCATCGTATGACATAATGCTCTAAACGGACGATCGGTGATACCGGACATCTGGGCGGAAATCAGGCAATTTGTAAGCTGGTAGTGTCCAATTTGCATAGATAAAGAGTAAACTATACTGGTCCGCAAGGGCGCGTATATTACGCATTTTTGCGTTGAGATAAAAGGCCAATTTTTGAGCAATTAACCTTAATCCATTATAAAAAATGTGCCTTATGGTAATTCACGAGGATATTATTGTTTATTATCAGTAACTTATTTTTATCTGCTTGTTTTTGTAGGCGTTAAAATATTCGCTATTGCAAGGGATATTATCGGTATTTTCGGTCATTTTATCCTTTGGTCTGGATTGCCGGCCTTTGTCGGCGCGTTCATCTCTGGGGCGGAGGACAAGTAAAAATCCACCGGTATAGCTGGATGGATTTCGTGATATTTCGCCGTAGGTGCTACTTACGACAGCCAGTGATGCGGCACCATTCTTCACATTCGGTAATTGCATCGAGGACAAACTGCTCTTCGTAAGCTTCTGCTACGCTTTTCGCTTGGCTAGCCAGTATGCCGGACAGGCCCAGATGACCACCTATTTTGGGTAGGCAGCCGATCAACGGTGCTAGTTCGCGTAGCGTGCCAGCCAGAATGTTTGCTACCACCACGTCCGCCAGGGTTTTCGGCCGGCTGGTCATTTGGCAGATACAGCTCCAGGCGCTCTGAAACACAGTTACGTTGTGCATTATCACGACTAGCCTGAGAATAGCTTGGGGATCGATGTCAATGCCGATAGCGCATTCTGCACCGAGCTTCAGCGCAGCAATCGCGATAATGCCGGATCCACAGCCAAAGTCGGTGACGGTTTTGCCTGCCAGATTGAGGCTGTCCAGCCACTGCAAGCAGAGCACGGTGGTTGGATGGGTGCCGGTGCCAAACGCCAAGCCAGGATCGAGTATCACGTTGACCACGTCTAGATCAGGCATATCGCGCTAGCTTGGACAGATCCACAGGAGATCGCCGAAGCGCATCGGGTGAAAGTTTTCCATTCACTAGCGCTCCCAGTCCTTGTCTTCCAATTGATCAACCTGATGGCGGAAAACCGCACACAGCAAGGGGGTTGTTCCAGCATCGCCACTACCTCGGCCATGTTGGTTTTGGCATCATACAGGACGCGATCACATCGATATCGCCCCAAAGCAGGGTCTCTCCCGGCAGCGGTTCGAACACCGGGTTATTGTGTTTGTCTTGAAAGGTCACCGACACCGCACCGCTTCCCACTAGCACATCGCTCAGGTCTTCAGCCTGGCTGCCGATAGTGTTGAGTTTTAGTTGGATCCAAGGCATATCAATTCTCTTCAGGGGGTAAGGATGTCGCCACACGACGTTTTTCGCCAACAACGTTGCCGATATAAAACGCCAGCAGGCTAAGAAACAGAGCAGGCACGATAGGGTGTAGCCCGGCTAGCTGAAGGCCAAAGCTGGCCAACAGCGTATAGCATACCGCACCTGATACCATTGAGCTAAGCGCCCCATGAGCATTGGCGTGTTGCCAATATAGCCCTAGTACCAACGGCCACAGGAACACCGCTTCTAGCCCGCCGAAGGCAAGCAAGTTAAGCCAGATGATCATTTCCGGTGGATGCCAGGCTGCCAGCAGCACCAGACAGCCGAGGATCAAGGTGGTCAGATTGGATAAACGCTTTATCATCCGCGCGTTGTGTATGTGCTGCGGTCGCACGCCAAGATAAAGGTCTTTGACGATGGTGGCGGAAGATTGCAACAATTGGGCGTTGATGGTGGACATGATTGCTGCCAGAGGTGCCGCCAGAAAGATGCCAGCAACATAAGGTGGCAGCACGGTGACCATCAGCGTTGGGATGACTTGATCAGGGATTTTCATATCCGGCAACACCACACGGCCCAGTGCGCCAGCTAAATGCATGCCGAGCATCAGTAGTGCCACCACCATGGTGCCAAGAACGATAGCGTGATGTACCGCCTTGCTGTCTTTATATGAGATACAGCGCACAGCAGTGTGGGGCAGGCCAATCACCCCGAAGCATACCAAGACCCAAAATGAGGCCATAAATGGTAGGCTGAGGATCTGATCATAGCCCCGAGGCGACACTAGCGCCGGGTCGATCTGCTGTAGCTTATCTACCGCGTGGTGCAATCCACCGGCGGCGTGGATCACCGCTCCCAGCAGTAAGACAGTGCCAAGCAGCATCACTAGACCCTGCATGGCATCGTTGAGCACGCTGGCACGGAAGCCGCCAAAAGCGGTATAGAGCACGATACTGATGCCGAAAATTAGCAGGCCGATGTTGTAGGGGATACCCACAGCACTTTCCAATAGGCGGACACCACCAATAAACTGCACAGTCATGGCACCGAGGAACGCTACCAGCAGGCTGAGGCTGGCTAGCCAAACCAATATCCGGCTCTGGAAACGGCCATACAGCATATCGTTGAGGGTAATGGCATTATAGCGCCGCGCCAGAATGGCGAACTTCTTACCCAGTACGCCGAGTGATAGCCACACCGCCGGTAGTTGGATTATTGCCAGCAGCACCCATCCCAAGCCGTATTTGTACGCTGCGCCGGGTCCGCCGATAAACGAACCGGCGCTGATGTAGGTGGCAGTCAGGGTCATCGCCAGCATAAAGCCCCCCATCGAACGATTGCCGAGGAAGTATTCGTTAAGGAAATTACCGCTTTGGCGGTGGCCGTAGGCGTAGACAGATAGGCCGAATACCAGCAGCAGGTAGGCTATCAGTGGTATGATCACTTCAGTTTGCATCACCGTCCTCCAGGGAAATATCGCGGAATACGAGCCGCACCACCAGCCAGCACAGGGCGATAAACCCCATGGGCACCAGCAGACAAGCCATCTCGAACCAATGCGGTAAACCAGTGATACCGTTTATACTGTCCGGCAGGTAGGCAGCCAACGACCAAACTAGTAAGTAAAGCAGCGTCAGGCCCAGTGTCCAGCGCGCTTCGCGGTGAGCTTGAATAAAGCGTTTGTCCATCCTTGTCTCCAATAGATTTATGGTGATAGATTTAGCGAAAGTAGTGAATTTTACGGCATAATGGCGTTTTGCCAAGCCGTTATTTTATTCTGAGATGAAAAAGAAAAAGATGGGTGATTTGCAATATCCCAAAATTCGACAGTAGAAAATCTATGTGCCATTTATAAGAGATGTAAAAAATGATATAAAATCATCATCTTATTTTTTTATCACTTGATACATAAAGGTATCGTAGTGGCTGCTCGGGTAGCGCGCTATTTGGATTATTTCTTTAGAGATCATGATCAAGGTAAGCTACATCGAAGAGGGAGAGGGCTGATTTACGTCGCTCAAAACCCGTTTAACAGCTACATCCAGTACCGATCACACAAGGTACAATGAATATGCATATCAAAAAACAATATAAAATCACTCATCTTGGCAGTAACTCGGACTATCCGGATCACTATGCTCCAGCGTTAGCCGAAGCTCTGCCCCGCGCTCGTAGTAAGGATCTGATCGGGTGTGAATGAACATAACTTGCCGTTCAGCGGCTTCGATCTGTGGACTGCTTTCGAACTTTCCTGGTTCAACGCCAAAGGCAAACCGGTGGTGGGGATAGGGGAATTTACCTTGCCACACTCCCCAACTAACTCGATCGAATCTAAATCTTTCAAGTTGTACCTCAACAGTTTTAACCAAACGAGTTTCTACAGTGTGGAAGCGGTGAACACCGTAATGCAAAAAGATCTCTCGCAGGCGGCCAACGGCATGGTCGGGATTAAACTCTATCCTGGGCTGGATAGCTATTCAACGCAGATCGATCATCTATTGGGTGTCAATATTGATGATCTGGATATCGCCATTGATGGACTATGCCTTCAAATCGGAATGTCTGTACGGTGTGGCCAGCGAACAGGCAGAATGGGTAACAGAGACGTTGTCCTCCCATCTGTTAAAGCCCAACTGCCCAGTGACTCATCAACCGGATTGGGGCAGCGTGGTCATTCGCTATCAAGGCCAGAAAATCGATTGCGAGCGCCAGCTGCGCTACCTGATCTCGTTTCGCCAGCATAACGAATTCCACGAGCAGTGCGTCAAGCGTATATTCAACGACTTCAAGCAATACTGCCAGCCGGAGAAACTCAGCGTTTTCGCCCCCTATACCCGCCGTGGCAGTTTGGACATCAACCCCTTCCGTAGCGACTTCGAAGCAGTGCCGGTTATAGGTCGCCTAGTCAGGAAATAAATCGTTCCGTTCATGCTGCCGTAAGGGGGTAGTGGGTCAACTAATTTTGGCCACGCGACCTGACTGTGCGTAGAACAGTCGCTCAGATTTATTTGGCGTTAAACCGCTGATATACCTGCGGGGGCGAAGAACGCTGTAGTACCCCGTGATATAGCGGATTATGGATGATTGTGCTTCTGCCAGACTCCCGTGGCCCGTCGTCGGTACCCATTCATTCTTCAGACTGCGGAAGAACCGCTCCATCGGGCTGTTATCCTAGTAGTTACCCCTGCGGCTCGCACTCTATATTATCCGCTAGCTCTACAACATTTGGCGATACTTACGGCGGGTATAGTGCTACTCTGACACTATGGAACATTACACACTCAGGGCGATCACGTAGTTCCCAAGCCATCTGGAGAGCCTTGGCAGTCAGTGCTGTATCTGGCGAGTCCGGCATTGCCCAACCCACAGGTTTACGGGCTAATAAATCCAGAACTACCGCTAGATAAGTCCAGCATTTGCCTGTCCAGATATAATAGGTCACGTCGCCACACTAAACTTGGTTCGGCGCTGTAACTGCGAATTGGCGGTCGATAAGATTGGGTATCTCAATGTGTTCGTTGCTCCCTCGCTTGTATTTGTGAGCTGGTTTCTGGCAACTGGCGATGCCCAGCTCTTTCATCAGCTTACGAAGTGACTTTACCCATCGGTTAATGGCCGACAGACTGACGTTCATCGCCTTCGCAGCTTCTGAATAAGTGTAATTCTGGTAGAGAACCAGTTTTACGTCTCGAGTTTAAATTCAGCAGTAAATATTTTACTCATTAGTTCACCTGTAAGAGTTTGAGGTAAGCATAACACCTCAACTTAGGTGCCTAAATTCAGTGTGCCACTACACCGAATCCCCGTGGCTTTGTAAGTGACTGGGATGGGAGAAGAAAGTTAACGCATAGGCAACTTGAAGAATGACGGGTATACAAGATTATTATAATTAAGAACATAATCTAATAATTATTACAATTAGGTTTTTTAATAATGATTCTGCTCAATACATTATGATTTTTTCCTTTTTTAGTAATAAAAATACTTTATACAAGAAGTATTATTTCAGATAGGGTTGTATAAAAACCACATTAAAGGTGAATGTTTTTTGACGAAGAGGTTAGGGTAATAAAGGTATGCCAAAAATATCTCCGATTTATAATCATCACCGCCAAGCTATAGGCAATCATACAATGCGCTTGGACGGAAGACATGGTGGGCGGGAATTACATAATGAGCGTGTGAAAAAACATCCCTGCAACCCGGCCGCCATAAAAACATTGACAGACAGAATGTTACACATGCAGCTTTGCAGTTACTCTCCGTCCTCAGTTTAATGCGGAATAGCAATATAACTACAGCAATATCATTCAAAATGGCCAATGAAATTTCAAAGAAAGAATTACCCATGCCGATAAGAGATATAAACCATATGAGGCTAAGCAGGTAATTCACCAATAGACAGGAAAAATAAAAAACAGAATACCAGGGAGAAAGAAAATGGCGACCCCCGATCTAGTATCTGGCTGTCTGGAGACACTAAAAAATATCCAGGATACAATATTGACATATCATTGCAGCCACAGAATCGAAATATACCGCTTCCAGAATCTGGTTTGACTATATCAACAAACCATGTTGATAGTAAAATCGCCATAATGATGAATTTAATCAGTAATATAATACATGAATCAGGACAATTTATATCCCGGAATTACCCTCTTAGATTACCGGCTACGGATGCATTATCTGCAATAAGAAATCAAAGGGAAGATAAAACTAGGACGTTGAGTCGACTTCCTCGTTATGTAGTCTTTTTCCCAAAAAATACCATACCCCCGTACCTGATGATGTGAAAATTGTCAGATTGTATGATTATTCCTGTATGAATAACTGGGATAATCTAGAGTTCTCACAAATATTGCGCCATGTCGGTAAAAGCCTTCAAGACCCCTTCACAATGATAGCTATTGAAATTAAAAAAATTTATAATTGGAATAAAAATTTTGGCTGCCACAAACCCGATGAGATAAGCAAGATTACCCGTATTACCAAAATGGTTAATATTATTGCTTCTCAGTTAATTACTTTATTGCCCGGTAGCCAGGATCTGGCTATTACACAATATATTATCGGACTATTGCTTGAACGAGCAGCAAATGATCTGGAGGGAAACCCCGCGTCGCCTAAGCAAGAGTTTTCACTGATAGAGCAAGTGACTCAGCAGGCAAGATTCAGCATTATGAAAATAAACTATAGGGAATAGATGCATCTTAACCCCCCGACCTCAATACGAAAAGAGCCCATAGTAGATTTGCCCATTTTTCATATAAAAAACAGTGTTAATCATATTAATTTGGAAAATAATGGTAAGATTTACAGCGTTCCTGTTAGTGAGCGCAATGGTAAAATCTTTGCTTTTGTTCCAAAATGGACTGAAAGTAGTGAAAAACAGCATCAGGTCTATTTCAACCATCTGGCCCAGAAATCAGAAAGGACGGGTGATGGCAAGTTTAATCATTTCAGTAAGCGGGAACAGCGAAAGTACACAAATATTCCCCTCGGAGCCTATCATCGTTATCAGCCTAAAATGACTGATAAAACAGCAGTATATAGTGTCATAAATCCATTTTCTTCCCGACCTAAAAGGTTAAGTGCAGTTGAGGTTCTTGGCCGATTGGTGCCATATCGTTATGACTTTACAACAGGTAAGTCGTTTATTTACGAACCTCTGATTGGTGGCCATGCTCATGAAATTGTATTAGCGCAAAACGAATGGCATTTGAAGATACACCCCAGTAAAAAAATCATGTTTGAATCTCAATATTGCCATATAATATGGTAGGAACCTAAATGTTCCCATTGTTCGGAAAGTAAAGGGGCGGGAAATAATGGTTCGGGTAAACCCTAAAACGGGTATCTTCTGGGGAAAATTCTTCCGGGATAAAGTCGGAAATCTCAAATCCGTTTCATCCAAACTGAAGAATAAAGAGCTTAGACAAAAACCAACAAAAGGAGATAATTATCTCGGCTATAAAATAGTGGGGTCGCCTGTCGGAGCGAACAATACTATTCTTCTTTTAGGTGATAAACATCCATTCATTTTAAAAGAAAATGTGGGGTGGAAGTTACATTAAATATAGCACTTACTTTCCAGAGGGAAGTAAGAATGTTGAATCGCTAGTGGTATCTGCTCACGGCGTATTTATTGATAGTGATACTAGCACTCCAGTTGTATCACTACCTTCAGATATGGTTATTAAGATGCTCACTCCACATGGTACAAAGCTTTTTGACCCCGGGTTAGATAATGTGGTTAATGCAGGTGAAAAATTACGTGATTATGTGACATTTAAGCGTGGTAATGTTACAGATGTAGACTTTATCCCACAACATAATAATTCAGAATGGAAATACTCTAGCGATTATTCCCCTGGTAATATTTTGAATACTCATGGAAGGAAGAATGGACTAAAAAATTACAGGCATCACAGATATGAAGGTAAGAGTGATGAACACATTGCCAATATTTTGATGAAAAACTGTGCTCTTGCCAAAAAAGGAGAGGCAGATTTGACTGATGTACTCACTGTAAATGATAAATTTTCAGATATAGAGTAGATACTTACCTCTCAGAAACAAGTTTACAGAAAATTATAGATTTAGATAGGGAGGGTAAATTAATCAATACCAATGATTACCGCTATAAAAGCATTATTTTTTCAAACTGTAGGAATCATTTTCTTAGATCGGAATTGAGATTCTACCTATAGTATAGAGAAAATCGAAAATCCGCAGACATAAGGTCTACCCAAAGGCGCAACAATGAGTGGGATCACGATAACTAGGATGTATCGGGCTGCTGTGGATAAGCCGTTTGAAAAAGAAATACTTTCGATGGGCTACTTTGCGTTCATACCTGTCAACAGGATTGACGATAAAAAACGCGGGAGCAAAGCATGGCTAGCTGGCGTAAAAAACGCCATCTACTTGTCCGCGATGCCGCCGATGCCGCAACAATTTTCCCGGATCCACTTGCCAGGTAAACAGCGCTAACCCCAACCTAGTAGCCAGACGGTACGCCGTAGCATTACCCCAAAGTGCGCCGCGCCTATACCACGGCCGTTGGCATGGGTTGCTGCTGCTACAGCGAGTCTGTTCGGTAACCAATCGTAACTCTGCGAGGGTGCAATTAAAAAATCAGGCGATAGCCTTGCTTGCTCATGGATGTCATCGGTGTGTAAATGCCATCCAGAGCAGGCTTATGTGTGATGTTGTTGGGTGAAGATTGTGCCACGCTGAGGCTGTATACAACCCGTTGAAGTGGCACCTTAACCGCCTTCTATCCTACTATTTGGTAGTACTTTCCATGCCCACCAGCCAGACTTTCAGGTAACCTGCTTTACGTAAGGTGTCCATCATACTCATCAGTGTTTCATAGTATATGCTCTTGTCTGCCTGGAAGAAAATGGTGGTTTCTTTGTTCGCCTTAGTGCGTTGATCCAGTACCAACAACAATTGATCAACATTGACCGGCTGATCGCCTACATAGAGCTATTTGTCTGCTTTCACCGATAGAAACACTGGTTTCTCTGGCCGTGGCTATGGTTTAGCGGAAGGTGCTGGCAAGTTGACGCGAATATCCATCCACTGTTGCTAGCGGCGCGGCCACCATAAAGATGATCAACAGCACCAACATCACATCGATAAACGGCGTCACGTTGATTTCATGCAATTCGCCGTTGTCGTCTAGACATTCCATCGCCCGCCATACCCTCACGCCACCTATGGTTGCTGTGCGTGAGGGGAGCGTTTGGCTTCCACTGCTGCAGCCAGATCCAGATCGCGTCTCTGTAACAGCATCACTTGTGCTGCAACATCGCTAACCTGGGCGTGGTGGCTACTGATCACACGGGCGAGGATGTTGTAGACACGACTGCTGGTATTGCAGCACACAGACCCAGCGTCGTTGCCAATAGGGCTTCTACGATGCCAGGCGCAACCACAGCTAGGTTGGTGATCTGCGAGTATGCGATACCAATAAAGCTGTTCGTGATCCCCCAAACGGGGCCGAACAGGCCGATGAACAGTAAGATAGCGCCAATGGTGGCCAGGAAGCCGCTACGCGGCGCTCAAGACAAAAACCAGTGCCGTTCCTTAATGCCGCTGTTGTCATTGGATTTTGCTGACCAGCGCCAGCTCGTTCTGCGCATCGTTTAACAACACTGCACCGATACTTTGTTCCGAGAAACTCAGCGCCAGCTTGGATGCTTCATCCAGTGAATGCACCTCAGCCAATAACCATTGCTCGTGGAGCAGACGGCACTTGGCACAGAACAGCTCGCTGCCTTTGGCGAACAAAATAGTCCAAGTAACGATAGACGCCAGCACCAGGATAATCATTACCACTTTCATCACGATGTCGGCGTGCTGATACATGCCCCAGACAGAAAGATCCATGTTACCTGTTGCTGGTTGCTGGTTGCTGGTTGCTGGTTGCTGAATAGTTGGCGCTGGATCCAGCGAGGTGATGTTCTCTGGCACGAAGCAAGGAACAACGCTTTAGGTAACGGCAGGAAGTGTTTCCGGTGCAGCCTATACGCGACCTGCTATCCCAATCACTAATACCATTGAAGCGATTAGAGCGTATCCGAAAGCCTTACCCTGCCCCTGACCCATACTGGGCGATCCTTGATTTAAACTCTTACCAGCCGTCTTCACGCTGTGCCCCTAAACTTGTTACCGATCAAAATGAAATAATTATCAGCGTGCGATTATATCAAACCAATCATGGGTTGATAGTAGTTCTCATTATTATTTACTAAATAATCTGGAAAATTTCAGCAACGTTGAGCAGCGGATTATAGCGACCACATTACTAGATGTGAAAACGTCTGGATGGCTATTGTGTGGAGTACTAACGTTAATAGAGAGTACAAAATGGCAGCGTGTAGCAACCACCGGTGGGTCAATATCATGACGCCAAAACATATAGAAACTACGCTGATCGGCGCTGGCCGCAGCAAACGCTACACCCAGAGAGCCGTGAATCCCATTACCTAACGCGCCTCCTCATTGGTTTTTGGAACCGTGGTGGCTAAGAAGCACGCCACTGCCAACCGCGCCCACGGTGAGTTATTCTATGGCCGCCGTGGCACCATGACGCACTTTGCCTTGTAGGATGCGATGGTGGAACTGGAGGGTGGCAGTGGTTGTGTGCTCTATCCTTGCGAAGCGGCGGCGGTTTCCACGACATCTTGTCGTTTGTTGGTGCCGGGGATCACTTGCTGATAACCGGTTCGGCCTACGAACCCACGCAAGACTTTTGCACCCATATTCTTGGCCGCATGAAGGTGGCCACGACCTATTTCGATCCGCTGATCGGCGTTGGTATCACCGAACTGATCCAGCCTAATACGCACGTAGTATTTCTTGAATATCCCGGTTCTATCACTATGGAAGTACAGGATATTCCTGCTATGGTACAGGCCATTCGTGCCTGTGGCACCGGAGGTGGTAATTATGATCAATAATACCTGGGCGGCGGGTTTCGAACGCATCGCCAATGCGTACTTACTGGCTGGCCGGTTACTCAAAACCAACTTTATTCATCTTTTTTAAAGTCTGCGTGAGTTATTAGCAGTACACTAGACAGATAGATACTGGGGAACACGGTTATCAGCTTAACCAGCATACAACGGGACATAAAATGGATGTATTACGTACAATTATTCAAGCACTTTGGTATCAGGACTTTACCGCCCTTTCCGATCCCAGCGTGATTTGGGTAGTTTATGCGGTGCTTTTCACCACCCTATTTTTGGAAAATGGATTACTGCCGGCTGCTTTTCTGCCCGGTGACAGCCTACTGCTGCTGTCTGGTGCGCTGATAGCTAAAGGCGTAATGGACTTTGCGTCCACCTTATTCATTCTGAGCGTCGCTGCGGGTCTTGGCTGTTGGCTGAGCTATCTGCAAGGTCGCTGGCTGGGCCATACTGACCTGGTGAAAGGCTGGTTACTGCATCTGCCTACCCAATATCACCAGCGTGCGCATATCCTGTTCAACCGCCACGGGTTAGTGGCGCTATTGATCAGCCGCTTTTTCGGCTTTGTCCGTACCCTGCTACCGACTATGGCCGGTATTTCCGGCTTAAGCAACACGCATTTTCAACTGTTCAACTGGCTGAGTGCTGCCATTTGGGTTAGCGTTCTGGTTGGCCTAGGTTACATTTTTAGTCAGCTTCCATGGGTGAAACATTATGAAAGCGTAGTGATGACCGGGTTAATAATCCTGCCGCTAGCGTTGCTAATATTCGGTCTGTTAGGCACCCTACTGGTAATTTGGCGTAGTAGAAAACGCGCCGCCTCGTCCTGATTCGCTAAGGGGCGCGGTAAAGAAATATTACTGCGCTGGCTGCACCCTCAGCTGTCCGGCGCTACCACGATCCGCCAGCTCTAGCGTTTAGCTATAATAGATGAACGAGAAATGTTCCGAGGTTGACTGGTTGAAGTGAACCAGCAGTTCGACATCACCATCGACCCAGACGGTATCCTTCCAGCTACGATCTTTCGCCATCTGCGGCATACCGTTAACGCGCTTAATCAGGAATTTCACGCCCTGAATATGGAACGCCTGCGGCGTATCTGCATGCATATACCCGCGTTCCCAAGTACCCTGTTGGGTTTGCCCGTCGATACGATTCATCGCCCAGACAGTGCCGTTAATGCCGGCCACATTGCCGCCCAAGCTGAAATCACGGGTGCAACTGGCACTGCCGTCCAGCAGGTGATCTGCCAGCAGTCACATGGGTAGGTTATCGGTCACCAACGGTAGCAGCCCGGTTGGCCGCAGCGTCAGCACCTGATTGGACACCAACAGGTTCGAGGGTTCAAACAAGGCGCACAGATGATCGATAATACCCGCAACCTCACCGGTGGTGGGGATCATTTCCTCTCCTTTCAACATGTTGAAGCGCCTTGCTGACTTTATCCTCCACCAGCCATAGGCCCGCCAGGCCGTTGTAAATATGCAGTGCCATACGGTTCAGCGTGCTTGCGTGATACCAGCAGGTAGCCGCACACTAGCGTATCGGCAGCACTGGCGACCAGTTGACATTGGGCGACATCATGCGCTGTGCACCGCCTATCAGGAAATCAGGTAGTTGAAGACCACTAATGGTCATTGCCGCCGGTTCCGGAAGGCAGTTACTGTAAATAAGTTTGATGTCGTCACCGTTGTGAACCCCACACCGTCGGCCCGAGATACATGCCGTTAATGCCCCATACATATGCTTTATGGTTACCCATAAATGCCAAATGCACGCGCAGCAAAGTTAAAAATAGCGGCTGACCATGGTGGGATTCTAATAACGGGGGAATAGGTAACGGAGTCTGTATCCTGCTTGCCTTCGCCCTTAGCGGCATGGCTGACGCGCAAGCGCCAGGCTCGATACCTGTATAAACTGACGTTGATTGAACGCCATATCTTCTCCATAAAAAGCAATAACTACAATGTGTGTAAAAAACCAGGCTCCTGATAATCAAAATTAGCAGGAGCCTAGGTGTTGACGGCGTTGGGTACCGTTTATACCCGTCATACTTCAAGTTGCCTGTACGTTAGCTTTCCTAGCTAACCCCATTCACTGACTGGTGTTAGTAAATGGGGGTTGCGCTGACACTTCTTTGCAACTTGAACTATTTAGGGTGTAGAAGTTGATTCTATGAAGCCGAGGGAAAATATTATTTCCTGGCCGGGTGGTACTGGGCAACCTCTGTGTCCAACTGGGCGATTTTCGCTGCCATCAAGGTATGGCAATAGTCCGCAAGATCCCGCACGCTTTCCTTACCGTAGATGCTAGTGTCGATCGGTGCCATCATTTCTACAATCGCCTGGCCGTTATTCCAGCGATTAAGATTAATTTTACCGTTAGTGGTTGAAACACAAATGGGTATGATCGGTACGCCAGCAGTGATGGCTGCATGAAAAGCCCCGGTTTTAAACGGCATCAGCCCACGACCACGGCTGCGGGTGCCTTCTGGGAACATCCAGATCGAGATATCTCTCTTTTTACACTGTTCTACCACCAGGGCGATGGTGCTGTGTGCTTTGGTACGATTATCACGATCAATTAGCAGATTACCGCTCAGCCAATACAGCGGGCCGAAAAAAGGAACCCACAGTAGACTTTTTTTCCCAACGGTAACAGTACGTGGTTGCACAATATTAGCTGCCGTCACCATATCGTAGTTATTCTGATGATTAGCGATGTAAATGCAGTTGCCATTGTTGGCTACCCCAGCCGGTACGCGGATTTCTACTTTAAGACCGAATAAGGTTGACATACGGCCAAACAAATGGCCAAAGGTCGCCACATGGCTGGGGTTGCGTGGGCTGAACAAGCAGTACACCGTGCCGAAAATGCACACCAAAATACAATAAACAACGGCAATAAAAACACGTAAAATCAACAACATAAAAACCTCATTGGCACATCGCTAACGCGGCCTGATTCGCTACGTAGATTTTTTACTATTTTCCTGTTAGCCGACGATATGCACAATAATTTTATGCAAGGAAATATTAAACTATTTGAAAATAACCATCGACGATGGAAACAAAGCGGACGCAGTTTTTTTAATTACTGTCTTCGGGATATTCACCTACCGTCATCTTCAGGGGGATGTTTTGACTGTTACGCAGCACTATTACTGGGATTTCAGTACCCGGACGGATCTCCACCACTATGATCTATGGTCTCCAGCACCGATACCGCAGGTTTATTGTCCACATTGATGATAATGTCATTGAGTTGAAAGCCAGCGTTGCCCGCTGGGCCGTTTGGCGTGATCTCGGTGACAATAATGCCTTGTAGACGCTCGATGCTGGAATTAGACGAGCGCAACTGGATAATCTCTTTGCCCTGGATAACGAAGTAACCGCGAATGACGCAGCCATCGCGGATCAGCTTACCCATGATTTTGGTAGCTAGTTTGATTGGAATGGCGAAGCCGAGACCTTCCGGCGTTTCGTTATCGGTGATTTTGTCGAAGGTCAAGGTATTGATGCCGATCAGTTTGCCCACGGAGTTCACCAGCGCGCCACTGGAATTGCCACGGTTAATCGAGGCATCGGGTTTGCAGAAAAGTCTGGTGGCTATTGGTGCTCATGCTGATGCGGCCAGTAGTGCTGAGAATGTGCCTTGGGTGACGGTTTGCCCGAGGTTGTAAGGGTTACTAATCGCCAACACCACGTCACCAACGTGGGTAATACGGGTATTGTTGATCGGAATCACCGGTAAATTGCCGGGGTCGATCTTCAACACCGCCGGATCGGTTAATCTGTCGGAGCCGACCAGTATCGCTTCATCGTGGCGGCCATCCTGTAGCACCACAGTAATCTGCTGTGCATCCGTAATCACTAGTGATGATATAGCCACGTTCGTTCATGATCATGCCTGAATCCAGTGACAGCACGTTGGCGGTACTGCTCAAGTTGCGATTATAAATATTCACCACCGCAGGCGCGGCACATAGCACCGCCTTATTGTAGCTCAACAGTGTTTCGTCACTGGTATTCTCAGGATTTTCTGCAAATAGGCTGTGGGAAGAACGCAGCATAGGCAACGCGGCCAACAGCAAACTATCAACGATGAGACCAATAAAGACAGAACACAACAGCTTAGCAAACATGGCGTTTTAATGGATGAAGTTAACGATGGATGCATGGAGGATAACATGGGTTAACCGAGTGCGGTATGCTACCGCACCAGGTTTTTAAACACATTAACGCAGTAGCAAATAAATGCGCTCGTTGCCGCGCACAACATTGAGCGCCATGATTGGCGGCTTGGCCTCCAGTATCTTGCGCAGCGCCATGATGCTATCGACGCGCTGGCGGTTGGCACCAATGATCATATCGCCTTTTTTTAGGCCGATCCGCACTGCTATTGAATCTTGATCGATGTTATCTACCTTAACGCCTTGCTCGCCGCTCGGCAGTGTGCCATCGCTGAGGGAAACCCCCAGCAGCGCCGGTGACAGCGTTTCACCGTTGGTTGAAGAACTTTCGTTATTATCTAGCGTGACCGAGACTTGCTGGGATTTGCCGTCGCGCAGTAGGCCTATTTTGATCGTTTTACCTGGTGCGGTAGTGCCGACTTTAGCGCGTAGCTCGGCGAAACTACTAACTGGCTTGCCATCAATGGAAACCAGTATATCGCCAGCTCTGATACCGGCCTTAGCGGCAGAGGATTTTGGCAGCACTTCGCTGACAAAGGTACCACGCTGGGCATCAGTATTAAAGATAGTAGCCATGTCAGGTGTCATTTCACTGCCTTTGATGCCTAACATATTGCGCTTCACTTGGCCGAATTCGATCAACTGTTGGCTGAGGTTTTGCGCCATGTTGCTTGGAATGGCGAAGCCGATACCGATGTTGCCTCCGCTTAGTGCTAAAATGGCAGTATTGATGCCGATCAGCTCGCCGTTGAGGTTAACCAGCGCGCCGCCAGAGTTACCACGGTTGATCGAGGCATCGGTCTGGATAAAGTTCTCCAGGCCTTCTAAATTCAGACCGCTGCGGCCCAGCGCCGAGATGATGCCTGAGGTGACGGTCTGACCTAGGCCAAATGGGTTGCCGGCGGCCACGGCGAAGTCGCCAACGTGCAGTTGATCGGAATCCGCCATTTTAATTGCGGTCAGGTTTTTCACCCCACTAAGTTGCAGCAGGGCGATATCGGATTGTTCATCGCGGCCGACCAGTTTAGCATCCAGCTCTCGGCCATCATTTAACTGTATGTAGATTTTGTCGGCATTGTTGATAACGTGATTATTGGTCAGTACGTAGCCTTTGACGGCATTGATAATTACGCCAGAGCCTAATCCTTCAAACGGGAGAGAACTGGGTCGTTGATCGGGAAAATTGGGGCCAAAGAAACGCTTGAACTCTTTAGGCAGCTGCGGCTGATATTGTACTTGAGTACCTTCAATATGCACGCTGACCACGGCAGGCAACACTTTTTCCAGCATTGGTGCCAAGCTTGGCAGCGTCTGCCCCTGCACAACAACAGGCATTACTGCACTAGACACCGATAAGGAAGTGAGTGTCAGGCCAATACTTATGGCCAATGCACTAAGAATTAACGATTTTTTCTTCATTGATAATAACTCTCTCAATACCTACCGATAAAATACGAATGAAACCGCAACTGCGCCGTCAACGCGAGGTGTAAGGCCAAGAATTTGTATAAAAAGTTCAATAAATCATTGCATTAGTCTATCATGACTCTAAGAAAAGAACGCGGTAGGCAAAGGGAGAAACCCGTAGCCAAGCTCTACCACGAGTCAGAAGCTCAGTCACGACGGGGTACTTGGCCACGCAACAGGCCGGACGCGCCTTCTGAGTAGTCACTCGGTATTACTACCGGTGCTTGATCATTGTCTGCTTCAGCTTCGGTCAACTGATAGCGGAATGGGTTTTCCTGGTTTGGCAAGTCAGGCAGCAAGTTGTTGGAGCTCTTTGACATATATTGATACAACTGGCGGTAATCGCGCGCCATGTTATCGAGCAACTCTGCGCTATATGCAAAGTGACCGACCAGTTCCTGACGGTATTTTTCCAGCTCGGTTTTGCTCTTATCCAGTTCGTGCTGCATAGCTTGTTGTTGACGTAGTTTACGATTGCCAAAACGCATCGCTACCGCACCAATGCCGATGCCGATGCCGAACACTAAACCAACCAGCGTATACTCCCAGGTCATAATGACTCCTTTTGTGACTTTGTTATTCCGAAGGGATTTTTCACTTAATAATACCCACTATAACCGTTAACCTTGTCCGAGTGTAATCCTATAAGCGTATTTACAGGTTTTTTCAGCATTACTCGTAGCGGGGATTTGTGGCGATAATAGCGCGAAATAGCCTCAATTCCCCGCCAATTTTTGCTAAATAATTTCTTATGTACGAACAATTTCTAGCCGTGGCAGTTCGAAAAGTGCGGTGGGTGGTGTGCTGGTGGTGGATTTCCATACCCTGTGTGAGGAAGCGCATAGCCACAGTTGGACTATATTGCGCTATCGCGTCGGTACTATAGTGTGATGCTGTACAATGTGTGCCGGTTATGGGGACGAGAAAAAACGCTGCTAGTCGCTTCTTGGCGGCTAGTGGATGAATTCTATGAGCGCCACGTTAAACTGGTGATCGTTGCTGAGGCTTCAATGTTTGAGATCTACCAAGGGGAATAGTTTAAGTTTAAATATCAACGCTGCCTATCGCGTTTGCAGGAGATACAGAGTGGGGAGTATCTCAAGCTGCCGCACCTGCGATAAATTTAACTCAATGGGCTATCTACTAGCTACCACCCTTCACGTGCTTGATGTACGCGCCGGTAGCTATGCGTTGTCCGCCGCTAAACTGCCTAAGCTGGAAATGCCCTGTGAGCCGATTTTGGGGAAGGCAAGTAGGCGTTGCCCAGGGGATAAAAAATCCATTCAAAAACTATTCGATCTTTGTAATCGACTTCTCTATAATCTTGCGCCCCCGCGTTACAACAAAGTTTTTTCCCAAAACTTTTATAGTGTCGGCAATGGCTATTCGAAGGGGTAGGTTTGCTGGGCTTGTATGGTCGTGTGAGTCTCGATTGTTTTCGAGTGTTTGGGCGCCTCACCAGCGTGTAACTAATTATTGGGTAAGCTTTCTAATGAAAACTTTTACAGCTAAACCAGAAACCGTAAAACGCGACTGGTATGTTGTCGATGCAGATGGTAAAATTTTAGGCCGTCTCGCTACTGAACTAGCTCGTCGCCTGAGAGGCAAGCGTAGGGCGGAATACACCCCACATGTAGATACCGGTGATTACATCATCGTTCTGAATGCAGATAAAGTTGCTGTAACCGGCAACAAGCGTACAGATAAAGTTTACTACCACCACACTAGTCATATCGGTGGTATCAAGCAAGCGACCTTTGAAGAGATGATTGCCCGCCGTCCTGAGCGCGTGATTGAAATCGCGGTTAAAGGCATGCTGCCAAAGGGTCCGCTGGGTCGTGCCATGTTCCGTAAACTGAAAGTTTACGCGGGTACTGAGCATAATCACGCGGCACAGCAGCCGCAAGTTCTGGACATTTAATTGGGATTAATGGCAATGGCTGAGAATCAATACTACGGCACTGGTCGCCGCAAAAGCTCCGCAGCTCGTGTCTTCATCAAGCCGGGCAACGGTAACATCGTTATCAACCAGCGCAGCCTGGAACAGTACTTTGGTCGCGAAACTGCCCGAATGGTCGTTCGTCAGCCGCTGGAACTGGTTGACATGACGGGCAAATTGGATCTGTACATCACTGTTAAAGGCGGTGGTATCTCTGGTCAAGCTGGCGCTATCCGTCACGGTATCACCCGTGCACTAATGGAGTATGACGAAACTCTACGTTCTGAACTACGTAAGGCTGGCTTCGTCACTCGTGACGCGCGTCAGGTTGAACGTAAGAAAGTCGGCCTGCGCAAAGCACGTCGCCGTCCTCAGTTCTCCAAGCGTTGATCTTTACTGCTTCAGCAGTGTAGGTTGCGCAAAACCCGGTCAGTTCGCTGCATCGGGTTTTTTATGCTTCAAAATAGGCCTATCCTTAATAAAATGCTTATAATATCAAAAAATAAAAAATGAAATTGTCGCGTGGTTCCCACAAAATAAGCAGAATCTGGTAAACTGCCCTCTAATTTTGCACCTGTTTGCCGTCAGTTTACCTTCGAGGTCAGTTTTATGGTCAGGTTGATTGCCGGCTGCCGGTATGCGGCGTGAAAGATGAAGGTGAGCTGGCTATCCGCAGTATTTTTAAATAACTTGGAGGTTTTCATGGTTGTCGCTGCCAACAAACGTTCGGTAATGACACTGTTCTCTGGCCCGACCGACATTTTTAGCCATCAGGTACGTATCGTACTTGCGGAGAAAGGTGTCAGCGTCGAGATTGAGCAGGTCGAGATGGATAACCTGCCGCAGGATTTGATTGACCTCAATCCTTACCAAACAGTGCCGACACTGGTCGATCGCGAACTGACCTTGTATGAATCCCGCATTATTATGGAATACCTAGATGAGCGTTTTCCACATCCGCCACTTATGCCCGTTTACCCGGTCGCTCGTGGTGAAAGTCGCTTGATGATGCTACGTATCGAGAAAAACTGGTACTCGCTGATGAATAATATTGAGCAGAGCAGCGGCCAGGAAGCGGAATCCGCTCGTCGCCAACTACGCGAAGAACTGCTAGCGATCGCACCGATCTTTGGCCAAGCTGCCTACTTTATCAGTGAAGAGTTCAGCCTAGTGGATTGCTACTTGGCCCCGTTGCTGTGGCGCTTGCCGCAGTTGGGTATTGAACTGAGCGGTGCCATCATCTCCAAAGAACTGAAAGGCTACATGACCCGTGTGTTCGAACGTGATGCATTCCTGGCTTCTCTTACTGAAGCCGAGCGCGAAATGCGTCTATATACTCGGGGCTAAGTATTATGGACATCTCTCAAATGACTCCACGCCGTCCGTACCTGCTGCGGGCATTCTATGATTGGCTGCTTGATAACCAACTGACGCCGCACCTGGTAGTAGATGTTATTTGCCCTGGTGTTCAGGTGCCGATGGGGTTTGCTCGCGATGGTCAGATTGTATTGAACATCGCGCCGCAAGCAGTCGGCAATCTGGAACTAGGCGATGACGAAGTGCGCTTCAACGCGCGATTCAGCGGCGTGCCGCGCCAGGTTTCGGTACCGATAGCTGCTGTGCAGGCGATTTATGCGCGTGAGAACGGCGCGGGTAGTCTATTCGAACTGGAGGCTGCCTACGCAGTAGAAGGCACTATTGAAAGTCTGGACAATAAGACTAACCCTGTGGAAAGCCTAATATCAGTGGTTGATAGTAACCGCCCAGAGACGAGTGATGGCGACGAACCGCCACCATCGGGTGGCCGTATCCCAGCACTGCGCGTGGTTAAATAAACTTGTCGCCGTAAACAAAAAGGTACTGCATGCGGTACCTTTTTTGTTTTTATTGCCAGGAAAGTACTCGCCATTCAGCGCTGTCATGCCCCCTACTGGATGCTATCGCGCAGTGGCGTTAGCCATGGAGAAACAAAAGGCTCGGCACGCCGAGCCTTTAAGCAAGGGATAGTGGGATTATACGTCCAGATAGTTGATGATGCCCTCGGCCGCTTTGTGGCATTCGTCAATCACCGTTACTACCAAATCTGAACCGCGCACCGCATCGCCACCAGAGAAAATTTTTGCGTTGCTGGTTTAGATGGGGTGGAGAGTGTTTTCCGCTACCTGAATGTGACCTTGCTTGTCGAACAGCGCATAGTACGCCGATAGCCAATCCATCTTGGTGCGGACGGAAACCAAATGCCATTACCACCGCATCGGCGTCGATTACGTGTTCATAGCCTGGTACCTGTTCCGCCATCTATCTAGCAGCCATGAGCGTCTGGTTCGCCCAGTTGGGTACGTACCATTTTCACCCCGGCCACGCGTCCGGAGCTATTGAGTTCAATTCTTAGTGACTGCACATTGAATTTGAATTCCCCCCCTTCTTCGCAGGCGTTTTTCACTTCGCGATTGGAACCCGACACGCACTGGGTATTACGCCACCATCGCCAGAGTTAGAGAAGCCACCAAGCCCATTCATAGCGATCGCCAGTAACTTGTGTGCTTCAGGGCTAAGGGGTACCGATCGACATCGCTGCGGTGTCGAAGCGTTTAAACAGCGACTCTGCCGGTTCCCACCTGATCGACCGTGATAGCTTCACCATGCGGCGTAATAGTCAGCAGATAGCGCAGCATAGCGACCAGGCGTTGGTTCACCAGCGTGGCGTAAGCCTGATAATCGCTGTATTTGCCGCTATGCACCGATTTTTGCAGCATGCTCACCACATCAGGATTATAGGCATAGTACTCACCGCCATGCACAAACTTCAACAGCCCGCCTTGTTCCAGCCGCATGCGTTTTAGCCAAGCGCGTTTAGACAGGTTCTGCAAATCTTGTTGGAAGTCACTGAAGCTGGCCACCCAGATACGGCTGACCTCGCCCTGTAAGCACGGGTTAGTCAGATCGCGGTGTAGACCAACAACTTCAAACAGCTTGGAGCAGCGATGAGAGGCGATGGCCGAGATGCCCATTTTGGACATGATCTTGTACAAGCCTTTGTTAATGCCGTTGCGGTAGTTCAGTATCACCTCGCGATACTGTTTGTCGATCGCCTAGTTGTCCACTAGCTTGGCTCAGGTTTCATAGGCCAGATACACGGGTAGATGGCGGTGGCACCAAAGCCGAGTAGCACCGCTAAATGTTGTGGATCGTGGGCAATGATGGTTTCAACGATGATTTGGCATCGTAATGCAGACTTTTTTCCATCAGACAGGTCTGGATGGTACTGGCAGGCACTGGGGGCGATGGCGGGTCGGATAACACCAACAGCACTGTGCCATCGCGCACTTTACGTTCCGCTTCATTGCACAGTGCACGGAGGATCTGCTCCAGATCCTGTTCATCCGGATCGAAGGTGAGATTGAGGGTGTTGGCGAGGTAATATTCACCTTCCAGTGTGGTAAGCTGTTGGAAATAGGCGTAAAGCAGAATTGGCCATTTGAAGCTCAGGCGGTGCGCCTGGCCTTCGGCTTCACAGAACACGTTCATTTCGCGTGGCCAATTCAGGTCGCCAGCGACATGACGTGCGCTTCACGCAACAGATCGATCTACTGGTTGTTAGTGACCCGCGCGAACTACTGGCGGGAATAATCATAGATGATGCGCGGGCGGCTGGAGAGAACGGCAAACGGGGTATCGTCACCTATTGAACCTGTGGCCTCCTGGCCGTTCTCGCCCAGCACGTGGATCACTTGATCCAGCTCTTCACGGCTGTAGTCAAACTGCTTCTGGTAGGCTTCGAGCTGCACGTCGTCAAGTTCGCAGCTACTGATCTGATCGTCTGGCAAGTTTTCGAACGGCATCAGGTGCCTAATGTTTTTCTCCATCCACGCTTTATATGGGTGGTGGTTTTTCAGATCGTCATAGGTCTCGGCAGAGTGCAAGATGTGGCCACAGCGGGTATCGATCACCATCACTTCACCTGGGCCGATGCGGCTTTGCCGACTTCATAGGCACAGGTGATCAGCTTGTCTTTGGTGATCATCACATAGCGTGCTAGACACAGGCCGTTGCGGTCAAGGTTACAGGCGGCATAGCGGCCATCAGACATCACGATACCAGCCAGGCTATCCCACGGCTCCATGTGCATTGAGTTGAAATTGAAAAAGGCACACAGTTCGTTATCCATGTCTGAGTTGTTCTGCCAGACCGGCGGCACCAGCAAAAGCATGGCGTGGATTAGATCCATGCCGCCCGCCAGCAACAGCTCCAGCATGTTGTCTAGAGAACTAGAGTCAGCGCCGGTTTCATTGATGAACGGCGCGGTAGCGTGCAAATCCGGGATCAGTGGTGTCTGGTATTTATAGGTTTACGCGCGCCCACTGGCGGTTGTCAGTAGTAATGGTATTAATCTTGCCGTTATGTGCCAGATAGCGGAACGGTTGCGCTAGAGGCCAGCGCAGTACGGTGTTGGTGGGAAAGCGCTGGTGGAACAAGCAGATGGCCGATTCCAACCGCAGATCCGCCAAATCAAGATAGAAATGCGGCGGAGCCGAAGGTATGCACAGCCCTTTATAGATCATCACCAACTTGGAGAAACTGCAAACGTAGAAGTTGTCGTCCTGTATGCGCTTTTCAATGCGGCGGCACACCACAAACAGGCAGCGCTCCACATTGCGTGAACGCCAGCACGCCCGGGAGTTGACAAAAATTTGTTCAATGCGTGGCAGAGAAGCGCGTGCGATATCACCCAGCACGTCCGGGTTGGTCGGACTTCACGCTAGCCAATGATCGACAGTGTTTCCTTTTGCAGTTCTTCTTCCACGATATGGCGGCTAGTGCAATCTTTTTCTTCATTTTGGCTAAGGAACACCGTGCCAACGGCATAGTTTTTGGCTAAAAGCTAACCGCGCTCTCGCGCCACCATGCGGAATAAATGATCAGGCTTTTGCAATAATAGGCCGCAACAGTCTCCCGTCTTACCGTCAGCCAGGATTGCGCCACGGTACTGCATACGAGCCAGCGCATGAATGGTGGTACGTACCACTTTGTGTCTAGGTTCGCCTTCTATGTGGGCGATCAGGCCGAAACCACAGTTGTCCCTTTCTTGGGATTTATCGTACAATATATTCAGTGAACCTCCCCAGGTTCTATATGACTCCCACAACCTGCTACGATGAGGCTTATCAACTTCAGGCAGAAATCCAATCATCAAGTTAACCCGCCAATCGGTTTTTCGCCCTCCGTTAATGGCTGCTCGTGACGGTTTTGACAAGTGGTGTATGACTTGTTTTTAAGAGAGTGTCTTAAGTGATTGCATAAATATAACGAGACGTCTCTGCTCGTCCAGAAAGTGTCCAGTGGACGTCCAACTTAGCGAGAAAGAATACACAGGTCAAAATTATTTGTTTGATACTTCATGTTTTTTACTATTCTATGAGGGTGCTAAAAAACGTCAAAACAGGGAATAATGTGAAGCAACACACTATAGTGTAATGGTTTAATATTATCATTATGCCTATTTCCGCAATAAAAAAAGAATATTATTTCTTCAAAAAAATTGGTGCGATATTTATAATTATTTTTCATCTTATTGTCACCTTGATGTTAACAATTAGGTAAAAATTAGAAAGATTCATTGTGAACAAAGTGATTTTGTCCTCAATTATGTTGAGTAACTATTCAATACAGGAAGTCGTGACGCTGCCGTTGCTGCAATAAATCAATCGCTGCCCCCCTTTCGATGGATAATCTTTCCTCTCGTTAGGCATTTGCTTTCTTATCTTGGCGTGGTTTTACAGTATGATTTAAAAGAAAGAAGGTATTTGAGAAGGGAGCCGCTATGAAGAAAATTCGGGTATTATCCCATTACTACGTTAATTTAATGGTGAAACTGTGGCTAGTGCATTTTTCGCTGCTGTTAGCTTCGGCACTAGTGATGCTGGCGATGCTAGTACAGATGGTGGTGACCCTGCTGCTGAGCGGTGAAGTGGCAAGCATCGATGTAGGTATGCTTAGTCTTTTTCGGTCTACTGATCACCCCCTGAGCGGTCTACTTTCTGTTGGTAGTGGTCGAACAGCTTGAAGAGTCGCGGCAGCGGTTAGCGTGGTTGGTGGATAAGCTAGAAGAGATGCGCCACCGCTACCTGGCATTAAATCAGCAGCTCAAGGACAATATCAGCCAACTGAATCAGGAGGTCGCCGACCGTATTAAGGCGGAAGCCGGGTGTCTATAGGTGATGGAAAAGCTGACGGAAGAAATAGAGCAGCATGAACTGGCGCAGGTTGAGCGAGGCCAACAGTCGGCGCTGCTGCGATCTTTCCTCGACGCTTCGCCGGATCTGGTGTACTACCGCAACGAAAATAATGAGTTTTCCAGCTGCAACCGGGCGACGGAACTGCTCACCGGCAAGAGCGAAAAGCAGCTAATTGTCCTGACGCCGTTGGATGTTTACCGCTAGGAATTTGCTGAAAAGGTGATCGAAACCGACGAGAAAGTGTTCCGCCATAATGTCTCGCTGACTTATGAACAATGGCTGGTGTATCCAGATGGCCGCAAGGCGTGTTTCGAGCTGCGCAAAGTACTATTTTATGACCGGGTGGGAAAACGTCGTGGTCTAATAATGGGTTTCGGGCGCGATATTACCGAGCGTAAGCGCTATCAGGACGCACTGGATAACGCCAGCAGGGGGACACAAACAAGACCACCTTTATCTCCACAACCATCAGCCATGAGTTACGTATGCCACTTAATTGCATTATCGGCCTTATTCCGCATCCTACTCGATACTGAACTGAACGACGAACAGCTAAAATACCTGAAAACCATTCACGTTAGCGCCATTACACTAGGCAACATTTTCAACAACATTATTGAAATGGATAAGCTTGAACGGCGCAAGGTACAGTTATATAACCAGCCAGTGGACTTTACGGGTTTCCCTGGCGTATCTGGAGAATATCTCTAGCCTACCGGCTGGCACAGATGAAAGGGCTACAGTTTGTCATGGAACCGTAGTCACACTTGCTGCAGCAGATTATCACCGATGGTACAATGGGTGGAAACGCTGAAAAAATTACCCCGGCCTAAGCCAGGGTGCGCGAATGTTGCACCAACACCAGGGAAATTATCAACTTGCGCATGGGTATTCAGTGCTATGCTTAGGCAAGTTATATAAAATTCCTATGCATTATACAACTAATAACAGTAAGAATGTAAGTGTTCTTGTTAGAAGATTTCTTAAAATGTGTGATGCGGATGAGTATTTACCAATTTCGTGTATTAACCCGGTGACGATAACCTTATCAGTAGGCGTAAGGGTGATAAAAATGAGTGTGGTGCTGAGCGGTTATGAGCTTAGCAAGCGGCAAAGTGGCATTTTTCAACCAATAGGTTAGGCGCCTTTTTTCCTGCCATCAAGACGATCGCCGGACTTGATGATAACGTAGATCAGGGGGGGCTGGTCCTCCAGCGGCATCGTCTATTTCTGCGGGGCATGTCCATGCCAACTTTATCGGTGATGGCGCTACCAGATACTAGGGTGATCATTTAACTGTGCCTCGTTATGGTACTACAATCCCTAACCACAGTGAGAGTTCGATACCCGGCTGTATGCACAGCAAGTTGCGGCGTGATAATCTGACTTTTTAGCAACTGGCAATCATAGTTAGCCATGATTCGCTTTGTTGTCGTCGGCACCAACTGGGTTACGGAACATTTTATTGATGCTGCCTATGAAAGCGGCAAATTGACGTTGAGTGCCGTTTATTCGCATCGGCTGGAGCAGGCGAGGACGCTAGGTGCTAACTATCATCTTGACCTGTTTTTCGATGATCTTATGGCGCTAGCTCAATCTGATGCCACATTGATGCGGTGTATATCGCTAGCCCCGCTCGATAGCAGCATGGGCGGCCACATCTGCCTCAACTAAGGAGATTTCGATGCCCTCCAAGGTCAGTAATTCGAACATCCCAAGTGAGAGCCAGGAGACAGAAGGCACGTTAATGATTGATAAAATCTCAGAATGCCAGGAGAGAATAACCCCGCGTGGTGGCAACCGCCAGGATCTGATCTTGCTCAATACGCTGTTATATGAGGAGCAAGCATTCGCCGACCCGGTAGAAAAAATCAGGTGAAGCATCAGGGGCTGGACTCGCTGATTGTGTTACCCGCCTGCTGACTGAAATCTGCCGTAAGACTGCTATGGTGTTCCTGTCAGGCCGTAACTGATATAGCTGCTGTTATTACCAGATGCCGGAAGTGATTCTATTGCTAATAATCCGTTTGTCATCGCTGGCGGATACGGTACTTTACCCCTATGATCAGGTTTGTCAAACGCTGGCTGTAGAGCTGTGTCACACGGCCAATTACCGCTGCTGGTTGCTATCCAATGGCTTCCGGATACTACCCTGGGCCACCGTTTCCATACCATTCTCTGCCCAAGTGCCGGACACTGCATGCCCCCACTGATTAGGCGGTTAGAAAGAAAGTCAGTCATATGCTTGTATGCTGATTTATCACCCTTGACTCGGTGTTGCATCGATAGAACCCACTAAAAAGCTACGCTGTTTCAGCGTTATCAGCACAGTAAAGGATCAGGAGTGCCGCACGCTTCCACCAACGCCAACAGACACCCAGGCCCACAATGACGTTTTAGGAACACAGGATGGACATCATTAAAGAACTGTTACATGCCTTATGGCAGCAGGATTTTGATACGCTGGCAAACTCTTCACTAGTGTGGTGGACCCTTTATGCCCTATTATTTATGATCGTATTTTTAGAAAATGGCCTGCCACCAGCCGCCTTTCTGCCGGGTGATAGCCTGCTGATTCTGGTGGGTGTTTTGATCGCCAAAGGCACCATGAATTTCCCGCTGACCATTCTGATACTGACCATCACCGCCAGCCTGGGGTGCTTAGTTAGTTACATACAGGGTAAATGGCTTGGCAATACGCGAACGGTGTAAGGTTGGCTTTCGCATTTTCCTACTCATTATCACCAACGGGCCTATCAATTGTTCCACCGCTATAGCCTTTACGCCTTACTGGTTAGCCGGTTCTTGGCGTTTATCCGCAGCATCATGTTGTGCCGACCATTGCTGTCCTCTCTGGCGCTTGAGCAACGCGCGCTTCCAATTTTTTGACTGGATAAGCGGCCCGCTATGAATGCTGATCCTGACCTCATTGGGCTTCGCGTTGGGTAAAACCGCAGTGTTCCGCAAATATTAAGACCAACTGATGTTCTGTCTGATTCTGCTGCTGGTATTGCTGGTGATTGGGTTAGTTGGCTCGTTGATCGTGCTGTAGCGCAAAAAGCGCGCAGACAGCCATAACCCAGGGAAAGGGGCATGATAGCCCCGCGTTCGTGTTGGCTGCCCTTGATGGCCGCGCTTAAACCTGCTGGCACTGGCTAGCCTATTGCTGCCTGCTACATGGAGCGCACTGAGGGCGAAATGCACATCCGCGCTAGCCGGCAAAGCATGCTGCTCCCTAATGGTTTTTTCCTCTACCAACGTCTGGATGAGCACGGTATCCATATCAAAAGCATTAAGCCAAAAGGTGCTAGCTTGCTGTTCCGTCTGGATCCACCGGAACAACAATTACTAGCACGCTAAGTATTGCAAAATAGTCTTACCTCAGGTTATATAGCATCGTGCTGAATTTGCCCCTAACTCCTTCTCATTGGGCAGGTGAATTTATAGGTTTCCCGCTTAATCAAGGATCAAACCCTGCATAGACGGAGGTGGAGCTTTCTCCCGTATTTTCCGTAATTGGCCAGAACTCATGGCTGATTCTTTGGGGATTTATTAGCGCATTTCATGACTAAGCTGAATAATGTCATCTAGGCTGTGTCAGTCTCCTACTATACTACCTGAGTCAGCCGGGAGAGACGAATGCATGCCATTACATCCCATTAATCAGGAGCCGATAGCATGAAATTATGCCATTTACTATTACTGGCTCTCTCGCCATGTACACTACCAGCGTTGTCGTTTGCGCTAGAAGACGGCAGTGCCAGCAAGGCGCAGAACATGATTACGCCACCCAGCATGGCAATATTCACTGTGTAACTGGACTGAAAAAGGCGCTGAGTTAGGTGCAAACTCACTGTACTAACGCGCAACTGCAAACCGAATGCTAGAAGAAAGCTGATGAAAAACAAAGCAAGGTGGCTAAATGTCAGCAGGAGATGAAACAAGCGATGCAGACTGGCAACCTGGAAAAAGTCGCCAAGAAACAGAATAAACAGGCGCAAGCTGAGCTAAAAACAAACTCAGAGGGAATAATTTTTTACCCTAGTGGATATTTATCGATGAGAGTCGCAATACATGGGGTTTTTACCGGGTAAAAATAGATATCTGGTTTTATCAACCTCCCATGTCCTTTGTGGCAATGAAAAAATCCGCTATGTTGCAATTATTTTAATATTAACGTTGTTAAGGAATAATTACATAGCACATGATTCAAATGCAAAAAACTTAAGCGCTGAACTGAAATCTTCAGCTGATACGCTGGAAGAAGTGCTGAACTCGTCCAAAGACAAGCCGAAAGCCGAGTTAGAAAAACTACGCTCAAAGGCAGAAAGCGCATGCAAGACACCCGCGCGAGCCTGAGTGATGCAGGGGGACAAAATTGCTTGTCAAACCAGGCAAATTGCTGAGCAGGCAGATGATTATGTGTGTGAAAACCCCTGGTATGGTGTTGGCATCAGTGCTATGATGAGCGTTTTGCTCGCGCGTCGCTGATTATGGCTGAGCAACCGCAAGTCCGCGCGACCGGTCCCGCAAAAGGGGTCTTGGATACCTGCCAGCGTATCATCACCATTGTGGTCGGCATGGTAGAAACCCGGATTCATCTGGCGGTGGTTGAATTGGAAGAGGAGAAAGCCAATCTCATTCAGTTGCTGGTCATGGCTGGTTTGACGCTGCTATTTACTGCCTTTGGCCTAATGAGCTTATTGATTATGATTTTTTGGGCTATCGATCCGCTCTACAAGCTGATGGCACTAGGGTCTACCACTGGCGTGCTGTTGTTCTTGGCCATCGTTGGCACTATCTAGACGTTGGTCAAGGTTCGGCGCACTATGCTATTGGGAGACACTTATAAACAACTGGCTATCGACCATACCGAGTTGGAAGGGGAGCCGTGAGCCGCCGCCACGACCTGAAACGTGAAAAAGAGCACCTTATTCGGCAGATCCAGCAACAGCTACTGGATCTGGCCGGGAGCAAAACCCGGTAGTTGGAAAAACCACACGCATTAACCGTAGCTGGCAATGGTGTTTGGCTTGCGCCGTTACCTAATACTTATCTCTGGCGTCATGGCGCTATATGGCATCCGTCACCCCAGCAAGTTGATATGCTGGTCGCGCCGTGCCTTGGGTGCGTGTGCGCTATACGATTGTTTAAAAAGACTTTTGCTGCCAAATAGTCCTTTATTTTCATTTGTCCCTCCCCTTGCAGCGCCCTCGTTTTGCTGAAGCTAAGCTTTGCTACCGTTGAGTGCTGAGTCGCCTATGGAGCAAACCATTTTTATTGTCAGAGTAGCGATTTTGTCACTTACCGCCCCAAGCCAGGATAAAGTCTCTTCTGGCCGTAGGCGGTTGCTGGTACGGCCTCACGCTGCCATATCATCTGAATTGAACTCAATATGGATTTGGTCATAAGGTAGCACTATTTTTTGCTGTCCTTATCTAAAACTACGCCGTTCAGCGGCAAATAAGCATCGTGATAAACTCTGCGGAAATCACGATGTTTATCAGAATGACTATATCTTGTTACGAAGCACTAGCCAGGATAGTTGATCTTGTAAAAGATGAAGTTAGCATCGTGATCGGGCTGAAAATTTCAGCGTACAACAACCAAAACTCCTGCGTAACAATATGTTACGCAGGAGTTTTTTATTAGGGGAGTTGACCGATAAGCCGGGTTCTGTCGTGGACAGTCATTCCTCTAGGCCAGCAATCGCTCACTGGCTCAAGCAGCCTACCCGGATTCAGTACGGGCCGTACCATGTGAATCCCTATTTGGCCTTGCTCCGAGTGGAGTTTACCGTGCCACGAACTGTTACCAGACGCGCGGTGCGCTCTTACCGCACCCTTTCACCCTTACCTGATCCCACTTACGCGAGCCATCGGCGGTTTGTTCTCTGTTGCACTGGTCGTAGGCTTGCGCCTCCCAGGCGTTACCTGGCACTCTGCCCTATGGAGCCCGGACTTTCCTCCCCTTCACCTGTCTCCCCCGAAGAGGACGGCAATGAAGCAGCGACTGTCTGGCCAACTCCGGCACGGATGGTAGCGCCGCGCTGGCAATAGGTCAACTGCTCTTTACGATCTTTGTTGCTCTAACGCGTGCTTGTACAGCGCATTCTTCTTCACGCTGTGGATTTCTGCCGCCAGCGCTGCCGCCTTTTTCAGCGGCAACTCTTTTTGCAAAAGCGCCAGCGTGCATAGCGCGTCAAGCGGTAGAACATCCTCTTGCGCCTTGTGGCCTTCGACGATGAGTACCATTTCGCCACGGCGGCGCATTTCATCTTCCTGTACCCAGGACAGCACTGCACCGACTGGTGCGCCATGGATTGATTCCCAGGTTTTGGTCAGTTCGCGTGCCAACACCACATAGCGCTGTGGCCCCCAAACGATGACCATGTCCTGCAAACTTTCTACCAGTCGATGGGTAGATTCATAGAAAATCAGCGTGCGTGCTTCCTCTGCCAGCGCCATCAGCGTATCCTTACGCCCCTTGGTTTTCGCAGGCAGGAAACCTTCATAACAAAAACGGTCTGAGGCGACGCCAGCAGCGCACAGGGCGGTAGTTGCTGCGCAGGCTCCTGGCAATGGCACTACGCGGATACCGGCTTCGTGGCAACGACGTACCAAGTGATAACCAGGGTCGTTGATAAGTGGTGTGCCAGCATCAGAGACTAGCGCTATACTCTGACCTGCCTGCAACTTTACCAGCAGTTGTTCGGTTTTTTGCTGTTCGTTATGATCATGTAGTGCAAACAACCGTGCGCTAATCGCAAAATGTTGTAACAGCAAGCCGGTATGGCGTGTGTCTTCTGTGGCAATCAGATCAACGTTTTTCAGTACTTCTAGCGCACGGTAGGTTATATCGCCTAAGTTGCCGATAGGCGTGGGTACTACATATAGCGTTGATGTAGAAATGACGGATTGTTGCTGTTGATTCATTGTTTCATCCGGGTTGCCAATTTAATATTGTGTATCTTGAAAAAATACCACTGGATACCGTATGCTTTCCTCAACATTTGTTGCTACTAAAGCAGGGCATTCCAAGCCTGTCCGACTTACCGCAGTCATCGCAGCACTCTTTTTGCTGGTGGGTTGTGCAAGCCCGGTACCGCAAATGCCGTCCGTCAATATACAAGATAAGGCCAACGCTGATTACTATCTGCTGCAACTGCAACAAAGCAGTGATGATAACAAGGATGACTTGCAATTACTTGCTATTCGCGCGTTGTTGCGTGAGGGGAAATTGCCCTAGGTCAGTGAGCTGTGGGAACAACTGCCCAAAAACACTCAGCAGTGTGCAATTGGCGGAACGACAACTGCTGACCGCTGAATTAGAGGTAGCCAGCAAAAGAAACATAAGCGCTCGTAGCACTCTGGATCATCTGGATAGCGTTTCGCTGTCGGATAATCAGCGGATGCGCTACTATCAGGCGCAAATTGCCGCCAATCAGGGCACCCCTTCTCTGCTACTGATCCTCGCCTATATTGCGCAAGAACCGCTGCTGATCGGCCAGGCACACAAAAACAATCTCGATCAGACCTAGCAAATATTGCTGCAATTTACGCTGTAGAACGTCAATAGCCTGGTGATCAACGCCAACGAGAACGTGCTGCAAGTATGGCTAGATCTGCTGCGGGTCTATCAGGATAATCGGCAAGATCTAGACCTGCTCCAGGCGGGCATCAAAGATTGGAAAAACCGTTACCCGCATAATCCGGCGGCAAAAACATTGCCAACCCCGTTGAACCGGGTGTTAAACCTCACCAAAGCCTCCACCTCAAGCATCGCTTTGTTGCTGCTGCTGAGCGGCCAAGCTCAGATGTTCGCCGACGCCATTTTGCAGGGTTTTAAAGCCGCGAAGAACGGCGTCTCTGCACCCGCACCGACACCGCAAGCACTGCAAACCACTAACCCTGACCAATTGGCCGTCATCTCCGTAGATCTCAACGGCTGCGGTGCGGTCAGTACCTCACCGCAGCCAGCAGATCAGACAGTGCCTTCTATAGCGTCAATCACCCCATCGCAGGCTACCAATAATGTATAAGTTTAAGTTAAGGTGTATGACACCACTAGCCAGCCGTTGACAGCGTTGCTGAACCAGGCGCAGTAGGTGGTGATACGCTAGTGGTCGGCCCGTTGCTGAAAGAAAACGTCGATCAACTTTCTGGTAGCCATACCACGCTGAACGTACTGGCATTCAATCAGCCGGAAACACCGAATGATGACCCAAACATCTGTTACTTTGCGCTGTCGCCGTAGGATAAAGCTCGCGATGCCGCCCGCCATATCTGGGATCAACAGCAACGCCAACCGCTGCTGTTGGTGCCGCGCGCTTCCTTCGTCGATCGTGTAGCCAAAGCCTTTAATCAAGAATGGCAAAAGCTGGGCTGGGTAGCTAAAGGGTATTACAGCAAGGTATTGGCTCTGCCGATGAACTGCGTAAGGCGGCAAACAACAGCGGCCTTCGCTTGACCGGCATGCCGATTCCCTCCATTCCCACTCAACCCAACGTGACTATTGCCGGGGAGACCCCTCCCGTGTCATCGAGCGATGAGTCAAGGGGAGCCGGTGGTGGCATTCATGCGGTTTATATCGTCACCACCCTAGCCAAGTTGACATTGATTAAACCGATGATTGATATGGCTACTAACTCGCGCGGCAAGCTGGCGGTATACGCCAGCTCGCGTAGTTATCAGGCCGGAGCTGGTCTGGACTTTCGTCTAGAAATGGAAGGCCTACAGTTCAGCGACATCCTGCTGTTGGCGGGTGCTAACCCTCAATTTTTGCAACAGGCAACTGCGCGCTTCCATAACGACCACTCGCTGGTGCTCCTGTATGTGATGGGGATGGATGCCTGGGCATTGGCTAATCACTTTAGTGAACCGTGCTATTTGCCCACCCTCCAACTCTCTGGCACCACCGGTATACTCACTGCTGCGCCAGGCTGCGTGATCAACCGAAAACTTCCTTGGCTACAGTATCGCCAGAGGGTGGTAGTGCCGATCTCATGAATAAACGTGCCACAGGTGCGGGGTTATGAGCTGTTGGCTTGGCGTCATCTGGAACGCGCTGGTCTCACTTTTTACGTGGCCAACGTTGCGCTGCGCGGCGGCGAACTCGACCTTATCATGCGTGATGGTCAAACCTGGGTATTCGTCGAAGTGCGTTACCGCCGCAATGATACCTTTAGTGGTGCGGCCGCAAGTGTTACCTACCGTAAACAGCAGCGGCTGCTGCACGCCGCCGCCGTCTGGCTGGCGGGACGCGGAGCCAGCTTTGACACATCATCTTGCCGTTTTAATGTTATGGCCATTACCGGTAGCCAGTTAGCCTGGATACCCAACGCCTTCAATACGGATTAATCGGGTTTTACCCTTTGACTAAGTGGATTCAACGTGCTGGATAAAATTAAAGCCTGTTTTACCGAAAGCATCCAAACCCAGATCGCAGCAGCGGAGGCTCTGCCAGACGCCATCTACCGCGCGGCGATGACACTGGTTAAATCTTTACTCAACGGTAACAAGATCCTGTGCTGTGGCAATGGCATCTCGGCGGCCAACGCGCAGCACTTCGCCGCGAGCATGATCAATCGTTTTGAAACCGAACGCCCCAGCTTGCCGGCCATTGCCCTTAACGCCGATAACGTGGTGCTGACTGCTATCAGCAACGATAGACTGCACGACGAAATTTACGCCAAGCAGGTGCGCGCACTGGGGCACCCAGGCGATATTTTGCTGGCGATTTCCACCCGTGGTAACGGCCGTGATATTGTGAAAGCGGTTGAGTCAGCGGTTATGCGGGATATGACGATTGTTGCGCTTACCGGCCACAATGGCGGGGAACTGGCCGGTTTGCTCAGCCCAGAGGATGTTGAGATCCGTATTCCATCGCACCGTAGTGCACGCATTCAGGAAATGCATATGTTGACTGTAAACTGCCTTTGCGAACTGATAGATAGTATATTGTTTCCCCACCAGGACGATTAAGGAACGAAGATGAAGCTAAAAGCCCCATTTGCAGTACTAAGCAGCGCCCTGTTATTACAAGGCTGTATCGCTGGTGTGGTGATCGGCAGCGCAGCTATCGCCACTAAAACTGCCACTGATCCGCGCAGCATTGGCACCCAAGTGGACGATGGCACCTTGGAAGCCCGGGTTGAAAACGCGCTGAGTAAAGATCCGCAATTGAAGAAGGATGCCCGGGTAGTTGCTACCGCTTATCGGGGCGAAGTGTTGTTGACGGGGCAATCGCCGAATAGCAATATGACCCGCCGTGCTAAACAGATCTCCATGGGGGTTGAAGGTGCTAGCGAAGTGTATAACGAGATCCGTCAGGGCAAGCCGGTTAGCCTGAGCACGGCTTCTTCTGATACCTGGATCACCACCAAAGTACGCTCGCAACTGCTCACCAGCGATACGGTGAAGTCTGCCAACGTGAAGGTCACTACCGAGAATGGTGAAGTGTTCCTGTTGGGTCTGGTCACGCGACAAGAAGGCCAGGCAGCGGCGCAAATTGCCAGCCAGATTAGCGGCGTGAAACATGTCACTACTGCCTTTAGCTACGTAAAATAACCGCCGATCTGCTACTATTCTTGGCCTGCATCCTGTTCAAGCCCCTTTAACGCTGCCAGTAGTCACTACCTGCTCTGATTGGCACGTATTCTAACGTCGCCCTAAGGCTTCCCTATCCACTAGCGGATCTAGTGCCCGTCCAGGATGTGCACCGTATGCAGCTTCACGTCTCCTGTGTATGCCAGGTTTATCGGATTCAACACGGGAGCAATTCCCCAGTGCTTACCCTCCTCACGGACTCCCCTATACGCTGCAGTTATTGCAAACTGGATGCAATAATGTACGCCTACTGGGATAAGCTCTAAGATACATCTCTCCTGAGTAACAAATATTTCATCGTCGGACTGGAATAATTAAACCTTTAAATAGGGGCAGTGTATGCATCTATAAATCAGTTAGATAAACGCTGGTTTGGTTCTCTCCAGCGGGGTGTTTCCCAAAGTGAAGGTCACGGGTGCCAGGAGGGGCGTTAGGGCAGTACTTCCGGCAGACAGCGGGGTGCTCAAGGGTAAACGGTCAAGAGATAAGTGTGTGGCAAAGCCAGCCATATCAAAGACGTCCTTAATGTTAGGTCAGGTGTGGTGGTAGTCCAGATAGCGCGGCCAGAGACTGGTGATGGCAGGCCACAATGGCTACAGAAAAATCACGCCGCTTACCTGCAGATCGTTTAACCGATCCTTACGCGATCAGCATTGACCTGCTAGACAGCTTAAACCTTAACTGCGTGAGAAGTCTTATTCCCACCAGATGTCGAATAAATCGCTGACCTTTACATCGATCAGTTTGCGCGCGTCCAGCCAGTTTTTACCTGTGCGCAGTGCTCATTGGTGCAGTGGCCGATCCGTTGCAGGCAGATAAGACTTTCCCATTGCAGGTAGCCACTGCCGTCAAACGCCAGACCGTTAGGTTCGATCTCCTCGTCGATAAACGCGTCCAGCGTATTATCGATGTCCTAAACGGTAAAACGGTAGTGCCTTCGGTGAGAAGCGCCAGACTACCGAAAAAACCATTTCCTGAAACTCTTCTATATGTAATTTCTTGTGTAAACGACGACTGCGTTTCATAGCCATTATTTTCTCCTCTCGAACATCAAATCCCAGACGCCATGTCCCAGGCGTTGGCTGCGTAATTCAAATTTTGTAAGCGGACGCGTATCCGGGCGCGGCAGGTAATCATTATCATTCGAAAGATTATGGTAGCCTGTGACTCTGTTCATTACTTCTAACATATGTTCTGCATAAGGTTGCCAGTCAGTGGCCATATGGAAGACGCCATCCATTTTCAGTTTGCGCAGCACTAGCTCAGCAAAGGGGGGCTGGACGATCCGGCGTTTATTGTGGCGCGCTTTATGCCACGGATCGGGGAAGAACAACTGCACCATGTCCAACGAACTGTCCGGGATCATATTCTGCAGCACCTCAACCGCGTCGTGATACATCACACGCAGGTTGCCCAGTTTGGCCGCGTGGGCATCCGCCAGGCAAGCACCTACACCCGGCAAATGCACTTCTATCCCCAAAAAGTTCTGTTGCGGGTTGTTGCCTGCCATGGTTACTAGCGAGGTACCCATGCCAAAGCCAATCTCGAGTACCGTTGGCGCGTTGCAGCCAAATAGTGCGGCGATGTTGATGGGTTCAGTCTGATACTCCACGCCCATTACCGGCCAATAGTTGTCCAATGCCTGCTGCTGGCCTTTAGTAAACCGCCCTTGGCGGCGGACAAAACTACGGATACGGCGCATCGCTTGGCCATTCTGATCAAATTCCGAGGATATGACGTCATTAATCATAGTGTTTTCTGTCTTTTTGACTGCCAATTAGGAAAAGGCGCATTATGCAAAGATACCTTGCTTTAGCAAGTATTCATCTTAATACTTGCCGTACGGTGTTGGAAAGTTCTGGTTTACAGCATCCTGACTCTATGCTGCAATCTTGCTTCATTTTTTGCCGGATATCGAAGCTGCTTATGATGCAAGCACAATAGTTCGCATCAGTGGTGCTTAGCTAGTACCAATACTATGGTCGCAAAACCCTGCCATGGTAGCTTGATAAAACCGCCTATCAGGTATGGCTTCTGATGAAGTGATGTTGCAGCAGACTCAGGTTGCTACTGTCATTCTTTATTTTCAGCGGTTTATGGCACGTTTTCCCAATGTGCGCGCTGGCTGAGGATCTGCTGGACGAAGTGCTGCATCTATGTACTAGCCTAGGCTATTAGGCCCGCGCGCGCAACTTGCACGAAGCGGCGCAGACTATTGTCGAGAAACATAGCGGCAAATTCCCGACTACCTATGCAGACAATGCCGCTTTGCCCGGCATTGGCCTTTCCAATGCGGGTGCCGTGTTGTCGTTGGCGCTCGGCCAGCACTATCCGATCCTTGATGGCAATGTGAAGCGCGTGTTGGCCCGCTGCTATGCGGTAGGCGGTAGAAGGCTGGCCAGGCACAAAAAGGTCGAAAACCGGCTGTGGGCGATCAGCGAAGCGGTCACCACAGCTCAGGATATCGGACAGTTCAACCAGGCGATGATGGATCTGGGGGCCATGGTGTGTACCCGCACCAAACCCAAGTGCGAGCTTTGCCCACTCAATGTTAGTTGCATCGCCTACGCCAATCACCACTAGGCAAAATACCCCGGCAAGAAGCCAAAGCAAACCATGTCGGGAAAAACCGCCTACTTTTTATTGCTGCAATACGGCTAACCCGTGTGGCTGGAAATAGCGCCCAGTGGTTGGGCTATGGGGCGGTTTGTTCTGCTTCCCGTAGTTCAGCAAACGGGATGGTTTGGTCTTCTGGCTGCAACAACGCGGTGTGAAAAGCAACCGCATGGAATAGCCAAGTGCATTTCGCCATACATTCAGTCATTTTCATCTTGATATCGTGCAGATATGGCTGGAAATTAGCGCGGTGGTTGGCGGCATGGATGAGGGAGCGGGTCTCTGGTATAACTTAGCACAGCCGCCTTCAGTCGGGCTGGCAGCGCCGGTTGATCGCATATTGCAACTGTTGGCAAAGCAGTCTCCAAGACGACAAAATTTATCGCCATTAATGAGGAATTAGCATGAGCCGCACCATTTTTTGTACCTTCCTACAGCGCGATGCCGAAGGGCAGGATTTTCAGCTTTATCCGGGGGATGTAGGCAAGCGCATCTTTGACGAAATATCCAAAGAAGCATGGGGGGAATGGATGAAGAAGCAAACTATGCTGATCAATGAGAAAAAACTGAACATGATGAACCATGATGACCGCAAACTGCTGGAGCAAGAGATGATCAAATTCCTGTTTGAAGGGCACGATGTGCACATCGAAGGCTATACACCACCCGGCGAATAATATTGTTGGGGCCATGCTGTACTTTTATATACCCGTGATACTTCAAGTTGCCTGTGCGTGAGCTTTCCTCGCTCACCCCAGTAACTGACGGGTGACAGCGCCTGTGGATTAATCAGCCTCATTCCGGAGGTTCGGACTGTGGCCCAGTGCATGTGCTGTTCAAATTGCTTCCCTACCGATTTGTTGCTGCGTTGTTGATTTCCTGCAACTCGAATTATTCAGGGTATAATTCTTAGCATATACGGCGTTAACAAGATGAAGAAAACGTTAGCTTTTCTAATGATAGCGCTGTTGTTGATCGACTGTTCCGGCAAAAAAAGTGATCGAATCAATCAAGCCTGGATCAAAGACACCAACGGTTTCGACATCCTGATGAGCCAATTTGCCCACAATATCGAGAATATTTGGGGCATGAACGAGGTTCTGATCGCCGGGCCGAAAGATTATGTCAAATATACCGATCAGTATCAGACCCGCAGCCATATCAACTTTGATTCCGGTACTATTACCCTTGAAACCATCGCTACCAACGATCCAGCTGCACATTTGCGTCAGGCGATCATCAGCACCTTGCTGATGAGGGACGATCCTGGCTATATCGATCTCTATTCTGATGTCAACGATATCCAGATCAGTCAAGAACCGTTCCTCTATGGTCAAATTCTGGATAATAAAGGATTGCCCATCCGCTGGGAATGGCGAGCAGCACACTTTGCCGATGATCTGCTGCAAACTAAACTACAAAAACGCACCTCTGGCTTGCATGTAATATATGCGATCACCATCCAACTGGTGTCAAATCACCTGGACAAACGAGCGCACAAATACTTGCCAATGGTGCGCAAGGCATCGGAGAAGTACGGTGTAGAGTCGTCGCTGATCCTGGCAATCATACAGATCGAATCGAGCTTTAACCCGTATGCGGTAAGCGGCTCAGACGCGTTGGGCCTGATGCAGGTGGTGCAGCATACCGCTGGCAAAGATGTGTTCCAGATGCAGGGTAAAGGGGGCAAACCGAGCCGCAGCTACCTGTTCGATCCAGAAAACAACATTGATACCGGCACCGCTTATCTGGCGCTATTGCAGAATAACTATCTGGGCGGTATTCAGAACCCGGCCTCGCACCGCTATGCAGTGATCACCGCTTACAACGGCGGTGCGGGCAGTGTGTTACGGGTATTTTCCAGCGACAGAAGCCGCGCGGTGAGTATTATTAACGGCATTCAACCCGACAAAGTGTATCAGATACTGGCTACCCAGCATCCAGCCGCCGAGTCACGCCGTTATTTGGTGAAGGTGAATAAGGCGCAGAAAAGCTACTGGCACCGTTGATAATCCCAGCAGGAATACCCCCACTAGCGTTGCGCACAGCGTTATTTTACCGATATTTTCTGTATGACTTTCCGCAATATTTAGTTGATTCGACAGGATAGAAGACTGGATAATCGTTTGCCTTTTGCGCAATGCCGGTTGGCCGCGCTGTTGAAGGGCATGAAGCAAACATGACGGGAAATATCCCGTGGCAATCTAGCATGTGCAGGATGACAAACCTGTGGCAATAAGCTGATTAATTAAACACATGGGACAGTAACATATGTCGGAACCTCATGCGAATAATGCCGACGGGTTTGATAGTTATTTTAATATATCCGCGCGCAGTAGCACCGTGCGTCAGGAGGTGGTGCCAGGGCTGACCACCTTTCTGGCGATGGTCTACTCGGTGATCGTGGTACCGGCCGAGCATGTTGGGCAAGGCAGGATTTTCACCAACGGCGGTGTTTGTCGCCACCTGTTTAGTGATCGGCTTCGGTTCGCTGCTGATGTGGCTATGGACTAACTTGCCGATGGCGATCGGCTGTGTGATTTCCCTGACGGCTTTTACCTCTTTCAGCTTAGTGCTAGGTCAGCATATCAGCATTCCGGTGGCGCTGGGGGTGGTATTACTAATGGGCGTGCTGTTCACTATCATTTTGGTCACTAGCATTTGCGCCTAGCTGCTGCGTAACCTACCAATGGGCGTAGCGCATGGCACTGGCATCGGCATCGGCCTATTTCTCTTACTGATCGCCGCTAACGGTATTGTCCTGGTGGTGAAGAATTCGCACGACGGCCTGCTAGTGGCCCTGGGTGCCTTGACCTCCTTCCTGGTGGTGGTGACGTTGCTTGGGTTGACGGTAATTATTAGTTTGGAAAAACCGCGCGTACCCGGTGGTATTTTGCTGGTGATTATTGCTATCTCGGTTATTGGCCTGATCGTCGACCCAGAAGTGAAATGCTAAGGACTGTTCTCCATGCCAAACTTGGTGGATGCCCAAGGCAACTCTTTGTTGGATAAGAGCGGGCAGATTATCAACGGTGGTAAAGCGCTGACTACGGACTCCCTCAGCAGTATTTTTTCCGGCCTGGTAGGCACCGTACCTGCTGCGGTGTATATCGAATCTGCCACTGGTGCCGCTGCGGGCGGTAAGACCGGCCTGACTGCTACTGTGGTTGGCGTATTATTTATTCCTGCTGCTGTTGTTCCTGTCGCCGTTATCCTATCTGGTGCCAGTCTACGCGACTGCGCCAGCGTTGATGTACGTTGGCCTGCTTGATGCTCAGTAACGTCACCAAGCTGGATTTCAACGATTTCGTGGATGCCATGGCTGGGCTGCTGTGTGTGGTGTTTATCGTGCTGACTTGCAACATTGTTACCGGTATTATGCTGGGCTTCAGCTCACTAGTTATTGGCCACATCTTTTCCGGCGAGTGGCGCAAACTGACCATCAGCACCGTGCTGATCGCCCTGGCGCTGGTTGGGTTCTATGACGGCGGTTGGGCAATTTAACGCGGGCTATCAAGCTTTAATCGCTGTAAAAAGTGACCTATTATCAGCGTATGCACCAGAGATGTGGCCTGAATTCAGAGTTTAAGAAAAGCATAGAAATTTTTTTACTATCCTCATTTTGACCATGATGGTCTCTTTATCTGGGGCGGTGACGCGCATGTTGCCGTTCCAGATGCCGCTACCATTAATGCAAATCGCCATCGGTGCCTTGTTGGATTGGCTACATTTCGGGCTGCATGTCGATTTTGACCCCGAACTTTTTATGGTGCTGTTTATCCCGCCGCTGCTGTTTGCTGATGGCTGGAAAATGGCCGATGCGTGAATTTTTGCACTATAGGCGCGAAATTCTTGTTTTGGTGTTGGTGTTAGTATTAATTACTGTCGTCGGCATCGGCTACCTGATTTATGCCATGGTACCCGGCATTCTGTTGGTGGCGGCCTTTGCGCTAGCGGTGGTGCTGTCGCCAATCGTGCCGTAGCGTTATTCGGCATTGTTGGTAAAGGGCGCATTCCTAAACCCATCATGGGTGTGCTCGAAGACGAAGCATTGATGAACGATGCTTCCGGCCTGGTGTCACTAAAATTTGCCATCGCGGTGGCGATGGGACACCATGGTGTTCACCGTCGTAGGTGATACCCTTGAGTTACTCAAGGTGGCGATCAGTGGTTTGCTGGCTAGTGTGGCAATCACCTAGACTTACAGAAACCCCTGCGCTTAATGAGCCGCTGGAGCGGCAATGATCCGGCTACACAGATTGTCTTCCTGCTATTACTGCCGTTTGCATCTTATCTGATCGCCGAGCATGTTGGCATCTCAGGCATTCTGGCGGCGGTAGGCGCAGGGATGACCATCATCCAGTCTGGTGTGATCCGCAATACGCCGCTGGCGTATGCTCCTGCGTGCTAACAGCGTCTGGGCAATGCTGGAATTTATCTTCAACGGCATGGTGTTCATCATGTTAGGCCTGCAACTCCCTAGTATTTTGGAAACCTCGCTTATGCAGGCTGAGCTAGATCCAACCATTCAGACTTGGTATCTGTTCGCCGATATGGCATCCATTTATGCTACGCTGCTAGTGCTGTATTTTACCTGTCTATAGCTGATGAAAAACGCCAGCAAACGCTTTATGAAAAATCGTCCGCTGCAATTTGGCAATTACAGCATGCGTGAGTTATGGGTGGCGTCATTCGCCGGGGAGCATGGGGCTATTACTTTGGCCGGTGTGCTGTCGATACTGTTATTGCTGAGTGATGGCAGCTCCTTCCCGGCACGTTATCAACTGATATTTATTGCTACCGGGGTGATCCTGCTGTCGCTGATTGTTGGCCTGTTGGTGCTACCGCTGTTGCTACATGGTGTGCAGGTGGCAGATAAGAGTGCCAGCAAGAGCGAAGAACGTATGGCCATTGTCATGGCAGCGGAGGTGGCAGTAGAGGGCGTCAATAAAATGGAGGGACGCTTGGCCTCCGATACTGAGGAAAACATCGATCCGCAGGTGTTGAAAGAGATCAGTTAGCGTATGGTAGGTATATTACGCCGCCGCATTGCCTCGAAGGAAGATATCGAGAATGTGCTGGTGATGGAAAACCTTGAACGGCGTTTCCGCCTGGTGGCTCTGCGTGCTGAACACGACGAGCTGTACCACTTACGCGCTACGCAGAAAATCAGCAATGAGACATTACAGAAGCTGCTGCACGATCTCGATCTGCTGGAGGCGCTGCTGATAGAGCGCAAAGAGTAACACAGCGAGCCGTACAAGCAGCTCTTCATGACCTGTTCTCTTATAGCTGAACGTACTGACGTAGCTAACCGTAGGTTGAACGATATCCTCATCGCCTGAGTTAACAGCCTTAAAGGCTTCCCGGAAGCCATCAATGAGGTCTATCCGCAGGCAAGCGTATCCAGTTGTTTATCGTGCATAGGGTACGCAATACCTGCGGTTCCTCTCCGAAGGACTACAAGGCCGTCACCCATGATCTGTAAGGCCGTCTATCAGGCAGCAACGGCAGAGGCGGGTTTGCAGGCGCTGGAAGCGTGCTGCAGTTCTTGGGACAGACGATATCCGCAGATAAGTTGCAATTTGCAGGTAAACTGGGCGATATTGCCACGTTCTTTGCATACCCGGCGGATATCGTCATGGTGATCCACCAGGTCTGCATCACCAACGCCATCGAGTCGTTAGACAGCGTGATACGTCATGCGATCAAAAAGCGTCAGGTGTTCCTGACAGATAATTGAGTGAAAAAAGGGGGTGGGGGCTCTGGCATCTAGGCGGCCTCAAAAAAATGGACGATACCGCTGAGGGACTGGCGCATGGCGATGAGCCGCTTTATTACCGAGTTCGGTGGCCGCCTAGACAGTCACTTCTGAAAAATGTATTTATACAGAATGGTAAATAGGCTCCAATCCGTCTAACTACAACATATAGACTTAGTGCTTTGCTCTTTTACAATATATTGGGCCTTCCCACTCCTGTGAGGGTGTTTCTTGTTTTTAAGTCTATACATGGGCCACTAGTGGTTATCTGTCTTTTTAGCTATAATAGCTATTCGAGCCATTATAAATAGTAGGTTATTTATGGAAGTTATTCCTACACAACTCGCTAAGAACTAGTTCGGTGATCTACTGATGAAAGTTCAGCGTGATCTAGTGGAGATTAGTAAGCATGGTAAGAGTGTGGTGGCTGTGGTCATTTCTCCTGAAGAGTATGATCAGTTTGCACAGCTTAAGCTACAGATTTTAAAAGCTATTCTAGCATAATCCATTGCACGTGCCAATCGTGATGAGTTACATAGTATTAATGATGTATTTGCACCTTTAACGGTTGATGAACTTGAAGATAAGGCTTAGGGATGAGCATTCAGTTTACTAAAAATGCCAGAGAGCATATTCGGACAATAAAACGGTATTCCCTGCGTCGGTGGGGGGTGGCGAAGCAGAGGCTTAGGCTAATTCGTTGCGTGTAACTATGACAGATATTCTTGATCGTCAGCCATCTCCCGGACGTGATCGTAGTATGGATCTTCATTTTGGGGTGCGGAGTTTCCCTGTTGAGAGTCATATTATCTACTATCGAGAAGTTCCTGCTGGTATTGAGGTATTGGCAGTATTACACCAGACGCAAGATCCACATAATCACCTGTAATCATGCGGCAAGCCGATACAGCATTCTGTGTAAGTGCCTTTTCTCAGTAGTGACCGTCCAGGTAGTAGCCGGACTCGATAACAAAGCAGCTCATCGCCATGCGCCATTCCCTCAGCAGCATCGTCCATTTTTGTGATACCGACTGGATAGCTAGCCATACCACTTTTTTCACTGAAGTCGTCCGTCGGGAACACTTGACGCTTTTTGATGGCATGCTGGATCACTCTGTTCAGCGATTCTATAGTCGCATAGTCATAACCTCATTTTAATTGATGTGTCTATTACACATCGTATAACGCGACATGGGCGTTACTTTGTTACAAAGCCGAGTTCGGGGTTATTTAGGAAACTGACGAACAAAAGGAAGTAGGATTATCTCATCATAATCACTGATGGGACGATTTTTAAATAAACCCTTGAGGTATATACCTCAAGGCGGATGGATATCTGGCCATTTCCAGCCGCTGGAAGCGCAATAAAAACCTGGTCGATCATAAAATGCAATTCACCTCGCCGGACAAGACAGGGTTACGTACGTAGGCAGCATATCCACCGACCCGACAAGGTAAAATTTTCCTGAATTCCGACTTTGGGAGTGATGACAATATATAACCTTTTGAAAATGATACCGAATGCGGAAACGGCGATCGTACTGCGAGATAGCATGAGGTTGACCCAGACGCAACTGGGCAACCTGATGGGGCTGGAGTCTTCCCCACACCCGTGGGGGTTTTTCCAATATCCTTCAGGTTGCTTCAGGACTTATTCACTACAGTTATCCGCCTTACATATTCTTCACTTTATTAAAAACTTTCATTAGCGATAAATTCCAGTTTTTCGCCGCACAGTACGCGGTTGTGGCGGAGCACGGTGAGCTGATGTTGCTAATAGCCGCAGTGGGTAGGGGAAAGTTTCGCGTTGCACTGAGATGATCTCAAACTGGTGGGTGCGCCTGGCGGGGACTTGCAGCACGCTTTCCATCATCCAGCGCTTTCTCGACCATGGGGTGCTACGCGGCCAAACTGGCGTAACGCCAATGGTTGTGCTAGCTCATGGGGTATCACTTCGTCGATAAACGGTTGCTGGTTTTCCATCAATAGCACTGGGTGCAGGCGGATTTCCCAAGCCAGCAGCCAGGCAGTACCTGCTCTAGTGCCGCGTTGCTGGTAAATGATTTTCGACTCTGGAAATTCGGCGGAAAAATGCTGCCGAGCTAGTTGCAACTTTTCTCACAGGCAGCGCATCACCGCATGTTGTAGCTTTATGGGGATTCTTACTTTGTTCATTGTAGGTGGCTTAAGCCTAGGCTTGGTGGCTGACAATAAGCCGATAGACGCTGATGGATTGTAATCAACGCGTGTTAACTACGGGATAATAAAGCGTTCATGGGGAGCCAGTACCCGCAGTTCTCACTGGATAAAGTTACCACGGTTCCCTTTACACAAAAACGGTTATTTTGCGATTTAGCGCAATAATTAGCTGCTTAAAAATACGTAAGGTGAGGGCAGTTTTTTGACTGACTGCGGCACCTGAGTAGTGCATCTTCCGTGTGAATTTAATGCAATTGAGCGTGTAAGTGAGAGATCAATGTCGAATAAACCGTTTTATTACCAAGATCCGTTCCTGCTGAAGAAAGACGATACCGAATACTATACCTGCTGAGCCGCGATCACGTCACCGTGAGCAAATTTGAAGGCCAGGAAATGCTGACTGAAAGTAGCCCCGGAAGCGCTGACCCTCCTCGACCAACATGCATTCCATGACGCCTCATTTATGCTGCGCACTTGCGCATCAGTAACAGGTGGCCGATATCCTGAGAGATCCAGAGGCCAGCGAAAACGACAGATACGTTGCGCTGCAATTCCTGCGTAACTCAGAGATCACCCGCAAAGGGGATTTTACCGACCTGCCAAAACACAGGTGCGGCGATTATCGTTGGCAAGAAAAGCCAGCGTGTCTGAACTGGCGGCGGTGATGAGGCGGCGCTGTCACGCGGGGTGTACAACACCTATATCGAAGATAATCTGCGCTATTCGCAAAACACTGCGCTGGACATGTACAAAGAGGTCAATACTGGCAGTAATCTGCCAGCGCAGATTGATTTCTATACTGTAGATGGCGAGGAATATAAATTCCTGTGCATCGCCAAAGACAGCGGTTTAGCCAACAAGACTTACCTATATCAGGAAACTAAAGCGCTGTTGTCTCCGGGAAAACTGAAGGATTATCTGGTCGATAAAATGCGTACCTTAGGCACCGCCGCTTGCCCACCGTACCATGTGGAGTTAGTTTGTTATCAGCGGCACTTCGGCCAAAGCAACGCTGAAGACCGTCAAACTATCCTCTACCAAGTATTACGATTGCTTGCCGACTGAAGGAAATGAGTACGGCCGGCCAGGCGTTCTGTGATATGGCGTTAGAGGCAGAACTGCCGAAATAAGCGCAGAATTTGGGGCTAGGCACACAGTTTGGCGACAAATACTTTGCTCACGACATTCGTGTAGTGCGTTTGCCACGCCATGGCGTGCACAGTTGGCATGGGGGTATCCTGTTCTGCTGACCGTAATATTAATGGCAAGATCAACAGTGATGGCATCTGGCTGGAAAAACTGGAGCACAACCCAGGCAAGTTTATTCCGCAGGCACTACGTCAAGCAGGGGAAGGCGAAGCGATCAAAATCAACCTCAATCTCCCGATGGCCGAGATCCTAAAACAGCTCGCGCAGTATCTGGTTGTACCTGTCTATCGCTGAGCGGCACCATAATCGTGGCCCGTAATATCACGCACGCCAAGCTGAAAGAACGCCGCTTAGATCGCGGTGAAGGTCTGCCACAGTACGTCCATGATCATTAGATCTACTACGCTGGCCCTGCGAAAACACCGGACGGCTACGCATCCGGTTCATTTAGCCCGACTACCACACAGGGCGCATGGATCTCTATGTCGATCTGTTGTAGTCTGTTGCAGTCTGTTGCAGTAATATGGCGGTAGCATGATCATGCTGGCGAAGGGCAACCGCAGCTAGCGAGTGACTAATGCCTGCCATAAGCATGGCGGATTCTATCTTGGTAGCATCGGTGGCCCGGTGGCGGTGCTGGCACAGCAGAATATTAAGAGCTTGGAGTGTGTGGAGTATCCTGAACTTGGGATGAAGACAATCTGGAAAATTGTAGTAGAAGACTTCCCGGTGTTCATTTTAGTAGATAACAACAAAGGCAATTACTTTTTCCAGAAGATCCAAGCGGGCCATTGTTCCAACTGCTTGAAACAATCCGCCTAAACCTGAGCAAAGGTATGTATGCCCCTAAGAGCGGAAAAATGCCCACATTTGCGGGCCATTGGTGGTGTTTAGGGGGAAAACCTTTAGCGGCGCGGCTGGGGATGCATTGGCTATGCTGCTTGATGGCGTAGCCGACTGCCATAACTGCTACCCACAGCGGGATCAGTAACACCGAGATGCGAATGCCTGGCACCAGGTACATGATCACCAAGATACCGGCCATAAATAGTAGGCACAGATAGTTGCTGAACGGATACTAGATGGCTTTGAACTTCGGTTCGACGCTTTCACGGTTTTTAGCCGCATAGAATTTCAGGTGCGCCAGGCTGATCATCGCCAAGTTGATCACCAGCGCCGAGATTACCAGCGCCATAAGCAGTTCGAAAGTACGCCCAGGGATCAGATAATTGATCAGCACACAAAATGCGGTGGCGCTGGCGGAAACGCCGATGGCGACCACCAGCACGCCACGGTTATCTACCTTCAGCAGACTTTTCAGCCCGTTGCTTTGTTGTGCTAGGCTGAACAGCATACGGCTGTTGCAGTAAATACAACTGTTATATACCGACAGCATAGCAGTCAGAATCACGATATTTAGCACGGATGCCGCCACCAGATTGCTGTCCAACGCCTGAAAGATCAACACAAAAGGGCTACCGCTTTCAACCACTTTACTCCATGGGTAGAGCGAAAGCAGAACCACCAGTGAGCCGATATAAAAGATCAAGATACGGTAGATAACCTTGAGGGTGGCTTTGGGAATGCTCTCTTTTGCTGGTTGTTAGCTTCTGCTACGGTAATGCCCACCAGTTCGATGCCGCCGAACGAAAACATGATCACCGCCATCGCTACCAGCACGTACAGCACCCAGTAGTTCCACAGCCAGAGACGAAGCCAGCAAAATTACCCCAGTATTTGTATGTGAAATGGCTGAAGGAACTGGCCACTGGCTCTTCCACGATCATTTCACCGAGTTGGCGCATGATCAGAAACGCAATGAAACCGCCAATGGCATAGCCGAGAATGACCGAAGGGCCAGCCATTTTTATTGTTTGAGCGATACCAAAAAATAGCCCAGTACCTACTGCGTTCCCGAGGGCAATAAGCTGAATACGGCGGTTTTTCAGGACGCAATTTAGCTGGTCGCCATGTTGTTGACCATCCATCAATTAAACTTTTTATTATGGCAGAATGATTCACATGCTGTAAAGTAGTAGTTACGATACTTGTTTTATTTTATTTACGGCGATATAGCAATTAATTCAATGGAGCCGCTACCGGTCGGCAAAGAATAATGCTACACGCGGCAGTTTTCACCTGTTTTGTGATGCCAGTGGTTAATATTTCAGCGGGCTAGGCAACAATGTGTGGGTTGTATAACGTCAGGGGCTAGACGAAATAACTTCAGCAGTATCCCATCATTGTGCGTGAACGCTGCGATAATCAACGGTGGGACATCACCTCGATAAGCGCTTTTGATAGCGTCTAAAGGACAGTAAACCGCCTAACTTATCGTCGTTGGTGAAATAGTCATGCATTAAAACTGGGCTAATAAGGCTGTAACCGTCCTCATGTAATATTAATGCGTAATATGGTATTACCAGTGCAGTGTTACCGTTTTGCGCTGGGATTTACGGTAAGAAATATGTAATAACCTGTTTTCAATCAAGGCTTATATGGACAGGGGATGAATACTTTGTTACTTTTACGGCCGCGTATTTGAAATTAGTATTACCAATTGACCCCGCGCTATTCGCAGAGAAGGATTCACCCATGGCCTACAGTAAAATCCGTCAACCTAAGTTGTAAGACGTTATTAAATAGCGGCTCGAATACTTGATCTTGGAGAAAACATTGCATCCTGGCGAGAAGCTGCCTTCAGAGCGTAAGCTGGCGAAACAATTTGATGCTTCCCGCCCTTCATTGAGAGAGGCCATCCAACTTCTGGAAGCTAAAAGGCTGCTCCTGCGTCGGCAAGGTAGCGGGGTACCTTTGTGCAACTAATCTGTGGCAGAGCTTTAGCGATCCGCTGGCTGAATTGCTGGCCGACTATCTTGAATCGCAATTCGATCTGCTGGAAACGCGCCACGCGCTAGAAGGCATTGTCTCCTATTACGTCGCTCTGCGCGGTACTGATGAAGATCTGGCGCGCATCCGCGATTGACACATTGTGATTCAACAAACTCAGAAAAGCGGTGATCTCGATGGCCGTTATGCAGTATCAAATCGCCGTGACTGAAGCTGCCCATAATGTTGTGTTGCTGCACCTGCTGCGCTGTATGGGGCCGATGCTGGAACAGAATGTACGTAAAAATTTTGAATTGTTCTACTCGAGCCGTGAGATGTTGGCAACAGTGAGCAGCCACCGCGCCGGGATTTTTGAGGCGATTGTAGCACGCGAACAGGAAAAGGCGCGTGAAGCTTCGCACCGCTACTTGGCGTTTAATAGAAGAAGTTTTGCTGGATCTTATCCGGGAGCATACCCGATGCGAAAGATCGCTATGGCATCTCCAGCAATGCAAGGATTCAGAACTATTCTCTTCAGGGTAGGCTATGCGGAGAGTTAGTTCGAGGTACTTGGCTGAATTTGCTGCAATCAAATGATGGGCCAGTCTTCCGGTGTTTTGTCATAAAATACCGGAAGACTGGCTCTAAATAAACCATTAGATAGAGGAATATCACCATGTCACAACGTCTAACCAATGACGTGGATCCGTTCGAAACTCGCGACTGGCTACAGGCGATCGACTCGGTCATCCGTGAAGAGGGTGTTGAACGCGCTGAGTTTCTGATCGAGCAGCTATTGGGGGAGGCTCGCAAGAGGGGGGTGAACGTGGTGGACGGTGCTGCGGCTCACAACTACGTTAACACCATTGCGGTGGAGGATGAACCAGCTTACCCAGGTAACCTGGATCTGGAACTTCGTATTCGTTCAGCTATCCGCTGGAACGCTATCATGATGGTTCTGCGTGCTTCCAAGAAAGATTTGGAACTCGGTGGTCACATGGCCTCTTTCCAATCTTCTGCGACCTTCTACGAAGTTTGCTTTAACCACTTCTTCCGTGCACGCAATGAGAAAGATGGTGGCGACCTGGTTTACTTCCAGGGGCATATCTCGCCGGGTGTTTACGCACGTGCCTTCCTTGAAGGCCGCCTGACTGAAGAACAAATGAATAACTTCCGCCAGGAGATTCACGGCAAGGGGTTGTCCTCTTATCCGCATCCAAAATTGATGCCGGAATTCTGGCAGTTCCCGACCGTATCGATGGGATTGGGGCCAATCTGTGCCATCTATCAGGCTAAATTCCTGAAGTATTTGGAAAACCGGGGTTTGAAAGATACCTCAGAACAAACTGTTTATGCTTTCTTGGGAGATGGCGAGATGGACGAGCCAGAATCCAAGGGTGCTCTCACCATTGCCCCCCGTGAAAAGCTGGACAACCTGGTGTTTGTCATCAACTGCAATTTGCAGCGTTTGGATGGCCCAGTCACCGGTAATGGCAAGATCATCAACGAATTAGCAGGTGCTTTCGCTGGTGCAGGCTGGCAGGTCCTGAAAGTAATTTGGGGTGGGCGTTGGGATGAGCTGCTGCGTAAAGACACCAGTGGTAACGGTAAACTGGTTCAACTGATGAACGAAACCCTGGATGGTGACTACCAGACCTTCAAATCTAAAGACGGTGCTTACGTGCGTGAACACTTCTTTGGCCGTTACCCGGAAACTGCCGCACTGGTCAAAGACATGACTGACGACGAAATCTGGGCGCTAAATCGTGGCGGTCATGATCCGAAAAAAATCTTTGCTGCACTGAAAAAAGCGCATGACACTCAAGGCAAACCTACCGTGATCTTGGCTCATACTATCAAAGGTTACGGTATGGGGGAAACTGCAGAAGGTAAAAACATCGCTCACCAAGTAAAGAAAATGAACATGGCAGGGGTTCAGCACTTCCGCGATCGTTTTAAGGTCCCGGTTGCTGATGCGGATATCGAGAAACTGCCGTATGTCACCTTCGAAAAAGACACCGCAGAGTACCAGTACCTGCACGAACGCCGTCAGGCACTGAAAGGCTATCTGCCAAGCCGTCTGCCAGAGTTTACCCAGAAGCTGGAATTGCCAGCTCTTGAAGATTTCAGCTCGCTGCTGGAAGAACAGAGCAAAAAAATCTCCACTACCACCGCCTTCGTGCGCGCCTTGAACGTGATGCTGAAGAACAAGTCGATCAAAGATCGCTTGGTACCTATCATCGCCGACGAAGCGCGTACCTTCGGTATAGAAGGTCTATTCCGTCAGATCGGCATCTACAGCCCTAACGGCCAGCAGTACACTCCGCAAGACCGTGAGCAGGTTGCCTACTACAAAGAAGGCGAGAAAGGCCAAATCTTGCAGGAAGGGATCAACGAACTGGGTGCCGCATCTTCCTGGTTGGCCGCTGCGACGTCCTACAGTACTAACGATCTGCCGATGATCCCGTTCTACATCTACTATTCAATGTTCGGTTTCCAGCGTATTGGTGATCTATGCTGGGCGGCGGGCGACCAGCATGCGCGTGGCTTCCTGATCGGTGGTACTTCAGGCCGAACCACTCTGAACGGTGAGGGTCTGCAACACGAAGATGGCCACAGCCACATTCATTCTCTGACTATACCTAACTGTATTTCTTACGATCCCGCGTATGCTTATGAAGTAGCGGTGATCATGCATGATGGTCTGGTACGCATGTACGGCGATGCGCCGGAAAACGTTTATTACTACCTGACTACGCTGAACGAAAACTACTCCATGCCGGCAATGCCGCAGGGCGCAGAGGAGGGTATCCGTAAGGGCATTTACAAGTTGGAGACCCTGGAAGGCATCAAAGGCAAGGTACAGTTGTTGGGTTCTGGTGCTATCTTGCGTCATGTGCGAGAAGCGGCGCAGATCCTGGCGAAAGATTACAGTGTGGGTTCCGATATCTACAGCGTCACCTCCTTCACCGAATTGGCGCGTGATGGGCAGGACTGCGAGCGTTGGAACATGATACACCCCACTGAAGCGCTACATGTGCCTTACATCGCTCAGGTGATGAATGATGCGCCAGCGGTAGCGGCTACCGACTATATGAAGCTATTCGCAGAGCAGGTTCGAACTTATGTTCCAGCCAGCGATTATCGCGTACTGGGCACTGATGGCTTTGGTCGTTCAGACAGCCGTGAAAACCTACGTCACCACTTTGAAGTTGATGCATCTTACGTGGTGGTTGCTGCTTTGGATAAATTGGCTAAACGTGGTGAAATTGACGCCTCCGTAGTCGCTGATGCGATTAAGAAATTCGATATCAACCCAGAGAAAGTTAACCCGCGTCTGGCATAAGAGGTATAGAATAATGTCTATCGAAATCAAGGTACCGGACATCGGTACAGACGAAGTCGAAATCACCGAGATTATGGTGAAGGTTGGCGATAAAGTTGAAGCTGAACAATCGCTAATCACTGTGGAAGGCGATAAGGCTTCCATGGAAGTGCCATCCCCGCGGGCGGGGGTGGTGAAAGAGATCAAAGTGGCGGTTGGCGATAAAACCGAAACCGGCAAACTGATGATGATTTTCGAAGCAGAAGATGCTATGCAGGTGGCACCAGTAGTGAAAGCAGAAGAAAAACCGATGCGATCCCCCGCTACTGCCGCTAAAGACGTTGAAGTGCCGGATATCGGTGGTGACGAAGTTGAAGTGACCGAAGTGATGGTTAAGGTGGGTGACAAAGTGGCTGCCGAGCAGTCACTGATCACCGTTGAAGGCGACAAGGCGTCGATGGAAGTGCCTGCACCGTTTGCCGGCATGGTGAAAGAGATCCGCATCAAACCTGGCGACAAGGCGAAAACCGGTTCCTTGATCATGGTGTTTACCGTGGAGGGCGCAGCACCAGCCACTGCCGCTTCTGCGACGAGTGCGGAAGTTACACCGGCCCCGGCCAAGCAAGAAACCAAAACCGTTGTACCCACTACCCACACTGACAGCAAAGGTGAATTCAGCGAAAACGCCGCTTATGTACACGCGACTCCGGTAATCCGCCGTTTAGCGCGTGAATTTGGTATCAACCTGGCGAAAGTAAAAGGCTCCGGTCGTAAAGGCCGTATTCTGCGTGAAGACATTCAAGCTTACGTGAAAGACGTGATACAACGCGCTGATGCTGCACGGGCTGCCGGGCTGCCAGGTATGCTTCCATGGCCGAAAGTGGACTTCAGTAAGTTCGGCGAGATTGAAGAAATCGACATGGGGCGTATTCGAAAAATTTCCGGGGCCAATTTGAGCCGCAACTGGGTGATGATCCCGCATGTGACTCACTTCGACAAAACCGATACTACCGATCTGGAAGTGTTCCGTAAGCAACAGAACGAAGACGCGGCCAAACGTAAGTTGGAGGTGAAGTTTACCCCGGTAGTGTTCATCATGAAAGCCGTAGCAGCCGCTCTGGAGCAGATGCCACGTTTCAACAGTTCGCTGTCCGATGATGGCCAGAAGCTGACGCTGAAAAAATACATCAACATCGGCGTGGCGGTTGATACACCAAATGGCTTGGTAGTTCCGGTGTTCAAAGATGTGAATAAAAAGGGCATTACTGAGCTTTCTCGTGAACTGATGGCCATCTCTAAAAAAGCGCGCGACGGTAAGTTGACCGCCGGAGAAATGCAGGGCGGCTGCTTCACCATCTCCAGTCTGGGTGGTCTCGGGACAACTCACTTCGCACCGATCGTCAACGCGCCGGAAGTGGCTATTCTGGGGGTTTCTAAGTCCGAAATGGAGCCGATCTGGAATGGTAAGGAATTTATACCGCGCCTAATGATGCCAATATCGCTCTCCTTCGACCACCGTGTGATTGATGGTGCCGATGGTGCGCGTTTCATCACTATTATCAATAACATGCTGTCTGACATCCGCCGACTGGTGATGTAATGACCAATACCAATGGGCGCAGTTCATAATGCTGCGTCCTTAGCGCTTCAGCAGCGTTTTGTCGGGTTTTGCATAATTAAACAAAATTGTTGAGACAGGGTTCACTCGAACACTCTTTGCAGAGTATTAACAATTCTGTAAACTGCTCGCGGTGTAAGCGTCCTGGTAGATGGAGAGCATTATGAGGTCGGTTAATAATATGCTCAATGGATTTCAAGTGGCAGTGAGGCGAGGAGTTCGGTGTTCCTAAACAGTTTACTCAAGCAGGTGGCTAGGGTAAATGCTTGAAGCCAACAACACTACAGCTTGAAAGATGAAGGGGATAATGACGTCTGCCCCGCCGAACAATCAATTAAGAGGTCATGATGAGTACTGAAATTAAAACTCAGGTCGTTGTACTTGGGGCAGGCCCGGCAGGTTACTCTGCGGCTTTTCGTTGCGCTGACTTAGGTCTTGAAACCGTACTGGTTGAACATTATTCCACTTTGGGCGGAGTTTGTCTGAATGTGGGCTGTATCCCTTCCAAAGCACTGCTGCATGTTGCCAAAGTGATCGAAGAAGCCAAGGCGCTGGCCGCACACGGCATCATTTTGGGTGAGTCGAAAACTGACATCGATAAAGTTCGTGTTTGGAAAAAAAAGGTGATCACTCAGCTAACCGAGGGGCTGGCTAGCATGGCCAAAGGCCGCAAAGTGACAGTGGTCAACGGCTTGGGCAAGTTCACTGGTGCTAATACCCTGGTTGTTGAAGGCGAAAAGGGTTCAACAACCATTAACTTCGATAACGCTATCATCGCTGCGGGTTCTCGCCCAATTCAATTGCCGTTCATTCCCCATGAAGATCTGCGAGTGTGGGATTCCACTGATGCACTGGCGCTGAGAACCATTCCACAACGTTTGCTGGTTATGGGGGGGGGCATCATCGGCCTGGAAATGGCTACCGTATACCATGCGCTGGGTTCACAAATCGACGTGGTCGAGATGTTCGATCAGGTTATCCAAGCCGCAGATAAAGATGTGGTGAAAATCTTTACCAAACGCATCAGCAAGCAGTTCAACTTGTTGCTGGAAACTAAAGTGACTGCGGTAGAAGCCAAAGAAAAAGGTATCTATGTCACTATAGAAGGCAAAAATGCGCCGGCAGAGCCACAGCGTTACGATGCGGTGCTGGTGGCCATCGGTCGTGTGCCGAATGGCAAACTGCTGGATGCCAATAAAGCCGGTGTTGACGTTGACGAACGCGGATTTATCAACGTAGACAAACAGCTACGCACCAATGTAGCGCATATCTTCGCTATCGGTGACATCGTTGGCCGGCCGATGCTGGCACACAAAGGTGTGCATGAAGGCCATGTTGCCGCAGAAGTTATCGCTGGCATGAAGCACTACTTCGACCCGAAGGTGATCCCATCAATCGCTTACACTAAACCAGAAGTAGCATGGGTAGGTCTGACTGAGAAAGAAGCGAAAGAAAAGGGCATCAGCTATGAAACTGCCACCTTCCCGTGGGCTGCGTCTGGCCGTGCTATCGCTTCTGATTGTGCAGATGGCATGACTAAACTGATCTTCGACAAAGAAACTCACCGTATCCTTGGTGGCGCGATTGTCGGCACTAACGGCGGCGAACTACTGGGTGAAATTGGTCTGGCTATCGAGATGGGCTGTGACGCAGAAGATATCGCGCTGACCATTCACGCTCACCCGACCCTGCACGAATCTGTGGGGCTGTCGGCAGAGATCTACGAAGGCAGCATCACTGACTTGCCAAACCCGAAAGCCAAGAAGAAATAATGCTTGTTAGTTTGAGTCGTTAATAAGCGGACCTGGAAAGGTGCCGCTTTTTTGTGTCCGCCCTCCCAAATTCTTTGCTTCACTCATTATACTCGTTGTAATTATAAGTATATCATGTTGTGCTCTTCCGGCTGATTACCGATGTGCAATGATTCAGTAAAGATTTAATATTGCTTTTATGTGAACAAATTAACAACCGGTTTAAATCCTGTTGTGCTCGCTGAGTGGAGCCGGATAATGTACCTTACAGTTTAAAATATCGGCAGCAGTGCTGCTATCAGGATAGAGAGTAAGACTATCACTGCGCACTAAACCCGGTTTAAAAACCACTAGGCACAATAAATGATAATGATAGCGAAGAGAACATCGTGCTAGAAGAATACTATAAGCACGTAGCCGAGTGTGCTGCTGAGGGCATTTCCCCTAAGCTACTAGACGCCACGCAAATGGCCGCGTTGGTTCAATTATTAAAAAACCCACTACAAGGCGAAGTAGAATTACTGTTAGATTTACTGATTAATCGTGTTCCACTAGGAGTCGATGAAGCCGCTTATGTCAAAGCAGGTTTCCTGGCGGCCATCGCCAAAGGTTAAGCGGCATCCCCCTTAATTTCCCCTTAGAAAGCCATTGAACTGTTAGGTACCATGCAGGGCGGTTACAACATTCATCCGCTGATTGATGCGTTGGAAAACAAAAAGCTAGCACTAATTGCCGTCAAAGCATTATCCCATACACTGCTGATTTTCGATAATTTCTACGATGTGGAAAAGAAATCCAAAGCAGGTAACCCGCACGTCAAGCAGGTGGTACAGTCCTGGGTCGATGCCGTATGGTATCTGTCGCGCCCTGAACTGGCGGAAAAGATCACCGTTATGGTGTTTAAAGTCACCGGTGAAACCAACACCGATGACCTGTCGCCAGCGCAGGATGCTTGGTCACGCCCAGATATTCCATTGCATGCTTTGGCGATGCTAAAGAATGAACGTGAGGGCATTGTGCCAGATAAGACGGGTAGCGTTGGCCCGATCAAATAGGTCGAATTGTTGAACCAGAAAGGCTTCCCGCTAGCCTATGTTGGCGACGTGGTTGGTACGGGTTCTTACCGTAAGTCTGCTACTAACTCTGTGCTATGGTTTATAGGTGACGACATTCCATACGTGCCAAACAAGCGTGGTGGCGGTGTGGTGCTGGGCGGCAAGATTGCGCCAATCTTATTCAACACGATGGAAGATGCTGGCGCACTACCAATCGAAGTGGACGTCTCTGAGCTGAATATGGGCGATGTGATTGACGTTTACCCCTACAAAGGCGAAGTGCGCAACCACGAAACCGGCGAGTTGATCGCCAGCTTTAAACTGAAAACCGACGCGCTGCTGGATGAAGTGCGCGCTGGTGGCCGTATACCATTGATTATTGATCGTGGCTTGACGACCAAGGCACGTGAAGCGCTGGGCTTGCCGCACAGCGATGTATTCCGCATCGCTAAGCCGGTTGCAGTTAGCAGCAAAGGCTTCTCGTTGGCGCAAAAAATGGTTGGCTGCGCCGTCTGTGGCGTTGCCGGTATTCGCCCAGGCGAATACTGCGAACCTAAGATGACCTCCGTGGGCTCTCAAGACACTACTGGCCAGGTGACTCGCGACGAACTGAAAGATCTGGCCTGTATGGGATTTTCTGCTGATCTGGTGATACAGTCGTTCTGTCACACTGCCGCCTATCCGAAACCAGTCGATGTGACCACGCACCACACGTTGCCGGACTTTATCATGAACCGTGGCGGCGTTTCGCTGCGTCCAGGGGATGGCATCATTATTCACTCTTGGCTTAACCGCATGCTGTTGCCGGATACCGTTGGCACCGGTGGTGATTCCCATACCCATTTCCCGATCGGTATTTCTTTTCCGGCCGGTTCTGGCCTGGTGGCGTTTGCCGCAGCAACGGGCGTTATGCCGCTGGACATGCCTGAGTCGGTATTGGTGCGTTTTAAAGGTAAAATGCAGCTAGGCATCACCCTGCGCGATCTGGTGCACGCCATTCTTTATTACGCGATCAAACAGGGTCTACTGACCGTTGAGAAGAAGGGCAAGAAGAACATCTTATCTGGCCGTATCCTGGAGATCGAAAGTTTGCCGGACTTAAAGGTCGAGCAAGCATTTGAGTTGACTGATGCTTTTGCTGAGCGTTCAGCCGCTGCTTGCACCATCAAACTGGATAAGGCACCGATCGAAGAGTACTATAATTCCAACATCATGCTGTTAAAATGGATGATCTCCGAAGGCTATAGTGACCGCCGGACTCTGGAGCGCTGTATTCAACGCATGGAAAAATGGCTGGCGGCTCCACACAGCTTCTGGCTAGCGATGTAGATGCTGAGTATGCTGCGGTGATCGACATCGATCTGGCGGAGATCACGCAACCTATTCTGTGCGTACCCAACACGATCCAGACGATGCGCGCCTGCTATCTGACGTGGCCAACAGCAAGATCGATGAAGTATTCATTGGTTTTTGTATGACCAACATCGGCCACTTCCGCGCAGCCGGTAAGCTGCTGGATCAGCACAAAGGCCCGTTGCCCACCCGATTGTGGGTGGCCCCACCCACTAAAATGGATGCGGCTCAACTGACCGAAGAAGGTTACTACAGCATATTTAGTAAGAGTGGTGCACGCATTGAGATACCGGGCTGTTCACTGTGTATGGGTAACCAGGCGCGCGTGGCGGACGGCGCGACGGTAGTTTCTACCTCAACCCATAATTTTCCCAACCGTCTAGGTACCGGCGCGAATGTCTACCTGGCCTCCGCAGAGCTGGCGGCGGTTGCTTCACTGCTGGGCCGCCTGCCGACGCCGGACGAGTATCAGTCCCTTATGGGGCAGGTTGATAAAACTGCGGCGGATACTTACCGCTATCTGAACTTTAACCAGTTGGGACAATATACTGGTAAAGCTAATGGTGTGATCTTCCAAACTACAATTTAAGCCGTGCTACCAAAAATAATTCGGGTTACGGTAAACAGCGGTAATTGAGTGGATTACCAAGGGGTTGGCAAACAAATGTCTGAGGAAACCAAGGCAACCAACACTATTGTAGTTTGAAGAAAGCTAAGCCACAGTGACAGCTGCAGGAAAATTTTTTACTCTGTCGTAACTAAACTTAATACGAGCATATTAAAATGACACCATTTTTCTAGGGGACAGCTTTGACCACAGCTCCATCATAGTTTTTGCAATAAGAACAGCAATAGGCGCAAGCTGTCGACCTATGATCAGTGAACAGTGTTTGATCGTGGTAAGCATAGTGAAATCATCGTTTACACAGAGCAAGTTATCGTGCATGGCTTTCCCGATCCGAATAATTTGGGCAATCCCATGTCCACTCCATCCATGGACGACATATATAGGGGCATATTTCCCTAGTTTTCGTGAATCTGTGTCGCTCTATTTAACGTCAGGTCAGTCGTTCCACTCCAGGCAAACTCTAACTCCAAGTCCTCACATTCCGGGAAAACAGTACGTAGACGAGAAGTCAGGTAATCAACAGTTTTTTCGTTCTCCCAGCGCGTCCTTGTACCCTATCCTCCGAAGAGAAGTTGTTCGTTCCTTACCAGGCGATAATAGTCTATCTGAAATTAAGTATCATAGACTGTTTTGCCAGTAGGTAATAATGTCCGTATTCCTCCTACTACCGGGCTAGTTGTGCCTACGTAGGTATAGAAAAAGATATAGTGGTCGAACTGTCCTGTTCCAGCGGTGTGTGTGTCGCACTGTGAACGGCCATAACCACACCACGGATGGCGAGTAGGGTTCCTTACACAGTATGCACTCTGACGTCGTTTTCTGTTTCTTCAAAACGGAATCTCTTCATTTTGTTCATAAATGGTGCTACCGTTGGCAATAAAGCCGTAGATCATACCACGCGCAAGCGCTAAGGAATGATGCACTTGCCCCCAAGCATGTCTAAAACACCACCATGATAAATATCAGATGTGATATGGTCCTTGATTTCATAAGTACCCAAGATAGAGACGCTTTCATCCCTAAGGAATTTCCGGGCGTCTGCCTCTTTCACGAGTGAATTTAGGTGACCAGGGTAAATAGCGGCTGTCAGGTGACCTCTTCCGCGATCGATATTTAATGCATACTGAGACGTAATTTCATCAATCAATGACATGGACTCGCTTGAGATAAATGTCCATAGTCTTTGTGCATCCTCATAGCTCAAATATTCAATCATAAATCCAGATTCCCAGCGCGCAAGGCCTGAAGGCCTGGGGTAAGCTGGCCACCATTGCGGCCTGAGGCGGCAGAACCGATACGGTCTTTTTCAAGCAACACTGTTTCCACATCGGACTCTGAAAGATAGAGTGCTGCGGAAGCACCTAACATCTCTCCTCCAATCACTACCAGTTCACACTCCCTGTCGCCTTCAAGAGCAGGGAAGGTTTCCCATGAAGAAAGTGTTGACTCGTAGTAATTAGCGGGATTTCCAGGGTCTGGATTTTCAGTTTGTTTTTTATTACGCACCCAATTTCAGTCATCGTCAATCGTATCATTTTTGGTTTGTGTGTAAATTGTGTCATTTGTTATAACTGGCTTCTTAATGGTTTTTTAGCATACATTTTAAATACTCAATTGATTAAACATAGCCTCTCAGGAAAACAGACTGATGGCACAAATACTCGCTATCTACAGGATTAATTATCGGAAAGAATCACCACTTTATTCGTCAGTTTTCAATAGATCAGATAAGCTAGGCCAAACGCCGCCTATGTCAAGACAAATACCATTGCATCTTTATCTAAATTGAACTACATCACTCCTACCGACAATAGTCCCATTACCAACATGATAATATTATCAATAATTTCATGAGGAGAATTAACTTGTTTTTTAACAATGGAAAACTGTATTAATACAGAGATATTTACAGAGATGAATGCAACAAGAGCACCAAAGCTAATTGAAGAGAAAGTAGTATCCAGATTAAAGAAGACAGCGGTCATAGATATTCAGTCAACAAAAAGAATGCAGTAAAGCGGGCTATGAGTTTCCTGACTTTTATATCTAAAGAATCTTTTAGGAAAAATTTTGTCACGCCCCATGATATTTAACAACCGCGCGGCACTGGCATAGGATACCATGCCAGTGCCGCGGCAAAGGTATTAACTAAAATAGCCACCAGGAAAACATACTGGAAGAAATAGCCGCCCACATGAAATATAATTTCAGGAATATCTTCAGTCGGATTTTTGAAGTGAGAGTTATCTAGAATAATATAATTGTGTAAACCAGGCGACCACAAAGAAAATAAATACACCACTTAATGTTGTAATGAATATCGCTTTTGGAATGGCGACTTTTGCATTTCATGTTTCACCGTATAAAGTGGTTACCGCATTAAAACCTAGGAATGAGAAACATAAAATAGATACCCCACTTATCATTGAAAGGATATGCGTATTTCCTTTAAATAATAGTGCTAATATCCAGACATGGCTGTAGCCTAGTTTATGACTTACCCTACATATAACGAGATAGATAAATACCCTCATCAAGAATACGGGTAATCCGACAAGGATGAAGTTCAAGTTAGCCAGCATCTTAATATTTCTTCAGTTGATGAATGTTACTAGCAGGATGAAGGAAAAAAATAAAAGTTCATGGTGAGATTTGTAGGAACAATGACCTTAAATATATTCCTGATAGCAGGGAATTAATCATGGGGAGAAGAATATAATCGAGCAATGACGCCCAGCCAATAAGCATACCTACCTGATTACCGCAGGTGTTTTTGGCATAGGAATAGGCAGAACCTGCATCAGGGTACAATTTCACCAGGCGACCATGGTTTAGCACAGTAAGCAGAACAGCTATTAGAGCAAGAAGATAGGCCATTGGCACACGTCCTTCAGTCACTATAGACGCTATCCTGAGGGTATCGAAAACAGTCATCTGGGTCATGTAGGCGATCCAGATAATCACAACCTACCAAACAGAAAGCCCAGATTTAGAGTTACTTATTTTGTTATACATCCTTATCAAGTGTGTCATATAGGCAAAGACTATGACGGAGTAAGAGAATTTTATTACCCTAAACTAAATCTCTGCCAATCAATGATGAAATATATATAAAATTCTATGTTTTATGTAAATATGTTTTAATTTTACAACGTAACTTACTAATTAATATTGAAAAAACAAAAATGGCCGTAAATTAAAACATCACACTAAAGAGATATAAAAATACAAAAATTATAATCCGATCAAAGAAAATAATCATACTTAATTTATGATTATTGTTTTTTCAAGATATTATAATTGTAATGGGAGGCAACCCCTGATGGATCTCCAGAAAATGTGACAGACACGGAAATTTATGATCTTATCGACTGTGCAACCAATTCAACGAGATATCCCTATGCTTGCACATTAATTACGCTAGAAATTTTTTAAGAATATACTTGCATCCCTGCACTGTTATCGCCAACTGGTACTCATCGACGCTACGAATGCAGTAATTAATGGTGCTTCTCTCACCCTTACAGTATTGGCCGTTATTTACCTGGATATGCCAGCGTTAAACATAAAATTAAGCGCGTTGATAGGCTATTAGGTAATCAACATTTACACGATAAAATGGATTGTATTTTTCAAAAATTACACAGCATATTACCCATAATATGTCCAGGGTGATAAGTCTGATCGACTGGAGTGGTTATCACTCTGCTAATTTTCAGCTTATGATGGCTAGCCTGGCCTATGATAGTCGCTCGTTACCTTTCTTAATAAGTTGTGTTGCATCCTCATTACAGTGAGGTAGCCTGAGTGTGCATGAACATTTTCTTGATATACTCGCAAAGTGTTTCATCCCGAAGACCGAAGTTATCATTATTACCGATGCTGGTTTTCAGGGACACGGGTTACGGCTGATCCGTTCCCGGGGATGGATCTTTGTCTACCGGGTTCTGGGAGCACAGTACCACTGCATTAATGGTGAATGGTAAAAGGTAAAAGATATGAATAGTAAAGCCTCGCTTACGCCGTCTTATCTCGGGCAATGTCTTCTGGGAAGAGATAAAAATGCGGCATGAAGATTATTTTCATCTTTATAAAAGCAAACTAAAGGGGCAAAATTTTAAGCGTGCGAAGGACAAAGCAGCACGTGCAGTGGTGACTAAAAAAGCATGCTGTGCAGGAAAATCACCGTGGCTAACATTTACAAATACAACGGAGTTTTCACTGAAGCAGATTATAAAATTGTATAGTAGCAGAATGCAGATTGAACAAAACTTTCGTTATTTTAGGTGTATCCAATGTTTGTCAGACCACACCGCCTACAGCAAATAGGTTAAGCCCTTATCAGACCATATGTTGAGCCTGCTCGTTCCAGTGTTGTTGGGTGATGTCGAAAATTTCCCTGATGGCGGCTTCGCCAAGTGTCTTACGCCTACGAATAATCGGAATGGTAGCGATAAAGTGCGTGCCAGAGCAATCGACAGTCTCCATGAGATTAACGATCTGGAAGAGAGGGCGCTGGTTGAATACCTCCCGCTATACCGATAGCCAATTTATGTCGATCCCGCGCCCGAAGTATACATGCGGCGTGAACCTGGCTGCGCAGTAGGCAGGCCTAAGTTTATTATAAGGGCGCAAGTCTGGCGACAATAGGCTGTACTTATCCGACGCCCCTAGGTTTTGCAGCAGGGCCATCTGATTTACATTGGCATTTGGGGAAATTTTACATCGGTACTGACTGGTCGCCACAGGAAACCCTCAAATAGCGATATATTAATATAAAATTTTACTGATTGATAGTAATTAACTATTTCATTTCTCTTTATTAGCCTTGTTGATTTATTTTTTGTTTAGAATACTACTTATACTTCGAAAGGCACGATAAGAGTTAAGGTTAATAATAACCAAATTAATTTTGCGGGGGGTCTCTCCGCATTAATATTATTTTTCAGACTTATGTAGATATGTAGATATGTAGATATATTAATACTTATTTGTTAATAAATGGGTTTCTTTAAATTTTAAAATTCTACTCATAATGTGCAGCTTTATATACGAATTTTCATGAGATGTTCATCCACTATTTTGCTGGAACAGCAGAAGCTCGTCTCATTTTCAGTATATTGCATCAATGTATTTTATCAAGAGGAAAAATTTAATGAAATTGAATAATCACTCATCTGCTGTAGTTACTATAGTATTGGGTTTCGTATTATCCGGCAGTGCTGCTTCTGCTGCTGATCCAGCTCCTGCTCCTGGTAGCTAGGGTCAGGGTACGGTGAGACCTTTAAAGGCTCTGTTATTGATTCACATCGCTCTATCACCGTTGAAACAGCGAACCAGACTGTTAATATGGGCCAGATATCAAATTCAGCGTTGAATTCAGCGTTGAAGAAAGCCGGTAAGTCAACTCCGCGTCCTTTCTCTATTAAGCTGTAAAAGTGCGATGTTTCTTCATTGACGAATAAAACCGTTACCGCCACCTTTACCGGCGCCACGTCTAAAGCATAGCCGACAAACCTGGCGTTAGTTGGCCAGGTATCTGGAGCAATGCTGGTTATCACTAACGGCGATGGCGCATCTGTCAGTCTGGGTAGCTCAACACAGCCAACCTCTATTCATAATGGTAACAACACGCTCTCTTACGATGCATACCTTGCAAGGTGATTCTGAGAAGGTGGCTATAGTACCTAGTAATTTCTCTTCGGTTGCTAACTTCACTCTCCTCTCGCCTACCAGTAAATCCAACAACATCGTGATAGGCGCGGCTGCACGCCTGATTTACTGATATTTGCAGTTATCAACGGAGAGGGAAAAGCGGTGGAAGTAGGTCATAAATTCTGCTTTTTACTATGCTGATATCTGCAACTGTGTTCTGACCATGCTAAAGCCGGGTCAGCATAGGCTATCCAAGTTCAGTGCAGCTTTCGAGGCTAGATCACAAATGACAGCTTGTTTACAGGCTACATAGAGCAGAACTGTAGGACTACAACTTGCTGATACCAATAGCAATCTTGCCGATCCCGGTCAGCCTTTAGCCATTAGCAAACTGCAACCTAGTAATGTAAATCTTGAATACATGCTGTGCCTGGTCAGCCATCTCCATACGTTGCTTGCCAGCTCCTACGCTGGCATTATTCAATCCAAGTTGGGCTATTAATAATGAATGTCTATCGCTATTTTGCTGTACGCCCCCTTTCATCGTTACTGGCTTTAGTTACATTAGTTAATAATCCGGCGTAGTCTGTACAGACAATCAAGTTCAATACTGATTTTCTGGACGTTAAAGACAGCAGAAAAATCGATCAGCCGGTTCTCTTGGGGAGCTCAATAACAGTTAGTCACTGTACGGTGGGGCTATACTGGCAGCAGAATATATATAATACTGCGGCTGTGTGGGTTTTGACGCGACTTATTGTTGCTCGGCGCGCTGTCGTTTGACATGATGACCTGTTCGCGTGGCACCCTGCCACAACAGGGCATGCTGAGTGGCCGTGCATTCCACCTGAGCTATTCAAAACGGTTTGACGGGTATGGACAGCTAGGTGACTATTGCCGACTATCGTTTCCCTGATCGCAATTATCTAAGCATGGTGCAGTATCTCGATACACGCTATCATGGTAATAACCACGGTAGCAGTAAAGAAATTTACAATGTCACCCTTAATAAGCAGCTCCTGGATATGGGCATCAGTTCCTATACCAACTATAGCCATCGGATTTACTAAGATATTCCGGCTAACGATAGCTATAATCTGTCCTTATCTCGCTATTTCAATGTTGGACGTGTGAGTAATGTCAGTATCAACCTTTTGGCCTATCGCAACCTTTATAACAACCATATTGATGATAGCCTGTTACTCAGCCTGAGCTTGCCGTGGGGCAACTTACCGGTAGCCTGACCTATGACGGACACTACAACCGCAGCGGTAGCAGCAATATGGTGGGCTATTCTGATCTCGTATTGACGAGATAACAACTCTCGTACAACACCAAGAGTGGTGTCGCACAACAGGGGCGTGGAACGGCCAGCAGCTACTTTACCTATAACTGTGATATGGCATAGTTGATCGCGAATGCCTGCTACAAGAGCGGACAGCACCCCTCGATAGGGCTTGGTTTACAGGGGGGATCACTGCAACGCTGCAGGGTTACGTAATGCATCGGATTAATGCGTTGGGAGGTACTCGAATAATGGGTGGATACCGATGGAGTCAACGATGTCCCGATACGTGGCTTATGGCGTTATTAGCCACAACAACCGCTTTGGTAAAGCGGTTAGCAGTGACGTGAACAAGTTATTATCGCAATAGCCTCTCGGTGGATATCAATGCTCTGCCAGATAATGTTGATGCCACGCATTCAGTGGTGCAGAACACGCTCACTGAAGGTGCCGCTGGTTACCGCCGCTTTGGCGTGATTTCTGGAGAAAAGTCGATGGCTACCATCAGGCTAACCGATGAATCCGTCCCCCTTTTTTAGTGCCACCGTGGCGAACAAAAAACGCTACTAAACCGGGATTGTTAACGATAATGGTAGTTTGTGGATAAATGGTATTAAACCAGGAGAGATAATAATGCACTTACTTTGGAATGGCAAAACGCAGTGTGCCATTTCTCTGCCCGAACGGTTACCGCCGTTGACCAGCAACCTGCTGCTGCCGTGCAACGCAGTCCGAAGTAACGTGGCAGCAGATGCTGCTGCGGAAAAAGAGAATAGTCTGTAAGTGTCGGCCAAATAAAAGATGACGTGCACCGGGTTAAGCTCCTTTCCCTGGTAAAAGCTAACGAGGTGATAAATTGAGCAAAACAGTGATAAAAATTTTGATGGCATCTGCCATGGCGACTGCTACCCCGCTTACGGGCGTACAACAAGCCAGCGCGGCCATTGCCACTGCTCTCGATCGTACCCGCATAATTTTCGGTAGCGAAAATCACTCTATTAGCCTTAATCTTAGTAATCAGAATGGAGAACTGCCCTACCTGACGCAGGGATGGATTGAAGATGACAAAGGGAATAAAATTGAGTCATTCCTGATGGCACCCCCTGCAACGTATGGGGCCAGGGAAAAACCAGGTAAAAATCTAAGCTGCTACCCCAGCGGTGAATGAGCTGCCACAAGATCACGAATCCCTGTTTTACTTCAATTTGCGTAAAATTACACCACGCAGTGAAAAACCCAAACCTAATATGCTGCAAATTGCACTACAGACCCGCATCAAGCTGTTCTTCAGACCAGCTAAACTACAAGCGGGCTAGAAGAATGGTTATAGTGGCCTTTGGCAGCAAAAGCTGGCTGATGCTGATGCGGGAAGGTGATAAGTATCGCATAGCCAACCCAACATCCTACTTCGTCACAATTGTCGCGGCACAAACTGCTCAGAGCAGTGAAGATATCGCTAGCTTTAATCCGATGATGATTGCTCCATAGAGTTCAGCGCTGCTTAACCTGAGTACGAAAGACCTCAGCAGTAGTCTGGTGCTCACCTATATCAACTATTTTGGCGGACGTCCAAAGCTGATATTTAACTGCAACGCAGCTACCTGTAACGTGAAAGATAACCTGCCAGGCTAAGTAGAAACACAGGCTGAGGCTGGCGGATAGTTAAAGGGCAACACAGATGGGATGTGGGCACCAGCCAACGGTGCCATTCTGGAAGAGAGAATAATAGCAGGAACTGGGCATCAGGAAGTCTGTCACAGGCGATACATCGTCAGGTCAGGTACGATTGCCGTGCTGCTATACCAGGTGAAAGCGCAGGCCTGGCATGTTAGCCTAAAATCAGCACGTCAGGAATTAGACATAGGTGCCACCCCCTGTCGAACCGGAAACACGTTGGCGTTCGCAGCACGCTAGTCGCCTTTCAGCCTTACCTGCGTCACTGCACAATGGTGGGATAAAGCCCGCAGAATCGCCTATGGGTAGGCCAGTTTATTTGCTATTTCGGCCCTGGTGGGCGGCAGTGCTCACTATCCTCATGGGTTTCCCTGTGTGATGCAGTTGTTGTGCGTTGTCTGTGTCCAAACTGGCGGCAATAGGGATAGGCATTAAGTTTTATTGGCAATAGCAACCTGCAACAACTGAAACTGATGTAATTCAACGGTGTATCCGGCATCGTTCTGTGTGTTCTGGACGATTATAGTCGCTATGCCCGCCAGGGGGGCGTAGGCCCTTGAGTTTTACCCCGTGAAACGCGCAACTGACCCATTACGCTGTGCCACTTCGGTAACACCTAACGCCGGGGAGCTTAGGCGGTCATTAATTTCAGAACGAGCTATGAGTGATGGAAAACCGATGCGATTTATCCGATTAACGACACCTATTATCCCCGGACTTCTTGCTACTGCTGCTTTATTATTCTTTTTCAGCTTTAATATATCGGTATATACCTGCCACAATAAGCAGACTGGGGAAATCCTCAATGGGGGAGATTAATCGGTTATCGTGCCAATAAGCCGAACTGTTACGCCTGGTGAACAAGTGATTATTGATATTGGGAAGTATTACGAATGTAAAAACGATATTCAGCGTTACTACAACGACTATATGCATACCCAGGACCATGCCTCGTCTACCACCATACCTCCCGAATTTGAAACCGGGGCCTATATTAAAGGCGGAAAATACAGCTTCTCGCTACCGGAGGTAAACGTTCTTACCCTGCCGAAAGGGGGCGATGGCAATATTGTCCCGATACAGGTGTTTTATATGATGAAAGAGGACCCCGGCAAGATGGTAAAAATCAGCAAAGGAGAAACGCTGGCTATCCTGAAGTTGCATAAATACGCCACTACAACCGGCGGACCGATAGATCCACAATACTTTACTTAGAATATTGTAGCCGATAATGACGCCATCTTTACCTCGGAAAGCTGCGAAATCAACAATGGCCGCGATATTGATGTTGATTTTGGCCGTGTCAACAGATGGTCACTGATCAGCGATAGTTCTGACAGCCAGTTCAGAAGGCAGGCGGATGTCCCTTATAACTGTACGAACCCGGTATCAATGTCTATCACTATTACGCTTTCGGCTGATAGAGCCATATTCTCCAATGATGCGATTAAAACCTCCAATGACAATCTTGGTGTACAGATATTCGAGAATGGCCAGTTGGTGAAACCGGGGGGGATTCAGTACATACGCAACCGGTCAAGGGTATCGGCAGCAGCCAGTTTGAGTTTGTACTGATTAAAAATGCTAACAGTACGGTAAACACTAGCGATTTTACTGGCAGAGCGATGTTGGTGATGAGAGTGCAGATTAGCTCTTTTAGGGCGGGTTAATATTTAGCATCAATGAAAGCACACTAAGCCAGGCACGCTGCTGGGTGACGATGATGGCCTACAGGGTAGGTTTTGCTGGATACTCCCGAGGTCCTGATTTTGGCGATACGATCGACCAGTAGGCCACCACCGAGTGCAATGTTCAGTACGAGGGAACTTAATGCGTTCAACCTTCGTGCTGCGATTATCGCCCTGGCGTACTGGTGTACCATGGCCTAAAGCTCTCTCAATGGCCATAATGGGGGAGACAATCTTAAGCCTTCTTGACAATCGCGCACCCCATGCCGTTGAAAGCCATACTAACATAACGCCGCGCTTTCGGGTTTCATCGATGTAGGAAAGCTGGAGGACGGGCAGCAATAGAGCTAAGGCCATTTCGCTAAACATTATCTTTATGGCAGCGAGGACAAAAAATAGTAACGGCATCTACAGGAAAATCTCAAATAGCAGCATACCCTATCATCCTCCTCATTGAAGGTATTACCAGATAAAGATACCCTGTGCACTTTTGGTCATAAACGATGGCAGAAGAACGTTCATAGTTAGGAACTTAGATCCGTTTTTTTTCCTTTATGTCAGGGTCAAAAGAGGGTGATAGGATCATGAGCTTCATCAGCTCAAGCAGCACGAGTTTGACGATTGGTTAAAATAACCACCATTTTGATATCTGTACCAAATTTCAGGCATAGCTTTCCTGTGCCGCCTGTTGCGCAACCATCGTTCTATTTTGAACTCCTGCCGACGTCGCGCCAATAATTCTTCTGCCCGGATACCGGCCTCTGCGCTCTTTAGTAATACCATCCTGCTTCCACATAACACGCGCTGGTACGGATCCACATTGGTAAATTTCTTCATCAGCAACGTAAAGCCCGGTTTCTGTGGTTTTGCCTTCACTTCAATCCCCAGAGCGGTATAGACCTTAGGCAATAACTCACCGCGTTTGCGGTTGGCCGTAATGCCTGACCATCTTAAAATGGCGTGACGGGGAATATGGCTGATTTGATGTGAGAACAGTGGGTAGAAGCGCAACAATACAGGCGAACGCCCATGGCATCCTCCCGCAGGCAAGCATCCGCTCGACAACCAGTTTGGTCTATTCGGGGACGATGTTGCCGTGTTTAGCGAGAAAGTAACTGGCCCCCAGCCATCATCAATCTGGAAGTGGAGTTTTGCTGGTCGAGGTATGTGCACACACAGAAGTATAGCGAGCTACAATGGCTAAATAAAGTCACTCTCTAACAGAGTCTTAGCTCCCGCCGCGGGTGGGTCACTATTCTGGTTTTCGATCATGTAGGTAGCGTTGTTGCTCCGGGAGACGCTCTTGCTAACAGGTATGTTCATCATACCTTCCAGACCTTAGACTACCACTTTCGGCACGTTTTCCCACTGATAAATTGCTGTACCGGAGCTGCTGGTGGCGATCCTGGTCCTACCCGCTTCGATTTTTTCGTAATAGTCGTTGCGGAAATAGGTTACGCCAGCCAGCGTTATGGAATTCCAGCTCAAGCTCCTTATTGACGCTAGTTTCCGCTTTTAGCATGTGCTGCTGGTAGCATGTGCTGCTGGTTCCATTCGGCACCCAGAGTAGCGGTTTGTGTTACGCCGAGTTCAAGTGGCATATTTACTTCGCTGTGTGCCAGGAAATTGTCCAGTTTGGTGATCCTGAAACCAGGATCCTTGAGATTAAAGATGCCCTCAGGGCCGCCGGCCAACCCTTCGTTCAGGCGGTTATTGCAGGTGCGCTCAAATTGCACATAGTTATTAGTGCTGACGCTATTGTGCACCGTGGTAGTTCAAACCGTAGTTTTCGCGATAAATGCGGTTAGTCTCTTTACCGTAGTTACTTTGCACCAGCACAATAGTGTTGGTGTTCTGGGTATACCCGGTATATAAATTGCCCTGGCTATAAATCTGAACGTGTACCTACCCATATCAATAATAGCATTCTCGCTGGGCACGAAGGCGTCATCAATAAAAACATTGATGCACTGCTTCACTAGGACTTCGCCCATTTGCAATCGCTGGAGTTCAAATATGCCTATTATAGGATGTATTGATACCCCCTGTATCAGCCTGCCTTTTGCTATAGCCGACAAACAGACGGAAACTCAATTGATCACTCAATGGGCCAGACAGGCTGAAGTCGGTGCGCTTAGCGGCACCTTCCTGCTTATGCTAGGGTAGGTTAAAATAGCCGTTCAGCGTACCGTGTAATGCGTTGCTGATCTTCTTGGTGATGATATTAATCACGTCGCCAGCAGTACCACTGCCATAACACGCTGCTGCGGGGCCGTTCAGCACATAAATGCGTTCGATTATTTCAGGCGGCACCCGGGAGGTATCACACCACGTGTATCACGCTCTCCGCGCCATCCTTGACGCACCGAGTTGCGGCTAGAGGTTGGGTCTGCCATCGATCAGGATCAAGGTATTTTCTGGCCCCATGCTGCGAATATCGACCTGGCGGTTGTTGCCACCTTGGCCACTAGTGGCATTGCTCGTCAGGTTAACTCCTGGCATAGTGCGGATAACTTCGTTGATATCATGCGCCGGCGGGCGTTTTTTGATGTCTTCGGCGGTGATGGTGGAAACCCATGGTGCCTACAAGTTCTGCCTGGCAGCGGTCACCACGATGGTGTCTTCCGCTCGTAGTTTTTTATCGGCTGAACCGGTGTTTTCTTCGGTGGTGGTGTCTGTATGCTACGTGGCGTTGGCCATCGCTGATGTTAGCCCTAACCCAATAATAGTGGCTAAAGAATAACGAGATAATGTGCTATTCGTTAGTGTATCCTACTTTGCTGCTATAACCCGCGCGAAGCGGGAAGAGTAGTTGTATTTTTTGCGTGATTAAGGCATTAAGAAATCAGCTACGGCAGGGGATATAACCTTGTGTATCTAGTATCCCTCGCCATTGTGCAATTTCTGCACGGTTTCCAAGGTTAATACACTATTGTAAATGCAAATAAGTATCAATATTATTCTTCTTATTGTATTACATTGTGTCTAGGCTAGTTCTCCTATCGTTATGGATAAGACCAATGTTTATCTGAACCGCCAACGACAAAACGGATAGGCATTGTGAATATAGAAGCAAATTATTGACCAGCCCCCGTGCCGGTAGCACGGGCTGGTGATTGCAAGTGGTTCGTCGCAGCACCCAGTGGATGAAACCAGCGGATAATGGCCTATGGCGAGTTACGTTACGTTTTTCTGGCGTGATCCCCAGGGATGCGAGTTAACTTCCAACTGCCAGCGGGTATGGGCGCACATTAACTGCCTGACTATCATTAGCCTAATCCACAACAGATCTTACAACATCTAAATGGTACCGACGTCTGGTATTGGCAGACAGAGATGAACGGTGACTGGCGTGGTAGTTACTGTTTTATTCCCTGCTCTTTGATGAGTGTCTGCCAGAGCTCAGCAGCAATGACGCCCACGGCAACATGCACAACATGCGCCACTAGTGGTATCAGGTATTTGCCAGCGCCACGCATGATCTACTCAATCCTCACCGTGCTTGGTCGGGTACTAGTGGCCACTTTCTCTCCGGCCTGCATCTGCCGGAAGCGCCGCCGTAGCCGGCACGGCACGCATTCGATAAGTTATGAGATCACCGGCGGGCATTGTACGCTAGCACCGCCAGCGCGTCTGCAACGTCATACCTGGCGCAGTAAGCGTCTGGGCAACAGCTGTAACGTCTGGATCTATACCACCAGCAATAGCCAGCCAACCTACCGAATGCCCACTGGCTATTCTGCTCGATAGTCAATTCTGGGCGCAGCAGATGCCGGTGTGGGAACCGCTGATGCAACTGACACGCGGGGGCGCGCTGCCGAAACAGTATATGTGCTGATCGACGTTATCGATCTGAAGCAGCGTATGCGCGAACTGACCTGCAAAGAAGATTTCTGGTTGGCAGTGCAGGAAAAACTGATGCCGCAGGTGGCCAAGTGGGCGTCATACAGCGACAGCCCCGCCAGCACAGTAGTCGCGGGGCAGAGCTTCGGTGGGCTGTGTCTTCCCTGTATGCCGGGTTGCGTTGGCCATAGCGCTTTGGCGCGGTGATCAGCCAGTCCGGTTCATTGTAGGACGATGCTGGTTGGTTGATACAACAGGTGGAAAAATATGGTTTAGTTCATTCCAGTGCGCTGAAAGTGTTTATGGAAGCTAGCTTGCATGAAACACTGTGTACCGAGTCAGTGGCCAAATGGCGACGCTGTTGAGCCATGCCGGGCATTAGGTGCATTACCAGGTAGTAGAAGAAGGAGGACACGATGCGCTGTGTTGGCGCGGTGGTCTAACTGACGTATTACAGGCGGTGTGGGCCCCGTATCCTTTGCTACCAGCAGTCCCGTGTAGTCGGAGCTAGCTCTTTCATCAACACAAGGTGGGCATAATAGAAAACCTGAATCCATTCGATGAACCACAGCAACGTAGCCTAGTGCTACATAACGGACAACAATTTATGGCCGGATTTATGTGCGATCTCTGCTCACTAGACGGTAGCATTCGGGCCAGCGGCGCGCACCGAGTGTGCCGAGTGGTTGGAACGGCATTGGCAGGATATTCAGCCAGTATTACTGCCTAGCGCATAATCGGTATCAAGCAATAAAGGGAGCAGCAATATCGTGTCATACCCCCCCATGTCTACCCCTGGGCTAATTGTCAGCCAAATGCCGCTGGTTGCAGCTCAGCCAGGCATCTGGATGGCCGACAAATTTCCCCGCACTGTAACGCCTATATTGTTGCATATTATGTTAAATTTAACGGACCTATCGACTCAGCCCGGCTGTTGCAGGATATCGGATTAGGTCTCAACGAAGTGGATAGGCTGCGGCTGTGCTTTGATTAACGCGACGGTGTGCCAGTATAGTGGCTGGATGAGCGGTTGACGGTGCGTGAACCGGAATTTGTCGATCTGGCGTATTCACCGGACGCTAAGGCTGCTGCGCAGGGGCTGATGGATATTGACCTTTACGATGAGTTACGCACGCTGTGAATGGCAAACGGCTGTGCCGCCATATGCTGATGCGTTTGGCAGATAATCGCTGGTTCTGGTATCAGCGCTATCATCACATGCTGGTGGATGGCTGCAGCTTTACCGCTATCGCTTCCGCATTGCTGCGATATATACCCACCTTTGCTGGTCAGCGCGACGTCCTGCTGTACGATGCGCCGCTGCCGACTGATCACGCAGCTGTGGTGGTTACTGGCCCGAAGCCGGATCACGTGGCCTATATCATCTTTACCTCAAGTTCCACGGGCCGGCCGAAAGGGGGGGCTGATCAGCCATCAGGCGCTAGTCAACCGACTACTGTGGATGCAACATTAGTATCCGTTGGTGGCGGATGATGTAGTGCTGCAAAAAAACCGTGTAGTTTTGACGTGTCGGTCTGTGAGTTCTTTTGGCCGCTGATGGCAGGCGCACGGTTGGTAATGGCACCGTCAGAGGCGCACCTCGATCCAGAACAGCTATAGAGCAGTTGATCGTCAAGAACAGGGTTACCACTATGCACTTTGTGCCGTCGATGTTGGCAGCGTTTATCGCCATGCTGGACGGCAAACAAGCGATAGCTGCTTGCGCCTTATTGCGTCAGGTATTCTGTCGTGGTGAAGCGCTGCCAACAAAGTTGTGCCGTCTGTGTGGCAAAGCCGCACTGCGCTGCCGTTGTATAAACCTGTACGGCCCGACTGAGTCGGCGGTGGATGTCACCCGGCATCTCCTACCTACGGCACCGCGCTGGCGCAGGTGGGACCGGTACAACGTGCCGATTAGCCAGCCAGTGTGGAACACCAGCCTACGTATTCTGGATGCAGGCCTACGGCAAGTAACGCTTGGCGTGGCAGGCGATTTATACCTGACTGGTATCCAGTTAGTACGGGGCTGCTACCTTGGGCGGGCAGAATTGACTGCTAGCCACTTTGTGGCTGATCCCTAAGGCGAGGGCGGCCGAATATATCGCACCGGCGATGTGGCGCGTTGGCTGCCGGGCGGCAAGGTTGGAATATCTGGGGCGTAGCGATGATCAACTGAAAATTCGTGGGCAGCGCGCATTGAGCCGAGTGAAATCAAACATGCATTGCTGTCACTACTGGGTGTGCGCTAAGCGGTGACCCATGCCGTTAGTGCTGCAAGGTATGCCAGTGTAGAGGGGAGTACACGCCAACTGGTTGGGGATCTGGCGGTGCTGCGTGCAGTGTTGGATGATCGCCTGCCACCGCATATGGTGCTAGTGTCGCTGGTGGAAATGGATGAACTGCGCTGAGCGCCAATGGCCAGCTGGATCGTCAGGCATTACCGCAGCCGCAGAATAGCGATCGCAAGATTGGCCGCGAGCCACAGGACGGGCTGGAAGCTGACATTGCTGTGGTGTTTGCCCGTTTGTTACAGCGTGAGCAGGGTGTTCGCTGATGACGATTTCTTCGTCTTAGGCAGTCACTCGCTGCTGGCGCTTATCGCTGGCTGCATAAACGTTCCTATCCTATCGTTCCCCGAGCAACAGCACGCCTAGCGCATCGCCAGCAGCTTTGGCACCATAGCTTGCGGTATTCTGCTAGCCTTCACCATGACCGGGCTGCGCTAGGTTCGGTTAAGTAAGCCGGAGGTGCACAACCTATTAGCGGTTAAAAATCACATACCGCATAAAATGCGCTGTAGATTTAAATAATAATGCTTATTATTAGCATGTTGAAATCCACCGTCTCTATAGCGTTATTTTGATGTGTAGGATGTGGCTAAATTTATTGACACAGCGAATCTCAGAGAACAATTTATCGTATAAATAATTATCATATTTATCAGTCAATAAATTAAGGTGTTGCAATGAGCATTACCGCGAAGGGTACTAGTCTACAGGCACTGCAAAATAGCGTTGCTAAACAATGTTGCACTGACATTTCCCCTATATCAGGCTTCTTCTTTACCTCTCCCCTTCCGCAGCCTGATCACCGCTGGCTGTTTTACTCAAGTAACGCAACAGGTGGCAGAAGGTGGTGATCTCCAAGGTAAATTTCAGCAGCAGGTGCGCCAGGCATTTGCCAAAGCGCGCGTGGCGGGCATAAAGCAATCGCTACTGTGGGGTGCTATCCCGTTCGATACCCAGCAGCCTTCCGCATTGTTTATCCCGTATGAAAGCCGCTGCTTTTACCGTGCCACCTTTTTAGCGGGTTTATCGCCGCTGGCGACTGGGCCAGAAATCGCCAGCATTACCGAAGTGCCGACCTAGCAGTCTTTTATACAGATGGTGAGCGATGCAGTCGTAGCGATGAAAACTGAGCAATTAGACAAAGTGGTATTATCGCGCCTGCTGGAGAATGATGCCTGTCAGCCGGTTGATTGCCATGCGCTGATGGCGCGAGTTATCGTGAAGAACCATCGCGGCTTCCATTTCCATGTGCCGTTGGAACGGGGGCGTTACTGGGTGCCAGACCTGAGTTATTGCTACGCCAATCTAACGGACGTTTCTATTCTAACCAGTTGGCTGGCTCTGCCCAGCGTGTAGCCGATGCTGAATGCGACCTAGTGGTTGGGCAGCAATTGATGGTCTCAGAGAAAGATCGTCACGAGCATCGCATCGTCACAGAAGGCATACGGCAGGTGCTGGCTAGCCGCAGCCACTACCTGAACGTGCCTCAGTTCTCTTAACTGTTGACAATCACCACGCTGTGGCATCTTTCCACCCCGATCGATGGAGAAGTGGCCTCGCGCGACGAAAGCGCATTGTCGCTGGCCTGCTTGCTGCATCCAACCCCAGCGCTGTGTGGCATGCCAGTCGCAGCCGGCATGCCTTGATCAAACAGTTGGAACCGTTTGATCGTGGCCTGTTCGGCGGCATTGTGGGTTGGTGTGATGCTCTGGGCAATGGTGATTGGGTGGTCACTATCCGCTGTAGCACTGTCGACGGCAACCAAGTGCGGTTGTTTGCTGGAGCTGGCATCGTGCCTGGTTCTTCCTCCGAATGTGAATGGCATGAAACAGACACTGAACTCAGCACCATCCTGCGTGCTTTTGGGTTACATCAAGGGTAGTAACAACATGAGCATTATCTTTACTCCCTGGCCGGCAGAATTTGCCAGTCGATATCTTGAGCGCAGTTATTGGATTGACCAGCCGCTAAAAGATATTCTTGACCGTCAGGCCACCAACGACGCTCTGGCGATGACCGATGCCCGTTGTAGCCTGAGCTACCGCGAACTGAACCATCTTTCCGAGCGTTTAGCGGCGGTGTTGTTGCTCGGTGGTGTGCAGCAACCCGGTAATACCTCCTTGGTGCTGCAATTAGGCAATGTGGTGGAATTCTACGTGGTGTTTTTCACGTTGCTGAAAATTGGCGTAGCAGCGGGCGGTCAATGCACTGTTCAGCCATTAGCGCTGTGAATTGAATGCCTACGCAACGTAGATCAAACCAGTGCTGTTGATTGCCGATCGTAAACATGCCTTGTTTGCCGGCGATAGCTTCCTGAAGCACTTTCGTGTGCAACATTCGTCACTGCGCTTAGTGGCACTGCGCAACAAATAGTAGGGTGAATTGGCGCTAACCCTCTGCCTGGAAGAGAACAGCGACCGCTTTGTCGCTGTGCCCTCTGCCGCCCGACCAACAGGTATTCGGCATAGCGGAAGGGCTGGTGAACTACACCTGCCTGGACGATGATCCGCAGCATATCCTGACCACTCAGGGATGGCCGATGTCGCCAGACGACGAAGTTTGGGGCGCGGATAATGATGGCAACCCACTGCCAATAGGGGCTATGGGGCGCTTGATGGTTCGTGGCCCTTATACCTTCTGTGGTTACTACCGCAGCCAGCAGCACAGCATCAGTGCCTTCGATGCTGAGGGTTTTTTACTGTTCTGGTTACCTGATCATCCTTAGTGAGGATGGCTACATCACCGTACAGGGGCACCAGAAGGATCAGATCAACCGTGGAGGTGAGAAGATCACTGCTGAAGAGATCGAGAACTTGTTACTATGTCATCCAGAGGTAATCAAAGCGGTGCTGGTATCGATGCTGGATGTGCTGATAGGAGAAAAAAGCTGTGCTTATATCATCATCGCTGACACCCCATTGACAGCAGAGGTGCTGCGTCTTCACTTGCACGAGCAGGGGAGGAGCGCGGATTTCAAGTTGCCAGATCGTTTTATTCAGATAGACAACCTACCGTTGACAGCGGTTGGCAAAGTGGACAAAAAACGCTTACGCCAGCGCCTTGAAACATAACAACAGGCTTAGAGAAATTAATTGATGAATATTCCAGAACTGAATGATTACGCGCTGCATACTGCCAACTAATTGCCGGACAACAAAGTCAACTAGCGACTGGAATAGCCGCGTGCCGCACTGCTGATCCACGACATGCAGCAGTATTTCCTCAATTTCTGGGGGATAGACAGCTTGCTAATCAAACATGTGGTAGAAAACATCGCTAACTTGCGACGCTATTGTAAATAGCAGGGTATTCCGGTGTTTTATACTGCCCAATCGAACCAGCAAAGTGATGAAGATCGCGCGCTGCCGAACGACCTGTAGGGGCCGGGTTTGAACAAGTATCTAGAGCAGCAGGCAATTATCGCCGCGTTAGCGCTGGATGAAGATGAAAACGTACTGGATAAATGGCGCTACAGCGCCTTCCACCGTTCGCTGCTACAGGAAATCCTGCACTGTGCTAGCCGTGATCAACTGATCATATGCGGTATATACGCCCACATCGGCTGCCTGACCACCGCCATCGATGCATTTTCATGCGCGATATCCAGCCGTTTATGGTGTCCGATGGCATAGCGGACTTCTCGCGTGAAAAACACCTGATGGCGCTGCGTTACACCGCCGAGTGCTATGGGCAGGTAGTGACCAAAGCTTCTTTGCTGCCGGGAATCATCAGCAAAGAAGCTCTGCGCCAGTAGATCCTGTCGTTGCTGGATGAAGATAGCGAAGATATTGGCAACGATGAAAACCTTATCGACTACGGACTGGATTCGGTACGCATCATGGAACTGGCCGCCTGTTAGCGTACCTTCCGCAGTGATATTGACTTTATCACACTTGCCCGCAATCCAACCATCGACAGTTAGTGGGCGCTGCTGTGCGCAGACAAAACCTGATATTGACACAAATGCTGTTACCGTTTCCCGGCGCTGGTTGGGCAGCATATTGATTTTCACTATACGGAGATGATAATTAACGCATTTATTAAAAAAGGAAACGGTGAGACATTCCCGCTGATGCTGCTGTCTAATAGTGATATTTTCCGGCTCACTGTCGGCGCAACCTGCGCGTGAAGTACTGCGTAAGCCGATTAGCAAAGGTGCCTATAAACTAGTGTATATCCAGGGCGAGGATGCACTGTATCTGGCAACCTCGCGAAGTAGCAAACTGGACAATGATATCAAGCCGTTAGGCGCTGCCATCAACAACAAAACCAATATGTTGTTTTTTAGCAACACGGTGAACAGTACGATAACTGCTATCGATGCCAAAACCGGTGAGGTCATGAGACGCTTGGTGCTTGACTTGTACAATGGCTCTCTCAGATACTCATTTTGTGGTCTTCCCGCGCGAGTTTCGGTAGTCGGTTCTGGTGAACTGTTCTCTCTACACCTTCCGATATCGCCCAGTGCTTCGATGGCGTTAAGGCGATCTATATGTTGCAGGACATTCTTTCCATTGATTTTTCCTGGAGGCTGAAGCAACCATGTCAAACTGGAGGGGAGATTTGTTTTTCAGTTTTCACTAGTAGCGCATCAAGCGCTGATTTATGCGTGATATCAAGGTGCGCATTCATTCAACGTGGTATAAACCGCTTTTTCACCCAGCGTTATTGCTTCAACAAAAATGGTTATCGCATAAGCACAGGTACACTCTACAACATCAATACCAGGGATAATAATTCGTTGTTGATGTAGATAGTTAAGTCATTCATCTGCGATAAGCATGCTCTGATCCGTTCTGGTAGACAGAGCGAGCAGATACTAGATGCATTCTTTTTGAAGTGCCCCATTAAAGGTCTTCAGTTCTAGATAGCGATAAAGTTCTCTCAGGTGTTCACGCCGGGTTGTATCACAGCCGGAAACATATTTCTGCCAAAGCTCTGCTGAAAGTTTAAGTCTGGTACCGATGATTCTGAGCAATTCTGTGAGTGGGGACGATTTTTTATCCGTGGCAAACCCAATGATTTTCAGATAACAGAGAAGAACGGCAAAACAAAACCGGCTGGCAGGCTTACGGTGAGCATTAATAAATGCCAGATCCTGCTCACTAAAATATACCATTCAGGTCAGCGTTAACTCATCGTCGGGTAATGCTAGTAATGATTCTCTTTCCGACAGTGAAAGAATCTGCCTTCGTGCCATATAGTTTACTTTGTAAATTATTACATTCGGTATCTTTAACAAAAATGGTTATCGCATAAGGGTATACGGCTTTGTTGAATAAATCAGATCCTGTGCGAGTGAGCGTCCCTGTAGCTGGTCGGATTTTTAGGCAATACGAATGTTTTCTGGCATACTTGCCTTCGTCATCTTGTTCAGGGCACGTACCATAGCCAAAGCCTCCGCTACCTGACAGTCGTAGTCACACGGCGTCAGTGAGCCTCCGAACAGCTGCTTTACCCGGTACATGGCCGTTTCTGCTATAGAGCGACAGTTATATTCTGTTGTCCATTTCCACTGCGCATTGCTCCCGCTCAGTTGCTGATTCGCTACTGCACGGTTACGGTCTGTGTACTCACCGGGCAAGTAGCCCGCTCCCTTTCGCTGAGGGATGAGGGCGCTGATTTTTTTACGGCGCATTTCATTGTGACATAACCGGGTGTCATAAGCGCCGTCCGCCGTAACGTTGTTAAGCGACAGGTCCGCATAGATGATTTAATTGGTTTTGCTGTCAACGGCCAGATGCAGCTTCCGCCAGATACAGCGGCGTTCTTTTCCGTGTTTTTGACTTTCCATTTGCCTTTACCCAAGACTTTCAGCACGGTGGAATAAATCACCAGGTGCGTGATTTCACCCCGGGTGGGAGTTTTGACACTGATATTGACTGACTTTGCCCGCTTGCTGACACAGCTGTAATCCGGACAGCGCAGCGGAACGCCTATCAGGGTAAAAATGGAATCAATGAAGCCCTGTGCAGCCCGCAGGGTCAGCCGTAATACTCGTTTAATCACCAAAACGGTAGTGATGGCAAGGTCAGAATAGCGCTGGGGTATTCCTCGCGCTGAAGGTGGGGCTGTATCATACCGCGTCTTACCACGTCTTAATCGCTTCGTCGTCCAGCTAGAAAGTCATAGAGCCGCGGTTGATAAGCGCTTTGTTATAAGTGTGCCAGTGAGTGATTCTGAACTTCTGCTTAGCCACGGAACTGCCTGCGTTGTCAGAGAATGCGTGATCTGCTCCTTCAAATCAGCAAAAGTTCAATTTATTCAACAAAGCCTATCCAGCGTGTAGGCGGGTTGCTTTTAGGGCTAATATTAGTGTGCTGAAACTGCCGTAAAATAGTACAATTAGCACGATAGGTGAAAGACACCTGCGGTGAAAACGTTATGTGCTAACCATTTTTATTTCATCCTTTTCATCTTTATACCACCTCACTGGCCTAGAGGCTGCGGCACCTCTGTCGGCAATCATTCAAGTAAAGCAATGAATAAGCGGATTCTCGTGGCGATCATCATCGCCGCTGTGATAGCCGGGTTCAGCACACAGCGCTGCACCGAGTGGGCTAGCAGCATTGATGTATCAAGGGACGCACAAGGGCAGCAGCAGAGCATGGGTCGGCTGACTCATCAGCAGACGGTAGTCAGCTACTTGCATCAGCATCAACGGCTGCCGGACTATTACATCACCAAGAAGCAAGCGCTTGAGCAAGGCTGGGAGCCTCGCGATGGCAATCTGTGTTCGGTGCTGCCTGGCAAGGCGATTGGCGGTGATCGGTTCTCTAACCGTGAGGGGCAATTGCCTAGCGCCCACTACCGGGTATGGTGTGAGGCGGACATCAACTATCAGTGCGGCCGACGTGGTGCCGATCGCCTGCTATATTCCAACGACGGTCTGATTTTTGTCTCGCGCGACCATTATAAAAACTTCATTCGGGTGGAGTGAGCGGGATGGCAAAAGTAGAGTTCGATTTTGAACAGATCCAAGATGTGCCGGCTTTCTACCGTGAATTTGCGCACCAGTTCGCGCTAGGAGAGGAATTTGGTGCCAATCTAGATGCGTTATGGGACGTGGTAACCGGCGATATCAGTCTGCCGGTGGAGATAGAATTCATCCACCTCAGTGCTCGCCGCAAGCGTTGCTTCGGCGCAATTATTCTTCTGTTTGAAGAGGCGGAAGAAGAACTGGATGGTAGCTTACGTTTTAATGTTCGCGAAAGCGGCGGTGAATCGGTACATCACCGGGGATGAAGCAAGTTCATCCCTGGGTGGCACAGTTGATCATTCGGCTATCTCAGCCAGATTGCGCAAATACTGGAAGATTTGGCGGTAAGCTTTAGGTGGTTTGTTGGTGGCTTGTTCTTTCTGTGCGTTGCGCGCTAGTGAACGCAGTTGCTGGCGATCGGCTTCTGGATACAGACCTAAGACAAATGAGATCGCATCATCACCTTCTTCCACCAAGCGGTCACTCAGCATTTCCAGCTTGTGGAACAGCAAAACCTGTTGATTATAGCGGTTTTTCAGCTTTCCGAACGCGGTTTGGATCGGCTCTATATCACGGGCGCGCAGCATTTTTCCGATCAGTTGCAACTGGCGGCGGCGGCCCTCTTTCTTGATCTTCTGCGCCAATTCGATGGCGGTACGCAGATCTTCGTCCAATGGCACGCGTTCTAGCGCGTTTTTGCCCAGATCGACCAGTTCAGCTCCCAGATCTTTCAGCGCTTCAGCATCATGTTTGATTTCACTTTTACTGATCCAGATTATCTCGTCTTCGTCCTGGTTTTCATTTATTGGGACATCGCCGAGCCAGTCTTCAGGCTGTTTGTTCATGGTTGGCTCCATTAAAAGAGGCTAATCCTAACATGATGCTGGTTTTAATGCGAAATTCAACGCGGTTCCTGTTAGGACTCGACAGCATAAATCTAAGTATTCTTGCGTATGACTCCATGCGCCACCACGATACTTTTCTCAACGGTTTTCTGATTAATTATGGTAGATTGATGAACGTAGTCACTCAAATTCTAGAACAGCATAAAGCGCTAGAGCAGGATGTTTTACAGGCCTTGGAACTGGCTCATGCCGGTTCCGATGCGGCGGAAGTCGCGGTAACCAAATCCACGGGTATCAACGTTAACACCCGCTTTGGCGGGGTGGAAAACAAGGCAGCGCTTCCTCTACCGATCTGAGCCGGGAGGCCATCGCCAGCACTGTGCATGCGGCACTGGATATTGCCCGCTATACCGCACCAGATCCCTATGCTGGCACGGCAGAAAAAGATCTTCTAGCGTTTTTGATGCAACGGATCTGGATCTCTTCCACCCAACCGAGCTGGATGCTAAATATGGCATCGAGCCAGCATCCCGTGCCGAGCAGACGTCGCTGGCGGTGTACAAGCGTATCATCAATACCGAAGGGAAGGTGGTAGCTTTAACAGCTACTACGGCATTAAGGTATTCAGCAATAGTTAGGGTATATTACAGAGTTACCTCTCCAGCCGCAATTCGCTATCCAGCAGTGTGATCGCCGAGTATGATGGCAACATGGAAGGTGATTACGCCTATACCATCGGGCGTGCGATGGATGATATGCAAAGTCCTAAGTGGGTGGGGCAAGTAATGTGCACGCCGTACGCTAGTACGGTTGGTGCCGCGTAAACTATCGACGATGAAAGCCCTTGTGCTGTTCTCTGTGGAAGTAGCTACCGGGTTGTTCGGCCATCCGGTGGATGCCATTAGCGGTAGCAGCGTGTATCGCAAATCCACCTTCTTGCTAGACTCGCTAGGTCAGCAAATCCTGCCAGATTGGCTGACCATTGAAGAACACCTACACTTGTTGAAAAGGCTGGCATCGACACCATTCGATAGCGAAGGTGTGCGCACTCAAAGGCGTGACATAGTTAAGGATAGTGTGCTGCAAACCTAGCTGCTGACTAGTTATACAGCGCGCAAGTTAGGCATGTAATAAAGTACGGGTCACGCTAGCGGCATTCATAACTGGCGCATTGCCGGTCATAGTGGCGACTTTTCCGCCATGCTGAAACAGCTTGGTACTGGGCTGGTGGTGACTAAACTGATGGGACAGGGCGTTAGCGGCATGACTGGCGACTACTCGCGTGGCGCAGCTGGTTTCTGGGTGAAAAACGGCTAGATTCAGTATCCAGTCAGCGAGATCACTATCGCCAGCAACTTGAAGGAGATGCTGCGTAATATCGTTAGCGTTGGTAGTGATACCGAGATCCGCAGCAATATTCAGTGTAGTTCGGTGCTGTTGCCAGAAATGAAGATCGCCGGTCAGTAACCTTTTACGCAGCTGGCGTTCGCCAAGCGCCCCTACAGAGCTAGACGAAGGGATAAACCGCCTCCAGCTGGCGCTGCTGCCATTGTCTCAGCTCAGGAATAACTTTATCGGTGACGGCGCTGATCGTGGCTCTGAAAACACTGAAAGCATACCGGTTTTCAATTTCCTGGCTGGATATCCTTGTAACTCATGCCCAGTGCAAACATACGGATGATCTTGCGCTCAATCTCATCGGAAAGCGCGGTCTGATGTTTTTTGACCCGTTGAGGCTCAAAAGTACCGTTACGATTATGGGGCGTGGCGAGTTCAAAGGCACCGGAGGGTATTTTTAATGTCTTTTTAGACGAGCCATTTTTACGGTTAGAGGTAATATCCTGAGCCAGATGAGAGTCCTCCTGCTCAGTAGCTAACGCAGCCTCAGTTAACTGTTTGATTAACGGTGTTAAGATGCCATCTTTGCCCGTCAGTGCCTGACCATCCTGAAGTGCTTTCAGGGATTTATCGAAATTGAAAAGTTGAGACATGTGTCATGCCTTTTTAATTGTATATTGACTTGAATGACACAGAATTTCTAACACTCCCTTAAAAAGCCTACCATGACGAATTTATAACCATAGATCCATTTTTCAGGCACACTGATCTGGCGTTGGCATCTGGAGCCATCGTTTTTTCTCCATCCCCTGCAGCCTTTCCGACAGCAATTCAGTTGCATGCGTACTTGCGCCTGTGCCCTGGCAAAACGCAGTCTGTCGCCGTACAGGATACATTTGTATAGATCCGTACCCAAGAAGCCTTTTATCAGCACCACGAACCCTGACTTCTCCGGTTTTTTCCACGCCTGCATCTAAAGGGCCTCATACACCAGGGGGAGCAGCATTCCCCGCTTGCGGTTGGCCAGAAAGCCGGGGTAACGCACTATCTTCTTAAAATGCCGCGATGGAACGTGGCTAAAATAACGCCCGAACATCTCTTCCTATCTAAGTGTTTGCCGTTTATGCTTCCCCGTGCAGTGGTCTAGGTAATGATGAGTCACCGCACCACCGTCGTAGTGACGCAGGTGTGAAGCTGACACCGGCAGGCGCTTCAGGTAGTGGCTGAGGTGCTTCACACTGTACCAGGCTCTTCTGGTCTTTCTGATAGCTGATAAGCGCCAGGAGCAGGCCCTGAAAGCCGTGACTGAAACTGGCTTCTATTGCCGCCTCCGCCCCTATGGTGGCGGCTATGGCAGTCCAACCCGGTAATATCAACGATGCCCACCCCGACATCCTGCTGGCAACCAGGGTAGCAGCAGGAGGAATGCCCCCCCTTGCAGAGGCATGGGTTTCTTTATTACACCTGCTGTATGAGAACAAATACCTCGACAAAGAGGAGGTAATATCAGCACTGCTGCCGCATAAAAAGGGGCATAGGGGGGCCTCGCTCATGCCATTGCCAGAGCAGCATGGAATGCTGAGGCCGCAACGAAGCTTTGCGCCCTGATGTCTAACGTTGCCGACAGCGATGAAAAATCACGTCAGGACATCATGGCGCGTCTGTCTCTGAAATTGCCCGGCGACAGGTTCAGTCAGCTTAAGCGTGTCCAGGCTGCAGATTTCTACAAATGCGCAAAAATACAGATAAATTCAGCTGCAATGAAGCGGCAACGGTACACCTGAAAGAAGGTTGCCTTATTCCGGAAAGCCGGTAACTGTACGGGATAGCTTCTGGGGCACAGACTGGAGTCCCGGCGAACCAAAGTCTTCAATCTAGTATTGAAGCACTATGTAGTGGTAGAATAATCAGGACACTAAACTTACGGCTAAGTAAAAAGTGTCATGATTTACTGGGCTAGTACATTTGTCTTTGGTCGTCCCATTGATTCCATTGCTAGGCGCAATTTTATGGGCTTCATTTTGTAAGGTCGCCCGCCTTTCCGCGTACGAACTCTTGCTGATGCCAGGCCAGCAGCCATTTTCTCGGCAACCAGTTCGTGCCCCTGCTTTTCAATAGCATCTTGATCAAGATCAAAGATATTTTAGCGATATTTAGTAAAAACACTAAATGAACCTGTGTCAGGAATACACAGTGTCCACCGCATATAATATCAGTTTCTTTTGTCATGGACGATATAAAACAACTACGGGCCTACAAACTCCAGTAAAGATCAAATGGTCAGCAGCATTATATGCGGTATTGAACCGGGGCCTGTTATTTTTTTAGTTGTGCACTGGCACTTAAGAATGAGAATCATAAAAAGGAGAATAAAAATATCCCTTTAACCAAGACAACTTTGTACTTTGTTTCCTTGAAAAAACCGATGCAGATACGCAATGGATTAAGGAATCACTATTACAGCCGTTGAATCATAACTCCACAGCAATGATTCAGACTTTGGTCTGAACGTAGTGGGAACCATTGCCTTTGAGGGCAGTGTGGATGTTAAGTCCTGTCCCCCCATTTAAGATGTAGGAAATCAATTGATGAGCAGAACCATGTATGAACGCTACCAGCAGGCTAAAGTCGATCATCCGGGAAAATACGCGCTCGTGATTTGGCAAGTCTCCTTGGTGTAAGTGAAGCTGAGCTAATCTATGCCCGGGTCGGCCATGATGCTCACCGCTTGCAGGCTAATACCCGCATCCTGCTCGCCGACCTCGAATATATCGGCGTCACCAAATCCATCACCCGCGTAATCTTTATGATATGCATGAGCTGATGGGTTGCTACCGTAACCAGCATCTCAATGACCATGCAGGCCTAATCCTCAATCTGCGTAAACTGGATTTGCGTCTGTTCTTCAACCAGTGGGCCAGCACCTTCGCCATGCATGAAATCATCTGTGCGGACCTGTCGCTTAACAACGTTACGGTGGACAGCGCTTATGACACCCGGTTATGTCACAATGAAATGCGCCGTAAAAAAATCAGCGCCCTCATCCCTCAGCGAAAGGGAGCGGGCTACTTGCCCGGTGAGTACGCAGACCGTAACCGTGCAGTAGCGAATCAGCAACTGAGCGGGAGCAATGCGCGGTGGAAATGGACAACGGAATATAACTGTCGCTCTATAGCAGAAACGGCCATGTACCGGGTAAAGCAGCTGTTCAGAGGCTCACTGACGCCGCGTGACTACGACTGTCAGGTAGCAGAGGCTTTGGCCATGGTGCGTGCCCTGAACAAGATGACGAAGGCAGGTATGCCAGAAAACATTCGTATTGCCTGAAAATCCGACCAGCTACAGGGACGCTCGCTCGCACAGGATCTGATTTATTCAATAAAGCCATTTTTAGTATTAGATAGGATTGCTTACGATCTCGCCGGTGGTGATACTTATATTCATGCGATATGATCGGCCATGATCACACATTTACCACATCGGATAAACGCCGCATTACATTAAGTCAACAAAAAACGTCGATAAAACTAAGTCTGTACTTTATTTTAAGAAATGTGCCGGTAGATAAAGAGGTCTTTTTCTCCCCTTGCCCCAACCAATACACCCCCTCGGCTAAATTGGGGAGTATCAGTGAAAATTTCTTGGTCGGTATCTCTTCGTTAATCGGTGAACCCTATTCGATGTATTTCGAGGGGAAAGAGTTGATTAATAACTTGATTCCAAAACGCAAAGCCAAAAAAGAATATACCAGTCTAGGATTCAACGTTAAACTGGACTTCCATATTTAAAATGCGGCCCTGAAACACCCGGAGCAGTTCAACGTCTCACCTATGGGCCTGCTAATGTTGGCCAGCGTGCGCCGTGATCTGCACAGCCCGACGACGCGCATCTCCAATTCGCGTCTAGCCATCTCTCAGCTTAGTCGCGAGGATTTAGAAACGCTAGCCAGCCAGCTGTACAGCATCAAGATTCCGTACTGTTGGCACCAATCTATGCAGGTCGGGCGTGAAGAGACCGAGTTGATACCGCTGATTTCGCAAAACCAGGTGTTGCCGGATATTAGAGCAGTTTTCTATCCAGGCATGATTGTGGCCAGCACGCCTCGAGCGGAAGTTGCGCTGGAACGTTTCTATGGTCTAGTGAAAGAAAATGCCAATGACATCGGTATCGATATTTGCCCAGGTGCTTGGTTTATATCGATAATCGCTTTATGCTGCATTCGCACGATAAATTCATACCTTCTTTTGATGAAAAAGGTACGCTATTACGTTGGGTACAACTTGTCTTAATTTCGGCAAATTTGTGGAATCACCGCAACCCGAATCAGGTTGAAGAGCGTATTTTCTCAATTTAAGGACATCATTCATGTTAAACGTTTTTCTTTTTATACTGCCCATTTTTTTGTTAATCGTATTAGGCTATTTGTCAAAGCTATATGTTAAAGATGTCGCCGTATTCTGTGGCTTCTCTGACAAGTTTGTTTATTACCTTTTTTCCAGTACTCTTGATATTAGATATCAGTGAGGCAGATTTTAGTGGTACAGACAGTTTTTATCCCGTCATGGCGACCATTATTTCCACGCTGATTGTCGCACTGATTATTTTCATTGGGAAGCTGTACTTCAATACTTCATTCGATCTGCTTACCTACATTCTTCAGGGCGGAGTCAGATACAACTCTTATGTCTTCATCGCACTCTCACAATTGCTGTTCGGCAGTGAGGGGGTGGCGCTGTTCGGCTTCTTTGTGGCACATATGATCATTCTGACTAATATCATGAGTGTGTTGGTGATGAACCACTACAGCACCGGTAGCAAGAAAAGCCTGAGTGGAGCGCTGTTGGCACTGACGAAAAATACACTGATCATCGGCGCGCTGTTGGGGGGATGCTGATGAACCTGTGCAACCTACACACATTACCGACGCGATAAAACAGCTGTTTGTGTATCTGTCTCACGCTGCAATGCCACTGAACCTGATGTCGGTTGGTGCAGGGCTGATTATCAGCATGCATATCCGCAAGCTGGTTTCCATCCCTTATGCGATAATGCTGAAATTGGTGGCAATGCCTTTGATTACTATTACGCTGGTTCACTATTTCAGTGCCACTGGCGCGCCTGCCAGCATCGCGATTATCTATTCTGCCGTCCCTTGCGCTAGCAACGCCTATATTTTGGCGCGGCAAATTGGTAGCGATCACGAAGTGATGGCCTCCATCATTACCTTGACGACGCTGCTTTCGATCATCACCGTCATCTTTATCCTGGGCAGCGTAGTCCTTTAAGGGTTTTGGGGGTCAAGGCCTGGTTATTGAGCACTGTTGCAAATAGCAGATAGCGTTAAACTTATCGCTACCTTTTTGCTGAGGGAGCAGCGTATGGATCCTTTCCGTGGTCGTCATTTTTAGCATGACATCCTCTTGGGGACGAGATGCGTCTGGTGAGTAGAGCCTTTAAAATGTAAGACTCTATTATCGAACATGAGGTCTGTACCTCCTCAATTTTTGCAACAGTGCCGTTATTTTGATGGATGAGACATACGGCAGTCGACGTATGTGCATTGAATGACGGGAACAGAGCGTGTTACATGCGGCGGCAATCTCTCGCGTGGTCATGTCTTTGGCGTACAGCAATAGGATTTGGTTATCCATCCAGGTAATACGGGTCTGGTTTTTCTTCACCAGTTGCGATTTAAAGGTTGCTTCGCGATCACGTGCAATACGCAGCTCCAGCGGGCGATCAACAGTGGTTACGATCTTTGCCGAGTAGTCATTGCTGGGTATTGGAGCCAGATTTGGGCTGATTTTTATCGTAGCCTAGGTGGTGAGTCATTTTAGCGTTGGGGGTTGCCGACGCTAATTTTCTTCAGCAGGCGAGCGAACTAGCTAAGAGAGAACTAGCTAAGGTCCTCAAGGATTTTGAGATTTTTGACCAGTTAGTTAGCTAGAGCTTGCAACTGTTTTCATCTATAAATTAACATTTATTTGATGCTGGATTGAACATATCAAAATCAAGCAATTAAACAAATTTATGTACAGGCTCAATATAGTTAATCAGTGGCGATTACCTTCGTCGTCGCTGAAATCACTACCTTCGTCGTCCGCGTTCGGATCTTTAAAATAAGTCCCCCAACCATCGTAGTTGACACTACAGCGCTCCGCCAGCGCCACCAATTGTTCCGCCTGCGTGTCGATGAGTTCGGCGTTTAGACTAACTTCACTGATCACATCGCAACCCATTACCAGTGAACCGTCTTCAATTTCCAGCTCTTCAGCATCGGTCACTTCAAAGCCCAGCTTGAATGCTTCCATGGCAGCCTGCTCCAGTGCTTCAAATTTTTCAGCAGAGAGATGGTGCTCTATGGTATAGAGCGTGTATGGATCGCTGCCATCTTCCAGCAGTTCTTCGATGATCAGGCGGGTATCTTCATGTTGTTCTTCCACCAAGGCACAGTTTGCCATACTTATATCCTCAAGTCAGATTTCCTTCTATTTTTACATACTGCCGATATGGCTTCCATGATAAACATGAAAGATTCCTGCTCAAGAGTTGAAATTGAATATTCACACATATAAAGTGAATTATAATTCAACAAATCAACCAGGATATACGGAAATGAGTACCAGAAACCCGTTCTATAAATGCCACTTGCTAAGGTTAATGGATCTCACACCTACAGAGCTGCTGGCACTGGCTGCCGATCTTAAACAGGCGAAAAAGCAAGGACGGGAAACACGCCGGCTTCTGGGCAAAAACATTGCGCTCATTTTCGAAAAAACTCGACCGACTCGTACCCGATGTGCTTTCGACGTTGCCGCATTCGGTCAGGGCACCCGGATCACCTATCTCGGCCCAAGCGGTAACCAGATCGGCCATAAAGAATCGATGAGGGATATCGCCAGAATGCTAGGCCGCATGTACGATAGCATTCAGTACCATGGCTACGGCCAGCAATGGGTGGAAACGCTGGCCAACTATGCTGGCGTACCGGTGTGGAACGGGTTGACTAACGAGTTTCATCCAACCTAGTTGCTAGCGGATCTGCTCACCGTGTAGGAACAATTGCCGGGTAAGACGCTGCACGAAGTGAAGCTCGCCTATGTCGGTGATGCATGCAACAACATGGGCAATACTCTGCTAGAGGATGCCGCATTGACGGGCATGTATCTACGGCTGGTAGCCACGAAGGGCTGTTGGCCCCAGGCAATACTGGTAGCCGATTGCCAGGAGATGGCACAACAGACCGCGGAGTAAAGCTCACATTGACTGAAGATATCGCCACGGGGGTGAAAGACGCAAACTTCCTCTATACCGATGTGTGGGTGTCGATGGGTGAGCCGAAAGAAACCTGGCAATAATGTATCGCGCTGCTAAAGCCATACCAAGTCAACACCGCGATGTTGAAACTGACCGGCAATCCGCAAGTAAAGTTCCTGTATTGCCTACCAGCATTCCATGACCATCAAACCACATTCGGCAAGCAAATAGCGTAACAGTACGGGCTACAAGACGGCATGGAAGTCACTGATACGGTATTCGAATCGCTGCACAGAGAGTCGTATTTGATCAGGCGGAGAACCGGTTACACACTATTAAGGCGGTGCTGGTCGCCACGCTGAGCAAATCGATTTAAATCTGCCATAACTAATTAGGATGTCGAGTAGCAACCAGACTGCTGGGTATCAATGGCAAAAATCGACGTTTTACCGTTTGCAGTAGCGAGAAGCCTGCGTATAATGCGCGGCAATTCGCCAGGATAAAGCATAAAACACAACCTTTATTTTGCTACCCATAATCGGCAGCCAATTAGCAGTTTGCTACCGTTGTTTCTCTTGTTGCTAGACTGATTGTTTCAGGCCCCTCTTTGAGGGGTTTTTTGCTTTGAGAATATCCCAACGTACTGCGCGCCACGAGCATGCGTCGAGGAAAATAAAAAATGGCCAATCCGCTGTATCGCAAACATATCATCTCTATTAATGACCTTAGCCGCGAGGATCTGGAACTAGTGCTGCGCACTGCCGCCAGCCTAAAGGCCCATCCGCAGCTGGAACTGTTGAAGCACAAGGTGATCGCCAGTTGCTTCTTTGAAACTTCGACTAGAACCCGTTTGTCATTCGAAACCGTGATGCACAGCCTCGGCGCATCAGTAGTCGTTTTCGCAGACAGCAACAATACCTCCTTGGGTAAAAAAGGCGAAACCCTAGCCGATACCCTCTCGGTGATTGGTACCTATGTGGATACCATCGTGATGCGTCACCCACAGGAAGGCGCGGCACGTATGGCATCGGAATTCTCTGGAGGCACGCCTGTACTCAACGCCGGGGATAGTGCCAACCAGCATCCAACCCAGACACTGCTAGATATGTTCACCCTAAAGGAAACCCCAAGGCCGTCTAAATAAGATCAACATCGCCATGGTAGGCGACCTGAAATATGGTCGCACCGTGCACTCGCTCACCCAAGCGCTGGCTAAATTTGAAGGAAACCGTTTCTATTTTATCGCCCCAGATGCACTGATGATGCCAGCTTACATCCTGAAAATACTGGATGAGAAAGGCATTGAATACCGCTTGCACAGCAGCATTGAGGAAGTTGTGCCAGAATTGGATATTCTTTACATGACGCGGGTACAGAAAGAATGTCTCGACCCCTCCGAATACGCCAACATGAAGGCACAGTTCGTGCTGCGTGCGAGAGATCTGGACGGCGCGCGCAACAACCTGAAGGTGCTGCATCCGTTGCCACGCATTGATGAGATCACCACCGAAATGGATAAAACGCCATATGCCTACTACTTCCAACAGGATGACAATGGCATCTTTGCTCGCCAGGCACTGCTAGCAATGGTACTAGACGCGTATTTAGCACTATAAGAGGAGAACCACCATGACCCATAATAACAAAATGCAGGTCGAAGCGATCAAATACGGTACGGTGATTGACCACATTCCCGCACAGATTGGCTTTAAGCTGCTAACCCTGTTCAAACTGAGCGCCACTGATCAGCGCATTACCATTGGCTTGAACTTGCCTTCCAAGGCGCTAGGTCGCAAGGATCTGATCAAGATCGAGAACACTCTTCTGACCGAACAGCAAGCCAACCAGCTCGCTATGTATGCGCCTAAGGCGACGGTAAACCGCATTGACAACTACGCAGTATTGCGCAAGCTGACCCTCAGCCTTCCGAACCATATTGATGGCGTGCTAACTTGCCCCAACAGCAACTGTATCAGCCGCAGCGAGCCGGTGGCGTCGAGCTTCATTGTCAAATCCCACGATGGCAATGCGCACCTGAAATGCCGCTATTGTGAGAAAGATTTCAAACATAAGGTGGTGCTAAAGGCAGACTGAAATAAGCCCGGCAACGCTGTTAATCTGTTCGCCACTCCTTATAATAGAATGCTGTTAAGCACCTATCATTGATTTGCTACTTAATGTGCAGTTCACAACGTTGCAGTTTGCAAGACACAGGGGGTATATCAGGAGAAGAAATGTCACGTAAAACTGGCACCGTCGCCGATGACGTCGCAGCTCAGGCGCGCTAATCACTGGAAAATGTGAAGGCAATCATCGCCGACGCCTGACTGAACGTTATAGATATCGTGAAAACTACGGTATTCGTCAAAGACCTGAACGATTTCGCTACCGTCAACGCTGCTTATGGGGCTTTCTTCAGCGAGCACCGTTCCCGGCTCGCTCCTGCGTGGGGGTCGCCCACTTGCCAAAAGACGTGAAAATCTAGATCGAAGCCATCACTGTGAGTGGTTAATCCACGATAGTGCAACTAACGGCCCGTTTCAGGCTGACCGTTTTTATTTGTCGCAGATAACCATTCAGGTGTCCCAACGCCGCAGTGAAAGGCGAATGGGATCACCATTGCTGCTCTCCGGCACGACGATCACTGCCAACCGTAGCAACGTACAAATCAGCCTTTCACGCACTGGGGCAGCATCATATAGCCCACTAGGATCAGCACCAACCACTGGAAGTAACTAAGCGGCAACGCTTGCAGTCAAAGCCAACTGGCGAGAGGCGAGAACGCTAGGCCGATGCCAGTAGCGATCACCTCTAGCGTGATGGTGCACAGTTACTAAGAGGCACGGCTTTGGATAAACGGAATTTTGCGCGTGCAGATCATATGCACGATCAGCGTCTGCGATAGCAGTAGCCCTTCCACAAACCAGCCGGACTGAAACAGCGTCTGCACTTCTGGAGTATTGTCCTTAAACACCCACTACATCAAACTGAAGGTCAACACGTCAAACAATGAGATGATCGGCCCGAAAAATAGCATAAAATACCCAATACCCCCGGAGTTCCAGCGTTGCGGGTGAGCGATCTGGTCATTATCAACGTTATCTAACGGGATGGCGAGTTGGGAAATAGCGTACATCAGGTTTTGGATCAGCAGGTACAGAGGCAACATCGGCAAGAAAGGTAAGAAAGGTAAGAAAACGCTGGCGATCAGTACGCTGAACACGATGCCTAAATTGGAGCTAGCGGTCATTTTGATGTATTTTAGCATGTTAGCGAAGGTGCAGCGGCCTTCGATCCCCACTTCATCTAGCACCATCAGGCTCTTCTCCAGTAGAATAATGTCCGCTGCTTCCTTGGCAATATCCACCGTACCACGCATCTTGAACAAAGAAGGAAGTGTAGGCCCGCAAACCCGCGAACGGGTGGAGGCAGTGATCCGTAAGCAGGGCTTTACCCCATCTAAGTCAGCACGTGCCATGCGCAGACAAAGCGACAAGGTAGTGGGCATCATCGTTTCGCGTCTAGATTTATCGTCAGAAAATCAAGCGCTACGCACCATGCTGATACTGCTTACCAAGCAAGGATCCGTCCGATCGTGATGGAAAGCCAGCTCGACCCCCCCCTCTTGGCGCAGGAATACCTGTACATGTTGCAGCAGCGTAATGTCGATTGGGTGATCCTGTTCGGCTTCACCGGCATGATGGCCCCCATGTGCTTGATCTGTAGCATGAAAAATGGTGGTGGATAGCACACGAATATGAGGATTTTTCCTCCGTCCGTTACGACGATGCCGGCGCAGTAAAGCTGCTGATGGCTCACCTACATCAGCAAGGGCCTCAGCATATCAGTTACCTTAGTGTACAACTCAGCGATACCACCACCGGCCAGCGCCGCTACCATGTCTATCTCAAAGCCTGCGAACATCTGCAACTGACGCTCCACGCGGCATTGGGTGAATTGCCAAAGCGGTTTTTAGCGTGCCGCCGATATAACCGATGCTTACAGCAATGCGTTGATCTGCGCCTCTGATAGTATCGCCCTCGGCGCGATTAAACACCTGCACCAGCAGCCAACGCGTAACATTCAGGTGTGCAGCATTGGCAATACACCACTGCTCAGCTTTCTGTTCCCTGGCACCTTATCAGTGGGGTTCGGCTATGGCAGCGACGTCAGCCTGCAAGCGGTGAAACAACTGTTGGCTCAACTCTGCGATGAACAAGGGCTTCGCCGTATTCTAGTACCCAGCAAACTTTCCAGATTAACAGTATAAAAAACACATATGTTTTGTCATTTTGTGATCCTAACCCCAAATTGGGAACGTTCTTAATCCCTTAAAAAGCTGCATGACTAAGCTTGGATGAAATACTCAGCCAACACATCTATAGGTATATAATAATGAGTAATATTAGACAGCAGGACATTGATCGTCTAATTGTTTTGGTAGGTGGATACGAGAATATCGTCATCGTAACCCATTGTATTACCAGGTTGCATTTCGTCTTGAACGATCCCAACAAGGCCAAACCGAAAGAAATCGAAGAGTTGCCGATGGTTAAAGGCTACTTCACCAATGCTGGACAATTTCAGGTGGTGATTGGTCCGCAAGTCGGTGATTACTTTCAGGTATTGATCGCCACCACCGGCATCAACGAGACCAACAAGGAACAAGCCAAGATCGCGACGCGTAAGAACATGACTTGGAACGAGCGCGCCATTTCCTACTTCGCCGAAATCTTCTTCCCACTAATTAATTCCTACCTGCTCGGCCAACAGGTGCCGGAAGTGTGGAACTTTTACTGATTAACCATTGAGAAAATCGGCTATCAGTCCCAAGTGATCCCATCGATACTGGTCGGTATATCGCTGGCCAGGATAGAAGCAGGGTTGAAAAAGATTGTCCCGTATTGCCTGTATCTAGTGGTGGTGCCTGTGACTTCCCTGTTACTGGCGGTGTTTCTAGCGCATACGCTGATCGGGCCGTTTGGCCGTATGATCGGCGATGATGTGGCCTAGGCAGTAAAAACAGTGATGACCGGCCACTTCGCGTTAGTCGGTGCCACGCTGTTCGGTTTCCTATGCCCCGCTGGCGATCACCGGTGTGCATCAGACCACACTGGCCATCGACATGCAGATGATCCAAAGCATGGGTGCCACCCTATTGTGGCCACTGATTGCGCTATCCAATATCGCGCAGGCTTGGGCGGTGTTGGGTATCAGCATCTTCAGCCGCAAAACCAACGAACGTGATATTTCAGTGCCAGCAGCAATCTTCGACCATCTCGGCGTGATCGAGCCTGCAATGTACGGCATTAACCTGAAGTACCGTTTTCCGATGTTGTGCGCAATGGTTGGCTCCGCCTGCGCCGCCATGATCTGCAGCCTGGACGGCATGACCGCCAATAGCATCGGTGTTGGTGGCCTGCCCGGTATCCTGTCGATCAAGCCGCAGTTCTGGCTGATCTACTTGCTGGCGATCCTGGTGTCAGCGGTGATTCCGTTGCTACTGACTATCATGGTCTACAAATACAAAGCTACATACAGCGAACTGCCTGTTTAACTGGCTCGATATGAATGTAGGGATCTGACATGTTCAGACCAGGTTGACACAATTCAAGGGTAACCCTGCTTATGAGCAATCCCCCCTCTGGTGGGAAAATGGCGTCATCTATCAAATCTATCTGAGTAGTTTTCAGGACAGCACCGGCAACGGTTACGGCGATCTGGCTGGTGTTGCCTAATGATTGGACTATCTACAGGATATGGGAGTTGACGCTATCTGGCTGATGCCGGTCTATGTTTCACCGCAGGTAGACAATGTGTATGACGTGGCAGACTACTGCGCCATTGATCCCACATACGGCACCATGGAGGATTTCGACCACCCGATCACTGCTACCCATCAGCGTAACATCCGTATCGTGATGGACATGGTGTTCAACCACACATCAACCGAGCACCCCTGGTTCAAGGATGCACACAGGATCGCCATAGCCCATTCCGCCAATTCTACATCTGGCGCGATAGCACAGGTGACGAACTGCTGAACAACTGGCGCTCTAAATTCGGCGGCAACGCCTGGCAGTGGCACACCGACAGCGGCCAATACTACCCGCATCTGTTTGCCACCGCACAAGCAGACCTAAATTGGGAACACCCACCGGTGCGCGAAGAGCTGAAGAAGATCTGCCAGTTTTTGGCGGATAAGGTACGTTGATGTCCTGCGCCTCGACATGATCAACCTAGTGTCTAAACAGCAAGACTTCCCTTCCGATAATCATGGCGATGGCCGTTGTTACTATACTGACGGCCCGCGCATTCACGCCTTACTAAGAGAGATGAGCCACGATATGTTCCAACTATGCAGCCTGATGACCGTGGGCCGAGATGTCTTCCACATTCATACGTATTTTATCTGCCAATCATATAGCCACTCTCTTGTTAATTAACCCCCAGGAAATAGAGGCCACACGCCTAAGCACACACCCAAGGCAGATTTGTGCCGAAGCATGGGGAGTTGTCGGTCATTTTCACTTCTTGCAAATCCAATCGCTACATCATTGCTGGCATCATTGCTGGCATCATTCTGGCGATCGGGAAACGCTTACCATAACTGGTGCGAGCCAGCATTTCTTCATCGCTACTGAGCAGCACCGCTTCAGCGCGGCACTGAACCCAGCAGATCAACGATGTGGCCTTTGGCTTTGGCGCAATGGTGCCTACCACCACGCGGCTATTTTATAACATCAACATGCCGTGGCGGGTATGGGTCCCTGTCATCAACCACAGCGCTATAAGTTCGGCATCAAACACGTAAAAACAGTTGGCACACCACATATCTATCATATCGCTACCCGTTCCATACATCTTTGTACCACTACTGGCACAGATCGTTAGCAGATGCTGTTTGCAGATAAATTGGCGAATGTGTTCTAAGTCTGTGCTCATGAAGATCCTTAATTTATAAAATTCTAAGCTGCCTGTACGGCAGTGAACATCAAGTCAACACCACCCTGCCCAATTCAACAAACCTAATTTTTTAGCTTTATTTTATAACCGATTATACTATTTCATCGTCAATATAGAGCACAGGATGTCAAGAACGACAAACCCGGTGACAAAGAATACTGAACCGCCCCGGTAATCCTGGAGACTAAACTTTCTGAGAGAGAGGTAAACAGGATGACTAAAAATACCCGCTTTTCCCCGAAGTACGTCAGCGGGCTATTTATTTGGTTCTGGAAATCCAGGACGAATATGGTTCGCAATGAGCCGCTCTAAGCTCCATCGCCTCAAAATAGGCTACACGCCGGAAACTCTTTGTACCTGGCTTTCGCCAGCATGAACGGGATACAGATGGCGGTGATGGCAGACTGACCACTGAACGCCAGCGTCTGGAAGAGCTGGAGCGCAAAGTCCGCGAACTGCGTTGCAGTAATGATATCCTGCACCAGGATTCCGCGTATTTTGCGAAGGCGGAGTTCGACCGCCTCTGGAAAAAATTACGCCCCTGGTAGATGGTGCTAGTTGAAGCGAGAGTGGCCAGATACTCGGTGGTACGTCTAATGAAAGCGGTGGGGCTTACGGGCATACTGCGGGGTAAAAAGTGCGAACCACCGTCAGCCGGAAAGAGGCCGCTACGGGAGATCGGATAAACTGTCAGTTCGTGGCAGAACAGCCAGAGACATTGTGGGTGTCATACTTCACGTATATGAGCACCTGGCGGGGGTTCGCGTACGTGGCGTTCGTCATTATTTATATATTCGCCGGTTGTATAGTCGGGCTAGTGGGTATCCGTCCACGATGGAAACGGCGTTTGTGCTAGATGCATTGGAGCAGGTGTTGTAGGCCAGACGCACAGCGGCACAAAATCCATTACAGCGATAAAGGCTCACAATATGTGTCGCTGGCGTTCGCACAGCAGCTAAAAATGCCTGCTGGCCTAGCGATCGGCAGCACGGGCGACTCATACAACAATACGATGGCGGATAGCATCAACGGGATTTACAAGGCGGAGATGGATACACCGACAGAGCTGGAAAAACTGCGCTGAAGTGGAGCTGGCCACGCTAACGTGGGTAGACGGGTATAACAACAGACGGTTATTGGAACGTCTGGGTCATATCCTGCTGTCAGAAGCGGAAAAGTTATATTAGGCTGCCACCGGGAATAAGGCTCTGGCAGCCTGAGTTTACAGACTTAACACTTTCCCGGAAAACCGGGGCGGTTCAGTTGAGTTCCTCAGGGGGTTTTGAGATTTTTTGCCAATTTGTTAGCCAGAGCCTGTAACTGTTTTTCGTCCATAAACTAACCTGTTTTTGATATGTTCACTCCAGTAACGGAGACAGGTAAATTATGGACGAAAAGAAACTTAAAACCCTCGCGACTGAGAACTGGCTAAAGGAAAGGCTTTAAAACCGACGTAGATCTCAATACGTTTTCCCGCATGCTGATGAAGTTAACCATCGAAGCAGCGCTGAAGGCTAAACTGACCGACTACCTCGGGCACGAGAAAATTTCCCTAAAATCCGGCTCAAATACACGTAATGGCTATTCCTCTAAAACGCTGTTGTGCGACGATGGCGAAATCAAACTGAACACGCCACGTGACCGTGAAAACACTTTCGCGAGCCGCAGCTAATAAAGAAAAACCAGACGCGTATCACACGCAGACGTGTCTCCCACGCTGATATCTAGGTCACCGATGCGGTTAAAGAGCAGGTTACAGAGTGGCAAAACCAGCCTCTGGGTGCACTGTATCCCATTATTTACCTTGACTGTATTGTTGTAAAATTTCTTCACGGCGGCAGCGTGATTAACACAAAGCCGTATTCTTCGCGCTGGGCATTAATACTGAAGGCCAGAAAGAACTGTTGGGCATGTGGCTGGCAGAAAACGAAGGGGATAAGTTCTGGCTAAGCGTGCTGATAGAGCTGAAAAACCGGGTCCTTCAGGAGATATCCTGATTGACTGCTTAGACGGTCTGAATGGCTTCCCGGATGCGATAAACAGCGTCTATCCGCAGACACATATCCAGCTGTACATCATCCATAGGGTGCGCAACAGCCTGAAATACGTGTCGTGGAAAGACTATAAAGCCATCACCAGCGGGCTAATGGTGTATTAGGCTCCGATAGAGGAGGCGGCGTTAATGGCGCTAGATACGTTCTATGTTCGCTGGCGTCTGGGACGATAAATACCCGCAGATAAGCAAAAGCTAGCGTGCGCACTGGGAAAATCTCAATACGTTCTTCGGCTACCTGCCTGATATTCGGAAAGCTATCTACACCACGAATGCGATTGAGTCGCTAAATAGCGTGATCCGGCAGGCGATAAAAAAACGTAAGGTGTTCCGGACAGATGACTCAGTGCGGAAAGTGATTTATCTGGCGATTAAGGATGCGTCAAAAAAATAGAGTATGCCTATCCAGAACTGGCGGCTAGCGATGAGTCGTTTTATTATCTAGTTCGGTGACCGCCTGAACGATCACCTTTAATACGCTGGCAGTTACACAGAATTAGGTAGGGACAGGCTCGCTACTTTCTGCTTTTGTAAATGTTCATTGAAAGATTAAAAAATCAGGTTTTTCGCATAGTAAGATAGTTTAGTACATCTGCATCTGGATGTTTTGTGTTGGGTACCATATAAAATATTATCTCCCTCAATCAAAAATAGAGTTAATAGATCGCTTCACGGTCATATTAATGCTTTTGAATGCACTTAGATAGCTCACAACGAATCATTGATACGTTGGGGTATGAGCATGAGTTTACTTACTTCTTTCGATACCTCATTCACTATGTGATTTATTCAACAAAGCCGCTTAGAGGGGGTACTCAGTAGTACTCTTTAATACATTCGCCTTATCGTTGTTATGGATTTGGGGATCAACACCATTTGCCAGTAAGGAGAAATATTCATCACGTAAGGCTCTGGCTCTTGCAAGGGTAAAGTGGGAATATGTCCCAAGGATCATTTTGGTTCTTTTCTTTCTCACTGGTACTGCATACCTGAAATACCAATTTTTCTTCTCTCTTTTCGCTAAAGGAGCGATTCGTAGAATCAAACAATCACTGTCAAACAAGTTAATTTCTTTGTCGGCTGGCTTGGTGCTTTTGATTTCGGTGTCAGTGAGTTTCTTAGCGATCTTTGCCATTATGGGGCCCTCGGTTTTTGGACCCTAATTAGTGGGCCCCATTCAGGGCGCCATAAGTGTTAGTTCTCAGCAATTCTCTCTGGAAGATAATAGACGCAAAAAAACCAGTAGAGCTTGTGCTGTGCGTGCTTAGTAGACTTCAGTTTACTTAAGTTTACTTCAAACAACTAAAAAGTGGTGGAGCTGGGGGGATTTGAACCCCCGTCCGAAATTACTACACCGTCGGCACTACATGCTTAGTCCAATCTTTACATTCGCCTGTGATCTACGGATGGACTCGCTACTCACAAACTAGCCTGATTGGATTTAACGCTTCAGCCTCAGGCAGGACATTCACGCGATCTCTTTTAGGTTTGACCTCTCTTGATCCCCGTCCTAAGAGCGGAGGCTAGGGAGAAAGGGCTCTGAGCAGGTTATTAAGCTGCTAGTGCGTAGTTTTCGTCGTTTGCGACTATTTTTTGCGGCTTTTTACGAGGCCAACCGCCCCTCGGCATGCTCCTAGGGCTTCGCAAATCCCGTCGAATCCAGAATCAGCCCCAAGTAACTTTACGCAGTATACCAGAAGCTTACCCCGTTAAGCTAGAGGCTTAACGGTTGGCATGTTTCATGATTCGGGCTTTTGCCTTCTGCCATTCACGATCTTTGATGTCATCACGCTTATCGTGTTCTTTCTTGCCTTTGGCTATGCCAATTTTGACTTTGCACCAATCATTTTTCCAATACATGGAAAGTACGACAACAGTATAGCCTTCGCGATTTACACGGCCAATCAGAGAGTCTAACTCGCGCTTATTCAGCAGTAGTTTGCGGGTACGTATCGGATCGCATACTACATGCGATGAAGCGATGCTGAGTGGAGTTAGGGTGGCACCAAACAAATAGGCTTCACCATTACGAAATGTTACGTAACTGTTACTGAGGTTGGCTTTACCGGCACGCAGCGATTTCACTTCCCATCCTTGCAACGATAAGCCAGCTTCGATCTCTTCTTCAATGAAATATTCGAAACACGCTCGCTTGTTTTGTGCAATGGTGGCAGAATCGGGTTTGTGTGCTTTTTTCTTTATCATAGTGCATTCATTATACTAAATGTGCTAGCGAAAGAAATCCTTTACCATTAGCACCCGCATAATTTTCGCATTTTTGATCTATCTATGTGCATTGCAGATTTTTGTTTGCAGATAGATAAATAGTATTATCCGCAAGTTTTGTGTCTTATAGGAAATGATATGCCCCAGATAAATCGGTCTAAGTTAGTGCCATTCAACGCCGAGCAGATGTATCAGTTGGTTAACGATGTTGATTCTTACCTCGATTTTCTGCCAGGTTGTATCGGTAGCCGGGTGATTAACGCGTCTAATAACGAAATGACTGCCGCAGTAGATGTCGCCAAAGCGGGTATCAATAAAACCTTTACCACACGTAATACGCTGCTAGATAACCAGAGCATCAATATGCAGTTGGTTGATGGCCCATTCCGCAAGCTGATGGGCAGCTGGCAGTTTACACCATTGAGTGCGAAAGCCTGCATGGTAGAGCTGCACATGGATTTTGAGTTCACCAACACGCTGATTGAGCTAGCATTTAGCAAGGTTTTCAAAGAGTTAGTAGGTAGTATGGTGCAAGCTTTCACCCAACGAGCGAAACAAGTTTACAGTGTCTGATATCCAGGTCGAGGTAGTTTACGCCTTGCAGGAACGTCAGTATCTTCGTAAGGTGAGGCTGGTTGTGGGCAGCAACGTTGAGCAGGCGATTCAGGAATCCGGCTTGCTGGAGCAATGCCGAGATATCGATCTGCAAAGCAATAAGCTGGGAATATACAGCCGTCCAGCCAAGCTGGGCGATCTGCTGAATGATGGTGATCGGGTGGAAATTTATCGGCCGCTGATTGCTGATCCCAAAGAACTTCGCCGCCAACGAGCAGAAAAGGCAAGAAAATAAGGCGCTAAGTGCGCCTTATTTGTTATCAGTGAGCCGGGGTTTACCTCATTAGCCGAAAGTAATAGTTCCTGCGTTGATTATTTGGTCAGATCAGGTTTGTTCTGAATATCTGTCAATACGCCCGTGCTGTTGAAGGTCAACGTAAGCGTTTGCTGAGTAATATCTTTATGACCAGGTTGTTGGCGAAATACATAGAACCACGTTTGAGTACCGAATGGGTCTTGTAGCATTGGAGTACCCAATGTGTAAGCGACCTGCTGCTGGGTCATACCTTTTTGAATTTTTGCCGCATCAGTCGGTGTTAGGTAGTTCCCCTGGTTGATGTCAGGCCGATAAACCACTTTCTCAAAAGTAGAACAGCCAGCAGACAGTATCATAAGAACCACAGAGGCGGCAGTCAGCGTTTTACAGCGCATAGTAATCACATTCCTTAAGGGCATAGTGTGCCGATAATAATAGACCTTGCTGCGATTGGAAACCTTTATACCTTTCATCTTTCACGTAGCTACCATGTTGGCTTCCCGCTCCTATTCTAGGTGCTTGGTTGACTAAGAGCCTATCCCATTAGACTATTTTATTTGCCATTTTGGATCTATGCAGTGCTCACCATCCTCACGTACTACTCTCCATGTACGCTCTAGTGGTTGCGTGCTGCCAGTATCCAAACTGACTGCAACAATGTGTGCGCCCAATGGGATAGGCTCGAAGTATTGTAGGGTTGCGTTCACTTGCCGTTTTTAAATCTATTAGTTAAATAGCGGTACGTCAGATTTATACGGCAAGCAATTCTTTTGCATTTGCCAAGGTATTTCGGGTGATTTCACTGCCGCCTAGCAAACGCGCCAATTCTTATAAACGGGCGCGTTTATTCAATAGTGAAATCTGTGTTTCTGTTGCGGTGCCGTCAGTCTGTTTGCTGACAAATAGATGCTGATGTCCGCATCCCGCTACTTGCGGCAGGTGCGTAACGTACATTACCTGAGTGGATTCGCCTAGTTGACACAGCAGGCGGCCGACAATGGCTGCGGTTGGCCCGGATTGGTAGAAACATAAAACTCTGATGTGGCAGGCAGGCACCTTCTGCGTTCAGATTATGTGGCTAGAAGCGCATGTCAATACTGAATTTGCCGTGCGGCATGGAAAGTGCCTGCATGCTATCGGTGATGAGTGTAGTCAGTTTAGCCCTATGCTGTAGACGCGTTTCAGGTGCGGTTGTTCCGCTAGGTTCAGTGCCTGCTTATAGAAGCTTATTCAAGCACCCCCAGCAGGCAGCTAAGTTTCTTGTCTATGTCGACCAGATCAATCAATAGGTGTTTGGCGCTGTAAAGTTGGCTGAGTATGTTGTGCTCTTCATCTTCAGCCAACAGCAATAGGGCTTGCTGGCTGATGGTCAGCCGCTGGCCGCTGTTGGTTAGGCTTTTGTATTCAGCTTCGGTTTGCTCAAACTCACTGGCCTGTGGTGCAAATTCGTTTAGCTCTCTCAACTGGTATTGAAGCAACTGCATACGACCTTTACATTCGGCAGATTGCTGCTGAAAGTGTGCCAACTCGTGGCAGCTTTGGTGCCAGTGTTGGTAGGCTTGGCGCATTTCTGCCAGCAAGGTAGGTTCATCGGCACAAGCATCGAGCAGTTCTTTCTGATAGTCGGGATTGAGCAGTAACTAATGGGCGTGTTGACCATGGATTTGAATCAGGCTTTTGCCCAGTTCGTGTAATTGCGACAGGGGTACGGCAGTGCCGTTGATAAAGCCGCGCGAGCGTCCATCGGCGTTGATAACTCGGCGTAGCAGACATTCGTTACTGTCGTCGAGCTAGTTCTGCTTTAGCCATATACGCCGCTGAAGGGGTATCCGCCAGCGAGAAGCTGGCACAGATGTCGGCGTAGGTTGCTCCCAGGCGTACTACGTTGCCATCGGCGTGGTTACCGAGGCACAGCCCCAACGCGCGTCAATGGCAATAGATTTGCCAGCGCCGGTTTCACCGGTAATCGCTGTCATGCCTGGTTGAAGATCGATCTCCAACTCATGAATGATCGCAAAATTGCTGACGGTCAATTGTGCCAGCATAAATACCTTCCTGTGTATGGATAAACCACTGTGATTTAATACAGTATAAACTGGTTTTATATACAGTAAAATAGTTGGCTAGATTTTTAGAACAATTTTTTTGACCAGCCCAATTTTGAGCTTAACGTGTTGAAATAGCTGTAGTCATTTGGATGAATAAGATTCAGGTGAAAATTACTGTGGCGTATCAATACTTCTTCGCCTTCTTGGATAGGCAGGGAGATTTGGCTGTCACAACTTATTTCAAGATCGTTGCCCATCTGCGAAAACTTCAGCCGGATAGTGCTGTCGCTGTTGATCACCAGCGGGCGGGCGGAGAGGGTGTGCGGGAACATTGGCACCAGTACGATGGCCTCTAGAGATGGAGTGAGGATTGGCCCGCCGGCTGAGAGCGAATAGGCGGTGGATCCGGTCGGGGTAGCGATGATTAGACCATCGGAGCGCTGGGAGAAAGCAAAGCGGTCATCAATATACACCTCGAACTCGATCATATGCGCTACTTTACCGGGGTGCAGTATAACTTCGTTGATGGCGGTGCTGATACGGCACTGTTGTTGTTCCTTGTGCACACTGGTTTCTAACAAGAAGCGCTGTTCATCGATGTATTCGCCTTCCAACACATCCGCCAACTGTTGTAATGCATTATCGGGATCGAGGTCGGTGAGGAAACCCAGGTTACCGCGATTCATTCCTATCACTTTGACGTCGTGGCGCGCCAGCACACGTGCGGCACCGAGCATGTTGCCATCACCGCCCACTACCACCGCCAAATCGGCCTGTTGACCGATATCGGCCAGACTGCCGGTAATGGCGTCTTTCAGCCGCAAGTCCTGAGCGATTTGCCGTTCGATCATCACGCAATAGCCACAAGCGATCAGCCAGTGGTACAGAATCTCATGTGTTGCTAGTGCCGAGGGGTGACGCGGGTTACCAACAATACCGATACAGGTGAATTTTTTATTCATTGTTATCATGTTCCTCACCGGAGCCAGTTTATGCCCCGCATTATGACCAATTGACTTGAAAACCCAGTTTTGAACCCCATAATAAGCCAAGTTGCGGGATTAATGCTAAAATGCGGAGATATTTCATGAGTAGTAGAGAACACAAGACGCTAAACGAGCAAGTCTCAGGAGAAATGGAACAGCAGGCTCGATACGAGGATGTGTTACCGGAGGCAGTGGAGGACGTTGATTTGCGTGATGCGCGTATTACCGATCTAGAGGCTCAGTTACTTGAAGCTCAGCAACATGAACGTGATGGACGTGATAGCCTGCTGCGCGCCAAAGCTGAAATGGAGAACGTGCGTCGGCGTACCGAGCTGGATATTGAAAAAGCACACAAATTCGCATTGGAGAGATTCTCTGGTGACTTGCTGCCAGTACTAGATAATCTGGAGCGCGCATTGGAACTGGCGGATAAGAATAATCCTGAGTTGACAGCGATGATCGAAGGCATCGAACTGACGCTGAAGTCCTTACAGGATGTGGTGCACAAGTACGGTATTGAGATCGTCAGCGATGTCAACGTGCCCTTTAACCCGGATGTGCATCAGGCAATGAGCCTGATTGAATCTGCCGATCAGCAGCCGAATCATGTGATGATGGTGATCCAGAAAGGCTATACGCTGAATGGCCGATTGCTGCGCCCCGCGATGGTTGCGGTTTCTAAAGCTAAGGCATAAGCGCGTTGGTGTAGTAAAAAATTTACCTTAGGTATATACTTGTCATTTTAAGAATCATTGAATCGATCTCGCGGGGCTATGGCACAGATCCGGAAACTTTCCTCGCTTCCGGACTTTTATGCACGCGGTAACCAGTCGATCTGCTGCAAGCCCTGTTGCTTCAGCAATTGATTGGTTTGTGAGAAGTGGCGGCAACCGAAGAAGCCACGGTGGGCAGAAAGCGGCGAAGGATGTGGCGCTTTCAGCACGTAATGGCGTTTGCGGTCAATAAAGTTGCCTTTCTTCTGCGCATGCGATCCCCACAGCAGGAACACCACGCCATTGCAGTTATCGTTTAGCGCAGCGATCACTTTATCGGTGAAAGTTTCCCAACCCAAATTAGCGTGCGAATGCGCTCGTCCACCTTCGACGGTCAGCACTGTGTTGAGCAATAACACGCCTTGTTCGGCCCAGCTCTGTAGGTAACCGTGGTTCGGGTATTCAAAACCAGAAATATCGGTTGCCAGTTCCTTGTACATATTCATCAGCGAAGGCGGTGTAGGTATACCGGGGCGCACGGAGAAAGACAAGCCGTGGGCTTGATTGAGGCCATGATAGGGATCCTGACCGAGGATCACCACTTTGACGTCTGCCAGGTCGGTAAAACGGAAAGCGTTGAATACATCTCTCTGCGGTGGATAAATGGTTTTACCAGCCCGACGTTCGGCGGCAACAAAGGCGAGTGTTTCAACAAAATATGGCTGCTCTTTTTCTTTGCCGATAATCTCATGCCAAGTGAGGGAGGTGGACATAAACGCTCTCCTTTGTTTTCGTTAGCAATTCATTGGCTATAATAGCTTACCCTGTCGTTTAACACGGCGAAACCCCCTTATTTGTTTTCTTCTGGTCTGCGTCATGCAATTATTTTTGATAATTTACAAAAATAATTGCTACATACTGATCAGGTAAATTGATATAAAACATAAACATATTTCTATATCTACAGTATCTGACAAGAATAAATTTATATTAATCCAAGAATTGATCTGGCCAGGCAGTTATACAGGACCATAAGGAAACAATGGTCTTGCCACCTAGTTGAAACCAGCATTGGATTTTCTCATGAAGTAAAAATTTTGTCCTTGTATGGCAGCAATAAAATGATTACTGATATTCAAATTACCAAAGACAAAGACCAGACGCTGGTGAACTCTTTCTGGCTACTGAATAGTCAGCGAGCATGTTTTGGCCCCTTTTTTATTGGCGGTAATCAGGGGAATCGGGTCTGGATCATATTCTGCGTAACGACAATCGCCTAAGTTACGAATCTTTCTGATAACTACAGTAGCCATTTAGCTGCTAGATGAAAGGGCTTACACACTACGTATAGCTCTGTTAATGCCATAAAGAAGCGCCTAAAAATAGGATGCTATATTTGATGACTGGCACGGCCTGGGTTCGGTAGTACACCAGACGCCAGGCTGGCGTTATCACGCGTCGTTTTCACGTTTAGCCTTGGCTTGGCGGCGTTTGCCTACGTTTTTGGTATTGCGATGGCGTACTTTCACCTTAGCTTTTTCTTTGTTTTTCGCTTTGTCTTGAATACGTTTGGCCAGCAGCTTCTTTGAAGGTTTACCGTTGCTTTTCTCGTTTGGCATTTTGGTTTTTGGCCGCAGTTCGTCGATCACCCGTGGCTTCAATGGTTCATTCAGGTAACGACCCACTTTGCCCAATAGCCGGTGATCGTGTGCCTCAACTAGTGAAATTGCGGTGCCTTTACGCCCGGCACGGCCGGTGCGGCCAATACGGTGCAGGTAGGTATCGGCGGTACGCGGCATGTCGAAATTAAATACGTGAGTAATATCAATGATATCCAGACCACGCGCGGCGACATCGGTGGCGACTAGCACATCAATCCTGCCGTCCATCATGCGTTTTACCGCTTCGTTGCGCTTGGCTTGCACCATTTCGCCTTCGAGGTAGCAGGTATTGATACCCGCTTCACGCAGCCAGGTGGCCAGCTCATGCACTCGCTCGCGCTTGCGCACGAAGATCACTGATTTTTGCACATCTGGCTGCTTCAGTAGGTGCGCCAGCAGCTCTGTTTTGTGCTGCACGTCATCGGCTCGGTAGTACCATTGCAGGATTTTTTTGCGTTCACGACGCGACGGATCAGCTTCCACTTTCACCGGCTCTTTCAGAATACGTTCAGCGAATGCGTGGATCGCCTCTCCTTCAAGCGTAGCGGAGAACAGCAACGTCTGGTTGCGCCAGCGGGTTTCAGCTGAGATGATTTCGATGTCCTGTGCAAAACCCATGTCTAGCATGCGGTCGGCTTCGTCGAGGATCAGGGTTTCCACCGCGTGGCAATCGAAGTTCTCTTCTTTGATATATTGCAGTAGACGGCCAGTAGTAGCGACCACCATATCTTGGTTTTCGCTGAACACTTCTGCGTGGTTCATATAGGCTACACCGCCGGTGATGGTGGCGATATCCAACGAGGTATGTGCCACCAATTCACGCGCTTGATCGGCCACTTGCATTGCTAACTCACGTGTCGGGGTAAGGATCAGAACGCGTGGTGGGCCAGACTTCTTACGCGGAAAATCTAGCAGATGCTGCAAAACTGGCAGCAAAAATGCGGCGGTTTTGCCGGTGCCGGTCGGAGCCGAGCCTAATACGTCGCGCCCGTTCATCGCGGGTGGGATCGCTTCAGCTTGGATAGCAGTGGGGCGCTCGTAGCCTTTATCATGCAGTGCGATGATCAGGCGTTCATCGAGTTCGAGTTCAGAAAAATGGGTTACTGTCATGGTCTACCTCTACTTGGGGTGACGATTATAGCCGGGTTGGCTGTGTTCTTCACCTATTAAGCGGAAAGCAACTCTTTTCCCATAAATCAGGTTGCCTTATGCTACATCAGTTTTGTATCTAGGTGGTTATTGTGAGCAATCAGTCGAAAGCAAATTTTATCCTGCGCTGCGGCGGTTTTACTTTTAAGCAATTCTTTGTTGCTCACGATCGCTGTGCGATGAAAGTGGGTACTGATGGCGTGTTGCTTGGTGCTTGGGCACCGTTGGCACAGGCGTAGCGGGTGCTGGACATCAGTAGCGGTAGCGGACTGATTGTGTTGATGCTGGCGCAGCGTTCGGCTGCTGAGGTGATGATCGATGCAGTGGAACTGGACAAAGCCGCCGCTGAGCAGGCACGTGATAATGTGCAGAAATCTCCTTAGCCGCAGCGCATTAAGGTTTACGCGCAGGATGTTTATTATTACGCCGAACATCACGCCGCGCAATATGATCTGATCGTCAGCAATCCGCCTTATTTTGAACCGGCTATGGCCTGCCGTGACCAAGCACACCATAATGCGCGTTGCACCGAGACCTTGACTCACGCCACGCTCGCTGCTCAAGTGTGCCGAACAGTTGATTAATGAGCAGGGCGTTTTCTGTGTGGTGTTGCCCTATAACATTGGCACAGCCTTTGAAATTCAGGCGCATCAGTGTGGCTGGAATACCGCAACAAAGCTGAACGTCAGTGATCGCGTCGATACGCCGCTACACAGGGTATTGTTGGCACTGACACGATGGCCAATGCTGCCTCAGCAGAGCAAGCACTGGCAATAAAACTGACCGACGGCAGCTATACCGAGGACTTCTGCCGGCTGATAACCGAATTTTACCTATTTTACTGAGTTCAAAAAGAACACTGTTCTGGCATCCCCTCGGTATTCATTCAAGGATGCAGGATGGTTGGTAATGCCACTGATAGACGCTCTGGATAATCCCGCTTATAGTGCAGGGGCCCCGGCTCTCCTTGCGCGCCATGGCGCAGCGCACGATCAGTGCGGCTACCTGCACTAGATTACGCAGTTCGAGCAAGTCGTTGGAGATACGGAAGTTGGCGTACTCGTCGATTTCCGTTTGCAGGGTATTGATGCGTCGTAGCGCGCGTTCCAGCCGTTTGGTGGTGTGTACGATGCCGACGTAGTCTTACATGAATAGCCGCAGTTCGTGCCAGTTATGCTGGATCAATACTTGTTCATCCGTGTCGTCAACCCTGCTCTAATCCCATGGCGTCAGCGGTTTAGTTGACTGAATAAACGGCAGGCGCTTCAAGATGTCTTCCGCCACTGACCAACCGTAAACCATACACTCCAACAATGAGTTCGAAGCCATACGGTTGGCTCCGTGCAGGCCGGTGTAGCTGACCTCACTAATAGCCATACAACCCGTCGAGATCGGTGCGGCCATGTTGATCAACTATCATACTGCCGTAGGTATAGTGTGCAGCTGGCACGATCGGGATCGGCTGCTGCGTCAAGTCGAATCCCAGCGCTAGCTGCTTTTCATGGATCATCGGGAAATGCTGGCTAATGAATTACGCTGGTATGTGGCTGATGTTTAGGTATATGCAATCTGCGCCTAGTCGCTTCATTTCATGGTCGATAGCACGGGCGATGATGTCGCGCGGAGCCAGTTCGCCACGTGGATCGAAGTCTAGTATAAAGCGGCTACCGTCTGGCCGCTTGAGGTAAGCGCCTTCACCGCGTAGCGCCTTAGTCAGTAAGAAGTTGCGCGCCTGCGGATGGAATAGGCAGGTCGGGTGGAATTAGTTAAATTCTAGGTTGGCGACTCGGCAACCGGCTCGCCAAGCAATGGTTATGCCATCGCCTGAGGAGATGTACTGGTTAGTGGTGTATTGATACACTTTGGCTGCGCCGCCAGTGGCCAGTACCACTGTTCTGTCACGGTAGGTTTCCACCTGTTCCCGCTCGCGGTTCAAGACATAGGCACTGACTACCCTGCGGGTACCTGGTAGGACGATTTTGTTCGAGATGATCAGATCGACCGCATTGCTGCACTCCATCACACAAATATTAGGATGGGTGCTTGCTTTCCCCACCAGCGTGGTCTCTACTTCCTTTTCCTTACCAGTAGCATCGGCTGCGCATTATGCAAAATGCGGCGGTGGCCGTGACCCCACCCCTCGCGCGTCAGATGATAATGTTCTTTACCTTGGGGATTGACCTCAGTATCGAACAATACGCCTTGATCTATCAGCCACTGCACGCAATAGCGCACGTTGCTAGTGATAAACTCGATGGCTTCTTTGTCGCACAGGCCGGCTCCGGCAATAAAAGCGTCATTAACGTGTGAGGCAATGCTGTCCGTTTCATCATAAACTGAGGCGATCCCGCCCTGGGCATAAAATTTGTCCCCTTCGCTGAGTGGCCCCTTGCTGAGTACGGTAACTTTGCAATGCTGTGCTAAACGCAGGGCCAGTGACAGGCCCGCAGCGCCTCTGCCGACAATCAGTACATCGCTGATATATTCAAATGGTGGTTGCATAATGTATGATGTGTGCAGAAGAAGAGTAAAATTCATGTTAGCCTAATTGCCCTGGGAAAAGCCACGGATGGAACGACATTGATAGAAAAAACTATGGTGATATGAAATTCATGTTCTATATGACCTTCAAACGAATGCTTGCTCAGGAAAATAGTGTATGGCGGGCAGTACAATTTCACGCAGGGAGATAAATTTGGGGAGAATTTACCTCGTATGAGCGAGCAGTTAATGGATCAAGTTCTGATAGAGCAGATCCAAAAGGGTGATCAGAAATCGTTTAACTTACTGGTAGTGCGTTACCAGCATAAGGTGGCGAGTATCATTTCTCGCTATGTGCAGCAGAGCGACATGCCTGATGTGGTGCAGGAATCCTTTATTAAGGACTTATCGTGCACTGGAGTCATTCCGGGGCGATAGCGCTTTTTATACTTGGCTGTATCGAATGGCTGTAAATACAGCAAAGAATTATTTGGTCGCGCAGAGGCATCGCCCGCCATCCAGTGATGTGGATGTCAAAGATGCGGAAAATTACGAAAGCGCAGGGCCACTGAAAGAAATTTCGCATCCTGAGAATTTAATGTTGTCAGAAGAGCTAAGGCAGATAGTTTTCCATGCCATTGAGTCTCTCCCTGAGGAGCTTCATATGGCGATTACTTTGCGAGAGTTGGATGGTCTAAGCTATGAAAAGATTGCTGCCATCATGGAATGCCCGATCGGAACCGTACGTTCGCGTACTTTACGTGCGCGAGAAGCTATCGATAATAAAATACAACCGCAGATCCAGCGTTAGCAATGGCGGGCACAGGAAGGGTATTTAGGCATGCAGAAAGAAAAGCTTTCCGCTTTGATCAATGAGGAGTTGTTAGATAGCGAACTGTTGAGTTAACTGTCGCAAGATCTGGGGCTCCAACAAAGCTGGCAGAGCTATCACCTGATACGTGACCACTACGAGAAGATGTCGGACAAGCAGTTATACATCTTGATATCGCCGATCGTGTTGCAGCTTCACTTGATAAAGAACCTACAGTGGGTGTTTCTTCTGTAATCCTGTAATCTCAGCCACAATCTTACATCTGGCAGAAGATACAATTCTGGAAAAAAGTGCGCACCCTGGTGATTCAGATTGCTCAGGTTGATATGGCTGCCTGTGTTTCGCTGGCGGTGATTGTTGGCGTACAAAATCACAACCAGTCGGACAGGAAACTGGGGGGCAGCCGAGTCACTGGCATTCAACACATTGCTGATCATGGGGCAGGCGTCATCGGTTAGCCTGGGTGTACCGGCTGACAGTTTCTCCATCGGCAGTCACCAACAACTGCAGGTACGGGAACAGCGCAAACGTATTAACGCAATGTTGCAGGATTATGAGCTGCAACGCCGTCTGCATTCGGAGCAGCAGTTTGAATAAGACAACCATCAACAAGCCACCGGAACTCAGTCTTTAGGAATGCAATAGCAGTAATGAAGCAAATTTGGGTCTTCGTTTGCCTATTGACGGGCAGCCTACTCTACTCAAACATCGTCCAGGCGCAGAAAGCTGCATCTGTGGCGATGCTGCAACAGATGAACAGATGAGCAACGCTAGCCGTTCTCTCAATTACGAACTTGCCTATATCGGCATCAGCAAACAGGTGCTGCACATGGGGCGGGCCACGACGTGAAATGTTGCTGCGTGGTGGCGAGATCAGTTACTTCGAATCCGGTTTTGAGCCATTTACGCTGTCCGGCAATCATATCGTCGATTCGCTACCTGCGATCGTTTACGCTGATTTTAAACATCTGGCAAAGTACTATGATTTCATCGCCATGGGTAGCACCCGCACTCCGATCGCCCCTGTGAAGTGATCCGCGTGGTGGCGCATGACGGCTCACGCTACAGCTATATTGTCTGGATGGATGAAGACACCAAGCTGCCGTTACGCGTAGATTTACTTGATCGCGATGGCGAAACGCTAGAACAGTACCCTAGTTATATCCTTTGTGGTGGGTGCGGGTATGCAAACCGCGATACAGGGGCTGCTCAAAGCCAATTTGCCACCACTGCTGTCGCTCCCGGTCACGCGGATGATGTCAAACTGAGTTGGCGTGCTGGTTAGGTTACCTGACGGGGTGAATAAAGTGGAAGTGGCGTGCAATCGCCGTAAATTGCCTAATATCTTCGAAGCCGGTCGAAACGCGATTCTATAGCGATAGATTGTTCATCTTCTCGGTTAACATCAGCCCTGCGGGCAGCGGTGTCTAGCAGCAGTATTATCCATCAGGGGCAGCGTACTATCCAAACTGCGGTGCGCAATGGCAGAGAAATCATCATCGTTGGCGAGTTACCACCTACTACGGCCAAGCGCATCGCAGACAATATTTCCTTTAGGGTGTCACCTCAATGATGAAAGAGTGGGCTACGGTAGTCTCGTGGCAACGGGGCGTAGCGCTACTGCGCTGTGACCGCAAAACTGGCTGTGGTAATTGCAATGCACGTTCCGGTTGCTGTGTGCCTGCGTTGAATGAGCTAGTGCCTGAAACTAAACACTCATTGCAGGTGCGCATTAATAAGCCGCTTAAGCCTGGGCAACGTGTCGAGGTAGGTATTGCAGAACGCAGCTTGCTGCGTTCTGCAATGCTGGTTTACCTGATGCCGTTGCTGGGAATGATGCTTGGTGGTGGCCTGCTGCAATATTGGCTGGGTACTGATGCCTTTGCAGCACTCGGTGCATTGTTGGGTGGTGGCGTGGATTTTATGCTAGTACGCAGATTGGACCACCACTTGGGTAAACAGGATGACTACCAACCGATCGTTTTGCAGATAGGCATACCGCCCGGTTCCATGGACGTGCAGGAGGAAAACTCTCCACTAATTTAAAGCTGCTTCCGCATCATTGTAGGATTTTCGGTTGCCCAGCCCTAGACGGTTAGATGGCAACATCTCCCCCTGATGCAGCGTATTCAACGCCAGTGGATCGCGTTTCTGAATTTGCCTGTTGATGAGGGTTAGTCGTACACCTAGGCTGCTCCGCGCTAGTACGGAATTCCGTCACATCGAACCGCCTACCAGACCATCTACCCTTGCAAAAGGGTTAAAACGTGTTAGTTGTGGTTATTGAATACCTGCACAGCATGTTCATATAGACGATAGCCTACAATGAATTTTCGACCCATTTATTGTTGCGAGCATTGGCCTATGGCTTGGCAAACATCTTCTTTCATCACCTTAAATACCCTGTAACAGCAAAGTGCGCATAATAGAATGCCTTCACTGCACCGATCGCTAGGTTTTCAGTGTTGTGGCATGTAGAATACAGCAATTCAGGCGGAATACGGCCAAGCCCATTTTAGGTTAATACGGGTTTCCATAGGTGAGTAATTCAGAAATACTAAGGCAGAAAAATTCGATAAAATGAAACACATAAGAAACTTTTCTATCATTGCCCATATCGACCACGGTAAGTCGACGCTATCTGACCGTATTATCCAAATTTGTGGCGGTTTGACTGAACGTGAGATGGCTGCGCAGGTGCTTGATTCGATGGATCTGGAGCGCGAGCGCGGTATTACTATCAAAGCGCAAAGCGTGACGTTAGATTACCAGATACCAGACGGCCAAACTTACCAGCTTAATTTTATCGACACCCCAGGCCACGTTGACTTCTCATATGAAGTTTCTCGCTCACTTGCGGCCTGCGAAGGCGCATTGCTGGTGGTGGATGCAGGGCAGGGCGTAGAAGCCCAAACGCTGGCTAACTGTTACACTGCATTAGAGATGGATCTGGAAGTGGTGCCGGTGTTGAATAAGATTGATCTACCGGCTGCCGATCCCGATCGCGTTGCGCAAGAAATTGAAGACATCGTCGGTATCGACGCCACCGATGCGGTGCGTTGCTCGGCCAAAACCGGGGTAGGTGTTCCTGAGGTGCTAGAGCGTCTAGTACGTGATATCCCACTACCGACAGGCGATCCAGAAGCATCGTTGCAGGCACTGATTATTGACTCCTGGTTTGATAACTACCTGGGCGTAGTTTCTTTAGTGCGTATCAAGAATGGTACGTTGCGAAAGGGTGACAAGATCAAGGTGATGAGCACCGGTCAAACCTATAATGCCGATCGCCTAGGTATCTTCACACCGAAACGTGTCGATCGCGATATACTAAACTGCGGAGAAGTAGGCTGGTTGGTTTGCGCTATTAAAGACATCCTCGGTGCCCCGGTAGGCGATACCTTGACGTTGGCGCGTCAGCCTGCGGACAATGCTTTGCCAGGCTTTAAAAAAGTGAAGCCGCAGGTTTATGCCGGTTTGTTCCCCATCAGCTCCGACGACTATGAAGCTTTCCGCGATGCGCTGGGTAAGCTAAGCCTCAATGATGCCTCATTATTCTATGAACCGGAGAGTTCGAGCGCACTGGGATTCGGCTTCCGCTGTGGCTTCCTTGGCCTGCTGCACATGGAAATTATTCAGGAGCGTCTGGAGCGTGAATACGATCTAGAACTGATCACTACGGCACCGACGGTAGTGTACCAAGTGGAAACCGCTGGCAAAGAGATCCTCTACGTTGACAGCCCATCCAAGTTGCTGCTGCTGAATAACATTCAGGAACTACGTGAGCCAATAGCCGAGTGTCACATGCTGATGCCGCAGGAATTTTTGGGCAACGTAATCACCCTATGTATCGAAAAACGCGGCGTGCAGACTAACATGGTTTATCATGGTAATCAGGTGGCGTTGACCTACGAGATCCCTATGGCGGAAGTGGTGCTCGATTTCTTTGACCGTCTGAAGTCCACATCACACGGCTATGCATCGCTGGATTATAATTTCAAATGCTTTCAGGCTTCTGACATGGTGCGCGTCGATGTGCTGATCAACAATGAGCACGTGGATGCATTGGCGCTGATCACCCACCGTGACAATGCTCAGTACCGTGGCCGAGAATTAGTGGAGAAGATGAAAGAGCTAATCCCACGTCAGCAGTTCGATATTGCGATCCAGGCAGCGATCGGTACACATATCATTGCACGTTCCACCGTAAAGCAACTGCGTAAAAATGTGCTGGCGAAATGCTATGGCGGCGACGTGAGTCGCAAGAAGAAACTGCTACAGAAACAAAAAGACGGTAAGAAACGCATGAAGCAGGTGGGCAATGTCGAACTGCCACAAGAGGCGCTCATGGCCATTTTGCATGTCGGTAAAGATAGCAAGTAAGAGCGATAAGCACACGTAACGAGGTAATTTGCATGGCGAATATGTTTGCCCTGATCCTGGCATTGTCAACGCTAATAACCGGGATCATCTGGTGCTTTGAGCGCTTCAAATGGTCACCAGCCAGCTGGGAGAAAACTGCTGCGGGCAATGTAGACGATAATGAGTTAGTCAATGTGGTTAAGCCGCCACCGGGCTGGGTGGAAAACGGCGCATCGGTTTTCCCGGTATTGCTGTTGGTATTTGTGGTGCGATCATTTATCTACGAACCCTTCCAGATCCCATCTGGTTCAATGATGCCAACGCTGCTGATTGGCGATTTTATTCTGGTGGAGAAATATGCCTATGTCATTAAGGATCCTATTACTCAAACTACGCTGATTAAAACTGGCCATCCGAAACGTAGTGATATTGCAGTATTTAAATATCCTCTGAATCCGAAACTTGATTATATCAAGCGTGTTATCGGCTTGCCTGGTGACCGCATCACATATGATCCGATGAATAAGCGTGTGGCCGTGCAGCCGTCCTGTGATAGCGGCCAGTCTTGTGACAAAATGTTGGCAGTCACTTACAACGATGTGCAGCCAAGTGATTTTGTGCAACTATTTAGCCGTAGCGGCGTGAGCGAGGCCAGCAACGGTTTTTATCAGATCCCGCTGAGTGATAATGTGCCGCAGAACGGCAACCGTCTACGCGTGGGCCAGGAAACGCTGGGCAACGTGACCCACTCTATTTTAAGCGTACCAGGTACACGGGATCAGGTGGTGACTTACTACCAACAGCCTGGTAAACCGCTAGCAGAATGGGTAGTGCCAGCTGGTCATTATTTCATGATGGGCGATAATCGTGACAACAGCGCTGACAGCCGTTATTGGGGTTTTGTGCCGGAGAAAAATTTGGTGGGTAAAGCCACAGCTATCTGGATGAGTTTTGAAAAGCAGGAAGGTGAATGGCCTACCAGCGTAAGATTAAGTCGGATTGGTGCAATTCATTAATTGCCGATTTATCCCCTCCACCATAGATATATGGCTGGGACGTAAACACAGCATTATGTTCCTACGCAATGTAGAATATCTTGTCGAGCAAAAAAGTTGGTTCCTTGTAGGGAGTCACTATAAACGAAAGGGCTTTGGGTTGGCTTTTGGCAAAGCAGTCATGTTTTCTATGCTGCAAGCTTCTGACGCATTCTTGATCTATTGGTAACGCATGAACTCCATTGTAAGAAACAGGCTCCAGCGGAAGCTAGGCTACACTTTTCAACAGCAAGAGCTATTACTGCTCGCTTTGACTCATCGCAGCGCCAGTAGTAAGCACAATGAACGCCTTGAGTTTCTGGGTGACTCCATTCTTAGCTTTGTCATCGCTAACGCGCTATATCAGCGTTTTCCTCACATAGACGAGGGCGATATGAGCCGCATGCGGGCCACATTGGTGCGTGGTCACACGCTGGCGGAGATGGCCCGCGAGTTTGATTTGGGTGAATGCCTGCTCCTTGGGCCGGGCGAATTGAAAAGTGGTGGCTCCCGCCGTGAGTCAATCTTGGCAGATACGGTGGAGGCATTGATTGGCGGCGTGTTCCTGGATAGCGATATGCAGCGCGTCGAACGCCTAATCTTGGACTGGTATCGCAGCCGATTGGACGAAATTAGCCCCGGTGATAAGCAGAAAGATCCGAAAACTCGCTTACAGGAGCTTTTACAGGGGCACCATCTGCCATTGCCTTCTTATCTGGTGGTGCAAGTTTGCGGTGAGGCGCACGATCAGGAGTTTACCATCCACTGTCAGGTGAGTGGCTTGAACGATCCTGTAATGGGTATCGGTTCAAGCCGCCGTAAAGCTGAGCAGGCGGCAGCAGAACAAATGTTGAAAAAGCTGGGGCTTGAATGAGAGAAGAAAAACAATACTGTGGTTTCATTGCGATAGTCGGCCGTCCCAACGTAGGTAAATCTACGTTGCTAAACCAGCTGCTGGGGCAAAAAGTTTCTATCACCTCGCGTAAACCGCAGACCACCCGTCACCGCATTATGGGTATTGATACTGAAGGCGTTTATCAGGCTATCTATGTCGATACCCCCGGTTTGCACATTGAAGAAAAGCGCGCCATCAATCGTTTGATGAACCGCGCAGCTAGCAGTTCGATCGGTGATGTTGAACTGGTGATATTTGTAGTAGAAGGTACTCACTGGACTGCCGACGACGAAATGGTGCTCAACAAGCTGAGCAGCCTAAAATGTCCGGTATTGCTGGCGATCAACAAAGTTGACAACGTTACCGACAAATCCAAACTGCTACCGCATATCGCGTTTCTCAGCCAGCAGATGAACTTTCTTGATGTGGTGCCAATTTCTGCTGAAAAGGGGATAAACATCGATACTATCTCCGGTATCGTGCGCAAACTATTGCCTGAAGCGGAACACCATTTCCCGGACGGTTACATTACCGATCGCTCCCAGCGCTTTATAGCATCGGAAATCATCCGTGAGAAGCTAATGCGTTTTTTGGGTGAAGAGCTGCCGTACTCGGTGACGGTTGAGATCGAACAGTTTGTGCCGAACGAGCGCGGCGGTTACAACGTACACGGCCTGATAATGGTTGAACGCGAAGGCCAGAAGAAAATAGTCATCGGCAACAAGGGGGCGAAAATCAAAACCATCGGCACTGAAGCCCGCCAAGATATGGAAAAGATGTTTGACTCTAAAGTGCATCTGGAACTGTGGGTGAAAGTGAAATCTGGTTGGGCGGACAACGAGCGTGCACTGCGTAGTCTGGGCTATGTTGACGATCTGAAGTAACTCAGCTGATGGCTGGCTGGGAGCGTGCTTTCGTCCTGGATGAGTGGCCGTACAGTGAAACCAGCTTAATGGTGGATCTATTTACCGAAGGTCATGGGTGGGTGCGTCTGTTGGCTAAAGGTGCACGCAGCCGCCGTTCCAATTTAAAGGGTTGCTTACAGCCATTTACCTCCCTGTTAGGGCGCTATGGCGGGCGCGGTGAAGTAAAAACAATGCTGCGTAACGCCGAAGCGTTTTTCCCTCGGTTTACCGCTCAGCGGCATGATTCTGTACAGCAGTCTGTATGTGAACGAACTGCTGTCACGGGTACTAGAACAGGAAACCAATTATGCCGTGCTGTTCTTCGATTATCTGAAGTGTTTGCAGACACTAGCGGCGGAAGAGCATTCTCCGGATTATGCGCTGCGCCATTTTGAACTGGCTTTGCTCAATCACCTGGGATACGGATTGGATTTCCTGCATTGCGCTGGCAGTGGCTAGTCCGTAAATGATAGCATGACCTGCCTCTACCGTGAAGAAAAGGGTTTTATCGCTAGCCTGGTGACGGACTACTACAGCTTTACCGGCCGTGAATTGCGGGCGCTGGCGGAACGCCAATTCCCCGATATGGCTACGCTGCGTGTTGCTAAGCGTTTCACCCGTCTAGCACTGAAACCATACCTCGGCGGCAAGCCGCTGAAAAGATGCGAGCTGTTTTGCCAGATTGTGCGCAAACAGCCGGATACCTTGCCTGACGATGTCTGATCTTTTCTCCTTTTGCCGCTTTGCGCCCGCGTGTAAACTGCTAATACTGAAAAATTGTCTTTAGAGGTTGTTATGGCTAATTTACTGCTAGGTGTCAATATCGATCATATTGCCACGCTGCGCAACGCGCGTGGAACCCCATATCCAGATCCAGTTCAGGCGGCATTCATTGCTGAACAGGCAGGAGCCGATGGAATTACCGTCCATCTACGTGAGGATCGCCGCTATATCACTGATCGCGATATACGCATCTTGCGTCAAACCATCCAAACGCGCATGAATTTGGAAATGGCAGTGACCGATGAAATGCTGGATATTGCTATCGAACTGAAGCCACATTTTTGCTATCTGGTACCGGAAAAGCGTACAGAGGTGATCACCGAAGGCGGCTTGGATGTTGCCGGCCAATTGGACAAAATGGGGGTGGCGGTTGAGCGCTTAGCACAAGCTGGGATCTTGGTGTCACTGTTTATCGACCCAAGCCATCGCCAGATTGACGCGGCGGTAGCAGTTGGTGCGCTCTATATCGAAATCCATACCGGTGCTTATGCTGATGCTGCAGGCGAGCTGGCTGTAAAAGCCGAGTTACACCGCATCTCGGTGGCGGCAACCCACGCTACGCAGAAAGGGCTAAAGGTTAATGCCGGTCATGGTTTGACCTATCACAATGTACAACCAATCGCTGCGCTGCCGGAAATATACGAGCTGAATATCGGCCATGCAATTATCGGCCAGGCAGTGATGAGCGGTTTGCCTACAGCGGTAGCTGATATGAAACTGCTGATGCGGGAAGCGCGCCGTTAATGGCGGTACTTGGGCTAGGCACCGACATCGTTGAGATGGTACGTATTGAAGCGGTGGTGGAACGCAGCGGCGACCGTCTGGCAAGGCGAGTGCTGAGTGCTGCCGAATGGGAACTGTACCAGCAACATCAGCAGCCAGTGCGTTTTCTTGCCAAGCGTTTTTCGGTAAAAGAAGCGGCCACCAAAGCGTTTGGCACCGGTATTCGTAATGGTTTGGCGTTCAACCAGTTTGAAGTATTCAATGATGGATTGGGCAAGCCGAATATCCGCTTGCACGATCATGCTGCCAAGATGGCAAAGGAGATGGGGGTTACTGCGATCCATGTTTCATTGGCTGACGAACGCCGCTACGCCTATGCAACAGTAATCATCGAGAGCTAGGAAAAAAGGGTATTCTACAGCCGATCGGCATGATGCAGCACCACAAATTTATCCCATAACCGCTCGTTGCCTTCAGGGTACTGCGGATTGACGAGAATAGTGTTGTCTATCGGGCAACCCTGCTGGCTGGCGGGTTTATTATAGTGGCCAATGCATTCGGTGCAGCGCTCGGTATCGATCTGGTAAATCTCATCACCCATCGAAATCGCCTGATTTGGGCATCCCGGTTCGCGCATATCGCAGTTGATATAGCGTTTTATAATTAGTAAAGCCTCTTTAATCACTTAACTTTTTTATCTTATATAATCAACTAATTATAGGTTTTTACATTTCTTACTGTAGTTAACTGTCTGTGGATTTGTACAGTATAAAAACACTGATACACTAACTTGCGTAACACAGAACCACAACACGAACCGAAAATTATCACCTTAAAAACCTTCATCTGCGAGTCTGTCTCCGATGTTGGAGTGAGGAATATATCAAAAATAGGCAATTACACAATCTCTTTTAGAGTCTTTTTTCCGGCCTTATCCTTGGCTTTATCCTGCGCAACGTTGATGATGTCGCACAGATCACTTAGCGAACCCGGTAGCCAGTGCGCCAGCACCCTGACCATTGTATCCACGTAACCGGCTGCGACGCCCTGAATCGCGTGATTTGATATCGTGCGGTCGAGGTGGTTATTATGAGCGTAAATCAGCACATCAGGATTTTTGAGCGCGATTTGGAGTTAAAGAGGAATTTTTGCGTTCGTGATAACGTTCACATACCTGTACAGGATCCTTGTCAATAGCCCAGGAAAACAGTATAATATCTACGTTTTCGGCGTAAGTATGGGTAGAGTTCTTGATAGGTATTTCACTGTAGCTTTCAAAGTCTAACCACAATATTTTGAACATAAGGAAACCTTGCGTGGTATACAGCTAAGGGTATCTAACGTATCGGGAGGGAGGTACGGGGAATGGCATCTGAATCTGACCCAAAGACATACCAACAAATTGAGCTACTCGATGAGTTTTGTGTTCGGGGCAATGAAACAAAGAACCGAATAGTTAGTGAATTCACTATTAAGCCCTTTTCACATCTGAAATTAATATCCAGTCAGAATGTTGTTTTTTTACTCGTAATCAGGAGTTTTCTATATGCGGGTTTTAAACTATTTTAGGGCAATATTTTGTAATAGTAGATACGCTGTTCTTGACTTGGTTCGTAATAATAAAAAATACAATAGCTTGGCTGAGAAAACTGTTTCTGTCAAAAAAATAAAATGCGTTTCGGGATTTAATTGTTTTGCATTCTGATGAATAGAGGAAATTTAAATTGAGATATAAACTCAATAAATATGATTTAATTGTTGAAACAACTTTTAGCAATTAGGATTCATAATGATATAGCGGACAGGTAGTGTAACACAATCTGTTGCACCAGGCTGTAAGGAAATCTCATCAGAGAAATTAATTTTTTAGCTTAAATTAAGAATATAAATATTCTTAATTTAAGAAACTAACCGGTGCGATGCCGGGTAGTTACGTGGGAGATCAGCGATTCGATATCAGCACCTTTGCTTACATCGTAAAAATCGTCTTCTATTGCCACGCTACCGACAGCAAATGCATCGCTATCACGATAATACTGGACGCCACCGAGAGAAGCATTAATACACTTACCAAAATTATTGTCTATCGCCCATATATCGGATATTGGTGTTTACGTAACATCCTGCATAAGGTTTATCATACGCTGCTGTCAACGCTACACGGCAGCGGTCACAATTATCACTAGTCGAGCTTTTTTACTGGCAAAGACAAATATAGATCCGGGCGGGGTAGCCAGCGTATTCGGCTTTTTCGTCACTGTTGTACAAGCAGACTTTCAGGCCGGTGCGCAAGGACATGAGAATATTGTCGGCTTTTTGCCCCCATTTTTCTTTAGCTACCTGAGCGATAGCTACTGTAATGCCTTTTACGCAGGTATAGTCGGGAGTAAATATAAATTGCGGTGCTATACCGGTGGACATTAGCTATTAACAGTTTTAGGTTCAAATAATTCCGTAAATGCCAGGCGCAAGATATTCAGTTTTATTTTCATGGTTTATACCTTTTGATCAAATGGGGTATTCAGCAGCTTCAATATCGTCAAAATCATTTAAGGGGTTCATATCTAGCGCGGGTCATGGGTCATGATTTGGGGGCAACAACGGGCTTGCCATCAGCTCGGGTGATAAGTGTTCCAGTTTCTTCCAGAATCGTTCGCTGATGCCGCCGGATTTGAATAACTTCTCGGTCTGCGGCGGGCTAATAAGCTTCTGCGTATAAATTGGGTTTCCCTTACGCCGCAAAGCTTTTAATGTTTCCTCCGCCACTTTCTCATCCCCTCAGGCGCGGTTACCCGGTTTGCCTTACACAAGTTTGAAGCTCAGCACTGGATGACCGGTGGTAAGTTCGTTAGTTACCCGAGCGCAGACGCCTTTATAAAAGCTCTTAATGGCGTCTACATGCAGGTAAAGCTTTGCAAGCTATTCGGGGCTGATGACAGTGATCCGTTCGGTGGCAGTGTCAGTCTGCGGTGCCAAAAGTAGTGTCAGATCGATAAAATTGCATGCCAATGCGTCCAGATGATGCTGCGCTTCGGCTTTGCATAGTCCGCCAGAAGCCTTGCACTACCGGCATTGCTCCTCGCCCGGGTTGAAGACATCAGGGCCGGCAGGGTATTGATGACCTCGCGCTTAGCTATGTCTGCTGCGTCTACGGCCATGCTAGCCGAAAGTGCTTCATTCTTCGACGCTAACCGCCAATTCAGATTCGTTGCCAATTCGTGGCTAGTGAATAAACATGCGAACGGTTTCGAAATCTTGTAGAACGCCGAATTGCTCCAGCGCCCCGAATGCATAGAGCGGCTTTGTTGAATAAATCGGATCCTGTGCGAGCGAGCGTCCCTGTAGCTGGTCGGATTTTCAGGCAATACGAATGTTTCTGGCATACCTGCCTTCTTCATCTTGTTCAGGGCACGCACCATGGCCAAAGCCTCTGCTACCTGACAAGTCGTAGTCACGCGGCGTCAGTGAGCCTCTGAACAGCTGCTTTACCCGGTACATGGCCGTTTCCGCTATAGAGCGACAGTTATATTCCGTTGTCCATTTCCACCGCGCATTGCTCCTGCTCAGTCGCTGATTCGCTACTGCACGGTTACGGTCTGCGTACTCACCGGGCCAGTAGCCTGCGCCCTTTCGCTGAAGGATGAGGGCGCTAATTTTTTACGGCGCATTTCATTGTGACATAACCGGGTGTCATAAGCGCCGTCCGCCGTAACGTTGTTAAGCGACAGGTCCGCACAGATGATTTAATTGGTTTTGCTGTCAACGGCCAGATACAGTTTCCGCCAGATACAGCGGCATTCTTTTCCGTGTTTTTGACTTTCCATTTGCCTTCACCCAAGACCTTCAGCCAGGTGGGATCAATCACCAGGTGCGTGATTTCACCCCGGGTGGGAGTTTTGACACTGACATTGACTGACTTTGCCCGCTTGCGGACACAGCTGTAATCCGGACAGCGCAGCGGAACGCGCCCATCAGGGTAAAATAGAATCAATGAAGCCCTGTGCAGCCCGTAGGGTCAGCCGTAATACTCGTTTAATCACCAAAACGGTAGTGATGGCAAGGTCAGAATAGCGCTGGGGTATTCCTCGCGCTGAAGGTGGGGCTGTCTCATACCGCGTCTTACCACGTCTTAATCGCTTCGTCGTCCAGCTAGAAAGTCATGGGGCCGTGGTTGATAAGCGCTTTATTATAAGTGTGCCAGTGGGTGATTATGAACTTCTGCTTAGCCACGGGACTGCCTGCGTTATCAGAGAATGCGTGATCTGCTCCTTCAACTCAGTAAAAGTTCAATTTATTCAATAAAGCCCATTACACACTTCAGACCTGATTCTTCTTCAACTTTTTGCTGTGGTCGCGCGTATGATCGAGATCGTGCTGGATCAGCGCCATGAACAGCAGAGCAGTGAGGGCAAATTGCTGCAGCATATCCAGGCGCCAGATGCAACCGATCTTCGCTGTTGATATTCAGCGCAGCGCCGCCTGCTTTTCTACCCTAATTTTCACTAATGGTTTTAGCGCATTGCTACTGAGGATCTGGTTATGTATGGTGACTGCTAGCTGCGCCAGCTTTAATGCCGGAAATCCCTGGTAGCTAATTTTCTGGGCAAGCTTCACCATACACTCGACGGGTTTACGCCCGCTACTAGACGGCTTTTGCGAAATAAGATGACACGCCTGCTCGGCGTTATGCAGTAGGTAATATGCCAATTCACAGCCGTTTTGAGCCAGTGTCGGATACACCTGGCGAGTAGTACGTAGCAGAGGACACATTGATCTTTCTCTAAGAACCTGTGGTCGTTCCTAGGCTATGGTGAAAACGTGCTGTGAACGTTTTGTCGGTTCGCCTTTAAAATAGCCAATAATGCTCGCTTTGCTGAATTAAATATTAAAATAATGGTTTTATATTTTGAATTAAAAATTCAGAGGTAAAAAGATGAATATTTAGGCGCATTAGTATCAGAAACCCGTAACCCAGCCACCATGTGACTGAATGAAATGTCCACGCTGGAGATGATATGCTGTTTTAATTAGGAAGATTGCAAGGTGCCAGAGGCGGTTGAAAAGGTGCTGCCAGAAATCGCCCAAGCGGTTGATCTGGCCGTTGTGGCGCTGAAAGCGGGTGCGCGCTTGATCTATTTGAGGGCTGGCACTAGTGGGCGTCTTGGGGTGCTGAATGCCGTCCGAATGTGCGCTGAACTTCGGCATGACGTATAGCAAGCAGGGTGGTGGGTCTGATTGCCGGTAGCTACGGCACACTGCTGAAAGCGGTGGAGGGTGCGATCGTCTGGTTCATTTTCATCTGGATAATGGGATTTAACGATCCTGAGAAATAGCATCTGAGCGAGAAGCATAGACTAGGGGCCGTAGCTTAAAGGGCGGACTATCCGCCCTTTATTGTGGCTAACCGTCTTCGGTCACATCCTGCTCTCCGGGTCCTAACTGCCAGATCTTCTCAGCATAATGCCGCCAACATGCTTAGACCGAGCAGTACGAAGAAAATCGCCTTCGGCGTGCTGTCCCTGTCCCAGAAGAATTCGAACATCCGGGTATAGAGATTGATACCGAGGAAGGTTAGGATGAACCCGCGCAACATAGCGTCGTTGCGCTTTAGCCCCAGCCAGATAGCAGCTGTGACAACTAGGCCGAATAACAAGCTCCAGTGAAACAACCTAATTTGACGCACGCGATACCAACTGTCAAGATCGCCGTAGTTGCTAAAGATCGACAGCAGCCATAGAGCGATAAACAAATACAGTATCCCCATTGCCAGCGTAACCATATCCAACCCATGCCGGACTAATAGAGGTTGCAGCAGTAACACAGTAGCGATCAATACCATGCCGAAAGCAATAAAGCGGATCGGATAGCTCATGCCGAGCCAATAGGCACACCCCGGACGGATATATAGCCGGTTTCTGCGCCAAAGGCATTGCCGAGCGATAGCATGGCGACCCCTAACACTAGCCCAGAACAGGCAAACCAACCGATCGCCCCATACAGCAGCGTAGTGAGTATCAGTAGCACGGAAACCTGACCACTTCCGTTATCCAGCCACACGCCCATTTGCCACAGGGCGCAGGCTGTAAGCAGCACGGCGATAAATAGTGCCGCTTCATTGCCGTAAGCGTTTTTCTGGATGAAATCGACGGCGGCATAGCGCCTAGGCATAGGCCAAAGCCGCCAACACACTGGCAATTACCATGCGTGCCAGTACATCAAAGCGGAATAACCCACTTAACCATGCCAGCAAATCGCTGTCGTTAAATAGGCTGGTAAAGGCGATAACCAGCGATGCTAGGGCCGCGAGGAATGCATAGCGTGCCAGACGCCGCTAGTCGAAAAGTTGCACTTATTCTGCTGCTGCGTCAGCGCGCCTTCTTTCACCCAGCCGTCTAGTACATTACGCACGATGGCGGCGTTCTTTTTACTTATTTTCATGTTTTCTTTCCCTGCACAACAGTAATATTCTGCCCGTTATAGACGAGTAGCTGAGACAAAGAAGTTTAGGCTGCGTTCGGCAATTGTCCGTTAGCGCTGCTGGCGGTCATTTGAATGTGCAGCAAGACCTGGGCTATAATGTTAGATGGGCCAAATAAGTGGCACGTCACCGAGAGACGCGTTCAAGTGGCCTATCCCTTCGGGGCGCGCGTCCCAAAAGTCCATACCTCGCGTTATCAGCCTGCTATGCCCGGCACCTTCCGCTTTGATACGGGCTTTTGGGTCTGTAACTCTGCCACGACCCATTACAGGATATAGTCTATGTGTGTATAAAATACCCGCCGCAAAAGCGCACGAGGAACACGAAGAACTCGATGATGACTAAATATAGCGATCAATACTGGATGTGTCAGGCATTGCGACTGGCTCTGCGCGCGCAGGAAGAAGGCGAAGTGCCAGTAGGGGCGTTGCTGGTGTTGGATAATCAGGTGATTGGCGAAGGCTGGAACCGGCAAATCGGCCGTCACGATCCCACCGCCCATGCGGAAATTATAGCGCTTCGTCAAGGTGGGGCGGTGTTGCAGAACTACCGTTTACTGAACGCCACGCTATATGTCACGCTGGAACCCTGTGTGATGTGCGCCGGCGCGATGGTACACAGTCGCATTCGTCGGCTGGTGTATGGTACAGCCAATGAGAAAACCGGCACGGCTGGTTTGTTGATGGATATTTTGCGCCATCCTGGCATGAATCATCATGTAGAGATCGCCTCAGGCGTGCTAGTGGACGAGTGTGCCGCGATGCTGAGCCACTTTTTCCGCTTGCACCGTGAGCAGAAGCAGAAAAAAGCGCTGAAGCAGGTGCAACGCGTAGGCAATGAACCGGATCAGTAGTCAATCACCAATTCCGGAGCAATGGCCGGATAGGCTCTTCCCATTGCTTCCTGGTTAGCAGCTTCTTGCGCTGCCTTTTTTTCTTTTTCTTGCAGATAACCAACCAGGCTAACCTGATAGCGGCGGATGTTTTCTACATAGTTATAAGCCTCACGCCCATGGGCATAACCATAGGTCAGTTGCGAATGGTAACGCTTCTGACCGAGCATCGGCAGGCGCTTTTTGACATCGAGCCAACTGTCTGGATTGCCCTGTTGCATTTTGGTCAGTTTGCGGGCGTCTAGCATGTGGCCCCAGCCCATGTTGTAGGCCGCCAATGAGAACCAGATGCGTTCGTCTACCGGCACGCTGTCCGGCACCTTGGCCATCAGCCGTTGCAGGTAAAGCGCTCCGCCCTGAATGCTCTCCTGCGGATCGAGGCGATCGTTGACCCCAAGGCTATCGGCAGTGGCGCGTGTCAGCATCATTAGGCCGCGTACCCCGGTGGGCGAGGTGGCCTGCGGATCCCAATGCGACTCTTGATAGGCGATGGCAGCCAGTAGCTTCCAGTCGATCTCCTTGGCGTATTTTTCAAATAATGAACGAAAGTTGGGTAGGATCACATCAATAGCGGATAAAAAGGTTTTAGTGTCAACGTAGTCAAAACTACCGACGTGGCCGAGATATTTTTCTTCCAGCCGAGCCAGAGTGTTATCGTTCACAATCTGGTTGAAGAAGTCCAACATCGCCGCATATAGGCTATCGTCATTACTGCGCTTCAGATACCAGATGATCGGCTGTTCATCAGTGACATCAAACGCTACCGCCAGTTGCGGATGGACGCGCTGTAATAGGGCAATGGTCACTGAATCGCCGAGGGTATAGTCCAACTTGCCATCGGCTACCTGTTCCAGCAGTTCCTTTGACGTGAGGTCGCTGGCAGTTTGCCATTTGAGATCTGGGAATTTATCCTGCTTAAGCTGTTTCAGCGTGCTGATGTGCGCGGAACCAGATGCCACTGCCAGCTTGCCTTTGATATCTGCGAAGATTTTTGGCCGTGGGCTACCCAAACGGTACACTAACTTCTGGGAAACGGAATAGTAGGTTGGGCCAATGCGCGCACTGGCAAGGCGCTCTGGATTATAGTTCAGGCTAGCTGCCAGCAGATCGGCGTTATCTTCATCGAGGTCATTAAACATATCGTTAATATTTTGCTGCGAGATCACCACCAGCTTGACCCCAAGGTAGTTGGCGAAGTGTATCGCCAGCTCATAGTCAAGTCCCCCCGCGCCCTGTTTGGTGGTGAAATAGGTGAGCGGTGAGTTTAACGTGCTGATTCGCAACTCACCGCGGGATTTGATCGCGGCGAGTTGCCCCCTTTGGCCACCGTGCCAAGTAATGTTGAGCCACAGGGCGAGCGCTAAAAGCAAGGTAATAGCACCGACAAGAATATGGTTTATTTTGATTTTTTTCAAATATTTATCCAGTAGTGGTACAAGGACACTGATGATGACAATCCTACCTTTTCTTATGGTTAAATCACCAGTGCTAGGGCATTTTGCGCAATAAAACGCCAACGTGCAAATTTACTGACATGCTATGACTACCCGATGGAACAAATAGCTTTTATCAATAATCACTACGCAAACGGTTTCGTCGTAGGCGCGGATTCTCTATAATGGCACGCGTTTTTCCCTGTTGCGCCCAATGAAGTGCTGAAGTCAGTGGCTTCAAAGACGAGAGAATTTTGATTATGGAAATACTGCGTGGTTCGCCTGCTTTGTCGACTTTTCGCATTACCAAACTGCTATCCTGCTGCCAGGACGCTCAACTCCCAGTCAATGATATCTACGCTGAATACGTCCACTTCGCTGATATAAGCGCACCGCTAAGTGCCGAAGAACACGCCAAGCTTCAGTGTCTGCTTAAGTATGGGCCTTTTCTCGCTGAACATGCCCCTGAAGGGTACCTGTTGTTGGTGACACCGCGTCCGGGAACCCTTTCACCCTGGTCTTCCAAAGCAAGCGACATCGCCCACAACTGCGGTTTGCAGCAGGTAGTCCGGTTAGAGCGCGGCTTGGCATTCTACGTCAAGGCACCCACGCTAACGGTAGGCCAGTGGCAGCAACTCTCCGCCTTGCTACATGATCGCATGATGGAAACTGTTTTTAGCGAATTGCAACAGGCTGAACAGTTATTCGTACACCATCAACCGGTGCGGCATAAAGTGATAGACGTAGTGGGCGAAGGGCGCAAAGCGCTGGAACAGGCTAATGTCGGGCTGGGGATGGCGCTGGCACAGGATGAAATCGACTATCTGCTGAATGCCTTTACCGTTCTGGGGCGCAACCCAACGGATATCGAACTGTATATGTTCGCGCAGACCAATTCTGAGCACTGCCGCCACAAAATTTTCAACGCTGACTGGATCATTGATGGTGAACCGCAGCCGAAGTCGCTATTTAACATGATCAAGAATACCTTCGAGCAGACGCCGGACTACGTGCTATCGGCTTATAAAGACAACGCTGCAGTGATGGAAGGCTCTCAGGTTGGCCGTTTCTTTGCCACGCCGGAAAACAGCCAGTACGATTACCATCAGGAACAGGCGTATATCCTGATGAAGGTGGAGACTCACAACCACCCAACGGCGATCTCCCCATGGCCGGGTGCCGCTACCGGCTCCGGCGGTGAGATCCGCGATGAAGGTGCCACTGGCCGTGGTGCCAAACCGAAAGCCGGTCTGGTAGGTTTCTCGGTATCTAACCTGCGCATTCCCGGTTTTGAACAACCATGGGAGCAGGATTTTGGCAAGCCGGAACGCATCGTCACAGCACTAGACATCATGACTGACGGCCCCTTGGGTGGTGCGTCATTCAACAACGAATTCGGTCGTCCGGCACTAGTCGGTTACTTCCGCACCTACGAAGAGCAGGTCAATAGCCACAACGGTGTCGAACTGCGCGGCTATCACAAGCCTATTATGTTAGCTGGTGGCATCGGCAACATCCGTGCTGGCCATGTGCAGAAAGGGGAAATCACCGTCGGGGCCAAGTTGGTCGTGCTGGGGGGGGCGGCGATGAATATTGGCTTGGGAGGCGGTACCGCTTCCTCTATGGATTCCGGCCAGTATGATGCCGATCTGGACTTTGCCTCGGTGCAGCGTGACAACCCAGAAATAGAGCGCCGCTGTCAGGAGGTTATCGACCGCTGCTGGCAAATGGGCGAGCAAAATCCGATACTCTTTATTCACGATGTTGGCGCTGGCGGCCTGTCCAATGCGATGCTAGAACTGGTGAGCGATGGTGGCCGTGGCGGGCGTTTCGAACTGCGCGACATCCTCAATGACGAACCGGGCATGAACCCGCTGGAAGTATGGTGTAATGAATCGCAGGAGCGTTACGTGCTGGCGATTGCGCCAGCACAGATGGCACAGTTTGCTGCCATTTGCCGCCGCGAGCGTACGCCTTATGCGGTGATCGGTGAAGCCACTGAAGAGCAACATCTGACGTTAAACGATCGTCACTTTGATAACCAGCCAATCGATATGCCGTTGGACGTGCTACTGGGCAAAACGCCGAAAATGACGCGCGATGTCACCAGTCAACAGGCCAATGGCCAGCCACTGCAACGTGAGAATATTACACTGGCTGACGCGGTAAAACGTGTGCTGCATTTGCCGGCGGTGGCGGAAAAAACCTTCCTAATCACCATCGGCGATCGCACCGTGACTGGTATGGTAGCACGTGATCAGATGATCGGCCCATGGCAGATCCCGGTGGCCGACTGTGCGGTCACCACTGCCAGTTTGGACAGCTATTACGGCGAAGCGATGTCGATTGGCGAACGTGCGCCGGTTGCTCTGCTGGACTTCGCTGCTTCCGGCCGCCTAGCGGTAGGGGAAGCCTTAACCAACTTGGCCGCCACCGAAATCGGTGCGCTAAAGCGTGTGAAGCTTTCCGCTAACTGGATGGCCGCTGCTGGCCACCCAGGAGAAGATGCTGGCCTATATGCGGCGGTAAAGGCAGTGGGCGAAGAACTCTGCCCGGCGCTGGGCATCACTATCCCGGTGGGTAAAGACTCAATGTCGATGAAAGCCCGCTGGCAGGAAGGCAACGAACAACGCGAAATGACCTCGCCACTGTCGCTGGTGATCACCGCTTTCTCCCGTGTGGGAGATGTGCGTCACACCGTGACGCCACAGTTACGCACCGACAAAGGCGACACCGCGTTGCTGTTGATCAATCTGGGTAACGGCCATAACGCGCTGGGTGCAACCGCGTTAGCGCAGGTCTACCGTCAACTGGGCGATAAGCCCGCCGATGTGCGTAACGTGATGCAATTAGCGGGCTTTTTCAATGCCATGCAGCAACTGGTGACCGATCGCGTCCTGCTGGCTTACCACGACCGTTCAGACGGTGGCCTGTTGGTCACGCTGGTGGAGATGGCGTTTGCTGGCCACTGTGGCGTTGCCATCGCTATCGACGGCCTGGGTGACGATGCTCTGGCGGTACTGTTCAATGAAGAGCTAGGAGCGGTGATCCAGGTGACTGCTGCCCATCTTGAGGCAGTGAAGCAGGTGTTTGACCAGCATGGCCTGAGCGACAACATACATTACATCGGTAGTGTGCAGACGGGCGATTGCTTTGTGATTAGCCAGAATAGCAAGGCGCTGTACAGCGAGAGCCGTAATACGTTGCGCACTTGGTGGGCTGAGACCACTTGGCAGATGCAGCGCCTGCGTGATAACCCGGCGTGTGCCGATCAGGAACACCAGGCCAAGCAGGATGAGCAAGATCCTGGCCTAAACGTGAAGCTGACCTTCGCATCGCATGAAGACATCGCTGCGCCATACATCGCGACGGGAGTTCGTCCGAAAGTGGCGGTGCTGCGTGAGCAGGGGGTGAACTCCCACGTTGAGATGGCGGCGGCATTCCATCGCGCTGGTTTTGATGCGCTGGATGTACACATGAGCGATCTGCTGGAAGGGCAGCGTAATTTGCAGGACTTCCACACGCTGGTAGCCTGCGGCGGCTTCTCTTACGGTGATGTGTTGGGGGCCGGGGAAGGCTGGGCGAAATCGATCCTGTTCAATGATCGGGTGCGCGATGAGTTTGAGTCGTTCTTCCACCGTCCGCACACCTTGGCGTTGGGGGTGTGCAACGGCTGTCAGATGATGTCCAACCTGCGTGAATTGATCCCCGGTGCTGAACACTGGCCGCGCTTTGTGCGTAATTTGTCAGATCGTTTTGAAGCCCGTTTTAGCCTAGTGGAAGTGACAGCCAGTCCATCGCTGTTCATGCAAGGCATGATGGGTTCACGCATGCCGATCGCCGTTTCCCACGGCGAAGGTCGAGTCGAAGTACGCGATACAGCGCACCTGTCTGCGCTGGAAAGTGATGGTCCGGTGGCACTGCGCTTCGTCAATAATGCCGGCCAGGTAACGGAAGATTATCCAGCAAACCCTAATGGTTCGCCGAATGGCATTGCTGCCGTCACCAGTACTAGCGGACGGACGACGGTGATGATGCCGCATCCAGAGCGCGTCTTCCGCACCGTCAGCAACTCCTGGCACCCGGAAGAGTGGGGTGAAGATAGCCCGTGGATGCGCATGTTTCGCAACGCCCGTAAACAGTTAGGTTAAGCGACTAGATATCGCAGTAGTATCAGGATAGCGCAAGCGATTGTGCCCTTTTTACTGTGTGCATTCTGCGAAAAAGAATGTTTTTTTCATCTCTAAAAGGATACATTTAACTATTTTATTTTAAATTATTTTGTGATGTTTATTTTAGGTCGTCTGGATCTGACGACAGGTTGGCCGTTCTTTTCAATGCCATGCAGTTCAGCCTGATTAATCCATTAAATAATTAAATGTTTGAAAATCAATTCCTTGATTTTTTTAAAGTTGTCACGCTATATGCATTATCATTCTCACATTCTAACGCTGAGATGGTGCAGGCTACGCGGGCTGTGGTATTTTCCCGTGGTTAGCAGTTGCAGCAAGCCATCGCCAAACGCAGCCAATTTTTCGGTTGATAGGCGCTACTGTTGTTCCTGGTCAGCGTGCTGGAGAAGGGAGCACACCCGGCAGCAGCGCAGTGTTTAAAGGGCCGCGCGAGCTGCGTTCGTTGGCGCAGCGCATTATCTGGTTGAGCGAACGTCTGGCATGGCTGGAGTCGCATCACCATTAGTTCTTGCGTCATATCTCGTACGAACTGAAGATGCTGCTGGCGAGTATGCGTGAAGGCACCTAATTGCTGGCTGATGAGGTGGCGGGGCCGTTCACGGGTGATCAAAAAGACGTGGTGGCTATTCTTGATCACGGTAGCCGACACCTGCAAAAACTGATTAAGCTACTGTTGGATTACAACCGCAAGCTAGCCGATGGCCCGTCTGAACAAACTGATGGGCATGCGCCTAATCAGCGAAGGTTTTTACGTCACCATCGCGGAATGCAGCCAAGAAACATTGTAGTTGCTATCGCGTGAACAGATTGATTTAGTGATAAGCGATCTAAGGATAGATGAGATGGACGGCATGGCGATGTTTGCTGAGCTCCAGAAACATCAGCCTATCATGCCGGTGATTATTTTTACCGCCTACGGTTCGATCCCGGATGCGGTGGCTGCCACTCAACAGGGGGTATTCAGCTTCCTGACCAAACCGGTTGATCGTGAGGCGTTATACTAGGCAATAGATGAGGCGCTGTCGCAGTCGGCACTGGCTAGCGATGAAAGTTGGTGTTAAGACATCGTCACTCACAGCCTGCTGATGCTGCGCCTGCTGGATCAGGCAAAAATGGTGGCGCTGTCCGACGTCAGCGTATTGATCAACGGCCAGAGTGGCACAGGCAAAGAAGTGTTAGCCCAGGCTATCCACGGTGCTAGCTCTTGCGCCAAGAAAGCCTTTATCGCTATCAACTGCGCTGCCTTTCCGGAACAACTGTTAGAGTCGGAATTATTTGGTCATGTCAATGGGGTTTTTACCGATGCGGTCAGCAACCAAGAAGGACTATTTCAGGCAGTGGCAGGTAGCACGCTGTTCCTTGATGAAATCGGTGATATGCCGTTATCGTTACAGGTCAAGTTACTACGCGTACTACAAGAACGCAAAGTGCGCCCACTGGGCAGCAACCGCGATCTGGGCATCGATGTGTGTATTATCTCCGCCACCCATCGCGATCTGCCGAAGGCGATGGCGAAAAATGAATTCCGTGAAGACCTTTACTACCGTCTGAATGTAGTCAACTTAAAGATCCCGGTACTGAACGAACGCACCGAAGATATACCACTGTTGGCTAACCCATTTGCTACGCATGTCCGACCTGCGCCACAAGACCGTTGGTGCGCAGTTTCTCTTCCTATGAAACGGCTGATCACCGCCAGTTGGCCTGGCAATGTGCGCCAATTAGTAAACGCCATTGAGCGTTTTGTGGCGTTGACCTCGGCACCGGTAATCGGCGAAGCTTTGGTGGAGCAGGCACTTGAAGGAGAAAATACCGCGCTGCCAACTTTCGTCGAGGCGTGTAATCATTTTGAATTGTACTATCTGCGTAAGCTGCTATAAATCACCAAAGGTAACGTGACCTAAGCCGCGCACATAGCAGGAAGTAATCGTACGGAGTTCTATAAATTGCTGTCGCGCCATGACCTGGACGCTAACGATTTTAAAGAATGATGTTTTCTTGCTATCGCCTGCCCATGCAGGCATCTCAACAAACCGGACGGAATGATCTACACTCCGTCCTCTTTGTCGTGGCAACACCCACCGAAGAACCCTATATAACATATTAAGCGGGATGGTAAATAATGAGTAGATCACTTTCCATCGCATTAGCCCAGCTTAACCTGCTGGTCGGTGATATTGAAGGCAACACCGAACGTATGTTGCAAATCGCGCAAGAGCAGCAGGAGGCGGGCGCTGATCTAATCATGTTCACCGAACTGGCGCTGTGTGGTTATCCACCGGAAGATCTGCTGTATCGCAACGATTTTTATCATCGCTGTGCCGCGCAGTTGCAGCGTTTACAGCAGGCTGCGAGTGATGTAGCGATCCTGGTAGGCCATCCGTGGCGTGAAGGCGACAAGCTATACAATGCGTTGTCGCTGTTTGCCGAGGGACGTTTGCTGACCCGTTACTTCAAGCAACAATTGCCGAACTATGGCGTATTCGACGAGAAGCGCTATTTCCATGCTGGTAGTGAAACATGCGTGGTGGAGCTGAATGGCTACCGTCTGGGATTGCTGATTTGTGAAGATCTGTGGTTCCCGGAGCCGATGAACGCTGCTAAGGCTACCGGTGCTGAACTGATCCTATCGATCAACGCCTCACCGTACCATTACGAGAAGCCTTACATCCGCAATATGCTGATGGTTGGTCACTGCCAGCGCTCTCATCTGCCACTGGTCTACCTGAACCAGATCGGTGGGCAGGATGAACTGATTTTTGACGGCTGCTCCAAGGTATTTGACGCCGCTGGCAACATGACCCACCGCTTAGCTGCTTTTACCGAGCAGGTTGCTCAGCTTGAATTCAACGAGCTGGATGTGGTGCCGATGAGCGCACCAGCTACCCAGTTGCCGCAACTGGCTCAGGTGTATGCAGCACTGGTGCTAGCGGTACGTGATTATGTGACTAAAAACGGCTTCAATGGCGCGGTACTGGGGCTGTCCGGCGGTATTGACTCAGCACTGACGCTGGCGATCGCTGTCGATGCGTTAGGCAAAGATAGCGTGCTGGCGCTGATGATGCCGTTCCGTTACACGGCAAATATCAGCATCGCTGATGCTAAAGAGGAAGCTGAAATTCTTGGCGTGGAATTTGACATCGTCTCCATCGAACCGATGTTCGATGCCTTTATCGGACAGTTATCACCGATGTTTGCTGGTACCGAACGCGACACCACCGAAGAAAACCTCCAGGCACGCTGTCGTGGGGTGATACTGATGGCACTATCCAATAAGCGCCGCAGCATCGTGCTGACCACCGGTAACAAAAGTGAGATGGCAGCGGGATATGCCACGCTGTATGGCGATATGGCTGGTGGCTTTGATGTGCTGAAAGACGTGCCGAAAACGCTAGTGTTCAAGCTATCAGAATACCGCAATAGTGTTTCTTACGTGATCCCACAACGGATAATTAAGCGTCCGCCTTCCGCCGAGTTGGCACCGGATCAACGCGATCAGGACAGCCTGCCGCCTTACGATATTCTGGACGTAATCCTTGAGGGCTATGTTGAGAGAGACAAATCGGTCGCCGATCTGGTGGCCGAAGGATTCGACGAGACTATCGTGCGTCAAGTAATCCGCCTGGTGGACATTAATGAATACAAGCGGCGTCAGGCCGCTGTTGGGCCGCGTATCACTACCCGCAACTTCGGCAAAGACCGCCGCTATCCCATCACATCGGGTTTTGGCCGCAAAAATTGGTAATGAAATGGAGGAAAAAGGAAGATGAAAAAGATCGATGCGATTATCAAACCGTTCAAATTGGATGATGTCCGTGAAGCTTTAGCTGAAGTCGGCATTACCGGCATGACAGTGACCGAAGTAAAAGGGTTTGGCCGTCAAAAAGGCCACACTGAGCTATACCGCGGTGCTGAATACATGGTTGATTTCTTGCCTAAAGTGAAAATTGAGATCGTAGTGGCTGACGATATCGTCGATACCTGCGTGGAAACCATCATGCAGACCGCCCAAACCGGCAAGATTGGTGATGGCAAGATCTTCGTCTTCGATGTGGCCTGTGTAGTGCGTATTAGGACCGGCGAACAAGATGATGAGGCGATCTAATGTGATTGTCTACCAAGCGCGGTCAGCTAGAACTTGGGTAGTGATCGGCCTCCCTGGTGTATTACCTCGCACGTCAAGATAAGCGTAGAAGAGATGTGCGCGTTGTACAGCCAAAATACCGCCAACCCCCATTACGAACGCGACGGTGATGGTGGACAACCTGCTAACTACGCGCTGTGGATGGAAGGCTAAATGCCGACAATACAGGCTACGACTGGGCAATGAACGACTAGCAGGCCACTGATCTGATGGCTATTTGCGTGGGAATGGGTGCAACCGGGTTGCGCCGATAACCGGGCCATTGGCGCAGGAGATGTCTAGGATGCAGCAGAAATAACGACAGGGCGTGGTTGGCAAACCGCGCCCTGATTGATTACAGCACTTTATTCTGGCCAAAGCATTCATAGTGGATATATTTGGCCTTTACACCCATCGCTAGCAACTATTTAGCCACGTGCTGCATGAACGGTACCGGGCCGCAGAAATAGTAGTTCATTTGCGGGTTGCTCAGTGCGTCACTCAGGGCATTGAGATCCATCAATCCTTGGCGGTGATAGTCGCGCGTCTTTCTACATCGTCTGCGCCCAGTTGGCGATACCAGATGTGGCGGTTCAGATGCGGCATGTGCCCGGCAATATCTGCCACTTTGCTGGCAAAGGCATGAACGGCACTGTTTTCTGCCGCGTGCAGCCAGTGGATTTCCGCCTGATGCTGACTGTCGTGCAAGGCATGCAGCATGCTAAGCATCAGCGTCTGGCCAATGCCGGCGGAGATCAGCGAGATCGGCGTTTCTGCTTCGGCTTCAAGGAAAAAGTCGCCGTGCGGCGGGGTAATATAAATCACATCGGCTTCCTGTGCCTGCTGATGCAGATAGTTAGATACCTTGCCCTGATCTTCACGCTTGCTTGACCGCGATGTGATAAAATTTGCTGTTTGGCGTAGTAGTCAGAGAGTACTGGCTGATTTCTTGGTACCCCAAGATGTCGTGCTTGATGTAGACTACCAGATACTAGCCTGGTTTGAAATTAACCACATGGCCGCCATCGACCAGTGCTAGCTCCAGGCTGCAAATTACATCGCTCTGCGGCTGTTTTTTGACTATACAAAAGGCACGCAGATTGCGCCAATTCCCATTGTCGGTCTCGCTTTGCTGATAAATTTGCGCTTCACGCTGGATAAACACCTTGGCCAGCATGCTATAGGCCTTGCCCCAGGTATCTAGCACTTCCTGACTTGGGATAAATATCTCGTCTAGCGTGGCCAGCAGGTGGCTGTCGACAATATCATATTCATTAGGCTGAATGTTGTAGCTGGTATGTTTTTGTGCGATGTGTTCCACTGCTGGTAGCAGCGCCGCCAATTTTTCGATATTGTTGACATAGGCGCAAATTGCCGTTACGTTGGTTGTTCATATTTAAAATATCTTTTAATTCAGGATGATGTATGAAAATGCGATCATAGAAATGGGCGGTCAACTTTGGCACGGTGGCAGACAGCAAAGGAATAGTAGATTTGACGGTGGCGATGATTTAGCTGTCCATTATGGAAGCGCTCCTTAAAGACGATTTTTAATAATGTATTTTAAATGCGTATTATTATATTTGGCTGCGCAGGTAAATGACCCTGTTTTTATTACGGTGGTTGCTAGCCAACGATCAGGTGCACAAAATATGAAAAACCGCATCCTGAACATAAGAAAAAGTTCGTTGCTAGTAGGAGCGATTTATTAGATCCAAGTCTTGTGGAATCTTGTGCCAATCGTTTGCGTAAAAACCCCTGTCAAGCCCTATACTCGCTAGAGGGAAACAGTTTACACTGTGGTTCAGTACTCAAATAGGGTGTTATTGGGTGATTTTTTAGTTAGCCGATTTAAGTCAGGAGATGCCGGGTGTTAAAACGTGAAATGAACATTGCCGATTATGATGCACAACTGTGGCTTGCAATGGAGCAAGAAGTAGTGCGTCAGCAAGAACACATCGAGCTGATTGCGTCTGAGAACTACACCAGTCCGCGCGTCATGCAGGCTCAGGGTTCACAACTGACCAATAAATACGCTGAAGGCTATCCAGGCAAGCGTTACTACGGCGGCTGTGCATATGTGGATATTATTGAGCAATTGGCTATTGACCGCGCAAAGGAACTATTCAGCGCAGATTACGCCAATGTACAACCGCACTCCGGCTCCCAGGCTAACTTCGCTGTTTACACGGCGTTGTTGCAGCTAGGCGACACTATTCTGAGTATGAACCTGGCGCACGGCGGCCACCTAACCCACGGCTCTCCGGTAAATCTATCCGGCAAACTGTACAACGTGGTGCCTTATGGCATCGACGAAAAAGGCCAGATCGATTATGATGATTTGGCTAAACAAGCACAGGCCCACAAACCCAAAATGATCATCGGCGGCTTCTCTGCTTTCTCCGGCATCGCTGATTGGGCAAAAATGCGTGAAATCGCTGACAGCATTGGCGCTTACCTGTTCGTTGACATGGCACATGTTGCTGGTCTGATCGCCGCAGGCGTTTACCATAACCCCGTGCCGCATGCACACATTGTTACCACTACCACCCATAAAACCCTAGCAGGCCCACGTGGTGGCTTGATCCTGGCGAAAGGGGGCGATGAAGCATTGTATAAGAAATTGAACTCAGCAGTATTCCCTGGAGGCCAGGGTGGCCCGCTGATGCATGTGATCGCTGGCAAAGCGGTAGCGCTGAAAGAAGCAATGGAGCCAGCGTTCAAAATTTACCAGCAGCAAGTGGCCGACAACGCCAAGGCGATGGTAGAAGTGTTCCTGCAACGCGGCTATAAAGTAGTTTCTGGCGGTACCCACAACCACTTGTTCTTGCTAGATTTAGTTGACAAAAATTTGACCGGTAAAGAAGCTGACGCCGCTCTGGGGCGCGCAAATATTACCATCAACAAAAACAGTGTGCCAAACGATCCGAAAAGCCCGTTTGTGACTTCTGGCGTGCGTATCGGCACCCCAGCGGTGACGCGCCGTGGCTTCAAAGAGGCTGAAGTGTGTGAACTGGCCGGTTGGATCTGTGATGTACTGGACAACATCAACGACGACGACGCCATCGAACGCACCAAGCAGAAAGTGTTAGATATCTGCGCCAGCTTGCCGGTTTACGCATAGTTCCACCCTCACAGTCAACACTGCCTCGGTGCTGAGTCAATCAGTGTTAACAGACCCACACCCTATTGAGGCAGGGTTTGGCGAGGCAGTTAATTGTGGCATCCCGTGCTGCTCGCCTTATAAGTAAGCGCGATCTATACTAATCTTGTTTTACCGTTTCATTTTCATTTTCTGGGGAGTCATTAGCGCTCTCCCGTATATTCGAGATGAGCGCCGCTTTGATAACAGGGTGAAAATCCTTTGATGATGAAATTACATAGTGCTCTAGTTGTGGGGCATTCCTATTATTCAGTGTCAACGCTGCTGCTCACCCGCACAGCTTTATTGGTATGAACCACTACCTTTGTGGCTAAGAATCAACGGCTGGTCGGGTTGAAAATGGTGTTGGTAATGGATGAAATCACCTCAGCAGATTTGCTATATGATGCGAAGAATGCCAAAAGAGATTCAGTAGTTTGGAAAAAGCTGGCGGCGCGCAAGTCATGGCCAACGTACTGGGCCAACATTATTTCACCGATATTTATCGCAATAGCAAACTGGTGAAATACCTCAATTTGCCGACTGAATACCACCTATCGCGGCGGGGCAACCAGGCGGTGCTGGAATTTGTACTGCCACTAGCAGAACCACAACCGCTGGTGGGTAAACCCTTTGAGATCTCCACTTATGATCCCAACTATTTTGTTGATATGACCTATAAAGGTCCAACCACGTTGCACCTGCCACTGGTAATGGCGCAGCAGTGCCAAGCTCAGCTTGATAACACCAAAACCGGACATTTCGCTGCGGGTCTACGTGTTGTCACTCGATAAAAACGACTCTCCCGGCGAAGATAGGGCATTAGAGCAACAGTTCGCGCAATGGGTGACCCTGCAATGTCAATAAATCTCAGTCAACCGTCCGGCCACAAGCATCACTGGATTTTTAGCTTGTGGCCGCTACTGCTGTTTGCACTGTTGCTGACGTTGGCCGCCCAGCTGGCATGGCACTTCTGGCTGCAATTGCTTATGCACGCTGTGATATGGCAGAAGGCGCCGCACCAGCAAATGGCTGGTCTGTTGCAGCAGGTGAAAGCCGCGCCGCATCATGCCTGGTGGATGCTGATGCTGTTTAGCCTGAGCTATGGTGTGCTGCATACGCTCGATTTCAGCCATGGTAAGGTGGTGATCGCCACCTATTTGGCGACCCACCCGGGTGCGGCTAAAAAGCAGCCTGAAGCTTACCACCTTTGCCGCTTCACTGGTGCAGGGGTTGGTGGCGATCGCGATGGTGACGTTAATGCTGGGGGTTTTACAGCTTTCTTCCCGACAATTGCACTACAGCAGCTTCTGGCTGGAAAAGGTAGCTTTATTCTGGTGATGTTGTTCGGCACACTGCTGAGCTGGCGTGCATTGAAAAGCCTGTAATCTGTCCTTAAGGCGCAGCGCCTGTCACCGGCGCTGCGCATCAGCCACTTCGAACTATTGGTGGCGAACCACATGCACAGCGAACACTGTGGCTGTTGGCACCATCACCTGCCCAGCGATAGCGAGTTGCTTGGTAGTGACTAGCGTACTCAGGGCCACTATTATGCTGATGATTGGCATGCGGCCATGCTCAGGAGCGATTCTGGTGCTGCTGTTCTCCAAGTTGATCGGCTTGTTCATTTGTGGCGTGATTTCTGCTCTGGCGATGATGCTTGGAACCTCACTGAGCATTTCTCTGCTGGCGCTGCTGGTGCACTACAGCCGCTAGCTAGAGCGCGATGCATCCATCTCGGCCGCCGCCCACGCTACTGCGTGACAAGCGGCAGGCGCACGTGGGCGGCGCCCATGAGTCAATTTGAGATATTAGCGCTTCAGCGCTTCGCTAAGTTCTTCACGCAGGATGGAAAGTATCGCTTTCACAACACGCGGGTTGCCCGCCACCACGTTACCGGAGCTAAAGTGGTTATGGCCACCAATAAAGTCGGTGACCAAGCCACCAGATTCACGCACCAGCAGTTCGCCTGCTGCGAAGTCCCAAGGTTTCAAACCGATCTCGAAGAAGCCATCCACGCGGCCAGCGGCGACATAGGCCAGATCCAGCGCGGCTGAGCCGGTGCGCCGGAAGTCTGCGCACTGGGTGAACAGTGTGCCAATTACCTTAATATATAGGGCGGCGTGCTGTTTATGTTTGAACGGGAAACCGGTCGCCAGAATGGCACCATCCAGATCTTTAGCATAGGTGCTACGCAGGCGGTAACCGTTAAGTTGCGCACATTGACCACGGCTAGCAGTAAACAGGTCATTGCGCATTGGATCATATACCACCGCCACTTCAGTACGGCCTTTAATACGTACTGCGATGGAAACAGAGAAATGTGGGAAGCGTTTGATAAAGTTTGAGGTGCCATCTAGTGGATCGATCACCCATTGTACATTTTGATCTTCGCCGATCAGTTCACCGCGTTCTTCGGTAACAATAGTATGTTGCGGATAAGATTTGCGGATCACTTCGATGATCAGATGCTCTGCATCGCGATCGACATTAGTGACAAAGTCATGGGTTCCTTTCTGGCTCGCTTCTATGGCGTCTGGGGTTTCATAGTTTTTGGCAATCAAGTTACCCGCCTTACGCGCAGCGCGCACGGCGATAGTCAGCATCGGATGCATGGGTATCTTCCAACTAGGATGTTAAAAATAGGAAATGGCGCGCAGTATAGCAGCTGTGCGGCAAAATGCCTACGGCTGTGTTAAGGGTACGCTGATTTTCCGCTATGCTCAAGAGTTTGTATACTGCACAACATCTGCATTGTTCTGGTAGAGACCTCCCATACCGGCAACATGGGATCGACCGCCCGAGCCATGAAAACAATGGGATTAACCAACCTTTATTTGGTTAATCCGCTGATAAAACCCGATTCTAAGGCGATTGCTCTAGCTGCTGGTGCCAGCGATGTGATCGGCAACACCGCCCTCGTGAATACCGTTAATGATGCCATTAACGGTTGTAGTTTGGTGGTGGGTACCAGTGCGCGTTCACGCACATTACCCTGGCCAATGCTGGAGCCACGCGAGTGCGGGGTGCGGGCGGTACAGGCAGGTGAGCATACGCCAGTGGCGCTGGTGTTTGGCCGTGAATGAGTAGGCTTGACCAACGCGATGAGTTATAGAAGTGTCACTACCATGTTGCTATTCCCGCCAATCTAGATTACAGCTCGCTGAACCTGGCGATGGCGGTGCAGATCCTGGCATATAAGTTGCGTGTGGCTTATCTCTACCGCCAGTAAACCGGGGGAACGCCTCAGGAAGAAACGCCTTATCCGCTGGTGGACGATCTTGAGCGTTTTTATCAGCATCTGGAGCAAACATTGCAGCACACTGGCTTTATCCGCCAGGCGCATCCGGGGCAGGTAATGAGTCTGCTGCGCCGTTTATTCACCCGCGCCTGCCTAGAAGAGCAGGAGCTGAATATCCTGCATGGCATGCTGACATCGATCGAGAAACAGGATAAAAATCTGGTTAAATAAGCTGCTGTGGCGTCACCGCCAGCGATAACAGTATCGATTATCAAAAGGTTATCATCTATATTGAATATGGCCATGCATAATACTTGAGTAAATTGCTAGGTTAAATAGTTGACTGATTTACTCAGGAATGTCAAAATTTCAGCCGTATTTGACCAACAGGTGTCCATTAAACTATAAGGCTAGCATCTAAAGGCCGTTATACAGTAACCGCTATGCTTTGCGTAGCATTGCACTCCTAGGAAGGGCATGTACACTTGGCGGATATTTCCGAGCGCTAGGGTATTTCTCTCTCTTATCTAGAACATTCTCTTGTCTGCGCAAGCATGGCAAGGGGGGGTACCTACTTGGGAAAGACATGAGTAACATCGCCGTTGGTACTGTTATCACTGCTGTTGATAAATCGGTAGATGCTACCGGTTGCCAAGGTAAAGAAGGTTATCAAGGGAGAAAACGCTTCCTGAAGTATACCCTGTGGCGGCGATCTGAGCGAGCGCATCAGCGAATTCTTGAACAAAACGATATTACATTGGCAGAACTAGTTAATAACCAGGAAGTACTGATAATGGCGGATCGTCAGAACAACGATTCGCGTTGCATAGACAAACGGTCATCCACAAGAAGTTATCGACGTTAATCTGCACGCATAAGCAGCTAGCGATATTCTTTAGTTTTAGAAGTGGTGTACGGAGCACAAGAGCAATGAAATTACCGATTTATCTGGATTACTCAGCAACGACGCCGGTAGACCCGCGCATTGCTGAGAAGATAATGCAATTTTTGACCCTGGATGGCACTTTCGGTAACCCGGCCTCCCGTTCTCACCGTTTCGGTTGGCAGGCGGAAGAAGCCGTAGATATCGCCCGTAATCAAATTGCTGAATTGGTGGGGGCGGGACCGCATGAAATCGTGTTCACTTCAGGGGCGACGGAATCCGATAACCTGGCGATTAAAGGCGCTGCTCATTTCTACCAGAAAAAAGGCAAGCATATCATTACCAGCAAAACCGAACATAAAGCCGTGTTGGACAGCTGTCGCCAACTTGAGCGCGAAGGTTTTGAGGTGACCTACCTGGCACCGCAGAACAATGGTATCATCGACCTGCCCGCTCTCAAAGCTGCGATGCGTGACGACACCATTCTGGTTTCTATCATGCATGTGAACAACGAAATCGGCGTTGTACAAGATATTGAAAAAATTGGAGAAATATGCCGTGCGCGCGGCATTATTTACCACGTTGACGCCACCCAGAGCGTGGGTAAGTTGCCTATTGATCTGAGTAAGCTGAAAGTTGATCTGATGTCTTTCTCCGGTCATAAAATTTACGGCCCGAAAGGCACCGGTGCTTTGTATGTGCGCCGCAAGCCGCGTATCCGCATCGAAGCCCAAATCCACGGCGGTGGTCATGAGCGCGGCATGCGTTCCGGCACCCTGCCGGTGCACCAGATCGTCGGCCTGGGTGAAGCCTACCGTATTGCTAAAGAAGAGATGGCGACGGAAATGTCGCGCCTACGCTGGCTTCGCGATCGCCTGTGGAACGGCGTGAAAGATATGGAAGAAGTGTATTTAAACGGCGATCTAGAACAGGGTGCACCTAATATCCTTAACGTCAGTTTCAACTACGTTGAAGGTGAGTCACTGATCATGGCGCTGAAAGATCTAGCTGTGTCCTCCGGCTCTGCCTGTACCTCCGCCAGCCTGGAGCCGTCCTACGTGTTACGCGCGCTGGGCATGAATGATGAATTAGCGCACAGTTCGATCCGTTTCTCCCTGGGACGATTCACTACGCAAGAAGAGATCGATTACACCATTCAACTAGTGCGTAAATCCATTGGCCGCCTGCGTGACCTTTCCCCACTGTGGGAGATGTTCAAACAGGGCGTAGATATCAACAGCATTGAGTGGGCACATCATTAATTCTCAGGATCCAGGAGCAAAATCATGGCATACAGCGAAAAAGTAATCGATCATTATGAAAATCCGCGCAACGTGGGTTCCTTAGACAACCAAGATCCCACCGTTGGCAGCGGCATGGTAGGTGCACCAGCCTGTGGTGACGTGATGAAGTTGCAGATCAAAGTCAACAATGAAGGTATCATTGAAGATGCTCGCTTCAAGACTTACGGCTGTGGTTCCGCAATCGCCTCTAGTTCGCTGGTGACCGAATGGATGAAAGGCAAATCTCTCGATCAGGCTGAAACGATCAAAAACACCCAGATCGCCGAAGAACTGGCATTGCCGCCGGTTAAAATTCACTGTTCAATTTTGGCAGAAGACGCCATTAAAGCAGCGATCGCTGACTACAAAAGCAAACATAGCACAAAGTAGTTTTTTTGATTCAGTTAGCCCGGATGTCAGGTGGGGCTTTGATGTGACCCGTGAGGTTGTGATGTCAATTACCATGAGCGACAGCGCTGCACAACGTGTTCAGGCTTTTATCGATAAACGAGGTAAAGGTCTCGGTCTGCGTTTGGCGGTAAGAACTTCCGGCTGCTCTGGCATGGCGTACGTACTGGAATTTGTTGACGAAATAAACGATGATGACATCGTCTTTGAAGAAAAAGGCATCAAAGTGTTCATTGACGGCAAAAGTCTGGTCTATCTTGATGGCACTGAGCTTGATTTCGTTAAGGAAGGTTTGAATGAAGGCTTCAAATTCAGCAACCCGAACGTCTCAAGCGAGTGCGGCTGTGGCGAGAGTTTTAATATCTGACCGCCGTGCCTATCGCCTCCCTCCCGCCGTGTGCAGGGAGACCTTATCTGCTAACGCTCAGAGCACGCTATGGATTACTTTACCCTATTCGGGCTGTCAGTTCGCTATCCTGTGGACGCTAGCCTACTTACATCTAGTTTTCAGGATCTACAGCGCCAATTCCATCCTGATCGTTTTGCTTGCCAGCCGGAACGCGAGCGCCTGATAGCGTTGCAGCAGGCGACGACCATCAATCAAGCCTACCAGACGCTAAAGCACCCATTAAAACGCGCAGAGTATATGTTATCTTTGTACGGCTTTGACCTGGCCAATGAACAGCACACTATGCGCGACACCGCTTTTCTGATTGAACAGCTAGAGTTACGTGAGGAGCTTGATGCCATTGAGCGCAAAGTAGATACAGAGAGCTTGTTGGCCGAATTTGACATGCGGTTGAACGACACGATCAAACAGCGCAGTGCGCTGATGGTACAACAGTTGAATGGCGAGCGATGGTCGGAAGCTGCCGATACCATGCGTAAGCTGCGCTTTTCGGACAAACTCCAGCAACAGGTTGAACAACTCACAGAAAAGCTGCTGGGTTTTGAATAACACCTTCTGATTGTGGAAGCTTCAACATGGCCTTATTACAAATTAGTGAGCCTGGCCTCAGTGCCGCGCCGCATCAGCGCCGTTTGGCGGCAGGTATCGATTTAGGCACCACCAACTCGCTGGTTGCCACGGTGCGCAGTGGGCAAGTGGAAACGCTGGCCGACGAACAGGGCCGCCATTTGCTGCCTTCAGTGGTGCACTACCAGGCGCAAGCGCAGCTTGTAGGTTGGCAAGCGCGCCAACAGGCGGCACAGCAGCCAGCTAACACCATTAGCTCGATCAAACGTTTGATGGGCCGTTCACTGGTGGATGTGCAGCAACGTTATCCTAACCTGCCATACCAGTTTAAGGCCAGTGACAAGGGACTGACGATGATCGTTACCGCTGCTGGGTTGGTTAACCCGGTGATGGTTTCAGCCGATATTCTCAAGGTGCTTTCTGCCCGCGCACAGGCGGCGTTACAAGGGAACCTTGACGGCGTGGTGATCACCGTTCCTGCCTATTTTGACGATGCACAGCGCCAAGGCACCAAAGACGCCGCTCGTCTGGCTGGCCTGCATGTATTGCGTCTGTTAAATGAACCGACCGCTGCGGCGATCGCCTATGGGCTGGACTCCGGCCAAGAAGGGGTGATCGCGGTCTATGATCTGGGCGGTGGCACCTTTGATATTTCTCTATTACGTCTTAGCCGAGGGGTGTTTGAAGTCTTGGCCACCGGCGGCGATGTTGCGTTGGGTGGTGATGACTTCGACCACCTACTGGCTGACTGGTTACGTGATCAGGCGGGCGTGGTTGACCGCAGTGATCACGGTGTGCAGCGTCAACTGCTGGACGCTGCTATCTCCGCCAAAATCACGCTGAGTGATGCCGATAGCGTCCACGTCGAGGTTGCTGGTTGGCGCGGTGAAGTGACGCGTATCCAGTTTGAAGCACTGATCGCGTCGTTGGTTAAACGCACCCTGCTGGCCTGCCGCCGTGCGCTGAAAGACGCTGGCCTTGGTGCTGAAGAGGTACGGGAAGTGGTGATGGTCGGCGGTTCCACACGTGTGCCATTCGTGCGTGAACAGGTGGGGACATTCTTTGGCCGCTCCCCACTGATCGCTATTGACCCGGATAAAGTTGTTGCCATTGGCGCGGCGATCCAAGCCGACATTTTGGTGGGCAATAAGCCGGACAGCGACATGCTATTGCTGGATGTGATCCCGTTGTCACTGGGGCTGGAAACCATGGGCGGTTTGGTTGAGAAAGTGATCCCGCGCAACACCATCATTCCGGTGGCACGCGCGCAGGAGTTCACCACCTTCAAAGACGGTCAAAATGCGATGATGATCCACGTACTGCAAGGTGAGCGCGAACTGATACAAGATTGCCGTTCGCTGGCGCGTTTCACGCTACGCGGGTTGCCACCGTTACCGGCCGGTGGCGCGCATATCCGCGTCACCTTCCAGGTGGATGCCGACGGTCTGCTGAGCGTCACTGCGATGGAAAAATCCACCGGTGTTGAAGCCGCAATTCAAGTAAAACCTTCGTATGGTTTGTCCGACAACGAAATTGCCACGATGCTCAAAGAGTCAATGGCCCATGCCCAGAACGATGTTGGCACACGTAAGCTGGAGGAACAGCGGGTATAGAGGCTTTACGGGTGCTGGAAAGCCTACAGGGTGCGTTATACAAAGATGCTGAGCTACTGAGCGAAACAGAAAGTCAGGAGATCATTGCTGCATCGCAAGCGCTACAACAGGCAGTATCAGGCGACGACCCCGTAGCTATCGAAACAGCTATTAAAGCATTAGATGCACAAACGCAAGATTTTGCCGCGCGCCGCATGGATGCCGCCACTAGCCGTACGTTAGCTGGTCATTCTGTGGATGAGGTTTAACTATGCCTAAAATTGTTTTTTTGCCCCAGCAAGATTTATGCCCTGAGGGGGTAGTCGTGGAAGCTAAACCCGGGGAATCCATACTCAACATTGCGTTGCGCAGCGGTATTAAAATTGAGCATGCCTGCGAGAAATCCTGCGCTTGCACTACCTGTCACTGCATCGTGCGTGAAGGTTTCGATTCTCTGGAAGAAAGCGGCGAACTGGAAGACGACATGCTGGATAAAGCTTGGGGCTTGGAGCCGGAAAGCCGCTTAAGCTGTCAGACGCAGGTCGCCGACGAAGATCTGGTGATTGAAATACCACGTTACACCGTTAATCACGCGCGTGAGCATTGATACCCATCGCCTTTCAAGCCACAGCGCCGTTAGCCGCCAGCAGTTATTTTGCCGATGCTTTTGGACCCCACCCCACCCCTGCTGCCAGCAGATTTGTCACTCCAGTCGCTTACTGGTGTAAGCAGTTGGAAATTCATCTCAGGCTATTGCCGCCTAGCTGCAACTTGAAATCCATAGGCTATACAATAAAAATCCCTCGTGAGTTTCGCTTTGAAGAGTGAAAATTAAGGGGATAAATTCGGAGTTAAAGGGTTATGACAACATAATTCATGCAGGTCACGCTATCACCGCAACCTGCTGACGCGCGCTGGGGCGAAAAAGCCTTGCTGAGCACACCAACGTGGAAGGGATCACCCTCCATCTGACCGGAAACGATAAGCAGGATGACATCCAGCATGCTTGGCGCAAAATTGACGCCCAGAGCATCAGAAAAGTGAAGCTGGCGGGTGAAGGCTGGGATCTGGAAAGCAGTTGGGCGTTTTGGTAAGGCTATCGTGGGCCAAAAGGCCAGCACAGCATCGAATGGGCAGAACTGTCGAAGGCCGAACACCAAGGGTTGGAAAAGGCGCCAGAAGATCGTTGACTGGATACGCAACACTATAATATACCGGCTGACACACTAAGCCCAGAGTAACTAGCTATCCGCGCTGTTGATTTGATGTACGATGTTAGAGACGATGTCATTAGCTATCGTATCACCAAAGGCGAGGATCTGCGTGAGCAGAGCTACGCGGGTCTTCTATACCGTTTGTCGTGGTTCCAAGCGTCCGACGGTATTGTTGGTGCTGGATTTCAACCACACTGCTAACCCGGATACGCCGGTGTTCGCCTATCTGGTAGGCAAAGGTATCACCTTTGACAGCGGCGGCTACAGCCTGAAACAGAGTGCCTATATGAATTTTATGAAAGCCGATATGGTCGGTACCGCCACTATCACAGGGGCTTTGGCGCTGGCGGCGGCACGCGGCCTTATGCAACGCGTAAAACTGTATCTGTGCTGTGCGGACAAGATGGTCAAACGCCTTCAAACTGGGCGATATTATTTGCTACTGCAACGGCAAAACCGTTGAGGTGATGAACACCGACGCGGAAGGGAGGTTAGTATTGGCCAATGGCCTGATTGACGCCTGCGAGCAGAGCCCGCAGTTGATCATCAATTGTGCCACCCTGACTGGCACGGCAAAAACCGCCCTGGGCAATGATTATCACACCATTTCATTTTTGATAATGCGTTGGCGTAGGAACTGCTGACCAGCGCTGCTGCTGAACAAGAACCCTTCTAGCTCTTGCCGCTGGCCGAGTTCCATCGCAGCCAGCTACCGTCAAATTTCGCCGAACTCAACAATGTGTCCGGCTCCGCCCACACTGCTGGGGCTAGCACCGCAGCAGTATTCCTATCGCACTTTGTCAAACATTATCAGTAAGGCTGGCTGCACATCGATTACTCCGCCACCTACTGCAAGGGTGCGGTTGAACAGTGGTCTGCTGGGTGCCACTGGCCTAGGTGTGCGTACCCTAGCGAAACTGCTGCTCAGTAGGGCCAATATTGAACGCCTGCCAGCCTGTGCTCTATCGTCATAGCCCAGCATGCTGGGCGATGCTATTTGATCTCTGGAGTTTGCCATGAGTTTCCATCTTCAGGATGCTGCCCCTAGCGAGAATGAACTTGAACACCAGCGTAAGCTGGCAGTGACAGGGCCAGCCGAGCGCCCGGCGTTCTTCTGTGCACTGCTTGATGCTACGGTGCTGATCCTCGGCGACAACGAGCAGATGCAGCAGGACGGTGACATTACCCTAAATACCGACACCCCAGTCAATATTCAACATTGGGAAAAACAAGGCGGCAGCAACATCATTACGTTTTTCTCCTCGTTGTCCGCGTTGCGAAAAGCTGTTAAGGGTGAACAACCATTTATTGCGCTGCCAGCGCGGGTATTATTTAAAATTACCTAGGGTGCGGATTTGTTCCTCAACCCGAAGGCGGAATACAGCAAGGAATTTTATCCCGAGGAGGTAGCAACGCTTGTTGGCCACCGATAGGGTTACCAAGTCAATAGAGCGCTATGTTGATAAAGACATCCAAATTCTGTTGGGCCAGCCGAAGGACTATCCCTCGGCGATGGTGGAGGCGCTAACCACATTTTTAGTCAACGCAAACTGGTGTGCCATGCCTTCCCGACGCTGATGCATGATCAGGCGGTAGATGAGCAGCCTAATCTGTTGGTGGGATTGGAGGTGGACGGTAATCTGGCGGAAATCGACGCCTTGATCAACAAGGCCAGTAACCTGGCGAGCGAAATGGTCGCTAACGAAGAGCCTGTGGATTTTTTCTTGGTGTTGAAAAAAGAGCGCGGAGTCAGTCACTACCTGATCTCCCATACCTGGCCGTTTTATCAGCGCCGTTGGGGGAGTTAGTTGCGTGATCTCATTCTCTCGACTACTAAAACAGAGTGAGCCTTGCCGCAATAGAGGAATGAGAGTCCATTCTTTTAAAATATTGATTTTTTTGTAGGCAAGCGTTAACAGCGCACATATAATTTGCACCACTTAAGAAGGCTGGTTTTATTGATTGTAGACCGGCTAGTTTTGAAATGCAGAGGCCATCATGACCCTAGAACGTACCTTTTCCATCATTAAACCCAATGCTATAGCCAACAACGATATCGGTGCAATCTATGCCCGTTTCGAGCGTGCTGGTTTCAAAATTATTGCATCCAAAATGCTGCTTCTGACTCGCGAACGGGCGGAAGGATTCTACGATGAGCACAAAGGTCGCCCATTCTTCGACGGTTTGGTTGAGTTCATGACGTGCGGCCCGATTATGGTACAGGTTCTGGAAGCGGAAAACGCCGTACAGCGTAACCGTGACATCATGGGGGCAACCAACCCGGATAACGCACTGGCTGGCACCCTGCGCGCTGACTACGCGGACAGCTTCACTGCTAATGCAGTTCACGGTTCCGATGCCATAGAATCTGCACAGCGTGAAATTGCTTATTTCTTCACTGAAAGTGAAATCTGCCAACGCTAATCCCCGTCGTCTTTTAAGCCGCAGCTCAATATCCATTGGCAACAGTGCTATCGCCTGACATTTCTTGGGCTAAATGCATAATTTACTTTCTATTCTTTAGCGCCATAACGTGTAACAATGAGGCTAGAGAGCATTAAATCATTTGCTGACGACGACTCAATCCGTTAATACGGAACAATCGGCTGTGGCCAAAATTAACCTGCTAGATTTGAATCGCTAGCAAATGCGCGAGTTCTTCAGCTAAATGGGCGGAAAACCCTTCCGTGCTGATCAAGTGATGAAGTGGATGTACCACTATTGCTGCGATGATTTTGAGCAAATGACCGACATCAATAAGGTCTTGCGTAATAAATTACAACGCGTTGCTGAGATCCGCGCACCGGAAGTGGCCGAAGAACAATGCTTAGCTGATGGCACGATCAAGTTAGCGATCAAAGTGGGCGACCAGCGGGTTGAAACCGTCTATATCCCGGATGGCGATCGCGCCACCTTGTGCGTCTCATCCCAGGTGGGTTGTGTTCTGGAGTGCAAATTCCGTTCAACGGCTCAACAGGGCTTTAACCGCAACCTGCGCGTATCGGAAATCATTGGTCAAGTGTGGCATGCGGCGAAAATTATCGGCACGCTGAAAGTCGCGGGTGAGCGCCCTATCACCAACGTGGTGATGATGGGGATGGGGGAGCCGCTGCTTAACCTGAACAACGTGGTGCCAGCAATGGAAATCATGCTCGACGACTTCGGCTTTGGCCTATCCAAATGCCGTGTCCACCCTATCAATCTCCGGTGTAGTGCCGGTGTTGGGCAAGCTGGGCGATATGATCGATGTGGCACTGGCGATCTCGCTGTACGCGCCTAACGACAAAATCCGCAATGAGATCGTGCCGATCAACCCCGCGAAACTACAACATTGAGAGTTTCTTGGCCGCAGTGCGCCGCTATCTGGCAAAATCTAATGCCAACCAGGGCCGGATTACCGTTGAATACGTGATGCTGGATCATATTAATGACAGCACCGATGATGCGCATTAGTTGGCAAACGTACTTAAGAATACACCGTGCAAGATCAACCTGATCCCATGGAATATCCGTTCCCGGCGGTGCCTTATGGCAGCAGTTCCAACAGCCGGGTAGATCGTTTTGCCAAAGTATTGATGGAATACGGTTTTACGACTATTGTTCGTAGAATCTGTGGCGACGATATTGATGCCGCTTGTGGGCAACTAGCTGGTGAGGTGATCGACCGTACCAAACGAACCCTGAAAAAAAGAAAAGGGCCGGGGAAGATATCAATATACGGGCGTGGTATGAATTCTATAGCGCTGTTTTTACCTTCTAACCGTCTGTTAGGCGCACCGATAGCATCGATAAGGATAATAATAAATGTGGGTATGAATCTGAGAATGCTGAGAGGCGTGCTGGTAGCCAGTTTACTGGCTGGCTATTCCGGTTCACTACCGGAAAAGGACGCACTATCTTCTGACACGAGCCAGACGCGGTTGCTGTTGGGTCTGGAGTATTTGCAACAGGGGGATATGAACGCCGCGCGGAAGAATCTGGAGAAGTCGCTGGCCGCATCGCCACAAGATTACCGTACCCAGTTGGGTATGGCGCTTTATGAGCAGCAAATTGGCGAGAATGCCCTAGCTGAACAGCGTTATCAGCACATACTCAAACTTGCGCTGGGCAATGGTACTGTGCTGAATAATTACGGTGCGCTTCTTTGCAGTTTGGGGCAGTATATAGCGGCACAACAGCAATTTATCGCCGTGGTGCAGGTATCAGATTATGGTCGGATCGCCGATAGCCTGGAAAACGCTGGTTACTGTTTTCTCAAAGCCGGAAAAAATGACCAAGCACGCCCCTTGTTAACCCGTGCGATGAAGGTCGATCTGGACAAAGGTACTCCCACTGTTAGTGGAAGCAGAAAAGCGATTGGGAGAAGGGAAGCGCACACGGTCGCAACTTTTATTAGATACTTATCGACATGTGTTGCCGGCCAGTGCCAGCAGCTTATGGTTACAGATCCGTTTCGCCGCATTAGCAGGGCGTTATGATAGCGTTCAACGCTATGGCAAACAGCTAGCGCGAAGTTTTCTACAATCCAAACAGTACCAGCAATTTTTAGCCAATGAATACTAAAGCCTCCCAAGATAAAAGCGAATCCATGACGACCGGTCAACGCCTGCGTCAAGCCCGTGAACAACTCGGGCTGAGCGACCAGGTGGTAGCAGAGCGCCTGTGCCTCAAAAAGTCTACCGTGCGCGATATCGAGGAAGACAGCATTTCCGCTGATCTCGCTTCGACTTTCGTGCGTGGTTATATCCGTTCTTACGCCAAGCTGGTGCATATTCCAGAGGATGAACTGCTGACGAATTTGGCTGAGCAGGCACCGCAGAAAATGGCGAAAGTCTCGCTGATGCAGCGATTTTCATTGGACAAGCATCGTAAAAAACGCGATGGCTGGTTGATGAGCTTCACTTGGTTGATAGTGTTAGTGGTGCTAGGCCTGACCGGTTCCTGGTGGTGGCAAAACCACCAGGCACAGCAGGAAGAGATCGCGACCATGGCCGATCAGTCAGATGCGCAGCTAGCGCAAAACGAAGGCAAACAGGTATCGTTGACCTACAACCAGGCTGACAACAGCACTCGTGTGTCGCTGACCGATAATGCTACTACGCCGATCGATACTGGCTCTGCGACGCAGGAAGCAGCCGTTAACCCACAGCAGCCTACCGTGGCGTTGCCCAGCCAGACAACGCTGCCAGAAACTGCGCCGGGGGCACCACCGTACGCTCAGTCATTGTTACCTACCGTTGATGCGGGCATGGCAGCGGCTAGCGATACGAACGCACTGGTTATGGGTTTTTCAGCTGATTGCTGGTTGCAGGTGACCGATGCTAACGGAAAAACTTTGTTCAGCGGCATGCAAAAGAACGGCGATAAGTTGAATTTGGTCGGTACCGTGCCATACAAACTTACAATCGGCGCGCCTGTCTCCGTGAAGATCCAGTACCAAGGTAAGCCGGTTGATTTAAGCCGGTTCGTTAAGTCAAACCGTGTTGCTCACCTGACTATTGCTGCGCAGTGATTGCGTAGCAGTGGCCGTAACGTAATATCATAGTAGCAATAGAGAATAAGTCATGCATAACCAAGCGCCGATCAATCGCCGAAAATCAACACGTATTTACGTTGGTAAGGTGCCTATTGGTGATGGCGCGCCGATTACCGTGCAGTCGATGACCAATACCCGTACCACTGATGTTGCCGCTACGGTTAATCAGATTAAAGCGCTGGAGCGCGTCGGTGTCGATATCGTCCGTGTTTCAGTTCCCACCATGGACGCCGCCGATGCATTCAAGTTGATCAAACAGCTGGTCAACGTGCCGCTAGTCGCTGATATCCATTTTGATTATCGCCTCGCGTTGCAGGTGGCTAAATACGGTGTGGATTGCCTACGTATCAATCCTGGTAATATTGGCAACGAATCGCGTATCCGCTCGGTAGTGGATTGCGCGCGTGACAAGAATATCCCGATCCGTATCGGCGTTAATGGTGGATCGCTGGAGAAAGACTTACAGGAAAAGTACGGTGAACCAACGCCAGAAGCGCTGCTAGAATCCGCCATGCGTCATGTAGACATCCTCGATAGCCTAAACTTTGACCAGTTCAAGGTCAGTGTCAAAGCGTCTGATATATTTTTGGCGGTGCATTCCTATCGCCTGCTAGCGTCTCGTATTGATCAACCGCTGCACCTGGGCATCACCGAAGCTGGTGGTGCACGCAACGGTTCGGTCAAGTCAGCAATAGGCCTGGGGTTGTTGCTGTCGGAAGGTATTGGTGACACCCTGCGTATCTCGCTAGCGGCTGATCCGGTGGAAGAAGTAAAGGTCGGTTTTGATATCCTAAAATCGTTGCGCATCCGCGCACGCGGCATCAACTTCATCGCCTGCCCGACCTGTTCACGTCAAGAATTTGACGTGATTGGTACGGTGAATGCATTAGAACAGCGTCTGGAAGACATTATCACGCCAATGGATGTGTCGATTATCGGTTGCGTGGTCAACGGGCCGGGCGAAGCGTTGGTATCGACCCTGGGTGTCACTGGTGGTCATAACAAGAGCAGCTTCTACGAAGACGGCACACGTCAGAAAGAGCGTTTCGACAACGAGCAGATAATTGACCAATTGGAGGTGAAGATCCGCGCCAAGGCATCGATGATGGATGAAACCAACCGCATCTCGGTCAGTCTGCTGTAAAAGTAAGCTTTTTATCGATGATACTGCGGGCTTTTTTCCCGCTTTTTATGAGCCATGGGTAGAGAATTGCTGGCATCCACGTTGAACACGGGATGGCAAAGTTCCTATAATCGGGTTCATTTTTACAGACAACCGACAGAGAACTAACGTGGCAAAGAACATTCAAGCCATTCGCGGCATGAACGACTACCTGCCGAAAGACACGGCATTATGGCAGCGTATTGAAGGCACTCTCAAGAAGGTGCTTGACGGCTATGGCTACAGCGAAATACGGTTGCCGATTGTAGAGCAGACCGCGTTATTCAAACGTGCGATCGGCGAGGTGACTGATGTTGTAGAAAAAGAGATGTATACCTTTGATGATCGCAATGGTGATATCCTGACTCTACGCCCGGAAGGCACGGCTGGCTGCGTTCGTGCCGGTATTGAACATGGTTTGCTCTACAATCAGGAACAGCGTCTGTGGTATATCGGGCCGATGTTCCGCTATGAGCGCCCGCAAAAAGGCCGCTATCGCCAGTTCCATCAATTAGGGGCGGAAGTGTTTGGCCTGCATGGCCCGGATATTGATGCTGAACTGATCCTACTGACCGCTCGCTGGTGGAAAGCGCTGGGCATCGCTGAACACTTCAAATTAGAGCTGAACTCCATTGGTTCGCTAGAGGCGCGCGCCAACTACCGCAATGCGCTGGTATGTTTTCTCGAACAGCACGTCGACGTGCTGGATGAAAACTGCAAGCGCCGCATGTACCGCAACCCGTTGCGCGTGCTGGACTCCAAAAATCCTGAGGTGCAGGCATTACTGAACGATGCCCCGCGCCTGTCCAAGTATCTGGATGAAGCGTCTCGCGCTCACTTCACCGGTCTATGTGAACTTTTGGCACAGGCAGGTATCCCATACACCATCAATGAATGCCTGGTACGCGGTCTGGACTACTACAACCGTACGGTATTTGAATGGGTTACTACCAGTCTTGGTGCACAGGGTACTGTCTGTGCAGGTGGACGTTACGATAGTCTAGTCGAGCAGTTGGGTGGGCGTATGGTGCCAGCCGTAGGCTTTGCTATGGGGTTGGAACGTCTGGTGCTGCTGGTACAAGCGCTTAACCCGGATTTCACTGCGCCACCCACCATTGATGTGTACTTGATTTCTTCCGGCACGGGTGCGCAGAGTGCAGCGATGCAACTGGCAGAACGAGTGCGCGATGCGTTGCCTCAGCTAAAATTGATGACCAACTACGGTGGCGGTAACTTCAAAAAGCAGATCACCCGTGCGGACAAATGGGGCGCGTGCGTTGCATTGATCTTGGGCGAGAACGAAGTGGCGGCACAACAGGTGGTAGTGAAAGACCTGCGCAGTGGTGAACAAGAAACGCTGGTGCAAAGCGAAACTGCTGCGCGTCTGGCTCAAATGTTAAGTTGAGGAGAAAGACACCGTGGAAGTCTATACCACTGAAAATGAACAAGTTGACACTTTGCGTCAGTTCTTTGCTGAAAACGGCAAAGCGCTGGCGGTGGGAGTTGTACTCAGCATTGCTTCCTTAGTTAGTTGGCGTTACTGGCAAAACCATCAAAGTGTCGACCTGATGGCAGCATCCCAATCTTATCAGGAAGTCAGTGATCGTCTAGCGGCCGGTAAGCCTGATGATGTGGCCGCAGCGGAGAAATTTGTCCAGGCTAACAGCTACAGCGTATTATCCGCGTTGCAGTTGGCCAAGCATTTTATTGAGCAGAATGACGTTGCTAAAGTGGAACAGCAACTAATGCAGGCGCAAAGCCAGACCAGAGAAGATAACCTACTTTCGCAGATCAACCAGCGTCTGGCACGTGTCCAGCTACAGGAAAAAAGTGGGATCACGCGCTAAAAACACTGGATGAGGTGAAAGATGCAGGCTGGGCGGTGCTGGTGCAGGATACGCGCGGCGATGTATTGTTGTCCAATGGCGATGCTCAAGGTGCACGCGAAGCCTATATAGTAAAGGCCTTGAGTCCAATGTTTCTCAGGAGCTCGAAGTGTTGTTGCGTATAAAATTGAATAACTTGTCCAACTAAGGGGAACCCCATGCAATTATGTAAAATACTCTTGGTCTGGCTAGTTTCTGCTGCCTTGCTGAGTGGTTGTTCGCTGTTTAACAGTGAAGAAGACGTGGTGACTATGTCGCCATTGCCGAAAGTTGAAAATCAATTTACGCCGAACAAGATATGGAGCGCCTCGGTTGGTGATGGCATCGGCGAGTTTTATTCCCATCTGCGTCCGGCCTTCCAGAACAGCACCATTTTCGCTGCTGATCGTCACGGCATAGTGAAAGCGCTTGACGCCACCAGCGGTAACGAAAAGTGGAAGGTGGATCTCTCCGAACACACCGGCTTCTTCTCCAGCCGCTTGTTCGAGCTGCTGTCAGGTGGCTTAGCGGTATCAGGCGATAGGATCTATATTGGTAGTGAGAAAGCGGTAGTTTACGCATTGAATACTGCTGATGGCGGTGTAGCCTGGCAGGCCAGGGTTGCTGGCGAAGCGATGTCTCGCCCGGTGATCAGCGATGGCATGGTGCTGATCCACACCTCTAATGGTCAGTTGCAGGCGCTGAACGAATCCGATGGCACAGTGAAGTGGACGGTTAACCTGGACATGCCATTACTGTCGTTGCGCGGTGAATCCGCACCGGCTATGGCTTTCGGCGCAGCTATCGTCGGCGGTGATAATGGCCGCGTCAGCGCCGTATTGATGCAGCAAGGCCAACTGATTTGGCAGCAGCGTATTTCCCAGCCTAGTGGTGCAACTGAAATCGATCGCCTAAATGATGTAGACACTACGCCGGTGATCGTTGAAGGCATCGTTTATGCATTGGGCTACAATGGCAACCTGACGGCGCTGGATCTAGGTTCCGGCCAGATCATGTGGAAACGTGAGTTGGGTTCAGTGAATGACTTTATCGTCGATTCAGGCCGTATTCACCTGGTCGATCAGAATGATCGCTTGGTAGCGCTTAGCACTGAAGGCGGCATGACGGTGTGGACACAGAATGATCTGCTACACCGCAAATTGACACCACCGGTGATATTTAATGGTTATCTGGTGACTGGTGATGCCAAAGGCTATCTGCACTGGATCAACACCACCGATGGTCGTTTTGTCGCCCAACAGTCAGTAGATAGCTCTGGCTTTCTGTCTGCGCCGTTGGTAGCGGGCGATAAACTGGTCATTCAGGCACGAAGTGGAAAAGTTCACGCGTTCACTCGCTAGTGCTGATGGCCGTAACCTTTTCAGTACCCAAAATATTTCAGCGTGCTGACAGGCGATAGGCGCACGGTTCCCCAAAAGCCTGAACTCAGTGACTGAGGTTAGGGCATGCAGTCAACGTTGCTGCGGCGCGAAAGATAAAGGGGAAAACGGCTCCTGAGGGTTCATGAGCCGTTTCGTATTTTATAAGCCACAGTTTCGGAATCTGTCCAAAGTGTGGTAACACTTTGATTATAAGTTAATAATGAGGCTTCAACAATGATACCTGTCGTCGCGCTGGTTGGGCACCCGAATGTGGGTAAATCTACCTTATTTAACCGTTTGACACAGACACGCGATGCGCTGGTGGCAGATTTCCCAGGGCTAACGCGAGACCGCAAGTATGGGCGTGCTGAAGTTGAGGGCAATGAATTTATCATTGTCGATACTGGCGGTATTGACGGCCATGAAGATGGCGTCGAAACGCGCATGGCTGGTCAGTCGCTGTTGGCGATTGAAGAAGCCGATATTGTTCTGTTTATGGTTGATGCCCGCGCTGGCCTGATTCCAGCCGATCAGGGTATCGCCCAGCATCTGCGCAACCGCCAGAAGGCGACCTTTTTGGTGGTCAATAAGACTGATGGCCTAGATCCAGACATGGTCACCGCTGATTTCTACTCGCTGGGCCTGGGTGAGGTGTATGCCATCGCTGCATCACACGGCCGTGGTGTGAGACAACTGATCGAGCACGTACTGATGCCGTTCCTTCCTGAAAAAGAGGAAGAAGTCGAACTGACTAAAGAAGAGGCCAACGCCGCTTATTGGGTCGAACAGAATGCTGAGAACCTCGAAGAGGAAGATAATGAACCGGAAGATGACTTCAACCCGCAGGATCTGGCAATCAAGCTAGCGATTGTCGGGCGCCCCAACGTTGGTAAATCTACGCTGACTAACCGTATCCTTGGCGAGGAACGCGTGGTGGTGTACGACATGCCAGGTACCACCCGCGACAGTATTTATATCCCGATGGTACGTGATGAACGCGAATATGTGCTCATTGACACTGCCGGGGTGCGCAAACGTGGAAAAGTGACGGAAATGGTAGAGAAGTTCTCGGTAATCAAAACATTACAGGCGATTGAAGATGCCAATGTGGTACTGCTGGTAATCGATGCACGCGAAGGGATTTCTGATCAGGATCTGTCGTTGCTTGGCTTTATCCTCAATAGTGGCCGCTCACTGGTGATTGTAGTCAATAAGTGGGATGGCATTAGCGAGGAAGAGCGCACACATGTGAAGGAAATGATCGATCTGCGTCTAGGCTTTGTCGATTTCGCCCGTGTGCACTTTATCTCCGCGCTGCATGGCAGCGTTGTCGGAAACCTGTTCGAATCGGTGCTGGAAGCATATGCTTGTGCGACCCACCGTGTGAACACCTCAATGCTAACTAAGATCATGCACATGGCCGTTGACGATCACCATCCGCCGCTGGTGCGTGGCCGCCGTGTGAAGCTGAAATACGCTCACGCCGGTGGGTATAACCCACCAATTGTGGTGATCCACGGCAATCAGGTGAGTGATTTGTCCGATTCGTACAAACGTTATCTGATGAACTATTTCCGCCGATCGCTGAAAGTGATGGGAACGCTGATCCGCATCCAATTTAAAGAGGGCAATAACCCATTTGCTAGCAAACGCAATCTACTGACGCTAAACCAACTACGCAAGCGCAAGCGCCTGATGAATCACCTGAAGAAAAACAAATAATGATTTACTAAGAATCATCAGCTTTCGAAAAGTCTAGAAGCCCGCATTGTGTCGAGATTTTTTGTTATCAAGGACTATTAGAACGACGCATTACAGCTCATCATTCAGTTGTACTTATGTGTGTACTCTAGTAGGTTTTGCTTTTTTTTGGGTACAAAGATGAGTACTTATTCATGATCAAGCCTGCATTGGGTACAACTGGAGGCCGATTATGCCGAAGCTAACTTAAAGCATGGATTAAAGCGAATGAACGATTTGGAGGGCGCTCGGATGGCGGAGCATTTTATCTTCGCTATCTCTGCCATGCGATAGTATAGGGATCGGAGAGACTCCAGACTCCTTTCTGGATGAGTGTAGTAGCTTTTTGCAAACAGGCCAAAGTGCTGGCACGCCACGTTAAAGGTGAGTTGATTAGTGTTTCCGGCATCATGCAAATCAATCAGCGGACGACGAAGGATGGCAGCATGTCAAGAGGTTATCAGATAGTGGCGGATTCGGTTATCCGCGTCCGAGCAGTACGACCGTCAGGCCTGGCCTGCAAGGGGTCGATGGGGGCAAGCCAGTGATGCACCACAGCGAGCCAGGAAGCAGCCACAGCCAGCGCTCGGTGGCTGAGATGTTTACCAAAAACCCGACGACATGGATCAGACACCACCGTATAACGAACCTTTTTGAGAAGGCACGTCATGTAGGGGACAGACGATAGGACGTTATGCAGTGGTTTATTTGATTTATCAAAATGTTGGTTTTTAAGATATAATTTATGCATTATTATTTTAATTCACTGTTATTTAATATTTTCAGATACTGATAAGCCTCTGGTTAAGATAGGTTAACTTTAATGTCGCGATTTATACACTTTGATCTTATCTTGCTCAATCCGAGCTTTTATTCTCCCTTGGTTGATGTCTTGACTGAGCTTGAGTTGTTACGACACTTGCGGCTTGAGGCCGATATTCATCCGTTATTGTTCGTACAGGTCAGGGCCATTTTTCACATGCTGGAATGGAAATCTTGTGGTCTGCTCGTATCTTATCCGCGGAGTGATTCACTCCTTGAAGGAAGAGGGCTTCATACCCGAGCTGTGATGATTTCACAATGTCAATAACGGAAGGCAGCATCGACGATGCCGAACTTCATCACACCAGACCGTCTACGATTGGATAGCCAGAGGCGATGTTGTGATGTCCGGTAGCAAAATCGATGTGGAAGCACCAAAGAAGAAACAGCAAAACAGTCAGTCTGTTTATCCTTGGCACGACCCTGATAAAAAGGTGAATATCTCCCCCCAGGCAATGCTCTATATTCAAAGGTTGAAGATTTATCCGGTGTCAAAAATTAGCTTTTTGCTGTATCCGTACAGGATAAGGTTCAGAGAGTTTCCGCCATTGCGACAAAACACGACGTTCATCCCTTCCTCAAGCCAGTGCCGCGCCGCTAATCTCACTATTAGCATGTTGTTAATTTGGTGAGAGGCCACTCACCCACCAGCTTAATAACGGATAGTGATTTTCATCACTGATATTCTTAGGATGAAATAATTTTCATTTCATTGATTGATAATTGTATGGGATTGGTTAGTACTTTCGTTTTTCGTGTACACCTAGATGTACTCAAAACAATTGTTAAATTAAAAAATCCTTTTAAATAAAGTGAAAAATCGCTTTCTTACTATTCATCTGAAGAAAAAATAATCAGTGCAAAATGGGCGGTAGTAATACTGCCCCCGTATTCTATCGAAAGGGCTGAAAGGTTATCGATTAGATGAATCAATATTGCGCTCAAACAGCCTCATTGGATCACGAGTTTTAGCGGTGGTAATGCTCTTCACCTCACTTTCTATCCAGCTATCAAGTAAACGGGTTTCTAGCCGTTCGCCGAGTTGAGCCTGTTTGGTTGTTTGGTGCTTTTCAGCAGCTCGCTGTATGGGGAGTTGTATCATGGCTATAGCCGCGCGCCAGCGGGCTGACCGCTTCAAGATGGCTACAGGCTATGCCGAAGCGCTAGCGGTAAGCATTGAGCTGGCGATCCAGCGCCTGCTTGTTGCACACGCTGTTAATAGCGGTGAATGCGGTTCTGCGGCTGTATCTTCGCCAACTGTTGCTGGGTGCATTCGTTGCGCTGCGCTGCTAGGCCATGCGCAATTGATTTTGCGTGCCATCTTCCAGACGGCGTTGTAGTTTGAACAGCAGCGTCAGCAGGCGTGCCAGCCGCAGGTGCGGATGTTGCTGCTGCAAACGGTGGTAAATACGCGTGAACTGCTGCTGACGCCGGAACAGATAGTAATCTATCGCCATTTCCAACCGTTGTTGCTGCAACTGCAACTGATGTACTAGCTCAAGATGATTTAGGCTGACCCGTTCAGCGGCAGCGGAAGGGGTCGGCGCACGCAGATCGGCGACAAAGTCGACGATAGTCACATCGGTTTCATGGCCGACTGCGCTGACGATCTAGATCTGGCTGGCGAATATCGCGCGTGCTACGCGTTCATCATTGAAACTTCACAGATCTTCCAGTAAACCTCCATCCCGGCCAACGATCAGAGCACATCGCATTCATCACTGCGGTTGGCGGTTTCGATGGCGCGTACCATCTGCATTAGCGCGTCCTTGCCCTGCACTGAGTTAGGGTAAATAATGATCGGCAGTGAAGGATCATGCCGTTGCAGCACCTGCAAGATATCATGCAACGTCGCGCTGCTGGCAGGGGTGATAACCACAACGCATTTTGCTGGGCTAGGCAGTGACTGTTTAAACTATGGGCAGAATAAACCTTCGTCGCTCAGGTGCTGCTTTAGTTGATCGAACTGCTGTTGCAACAGGCCGTTGCCGGCAGGCTGCATACTCCCGGCGATCAGTTGATAATCGCCACGTAGTTCGTATAGGGTGATGCTGGCGCGCACCAGAACCTTCTGGCCGTTCTGCGGACGGAAAGTAGTACGGCAGTTGCTGTTGCGGAACATCGCACAGTGCACCTACGCGCAATCGTCTTTCAAGGTGAAATACCAGTTGCCGGATGTTAGCTGGGAAAAGTTGGAGATTTCGGCAGAAATACACATCTGCCCCATTTCCAGCAATTGTCGATCAGCCTGATTTAAGCGGCTTACGGTAAAAATGGACGGTAGGGAAGCCTAGCGACATGTGATCCAAATCAAATCTTAAAACAAGCACTCAATTGCCAGATACTACATAGTTAAAAAAGGTAATCAAGGGTTTTTGCAAGAAAGTGCTGGAGGCAACCGATTACACTCTGTATAATACCGCAGCAATATTTTATTCCTTTCACAGCCCACCTGGTGAGATATTGCCCATGCTACGTATTGTTAAAGAGGCGTTGACGTTTGACGATGTACTCCTGATTCCTGCTCATTCTACGGTTCTGCCTAACACCGCAGAACTAGGCACGCAGCTGACTAAAAATATCCGCCTGAATATCCCTATGTTATCCGCCGCCATGGATACCGTAACCGAATCTAGCCTGGCTATCGCGTTGGCGCAGGAAGGTGGCCTGGGTTTTATTCACAAAAACATGTCTATCGAACACCAGGCTGAAGAAGTCAGCCGGGTGAAGAAACATGAAAGCGGTGTAGTGACCGACCCACAGACTGTCACCCCAGTAACCACCTTACAAGAAGTTAAAACGCTAACTGCTCGCAACGGCTTTGCTGGTTACCCGGTTGTTACCGAAGACAATGAGTTAGTGGGGATCATTACCTGGCGCGATGTGCGCTTCGTTACCGATCTGAACCAGCCAGTCACCGCAGTGATGACGCCGAAAGCACGCCTGGTCACGGTGAAAGAAGGTGAAGCGCGTGAAATCGTGCTACAAAAAATGCACGAAAAACGCGTTGAAAAAGCGCTGGTGGTGGATGACAGCTTCCACCTGATAGGCATGATTACCGTTAAAGACTTTCAGAAAGCAGAACGCAAGCCCAACGCCTGTAAAGACGAGTATGGCCGGTTACGTGTAGGTGCGGCGGTTGGTGCGGGTGCCGGTAATGAACAGCGTGTTGATGCACTGGTCGCCGCAGGTGTTGACGTGCTGTTGATCGACTCCTCACACGGCCACTCCGCAGGTGTGCTGAAACGTATTCGCGAAACCCGTGCCAAATACCCCGACTTGCCGATCGTCGGTGGCAATATTGCCACCGATACTGGTGCCAAAGAATTGGCTGAGTCGGGGGTGAGCGCGGTGAAAGTGGGCATTGGCCCTGGTTCTATCTGCACCACCCGCATTGTCACTGGTGTAGGCGTACCACAGATCACGGCCATCGCTGATGCGGTTGACGCGCTGGAAGGCACCGGTATCCCGGTTATCGCCGATGGTGGCATCCGTTTCTCTGGCGATATCGCCAAGGCTATCGCGGCGGGTGCCTCCTGCGTGATGGTTGGCTCCATGCTAGCAGGTACCGAAGAATCACCGGGTGAAATCGAGCTGTACCAGGGGCGTTCGTTTAAGTCTTATCGTGGCATGGGGTCGCTGGGTGCGATGTCCAAAGGTTCTTCTGACCGTTACTTCCAAATCGATAACGCCGCTGACAAACTAGTGCCAGAAGGTATCGAAGGCCGTGTAGCCTACAAAGGCATGCTGAAAGCCATCGTGCATCAGCAGATGGGGGGGCTGCGCTCCTGCATGGGTCTGACTGGCTGTGCCACCATCGACGAACTGCGCACCAAGGCAAAGTTTGTACGTATTAGTGGCGCTGGTATTCAGGAAAGCCATGCACACGATGTGACCATCACCAAAGAGTCTCCGAACTACCGCATGGGTTGATTTCAAGGGGGCATAGCTCATTGGACTTAATGTCAACGGCATATAACAGCATATAGGGTATGGCGGGTGACAACTTACTGATAGGCCTTACCCCAGACGATTTGATTTTCCTTTATTTTTGTTGCTGGAATTAGCTTTATTATGAAAAAAAATATCCATAAGCATCGTATTCTTATTCTGGATTTCGGTTCACAATATAGCCAATTGATTACCCGCCGCGTGCGCGAAATCGGCGTTTACTGTGAGCTATTAGCCTGGGATGTGAACGAAGAACAGATCCGCGAATTCAATCCTAGCGGCATCATCCTTTCCGGTGGCCCGGAAAGCACCACAGCAGACGGCAGCCCTCACGCCCCTGAATACGTATTTACTGCCGATGTGCCGGTGTTAGGTGTGTGCTACGGCATGCATACCATGGCGATGCAGTTAGGTGGTTGTGTACAGGGCTCTAACGAGCGTGAGTTCGGCTACGCGCTGGTAGAAGTCGTCAATGAGTGTGCTCTGTTGCGTGGCATCGAGGACATCACTAGCCCGCAGGGCAAACTGCTATTGGACGTGTGGATGAGCCACAGCGACAAAGTCACTGCCATCCCATCTGACTTTGTGACTATCGCCATCACCGATAGCTGCCCGTTCGCCATTATGGCTAATGAAGAAAAACGTTTCTACGGTGTGCAGTTCCACCCGGAAGTGACTCACACCCACCATGGCCAGCGCATGCTAGAACGTTTTGTTCTGGACATTTGCCAATGTGAAACCCTGTGGACTCCGGCCACCATCATTGAAGATGCGGTTGAACGCATTCGCCAGCAAGTGGGGGAAGACCATGTGATCCTCGGCCTGTCCGGAGGTGTTGACTCTTCCGTAACCGCGATGCTGCTGTATCGTGCCATTGGCACACGACTGACCTGCGTTTTCGTTGACAACGGCTTGCTGCGCCTGAATGAGGCTGATCAGGTTCTGGAAATGTTCGGCGACAGTTTCGGCTTGAATATCGTGCATGTGGCGGCGGAGAATCGCTTCCTGAGCGAGTTGGCTGGCGTTGACGAACCAGAAGCCAAGCGCAAGATCATTGGCCGCGTATTCGTGGAAGTGTTCGACGAAGAAGCCTGCAAGCAATCCGATGTGAAATGGTTGGCGCAGGGCACCATTTACCCGGACGTGATCGAATCCGCTGCTTCCGCTACTGGCAAAGCGCATGTGATCAAATCACATCACAACGTGGGTGGCCTGCCGAAAGAGATGAAGCTAGGGCTGATCGAACCGTTGAAAGAACTGTTCAAAGATGAAGTGCGCAAGATCGGTCTGGAACTAGGTCTGCCGTCCTATATGCTGTACCGCCACCCATTCCCTGGGCCTGGTATGGGCGTGCGCGTGCTTGGTGAAGTGAAGAAAGAGTATTGCGACCTGCTGCGCTGTGCAGATGCCATCTTCATTGAAGAGTTGCACAACGCTGACCTGTATAACAAGGTGAGCCAGGCGTTCACCGTATTCCTGCCGGTACGCTCGGTGGGCGTAATGGGCGATGGCCGTAAATACGACTGGGTTGTTTCACTGCGCGCAGTGGAAACTGTCGACTTTATGACCGCACATTGGGCGCATCTACCCTATGACTTTCTCGGCCGTGTCTCCAACCGCATTATCAACGAAGTAAACGGCATTTCCCGCGTGGTATACGACATTAGTGGCAAACCGCCAGCGACCATTGAGTGGGAATGATCCGCGAGCGTTTTTCTACGATTAATATCCATTCAAAATAATACTAACCGCCTTTATTTATAGGCGGTTTTTTATTTTTAGCCATTAATACCTATCAGGTACTATCGGTTATTTTTAACTGTAAACCTGACGATATAAGAATCTTTTTGTCAGTATTACAGGCCATTTTACCGTTAGGTTTAGGCCAGTTGTGACGGTAAAATTTCACAATAGAGGGTGGCACAATGTTGAACAATACTAGACTGAAAAACCTTAAAGCGCTGGAAATTACTATCGCTTTCTACATGATTGACGCCTAGCCTGTCTACAGGACTTTACTGCCCTAAACCAGTCATGTCATCAGCAAAAAATACCAAGCGGATAGAGCGGCATAATCTCAATTTGCGAACCCATCTTAAACGACTGGCCCACATGACCATCTGTTTCTCAAAGTCAGAAGAAATGCTCGATAAGCTCATTGGAGGGTATCTGACAATCAATCATTACCACTCAGTCTGCGTCACGACCAAAAATTAGGTAAGTATTGAGTTTATCGTTAAATCTTGATAGAGAAGAACCAGGTGATAAAAATGATATGGGTGGTAAAATATGACTAGTTTATGTGGAATTATTCAAGTATTTTCTCTCATATCTTTTGAGTGTTTGGCGGATAATAGGAAAGTAATTTATTTTATTTTAAGCTCTTCAGCTTACGATGAAAGTTATATCTCTAAGATTTCAGAGCTTTTGAAAAGTAAAGGTTACACTATAGAAACAAAATACCTCAATTAGCAAATATCATATTTTGGATATGTAAATACCTACAAAGAAAGAGGTAAAATATAATTAATGTGCTGACTGATGATAATGTTAAATATTTATGTTTTGTCTGGGGAGTTTCTAGAGTCATCAATATTTTCCCCTATCTTTATAAAAACATGGGAGGCATAAAAAGCAAGGAAAAAGTAATTATCTAGTTCAGTGACGTAACTGCAATCCATTGTTTTTTGAATAACCATATTGGTTAGAAAATTGCGCATGGGATTGTTTCTGCTTATAACAAAGATATTTATAATCGCGAGAAATATGAAAGGATAAGTATGAATAATAACTTTAATCAGGTTTTTGAAGCTATAAAAAAGGTGTCTCATATAATGGCATTATTCCCCCTTAATTCACAGGATGAATCTGGCATTTCGGGGTGCTGGGGGTGGGGCTTACATTGCTTCAGTCTTTCTTTTCTACTGAATATGAGAAATACTTACCAAATCAGATATTATTGATAAAAGATACAGAGGTAATTTACAAGCAACTTGATCATACATTAAATCAAATTCTTTATAAAAGTAAATTTAAACCAAAAGCGATTATATTTGGACAATTCTATACTTTATCAGCAAGTAACGAAGAAAGACTCATTTTTAAAACTGTAATCAAAGGGTTTGCGTAAAAACAAAGATCCCTATTTACTACTATCCATACTTTGGACATGGGAAAACAAATGATCCATTTATTTTGAGAGAAAAAATGAGCATCAAATGTGAAAAAGATGAAGATTATTACCAGTTAAAATCAAGATGTAATATAAATAAGATCCTATCCTAGTAGGTGTACATTATTGCAGCCTGTTTGTACAGGGACAGCGCGTAATAACCGGAGCATACAGAGAGTCCGTGAAGATGGTGAGCACTACCCAGGGCTAAAATGGCAAATAGAATCGTCTAATGGGATAGGTTCTAAGAAGAGTAGCAAACTCATATCCTCACCAGCATGAAATAAGAAGATGTATCAGCACATGGAAGAGGGTGTGCAGAAATAATATTACCACGCCCCAACCAATCCGCCTCTGAATAGCGCTGGCATTCTTATCTTATAGCGACACATCCCGCCACGCATTTCTGCAAAGTGTACTGACAGGGTGCAGAGCTATTATTAATGCCGGTAGCTTTCAGTGCGCAGGAAAGATCGTACTTAATCACCGGGCCACCCAGGTAGAGGTAGAGGATATGGTAAAATATGTCATTGGTGATGCAGCAGGATAGTGTCAGAGTAGATCGCAGGCAGTAAGGATTTACTGGCATAATAGCAATACGGCTACCATTAGGAACGTCCTCATAGCGCTTACAATAGTAAAACTACGATGTAGCGCCACTTCGAACTTGCTGAGCAACACCATACTCGAAACTGTAATTTAAATTGTGTATCTACCTGTTTTTGATATGTTCACTCCAGTAACGGAGACAGGTAAATTATGGACGAAAAGAAACTTAAAACCCTCGCGACTGAGAACTGGCTAAAGGAAAGGCTTTAAAACCGACGTAGATCTCAATGCGTTTTCCCGCATGCTGATGAAGTTAACCATCGAAGCAGCGCTGAAGGCTAAACTGACCGACTACCTCGGGCACGAGAAAATTTCCCTAAAATCCGGCTCAAATACACGTAATGGCTATTCCTCTAAAACGCTGTTGTGCGACGATGGCGAAATCAAACTGAACACGCCACGTGACCGTGAAAACACTTTCGCGAGCCGCAGCTAATAAAGAAAAACCAGACGCGTATCACACGCAGACGTGTCTCCCACGCTGATATCTAGGTCACCGATGCGGTTAAAGAGCAGGTTACAGAGTGGCAAAACCAGCCTCTGGGTGCACTGTATCCCATTATTTACCTTGACTGTATTGTTGTAAAATTTCTTCACGGCGGCAGCGTGATTAACACAAAGCCGTATTCTTCGCGCTGGGCATTAATACTGAAGGCCAGAAAGAACTGTTGGGCATGTGGCTGGCAGAAAACGAAGGGGATAAGTTCTGGCTAAGCGTGCTGATAGAGCTGAAAAACCGGGTCCTTCAGGAGATATCCTGATTGACTGCTTAGACGGTCTGAATGGCTTCCCGGATGCGATAAACAGCGTCTATCCGCAGACACATATCCATCTGTGCATCATCCATAGGGTGCGCAACAGCCTGAAATACGTGTCGTGGAAAGACTATAAAGCCATCACCAGCGGGCTAATGGTGTATTAGGCTCCGATAGAGGAGGCGGCGTTAATGGCGCTAGATACGTTCTATGTTCGCTGGCGTCTGGGACGATAAATACCCGCAGATAAGCAAAAGCTCGCGTGCGCACTGGGAAAATCTCAATACGTTCTTCGGCTACCTGCCTGATATTCGGAAAGCTATCTACACCACGAATGCGATTGAGTCGCTAAATAGCGTGATCCGGCAGGCGATAAAAAAACGTAAGGTGTTCCGGACAGACGACTCAGTGCGGAAAGTGATTTATCTGGCGATTAAGGATGCGTCAAAAAAATAGAGTATGCCTATCCAGAACTGGCGGCTGGCGATGAGTCGTTTTATTATCTAGTTCGGTGACCGCCTGAACGATCACCTTTAATACGCTGGCAGTTACACAGAATTAGGGACAGGGTCCCGTTCTTAGTGCAATGGTGACTTCTTTAGTAGCTCGAGTTATTCCAACAATACCACTCAATGACCATCTTGGCGTTACTTCGGCTCTTACTTTCCAGCCAGGATAACTTCTTTTAATCTTCAGCCATTGCTGACCTTCTATTTCTATTCTTTTCCATTGATTACCATCCAGGTAATTCTTAAAGAATCACCATCATCCGGTATACCACTCGATACAAAATTATACTCTGCCTTTAGTGTTTCACCGGCGAAGCTTCTTCCTGTTAGTCTAATATTTTTAACTTCTGGCGTAGTATAAAGTCTCTCTGAATTACTGAACACTTCTGTACCGGTGACCGTCTGTTCACTGCCTTTTAGTGTGATCCCCAGGCGAATCTCATAACCCTTATAACTGGAATCTGGAGTCCAGCGCAGTTTTTTAGCTTCAGTGGCCAAAGGGGCAAGCCACTTTCCTTCTCCTGACTTATAATACCATTGAAATAGCGAAGCATTGCTACCTGTGTCCTAGTTATAAAAATCATAGGTGGCCGCCGGCGTATTACCGATAAGCACATTGCCTGTCCGTGAGAGGGTGATATTTTTAACCACCTGCATCCCGTATACCGATACGAGCAATGAATGAGTGACAATTATTAGACGCCTTCTACGTAAAGGTGATGTTAGCCCGACCGGGTTTCAGCGTGGTGATTTTGCCTTCCGTAGTGACGGCGAGGCTGTTATGGCCTCAACGTTATACTGGCGATGCTCTCTGTCGAGCAAGGCAACCTCATTACCGTAATATTTTTCATACGCCAATTTATCACCCAGTTGTGGCAATGCCGGTAACCATGACTGTAAGCGGATATCCCAGCCACATGCCGTGCGCGCCTGATAGCCTTCCAGCTCGGGTAGATCCTGCCAGTTTGACAGGGGAAAATAGTGGTTTGTCCCCAATTTCAAGAAATCATGCCAATACTCTGCCCCTATGCCCAGACGGGCATGACGCCAGGAGAAGTCATAATCAAGGAACGTATTGCCACCTAACATCTAGCCGTCGTTAAACCACCTATAGCCCAGCCCCAGGTTTGACTGCTGACGACGGCTATCAGTATGGAAGCAGGCTGCCCTGGGTGAAAAATAGCTTTTCCTTTTGTTCATACAAAGGTAAAAGCAGATCAAGCTGTGAGTTTTTAAGTGAGAAATTTTTATCCATATCTAGTTGCACCCTGGCAGTGCCAACATGGCTCAACCACTGTTGAAGATGCGCATTCACCTGACCAGTTGCCAAACCTCTAGCCATGGGGCTGCTGCATCACTACTGGGATGGTGAGCTAAAAATTCCCCCGTCTGCGTGGCCACTGTGGTGAGTGTTTGTGCCTGTGCATTATCCTGCGGTGATGATTGCTGCTGACCATGGGCATTATCCCATTGCACTGCTCTGGCAAGGGTGCCAATGGCACATCTTCATCACCGGGTTGCAGATGCTTAAAGCTGCAGGCAAAGGTACGGAATTGGTTGAGTTTACGCAAGGATTCGTAGCTCATGTTGTATATTTTAGCCACAGAAGTGGTGGTTTCTCTGCTCGATAAATAGTGCACCTGTGTACATAAGGTGGCTAGATCCACAGGCTCGCGTAGAAAAGAAGGGGGGGCATAAGGGCGAGGGCCAATTCAGGAGAACGCTGAGGGAAAGCCAGGTTCATTAAGGCAGCCGATAGCGTGTTGGGGAAAGTGACAATAAATAGTGTAAAGATATAGTTAGATAGTATTAACCAAGCGCAGGCTCGTTTAATAGAATAATAGTTGAGTAAGGTAAACACTTTTTAAATTATCTCTTCTTGTTAAAAAAACGAAGTCCTTCTCAATGATTCTGATTGTAACAATAAATTTATGCGCATCGTATGGGCGGATTTTAGTTAGGTCAAAATACAGTTTATTTCAATAGAATTATATGAAACTTGACACAGCCGCATATTTATTATATAAAATATCGATAAAACAATTTATTAGTCTAATGCTCCATTTAATTTTTTTTAGTATTTCACACTATATTTTAAAACCATACGAAAACCATCACAATGTGAAAATTAATTACAATGCTAAGCGAGCATTATTTTCCCATTACGTTATGATGGGCATTAATAATGACTCTGGCGTAATATTTTTTATATTAGTTAATTAAGTAAAAAGATGCCGTATATAATTATACGTCACTGCTTACGTTAATTACACCAAATACGGAGAATACGTTTACCTTTACAAAAAAACCTCTGAAAGCAGAAAATATAAGAGCTCTATGCAATATTACTAGGCTCTTACACATTAAAGATGTCCGGTCAGCATCTACTAGCCGTTGCTTGCCTTGTAATACCATTGTAACAGGGATCCATCGCTACCAGTGCCTTGGCTATCAAAATAATAGGTAATCGTTAGCGTGCCACCTATAAGCACGTAGACTGTCGGTGAGTGGAGGCACACTAAACGCTTTTTTGCTGCGCTATTTTTTCGTGTTTCACACTGTCTTTTTAAAGCTGTAAAAAATCATTACGAAATAAGAATAATGGGGGTGTTAAAGCCAGTGTTATTTTTCTATGAAGTTATCTAGGGGATCAGTAATACCAGACACATCAATAGCCTGTGAATGTAACAACTGAAAATTGAAGTAATCAAGTAATGAGTCAGCATAAGCAACCCAAACCAGGTGCGTCCATACAGGCACAACGGCGGGTTATCCGTCCTACAGGTATGAAAATCAATGGAAGGAGGCGACAAAGGTGTCCTGATTTTATGATCCACTAGACATCGGTGACATTAGCGGGGAATATCGTAAGATATTCCCCGCTAAATCCTTAGATAAACGGCGCTGGAAGCTGTTCTCATCCACCTACTAAACAGGTTATTGACCTATTCGCGCTGATTTTATGGGGGCCTGAGCGCCAAAGTTTACCTTTGCTGCCAGAAAGCTTATCAGAACAGCGGTTGTGCCATTTGCACCAAAGTAATCAGCGGCTGCGGATAAACGCTTATCCCCAGCCCAGCAAACCACCGGCGGTCAACGCCCAGTTGTTTGAGGTGTCGTGGCGCAATTGCTTCCGGTGCGATGAGGTATAGGCTAACAGTAGCGCACAGATAGTAGTACATGCCAATTGCACTGCCCACCACCACCGCGCTAGCTAACGACCATAGGCATGCACTGACACTCACCGCAATCATGAAAAACTTACCAATAAAGCCCAAAGTCATTGGGATACCAGCCAGCGACAACATCATCACTGTCATCACCGCAGACAGGATGTTCTTATGCCAGAACAGGCCGCGGTAGGAGAACAGCGAGTAGTAATCCGGGCCACGATACGGTCTGGACATCAGGGCTGACCACGCCGAATTCCCCTAGGCTACTGAATAGGTAACCCAACAAGGTAAACCCCGGCAGTTTCCAACGATATCTCATGGCTATGTAATGCAATCAATGCCACTAGTAGATAGCCCAGATGCGCGATTGACGAATACCCCAGCAGACGCTTGATGTTGGTCTGACTGATGGCAATCAGGTTGCCGAACAAAATTAAACCTCAGGCGATGATCGACAACACCAGACGCAGTGCCTCACTATCAGCAGCAGGCGCATACAGGAATAGACGCATTACTACCGCGAAGATGGCAATTTTGCTGGCGGTGACCAGGAAGGTTGCAACCGGTGCTGGTGCCCTCTGATACACATCTGGCGTCTACAACTGGAAAGGCACCAACGATAGCTTGAAATCCAGACCGACACGATCATCATGACCATGCCAGCAAAGATCAGCGGCTGGTATATCAAATTTTCTTGCAGGCTTTTACCCATACCCAAGCCAGCCAGCGACAAATCGCCGGATTCAGCATATAGAAGAGCCATACCAAATAGCATGAATGACGATGCGGCAGTGGATAGCGGCATATATTTGATAGCCGTTTCCAATAGATGCTTCTGGCGGTAGGCATAGCCCACCAAGCCAAACAGCGGCAGAGAGATCAATTCAATGTCGAGGAACAAGGACACCAAATGGTTCGCACTCGACGGTAAAATGACGCCAATACTGGCGATTAACACCAGCAGGTAGAACTATTCGCGGTTGTCCGGGTAACCGGCCAGACACGGATAGGCGAAGGTGCGGGTTGCCAGACTGGCCAGCAGTACTAGCCCCCGGTATAGAACATTGCGTAGCCATCGACCCGTAGCAGCGTGGTAACATCCATTGGGCCAGCCTGGCCGAAAAAATACAGCGAGAGCAGCGCCAGGTTGAGGCCGATCACCGTCAGAGTGGCGTTGATAAAGTAGTCGCGCCGCCACGCAATGCCTAGCATCACAACCACCACCGTCAATCCGACAATCAACAGCGGTAACACAGTGCGATCAGTTGTTGAGGAGTTATTGTCATGGCGAATTACGGCCTTGTGGTTGAAATTGCTGAAACTGACGAAGCAAACCAATGTTGCACGTTGCTCATGGCAACCGCAGAGGTATCAAGAATCAGCTGCGGGTAAACTCCCAGTAGAACCAGTAATACCACTAACGTAAGTGTAAAGTAAAGGCAATGTCGTATTGACGGTTAATGAGAAGTGAGATCCACTTTCGAGAGCATAAGTTAGGACACTTTATTACAGGGCCACTCCGGCAATACATTCAGGATATGACGCAGATAAGCCTGCGGGTCGATTCCGTTGAGTTTGCACGTACTGATCAGGCCGTACAGCAGTGCGCCGCGCTCACCATCATGGTCACTGCCGAAGAAGATATAATTTTTCCCCAGACAGACGGCCCTCAACGCCTGTTCCACTGCGTTATTGTCAGGTTCCGCCAGCCCATCATCGGCGTAATAACACAACGCATCCCATTGGTTCAACGTATACGCTAATGCTTTACCCAACTGGGATTTTTTCGACAGCGTCGTGCTTTTATCCGCTATCCACTCATGGAGTGAGTCGAGTAACGGTTTAGCTAGGCCCTGTCTCTGACTGCCTTTTTGCTTCAGTCCTGCCGCGCGTATTTCTTCCTCTATAACGTAGAGTTGACCGATGCGTTTCAGGGCTTCCTCGGCCGTGGCATCCTGGGTACTGATGTACACACATCATAGATTTTCTACTGGCGTGCGCCCAGCATGCAGCCTCGATTAGTGCACCGTCCTCACGTTCTGCACTGAACAACCGGTCATAACCGCCGCACGCATCAGCCGGCAACACGCCACTATATTGGCGAAGATGTTGTTGCGGATGTTTTCCCTGCCGGTCCGGCGAGTAGGCAAACCAGGCTTCCGGTGTGTCTGATGAACCAATGTTACGGTTATTGACCATGCGAAGTTTAAAGTCATTTGTGTAATTTTTCCGTGGTTCAGAATGCCAGAATTTACGCTTACGGACAAGATTGTGACAACGCTGGAACAATGTATCGGGAATACCCCTCTGGTAAAACTGTAACGGCTGGCCGCCGCAGCCGGCAGTGTGAAGTATGGGTCAAACTGGAAGGCAATAACCCGTCAGGTTCGGTGAAGGATCGCGCTGCGCTGGCGATGATCCAGCAGGCGGAACTGCGCTACGCGATCAAACCTGGTGATGTACTGATCATCTAGGCCACCAGTGGCAACACCGGTATTACGTTGGCGATGATCGCTACACTAAAAGGCTATCGGCTAAAGCTCCTGATGCCGGAGAACATAGGCCTGAAGCGTCAGGTAGCGGTGTGCGCTTACGGTGCCGAACTGATTATAGTTAGTTGCGAGAAAGGCATGGGAGGGCGCGCGCGATCTGGCATTGGAAATGCAGCAGCAGGGGCAAGGAAAAGTCTTGGATCAATTCAATAACCCGGACAAACCCATATGCCCATTTTTCCATCTCCGGCCCGGAAACTTGGTATCAGACCGCAGGCCGTATAACGCATTTTGTTTCCAGCATGGGTACTACCGGCACAGTTACCGGCGTGGGCGGTTACTTGAAAAGCCAAGATCCGCAGGTGCAGATTATCGGCTTACAGCCAGCACAGGGCAGTAACATTCCCGGTATTCGCCGCTGGACAACGGCCTACCGACCGTGCATCTTTCGATCAGACCTGGTGGATTAAGTGTTAAATATTGAATAATGTGATGCCGAGCAAAAGATGCGCCAGCTGGCGCAACTGGAAGGTATCTTTTGTGGTGTTAGTTCTGGCGGCGCGGTGGCCGGCGTATTGCGTATTGCTGCGGACAACCCTGGTAGCTTAGTTGTGGCGATTATCTGTGATCGTGGCGATCGCTATATCTCCACTAGGGTGTTCAACTGAGCGCAGCATGTGGTCTGTAGCTTAACTGAAGAACTGATAATCATCGGCAAGGGCATTGGTTAATATCCCCTACATTGTGCAGGCATAAAAAACGGCGCTTAAAAACGCCGTTTTTTATGCTGATTGACAATTACTTTATGATACGGATGATCGGGGTTTCGCCGGCAATAACATTGCCAGAAAGTTTGATCAGCTCTTTGATTTCATTCATGTTGGAGATGACAATTGGAGTCAAGATTGACTTGGCTTTCTCTTCCAGTAATGGCAGGTTGAGCTCGATGATAACATCACCTTTTTTGACATGCTGGCCTTCTTCAGCAATATGCTTAAAGCCTTCGCCTTTCAACTCAACGGTATCTATAGCGAAATGTACGAACAGCTCAATACCGTTGTCGGATTCGATAGAGAAAGCATGGTTGGTCTCGAAAATTTTACCGATAGTGCCATCAACAGGGGCAACTATTTTATCGCCGGAAGGTTTGATGGCAATACCATCACCAACGATCTTTTCAGCGAACACGACATCTGGCACATCCTCAATATTGATGATTTCGCCAGAAAGGGGGGCGATGATCTCGATAGTACTTGTATCTTTCTTATCATCAGAAACCAGTGATTTCAGTTTATCGAACAACCCCATGATATTCTCCTAAGCATTAAATTGGGCCGTGCTCCCACGTTCCAGTACTGTGGAAGTTCAGCAGAGCGTCTTTTCTTCGATGAATATATTCACGCAGTTCATTAGGTCTTGCGCTGTTGGCTGTGCCAAGACCTGCGCTGCCAACGCTTGCACATCTGTAAAATTGGTATTCCGAATGATTTTCTTGATGCGTGGGATTGAGATCGCACTCATACTGAACTCATCCAGCCCCATGCCTAATAACAGTAGTGTAGCACGTTCATCGCCAGCCAGTTCACCGCACATGCCAGTCCATTTACCCTCTGCGTGCGATGCATCAATAACTTGTTTGATCAAGCCAAGCACCGACGGGGATAACGGATTATAAAGATGAGAAATCATCTCATTGCCGCGATCGACTGCCAGAGTATATTGGGTGAGGTCATTTGTTCCAATACTAAAGAAATCAACCTCTTTTGCCAAATGGTGGGCAATTGACACCACAGCTGGTGTCTCTACCATCACACCCACTTCGATGGCTTCATCGAACGCTTCACTTTCTTCGCGTAATTGTGCTTTCAATTTGTCGATTTCGTCTTTTAGATCGCGCACTTCTTCCACGGAAATAATCATCGGGAACATGATGCGCAATTTACCGAATACTGAAGCGCGCAGGATGGCGCGTAGCTGGGCGTGCAAGATCTCTCTACGATCCATCGCGATGCGGATGGCGCGCCAGCCAAGGAACGGGTTCTCTTCCTTCGGCAGGTTCATGTACGGCAGGTCTTTGTCGCCGCCGATGTCCATTGTACGGATGATCACTGCCTGCGAACCCATGGCTTCCGCAACGGCTTTGTAAGCCTGGAACTGTTCGTCTTCAGTCGGTAGCGAATCACGCTCCATAAACAGGAATTCTGTACGATACAGGCCGATGCCTTCAGCGCCATTGCGCTCGGCACTAGCAACATCGCGTACGGTGCCGATATTGGCGCAAACTTCAACCTGATGGCCATCTAGCGTAATCGCGGGTAGATCTTTCAGCTTAGCTAGATCGTTTTTCTCAGAGATGTACTGACTTTGGGTGGTTTTTAACTGATCGATAACTTCAGCAGTGGGGTTAACGTAAATCTTGTTGTTAATTGCATCCAGGATCAGGTAATCACTGGTTTTCACCTGCTTAGTCACATCGCTGGTGCCCACAATGGCTGGCAGCTCTAGAGAGCGAGCCATGATGGAGGTATGCGAAGTGCGGCCACCTAGATCAGTGATGAAGCCTAACACTTTTTTCAGGTTTAACTGTGCTGTTTCAGACGGGGTCAAATCGGTAGCCACTAGGATCACTTCGTCTTGAATAGTACTCAGATCGACGATTGGCATGCCGAGCATGTTGCGCAGCAGGCGCTTGCCGATGTCGCGCACATCGGCTGCACGCTCTTTCAGATATTCGTCGTCCAACTCTTCCAATGCATGCGATTGGCTTTCGATCGCAGTGTAGACCGCTGCATCGGCAGTGACATGTTCATCTTTGATTAGGGCTATGATTTCCTGCTCAAGCTCTTCATCTTCCAGCAACATGATGTGGCCTTCGAAGATTGCTTCTTTCTCTTTGCCGAAGGTTTCGCCTGCTTTGGCCTTGATCGCTGCCAACTGTTCAGATGCTTTGGCGCGGCCAGAAAGAAAACGTGAGATTTCCCGCTCTACATGATCTGTAGAGATTTTCTTTCGGTTGATGACAATTTCATCTTCTTTCAGTAGGAGAGCCTTACCAAAAGCGATACCTGTTGATACTAAAATGCCTGAAATCATAACCCTACCTTACTCTTGACTGGTGTTAAGTAACAAAGATGGGCCAATTACTCAAGCTCTGCCATTAGTTTTACCAAGTGCTCAACGGCTTTCTGCTCATCTTCACCAGTAGCTTCGATGGTCACTATGGTACCTTGAGTCAGGCCTAGAGTTTGCAGTTTAAACAGGCTTTTGGCGCTGGCGCTTTTACCGTTAGAAGTCACAGTGATGTCAGAGGTGAAGCCTTTGGCCTCTTTTACGAACTGAGCGGCAGGTCGGGTGTGCAGACCATTCGGAGCAGTAATAGTAATTTCTTGCTGAAACATTGATATTTCCCCAACTTATTAGAAGTAATTGTTGTGGTACTAAATCTAGCCCACGAGCATGAGTTTAGTTTCTCTGGTTTTAGCGACTGACTACAGCAAATGTTGATGCCACAGAAAACGACACGTTAGGCACTGTAAACCAGAAAATTTGATTTTTGACGTCGTTTCAACCAATCCCTATTATGCCTGTTCTAGTGCGCCTCGGCGACAAACAAATAAAACGATTCGGCCCTAAGCCAAAAAAGGGCGATTAATTTTGCACATCGAAATAATGCACCGTTAAATACTAAAGCCAGCACACAAAATCAATCTTTGACTGCTATAAAATTTGATCCAGCCCACAAAAAAGCACCTTGAAAGGCGCTTTTTTTAACTTTTTGTGCTTTGTAAGCCTCATTGCTGCAATTCTTGTTTGGTGAATAAACCAGCGAACAAAGCGGTGCTGAGGAGATAGCGCTCGCCGGAAGACGGCAGGATAACCACGATGGTTTTATCGGCTAAGTTGGTTTCTTCGGCTAGTTTTACCGCAGCTACCACTGCCGCACCGGAATAAATCCCTGCCAGAATATTTTCTTCGTTCATCAGGCGGTGCGCCATATTGATGGCCTCATCATTACTGATTTGCTCGACACGATCCACCAGAGCCAGATCCAGGTTGTCTGGAATAAAGCCTGCACAAAGGCAAGTCAATTACCACGGTAGCGGAGGAGCCAAGCTACTCTCCGGTGATCAGCCAGGCGCTAGCTGGCGAGGAGCTGAAACCAGGCTTACACCAGATCCAGGGTCTTTTGTGTGCTTGATATAGCAACTGACACCGGTCAAGGTACCGCCAGTGTCTAAGCCGGAGATAAATACATCTACCATACCAGCGGTATCTTCCCAGATTTCCAGGCCAGTAGTTTTCTCATGGATCGCAGGGTTTTAGACGTGTTGCTGAAACGATTTATTTCGCTTTGGTGATGGCACCTTTCATGCCTTTTGTGTCTTCGGTTAACACCAGGTTAGCTCCCAGTGCTTTGAGTAGCTTGCGGCGCTCAATGCTCATGGTTTCCGGCATGGTTAGTGTCAGCTTATAGCCGCGTGCCGCAGCAACAAAGGCTAGTGCGATGCCGGTGTTGCCGCTGGTTGGCTCTAACAATTCTTTGCCAGTGGTCAGGATATCGTGTTGCTCAGCGTCCCAAATCATATTGGCACCAATACGGCATTTGACACTGAAAGCTTGGGTTGCGTGATTCAATCTTGGCTAAAATACGCCCGTTGCCGATATGGTTCAAACAAACCAGCTGTGTATGTCCGATGGTTAAAGAGTTGTCTTCATATATTTTGCTCATAAGTTTGTTCTTTAACTCTATGAAAATATAAGGAATATCTGAAATATACGCTAACAACACCAGAAGGGAAGTAAAGAATTAGTACATCTATATGTTTTAAGAAATAAGTTTTAAGCACAATGATAAGGGCGAAATAAAGTGCACATCTTACTAAAGTCATTGGCTCAGGAACGGACGAATTGCTCGCGATAACGATCCACCCACATCGCAGTAGCCCCGCAAACTGCCACTGGCAAGATCACCAGGTTGATGATTGGGATGATGGTTAACAGGTTGACTAGCGTACTGAACTGCACGTTATTGGCTTTATACTGACGCAACTCACGGGCGCATATCGGCAAAGCTGACCTTGTGGTTATCGAACGAATAGTCGCAATATTGAATTGCTAGCATCCAGGATCTGAACAAAAACCACAGTATTAGCGCTATCGTTTGGCCTAGACAGGGGATGAAATAGAGCGCTAAAAGCGGCAGGGCGCGTGGCAGGTAATAGGGGCCAGTTTGCGCCATTCGCGTGCCATGATGCGCGGTAGATCCTTCACGATGCTGAAGATACCAGTGTCTACTAGCGGTTTACCGGTTAGGTATCCTTCCAGTTATTCTGCTAGTAGAACGCAGAACGGCGCGGAGATCAGGTTGGTTATGGTACTAAACAGGTAGCCGAACACCAGCAGCACCGAAATGACCACCAGCAGCCACAGTAGATAGCTTAGCCACTGCAACAAGTGAGGAATATGGCTCAGCATTGCCGGGAGCCACAGTCGCCGAGTTGGCTGAATAGCCACCAAAAGGTGGATCACATCAGCAGCATATTGACCAGCAACGGCAGGAAGACATAGCATTTGATTTATGGTCGTGAAACTAGACACCAGCCTTCGGCAAAATAGTGAATGCTGTTGGTAGATTTTGCAGGAAAAGGGTTATAAGGCATATCTTAAGTTATCTCATCATCTGAACAGGCAACAGTATCATATCAGGATGATTTTCTACTGGCTAGGCTGTGGTTGGCGTAAAAAACAGCAAAAAAGCAGTGTATTCATCTTTATTAGCATAAAATTCAGCACAGGCTTGCGCTTGTGTGTGTGGGCAAATAAAGTTAATAAGTGAATGTTTGCCGCCGTGGCAATCTATTGGAACAACAGAGATAGCAATGATGCAAGATTTGCGTCTAATATTAATCGTTGTTGGTACGATCGCTATAATAGCGTTGTTATTGCACAGTCTATGGACCAGCTGCAAGGAACGCTCATTGCTTTTCCGCGATCGTCCAGCTAAACGTTCTAATAAGGAACGGAAACAAACTTTGAGCAACGATCTCGATGAAGGCGGGGGGAGGGGGGGTATATGCACTGCTCACCCGCAGGATAAAGCATTGTTGGGGCATTTTGGTGCCGCGAAAAAAGAGCCTGTGGTTACGCCTAAGCCTGATCAATCGGTTGCCTATCAAGCTCTAGCCTCGGGTGATATCTCACGATATGGCAGCATGCAACAGGATCAAGGCGGCGAACCGCAACCTGCGCTGCGTCGTAAACCTTGCCTCGATGATCTACCGCCAGCAGCAGAGCTTGAAGCGGTGCCCGTAATGCACGACACATCTGTGCATCAGCACCGGCCGGAAGCGAAACCGCAGTCGCTTCCCGCCGAGCCGATCGCGGTAAAGCCAAAAGAAACCGTACTGGTATTGCATGTGGCGGCTCATCAAGGGGGAATGATCGGCGGCGAAGTCTTACTACAGAGCGTGCTACAAGCGGGCTTTCAGTTTGGTGAAATGGGTATTTTCCATCGCCATATTAGCCCGGCTGGCAGCGGTTCGGTACTGTTCAGCTTGGCGAACATGGTTAAACCTGGTTTTTTTGAGCCTGGTGTGATGTCTGATTTTATTACGCCGGGTGTATCATTGTTCATGATGGTGCCCTCTTACGGCGATGCCGATCAGAACTTTAAGCTGATGTTGCAGTCTGCACAGCGTATTGCTGATGATGTTGGGGGCGTAGTACTTGATAACGAACGCCGCATGATGACACCGCAAAAGCTGGAAACCTATAAAGCGCGCCTCCGTGCTATGCTGGAAAACAATGCCTGACCCGTTGCCAGGCACACTGGATCTCCATAATTAACCTAGCCCCCGCTTTGACAGGGGTTTTTTATCTTTGATGATGAGCTATGAAATCGATAACCGAACAAATCAATCAACTACGAGCCTCATTGCGCCATCATGAATACCAGTATCATGTGCTTGATGCGCCGGAAGTACCGGATGCGGAATATGATCGCTTGATGTGCGAACTACGTGAGCTGGAAAGCGCACATCCTGAACTGATCACTGCCGATTCGCCGACTCAACGTGTTGGTGCTGCGCCCATGGCAGCCTTTGATCAGGTGCACCATGAACTGCTGATGTTATCGCTAGATAATGTGTTCGATGAAGAAAGCTTCCTGGCATTCTATAAGCGCGTGCAAGAGCGGCTGAAAATCAGCGATCCGCTGACCTTCTGCTGCGAGTTGAAGCTAGACGGGCTAGCGGTCAGTCTATTGTATGAAGATGGAGAACTGGTGCGTGCTGCCACGCGGGGTGATGGCACTACCGGTGAAAATATTACGTCTAATGTGCGCACCATCCGCGCTATCCCGCTGCACTTGACCGGTGCCAATATCCCGCGTCGGCTAGAAGTACGCGGCGAAGTGTTTATGCCGCAGGCTGGTTTTGAACAAATGAATACAGAGGTACGGCGTAAGAACGGCAAGATTTTCGCCAATCCGCGCAACGCCGCCGCCGGCTCGATTCGCCAACTTGATCCACGCATTACAGCCAACCGCCCTTTGACTTTCTTCTGCTACGGTGTAGGTCTGCTGGAGGGCGGCGAACTGCCGCGTAGCCATTTTGAGAGGCTGATACAGTTCATGGCATGGGGCTTGCCGGTCAATGATAGTGCTCGTTGCTGCACTGGTAGCAATGAGGTGCTAGCCTTCTACCACCAGGTGGGGCAAGATCGCGCGCAGCTTGGTTTTGATATCGATGGTGTAGTGGTAAAGATTGACGATATCGATCTGCAAGAAAAGCTGGGTTTCGTAGCGCGCGCGCCACGCTGGGCTACGGCGTTCAAATTCCCGGCTCAAGAGCAGGTCACTTTGGTACGCGAAATTAAATTTCAGGTGGGGCGCACCGGTGCGATTACCCCGGTAGCGCAGCTTGAGCCGGTGCTGGTGGCGGGCGTCACTGTCAGTAATGCTACATTGCACAATGCCGATGAGATCGAACGCTTAGGCTTGCGTATCGGCGATACGGTGATCGTGCGCCGTGCTGGGGACGTGATCCCGAAAGTGGCAGGTATATTGGAAGATCGTCGCCCACAGGACACGCGCACGGTGATGTTCCCGCAACATTGCCCGGTGTGTGGTTCTGATGTTGAGCGGCTGGAAGGTGAAGCAGTGGCGCGCTGTACCGGTGGGTTAATCTGCGCTGCACAACGCAAAGAGGTGCTTAAGCATTTCGTCTCGCGTCGGGCGATGAATGTGGGCGGCATGGGTGACAAAATTATCGAACAGTTGGTGGAAAAAGAGTATGTAAAAAATCCGGCTGACCTGTTCCGCCTGTCCGCTAACATGCTATCTGGGCTGGATCGTATGGGGCCGAAATCGGCGCAGAACCTGGTAAACGCACTGGAGAAATCCAGGCAAACTACATTCGCTCGCTTCCTGTATGCCTTAGGCATCCGTGAGGTAGGTGAAGCGACCGCCGCTAATCTAGCGGCATATTTCGGCTCATTGGAGAAACTGTACGCTGCCGATATCGCAGCGTTGAAAGAGGTGCCGGATGTTGGTGAGATAGTAGCACATCACACGCGTCATTTCCTCGATGAAGCACTTAATCAAAAGGTTATCGCTGAGCTGGTTAGCGTCGAGATAGGCATCAACTGGCCGGTGCCAGTTGTAGTGGCGCCGGAAGAGATCGACAGCCCATTCGCTGGCAAAACTGTGGTACTGACAGGCTCGCTCAGTCAACTGTCACGTGATGATGCTAAAGACCGCCTGAAGGTATTGGGTGCCAAGATCAGTGGCAGCGTGTCGAAAAAAACCGATCTAGTGATCGCGGGTGAGGCGGCTGGTTCCAAAATGGTGAAGGCGCAGGAGTTGGGCATCGAGGTGATCGACGAAGCGGAATTGCTCCGCCTGATAGAAACCGTTCACAGCGAGATGTCACCCCCCAATTCCCCGCAGTAGCACACCCAGAGTTGTGGTAAAGCCCTACTGCTTCACAGTCAACTGGAGGCTGACTGAGGATTTGTTGCAGTAGATTGCTGAAGGCTGCCCGTTGAGCGGACACTTTCGCCACCAGCACAGTAGATAGATACTCTGCTGTTCATCGCTTGGCTTTTCAAGCACCTGCTGTAGCTGACTACTCAATATCCAACCATATGGCAGAAAAGAGCTACCCAGTGCCGCTTGGCAGTAAAGTCGTCGTAGCGTAGCACCTGAAGATTTATGCACAGCGATAGAGATGCAAGGGGCGGTGGAAGTGACCATTCCTGTCAGTTGTACGGACAGCGACTCACTGACGGCACAGATAATTTAAATATCCACCGGGGTGTAGCTAGTTTGGGCCCCTGCTTCAACAGGCTTTGGTGTGGGTAACGCCTACAGGAAACCAACGCCGCCACGGGGTAATATTGTCCGGCATAATTGAGGTTTGCAGCAGTAGGCCCAGCTCGCATGCCAGAGCTTTGGTGGCAAAACGGCTGATGCTTTTGCCATCAAGGAATACCTCGCCAGCGCTGGGTTTCAGCAGGAGACACAGTGCGCGCAGTAGCTTAGATTTGCCGCAGGCATTCGACCCGACAATTACCGTGAAAGCACCATCAAGTATCTCCACGCTCAGGTCATCGGCGATGATTTTATGGTCGTAGCCTAGTGTCAGATGCGAGGCGCGCAGGCGGTGGTTCATAGTATTTTTACTCTTCATTATTATCTGCGGGATTCACTGATTAACAGCCAAATCAAATACAGGCTGCCGATGCTGACAGTCACTATGCCAAACCGGCAACTGGATTGGCGCGAAAAGCGGCTGTGAAATTGTGTCAACTCCTAGTAGCAACGCTGCCCCTACCCGCGCCGACTAGGTCAAAGTGACTGAAGACAGGCCAGTCAGGAGGCGTGCGATCTGTATAGCAGCCAGGGCGATAAACGAAATTGGCCCGGCGGCGGCAGCAGTCAGGGTCACGCCGAATAGCATCAGCCACATTCGGCTGCTTTCTGCATTTACCCCCAGCTCCTGCGCTGCATCGTCGCCTATTTCTAGCAGTTGTAGACGTTTGTTCATCAGCAGTTCGGCGCTGGACGCCAGGCCGATAAATACGCGATTGCTGGCTGCGATTTTTGCCAGGTCAAGCCATTGAGAGAAACGGCCTGCCATATGGCGGCATCCATGGCACGTTCTCCACATAAGCGGTGATGATCAGCCAGGTGTTTGTAGAAACCAGCACCGTGATGATAGCAATGCCGACAATAATCAGCCGGAAACCGACAATGCCTTGTCGCCAGGCAAGCAGATAGAATCACTATAGCGGAAAGGAGACCTCTAGCCAGCGCACCAATTGCGATGTGGTAATAACCGACGCTGAACAGAATAATGGTGATCAGCGCACTGGTGTAAGCACCCATGTTGAAACCGATCACATCCGGGCTACCGAGTGGATTACGGGTAATCTATTGGAAGATGGCACCGCTCATGCGGAGCGCGCCGCCTAGTAGCAGTGCCATAGTGATGCTCGGTAAGTGCCATTGCGTGACTACGATCATCAGGCTCTCCGGTGCCTGGCTACTGAGTGCGGAAAATAGCTATTAAAACGAAAGATACAGCGCACCGTAGAACAGTGCAGCCATGGCTAACAGCAGGCAGAGTACCAGTAGCGACACATTAATCACCAGCACGCGCAGCGGCAAGCGCCAATTCAGGAGGCCGTCCGGGTGACCAATAAGCAGATGCATTATCGTGACATCACAACCCCCTAGCATTTTCTTACGACGTACCAGCCAGATCAATACCGGAGCGCTGATAAAGGCGGTGACGATTAAAACTCGCAGCTCGCCAGGCACCAACAGACGGCCGATAATATTGGCGCACAGCAGCAAAACAGGTGCCATCAGCATGGAATAGGGCAGCAATATCCAACGCTGATCGGGGCCGACCCACCAGCGGGCAATATACGACACCATCAGACCGACAAAACCGATCGAGCCAATGGTGGCGGTTGCCGCACCTCACAGCAGCATGATGACGATACCGGCGATAGTTTGATGGTTTGGGTTAGCACTATCTGTGTGCCAAGCGCGATGGCGAGATCTTCCCCCATACTGATAGTGTTTAGCGGGCGAACGATAGCCAGCGTCAGCAAGACACCGAGCAAAAATGTCTGGCGCGGTGATAGACAGGCTAGCCAAAGTGCGAATATCCAGCGTGCTATCCTGCCAGAAACGCAGTTGGTCAAAGTTTTGCGGATCGAGCAGCGATAAGCCGGTGGTGATGCCTGTTAGCACCGCGTCTATAGCTACACCGGCTAACGTTAGCAGTACTGGGTTGATGCGCCCACCTGCTAGCGTGCCAGGTATGCCAATAAAGTGGTGATAGCCGCGCCTATAAAGGCCCAGCTCATATAACTCTCGATTGATGTAGCACCAAAAAACATAATGCTCAGCACCACGTCGAAGCTGGCACTGGCGTTGATGCCGAGTACGCTGTGGTCGGCCAGCGGGTTGTGTGTCAACGCTTGGATCAGGGCACCGGTACCGCCTAACGCTATGCCGACCAGCATGCGCGGCAAACGCGTGTTGAGGATAATGGTGCTGTCAGTGTTGGTAAGCTAGCCCAGCAGGCTGAACCAAATGTCATTAAATGGAATAGGTTTGGAGCCTATCATTAGGCTGGCCATAATGCATAGTAATAGCAGCATCAGGCAGATGCCAAGACCAGAAACACGTTTCAGGATACGGTGGCAAGCTGTGCGCGAGGCATGTGAAGTGGATAACATCACACCGGTAACTCCTTTATAATTTTTATTCTCAGTATTATTTATTTGCGTCCATGAAAGTGGGTACAGGTTAGCATGAGATCACTGAGGAATGCATCTATCAGATATGCGCGATGAGGTATTTAAATTGCCTATTAATATTTATATTTCAACAAATTAAATATCATCATTGCACCATATACTTCATCTAGCGATGAAATGAGAAACGGCAGGCACCCTACCTGCCAGCGCCAAAATAAGGATTTTTTTGATTGTTGTTAAAGGCTATTTAGCATATTAGTGGCGCTATAGTAATCAAGGCGAAAGGTATCATTGCCAACGGCATAAACATAGTGTTGTTTTACCGGTTCCAAATGTTGCAAGAAAGGGTTAGCCAACAGTTCTTTGACCTTACGGACATCGGCTGAGAACAGCATCAGCGTTTTGCCGTTCAGGCCTTTGGCCATTTTCTCTCCTTAAAGCTGAATGATATCCTGGCGTTTTCCCATACTGGTGTGTTGCCCTTGGCGCTTTCCGGTAGGATGGCCAGTTGAAAACCCAGTTGGGTCAGCAATCTCCCTTAGGCGGAATCCGGCGTCCATAGCATGGTTTCACGCCCATTGTCGACATAAACTAGCACACTAGCACGGAAGTAGGCTGTGGCGGTAAGGTGATGGCCTGTATTTGGTTCACCCGTAGTTCAAAGCGGGATCTGGCCTGCTGTGCTCCTTGCTCATGGCCAGTGATATTACCCAACTCGCTAGCCAGTTGCTGCCAGTTTTTATCGCCATAATTGAGTACTAGTGTTAGCTCTAGGATTGATAGTTAGTCGTATAACTTCAGCGCATAGTCTCCACCGGTGGATGCGATAATAATTAAGTCAGGATTGGCGGTGACAATGGCTTTGGCATTAGCTTAATAGCTGGTACAACGGATTGACATTGCGCTGGGTTGTGCCACTTTGCTCCATTGGGTAAAGAAACCGCGAGCGTCAGAGGGCGAATAATTGGCGTTGGTAGCACCGCTGGAACCATGGGGGCATCAATGGCCAGCAGGGTGCCGCTGGTAAGCGGTAACGCTAGTGGAGGGAGATGATACGCTGTGGCGGTTTTTCCAGAGTAAAGGGCCTATGACTCTGTTAATCGTACGCGGCCAGCCATGGTGTTAAGTACTGAAAGGCACGTGCTGATTCGCCGTTTTATCGCCCAGGTAACAACCACTGAGCAGTAGGCATGTGCCGATAAATGAAATGAGCAGAGGGCGTAAGGATAGTGTCATAGCAAGCTCTTTCTTTTTCCTTAAATAAAGGCGTATTAATCTGGCTAGCAGATTGGCTTGGTGAAATAACTGCGCTAATTTACCACGCAAAATATTAAAATGATAACCATTCGTATCCCCTATGGCGAACACATAGCAAGGATGCGTATAGGGTTGACCGAGAAAGGTGTTTCAAGCTGAAAATTCAAAAAAGCGCCTTCTTTGAGGTGCTTTTTTGAATTGGCGGATCCTGCAGGGTTTAAACCTGCGACCAATTGATTAAAAGTTCCTAGATCTACTTTATAATACAGTAAATCACCGCATTATACAGAGCTAACACGCCCCAAGATGCGAAAACATGCAAAGGCTTGAGAGCCGATTCAAACCTTTGTGCGTCTCAAATCCATCTCACCCCTATTTTGTTTATTTGTCGAAAAAATCTTATGCACTATACTCATAATTTCAATACCCCTTACTTAACCTAGTACTATGAGGAATAAGTAAGAATACAAGATGCTATTGCAATAATTTGTAAGATCATGATTTTTATCGTCAACTTACTTGGTGATTATATACATAATTTCAATAGTTAAATTTTGATGGTCACGATATGCTGACAGAATGACAAAATCTTCACTATCCCAACATGACTCACTCTTCAAAAAGTTCCTTGGCTATATCGCTGTAGCTCAGGATTTTTTAGAAGTACATTTGCTGCCCCATCTTCGGGAGCGCTGTGATTTCAGTACTCTTTCAATGGAATCAGGCAGCTTTATCGAAGACGACCTTCGTACTCAGTGTTCAGATATGCTCTACTCTGTACAGGCGAATTTGGGAAAAGGTTATATATACACAGTAGTCGAACACCAAGCCGCCATGAAAAGCAATGACATTCAGGCTTCTTACGGTACAGTGTGGCAGCCATGCAGCGACATATTGAGCAAGGTAATGACTCTTTGCCTGTCATAATCCCCCCTATTTTATCATGGCACCACATCGCCATATCTATACAGCACCCAATGGCTAGATTGCTTTGCTGACCCTAAACTGGCAGAATCAGTCTATAGGCAAGCATTCCCACTCGTCGATGTTACCGCGATACCGGATGAGGAGATCCTGACGCACCGTAGGGTGGCACTTCTGCAATTGGTACAAAAGCACATCCGAACGCGAGATATGTTAGAACTTGCCGTAGAATTAGCTACTCTAATAGAAAAATGGCAGTATTCCAAAGAACAATACAAGAGTTTATTATATTATATAGCTCAAACAGGAAATAAGATTGACGGCGAGGGATTTATCCGAACTCTTACGGAAAAAGTACCGACTTACTGGGAGTATTTTATGACGATTGCAGAGCATCTTGAGGATAAAGGCCGTACAAGAGGGTATTCAACAAGGAAACATAAAGGCTACCAGCTAGGATAACAGGATGCGAATAAAGAGCTAGCGAAGCAGCTTTTAGCCGATGGTGTATAACGTAGAAATATTAAGCGCTATACTGGCCTTTCAGATATTGAACTAGATAAACTATGAGGCAAGAATATAGTTTGCCTCTAGCTGATAGATAAATATTAATATAAAACGATAAGTTATTAATATTTTTCCTAGTATATTCTCTTTTCTCTTTCAACACCCAATTACTTTTAGTAAAAACCCCCAAAATATATCTTGATTTACCAACCAATTATCAAACTAATTTTTTATAGTCATCTAGTTCTCCGCCCGTAGTGGGACGATTTCACATCCTAATCCTCGACCCTTTTTCTTATCTGATTTTACGCTTCCCTGCCATCGGTTCCACAGTGTGCGAGAGCCTGCGCTACTTGGCCGGCTGATGGGATTATTTCATCTAGCAATAACCACATTACATATTTACTAAACATTCTTGTTTTTGCAACTCGCTCCATCACTTCTGATCTGGCCTGCCTTTGACCAGTTTCATAATTTTTATGGTGCTCAGTGAGATTCTAGTAATGCTTGCAAAGCGCTGTTGAGTTAATCATTCGGCTTTTCTTATAGCTAAGAGTTTTTTTGAATAATCAGTTGACATGGTATGCATGATGATACCACCATTATATTTGGTATACGCAGTAAGACCTTTTAAGAAATAAATAGATACCACAAAGCATCGTCAATTGCAGCAAATATGCCCAGTATTAAGTATAATAGATTAAAGCTCTATTTTGATCTTTAAAGAGTTAGAAACGGTCTACAGTGGTTTAGAAAGGTCTGAAATACATGAGGCACCAATGATTAACAGTAACTACACATAGGACAATATCCCGTTGATGCGGTAATGGTTGAAAAGTTTGCCGAGTTGATCGGTAAGTCAGATGAAGTCGTCAGATTGATGATTAAACGAGAAAAATTGTCTGTAGTGAATTTTCAAGACCCCAATAAACCTAATTCACGGGTAAGTGAAACATAGATATACCTCTCTGAATTTAACCGCATAGTCCGATAAGCCTACTTTAATCATCCCACAGAAGAACGTGATACTTGGATTAAGTGGCTTGGATTGTGAACCAAGCAAGAAGTTTGAACAAAAGTCCATAGCCAGCGTTTAGTGCGGTGAACTACTTTTTAACAATACGGTATCAGCAAAAAATCTGTGAAACGGATGGCAGGGAAATTATGCCTGTAATTTGCTGATAGCTTCGTAGGTTGTTTATTCGAAGCGGAGTCAAGCCCGATATTTATCGGGACTTTCCAACCGGACGTATGCCGACACAGGTGTACACAAATCACCAATAGGTAGATTTGTAGTAAGTATTTTTTTATGTATTTACTATAAATCTTCTTTTAGGGGGGATATGAATTGATGAATGTATGTCAACGTTGCCGTGAACGTCGGCAAATGCGCTATAGAGATCAGTGCAGAATACGACAGATAATATTAAATATTATTCGGACTGCTAACGCACACCAACGTTCAACTGAATAGATAATTGATGATGTTTAGCGTGATTATCCAGCTAAAGATAACGAATTAATTAATTTTATTCTCGCGTTTAAAAGAAAGCTATTCACTCATCCCTCAAGTAGCATTGATAAACGTTGCTTAACGAAAACGTATCTCTATACGGTCAAGAGAACCGCCGCTATCGCCGAAGAAGGAAGCTGTATGGACATTCAAACTGAAAATAAAATTATTCGAGCGCTAAAAAATTAACAATTAAAGAAGAGGAATTTTGTCAGCCATGCGGGTAATATTTATACGAAAGTTTAAGCAACGCTTATATTGCTCAAAAACTCTCCGATGCAGATAAAGGCGATGAATACACGCATGGCTACTGGCACTTGAAATTACCGACATATTCGATTAAGTTTTGTACGATGTTACCCAAAAAGTTGAACAAATTTTATATCTGATGCGATGCTTTGATGCTTACTACGAGGTACCCGCTTAAAATGAAAGACAAAACGCACTATAGAAAGGTATTCGATTCACCTTATTTGAGCAGTGCTGATATAGTAGTTGAGCTGATAGTATTAACCATCTCTCATGTTGTGCTGGAATTAGATAAAACCAAGAAAACGCAAGACAGGTTCAATACCACTTATTTCAAAGAAAAGCAGATTAGTCCAAACGAAAAATTAAGCCAATGATCCTTAATGCGACCAATAGCAAGGTCATTAAAAATATCAGGTTCTTCATTTATCGAATACTGGCAGAATTTAACCTTGATGATTTAAGTTGAGCATGTCAAGTTTGTATGTAAATATGTCTAAGGATTAATAGTATATCCTGACATTATTCAGAAAAAACATTAACACCTACTCAGGTTAAAATGTGGGAAAAGGCTAAACAAAGCTATATCAATAATGGGTCACTTGATAAAATGTTAGCGCATATTGAAATGTCACCGGAAGACCAGGAACGCCTCAAGCAGGAGTGCGCTAATGCAATGGCATGATGATGTACAGCAAAATACAGAAGCGCGGGATGCGTTTCGTTTAGGAAAGGTTACTGCATCACGGTTTGGCTGTTTTATGTCCAACCAGAGAAAAGCTTTCGGCGAACCGGCAAAGCGATATACATTACAGATTGCCATGGAAATTATTACAGGAAAAAATCAGAATTTAGTTTCACTAATGAGCACATGTTACGTGGACACGAACAGGAGCCAATAGCTAGAAGGTTATATGAAGAAACAAACTTTATTGATGTAACCAATGGCGGATTTTTGATTGCTGTAATTATGGCGATAGTCTAGACGTATTAGTTGGAAATAATGGTGTTATTGAAATTAAGTCAGTTACCGCCGATGTGCATTTTGAAACATTGAAACGTAGAACTTTTGACCCAGCATATAAATGGCAACTCATAAGCCATCTTGATTGCACAGAAAGGTATTGGGTCTATTTTATCAGATATTGTTCAGACTTTCCTGAGAATCGGAAATTAATATCGCATAGGTTGTATCGTAAAGATTACAAAGAAGAGATTAATCAACTTCAAGAAAGAAGAAAAGAGTTTCTTAGTTTAGTTACCACTACCTGTGATGTTATAGAAAAAAGTTAATTGAAATAATCAATCATAAGCGAGTCAAAATAATGACAATAAACACTGTAATATTTTCCGGCAATCTTGGTGGTAACTGTACGACACGCAACACTACAAGCGGCAAGTTTATTGCCACATTTTCTTTACCGGTCAAGCAAGGATACGGCGATCATGAGAAAACCTCTTGGGTGCAGTGTCGAATGTTTGGTGCTAAAGAAGAAAAGTTACCCATTTATCTGACAAGAGGAACCAAAGTGATAGTTATCGGATAATTTCTGCTCGAAAGTTGGACGGGTAAAGACGGCACGGAAAAAACAACCGCTGTTGTTCTAGTTAACGAGATTGATTTTTCTAGCAAGAAGGAAAATAAACATAAGCAAAATAAACCACTAGCCAGTCAATCTGGAAATGTAACGTCAGAACAATTTTATGATGACGAGATCCCCTTTTAACCACCCCATAACCTTAGGAAGCACATCTTTAAAGAGTAAACCTAGGATACCAGCTAGTATAAACCATTGTAGACGATCGAATTTAATCTCTAAGCGGTCAAACCATTTTTCAGAGGAATCAAGACGTTTTTCTATCTGGGCTATGTCCTTGCGAACATCGGAGATGTTGCGATTGACCTCGGCAAGCCTGTGTTTTCTAGTGTCTCGACAAATTCTTGAGTATCAAAGGCAATTTGGCACATTGGGGAATCTCCTATTTTTTCTTTAGTTTAAACCTTTTAAGGGTTAACAAGCAAAATTTTAAAAGTCATCACTCAATGCATTTCAACCAAATTCATTTAACAGTGAAGAAGTTATTATGATCAAAATCACCAAAATCATCAAAACACAACTCATGCTATTTAAGTCTGCTGATGCCGATATCGAGCTATAGGGAACGCTTTACCAAGACAAGCTTGTGTTCTTTGCCGTCGAAATGGCGAAAGCACTGAGCTACACAAATCCTTCCAAAGCACTAGCTGACCACTATAAACACCTGATAAAACTTGATTATAACGAATCGTTAGAATTGAATTTAGGCATTTATCCCGAGGGTGTAGCACTTGCGCCGGAATCGGATCTCTACCGTCTGATACTGAAAAGCAAACTCCCCTCTGCTGAACGTGCGCAGGATTGGGTATGTGAAGAGGTGTTACCAGCATTACGCCAGCAGGGAAGTTACAGTATGAAAACAGTCCACCGTGACGAAGGTAGCGGCTTACCAGAGTACTGCAAGGCACGAGCGATGCAAATCTAGATGGAGATAGCCGAAAAGACCTTCCAGTGGCGTGGGCTACAGGTCTTTCCGATACCGCCCGTCAAGCCGTTATTGCTAGACTGATTAATCCTATAGCAGGCAGTGAAGTTATCCCCTTGCCTATGCTTGAAGAGAAGAGCTATACCTCAACACAAATCGGCAAGATGTTCAATATCTCAGCTAACAAGATTGGCCGTATTGCCAATGACAACAATATGAAGACCGATTCATACGGTGAGTACTATCTGGATAAGTCCCTCTATAGCACCAAACAGGTTGAATCCTTTCGTTATAACGATAAATAGCTGAAAAAATTTAATGCCATACTTATCGCTGAGCAGGAAGCAACGGCAAGCGAACTCGTTTGACGGCAAGGATAAAAATAAGCTATATTGTACTCAGCGCCTTAACAAAATGGGTGCCAGGTTTAGCATCCCTAGTACTAGAGCGGACATTAGCCGCTATAAGCAGTTTTTTACGTCCGTAATAACCACCATTACGCCCCCTATAATGGTGGGACGTAGCGGGGGAGCCGAAAGGCTCGCCGGGTTCTCTAGTGCCGGTATGCTAACCCTGTTACGTCTCGCCACCCCCGTTTAGCATCGGGATAAGAGGCTTGAAAGAACCTACTAGAGAGGCCGCCACTATGGTTGCTACCACCCAAACTCGCTATGAGTTTATTGATACCTACCGGATTATCTCAGAATACTCAACTACCTATTACGGCAAAGTGTCGTTTACACGTCAAGATCGCCGCACCTTCAATTCCATATTCAAAGATAGCCGCCTAATCTGGGCCGGTCGTCAACATGTATGTACTGACATGGGGGGAAATTAACATGAGAATTATTGATATCTCCCCTGCCCGTCAGGAAAAAATAAAGCTGTAAATTAGTCACAAAAGTAATAGCAGATTGATTAGAGCTCGGGAAGTTGCCGCAAATATTTATCGGTACTTTGATCCAAATGAATGTTACAGCAAACCTAATCCTTGGCTCCTTGAAATACTGGATTACTTATGTGCGGATATCTATTACATTTTATATGAAATTGATAAGTACAGTTGAACGATAAGTTATCTAACATGGATTTAAAATAATTATATGATTCTGTTATGACTAACGTTGCCTATACTGATTTTGAAGCTCAGAACAAATGTAGTGAACCTTGCATAGTAAAAATTGAAAATGGTTATATTCGATTGGCTAATAAATTGTATGAAGCGCTTATTATCGCTAATTTAACAAAAAATCAGGCAAAAGTAGCTTATGCAATTTGTCGTAAAACTTATGGGTTTAATAAAAAACCGATCTAATCACTGATATACGATTAGCGAGCTAACCAATTTATTAAGGCAAAAGGTTAATAAAGCTAAAAACGAATTAATAGCGATGAAAGCGATCGTAAAAATGGGTTTAAAATCGGTATTAATAAAAATATTTCAGATTGGGAGATGCCTAATTGTCACCAAAACAGTGACAGATTAAATTAATCACCAAAACAGTGTCAGTGTCACCGAAATAGTGGCAAAAACGTCACTAAAACAGTGACAAATTCACGGTGTCACCAAAACAGGGACACACAAAAGACACTGTTACAAAAACAGTATATATAAACCACTCCAAACTACTCCTTTGGCGAAATCAAAATCGTTAATACGGCCACACCCAAGCCACTAGAGCACACGGTTTACAAGGAGAAGGAGGCTATCTATGACAGGCACGGCTTATTCAAACAACGTTGCCGCAAGATAGCACTGCACGGCAAAGGGATTAAGACAAAAACCGAATTCCCTGCTTGCCTAAGAGAAAAATTATCTCAGTTGGAGCAAGCCGAAGCAGAGCAGGAAAAACACTGCAAGCGCAGCAAAATTAAAACGCTCATAGATAACCTGAACCTACCGGAACGCTTTGCTGATGTTACCCTGAATAACTACGAGCCAGTGAATCCTGATACGGCACGTTGCTTAAAATTCTGCAATGCCTATGCAACCCACTGGCCTGAATGCCTTAAGCGAGGCGGCATTTTGGTGATGTGTGGTAATCCTGGAACTGGTAAGAATCATCTGGCACTGTAGATTGCGAAACACGTTATCAACGAACATCAAAGTTCAGCGTTATTCACGACAGTTTACTAATTGCCCGCTAGTTTAAATTAACATGGAGCAAAAACGCAGAATATTCAGAAGCTGAGGTTATCAAGCGGTATACGCAACCTGACTTGCTCATCATCGACGAGGTAGGCGTTCAGTTTGTTAGCGAGGCGGAAAAATGATTTTGTTCGAGGTCATTAACACGCGCTACGAAGCGATGAAACCGACGATACTCATCAGTAATCTGGCATTGAACTAAATTGGCTGGATTTATCGGGGAGCGCGTTATAGACCGTATGAACTACGGTGGTGGTTACACGTTGACGTTCACGTGGAGCAGTTACCGTTCCCGCATCGCTGCATAAACTCAGACATCAACCAAAAATCAATTTTAACAATGCTAAACTCTCGTAGAGGCGTTTTCACTCTCTACAATACCCAAAAACCTACCACCTCATCGATAAAAGCGCTCATAGTGGCGTAAGGGTTGGATTTGTTAAATTTTCAAGAGTAGTAAAATAATATGCCCAAAAAAGCTGGTTTCGACATGAAGCCATTAGTACAAAACAAGCCAACAGGCTGGTTAAGCGATATACCCAGAAGAGCTATCATGTTGAGAAAAAACTTAACATCGATCCTGAATTATGGGATGTCGCCGTTAAACTGATAGAAAGCGGTAATAATCACCCCACACCACACTGTATGATTAACACAGTCTGGCATTCCCCATTGTACAAAATCCTACCTTGGTTTAAAAAACTATGCTAATCAGCAATACACCAAAATCGTTAAAAGATCGGTGGCGAACACCTATTGGCGTTTTTAAAACACTGGATGCTGAATTTGGTTTTAAACTGGATGCCGCCACCGATGAGAGTAACGCGCTATGCAAAGAGTTTTTAACTGAACAATAAGACGCATTGAAATGCGACTGGAATAGCGAAGGAGCCAATTTTCTGCAACCCACCATACAGCAAGATTAAGCCTTGGGTGAAGAAAGCTACCGATCAGTACCGTAAACAGAAAAAACGATTGTGATGCTACTGCCTTCTGATACCTCTACAGCATGGTTTCATGAAGCGTTAAAACATCTGATGAAGTGCGGTTCATCACTGATGGACGACTCTCATTTATCTCTGCTGAAACAGGCAAGAAAGGAAAAACAGGCAACAGCAGCAGAATGCCGTATGTACAAAGAAAAGAATTATTAAAAAAGGGGTAAATCGTGATTATAGAACTACCTTTCCCGCCCAGCGTTAATACCTATTAGCGACATAATTCAAAACGCCACTATTTAAGTGATAAAATCAAAAAATTTAAAGCAACAACGGCAAAAATTGTCAACGAGATGCGCTAGAAATCTGACTGTCAAAAATTTGAAGATGAGGCCTCTGTATCGATGCGGCTCTATCTACCCAACAAAATAAAGCGTGATGTGGACAATTACTATAAAGGCGTACTCGATACCTTAACCGGGGCGGATATTTGGAACGATGATAGCCAGGCTCGCGTGATGAGCGTTAAGAAAACCGATAACAACAGAGGTGTAAAAGGCGGCAAGTGTGTCGTCATTATTGATAAGTATTGTTAAACCATTGATATCCTACCAAACTAAATAAATAAAACTATCTATGAATAATATTGAAAAATACACAACGGGCACGGCCTATAGTGCCAGAGCGACGACGTTCCTGTGTGGTGCGCTATCGCTGAGCTAGTGGGCTCTGGTTACATATATTATCTATTCGGTTCTGACCGTTTGGCTTAACTGGTACTAACGGAACAAGGAATACTGTTTTAAGACGAAACATGAAAAATAATAATAATAAAGAGGACGTGATGATAAGTAAGGAATTAAAACTTAACTTACATCATTCAAACGAAAACCCCAGCAAGTCATCAAAGGCTGAGCAGCATCTTATTACCAAAATAATGCATCCTATTACAATGTCGTGGTCAGTGTTATTGTGGAAAGTGGGGATTTTCTCTACTTTCAAGGTTGGGATAACGGTCAGTATGAAACGCTCACACCCGATAGGTACCAATACTGGGCTGAACTACCGATCGGATTACTATAATATCTCCCTAACTTCGTAAACGATTGATAACAGTGACGACAGGCGGCGTGGCGCATTAGCATTTGCTGCCGTCTTGGTGCAGTGGCACGAAGGTAAACGCTATAAACCCTATCGTGATGGCGGCGGTGTGCTCACTGTCTGTCACGGCAATACCGGGAAGGACGTTACGCCATGGGAAATTTATAGCAAAGAGGAATACACCGCGTTGATGACTCAGGATTTGCAGGTAGCATGCTCTGCCGTTGAACGTTATGTCACTATTCAGCTTACCGATTTGCAAAAGCCGCCTTGACTTCATTTGTTTACAATATCAGCAGTGGGGGCATTTGCCAATTCAACGCTGCTTAAAAAGTTGAACTCCGGAGATATTCAAGGCACTTGTTACCAGATGCGCCGATGGAAATATGATGAAGGAAAGGTATCAAACGGGCTGATTAACCGCAGGGAGGTAGAGCAGGAAATTTGTTTAAATCTAGATTCACTAATCAATCCAATTCAATGATCCTTGGTTATTGTTCAAGGCTTTTCTATACGCCCCGCTGCGTAAAGAATCACATCAAACCTGAACTTTTTTAAATGAGCCTTTGAGGAAGTCGGTTAGTGCTGGCGAGCCTCGATGGACTGATTTCATGTGCGGCAAAGGTTCATTTAAAAAGGAAAACGTAATGCAATATTCAAATATTGAAGTACTAGCTGTGTCAAACACATATCTACTGCAAACATCATCAACGTGCCGTTTTATGGTGATGATCTCTATATTGTGAATTACAACGGCGAACCATACACACCAATGAAACCTATCGTTGAAGGTATGTGAGTTGATTGGAAAGGTTAATATATCAAGTTAAAACAAAGGTTTAATCAACCATAGGGGAAATATCCATAGTTGCTGCTGATGGAAGGGAGCGTAAAATGATTTGTCTTCCTCTTCGTAAACTTGCTGGTTGGCTTCAAACAATTAACCCCAACAAGGTCAAGTATTAAATCCGTGACAAAGTCGTTCAGTACCAAGAGGAATGTGATGACGTACTCTATGAATACTGTACTAAAAAGACAAGTTGTCAATCCTCTTAAATGCATCATCATGCAGTAACTTAATATAGCATGTGCCGAATTAAAAACTGATAAGGCGATTGCTAGCTTATTCGGTACCGAATTGAGTGAATGGAAAAATATTAAGGCAGCACATACGAATAAGGTTAAGGGTTTAATTGAAGAAGCTCAGTTGTTGTTAACTTTTTAAGGTAGCACAGTAGCTGTCATTATGAACAACATAGAATTAATTGAAAATCATGTGGTAACTGAACTTGTTAAGCATGGTTACGAGTAATCCGTAGCCAGAATTAGTGCAGGTATCGCAGTGGAACATTATCGCCGTAATGCAGCTAGCGCAAAGGGCAAGATCTTTTCAGATTGTTTACATGCGGCCAAAGTCTGGGCTGGAAAGTATTAGCCTCAAGTCAAAGCAAAAAACCGCTAATTATTACGCCTAAATTAATCCCAATTAATCATTTCATGCCGAAGGGTAAGGAATCATTTTGTCTGCTTATTACAACAAGATTGACCCTTACGCGTCGCAATGGCTGCGTAATTTAATCATTATTGGCCATATCGCCGATGGTGTCGATGCGCGCTCAATAGAAGATGTAAAGTTTTATGATCTCAAATCTTATACCCAGTGTCATTTCTTCGCCTGAATTGGTGTCTGGTCATACGCATTGCGTAATGCAGGATGTCCGGATAATAAGACAGTCTTGACAGGAAGCTGCCCTTGCCAACCTTTCAGCGTGGGCAGGCAAAGGTAAAGGATTTGCTGATGAGCGACACTTGTGGCCTGCGTTCTTTCACCTCATCTAGCAGTGCAAACCTAACGTTATTTTTGGTGAGCAGGTTGCAAGCAAAGACGGCCTCAGCTAGCTCGACCTTGTACAAACTGACCTGGAAGCAGAGAACTACACCATAGCAGCAATTGATTTATGCGCTGCGGGCTTCGGCGTACTGCACATCAGACAGAGACTCTACTGGGTGGCCGATACCCACTGCGCGCGACTGGAAGGATGGCAGGGAATGTAATACGGCGATCAAATCCTGGCTAGGGCGTTTAGTATGGCTGACGAGCTGGGCAACACCCAACACAATGGATATCTTACCGATGAGAAGTCAGAAAGCATTAGCCAACTCGAGGGAGAAAAGTAGCTGTGCCAATCTGAAAGATTAGATACATAAAATATGTGTACTGCAAATATCCCTGACGACTAACAGCTTCTGGCGAAATACTGACTGGATCTTCTGCCGTGATGAAAAGTGGCGGCCAATTGAACCCTACGCATGCCCGCTGGCTGATGGGATTACCGCCAGAGTTGGACGATTGCGCGCCTACGGTAATGCGATTGTTCCGCAAGTTGCATCAGCATTCATAACGGCATTTCTGGAAACAACTTATAAATTGGAAAATTCCTCTTGTTATCGCCTTGCTACTGACCTCAATGTTAGGAGTAATCATGTATTACCAGACATTGTATTACGACGCTGAAAAAGCACGAAAAATTGCTGTATCTGATAGGGAAAAACAACAGATTGCATTTGAGCAGTTAAGCCATCAAATGCAGACCATCTTAGTGTTGGATGCACAATATACCAAAGAACTTGAACATGACAAGAACCTTATTGCGCAGCTTGAGCGTGATGTAGCTGATGGTCGTCGTCGGTTGCAAATCAACGCCATCTGTCCAGCAGTGCCAACCGGTAGACCACCACCCGCATGGATGATGCAGCCCATGCCAGATTTACTAACACCGCTAAACGAAATTATTTCACCCTCAGACGACGAATCGAAATTGCCGAGCAGCAAATAAACAGCTTACAGGATTATATACGGCAGGTTGTTTTTGCAATGGGATCGCCATATCAGAAAATTAAAGAAACAAAAAAGTGAAAAGCAATCTTTCAGGTTCACTAAATCTTAAGTTGTTATATTTTTAGTTGCTTGATTATATTTATTTTCATGTTGGGATTAGGTTTTAAATGGCTACTATTGTTCGCCTGGAATCTGTTAGTTTCTTCAGCTGGTTTTTTGGTGACCCCTGTTACTTGGTTAACGGTGATTGCTACTATAATTTTAATCGGCTTTGTGCGGATCATATGTATGTGGATAAAATATTAAAATGAAGAAAACCCAACTGTACAATGCTCACTGGGATAAAGTGTGCAAAGCTTTTATCGCCAGAAATCATTTATGTGTAATGTGCCAAGAAAGTGATTTAATTAATCTTGCTACCGTCGTTGACCACATTGTACCGCACCATCTTCACTTTGCCCAGACAGCAGAAGAAGTTAAGATAGCACAAAAATGTTTCTGGGATGAAAAGAACTGGCAGCCACTCTGTGCTCAACATCACAATACAACCAAGTAACGTATGGAAAAAGGCAACAAATAATTTGGCCGTAATGAAAATAGGATGCCGAGTAATCCAAATAGTTATTAGAATACCACAATATAATGGGAGTGGCGGGTTAAAAGTTCCAGTAAATAAAGCTTCCTGACCTATCTGCCACCTCTGTACGCATAGTCGCGAAATGAAATATCATTTCACAAAACATCGCATGTTATTGAAATACAGATATTTTTATAAAAAATTAACAAAATAGATACATTTATAGCAGGAAGACGCCCAAAACTAACTGCCTTAAAATTAGTGACTGGTAATCCAGGAAGAAGACTACTTAAGAGCGTAGAGCCTACCACACCACCCTATTCAACTCCTCCCCTAAAACACTTATCCAATACGGTAAAAGAAACCTGGGAGCGGCTAACGCTGCTGTTAAATAGCATGGACGTATTAACGATTGCCGATGATTTTGCACTGGAAAGTGCTGTGTGATATTTACGCTGAGATCCTGCGGTATCGCGCCTTGATAGAGAGCAACGGTGAAACGTTTGAGGTGGGTGCATTCTCAAAACGGCATATTAATCAAGGAGAATCCGGCCGTTTCTATGCTGTCGGGTGCGGATAAACGCTTTAAAAGCTATCTAGTTGAATTTGTCTTAACACCCACAGCAAGAACCAAGGTGAGGACGCATGACAAAGAAAAAAAATCGGACGAACTCGACGAATTCTTCGCTCACTGATTTGGCCACCCACTATGCCACTCAAGTTGTTTCAGGCGTGGAGCAGCTTGCAGGGCCTGATATTCGTCATGCTTGTCAACGCCACTTACGAGATTTATCGACGGGTAATGCGCAATATCTGGTATTGGATATCGGATCCGCACAGCGTGCCATCCGTTTTTTTCCAACGTATTGAAATTGAACGGCGTTATCTATGAAGGCAAGCCGTTTAATTTACTTCCTTGGCAGTGTTTTATCGTTGGCTTCCTTTTTAGCTGGCTAAACAACGAAGGACAACGCCGTTTTAGGATGGCCTATGTTGAAGCCGGAAAAGGATCAGGAAAATAGCCCATTGCGGCGTAGATATGGCTATATTGCTTGGTTGCCGATAATGAAGCGCGAGTCGAAGTCTACGCCACTGCCACTAAAAAAGACCTGGCGATGATCCTGTTTTGTGACGCGGTCGCGATGGTAGACCAATCGCCAAAGCTGGCCGAACGTATCCAGAAATCCGGTGGGGCGGGTAAGGAGTGGAATCTGGCTTTTTTACAAGCCCGTGCTTTTTTCCAGCCTATCGGTGCCGATGATGGGCAATCCGGCCCTCATCCGTATTATGCCTTGATTGATGAAATTTACGAACACAAAAGTAATCATGTCATTGAAATGATGCTGGCTGGCACAAAAGGCCGCCAACAGACATTAATTTTTATGATCACCAATAGCGGCCATAACAAAACCAGTGTCTGCTACGACTATCACGAATACGGATGTAAGGTGGCAGAAGGCAGTATTGAAGATGGATAGCTTTTTTGCGTTCATCTGTTCGCTGGACGAAGGCGATGACCCCTTCAAAGATAGCGGTTGTTGGAAAAAGGCAAATCCCTCATTAGGGCATACATTCAGCGACCGCTATCTACAGGAGCAAGTCATGCAAGCCCGCGAGATGCCAGCCAAAGAGAGCCTAGTTTGTCGTCTTAATTTCTGTCAGTGGGTCGATGCCGAGAATCCATGGAGTAATAGTGATAACTAAATGACGCGTGAGAAAACCTCACCGGATTTAGCGACGCTGTGGCAAACTCACCCTCCTACGGTGGTCTGGATTTATCCAGCAAGTAGGATTTAACGGCGCTGGCACTTTATTGTCCGGAAGAAAAAGTGGCTTATGTCGAGTTCTGGACACCGAAAGACACTTTACTGGAGCGTCATGCAATGATCGACAGAGTGCCTTACGATGCCTGGTTGCAGGTGGGTTATCTTAACGCACCGCCAGGGAATGCGATTAATCTAGGTTTTGTGGCCCAACGAATAGCAGAATTATCTGCACGATATACCCTCAATCGTATTGCCTACGATGCATATCATATTGATTATTTACGGCCAGAACTGGAAAACGAAGGGGTCAATACGGTATTAACGCCGCACGGACAAGTCTTCGGTAAAGTGAAACAATTCGGACTTTGGATGCCAAGATCCATTGAATTGTTTGAGTAGCGTCTTCTCGGTGGCGAATTACGCATTTATTTTAATCCTTGCCTACGCTGGAACGCTGCGAATACCGTTATTGAAGAAGATAAAAACGGCAATCGTGTTTTTAGCAAACGCTGCAGCAACGGGCGTATTGACGGTGTGGTAGCACTATTGATGACAATAGGGGCCGCCGAGTTTCTTGAGGAAGAAACTGGCGATCTGGATGTCTTTTTAACCAATTTGATTATGGTAGGAATGTAGTGAAAAAACATAAATCTCCTGGCAAAATTAAAAGCGCGGTGCTTAACTGGCTAGGGGTGCCGTAGAATTTAACCGATACGCTGTCATCGTTTCATGACTATATCCAAAGTAAGAGCTAGTAAGTGGTGACAACGGATAAAGCACTGCAACTCTCTGCGGTCTGGGCTTGTATTCGTCTGTTGAGTGAATCTATATCCACATTACCGCTCAAACTGTATCACCGTGAGTCGGATGGCTCACGCAGCCTCGCACAACAACATCCTGCTTATCCTGTCCTGTGTCGTCGTCCTAACCTAGAAATGACACCTTCGCGTTTTGTCCAAATGATTGTTGCCAGCTTTTGTTTACGTGGTAATGCCTTTGTTGAAAAAAGAAGGTCAGTCAGCGCCTGGTCTCCCTCGTTCCACTATTACCCCAAAAAATCACTGTTAAACGGCGTGATAACGGGCGACTAGAATACCACTATACCCACGACAACAAACCGAGCTATTCCTCATTAAAACCGCTAGTTATTGCAGATAATGACATGATGCACATACAGGGTTTCGGATTAGACGGTATTTGCGGCATGATGACGTTAAAAACGGGTCATGAGGTGTTTGGCTTTGCGATGTCGCTAGAAACCAACGGCAGCGCGTTATTTCCAGAAAGGCATGCCGGCATCCAGTTTTATTTTTTAAAAATTTTTTAACAGAAGAACAGCATGAAAGATTTCATAAGCATATTGAAAACCTTGCTGGCTCAGAAAATACTGGTAACGTGATGATACTAGAGGCTAGTATGAAATTTAAAATAGTATCACCCTCGATCCAGAAACCTCACAAATGCTGGAGAGCCGCGATCATAGCGTCGAAGAAATCTGCCGCTGGTATCGCATTCCGCTGTTTATGGTCGGTCATATTACTAAGCAAAGCAGTTGGGCTTCTAGCGTGGAAGGGATGAACCTGATTTTCCTGACCAATACCTTATGGCCCTTACTGGTTAATATTGAACAGGAAATCGCCCGCTGTCTGCTAGATAATGACGAGGATTATTTTGCAGAATTTTCTGTTGAAGAACTGCTCAGAACCGATAGCACGAGTCTAGCAGCCTATTATACGACTGTGTTACAAAATGGCTGGATGAGTAGCAATGATATGAGGAGACTAGAAAATCTGCCGCCGATTGAGGGCGGAGACCTGTATACCGTTCAGTTGAACCTAACGCCCCTCGATCAACTGGGGCAGGAGAATGACGGCGAAAAAGTGCTAGCGTCCGGCGCTAAATGTCTGGTTATTTCCTGAAAAATCCTCATCTCATCACCAGACCATCACCCAGCAAGAAATAAAATAACTAGAGTTTTTCCCGATGAAAAAATGTACTTCCAGTATTACCGGCGGTTTTTCCCTGTCCGAAAATAACTAGTGAAATTTCACCATCAGCATTAGCAAAATGGAACAGCAGCATCAGGGCATCAAGCCAGGATGATAATACGCTATCTATATTTGAGACGATTGGTCAGGATTAGGCTGGCGAAGGGATCACCGCTCAACGGATTGGCGCAATATTGCGTTCACTAGAAGGTAAGTATATCACTGTCAATATCAATTCGCCGGGTGGCGATCTATTTGAAGGGCTGACTATCTTCAATCAACTCCGTGAATATACGGGCAAAGTTACTGTGAAAATATTGGGATTAGTGGTCTCAGCAGCTTCAATCATTGCCATGTCAGGCGATGAGATACAAATCGGGCGCAGTGCTTTCCTGATGATCCACAATATCTGGGGTTTGGCCGTCGGTAATTAGCATGACTTTGCCTATATTGCGGGAAAAATGACCCCCTTTGATTTTGCCATGCGGGATGTTTACGTCGCTAAAACCGGCATGGATGAAAAGACGGTCACCACGATGATTGATCTAGATTAATGGTAGCGAAGCGATAGAAAAATGGTTTACTGATGTCTTCCTGCACGCTGATAGCACACAACAGGATAACGATTCGCCCACTGTGCACTGAGAAAACTGAATGCTCTGTTGGAGAAAACTAATACACCTCGCACCGAACACTGACGGTTATTTAAAGCTTTACGTGGTGATATGCCGAGCGCCATCACGCCCTCTCACGGTACGCTGCGCGCCACCCCTGATGTTTCTTTCGAGACCGTGACACAACTGGATAATGCCTTGCGTCTTCTGGAATCGATACCCCATTAAAATGGAGACAATATGTCTGATATTAATGAATATGTTTAAGAAAGTAACGGCTTCTATTGAAGAAGCCAGCAGCAAATATAGAGCCCAGGAAAAGAAATACCTGAAGGAAGCGCAAAAATCCGGTGAACTTTCCACCGAAACCAAGGCGTCCGTTGATAAAATGGCGGTCGAATTAATCGCCTTACGCGAAGCAGAAAAAACCCTGAAAGCCCAAGTAGGCGAAGTTGAACAGCATATTGCCCACAAATGCCTGTCGCCAATGCATTGAACGTGGCAAGTTCTATCGGTCAATAGTTAGTTGGCATGAAGGTGGTACAGGCTTTAGGCTCGGGTATGGAATCCAACAAACGGATAGTCGCGCTGATTAACGCTGCACTTATTTCATCGGATATCGCCGGAACGATTGTCACCCCCGACCGTCAAGCAGACATCTTGACCACGCCGAAGCAACGGTTATTTATTCGTGATTTGATTGCCCGTGGAAAGACGCAAAGTAACACGATTTATTACGTGAAGCAGAAAGGATTTACTAATAATGCCAATACTGTCGCGGAAAATAACGCAAAGCCATATAGCACGATTGAATTTGAAGAGGCAACAGTCCCCGTTCGCGCGATTGCCCATATGTTTAAAGCCTCCAAGCAAATTCTGGATGACTTTTCGCAACTGGCCTCTCTTATCGATATGGAGGCTACGTTATGTCATGAAATACGTTGAAGAGCAGCAAATTTTCTTCGGTGACGGTACTGGTTCAAACCTGAACGGAATCTTTATTCAAGCCACTGCATTCCATTCAAAGCAGAATTAAAACCAGCACATCGAACCGCGATCGATGATCTGCGGCTTGCCATGCTACAAGCGCAGCTGGCACGGATCCCCGCGACAGGCCATATATTGCACTTTACCAACTGGGCACAGATTGAACTTATCAAGGATACGCCGGGGCGTTATCTCCTTTCCAATCCCACAGCCCTGATGACACCAATGTTGTAGGGCTTACCCGTTGTCGTCACAGAACCCTCTGAGTTTAAAGATAAATTCCTGGTGGGGGCTTTCAATCTAGGTGCTCAACTGTTTGACCGTGAAGAAGCAAACGTGGTGATCAGCACTGAAAATACCGACGATTTTGAGAAGAACATGATCTCTATTCGTTGTGAATAGCGTCTGGCACTCGCGGTTTACCGCCCCGACGCCTTTATCAAAGGGGATTTAACCAAGATAGAGGTTTCACCTTCCACTCCGTCAAATGCAGGAGGTGCGGGGAAAAGCGGTCAATCAGGTAATAATGGCTGGTAATATGTCAGTGCCAGTTTTGGATCGGTAATGACAGTAAGCATCAAGTTAAACAGGGTGGCCTACGAATGTAGGCCATTTTTATTAGAATAAAACAACATGTTTATTGACAAAGCACAGGTCAAGCGATAATTCAGGATTGAATTGGACGATAACAGTAAAGATGTACTACTTGAGAATTATATCGCCACCGCAGAGCAAAAAACCATAGCATATTTTAACCGTAATCTATACAAAGAATCCGTGCCTAAAACTAACCCTAACGGCCTGGTTATCAATGCAGCGATTATTCAGGGGATGTTGCTATTGGTGACGGGGTTATATGAGCATTATGGGGGTATATCCAATATGGAACAGTTGTCTGTTTCTCCGTTTTTTAAGTTTTTAGTTGATGACTACAGGCTGAGCGGACTATGAAACCGCATTATAGCAGACTGTATTCCCGTTTCCCCGATCCCGGAGAGTTAAATAAGCGCATTTTGTTTTATATGCGACAGGATGAACCGATAGGCGGCAGCAGAATACAGGCAGAAAATCAAGACGCGCATACCGTCTGGGGAAAATTGATCCCCGTGAGTGACACACTTCACCTCCATTCTTTTCAAATAAACAAAACCTTCACGCATAAAATAATGGTGAGATATAGACAATCCCTTTACTCAAGTGATCAAGCAGTAATTAATGGTGTCGTCTATATCATACGGGGAGTTACTGATATCAACAGTGCAGGTCGTTTTCTGTCGTTTTCCTGTAAAAGAAATGAGCAGTCAACCAGAAAGAGGAAATGATTTTGGATAATCTCCATATTGATTTTCATTAACCCAAAGAATTTGTCTTTAATCGCTCAAGGATAAGTCGTGCTTTTGTGAAAGTCGGACAAATGCATCCGAAAGCAGCACGTCGTCAGCTGATGAAGCGAGGTGGCCGTTCACGACCTGGTGAAACCCCACGATGGTAAACTGGACGATTAGCGCGATCTATTAGTTATTACGTTCCGAAAGCAACATCACGAAGACCAGGGTTAATGGTCAAGATCGCCCCCAATCAGAAAGATAGTGTCGGCAGTAGACCGATTGAAAGCGATTTTTACCCTATTTTTCTGCATTACGGGGTACGTAGCGCTTCTCGCGGCATGTCTAAACAGCACAAACGACAAAAATGTCACTACCAACGCGGGGATTAGCGTATTGAGAAACGTCAAAATTGCCATGTTAACGCTGCTGAAAAGTTGGGCGAGCTACACGCTAAAGAGAGCACTGCGTCAATCACTGCGGGCAGCGCGAAGAAAAGGAAAAAATCATGAAACTTAGTCCCATTATTGCGGTATTACGAACCTTTTGCCCTCGTTTTGAAAACAGAGTAGGCAGTGTCTCTCAATATGAGTATTTACCCGATTGTGGAAAATTGTCTTTGCCGGCTGCTTACGTTGTTCTGGGAGAAGATGTTATCGGTGAACAACAGTCACAAACTGATTATTGGCAATCATTAACCGAAAGTTTTTATGTCGTGGTGATTTTAAATAATGCACGTAATCAAAAAGGACAATATTCCTCTGTCGACACATTAAATGAAGTTAGGTCTGAAATCTGGTTGGCATTACTCGGTTAGCAGCCAGATCCGGGTTGTAGTGCAATTAATTATGTTGGTGCAGAGGAAGCGGATTAAAACTGCACCTAATATCACTACCTGTTTAAATTTAATACGGAAACAAACATCAACACCGAAGATACCCGCCACGATGCTGACCTCAATAATTTACCTGATTTATACACCGTTGCTATTGACCTGAACAAACAGTCAAGCGGCATAAACTCGCATCTGGAGATGAAGATAAAGTGGTGGGTACCCAACCTGAAATTGTTTTTATTAAGCCTAAGCACGGGCGAAAAGTGCCCATACCTCAATATATACACGACACAAAAGAGTATTTTGGTGACTATCTGTCAGAGGAAGGATTGCAGGTTCAAAAAACGCTTTTTTGGATCAGAAGAAAACAGGACGATGATATCGAAGAATTCAGTCAATCCGATAATTCCCCAATTGTGCAAGAGTCGACTGATACCATAAGAACCAAATTAAAAAAAGCTAAAGAGGAGACGTCGGAATGACAATTAGCTTTAGTACCGTGAACGCTAATCTGCGTGTGCCTGGTTTTTATCCAGAAATGGATAAGAGCGCTGCCAATACGATCCAAGCCAGCGGCCCCGCACTGCTTATTAGGAATGCACTACCCACTGCACAAATGACCTTGAATTCACCCATGATCATGTTGCCCTCGGCAGAAATAATACAACAGTTAGCCGGTCGTGGCAGCCAGTTACACCGTATGGTACAAGCGTACTGCCGGATTGATGCAGTCAGTGAACTATTTGTCATTGCCGTACCTGAAACAACGGGCACTGAATATCACGATGACTGCCATGAGTGCAGGTACGCCTGGCTCACCTGATACGGATAGCGTTATCAGTGCCATGGGTGACTTATTATTTGATTTTATCGGGTTGCCTTTCTCTCTAATGCTGCCTTTTTGCAAAAGATGAGCGCATAGATGAACGACACGAACGGTCGCTAGAGTCCTTATCAACAGTTATACGGCCATTTTTATACGGCCAAAAAAGGGACGGTAGGTGAACTGATAGCTTTTGGCGACACGCTTAATGATCCGCATCTCACCATTGCAGGCTATGAGAAAACGACACAAACTGCACTTGATGAACTGGTTGCGGAACGACTAGCACGGTGCGCGATATTTTTGCGTAATAACCCAGCCAGACCGACCCACACGGGCGAGTTAAACGGTGTGTTACCCTCACCGTCGGGCCAACACTTCTCTTTGACGGAGCAGTAATTCCTACTTTCACACGGTATTGCTACCCGCCAATGTCAAAGGCGGCGTATTACGCATTCAGCGCGATGTGACGACCTATCAGAAAAACAGTTACGGCGTGGCTGATAACAGCTATCTGGACAGTGAAACTCTCTATAACAGCGCTTATATTTTGCGGCGATTGAGGTCGGTGATCACTAGCAAGTACGGGCGGCAAAAACTGGCTGATGATGGTACCCGATTCGGGGCGTGGCAAGCGATCGTTATTCCAGCCGTAATCAAAGGCGAACTCTGTGCAGTTTATCTCTAGTTGTAAATGAAGGGATTATCAAAAAATTTGACGTTTTTCAGCAATATCTTATCATTGAGCGCAACGCCAACGATCCTAATCAGATTGATGTGGTCTTTCCTGCGGATTATATCAATCAATTACGTGTATTTGCGTTGGCGAATCAGTTCAGGCTGCAATATAACCAAGGCAAGGTTATGTGATTACTGGAAAAAGAAGAATAGGCGGCACCTGATATTTTAAGGCGGACGACCAACAACCCTCACTAAATGGCAGTATGGAAGTGCCGATGAATACGGTTATCAAGGAAGACCTGGTGGGTATTGATGGCAGTGTCCATTATAAATAAATCTATCGAGCGCATTATATCAAAGCAGAATTTAAAGTTGAGCGAATTTTTCCGATAGAAAAACTAACTACAGCAGATGAAATGACCATTACCGCTGAATTAACTAACAGCATGGTGTATTTGTTGTCAGGAGCGTGGTTATCCGGCGAATCTTCACATAATGCTGATGAAGGCACGGTCGATATGGAATTTAACGGAGACTAAGGATTTTATCAATGAATGAGAAAAATTAAACCTTAACGCCTTAAAAGGCAATCACAGCGCATAACGAAACATTAACTGTACTTGAGTTTCGTGAGCCTACTGGAAAAGATGTCAGATAATTGGGTTATCCTTATCAAGTAGGCAATGATGAATCTATTAAATTAAGCGCTTCGATTACGGCTAAATATATTAGCCGTCTTGCAAATATCCCAATGAGTTCCATGGATGAGATGTCACCGGCTGATATGGGTTTAGCAGACTCACTTATCGTAAGTTTTTTCATTTAGACGTGATAGAAGAACATCTCATTAATGCTTATTATGATTGCGCCAAATACTGGGTAATTAATCCACTTACCTTTATTGATGAGTCTATCAGTTAATTAATATTACTGATAGCGCAAGCCAATAAAATAGAAAAAGCTAGGTAAAAATATGGCGGGCTTTGAATTAAAGGCGCTGATTACTGCAAAAGACCGCCTTTCACTAAAACTGTCTGAATTGCAAAAGAAACTCAAGAAATTTCGCAAGGAAAACGTCATCACAGGCCAAGGATCGTTAGGCTTAGCGGCAGGTTTAGCAGCGGGAGCCACGGGCTCGCTCGTGGCTTTTGCCAAGCAGGAAGAAGACGCCACTGATTTGAAAGTCGCGATGATGGAAGTGGGCGGGAAAGTATCGCCGCAATTTGAAAAGATTAATGAGTTGGCTTTAAAGTTAGAAAATAAATTACTTGGCACCACTGCCGATTTTCAAAACATGATGCAAATGCTAGTATGCCAAGGTATTATTACAGCAAGTAATATCTTGTAGGGTGTCGGAAAAGTATCAGCTTATCTGGCAGTAAAATTGAAGAAAACACTAGAGGCAGCCGCAGAATTTGCCGCAAAAATGCAGGATTCAACAGGAACGGCATCAAAAGATATGATGGGGCTTTTTGATACTATTCAAAGAGCTTTGAGCTTTTTATCTTGGTATAGATGATAACAATATGTTGTCTTTTTTCTAAAACTAGTTCAATCATTAAAATGATTAACAAAGATGGATTAAAAGCTGCTAAAAGTTTAGCACCAATCAGTGTAATGATGTATCAGGTGGGCATGGAGGGAGAGACCGCAGGTAATCCGGTGAGAAAAGTTATCCAGGCTGGACTTGACGTCAAAAAAGTACGCGGCACAAATAAAAGATTAAAACATTTTAACATCAAGTTATATTTTACTGACAAAAAAGGATCATTTGGATAGTTGGATAATCTCTTTACACAATTAGATAAGCTGAAAAAACTCACTGATGTTTAACGTACATCGGTGATTAAGGGTATTTTGGTGATGATGCTTAAACACTACAAGTCGTTAATTAATTATTAGAAAAGGTAAAATATGACTACGTCGAAATTATTCGTAAAATGCAAGAGCAAGATTATTTAAACATACGCATTGAAGCACAACCAGGAACGCAATCTAATTTCCTGGAAGCATTGATCGGAATAGTAACAAATAGATTTTCCTCAATAGGTAGTGTATTTGAGGAATGACACAAAGGAAGAGATAAAAGGCTTAGGTAATCTGACTGAAAAATTTTATGCTTTTGTCAAAGAACACCATAACATTCTCCGTAGTATTATTGGGATAGCCGACGTATTAGTCACGATAAAATTGGGTATTATTGATGTTAACTTAGTGTTAAAAGTTGCAGAAATAACACTTAACACGACAAAATTGGTTGGTTAATAACAGCCATAGCAACGGCTGCTGGTTTAGTCATAGCTAACTGGAAGCCAGTCAGTAATTTTTCAAGTCAACATGGAAAATTGTTGAAGAATCCTCACTTCCCTCCTGGGAATATATTAAATATCTTTGGTTTAATTTTCACCCGCTGGATTGGATAAAGGAAAAGTGTGATCCGATCATTACCTATTTCCAATCGTAGTGGTAAAAGATAAAGCCATATTTTGAACCGCTATTAAATGGTATTGAGAAAATTCAATCGTGGACAACTCCAGGAATGGATTGGGTGAAAAGTGAATTTAATTCGCTTAGGGAAAAGATAAGAAGCGTCTTTTTACCTTCTATCATGGAAAATCCAGTCAATACCCAAGAATTAAATCATGTTAGTCTATTGGACTCCCCCCATGCGTTAAGATAAGCAATGAAACCTGCAACTGACCGTGGATTTTCGCAATCTACCTACTGGCGTACAGGTGAAAACGGAAAGCAATCCCCCGTCGGGGTTCAATTACAATGTGGGTTATACCCGCTTCGCCAGACCCTGACCGCTTCGGCGATTTTTCTTTATTAAGGAGCGATGATGAGTAACCGGAAAGACCGTCTTCGTCCCGCCTCCTTTCGCGGCGTACAGTTTCAGGTAGAAGACGACGAGGTGACGCTCGGACGGCGCGTACAGGTTCATGAATACCCCAATCGGGATAAGCCGTATACTGAAGATCTGGGACGTGCTACCCGACTCTTCACTATCAATGCTTATCTGGTTGGCAATGATTTCTTCGAAGCCAGAGATCGGCTGATAGTAGCTATTGATACACCGGGACCGGGGACACTGGTTCATCCCTACTACGGTGAAATTGCCGTTTGTATTAGCGGTGAAATAAGAGTAAGCCATAGCGGGCGCAATGGCAGGATGTATTGCATTAACTTTAACATAGTTGAGGCTGGAGAGCTATCTTTCCTAACAGCGGGTATTGCCACAGGCCAAACGCTAATTTCTTCCAGTTCAGCCTTGAATGATCGCATTCGTGAGGCGTTTGCTAACGTGGTCTTAAAAGGTTTACCAGATTTTTGCACAGGCTGGCGTGTTAGCGCGTACCAAAAGCATGATTAACAACGTCACCAAAGCTTTTGACACTATTGATAGCGGCATTACTGCCGTGTCAAGGATACTGCATGGCGATATTTCAGTGATCTTAAAGCCCGGCTCATCCGGTAAAAGCCTAGTCGAAGCAATATAGCGGATGTGGCGTGCAGGCAGACGTGCTAAGCAAGATATGGCGACACTGGCACAGCAAATTAAAACGCTAGCGGGTGTTATACTAGGGCATGATTTAGTACCTAAGGCGTCTGGAAGAGTGACAGGACAAGCATACAGGCCGAACACGTTCGGGGTAATGGCTCTCGCCGCTCTTCTGCATACGACAGCGATCCATGAGGCAACCTAGCGACTAACACAATTGCCACCACCACATACTGCCCTATTACCGGTTAATCAACGTGCAAAACGTCAGGTACACACACCTCAATATATCCCATCCCGCATTACATGCTGTTTCATCTACGACAGATAGTACCATTTGAAAGGATAGCGACAGTCACATGGGATGCGTTGGTCAGTGTGCGAGACACGCTGAATCAGGCTATCGAGCATGAACAGGCGTCAACGCTTGACGATGCGTTATTCCTAACCTTGCAGCATGTAAAAACCGATGCCAACCGAGATATTGCAAGACGACTGGCGCAAGTTGAAAAAACGGTTACCTGTACGCCAGAAACGGTGCTACCCGCACTGGTGTTGGCTGCTGCCTGGTATATGATAATGCCGCACGAGAAACCGATATCACCAGCAGAAATGCCGTTAATCATCTTGGCTTTATACCTGTTAAATCCTTGAGAGTACCTACAAGATGAGCGATCACGTGATATTGCGTGTCAACGGGCGCGAATGGGGCGGCTAGACACGTGTCCAGATTTCAGCAGGGATAGAACGGCTATCACGCGATTTCAATGTCGAAATAACCCACCAGTGGCCGGGTGAATCAGGCAGTATGCTATTACACAGCCCCAGATTAAAAAATTGGAGTTGGTCGAAGTCCTTATCAGTCAAGATAAAGTCCTGATCAGCTGGATTGAAGCGACCCCAATACGCTATGACGCAAAAAGTATTAATGTCGGTATCAGTGGCCGGAGTAAGACGGCTGATTTAATCGATTGTGCTGCCCATACCACGCTTTTTACGGGCAAAACTTTGCATCAGATAGCTTCAGAACTGGCAAAACCCTTTGGCATTAAGGTGATAACCAGAAAGCCCCATAAACGCTGTGCTACAGGCTTTTCAGGTTGATTATGGGGAAACTCTCTATCCATGAGGCGCTAAACAAGGAGTTAGGAAAGCCAACAGGCACTCGCCTGGGATGATGAAGAAGGCAATCTATTGATTGGCACGGTCGGTAATGATCGTGCAACAACTGCGCTTGTCTGGGATGAGAATATTCTCACCTGTGATACGGAACAGAGTATCCGCGAACGCTTTTCAGAACACAAGGTAGCAGGTCAGCGTACCGGGGATAACGTTGATTTTGGTAAAGCGACGTTAACGGCACTCCGTGCCAAAACTAGGGACAGTCAAATTACCCACTATCGTCCGCAATATATCCAGCAATCCGGTAATGCTACTAGAGCGATCTGTCAAGCACGAAGCTAATTTGAAGCCAGACAGCATGCAGCGAGAACCGAAGAAACAACCTATACCGTACAGGGGTGGCGGCAAGGTGACGGCATTCTGTGGAAACCTAACCAGCGGCGAGTTATCATTTTTGACCCCGTGTTAGGTTTTAACAATCGGGAACTAGTGATTAGCGAGGTCGTTTATATGCAGGACGAAGGCGGAACACTATGTGAACTCAGTGTTGCACCTGAAGCTGCCTATATTCCGTCTCTTGAGGAATTGAAAGTGCTGACCACAGAAGAGGATTGGTAACAGATATATAAAGCGATATCATCATTTATTAAGCAGGAGATTTATTAATGAAAAACGCCGTAGCCATGCTACAGCAGGTCTTGTTGCCCCTGTGGTTAAGGGTCGTTGTGCGAGAGGTAAATAGCGCCTTCGCTTGCCAGCAAGTAGATATCTCGTTAGTGGCAGGTGAAACAAAAAACAGAATGGAATATCTAAAGCCTTACTGCCTTACTGGTTTACCTCAACAGCGCATGCTGGCGTAGAAGGGGTTGCCCTGTTCCTGGGTGGTGACCGCTCGCATGGCGTAGTGATTAGTGTTGCTGATCGGCGCTACATGATAAAAGGGCTAAAAAGCAGTGAAGTAGAGATCTACACGAACGAAGGCGACAGCAGCATCATGCTCAAGCGTGGACGATTGATAGAAGCTACCACGGACACTTTTATTATTCACACCAAAAATAAGATCGTGCTGGACACACAACAAGTAGAAATGCCGGGAAAGATCACGGCGGCACAATCCATCGTTTTATAGGCAGCAGTACAGGATAAAACCGGCTCATTTAGCACCATGCGAGCGCAGTACAATACCCACGATCACAAAGGTGATAGCGGTGGCATAACAGGCAAGCCCAATCAACAGATATAAATAATATGCTGATGAATAAAAAAGTGAATACAGCGTTATCAGATTAGGAACGGCTCAGGCAGGCAGTGATGATATCGCTTTTCACCTGGCGACGCGCTTAACCGGATGATGACACTGATACGCCATTGGGATGGTGAGGCAATACGTGGCCGACCGTACAAAATAACCGGATTGGCTCTCTATTACACTTGTTAAAACGTAGCACTTTAACTAACCAGACGGCGTAAAAGGCGAAAGAATATATTTCTCAGGCGCTTACATGGATAACAGACGATGGTATCGCGCTACGGGTTGATGTCGACGTGGTGCGCACAGTCATCGATAAATTAACTGCAACCGTTATCCTTACCTTTCCTGATCATGATACAAAAATCATAAAACATCAACAACTTGTGGAGCGTAATCCATGCAAAATAGTGGTTTTTAGCACCAGACACTGCCACAATTGATAGACACCATTCGCGGTGATTTGCTCACACAATTTAATGAATATAGCGTATTACGCCGCCTCGATGCCGAGGTGTACACAAGAGTACAGGCCGCCGCCATTCATACTATATACGGCTATATCAATTATTTAGCGCGTAATATCTTGCCGGATTTAGCCAATGAAGACTGGTTGACCCGACACAGTAATATCAAGCTTTGTCCACGAAAAGGGGCAACCAATGCGAGCGGATTTATTCGGTGGGAAGATGTACAAAATGCCCTATCGTTGTCTGCTGACACTGAAATACACCGTGATGATGGTCAAATATACACCATAACGGCCCCAATAACCTCAGCAAATGGTGTACTTTTAGCATACCGGTCGTTGCAAAAAGCAGCGGTCAGGCTGTCAATTGTGAGGATGGCATTGCGCTACGACTTGCTACGCCTATTTCTGGTTTATCTTCGACCTTCGACCGGTTATGCAGATAACATCGGGACAGGAGCCGATATTGAAGATCTGGATAGCTGGCGACAACGCATCATGGCACACTGGTACGATACGTCGCAATGGGGTGCCGGATAGTGATTATGTTCGTTGGGCGAAAGAAGTCCTGGGAATAAGCAGGGCATGGATACATCGACACAAGAACGGTATCGGCACCGTTGGGGTCATAGTTGTGCCAGTGATGACATAGATCATCCTGCCTCCATACAGGAGATATTAACCAAAGTCAGAGAGCACATTTTACCCCTTTGCTCCCTTTGCGGGTAGTGGTTTAATGGTTTTTGCGGTAACATAAAAAGCGTCCCTCTCTAGCTTGCCTTATCGACGGCGACGGATACATCCGAAAGAGGCTAGGAATCAATCGAAATGGTGCAAGGTATGCATACCTTGCACCTTGCCATCTTACTGAGCACGCGAAACATATTGATGCTATTATTGAATATCAAGTCTAGACCGTCCCACTATTTAGAATTGGAAGGCACTACTGATAGATAACTTATTGATTTATAATGGTGGGTCGTGCAGGATTCGAACCTGCGACCAATTGATTAAAAGTCAACTGCTCTACCAAGCTGAGCTAACGACCCGCAGAAATGGTGGGTGATGACGGGCTCGAACCGCCGACCCCCTCCGTGTAAAGGAGGTGCTCTACCAACTGAGCTAATCACCCTGATGTTCTCATTTCTTACTGTTTGACAAGATGGCTGGCGATAACTGGTTCGAACCGCCAACCACCTCTGTGTAAAGGAGATACTTTACCAACTGAGCTAATTGCCCCAACTTGCTGGAGTCGCATTATAGGGATAGTTCAAAGTGAGTCAATGGTTTTTAAAATGATTTTAATCGTTCGGCGTAAAATTACGTAGGGTGCGATCATTACCGCCAGCAATGCCAAATTTTTCCTCATTGTCATGCGAAACCAGCCGTAGATAGTGCGGAATTAGCCAGCGAAATATCGTGTCAACGTTGAGGAATTAGCCTGTGCTGATACAATGTCGCTCACTTTTTTAAATTCCTAGTAACTGTTGGCAACCTGCCGACATGCGTTGCGTAATAAGGCAGTGAACCCAATGAAAATCAAAACACGTTTTGCGCCTAGTCCTACCGGCTATCTGCACGTCGGTGGTGCCCGCACTGCGCTTTATTCCTGGTTGTTTAGCCGCCATGCGGGCGGAGAGTTCGTTCTGCGTATCGAAGATACTGACTTGGAACGTTCCACTCAGGAAGCGATCGACGCAATTATGGCTGGCATGAACTGGTTGAATTTGGATTGGGATGAAGGCCCCTACTTCCAGACCAAGCGTTTTGACCGCTACAACGCGGTGATCGACGACATGCTAGTGCAGGGTACGGCCTATAGATGTTATTGCTCCAAAACACGTCTAGACGCGTTGCGTGAAAAGCAGATGGCAAACGGTGAAAAGCCACGTTATGACGGCCGATGCCGCGATAGCCAGCGCAGCTCCACTGATGATGAACCGCATGTGGTACGCTTTCGCAATCCTCAGGAAGGCTCGGTGATCTTTGACGACAACATCCGTGGCCTAATCGAATTCAGTAATCAGGAACTAGACGATTTGATCATCCGCCGTACTGATGGTGCGCCAACCTATAACTTCTGTGTGGTGGTGGACGACTGGGATATGGAAATCAGCCATGTGATCCGTGGCGAAGACCACATCAACAACACCCCACGCCAGATTAATATCCTGAAAGCGCTGGGTGCACCGGTGCCGGAATATGCGCACGTCTCGATGATCCTCGGCGACGACGGCAAGAAACTGTCCAAGCGGCACGGTGCTGTGGGGGTGATGCAATATCGTGATGATGGCTACCTACCACAGGCGTTGCTGAACTACCTGGTGCGTCTGGGTTGGTCGCATGGTGATCAAGAAATATTCTCCCTAGACGATATGAAAACGTTCTTTACCCTAGATGCGATTAACAAGTCCGCCAGCACCTTCAATACTGAGAAATTGCAATGGCTGAACCATCACTACATCAACCATATGCCGGGGGAAGAAGTGGCGGTACATCTGGCGTGGCACGTTGAGCAACTAGGTATCGAAACCAGCAATGGCCCTGAATTGAAAGATATCGTCAAGCTGCTGGGTGAACGTTGCAAAACCTTGAAAGAAATAGCTGAGTCTTGCCGCTACTTCTATGAAGACTTCCACCAGTTCGACGCCGATGCCGCCAAGAAACACTTGCTACCGGTCGCCCGCCAGCCGCTGGAAGTGGTGCGTGCCAAGTTGGCAACCATCAGCCAATGGACGCCGGAAAATATGCACAATGCTATTCAGAGTACCGCAGATGAGCTGAGTGTGGGGATGGGCAAGGTCGGCATGCCGCTGCGCGTAGCAGTGACGGGGACTGGGCAATCGCCTGGCATGGACGTAACTGTGTATGCGATAGGCCAAGCTCGTTCCCTACAGCGTATCGATAGGGCGTTGGCATACATCGCCGAGCGCGAAGCGCAGGGTTGATTGCCCGTCGCGCGGTATCAATCAAGCGACCAAGTGGAACGTCTAGCCTCTATTGACGATTTTGGGCGTTAAGTAGGCTAATTTGGCGGCTTTTTCAGCGCTTGATTGAGGAATTCCATTTAGCCGTTGATAGTGTTTCTGGTGTTTCATATCATGCGCTCTATTCGGCAGTACAACCGTGTTGTTGAATGGGGCTATAGCTCAGATGGGAGAGCACTTGCATGGCATGCAAGAGGTCGACGGTTCGATCCCGTCTAGCTCCACCACGATTAAAAAGCGAGTTTTCTACCCCCACCTCTTCATCATCATACTCTATTCTGCTACCGGCTATCTTTAGCTTCTAATTATCGCACTAAACTCCTGTAACCAAGTGCTACCTTCTTAACGTCATATTGTTTCTCTGCGAAAAAATCCGGAAACATTTTCTGTTTCCGGATTTTACACCGCCACTAAATTGGTCAACGGCCCTTTAACTGACATCGTATACCTGGTCACATTTTCGCGATACCGTTTAGCTTAGCACCAAACCTGCTATAGCGGCAGACAGAATACTAACTAGCGTTGAACCATATACCAGCTTCAGACCAAATCGTGACACCACATTGCCCTGATATTCGTTCAGCCCTTTGATCGTCCCAGCCACGACGCCGATGGAAGAAAAATTGGCGAAGGAAACCAGGAACACCGACAGGATGCCTGTGCTGCGTGGTGACAGTTCGGCAGAGACTTTTTGTAGCTCCATCATCGCTATAAATTCGTTAGAGACTAACTTGGTCGCCATGATGCTGCCGACTTGTAATGCTTCGTGTTTAGGGACACCTATGATCCAAGCGAACGGATAGAAGAAATAACCGAGTATGTGTTGGAAACTCAGGCCAAAGATGGCGCTGAACAGGCCATTGAGCGCAGAGAGCAGAGCAATAAAACCGATCAGCATCGCAGCAACGATAATCGCCACTTTAAAACCAGTCAGGATGTATTCACCCAGCATTTCAAAGAAACTTTGGCCTTGATGCGGGTTGCCCAAGTGCAGATCTTCTTCTTTACTGATGTCATACGGGTTGACCAATGACAGCACGACAAAGGTGCTGAACATGTTCAGCACCAATGCTGCTACCACGAATTTGGCATCCAGCATGGTCATGTAAGCACCGACGATAGACATGGAAACCGTAGACATCGCGGTTGCTGCCATGGTGTACATGCGCTTTTCTGACATCTTACTCAGGATATCTTTATAAGCGATGAAATTTTCAGACTGACCAAGGATCAGCGAATTGACGGCATTGAACGATTCCAGCTTACCCATACCGTTCACTTTTGATAGCACGGTACCGACAATCTGGATAATAAACGGCAACACCTTGATGTATTGCATAATACCAATAAGTGCAGAGATAAGGACGATGGGACACAGTACCTTCAGGAAGAAGAATGCCAGGTTTTTTTCTGCCATACCACCGAATACAAAATCAGTCCCTTGCCCAGCAAATCCGAGTAGTTTGTCGAACGATGCTGCACATCCCTTTACAAAGCCTAAACCCGCTTCCGAATGCAGGAGAAAATAGGCTAGCAGTACTTCAATGATCAATAATTTAATAATATAGCTAATGTGGATGTTTTTGCGATCTTGGCATACTAATAGCGCCAAAATAGCCACCACCATTAAAGCTAACGCAAAGTGTACAAAAGAGGACATACTTGCTCCAAATATGAGGCTGGTTGGACTTCGGACGCCATTCTATTCTATGTAAAGCTGCATTTAAAAACGAGATTTCTATTAAAAATATGCAAATTTTCAATGGGAATATTCTTAATTATTAATTTTTTTGATTAAAAATCAATGTATTACAATATTTGTATGAAAATTATATTCTTGTGCTAGTGTTGTTTTTGCTGCGGGATTTTACAATGTGGGTAGCTTTTTATTTTTCAATATGATGCGGGCACTGGGCTGCATGTTACTCATCTGAAGAGGATCTTACCTGGCTGGTGCTGCGTGCCGAAATAGAGCACATTTCCGCTGAAAGCGTACTATCTGGCCCAGGATTGGTCAATCTCTACCGCGCCATTGTCAAGTTGGATAATCGTTTTCCTTTCCGTAGCTATTGGATCCGTAAGAAGTCACTACACGCGCCTTGGCAAACAGTTGCATTAATTTCCGACGCGTTCTGGCACTATTCTGCGTGATTATGGGGCGTTTCGGCGGTAATCTGGCGCTGAATTTGGGTGCTTTTGGCGGCGTGTATATTGCCAGCGGCATTGTGCCGCGCTTTATGGCGTTTTTTAAAACGTCCGATTTCCGCGCTGCTTTTGAAGACAAAGGACGTTTTAAGGACTACGTGCATGATATCCCTGTGTTTATGATCACCCCATTCAACCAGGGTTACTATGAGCAAGCGCTCATCTGCATTAGGCGATAGAGTTATATATTTGTAACAACCCCTCCCATTAGGCGCTATTTTATTTGCTATTTTGGCCATGGGCAGTGCTGCTCTCTTTCCACACATACTCCCTGTATGCTGCGGCTGTTACGCGCTATCGGTGTCCAAACTGACTGCAACAATCGTACGCCTACTGGGATAGGCTCTTAACCCTGTTTGTTCACGATGCACCAATAGATTAACATATTTCCCACTTATTCCTTGCATGGTTGTATTAATATCTGATGCGTTATCTGGTTGCTCTCCTCCCTCTAATCACCATGCTAGCTGTTTGCGGCACGACTACCACTCTGCCTTAGCGCACCACGGAGAAAGGCGTCTTTTTGCTGACGCCTGCCCACAGTGGCAAACTGCCAAGTGGGGATTTCGCCTACAACCCAAATACAGCGCGCTTTATCGATAAAATGGTGAGGAAGCACGGTTTTGATCGCCAACAGCTATACAATTTGCTGGCGCAGACCAAACGGCTGGATTCGGTGCAGCGGCAGATGGAACAACAAGCACTAATGCCCGCCACACAGGTACAAGCTGGCCCTAACGGCTTTTGGTTGTGCTACCGCAATAAATTTATTATAGCGGATAACGTGTAAAAAGGCGTGGCTTTCTGGAACCAGTATCAAGATGCCCTGCAACGTGCTTGGCGGGTCTATGGTATGCCACCGGAGATCATCGTCAATATTATTGGGGTTGAAACTCGTTGGGGGCGAGTAATGGGGAAAACCCGCGTTATCGATGCCTTAGCAACGTTGACCTTCAACTATACACGTCGCACCGACTATTTTGTTGGCGAGTTAGAGACATTCCTACTGATGTCGTACACGGAGGGGAATGATCCACTGGAACTGCGCGGCTTATTTGCCGGCGCTATGGGATACGGCCAGTTTATGCCTTCCTCATATAAGCGCTACGTGGTTGCCTTAAATGGTTACGGTCATATTAACCTGTGGGAACCGGTGGATGCCATCATCAGTATTGCTAACCACTTTAAAGCGCATGGCTGGGTCAAAGGCGGAGCGGTAGCGGTACAGGCTTATAGTCAGGCTTCTAGGCTGGAGCATGGCTTCAAAACCCGTTACCCGATTGACCCCGCCTGGCAGCGGCTGGTTTAAGTCCACAGGGATCGTTTGGCGACAATCATCAGGCTAGCCTACTGCGTCTGGATATCAGCACCGGCTATCAGTATTGGTACGGCCTGCCTAACTTCTACACTATTACTCGCTATAACCATAGCACCACTTATTATGCGATGGTGGTATGGCAGTTGGGTGAAGAGGTGGGGAGCTTGGCACGCGGTTCATTCGAAAGCGTTCATCACTCTATGTCACGCTAAAAATCACTGCAACCATCATTTATTGATGGCGACTCTCAACATAAATTGCTCACTAAGAACATCATTTTGTGGAACTCTTCGCAGATGCCATTGCTCTGCGGCGACATCACTCTGCTTGTAACCGAGTGGAGAACCCCCACATTGTGGTTGTACGCTGGAACCGCCGTAAATTTCCTGACTGATAGCTTTGTCACTCATGCTGAGGGCAAACATCTGTATGATCTTGCGTTCGATCTCATCGGATAGCGTGGTCTGATGTTTCTTCACCCGTTGAGGTTCAAAATAGCCGTTGCGCTCCCGATACGTGGCCAGTTCAAAAACGCCTGTGGGTGTTATGACTGTTTTTAGGGTCGAGCCGTTTTTACGATTGGCTTCAAAGTATTAAGCCAGATGGGCGTCAAGTTCAGCGGCCAAAGCAGCTTCCGTCAACGGCTTGATTAACGGAATTAAATACCATCTTTGCCCGTCAAGTCCTAGCTATCATGACGTGCTTTCAGGGCTTTATCGAAATCGAATGGTTGGGACATATGTCATTCCTTTTTGATTATATATTGACTTGAATGACGCGGAATTTCTAACACTCCCTACAAATGACAATATGGTGTCATTATGGGGGACAATAAATTCTTCACGGCTTTGTTGAATAAATCGAACTTTTGCCCTCGCCAGGATCAGAGCACGCACCCCCCTGGCAATGCACAATGTATGCCAGCTAGTATAGACTCTTAACCCGCAGCGCGTTGTTATGCTACTCTCATCTACCTTCACTTTCCCAATAATATATCTCCACCCTGGAGGAAACATGGATCACCGTTTACTCGAAATCGTTGCTTGCCCGGTCTGCAACGGTAATCTTTATTTCAACAAAGAAAACCAAGAACTGATTTGCAAGGTGGATGGCTTGGCTTATCCATTGCGCGATGGCATCCCAGTGCTATTGGAAGATGCCGCGCGTGCGTTCTGTGTGGATGAGAAGCACGCATGAATTTCATCGCTATTATCCCTGCCCGCTATGCATCAACCCGTTTGCCTGCTAAACCCTTGGCCGATATTAACGGCAAGCCGATGGTGGTGCATGTGATGGAGCGAGCGCGTGAATCCGGTGCTAGCCGCGTGATCGTGGCGGTCGACCATCCAGAGGTAGCCAAAGCGGTTAAGACCGCAGGCGGTGAAATCTGTATGACCCGTCTAGATCACTATTCCGGCACCGAACGTTTGGCAGAAGTGATTGAGCATTATGGCTTTGACGATGACCAGATCATTGTCAATGTACAGGGTGACGAGCCGATGATCCCACCGCTTATCGTGCGTCAGGTGGCGGAAAATTTGGCCGCCAGTTGCACTGGTATGGCCACATTAGCGGTGCCGATCAACAGTGCTGAAGAAGCCTTTAACCCTAATGCGGTTAAAGTGGTGATAGATACGCAGGGATACGCGCTCTATTTTTCGCACGCCACTATTCCCTGGGATCGCCGGGGCTTCGCCACATCGCAAGACACCATTGGCGATACCTTGTTACGGCACATCGGTATTTACGCCTACCGCGCTGGATTTGTCCGCCGTTACGTCAGTTGGCAGCCGAGTCAGTTGGAACAGATTGAATTGTTAGAACAGTTGCGGGTGCTATGGTACGGCGAAAAAATTCATGTGGCGGTTGCCAAGGTCATACCGAGCGTGGGCGTCGATACGCCTGATGATCTACAGCGTATGCGTGACAGCCTGCGCTAAATTCCGCTGGCCTACGGTGTTTATGTCACCGGGTGTGACTCATCGCCACTATCCTCATCGTTGCCTGTTAACCGCTGCCACAGGCTACCCAAAAAGTCTCATACCACGCGTGTTCGCTGTGGCTGAGGAACATGGAGGAAGGCATAACGCGCTGCCAAGTATTCAATGGTGAGCTGATCGCCAGTTGGTTGGCTGGTGCGGGGATGGGGTGCAGTCCCTTAGCTTTGAAAAAACGCATTGCTTGAGGCATATGGCTGGCTGACATTACCGATATAAACGGCTGGTTGCCGACCAGCGCCGCCACTTGTCCGGCTTCTTACTCGGTGTCCAATGGGCGATCCAGCCTAAGGATATCGCGCGATGGCACGCCTAGACTTTCCGTTACTCGGACGAGGGTAGCAGCGTTGCTGAGTGTATTTACGCCACGCGCGCCGGTAAACACCAACCTGGCACCCGGATGGGTGAGATATATAACCTTACCAACTCTGTTACGCGCGGCAGGCTGTTACCGATCAGGTTTGAACTCGGTGCCCAGTCTGGGTTGAAGGTATAGTAGCCCCCCAGCACCACTATATAGTTCACCGGATCATGGCCCCGGTAGTAGGTCTGATATTCGAATTCGTTCGGCCGCAGCAGCCGATCGGCCACGGGGTACAGGCTGAAAAGCAACAGCAACAGCCAACTTAGCGTCAAAATCGTTTTGCCACTTTTTTTGCCAGCGAGTACACCACAGTAACAGCCGAGCCAGGCCCATCAGCAACAGCAGCGTAGGCAGCGGCATCAACAGTGCGCTAATGAGTTTTTTCAGGTTGAACAGCAGTAAAATAAGATCCTCTTGGGCTAAAAAACGGCATCAGAGCATAAACCGGTCGCAAGGAGATACATTATAAGCCAGTCTGTGCCAAAATAGCAGGTTTGAATGGGAGATGCCTTGTCCCCCTAATCGGTGGAGCCGCAACCCATGTAAGATCGCAATTTTTATGATATTGCCGAAAAATTTGCGCATAATATTTACCGGTACCACCAAAGGGAAAATTTGCCGGGCAGTAGTGTGACAAGATCTGACCACACTATTGGCGCAGTTACCGCAGCGGTCACTACACATTCTTGATGCCGGTGGTGGTGAAGTAGGGCCATATGCCCTGCCAGTTGGCACAGGCAGGGCATCAGATGTTGCTGAGCGACCTTTCTGGTGAGATGATCCAGCGTGTTGCACAGTTTGCTGAACAGAAAGCTGTCAGCCAGAAGATGCAGTTTATACAAGGCTCGGCGCAGGAGATCGCTCAACATTTAGCACAGCTGGTAGATCTAATATTGTTTCATGCCGTACTTGAATAGATCGCTGAACCCGAAGTGGCGTTGCAGCAGTTATTAGGCTTTTTGCTGCCGGGCGGCGCGTTGTCGCTAATGTTCTTTAATGCTAATGGCCTTGTGATGCACAACGCGGTGTTAGGTAATTTTCAACTGGTAGATCCGGTGGTCAGAAGACACAGAAAGCGCTCGCTGTCGCCGCAACATCTACAGCAGCCGCTTCAGGTATATGGCTGGCTGGAACAGATGGGCATACGCATCAGTAGGAAAACTGGTGTGCGAGTGTTTCACGATTATTTACAAAGTAGATAATTAGTTACAGACACAAAAATTTGAACAGTTACTGACGCGCTTGAACAGCACTATTGTCGTAAGGATTCTTACATGAGTTTGGGACGCTATATCCACATCATAGCGCACAAACCCAACCTGAAGGACGAATTATGAGTGAATTTTCCCAGACCGTACCCGAATTGGTCGCTTGGGCACGGAAAAACGACTTCTCTATTTCGCTCCCTACAGAGCGTCTCGCCTTTCCGCTCGCTATCGCCACCTTTAATAGTGAGCGGCTGGACGGCTAAATCAGCGAAGGTGAACTGGTTACCGCCTAACGCAACTAGGTATCGGCATTACCGACTATTATATTTGCCAGCGTGAGTTTTCCACACTGCGGCTGTTTATGCAGCTGTCAATTGTAGCACAGTAACTCAAGTGCGCCGCCGATGCTACCAAAGAGGAAGGATGATTTCCACTGGCACCGCAACGTATTTGCGCCGTTGAAATATTCGGCGTCCGAGATCTTTGACAGTATCGATATGACCTAACGGGGAATGGACGAACAGCGGCAGAGCATGAAAGTGTGAAGGCGGATATCGCAGCGTTGCTGAACCAGAATTGGCAGGCGGCAATTTCCAGTTGCGAGATGTTGCTGTCAGAAATCTCCGGTACTCTGCGCGAGTTGCAAAATACGCTGGAGGCGACTGGCGATAAGTTGCAGGCTCACCTGCTGCGTATCCAAGACGCGACCCATGGCGTCGCGGAACTAGGCTTCGTCGATAAACTGGTGTTCGATCTACAAAGCAAGCTGGATCGCATTATCAGTTGGGGCCAACAGACCATTGACTTGTAGATTGGTTATGACTGCCATGTACACAAATTTATCCGAACCGCCATCGATATGGATAAAAACCGTGTGTTTGCCCAACGTCTGCGCCAATCGGTGCAAAACTATTTTGACCATCCGCGTGTACTGACCAATACCGCTGCCTCATGTCTGCTAGATATGCGCGATGAATAGCTAACGCTACGCAGTGAAGAAGTGACCGGGGAGAGCTACCACCAGACTTGGCGCTTGAAGCGTTCAGCGAGATCTGTAAACAGTTGGCAGTGGTGATTGAACAGTCGCTGAAGATCTATCAGGAACAGCAAAAGCCGCTTAATCTTGGGGCGGTGATGCGCGATTATCTGGCGCAATATCCGCGTGCGCGTCATTTTTAGGTAGCGCATTTAGTCGTCGGCCAGGCGCTGCGCCTTGGTGTGGCTGGCGGCACAAGATTCTTTACGCCAGATTTGTGAGCAGAGCGGTGATCCACTGGAAAGCATCCAGCAGGTGACCGAGCACATGCAACAACTGCTGGAGCGCGAACGTGAAACCACCGTTAGGCGCGACGAGGTGGCGGCGCGCAAAAGCGATGTAGAAGCTCAGATCGAGCGTCTCAGTCATCCAGACGGTGCCGAAGACCCATATCTGGTTACCATAGCTGAACGCTTTGACGGTGTGTTGCTGTCTGAAATCTACGACGATATCACACTCTCTTGACGACTCCCCTTATTTCTCGGCGCTGTACAGCCCTTCGCCGCCATGCCATCGTAGTGCCGGATCTGTCGCGGGTACGCGAGATGCTAGAAGGTTTGGAAGACTGCCCGGAAGATCTCTATCTGATCGAGGGGGATCCGCAGTCGTTCGATAACAGCGTGTTCACCGTTGAAGAACAGCAACAGGCGATCTTGGTAAAAACCGCTGACTGTCAGTGGCGTTATTCGCTCTATCCACAGGTGCCGTTGTTTGGCTGTGCTGCGCGCGAAAACCGTTTGGAAATGCTACACGCCGAGCGCGAAACGCTGGCGGAACGTTACGCGACGCTATTGTTCGTCGTCCAGAAAACACAGCGTGCACATCAGGCGTTCAGCGGCTTTATCGGTAGCCATTTGGCGGTAGCATTTAACGCTGATCTAGAAGCCAAAATCCGTAGCCTGAACGCTCGGCGCGGTGAAATTGAACGTGTGATAAACAATCATGAGGCATAGAACCAGTAGCAACGCCAGTTGTATGAGCAGGCGAAAGAGGTCATTTCCGCGCTGAACCGCTTAATGCCACGGGTATTGTTACTCAATGACGATACTTTGCAGGATCGGGTGGAGGAGATCCATGAAAAGCTGGAACAGGCGTAGGATGCCGCGCGTCATATTTAGCAGCAAGGCGTATCCCTAACCAAACCGGAACCGTTACTGCCGGTGTTGCAGAGCGATCCGCAGCAGCATCAACAATTACAGCAGGACTATGCGCAGGCACAGAACGTGCAGCACCAGGTAAAACAGCAAGCCTTTGCGCTGACCGAAGTGGTGCAGCGCCGTGCGCACTTTAGTTATACCGACTCAGCTGGCATGCTGAACGCCGACAATGATCTTAACGACAAGTTGCGCCAGCGTTTGGAACACGAGGAGGCGGAACGTACCCGCACCCGTGAACAACTGTGCCAATACCAAACTCAGTTTACTCAGTTCAGCCAGGTGCTGGCTTCACTGAAAAGTACCCATGATACAAAACCACGACATGCTGAAAGAGTTGAGCTAGAAACTGGTGGATATCGGCGTGTAGGCTGACGCCAATTCTGAAGCTCGTGCGCGTCAACGCCGTGATGAACTACATGCGGCGCTGAGCAACAACCGCTCGCACTGCAATCAACTGGAGAAACAACTGACCTTCAGTGAAATAGAAATGGACAGCTTACAGAAGAAAATGCGCAATTTGGAGCGCGATTACTATCAGTTACGTGAGCAGGTAATGACCGCCAAGGCGGGCTGGTGTGCAGTAATGCGTATGGTGAAAGACAATGGTGTGGAGCGCTGTCTGCACTGTCGTGAACTAGCTTATATGGATGGTGACGCTTTGCGTTTGATATCGGATAAGACGCTCGGTACACTAAGTCTGGCGGTGGCGGATAACGAATATCTGCGCGATGTACTGCGTCTATCGGAAGATCCGAAGCACCCAGAACGTAAAATCCAGTTCTACATAGCTGTTTACCAGCATCTGCGTGAACGTATTTGTCAGGATATTATTCACACCAACGATCCGGTCGAAGCCATCGAACAAATGGAAATCGAACTGGGCCGTCTGACTGAGGAACTGACCACTCATAAGTAAAAGCTGGCGATCAGTGCCAAGAGCTTAGCAATATCATCCGCAAGACCATCTAGCGTGAGCAGAACCGCATTTGCATGCTCAACAAGGGTTTACAGACGGTATCTTTTGGTCAGGTGAAAAGTGTGCGGTTGAACGTCAATGTGCGTGAAACACACGTCACCTTGCTGACGTGCTCTCTGAGCAGCAAGAATAGCATCAGAATTTGTTTAGCAATAACTGTCTGACCTTTTCGGAAGCGCTGGCTAAACTGTATCAGTGCTTGAACCCGCAGATCGATATGGGGCAATGTACGCCACAAACCATCGGCGAAGCACTGCTGGATTACCGCAAATACCTTGAACTGGAGGTGGAGGTATTACGTAGTTCTGATGGTTTGCTGCGCGCATAGAGCGGTGCTTTATCCACGGGGGAAGCGATCGGTACAGGGATGTCGATCCTGGTGATGATAGTGCAGAGCTGGGAAGAAGAGTCGCGCCGTTTGCGCGGCAAAGATATCTAGCCGTGCCGTCTATTGTTCCTTGATGAGGCAGCGCGTCTGGACGCCAAGTCCATCGACACGCTGTTCGAGATATGTGACCGCCTAGAAATACAGTTGATCATCGCTGCGCCGGAGAATATCAGACCGGAGAAAGGAACCACCTATAAGCTAGTGCGCAAAGTGTTCCAAAACCATGAGCATATGCATGTGGTGGGGTTGCGTAGTTTTGCCAGCGGGCTGCCAGTGTCAGGTAGCGCAGTGGTATAAACGTCATAGAGTAATAACGCGCTAAACTCTGAAAATAGCCACCCTAGCTTGGGAGGATATTTTTTGTGCGCATAGCAGTAAATAAACCGGTTTTTTTGATGAGAACGGGAATAAACGGTTATTCAACGCTCGCAGGAGAAAATAACCTTTCTATTTGTATACTGAAAGCATAAGCATTTTTTGTGAGCATACAGGGGACAAGGTGCTTAAAAATGGATACTTAATACGGCGTTTGGCGTTTAGTGGCATAATCGCCTGTAGTGTTGCTTTGTCGTTATCCGCATGGGCAACCGTGCCAGAGTTTTCGGCGGCATTATCCAGTATATCGATTGAGAAAAGCCGTTCAGAGCTGCTTGCCGCATTACCACGAGGTACGGCTGTGTATTATCGTTCAACGCTGGCTCCTCTGTATGCGGCGAATCATATGCAGCTGATGTGGCGTGATCGCGCGGCAATACAGCAGTTTCAACAACAGTTGGCTGGGTTGGCGATGTCTGGCGTACAGCCATAGTTTAGCCAGTGGGTGACAAGTTTGACCGATCCGGCAGTTAATAACGCGGGGCGTGATACATTACTGCCAACTGCCACTGATTAATCACCGCGTTCGGCGGCAAACCTAGCTTGTAAAGTATGTTGCCGTATAGCCAACTGTTACCGTGGCTTCCTATAGCAGAAACAAATTGCAGATAGCCCAGCAAGGCATCGGACAACAGTGCGTCAGGACAGGCTACAGAGCTATATCAATTCACTAGTACCGCAGCACTCCCAATATACTAAGATGTATCAAGCATTGCGTGACATGTTAGTCAATAATCGGCCCTAGTAGCCGTATGTGAGCAATGGGCTGAATTTGTACCCTGGTAAATTAAGTAATGATATTCCGGCATTACGCGAAATCTTGATGCGTATCGACATGTTGACTCACTCAGCATTAGTAGCGCAGGCGTAGAGGAGGTTGGCACGTAATGAACCCGACAATGACGGCGTTCTCTCAGTTGGCGAAGAGAACAATCGGGAAAGTTTAGTAGCGAAGCGACATCGGCACGGGATATCACGCTAGCAGCACGCTCTACGGTAATCACTCAATCGGCTGCCAGCGTGACGGTGGGCGAGATTGTTTACAGCCCAGATCCGGTCGCTGGGGTTAAACGTTTCCAGAAATGGCAGGGATTGAATACTGATGGCGTGATTGGTGCACGCGCGCGTGAATGGCTGAATGTCTCGCCGCAGACCCGCGTTGCGCTGCAGGCATTGAATATTCAATGTTTGCGTATTCTACCAGGCTACATCAGCTCCGGCATTATGGTGAATATCCTAAACTACTCGATGACCTACTACTAGAATAGACGTGAGGTGCTTTCGTCACATGTCATTGTCCGGACGGCCAAGCCGCAACCCGTCGTGGAACGTTCCGACACCCCTGGTGCGTGCAGATATCGTGCCAAAAGCGATACGTGATGGTAGCTACTTCCAGCAACATGGCTATACTTTGCTTTCTGATTGGAGCAAGGATGCTAAGGTGATCGACACGGCGATGATTGACTGGAATAGCGTATCCGCACTTAACTTCACGTATCGCGTGCGTCAGGCACCAGGTGCCAGCAATTCGCTGGGGCATTTCAAATTCAACATGCCGAGAGTTCAGACGCCATCTATCTGCACGATACGCCGAACCACAATCTATTCCAAAAGGATATGCGTGCATTCAGCCCGGCTGCGTGCGGGTGAACAAAGCAGATGATTTAGCAAATATGCTGCTACATGATGCTGGTTGGAGCAACGATCGTGTTGCCTCCACGCTGAAAGAGGGCAATACCACTTACGTGAATATTCGCCAGCGGATCCCGTTAAAACTGTATTATCTGGCGGCGTGGGTTTCCGATGATGGCCAAATGCAATTCCGCACAGATATTTATAATTATGATCATGCAGTGAGGTCAGGCGTACAAATCTTGGCTCAAGCAGAAAAATTAATGTAATAAATGCTGTCATTATACCTAAAATAATTCGAGTTGTAGGAAGGTGGCAGTGCGGTAGCTCCATAGGAGCTTACATCAGTAAGTGACTGGGGTGAGAGAGGAAAGTTAGCGCACAGGTAACGTGAAGTATGACGGGTAGATAAATATCCGTCATAATAATTGACTATATCCTAGGTAATTATCAATGAGAGGCTGTAAACCCAGGCGTCATACGGATTGACTCGGCGGTAGGCGGTTATGGTGTGGACAGGGCGCCATGCATATTTGACATCCTTTGCTTGCTGGGTTTAATAGAATTATGGAAAAATTGATTATCATCGCCGTAAATGTCTGGCGCTAGGAGGTGCCTCTATGGGCACATAGCGCTGTGCTCCCAAGGTCTGTCTTTGCCAGCTTCTCTACCGCTCGTCCGCGTATTTTAGTGGTAAATAACCTGAATACCGGTGAATCCATAAAAGCCGAATTTTTCGACGGCAAGGTTACAATAAAGAAGAACTGGTGCGGCTTAATTATCTGTTCCGTGATTATCGTTCCCATAAGATTAAATCAATCGATCCCTGTCTGTTTGATCAATCTTTATCGATTGTAAGGGCTGCTGGGTACTAGCAAGCCGGTACAGTTAATTTCAGGATATCATTCTCTTGACACCAATGACGAATTGCGTGCGCACAGCCGTCGTGGGGATAGGCATAGTTACCAAACCAAAGGGTAGGCGATGGATTTCTATATTGAAGGCATCCAACTGAGCAATATCCATAAAGCGGCTTTAAAAATGCACGCTGGTGGTGTAGGGCATTACCCGCCAAACAACTGTGTACACATCGATACTGGCCCGGCCAAGGGGTTGGTAATCGTGCTGCCCATAGGTGAATAGCGCCGCAGCCCGCTGAGTATGGCACTGGTGTTATTGTTGGAGCCTTATGAAATATCATATTATTCCCGTTACTGCTTTCGGTCAGAACTGTAGCCTGATTTGGTGTAAACATACCCAGCAGGCAGCGCTGGTCGATCCCGGCGGTGATGCGGAAAAATCAAAGCTGAAGTGGCTCGGCGTGGTGTGACTCTCTCTCAGATCCTGCTTACGCACGGCCGGCCACCTTGATCCTGTCGGTGCTGTAGCAGAGCTTGCTGAGCATTATCAGGTGCCTATTTTGGGGCCGGACAAAGAAAATGCTTTTTGGTTAGGCGGCCTGCCAGCGCAAAGCCAAATGTTTAGTTTGGAAGAATGCACGCCGCTGATACCGACTCAGTGCTTGGCTGAATGCGCGATCGGCGATTTCAACGTCTGCGGCCATCAGAGTGCAGGCCCCCACGCGTTCATTGTATAACCCGAAATTCTTCGAGTAAGAACTGGCGACGATCAACTCCTGATGTTGGGCAGCAAAAATACGTAGGCCCTCAGCATCTTCTTCCATACCCTTGGCAAACTATTAGTATGCAAAATCGAACAGCGATAACCAGCCGTGGATGGCGGAAAGCTCAGCCAATTGACGCCATTGTTCGGCGGTGGGATCGATGCCAGTTGGGTTATGGCAGCAACCGTGAAACATCACCAAGTCGCCAGCCGGGGCATACTTCAGGCTACCCAGCAGGCCATCAAAGTCCAACGCATGGTTGGCAGCGTCATAGTAGGTATATTCCCGCACCTCCAGACCCACGGCGGTGAAGACGTTTTTATGGTTTGGCCAGCTTGGGTTGCTGATTCAAATGCGCTTAGCATTGGTTTGATTGGCGATAAAGTCAGCCGCTACCCGCAGGGTACTGGTGCCACCGGGCGTTTGCACGGTACGTGCGCGCTTGTTAGCGATGACAGGGCTTTGTTTACCGAACAGCAGCTATTGCGTGCAGTTGGCGAATACCGGAATACCTTCAATACCGAGATAGTTTTTGGTGGTCTCATTCTCCAGCAAATATTGCTCAGCTTTTTTGACGCTGGTTAGCACAGGAGTTTTACCGGTTTCATCTTTATAAGTACCAATGCCCAGGTTTATTTTATTTGGGCGGGCGTCTGTGCGGAAGATGTCAGCTAGGCCCAGGATTGGGTCGGCTGGTGCAGCAGTGATTTTTTAAACATGTCAGGTGTTTTCAAGTCTAGGGGTTAAGCAGACGGAGGGCATCAGGGTATCGCCAGTGATGGGGTTTGCCAACTGCTTGCGAAAAAAACACTGCGATATTATGAAGTAGGTGAAGCTAACAGAAAAAACAATTGAGAAGGGGAAAGTAGCAGGATAAAAAGTTGTAAGCGTAAAGTCAGTGCGGTATGTAGCTAATTGACCAATACTGATAGCTTAGACGCCCACCTAAATCAGACTGGCACTTGACTATGGCATCTCAATTCTGGCGTTCTGAACCACGGAAAAATTACACAAATGACTTTAAACTGCGCATGGCCAAGCTGGCTTCTCAGCCCGAAGCCGGCGCTGCTCATATTATCCGCGAACACGGCACCAATGACAATCTCATTTTCAAATGGCTACGCCTCTGGTAGAATAAATGCCGCATATCACGTCGCCTTCCCGCAACGGTAGCAACCGTGTCATCACCGGCGCAACTGGAAAAGCTGCACCGGATATTGTTCGGTACCCGCTCTGAAAAACTTCGCCGACAGGTGGAAGAGGCTGAAGCGGTGCTGAAACTGCACGAGCAGGCTGGTGACCGTCACAACGGTCGGAAAACGACCCGCAAGTTCCCAGTCAGCTTCGCCAGTCCCGGTATCGTTAGCCACTTCCCGAACACCTTCCGTGTGAGATGAACCGCCTTGAGCCCGTGGAAACCGGCTGTCATAAGTGCGGAAGTAACCTTAAATATCTCGGCGAAGTCAGCGCAGAACAGCTGGAAATGGTCGCCTGCGCTCTGAAAGTAATCCGCACCGTCAGGGTGAAAAAGGCGTGCGAAAAGTGTGACTGCATTTTTGAAGCCCCCCTCGCGTCCCATTGACCGCGGCATCGCAGGGCCTAGCCTGCTGTCCCAGGTGATGACGTCAAAACACGGCTAACACTTGCCCTTGTATCGTCAAACTGAAATCCTAGCCCGTCAGGGCGTGGACCTGAGTCGAGCCTTGCTCTCCAACTGGGTAGATGCCTGCTGCTGGTTAACGGCACCGCTGAACGAAGCACTGTACCGCTACGTCGGATACCCGCAAACTTCATACTGACGATACGCCGGTGCCAGTGTTGTCCCCGGGTAGGAAGAAGACGAAAACTGGGCGGCTCTGGACTTATTTCCGCGATAACCGTAACGTTAGTTCATCAGACACACCGGCGGCCTGGTTTGCCTACTCGCCGGACCGGCAGGGAAAACATCCGCAACAACATCTTCGCCAATATAGTGGCATGTTGCCGGCCGATGCGTGCGGCGGTTATGACCAGTTGTTCAATGCAGAACGTGAAGACGGTGCACTGATCGAGGCTGCATGCTGGGCACACGCCCGTAGAAAAACCCATGATGTTGTACATCAGTACCCAGGATGCCACGGCCGAGGAAGCCCTGAAACGCATCGGTCAACTCTACGTTATAGAGGAAGAAATACGTGCGGCAGGACGGAAGCAAAAAGGTAGTCAGGCAGTCAGAGACGGGACCGAGCTAAACCGTTACTCGACTCACTACATGAGTAGATAGTGGATAAAAGCGCGACGCTGTCGAAAAAATCCCAGTTGGGTAAAGCGTTAGCGTATACGTTGAACCAATGGGATGCGTTGTGTTATTACGCCGATGATGGGCTGGCGGAACCTGACAATAACGCAGTGGAACGGGCGTTGAGAAACATCTGTCTGGGGAAAAATTATATCTTCTTCGGCAGCGACCATGGTGGTGAGCGCGGCGCACTGCTGTACCACCTGACCGGTACGTGCAAACTCAACGGAATCTAACCGTCAATACGGCATTGCCTTTACGCTTACAGTCTTTCGCAGTCTCAAAAGCTAATGGTTACCAAAAAGATATTATGTTGATTTTGGTCATGCAATACGTGATATCAACGACTGGATAAACCGTTATGACAATGTTTTTCGTCCCCACACAATGGTGGTGTACCAACTTGCGTATATGAAGAACGGTGGAAACAAGCTAGCCAAGTGTCCTGATTTTGTGATCCACTATACCTCTATTCAGGTGGCCAAATTAACTATGCCACTACAAAACGCCACGCTGGGATTTAAATCGATGAAAACTGCTTATGCCATGATAAAAGGGATTAAGGTAATGCGGGTGCGACGTAAATGGCAGGCGGAATTATTTTATTTTGGCCACCTGGCTTTTCTCTTTTTGGACATCGATGTCTCTGTTGGCATAAAAATCAGCAACGGAGATCGTGTAAGAAAAAGTTAATTCCCGGAATGATCGGTAAGATGCCAAATCGCGATCGGAGATGAATGCAAAACCTTGATCGCTTCAGACGCCATTTTGCACCGATAAATAACCGTCAATACGGCACTGACTTTACGCTTACGCTCACTTAACGCTTACCGTAAACAGGGAGCCGGCTCTACACTATCGCCACTGCTTGTCAATGCGAGTTCCCTGTGTGGTTAGGCCATTTGTGAGGGTATCTTTGGCCAACTGAAAAATGAAATGTATTATGGCCGTGAGGTAGCAGGCGTGACTCTGGAAAACTTCATGCAGCCCCGCATAGGCTAGTGTACAAGATGCAACCACTCATGTTTCATGCTTCCCCAGAAGCTCTCCATCACTGCATTATTTCTAACAGGCTCCCACCATCTCCCATGCTGTTCCTGAGCCAGTCAGCAAATTCTGGAAGCGGTACTACGTGTACCACGAGTTTCTGTCTGTATGTACAATAGGACCCGTAGGGGATTTCGCAGGTTATACGCCCTCATCAGTGCCCGGCAGACCCGCGACGAACTTATCCGTTTATCCACATGCCAGCCCACTATACGCCGGGAGTATAGATCCATAATGGCTGCTAGATACAGCCAGCCTTCTCCGGTCTTAAGATAAGTGATGTCACGGCCCGGCAGGTTAAAGTTCTAGTTCAGCAGATTTGGTGCCACTTCCATTCCCTTACGGGGCTTTGTTGTCACCTTAGAAGTCCGACATTGTTGGTAGAGCCGTCCGTCTTCCTGTATTAGCTTCATCATCCGCCAGCGGTTGCTCTTGATACCTTCTTCCCGAAGATTTTTGATCAGAGATCTGCTTCCTGCACTTTGTCTGCTGGCGGTAAACAACTCTTGACGTTTCATACGAAGCGACTTTACCTATCGGTTAATGGCTGATAGACTGACGTTCATCGCATTCGCAGCGTCTGAAATAAGTGTAATTCTGGTCGAGAACTAGTTTTGTAGTCTTGAGTTTAAATTCAGCAGTAAATACTTTACTCATTAGTTCACCTGTAAGAGTTTGAGGTGAACATTACACCTCAACTTAGGTGGCCAAATTCAGTATGCTACTACGATGTCAGAACGTATATTGACTGATAATGAAAAAGAGGAGTTTACAAAGAAAATAGTGGATTATCTCGAAGAGAGACATTTGAGGATACATAGCAAACATGCAAAGGAAGAAAAAATGCATTGCATAAGAAAGTTATTTAATACGTCATTGAAAATATTTTATAAGACATTTTATTAGAAGATCTCGAAGATATTTCTAGAAAGATACGCTTTGATATTTTGCCGTATTTCTAACCATTTTATGGAACCGCACCCATAAAATAGATGTGGAAAGTAAGACTCGCATTAGCTAAAGAATCTATCGACCTTGCTCTAGAGTGATCTTTAACGGACATCAGTTATACCTGTGAATTTTCCTCTCTGCCACATTTTTCACTTATTTTTAGTATTGCATATAACTAAATACCAATGAAGTTCAAGAAAAATGCACGCGGAAAAATAATTACTGAAACCAAAATAAAAAATATAGAATTAGATGCAATCTTTGGCGTAAAAATAGTTTTTTAAAGAACGTACTTATCAATAAACTAAATTTAATATAATTAAATTCAGATATAACCTGGCAGAAATTTACTATGTCAGGTCATATTTTCACCTTCGTGAACATATGAAAACAGACTATCGAATGTCGATGGCAACCCGCCGTTGCCTACTGCCGGTATGCCGATGACTTTGCACTCATCGTCAAAAGCATCAAGTCACAGGCAGAAGCCATCAGGGAGGAGTGTTTAAGCGTACTCGAAGATGGCCTGAAACTCAGATTGAACATGGAGAAAACCAAAATTACCCATGTCAATGATAGATTTGTCTTTTTGGGCCATCGGATTATTCGCAAACGTTGCCACTACGGCAATATGCAAGTAGTATCGGCGATCCCACGAGCCAAAACCAGAAACTTCGCAGCGTTACTGACTGCAGTGTTATCAGACAATTACAGTGAAAGTAGAATCTACAGGGTAGAGATGCTTAACCGTAAATTGAAAGGCTGGACTGTGTTCTATCAGTTTGTTGATTTTAAAGCCAAAGTATACAGCCATATTGATTGTGTCGTGTTCTGAAAAACAGGACCACTGGCTGGCCCGCAAATACCGTACAGGTCTCAACCCCCTGATGCGCCGGTGATGCAAGGTGCCAAACCCGGTCAGAGTACTCTAACTGGCTAAATATGAAGCCATGACGCCGTAATCGGTGCAGCAGAGGGTAATATGCACTCGCTTTTGGCGGATTAAATCAGAACAGCGATACTCGAAAGCCGGGGTTAAGAAGGGATTCTTGCGAGGCATAGATCAAAGGTTTACCCTGCCAATCGTTGATTTGTGCTCCAGCGGCGGCGCAACCGCGTGGCCTGCAGCAGTATCACAGGTATTGGTAGGACAGGACCAAAGCGTAGGTAGAGCTGCGCCTTACCTTCCGCCACCAAGCAAAACTTTAGTGATGAACCGACGGCAATGGTCTGATGCTCACCAAGCTGATTCAGATAGTCCTTCAATTCATCATCAATATGCTAGCGGCTCACTACTCTACTACCAGCGGCAGCTGGGCATTACTAACAGTAATCGGCTTGCGCTGCCCTTTCTCTTCTTTCCAGGAGTTGTTACCTTCCGCCAGATACAGCACGTTGATCGCCGGCGTATACACCACCCCCATCACCGCTTCACCATGTTCAATCAACGCGATATTAATGGTGAATTCGCCGTTACGGTGCAGAAACTCCTTGGTGCCGTCCAACGGATCAACCAGCCAGTAACGCGCCCAGTTCTGGCACTCTTCCCAAGCTGGCAGATCTTCTTCAGACAGCAAAGGCACCTCTGGCGTCAACGCTGCTAGGCCGCATTTTATGATGTGATGTGCTACTAAATCGGCCGTGGTAATCGGTGAATGGTCTTTTTTGTTCAATATTAAGCGGTTGTTCACTGTCATATACAGCCATAATCGTCGCCCCCGCCGCGCGGGACAGTTGGCAAATTTGCGCCAGCATCATGCACCTCAGATAAGCAGTTCAATGGGAAATATTCCTTTGTCTCTGTGTGTTAGCAGACTAGTTTTTTACGCCAAATATCCATCCCAATCAGCTCACCCATGGTAAAATCGTATACAGCGAGAAATTCCCCCACCGGCAAACACAGCATACCCTGCCGCTAAATTTCTGCCGCCACTGCGTATCGATGGCCGCTTTCCATTCAAGAGGCCATGAGGTCATTTTGTCTACAGAATATATTTATTACCCGCTTCATGATGCTCATTTTGAAGAACGCGCGTTTACGGCCCACCGGGTAAAAAAGAGGGAGCTGAAAAGTACCCTTGGTCAAGGCTGTGTGGATGCACCATCACCACGCTCGCCGTAGGCTAGAGTGTGCGGGATATAAAGCTGCTATTTGGAGCCGACCGGCATCAGAGTCAACGCTTCGATCCAGCACGGAATTACGCCGCTGACCGGGAATTACGCTAGCTGGCCACGTTCAATAATGGAGCTGTCAAATAGATTACCATTAGTCAGACGACCGGTGTAATTCACACGCACGCGATCCTTACGAGATAGGATCTGACTCTTGCAACTGCTGTCCGACCTGTAAACCAATCCCGTAACTTGCTTGCGGTCTCCGTCTTAACGCTGTCACAAAGAAGGGGGTGTTATAGGGTTTTCCTCAAGTCTATAAAAAGTCGAGAACGCAGCATAATAGCGCAGGAAAGCTGAGTAAATCTTGTATGGCAAATGTTGTCTTTTGCCTTAAAACAGGAAACCGTGACTTTTTGTTAGCCCAGAACCTGCGGTAATCAACCCTCTACTTTAGAACCTATCCCAGTAGGCGTACATTGTTACAGCCAGTTAGGCCCAGGACATCACGCAACAACTAGAGCCTTAAAGGGAGTACGTAAGGACGGTGAGCACTGCCCAGGTTCAAAATGGCAAATAAAACAGCCTAAGGAGATATGTTCTAAGCCTATTGGTACCAGGCAGCGTTACTCTATTCATCCCGGCTAAACGCTGGCGTAACTATTTCACAACAACAAGCTGCCAGTGAATGAAGTGTTCGCTATGGACAAGTGAAAGGCAACGACAAGCCACTCAGCAATATGCAAGCTGTCCAGGAAATGCGTATCGAACATGACGCCAACGGCACGAGCAACACGCTGTCCGTCATCATTGCGGGCAACAGACTAGCGCTGTTCCGTTGGCAGGCCGACAATAGCGGCCACCACGAACGCTAAAGCAAGTCACGCAACACCACATAATATGCGGCTCTCGTGCATATCCAGCCACATAGTAAGGTGTTTTTCGGGTGCATAAAAGCAAAACTCCAGCCTTGCGCTGGCGTTTTAACTGGGTTATAGTCGTGTTATTACGCTTCCGCAACCACTACTACATTCAGTTGTGCGAACACGTCGCTATGTACTTGGAAGTGCACTTCGTGCTCGCCAGTAGTACGTAGAACGCCGTTCGGCAGACGAACTTCGATCTTGGCCACTTCAACTCCAGCCGCAGTCACTGCGTCAGCAATGTCGCGAGTGCCGATAGAGCCGAACAACTTACCTTCTTTGCCTGCTTTAGACACGATAGTGACTGTTAACAGTTCGTTGATCTTGGTTGCACGAACAACAGCGGCGGCCATAATGTCAGCCAGTTTGGCTTCCAATTCAGCACGGCGTGCTTCGAAGAACTCTATGTTTTTCTTGGTAGCAGGAACAGCTTTGCCCTGTGGTACCAGGAAGTTACGGGCATAGCCCGCTTTAACTTTAACTTGATCTCCCAGGCTGCCCAGGTTTGCTACTTTATCAAGCAGAATAACTTGCATTACCTTATCCTCTCAAAGTCGTTAATGGACAGTGGCCGATTACTGATGACGATCAGTGTACGGCAACAAAGACAGGTAGCGTGCGCGCTTGATAGCACGGGCCAACTGGCGCTGATATTTTGCACGAGTACCGGTGATACGGCTCGGTACAATTTTACCACTTTCAGTGATGTAGTTTTTCAGTGTAGCGATGTCTTTATAGTCAATCTCTTGAACGCCTTCCGCAGTAAAACGGCAGAACTTGCGACGACGGAAATAACGTACCATGTGGCTAGTCTCCAGAATCTATCAATTCAATCTGCTCGGCATGCAGAACTAGTTTGCTTAGCCCGTTGCGGCCTTGATGGCAACTAACAAAGCCTTGCACAGTGACCCGACTGCCGACCGTTAATCTTTGAGTTAATGCTTGTGACGGGTGTCCGCTGACAACTACGGGCATTCGGCACCATGCTTGCCTGCTAAATCCGGCTTCCTTCTGCTGCGAACGGTGCTCCAGCATAAATTGGCAGTGTGGTATCCCAGAAGGGCTCACTTTCAGAACTGGCACTAGGCATACAGTACCCGATAAAACCAGACGATTAGCCGTCACGGCAGTGGCAATTACTCTTCAGAATCCCCAGCATCTACATCATCTGCGGTTTCGTTAGCGAAGTCTTCGCGGCGGTCACCACGACGTTCGTCTTTCGCTTTCACCATCGGAGATGCTTCAGTTACCGCGTGCTTAACGCGCATAACCGTGCTGCGGATAACGGCGTCGTTGAAGCGGAAGTTAGTTTCCAGCTCATCGATCGCTTCCTGCGGAGCTTCAACGTTCAGCAGAACGTAGTGAGCTTTGTGCAATTTGTTGATCGGGTAAGCCAGTTGACGGCGGCCCCAGTCTTCCAGACGGTGAACCTGACCTTGCGCGTTAGTGATAGTAGCACTGTAACGCTCGATCATGCCCGGAACCTGTTCGCTTTGGTCAGGATGGACCATAAAAACGATTTCGTAATGACGCATCGAATTGCTCCTTACGGATTATTCAGCACGGATTATTCAGCCCCCTGTCAGGGTCAGCCGCAGCCCATGGAAGCAAGGAAAGTGTTTAGTGTACGGCTGAAAAATGACGCATGATCATACTGGTGTAGGATAAGAAACTCAAGAACCGCATAGGATTTATTCATCGGGGTAGGAGTAAATGGTAGAAAGTGCGCCATTTGCTATCTCCCTCCCACCTTTGATTTTACGGTTTTTCACCAACCTTAAGGCCGCCAGGGGAGCAAAAAAGGCGCTGGCGCACCGCTTCAAACAGGCATATGCCGGTAGCGACCGAGACGTTCAGTGAGGAGACCATGCCAGCCATTGGAATACTGATCAACTCATCGCAGTGCTCACGTGTAAGACGGCGCATGCCTTCGCCTTCCGACCCCATCACCAACGCCATCGGGCCGGTCATTTTACTCTGATACAGTGTATAGTCGGCTTCGCCAGCGGTGCCTACGACCCATACGTTCATTTCCTGTAGCAAACACAGGGTGCGCACCAAGTTGGTGACGCGGATCAGCGGCACGTTCTCTGATGCGCCGCAAGCCACTTTTTTGGCGGTAGCATTCAATTGGGCGGAACGGTCACGCGGCACAATCACCGCATGCACGCCAGCGGTATCAGCGCTGCGTAGGCAAGCCCCGAGGTTATGTGGGTCGGTTATGCCGTCCAGCACCAGCAATAATGGCGTATCAACGCTTTTCAAAAACGCTGGCAAGTCGTTTTCTTGTGGATTCCGCCCTTCACGCACCCTGGCGATAATCCCCTGATGCACTGCTCCCTCAACCTTCTCATCCAACCACTGGCAGCTCGCTACCTGAACGGCAATGCCTGTCGTTTCCAGCTCAGTGATTAGTGGTTGCAGACGACGGTTACCACGTCCTTTGAGGATAAACACTTCCAGAAAGCGTTGCGGGTCGTGCTCTAACAGGGCTTTAACAGCGTAGATGCCGTAAATAATTTCGCTCATGATGATCTTTTTCACTGTGCGACTGGCATGCGCCAGCCGATGATAATGAGGTGCGATAGGTTAAACCTATTCGGCACCTTTCTTCTTGGTTGCTCGCTTGGCTTTGGTCGCCGCCACTATTTTCCGAGTTTTGTCCAACGCTTTCTTGACCTTGGTCTTTTTGTCCTTCTTCACTGTGTCAGCGGGTTTGTCGCCATCTTTGAGGAAGGTGCTGTCCGACTCAAAGTTGGCTGGCGGTTTGCCGCCGCGACGTTTGTGCTGCGCTTGAGCACGTACTGCGCCAGCCCCAGTACCATCGCGCAGAGTGCGTTGGCCGCCGTTATTGGCACGATCGCGTTCGGTTTTGCCAGCGCCACGGGGTTTGCGACTGCTGGAGACCAGTGCTAAATCGATCTTGCGTTCGTCCATGTGCACCGCTTCAACGCGGATTTTCACCGTATCACCCAGACGGTAAACCACGCCAGAGGATTCGCCGATAAGACGTTGGCCGATATTATCGTAGCGATAATAATCATTATCCAGTGACGATACGTGTACCAGGCCATCGATGAATAGATCGTTTAGGCGCACAAAGAAACCGAAGCCGGTTACGCTGGCGATGATGCCACTGAATACGGCACCAACGTGATTCTGCATATAGTCGCACTTCAGCCAGTCGGCAACGTTGCGCATTGCTTCGTCTGCACGACGTTCGGCCATTGAGCAATGCGCACCTAACTGCAACATCTCTTCAAATTCGCTGTGCCAGCCGCCAGTTGGTGTCCAACGCTCTTTCAATTCACCATGCTCTTTGGCCAACTGGTATTTGATAGCACGGTGTAATGCCAAATCCGGGTAACGGCGTATTGGCGAGGTAAAGTGGCCGTAAGAAGCCAGCGCCAAACCAAAGTGACCGCGGTTTTCCGGATCATAAATAGCCTGTTTCATCGAACGCAGTAACATGGTTTGCAGCATTTCATGATCGGGACGTTCAGCAACTTCATCCATCAATATGGCGTAATCTTTCGGCTGCGGTTTATTGCCGCCACCCAGCGTCAGCCCTAGTTCGCTCAGCACGCTGCGCAATGCGGAGATGTGATCGTCGCTTGGGCGATCGTGGATGCGGAACAGCGATGGCTCGTTATGCTTCTCGACAAAGCGCGCAGCGGCAACGTTAGCCATGATCATGCATTCTTCGATCAACTTGTGGGCATCATTACGTACTGTCGGCTCAACGCGTTCAATGCGGCGTTCGGCATTGAAGATGAACTTGGCTTCTTCGGTTTCGAAGGCGATGCCGCCGCGCTTAGCGCGCGCTTGATCCAACACGTGGTACATCGCATACAATTCTTCCAGATGTTTGACTAGCGGATGATAATGCTTACGTAGTGCCTGATCGCCCTGTAAAATGTGCCAGACCTTGTTGTAGGTTAAACGCGCATGGGAGCTCATCACCGCTTCGTAGAACTTAGCCGTCGAAAGCTGCCCTTGGGCGGAAATGGTCATCTCGCACACCATGCACAGGCGATCGACCCGTGGGTTGAGGGAGCATAGCCCGTTGGACAGCACCTCCGGCAGCATCGTGATCACCTGCGATGGAAAGTATACTGATGTGGCGCGGTTACGCGCCTCATCATCCAGTGCGGTGCGAGGACGCACATAATAGCTAACATCGGCAATCGCCACCCATAAGCGCCAGCCGCCGCCGCGTTTCTTCTCGCAGTAAACTGCATCATCAAAGTCGCGTGCATCTTCACCATCAATGGTAACCAATGGCAGCTTACGTAGATCAACCCGGCCTTTCTTGGCCACTTCCAGCACCTGTTCGCTGAGATCAGCCACCTGTGCTTCTACCTGAGGGGGCCAATTATGCGGGATCTCATGGGTGCGCAGTGCGATGTCTACCACCATGCTGGTACCTATCTTATCACCGAGGATCTCAACTATCTTACCCACTGCCTTGGTACGGCTAGTAGATCGTTGGGTCAGCTCTACCACCACCATGTAGCCCATACGTGCGCCGTTGACAGCATCGGCCGGGACTAGAATATCGAAGCTCATGCGGCTGTCGTCCGGCACCACGAACCCGGTACCAGCGTCCACGAAGAAACGACCAACAATCTGGCTAGTTTTCGGCACCAGCACGCGCACGATACGCGCCTCGCGGCGGCCTTTGCGATCGGCACCCAGTGCCTGCGCCAACACTACATCGCCGTGAATTGCCATCTTCATCTGCTCGGCAGAAAGGTACAAGTCATCCTCGCTGCCTTCGATACGCAGGAAGCCGTAGCCATCACGGTGGCCAATAACAGTGCCGCGTAGCAAGTCCAGACGTTCTGGCAACGCATAGCACTGACGGCGGGTAAATATCAATTGGCCGTCACGCTCCATCGCACGCAGGCGACGGCGCAAGGCTTCCAACTGTTCTTCTCCAGTTAAATCCAGCTCTTTAGACAGCGCTTCGCGGCTGGCTGGCGTTTCTCGTATCGCCAGATGAGCCAGAATATATTCTCGGCTAGGGATTGGGGATTCATATTTTTCTGCTTCTCGTTCCATAAATGGATCTTGTGACATTGCGGTACCTCCGTTATCATCAGCAGGATATCGCTGAATTTTATCTCTCAATGACGTTTTATTCGACAAGCAGCAGCTTGTAGAGTAGGGGATTGCCTTCGACCATATCGGCTAGGATGGTGATTATTCAGTTCTTCAAGGAAATGTTATACGCCCTTATGGAGCACCTTATTCAAGCGGCAGGCAGGATTTATGTAGCAGAAATAACTGTAGCAGTTGACCAATAAAAGCGGTTCCAGCGCTCTCACCACATTACCGAGGCGAATAGTTTCGCCTGGTTTACTCAAATAAATGCTACCGTTTTTCCCGCTTATCGCAGTGACAAAGCCAACACGGCTTAGCTGATTGATTATCTTAACCTTATGGTTGCGAGACACGCCGTAAACCTCGGTCACTTGCGATATACTGCTCATTTTGTCAGGTGGCAGCGAGGCCATGTAGATTAGCGCCCGCAATCCATAAACTGCACATCTACCTCTTAGGTATCACGTTACCCGTCTTGATAGGCCGCTTTGCGGCTTTATTTAGAAGATGACTCCTTGGATAATAAACTAGCCAGAGAGTTCGTAGCTAATTATTTAGCGTGTCTCAAGTTTTGGAGCAGGTATTAAAAAAGATTTTTTGCTGTGGATCCGCAACCGAGAAGAGTAAACAGGATAAAGAACGGGAAGGAACACGCCCAGATTAAACAGGTCGCACCACGCAATCATGGTACACAGCCCTGGACTGATCATGTGTCGAACGGGTCACGCAAGATCATGGTTTCGCTACGGTCTGGGCCGGTGGAGATGATATCTACAGGTATGCCGGTCAATTCTTCAATGCGCTTGATGTAGTCTAGCGCCGCCTGTGGCAGTTTGCTGTGCTCTTTCACACCAAAGGTGCTTTCGCTCCAACTCGGCATATTTTCGTAGATGGGTTTGATACCTTCCCAGTCTTCTGCCGCAAGCGGGGTGGTGGTCATTTCGCGACCATCAGGCATGCTATAGCCCACGCAGATCTTCACTTCCTTCAAGCCGTCCAGTACATCTAACTTGGTCAGGCAAAAGCCGGATAAGGAGTTAATCTGTACTGCTCGGCGTACCGCAACCGCGTCCAGCCAGCCGATACGGCGGCGGCGGCCAGTGGTGGCACCGAATTCGTTACCCTGCTTACACAGATATTCGCCAGTCTCATCGAACAGTTCGGTTGGGAAAGGGCCGGCACCCACACGGGTGGAGTAGGCTTTGACAATACCCAGCACATAATCTACGTACCGAGGACCAATACCTGACCCCGTAGCCGCGCCGCCAGCAGTAGTGTTAGAAGAGGTCACATACGGATAGGTTCCGTGATCAATATCCAGTAGAGTACCCTGAGCACCTTCGAACATAATCAGTTCACTACGCTTGCGCGCATTGTCCAGCAGTTCGGAAACGTCAACCGCCATAGCGGTAAGGATATCGGCGATGGACAGCACATAATCCAGCGTTGCCTGGTAATCAACGGCTTTAGCTTTGTAGTAGTTGACTAACTGGAAGTTGTGATAATCAACAACTTCCTTCAACTTAACGGCGAAGGTTTCTTTGTTGAGCAGGTCGCTGACGCGCAAACCACGGCGCGCCACTTTATCTTCGTAAGCCGGGCCGATGCCGCGACCAGTGGTACCGATGGCTTTCGCGCCGCGCGCTTTCTCACGCGCGTTATCCAGCGCCACATGGTAAGGCAGGATCAATGGACAGGCTTCGGACAGTAACAGACGTCCGCGTACCGGAATGCCACGCGCTTCGAGTTCACCAATTTCTTTCATTAAAGCATCGGGAGCCAGAACAACACCGTTGCCAATGATACTGGTGACGTTTTCACGCATGATTCCAGAAGGAATTAAATGAAGGACGATTTTTTCACTGTTAATAACCAGAGTATGGCCAGCGTTATGACCACCTTGATAGCGCACAACATATTGAGCCCGTTCAGTCAGAAGGTCTACGACCTTGCCCTTACCTTCGTCACCCCATTGGGTGCCCAGTACGATGACGTTCTTACCCATTTTTCAAAATCACCGGTTGCTTAAAAATGAATTCTACCACTGTAATTTTCAATTTTCAGCACTTTTAGCATGCAATTGCTCATTTTTTAGACTAAGTTTTATCCCCCTGTATGGCTGCGCAAAATATAATAGATCACACAACCCGCAACCACTATTCCATCGCCAAATCGCCGCAGCCTATTTGTCAGGCAACTTAGTCATCGCTAATATCATTCGGTGCCAGGCTTGTGGAAACAGCATCGGCCCTAGCCTTTCCAGCACTAAAACCAACCCCAGCGCCAACCAGATTGTTGAATTCATGTATCTCCCAGATAAGAAAAGTCCCGCGATTAAACGGGCCCCTGATAATTTACCTGTAGCGATTACTTACGCGTGGAATCAGGCGACTTCATATAGCGAAAGAAATCGCTATCTGGGCTGAGTACCATCACGTCCTGATTGTTGCTGAAGCCGGCTTCATAAGCACGCAAACTACGGATAAAGGCATAGAAGTCTGGAGCCTGGCTGAACGCGCTAGCGAACAACTTAGCTGATTCGGCATCGCCTTCACCACGAGTAATTCGCGCCTGACGCTCAGCTTCCGCCAAGGTACGCGTCACTTCGTAGTCCGCACTGGCACGCAGCTTCTCCGCTTCTTCCTGTCCCTGAGAACGCAAACGGCGGGCAACTGCTTCACGTTCAGCGCGCATACGCTGGTAGATAGCGTCAGACACTTCGGACGGCAGGTTGATCTGCTTGATACGCACGTCGATCACTTCGATTCCCAGCGCTGCCATGCTGTTCGAGTTAAGCGGCGGCTGTTTGCCAGTGGTTTCCCGCTCAACGCGCGCTGCTGCGTAGGCAATAGCGTCATCGGCCCCACTAGCCGCCACTTCTTCTCCATCATCTACAGTGCCGGTATTCAGTGTAGTGCGCACATCTGACATCAACTTTCCACGCGAGTCGGTCACGATTTCCTTCACGTCCAGACGTCCGATCTCAGAACGCAAACGGTCGCTGAATTTACGTTTTAACAGCACTTCGGCCTGAGATACATCGCCGCTGCCAGTCGCCAGATAGTAACGGCTGAAATCGCTGATACGCCACTTCAGGTAGGAGTCAACGATCAGGTCTTTCTTTTCACTGGTGACGAAACGATCGGCCTGGTTGTCCATAGTCTGGATACGCGCATCCAGACTCTTCACAGTTTCAATAAACGGGATCTTAAAGTGCATACCCGGTACATACACTAGCGGTTTGTTTTCACTATCACGCAGCACCTTGCCAAAGTGCAGCACGATGCCACGCTGACCTTCCTGCACCACAAACAGTGAAGTGTATAGCGCCATCAACACTGCGAGGACGATAACTACAAAAGACTTACGCATTTAATTACTTTCTCCCTACGCGAGTGGTGTTGTCGCGCTGCGCATTTACCTGGCGTTGGTTAATGCTCGAACTACTGCGGGTTTGCTGGCTGTTGGAACTACTGCCGCTGTTGGCAGAGGTAACGGGGGTGAGACGAATCAGGCTAGTGTCTTTGTCGCTACTGTCCGCCGTAACATTAGCGTGGCCGCGTAGCATTTGATCCAGCGGTAACACCATAAGATTATTGCCTTTATTACTGACCAGCACCTTACGGGTATGACTCAAGACTTTTTCCATGGTTTCAATATACAGACGCTCACGGGTAATGTCTGGGGCTGATTTGTATTCCGGCAGCAGCTTGGCGAAGCGAGCTACCTCACCCTGGGATTCCAAAACGATACGATCTTTGTATGCCTTGGCGTCTTCCAACAAGCGCTGCGCCTGGCCGTTGGCACGCGGCTGCATCTCGTTGGCGTAGGCTTCCGCTTCACGAATGTATTGCTGCTCGTTCTCACGCGCAGCGATAGCGTCATCGAACGATGCTTTAACTTCCTCTGGCGGACGCGCAGCTTGGAAGTTGACGTCCAGCAGCGTGATACCCATGTTGTAAGGACGGATGGTCTCTTCTAACATGCGTTGAGTATTGTTACGCACCACGGTACGTCCTTCAGTCAGGATACGATCCATCGAGTATTTGCCGATCACGCCGCGTAGGGCGCTGTCAGTTGCTTGACTCAGGCTGTCGTCTGCATTCACTACGCTAAACAGATAGGTTTCTGGATTGGTCACACGGTACTGTACGTTCATTTCTACGCGCACCACATTTTCATCGGAAGTCAACATCACGCCAGAGGCCGCCAGTTCACGCACAGACTCTACGTTAATCGGGCGCACTTCGTCGATGAAAGTCGGCTTCCAATTCAGACCTGGCTGTACCAGATGGCTGAACTTACCAAAGCGAGTTACTACACCGCGTTCGGCCTCCTTGATGGTGTAAAAGCCACTGGCGGCCCAGATCACAACTACGGCAACCGCCGCAATATAGATGATACGGCCGCTATATCCTGGATCTGATGTGTCGGTGCCGCCGATATTGCTGTTAGAGCGTTTACTCACCCCTAAACTGCTCAATTTATTTCTCAGTTTGCGAAAGACATCGTCTAAATCAGGTGGCCCTTGGTCACGACCACCTTTGTTGTTACCGCTGGAGTTGCCGCCATTATTTTTGCCGCTCCCCCACGGGTCGCGGTCCTGTCCGTTATTACCGGGCTGATTCCACGCCATGTTTAGCTCCATATTTTGTGATTTAGGTACTTCAGGCTGACACTTACTAGTACAGCAGGTTATCAAATGTAACAAGGAGATGATCATGCGATAAAGTGAATCGGGATCTGTTCCTGTTTGCAGAGGCGATGCCACTCAACGCTAGTCATACGTACCACCACGCCAATACTGCCATCTTTCTCGTTCCACTCTTTCTCAATTGCCTGAAACTGGTAAAAACGGCTGCGAAGACGGCCTGCCTGTGGCGGTAAACGCAGCTCATAATGCGCGATTTCCCCTGATAAGCGCTCCATCAACGCCTGATATAGCAACGAGAGACCTTCACCATTGGTGGCGGACAGCCACACCCGGATTGGTAAGTTTTCATCGTTGTAATCGATACTCGGAACAGAATCATCCAGCATATCTATTTTATTCATCACTAGCAGTGTAGGTATCTCATCCGAGTCAATCTCCGCCAGCACGGTGTTAACTGCTTCTATGTTTTCATTGACGCGGATATCTACGGCATCGATAACATGTAACAGCAAAGACGACTGATGTGTTTCCTGTAGTGTCGCCTTAAAGGCAGCCACCAGATGGTACGGCAAGTGCCGCCGGATAAAGCCTACGGCATCCGCCAACACAGTATCGCCCACATCCGCTACAGGGTAGGATCCAAGGTGGCAAATAGCTGGTCTGCTACGTACACCCCGGCAGATGTCATTCGGTTAAATAAGGTGGACTTACCAGCGTTGGTGTAGCCCACCAGAGACACGGTAGGCACATCGATACGGGTTCGCGCCCGTCGGCCTTGTTCACGCTGCTTTTCAACACGTACCAGACGGCACAAAATCAAGCTAATGCGATCACGCAACAAATGATGGTCAGTCTCTAATTGAGTTTCGCCCGACCCACGCAGGCCAATCCCCCCTTTTGGCTCTCCAGATGAGTCCAGCCATGCACCAAGCGTGTGGCGATATGGCGCAACTGCGCCAGCTCTACCTGCAACTTACCTTTATGGGTACGAGCGAGTTGGGCAAAGATGTCTAAAATCAACCAGGTGCGATCAATCACCCGGCATTCACACTGACGCTCAAGATTTCTCTCCTGCGTCGGGGAAATGGCGTGATTAAACAGAACAACAGATGCGCCGCTGTCTTTTACTACATCGGCGATTTCTTCAGCCTTCCTTCTCCGACAAAGTACTTAGGATGTGGAGCATTGCGGCTTCCAATCACCACTTGCAAAGCTTTGACACCCGCCGAGGATACTAAGGATTAGAACTCACTGAAATCTTCAGTATCTTTGTCTTGCGAGAAGTAAATATGAACTAAGACGGCCTGCTCACCGGTTTTATAACGGTCAAACAAGCGTGCAACCTCTCAAACAGACATAAACAACAAGGTTAAGGAACATAAGCAGCACACGGCTGTTTATGTTCTCCGCCATGGCGGGCTGACAAAGCGCTTCGTTCAGCTTCATCACTTTCCTGCGGTGGCTGCTGCGGCGCAGATGGACTGTTAACATGGTGATGATTACTGGTACTGCCATTTGGATTATTACTATGGTGTGAAATCGGACGCGACGGAACAACCGTAGAAATGGCATGCTTATAAACCATCTGGCTTACGGTGTTTTTCAACAGGATGACAAACTGGTCAAAAGACTCAATCTGGCCTTGCAGCTTAATACCATTTACCAAATAAATAGAAACCTGAACCCGTTCACGACGCAATGCGTTCAGGAACGGATCTTGTAAAGATTGCCCCTTAGCCATTTTATCTTTTCCTTATATGCTTGTTGTTTGTAAATAAGAGCCTACTGGGCTCTATAAAATAAACGATGCAAAAATTTGCGCGCTGAATACTCATCAATTGTACACAATCACTCAACCTATGCACTAACAACACGTATTACCGCGTTCAAAGCCTCTCCCTGCTTCTCACTGTCTAGCCAATGCACCGAATTCCAGCCGCGTAACCAGGTCATTTGGCGTTTGGCTAGCTGACGCGTTGCGCAAATACCACGATAAACCATCTCATCGTAATTCATTTCGCCAGACAAATATGACCACATCTGGCGGTAGCCAACGCTGCGAATGGAAGGCAAATCTATATGCAAATCATCTCGTGCAAAAAGTGCGCGCGCTTCCGCCTCAAAACCCGCCGCCAACATTTGCTGGTACCGCAGCTCAATGCGTTGATTAATCAACGCACGGCTGGACGGCGCTATCGCAAATTGGTGGACATGATATGGCAACGATTCACCCGAAATTTTAATCATTTCCGTTAAAGTTTTACCTGAAATAAAAAAAACTTCCAGTGCTCTGGAGAGTCTCTGTGGATCATTCGGATGAATTCTTAATGCCGCAACTGGGTCGATTTCCTGCAACTGGCGGTGCAAAGCCTTCCACCCTTGTTTTACCGCCTGCTGTTCTATACACTCGCGTACCGACGGATCGGCGGGAGGCAGTGGCGATAACCCTGCTAACAGCACCTTATAATATAGCATGGTGCCGCCCACTAGCAGCGGAATGCGCCCAGCTGAGGTGATGTCAGCCATTTCTTTTAACGCGTCGGTGCGAAAATTCGCCGCCGAGTAGACTTGCGCCGGATCGCGGATATCAATTAGCCGATGCGGTGCCTGCGCCAGCTCTCCAGCGCTTGGCTTGGCGGTGCCGATATCCATACCGCGATAAATTAATGTGGAATCCACGCTGATCAGTTCCGCAGGCAGTCGCTGCTGCAACGCGATCGCTAGCTCAGTTTTGCCCGAAGCAGTCGGCCCCATGATAAAAATAGCCGGGGGACGTGGTGTTATTTCAGTCATGCTTAAGAGCCGCCAGTGCGGCCCGGAGATCAACTGGTTGTAAAAGCCCACTTGGTGGCGATTTGACCAACTGCGGGCAGAGTCGTTCAACATCGGTCAGCAATTGTATCGCTTGCGAGGAGTTCCACTGTTGATGCTTACTGCCTAAACGTTGAGCAAGCCAAATAGCCAACATTGTAGGTGACATTTCCTGGTGCCCGGCCAGATAGCCTAACAGCTCAGTAATGAGTTTTTGTAAATTTTGTTGACGCAATGGTAAAGGCACTGCCCGTAGCATCACATGGCCGTGATTCGCCTGTAAATCCAACCCCATTTTTACCAACAGCGCCTGATGGCAAACTATCGCCGTAGCTTCATTTTTGCTCAATACCAGCTTGATCGGAACCAGCAGCGGCTGTGAGCGCAACCCTTCTTCCGGCGGGTTGAGCTGTGTCTGACGCAGCCAGCGTTCCGCCACCAGCAGGTTGAGTAAAGCAGGCTGATGCTGCCAGTCAATCAGTGCGTAATACGGCGGATGGATCATCATCACCCGACCAAAACTGTGCGAGTTGCTTGCTGGCAGCGCCTCCTGCGCGGACTTTACCGATGGAAATGGTAATGGTGGTGAATACGGTGTTTTTTCGCAACACGGTGTAGGCTGAGAGAAGTGGTTTCCACTAGCAGCGATGCAATTTTCCGGCTGCCAGGTTGGTGTTTCATTTTCGGCCGGTTCCTCTGCCAGCAGCGCAGAGCCAGCCTGCTGTAACACCCTGGTTACCGCCTGATAAATAAAATCGTGCACCAGACGCGCCTGGTGGAAGCGCACCTCATGCTTAGCTGGATGAACATTTACGTCCACTTGATGCGGGTCTACCTCAAGATACAGCACATAAGCGGGCTGCTGATTGTCTTTGAGCTGATCCTGATAGGCTTGGCGGGTCGCGTGGTTAATCAAGCGATTGCGTATCATGCGGCTGTTAACGTAGCAGTACTGTATTTCACCCAGTTGTCGTGCGCCAGCTGGATCGGCCACCCAACCACGGATCGACAACTCGCCATGCTGCCAGGAAAGGTTTAGTGCATGCTGCAAAAAAGCTAAACCGCAAATGCTGCTCAGCCGGCGCTCATGCTGGTTTTTCTCTTTCGCCACGCGGTACTGACGAATCATCTTGCCATTATAGTTAAGGTTAATCGCTACATCGAAGCGTATCAACGCTATACGCCGCACTACTTCATCAATATGACCAAATTCGGTTTTCTCAGTACGCATGAACTTGCGTCGTGCCGGGGTATTGTAAAACAGATCCAGCACTGCCAGCGTACTGCCGACCGGATGCGCAGCGGGTTTGACCGTAACTGTCTGATCGCAGCCTTCAACATAAGCTTGCCAGGCTTCGCTCTGTTCGGCGGTACGTGAGGTAAGGATCAAACGGGAAACAGAGCTGATACTGGCCAGTGCTTCGCCGCGAAAACCAAGGCTGACGATAGCTTCCAGATCGTCGAGGGTGCTTATTTTACTGGTGGCATGGCGCGCCAAAGCCAGCTTAAGGTCATCTTTGCCAATGCCACAGCCATTATCACGAATGCGGATTAACTTGGCACCGCCGCGTTCGATATCGATATCAATGCAAGTTGCCCCAGCATCCAAGCTGTTTTCCACCAGTTCCTTCACCACAGATGCTGGCCGCTCGACTACTTCTCCGGCAGCGATCTGGTTGGCAAGTTGTGGCGGTAACACATGGATAGGCATATTGACTCCTATGATGATGACGCTAGGCCTGTGGAATAGTCAGCATCCTACCCAGCGGTGCAACGTCCGATTTCAATTTATTCGCCTGCTTTAGGGCATTGACGCTAATACCATAATGCGTAGCTATAGACGACAGCGTATCACCCTGGGTCACCTTATGTTTAACGATTTTTTGCGCTAGCGTTTTCACTTTGGTGATAGAGGTAACGGTAGCCGCAGTTTTATCGGCCGGTAATTTCAGGCGTTGACCAACCCACAGGCCATCCTTTTTCAGTTTGTTCAATTCGCGTAATACAGCCAGGGTAGTGCCGTAGCTGTCGGCGATACCAGACAGCGTTTCCGAGCGCTTAACCATATGTATCTGGGTCTTGCCACCTACGCGGCTACTGGTGCTAGCCACATTGTCCAACGGTCGGCTTTCTATCTTTGGATCGGCTTGTAGCGGATGCGCTAAGAAATAATCGCGTAGGCCATTATATATGGCCCCGGCAATTTTATCCTGATACGCGCTACTGCCCAGCAGCCGCTCCTCCTTGCTATTACTGACAAATCCTGTTTCCACCAACAGCGATGGAATATCCGGCGAGCGTAGCACACCAAGGCTGGCATGCTCTGGCCGACGCTTGTGCAGCGAACCTACGCGCTGCAACAGTCGTAGCATCTTCAGCGCCACGTCATAACCTACGCGCTGCGAATGGCCAAATTGTAGATCCAGCACTGCTTGGCTTAGATAAGGATCGGCCTGGCTATTGGCCAGCATATCGCCAGCGCCACCAAGCAGTTCAGACTGTTTCTCGTGTTGCTCAAGCCAGCCGGCCATCTCGCTGTTGGCACGGCGGTTGGATAACACCCAGACTGATGCGCCGTTAGCGCTGCGATTAGGTGCAGCATCAGCGTGGATCGAAACCAACATGTTGGCCCCCTGTTTGCGTGCCACATCAGAACGCCCCATCACCGAGATAAAGTAATCGCCGTTACGTGTCAACACCGGTTTGAACTGCGGATCATCATTCAGCAATGCCTGCAAACGGCGCGCGACAGCGATGGTAACGTTCTTTTCTTTCAGACCATTCGGGCTAATGGCACCCGGATCTTGCCCGCCGTGTCCGGCGTCGATTGCCACCACGACCCGGTCGCCAGAACCAGCGGAAACGCGACTGCTGCGCGGTGTGACTCCCGTTGTGATACCCGCCACTATGCTAGGCTTATTGGTGGTAAAAGGATTAGCGCTGCCTGGCGATAGCCGCATCGGCTGTAGTTGGCTTATCGTCACTGGAGCAGCCACCGCAGCCTTACGTACCAAAGTTGCGTTAGCGCCGCCCCCCTCAGCGACAAGGGTGAAAACCAGGATATGCACCCCACCGTTCTGGCGCTCAGCCACGCGGATCTTGGCGCGCTGGGTCAAATCGAACACCAGACGCACACTCTGATTATCTTTTGGCGCGCTGGAGCGAATGCTTCTCACCAGATTTTGGCCGCTGAAGTTCAGCGGCAGGCCACTGACCTTACCCTTCTGGCTCACGTCCAGCACCACACGTTCCGGCCCATGCAGCGAGAAAAAAGTATAGCTTGGTGGGCCATTAAAGCTTACCAAAACTGTTGCTTCGCGCGGGATACTGGATACGTTGATGTGGAATAATGCAGACGCCTCCAGCGCACTGACCACACCCAATGAACCCAGCACGGCAATCAAGGCGATTAAGACGAGTTTTCTCAACGCATACATCATTACGGCGTCATTCCTGTTGCCCGTGAATACGCTCTAGAAGCTGGCTACCATAAGCGGAAACCGCCTGAATCTTTGCTGCTCTCCCCTGATTATGATAGCTGAGATACAGCGCTAAATCCGCTTCCGGCAGCACGCCGCTGCCCTGCTGTGGCCATTCAACCAGGCAAATGGCATCCTGGACAAAATAATCTCGAATGCCCATAAATTCGAGTTCTTCTGGATCGGCCAATCGATACAGATCAAAGTGATAAACCGTCAGCGGATGCAGTGCATACGGTTCCACCAGCGTGAAAGTGGGACTTTTTACCTTCCCCTGATGACCTAAGCCCTTTAAAAAACTACGGCAGAAGGTGGTTTTACCTGCGCCCAAATCACCGTAAAGATAAATTATGCTAGCGCGATCACAGGCTTTAGCCAAGGCGGCACCTATTGCGACAGTCGCTGCCTCATCCGGCAGAGGTAAAACGTGTTCTTTCATGTGATAAAGTCCATTTTGCCCACTCAGGATTAACGAAATGAAGGATCTGCGGCAATAAATCTGTAAATCTCTGTTTTGCCAACCCGTTACTTATTCTTTGTATTTACGCCTTGCGAAACTGTAGCAGGTACTGTGATATCCTAACAAGCGCAGCCTTCCTCAGAATGCACAGTGATCACAGGATTCTGATGCTTCTCAGGATTTAATGCCAGCAAGTTCAGTGCGTCAATTTGTCGGTGGATAACGTGCAAGGTGCGCATGTCCCCGCACAAAGCTTAGAGCCTAAGGGGCAGACGGAATGAAAAATGCTTAATACGGTCTGTGGAAAAGGTATCGGGATGCTTAAAACCAATGGCAGACCTATAAACCGGAAGGCCAAGTCTGGTTTATAGATTTGTGGATAAAAATAAAAATGCGTTGTTTTTCAACTGTAAAAAAGAGCAAGTGATCGAGGTAATGTTTTTATATAAAAATATCGTTATAAATAAATGTAATAAACACCAAGCTTGCACAGTATTAATTTTTTAGACTAGGGTATTATATAGATGAATTATGGATAGGTCTGTTCGCAACACTTATACCAAGTGTGTAATAAAAGCAACAGAACGCCACCCTAGAACAGTAGCTGAACGGAGCTAGAAAAAGAAAGAAAACTGGAGCGGGAAACGAGATTCGAACTCGCGACCCCGACCTTGGCAAGGTCGTGCTCTACCAACTGAGCTATTCCCGCACAACGTATCGATGTTGAAAGCTTAACGAATTCTTCATCGGTATGGGGTACGTATTATACGAGAAATCATTTTAGCCGCAAGCCCTAAAAAACAAAAAAATGCCTTTTTTGTCTGACTGCCGCAAAGTATCAAGTTAGTAAATTACTAAGCATAAATTGGCGTTTTCAGCGCAAATATTGGAGCCGTTATAGCTGAATAAAATGCTCGCGATAATACACCAGTTCAGCGACCGATTCGCGGATGTCATCCATCGCCTGATGGGTACTTTGCTTCTTGCAGTAGTTGAGAATTTCCGGCTTCCAACGGCGCGCCAGCTCTTTCAAGGTGCTGACATCCAGATAACGATAGTGGAAGTAAGCCTCCAGTTCAGGCATGTAGCGGAACAGAAAACGTCGATCCTGGCCTACGCTGTTCCCGCAGATAGGCGATTTACCGTCTGGTACCCACTGCCGCAGGAAAGCGATAGTGGCCATCTCTGCGGCACGATCGTTAAGATGGCTAGCCTTTACCCGTGCCACCAGCCCACTGCCCATATGAGTGCGCACATTCCAGTCATCCATCAGCCCAAGTTGTTCGTCAGACTGATGCACAGCGATCACTGGCCCTTCGGCCAAAATGTTCAAATTGGCATCGGTGACCAACGTGGCGATCTCAATGATACGGTCACGTTCTGGATCTAGCCCAGTCATCTCCAGATCGATCCAAATCAGGTTGCTTTCGTTTCCTATCATGATATTTCCTGCCTAAAAGCCGAAAGATAAACAATACGCTGGCGGTGCCACCCCTCGTCAAACATGGCGGCTGACAACGGTTAAACGGTTATTTAATATAAAATAGTGTGTATCATAGTCTTTTTGGTCGCCATTGGCGATATCTACCCAATAGATTCTAGGCTACGGCAAGGTGGAGAACGTGCAAATCCCTAGGAGCTTGGTCAACCCAGTGACTAGGGTGAGTAATGGAAGCCAACGTCTCTGCAGCCTGAAATATGAAGGCTATAAAGCAGATCCAAGTGAGGCGCAGTGAGCAAGAACAAACTGTCCAAAGGTCAACAACGCCGCGTTCAGGCGAACCATCAGCGTCGCCTAAAGCGCTCTGATAACAAGCCAGAGTTGAATGGTTCCCAACTTGGGGAACTGCAGGACGGCAGGGTGATCAGCCGTTTTGGGATGCATGCCGACGTTGAAGCGAGAGATGGTACCCAGCACCGCTGCAACATCCGCCGCACGTTGCTATCGCTAGTTACCGGTGACCGTGTCGTGTGGCGTCCCGGCATCATCGGTACCCATGAAGGGGTGAAAGGCATTGTGGAAGCAGTGCACGAACGCACTTCAGTGCTAACGCGCCCAGACTTTTATGACGGCGTGAAACTGATCGCCGCCAATATCGATCAGATCGTTATCATTTCGGCGATCCTGCCTGAGCTTTCGCTGAACATCATTGACCGTTATCTAGTAGCCTGTGAAACGCTGGGGGTTGAAGCCCTGATCGTGTTGAACAAAATCGACCTGCTGGACACTGCCGCACGCCAGCGGATTAACGGCATGATGGGAACCTACTGCAGGATTGGCTATCGGGTGCTGGAAGTGTCCAGCCAGACGCTAGAAGGCATGGCAGCGCTTGAACAGGCACTGGCCGGGCGTATTAGTATCTTCGCCGGTCAGTCCGGAGTCGGCAAGTCCAGCCTGCTGAACGCGCTGCTGCCACCGTCCAAACAGCAAGTTCAGATCAATCAGGTTTCCGAGGTGTCGGGCCTAGGGCAACATACCACCACCACCGCACGGCTATACCATTTCCCACACGTCGGGGATGTGATCGATTCCCCAGGAGTACGCGAGTTTGGCCTGTGGCATCTGGAGCCGGAACAAATCACTCAAGGTTTTGTCGAATTCCGTAATTACTTAGGCGCTTGCAAATTCCGTAACTGCCGCCACGACACCAATCTGGGCTGCGCCATCCGCGCGGCGATAGAGAAAGGCGATATAGCGGAAGAACGTTTTGATAATTATCACCGTATTCTGGAAAGCATGGCGCAGGTAAGTGGACGTAAAAACTTCACTGACGCGGCAGATTGATTATCGCAAGCAACATTGACAGTAGGGTAACCCACATTACAATGCGTGACCTTTAATTATTCAAGAGGTTAATGTGCTAGATAACATCAAGATTAAATTGCAGTATTGGTTGCCAAAACAGGCACTGACCCGTCTAGCTGATTGGGGTGCGAGTAAACAAGCTGGCTGGCTGACCCAACTGATAGTAAAAACCTTCACCCACTACTACCGTGTAGATATGCAGATAGCACAAAATCCAGATCCGGCATCCTACGTAACATTTAACGATTTCTTCGTGCGTCCGCTGCGTGAAGGCGCGCGGCCGATCATCGGCGACACTAACTGGCTTGCCCTACCTGCCGATGGCACCATCAGCCAGCTTGGCCCGATCCGCGATGACCTAATTTTCCAGGCCAAAGGTCACCACTATAGCCTGGAAGCTTTACTAGCTAGTAACTCTATGCTGGTTAAACCTTTCCGCAACGGCTTATTTGCTACTACTTACCTGGCACCGCGCGACTATCACCGTGTGCATATGCCGTGCGCTGGCGTGCTGCGCGAAATGATCTACGTGCCAGGCGATTTGTTCTCGGTGAATCCGCTCACCGCCGCCCACGTGCCAAACCTGTTTGCGCGCAACGAACGCGTGATCTGCGTGTTTGATACCGCCATAGGTCCAATGGTGCAAATCCTGGTCGGTGCTACCATCGTCGGCAGCATCGAAACCGCCTGGGCTGGCACCGTCACACCACCACGCGAAGGTATCATCAAACGCTGGGCTTACCCTGCCACAGGTGAAGAAGGGGCGATTGCGTTGGAAAAAGGTGCCGAAATGGGCCGCTTCAAACTCGGTTCGACGGTGATCAACCTGTTTACCGCAGGCAGTGTGCAGTTCGCACCACAGTTGAATAACGGCAGCGTCACACGCATGGGCGAGGCTTTTGCCGAAATCCTAGCCACAGTTGCCGCTACTGAATCACCGCAGATCTGAAGGAATTAACGCTGTGCACCTGATTATTACGCTACTGCTCGGCTATTTACTATTCCAACCGGTGCTGGCCGCCACGGTACCCACTGAAGCTCAGATCCAGCAAGAGTTGAAACAGGCCGAGGGTAACAAGAACACGCCTAATCAGGTGGAAACCATTGAGACGCTGCATAGCGCCCTCAACTGGCTCTCGGAGCGTAAGGAGTCGATGGCACGTTCCGAACAGTATCAGCGGGTAATCGATGACTTCCCACAGATGATGCTGGAATTGCGCCATCAGTTAGCGCAGGAAAACAGCAAAATCCTACCAAATAGCGACAATCTACCGGCAAGCGTTCTGGAACAGCAGATCCTACAGACTAGTAGCCTACTGCTGGAACAGGCACGTCTGCTGCAACAGGAGCAGGAACGTACGCGGGAAATTAGCGATTCACTTGGCCAACAGTTGCAACAACAGACCGATGCTCGCCGGGCGCTGGCCGAAGTACAGCGCCGCTTGCAAGCGAAATCTACCACCGCATATACTCAAGCGGCGCTGGTGCTGTTACAGGCAGAAGCCGCAGCACGCAAAGCCAAGGTGGATGAGCTAGAACTGGCGCAACTGTCGGCCAACAACCGCCAGGAACTAGCGCGGATGCGCGCTGAGGTTTACAAAAAGCGCCACGAGAAATTTGACGTTCAGTTGCTGGCACTACGTAACAACCTCAACGCACAGCGCCAACGCGAAGCCGAACTGGCGTTGGAAAGAACCGAGCAGTTGGCGGAGCAAAACGGCAATCTGCCAAAAAGTATCAGTGAACAGTTGCAGATTAACCGTATCCTTTCTACTGCGCTAAACAACCAAGCACAGCGTATGGATTTAATATCCTCCCAACAACGGCAGGCCGCAGTACAAACGTTACAGGTGCGTCAGGCGCTAATCACTATCATTGAGCAGGCACAATGGCTCGGTTCCTCGTCGGTGTTGGGTGAAACCATGCGCGCCCAAGTAGCAACGCTACCAGATATGCCCAAACCTCAGCAGTTAGATGGCGATATGGTTCAGTTACGTGTACAGCGTCTGCGGTTTGAAAATCAGTTGGAGAAACTGCCACAACACCAATTCAAGCGCGATGATGGCAGTGAACTGACCAATGCGGAGCGCAACATCGCCGATGCGCAACTACGCACTCAACGTGAATTGCTTAACTCGCTGCTATCCGGCTGCGATACCCAGATCATCGAACTGACCAAACTAAAAGTCGCCAACACTCAGTTGATTGAGGCCTTGAATGAAATCCGCGACGCCGCCCATCGTTATTTATTCTGGGTGCCGAACGTCAATCCGATCACCCTGTCCTACCCCCTTAACGTCGCGCACGATCTGACACGCTTATTGTCGCTAGATACGCTGGCACAGCTTGGCGGTGCCTTTATGATGATGGTGACTAGCCGCGAAACGCTGATCCCGATCTTTGGCGCCCTACTGCTTGTGATTTTCAGCATCAGCTCACGCAAACACTATCACGCCTTCCTGGCGCGCGCCAGTAGCCGAGTAGGCAAGGTCACGCAAGATGAGTTCTCCCTGACGCTGCGTACCGTATTCTGGTCGATTCTGGTTGCGCTACCGTTGCCGGTGCTATGGGCAGCGCTAGGCTTTGGCTTGCAGAGCGCCTGGAACTACCCGGTGGCAGAAGCGATCGGCAAGGGGGTCACTGCCACACTGCCGATCCTGTGGGTATGCATGATCTGCGCCGCCTTCGCCCATCCGCAAGGGCTTTTTATCGTACACTTCCGCTGGCTAGTGAAACAGGTTTCATTGGCCATGCGCTACTACAAAATGTCGATCTGGCTGATCGTGCCATTACTCATGGCGTTGATCACCTTTGACAGCCTGAAAGAACGTGAATTTTCCAATACTCTAGGCCGGCTGTGCTTCATCTTGCTGTGCCTGGCACTGGCCATCGTCACCAACAGCCTGAAACGCGCTGGCATCCCGCTGCATCTAGACAAAAAAGGCTCCGGCGAAAACATGGTTAACAGCGCGCTATGGGGGCTACTGCTGTCAGCACCCTTGCTGGCGGCGCTGGCCGCCAGCGTTGGCTACCTGGACACCTCACAGGCATTGCTGGCACGGTTAGAAACCTCGGTAGCGATCTGGTTCTTCCTACTTGTGGTTTATCATATTATTCGTCGCTGGATGCTGATCCAAAGACGGCGCATCGCCTTTGACCGTGCTAAGCAACGCCGTGCTGACATTCTGGCGCAGCGCACCCGTGGCGAAGAAGAAACGCCGCATACACCGAACAGTATCGAAGGCTCGATGGATATGGATGATTCAGAGATTAATCTGGACGCTATCAGCGCCCAATCATTGCAATTGGTGCGCTCGATCTTGACGATGATCGCGCTGGTGTCGGTGATCGTGTTGTGGTCAGAGATACACTCCGCCTTTGCCTTCCTGGGAAATATCTCCCTATGGGACGTTACCTCAATAGTCAATGGTGTGGAAACTACGCACCCAATCACCTTGGGTTCTGTGCTGATCGCTATTCTAGTGTTGATCATCACTATGCAGTTGGTGCGCAACTTACCGGCACTATTGGAACTGGCGGTGCTGCAACATCTGGATCTGACTCCAGGTACCGGATACGCCATTACCACCATCACCAAGTATCTGCTGCTGCTGTTTGGTGCAGTGCTCAGCTTCTCCTGGATTGGCATCGAATGGTCGAAACTGCAATGGGTGGTCACTGCGCTCAGTCTGGGGTTGGGCTTCGGTATGCAGGAAATCTTCTCCAACTTTATCTCCGGCTTGATTGTCCTGTTTGAGAAACCGATCCGCATCGGCGATACGGTAACGATCCGCAATCTAACTGGCAGCGTTACCAAGATCAACACCCGTGCAACCACTATTTCGGATTGGGATCGCAAAGAGATCATCGTGCCAAACAAGGCATTCATCACTGAGCAATTTATCAACTGGTCGCTATCGGACACCCTGACTCGTGTGGTGCTGACCGTACCAGCCCCGGCCGATGCCAACAGCGAAGAGGTGACCAAGATCCTGACCAACGCCGCCGAGCGCTGTTCGCTGGTGTTGAACAACCTGGCACCAGAGGTTTATCTGGTCGATCTGCAACAAGGTATTCAGATCTTCGAACTGCGCATCTACGCCGCTGAGATGGGTCACCGCATGCCGCTGCGCCATGAAATTCACCAATTGATACTTTCCAGCTACCGCCAGCATGGCATTACCCTACCATACCCGCCATTTCAGGTACGCAGCGAGACACTATCGCGGCTGACCAACAATGGCTGCATACCACCTTCCACACCGCCGCATAACACCAAACGCGAATCCGGTAGTCTGTAGCCAATGGAGCAAAAAGGGTTCAGTAAGATAATACCGGATGGCGTCGAGTTTGAACTGGAGTGAATACTTGATAAAAACCGCACCTCTCCAGGCCTCTTGAATTTACCCCGTCCGACATCTAGGTGGCAGTTCATGCAATGCGAATCCTTTTGCTATTCAGAGAAGCGGGTGTTTACGCGCGCCCTACCGGGAAGGCCAGCACATCACTCAGGCTCTCGGCACCTAGCGCCAACATCACCAACCGATCAACGCCCAACGCTACTCCGGAGCAGGCTGGTATGCCATGTTGCAGGGCATCCAGCAAATTGTTGTCGATCGGGTGCTGCGGCAAGCCACGCTGCGCACGTTTACGGTTGTCCTGCTCAAAACGTTGACGCTGTTCTCTGCCATCGGTCAGTTCACGGAAGCCATTCGCCAGTTCGATACCTTTAAAGTACACCTCAAAACGCTCCGCCACTCTGTAGTCTTCGGTGCTGATCTCCGCCAATGCTGCCTGGCTGGCCGGGAAGTGGTACACAAAAGCAGGCTTTTCACGGCCAATAAGTGGCTCCACCCTCATAGTGAACAACAGTTGCAGCAAGGTGTCACGATCTTCTTCGCTATCAGCAACATTTCTCAGATCGAGCTTGGCTGCCACCTCGCGCAACTGTGCTTTCTCTGCCGACAGCGGATCGATATCCAAGTAGCGCAGGAACGCATACTGATAGGACAGGGTCTCCGCGCTAGCGCAATCCAATACCTGTTGCAGTAGATCGTCCACTTCATTCATCAGCCGGTAGATGTCGTAGTGGGGGCGGTACCATTCCAGCATGGTGAATTCCGGGTTGTGATAGCGCCCAGCTTCTTCATTGCGGAAACTGCGACCCAACTGATAAATCGAACCACTACCAGCGGCTAGCAAGCGTTTCATGTGGTATTCCGGGCTGGTCATCATATAAAGCGTTAGGCCGTCCGCCGCCCCCGTCCCGATGAAACGCGTCTGGAACGGAAACAGGTGAATATCGGTAACCGTCGCCTGACTCATTGTCGGCGTCTCAACTTCCAGTACGCCACGATCGGCGAAGAAACGCCGGATCTCAGCCAGGATTGCTGCGCGTTTCAACAAATTGGCGATGGGCGCACTTGGTTGCCAGCTTGCCGCTTCGCTCATGCTTAATACTCCGAAATCAAACAGGAGGTGCAGTCTACTCGTATCCCATCACGCAAACAAATTCTTCACCTGCGGCGGAGTGATCACATTAAAAGGCCAAGAATAAAGGTGAAAGCGCGCTAAATACGCCGATGGGTAGTTAATCGACAAAACAATCGATTATATCAAATTTATCCTGCTGGGCTTTAGGTATAGTTAATTTCGTATAAACTGGTGGGAGATAGCCAAGATTAACAAAACAATAACAATATTAATAAATTAACACCCGAAGAGTTTCACTAATTTTTAAAGTTTACCGCTCTTAGCAGAACATTGGAGGAATGCAGTGCAAACTTTTAACGCCCGATCTTGCCATTGTTAGAGCCGGGGGCGCTGATTTATGTGCCGCAATAGCCGCCGCAGCGGAAGCCAACCCCCAACTTAAAATCGCACTGATCTCTAAAGTTTACCCGATGCGCAGCCATACAGTCGCCGCTGAAGGGGGTTCCGCTGCTGTCACTCAGGATCACGATACCTTTGATTACCACTTCCATGATACTGCCACTGGCGGCGATTGGTTGTGTGAGCAGGATGTAGTCGATCATTTTGTGCATCAATGCCCACGTAAAATGACCCAACTCGAACAATGGGACTGCCCATCGAGCTGCAAACCGGACGGCTCAGTCAACGTGCGCCGTTTCGGCAGCATGAAGATTGAGCGCACCTGGTTTGCCACCGACAAGACCGGCTTCCATATACTGCATACCCTATTTCAGACCTCACTAAAGTACCCGCAGATCCAGCACACGAGCATTTTGTGCTGGATATACTGGTGGATGAAGGGCAGGCAGGCGGCCTAGTGACGATGAATATGCTGGAGGGCATCCGTGTGCTGATCCGTACCAATGCTGTCATCATGGCTACAGGCGGTGCTGGGCGCGTTTATCGTTACAACACCAACGTCGGCATCATCACCGGTGATGGCATGGGCGTGGCGTTCCACCATGGCATGCCATTACGCGATATGGAATTCGTACAATATCACCCAACTATCCTACCCGGCTCCGGTACCCTGATGACTGAAGGCTGCCGTAGTGAAGGTGCATTCTGATCAACAAGGATGGCTACTGTTACCTACAGGATTACGGTATGGGGCCGGAAACACCAGTAGGAGAACCAAAGAACAAATATATGGAGCTTAAGCCCACGCGACAAAGTCTCCCAGGCGTGCTAGCTGCGCACCATCACCACCTCATGCGGCGATGTAGTCTATCTTTATCCGCGCCATCTAGGTGAGAAAAAGCTACTGTAGCGGCTACCGTTCATCTACGAGCTGGCCAAAGCCTACGTCGGCGTCGATCCCGTGCAGGAGCCGATCACAGTACTCCTAACTGTGCACTACACCATGGGCGGCATTGAAACCAACCAGAACTGCGAAACCCGTATCAAGGGGTTATTCGCGGTTGGCGAGTGTTCTTCCGTTGGGCTGCATGGTACCAACCGCCTAGGTTCCAATTCGCTGGCAGAGTTGGTGGTATTCGGGAAGGTAGCCGGTGAACATGACGCACGATGGGCGCTGGAAAGCGGCCCGGCCAACAGTAGTCTACTTGAAGCCCAAGGACGCGATGTCGAGACCCGACTGAGCAACCTAATGAAACAAGAAGGCAACGAAAATTAGTCGAAGATCCGCGACGAAATGGGGGGGTCTATTGATGGAAGAAGGTTGCGATATCTCTACCATACGCCAGATCCGATGCAAAAAACCATCGATAAGCTGGTGGAACTGAAAGAACGCTTCAAACGGGTCAAAATCACCGATAACGCCAGCGTATTCAACACCGACCTGCTATACATCATAGAGCTGGGATACGGATTAGACGTTGCCGAATGCATGGCGCACTCCGCCATCAATCGCAAAGAATCATGCGGTGCGCACCAGCGTTTGGACGAAGACTACACCGAATGTGACGATGTCAACTTTCTCAAGCATACGCTGACGTTTCATAACCTAAACGGCGCACTACCCACACCTAGAGTACAGCGATGTGAAAATCACCAAACTACCACCAGCGAAATGCGTTTACGGTGCTGAAGCCGATGCGCACGAGAATAAGGAGCAGGCTAATGACTAAGATGACCCCCCTGAAAATCGAAGTCATGCGCTACAACCCAGAATGTGATACCAAACCGTATTTCGAGACCTTGACCTTATCGGTGCCTTACGATGAGCATTCACTGCTCGACGCATTAGGTTACATCAAGGATAACTTGGCACCTTATCCTCTCCTTTCCTACCGCTGGTCTTGCCGCATGGGGCAATCTGCGGTTCATGCGGCATGATGGTCAACCAAGTGCAGAAGCTGGCCTGTAAAACCTTCTTGTGTGAATACAGCGACGGCATGAAGGCCGAAGCACTGAGCAACTTCTAGATCTAGCGCGATCCGGTGGTCGACATGACCCACTTTATTGAGAGCCTGGAGGCGATAAAGCCCTATATCATCGGCAACAACCGCAAACCGTAGGAAGGCGCGAACGTGCAAACCCCAGCACAAATGGCAAAGTATCACCAGTTTTCCGGCTGTATCAACTGTAGCCTGTACTATGCCGCTTTCCCGCAGTTCGGCCTCAATCCGCAATTTATCAGCCAGGTGGCGATCACCTTGGCGCAGCGTTACAACCTGGATAACCGCAATCACGGCAAAAACAGCGCATGGTGCCGCTCAACGGCCAGAATGGCATCTAGATCTGCACCATCATCGGCTATTGTTCCAAAGTCTGTCCGAAACACGTTGATCCGGCCGCCGCCATTCAGCAAGGCAAAGTAGAAAGCACTAAAGACTTCATGATCACCATGCTGAAACCGCAATAAGGGAGAAAATTTGCCATGAAAACTCAACGTAAGCCCTATGTGCGCGCGCCATGACGCCGTATTGGTGGCAAAAACTTGGCTTCTATCGCTTCTATATGCTGTGCGAGGGCATCTTGATGCTAGCGGTATGGTTTAGCATCGTGCTGCTCTGTATGGCGTGTTCGCGCTGAAAGGCGGTGCGGACAAACAACCAGGCCAATTTCATCGGTTTCCTGCAAAACCCGTTGGTGCTACTGATTTATGTGGTCGCCCTGCTGGCAGCGATACTGCACACTAAAACTTGGTTTGATCTGGCACCAAAAGCCGCCAATATCGTGATTAACAGCGAAAGAATGGGGCCAATGCCAATCGTCATAGGACTATGGGCGGTCACCCTGGTAGTCAGTGTGATGATTCTGGCCTTGGCCCTGATGTAATACGGAGGAAATATGATAAATTAAGCACTTGAACGCTCTGACGAACCAATTTTTTGGGGATTGTTCGGCTCTGGCGGCATGTGGAGTGCGATAGCCACGCCAGTCATAGTGTTACTGGCCGGCATTCTGCTGCCGTTGGAACTGTTCCCCGTCGAAGAGCTGAGCTATGAAAGAGTGCTAGCGTTCTGCCAAAGCCTGATCGTCCGCCTATTCCTACTGCTGATGATCATTCAGCCGCTATGGTGTGGCCTGCACCACATCCACCATGCTATGTATGACTTGAAGACATAACTATACCCTAAATCATTCGAGTGGCAGGAAGGCGGCAACGCAGTGACAAATCGGTTGGAAACTGATTTGAACAGCGCTTGCGTGTGCACAGGCTGAACCTCAGAGATGAGGTAGATTCGTCCCCAGGCGCTGACACCCGTCAGCGCCTGGGGTGTGAGCGAAGAAAGCTCACGCATAGGCAATTCTATGTATGATGGGTATATATCTAGTGATCTTAGCTGGCTATAAGCGATATAGCCTAAACATCCTCGCCAGAACCGCGAAACCTACTTAAAACCGCTAAGGAACATCAGTAATTACAGGGTGACCATAGAGCCAGCTAACAGAGTTTTATCCATCATGCGGAGTCTACCAACGTGCAACGGGCAGGGATAAAATAGAGGAAGCACAGTGGCTCCTCTCTGCCTTTACGATTATTTAACGCGAGAGACGTACTCGCCAGAACGGGTGTCAACACGAACCACTTCGCCAATCTGTACGAATAATGGCACTTTAACCACAGCACCGGTACTCAGGGTTGCTGGCTTACCACCAGAACCTGCAGTATCACCTTTCAGCCCTGGATCGGTATCAGTGATTTCTGCTTCGATAAAGTTTGGTGGCTGAACAGCGATAGGATAGCCGTTCCATAGAGTGATAATACATTCTGCATTATCCTGGAGCCACTTTGCCGCATCAGAGACGTTTTTTACTTCAACCTGATGCTGCTCAAAAGTATCAGGGTGCATAAAGTGATAGAAATCACCGTCGCTGTACAGGTAGTTCATGTTGGTATCAATAATATCTGCGCCTTCACAAGAATCGGTAGATTTAAAAGTTTTTTCCACGCGGGTGCTAGTCAACAAACGGCGCATTTTTACGCGGGCAAACGCCTGCCCTTTACCAGGCTTAACAAACTCGCTTGACTCGACAGCGTAAGGTTCTCCCTCGAACATGATTTTAAGACCAGGACGGAAATCGTTGCTAGAATAAGTCACCATGATGGCCCTCTAAATATTTGAACTGGTAGCTTAGCCAAAAAATGGCACATATTGTAACTCAAAATACAGCTTATAGAGAAGATTGGTTACATCAACTATCCGATGTTATTACCAATCCTGATGAATTACTGCGGCTTTTGTCATTGAGTACACATTCAGAACTGTCACAGGGGCGCGATGCCCGTCGGCTGTTCGCGCTGCGGGTGCCGCGCGCTTTTGCTGCGCGCATGCGGCCCGGAGATGCTAATGACCCGCTGCTGCGCCAGGTGCTCACTGCCAAAGAAGAATTCATCAACGCCCCCGGTTTCACCACTGATCCGCTGGATGAACAGTGCAGCGTAGTGGTGCCTGGCCTGTTGCACAAATACCGCAATCGCGCGCTGCTACTAGTCAAGGGAGGGTGTGCAATCAACTGTCGCTACTGCTTCCGCCGCCATTTCCCGTATAAGGACAATCAGGGCAACAAGGCTAACTGGCGTCAGGCGCAGGATTATATCCGCCAACATCCAGAACTGGATGAAATTATTTTCTCTGGCGGCGATCCGCTGATGGCGAAAGATCATGAGTTGGGCTGGCTGATCGGCGAGTTGGTAGCTATCCCGCACCTAAAGCGCCTGCGTATTCATACCCGCCTGCCGGTAGTGATCCCGGCACGCATTACACCCGAACTGTGCCGATGGCTATCAGCATCGCGTCTACAGGTGCTGATGGTCACCCATATCAACCATGCCAACGAGATTGACCGCGAACTGCAAGCGGCCATGGCACAGTTGCGTCTGGCCGGGGTGACGCTACTCAACCAGAGTGTACTAATGCGTCGCATAAATGATGATGCCGACACGCTGGCGGCGCTAAGCAACGCACTATTTGATGCTGGTATTCTGCCCTACTACATCCACATGCTGGACAAGGTACAGGGGGCAGCGCACTTCATGGTGAGCGACGATGAAGCACGCACCATCATGCAGGCGCTGCTGGGCAAAGTTTCTGGCTATCTAGTGCCGCGCCTGACGCGCGAAGTGGGCGGCAAACCGAGTAAGACGCCGTTCGACTTGCATCTAATACAAGATTGAAGTACGCCTCAGAGGCAAAAAAAGAGAAATGCCTAGGTATTTTTTTCAGACTGCTAACAAAGTGTTTCTAGAACTGATGGCGATAATTTAACCATATCACCCGAGCACGATAAATCCATAGATTAAATATCATTAATTAAAAAAATAAACCCCAGAAAGACATCATCTGGGGTTTATCATAAATCTGAGTCATATTAAGGGCATTTATAAACTTGGCCAACCATTTTGCTATCCAGTGGAACGAAACTTGCTAGCAGGTTCTGGCTCGGGATACTGGCACTGTAGATCATATTGCCTCCCATGGACGCTGCCTTGTTACGCAGATCGTTAGCTACACCATGTATTGAGCTACCTTCACCGCCGTTACCGGACAACCAATTGCTCTGAGTACCCGTCACTTCACCAAGTAACTGGCATTCCGCCGCCAGTTTGCTATTAGTAAATGTGATCTGCTGACCTGCAGTAGTGAGTTTATGAGAAGTGCTGCAGCCTGCCAGTAGTACAAACGTTCAAGATACCCAGCAAGACTTTAATAAGCATTTTATTCCCCATTTCATGTTGAAAATTAATAAAAAATTTTAAACATTGCCATCACCCCCCTAAGCATCTGTTGCCTAAACTTTTGACCAACGCCTTAAGTGACCGTTGATGACTTTTCAGTTTACCAGCTAATGAGCATAACATTTTGCATGATGCCCCGTAGAAAGAAAAACACCCTGTCAGCATACTGCTCACAGGGTGGAGTGACTATTTATTTAACCCCGGCCAGTCAGTTTCGCCGTTGACCGGGGTTTTATAGCACACGTAAGCGTGGGGAATATTACATCATGCCACCCATACCGCCCATACCGCCCATACCGCTCATTCCGCTGGCACCGCCGCCTAAATCAGGCCCATCACTTTTCGGCAGATCGGTAACCATGCATTCAGTGGTGATCATCAGACCAGCCACAGAAGCAGCATATTGCAGAGCATAACGGGTTACTTTGGTCGGGTCCAGGATGCCCATCGCGATCATGTCGCCATATTCTTCAGAGTAAGCATTGTAACCGTAGCTACCTTCACCCGCTTTCACGTTGTTGGCGATCACAGAAGCTTCTTCACCGGCATTAATCACTATCTGGCGCATTGGAGATTCCATAGCACGCAGCGCAACTTTAATACCAACATTCTGATCTTCGTTGTCGCCTTTCAGGCTGCTAATTTTACCTGCTACGCGGATCAGCGCAACGCCACCACCAGCAACCACACCTTCTTCTACCGCAGCACGGGTTGCATGCAGGGCGTCTTCAACGCGGGCTTTCTTCTCTTTCATTTCAACTTCAGTCGCTGCACCAACTTTGATAACGGCAACGCCGCCAGCCAGTTTAGCTACGCGCTCCTGGAGTTTTTCACGATCGTAATCAGAGGTCGCTTCTTCGATCTGTTGACGGATCTGGGCAATGCGTCCTTTGATTGTCGCATCATCTCCCACGCCATCAATGATGGTGGTAGTGTCTTTGTTGATCACCACGCGTTTAGCCTGGCCTAAGTCTTCCAGTGTGGTTTTTTCCAGTTCAAGACCGATCTCTTCAGAGATAACCGTACTGCCTGTCAGGGTTGCAATATCCTGCAACATGGCTTTACGACGATCGCCGAAGCCAGGTGCCTTAACCGCAGCAACTTTCACAATGCCACGCATCGTGTTAACTACCAGTGTCGCCAGTGCTTCGCCTTCAACATCTTCAGCGATAATCAGCAGTGGTTTTCCGGCTTTCGCAACGGCTTCCAACACCGGCAACATTTCACGGATGTTGGAGATTTTTTTGTCCGCCAACAGAATGAACGGACTTTCCAACTCTACAGAACCGGTTTCCGGCTTGTTGATGAAGTAAGGAGACAGGTAACCACGGTCAAACTGCATACCCTCTACCACATCCAGTTCATCTTGCAGACCGGTGCCTTCTTCAACAGTGATAACGCCTTCTTTACCTACTTTTTCCATCGCTTCTGCAATCAATTTACCCACGGTTTCGTCAGAGTTTGCAGAGATGGTGCCTACCTGAGTGATGGCTTTAGAGTCAGAGCAAGGTACGGACAGTTTTTTAAGCTCTTCAACCGCCGCAACAACTGCTTTGTCGATGCCACGCTTCAGATCCATCGGGTTCATGCCAGAAGCAACAGCCTTGAGGCCTTCGGTGATGATAGATTGTGCCAGTACTGTTGCTGTGGTGGTACCGTCGCCCGCAGCGTCGTTAGCTTTGGAAGCTACTTCTTTCACCATCTGCGCGCCCATATTCTCGAATTTGTCTTCCAATTCGATTTCACGCGCAACGGATACCCCATCTTTGGTGATGGTAGGAGCGCCGAAGGATTTATCCAGCACTACGTTACGACCTTTCGGGCCTAAGGTCACTTTTACTGCATCAGCGAGAACATTTACGCCGCGAAGCATTTTCACACGAGCATCATTGCCAAATTTTACATCTTTAGCTGCCATTAGTATTTCCTCCCTTCAACTCTGTTCAGTTCAGAAGATAAAGCGCAATTACGCTTCAACAATTGCCAGAATGTCGCTTTCAGACATGATCAGCAAGTCTTGATTGTCGATCTTTTCTACTTTCACACCGTAGCCATCATTGAAAATCACAGTATCGCCAACCTTTACATCCAACGGTTGGACGTTTCCGCTTTCCAGCACACGTCCTTTCCCAACTGCTACCACTTCACCACGAGTAGATTTACCCGCTGCAGAGCCAGTCAGAACAATGCCTCCAGCAGATTTTGACTCAACTTCTTTGCGCTTGACTATAACACGGTCATGCAATGGACGAATACTCATTGAACGCTCTCCTGTAAGTAAGAAGGTTTTTATTGGATCTGGGGTTGTTCACCGGGTTTATTGTTATCACCGGCAACGCGGAATTTAAGATGGGGGCATTCCATCCCCCTTCAAGGGGCCGATCAAAAAAATTTTCGCTTTTAAGGATCATCCTTAGCAACTGAAACAAAAAACGCAGTTTTAGCCGCATTTTTAGCCACCATTATGCTTATAGCGCTCGTCGCCTTTGTGCTGGAATTCGCCATCAAAAGTGTTGCCAGTGGCGGCGTTACCACCTGGTCCCAAACCGCCAAAACGGTAAACGGACAGATGTGGCATCAGCCTCAGAGTCAGAAATTTCTGTATCGGTAGTAGCAGCAATAGTAGTCCGAGAAAATCGGTAAAAAAGCCTGGGATCATCAGCAAGAAGCTAGCGATCACCAGTGAGACACTTCTCACTATTTCCAGCGCTGGGCTTTCACCAGCAAATAACTTTTGCTGCATTTGTACGAAGGTTCTCATACCTTGGTTACGCATCAGCGAAATGCCAACGCATGAGGTGAAGATCGCCAGCAACAAGGTAAAAGCCACACCAAGTACATCAGCAATCTTGATAAATAAGGATATTTCTATATAAGCAAGCAGAAATATTAGCAGTATTGGTAACCAGTTCACCTGGTTCTCCTATCGATAAATAGAGCGTAACAGCTCTGAGGTGCCTAAGCGAAAAGGGCGGCTGGTACAAGACTGATTAATACAATCAGGATATCCGCTGCCTATTTCAACTAACAACCTTTTTTATTACTTAGGTTAGCAAACGTGAAAGGGATCACAGAACAAGAAAAGCATGATCTTATAAGCCTCATAAGGTGATCTAGCTTTAGTCATTTATTCCTATCCAACATATGATGTTGGACTACGATAGGCGTAGTAGTCAATCGTTTCATTCCCAAAGCTCCTAGCAACATAAATTTAGGCGGCATCTCTAATAGCCTTTAGCCTGAAAATATTCAATAACATCATTAGAGAAGGTTCTCATATCAAATAACATTCATATCGAAGAAGACCTATTAGGGAAACGAGAAGTATCCGCAGAAGTCTACTATGGTATTAACACTCTATGTGCAATTGAAAATTTTTATATCAGCAACAGTAATATCAGCGATGTTTCTGAGTTTGTCCGTGGCACGGTAATGGTGAAAAAAGCGGTAGCGATGGCAAATAAAGAACTCAAAACCATCCCACGCACTATCGCCGATACCATCATCCAAGCCTATAATGAAGTGCTAGACAAGGGTAAATGCATGGATCAGTTCCCAGTAGACGTATTCCAAGGCGGTGCGGGTACTTATCTGAACACGAACACCAACGAATTGCTAGCGAACATTGGGATAGAATTGATGGGCCACCAGAAAGGCGAATATCAATACCTGAACCTGAACGATCACCTCAATAAATGACAATCTACCAACGATGCCTAATCCGACCGGTTTCCGCATCGCGGTTTACGCCTCCAACCAAAAGCTGATCGATGCCATTAACCAGTTGCGCGAATGTTTTGACCGCAAGGCGAAAGAGTTTAAAACCATCTTGAAAATGGGGCTCACCCAGTTGCGCAGGACACAGTGCCAATGACCATGGGCTAAGAATTCCATGCCTTCAGTGTGCTGATGAACTAAGAAACCCGTAACCTGCGGCGCACTGAGGAGCTGTTGCTAGAAGTGAACTTAGGTGCCACCCCCATCGGCACCGCGCTAAACACCCTGGAAGGCTACTAGACTCTGGTGGTGAAAAAACTGGTAGAGATTAGCGTCCTGCCTGTGGTGCAGGCGGAATACTTGATCGAAGCCACCTCCGACTGCAGTTCCTACGTGATGATGCACAGCGCGCTGAAATGCCTGGCGGTCAAACTTTCCAAGATCTGCAACGACCGGCGCCTACTTTCTTCCGGCCCACGCACTGGCCTGAACGAAATCAACCTACCAGAATTTCAGGCAGGTTCCTCCATCATGCCGGCCAAGGTCAACCCGGAGGTGCCGGAAGTGGTCAATCAAGTATGTTTCAAGGTAATTGGCAACAATACTTGCATTACCATGGCGGCAGAAGCGGGTCAGTTACAACTGAACGTGATGGAGCCAGTGATCGGCCAGGCGATGTTCGAGTTGATCCATATCCTGACCAACGCCTGCTACTACAACCTATTGGAAAAATGCATTAATGGCATAACCGCAAATAAAGAAGTGTGTGAGTACTATGTCTTTAACCCTATCGGTATCGTGACCTATCTGAACCCATTCATCGGCCACTACAACGGTGACATCGTTGGGAAAATCTACGCAGAAACCGGCAAAAGCGTGCGAGAGGTGGTACTGGAACACGGCCTGCTCTGACCGAAGCCGAGCTAGATGACATCTTCTCTGTGGAGAACTCGATGCACCCGGCATATCATATAAAGCTAAACACTATACAGAGGAAAATGAATAATAACAGAAAAGGCTAGTAACCCAAAAAGCATGCTAAATCTGCTAGATAGCGCGCCTTTTATTTTCCTACACCCACAAAAATTAACGTTCAATCCTCATTTATTCTCATGGCCATATAATAGGTGCCAGGCTGGACAGTATTGAGTTCGCTGCTAGGTGCCTGTGCGCTTGGTGTTCAGCAGCACTGCAGCCAAATTTACCCACGGGGAATAAACTTGGCTTCTAGCTAATCTCTCTTCAAGTTATAGTGCTCACACAATCCCATAAGAGGGCTGAAGATGCCAGATTGCGAAGCTATCACCATACTCTGTAGCGCAGTATCCGACCAAGCCAACGCTCAGCAACTGGCGGTACCAGTGGTGCTGAATACCTGCATCGCGTTGCCACACGATGTAAAGGCGGGGAACGGGAGCAAAATACGACGTGCGGACGTTATTCAAACACGATCATCGCCATCAAGACGCCTGATTCTGCGCCCTAAACTACATCGCCGCCTGTACCAGACAGGCGAACTACTGGTGCTACCATCGATAGCCGGAGATAAAGATTACCTTTATGGATCAACATATTATTAAACTGATTTTGCTGCTTTGCAGCCTATTTTTCTTGCCGCAGGCGGCACAAGCTTCGTTGTTCTGCCAAAATGGCGGTAACCAGTTTGTTCCCGTTGATCAAGCTTTTGCCTTCGATTTTAAGCAGCAGGATCGCCAACTAACTCTGAACTGGCAAATTCGCCCCGGCTATTATCTCTATCGCCAGCAAATCAAACTAGTGCCACAGCAGGTAACGCTGGGGGCTTTCACACTGCCAGAAGGGCTAAGCCATAAGGATGAGTTCTTTGGGGAAGTCGCAATTTTCAAACAACAACTTAACCTAAGCATTCCACTAAAGCAGGCGGCATACAATGCCAGACTGAGCATCACCTATCAGGGCTGTGCGGAAGCTGGCTTCTGCTATACGCCGGAAACACGGCTTATCCCACTGGATGCCGTTACTGCTTTGCCGCTCGCTGCTCAAACAGAACCGGCCAGCCTGCCGTTCTCGCCGCTGTGGGCACTGTTGATCGGCATAGGCATCGCTTTCACCCCCTGTGTACTACCGATGTACCCACTAATTTCCGGCATCATTCTTGGCTATGAAAGACCGCACAATAGCGGGCATATTCTGGCACTGGCAGTGGTATATGTGCAGGGCATGGCGTTGACCTATACCCTGTTGGGCCTGGTAGTCGCGGCTACTGGGCTACAATTTCAGGCTGCGCTGCAACACCCTTACGTGCTAATCGGCCTATCGGTGTTGTTTTTCACTTTAGCGTTATCCATGTTCGGGTTGTATTCGTTGCAATTACCTTCTGCGCTGCAAACCCGGCTGGCAAACTGGAGCAACACCCAGTGTGGTGGCTCGTTGACTGGTGTGTTCCTAATGGGCGCGCTAGCTGGCTTGATTTGTTCTCCCTGCACCACTGCTCCTCTCAGTGCCATCCTGTTGTATATCGCTCAAAGCGGTAACATGTGGGCCGGCGGCGGCACACTGTATTTGTATGCACTCGGAATGGGGATTCCACTGGTGATCGTCACCCTATTTGGTAACCGCCTACTGCCACGTAGCGGGCCGTGGATGCAGCATGTGAAAGAGGGCTTCGGCTTTGTGATCTTAGCGCTGCCTGTATTCCTGATGGAACGAGTGCTCGGAGATGTATGGGGACTACGCCTGTGGAGCATACTCGGCCTGGCGTTCTTCGGATGGGCGTTCACCCTGAGCCTAAAAGCCTCACGCGGCTGGGTGCAGGCACTGCAACTCCTGCTGTTGGCAGCAACCGTGATCACCGCCAGACCGTTACAGGATTGGGTCTTCGGCACTGACAACATGCAGAAAGTTCATCAGGCTCACCTGAATTTCACCCACATCAATAGCATCAAGCAACTTGAGGTAGCACTGCAAAAGGCACATGGCAAACCAGTGATGCTGGATCTATACGCTGACTGGTGTGTGGCCTGCAAAGAGTTCGAGAAATATACCTTCAGCGATGCAGTAGTACAGGCTAAGCTGGCTAACGTGGTATTGCTACAAGTAAACGTGACCGCCAATAACGCCGAACAAGCAGCGTTGCTGAAACGACTGCGAGTCATTGGGTTACCAACTATTTTGTTCTTTAACGGTACTGGCCAAGAGCTGGCTAACCAGCGAATTACCGGATTTATGGATGCACCAACATTCAACGCACATTTGCAAAAAAACGGGGCAATAAGTACGGAACCGAATGGAAAAAAGCAGAATGCAACGCAAAGATACAGCATGAGGATAGCCTAGCGTCCTGCTGCGCGAAATGGACACCGATACGGTAGCACAGCAGATAGAAATGCTGCCTGAAAAAACTACGGGTAAAGTACCAGATCCTTGAAGTATTGGCAGCCAAACGGCTAGCCTAATATGTCTTGCAAATGGGGCGTAGTACCGCATAAACAGCGCGCTAAGCGGAGAGAAAGGATCATGCCTGACAGGCCCAAAGCGATGATTCATACGCTATTTGACTGAAAAACTAGCAACCGTATGCATTTTTACACTTTTAGCACATAAAACTGTTGACGCTTCCCGACTAATACGGTTTAATACGCCCTATTGCCCGGATAGCTCAGTTGGTAGAGCAGGGGATTGAAAATCCCCGCGTCCTTGGTTCGATTCCGAGTTCGGGCACCATCTTCAGAGCCTGGTCGTAATGGGATGATACCCCTAACGGGCGTGACAGTAGTTCCTGATAGCTATCGTGTAGAATGAGGTATTTCATTCTTCATATGGGAGTCTGGGGACTGGTAATCTGGATGGTGCTGGCATCATCTAGATTTATCGTATCCCAACAATTTCATTTACGAGTATTTACCTTTTCAGCTACGCTTTGTCAACGTTCTGTAAAGAAATTAACTCTGATTTTTCCCGTTTGATTATTAAACCCTTATTAATTTGACTTAGTTCAATCTCAGAAAGCGAGCTGCTTCCCGATTTCTACGCATACTGTCGATGTTTGCTTCAACGTATTCCAGCGTTACAACCAGGTTTGAATGTCCCAACAACATCTGTACATCGTTCAGGCTTCTTTCTAGTCTTTTCATCATGTCTGTTGCGATCGTATACCTGAAACGGTGTGGACTGATGACATAACCACACTCCTTAGACAGTATTCTGAAAAAATCCCTTAACGGCTGATGATCCATGTTCTTGCCCAGCCCGTTTTTCAGGTTAAAATGATTGATATTAAACAGTTGGTCTTCCGCTTTAGCACCTTTTCTAACTAATAAATGGTAAAAATGCTCCAGATGGGGGCCTAAATCTGTTAGTAATTGGAACACGGTGCTCACGATGGTTTTTTGAGCTCTCCAGGCGAAGATTTATAATCCCGTTCTTCAAGTCAATATCGTACAGACGAATGTAAAGCAGTTGGTTCTAGCGCAGCCGGTATATCTCTCATGGTATCAATGGTTGTCATCCAAAACCACGCAGGTTTAAGAGCATTAGGCCTATAGTCATTGATCCCTGACTGCTCCCCCATAATTTTTCTTTCTATCACTAGATAAATTTTATTTATCTGCTCGTTAGCTAGTGTTTTTTACGTTTAATATCAGGTTTAACAACAACAAGCTTGAATGGATTCTCTCTTTCTGAAATAAGTTTATATTTGATAGTGTGATTAAAGATGGCATGCATATGAGCAACTTTATTATTTAAGATTTGCTTACTCAAACCCTTTTCAGTAATTATATGACGCCGCCATCTCAGAACATCCATCCGAGTAATATTTTCTGGATAGATGTCTTCCCCGCAATTCAATAAATGTCCTAACAACTTTTATGTAACTCCATTCATACGCTGGTCGTAGACCTTTACTGATAAAATAATCATCCAGAACATCATAAAATGAAACATAATCCATCATAAAGACTTCGTTTTATTCACTCATGCAAAGAGCATTATTTTTTCGCTGAAAGCCATATACTGCCTGCTGGACAGCAACCTTTTTTAAAAATAATGTCAGCGTTGATCATGTAGCCTGACATTTTGGTAAAACGACCGCTTTTATCTGGTGTGTCTTATTGATGGTAATGAAACAGCCCCTTACCATTTCGTGAATTATGTATGCCCAGAGACTCAAAATTTTTTGCAGCCTGTCTTTATCTGCCACACCGTCTCACACCGTTGCGGTATAGCAGTAAAACAAGCTGGGGATACCAGAAAAACAAACTATGCCAGGACGTGCAGCACGCTGTCCTTCTCATTGATGGACAACGTATCGTCCTCAATGCTGTCCTGTAGCCAGGCCAGAAACAATTCACTAATACCTGTTTCCACCCCCCACCCGTTTTTCATTACCCAGGCGACTGCATTAGATGGCATAAGCGGCTTTCCTTCTGCCATCAGATCCAGTATTGACAGGAGACTTCCGGTATAGAACTCTCCCCCATCTGTCCCATCAACGGGAGGACTGTCATTGTCTGCGGGGGAGACTACCTCATTATTTAACAATGCTGACGCCAGTTTCAGTGGCGGTTGAACTTTCATCGCTAGCGCTGGAGACGCTTCATTTTACGGGGTGGGAGTATAGGGTGATACGTCAGAAATAATTGGCCCTAGAGGTGCCAAAGCACTGCTGACACTGGACAATGACGGCGCATTAGTTTCATATAATTTTGGGGTGATGGGGTTATTTTTTGGCCCCGCATGCACGCTCGCATGAGGGGGGACGGCGCAGATAAAACCGCAGTAACAGGCATACCTCACCTATTTCGCGCTTCGCTGATAATGCTGCTTAGCATCCCTGCTTCAGCACGACGTCCGGACAGAAACATCAGCAGGCTGTCGGACGACAGGGCGGGCTAGCGTTGAAACCATATCAGCCCCGCCTCCGGCATCAGCCTGACTGCCACATACATCCCATTCTGCGTCCCGGATCCCGGTTCCTTTGGCCGCACCCGCCATATTCCCCCGGGCACGCTCAGACCAAGATACCACCGCTCTCCCGTCTGTAATAGCGATTCTTCCGCCCGTGCCGGGCGAAATCCCTCATCAGACACCACGTGGGCGTGTACAGACTGTGCCTGAGCATCTGTCTTTCTATTCAGTCTACCTCTTCCTTTTAAACAGTTCAGCCCACGCACGCTCACCTCCGTTGGCATTCTGCCCGTATAAAATGACGTTATGTTAAAAGCCCCCATCATATTTGCAACGGAAAACCCGGAACAGCCGGCTCTACAAATCCCGCTTGTATAAAATTTCAGGCACGGCTTCAGATTTTCCGGCTACCAAGATGCTGGCGTGATGCTCTCCTGCCAATCTCATTTTATTTTTTCGCACTATCAGGGAGTGAATCTCATGCAGCAGTGCATTATCGTGGCCGCACTCCTCTTCTGGTTCGCCCTTTCCGGGATTATCAGCCATGTCTATACCGCTCAGGACCCCTGGCAGCCCACCACAGAACCTGACGCCTGAGCAGCTCCGCACCGTTCTGGTGCAGCGTCAATGCCTCAATATATCGAGCACAGGCAGATAACCACACCGTTATTGTCTCTTCTCACCTACTAACCGGCAGCCGTGTGCAGCGACTGCTGGCCTACCTACGGAAAACGCGTGCCCGGTCAGGCATAGGGTGTTCAACGTCCCGTTCTCTCCGGTATCCAGGGCGGTGGTGATGCGGTTGAAAATCCTCTTCAGACAGTGGCGCTGGCGCAGCCATGCCCGTACGCAGTGGCCCGTGATGGTGATACGCAATCATTCTTCTGATGCGGGAAAATAATTTCGGCTGTCACCGGCAACAGTGACTCTACATACTGGATACATGCGAGTAATCGATCTGAACGATCGAATTTCTCTGTTATACATGCACTGCCGATACAGGTAACGTAATTACAGCGGCTACAAATGAGCATGATTTAAATCTAATCATGGCATTAGCCAACAACTATGGGCTTTATGAGCCATAAAAACATGACAACGCCTCTCTCGCGTATTGTGCTGGAGCAGGATACTGAAATGCAGCAATGGGTTCGTCAGTTTTCCGACGGTAAAAAGACTGGCGGCACGCCAATGGCTATCTGCTTTCGTCCAGCTACACGGGAATTCATCACGCGGGTATCACGCAATCTGGGGATTTCTGCCGCCAAGCTAATCAACATGGTGGTCGAGGGGATCATGCTCCATACACTGACCCCACGCCAAGCCACCGTTACGCATATGCATGACCGTTTCTGGCAGTTGATGGACGCACACAGGCTTAGCCTGACAAACGTGGCTACGCTTCTGGCTGATATGAACATGGGGGTTAGCGTGCTGAATTACCTGACTACACCAGTTATCGGTCATATCACCGCCTTGTTTAGCATCTCCCCGGACTGGCTTAACGGCACCGATGACCATCCAGTAAGGCCGGTCATGCTGACCCGTTGGTCTGAGGTTGCTTACTAGCTTTCTTCGGACAGCAATATAACCGCTCCCACCATAAACCTGGTGCGCCGGGAAAGCCCCCGTCAATGTGCGGAACTATCAGCCACAAGGACGATATTATTGTCTTCATGAGCCGCCTGAAGAAGGTTAACGGAATTAACCTCCGGGTGATTTATTTCACCGGCGTCATGCGCAATGCAAAGTGAGAGAATAAAAGTATAGATGCGTTTCTGCCTTTCTGTGAAACAATTAGAAAGGCGGCACGGCTGGGTGCTGTCAATACCCTACTGGCTCCCGAACACCTTTTATCAACGCTTGCCGGCGGCCGTGAAATACCTGTTTCTGTTTTCATAGCACTGAATAATTACTGTGTTTTTTCAGAAAATAGAGAAGTAGTTAACTGTTGGGGCGTGGACGACATGAAAGGTATTTTGAACAGCGAGTTTTATCTTTCACCGGAATGGGAAGACTACCGTAATAAAATAAGCCGCCATATATAGTAAGAAAGACATCCATTTTTAAACATAAAACCCAACATCCAGATTTATTGGCGCGTCAGCATCAGGGATTTATTTTTCCTGAAAACATCACTACTAAAAGGAAATAAATGATGAACATTACAATGATTACACGCAGTCTCACTCTGGCTCTGGTAACCATTTCCGTTCCAGCCTTGCATGCGCCACTACCTGGACGGAAGCGCGTAACGATGCTATGGGAGGCACTGGTATGGCAGGCATCATCCGGATATGCTGTAGCAGCTCTGGTAAACCCCGTGCTGATGACCTGTCACAATACCCACGACCACGTGGGCGTCATTCTGCCGGGTGTAGGCGTACACGTCAGTGATCTGGATAACCTACAGGAATCTAGATAACCTACAGGACAGACTGAACTAGGTGAAGGACACCTGGAGCCGGTTCAGTGATCCGGCAGACAGCGGTAACAGCTCAGCACAGATCGCCCCCTCAAAAAAGCCCTACTGGACGTTTCTGGCTACAGCGCCCGTGCCAGCACGGGCGTATCTACGGTGGTTGCCATCCCAAATGACTCTCTGCCCTTTGCCCTGGTCGTCAAAGGCTGGGGACAGGCAAAAGCACGCGCGCTGGTTACCAGCCATGACCTTGCCTATCTCGATGCCGCGCAGACCGGCATTCTCTATCCCACTCAGGATAATCTTAACCCACTGACGTCACGTGCTGATGGTGTGTTCGCGCTGGTCAGTGAATATGGTCTGGCGCTGGCATATCCGTTAACCCTTGCCGGTACACCAGTGTCCATAGGTATCACGCCAAAACTCCAGCGCGTAGATACGTGGAACTACAACGAGTACATTAGCCATTATAGCCCCTCTGATTTTCACATCGACGAATGGAAGCACTCCGAAAGGGGCGGCAACGTGGACGTCGGCTTCTTCGAGCAACTAACACTGGAATGGACGGTGGGCCTGACCGGGCGAAACTGGTCTCACGGAACGTGGAGATACGCAAGGTTAACAGTCTGAAATACACCTTTTCAGATACGCCCGCAGGCAACCGCTGGCACGGCATGGAGCAACGGCTTCATCACACTAGCGACAGACATTGACATGACCCCGTCCAGCGGCTTTTCCTCGGATGAAAAAGCCTGACATGCCGGAGTAGGTGCCGAACTCAACGCCTGGGACTGGGCACAACTGCGTGCTGGCTATCGCGCCAATATGCGCAATAGTGACCACAACATGTTCATTGCCGGCATAGGGATCTTCCCCCTTCAATGTCGTCCATCTAGATTTTACCGGCATGGCCGGCACCCATCGCAGCTATGGCGCAGCTTGTCTTCACGTTTTGATTATTTCGGGCTGCGGTCAGCAGCGCCTACCAAAGCCGGATCAGGTATGGTGTGGTGTGGCGATGTCACGTATATAGTGTACCCGTAGTCTAGGACAAGCACGGATGCTTAAATGAACTACGAGTCTATCTGGAATATTGAGCCGGTAACTCATGACGAGAAGTCAAACAATCCCACCGGGTGTGACGATGGAGAACCTGAGCGGAGGTGGCCTGCGTCATGCCTGCAGGGTGATGTAACCCGCTGACAACGGGGATTGAGGCCAGATCACTAAGCCAAGATGATCCTCAAGGTTAAGTACTGAAAAGCTGAAGAACATGAACCCGTTAATCTGCCTCTGTGGGTTGAAAACGTCACCAAGGCCTAGGTGATATGTCAGGCCGTGCAAAAGGGACTGTCAGTGACAGGTGTGCACGGTCAGTCAAAGATGTTTTGACATGCAAGCAAAACACAGGGACAGCAGCACCCATCACTCTCGGGCTGCTGACTTCTGCCAACTTGAGGCAAGGAAGGGTAAAGAGTGCGATGTGCAGCCTCCCCAGTATGTCTGAGTCCAGATAGGTGAACCGGGGAAGGTCAGTGACGGATATTAATGGGGTCATGGCCACGATGACGTGCTGGCTTGCGGAGCTTTCGTAGTAGTCTGCAATGGGGACAGCCAATTACATGGCGAGGGGAAGCAGTTTAAATGTGTTTGCGATGTGAATTAACTGACCTAATGAGGTGAAGACCTTTAATAATCAGCGAAATGTAACGCAAGCTTGCCACATGAGCAGTAACTGAACCGTCCAGACGGATTGAACGGCTGCTGCATCTTATAACACAACCAAAATGGCTGGCTGAAGCGGCGCGGATCACGCTCTCATCAAAGGGGGCGCACACCCCCGGCGTTGATGGCGTGAACAAAGCAAAACTACAGGCCAGAATAGCTGTTGAACTGTCAATACTCAGAAAATAGCTTCTCTCTGGTCACTACCTGACCCTTCCAGCCATACGGTTTTACATCCTTAAAAGCAAGGGCAAACAGCGACCGCTGGGTGTCCCCGCGTTACGGGATCGTCTTATTCAGCGGGCAATGTAGATGACGATGGAGCCGATTCTAGGAGAATGATTTTCTTTTCATACGCTCTCGTATGGCTTCCTGCCTGAATGCAGCGTTTACCACGCGAGATCCTCCGCACGGTGAAATTACAGCTCACTGACTGTGGGGAAACCCGAGGACGCTGGGTTATTGAAGGAGATTTGTCCAGCTACTTCGACACAATGCATCATCGTCTGCTGATGAAAGCCGTACGCTGAAGAATTAGTGACTCACGTTTCATGGTTCTGCTGTAAAACAATCAAGGCAGGCCATATTGATATCAGACTCTTTCGGGCCGCCAGTGGAGGTGTACCGTAGGGAGTCGTGATATCGCCATTGCTGTCGAATATCATGCTGAATCAATTCGATCAGTATCTGCATAAATGCTACCAGAGCAGGAAAGCCAGAAAGGATCGATAGTACTGGAATAACAGTATCCAGCGAGGCCGAGGTACTGCGGTCAGAGAAAACTGGCAATGGAAATTCGCCATGGATTATACTACCGCTATGCTGATGACTTCGTGCTCATCATCAAGGGAGTAAAGCACAGGCTGAACATGAACAAGACTAAAATCACCCATGTCAATGACTGTTTTATCTTTCTGGGCCATCGGATCATCCGCAAATGCAGTCCGTTACGGCGATATGCGGGTGGTGTCGATAAATCCCACACGATAAGGCCAGAAACTTCGCAGCATCGCTGATGGCACTGACAGCACTGTTATCAGGCAATGACAGCTAAAGCAAAATCGATACGTCTGAGGTGCTCAACCGGAAACTGAAAGGCTGGGATACATTCTATCAGTTCATTGATTTTAAAGCTAAAGTGTTCAGCTATATCGACCGAGTGGTGTTCTGGAAACTTGCTCACTGGCTGGCTCGCAAATACCGTACAGGTATTACAACCCTGATGATGTGGTGGTGTAAATCACCGAAACTGGATCAGAGTAAAACATGGGTTTTATTTGGTAAAATCAATAACGGCAAGCTCAATGGTGAAATATTG